>NC_019427.1:1317500-4329264 GCF_000312705.1 Anabaena sp. 90
AGATTCTTTAGATCATATAATACGGTTATATTTTACTACGATTAGTAACAAATAGTCAAGGTGGTTGAAAAAATTTTTTAGTATGCTATGAGGCTGATTTGTATAATTATATCGGGCAGGATGTCCGCACCACAAGATTTAGTCCGGGTATTTATTCTACATTGATCGTCAAAACTTGCTCATTTTCGCGTATATATGTGTAATTTGGGTTAATAAACAAAACCCAACAAAATCTTAGAAATGTTGGGTTTCACTTTGTTCTACCCAACCTACAATTATCTTTAACTGAAATCTATCGGTTTTAAGTCAATTTACTGATTTTAACAAAACAAAAAAAGGCAGATTATACAGAGTCTGCAATTTTTATTCAAGATTCCGATTGCAATATTATCGAACTGAGTCAATTTATGGAACAATGATTTTATTCTCCATGACAACAGTTAAAATAGTTGCAGATTTGTATATGATTTTAGTGACCATATATTAGTTTTCAATAATACTAATATATATTTGTTGTTTGCTATTGTCCTCGTCCTGGTTTGCAGTCTGCGAAACCTAATGCTTCGCTATCTAGGAAACTAGCGATCGCCATTTCAATAATAGCTTCTACTGGATAGTCAATTTCAGCAGCACGAGCAATTAAAGCTACTCTGATTTTTTCTGGTAAGCGTTCTAAGATAATTTTAGCATCAGTAGCGGAAAGTTGCTCTAAAAGTTCTACTTGCATAATGTTACTACTCACTTGGTATTTGAACGTTGTAAGGAGGTTCAGTAGCTCTGAGAATAATTGCTTCTAACTCCAATAATAGCCCAGGATTTTCCCAATGAGAAATTGCTTGTACTGCAATACGCACATCTTCGTCTCTATATTTATCTAGCCATGCCCATAAAAAAGCTTTGTGACCTCCACTGAAACGACTACGTAGATTTTGTGCTTTACCAATGTAAAGTAATCCTTCCGTTTTGTGTCTAATAGCGTAAATACCAGGACTTCGAGATATGTTATCAAACCTGCGGTTTAAGGGTTGACATTGCTCAAAGGGAGTAAAAGCTATTGCATCTAATATTACTTGAGCCTGAATTTTTAGATCAGATTCTTTTGCGGACATAAAAACAATTAGGGTAATTCCACAAGAATTATTCCACAGTTTAACGTTATAATAAGTAGTGGTACAAAATAAATTGCATATTTAGGAAAGGAAATGTCAAAATTGATAATGATTTAATAAAAAATATAGGTCGTATTTCTTTATATATTTTTAATCAATTACATAAGTTCTAATTTGACAGATAAAATTGTACTATATTTTTAACAAAAAATGCAAATTACACAGAGTCTTCACACTGCTATCCTAATTACTGATTTAGAACGTTCCGAATATTTCTATAGCCAGATATTAGGATTAAATAAAATAGAACGTCCTTTAAAATATCCCGGTGTCTGGTATCAAATTGGTAATTATCAACTGCATCTGATTGTTGCACCTACTGTACCAACTGATAAGCAACAGGAAAAATGGGGGCAAAATCCTCATATTGCTTTTTCTGTGGTTGATTTGCAGGTTGTGAAAGATGAGTTAATCACTAAAAACTATCCTTTCCAAGCTAGTGCTTCTGGTCGCGCGGCGATTTTTATTAAAGATCCAGATAGAAATATTATTGAACTTAGTCAACAATGAGATTATTCTCCATGACAAAAGTTAAAATGGGTAGATTGTGAAAAGATAAATAGCAAATGTTTTGGGCTGATAAAATCGCTGCTGATGCAGTAGGCTACCAGGTAGTTAATGATTCTAAGACTCCATCAGGAAGAGTACACGTTGGATCTTTGCGGGGTGTGGTTATCCATGATGTGATTTACCGGGCATTGAAACACGCAGGTAAGCCCGTTAAGTTCTTGTATGGTGTGGATGACTATGACGCACTGGATACAGTTCCAAAATACTTAGATCAGGAAAAGTTTTCTCCTTATTTGGGCTTTCCGCTGTGTAATGTGCCTTCTCCTGGTGATGATGCTAGTGATTATGCTAAATATTTCATTGGTGAATTTTTTGAAGTTTTCGAGTATTTAGGAATTAAACCAGAAACTTATTTTCTCCGCGATTTATATCGTTCTGGAAAACTTAATTCCTATATTGACACTTTCTTAAAAAATGCCCATTTGGCGAGAGAAGCTTATAAGGAAGTAAGCAAAGCTGACCGTCCAAATAACTGGTATCCTTTTCAAGTTATTTGTGAAAATTGCGGTAAGATTGCCACAACTGTCACGACAGATTATAACGGTTCAGAAGTATTTTACACCTGCAAACCTGATGCAACTGATTATGTAAAAGGTTGTGGACATTCTGGCTGGGTTTCTCCTTTTAATGGTAATGGTAAATTACCTTGGAAAGTTGAATGGGTGGCTAAGTGGGATGTGTTGGGTGTAACTATTGAAATGGCGGGGAAGGATCATTCTCAAAAAGGTGGTTCTCGTGATGTTGCTAATGCGATTAGTCGCAAGGTTTTACAAAAGCAACCTCCTTTCCATTCTCCCTATGAATTTATTCTGGTAAATGGGACAAAGATGAGTTCTTCTAAGGGAGTTGGTTCGAGTGCTGAAGAAATTGCGGCTTTACTTCCACCGGAATTACTACGCTTTTTAATGTTGCGAACTCAGCCAAGAACTGTAATTAATTTCGCGCCAAATTATGAAACTACTACTCGTTTATTTAGAGATTACGATACTTTAATCAACAAGTATTCTAAATCTCCTGAATTAACGGAGGAATTAATGCCGTTATTTTACGCCCAGCTAGGGGATGAAGTTAAAACTTTCCAACCTTTTGATTTTAGTACCCTGATTTCTTTGTTGCAAGTTCCGCGTTTAAATATTCAGGATGAGGTTGTCCAACGTAGTTTACAGCCTTTAACTGAGTATGATCAGGAAATTATTAATCAAAGAATTGCTGCTGCACAATTGTGGTTACAAGATTATGCAGATGAGGAAGAAAAGTTAGTTCTGTATTTGGAACAAGTTCCTGATAAAGCTAATGATTTGAACTCTGAACAAGTTGCTTATTTGCAAAAGTTGATGGAGAATTTGCAAAATATTCCTAATTGGGAAGCTGAGGAATTACAAACTATAATTTTCTCGACTACTAAGGAGTTAGGGATTCAACAACCAATTGCTTTTAAGGCTTTGTATCTATCTTTTTTAAATAAAGAAAAGGGTCCAAAAGCTGGTGGTTTGTTGTCTTATCTGGAGAAGTCTTTTGTGATTTCCAGGTTGCAAGATATTGTGGCTTTGAATGCTGGTAAGGAAAAACTAGAAGTTTAAATTATTCTTGTTCCCTGTCTCTGGCAGGGAATACGGTTTATGAGGCTCTGCCTCTAGATTATCAGAAGTCAGAGCCTTCTAGATTGCATTCCCAGGTAGAAGCTGGGAACGAGGAAACGAGGAAACGAGGAATAACCATTAAATCCCTCGACGAAATTCTTTGATTGCTTCTAAGAGGATGTTTTAAAAGTTTTTAATGTGTAAACAGACCCCTCTCCAAACCTCTCCCCTACCAGGGGAGAGGCTTTAAAACCCCCATTCCCTTGTAGGGAAGGGGGGAAGGGGGGTTAGGTTTTTGGAGATTATGGGTTTCATATAATACTTTTCAAACAACCTCTAAGGTGCGTCAGATGTCAAAATCTATTTATGGCTGGCTAAGTTATCGAGTCTGACGCACCCTACGATATTTTGGTTTTGGTAATTTCACCGTTTAGCTAATTCAGGAGTTTTTCCTTTTAAGCCAATCATTAATTTCAGGGCGAATATTTTAACCATGGGAACTCGCTGCATAATCCATAGACCCAAACGGCGAATTATGACTATTGGTAAGAAGTTGTTGGAAAAAACTCGATCTAATAAATCGGTGAAACCTAATATTGCGAGGTTTTCTTTTTTTCTCCAACTTTCATATTGCTTGAGAATGGAAATATTGCCAATATCTTGACGATGTTTATGTGCTGTTTGGATAATTTCAGCTAATGCGGCTGCGTCACGAATCCCCAAATTTAAACCTTGTCCACCGACGGGATGACAATTATGGGCGGCATCACCAATTAATGCTAATCTAGGGAGAACATAGCGATCGCTCTGCATTAACTGTACCTGAAAAATAAATCTGTCTCCCAATAATTCCAATTTCCCCATTTGCTGACCATAGCGTTTAGTTAGTTCCGCTAAAAATTCCTGATCATTCAACGCACACAAAGCTTTTGCTTCTTCATGGGGCGCAGTCCAAACAATGCGACAACGGTTTCCCGGTAAAGGTAAAATGGCAAAGGGACCACTAGACCAAAACTTTTCGTAAGCGGTGTTATTGTGAGATTTTTCTGGTTTCACAAAGGCCACAATACATGATTGCCAATATTTCCAACCTTTAGTTTTAATGCCCGCAGCTTGACGAATGGGAGATTTTGAACCATCAGCAGCGACTAACAATTTACTGCGAATTATCCGATTTTCGTCGGCAATTTTGATATTAATAGTAACTATATCTCTTTCATTTTGCGTACTTAATACTTCCGCTGGACACAAGATAGTTACATTTGGACAACTTTGCACAAATTCCTGTAACGGTTCTAACAGTGCATAATGTTCCGCTACAAAACCTAACTCTGGTGTCCCTAAATCAGCAGTTTGGAAATTGACTACATCGGGATAATCAGCATCAGAGAGACGAACTTGGTTATATTTGGCAACATTAGGGAGAATTTTATCCCATAAACCAATTCCTTGGAAAATTTGTGCGGACAGCATATGTACAGCATAAGCCTGTCCTTTAGCCACTGCGGCTGATGCCACTCTAGCTTCAATAAGGAGGATATTTAAACCAGAGTCTTTCAAAGCAGCGGCTAAGGTTAAACCGACAATTCCACCACCGACTATAACCAAATCATAATCATATCCCCAGTAGGTTTCTGTGGGGGTGTGGGGAGAGGAAAGAGTGGGGGTAAGCTGGGAGAGGGACATTGTGAAGATAAATTACATAGTTTTAATTATTATTGTGACGCATAATCTGGCATTAATTCCCGCATAGCTTGGATTTCACTGCTGGTTATTTGCATAGCTGATTGATATTTCTGACTGGGTGGTGTCAAAATTAACTACATTATGGAAAGGCTTTAGTCATTAAAAAAAGATAAAATACCCCAAATACATACAAAAAGTTTGTACTTTTATAAAGTATAGTTAAGAAAAAGATCAATAAATCTAGGATCAATAGGCTTATTTCTTCACCTATTGCGCCTAGATCCGGTTAAAGTTTCTTTCTAAACTAAAAAGTACCATTTTCCTGTGCCAACAACTAAGTTAGCATTCAGAATCAAAGCGACGATGTACAATTCCCAGTTGAAGAGGCAAATAAAGGCGTGGGTCAGTATCAATCTGATGAATTAAAGCAGTATAATCCAGAAGCGTTGCCCTGGGCAAGCGCGGCTACCAGTCGTCACTTTCGCTACCGTCCCTGGTTAGTATGGGGGCGACTACTGAGAATAATCTGGTCTTTTGCCGGATTTATATTCAGTCTCAAGTGGGACGACTGGCAAGACGAGGTAGAGGAAAATCAAGGGAAACGCGCTACCCAGTTGCGAACCCTACTTACCGATCTGGGTCCGACATTTATTAAAGTTGGTCAAGCCCTCTCGACTCGTCCCGACTTAATCCGCAAGGATTTCTTAGCAGAACTAATCAAGTTACAAGACCAGTTACCACCTTTTGATAATGATCTGGCATATCAGATTATTGAAACAGAATTAAATCGCTCAATTAGCGAAATCTTTCGGGAACTTTCCCCTCAACCCGTAGCAGCGGCTAGTTTGGGTCAAGTCTACCGGGGTCGCTTACTCAGTGGTGAAGAAGTGGCAGTCAAGGTACAACGCCCCAATTTACGCCCGTTACTGACAAAAGACCTGTATCTCATGCGTTGGGTTGCCAGTTGGCTTGCTCCCTGGCTACCGCTGAATCTCGGTCATGATTTAACTTTGATTGTGGACGAGTTTGGTACAAAGTTATTTGAGGAAATTGATTACATCAATGAAGGTCACAATGCGGAAAAGTTTGCCCATAATTTCCGTAATGACCCCCAGGTAAAAATTCCCAGTATTTACTGGAATTATACCAGCACTCATGTTTTAACCCTAGAATGGATTAATGGCTTTAAACTCACAGATACTCAGAATATTCAATCTGTAGGTTTAGACCCAGAAGCCATCATTCAAATAGGTGTAACTACTGGTTTACAACAACTATTAGAGCATGGTTTTTTCCATGCCGATCCTCATCCTGGGAATTTGTTCGCTATGGCCGATGGTCGCATGGCTTACATTGATTTTGGTATGATGGATCAATTAGAGGAAACCACTAAGGAGAATTTAGTTGATGCTTTAGTGCATTTGGTAAATAAGGATTACGCTGATTTAGCGGCAGATTTTGTCAAATTGGGCTTTTTGGCAGCGAATACTAATATTGCCCCTATTGTGCCGGCATTAGAAGCGGTATTAGGAAATGCTATTGGTAAAAATGTCCAAGATTTCAACTTCAAAACCATTACCGATGAGTTTTCGGAATTGATGTATGAATATCCTTTCCGTGTACCGGCAAAGTTTGCTTTAATTATTCGTTCTTTGGTGACACAAGAAGGAATTGCGCTGAGTCTAAACCCCAATTTCAAAATTGTGGAAGTTGGTTATCCCTATATCGCCCGACGATTATTAACTGGGGAATCTCCCGCATTAAGGCGACGGCTATTGAATGTGTTGTTTAAAGATGGTAAATTTCAGTGGCAAAGGTTAGAAAATCTGATTACTATTGCTCGCACTGATAGCAATTTCGATGTTTTACCAACAGCGAAGATGGGTTTGGAATTCATCCTTTCCGAAGAGGGTAAATTTCTCCGTCGTCAGTTGGTTTTAGCTATCACTGAAGATGACCGTTTGCACACAGAAGAAGTCCAAAGTTTGTGGGATTTAGTCAAGGACGATTTACCCCCAAATCGTTTACTAAATGTCGCCATTAGCCTGTTAACAGAGTTCTCTAGAGAAGGTGTAGCAGCTATTTTAGCTAAATAATCTGTTACCAAATAAAAATGAATTTTAATAACAACCAGGAGTTTTAATGTACTATTACCCTCTGCAACCACCCTACTTTTTACTATTAGTTGGTTTTCTCACGGCTTTCACTTCTGGGTTAGCTTTATCTGGAACATTGAAGGTAATTGTCCAACAATGGCCACAGGATAAGTCTCCTAAAGAAAAGACTAATACCCGTTCTTTTTATAAACAATTATTAGTACCATTTATTGGTATTACTGGTGGTTCTTGCTTATTTCTTTGTTCTGGTTTTGAGATATTTGGGTTTCCTTTAGGAATGGCTTTAAGTATCGGTTTACCTATGAGTCTGCTAACTTGTTTCTTTATTTGGCGGCAGTTGGGAGGTTTGCTAGATTATGTTAAAAGCGAAGGAATGCAGTCTTTGGATTTAGATTCTTGGTCTTAGTAAGATTATCTTGTCTGAATCAGGATGTCCATGATTCAAAGATTAACAGGATGGAAAAATACATTGTCTGAATCAGGATGTCCATGATTCAAAGATTAACAGGATGGAAAAATACATTGTCTGAATCAGGATGTCCATGATTCAAAGATTAACAGGATAAAGAAATTAAATTCATTGTCTGAATCAGGATTTCCAGGATTAAAGGATTTACAGGATGGAGAAAATAGGTATCTTATTACCAATCACCAATTACCAATCACCAATTACCAACTAGATAACTAGCAACTTACTATTACTGATGATAGTTTTTGAGGAGAAAAAGCTAATGCAGATAATCCGTTTACCGGTACTTTCAGATAATTATATATTTTTACTGCATGATCCAGTGCGGAATATTGCGGCTGTTGTTGATCCTGCGGAAGCACAACCAGTTTTAGAGGAATTGACGAAACTCAAGGCTGATTTAGTAGCAATTTTTAATACTCATCATCATGGCGATCATGTGGCTGGAAATACGGGGTTGATGAAGGAATTTCCCGATGTGAAAGTTTATGGAGGTGCGGAAGATCGGGGGAGAATTCCGGGACAACAGGTGTTTTTGCAGGAAGGCGATCGCATCCAATTTAGCGATCGCACTGCTAATATATTCTTTGTACCTGGACATACTCGCGCTCACATTGCCTACTATTTCCCCCCAGCAAGTCCAGGAGAGCCTGGAGAATTGTTTTGTGGTGATACATTGTTTGCGGGAGGTTGTGGTCGTTTATTTGAAGGTACACCGGGGCAAATGGTAGATTCTTTAACTAAACTCCGGGCTTTACCTGATCATACTCGCGTCTGGTGCGCCCATGAATACACTTTAAGCAATTTGCGTTTTGCGGTGACTGTGGATGCTGAAAATGCAGATTTACAAAAACGCTACCAAGATGTTAAAGCTCAACGGGATGGGAATGAAGCGACAGTTCCATCAATACTAGGAGTGGAAAAACTCACAAATCCTTTTTTACGTTGGGAAGAACCATCTCTACAAGCAATAGCGAAAAGTAAAGAAGGAGTCCAAACCTTTGCCCGGATTCGAGGGATGAAGGATAATTTTTAGTCAGTTGTCAGTTGTCAGTGGTTAAGAATTTTCTGGTTATCTTCTTTGTGTGTCCCTTCTCAACTCCTTTTTTGATATTTCTGACATTTGGTATTGCGATCGCTCCCCAAACTTCGCTAGAATCTTGAGGCTGTGGGTATGTTCAAAGTCGCTGAGGATCAAGCTACAATTTTGTGAGCCACTCTGATGACACCCAAATAACGAAGATTTTACCAAGAAAAGCGAAAAACAATGGCGAAACGTGTGCAATTAGTTTTAACAAAAGATGTTACCAAGCTGGGAAAACTCGGTGATTTGGTAGAAGTAGCTCCCGGTTATGCTCGTAACTACCTCATCCCCCAGAGTTTAGCCGCTCGTGCTACACCCGGTCTGCTCAAACAAGTGGAACGCCGACGCGAGAAAGAATATCAAAGACAATTAGAACTCAAACAACAAGCAACTGAGCAAAAAACAGCTTTAGAAAATATTGCTGGTTTAAAAATTGCCAAGCAAGTTGG
The DNA here is from genome assembly GCF_000312705.1 of Anabaena sp. 90. Lineage (NCBI taxonomy): Bacteria > Bacillati > Cyanobacteriota > Cyanophyceae > Nostocales > Nostocaceae > Anabaena > Anabaena sp. 90. The sequence continues at coordinate 1,326,625 of NC_019427.1, forward strand.
TGAAAATGAGGCTATTTTCGGTACAGTTACTACTCAAGATGTTGCAGATGCAATTCAAGCAGTAGCTAGTCTAGAAATAGATCGTCGTGGGATCACTATTCCCGATATTAGCCAATTGGGTACTTACAAAGCTGAAATTAAACTCCATTCTGAAGTAACAGCAGTAATTAACATTGAAGTCGTCTCTAACTAACGGTGACTTAATTAATCACCACAGATGATATATCTGTGGTTATCAATATTTTCCTATCGGTTTTGGATGATTAGGTAAAAATCCAAAATCGCTAAAATTTAAAATTCTATGGCTGAAGAACTAAGTTTTCAAGGTGATGGTAGTAATCGCGTCCCACCTCAAAACATCGAAGCAGAAGAAGCGATTCTAGGAGGTATTCTACTAGATCCAGAGGCAATTGGTCGAGTGAGCGATCGCCTAGTTCCGGAAGCATTTTATATTAGCGCCCATACAACCATCTATCAAGCCGCCCTGCGTCTCCATACCCAGCAAAAACCCACAGACTTACTTTCTATAACTAGTTGGTTGACAGACAATGATCAATTAACACAAATTGGTGGCAGAAATAAATTAGCAACATTAGTAGACCGGACAGTTTCTGCCGTCAATATTGATGCCTTAGCAGGGTTAGTCATGGAAAAATACCTGCGTCGGCAATTAATTAAAGCCGGGAATGAAATTGTTCATCTTGGTTTTGAAACAGAAACAGAATTACCAATTGTTCTTGATAGTGCCGAACAAAAAGTTTTTAACGTCACCCAACAAAAAACCCAATCGGGATTGGTTCATATTGGTGACACTTTAATTAATACTTTTCAAGATATTGAAACTCGTCATCAAGGCATTGCTTTACCGGGGATACCTTGTGGTTTCTATGATTTAGATGCCATGACTAGCGGTTTTCAGCGTTCTGATTTAATTATCGTTGCTGGGAGGCCGTCAATGGGAAAATGCCTCAGCCATGATTCAGAAATCGTCTTAGCAGATGGACAAATTGCGACAATTGAAGAACTATATCAGCAACGTCAAGGTTCATTATTAACCTTAAATGATGATTGGAAATTTACCTTTACCCAACCATCTGCATTTGTAGATGATGGAATTAAACCAGTTTTCCGCGTCACAACTCGATTAGGTCGGGTAATTGAAACCACAATCACTCACCCATTTTTAACTATTAAAGGCTGGCAAAGATTAGAAAATTTGCAAGTTGGAAATAAGATTGCCATCCCTCGTAAAATAGATGTGTTTGGGACAGAAACTATCCGCGAGTGTGAAGTCAAATTATTAGGTTATTTAATTGGTGATGGTGGTTTAACTAATAGCACTCCTAGATTTACAAACAGCAACCCATTATTGCAAACAGATTTTTCTGAAGCAGTAACTGAATTTGGTGGTTTATCAGTACGATGGGAAGATTCCCAAGGACAACGGACACCTTCATTATGTGTTCGTGGAGATTTAGAATTGATTGCCACTCAAAGACAGCTTTTCGCGGAAAGGCTCAAAATTGCTATTAGTTCTCGTTCATTAACTGCTAAAAAATTGAGCAATGAACTAGGAGTAACGCCATCTTTACTTTGTATGTGGCAAAAAGGAGAATGTGTACCAAATTATGACACTTTTGAGTTATTATGTAAAACTCTGGAAATTAAGTCAGAAGAATTTGCACCTCATGGATTCGCTAGTATCAGTAAATCGAGTAAAAATGCTTTGACAGTTTGGTTAGAAAAATTAGGTTTATGGGGCAAAGATGCTCATACTAAAACTGTCCCAAATATTGTATTTAAATTAGAAAAATCACAATTATCCTTATTCCTAAATCGTCTCTTTGCCACTGACGGCTGGGCTACCCTACTCAATAGTGGTCAATCACAATTAGGTTATGGTACAGTCAGCGAAAAACTAGCAAGACAAATTCAACATCTGTTATTAAGATTTGGTATTATTGCTGCTTTGAAAAAAAGGTCTGTAAAATATAATAATACCCGCAGACCAGCATGGCAATTAGATATTACTGATGCCATATCTATCAAAAACTTCATTGCAGAAATTGGCATTTTTGGCAAAGAAGCAGCATTAGCAAAAGTTACAGAAGCAATATCTCAAAAAAGATATCAAACCAATCGTGACTTGATACCTGTAGAAATTTGGGAACAGATAGCAGTAGCTAAAGGTAGCGAAACTTGGAGTAGTTTAGCTCAACGGGCTGGGATTAAAAGCTATACAAATATTCATGTCGGTAAACGGGCATTAAAAAGGGAAAGATTATGGATTTTAGCCACGGCTTTAGACAATTTACCACTTCAGCAATTAGCAAATAGTGATGTATATTGGGATGAAATTATTTCTATTGAATCAGTTGGTAACAAACAAGTTTATGATTTAACAATTCCCGAAACACACAACTTTATTGCTAATGATATTTGTGTTCACAATACCGCCTTTTGTCTTAACCTCGCTCATAATATTGCTGCTGGTTATAAACTACCGGTGGCTGTTTTTAGTTTAGAAATGTCCAAAGAACAGCTAGTACAAAGACTATTAGCTAGTGAAGCCGGAATTGAAAGCAGTTATTTAAGAAGTGGCCGGATTAGTCAAACCCAATGGGAACCTTTAAGCCGTGCCATTGATAAACTCTCAGACACGCCAATTTTTATTGATGATACGTCAAATATTACAGTCACACAAATGCGAAGTCAAGCGCGACGACTGCAAGCCGAACAAAATGGAAATTTAGGATTAATAGTCATTGATTACTTGCAATTAATGGAAGGTGCAGGTGATAATCGTGTGCAAGAATTATCAAGAATTACCCGTTCTTTAAAAGGTTTAGCAAGAGAATTATCTGTACCCATAATTGCTTTATCACAGTTAAGTCGTGGAGTAGAAGCAAGAACTAATAAACGCCCAATGTTATCTGATTTGAGAGAATCGGGTTGTTTAGCAGGAGATACTTTAGTAACATTAGCTGATAGTGGAATACAAATACCAATTAAAGAATTAGTAGGTAAATTTGGTTTTGCAGTTTGGGCATTAAATGAAAAAACAATGCAATTAGAAAAAGCAATTGTGAGTAATGCCTTTTCCACAGGCATGAAATCGGTATTTACCTTAACAACTCGATTAGGTCGAAAAATTCGTGCTACTGGTAATCATAAATTTTTAACTATTAATGGTTGGAAAAGATTAGATGAATTAGATTTGAATCAACAATTAATTGCCCTTGCCAACAGTGATGTATACTGGGATGAAATTGTTTCAATTATACCTGATGGAGAAGAAGAAGTATTTGATTTAACAGTTGATAAATTACATAATTTTATTGCTAATAATATTATTGTTCATAACTCAATTGAACAAGATGCGGATATAGTAATGATGTTATACCGCGATGAATATTATTCACCAGATACCCCAGAGAGGGGAGTTACAGAAGTAATCATAGCTAAACATCGGAACGGACCAACAGGAACAATTAAACTATTATTTGATCCACAATTTACAAAGTTTAAAAATCTCGCTAAACCAAATAATAATTGGTAATATGTTAAAAAAAAATTATGCCAGTTTGATATTACTATTTATTTCTATTAATATTGGTAGTATTCAAAAAATAGCCCAAGCCCAAACACCTGTTACACCAGTTACTACTACTAAACAAATTTGTCCTGCTCAATTATCATCTGCTATTAATACTATTATCAATCATCCTCAATTTAGTCGAGTCCGTTGGGGGATTTTAGTTAAACCATTATCATCAGAAAAAATTCTTTATAGTCAAGATTCTCAAAAATATTTTATTTCTGCTTCTAATATGAAGCTATTTACTACCGCAGCAGCATTACAAAAATTGGGGGCAGATTTTCGGATTCGTACCTCTATTTATGATGAAGGTAATGGTGTTTTGCGTGTAGTGGGAAGGGGAGATCCTAGTTTCAAAAATGCTCAATTAACAATATTATCGAAACAACTATATCAACAGGGAATTCGGCAAATTAATCAGTTAATTGCTGATGATAGTTATTTTCAAGGTGAAGTAGTTAATTCCAGTTGGGAATGGGAAGATATACAGGCTGATTATGGCGCACCTGTTAATAGTCTAATTGTCAATGAAAATGCTTCTATTTTAACTTCTTTACCCCAAACTATTGGACAACCATTAAAGATTCAATGGAATGATCCTACAGAAACATATCACTGGAAAGTTGAAAATAATTCCGTCACTACTGAAGCCGATAAACCCAGTTTTGTAGAAGTAAATCGTGACTTAAAAGGACAAATTCTGCGAATCAAAGGACAATTGGCTATAAATTCCCAGCCAGAGATTACAGGTTTAGCCGTATTTGATCCAGTTGCTAATTTTATCAGACAATTTCGCCAAAATTTAGCTAAAGAGGGAATTACAGTTAAAGAAACTCTGAGTAGTAATCTGAGTAAAAATGACAAAGAAATAGCCGCAGTAGAATCTCCACCTTTATCGGAATTATTACTAGAGACAAATGTGAATAGTAATAATTTATATGCTGAGGCTTTACTCAGAAGTTTAGCTATTAAGAAACCAGAAGAAAAAAATCAAAATACGGCTGATGTCGGATTACAAGTTGTCAGAGAAACTTTAACTCAATTAGGAGTTGCACCAGCAGGTTATGTCATTGTAGATGGTTCTGGTTTATCTCGGAAAAATTTAACGACTCCAGCAGCGTTGGTACAACTTTTACAAGGAATTGATAAATCACCTCAAGCAGCAGTTTTTCGGGCTTCTTTACCTATTTCTGGTGTCAAAGGTAGTCTAAAAAATCGGTTTCTTAATACTGCGGCTGCGGGAATAGTGCAAGCAAAAACAGGTTCAATGACAGGAATTTCTGCTTTATCTGGATATATGAACGCACCCAATTATGAACCCTTGGTTTTTAGTATTATGGTAAATCAATCTGAACAACCGGGGAAAGTCATGAGAACAGCAATAGATGAAATTGTAGTTTTATTATCTGAATTAAAGCGGTGTTAAAATAATTGAGTTGAGTAAATGACAGGACTTAAGCAAAATATCTCTCAAACCCCCATTTCTCTGTGTTCTCTGTGCCTCTGTGGTTCGTTATTCCATGACTTACTTATATCTATACTTTCGCACAAAATGACCAAAAAGATAAACTCCATGTACAACCTGAGTTTAGGCAATACTACCCCGTTTTCTTGCTTCTTTGTTGGAAATCCCGACATTTTTGATCCCAGCTTTAATCATTTGTCGTTCTAAAAGGGCAAAGAACCGGGTTCTATCACCACCCCTGACTACAGCCTGATTATGCGCTTCGGCGATCGCCACAGGATAACCATACCCCTTATGTACCTGTGCCAACATTAGCCCTAGTGCTTGATCAAACATGATGGAATTTTCTGCAACCCAAGCAGGAACTTCAATCCGGGCAATTTCCGTCCCGACATGGACGTAACAAAAATAAATAATTTGCTCGTCATACAATTCTAAAATTCGGGCATTACTCCGCCATAATGGTCCTCTTTGTCCAGGTTGAAGTTGGGTGGTCATGATGGTTGTATCGCGCAAAGTATCAAATTTTTTGCAAGGTACGTATTCTAGTTGATTGGGACAATGGGCAATACAATCGGGGACAGGATGAGGACAAGCTAAAAAGCGTAAAAAGTTGGTGGCTTCGGTGCTACGAGAGGCACTAAGATAACCCATGAGGGGGATTTGGGCTTGTTGGAGTTTTTGCCAAGCTTCTAAAACCGGAGGTAAAATCATATCCCTGGCATCCATCGGTAACTGATCTAAAAACCAGTATATTAACGAACCATCTATCATTGCTAAGACTGGGGCTTCTGTCCTGGTACTACAAGCCAGTTCCGCTAATACTGTAGCCTCAGAGGCTGTGCGCCGATAACCCATCCATTCATCTGTTCTAATGCCCCACTGACGCGATATATATAAATCTTCAGGGCGATAAAATACCTCCGGTAAACTATCGAGAACTGGGTGAAGATCTTGACCATAGTGTAAAACAACTCTGCCGATATTCAGTAAATAACAATACGCAATTTCGTGATGATTGGGGGCAATTTGCGAACCATCTGTAGAAATAACAGTATGAACTTTGGGGGGAACAGGAATAGTAATACAGGTTTCGAGAGGTTCAATGGGTGTAGCATTCGCAAAAATAATCCGATTTCGCCATTCTTCTTGACGTTTAACTAACTCCTCTTGACACTCAAAGGCCTTTTTTAAATATTCTTGTGCTAACTCTAACCGCTGATGACTTGCAGCCACTTCTGAAGTTAAATGTTGACTGAAACCTTGCATTTGTCTCGATATTTTTGTTAAATCAAGCATATTAGTTGAGTCTATTTGTGTTGATGTAAGTAAATGCCATATAATTAATAACTGTATGCTAATAATTGGAAAAATAGCGTCATGAAAAAATGGAAATTAACAATTACAACTCTTATATTAGGAACTATATTATATAGTCCAAAGGTGAGCGCTAAGAATTTGGCAAATATTTCCGATTTTAGAATAAAATCAGCACTGTTAGCACAATCTGATCTGAAAGAGGCTATAGTATATTTTCATCAGGGAATTAACCGTCATACATTTGGAGACATAAAAGGGGCTATTGAAGAATATAATAAGGCTTTACGGTTACATCCTAATTTTCCTGAAGTTTACTATAAACGAGGAATATCTCGCTATAAGTTGGGAGATTTAAAAGGGGCGATTGCAGATTATAACAAAGCAATCAGTCTTAATGCTAACTATCCTGGTATCTACAATCATCGAGGATTTACTCGTCATGATTTGGGAGATTTAAAAGGTGCGATCGCAGATTTCAATCAAGCATTACTTCTTAATCCTAATTTTCCTGAAGCTTACCAAAATCGAGGTATTACTCGCAATGCCTTGGGTGATAAACAGGGAGCAATTACTGATTTGACAACAGCAGCTAACTTATTTAAAGAACAAAAAAGAATTTCTAATTATCAAGAGGTAATTGATTTAATTCAAAAGATTAAGATCCCCGACTTCTTAAAGAAGTCGGGGATCTAGGTTTACTCGATTTACAACCAGGTGGAAAAATCGTGAGCAAAATGGGAAAGTGATATTAGCTGAATACGTGGATCATTTTTGCCAGCTTCCCTTTCCGGTTGAGTGTTATAACCCCAATCTGCTAAGAAAAGTTTGACATGATCTAAGTCTGATTGTTGTTTAACTAACTGTAAAGTTTTCAGTCTATCTTCAACAAACCATAAACTTACATTTTGGATATTTGCTTTCTTGATTAATTCACGCAAAGTTTCATATTTTGGGCGTTTTACTTCCTTCCCAAAAATATTTTCTGGTGGTAAATTAACTCCTTCTTGTTGTAATAATTCCTTGACAAATCGCCCTTCTTTGGTAGTGACAATATATAACTGTCTTTCACTTTTAAGAGTTATTTTGAGTCTTTCTATCACACCTGGATAGAATCTATGGAGACTTAACCAACCATTTAAATCTGTCTGAATCCATTCATCTCGTAAATGATCCAATTTTGTCGAAACTGCTTTTGCTTCTAGGTTATCTGCTGCTAAAATTTGGGGAGTGATGTTTGTCCATGATTGGAGAATTTGATCATCAGAAAAACCCTCAATTAAGGCTTTGATTAAAACGGGCATTTCCCAACCAGTTTCAATTACAGGACGTAAACGATAAAATCTTAAAGCTAAATCATCTGGTGGTGTATCGTTAATCGGCGACCAAATTTGACAGTAGGTACGCCACGCTACCTCAAAATACTCAATTAGTCCATCGCAAACCACTCCATCAAAGTCTAAAGCCAAAATCGTGGGACTATTTGCTGTCATTGTTCTGAGGTTAAAAACTGCTTTTGTTAGCTTACCGCATCTTCATCTCTGGATATGTAGCGATTAATCTATGAAATAGGGAATAAAAAATAAAGTTTTTTTAAGGTTTTTTCGGTATTTTTATGGAAATAGGGGAAAATATTGATGTATTAATAGTATCAATTGACTCAAACCGAGTCAGACCATCAGATATTAAGGTGTAAATAGGAGCATCAAAACCATGCAAATCAAGCTGATTTCCGAAAATAAACTGACAGAGGAGCAGGAAGAACAGGTTTTTACCCTGCCGGTAGCTATCGGACGAGATATAACTCAACTTCCTGCCGTCCTCAATGGTGAAACGGTGTCTCCTGTAGTTTTATTGGACTCTAATAAGCAAATTTCTCGGTTTCATGCTCAAATTACCTTAGACAACAATGAGCTTTATGTAGAAGACAAGAGCGCCAATGGGACTCAAGTTAACGGTCAAAAGCTACTTAATCAACGTCGGACTTTAAACAGTGGGGATAGACTGGGAATAGGTAATCATACCATTACCGTTATTCTCATTCGATCTGAGGATGAGAATGCTACCGTTGTATTGGAAAATAATTCCACAATTTTTAACCCCCAATCTGAGATTATTCCCGTATCTAGGGTGGGGAAATTACCAGATTCTCAATCATCCATCATTTTTAACCCTTATACGGATGCTTTAGAACAGCAAACTCCCGACGCTGTACCTAGTCAACCTGCGGGTTTTCCCTATAATCTCAACTTTTGGAATGGAGAAAAGGTTTCCCCGGAAGCTATTCGTCGCAGTGGTATTTTAGTCAGAGAAACAGAATATGTGGCCTGCGGGGGAGGAATGGGCAGTTTTGTTTGGGTGGATATGTTGAGAATTGCGGGGGTTAAACCGGAAAATATTAAAGTTTTGAGTATTCAAGACAAACCTTATAAGCGCTATGAAAGCCTACTGAAAAATTGTCAAATTCCCCGACATAAACGGATTCGTTCTGGTTCAGATTCCTGTCCTGATAATATTTGGGGATGGCCAGGATATGCTTTAAGAGATACTTGGAAATCCTTTTTTTCTGGACAAGTTGGTGCAGCTTTAGGATTTTTGTGGCAAGTTTTTGCCGAACCTGTTTATGCAGATACTTACACCCCTCGTGGAAAAGATGTATTTGAGTCCATGGACCGGGAAGGGGAGCGCATTGGTTGGGGTAAAATGTTAGAATATGGCAGTATTCGTAGTCTACGACAAACAGAAGATGGGCGTTATTGTATTGCCTATTCTACTTCCAACCAAGAAGACGGAAATCACCAATTTTTATTAGCTAAATATGTCCATCTCTGCACAGGTTATCCAGCAATTAAATTACTAGAAGACCTAGAACAATATCGTCAACAATATCCCGAAGAAACAGGAAATAAGAGAACTGTAGTTCAAGGTTATGAACCCCATGATCATATTTACCAACAATTAGAAAAAAAGGGCGGTACTATTGTCCTTCGAGGGTCGGGAATTGTCGCCTCACAAATATTAGAAAGGTTGTATGAAGCCCGAAAAATGCAAGGGAATATTCAGGTAATTCATTTAAACCGAGAACCGCGCAAAGGTAATCAATTTGAGCAAGCTAAACGCTATGTAGAAAATGATTGGGAATTTCAACCTTTTAACTGGCCAAAAGGAACTTGGGGCGGTGATATGCGGACAATGTTAGAAGCCGCTGACCCGTTAAGACGACGGGAATTATTACAGGGTTGGGGGGGAACAACCACAGCCAGTCGTAAAAAATGGCGCGACATTATTCGTCAAGGAATAGCCCAGAAATGGTATGAAATTCGTTATGGTGTAGTCACAAAACTAGAACGTAATTCCCAAGGTCAAGTTATTACTCATGTAGTCACTAACAAAGGTCAAAAAACCCTAACTGCTGATTTTGTTATTGACTGTACAGGATTGATTTCCAATCCTTTAGAAAGTCCATTTTTAAAAGACCTAATACTGCATTACGATTTAGAACTAAACCCACAAGGACGTTTTCATGTAGAAAACAACTTTGAAATCAAAAAACTGCGAAATAATCGTTCTCGCATATATGGGGCAGGAATTATCACATTAGGCGGTCCCTACGCCCCCGTAGACACATTTTTAGGACTACAATATGCTGCCCATCGTTCTATGGAAGCATTGGCGGCTGCAAAGGCTCCAGGAGTCCGCTATATTCAGGGAATTTATTCCCTTTGGCAATGGCTAAAATGGGCATTGAATCAAAAACCTTAATTGCTTTCAAAAACCTTAATTTACATTATTTCTAACAACATTTCTAACAACATTATGACTCCAACTTTATTCGGACGTTGGCAAACGCGAATTTTTTTGTTAGCAACGGTGGGAATGTTAGTTTCTCTGCTTTTCTATGGGGGATATTTAGGCATTGCCTCCAACTTAGTTTACTTTTGGGTTGTGTTTTATGTAGGTTTATTTGGCATTGCTTGGGATGTTTTGTATGATTTTCTGCAAAAATATCTGTGGGACCATGACTGGCCTGGAGTATTTCAACTTTATGCAGGAGTTATAGAAGGGGTATTTCTGGCTTTAATAATTGCCAATATCGGTTTACCGCATATTCCTAAAAGTGAATTTGATTTAATCAGATTTATTCAACATTATGGTTTAGTTTGGTTAGCAATTTATTTATCTGCTTGGGTAGTCATGCGGTTATTATTTCCCCGGTGGCGTTTTCGCGGTGGAGAATGGATTGGCAAATGGCCGAGAATTTCTTAGGGATTTATTCTTCCCACTTTTCCATAATTCCATTTAACATCTGTTCAAAAAATTCCCTCTTGAGGAAACTGGAATTTACCCCCCTTAGTCCCCCCTTGCAAAGGCTACGGTGTACACACAAGTCTTCTAGAGTTGCCCCACAACGTTTAGATCCCCCCAACCCCCCTTAAAAAGGGGGGCTAAATTCTTCAAAGTCCCCCTTTTTAAGGGGGATTTAGGGGGATCGGATAACGTTTAGCATCCTGTCTAGAGATGTGTGTACACCGTAGCTTGTAAAGAAACCGGAATTTACCCCCCTTAGTCCCCCCTTGTAAAGGGGGGAAACCGGAAAAATTAGTTCCCTCCCCTTTGCAAGGGGAGGGTTAGGGTGGGGTAAGAACCTGATATTGTCCTAAAACAAATAAACATTTTTATGAATCACCAGAACTTTCTCGCTTTCATTACTTCCTCAATATTCATGGTGGGATTAACTTTAGGTTGTCGTTCTCATGCAACCACTACAACCGTTATTCCCAGCCTTCAACCCGCTGCCAATGGTAATTTTGCTCCAAATGCTATTCAAGGGCAGAATACCCCGTTAAAGCTGGCTGCTAAGGTGTTTAATGTCCAAGACTCTTTTGTTTTAAAAGGTTTTGATGCTGTAGCCTATTTTCAACAAGGAAAACCGATTCCGGGTAATGCTAATTTCACCTATAAATGGCAGAATGTAAATTGGCGATTTTCCACAGCCGAAAACCGCAACTTATTTATTAAAAATCCTGAAAAATACGCTCCTCAATATGGAGGATTTTGTGCTTGGGCTGTCAGTAGAGGATATACTGCACCTATTGACCCTAATGCCTGGAAAATTGTCAACGGTAAGTTGTACTTAAATGTTAATTTGGACACTCAAAAACGCTGGGAAAAAGACATTCCTGGAAATATTCAAAAAGCTGATCAAAATTGGCCTGGTATAGCCAAAAAAATTCGCCGTTAATGAGCATTAGTCCTACTTTAGATCCCCGACTTCTTAAAGAAGTCGGGGATCTGGCAGGCTAACAGGTAATGAAATCCCCAAAGCCTAATAAATCGGTTGTTTATTTTTTGATAAGAAATACTTGTAATCTTGTGTAACGCTTATGGGTTATAGTCTAGAGAAGAGAAAAGAGTACCCCCTCCCCCCCCCCGCCAAAGTACCCTGTACCCCCTCCCCTCCCATCACCCCCCAACTGTTCCCCCTACCCCACCAACTCCCCCATCCCGGCAGGTGTCCCGGTAGTGCATTTGTACTAAAGGTGTAACTATCGTAACTGAGCCATTCATTATTTTGTCTCCAACCAACGCGGGAGCCTAACTTCTGCAAAGTATCCCAGTCGGGTTCTCCATCTAATTTACCACCCAAGTCCAGCCAAATTTGCTTTTGTACAGAAAAGCCCAACTTGCCATTACTATATTTTACCCATAATTGATCCATTTTTCGCAATTCCTGTCTGGGAAAATTTTTCACATCTTCAAGTCTTAACCATCCTTCCTGTTCTCGTTTAGTTAACTTTTTCATCAATGCCCAAGTTTCTAAATCTGCTTCTCGCCATTTTCCTGCTTTTAATAATGCTTCTAACTTTTGAAATATAACAGGTGTAGGTTCATTTGTAGGACTAGGATTATTAGGAGGGGTATTAGCTAATGTGACAGGTTTAGATTCAGTTCTAGGACTAGGATTATTACGAGGGGTATTAGCTTGGGTATTATTTTGAATATTATTTTGAATATTACTAATTAAATTGGGGAATTTTTCCGTTGGTATTCCCTGAACTCCTACAATTTCAGTTCTTTGAACACCTTGAATTATAATAGATTGGGTTTCTGCCTTACCGTGAATAGCAATTAGAAGACCTTCTTCATTTAATACTGGACCTCCACTCATCCCCGGTAAAGCTGATCCATTATAGGATAATTCATACCCTTCTTGATTTTGACTCCTGCCTGTTATATCGGCTCGTATAAAACGATAATTACGCGGTTGATTTGTGGTTTCAGCCGGAAACCCTGCATAATATACGGTAGCTCCCTCTTTAACTGTCCGAGAATCAGCAATTTTAGCAAGGGGATAATTTTGAGAACTGGTAAATCTGACTAGGGCTAAATCTAATTTTCCCACAATTTGAGCTTTGTTTTCCATCTGGTATTTTTGCCCATCATGGGTGATAAGCTCATAAATACCATATCCCGCTTTTTTAACCACATGATTGGCTGTTAGCACAGTGTAGGTATTACCATTTTTGGCAATAATTACTCCTGAACCCTTACCATCTAATCCTCCAATCATGACGGTAATTGGTTTAGCGATATCATTAACTTCCACAGGAGTTAATGCAGATACGGGTTGGTATTGTACTAAAGCTAGGGTTGTTGTCCCTAGAATTACTCCTAATCCCTGGGAAAATTTCATAGTCCTTTGTCTGTTATAATACTATTTTTTATATACTATTTTTTATAATACCCTTTCTTGCTACCTCATGCAAAGATGTAAGGTTTTAAAAGCTTGATTTAGATTTAGACAGCCAGACAGCCAGGGAATAAATTCCCTGTCTGAAAGCTCAAGTCGGTTAAAACCGACTGGGGATTTGATTAGACATCTCCGGTAATTAAATGTGCGTGGTTTGAAACCCTTGTAGAGACGTTCTATAGAACGTCTCTACATTCATTTTCACCAGAGGTCTATGTCTATTGGGGTTCGCTCAATAGTAATGCACCATGATCAAGGATTATGGGTAAAATGAGATTCATTTAGGTAGAGTGTGTTAGCGACAGCGTAACGCATCATTATCAATGATTCTTATCATCTGAATATATCTAATAAGTTATTCAAATCATTTTTCAGCAAAAAAGCACAAGTACCCTATATTCTCAATAATCTTGAGAATTTTATCAATAAGCTGACGAAAAAAGTTAATTTCAGGGCTTGAAATTCTCAACTATTTTTTGTACAATTTTTTTAGATAAAATCTGCTTGGGCTTTTTTTAGGAAAAAGACTTACAGCATATTTAAACTTGTTGATATATTCTATTTTTTGTCCCCCGCAAAATTACAAGCATCAGGAATTGCCTTTGGCAAATAACAATTGCTTGACTGTTTCTAAGGGAATACCCCAACTATATTGACTTATTTGTTCTCGCTGTGCGTCCGTTGGGTAAGAACCATCTTCAAAAACATAAGGATCACCCCAAATTGGGTTAGCATGAAGTCCATTAATTCCCACTAATTCCCCCGCGCCATTCAATAGGGGTCCTCCACTCATCCCTTTTTCTACGTCATTGGTAGAGCCAATTCGGTATCCTCCCTCTAGGGCTTTATCTAGCACCAGTTGAATTTTACCGGGTTTAATCACAAACCTCCCGGATTTGCTTTGGCTATTTTTGAGGGGAAAACCTGCGGACATTACCCAAGCTCCAATGACAGCTTGTTGATTTGATTTGGTAGCAATCCTGTATTCTGAGTCAGCTACAAATTCTAATAAGGCTAAATCTAAATCATTTCCCCTCAGTTGTTTTTTCCGCACCACAGAGTTAGCACGGTAAATTTTTCCGTCGGGAGTTTGAATAGAATAGGGAGCTTCACCGGCTTGTAAAACGTGATTATTGGTAATTACTCCATAGGTTGAGGTTAATTTATCTTGATAAAATAGTACACCAGAACCTAATGAGCGATCGCGGTTTTCTCTAGGGCTACTCAGAATCTTAACTGTAATTAAACGGGCTTCTTGTTCAAGTTGAATTTGTTCCTGTCCAGACCACAAATTAACCATTGAAAAGGGGGGTTTTGGAACTGACGACACTGGAGTTGCCAAAGGCAAAACAGAACCAGCTAGTGCAAAAACAGCGACCATTCCTATCCGCCAACTCATGATTTTCCCCCCATCATCTCAAATTTACCAGATCGGCTCACTTTTACCGTTGATCACCTGATCAATGTCAACGCTGGCAGTGCCATCACGGTTGATTGTTGGTTTAATGTGTCCTTCTTGGTCGCCACTGAGGTAAACAGCTTCCCCACTTGCGGCAACACGGGTATTCAATAGTTGTTCAAGGACTTGCTTAGGGTCACGATCCTTTGTCATGGTCAGTAAAACATTTTTCTTATCACAAGCTCTCTGATTAGTTCCTAAACCACAGATAACATATTGACCGTTAACTGTTCCCGTTTTCAGGATTTTCAGTTCACCTTTATTTTGCAGTTTCTGGAAACGATCTGATACCTCTTGACAACGTTTTTGAGGTGTCCATGTACCACTAATCTGACTTGTGTTTGTCCACACAATTAAGGCTACACTACCTCTGGTTGGGTGACGAACCACGGTTACTGGATAGTTATCACTTAAACCACAGGTAAATTGGCGGCTTTGAGCTTGGCTGGGCTGATTACTAGCTAAAGTAACACTCAAGGCTAAAGCCAGACCAGTTAAGGGTGCTGATAGGTTATTTTTCATAACTAAAGCCATAAGAAATCAGGTTATTAAGAGGGTTACAAAAAGCTGATTATTTGAGTCAATCCTATGTTAATATAACTAGTGTCTAAATGTCAATTGAGAAGGTATATTACCCCGCTGGATCTCAGAGGATATTTGAAAAGTTTTTAATGTATAAATAGGCTTGCTGATAGCGAAACGTGGCCTTAGCCGTACTCCTGATAGCGAAGCGTGGCGTTAGCCATACTTCTAGCCCCTTTTTAAACACCCTCTCATAAGACCTCACGGTAAGTGGGAAACGAGCGCGTCTTTAGACCAGGGAGGGAAGCGGCGCGAGCGGTTTTAACCGCTGTGGTATTTTCTGTATTATCCGTGATGCGGATCTTCAATATATTTCCTCACCGATTCACTACTAACATTTCCCGCAGTGCTTACAAAATAGCTACTTGTCCAAAGAGACGGTAGTTTTTTTAATTGGGGAAATTCTTTTCTCAAGTAGAAACTAGAACGCCCTTTAAATGCCTTGATAACTAAATGTGGGGTATCTGTAGGCTTAACGCTAATAAATAAATGGATATGGTCTGGGGCTACTTCTAAGGCTAAAATATCCCAACCTTTTTCTATAGCTAGTTCAGCAAAAATCTGTCTTATCCTTGTTGCTATATCCCCTGTTAAAACTTTTTTCCGGCGCTTGGGTATCCAGACAAAGTGGTAGTTAACCAAGAATTTAATGTAGTTATGGGTTTTGTAGTCTTCTTGCGTTAACATATTTTTGTGTTGTTTTCTCTATATCTATTGACAATCCTAGTTTAATCAATTATTATTGAGAAGTCAACTTTCATTACATCAAAAATTGGTGGTAAAAAATAAAAAGTCAATGGGAGTGCAACAAGTTTTGTTATCTCCTGATGATGAAACTAAGGCAGTATTAGAATATCTTTGTCAGCAGTCGGGGAAACTCTATAACAGTGGTGTTTATTTCGCTCGACAAACATTTTTTAAAACCGGAAAACTTTTAACGGGTAAATTTGATTTAGCCTACGAACCTTCAGTTTCTAAAACTATGGTTGCTCAATCAGTGCCATCTACCCCAGCACAACAAACTTTATTGTCTGTAATTGAGGCTTTTAAATCTTTCAAAGGATTACGCTCTTTGTTCCTTAACGGACAATTACATTTTAAACCGAAAGCTCCCGGCTATCTAACAGGTTCTAAACTTTTCAAAGTTGCCTATCCTAATAGCGGTGGACAAAAACCAACTCTAATTAATGGACAACTTAGATTTTCGTTAGGACTAACTGTAAAAAGATGGTTTGGAATTTCTGAATTTTTCCTACCAATGCCGTCAAATATAGACATTGCAAAGGTTAAAGAGTTTACTATCCTACCTAAAAACGGTGCTTTTTATTTAGAAATATCTTATGAGGTTGAGAAACAACACCACGTCTTAGACATCAATCAAGCTCTGTCTATTGACCTGGGAACGGCTGATAATCTAGCGGCTTGTGTTGATACATTGGGTAATTCCCTATTGATTGATGCCCGTGCAATGAAGTCAATGAATCAACTTTGGAATAAGAAAGTATCAACACGAAAAGAAGGGAAATCAGAAGCTTATTGGGATAATTGGTTAGACAAAGTAACTCGTAAACGTAACCATCAAATGCGTGACGGCATTAATAAAGCTGCAAAACTAATTATTGACCATTGCTTAAAATACGGCATTGGTACATTGGTTATTGGTTGGAATGAAGGCTTTAAATCTAACGCTAACATGGGGAGAATTAATAATCAAAAGTTTGTCCAAATGCCGTTAGGTAAACTCAAGGATAGGTTAAAACAATTATGCGATTTGCACGGTATTAGATTTCAAGAAACCGAAGAGGCGTATACATCCAAAGCTAGTTTTCTAGATGGAGACTCCCTACCTAAGTTTGGTGTTAGCGAAGCGGGGCGAAGCCCAAAACCAGACGGGTGGAAAGCATCTGGAAGACGGATTGAGCGTGGTTTGTACAAGTCGGGTAATGGTTCAATGATCAATGCAGATTTGAACGGCGCAGCTAATATTCTGCGAAAAGTAGCCAGCAATCTAAGCTTAGACTTGGGCTTACTGGGTAGACGGTGTTTGACTACCGTAGCGAGAATTAGACTTTGGGCGTTACCTAAGTTTACTCTGTCCGCAGAATCTCAGTCCCTTTAGGGCTGAGAGTGTCAAAGACCAATAGGCTCTATATGAAAAGACCTCATCATGGTTTGTTCTACATCCTTGAGAAAGGGATCATAGAGTTTTTCTTCTGCTCGGTAAGTCAGAATATAAACTTTTGAATCACTAATAGTCCAAACTTCCATGGACTTAAACCTGAAGTTATGAATTTGATCTTGACCTGTATACACTATTTTATATCCCTCTCGATCATCTAGTTTTTTCGATTGTTGTTCGAGAATTTGGACGTTTCTAACGGATTTTTTAATTTGTTCGATAGCAGCCTGATTATACTCTGATAAAGTCTGAGATTTTTGTATATCTTCGATACGGATAAATAGCCCTACTTCGAGATTCAGACTAGAAGTATTAGGGAATATTTTGGCAATAGTTCCCCCGGTTAACGGACTATATTCTTGTTTTTCAGCCTTCCAATCTTGAGGATATTTGATCTCAATTCCAAATTGTTTATCTGTAAATAGTTTACCAGGAATGGTTTTAATACTTCCTTGGGAGTTTTGAATTTGATAGCGATACAAAGTTATGAAAACCCCAGCAGCGGTCAAAATAATTGCTGTTATCAATAAAACTTTAATAAATTGAGGTTGGGGAGGAGGGATAATTATTGTCTTATCATCATTATTTGTACGCGGACTCAATCCCGGTGGTTTATCATCAGGTTTATTCAGAGCTTCCATTACTTCCCGTGCTGACTGGAATCTATAATAAGGATCTTCTTGGAGCATACGCCTTAGTATCTTACCCAAATGTTCACTAATATGGGGATATTTTTGCCAATTCCAAAGATTATTAACGTCACGGGAATCGTCTGGAAATTCACCTGTTAATAATTGCACACAAGAAGCAGCTAAAGCATATAAATCACTGGAATAATCAACTTTTTCCTTTTTGATTTGTTCTGGGGGAGCATAGGAAATAGTTCCAAATACTATAGATTTTTCTGTGGTGGAAATATCACCTTTAATTACTTGTTTAACTGCTCCAAAGTCAATTAAATAGAATTTGTCATCTTCTGCATTGGAGCGCACAATATTACTAGGTTTAATATCCCGGTGAATAACATTGTGATTATGGATAAAGTCCAAACCAGGTAAAATATTATTTAATAGAGTCAAAACTTTTGCTTCTGAAAAACGTCCTTGTTGTTCCAGTTCTTTACTTAGATCTTCACCTTCGATATATTGTTGAACTAAATAATTAAACTCTTGTGGAGTATTTAATTGAGGGTCAGTTACAGTTAAGGAAAAATAATCATACAAGCAAGGAATGTTACCGCTTCTATCCCCTAAATCTTCTAGAACCTGAGCCTCTCTTTCAAAGGCTTTTTTAATCCCTGCAACTATTTCAGAAGAATAATGATTATCAATTCGTAATCGCTTGATCACACAGTGTCGCTGAGTAAGCGTATCTAAATCAATAGCTAAAAAAGTGTCCCCAAAACTCCCTCCTCCTAAAGGCCTGAGAAGTTGGTATCTTCCTTTGTTTCCAGCTAAAATCGGGAGTTGTCCTTGAATCTCATTCATTTTCTTTCACCTGGGTTGCTGCACCTTAATCTGACACCTCAAGAATTATAATAGCGGTACTTGTGAACACTTTTCCAGTTTAGTAATCAAATTACCGATTTAATAATTTTATCTCCTATTCCCACTAGGGATCAAAATCCCATGTCGAGGACTAAACAACAAAGCCAACGTAAACAAACCCGAAACAACTAACACAATCGCCGGACCAGAAGGTAAATTATAAAAGTAACTGAGATACATTCCACTAATACTAGAAATTACCCCAATTACCGCCCCTAAAATCATTACTTCATGTAAACGTTTCACCAATAAATAAGCAGTTGCGCCTGGGGTAATTAAAAGTGATAATACTAAAATTACTCCCACAGCTTTCATGCTGGCAACAATAGTTAAAGCAATTAACAACATTAAACCAAAGTTTAAGCGATTGACTGGTAAACCAGCAGCTTGTGCGCCCAAAGGATCAAATGTGTAAAATAACAGTTCTTTATATAATAAGAAAACTACCATTAAAACAATAGCTGCAATAATAGCTGTATCTCTGACTTCATCAACAGTCACCCCTAAAATATTACCAAAAAGAAAGTGATTCAAATCAATTTTATTATCCTTTTGAATGACTGTAATTAAAGTAACTCCCAGAGCAAAAAAAGCAGAAAAAACTATGCCCATAGCAGCATCTTCTTTAATGGGAGATCGGGTTTTAATTACCGCTATGGCCATTGTACTTAAAACACCAGCAATAAATGCTCCGACAAAGATATTAGCACCAATCATGAAGGCTATAGCCAGTCCTGGTAAGACTGAATGGCTAATAGCATCTCCCAGTAATGCGAGGCGTTGTACCATTAAATAACTACCGACAATGGCACACAATAAGCCTACTAATATGGCGATGATTAAGGAACGCTGCATGAAGCCATATTGCAACGGTTCTATTAGTGCTTGAAGCATAGATGAAAATGAACCACGAAGGAGCGATAGCGAAGCGTCTCGTTAGAGATAGTAAGCGAAGGAAGAGAGGAAGAAAATACCAATTTTATGTGATGCTGCACAGAATTATAAAACACGACGATTCAGTTAAGCCTAAAAATCTTTTTTAAAACGAACCACAGAGGCACAGAGGACACAGAGACAAGAGAAGAACAAATTCTTAACTGAACTGTATTGAATTATAAAATCAATTAATTCATCCGCGTTTATCTGCGTTTATCTGCGTTCAATTATTCTTGATTTTTTATTCTATGCACCTTCATTTTAATTTGGTATTAGCCGTTATTATGCTGCGTCGGAAAAGTACATAACTTTGCCACTATAAGCACGATATAAGTTTTCTTCTGTTAAGACTTGTTGGCGTGAACCTGTGGCGATCAATTCGCAATTTAGTAAGATTAAATCATCAAAATGGGTGATTGATTCACCTAAATCATGATTAACTACTAGGACGATTTTATTGTTTTTTGCTAGTTCTTGAAAGACTTCAAAAATGATAGCTTGGGTTTTTTGATCTATCCCTACAAATGGTTCATCAAAACAGAAAATTTCTGCTTCTTGAGTTAACGCCCTGGCTAAAAATACCCGTTGTTGTTGTCCTCCTGAAAGTTCACCAATGGGACGATTTTTTAATTCTTCTATTCCCACTCGTTCTAATGCTTGTTTGGCGATTTGGCGGCTAATTGTGGAAAAACTCCGTAACCATCCTGTTTTTTTGACACGCCCCATCATCACTACATCCCACACGGTTGCGGGATAATTCCAGTCAATTTGGCTACGTTGTGGTATGTATGCAACTTTCTCTAGTTGCTGCATTAAAGGCTGATTTTTGTATAAAACTTGACCACTACTCATGGGAACTAATCCCAAAATGGCTTTCATTAATGTACTTTTACCCGCCCCATTT
The DNA here is from genome assembly GCF_000312705.1 of Anabaena sp. 90. Taxonomy (NCBI): domain Bacteria; kingdom Bacillati; phylum Cyanobacteriota; class Cyanophyceae; order Nostocales; family Nostocaceae; genus Anabaena; species Anabaena sp. 90. The sequence continues at coordinate 1,347,363 of NC_019427.1, forward strand.
GGTCCAAAAATGCCTGTGATTCTTCCCGGCTTAATTGTGCAATTAACGTCTCTCAATGCTTCTTGTGTGCGGTAATATACGCCTATGTTAGTGATGTTAATTGCTGTTGAGGAATTCATGTCAATGGATTTAATAACTTGTGTAGGTATATCTACTTGATTTTTGGGAGATAGGCTAAATTTTCGGTAAAAAGAAACGTTTTGCATAACCCTAGTTAAAATACTTATTTTTTGAGTTTACTATAAAAATGAGAGAAATATGAAAATATATATAATTAGAAGTAATCACTGAGATAAATGAAACTAATGTTTAATACAATGTATGACTTATTACTGAAACCCCTCTCCAAACCTCTCCCCTGTGAGGAGAGAGGCTTTTATTCTTACTCCCCTTCCCTGCGAGGGAAGGGGTTGGGGGTTAGGTTCTCTTTACTTAATCCCCTTTGTCTAGGAATTTTCCTATCTTTGGCTTTAATGGGTTGTACTCCCAACTCCCAACCCCAGGGAAATACTCAGCCACAGGTTGTAGCAACAAGTACCATTATTGCTGATTTAGCTGAAGAAATTGGCAAAGAAGAAGTACAAATTACGGGAATTCTCAAACCAGGTGCGGACCCTCATGTTTACGAACCTGTACCCGCAGATAGTCGAGTTTTGGAAAAAGCTAACTTGATTTTGTATAACGGTTACAATTTAGAACCGGGACTTATTAAGTTAATGAATGCGACTGGAGGGAAAGCGAAAAAAATAGCTGTGGGAGAAGTTGTTAAATCTTTGAAATTAGATAAAGGTAAAGGGCAAATTATCCCAGATCCTCATGTTTGGGGCAGTGCAGAAAATGTTATCTCTATGGTGAAAGCAATTCGAGATAGTTTAATTGAATTGTCACCAGAAGATCAAGAAAAATTTACTCAAAATGCCGAAAGGCTAACTGATGAATTACAACAATTACATCTTTGGATCATTCAAGAAATTCAAACTATTCCCGCAGATAAAAGGAAACTCATCACTACCCATGATGCTTTTCAATATTACGGAAATGCTTATAAAATAGCGATCGCTGGAACTTTAATTGGCATTAGTACGGAGGAACAACCCAGCGCTCAAACTGTAAAAAAGTTAGTTGAATCAGTTAAAAAAATAGGTGTTCCCGCTATTTTTGCCGAAACGACAATTAACCCAGCTTTAATTAAAACAGTAGCCGAAGAAGCCGGAGTAAAATTAGCACCAACTCCACTTTTTTCTGATTCTATTGGGGCAAAGGGTAGTAATGGTGATACTTATATAAAAATGATGGCAGCAAATACCCGCGCTATTGTTGAAGCATTGGGGGGAAAATATACGCCATTTCCATTAAAGAGTCAAAAATAAGGATCAGATCCCCGACTTCTTAGAGAAGTCGGGGATCTGATTGATTAATTAACAAACTTGTTCACGAGTTGCTTCTGTGTCTATGGGTTTAATCAGAAATAGCTTGAACATATACCAAAAAATCATTAGAGTTAAGGGAATTTTTTGGATGAATTTCGCAATTTTCCAATCATTGATTTGATTGAGATCAATTATTTTCTGATTATAGACAGCACATTGTTCCAAATACCAGAAAAAGTAAGGGTGATTGGTATTTAAAATAATTGGAAATGCTTTAGCTGCGGTTTTGTTAGTTTCTTCAACTACTTGAGTATTGTATTGACGAGGATGAATCCCTAATATTTCATAGAAATTCCCTCTTTCAAATACTGTCATAGTGTGGGTAGCAAACACAGTTATCAAGAAAAACCGCACCCATAAGCGAGATCTCCAATTATTCCATAATTGGGGTTGAGAACGTAACAAAGCTTTGAAAAAATCACCATGTCTATTCTCATCTTGACACCAGCTTTCAAACTTCCGAAATAGGGGATAAAACTGGTATTCGGGATTTTTTTCCATGTGACGAAATACTAAAATATAACGCCAATAACCTATTTTTTCTGATAGGTAAACTGTGTAAATAACCCACTCAATTGGGAAAAATGTATAGGTACGATTTTTAGTGAGATAACTCAAGTCAAGAGAAAGGTTAAAATCTGCCATTGACTTATTCAGAAATCCCGCATGACGGGCTTCATCTCGCGCTAAATAAGCAAATGCTTCTGATAGTAAAGCGTTACTGTCTTTAAGACGACGAGATAATTCTTTAAACAGTAAAAACCCGGAAAATTCTGAAGTACAAGAACGTTCTAAAAAGTCAATGAAAGCAAGTCGTTTTTCACCAACAATGTGATCCCAACCTTGCTTAAATTCATCATCGCGCACAAAGTGATGACGGTTATAATCAGCCTTGAGTTCGTCAATTACAGACCTTAATTCCGTTTCATACCCAGAAATATCCATTTTTGCCACTGTGTCAAAATCAGTGGTATAAAAACGGGGTGTTAATAATGTTTCTTGAACTGGTGCTTTTACACCTGATTTCGATAAATCAAGTGGGGGTTTATCGAACGATTTAACCATAAGTAGTCCCTTTACCATTGTCTGCCTTAAAATTATATAAGCATAAATATTTGTTATTAGTCATCAGTTAAATTATTGAAAATAATTCTTACAAAAATACTGAATTATCTTTAATTCTCCCATAGTTTAAATACCTATTTACTGAACAAATGTATTTATGAAACCATAAATAAATATGAATACTCTTATAGTTATACAAAGAATAATAGTTAAATGATTTCAGGAGCAGTAAAACTAGCCGAAATCTGCATCGGTAGTAATTTGTGCTGGAGAAATTATTCTCAAAACCCTATTCCCATAGAATAGCAATTTTTCTGTGATGATAACGACGGTGAACTGATAAACAAGTCGTTGAAATTTGCAAACCCTGACACGTAAAGAAGAAGGAACTAAGAATGAGTAATGATTTGGCAATGAAACTGCGTGTAGGAACTCAACAAGCACATACAGATTCAGAAAATCTGGGTTTCATGAAATGTTTTGTCAAAGGAGTTGTAGATAGAGATTGTTTTATTCAGTTGTTGAGGAATTTCTATTTTGTTTACAGTGAACTAGAAACAGCAATTGAGAAACATAAACAGCATCCTGTCATTAATTTGATTTATTTTCCCGAACTAAATCGCCAATCTTCCCTAGAACAAGATATGTTATTTTACTATGGGAATCAATGGCAGAAACGCATCACCCCTTCACCCGCTGCTCAAGCTTATATTGCGCGTATTCAACAAATTTCTACTCATGAACCTGCACTATTGTTAGCTCATTCCTATACTCGTTATTTGGGTGATCTTTCTGGTGGGCAAATGCTACAAAAAATTGCTCAGTCAGCCTTAAAACTGTCTGGACATGAAGGAACATCATTTTACAACTTTCAGCAAATTCCAGACAAGCAGGCTTTCAAAGGAAAGTATCGTCAAGCATTAGATAAACTATCTATTGACGATAAAACCACTGACAAAATTGTGGCAGAAGCTAACCATGCTTTCAAGCTAAATATGCAGATACTTAAAGAGTTGGAAAGTATTTTAATCCAAGCCCTGGGTAGAGCTACTTACAACGAATTAACTTGAGTCTCTGCATCATTTACAAAAATATAATTCATCACCCAATTAATTTTGACAATGATGAATTATATAAAAATCCTAAACAAGATGCAAACATCTATTTATTCTCTTCCTCTGTGTTCTCTGTGCCTCTGTGGTTCGTTAAAAATAATACTAACCACAAACGAATAGGATAAAAATATTCTATTTGCTAATAGCTAAATCCTCAATTACAACATTAAATTGGGAAAATTAATTGTGATTATTCCCAACTAGTAAGGGCGAAGAATTCGGATTGAGAATTAATGGTTTTAGCGATAGTTTATCGGCCGAATGCTGATGCTTCCAGCACGCTCCGCGAACGCCCCTACAAGGACATATACCCACATTTATTGGAGGCTGTAATGGTTTTTCTATTACCTGGTGTTAAGTTTGATTTTGATCTAATTCAAAAGTATGATACTCGCGCTCCTCGATATACGAGTTATCCCCCAGCAACGGAATTAAGTGAAAATTTCACTGCAAGAGATTTCCAATCTGCAATTACCGCTTCCAATCAAAGACAAACACCTCTATCCCTATATTTCCATATTCCTTTTTGCCAAAGCGCTTGTTATTTCTGCGGTTGCAATACCGTGATTACCAATAACAAGAAAATGGCTATTCCATATCTAGAACATTTGGAACAGGAAATCAAAAATACCTCAGCTTTAATTGACAAAGATAGAAAAGTCCTTCAGATTCATTGGGGTGGAGGTACACCGAATTATTTAGAACTTGATCAAGTAGAATTTCTATGGAAAAATATTACCCGTAATTTCCAAATTGCTTCAGATGCAGAAGTATCCATTGAAATTAATCCCCGCTATGTGACTAGAGACTATATCTTATTTTTGCGAGATATTGGCTTTAATCGCATTAGTTTTGGGATTCAAGATTTTAACCCAGAAGTACAAAAAGCGGTGAATCGGATTCAACCAGAAGCACTACTTTTTGATGTGATGAGTTGGATTAAGGAGGCTAAATTTGATAGTGTCAATGTAGATTTAATTTATGGTCTACCTTATCAAACTCTTGACACTTTTAGAGAAACATTACACAAAACAATGGCATTGGATGCTGATAGAATTGTCGTGTTTAATTTTGCCTATGTTCCTTGGATTAAACCTGTACAAAAAATGATTCCCCAAGCCGCATTACCGGGAGCAGAAGAAAAGTTAGATATTCTCAAAATGACGATTGAGGAATTAACTAATAATGAGTATCTGTTTATTGGGATGGATCATTTTGCTAAAAATAACAATGAATTAGCGATCGCTCAACGTCATGGTACACTAAAACGTAATTTCCAAGGTTATACTACCCACGCGGAAACGGAATTGTTTGGTTTCGGTGCCACATCTATTAGTATGTTAGAAGATGCCTATGCTCAAAACCACAAGGAATTAAAGGATTATTACAAAGCAGTTGCCGCAGGTGTAATTCCTACCAGTAAAGGCATTAAACTCACTCAAGATGACATTATTAGACGGGATGTAATTATGTCAATAATGTCTCACTTTCAGTTAAATAAGTCAGAGATTGAGCAGAAATATCATATCAATTTTGATAAATATTTTGGCTATGAACTCAAAGAATTAGCACCACTACAAGCGGATGGATTAGTAAATGTATTAGCAGACGAAATCCATATTACTGATATTGGTAGATTGCTAGTTAGAAATATTGCAGTTGTTTTCGATACTCATACAAGAACTAGAGAGACAAAATTCTCTCGTTCTATTTAATTAGCATTGGTATGTAGTGATGATTTATGAACAGAACAAAACTACATACCTTTTGATTTATACAGTTTATGTCATTAGGTAGAAATAAATAATATTAAGCTTTGATAAATTTGACATAACCTAAGTCAATTGTTTGAGGCAATCAATGAATATTATTACTTGGATAATTTTGGGACTATTAGCTGGTGTAATTGCCAAATCAATCTATCCTGGTTATCAAGGTGGGGGGATGATATCCACCATGATCTTAGGTATTGTTGGTGCTTTTATCGGTGGTAGTTTATTTACTCTTCTCCGCACAGGGACTTTACAACTGACATCGGCATCTTTAAGTATTCCTGGGGTAATAGTGGCAGTTCTTGGGGCAATTATTGCCATTTATTTGTGGGGATTATTCCAAAGAGGCAGCAGGGCATAACTTACTAATAGTTAGCTATTGATATAGCATTAATTAAAGTCATTTTCATTAATTTACGTAGGTTGGGTTGACGCAAGGAAACCCAACACTGTTACATTATCAAAACTTTGGTTGGGTTGCGATGCAGCTTAACCCAACCTACATTTTAAATTGTTTCTGGGTCAATATTTAGTTCTCGCAACTTTGCTGCTAAACGTTCTGCGGTTTCTTCAGGGGTAAAAACTAGCTTTCCTTCTGGTGTAAAATACCGTAATAAACCCTCATAAATTCCCAAATATAAACCTAGCTGACGACTCCATAAATGTCCTTTTTCATTTGAAAAGGAGAATTATTTGTCTCAGATGTAGTTCTGTTTCCACGGGAGGTTCATTACTATATAAATCACTGGGAGGAAAAATTATATCTTGAGAGATGTTTTCTTGACATTCTAATTCTTGAGTAATCATCATAATATGATACCAAGTAGTTATTTGTTGATTATAGCATTAATTTTTATCATCAGGATTTAGAGGATTTAAAGATTAACAAGATGTTCTATTTATTCATCCTGAACATCCTCAAATCCTGGACATCCTGATTCTGACAATTTCCAAAATTTCCTAACCATCAAAAATCATTCATCCTGAACATCCTCAAATCCTGGACATCCTGATTCTGACAATTTCATTTTTCTACAGACTTCGCTATTACCCCTAATTGTAAACCTAGAGGAAAACTCCCTTCTTCCTTGATGCGTTTAATTTCCGCAGCAGTAATTGGCAAATTTAACCTTTGTGCTAATGCTTGGACAATATCCCCTCTATCAATGACACCAGCAACAGCATCCGCAGGAGAAAGAACAGTAATCTGAGGTAATTGTTCAGTTTCTAATTTCTTAATTACCTCTGCTAAAGAAGTAGATTCAACAACAGTAGGAATTGTATTTAGGGGATGAACAATAGTTTGTAAAGTTTGGGTTTCCCATTCACTTCTTTGGGTAGTTCGCAAATCATTAATATTAACTAAACCGCGATAACGACCATCAGCTGCCGCAAAATAAACTTCTGGTGTAGTTGTTTCTAAAAGATAAGAATCAGCAAATTCTCGCAATGTTTGATTAGCATCAACTACCCGAAAATTACGAGTCATACCATCAGATACTACTAACTTTAGTAAAGTTTCTTGTAATGTAGTTACCCGGTCATAACTGTTAGCATTCCGAACCGCAAACCAACCGATCAAAACAATCCATAAACCCGTGATAAATTCTCTGGTGAAGAAATCAATGGCAAATCCCAAAGCGATCGCACTATAACCTAAAATTTGTCCGGCTTTTGCTGCCCAGTGTACAGCTTTAAAGCGATCGCCTGTAATTTTCCACAAAGCCGCTTTTAACACCTGTCCCCCGTCCAAAGGTAAACCAGGAATTAAATTAAATAAAGCCACAACTAAGTTAATTCTTGATAAATCTCCCATCATTTCATGCAAAGGATTACTATCAGGAATAACACTCGCACCCAGACGCAGTAGGAAAAATAGGATCACACTTACCGCAGGTCCAGCGATCGCTACTTGAAAAGCTTTACCAGGAGTTTTTGATTCCTCCTCGATGGCCGCAACTCCCCCAAACAAAAACAAAGTAATAGAATTCACCTTAATTCCTTGGGACTGTGCCACCAAGCTATGTCCCAACTCATGCAGTAGCACCGAAGCAAATAACAACAGTGCCATAATCAAACCAGCACTCCAACCCGCGACAGTCCCCCATTGTTGGTAAGCAAATCCAAAATTCAGGGTAGTTAACCCCAAAATTACAAACCATAAGGGGTCTAAAAATAAAGGAATGCCAAATAAAGAACCTATTTGCCAATTAGTTTGCATAACATCAATTTATCTAGTTTTTCAATACCTTCAACACAATCCTGAACCCTATTAATATCCTAACGATTTTATTGGTTTTGGGATCTATATTTGCACAGAATCATAAAATCCATTAATTCATCCGTCTTTATCTGCGTTTATCTGCGTTTATCTGCGGTCAATTATTCTGAGAATTTAATTCCTCAAAAACCAAAAATTGTGAAATAATTATTCAATCTTAAATAAAACAGACGAGTCAATATTTTCTAAGCTAAAAAAAGCTGAACAACTTCTAATTACTGCCATAGAATTACCAAATATTTGCGTCCAAAATCTTAATATAATAAAATACAAAGGTGTTTGCTGCGGTTCTTTTTCAGCTAGTCCTTAATTATGAGACAGATCAGTAAATCTAAAAAAAATGCTAATTGCTACCAATAGGATCAATAAAAATTTAACTGGAAAATATTTACTATTCAATTTTGATTTAAACTTAATTATGTCAACCAGCAAAGTGGTTAGGACATTAGCGGTAAGTAATTTGATTTTTACCTACCGCTGAATTTTTACTCTCTATAGCAAGAGAGGATGAAATCGAACTTACAAGCGACCAATATTAGTTAGTCCTAACACAATACCAATACCAATCACATGACCAAAAGCCATTGCCCCAATGAATCCTGGTACACTCACAGGTAATACAGGCATCCTTGGTCCGACTTTAGCAGATTTGAGTGCAAAAGTGAATAAAAGTACAACTGCGCTGCTGGCGCTGATAATGATACCGACTGTAGGACTCCACACTGGTGTAACAGGAACGGATGCTGCGGCTAATAAAACTGATAACATGAAAGTGTGTTCTCCTGATTGAAAAAATGAATATAATCCTACCGAATTATAAAATTACTAAGGACAAAGCAAAAGTTTTTAACTTGAATTAAGATACTTTTGTGATTATTTGTAACTTTTCAGATGAAAATTCGGGTTAAAATTTGCGGTATTACTCAACCAGAGCAGTCTCTAGCTATAACTTCCCTTGGTGCAACAGCGCTAGGATTTATCTGTGTTCCCAGTTCCCCTCGCTACGTTAGTATAGCTCAAATTCAGGCAGCTATCGCTCCAATTACCCCAAATATTGATAAGATCGGCGTTTTTGCTAACACCACTATTTCCGAAATTAGTCAAATAGTTAAAAAGTCTGGTTTAACTGGTGTCCAGCTACATGGAGACGAAACACCAGAATTTTGCCATCAATTACGTCAATCTTTATCCCAAGTAGAAATTATTAAAGCTATACGAGTCCGCAGTTTAGAGCATCTACAAACCACCACGCATTATATGGATTATGTAGATACCCTACTACTTGATGCCTACCATCCCCAACACCTAGGAGGAACAGGACAAACCCTAGATTGGCTAATGTTAAATCAGGAATTTAGCCCCTCTCTCCCTTGGTTCTTAGCCGGAGGACTCACACCAGATAATATTTTGACTGCTTTAAGTCAAATTAACCCCCATGGTATTGATTTATCCAGTGGTGTCGAACACTCACCAGGTAACAAAGATTTAGACAAAGTAGCTCTATTATTTCAAAATCTGGGGAATAGGTAATTGGTCAGTTGTCAGTAGGGGCGAAGCATTTGGAAGATAAATTATCGGTCATTGCCAAAAATAGTTCTCCAAATGCTTCGCCCGTACAGTTGTCAGTTGTCAGTTGAAAAAATCTGTTCCCTGTTCCCTGCTCCCCGTTCCCTGTTCCCTGTTCCCTCATTAAAAGAATGACGGTTGGTGACGAATCAAGCTGAAGAATTCTTCACGGGTTTTCTGTTCTTCCTGGAATACTCCTACCATTGAACTGGTAACTGTCCAAGAACCAGGTTTTTGCACTCCACGCATTACCATGCACATATGACTGGCTTCCATGACGACAGCAACACCTTTAGGTTCGAGAACGGTTTGCAGTGCCTCAGCAATTTGTCGAGTTAGTCTTTCTTGAACTTGCAATCGGCGAGAATACATTTCCACAATTCTTGCCAGTTTGCTTAATCCTACAACTTTTTGATTGGGAATATAAGCCACGTGCGCTCTACCCATAAATGGCAACATATGATGTTCGCATAAGCTAAAGAAGTTAATATCTCTAACTAACACCATTTCATCATGTCCTTCATCAAATATCGCACCATTGATGAGGTCTTCTAAAGATTGATTATAGCCACTGGTAAGAAACTTCATCGCCTTAGCTACGCGCTTGGGTGTTTTCAGAAGTCCTTCCCGTTCAGGATCTTCTCCTACTCCCACAATCATTGTTCGCACCGCTGCCATCATTTCATCCATGATTTCCTCAGATGGTGGATGTATTTGTGGTTCTTTGCCATTATGGGTATTGCGGTCTGGTCGGACATTGATAGCTTCTGCTAAATCAGGAATGAGAGGTGATTGGGAAGTGTTAGAACCGTTTGAACCAGCGATAGTCATGATTGAATTTTAGTAATTTGTCAGTTGTTCGTTGTCAGTTGTTAGTAGGGGCGAAGCATTTGGAAGATAAATTATCGGTCATTGCCAAAAATAGTTCTCCAAATGCTTCGCCCGTACAGTTGTCAGTTGTCAGTAGGGGCGAAGCATTTGGAAGATAAATTATCAGTCATTGCCAAAAAAAGTTCCCCAAATGCTTCGCCCGTACAGTTGTCAGTTGTTAGTAGGGGCGAAGCATTTGGAAGATAAATTATCAGTCATTGCCAAAAATAGTTCCCCAAATGCTTCGCCCGTACAGTTGTCAGTTGTTAGTAGGGGCGAAGCATTTGGAAGATAAATTATCGGTCATTGCCAAAAATAGTTCTGCAAATGCTTCGCCCGTACAGTTGTCAGTTGTTAGTAGGGGCGAAGCATTTGGAAGATAAATTATCGGTCATTGCCAAAAATAGTTCTGCAAATGCTTCGCCCGTACAGTTGTCAGTGGTAATTAAAGAGATAAATGATAAAATCACCAATTAGAGAACACCAGCATTGGACATAATCGTCAATTCTTGAATTACTGCTTCTTGTGGTAATAAGACAGTGTGCAGAATTGTTGTTGCCACAATTTCTGGAGTTAACATTTGGGAACGGTCAAAGTTGGCTTGGACTGTAGGTGTATCCCAAATTTCCGTATTCACAGAACCAGGACAAATGGCAATGACGCGAATGCCATTAGCACGTTCTTCTTGTGCGAGGGTTTGGGATAGGAAAAGAAGTCCTGCTTTGCTGACGCAGTAAGCGCCCCAACCCGGAAAAGCTTGTTTGCCAGCTATAGAGGCAATATTAATAATTGTGCCTTGGCCTTGTTGGCGCATTCCTGGCAAAATTCCCATCATGCACTGAAAGACACTGGTGAGATTTAAATTAATTACCTGTTGCCAGTCTTCTAAAGGTGTTTCACTCAGGTTGCCCGTATATCCAATCCCAGCGTTATTGATGAGAATATTTATGTTGCCAAATTCGTCAGCTATTCCTTGAATTTTGGATTTAACCTGGGTAACTTCAGCTAAGTCTACACAAAAGGCTTTGGCTTCTACTCCTAACTCCTGTGCAGCTTTAGCTACGGACTCTAGTTTATCCTGAGAACGGCTGACCAATGCTACATCTATCCCAGCCTTGGCAAATGCCAAAGCTGTTGCTTTGCCAATTCCGCTACTAGCACCAGTAATTAAGGCGCGTCTTTTTTGCTCAAAATTCATGATATTTTCCAACTTTTTGGCAATGCTGTCAGCCAACAGATGCTCATAAACCCAAGTAAATACAAATGCCTATAGCTCTTGAAGATTGTTAAAAATCTTTAAGCAGCCATAGGCAATTATAGCATTGCTGTGATTCTATGCCATTTTCTTGAGTATTTTTAGTGAGCAAGTTCTGTGAAAACGCCGATATTACGGAATTTATCATAACGGAGTTGGCGACGTTCAGCAGGTGTCAGACGGTTCAGTTCGTCTAAGTTTTCTAGCAAGGCTTGTTTCAAGTTTGTCGCTGCTGTTAAAGGGTCTGAGTGTGCGCCACCCAAGGGTTCAGGGAGAATTTGGTCAATAATGCCCAAGTTTTTGAGGTCGTGGGAGATAATTTTTAAGGCTACGGCGGCCAGGTGAGATTTACTGGCATCTTTCCACAAAATTGCAGCGCAGGCTTCCGGGGTAGCGACGGTATAAACTGAGTGTTCAAACATCAATAGGCGATCGCCTACACCAATACCTAACGCCCCACCAGAACCACCTTCACCAATAACTGTGCAAATGATGGGTACGTCAAAACTGAACATTTCCCGCAGGTTATAGGCGATCGCTTCTCCTTGTCCTTGATGTTCGGCTTCTATGCCTGCCCAAGCCCCAGGAGTATCAATAAAGGTCAAAATTGGCATACTAAACTTATTGGCGTGTTCCATGAGGCGCAGAGCCTTACGATAGCCACCAGGAGCAGCCATGCCAAAGTTACGAGCCACGTTATCTTTAGTATCCCGGCCTTTTTGATGTCCTAACATCATCACCGGTTGTCCAGCGATGCGACCAACGCCACCAACTAAAGCTGGATCATCGCCGCCACAGCGATCGCCATGCAACTCCATCCATTCATCACTAATAGATTGAATATAATCTAAAGTGCTAGGGCGGCGGGGATGACGGGCTACCTGCAATCGTTGAGATGGTGTCAGACTGCTAAAAATCTCTTCCCGTAATTGCGTCGCCCTTGTCTCTAGTTGGCGAATTTGTCCAGAAACATCAACACCATTTTCTTCAGCCAGTTGGCGAATTTGGTCAATGCGAGTGGCCAGTTCTGCTAAAGGCTTTTCAAAATCTAACAGTAGCGGTTTGCGCTCAGTGGTTGCCATAGTTATGTTAGTTGTCAGTTGTTAGTTGTTGGTTGTCAGTTGTCAGTCGTCCGTTGTCAGTTGTTAGTTGTCTTTTCTTTGCCACTGACCACTGACCACTGACCAATGACTAAACTAGCAATGGTCTAAAACCGTGTTTAATGGACACACGACCAATTTGCTCCATTTTGTCTACGGTAATCTGATTACGCCCCCAAGAAAAGTTTGTATATAACTTCTCAAATTCCAATAGCATTGATTCTGCAAAACAAGCAAATAATTGCCGACCTGGCACATCCATATTGACAATTTTCATAATTTTCCAGTCAATATCTAGGGAATGCTCCACAATGCCACCATTTAACACATACACCCCTGGGTGCTGAATTTTTGTGCCTAAGTTTTTAGGATAGCCACCATCAATCAATAGACAGGGTTGTTTTAATGTTGTCGGGTCAATTTCTACGCCTTTGGGCATACTCGCCACCCAAACGACAATATCCGCTTGGGGTAATGCTTCCTGTAATCCCATGATTTTACCGCGTCCTAGTTCTGCTTGCAGTTCTTGGAGACGTTCTTGATTTCTAGCAATTAATAGTAATTCTTGGACATCTGTTTTTTTATCTAGCCAGCGGGTGACTGCGCTACCAATATCCCCCGTTGCACCGCACACAGCTACAGTTGCTTTGGACAATTCAATCCCTAGTTGTTTAGAGGCTTCTTCTACTTGCCGACAAATAATGTAAGCTGTATGAGTATTGCCTGTGGTGAAGCGTTCAAAATCTAGGTTAATATTGCGGACTTGTTTGAACTGCTCTAAATTAAAGTTCTCAAAAATAATTGAGGAAAATCCTCCCAAAGCTGTAATATCAATGCCATGCTTTTGAGCATGAGCCATAGCGTTGAGAATTTTCCGCGTGGCAGCTTTAATACGACGATTGGCCAGCATTTCTGGCAAAAAGCAAGATTCTACATACTTTCCTTCTATTTTCTGCCCGGTGATACTGGTGACAGTGATATGATCAACTATTTGCGGCGGGGCGCTACACCAAAAGTCTAGCCCTTGATCGGCATATTCTGGATATCCCAATTCTTGAGCTACTGATTGAGCGTGTTCTAAACTAGTCAGATGTCCAATTAAACCAAACATGGAGTGATATATTAGGCGTGTGCTGTCGTGCAAAACTGTGGAATTAGTGGGCAATACCAACTTTGGATTTGAGATTTTGGATTTTGGAGAAATCGCAAACTATAGTATCTAACTATTAAAAATACTACATAAGGGGTCAATGTTCACAGTTGACGGTTGACTACAGAACTATTACTCCCCTACCTCCCCTACCTCCCCTACCTCCCCTACCTCCCCTACCTCCCCTACTTCCCCTACCTCCCCTACCTCCCTGGGGTAACAAAGTCGTCACCCCTGTGGGCAGTTATTAAACGGTTGCCAGTCCGTAGGCTGAAAGACGCATGATGTCACGGGTGGTAAAGCCAATGTTACTTAATGCTTCACCGTATTGAATCATAAAGTCTTCTACTAAAGCATCTTTTTCCATTGCTAAGACTTTGGCATCGTCTGCTACTTCGTTCAGCATTTTCCAGACAATGGGCAGATTTTGGCGGTTTGCTGCTTCTAATTCGGCTTGAGATTCTGTAAAGTTTTCTTGCAACCACACTTCACCAAAGTTAAGATGGCTGTATTCTTCTTTTACAACTCCTTCTGTGATTTTACGAGCGAAATCATCAGCTACGGGAATGTAGATATTATAGGCAGCGATCGCAAAACATTCGATAATTAATGATTGAATCAAAAGGCAAGTAACGACTTTACCTTCTTCGGCTGCGGTTTGAAAATTGTCGTGTAGTCCCAAGAAAAACTTTTTAGCGAATACTAAATCTGGAGTCACTTTTAAATTCCGTCCACAGGCTTCAAAACCTTTTTTGTGGCGACTTTCCATTTTCGAGAGACGAATTAATTCCTCTTCCTGTGCTGGCAGCAGTTTCGCTAATGTCATGTAATTTTCGTGGGCTTCTTGTTCCCCTTCAATGACAATGGCATTGATGCGGCTATAAGCATCTTTATATATTTTGCTTTGGAAATCAATTTTTTCAATTTGGTCTACAAGCTGCTGCATATTCGGTGTTACTCCGTTGTCCATGAATTATTTAATACAAAAACTTAAATTACCCGATCAATTTGGGGTAATTATCACTGTGATTTAATTTAACTTAACAAGAAACTATAGTTATTAAATTAGTTTTTACTGATGGTTGTACCAACAGAAAAACAAATGTATGGAGTCATAGCCAATGTCCAAGCTAAACTGGAATCTAAAAAAATGCCAATTTGTTGAGCCTGTTAGTAGCGCTAACAAGTGCATTTATAGGGTTACTGCCGCTAATTGTGGTTTTCCTGACCTCTTTTGGGGGTGCGAACAGGCACTTCCCCAAATAATTGGACTTTAGCCAATTACCGGGGGGTAGGGACAAGGGAAGTTTTTATTAGCTTTTGCTAATTCTACCTTAGTAGCGATCGCAGTTACGGCTTTTCCAATTTTCACTTCGGCTTTAGCGGGTTACGCCCTGGCGAGGCTAAAATTTCGGGGTAGACAAGCGTTGCTTTTGGTGGTGTTAGCAACTTTGGTGATTCCTTTTCAGTTATTGGTAATTCCCATCTTTTTGGTGCTGAAGTGGGGACATCTGATTAATACCTACTGGGCTTTGATTTTACCAACTGCTGTCAACGGCTTTGGGATTTTTCTGTTACGTCAATATTTCCAGACAATTCCCGTAGAATTGGAGGAAGCAGCCGCTATTGATGGTGCAAACCGATTACAAATTTTATGGCGGATAATGTTGCCTTTAGCACGTCCAGCGTTAGTAACTCTGTTTCTATTTACCTTTATTGGTGAATGGAATGATTTATTTAAGCCTTTGGTATTTACAACCAGACCAGAATTAAGAACAGTGCAATTAGCTTTAGCAGAGTTTCAAGAGCAGTTTACCAATAATTGGCCGTTGATGATGGCAGCGGTGACAATTGCTACTGTACCAGTGATGGTATTATTTTTAATTGGTCAACGGCAGTTTATACAGGGTATTGCCACAACAGGAATTAAGAATTAGGCATTGGTTAATTGTTAGTCTCAATGAAAAGGATAATATTTTTAAAGTTTACAGCTTTGGTAAAATATATTTATTGTCATCGAATTAAACTAAAAACTTTTATGAAAGCAATCCAAACCACAGGTAAAATTGATGAACAAGGTCAATTATCCTTAGATTACCCAATTGAAGGCACTTCACCTAGTTCAGTGCGAGTGATTATTCTATTTGCAGAAACAGATACCACTGAATTTTTCACAAACATCAGTGAATATCAACAGCTTAATCTGATGCCACCCAAACAATTAGAACAGGAATTAAAACAGGCATTGAGTGAAGCTGGCTATGATTCCAGGGAAAAAATTATTGATCTTGTGCAAGAGGTTAAACAAGAAATAGCGTTAGAACGCCGACAAAAGTAAGATTAAATAAAATGACAACCGTTCCTGAGTTAATTTTTTTGGATACTAATGTTTATCTGATTGGTGCAGTGGATTTAAATAGTTATGAAGGTCAAATTCTGCAATGGTTAGGTTGGGAAACTCAAGGTAATGATGGAATTGAGGTAGTTATTTCTGATGAATTAATTGATCAAATTTCCAGAGTTGCTAAACGGTTAAAGAATAAAGACTGGGCAGGAGAAATTATTGGACGAATTTGGCAAAAGTTAAATATTTGTTATGTTCAAATTGATGATTTTGCTCAGGCAGAAATGGAATCAGCAGGAGTTATTCCTCGTGAAGATATAGGAGTTTATTTGACGGCAAAAGCAGGACATTCTCAATGTTTTGTTTCAGCTAATCATAAGTTAATTCGGATTTTGGCTGAAGAAACAGGAGAGTTTGAATGTTTGACTCCATTTGAATTTGTAAGCAAATACTTGGTCAGCTAGGAATTTACTGATTGTGGTTTTGATAAAATGCAGCACACTTACGCGCTAATCATACAATGGCCAACATAGAACATTATCGTCAGTGTATTCAAACCATCCTCAAAGAACATGGTAAATTTAAGCCCAAATACGATGAAATAGATAATGAACTAATTTTTGATACTACTCATGATCATTATCAACTTATGCGTGTTGGTTGGGATGATTTAAGAAGGGTTTATCATAGCGTCATTCATTTCGATATTAAAGATAACAAAATCTGGATTCAACAAAACATGACAGAATCAGATTTAGCTCAAGAACTTGTAAATATGGGAATACGAAAAGAAGATATTGTTTTTGGTTTACAACCACCCTACAAACGTCCTTATACTGGTTATGGTGTAGCTTGATTTTTGAATGTTTCAGTTGTCAGAATCAGGATTTTGATTATTTTTGCTCTATCTTTAAGGATGAATTGTGCCATCAGGCATCATTGCCCCTTGAAGGTTTGCTCCTTGAAGATTAGCGTTATATAACTTGGCTCTGTATAGATTGGAGTTTAACAGGTTGGCGCTTGACAAGTTGGCATTTGACAAGTTGGCTCTCGACAGGTCGGCTTTTCCTAGATGGGCTTCTGATAGGTTAGCATTTGATAAGTTAGCTCCTGACAGGTTTGCTCCTAACAATTCGGCTTCTGATAGGTTAACCCCCAGCAATTCGGCTCCTGACAAGTCACATTTAACACACTTTTTTGTCTTTAATAGCTGCTCAATATGTGCAGGATTTGCGGCATAGACAGGAGCACTAACTAAACTAAAAATAGTTGTAATCATAGCCAAATAAATCTTGTACATCCACTGATTCCCCTTCTCTAAGTTGTCTGAAATTACAGGTAAATAGCATATTCAGTATCACTACTCAATTATAACTCTATCATTTCATTACTCAGAGATTTTATGCAAATGAAACAAATCATTTTTTGCGTGAAATAAAAACCTACAATGTGAGTTAAACCACTCCAGCTAAACATACAAAAATACTAAACTCAGATTCCGTCATCATCAGAAAATATGCAAAAGTTGGGTTTAGTGTTAATTATCATTTCATTTTTACCATGGTTGGCGATCGCTGTGATAGTGCCATTTTTGCCAATTTCTCTCGCCCAAAAAGCTATATTAGTTCCAGCGTTATTAGTTTTGGCTGAAGTTCTATTTTGGCCAGGTACGCTGTTGGTGGGGAAAGAAGTAGTGCAAAAGTATCGCCGTTATTTAAATTTCCGTTATCTAAATATACTCGTCAAAAGATGGAAGCGGAAAAATAGAAAAAGATGATAATTAGGTAGAATCAGTATTTATAAATCTCTATGTAGGTTAGGAAAATGGCAGCACAAAAACTCAGCGAAGCAGAACTAAAATTAGCCCTCAATAGTTTACCAGGATGGCAAATTAAAGAAGGCAAATTATACAAAGAATATAAATTTAGCTCCTTTGCAACTGCGTTAGGTTGGATGGTTAGTGTGGGTGTTCACGCGGAAAAACTTGGACATCACCCGGAATGGTTTAATGTTTACAGTACAGTCCAGGTAAATCTTATTACCCACGACATCGGTAATGCTATCAGCAATTTGGATGTAGAACTGGCGAAGAAAATGGAAGAATTAGCACCGTGAGATTGGGGAAGTTGGGGAAGTTGGGGAAGTTGGGGAAGTTGGGGAAGTTGGGGAAGTTGGGGAAGTTGGGGAAGTTGGGGACTGGGAAAGAGTTTGACTAATTACCAATCACCAATTACCAATCACCAATTACCAATCACCAATTACCAATTACCAATTACCAATTACCAATTACCAATTACCAATTACCCATTACCAATCACCAATCACCAATTACCAATTACCAATTACCAATTACTTAACTCGTTTCCTGAATCTGTAATCTAATGGTATGTTCTGTTGTACCGCTTAATTGCAGTTCCATGATTTCCCCTCCTAGAGGTTCTATGCAGGTGAGGAGCGATCGCAAATTGGGCGTACTTGCACCAGTATCCACATATAACCTGTCCGCTAAACTACTAATTTTTTTCCAGGTCATATACAATTTGCCAATGGTTTGTTCAATTTGTGATGCTTGATTTACCAAGTCAGCAGCAATACTTAAACAACCGACTCGTTGGGCTTCTTCTAAGGCAGTTTCAATATCTACATCTTCCGCTATTAACGCTTGCACTTGGGCAGCAGATTTGAGATATTTGGCTAATTGTCGGGCTTCTGAGGTAGCTTGTTTAACAGTATCAACATCAGGATTGGCGGCTATATCCCTTTGTAATGCCTTTTGGTGCAATTCGGGCAGTTTTTCCATTTCCTTGACCAGAGGGGCAATGTAGCGCGGTGGCAGACTGTTATCTGCGGCTTTTTCCCTAACTTCTTCTGGTAATAAATCGGAGGACATGGCTGTCCATTCGTCACTGAGTTGACGGACTTCTCTGCGGGTAATGCGATCGCCTTTCTCCGCAGCTTCACTGACCATCTGTTGTACTTCTGGAGACGCTTTGGCGGTTTCTACAAATGCCCGTTTACTAAAGTTATTAACCGTGTCTGGGTTCAGTTTGCCATCTGATATCAAGGTATCAGCACTATTGGCTAATTGAATCCAACTGTATGCCTGGGTTTTGCTGATTTCGCGTTCTTTGAGCCATTTAAGAAAACCCGCACCGCGTCCATCTCCGCCTTTTTTCTCACGGTCACGGATAGCGCGTAAAATGCGACCACGCCAAATTTCTGTTTGTAAATCAAAGCGATCGCATACCTGCCATGCTACATCAAGTTGTTGTAAAAAGTCGGACTCAGGAATTTGTTCATCTTCTGGATCAGGTAATGCAAAGTCTAAATCTGCTGGCTGTTGGAGTGCAGCAGCAATGTCATTCATAGAGTCGGTATCTTGCACGATGGATAGCTGGTTGGGGTATGCGATTTAGCTTATATTCACGCAACTTGCGTCATGAAAATTGGTGAGTAAGTATTGTACTTTAAAAATTAAATTTTAGGGGGACTGGGAAAATGAGAAAATGAAGGGACGAAAGTGCAGAACAGACAAAAATAACAGGACTTACGGAAAATATCTCTGAAACCCTCATTTCTCCGTGTCCTCTGTGACTCTGTGGTATGGCTAACGCCACGCTTCGCTATCGTTATTCCGTGATTTGTGCGTAAGCACTAAATAAGAAACAATTCTCTGTCACCTGTCACCTATTCCCTTATGAAACAAACTGCGAAAATCCTTGATGGTAAAGCATTAGCCGATAAAATTCAGCAAGAACTTAGTGAGACAATTAGCAAATTACAAGGTAAAATTGGGCGATCGCCTGGATTAGCGGTATTAATGGTGGGAGACAACCCCGCATCAGCCGCTTATGTTCGCAACAAAGAAAAATCCTGTGCCAAAGTCGGAATTACCTCTTTTGGTAAACACTTTCCCACCCAAACCAGCCAAACCGAACTAGAGGAAGTAATTGCCCAACTCAACGCAGATGATCAAGTAGATGGGATTTTAGTCCAGCTACCCCTTCCCAATCATTTAGATGCTGTCAGTCTACTACATCAAATTGCCCCGGATAAAGACGCTGACGGACTCCACCCTGTGAACTTAGGAAGACTGGTACGAGGTGAAACCGGTTTACGGAGTTGTACTCCTGCCGGTGTGATGCGATTGTTAGCAGAATATAGAATTCCTTTACAGGGCAAAAAAGCCGTAGTCGTAGGACGGAGTATTTTAGTAGGGAAACCGATGGCTTTGATGTTATTAGCAGCTAATGCCACAGTCACAATTGCCCATTCCAAAACCCAGGATTTACAAGATATTACCAAAGATGCTGATATTCTCATTGCTGCCACCGGGATTCCGGGAATGATTAATGCCCAGATGGTAAAACCGGGCGCAGTTGTGGTAGATGTGGGAATAAATCGGGTTACAGATAGCAATGGTAAAAGTCGGTTAGTTGGTGATGTTCAGTTTGAAGCGATCGCTAATGTGGCAGAATATATTACTCCTGTTCCTGGTGGTATCGGTCCAATGACAGTAGCCATGTTATTGCAAAATACTGTTTCTAGCTATTTACAAACCACAGGCAACTGAGAAATAATTTTTATGAATATTCATGATTACTCACCAAAACCGTGAGTGTTTCCGCCCCAAAGCCCCGTAAAATTGGTACACAGATCACAAACAGCCCAATATTTTGAACAGTCAAGAGGAATACAAAGCATGGTAGCAACGGATAAAAGATTGGAAACCCCAAAAAAATCAGAGTCGGCTAGTTTTAACCTCGCTACCTATCTCAAACAACGACAACAGCTTTGCGAACAAGCTTTGGATAATTCCATTACCGTCGTTTATCCAGAAAAGATTTATGAAGCTATGCGCTATTCTCTCTTAGCTGGAGGTAAACGAGTTCGTCCTATTCTCTGTCTTGCGACTGCTGACATGATTGGTGGCACAATAGAAATGGCTATGGCTACAGCTTGTGCCGTAGAAATGATTCATACCATGTCCTTGATTCATGATGATTTACCCGCCATGGATAATGATGATTATCGTCGCGGTAAACTCACAAATCATAAAGTTTATGGTGAAGATGTGGCTATTTTGGCAGGAGATGGTTTATTGGCTTTAGCTTTTGAACACGTAGCCGCCCAAACTCCTACAAATGTACCTAGGGATAGAGTTTTACAAGTCATCATTCGCCTGGGTAAAGCCTTGGGTGCGGCTGGCTTAGTCGGTGGTCAAGTGGTAGATTTGGAATCGGAAGGTAAGTCAGATATTTCCTTAGAAACCCTGAATTTTATTCATAATCATAAAACCGCAGCCCTGTTAGAAGCTTGCGTAGTTTGTGGGGGAATTATTGCTGGTGCATCCGCTGAAGATGTGCAAAAATTAACTCGTTATTCTCAAAATATTGGTCTGGCTTTCCAAATCATTGATGATATTCTAGATATCACTGCTACCCAAGAGCAGTTGGGTAAAACCGCTGGTAAAGACCTCACAGCCCAGAAAGTTACCTATCCTAGTCTGTGGGGAATTGAAGAATCTCGCGCTAAAGCTCAACACCTGGTTGCTCAAGCTTGTGCTGAATTAGCATCCTATGGTGAAAAAGCCATTCCTTTGCAAGCGCTCGCTCACTTTATCATCAACCGCAATAACTAAGCCCAATTGTGGATTTTAACTAAATTTTGGCTTCTACTGCCGTTTTTCCTCCATACAATCACTGCTTACACTTACTAACTTCACCAAAATACCATGCAGGACATAGGCGAAATTGTTAACAACCGGGTGCTGCTGGTTGCGCTTGTAGCTTGTTTTGTAGCTCAAGGATTAAAGCTTATCGTTGAGTTAGTCAAACATCGTAAATTAAACGTGCGTGTTTTAGTAACTACTGGAGGTATGCCCAGCGCCCATTCAGCCCTAGTAACAGCCCTAGCAGACGGTGTTGGCCAAACTTTAGGTTGGGCATCTCCAGAATTTGCTCTAGCTACAGTTTTTGCTATCATCGTTATGTACGATGCCGCTGGAGTGCGTCAAGCTGCTGGCAAGCAAGCAAAAATTCTCAATCAAATGATTGATGAATTATTCCATGAAAAACCGGACTTTTTTCAAGACCGTCTCAAGGAATTATTAGGACATACACCAGTTCAAGTTATCGCTGGTTCAGTTTTAGGTGTAGCTATTTCTTGGTTAGCGCGGGCTGTATATTAGTCGGTTGTCAGTAAACAAGGATATTGCTCGTACGTAATAATCAGATTTTCAGGCAAATCTTGTGTAAATTAGAATCTTATGTAAAAATTTAATTAGTGCAATTCAGGTGTTAAAGTTATGACAACGATTTTTTCTACCCGCAAGCTAGTGGGAATTATACTCACTGGTTTAACAGTAACTTCCTGTGGTGGGGGTACATCTAGTAATACATCTAGTGATACATCTGGTAATACATCTAGTGATACTAACCCAAAGACCTTAACTATTAATGTTCCTTCATTAGGTTATTCGGCAACCTTGGATAAGACTACAACTGCTGCTGATATTGGTAGGGTACGATTAGAGCTAAGAGAACAGTGTAGAAACATCTTTAATGTTGGTAGTCGTTCACAAGCCAGGTGCTTGACTGAAGTTTCGGAAGCAGCACAAGCAGCGGTCATTTTCATTAACAGTTAAGGCAAAACCTGAGAATTTTTAACTAATTAATACTCTGTTACATAAAGAAGGCGGACATATTGTCCGCTTATACATCATATAAAACCCAAAAAATGATAAATGAAGAAAATCAATATTTTTACTCAAATATCATTACTAGAACGCTATTTAGTCTCTCAATTAATAACCCCTTTATTATTTAGTATTGTCATTGTTACTGTGGTTGCGGAATCAATTGGTATTTCCTTTGAACAATTTAGATTTTTGATAGAGAAAAGGTTATCTTTTGATGTTCTTATATATCTTCATATCCTGAAATTACCAGAATTTATTATTTATTCCCTACCTATTGCCACTTTAATGGCAACTATTTTTACCTATCAGCAGCTATCAAGAAATACTGAAATTATTGCTTTACAAAACTGCGGGCTTAGTTTATACAGATTAGTATATCCTGCGGTAATGATAGGTTTATTATTAACAATTTTGATGTTAATCTTGAATGAAGTAGTTGTTCCTCCAGCTAACTACAAAGCAGCAATTACTCTAGAAAAACATCTAAATATTAGTAGAGAAAACATCAGAATCCATGATATATTTTATGTTCAAATATCCCAAAATAACACAGATGATATAGTTTCTAAAAGTAAATATCTTAAATACCTATTTTATGCAAAAGAATTAACCGAAAGAAAAATGAAATCTGTAGTCTTATTAATTAGAGATAATGAAAGATTAAAGATGATTATTAATTCTAAATTTGCAGAATGCCATAGTGAAGAATATTGCTATTTTTATGATGGTAATAAAACTATTATTAATACCAATGGTTCTTATGGAAAAAATCTAAAATTTCATAAAATATCTTTATATTTACCGAATATATCTTCACAATTTAAGGCAGATAGAGAAAAACTTGATCATAGAGAAATGAGTCTATATCAAGCTTATCAGCAATTGTCAATTTTGGAAACAGCGGGCGATCACCAAAATTTTCTCAAACTACAAGTTCACATTCAAAAACGCTTTGCCTCAGCTATTTCCTCCACTGTATTTGCCTTTTTAGGTTCAGCCATAGGCATTAACTTAAAAACAAGAACCAAATATAACAGCTTTGCCTTGACTTTGGGTATCATCCTACTGTACGATACATTTCAACTAATTACAGGTATTTTGGTTGTATCAGAAAATATCTTATATGGTTGGGTTTGGTTGCCAAATATTGTCGGTACTAGCATTGCAGGTTATTTACTAATTACGAAAAATTCGCTGTCATTAATTTAGTAAACATCTTACGCAAAAAGTAAATCATACCGCCATATCGTCGTAGGATAATTTTAAACTCTCCTCTAACTAATTATCAACGGACAATTGAGCGGAGTAAAACTACTTTCCGACCATCAGCTAAGATAGCTACAAATCCACTTTCGCTAAGTTTTTTTAATGTATTGTATGCTTCCTTTTGATTGGTAGTATAAACTGCCAACAGGTAAGGGCGTTGTCCATAGGAGACAAAACCCACATCACCTCCTACGGATTTTTGCAGGCTACTAACCATTTCTGGACGGTTAAAATAATCAACCAGAATTGCATAACCTTCCCCTAATATTTTGGGGTTATAGGTGATTTTTGAAGTTGGTAATTTTGGAGTTGTTTGTGGTACTTGTTGAGGTGCTTGTTGAGGTGCTTGTTGGGTAGCGCGAGTGGTGATAATGGCAGATAAACCAACTATATTCTGAATATACCTTGCCCAGCGATTGGCATCATCAATATTTTTAAACCCACCAATTCGCGTTACTGTTTGATTATTATATTTGCAAGTAACTGTTTTTAATTCAGTCGGTAATGCACTACGCAACTGCTTTTGATTTTCAGTTGTGGGACTTACTACTAATAATAAATATTCTCCCGCATTTGGTGGTTGACAATTAGTAAGATTTTGTTGAGCAATAACAGGATTGATATTGCTAATTAAGGGAGTAACTGCTAGTAATAAGGCACTTGGTAAGATTGTTAATATTTGCATAAATTGGTAATTGGTAATTGGTAATTGGTAATTGGTAATTGGTAATTGGTAATTGGTAATTGGTAATTGGTAATTGGTAATTGGTAATTGGTAATTGGTAATTGGTAATTGGTAATTGGTAATTGGTAATTGGTAATTGGTAATTGGTAATTGGGGAAGAGGTGAAATTCTTATATATTCCCCGTTCCCCGTTCTCTGTTCCCTATTAAGAAGCTGTGGTAAGGGATGCTAATGGATTTGGTATAGTGTCGCTAGGGGCGGAGAATTCTCCAGTAATCACATACTCTAACCGCAGTTTTAGCCAAGTTATAAATTGCGAATTGGTGGAAATAATGGCTGCCGCAGGTTGGGGACATTTCTTTTTAATATCTGCCATTTTTGGTGTTTCTAAAAAAGCGGGTTGCTTAACTAACCAAAAATCAATTTCTTTTTCTTGTTCATGATAGTTACGAGTCCGTTCTTTGAGAACTTCGTCTATCGGTTCTTGTTCCATAAGAAAGTGTTGACTGGCCAAAACGTAATAGTATGTTTGCATTTTCTTTGCTTGCTGACTAATCTATAATTTTAGGTTACTGTGGTAATATGCCCGACTTCTAGTATTAATTCATCATTTATTAACATCATGAAAACAGAAGTCGGGGATCTGCTATAATTTTAGGGCGCAGTGTTGAATCTGTACCCTGAGCGATTAACTTTTCTTCAATCCCTGAAACCAAGAACCAAAAGGACAACCACCGCTCTTATTTTCACTATTTTCTAGTTTGCCACCTGCTGTCAGGCTTTCTAAAAATAGGGCATTATCAAAATAGTGTTCTAAGGAAACAATTTTTAAATCTTCGGTGACATGAGCAACACTCATACCGATAATTTCAACTGTTTTCCCTGTGGGTGCATAATCTTTATACTTACCCTGAAAATGTCCCCAGTGTCGCCATTTAAATGTAACATTGGGAGGACCAGAATAAACCGCCAATACTTCCCAGGGAAATCCTTGAGGAAAGGTACTATGAAAGATATCATGGGATGATTCAAAACTTTCCTCTGAAGCTTTGTAATGTTCAGAATCAGCCATAAATAAATTATAAGTACCTGATTTACCTAATTCGGCAGCGGTGTATTCTTGACCACCATTGCTTGTTACCCGGAATTTGTCATTGACGATAGATAACCACTGTTGGGGGTTAGTTTTCCATGACACTTCCATTTCAAAGGTTCTCACCAGATTTTCAACTATAGCTTCTAGTGTACCTTCGAGATGATGGTGGATACTCTCTTTTGCTAGGTTTTGCTGAGAACGGCTATAGTCAGGGGGTTTTTGATTGCGCCATTGAGCATCAGTGCTGGCTGCAATTACCTTGTCTCTATCTTGTACCCATAGTGGCAATTTGTTAGACTGTTGAGAATTCATAGTAGGTTGAAGTTTCCAAATGTGACTCTAATTTTCTGGAATTACGCAGGTACAACCCCTCTAGTAGTCTGTCAAGCAGGGAGGTGGGGGATGTGGGGGATGTGGGGGATGGAAGAACAGAAGTTTTTTCCGATCATTACCCGTCAAAATAAATTTGACGAACTACTAGTCCAAAGAGGCAAAAGGTAGGGGGAATATATTTCCCAATTACCAACTACCAACTACCAACTACCAATTACCAATCACCAATCACCAATCACCAATCACCAATCACCAATTACCAATTACCAATTACCAATTACCAATTACCAATTACCAATTACCAATCACCAATTACCAATTACCCCGCATTGCTTCTTTCATTTCTCGAACTGCTCTTTCAATACCTACTAAAGCTGCCCGACTAATGATAGTATGACCGATGTTTAGTTCTTCCATGCCTGGAAGTGCAGCAATGGGGTAAACGTTCCAGTATGTGAGTCCATGACCGGCATTCACCCGTAAACCTGCTTTAATGGCTTGTTCACAGCCTTGGGCTAATAAAGCTAGTTCTTTTTGGCGAGTTGTTTCGTCTTTGGCTTCCGCATATTGTCCTGTATGCAGTTCAATAAATTTGGCTTTTACCTTGACAGATGCCTCAATTTGTGGTGGTTCGGCATCAATAAACAAACTTACGGGAATGCCAGCATTTTGCAACTTATCAACTATCTCTCCTATTCTAGCAATTTGTCCGACAATATTTAAACCACCTTCTGTGGTTACTTCTTCCCGCTTTTCCGGTACTAAGGTAACATAATCGGGTTTGATATCTAGGGCTATGGCTAACATTTCTGCGGTTGCTGCCATTTCTAGGTTTAAGTGGGTTCTCACCGTTTCCCGCAATAGTCGCACGTCTCTATCTTGAATATGTCTTCTATCTTCGCGCAAATGGGCTGTAATGCCATCTGCACCCGCTAGTTCTGCGAGAATTGCCGCTGCTATGGGATCTGGTTCTACTGTGCGCCGTGCTTGGCGAATGGTAGCGATATGGTCAATATTTACACCGAGTGTAGGCACGCCTGGTTTCTCCTGTTCAACAATCCTTAGATGTTGATTTTAGCGAAAATACCAATTTTAGGGGTGAGTGATCGTATTATAAAGAAAGGTAACTCTCAAAAATTTGACAATCTCTGAGGTGATATGCTTTTAGAACTGCAACAAATTATTGTCAACCCTGGTCAACAAATGTTACTCAAGGATATTAGTTGGCAGCAGTTAGAAAAGATTTTGGAGGAAATGGGAGAAAAACGTGCTGCACGTATTTCTTATAGTGATGGTTGGTTAGAAATTATGGTTCCTTTACCTGAACATGAAAAAGATAAAGAACTTCTTGGTGATTTAGTCAAAATTTTGTTGGAAATACTCCAAATTGATTTTGAGCCTTTTGGTTCGACAACACTTAAAAATAAGCGAATGCAGCAAGCTGTAGAACCGGATACGAGTTTTTATATTCAAAATCAAGCTGCTGTAATTGGCAAAAATCGCATTGATTTAAATATAGAGCCACCACCAGATTTAGCTATTGAAATTGATATTACTTCTCGGACTCGATTTGAGAATTATGAGATTTTGGGAGTTCCTGAATTTTGGCTATATCAACAACAAGGTTTGGAGATTTTCTTGTTACAAGAAGGGAAATATGTAAAATCTCAATCTAGTCCTAATTTTCCTAATATTCCTATTATTGAATTAGTTAATGAGTATGTACGGCAGTGTTTGACTATTGGGAGAAGTCAGGCTATGCGGAGTTTTAGGAGTTGGGTTAAGGATAATTTGTATACTCAAAACGGCTTGATTGTTTGATTCTAAACGTAGGGGTTTAGCACTGCTAAACCCCTACACATCTGGGTTCTTTGTCATTTGGCAAAAGTTTAAATCTCACCCGTGTTTAGTATAATCGCTATTTAGTAAAGTTGTAAAATTAAGGAATTGGCACAAACTCGTATTTATCAGTTCCAGGTTTTTGTTGAACTTTGATCAGGAAACTAGGATCATATCCAGATTTACGATTACCTGATGAAAACTGAATTTGTCCAGTTGCACCATCAACTGAAAATTTCGGATCACTCAGCGTCTGTTGTAGTTCGTAACGGGTACTGCTTTTTTGCAAACCTAAAATAATCGCTTTAGTTGCATCATAGGATGTTGCAGTTCGCCAGTTTACTGGGGCTTTCCACAATTGATTAGCATTTTTCACAAAGGGATTACCAGGAAATGCTGTGGAATGCCAAGGTAGAGAAGTTATTAGACCATTAATGTCTTTCCCTTCCTCTAAACTTTCTTTTGTAACCACAGCAGAAGTGCTAAATAAACTTAACTGGAAATTATTAGCTTTTACCAATGCTCTACCTCTCCTTTCTGTGTCCCTACTTTTATTTATGTATAGAGCTAATACCAAAGCATCCGCACCACTATTTTTAGCTTCAGAAATGACTGCGTTAGGGTCAAATGCAGGGGCAGAAATATCGCATTCTGTGCGGTTAACCCGAGGAAGTCCTACCACGTTGGTAAAATTGTTCTTAAACGAGATGTTATCTGGATTTTGATCAGTACAGATGAGAAAGTTAGTTTTCTTCATCTTGTTAATTGCATAATCAGAAATGCTCTTTGCTATCGTTTTAATGCCAGGAGCAGTGCGAAAGATATATGTAGTGGTACTAGTCAGATCTTCGGCATAACTAGTAGGAGATATCATTACTAACCCTGATTGTTGATATACTGCGGATGCGGGTTTAGAAGCACGACTAGAATTATGTCCCACTACAGCCAAAATACTCTTATCCTTGACAAAATCACTAGCAATTTGTGGAGCAATCTTCGCATCATTATCATCATTAGCAATTACTACTTCTAATAAAGCTTTATTATTGATACCACCCTTATTATTCACCTCATTTTGTGCCTGTGCCACACCGCGTAGCATTTCTTCCGCTATACCCTTTTCAGTACCAATGGGTACGCTGACAGCAATTTTGAGCCGATTTCTATTCTCACGAGCTTTAGCATTGTTCAGATAAATCAATGCTTCTGGGTCTGTTGGTTTAGCGGTGCGATATCTCTCGAACTTCTCAATAGCAGTTTTACAATCACCATCTAAAAATGCTTTAACTCCAGCTTCTTTATCTGGGTTTTTATCTTGTGTTAAGAGAATTTTTTCACCTAAACTAATTCTGTTATTCAAGTTATATGTCTCTTTATCACAGGAGATTGGTGTAGGCTGAACTGGAACTTGCGGTTTGGGAATGGGTATAAAATGAACTACAATACCGCCAATAACTACTCCGATAATACAAGCTCCTAAGTATTTAAAATTACTATTTTGAGGTGGGGGCGGTGGCGGTGGCAGAAAGGTGCCAGAAGATAGCTGTTTGTCAATTATGGGGGCTTCAATTAGGGCTATATCTTCATCTCTGAGTCCTAACGCTTGCTGAAGACGTTTCAAATCAGTGCGAGTTTGATCACTCAGAGTAAACCCAGATTTAATCTCATTACTGAATGCCTCCTCATATCGCTGCGACTTTTTCTTGTGGATTTCGATAGGACCTAAAACCTTAGCTTCAATTTCAGCAGCATCCTCAGATGTTAGTGTCAGCCTATCTCGTAGCGCATCCAATGTAGTACGACCAATCAAGGGGATTTCATCGTTACCACGCTTTACCCAATATGCAACTTCTCTGTAATATTTGAGCTTAGGATCATCATTAGGCACATTAGCAAGGTTGATTTTATAGCCTTCTCTGATGGCATATATTTCTGGGTTCATGGCTGGAGTGGCTTCTTGAACCTTACTTTTGGCGTATTCATGCAATTCATCAACGGAAATAACACCATTTTCATCCCTGTCTGCTGCACCAGTTTCCAGCCCTTCAACTATGTAGCGAGTGTAAATTGAGGTATCTGCCCCTTCTTCTTCAAAAGAATATTGGGTTGAAGTTGAAGAAGTGAGAACAGCCCTCCCTTCTCCACCCAATTGATTTCTGATATCTACAAAACCATCATCTCTCGCTGACATCCCCTCAGCAAACGCGCCACTAAAGCAACAATCGAGAATCACCACCTCGTGTTTAGAGCGGCTATTGCTCATGACCTCATGGACAGAGGTAGCTGGTACTGTTGTTGCCTTAACTAATACTCCGTTGTCATTTTTGCGGGTGTTACGAGCAGCAAAGTAAAGCCTACCTTCTTCATCTTTGATGCCATGACCAGAGAAAAATAGTAGCAAGAGGTCATTTTTTTGACAATTATCAAACAATATTTCGATGGCTACTTCCATTTCTTGTCGTGGAGGATTTACCAGCACTTTGACCTCATCAAAACCGCCAATGTCTGGGTTTTCCAAAACTTGCCGCATGGCTTCAACATCTTTTGTCGCTGCTGGTAATGAGTTCAGTCCAGGCTCATACTCACTAACTCCTATTAGCAATGCTACTTTCGCCATCTTGCTATCCTTCCCTTATATTGTGTGATTTCTTTCTTAGTTACCTGCGATAAATTTTTGTGCTAATTCCAGTGCTGCTGTTAGTTCTTTCTGACCATTGGCTTTCACTTTCACCTTTTTTCCGTTGACTTCAATTTCCAATTCAATAGTTTTGTTACGCAAGCCGCCCAACCATGCCAACAATTTATAACAATTACTAATAGTGACCTCAGCTTGCAAAGCTCCGACCAAAAAACCACCAACAGATTTACCTCCTTCTGGTACTTCTGCCACTTCTACAAGTCCAGCACTTTCCACATCTAAGTCATTAATGTCTCGCAGCAGATTCCGTGTTTCCCGTTCCTGCTCCTCTGCATCTAAATCTGGATTGGCAAGAGTAATTGTGAATTTAACATTAGATTCTGAACTCATTTTGCACCTGTGAAGTCTTTTAAGGAGTTGACCAACTATATAATATACGCTTGTCTGTAATTTTACTGGATAAAATCGGAAATTTTGATAACTTTTAAGCAATTACCGCTATAGTCAAAGGCTTTTAGAAAGCTCTGGGCAGATTATTATAGAAGTTTAGGCTTGATGAAAAAGGCGATAATCACTCATGACTACCGAAAAGAATCTAGCCATTGTGGACAGGGAAGTCCATGACTCATCCACTTATTATGTGTTTGACGATGGTGAAACCCATGACCCACCAACAGACTTAATATTTGATGATGGTGAACCCTTGGAATCATATAGACATCGGACTGGAATGAATGTCCTTATCCGATCATTGCAGCAGCTTTGGTGCGATCGCAATGATTATTTTACTGGGGGCAATATGTTTATTTATTACAGCAGCACCCAGGTTCGTAATCGTGATTTTCGCGGTCCCGATTTCTTTGCTGTTCTCAATATTGATGGTACTAACACTCGACAAGGTTGGGTGGTTTGGGACGAGAATGGTCGCTATCCTGATGTAATTGTGGAATTAATGTCACCTTCTACAGCAGCAATAGATAAAGGTATTAAAAAAGACCTTTATGAACAGACTTTTCGTACCTCGGATTATTTTGTCTATGATCCATTTAATCCTCGTTCTTTACAAGGATGGCATTTAGATGATAATCAAAAGTACCAGCCGTTAATCCCCAATGAACATGGTTGGTTATGGAGTAGACGTTTAGGTTTATGGTTGGGAACTTGGGAAGGAAGGGTAGAAAGGGAAACTGCTATTTGGGCGCGGTTTTATGATGCTGCTGGTAATCTAGTTCTATTACCAGAGGAAGCAGCTAAATCGCAAGCAGAGGCAGCTAAATCTCAAGCAGAGGCAGCTAAATCACGAGAGGAGGAGGCTAAGGCAAAAGCAGATAGGTTGGCTGCCAGATTACGAGAATTGGGTGAAAATCCAGATATCTTGTAATCGTTAGGTTTCCCAAATCCCCGACTTCTCAGGACAAATCACAATTTCTGGAGATGATGACAGCAGAAGTCGGGGATCTTAATTTTTGCCTGCTCACTCCTGCTGTATAATCAACTGGAAGCACTGGTATAAAAACGGAGGGCAAACCGCCAAAACTGAGTAGAAATAAAGAATAAGACAATTGCTAAAAATCCCGCACCTAGCCACCAGGTAAACTGAATTTGACCTAACAGAGACTGGGCTGGAACTGTAGTTAAAAAAGTTACTGGAACTATAAAGGTAAAGAAGAAGCGATAAGCCGCCGGATAGGCTGTAATTGGATATCTTCCAGCATCTAGAAACCCTCTTAATACTTCTGTGACGTTGTATATTTTAACAAACCAAATACTTGTTGCGCTGAGGATAAACCACAGGCTGTAAAGAATGACTAAACCGCAAGCCAAGGGAAAAATAGTCAGTAAGTATTTGTCAATTCCTAAGTTAAGTTTTGTACCAGCGTAGCCAATGATGAGCAAACCTAAGATTAAATCTGGTATTCCCCAGAGGGAAAGGGTATGAATAGATAACCAAAACTGACTACGAATAGGTTTTAATAATACAAAGTCTAAAGTCCCTTCTTGAACATGACGCACAATCCGATTTAAGTTGGGAGCGAGGAAGGTAGCCGAAAAGCCTTGTAATAGGGTGAAAATTCCTAAGACTACTAAAGCTGCGTCCCATGACCAGCCCGTAAAAGTGTAGCCTGTGCGGTAAAATAGGAACAAACCAAAGATACTACCTACTAAATTACCTAAGCTACTGAAAGCAGAAATGATAAAATTAATACGATATTCCATTTCTGCCGCAATGGCAGCACTCCAAAATAATCTCAACACTTTTAAATATCTTGCCATTTTTCGCCTTTACCCCAATATCTCTTGAATATAAAATAATTTTATCTAAACTTAATATTATTTGGTATTTTTATAATTTATGAACGTTAAAATGTTGAATGCAACTTCTTAAGCAAATCGGATTTTATGCACTTTAATTTACCGGAATTAATTAAATCGCTGGGTTATTTTGGAGTATGGGGAATTATCTTTGCTGAATCTGGTTTATTGATTGGGTTTTTTCTCCCTGGTGATAGTTTACTATTTACGGCTGGATTTGTTGCTTCTCAAAACTTGCTAAATATTTGGGTACTGATTTTTGGTGCGTTTTTTTGTGCTGTATTAGGTGATAATGTCGGGTATTTTACAGGGCATAAATTTGGCAGAAAATTATTTGAGAAGGATGATTCTTGGTTATTTCGTAAAAAACATATTGTGAAAACTCAAGATTTTTATGAAAAGCATGGTAAAAAAACAATTGTCTTAGCTAGATTTATGCCAATTGTGAGGACTTTTGCGCCGATTGTAGCAGGTATTGGGGCTATGCACTATCGGTCTTTTATGTCTTATAACTTAATTGGTGGTTTTGTTTGGACATTTGGAATTACTTTGTTAGGATTTTTCCTGGGAAAAACTTTGCCAGCGGAACAGTTAGATAAGTATCTTTTAGCAATAATTGGCTTAATTGTTGTTGTTTCTTTATTACCATCTGTTATTCATGTAATTAAAGAAAATAGAGCTAATAAATGATCAAATGCTTTGTTTTGATGACAGTTTACCCATCCCTATTCCCAAATATGACCAAAAGCTGGTAGCGTCAAACAAAGGAAAATATTTTTTGTGGATGTGACAACTTGAAAACACGTTCTAATTATTGGCAACTTTTACCCTATATCCGCACCCAATGGCAACCTATTGCTAAGGGTTTTGTCGGGATTTTGGGATATGTACTGGCAACTTTAACCCTGATTAATGTCGCGGGTAAGTTGGCTGTTCCCTTCGGGAATGGTAATGTATTAGCGATCGCTCAATTAGCCGGAATCAGTGCTGCTATTTTTCTTGTGCGCGGCTTTTTTCAGTCTGTACAAGATTTATACATGGCTAAGGCAGCGTTAAGAATCGCTTTTTATCTCCGGCAACAGGTTTATACTCATTTACAAAAACTCAATCTCAGCTATTTTGAAACTGCTAAAGCTGGAGATTTATCTTATCGTCTCACGGAAGATGTTGACAGGGTGGGAGAAGTTATTAATAAACTTTTTCATGATTTTACTCCCTGTGTTTTGCAATTAATTGCTATTCCCATTTACATGATTTATTTGAATTGGCAACTTACCTTAGCGACGGTAATTGTTGCTCCAATTATGGGAATTTTAATTGGTTGGTTTGGGGAACGTTTACGGAAATATTCTCTCAAAAGTCAAAGTCGTATTTCTGATTTATCAGCTATTTTAACGGAAGTTTTTAGCGGGATTCGATTGATTCAAGCTTTTGCAGCCGAAAAATACGAAATTGATAGATTTAGTCATGAGGCAGAACGCAGTTTTAAAGCTAAATATTCAGTCGAAAGATTAAAAGCGATTCAAATTCCCATTGTGGGATTTTTAGAAGCTGTGAGTGCGTTATCTTTGTTAATGGTAGGAACTTGGCAAATATCTCAACGTAATTTAACTGTCGGTGAATTTTTTAGTTATTTAACAGCAGCAGCTTTGTTAATTGATCCTATTGGACATACTACCAATAATTATAATGAATTTAAACAAGGTGAGGCATCAATTGATCGGGTTTTTGAGTTATTAGCAATTCAACCAACGGTGTTAGAAAAACCCAATGCTATTACCCTACCTGCTGTTAATGGTAAAGTTGAATATTGCCATATTACTTTTGCCTATAAATCAGGAGAACCTGTATTAAATAATATTAGTTTATTAGTAATGCCAGGTCAAGCCATTGCCTTGGTTGGTGCTTCTGGGGCTGGTAAAACTACTTTTGTGAATCTATTACCTCGATTTTATGATCCTGAATTTGGTGAAATTTTCATAGATGGTGTCAATATTCGAGATGTGACTTTAAATAGTTTAAGAAAACAGATTGGGATTGTTCCCCAGGAAACAATTATGTTTTCGGGAACTATTGCCCAAAATATCGCTTTTGGACAAAATATTTTTGATATTAACGCAGTGGAATCAGCGGCTAAAATTGCTAATGCTGATCAATTTATTCAGCAATTACCGGAAGGTTATCATACTTGGGTGGGAGAGCGAGGTGTGAATTTATCCGGGGGACAAAGACAGCGAATTGCGATCGCTCGTGCAGTCCTGCTCAACCCGCAAATCTTGATCCTTGATGAAGCCACATCTGCCTTAGATTCCGAATCAGAAGCTTTGGTACAAGAGGCTTTGGAAAGATTAATGGAAAACCGCACGGTGTTAATTATTGCCCATAGATTGTCAACGGTGCGGAAGTGCGATCGCATTTTGGTGTTGGAAAAAGGGCAAATTGTGGAGTCGGGAAATCATGAGGAATTATTAGCTTTAGAAGGGAGATATGCCCGGTATTATGCTCAACAATAAGATCCCCGACTTCTCTAAGAAGTCGGGGATCTGAAATTCTCGCAAGGGATACGAGACGCTACTGCAAACGCTATAATCCAATAATATGCTCATAGTTTAATCCCCAGCGTTCTTTCTCAGATATATCAGTTTTCGTCGCTTTATCATAAGTTAAAATTATCCTAAACTAAGAATACTTTTGATATTTATAACTTATAGTAATTTGCCTTTAGATTTTCTTAATAATTAATTGAGAATTTTTTCTATTTATCAACGAGGTTGCAATACTTTCCGCGATTTGCTATAATTTCGGAGAATTTCATAATTGGGTTACCATTGTCAATTTTTGATCTTTAAAAAGATGTTAGTCTCAAACCCTTTATTGACAGTAGTTCCAGAAATCAATCTCCCAGTCCGATACAAAACTTTACAAAATTAATAGCTATTCCTTGAACAATTTTAGCCATG
Source organism: Anabaena sp. 90 (assembly GCF_000312705.1). Taxonomy (NCBI): domain Bacteria; kingdom Bacillati; phylum Cyanobacteriota; class Cyanophyceae; order Nostocales; family Nostocaceae; genus Anabaena; species Anabaena sp. 90. Next base: position 1,383,142 of record NC_019427.1, read on the forward strand.
AATTTGCTCAGAAATGATCTAACTTGAGAGATAGTAAAAATTTACTATTGACAATTTGACGAAAACGTGATAGTTAACCTGTCAATATTATTAATTTTAGTGTTAAATCAACATGAATTACCTTAACTTCGATATATGTAAGGGTTTAGCAGTGCTAAACCCCCACATATCGCATCAATTACAGGATGGTTTGCTGAATATCCCCTAAACAATCACAAAATTATTAACATTCAATGTTCCTGTTAATCCTGTGACTTCAATGATGGCATCATTAGCAGCATTAAACCCTGCGGTTGCGTCATTAATAGCCACAAAGGTTTTTTGCCCGAAACTGAATTGAGCAGCGTAATTTGAACCAAAGGCTGCTAATTTTGCCCCAATACCAGCAGCATCTAGAGTATTAACTGCTCCCACATCCACAAATCCAGCTAATGCCGTAGAAACACGGAACAAATCATTACCTGGAGTAGCGTTGAAATCAGTGATGACATCAAAATTAGCTAGGAGAGAATCAGTAAGATTTTGGTAGACAAATTTATCGCTGCCTAAACCACCAGTCAAGGTATCTTTACCACCCGCACCAGTGAGAACATCATTATTTGTACCACCGACGAGGAAGTCATTACCACTAGTACCTGTCAAAGTCAGACTAGAGGGATTGCCAATAGCACCATCACTATTAGCGTCTATGCCGAAATTAGTCTCTTGAGTGAAAGCCGCCGCAGAATTGAATGCGTATTGTCCTTCAGAAGAAACCCAATTCCAGTTATTATCTAAATTCCAGATATGCAGGAAGTTTCCAGAAATGTTTTTCCAAAGAACTTGATTAACGCCATTGACGGTTTCCGCTGCTAGGGTTTGCCATCCTGCGTAGACATCTTGGAAGATTTGTACTCCACCATTTTTAATAGCAGTTGGGATAGCTTGCCCCACCTGAGCAAAGAATTTGTTGGCGGTATCTTTGACTAATTTAGTGTTACCTGATGATTCAATGAGAATGTAAGGATTGCCAGCAGGACTACCAATCACACCATCACTATTAGCGTCTATGCCGAAATTAGTCTCTTGAGTGAAAGCCGCCGCAGAATTGAATGCGTATTGTCCTTCAGAAGAAACCCAATTCCAGTTATTATCTAAATTCCAGATATGCAGGAAGTTTCCAGAAATGTTTTTCCAAAGAACTTGATTAACGCCATTGACGGTTTCCGCTGCTAGGGTTTGCCATCCTGCGTAAATATTTTGGAAGATTTGTTGTCCACCATTGTTAATAGCAGTTGGGATACCTTCTCCCACTTGGGCAAAGAACTTATTGGCGGTATCTTTGACTAATTTAGTGTTACCTGATGATTCAATTGTGGTGTAAGGACTGCCAATAATACCATCACCATTGGTATCTATGCCAAAATTAGTTTCTTGAGTGAAAGCTGCCGCAGAATTTAATGCAAATTGTCCTTCAGAAGAAACACGATTCCAGTTATTATCTAAACGCCAAATATGCAGATAGTTTCCAGCAGTATTTTTCCAGAGAACTTGGTTTTCACCATTTACAGTTTCCGCTGCTAGGGTTTGCCATCCGGGGTAAATATTTTGGAAGATTTGTTGTCCACCGTTTTTGATAGCGATTGGGGTATTTGTCCCTATTTGGGTAAAGTATTTATCTGTTATATCTTTAACTAGTTTGGTGTTGCCAGTTGATTCGATAGGGGTATAAGTGGGAGATGTGATTTCAACAATGCCTCTGCGGAATTGGTTACTCGAAGAATCATTCCACTTACCAGGAGAACCAAAATTCATTTCTACATAATCTTCTCCATCCCAGCCATTATTTGGTTCACCGGGAAGCCAGTTAGTATAAGTAGATATTTCACCACTCACCCACTTGAATGTGCCTTCTGTCACCTCATCTGTTAAACCAATCCACAGCGTTTGATTAACACCAAAGGTACTGACTAACCAATCCTGCTCTGCTTGATTGTTAATGGTGACAAGATTTCCGCCTAAACTCTGTGCCTGAGCCTGAGCTTCTTGCCATGTTCCATAACTGGTTAAAGTATATTGGCTGCCATTGTAGTTAAACATTAGATGATGTTCCTTTAATAATTTGGTAGATGAAATTATCCGATTGCTATTTCCAAGCACTGCTAGTAAAACACACTAGCTCCAGTCTAACCAACCTTATACTGACTTACGTACTGAGAAGCACTGACTTATCGTGACTTATAACTTAACTTTATTAATACATAGTCCGTAGTTAAAAATATAATTCACTATGCCACATCTTTAACCGGCATAAAGATGAGAATATACGTAAGATATAATTAGACAATCCAATATATACTGATGATGTTATAAATTAACCCAGGATAAGCAATGTCAAGATCACTATGCGTTAATAATGACCACATTGACAAAGTTAAAATAGCACTCACGCACAATGGCTATCCCCACCAAAGAGCCTTGGCTAATGATACCGGATTGTCCTTAGCGACAATTAGCAACTTCCTGACTGGTAAACCTGTTAGTTATGCCAACTTTGAAGAACTATGTCGCAGATTAAATCTAGATTGGCGAGAAATTACTACCAATGTTGAAGTAATATCCACCCCCTCTCCCGCACACGCACAAATACGTAAAAAAAACCAAATCAGCTTACTGCAAAACTGGTCATCATCAGTACGTTCCTTGAGATTACTGGGTTCATCAGAAACAGCCTTTTCTCTACTGCAATCAAAACAACTGCGGGGAACAGATGAACAAAAATACCAATTATACTAAACACGGGTGAGATTTAAACTTTTGCCAAATGACAAAGAACCCAGATGTGTAGGGGTTTAGCAGTGCTAAACCCCTACGTTTAGAATCAAACAATCAAGCCGTTTTGAGTATATGCAATTTATATGGTAATAATCCTTTAAAAATAAAAACTATAATTAACTTACGAATTACGTAAAATGTGGCTAATACCCTGCGTGGTGCAGCCATAAACCTTATTCTTGTGTAAGAGGTTGTTTGAAAAGTATTATATCAAACCCGTAATCTCCAAAAACCTAACCCCCCTACCCCCCTTCCCTGCAAGGGAATGGGGGTTTTAAAGCCTCTCCCCTTGCAGGGGAGAGGTTTGGAGAGGGGTCAGTCAGTCCATACATTCAAAACTTTTCAAACATCCTCTAAGGGTAATTCATGTAGCTTGCTTCCCGCAGGTTATTACCTACAATTTGATTCTGTTTTGCGAAAGTCCTATAACTAAAAATCAAATTTCATGTTCTCAATAGCATAAATAAAGAAAAAATAGTCGGTTTTAACCGACTTTAGCTATGAGACAGGGAATTTATTCCCTGGATTTTATCTTTTTTATAAAATCTATCGAATCTATCGAATCAACCGATTTAATTAAAATTACTACCCATGACCAAAAAAATATTAACTGGACTTAGTTCAACAGCCTACGAACACCCCTTCGATAAAAAAGCCTTAGCTTCTTTACAAAGTATGCCCGGTATCTCTCCTTTGCTCAAAAAAGTCAACGAATATGGTATTGATCGTTTACTGAGATTACAAAGTATTGCTAGTGAAATCAGAGTCACACCGCGAAATTTTCCCCAATTGTATCAACCATTATTAGAAGCTTGCCAAATTCTTGATGTGACAACTATTCCTGAATTGTATTTATTTCGAGGGACAGGACATATTAGAACCTATATTATTGGCGTAGAAAAACCTATTATTGGTATCAATATTGAAGCAATGGAATGGTTAAATTATGATGAATTACTGTTTATTTTTGGATATGAAATTGCTCGCATTAAAAGTCAGCATATAATTTATCATCAAATATCAATTGTGATGCCAGCATTGAAAATGTGGTTAAGCAGTACCACATTAGGGTTAGGAGGATTGATAGCTAGTGGTGTAGAATTAGCGTTATATAATTGGGTAATGATGGCAAAGTTCACTGCTGACCGGGCTGGTTTATTAGCTTGTCAGGATATTGATGTGGCAACTACCGCACTGATGAAACTTGCAGGTTTGCCAGAAGAGTATTTAACTCCTCATGTGATCGAAGATTTCCTCGTTCAATCCCGCGAATTTGCTGCTAATAGTGTTGATAGTTTAGATCAAGTTACGAAAATATTAAGTTATTCAGATTCTAATCTTTCTTGGTTAGTTATGCGGACAGGGGAATTATTAAAATGGGTTGATTCAGGAGAATACAATCATGTACTTCAAGGAGAAAATGTCAACACTTCAAAAGGAGAAGAGGAAGGAGACGAAAAAGAAGGATGGAATTTTTTGACTTCTTGGTAATGGATATATGTATGATTAACGATTGCCTTGAATAATCTCTTATGCGTGGCTAAATTAGATTCCACAGGAGATGAATAAAAAAGTTTTCATAATAATGCTGCTTGAAAACCCGTAGGAGCGCAGCCCCTGCGCCCTTGCCTCATCTAATAACGGCTATATATCTTTTTCCCAACCATAACTAATTGAACACCAGATTGGTTTAAATTTGCTAACCTAGAAATGGTGTAAATATTGCTGATGGTAGCGTGGTTCTCTATTAAAACTATTATTTGAGTAACAATTATGACAGCATTTAACTCTGACAGCCTGCGTTCCTACAGTCAAGATGATGTCCAGCAAATTCTGCAATTAGCGATCGCCCGTCAAGTAGACGATAATGATCAAGAATTTTCTTATCAGCAGATAGTGGAAATTGCCACAGAGTTACAAATATCACCTGATACATTGCAACAAGCGGAACGAGATTGGTTAGTCAAACAAAGCGAAGTTGAACAACGTAAAACTTTTAATCTTTATCGTCAAAGTAAATTTAAGAAACGGTTAGGAAATTACGCAATTATTAATATTTTTTTCCTAGCAATGGATGCCATTAGTGGCGGTCTTTCTTGGTCACTTTATATCTTACTAGGTTGCGGATTAGCCATATCCTTAGATATTTGGAATACTTTTCAAACCCAAGGTGAAGATTACGAAATCGCCTTTCAAAGATGGAATCGCAACCATCAAATTAAACAAACAATCAATACAGTTCTAAATAGATGGTTTAAGGTATTTAGTCCTTAAACTTTAGATACAGTTAAAAAACTCAATATCGTCTATTTTCTATGCTCATCAGAAAACCGCCTGTGGGTGCAAAAAATAACAACAAGCGGTTTTCTAAGATATTTATGAGGTAAATTAGCTACTAGAACCAGAAGCGGCTAATTCTGCTAACCGTTCTTGTTGATCTTGCGATATACAAGATTGAATTACCGTCTCTATATCACCTTCCAAAATAGGGTTAAGGGTAAAATTTTGACCTAAACGATGGTCAGTCACCCGGCTATCTTTATAATTGTAAGTGCGAATTTTTTCAGAACGAGAACCTGTACCCACTTGTAAGCGCCGCATGGAAGTCACAGCATCCTGTTGTTCTCGCAATTTCAACTCATACAACTTAGCCCGGAGAATTTGCATCGCCCGTTCCTTATTCTGTAACTGACTCCGTTCTTCCGTACAGAAAATCCGAATCCCAGTCGGTTTGTGGAACAAATCAGCGGCTGTTTCCACCTTGTTCACGTTTTGTCCACCCGCACCACCAGAACGCGCCGTACTCATTTCAATATCTTTCGGGTCAATATGGATTTCCACCTCATCCACTTCTGGCATAATTGCTATAGTAGCAGTAGAAGTGTGAACCCTTCCCCCAGATTCCGTTGCTGGTACGCGCTGTACACGATGTACACCAGATTCAAACTTCAGTTTACTGTAAACACTATCACCTTGAATTTCTAGAATTACTTCCTTATACCCGCCCATTTCACCCGAAGATTCGCTGACCAGCTTCACCTTCCAACCTTGGACATCAGAATAGCGAGAATACATCCGCAGTAAATCCCCTGCCCAGATACTAGCTTCATCACCACCAGTACCAGCGCGAATTTCCAACATAATGTTTTTGTCATCGTTGGGGTCACGGGGTATCAGCAACACTTTTAAGCGATTTTCCAGATATTCCAGCTTTTCCTCTAGTTCGCTGACTTCTAATGCTGCCATTTGTTGCAACTCTAGATCGCTATTTGACTCTTTGAGGATCTGACGCGCTCCTACTAATTCATCTTGGGTTGTTTTCCAAGTTTCATAGGTATCAACTACCTCTTCCAAGGAAGAACGAGACTTGGCAATTTTTTGATACTCATCAGGATTACTAGCGGTATCAGGATCGGCTAAACGGCGTGTTAATTCATTAAATGTTTGTTCAACAGATTTAAGTTTATCCAGTAAATATATTTCTGCCATGATGACTACATAAGCTCCTAAAAAATAACAAGTGGGCTACTGCATTAAATGACAAGCGACCCAGCACTATGCAGGGTCGTCTATGGCTTCCGCCATGCTATCAATAGTTACAGCCAACCAGCTACTTTTGATTATCGTCGCCAGTTTGAGTTTCAGTTTCAGTTTGAGTGCTGGACATACCATATTTACGGAGGAAGCGTTCTACACGGCCTTCAGTATCAATCATTTTCTGAGTACCAGTGTAAAAGGGGTGATTTCCAGACCAAACATCTACGTGTAATTCGGGTTTGGTAGCACCAATGGTCATAATAACTTGACCATTACAGTAGACTTTAGCGTCTGGATACCATTTGGGATGAATATCAGGTTTAGCCATTGTTTTTTTGGTTGCGAATCTATATAAATTGTGACTGGGGATTGGGGATTGGGGACTGGGGACTGGGTAAAAGTTTTTCCTTCTGAACTCCTGACTCCTGACTCCTGACTCCTATCTTAACGTTTGGAGTATTGAGGTGCTTTGCGGGCTTTGTGCAAACCGTATTTCTTCCGTTCTTTAGCTCGTGGGTCACGAGTTAAATAGCCTTCAGTTTTCAGCGGTGAACGGTTATCTGGGTCAAGTTGACACAAAGCGCGGGCAACTCCTAGACGAATAGAATCAGCCTGTCCAGTTAAGCCACCACCTTCGGCTTTCACCAAAATGTCGTATTCGCTTTCTAATCCCAATGTTTCCAAAGGTGCTTTAATAGCTCCTAAGTAGTTGGGATTGAATTGGAAATACAAATCTCCATCTTTGCCATTAACAGTCATTTTCCCTTCACCGGGAACTAGACGGACACTAGCAACTGAACATTTACGGCGACCAGTACCCCAGTAAACGGCACGACCGCTAGTAGTTTCTGCTACTTGCATTAATTTTCTCCAGGAATTGTACTAATTGTGATTTCTTTGGGTAGTTGTGCTGCATGAGGATGAGTTGGGCCTGCATACACTTTCAGCTTGGTAAATAATTGCTTACCCAAACTATTTTTAGGTAACATACCTTTAATAGCGTGTTCAAGGATTCTTTCGGGTAAGCGCTGTTGCAACTTAGCGAAAGTTTCTGTTTTCATTCCACCAGGACGGCCGGAATGACGACGGTAAACTTTTTGGGTGCGCTTTTTACCTGTAACTGCCACTTTCTCAGCATTGATAATAATGACAAAATCCCCTGTATCCATATGGGGTGTAAATTCAGGTTTCTTTTTGCCTCTGAGGATCATTGCAACTTCGGTAGCAAGACGACCCAGACGTTTATCTGTAGCGTCTACTAAGTACCAATCGCGCTCAATAGATGCTTGAGGGGGAAGGTAGGTTTTAGTCATTTTTTTTTGTCAGTTGTCAGTTGTCAGTTGTCAATTGTCAGTTGTCAGTTGTCAGTTGTCAGTTGTCAATTGTCAGTTGTCAGTTGTTAGTTGTCAATTGTCAATTGTCATGACCCATGACTAGGTATGGTTGGGTGTCATACCAAATTTTTGGCGGAAAGGGAAAATCGGGATAACCGACTCTCAACAAGCATAACCCGTGAGCAGGTGCAGAATATTTCACTTCTTCCCGGCGTTCTTGTTGCCAGATGTCGGTGAAGTCATCTAGAGTCCGCTGACCAGAACCTACTTGTACTACCATTCCGATTAATAGCCGCACCATGCCATATAAAAATCCATTAGCCTGAATTTCAATATGGATAAATGCTCCACTACGACGGCATTCTACAGCTTGCACTTCTACCCAGGAATGCGATCGCGCTGACCCAGCCCGTTCAAAAGCAGATAAATGGTGTTTTCCCAGTAGCGGTTTCAGGGCAGATGTAATTAAGGCTTCATCCAAGGGGGCATAATAATAATGCCAACTGAAAGGTTGCGCGAATAAATTCGGTAAATTTTCAGTGTAGATAGTGTAGCGATATCGTCGGTAAACTGCGCTAAAACGAGCGTGCCAACTTTCACTTACACCTGCTGATGCCCTGATTAATATCCCTGGGGGCAAATAGCCATTGAGAACCTTTGCCCACCTGTGAGCAGGAATTGAACCTGTAGCTTCAAAATGGGCTACTTGAGCGGCAGCATGGACTCCAGAATCAGTCCTACCTGCTCCGTGGAGTGTCACATGATACCCTAGAACAGTGGCTATAGCTGTTTCTATCTCTTCTTGGACAGTGCGCTGTCCTTTTTGTCTTTGCCAGCCGTGAAAATGAGTACCTATGTACTGAATAACCAAGGCTACTCGCTGAGTAGAATTATGCTGGCTGCTTTCTAACATAGTTGTTTGTCAGTCGTTAGTTGTCAGTTGTCAGTTGTTTTTTATTTGCTACTGACCAATGACCAATGACTAATGACTAATAACTTTAAACTAGTTCAATAATCGCCATTTCAGCATGATCACCGCGACGGGGGACGGTATGCAGAATGCGAGTATAACCACCTTGACGGTCAGCATACCGAGTTGGGGCTTGCTCGAATAGTGCATGAACCAGGGTTTTGTCGTAGATATAACCTAACGCCTTTCGACGTGATGCTAAAGAGCCATCCTTAGCTAGGGTAATCATTTTATCTACTTCACTGCGGACAACTTTAGCTCTGATTAAAGTTGTAGTAATTCGACCATGACGTACCAACTCTGTTGTCAAAGCTCTGAGAAGAGCGCGACGTTGATCCGCTGGTTTACTAAGTTTTTTGACTCGGCAACGATGGCGCATAATAATGCAAAGAGTGAATTATTAATGGTTTTGATTTAGCTAGGCTTAGAGCTTCTTTCTTGAGGTAAAGTAATACCTAAGCGACGCTGTAAAGCTTCCACTACTTCTTCCGCTGACTTTTGACCAAAGTTTTTGATTTCTAAAAGGTCTTCTTGGGTGTAATCCAATAAGTCGGCTACGGAATTTACTTGAGCGCGTTTGAGACAGTTATAAGCTCTGACAGATAACTGTAATTCTTCAATCGGAATTTGCGCGGTGGGATCATCTGGGATATCTGAACCTGTATCCGTTGGTTCTAAGGAGATATCTTTCAATGGGTTGAATAAATCTACCAAAATTCCAGCGGCAGATGATAGTGCTTCTTGAGGAGAAATACTACCATTAGTCCATACTTCCAACAGTAGTCGGTCTTTCAAAGAACCATCGTCACGGGTTTCTTCAACACTATAGTTGACTTTCCGTACGGGCATAAACACTGAGTCAATTTGGAGAAAATCCAAAGATGTGGCTTCTTCTCTGCCTCGTTCTACAGTCCTGTAGCCTTTGCCTTTCTCAATCCGAAATTCCATTTCCAGTTTTCCACCTTCAGCAATGGTGGCGATATACTGGGTCGGGTCAATCACTTCTACTTCACTAGGTAAGTCGAAATGCGCTACAGTAACTGTTGCTGGGCCGTTCACGAGTAAGCGACCAATTTGGGGTTGAGAAGAATAACTCTTGAGAATGACATCCTTCATTCGCATGAGGATTTCTAGTACGTCTTCTCTTACCCCTGGAACTGTCGCAAACTCATGGCTAACACCAGCAATTCTCACCGCTGTTACTGATGTCCCTTCTAAGTTAGAAAGTAAAACCCGCCGCAACGCGTTACCAACAGTTGTCCCTTGACTGCGCTCTAGGGGTTCTAGAACGAACTTACTGTAATAGCTCCGACTTTCCTCAGCATTAGACTCTACACATTCAATTTGAAACTGAGCCACGGAGTAGCCTCCCTTGTTAAGGTGCTGCTAGAAGACAAATTAATTGCTTCTCAAATTTTCTTGAAAGCGAACTTATTTACCCCACGCGTCTAAATTCAACAAGTATTCGCTTGGGGAAAATAGTTCAAAATTACCAGCCACAGAGGGCATTGTTGATGATTTCCCAAGGGTTCTAGCTTTTGGCTTGATTACCCAATAGGTTCTGTTTAAACTCGACGGCGCTTGGGTGGACGGCAACCGTTGTGGGGAATTGGGGTAATATCTCGAATGAGTGTAATTTCCAATCCTGCACCTTGAAGCGCCCGAATAGCGGTTTCTCTACCTGCACCGGGACCACTCACCATGACTTCGATTTGCCGCATTCCTTGGTCTGTGGCTCGTCTAGCTGCGCTTTCAGCAGCGGTTTGTGCAGCAAAGGGAGTTCCCTTTTTTGCCCCTTTAAATCCACTAGAACCAGCACTTGCCCAGGAGATAACATCTCCATTTTGATCGGTAATCGTGACAATGCTATTGTTGAAGGTAGACTGAATGTAGGCAACCCCATTGGGTACGTTCCGTTTCTGCTTTTTGCTCCCGGATTTTTTCGTTGGTTGTCTGGCCATATTTCTTTAGTGAATTTAAGGTACAACTTGCTAATTGCAGCAAGTTTAGAAAAGTTATTTGCCAGGGGCTTTCTTCTTACCAGCCACTGTCTGTCTTCTACCGCGTCTGGTTCTAGCGTTGGTACGGGTTCTTTGTCCACGCACTGGTAAGCCCATGCGGTGTCTACGCCCTCTGTAACAGCCAATGTCAACTAAACGTTTAATATTTAGTCCTTCTAGACGACGTAAATCTCCTTCAACCTGATAGTTGCTTTCGATTTCTCCTCTGAGGGCAGCTACATCAGCATCAGATAGGTCTTTTACGCGGATATCTGGATTTACGCCAGTAGCTGCGAGAATTTGATGTGATCTAGTTAAGCCAATTCCGTAAATGTATGTTAGACCAATTTCTACACGCTTATCGCGGGGAAGGTCTACGCCGGAAATCCGTGCCACAATGAATCTCTCCCTATTGTTTTCGTAGTTGCAGTTAGCAAAGTGCGATTTTGTGGCTTTAGCCATTTCATGGTCGCGGGTTTAACTTTGCTTTGATAGATAGTTTCTATCCTTGGCGTTGTTTGTGTTTGGGATTTTCACAAATCACCATCACGCGACCACGACGCTTGATCACGCTGCACTTTTCACAAATTTTCTTAACTGAGGCTCTGACTTTCATGCCTTTAAAATTGACTCCAAATAGTAAATTATAGCATTTCTAGAAGAAATATTTCAGTTATGTAACTAGAAAAAGACCAGTTGATTTATGTATGGTAAGATTCTCTGTTATTGATTTTATTTCTTCCGCAGGCGATAGGTGATTCTACCTTTGGTTAAGTCGTAGGGTGTTAATTCAACTTTGACGCGATCGCCAGGTAAAATCTTGATGTAATTACGGCGAATTTTCCCAGAAATGTGTGCCAGGACATTAAAGCCGTTATCTAAGTCAACACGAAACATTGCATTAGGCAACGATTCGGTGACAGTCCCTTCCATTTCAATTAAATCTTGCTTAGACAAGTTTTTTCCTCAACTCAACAATCTCCTATTGTCCTTGTACACTTTTATGGGCATAAAGAGCATAATTGGAGAAATATATCAACAGTTATTAATACATCTTAGGTGACATACTCCACACACTCCCTTATGCCTTGGGGCACGCTTGCGCGAACAGGTGAGTATGGGTTTCTCAGCGACTCCTCTACGAGGACATTAACTGAGCTTTAAAGCCCTATGCCCTAGGGACTTTTGAAGATAATTTTTAACTTTTTTGATTGGCTGCTTTTGGTGCATTTAATTTGTGTTACACCTATCAGTCAAATTTTATCACTTGTGAGAAGAACAAGATTTGACTCGCGCCTGGCTTGGAAGATAGGGGCGAGGTAATAAGGCAATGGAAAAATTTTTTCTCTCTGCCGACATAGACCGCTGCCCCTGAGTTTCTTTAAGCAGCTATGATATTTTTCAAATCAGTAAAAACTTCTTCTTGGGACTGATTACCGTTGACTGTGAGGAGTTTTTGGCGATCTGTAAAATAGTTAATTAAGGGTGCAGTTTCATCGCGGTAAACTTCTAAGCGCCGACGAATCACTTCTTCAGTATCATCTTTTCGTCCGCGTCCTAGTAGCCGAGTAATGACAGTTTCATCTGGTGCATCCAGATTAACTACCTTTTCACCACCCTGTCCTAGACTTTTCAGTAATTCTGCTAGAAACTCTGCCTGTGTAACTTTACGAGGAAAGCCGTCCAAAATCCAACCTGTTTTAGTATCTGATTGTTGCAGGCGTTCTTTCACCATATCTTCTACTAATTTGTCGGGGACTAATTCGCCTTTATCCATGAAACTTTGGGCTTGCATTCCCAAAGTTGTTTTCTCTTGAATAGCTTGACGTAAAATGTCACCTGTAGAAATATGGGGAATCTGCAAAAATGCAGCCAAGGTTTGAGCTTGAGTTCCTTTACCAGCACCCGGTGGTCCCAAGAAGATTAATCGCGTCACTATTGTTTCACCATTCCTTCATAACGCTGAGAGATGACGTAAGTTTGGATTTGTTTAGCCGTATCAATTGCCACACCGACTAAAATTAACAAAGATGTTGCCCCCAGTCCTTTAAAGGTGGGAACTTTTAAGGCACTTTCTACGGCCGTGGGAATAATTGCCACTAAACCTAGAAAGATAGCTCCTAAAAAAGTAAGTCGGTTTGTCACCCGTTCAATATACTCACTAGTAGCTTTTCCGGGACGAATACCGGGAATACTAGAACCCATTTTTTTCAAATTCTGAGCCACATCTACTGGGTTGAGAATCAACGAAGAATAGAAATAGCTGAAGAAAACAATGGAAGTTAAGTAAACGAGAGCATATACCCAAGGTGCAGAACCACCTGGACTTAAATAGGTATTAACAATGTTTGCTAATTCGGGATTCTTAGTGAAATTGGCGACTAAAAGTGGCAAACTCAGGATTGCGGCTGCGAAAATAATCGGCATTACCCCACCAGAGTTGAGACGTAGGGGTAAATAACTCCGCTGTTCTGCTAAAACTCTTCTACCTACTTGACGACGGGCAGAAATAATGGGGATGCGGCGCATTCCTTCTTGTACGAACACAATACCCACGATTGTGAACATAAAAACCACTACAAGAACGATGACGCGCCCGACTATTTCCCGTCCACCAACTTGTACCAAGTCAATGGTATCGCCGAGAGACTTGGGTAAAGATGCCACAATGTTGACAAAAATCAACAAAGATGCACCATTACCAATACCCCGTTCTGTAATCAGTTCAGATGCCCACATGACGAACATTGAACCAGCAGTGAGAGCGATCGCCGTTTCTGCTACGAATATCGGACCTGGTGTTTTGGCAAATTGTTGGAGAAATAATGCCGAAAAAGCCACACTTTGAATAATTGCCCAAATTACAGTCACATAGCGGGTAATTTGTGATATTTTCCGCCGACCTGCTTCGCCTTCATTTTTCTGGAGATTTTCTAAAGATGGCAGAGCAGAAGTGAGTAATTGGATAATAATGGACGCATTAATAAAGGGCAAAATCCCTAAAGCAAAGACACCTAAAGTAGAGAGTCCCCGCCCAGAGAATATATCCAATAAACCAAAGATGGAATTGTTGCCCGATATAGCTTCAGCAAACTTAGGTCTATCAATTCCTGGGACAGGCAAAAAGATACCCAGGCGAACCAAAATTAAAATACCGACAGTGACAAGCAGCCTACCTCTCAGTCCGGCTGCTTGCGCCATCTGCATAAAAGTTTCTTGAGCTGTTGGGGCTTTGTCTCGACTGATCATAGAGTTTTACCTTTGAAGTCCTAACTATGATTTACGTGATTCATTATGATGAAGATGATTAAGCCGTCTGAACTGTGATTTTTGTGATTTATTTGATGAAGATGATTACCCTAATCACATTCATCATCCTAATCATATAAATCATCTTAATCATAAAAATCATAGTTCAGACTTTTACGCAGCTTCACAACTTCCACCAGCAGCCTCGATTTTGATTCGAGCTTGGCCTGTGAAAGCAGCAGCTTTTACCTGAAGAGGAACATTCAATTCCCCATTCCCCAAAATTTTCAATTGGCCTTTAACAGTGGTTAAGATCCCCGCTGCTTTTAAGGATTCCAATGTTACCTCTGAGTTAGCAGGTAAATCATTTAATTTCTCTACATTAATCGTAGTGTAGATTCTCCGGTTCATCAGGGGGAAACCCTTGAGTTTAGGTATCCGGCGGTACAATGGCTGTTGACCACCTTCAAAACCTGGTCTTGTCCCACTACCAGAACGGGATTTTTGACCACGCATCCCTAAACCAGCACTAGCACCTTGTCCAGCAGAAATACCTCTACCTACACGCTTACGGCGTTTTTTAGAGCCTTTTTGGGGCTTAACATCATTAAGTCTCATTTTGGTTTGTGATTTTAGATTTTAGATTTTGGATTTTAGATTGAGAATCTGATACAAAGACTGACTAAATATAGAGTTTCTCAATGGAGATACCGCGATCTTCAGCAACTTCACTTAATGTTCGCAGGGTAGATAGAGCGTTAACTGCTGCTCTGGCGTTGTTCAAAGGGTTGTTTGAACCTAGTTGTTTAGCGAGAATATTACGTATTCCTGCTAACTCTAATACAGTCCGTACAGCACCCCCGGCAATTACCCCTGTACCTGGTGCGGCTGGGCGCATCATGACTTTAGCACCGCCACCAACACCATCAATGGGGTGAGGAATAGAATTGGATTTGGTGATTGGGATGTCAATTAGATGTTTTTTACCATCAGCGACACCTTTTTTAACTGCACCAATTACATCTGATGCCTTACCAACTCCGACTCCAACTTGTCCACGTTCATTACCGACGACGACAATGGCACGGAAGCTGAGTTTTTTACCACCTTTGACGACTTTACTCACCCGGCGGATTTGGATAACTCGCTCTTGCCAGGTGGTTTCTTCTTTTTTTGTACGGCTTGCTTTACGACGACCGGTTACCATAATCAATGCTCTCTTTTAGTTGTCAGTTGTCAGTTGTCAGTTGTCAGTTGTCAGTTGCTACTGACTATTGACTACTGACGGACTTAGAAATCTAAACCAGCCTCGCGTGCCGCCTCGGCTAAGGCTTTGACGCGACCATGATAGAGGTTGCCACCACGGTCAAAAACGACTTTAGTGATGCCTTTTTCTAGGGCGCGGACAGCTACCAGTTTACCAACTTGCACTGATGCGTCACAGTTGGCACCGGAAGCGATGCTAGATTTCAATTCTGGTTCTACGGTTGATGCCGCTACTATAGTTTCCTGCTTGGCATCATCAATCAATTGAGCATAAATATGCTCATTGGATCGGAATATGGACAAACGTGGACGTTCTGGGGAACCGTTGACTTTGCTACGAACGCGCCGATGACGACGTTGTTTTGATTCTTTGCGTGTAAGTTTCATATTTACTTCTTACCACCCTTACCAGTCTTACCAGCTTTGCGTCTGACCACTTCACCTGCATAGCGAATACCTTTACCTTTGTAGGGTTCAGGTGGACGAACGGCACGAATTTTAGCTGCTGTGTTGCCGACAATTTCTTTGTCATAACCGCTGACTATGACATTAGTTGTCCCTTCTACCGCAAATTGAATTCCTGCTGGAGGTTCAATTTGGACTTGATGGCTATAACCCATATTTAAAACTAGGTTACTGCCTTGAAGTTGGGCGCGATAACCAACCCCTTGGATTTCCAAGCGACGTTGAAAACCCTGGGATACTCCCTCCACCATGTTGGCCACTAGGGTGCGGCTCAAACCGTGCATTTGTCTGGAGGTACGGGTTTCATCCCGACGAGTAACTATCAATGTTTCTCCTTCTTGGGAGACTATGACATTTTTAGGTAGTTGACGGGAAAGTTCGCCTTTAGGACCTTTCACTACTACTTTGACACCATCAATCGCCACTTGCACTTTGGCGGGAATGGTAATTGGACGTTTACCAATACGAGACATGATTTTTTGTTCTTTGTCAGTTGTTTTTTGTCAGTTGTCAGTTGTTGGTTGTTTTGCCACTGACCAATGACCAATGACCAATGACGACTACCAAACGTGGCAAAGCACTTCACCGCCTAGATTTTGGCGGCGTGCTTCGCGGTCAGTCATAATCCCACTGGATGTAGAAATAATGGCAATACCGATACCGCCTAGCACTCTTGGTAATTCTTTTCTATTGGAGTAAACACGCAAACCTGGTTTACTCACTCGTTTTAGGGCAGTGATTAGGGGTTGGCGATTTTTACCTTTGTATTTCAGGGAAATAACTAGGTTCCGCTTAATTCCTTCTCCTGCTTCTTCAACTTCCGCAATGAAGCCTTCTTCTCGCAGTACCTTGGCAATATTACGAGTCATCTTTGTAGCTGGTACTTGCGTAGTTTGATGCCTTGCCATATTGGCATTGCGGATGCGCGTCAGCATATCTGCAATTGTGTCGTTAGCCGCCATCGTTCCCTCTTTAGATGAACTTATTGATCGCGAAAGGGCATTCCCATTTCCTTAAGTAAGGCGCGGCCCTCTTCGTCGGTTTTTGCCGTGGTGATGATAGAAATATCTAAACCCCGGACTTGATCGATTCTGTCATATTCCACTTCTGGAAAAATTAGCTGTTCCCGCACACCTAGAGTGTAGTTGCCACGGCCGTCAAAGCTTTTGGGGCTGACACCGCGAAAGTCTCTGATTCTGGGTAGTGTCAGGTTAATCAGACGATCTAAGAAAGCGTACATCCGTTCGCCTCTTAGTGTCACCATAATCCCTACAGGCATACCTTGACGAATTTTAAAGCCGGCGATCGCTTTCTTTGCCCGTGTTACCACAGGTTTTTGTCCAGTAATCAGGGCAATTTCGCTGATAGATGCCTCTAGTGATTTGGCGTTTTGAGCAGATTCTCCCAAACCTCTGTTGATAGTTATCTTAATCACCTTAGGCACTTGATGCACGTTGGTGTATTCAAACTGAGTAGTCAATTTGGGAGTAATTGTCTCTTGATATACGGTTTTAAGTCGTGTTTTCGCCATAGTGTTTGTCCTTATATCCCCTGGTCTTGGTCAGGGTCGCTTTCCTCCAATTAAAAATGCCAAATTAAAAATTAAAAATTGAAATTGCGAATTTTTTAATTTTTAATTCTTAATTTTTAATTGGTGAGAATTTCACCTGTTTTTTTGAGCATTCTCACTTTCTTGCCTTCGGCGGTGAAAGTGTAGCAAACGCGACTAGCGACGTTTTGCTTGGTGGAATAGAGCATCACATTGGAGCTATGAATGGGGTACTCCTGGGTGACTATTTGCCCTGATTCACCTTCTTGTTGAGGTTTCACGTGCTTGGTTTTAAAGTTGACACCTTTGACAAGGACTTTGCTCAATTGTGGTAGTGCTTTAATCACTTCCCCAACTTTACCTTTATCTTTGCCAGCGATGACTTGCACAGTATCACCGGTTTTGACGTGCATTTTATGAAAAACTTTGGGTTGTGGGCGCTTTGCCATTACAGCACCTCCGGAGCCAGAGAAACAATTTTAGTAAAGTTTTTGTCGCGCAGTTCACGAGCTACCGGACCAAATACCCTTGTACCTCTAGGATTACCTTCTTTATTGATAATCACTGCGGCGTTATCGTCAAAACGGATAGCCATGCCACTGTCACGACTAATAGCTTTACGAGTACGCACAATTACTGCTTCTACAACATCTGACTTTTTTACAGCCATGTTGGGTGAAGACTCTTTGACAACAGCGATAATTCTATCGCCTACGCCACCATAACGGCGGTTACCTGCACCTAATACGCGGATGCACATTAGTTTTTTAGCACCGCTATTATCTGCGACATTCAGATAAGATTGGGGTTGAATCACAACTGGTCTCTCTTCTAGGGTCGTTGTAGCTGATGGTACAACTGTTTACTAAGTAGCTTTAATGTTCAGGATTTCTTTGACTTGCCAACGCTTGGTTTTGCTCAGGGGTCTAGTTTCCTGAATCCGCACCCGGTCGCCTATTTTGCAAGTATTCTCTTCGTCGTGAACTTTATAGCGGCGGGTTTGAACTACGATTTTGCCGTACTTGGGGTGAGGAGCGCGGTTTTCTATGGCTACTACCACAGTTTTTTGCATTTTATCGCTCACTACCAAGCCAACTCGTTCTTTGACTGCCATAATCTCCTACTTTTGTTCTTGATCTGAAAGACTCGCTGCCCGTTTCCGTTCTCCTTCTACTGTCAGTAATTGGGAGAGCCGATGGCGTGCGTGTTTGAACTGGTGAGGCTTTTCTAATTGTCTAGTGGCTTTTTGTAAGCGCAACTGGAATAGTTGTCTTTTCACAGCGACAATTTCTTCAGCCAACCGTTCGTCATTTAATTCTCTAGCTTCTGAAATCTTGGGAAGAGGCATAAACTACTCCTGCTCCTGTGGTTGAGAGCGGGTAATAAACTTGGTCTTAATTGGTAACTTACTGTCAGCTAATCGCATAGCTTCGCGGGCAATTTCTTCAGTAACGCCGCCAATTTCAAACATGATCCGGCCTGGTTTGACTACGGCTACCCAAAACTCTGGGTTACCTTTACCAGAACCCATCCGGGTTTCAGCAGGACGCATGGTGATTGGTTTGTCAGGGAAAATCCGAATCCAGATTTTGCCACCCCGGCGAATATACCGAGTCATTGCCCGACGGGAAGCCTCGATTTGCCGTGAGGTAATCCAAGATGGTTCTTGGGCTTGGAGTCCAAAATCCCCAAAGTTGAGGGTACTGCCTCGGCTGGCAAGACCTTCCATGCGTCCGCGTTGTTGTTTGCGGAATTTAGTTCTTCTAGGACTTAACATGATTTGTCAGTTGTCGGTTGTCAGTTGTCAGTTGTCAGTTGTCAGTTTTTTACCACTGACTATTGAGCATTGACTAGGCTTCATTGGAGCGGTCTTCAAACTGTTGACGACGACGTTGTTGTTGTCGGCGACGGGGTTCGCGTTCACGGTCACGATCTCCACGTTCACGGTCTTTAGCTGGTTGAGCGGGAGCTTGTTCCTGTCCAGGAATAATTTCGCCTTTAAAGACCCAAACTTTAATTCCGAGAATTCCGTAAACTGTCTTAGCTGTGCAGCCAGAATAGTCAATGTCAGCGCGTAAGGTATGGAGAGGAACTCTACCTTCACGAGTCCACTCTGAGCGGGCAATTTCTGCACCGTTGAGCCGACCACCGACTTGAACTTTGATTCCTTGGACACCTGCTCTTTGAGCGCGTTGAATTGCTTGACGAACAACTCGACGGAAGGAAACTCGACGTTCTAATTGTTGAGCAATGTATTCAGCAATCAGGTAAGCATCAGCATCAACTCGTTGGACTTCAACAACGTTAATGCGAATTTGGCGATTACCACCCAAAGCTCCTTGTAGTCCAAGACGCAATGATTCAATACCTTGACCACCACGACCTACAACCACACCTGGTCTAGCTGTGCGGACTTCTAGGTCGATTTGATCAGCTTTGCGCTCAATTCTCACTTCGGAAATACCGGCGTTATTTTGAGCGTATCTACCTAGTTTTTGCTCAATGTATTGACGGAGTTTGTAGTCTTCTTGGAGAAGTTCTGGATAACGGTCAGGTTCTGCAAACCAACGGGATTGGTGTTCTTGAGTTATACCCAGTCGAAAGCCGACTGGATGAATTTTCTGTCCCACAAAAGCTTCCTCTAAAATTTCTTACTGTACGCAATTTTCTTGTGCCTGTATGGCTGTTTACTCAGCAGTAGCAACCGCGGAAACAGCAACAGTGATATGACACGTTGGTTTGCGAATTTGGTAAGCTCGACCTTGCGCTCTGGGTTGAAACCGTTTTAGCACTGGTCCTTGGTCGGCATAGGCTTGACTGATCACCAAACTGGATCTGTCTAAACCAGCATTATGCTCGGCATTAGCTGCGGCACTTCTGAGAACCTTTAAGATGGGGTCACAAGCGCCATAGGGCATAAATTCGAGCAAGATTAGTGCTTCTCTGTATGAACGGCCGCGAATTTGATCAAGTACACGGCGCACTTTATAGGGAGAAATGCGTATATAGCGGGCGATTGCCTTAACTTCAGTAGTGTCAGTTGCCATTTTCATAACTTACTCTATGTTTATCAATTAAAAATTTAGAATTAAAAATTAAAAATTCTCATGTTTTAATTTTTAATTTTCAATTTTTAATTGATCTATCTCCCTGATTTTTTGTCACTTTTACCATGACCTCTGTAGGTACGGGTAGGAGCAAATTCTCCTAACTTATGACCGACCATCTGTTCATTGACAAATACGGGAATGTGCTGCCGTCCATTGTGAACAGCGATAGTATGACCTACCATCAAGGGCAAAATTGTCGAAGCTCTCGACCAAGTTTTGACCACTTGTTTTTCATCTTTTGCGTTTAACTTCTCAATTTTCTTGAGCAGATGGTCAGCAACAAAAGGACCTTTTTTTAAAGAACGACCCATAGTTCAATTTTTGATTTGGGATTATTGTCAATTGATAATTGATAATGCTTAATTGTCAATTGTCAAATTTGATGTTAGGACTGACGACCACCACGACCACGTTTAGATGATTTGCGGCGACGACGGATAATCAATTTAGTGCTGGCTTTCTTGCGATTCCGTGTCTTAGCCCCTAAAGTAGGTTTACCCCAAGGTGTGACAGGACCGGCTCTACCGATAGGCGCTCTACCTTCACCACCACCATGTGGGTGATCCACTGGGTTCATGGCACTACCTCTCACCTTGGGACGACGGCCTTTCCAGCGATTTCGTCCAGCTTTACCAGCACTGAGGTTTCTGGCATCTGTATTACCGACTTGTCCAATGGTGGCGTAGCAATCACGCCGAATCAAGCGGACTTCACCTGAAGGTAACTTTAAGGTTACATAGTTGCCTTCTTTAGCGACAACTTGAGCTACTGCACCAGCAGCCCGCACGATTTGACCACCTTTACCTGGTGTCATTTCGACGTTGTGAACACTAGTACCCAAGGGCATATTCGATAGAGGTAAGGCATTACCATCTTCGATAGGAGACTCAGGTCCAGCAATTATCTTTGTGCCTACAGTCATGCCATTTGTTTGCAAGATGTAGCGTTTTTCGCCATCTTCATACAACACTAAAGCGATCCGCGCATTGCGGTTAGGATCGTATTCAATGGCTGTAACTGTAGCGGACATATTCCGCTTATCTCGCTTAAAGTCGATAATGCGGTATAGTTGTTTGTGTCCGCCACCCCGACGACGGCTGGTTATCCGCCCTTGATTGTTCCGACCTTTAGGACGATGAACTGATTCAGTTAATGATTTTTCTGGCTCAGTTTTCGTAATTTCGGCAAAATCGGAGATGATAACTTGGCGAGTACTGGAGGTATAAGGGCGATAAGAACGAGTACCCATAAGTGATTTTGGAGTTTTGAATTTTTAATTCAGAATTTTTTTGATTTCGATTTTCGATTTTTAATTGTTTTTTGGCAATTATTCATTAGCCCAATTGCAAATCTCTAATCTAAAATTCTTAAACTTCTGGGAAGAGAACTTTTCTGATTTTTTCTTCGTCCCCAGGAGCAACGGTGACAATAGCTCGCTTGTATTGGGGTTTATAACCAATAAATCTACCTACGCGTTTTTGTTTGCGTGGAGGGTTAGCGGTATTGACTTTGACGACCTTAACTGCAAATAGGTCTTCAATGGCGGCTCTAATTTGTAGCTTAGTGGCTTTAGGAATGACTTCAAATACGTATTTGTTTTGTTCCATGAGCATGGTCGCTTTTTCGGTGAGAATGGGGCGACGCACTAAATCCGGTAGATCACGGGTGGCAACTACTTTAGGCACTGTAGACCTCCTGGATCTTATCTAGGGTTGATGATGTGACGATAATTTTGTCAGCGTGGAGCAAGTCGTAAACGTTTAACTGGTCGGCGGGAATCAGTTTTAAGTTTTCGATGTTACGGGCTGATAAAAGCACGTTTTCTGCTATTTCAGACAAAATCAACAGTGTCTTTTGTTCTGATGTTGCACCCCATCTAGCTAATGCTGCTACGAGATCCTTGGTTTTAGGACGCTGTAACTCGTTGCTAAATTCTTCAACAACTATTAGATCTTCAGCACGGCCAACAAATGCTGTCCGCAATGCCAAACGGCGTTCTTTACGGTTCATTTTTAGGTCGAAATCTCTGGGTTTTGGTCCAAAGATCACACCACCACCACGCCATAATGGTGAACGGATAGAACCAGCACGGGCGCGACCTGTGCCTTTTTGCCGCCAAGGTTTACGACCACCACCACGAACTTCTGCACGAGTTTTAGTGCTGACAGTTCCCTGGCGAGAATTGGTCATTTGTCTGACTAGGGCGCGGTGTACGATATGCGCCGCTGTTGTTTCTTTGGCAACCCGGAGGTCGAAGCTTGTCTCTCCGACTTGCTCTCCTTGCCAATTTTTAATTACACTCTCTACCATCTTTGTGTCCTTTGTCAGTTGTCAGTTGTCAGTTGTTAGTTGTCTTTTTTTGCCCCTAACCAATGACTAAATGACTATTTTTTGCCAACTATAGTTGCAGGAACGACGCTCACTAAAGCTCCTGGTTTGCCAGGAATAGCTCCTTTAATGATGATTAAGTTGCGTTCTGCATCTACTCGTATTACTGTCAGTTTGCGAATTGTGACACGAGTACCGCCCAAACGTCCTGCCATCCTTTTACCGGGATAAACACGACCTGGGGTTGTCCCAGCACCGATAGAACCTGGCGCTCTATGGTTTTTGGAACCGTGTGACATGGGACCGCGAGCAAAGTTGTTACGCTTCTGGTTACCGGCAAAACCGCGACCAATACTTGTACCAACTACATCTACAATTTCACCGACACTAAAAATATCTGCTTTAATTTCTTGACCTAAAGCATAATCACCAGTGCTATCGGTGCGATATTCATTCAGATGACGGACTGGTGGGGCGGAGGATTTAGCCAAATGTCCCAACAATGGTCTGTTCAGTGACTTGGGTTTAACTTCGCCATAACCAACCTGAATGGCAGAGTAACCGTCGGTCTGTTTCGTTTTAACTTGTGTAACGGTGCATGGACCGGCTTTGATGACGGTAACAGGAATGGAGACTCCTGCTTCATCAAATATTTGGGTCATGCCCAGCTTGGTGCCGAGAATACCTACAGACACAGTTACTGGTTCTCCTTTCGTTCTATTTTTTTGGAAGTCGAATGGGGACAGCTTTTGTCACTGTCGCTTGAGTGTAAACTTTACCTCTGAAATTTGGACTGGCGTTAAACAGTGCAAATTCTCGGCGACGCAACAATTTTTGTCCCTTTTGCTTTAGTGAATTTGTTTATTTTCACTTACTCAATCACAATAACAGGAATAAGTGCCTACTCTATGGAGAAGGTATTACTTCTGGAATCCAATGCGAGGCTTGATGGCTTTGCGCTGTGTGCAGCAATGCTTTTGTCCAAGCAGTTGCTTTGGCACTCTACCGTGGTAGCAGGACTTAAGTGGTTATTGACCCTCAGTATCCTTTTCCTTAGTCTTAACATAATGCCATGAAACCAACATTATTGCTAAGGAACTACTTATTTTCATACCCTAAACTATTGTTTAAGATTTTGCCTAATTTTTTTAGGATTTACGGGAGTGATTTGGTGTGAGAGCTTAAATATGAATTTGGCTCTTGATTTGACCTGAAAGCTTTTTTAGTTTAGCAGTCTCTTATGGAGTAAGCCAGTTTTATTCTTTTAGGGAAACTAACTAGAAACTCAGATGCTAGGACTAACTAGAAACTCTAAATAAGAAAGATGCCTAGCTAATTATACTATTCGGTCACAATCTAATAATATAAACTATTCATGACTTTTTGTCTAGTATTTTTTTGCTTTGTGATGGGATGCTGAGGCGGAGGTAGGAAAAATTACCCATATTCCGGTTTTGAATTTTCAAGATTGGGAAAAATATCCTGCTTCATTTAACTTAATCTACCACTAGAGAGTGAATAATAGAGATATCTAAGTGGGATAGGAGAAAAATCTATGGCACTAATTACCACTGGCAACGGTTTCATCCGCAATTTGGAGAAATTTGGGGCGTTGGGTGTTTATGTTCCTCTGGAGGGGGGCTATGAAGGGCGCTATCTGCGCCGATTACGGGCGACTGGCTATGTTGCATTGCATATTACTGCGAGAGGACTGGGTGATGTGGCTGCGTATCTGATGCAAGTTCATGGTGTCAGACCACCACATTTAGGCAAAAGAAGCAATAGTAGTGGTGCGGCGGTGGGTGATGTATATTATTTACCACCAATGATCAGTTCTCATTTGGCACAATTACCTCCTAAGTCTAAGGGGTTGGTGTTGTGGATTATTGAGGGAAATATTCTTTCTGATCAGGAAGTTGAGTATTTGATGAATTTGCCTAAGTTAGAACCACGGGTTAAGGTGGTAATTGAGAGAGGTGGCGATCGCATTTTCCGCTGGACTCCTTTGGAAAAGACACTGTTAGCTAGTTAAGCAAATTGTCAGGGTGGGGAAAACCCCGCCCCTACTATGCAATTATTTCTAATTCTGTATTTCCTGTTGTACCCAAGTACGAAAGGATTTACTAGCTTGCACTTCATCTATTTGGCAATCTTGCAAAAATTGATAAAGTTTTTCTTTGGTGATTATAGAAAATGTGGGACTTTTTTCTCCTTCAACATATTGATGATTTTGAAGTTGATAAAATAGCACTATTTCACCGTTATAACGCCAAAATTCTGGTACTCCCATGCTGGCATAAAAAGCAAGTTTATTGATGTCAGTATGAGTAATATCTACTTCTACAATTAAGTCGGGTGGTGGATCTTCATTTAAATCAACTTTTTTCCCAACTACTTGAGGTTGATTTTGAATGTAATAACAGTTATCCGGTTCAGCACTTCTTTGTAAATCATCACGATTTAAGGTAGTTGAACCCATTGTCTTAATTTTTAAACCCATTTCTTCTACCAAAATGCAGATGAATCGTTCAATTAATCTGGTAGCACTTTCATGTTCTTCTAAAGGCATGGTAATTTCTAATGTCCCTTGATCATAGATAAGTCGAGAGGAACGACTTTGCCCTAATGCTGCTAAAATTTGCTGATAATTTTGCCAACTGATATTGTGGAAAACTACTCGCTGTTCTGCGGGGGTAGTTTCTGGGGTAATATTGTTTGGTTTAGTGATTGTACTAACCATAGTTGCCCTTAAATTTAGCTTAATAGTTATTATAATATATTACGCAAAAGCGAGAATCGAGTGAATTTAAATTTGTCTACTCCCTTACAATTAATTGGACGTTCTGTAGAGTTTCAGCGGATTATTGAAATACTGGCAAAGGATGGTGATTTGTTAATTACTGGAGTCCCTGGTAGTGGGAGACGCACTTTAGTGAGAGGTGCAGCACAGGAGGTGAATACAGTTATCTTGGAAATAGACTGCATTCGCGCTACAGAAGCAGAGAGATTTGTGCAACTATTAGCGGAAGCGATTAGTCAAAATTGGGAAGCGGAAAAAATTCAAATCTGGTTAAATGAAAATACTTCGGAATTTTTTACTTTTAATTCTGAAAGTCAACTAAAACTAATTCGTTCTTTGGAACAGGAACAACTATGGCAAGCTTTCGCCAGTTTGTTAGACTTATTGGAAATAATGGCGGTTGATTTAAATCACCGCATATTGCTGATTTTAGAAAGTTTTCCCCATATTCGTTCTTGGGATCGTCATGGTTTATGGGAAACTACATTTAGGAAAGAAGTTAAGGCTTATCCTCATGTTAGCTATGTACTAATAGCCACCATTGCTGAGTCTAGCCAACATTCAGATGATACTAATTATCCCCTAGAAACTATCCAATTAGCCCCTTTAGCTAAGGATATTTTAGCCTTGTGGGCGAGGGAAATTTTACATACGCAAGGTTTTACTTTTGATTGTCATAGTCAGGCTTTACAGCTATTTTTAGAGGCAGTACAGGGACATATTGGCGATGGGATGGCGATTATTCGGCGGTTATCTGCGTCGCACTGTGCAGATGGATTAATTCGGGAGGAAGATGTGCAAAAGGCTATAGCCGGATTATTGAAAGATTTATCTATGACTTATGAATCTTTGCTGATGTTGTTACCAGCAAATCAGGTACATTTATTAGAGTCTTTGGCTATTGATCCTACTGATAAACCTCAGAGTAAGGAGTATATTCAAAAGCATGGACTTTCACGGGGTGGAAGTCTACAAGGGGCGTTAACTGGTTTACAGCATAAGGGTTTGATTTATGATGCTGAACATGGTTATCGGTTAGCTATGCCTTTGTTGGCTTTATGGTTGCGGGAACGGTTGAGTTAATTTTGTTTCGCGCAAAGACGCTAAGGTGCAAAGGCGCGAAGGAAGAAGGTTAGAAGGTTACAATTCTGGTAAAAATTCAGGTTCTAATATTTGTGTGATTTCATAATGACAATTTTCTGGAAAGGTTTCATAGGGGAGGTTTGTTTCTTTGACTGCTAAGTTAATTCCATCTTGATAACTTAATAAAAAGGCTTCTTCTAAATAGGATTTTAAGCTGGGACTATCTGCTAATATTCGGTTGATTTGAGTCCGTTGTTCTCGAATTGTTGCTAACCAACTATTACTACGTTTTTCTGGTTGATGTTGCCATTTTAGTAGGTGTCCTAATAACAAGGCTAAACGGTTGGTTAATTCTCTTCTTTCTTGTCTTCCCAATGTTTCTATTTCTTCAATTAAGTTGAGTTTATCTAGTGTTTCCCATTTTTCTTCTTTGAGTAGTTGTGCTTGTGTTTTTGTCCAGCTATAAAAATCAGAATTGTACAGTGTATTCATGGTTTTTACCTGTAAATTACTATATATTATTTAATTGTCAGAATCAGGATATCCAGGATGTGAATTTGTCTGAATCAGGATACTCAGGATTTTAGGATTTTTAGGATGTGAATTTGTCTGAATCAGGATTTCCAGGATTTTAGGATTTTCAGGATAGGAATTTGTCTGAATCAGGATTTCCACCGATTTTAGGATTTTCAGGATGTGAATTTGTCTGAATCAGGATTTCCAGGATTTTAGGATTTTCAGGATGTGAATTTGTCTGAATCAGGATACTCAGGATTTGAGGATTTTTAGGATATTAAGAATATGAATGAGATGAAGATAATGAAATCCTGTTCATCCTTAAATCCTGGAAATCCTGATTCAGACATTCTCCCTAACAGTCCTGTTCATCCTTTAATTCGCTAAATCCGTGTTCAGATTTTCAGGATGTGAAGAATATGAAGAAGATGAAAATAATAAAATCCTGTTCATCTTTAAATCCTGGATATCCTGATTCAGACATTTTCCCTAAAACCGTCCATTTCCCTGAACAATATGCTTCACCGTCGTCAATGTTTCCAAACTAATAAATCCCCTGCGATGTCCTTTTTGATTGGACATTCCTAAAAATACAGCCTCTCCCCGTGAGGAGTGACGAGAAAAACGAGGGGAAGCATTTATGTAGGTGGAGGCGCTATTTACTCCTAATGCAAATTGGCGACTTTCTTGGTAAGACTCTGTGACAATACTATCAGCATGACTGCTACTATATTGATTAATCCAAGCGATCGCACTTTCTAAACTATCTACTAACTTAAAAGCTACTGTTTTGGTTAAATATGGTGTTCCCCATTCTTCATCTTTGGCTAATTGCAATTGGGGAAATGCTGCAACTAGTTCTGCATCTCCTTTGAGTTGAAAACCTTTTTCTTTTAAACTACTCCACAGCACTGATAAGGAAGATGGTAAAGCTTGACGATGAACTAAAACTTTTTCAATGGCATTAACTTGATCTGGTTCGCTTTCATGGCTATCCATAATCATCCAGCGAATCATTTCTAAGCTACTGTTGATTGACCAATACAGATAACAATTACCCATTGCTGATTTTAACACTGGGCAAGTTGCTTGTCTGACCACCTGTTGAATTAAACTGGAACGTCCGTAGGGAATAACTAAACTTAAATACTGATCTTGGGTAACTAAATCTCGCACTGAAGCACCATGTTCAGCGGTGATTAATTCTACACAACCTGCGGGTAATCCGACTTTAGTAATGGCTGTTTGCAGGGCGTTAGCGATCGCTGTATTGGAGTTACTAGCTTCCGTACTACCTTTAAGAATAATACTATTGCCAGTTTTTATGCAAAAACCAGCAGCGATCGCCCCTAAATCGGGGAAAGCCTCATAAATAAAGGCAATCACCCCTAAAGGCATTAATTGAGTATAGCTTTGAGAGTCTTCCTGTTGATAATCAGCAGTTCTCACCCGTCGTAAAGGATCAGATAATTCTCCCAATCGTTGCAGAATTTTGATTGTATTCTCCAACCGAGAGGGAGTTAGCTTCAACCAGTCCAAAATTAATTCGGGAACTGCCATTTCTCGACTTGCTTCTAAATCCAGAGTATTAGCTTCGAGAATTTCATCAAAATCACTTTCTATCGCTTGTGCCATTGCTAACACAGCGCGACTCCTATCTATCCCCTTAGTCGTTCCCAATTTCAGGGAAGCCTGAAAAGCGCGGTTAGCACTTGTCATAGGTTCGGGGTAATCATCAATCACTTCACCTGTCATGGAGTTAACGTCTGTAAGTAAGCCAGACCATTAGTGCTGGCAGAATTACCAATAGCACTGCTACAATTGTCCAAGCTATGATATTGGAACTATTAGCCAATCGTAGAGCTAATGGTAGCCATATAATCACTAACACAAAAATAATGCTGAGTGCTACTGGCAAATAGTTTTGTCCTAATCCGGGTTGAACAATTTGCCAATTATTACCTTTCCAACGCCAAGCACGTTTATATGGATAGGTAGTAGAAAGTTGCTCTAATACATATCCATTTTCTTCGACAACAAAAATCTGCTGACAGCGATCGCATCCGAAAGCTTCTGTTAGCGTGATAGGAATCAAATGTCCCTTGCGACGACAAGGACAAGCGTATTCCGTATTTAAGTCAATTTTATCTGGTTTTTGAGGTTGCACAAGCAAGATGAATAACTTGGGCGGTTTTTTACATTATTCCCCAATTTTCCTGAAAATCAGTATGGGAAACTCTAAAATTACGTCTAATGATATAGCTGGGAAAGTCTACTAACAAACTCCTAACCTAAAAATCCATCATCTACCAATTTAGTAGAGATGGAAAATCTTTAGTGTTACTTTAATATATCAACTTTAACTAGAAAGCGGGTGATGGGATTCGAACCCACGACATCAACCTTGGCAAGGTTGCGCTCTACCACTGAGCTACACCCGCGAACTCACCAATAAACTTATTATTCCAGATATATTCAGCTTTGTCAACCCCCAAATTAAATTCTTTTTTTGTCAGTAGGGGCGAAGCATTTGGAAGATACATTATCGGTCATTGCCAAAAATAGTTCTCCAAATGCTTCGCCCGTAAAGTCAGTAGGGGCGAAGCATTTGGAAGATAAATTATCGGTCATTGCCAAAAATAGTTCTCCAAATGCTTCGCCCGTACAGTTGTCCGTTGTCATTACCAATTACCAATTACCAATTACCAATTACCAATTACCAATTACCAATTACCCATTACCTATCACCCATTACCCAATTAACCTGCTAAATTCGGGCGTAATTGCCGCATGAGAGTCGCCATTTCTATGGCGCTCATGGCATATTCCCAACCATGATTACTCTTGATGCCGGCTCGTTCTAGGGCTTGCTGCATGGTATCTGTGGTCAAAATCCCGAAAATTACCGGCACACCTGTTTGGAAACTGGCCGCAGCAATACCTTTAGAAACTTCCGATGATACATAATCAAAATGCGGTGTTTGTCCTTTGATGACTGCACCCAGGCAAATTATGGCATCATAACGGCCAGACATTGCTAATTGACGGGCTACATTGGCAACTTCAAAACTACCGGGAACCCAAACATAGTCTACTTGCTGTCCTTCTGGATCAGGATCTATACCATGACGTTTTAAGCAATCTTTACATCCTTCTACGAGTTTCATGGTGACAAGATCATTAAAGCGAGCAATGATCAATGCAAAGCGCAAAGACTCGGTGTGCTGAAAATTTCCTTCAAAAACTGCCATAACTGCCTCTAAATAAATTTACAATAACTGCTTTACCAATATACTTTTCTGCCATCAAAATAGAAGAGCAGGAAAGCACAATCAGGAAAAAGTCGTTTAGAAAAAGAAAATTTTTTCTGTTTAACTCTTTACCTAAGCTTTTCTGCTCTTAATAGAGTATATGGTATGCGTTAGTGAATGATTAAAGCATTCAACTAAATCACAAAAAAGTTTAATATACCAACTAACACGACTAAAGCCGCCCAAATACCCGAACCAACCCAGAGTAGTTTTTTAGATTCTACCCAGTTTTGAGGAGTGGCGTAAACAACAGGTACACCAATCACAAGCACGAAGGAGAACAAGACTAATGATATTAAAGCGATTTGAAATACTATGCTCATTTTGTTTTTCCCAACATAACTAAATCTTAGTTTTCCCAGAACTGCTGCTGTATAAACAGTCTAGGGTTTTCAGTGAACCTTATGAACTCATAAGGCATCACCTGATCAATTAATATTTTACGTCTGGTTGTAACAGTTGCTCACTTCTGATCCGCCAATCTGTTTTTTCTTTAGGTAATTGGTGATTGGTAATTGGTGATTGGGAAATTGATTAAGATAAAAATTATATTCTCTAACTTCTACTTCCTTCTTCCTTCTTCCTTCTTTCTCCTGACTCCTGACTCCTTCTTCCTTCTTCCTTCTTTCTCCTGACTCCTGACTCCTGACTCCTTCTTTCTCCTGACTCCTGACTCCTGACTCCTTCTTTCTCCTGACTCCTGACTCCTATCTTAAAAATATATGGATTTAATTCTTTGTCACACAACTGCGGATTTTGACGCTTTGGGGGCAGCAGTGGGGTTAACTTGTCTCAAACCAGGGAGTAAAATTGTCTTGACTGGGGGCGCACATCCTCCTGTGCGGGACTTTTTAGCGTTACATCGTGACGAGTATCCGCTAATTGAAAGACGTTCGGTAAATCCTGAAAAAATTCGCTCTTTAATGGTTGTGGATACTCAAAAGCGCGATCGCTTGGGTAAAGCTGCTATCTGGTTCGATTTACCCAATGTCCAAGAAATCATTGTTTACGATCATCATTTTGGACAAGATAGAGACATTCCCAGCACTCAATTATATATTGACGAAGTGGGGGCGACAACTACCTTAATGGTAGAAGAATTGCAAAAAAATAATATTTCTTTAAATTCTGCCCAAGCAACTGTAATGGCTTTGGGTATTCATGTGGATACAGGTTCATTAACCTATAAACAATCTACAGCCAGAGATGCTTTAGCGTTGGCTTGGCTAATGCAGCAAGGGGCAAATTTATCAGTTATTTCTACTTATCGTGATCCTGGTTTATCACCACAATTACAACAATTGTTAAGTGCAGCTTTAGAAGATTTACAATATCTTTGTTTGCGGGGATATACCATTGCTTGGTTAACACTAAAAACCGATGGTTTTGTCCCTGGTTTATCAGGTTTAGCTTCCGAAATTATTGATTTAACAGAAACCGATGCTGTACTGTTAGCAAATGAATATGCTTTAGGTGAAAATGATTGGCGCTTAACAGTAATTGGCAGAACGCAAATTCCCCAAACAAATCTTAATTCCTTATTTCAACCCCATGGTGGTGGTGGACATTCTCAAGCCGCATCTTTTAATCTTCGCACTACAGATTCCCAACCAATTTTACAACAATTATTAGATGGTTTAAAAGCCCAAATTCCCCATCCTCCCACAGCTAGAGATTTGATGTCTTCTCCAGTGCGGACAATTCGCCCTGATACTACTATAGCCGAAGCCCAGCGGATTTTATTACGTTATGGACATTCAGGTTTATCTGTAGTGAATAGCCAAGATTTATTAATCGGAATTATTTCCCGACGGGATTTAGATATTGCTTTACATCATGGGTTTAGTCATGCACCAGTTAAAGGTTATATGACAAGTAATTTAAAGACAATTACCCCTGACACTTCTTTACCAGAAATTGAGTCTTTAATGGTGACTTATGATATTGGCAGATTACCAGTATTAGATCATGGGCAATTAGTTGGTATTGTTACTCGCACCGATATTTTAAGAGAATTACATCAATTAACAATTCAAAATCTAGAATCAATAACTGAAAAAGATTCTCAGGATTTAGGACTAAGTACGGAATTAGAAAAACGTCTTACTCCTCAACTTTGGCAATTACTGACTACAGCATCGCAAGAAGCAGAAAAACGCGGTTGGCATCTTTATTTAGTTGGTGGTGCAGTGCGAGATTTGCTATTATCAAAAGCGGAAAATCGCAGTTTGATGATTAATGATATTGATTTAGTCGTTGATGGTTTTCATAAAACCGCAGACGTTGGTGCAGGGGTAGAATTAGCTAAAGCCTTACAGCAAATTTATCAAAATGCCAGATTAGAAATTCATGGTGCTTTTCAAACTGCGGCTTTGTTATGGCATAAAGATTTAGTATTAGATTCCTTATGGGTGGATATTGCCACAGCTAGAACTGAATTTTATCCTTACCCAGCAGCTAATCCAGAGGTTGAAGCTAGTTCTATTCGGCAAGATTTATATCGGCGAGATTTTACGATTAATGCCATGGCTTTGCGGTTAACTTCTCCCCGTGGTGGTGAATTATTAGATTTCTTTGGTGGTTTTATAGACTTACAAAATCAGCAAGTTAGAATTTTACACGCTAATAGTTTTATTGAAGATCCAACTCGAATATATCGCGGTGTGCGGTTTGCGGTGCGGTTTGGATTTTCTCTAGAACCACAAACAGAAACTTATATTCGTTATGCTATAAATAGTGGAGTTTATGATAGAACAAGTCAGGAAAATAGTAAAACTCCGGCTTTGCAAACTCGACTAAAAACTGAATTAAAATATATATTAGCAGCAGATTATTGGCAATCAGCTTTAGAATTATTGGATAATTTGGGGGCTTTACAATGTATTCATCCTACTTTAAAATTAGATGTGGAACTTTCTCGACAATTAAATTTATTAAAACACTGTTTAAGGAAGTTTGACAAAAAACAAACTTTAATAAATTGGCAAATGCGTCTAGAAGTATTAATTGCCTATTTACAACCAGAATATCGGGTAAAAGTAGCTAAAAATCTGCAATTAGTTGATGATAGTATTGTCAGATTAGAGAAATTATCTCAAATTCAAGCTGAGATAATTACATTATTACCGACTTTTGAAAAACCCAGTCAAACTATTTATTTACTCAAAAGATATGATTTGCAGACTTTAATTTTAATTGCTTTACAAAGTCCCCGCAAAATCAGAAGACGGATTTGGCAATATTTAACAAATTGGGGAAATATTCAACCGCTATTAAATGGGAATGATTTAAAACAATTGGGTTATAAACCTAGTCCCCAATATAAGCAAATGCTTGATGATTTATTAACTGCTACTGTAGATGGTATAATTAAGGATAAAGCGGAAGCACAAGAATTTCTAACCAAGCATTATCCTGGGTAATTGATCTTAAAAATATGAGGTTGATATGCAAATTCAAACATCCAGCAAATACAATATTAATTTACTGATAACATCCATGTTAGAAATGATAAAATTGGCTCAACTGGTGGCAATGGATATTCAGTAATATCAATAGTGACTGAATTACCCTCCAGTTTTAAAAATTTCCAAGTAGTTCCACTGGTGACAGAACCGAAAATTATGGGAATGTTGACATTATTAGCAGCATTAAATTTTTGGGCAGCTACCATTTCTGCAATACACTGACCTAAACCACCATTAAGATTTTCTTTTTTTGCTTCTATAATTATAACTACTGGAGCTTGAATTTCTAATTGGCTTAGTGATTTACTAATCAGAAAGTCACAAATACCATTGAGTCCAATACTAGAATCAACGGTAAAATCTTCTCCAGAAAAAAGGCTAATTTGACGATCTAATAATCGTCGAACTGCTGTTAATACAGGGCTAATAATCCATTCAGAACGGGCTTTTTCACTACCCCTTGCAAGTACCAATGGTAAACCTTCTTCTAGTTCTTGACGTAGCAAATCATCAGGTTTTACAACAGGCACATCTGGAAAAAACCGTCCTCCTTCATGGATGGCGATCGCTAAATCCTGACGGACTTTTTTTAGTGTAAAATCACTGTAGGGCATAGTTATAATTAATTTTTGCTACAAAAACAGAGTTTAGTTCCGTAGGTTGGGTTGTGGAACGTAAACGTATCCCTGCGGGACACTGCGTGAACGCGGAGCAATCGGAACGAAACCCAACATCATATTATTAAAACATATTATTAAAACTTTTGTTGGGTTGCGCGATTCCTGCGGAGCGCTTCGCTATCGCTTAACCCAACCTACATTTGATTTTAGATTAAATTGTATCAGGATCTATATTTAATTCCCGCAATTTTGCTGCTAAACGTTCTGCGGTTTCTTCAGGGGTAAAAACTAGCTTTCCTTCTGGTGTGAAATACCGCAATAATCCCTCATGAATTCCCAAATATAAATCTAATTGTTCACTCCATAAATGTCCTTTTTCATTTGCTTCTAGAGGTTGATATTTTCCATCTAATAAATGAAAACCTGCAAATTCTAGTGTATAAGGATCAAACCAAAAATAATCCGGTGTGCGGAAAGTATTTTGATAAAGTTCTTTTTTGTATTCTCTATCTGTATTCGCTGTAGTTGGTGAGAGAATTTCTAAAATTACATTGGGATATTTACCGTCTTCATTCCAAACTACCCAACTTTTCCGAGTTTTGCGTTCTGTTCCTAGCACAACAAAGAAATCAGGACCTCGGAAATATTCTGATTTTTTCTGATTAGGACTATAATAAATGGTGAGATTTCCCGCAGCATAGAAATCATATCTATCTTTCCACAACCATTCTAGACATTTGAAAAGGAGAATTATTTGTCTTAAATGTAGTTCTGTTTCCACGGGAGGTTCATCACTATATAAATCACTGGGGGGAAAAATCACATCTTGAGAGATGTTTTCTCTACATTCTAATTCTTGAGTAATCATCATAATATGACACCAAGTCGTTATTTGTTGATTATAGCATCGAATTACAAGATCCCCGACTTCTTTAAGAAGTCGGGGATCTGACTGAAACCCAACCTACCAGAATACATGATTATTCCATTTCTTTAATTATATTCATTGTTTCCACACTCACGGTACAGACTCTCATTAATAAATCAATTACCTGTTCTTTATAATCTGCGAAACGATAAGTATTGAATTTTTCCGCAATGGTGGGATCTTTTGGTTTCTTTTCTTTATATTGATCTAATATCCATTCTAACGCACAACGATTACCCAGCATATATTCCCAAGCTATTTTCGGAATATTTTCTAATGTAGTAACATCATCTAGGATAATACTATTTTTGGTTTTATCGGCTTTTAATTTTGCTTTGGGTGTTTTTTGATTGTCTTTTAAAGGAATATCAAGACGGGTTAAGTTATAAGGTGTGACTGTTTCATAATTAATATGTAATTCCATGAGTTGTTTACCCCAGTTAACCCATTTTTGGAAGTTTTCATAATAGGGTAAACGCGGAAATTCGCGTTTAAGGTTGAGTTCGTATTTGCTGCGATAAGCTGGGTTATGTAGGACTGCGTAGGTATAATGAAAGATGTCTATTTTGGTAATTGTTTCATCTTGGTAATGGGTTTGAATTTGTTTTAGTCCCCAGTCGGTAATATTATCAATGCGTTTTCCTTCTTTGTCGTAACGGTAGAGGGGGAGACATTGAGAATCACCGGTTAAATGTAAATCAATAATTGTGTTACTACCTAAACAATGAAAGGGTTTTGTATTTCCTGACGCTGAAAAAGCTATATATTTGTTTTCTGTATCGTTTTCATTTAAAATATCAAACCATTGATAAGTCATTCCATTAAAATGCTTATCAAAGTAAAAATACTGATTATAAAAAGGACGGTATGAACTTTTTATAATTTGTTCAGGTTGAAAAGTTTTATTGATTCTTCTATCTAAATATTTATTTAATTCTCTATCCCATTTAATTGTATCCTTGTTCGGGTAATTTGAATCTTTTAATGTTTCTTGATAAACTTCAATTAAAAATTTTACTTTTTGTTCTAACGCAGTTTCTGATAAATCATAAACCCATTCATCTCTTTGTGTTGCTATACCTCTAGAAAATAACTTAAAAACCGCTTCTTCTCCTTTACCCGCTTTTACATCCTTATCAACTAAAGGTAAAAGACTATCAAAATCATTATCAGATTGATTAATCCAATTACCATTATTATCCGGTTTAAGATGAGTAAAACCTAAATCTCTAAATTTTTGGGAACTAAAATATTTTTTCTTTTCATCTGAATCTGTATAATCATCAATTTCATTATAATAAACTTTGAAACCTTCCGCGTTTTCATTCCTAATTAAAAAATAAACAGCTATACCTACTCTAATTTCATCACTAAAGACATTACCACCTTCTTTGCGTCGTCTTTCTCCACTTGTTCTTGCATTACCTTTCATGTCAATAACATGAATTTCATTAAATTCTTTAGCTACAACTTTTCTAAAACCATCATAAGCAATAGAATTTATAAAAGAACTATTAGAAACAAACGCAATAATCCCATTTTTACCTAGTCTATCAGCAGCCCATCTAATAAACCGAGTATACATATCATAAACAACAATATTATTCTGCGCTTTACTATATTTAATATAAGATTCCTTAATTAACTTATCTATAGCAGTATAATAACGATTAGCATTATTATCATTAAAATTTTCCTGTTTTGCATTATAAGGAGGATTACCAATAATCACAGAAATAGTTCTATCATTCTGTCTTTTGATTCTTGCGGTATTCTCCACACTCATAGCAAACAAATCCAATTGCTTACCCGCAAAAGATGTATTATCCAAAGTATCCACAAAACAAATATTTTCAAACTCCTCATACACCCCCATTTTCTGCTTATAGGTGTATTCAATATTCAAATTTGCAATGTAATAAGGTAAAATAGCCACCTCATTACAATGAATTTCATGTTTATACTTATGTTCTAAACTCTGCTTTGGTAAATAATCAATCAACTCAGTAATAAAAGTCCCCGTTCCCGTCGCAGGATCTAAAATTTCCACATCTTTATCTGCTAACAACTTCCCAAAATGTTTATGAACTAAAAAATCTGTACTTTCAATCATAAACCGGACAATTTCATTGGGAGTATACACAATTCCCAACCTATCCGCAGCTTTAGGATTATATGCTTTGTAGAAATTCTCATATAACGCTTTAAGAAACTTCTGTTTTTCTTGATGATTATAAATATTAGCCGCAGTTCGTCGAATAACTGCATAATATCTTTCAATCGTTCCCAAAGTGTTTTTCTTCACGCTTCCCGTAAAAAAGGTAGAAATTACCCCTTGTAATTCTCCCGCAATATTATTTTCTCTGTGAAATTGCGATTCATTAAAAATATTGATAAAAATATCTTCCGTCAAAATATGCTGAATCATCATTTCCCGAATATCAAATAAACTGATTTCTGGGTTAATTGATTCTTTGCAAATTCCCCAAAACTTATCCCGCGCAGTTTGAAAAGATGTGTTATTTTCCCCTTGACAATCTATCAAATCTCTGAGAGAATTTAATACAGTGGGTAAATCTTGCTTAAAAATTTCTATCGCTTCCCGAAAATCCTTAACTTCAGGACGCACATAATTAATAAAATTGGTAATAATTCCATCTACTGCCTCAGCGTCGCGCATAGATACCCGCATAGTTTCTGTGCTAGATTGAATTAAAACCGCAGTTTGGGAATCTTCAAATAAAATATTACTATCGGGATAACCTTTATTTAATTTCTTTTCTATTTCTTCATCTAATTTATCATATTGGTCTTTGCTTTCCCAATAACCCCAATCTAACCGCAAAGCATCTTTAATTGTGCCATCGGGATAAACAAGTTTACCATTTGGTAATCTATAATCTAATTCAGGAATCAGTAAAAAATCTCTCGGTTTGCAATATTCATTGAGGAGATTTTGAAAAGCCACACGAATAGAAGTTTCTTTGCGAGAACCACCATATTGAATGATTTTTTCGACTTCGGCTTGATATTGAGTTACCAGGAGTCTAGACATAATTAAAAAATGGATTATTAAAAGTTTTGTTGGGTTGTGCGATCACTTCACCCAACTTATATTACTATATTATTACATTGTCTACGTAGATTTAGTTGTGCGATCGCTAATGTAAAGACAGTTAATGCCATGTTTCCACAGTGACTGTATTCCCCTCAGAAAACTTTCAGATAGAAGCATTACGGGCTATATACAGGTTATAATTCTTTTTGCGGAGCAACTTTACAAAAATTTATGAGTAATCCCCTTGTGCAAGCCTTTTTCGTAGGCAGAGCAGTCGCTGAAGTGATTAATGAGCGCGTAGAAGTCGCCTTGACTGATGCTTTGAGTGAACTAGGCAAATTTGATGCTGAAACTAAAGAGCAACTACGCCAGTTTACAGAAGAAGTGATGGCACGAGCTAATCGAGCAGCGGAATCGTCTGCAACTGGTACAACCACAGGTAATAGTTCATCTGGTGGAGATCCAGTAGACTTACAGACAGAAATTGACGAATTAAGGGCAGAAATCGCTCTATTAAGAAGTGAATTGCAGAAGCATCGCAATGCTGCAAAATAGGTAATAGGTGATGG
The DNA here is from genome assembly GCF_000312705.1 of Anabaena sp. 90. Taxonomy (NCBI): domain Bacteria; kingdom Bacillati; phylum Cyanobacteriota; class Cyanophyceae; order Nostocales; family Nostocaceae; genus Anabaena; species Anabaena sp. 90. Next base: position 1,422,116 of record NC_019427.1, read on the forward strand.
GTAATGGGTAATAGGTAATGGGTAATAGGTAATGGGTAATAGGTAATTGGTAATTGGTAATTGGTAATTGGTAATTGGTAATGTGAAAAAATATTCTCCCCTGCCCCCCTGCCCCCCTACCTCCCCTACCTCCCTTACTCCCTGCCTCCGCAACAACCCGACGGTATAAGAAAAATATGGAACAAGGTTACTCAGACAAAGCATACCGTTGGAATCGGGAAGAATACTCTAGCAAACGCCGCTTTGTGGATATTTGGTCTTTTGTCTTGACCTTGATGTTCAAAATTTGGCGCTATAACAAAGATTGGAGTTACTCCGGTGGTGTAACAGAATCTAAGCAAGCAGCTAGACGTAAAGCCCAAGCAATCTGGATTAGAACCACGTTTTTAGATTTGGGTCCGACTTTTATTAAGATTGGACAATTGTTTTCGACTCGTGCGGATATTTTCTCTGCTGAATATGTGGAGGAGTTATCTAAGTTACAAGATAGAGTCCCAGCATTTAGTTATGAACAGGTAGAAGGAATTATTGAGCAGGAATTAGGTAAGACTGTTCCCACACTTTTCCAAGATTTTGAACCTGTTCCCCTCGCTGCTGCTAGTTTGGGTCAAGTCCACAAGGCCACCTTGTATACTGGTGAGTCCGTAGTTGTCAAAGTCCAACGTCCAGGACTCAAAAAGCTGTTTGAAATTGATTTAGGCATTCTTAAAGGTATTGCTCGCTATTTTCAAAATCATCCCAAATGGGGACGCGGCAGAGATTGGATGGGTATATATGAAGAATGTTGTCGCATTCTCTGGGAAGAAATTGATTATCTGAATGAAGGACGCAATGCCGATACTTTCCGCCGGAATTTCCGCCCTTATGATTGGGTGAAAGTACCGAGGGTTTATTGGCGTTATGCTACTTCTAGAGTAATTACTTTGGAGTATGTGCCGGGGATTAAAGTTAGTCAGTATGATGCTTTAGATGCTGCGGGTGTAGATAGAAAAGCGATCGCTCGCTATGGCGCACAAGCCTATCTTCATCAACTTCTCAACAATGGTTTCTTCCACGCTGACCCCCACCCCGGTAATCTGGCAGTTAGTCCCGACGGGGCTTTGATTTTCTACGACTTCGGGATGATGGGAACAATTAAATCCAATGTCCGCGAAGGATTAATGGAAACGTTATTTGGTATCGCCCAAAAAGACGGCGATCGGGTGGTAAAATCTCTAGTTGATTTAGGAGCGCTTGCCCCAGTTGATGACATGGGACCAGTCCGTCGTTCAGTCCAGTTTATGCTGGATCACTTCATGGATAAGCCCTTTGAAAATCAATCAGTGGCAGCCATCAGTGAAGACTTGTATGAACTCGCTTATGATCAACCATTTAGATTTCCAGCCACTTTTACCTTCGTCATGCGTGCCTTTTCTACCCTCGAAGGCGTTGGTAAAGGTCTAGATCCAGAATTTAACTTTATGGAAGTTGCCCAGCCTTATGCAATGCAGCTTATGACAGATAACAGTAGTTCTGAGGGGAATAGTTTCTTGAATGAATTAAGTCGTCAAGCAGTCCAAGTCAGTAGCACTGCTTTAGGATTACCACGAAGATTAGAAGATACCCTAGATAAAATAGAACGTGGTGATATCCGGCTGCGAGTTCGCTCCGTCGAAACTGAACGCCTGATCCGGCGACAGAGTAATATACAACTGGCAATAAGTTATGCTCTTATTATCAGTGGTTTTACAATTGCCGGCACAATTCTCCTAGTTAGCCATTATGTCTGGTTAGCAAGCTTTATTGGTTTAATTGCCGCATCAGTTTCATTCATGCTGATTCGGTTGCTTTTACGCCTCGACCGTTATGATCGGATGTATTAATTAATTGTTCACGAAAAATCTATGAAACTTGAATCTACCGGTTGTACAGATCCGGGGCTTATTCGTGCTTATAATCAAGATTCCTACTATATTGATCCCACAGGGCGATTCTTTATAGTTGCTGACGGTATGGGTGGTCATGCAGGAGGAGAAGAGGCTAGTCGCATCGCTACTGCCGAAATTTGTGCATATCTAGAGCAAAATTGGCAATCCCCCGAATCTTCCTCAAAACTCCTAGAACAAGCTTTATCCACTGCAAATAAAGCCATAGTTCAAGATCAGCACAATCATCCTGAACGTGCTGATATGGGAACGACAGCCGTAGTAGTAGTTATCCGTCCAGATGAATTACCTGTATGCGGTCATGTTGGTGATTCCCGTCTCTACCGTCTGCGAGAATCACAATTACAACAAATTACAGAAGACCATACATGGATTGCCAAAGCCATGAAAATCGGTGATATTACTCTTGATGAAGCTAGGGTTCATCCCTATCGTCATGTTTTATCCAGTTGTTTAGGCAGAGAAGACCTCAACCACATTGATATTCAGCAACTAACTCTGGAAAATGGCGATCGCTTACTGCTCTGTAGTGATGGACTTACAGAAGAACTTATAAATCCACAAATTCTTGGATACATCAGGGATACACCTTCTTTAGAAAAAGCTGCTCATGACCTAGTTGAAGCCGCCAAAGCACAAGGTGGACACGATAATATTACCGTCGTCCTTGTGTCTGTAGAAACCTAATAGGAGTCAGGAGTCAGGAGTCAGGAGTCAGGATTTCAGGAGTTCAGGAGAAAGAAATTGAAGAATAGAGAATGGAATTTCTCCCCTGCTCCCTGTTCCCTGTTCCCTGTTCCCTGTTTCCTGCTCCCTGCTCCCTGTTCCCTGTTCCCTGTTTCCTGTTCCCTGTTCCCTGTTCCCTGTTCCCTGTTCCCTGTTCCCTGTTCCCTAAAAAAAGTAAATATACTTAACGATTTGTTCAAATTGAGCATTTTTTATATTAACAATTTGATAAAAATATTTTTAATCTCCAGAAATTACCACAGGAGCTTAAATTTCTATAATTTCCACAATTGACATATCCTACTTTGTAGTGTGTCTTAAATAAACAGCAAATAAAGGGTTAATCAATCAGAGAATCTAGATAAAAACCAAGTATCAAACTGGTCTTCCTCTCGATTTCTCATTCCATAACTACTGCTACTTAAAGAATCTTCACCAAAATTAAACTATGCCAATTTGGACAAACCCGCTTTCAGTGGAGTTGATTCCTATACCAGTAGATTCATTACCAATTCATACCTCAGAAAAAATAAATTCAAAAAGATGGGCAAATTGTCAAACACTTGTTATCTTTCTTAATATAGAGAAATAAATGTCAGGCAAAATCTAGCCCAGGAATTGCTTATTAGGAATTTGACGTAATTAAGCAGATTGCAATCAAAGGAAGTAAAGAATTTAAGTAATCAGCAAAAGCCGATTTTACTTTTAACCGCTAACTTCCAAGTTTTCAATTCTGTGATCAATTTCGATTTTACACGTTGTTTGTTTTGGAGTTGATTGTCAGTAACCCAGCCCTAAAGGGACTGAGCTTGCAATTTCTTGCAAGCTGTACTGACCAGACCACCCTAAGGGTAGTCTAAGGGTAGCCGTTATTTGAGTCACGACACCTCGAAATGCGTAGCCAGTTTCCCGCTCTGTCGCTGTAAGTTAAACAGTTCTAAGGTCACTGGAACAGTGCTTTCAGCCTAACAAGCTCTTATAACAGGTCAAGGCTAACATTACCCCAGAAATGGGAGTTGGTTTCCAGATTCCAATCAAAAATCTGGTTTCAATTTTAACATCCACAGCGGTTTTAACCGCTCGTGCGGTCACTGAGCTTGTCGATAGCGAAGCGTGGCGTAAGCCATAGTGTCGCTTCCCTCTCAGCGTCTTTAGACGCTGAGTTTCCCACTTACCGCGAGGTTTTATGAATCAAGGAACTGAACTATCTTTGGAACAGCAATTTAGCATTCGCTCCTTTGCCACACAAGTCCAACACATGAGCCACGAACAAGCTCAAGATTTTTTAGTCAAGCTTTATGAGCAGATGGTTGTGCGTGAAGCAACTTATCAAGAAATGCTTAAACATAGCTGGGGTCTAGACTCAGGTGCGAATATGGCATAGAGTTATTTACTATTAACTCTGCTTTTGGGACTCATTTCTCAATAGGAAAAAAAGCTGGGGATGTTGATTTTCTTCTAACTTCCTTCTAACTTCCCCACTCTTGCCTCTTGCCTCTTGCCTCTTGCCTAGTGCCATAACGACGATTTTCAATGCTAACCTACTTATTTTAAGAGGAAGTGTGGCAAATTTAGGGTTAATTAGCTATATTTACCGTGAATTTCCCCTAAAAGCATCTCTTGAGATGCTCCTGTAACGGCGGGTAAATTACCAGGAATACCGATGTTCCGCCAGTATGCTAAAACGGCAAAGGCGATCGCTTCTTTAAAAGCCGCACTTAAGCCAAACTCGTCTGTAGTTGAAACTGGAACATTCCCTAACAGTAACTCTAGCCGATTTTTTAAGTAAATATTGCGACTACCACCACCACATAATAATACCCGATGTGGTCTTCTGGAGAGAAAAGTGTCATAACTATAAACAATAGAAGCTGCTGTCAATTCTGTAATGGTTGCTAAAAAGTCTGCGGAATTGAGTTGGTAGGCTTGGGCATTCTCTAAACAATCATACAAGTAAGTGACACCAAACAACTCCCGTCCAGTCGATTTAGGCGGTGGTAAATGGAAATATTCGTGACTGAGCCATTGTTCTACTAAGGGGTAACAGGGTGTACCACTAGCAGCCCAATCACCATTTTCATCATAGCTTTTAGCCCCATTTGTAAAATGTTGCACAGCTAAATCCAATAGGCTATTACCTGGGCCTGTATCCCAACCGCGAATTTGCGACAACCAATCATCACTACGGGCGGGGAGACAAGTGACATTACCAATACCACCAATATTTTGGATACAACGCTCTTCCTGGGGATGACTGAGTAAATAGGCATCTATTTTCGGAACAAGGGGCGCACCATGACCATAAGCAGCTATATCTGCCGTTCGGAAATTACTTATAGTATTAATACCAGTGAGATGGGCTATCAACGCCCCCCGACCTAGTTGGCAACTATAACCTAGTTCTCCTAATCCCTGGGGTGGACGATGATAAACAGTTTGACCATGAGAACCAATCAAGGTAGCTCCTTGATGACCAATTTGAATATGTTGAGCAGCTTCAGCAAAATTCCGAGCGATGGCATCATCTATTGCTGCTAATTCGGCTATGGATACAGCAGTACCAGCCCCAAGCTCTAAAATATGTTCTCTGAGTTGCGGGGGGTAGGGATATGTTTCCCCTGCGAGTAATTTCACCTTCAGATCCAACTCTCTGCCAGAAATTTCGACTAAAGCGGTATCTATCCCATCTACAGACGTACCACTCATTAAACCAATTACGCGAGTCCGTTGCATTGACTCAAATACTCTTATGGATTTGCGATCGTAGTGTAATTGATCCCATTACCCATGTCAAAACAAAAAGGGTATATGGATCTAAAAACGCAAGTTATGACCTTATAAAGTATAACTAACTAATTTTGCTGACGATTCATATCTTGCAAATCCAGAGCATAATTTAAGCGTAAAATATTTACCCCTGGTTCCCCAAAAACGCCTAAAAATCTCCCATCAATATACTTACTAATTAACGGAATGATGTCATCCTCCCTAATCCCCCGCGCTTGTGCTACCCTTTCTATCTGTTGTCGTGCTGCTTTCAAAGAAATATGGGGATCTAAACCAGAACCTGATGTATAAATCAAATCGGCCACAGGTTGTTTATTCTCATTCTGAAATTCTTCTGCTTGCTTGAGAATCCGTTCCTTGAGTGCTGGATTAGTCGGAGCAAGATTACTGCCTCCAGAGATACCAGTCGGTTGAGCTTTTCTACCTTGGCTATATTTAACAGCACTCGGACGACCATGAAAATAACGGTCTGATGTAAATCCTTGACTAATCAAACTTGAACCAATAGGTTGATCTCTGACATTTAACATCATGCTACCATTAGCTGAAACTGGGAAAATTGACTGACCTACTAACAACACAAAAAGAGGATATATAATTGCGGTTAATAACCACATTACTAAAGTTATTCTCACTGCTTTGATAATTTCTCGAATAATAGACATAATTTAATCTTGAATTTTATTTTAATTTGTGAATTATGACTCTACCGTTCCCTTTATGTAAAACAACATTTAAGTAGGTTGGCGTTAAAAATTGTCGTTATAGCAAGGCAAAAGGCAAAAGGCAAGAATTACCAAAATTACCTATTGATTTAATTGTTTACGCTAAACCCACAAACGTAATCATCATATCTATGAATTTAATCGCAATAAATGGAGCAATTACCCCACCTAAGCCATAAATCAAAATATTCCGTTGCAGAAGTTGATTAGCAGTCAAAGGTCGAAACTGAATACCTTTTAATGCTAGAGGAATCAAAGCCGGAATAATTAAAGCATTGTAAATCAATGCCGAAAGAATAGCCGAATTAACGCTACTCAACTTCATAATATTCAAGCTTTCTAAATTAGCAGCAGTGAAAAGTACCGGAATAATCGCAAAATATTTAGCAATATCATTAGCAATAGAAAACGTTGTCAATGCCCCACGAGTAATTAACAATTGCTTACCAATACTCACAATATCAATTAATTTGGTGGGATCAGAATCTAAATCCACCATATTAGCCGCTTCCTTAGCTGCTTGCGTTCCCGTATTCATCGCCACACCTACATTAGCCTGTGCTAAAGCTGGAGCATCATTAGTTCCATCCCCCGTCATCGCTACAATTTTACCCTCAGCCTGTTCCCGTTGAATCACACTGATTTTATCTTCTGGTGTCGCTTCAGCAATAAATTCATCTACTCCAGCTTCCTTAGCAATCACAGAAGCAGTAATTCGGTTATCTCCCGTGAGCATGATTGTCCTGACTCCCATGCGTCGGAGTTGGTCAAATCGTTCGCGGATACCAGGTTTCACAATATCCTTGAGATAGATAACACCGTAAATTTCATGATCGAGACATACGGCTAAAGGTGTACCGCCTTGATGAGAAACTTGTTCATAAGCAACATCTAATTCCGGGGTATCCTGTCCATGACGAGAGAGGACAAAGCCTTTAATTGCTCCTACTGCGCCCTTCCGCACTTCCCTACCACCAGGTAAATTAGTGCCACTCATGCGGGTTTTTGCCGAAAATTCTACCCCCTGTGCTCGTTTGCGGTCTAAATCAAAATTTGCACCTAACTTTTCTGCCAGTCGGACAATAGATTTACCTTCGGGAGTATCGTCAAAGATACTAGCTGCCAAAGCCACATTCGCAATTTCTGTGATTGAGTGGCCATTGATAGGAATAAACTCTTCTGCTAAACGATTGCCAAGGGTGATTGTCCCGGTTTTGTCAAGAACGAGAGTATTGATGTCTCCACAGGCTTCTATTGCCCTGCCAGAAGTGGCAATGACGTTAAATTGTGCCACTCTATCCATGCCGGCAATGCCGATGGTACTCAGCAAACCGCCGATAGTTGTGGGTATAAGTGCTACCAAGAGAGCAATGAGAACCGGCACACTAACAGGACTATTCACATAGTAGGCAAAGGCGGGCAGGGTTGCTACTACGAATAAAAATACTAAACTCAGAACCGCTAATAATACTGTTAAAGCAATTTCATTGGGTGTTTTAGTGCGTTCTGCTCCTTCCACTAAGGCAATCATCCGGTCAATAAAGCCTTTACCTGGTTCAGCCGTGACGCGAATAATCAACTCATCGGAAAGGATGCGTGTACCACCTGTAACTGAACTAGCAACATCTGAACCAAATTCTTTGAGAACTGGGGCAGATTCGCCTGTAATCGCTGATTCATCCACAGACGCGACACCCATGATTACTTCACCGTCTGCGGGAATAATATCACCGGAAACGACGTATATAGTATCGCCCTGTTTCAAACTGCCAGAGGGAACTTCTGTAATTGTGCCGTTAACGCTGATAGTTTTGGCGCTGGTGGCTGACTGGGTGGAACGTAAAGTGTCAGCTTGGGCTTTACCTCGTCCCTCCGCTACGGCTTCAGCAAAGTTGCTAAATAGAACTGTGAAAAATAAAATTCCTGTTAATAGCCCATTAAACAGATAGGGATTTTTTTGATTTGTTGGTCCAAATAATTCGGGATAAATGGTTAGGAAGAGAGTAATAATTGTTCCTATCCATACCAAAAACATTACCGGATTTTTAATGGCATATTGGGGATACAGTTTCCTAAAAGCATCGCCTATTGCCCGAAAATACAGTCCTTTGTTAGTTACTCGCGTTTTCCTAAGTTTCTTACGGCGATAACGAGGACGGGGTGTTTTAGAATTAGAGTTATTTCCGTTTGAGTTCATATATTGATAATTGATATAGCAGGAGTCAGGAGTCAGGAGTCAGGAGTCAGGATAAAGAAAGAAGAAGAAAATTCCTCTCCTCCTCTCCTACTGCTAACTACCAGCAGCGAGTTTAAAACCTTCGGCGATTGGTCCTAAAGCTAAAACTGGGAAAAATGTCAGGATTCCTAAAATTAGGGTGACACCTGCGGTAATCCCAGTGAATAGCAAAGAATCAGTTTTCAAAGTTCCCCGGCTTTCACAGACTACTTGTTTTTCAGACATACTATCAGCTAAAAGGAGCAGGGCAATAATTGGTAGATAACGTCCTGCAAAAATACTGACAGTTGTACTTAAATTCCACCATAACGTCCCGTCATTTAATCCCTCTAAGCCAGAACCATTATTAGCTGCGGCTGAGGCGTATTCATAAACTACTTGGGAAATACCATGAAAACCTGGGTTACTAATTCCTGACAAAGATATAGGATAAGCTAAAGCTACAGCACTGGGAATTAAAACCATCATCGGGTGAATTAACAACACTACACTAGCCAGGACAATTTCTCGTTTTTCAATTTTGCGGCCAAAAATTTCCGGTGTGCGCCCTACCATTAACCCAGTGATAAAGACGGTCAGAATCAGATAAATGAAGAGATAAGCGGTTCCTATTCCCTGTCCTCCCCAAATTATTTGTAAAAATAGGTTGAATAAGGTGGAAAATGTGCCATTAGGCATGAGGGAATCGTGCATTCCGTTGACAGCACCGCACATGGTGGCGGTAGTTGTAATCGCCCATAATGCGGTTTGCGCCCAGTCAAATCGGACTTCTTTGCCTTCTAGATTGGGTAATTCTAATCTCAAAGCATTATTAATCAGAGGATTTCCTTGTAATTCTCCTGTGGCTGTAACGCCAATGAGAACGACAAAGATGATAAACACCATCCAATATAATAACCAGGCTTGTTTGAGGTTGTTGGCAAATATTCCGTAGGTGTAAATTAAGGATGTGGGAATGGCCAACATGGCGATGATTTCGATTAAGTTGGAAGCGCCATTGGGATTTTCAAACGGGTGCGCGGAGTTAGCTGCAAAAAATCCACCACCATTTTCCCCTAGCATTTTGATCATTTCCCAGGATGCTACTGGACCTCTAGCTATATACTGAATTCTGCCTTCTAAGGTTTCTACTACTAGGGTTTTGGCTAAGGTTTGGGGTACACCGCAGATAATTAGAGCGATCGCCCCCACAATAGATAAAGGTAATAATATCCTAGTGATAGCCTGGGTAAAATCTACATAAAAATTCCCCAGTTTTCTCCCTGTTAATCCTCGGATAAAGGCAATTCCCACTACTAAACCACTAGCCGCAGACGTAAACATCAAAAAACCTAAAGCCGAGGTTTGGCTAAAATAACTAAAGGTATTTTCTGTGGCGTAATGTTGTTGGTCGGTATTGGTCAGGAAGGAAATTGTGGTATGTAGTAATAAATCCCATCTCATTCGTCCCAGTTCATTGGGATTCCAGGGCAGAAATTTCTGATAATAGAGAAGGGCATAAACTATCACACCCATTACTAAATTGCTACATAGTAAGGCGCGGATATACTGCCAACCCGTCATATCATTTTTTTTACCCACACCCCCTAAAATATAAATTATTGCCTCTATTGGCTTCATAACAGGATCTAGGATTGTCCTTTCTCCCAAGAAAACGCGGGCTATGTATTTTCCTAGTATGGGCGTAATGAATACGACAATACACAGCGTTAAAGCAATTTGTAAAAAACCTTGACTCATGTAGTTTGCACTCTATTCAACTCAAGTTATAGCCAGTTAATACTCAACAATCATGCCTAAATTAGTAGTAAATTGAATTTTTAGTGATTAGATAATTTTCATCCATCAGGTATTGTTTTATCTGATTCTAGTTAAATATTCTAGACAATATATTTTTAATTTATTTAACTGCACATCAGATTATAGTTCACCATTCCCTAAAAATATGCTTTAAATTATAGTGAAGTCTACCTAAGTATAAAGCATCTAGTGATTGGTATATTTTTAGATATAAATTTAGTCAGAGTAAAAAATATATGCTTCTGATTATAAGCTAATTAGTTCAAATGACAATGAACTGCAAATAAACAATCATTATATTGCTTGTCAACTTCAAGATTTGTAAATGCCCAAGCTACTTTATATGGCTTTTGGTATTCTCCTAAAATATTGATACGGTGACAAATATCAGGAATTTTCGTCAAATATCTGGGAGTTAAGGGAAAATCACAGGTAAATATACCTTCAACTCTTTGTGTCGCACCTGGGGTATATTTAATCATGATTGCCACGCAGTAGGTATCATCTGATGTATGCAGGACTTGAACTAACCCATCATGACTGATATTTACGAGATGATTAGGTAATTTCAAGACTTCGCTAGTATCTAAGGGGAGATTTTGAGTTTTCACCCAATTGAGAATTTCCTGATATTTTGCCAGTGCTACACGTTTTTGGTAAAAGTATTTAATATCAAGAATTGAATTAATTATCCCAGATACTACTTGTACCGATAATAATATAAATCCGCTGAATATTCTTTGTAGTTTATACATTTTGGTTATGATTCAGATGATTACACAATATAGAATATATTGATTAATGGCAAGATTCAAATTTTTCACTACGTAACTAAACCGCCTACGATTAAAATCGCAGGCTAACAGCCAAAGTCCACTCAAGTGGACTGAAAATAAATCTTTAGTCTACTTTAGTAGACTTTAGCTATTAGACAGGGAATTAATTCCCTGGCAGAATAATTTTAGAATATAACAAACATAAATTTATTTTTTTCACAAAAATGATATTAACGAATAACTAATATAAGTTATACTAGCAATAATTAAATAAAATTTTCCTTAAATAGTATATTATGTCAGTGATCAATCATCCCACTATTTTCTCCTTCTTCTCCGGCTCAGGATTCCTCGATTTAGGCTTTGAAACTAGCGGCTATAACATCACTTATATCAACGAAATCTTCCCCCCATTCATGTCCGCATATCGCTATTCACGGGAAAAACTCAACCTCCCCGAACCTGAATATGGATATCATGAAGGAGAAGCCGCAGACGTAAGTAAATTAATAACAGGAACACCAGCACAACGATTAAATGAATTAGTCAAAGATTCCCGTAAATCAAATAATATAATAGGCTTTATTGGTGGTCCACCCTGTCCTGATTTTTCGGTTGGTGGCAAAAACAAAGGACATTTAGGCGATAATGGTAAACTATCATCTGCTTATATTGAATTAATTTGTCAAAACTTACCAGATTTCTTTTTATTTGAAAATGTCAAAGGTTTATGGAGAACCACAAAACACCGTTTATTTTTTGAAGAACTAAAAATCAAATTACAACAAGCAGGCTATATTCTAACAGAACGGTTAATTAACTCTATTGAATATGGTGTACCCCAAGATAGAGAGAGAATTATTTTAATAGGCCTTAAAGATAATTTTCTCAAAGACATAAAAATCAAAGATGAATTTATCTTTCCTTGGGAAAAACATATTTTATATCCTCAATATCAAGTATTTGCTTATCCTTGGAATAAGTCTGAACCATTTCAAGAAGATTCCATAATTCCTTGTCCTGAAAATATGCCTCAACAACTCACTGTTGAATATTGGTTTAGAAAAAATGATGTTCTCAACCATCCCAATGCTAAACATCATTTTCAACCACGAGCAGGTAAAATTAAATTTGCTACTATTGAAGAAGGAGATGATTCTAAAAAATCTTTTAAACGTCTGCACCGGTGGCGTTATTCTCCCACAGCTTGTTATGGTAATAATGAAGTCCATTTACATCCTTACAAAATTAGACGTATTTCTGTAGCCGAAGCTTTAGCAATTCAATCCTTACCTGAAGATTTTTCATTTCCAGAAAATATGTCACTTACGAATATGTTTAAAACCGTTGGAAATGGAGTTCCATACTTAGCCTCAAAAGCCTTAGCGCAAACTATTCTTGACTTTATGAACACTGGTTCGCAAGATTAAGATCCCCGACTTCTTTGAGAAGTCGGGGATCTGGGGGTATTGTGGTTTAATATATAAGAAATACTTTAATTTTCATCAAGTTTAATAAACTCTACACCAAAAGCAAAAACGATGGCAGCAGACTATCCCAACATTGATATTGCGCCATTTATTGACCACTCTCTGCTATTACCAATTGCCACCCCAGAGCAGATTAGTCAATGGTGCGACGAGGCATATAGATATAACTTTGCAGCGGTATGTGTGAATCCCTGTTATGTCAAGCAAGTAGCAGAACTACTGTATAAAAAAAATCCTCAAGTTTGTACAGTCATTGGTTTTCCCAATGGTGCAAATACTTCAGCCGTGAAGTTATATGAAGCCAAAGAAGCCGTAGACAATGGCGCTACTGAGTTGGACGTAGTTATTAACATAGGCTGGCTAAAAGCCGGGAAAACCGAGGAAGTTCACTGGGAAATTGCCACAATTTGCGAAGAAGCCGGACAACCTGTCAAGGTAATTTTAGAAACTAGCCTCCTCACGGATACAGAGAAACAAATAGCTGCGGAACTAGCTATGGATGCTGGTGCTGCATTCTTAAAAACCAGTACAGGTTGGAATGGTGGCGCAACTGTAGCAGATGTTAAGCTTTTGAAAGAAATAGCAAAAGATAGGGTAGGCATCAAAGCATCAGGAGGCATTCGCACTCACAACGATGCCTTAGATTTAATTATGGCTGGTGCGACTAGATTAGGCACATCTCGCGGTGTGGATTTACTTCGTCAACGCCATAACCCAGAAAAAGAAAAGAGTGAGTAGTCAGTTGCTCATTGTCAGTTGTAATTTATTTTGCCACTGACAACTAACTAATGATTAAAAATGAGTAAAACCTACAAAGCAACTGGTATTAATCTCAAAGCGCAACCACTGGGTGAGTCAGATAAAATAGTCACAATTTTAACTCAAGAATTTGGGCTAATTCGGGCAGTTGCTACGGGAGCGCGGAAACAAAACTCCAGCTTGGGTGGGAGAATGGGGATGTTTATCGTCAATGAATTACTAATTTCCCAAGGTAGAAATCTCGATAGAATTACTCAAGCTGAAACTATAAAAACTTATCCCGGTTTATCTAAAGATTTAGGTAAATTAGCTGCTAGTCAATATTTAGCGGAAATAGTTTTGTGTCAAGCGTTAAGCGAACTACCCCAAACAGAACTTTATGAGTTATTTAATGAACATCTTCAACGCCTAAATGATATACCCAAAACTGAAATAAAATGTGTAGTTGCCCATTTAGTCCAAGGTGTATTTCAGCTTTTAGCCTTAGCAGGACTGACACCACAAGTAGAATCCTGTTGCTTAACCCAACGGCTTTTAACTCCAGACTGGACAAATCCCCATTGGCAAGTGGGATTTAGTATTCCTTCTGGTGGGATAATTTGTTTAGATGCTTGGAAAAGCCTGCGAACAGAAATAGAGCAGGAAAACCGGGAAAATAGGGAAATGCAGGAAACAACACAGAAAAGTGTTCCCAATCCCCAATCCTGTGCCTCTAACCCTAGCTATGAAACAGTTTTTCATCAGCAGGAGTTACCAATTATTTCTCGTCGCTTGAATGGGAAACAACTGGTTATGCTTCAATATCTGTCGGAAACAGAGATAATACAAATAGATGCAGCTTCAGATTCTGGATGGTTAGCTGTTGAGCAAATTTTGCGCCAGTATGTCCAGTATCATTTAGGACAACCTATTCGCTCTGCCACTTTGATTGACTCCTATTTTGCCACCAACCATGATGCAATCGTCTGATTTAGATAAAAAAGGCCGAACTCACTCACCTAGCGACGCTAAAAAAAAGCATAAAGCATCAGATCATAATGTTGCTTCTTCCCCTAAAGTTAGTCATATTCATAGTCCAGAAATGTCACTCAAGGATGTTTCTGAAAATGGGAATTGCACATCAGAAATTCCCTTGACTGATATCCCCAAACCATCAAAAATTCCGCAGATAAATGGCAAAATTAATGGTGTTTCAGAAAATGTCCCAACTACAACGGAATTAACACCGGAAACACTACCATTAATAGATGCTGGTTCGGGAGGTGCAGATTCGGAAAATAATCAACAGGTGGGTTTTTTACCTGTATTGAAAAATCCGAATTTTCTCGCTCTTTGGGCAGGTCAAGTTTTCTGTCAATTAGCTGATAAGGTTTATTTAGTATTAATGATTGCTTTGATTAATAGTCAGTTTCAAGCTAGTGATCAAAGTATTAGTGGTTGGGTTTCCGCTTTAATGATGGCGTTTACTATTCCCGCCGTATTATTTGGTTCTGTAGCTGGAGTTTTTGTAGATCGTTGGTCAAAAAAAGTTGTTTTGGTAGCATCAAATATTTGGCGCGGGATTCTGGTATTGCTCATTCCTTCGCTGTTATGGTTAACCCATGATTGGCAGCCTGTGGGAGTTTTACCCGTGGGTTTTTTGATTATTTTAGGTGTGACTTTTTTGGTTTCTACCTTAACACAATTTTTCGCACCGGCAGAACAATCGGCTATTCCTTTAATAGTGAAAGAACAGGATTTGCTTTCGGCTAATTCTCTCTACACTACGACAATGATGGCTTCGGTAATTGTCGGTTTTGCCGTAGGAGAACCAGTTTTGGCCTTAGCAGATGGACTGTGGACGCAATTAGGTGGTAGTGGGGGATTGGGTAAGGAAATTCTGGTGGGTGGCAGTTATGCGATCGCTGGGTTAATATTATTCTTACTCCAAACTAACGAAAAACCCCATCCTCCTGAAACAGAATTTCCCCATGTTTTCTCGGATTTGCGCGACGGGTTACGTTATCTCCAAGAAAATCATCGTATCCGCAATGCTTTATTACAACTAATTATCTTATTTTCTGTCTTTGCAGCCCTGACTGTGCTTGCAGTTCGCATGGCAGAAATTATTCCGAATATGAAAGCCTCTCAATTCGGCTTTTTATTAGCATCTGCTGGTGTGGGTGTGGCGCTTGGGGCGACAATTCTCGGACAATTTGGACAACGCTTTTCCTATAAACAACTGAGTTTTTGGGGTTGTCTAGGTATGGCAGGATCTTTAATTGGTTTATCATTGTTTACAACCCAACTCTTGCCTGTGCTGCTCTTCATTGCCTTAGTGGGAGTATTTGGGGCTTTGGTGGGTATCCCCATGCAAACTGCAATCCAAACTGAAACACCCCCAGATATGCGAGGTAAGGTATTTGGGCTGCAAAATAATGTGATTAATATTGCCCTTTCTCTACCTCTGGCTTTAGCTGGTGTGGCAGAAACTTTTATCGGCTTAAAAGCAGTATTTTTTACCTTAGCTGCCATTGTCTTAATTGGCGGTCTGTTTACCTGGTATAATTCTGGTGAATCCTCAAATGGCAAATAGCCAAAAACTGCATCAAACTGTTGGGTTTTGTGCTAAACTTAATCCAGCAAGATCCAAAATACTTGCTGGGAATCAACTAAATAATCAGCATATTAATTTGTAATCAAGTTAAAAGATTTATAAATTATGAGCATCATCAATAAAGCCATTTATTGACTTTTTAATTACCAAGATTATTTAGGGTTAAAAGTTAGAGATATCTGAGTTTTTGTGAATATCAAAAATTCAGCTATAACAACTTCATAATAAAAACAGTATATTTTACCCTCGCTTTTTTATAGATAACCTAAGAATGCGTATAGCTTGGATTGGAAAAAAAACACCCTTTTGCGGTAACGTCACCTACAGTCGAGAAATTACCAACGGACTCCTAGACAGGGGACACGAAGTTAGTTTTCTACACTTTGCCCAAGAAGAAGCGACAACTGACAATTGGCCTAATTTTCAGGAAGTTCCTTTGCCATTTATTTACAAGTCCCAGGTTTATACAATTCCCTCTTTCAAAGCAACTAAGGTTTTGAAAGATTCTTTGCGGGAAATTAAGCCGGATATAGTTCACGCTTCTCTGACTTTATCAACTTTAGATTTTGTTCTACCAGAAATTTGCGAAGAATTAAATTTGCCCCTAATTGCCACTTTCCACACTCCATTTGCAGGTAAGGGGGCAAAATTATTATCCAGTACCCAACTGTTAGCTTATCAACTTTACGCTCCTTTTTTGGATCATTATGATCGGGTAATTATCTTTTCCCAAATTCAGCGGGAATTGTTATCAGGTATGGGTGTGAGGGAAAAAAAGATTGCTGTTATACCTAATGGTGTAGATCCTGTTAAGTATTCTCCCGGTGTTTCTCATGTGAAAGCTGAATTTGGCGCTGAACGTTTGTTTGTTTATCAAGGGAGAATCGCTCAAGAGAAAAACGTTGAATCTCTCTTACGTGCTTGGAAACAATCACATATGGGCGTTAATACCAAATTATTGATTGTGGGAGATGGTCCATTAAAGCCTTCTCTAGAATCATTTTATGGACGAGAATATGGCATCATCTGGTTAGGTTTCATCGCTGATGAAGATCGCCGCATCGAAATTTTACGGGGTTCTGATGTATTTATTTTACCTTCTTTGGTAGAGGGTTTATCCTTGTCTCTATTAGAGGCAATGTCCTGTGGTTTAGCTTGTTTGGCTACTGATGTTGGTGCAGATGGAGAAGTTTTAGAAAAGGGTGCGGGTGTGGCAATTAATACAAGCAGTGTGCGATCGCAGTTAAAAACCCTCTTACCACTATTTCAAGATCATCCAGAGTTAACCACATTGTTGGGAGAAAAAGCCAGAAAGCGAGTATTAGAACGCTATACCCTGAATGATAACATCACCCAATTAGAAGAGCTTTATAGCCAAGTTCTTGCACAACGTCCTTTAACACTGAGTTGGGGTATTTAGCGTATTTTCAACAGCTATAACCAATAAATCTTTCTCTCTATTTCTGGATGAGGAAGATTTTTATTGTCTATTTATTCAGAATTGAATAAGTAGGTGAACACAATAAAACCAAACTGTGTAAAGAAATGTAAAATCGC
The DNA here is from genome assembly GCF_000312705.1 of Anabaena sp. 90. Classification (NCBI taxonomy): domain Bacteria; kingdom Bacillati; phylum Cyanobacteriota; class Cyanophyceae; order Nostocales; family Nostocaceae; genus Anabaena; species Anabaena sp. 90. Next base: position 1,439,493 of record NC_019427.1, read on the forward strand.
TGAAAACTTCTTTACTCTTGCCTCTGGTTACTGAGCGAAGTCGAAGTATTGCCTCTTGCCTAGTGCTATGACGACAATTTTCAACGCCAACATACCATATTTAATCCATTTTGTCAATTCGCAATTTCTATTCTTTACAAAAATTAAGATTTTTATTACATTATTTTACATAAGACATAAGTTCATCATAAACATTTTTAGCTTAAGTCTTCACAGCGACTAATTAACACATAATCTTGGAGATTCCGACTGTGGCTTTAACTATCCAGTCCGCTCAAACTATTTTTTCTAATACTCAACTTCCTAGTCCTATTCCCGCAACTATAGCATTGTTCGATCAACTTAACGTTGATGATCAATTAGCATATCTTTGGTATGCTTACACCGAAATGGGTAAAACCATTACTCCTGCCGCACCTGGAGTAGCACGCTTGCAACTAGCTGAAAGTTTGCTGACCCAAATTAAGCAAATGTCTCGTGAAGAGCAAACAAAAGTCATGCGGGATTTAGCCAGCCGTGCTGATACTCCTATTAGCCGTTCCTATGGTTTCTTTAGCGTTAATACCAAACTCGCTTTCTGGTTCGAGTTAGGAGAATTGATGAAACAGGGAATCATCACTCCTGTCCCCGTTGGTTATCAAATGTCTCCTGGTGTAAAATTTGTATTAGAAGCCACACAAAAACTTGATCAAGGTCAGCAAATCACCGTATTGCGGAATACTGTAGTAGATATGGGGTTTGATACTTCTGACCTTGGTCCTAGTAGTTATCCTAAAGCAGGTGCAGAACCAGCTTTCCAACGCACAACCCCTGTTATATCTTCAGTGAAAATTGACGGCATTACAGAACCCGCTGTCTTAGGCTACATTGAAGCCATGAATGCAGATAAATTTGATACTGCTATTGCGCTATTCACTACCGACGGTGCGCTACAACCACCATTCCAAAAGCCAATTGTGGGTCGGGAAGCGATCGCTAAATATATGCGCGAAGAAGCACAAGGACTTAACATGATGCCGCAACAAGGTATCTGCGAAGTTCAACCAGACGGTTCTAAGCAACTGAAAATCACAGGAGTAGTGCAAACTCCTTGGTTTGGTGTCACAGTTGGTATGAATATTTCTTGGCGGTTTTTAATCAATCCCGAAGGACAAATCTTCTTCGTAGCGATTGATATGCTTGCTTCTCCTCAAGAACTCATGAATCTGCGTCGAGTTTAATTAAATCATGAGGCTGTCGAAAATCAAATTTATTTGTTATTTTCACAGCCTCGCAATAATAGAGTGAAAGCTATTGACACCGACCAGAAAATTTGTTATCATAGAAACGACGAGGAAGAACTATCTTTATCGCATAAGCACAACTAATCAAGCTAAGTCAGCAAATAATGAAAAAAGCTATTTAATGTGTAAGTTATAGACATTTAGGGCTTTACTACCTCTAATGCCTTTTGGATATTTTGATTTTAAAACTGTTGCTATATGATGATTTAAAGTCCCAGCATCATTAAACTCTTTTGATTCCTGTAGTGCCTCATATAATGAACGGATCTCTTGTGGTGACAGATTCGTGAATGTGCGTAATTCGGTAATGTCTAATCTATGGTTGAACTCATTCACAGTATGCCGCCATTGATGTAGAAGCGAAAACAACTCACTATCTTTGCGTTCTGCAAAAACACCAGATGCGATCGCTGTTTCATTGACTGATATAATTAGTCGTGGAAAGACTAGAGGTTGCCCCAAAATATGTGAATTTGATGTGAATCGCGCATCAGATAAAATTACCTCATTTGCTATGCACTCATTCAGTAAGGCTTGCAGCAATGCAGTCTTCTTTTCGTAAGCTGATACCCACCGTTCGCCAAAAATACCTGTAATTGTTGCCAATGCTCCGAGAGCCGATAGTAGTGCATCAAAATCTTGTTTTTGAGTCAACCAGACAATGGCTAAAATAAATCCAAGAAACAGAGGGAAAAAAGTGGCAAATGTGACTAAGTTTTTCATACTGACATCATCTGTTATTCGTCTAAATGCTTCTAGCGTTTTGGTGTCCATACAGTCACCAGTGGAGTTCCTGAAATGCCAGGGGTAACTCCCGATGACTCAGGAGCAAGCAGAATTAAATCTATACCAAATCTACTCTGAGAACGTGCTTCAAAAGGTGTGTGTAGTCTATCAACAATTATTAGGTTGCTATCTGATATGCTTTTCTTGATACCATCTGAGGTATACTTTCTAGTCAGCAATAAACGAATAGTATCTTGAGGTTCAAAATTCATAACTGAGCGGTCAGGTAACATCACGTCAATTTTTTTGCCAGTTGAATTTTGATACAGGACTTTTATCAGAATTGCTTTATTTGTTTCAATAGAACCTTGAAATAAAATACTATTCAAGTCAATGTTTAAATCAGTGTTTTGAAACAAAGCACTTGTAACAAACTCTTTGAATAACCTAGTTGTTGCATATTCTTTCGCTGCTGTTTGTGCCGCTTCCTCGTTTAAGTCTTCAGTGGTTGCTACTTCTATAAGCAGTCTATCTTTAGGTCGCATTAGTTTGGAAAGAAGTTGCAGTAATTCTGTGTCTTGTTGGAAATTAGCTAATGTATTTCCAAGTAGAGAAAACAGAACAGGATTATCATTGGGAATTTGGTCAAACAGTTCGCGTAAATGTCCAATATTTCTCTCAATTGAGAAGTCAATTTGAATTGTTATGACATCATTCTTCAATTGCAATCTTTCTGTTGCCTTTTGAACACCGAATCTTAACATCTCCGAACTCATATCAATTGGAAAATAGAGTAGGTCAGGATTTGTGTTGAGTAAAATACTCAAAATATGCTGGTCTTTTTCTCCTGTACCTACACCTAAACTAACGTAATGATATTTTTTATCTTTTATGTTGTTAGCATGAATTTGTTGCCATTGAGAGTTAAAAAATTTTATGCTCTCTTTCATGACAAAATAGAAATTATCTTTACAAGCATGATCCCAAGCAATAGCTGAACCTACACTCCAATAAGCAAAACCAGATAATATCTTTTTACCATCACCTGTAGTCGAAAATTCCCCTCTCAATCCCTGGGTGAGTTCTGCCAGTTTATTAGATTGATCTTCTCCTATCAAGCAGAGAGTCCATCCTTTTCCTGAAGTCTCTAATGCAAAATTTATACCCATTTCGAGCCTCGCTTGTTAAGCAATTTATCTGAATTAATCCTCTACTTATGTATACAAATACCACATGGTATTTGTTATTGTCAATCAAATATTATGCCTGCCGTACTATAGAGTAGTTTAAGTAGGTGAACACAATAAAACCAAACTGTGTAAAGAAATGTAAAATCGCTGAAAACTTCTTTACTCTTGCCTCTTGCCTCTTGCCTCTTGCCTAGTGCTATGACGACAATTTTCAACGCCAACCTACTTAATTTGCTTATTCAGTGTTCAGTTTCTGTTTGACATTCTTGTTTTCAGGAAATCAATCCTTCCCCAAAACAGACCACCCCAAACTTGTAGACTGTTCATAAACCTTCTTCAAAGTATTCACATCTCTAATCGAAATAAACGGCGGTTTGCGAACTTGAGAAAAATACATAATATCAGTTTGCAGAAGACTATGACCCCAAATTCCCAAAGCATGGCCAAGTTCATGACGGGCTGCTGATAAGACATAATCACCAGTTTGACTAGGACTCAACAGAATTGTAAACCGGTGAGATAAAATATTATTTTCAGTATATAAATCATAACTAGTTAAAGCCGAACGCGCCCGCAATATTTTACCATTAGGTTCACGTTGCAAAGGCGGTGCTTTTCGGGAGATTGTAATATCAGCAATAGCCGATTTTTCCACTACCTGTAAAGGTAAATAGATATTCCATTCTTGAACAGCTTGGAAAACACTATTAACCCATATTTGTGACTGCTTTTCATTAATATCTGTTGGTGTTTCTATCTTCACCTTTACCGGAAAACTTGACCAAATCAAATAACCAACTTTCGTAGATTTGATTTGATCAAAATAATCACCACTATTTGTTTTATCTTGCCATTGTGCCAGAGTCGCTGGTAAAGGATGAGTTTTTTGGATAAATTGGGAGTTTCTTTCCTGTTCCCTCACACCAGCATTTACTTGAAAGTTACTCAAAATAACTAGCAGTCCTGTACTTATTGCTAAAGTCAGAACTGCTTTTAATCTTCGCCAAAAGTTTTGATTTTGGGTAATTTTTCCCATTTTCAGTTTCAATTATTTAGGCAACCAATTAGCACTTAAAACCACAGTTAAACCCAGAAAAACTACAACTAATGCCCAAGTAACTCGATTTAAAGTATTTTCGGCACTTTTGGTACTGGTAAATAATTGTGCTTGTCCACCAATAGCGCCAATACCGTCACCTTTAGGACTATGTAACAAAACGAGGATAATCAAACCGAGAGCGGAAAATGCCCAAATGCCTTGGATGATGTTAGTAATTGCCATATTTAGAAATGTTGGTTATAAGAAGTTATCAATCTCGTAAGGGTTTAGCAATGCTCATTGGTGTCAACTTAGGTTACAGATACTTCGACCCTTCGACAGGCTCAGGGCATCGCAAGCTCAGTACAAGTGGCTTATTTGTTTGGCTTCCACACCCGTCAGGGAATAAATTCCCTGTCTCATAGCTCAAGTCCGTTAAAACGGACTAATAAATTTTCCTAGTATTTAGTCATCTTTTAGATGACTTTCGCTATTAGCAAGAAACTTGAGTTCCTTGCGGGATCAAGATTTTGCGTTAAGTTGACATCAATGAAGCTCTTGCTTTACCCCTACCATTTTACGATTTTACAAACCTATTTGTACAGGAGTACGAGTTAGTTGTAAATCATATTCTGCGGCTTTAAGTAATGATCGCCCTGTCATTTCTTGTGGTTGGGATATCTGTAAAATATCCAGAATAGTTGGGGCAATATCGGCTAATTTGCCGTCATTTCTTAATTCCACATTTGTTCCATATCCGGGTATTTTGGCTTTTTCACCTTCTACCAAAATTAACGGAACTGGGTTAGTAGTATGCGCTGTCCACGGATGACCGCCTTCATCTAGCATATACTCAGCATTGCCATGATCAGCAGTAATAATTGCTGTACCACCTGCTTTACCAATAGCATCAATCAGACGACCTAAACATTTATCTACTGCTTCAATCGCTGTCACAGTAGCTGGGATTTGCCCCGTATGCCCTACCATATCTGGGTTAGCATAGTTCATCACGACTAGGGAGTAAATGCCCTTTCTCATGGCAGCGATCGCCACATCTGTTACAGCTTGTGCTGACATCGCCGGGGCTTGATCATAAGTCGCCACCATAGGACTACTGACTAATTCCCGGTCTTCTCCCTCACAGGGTTCTTCTAGTCCCCCGTTAAAGAAGTAGGTAACGTGGGCATATTTTTCAGTTTCCGCAGTTCTAAACTGTTTTAAACCACGATTAGCGATAACTTCACCGAGAATATTACTCAGATTTTGCGGCGCAAAAGCCACAGAAACAGGTAATTCTGGATCATACTGGGTAAAAGTTACAAAGGAAAGCGGCTGAATTGGCTGTCTTGCAAAACCGTTAAAAGTGTTGCTGACAAAGGCTTGAGTTAGTTCTCTAGCCCGGTCAGGGCGGAAATTGAAAAATATAACCCCATCACCAGATTCTACCGCGCCTGGTTGCAGACGGACGGGAAGAACAAACTCGTCAGTCACACCTTCAGCGTAAGCTGCTTGCAATGTCTCTACAGCCGTGAGTCCATTGCCCGCACTATCTGTTGTTATCACATCGTAGGCACGTTGGACTCGATCCCAACGGTTATCACGATCCATTGCATAATAGCGACCACTGATAGTAGTGATTTCACCGATGCCAACCTGATCTATATAGTCTTCCAACTGCTGAATGACGTTGATAGCATCTGTCGGTTTAGTGTCACGACCATCAGTAATGGCGTGGATACAAACTTGTGAAAGTTGCTGTTCCTTCGCTAAGTCAAGTAGTCCAAATAGATGGGTAATATGGGAATGCACCCCGCCATCAGAACAAAGCCCCACTAGATGTAACTTGCCATTAGCAGCACGGACTTCCTGGCAAATTTTGACAAGGGCTGGGTTTGCGGCTAAAGAACCGTCTTCTACAGCATCTGAGATCCGTACCAGTTCTTGGGGTACGACTCGACCAGCCCCAATGTTCAAATGACCAACTTCCGAGTTGCCCATTTGTCCTTCTGGCAACCCTACGGCTTTTCCTGATGTGCGAATGAGGGTGTGGGGATAGACTGCCCATAAACTGTCCATAATCGGAGTTTTGGCAGCGGTAATTGCGTTTCCTCGCGTTTCCTCACAGTAGCCCCATCCATCTAGAATGACTAGCACCACAGGAGCAACAGGTGCTTTGGTCATAGTAAAATTGCCCTTTACTTTTTGTAATACTCGAATGATACCATTGCTAACCAACTCTGAAGGTTAAATTCTACTGATTAATTTCTAATATTCTGCTGGTTATCATGTTGCATCCAATCAAAACAGCTTTTGTCGCTATGAGTAAAGATTGTGTAAAATCAGCATATCTGTTTGGATAGGTAGTTTTGATTATTGACTATTATAGTACCAAGTGCTATACTTTAGTTAAAGGAAACTAATATGGCAATCTACAAAACCCGATGGTTTAACCGTTGGGCAAAAGATCAGAAGTTAAATGATTCTAGTCTCTGTAATGCTGTTGCAGAAATGGCAGCAGGTCTTTACGACGCGGACCTAGGAGGTGGACTATTTAAAAAACGCATTGCCCGTTCTGGAAAGGGCAAGAGGGCTGGTTTCCGTACATTGGTTGCTACTAACAAGGGAGATAGTTGGTTTTTTGTGTTTGGGTTTCCAAAAAACGAGCGTAGCAATATTGATCAGGATGAAAAAGAAGCCTTGAAAAAACTGTCATCAGAACTGCTGTCTTTAACAGCAGAGGCTCTTGAAACAGCAAAATTGAAAGATGAATTAATAGAGGTAATCTGTAATGAGGAAGAAAAAGTCAGCAATTCTTGAGGCTGTTCACGAAACTGCTATAGGACTATACAAGGCTGGTGTAATGAGTCAAGTTACGTTACGCGAATTTGATAGCTTGTGTTTACCGCCAATTGAACCGCTAGAACCTCAACAAATTAAGCAACTTCGTGAATCATTTAATGTCAGCCAATCTGTGTTTGCTGCTATTTTAAACATCAGTTCATCAACTGTTCAAAAATGGGAAATTGGGCAAAAACGACCTACAGGCGCGGCTCTTAAATTATTGCATTTAGTCCGGGAAAAAGGTTTGGAAAGTTTAATTTATTAATCTAACCTGATTGCTAAATAAGTAAGAAATTGCAGTTTCTAATTGCCAGAATAATCTTTATTTAATCAGCAAAAAAATAATAATGGTACAATCAGCCCTAAAACTAATCACAGTTAATGAATTTATTGCTCCTATTAGCTGTTCCTGAATATTGGATTGTAGATTATTTAGATATTGGTGGTAGAGAATATATCGGCAAAACCAAGCGGACAACAATTACAATTTGTACATTAGTTGAAGACAAGTATCAAAATGGAGCTTTTAACATTATTATTTTAACACAAAAACCGGAACTCTTTTATAAGCAGGTGTCCCACTTTTTGGATCAATTTCTGCTTTAAATAAAACATTAGTTTCAGGATAAAACATGAAAGCTACACCTTCACGAATTGCACCACAAATAATTTCAATATTCTCTAATTCTCCCGCATTTCCTTTAACTGTAACTCGTTGATGTTCCTGAAATCCTGCTTTTTTAATATCCAACCTATTCATTAAAATACAATGACGATGGGGCATATTGCGATATTTATCTTCACTGCGATAAACTACTGTATTATGTTGTCCATAACTCCGTCCTGTTCCTAATATTAGGACAATTCCTGATTGATTCTTCTCAACACCAAAAGCTGATTTATGCGGTAAGGATAATTGGGGTAAGGGTGTGACAAACATCTGCGCTTTACCATCAGAAGTGGGAAATTTTGGTTCTTCAAAAATTCGCCCTGTAATAGTAAATTCTTCCTGAGTTTGATCAATTTCACCTATTTTGTCATAACCAGGAATAGTTTTAGCAATTAATTCTCTGACATAAACTGTATCTTGTAATTTACGCCAATTAATCGGATTTTCATCATGTAACCGATGAGCAATTTCTGTAATTAATTCAACTTCGGAAATCAAATCGGAATTATCTGGTTGTAAATGACTTTTACCTGCATCATTTAATCTGACAAAATTATTACCTGATTCCGTTGTCGTCCTATGGGGATTTTCAAACCGATTGAAAACAGGTAATATTAAAGTTTGCTGTTTTGCTAATCCGTGAAAATGTCCTAAATTCGGTTTTGTCGCTACATAAAAAATGGTTTCAATTTGCGATAAAGCCTGTTTTGCTTGCTGTAAATCGGGGTTAGCTGCATACAAATTTCCCCCTAAACAAAAGAGAGTATTGATCTTTCCTAATTCTGCTGCTGCTATTAAATCACGGGTATGATAACCAGGAGTTTCACTGACGGGTTTTCCTAATAGTTTTGATAATGCTTGTTTGATTTCTTCGCGCAAATTGACGGTGACACCCATTGAACCAAATCCTTGCACGTTGGAATGTCCCCGAATGGGCATTGTTCCTGCGCCAATTTTACCAGCGTTACCTGTAATTAAGGCTGTATTTGCGATACTAAAAACATTATCTACACCGTTGGCTTGTTGGGTGATTCCCATAGCCCAAGCAAATACTACACTTTCTGATTTACCAATTAGATAAGCTGTGGCTGTAATTTCTTCTTGAGATAAACCGCAGGTATTAGTGATATTATCCCAAGATATATTTTCTGCATAATCTATAATTTGTTGCCAGTTTTTAGTGGAAGACGCGAGATATTCTCTTTTAATTAAATTCTGTTCAATTAGAGATTTTTGCAACCCCACAAATAACGCCACATCACTACCAGGAATCGGTTGTAAATATAAAGAAGATATATCTGAACCACCTGTGAGTAAAGATTTGACGGGAAACGCAGGAGAGGCAAATTTAACTAAACCGATTTCAATTTGGGGGTTAATAATAATTACTTTACCGCCTCTTGCCCGCAATTGGATTAATTCGTTCATTAATCGCGGATGATTTGCCGGTGCGTTAGAACCAATTAAAACTAGACAATCACTATGTTGTAAGCCTTCTAAACTTACCATTGATGTCCCTGAACCGAAAACTTTTTTTAAGCCGATGGTTGAGGGAGCGTGACATAAATCAGAACAATCTGCTAAATTATTACTACCAAGCGATCTCATTAATAACTGTAATAAATAAGCAGCTTCATTGGCAGAACGTCCAGAACTATAACTAGCAATCTTTTCTGGTAGTTGTTGAAAAGCTATTGTGGCAATTTCGTAAACTTCTTCCCAACTAATGCGTTGATAATGGGATGAACCTGATTTGAGAATGAGAGGATAACTAAGTCTCCCTAAATCATCACATTCTTGAGAAGTCAGTTGTTGTAATTCACTAATATTATATTTTTGAAAAAAATCTTGTTTAATTCCTGGTTGCAATTCTGCTGCAATTGCTTCCACACTTTTAGCACAACGTTGTAAATATTCTCCCGCTTCATTTACAAAGCCTCCCTTTTGTCCACCCGTACCCCAAGCACAGGATAAACAAGCACTTTTATGATTGAGAGTTTGCCATAATTGTAAACCTTGGGGTGACAGAGTTTTTTCTATCCAGTATTGGATGACAGGTAAACCACCACCTGCATTGCAATTAGATTTATTTTCAGGTAAATTATCCATAAATAGAAGTTTTATATCTTATTTCTTTACGGACTGATTTTTTAATATTTAGCTTATACCAATTTTACATCAGGCTGCACAGAAACATGAAATCCATTAATTAATTTATCCCTCTTCATCTGCGTTTATCTGCGTTTATCTGCGTTCAATTGGATCATCTTTTTTGTGGAGTTCTCTAATATTATTATAGCGGGCAAGATGCCCGCACTACCAATCACCAATCACCAATTACCAATCACCTATTCAGCCGTTTTATTAGCCGCACGATTAGCACGAGATTCGGCTGAAGCCATGACTTCTGCAAAGTTTTCCACAACTTCACCAGGGTGGTTTTCCAAGACTCTGGTAGAAATCGCCACTCGACCTTTACCTTCGTCTAAATCAATAATTACAGCTTTGATTGGTTGACCAATTTGAAAGACTTTGTCTAAAGATTCAATGAATTTTTGGCTAACTTGTTTGATGTGTAGTAAGGCGCTGACACCATTAAAATCTACAAATACACCAAAAGGTTTGATGCCGGTGATTTTTCCTTCGATTAATTGACCGATTTCTAATAAACTGAAGTTGCTAGAACGAGCAGCTAAACGTTGAGAAAGAACGAGTTTATTGGTTTCCCGATTAATTTCTAAAAAACCCACAGTGAGACTTTGACCTTTGAGTGCATCTAGGTTATCACGTTCGGACAGGTGCGATCGCGGAATAAAACCTCGTAAACCAAAAAGATCAACAGTGACACCACCTTTATTAACACCTGTTACCCGCACTTGAACAGTTTGGGAATTCTCTTGTATTTCTGCTAGTTTTTCCCAAATCTGCCGCATTTCCAATTGCTTACGGGAAATGGTAACTTGACCTTCAGCATCCTGATCCCGAATAATTAAAAACTCTAGTTCCTCATCCATCGGTAATATTTCCGACAAATCAGTTACTGCTCTCAAAGAAGCCTCCTCTTGGGGAAGAAACGCCGACGATTTACCACCAATGTCAACATAAGCACCGTCGTGGTCAACTTGGAATATCTTGCCACGAACAACTTGTCCTTTTTGAAATTGGTAATCGTGTTTTTCCAGTGCTTTGGCAAAATCGTCCATTGAAAAAGACGAATTGGCTGTTTGAGAAAGTTTAGATTCGGAATTCATGACGTTTGAAGATAAATTATTATTTGTTATTTGTCAGTGGTCAGTGGTCAGTAGGGGCGAAGCATTTGGAAGATAAATTATCGGTCATTGCCAAAAATAGTTCTCCAAATGCTTCGCCCGTACAGTTGTCAGGACAATTGGCTAAAAAGTTGTTGGACTTGCGCCCAAGCGTCCGCCGCAGCTTTAGGATTATAACTGGCACGACGGTCACAAAAAAACCCATGATCAGATCCATCGTAGCGAAACAGCCGATGAGAAATGTTATATTTTGCAAATTCGGCGGCAATCTCTTCCACTTGTTCTGGGGGAATACTCGCATCTTCCGCACCAAAAAAGGTGTAGATAGTGCCTTTAATCTCTGATGTCCGCGTCACAGTGGGATTTCCACCGCCAGGAGTCCGGATAGTAATTCCCGCACCATAAAAGGACGCAGTGGCTTGAATATCAGTGAGAGTAGCAGCTAAATAGGCGACGTGACCACCAAAACAAAAGCCAATACAACCAAATCCATCTGGTTTGACTTGGGGTAAAGTTTTCAGGTAGTTAATAGCTGCTTGAATATCGCTTAAAAGTTCTGATGCTGTAGTTTGTGAGGCATAATTTCTACCTGTTTCCATCGCGTCGGCAGTATAACCAGTCTCAAATCCAGGGGCTTGACGCTGGAACAGTGCTGGAGCAATTGCTACATATCCCAGTTTAGCAATCCGTTCTGTGACATCCCGAATATGCACATTAACGCCAAAAATCTCTTGTAAAACCACAATTCCTGGATAAGAACCGGTTGCTGTTGGTTTAGCTAAATAAGCGGCGATTTGCAAATTATCTTCAGAAATTTGAATTGTTGAAGTGTTTATTGTTGGCTCTGTCATAATTAAGTTGGTAGTAAGGGAATAGGCGAGAATTAATAATATTTATTAGCCCTGTTGGCGGAGCGGCCAACCTACTTCATTCATTCTGACTGTTTACTCCTAAATCGGTGTATTCTTCTGTGGTAATATTTTCCAAAGCAAACTAACTTATCAATCATATATTTAACAGGTAAATTGTGGCCATTTGTATAAGTTTTATGGAGCAGAATTGGTAATGATTCAATTTCGTATTCAGCCAGATAGTGAAATTCCTGCATCTAATCAACTATTTAATCAAATCCGATTTGCGATCGCTTCTGGGCAATATACACCTGGATATAAACTGCCCAGTACCAGAGCTTTAGCAATGCAAACTGGATTACATCGCAATACCATTAGTAAAGTTTACCGCCAATTGGAGGAACAAGGATTTGTTGAAAGTCTAGCAGGTTCAGGAATCTATGTCCGCGCCCAAGGTCATGAGGGTGGAAGTAAATCCCAGTCACCCATGCTTAAACAACATCCTGAGGCTTATAAGGTAGTGGAACAAGCCCTAGATGAGTTACTTAGTCAAGGCTGTTCTCTCAATCAAGCCAGGGAAATATTTTTAGCAGAAGTTGACTGGCGTTTGCGTTGTAGTGCCAGAGTATTAGTAGTAACCCCATCTCAAGATATTGGGGCTGGGGAATTAATGATTAATGAGTTGGAAGAATCCCTGCAAATCCCAGTCCAACTCGTAGCAATGGAAGAACTTATCAGCGTCCTCGACCAAACTACCTCAGCCACATTAGTCACCAGTCGTTATTTTATCGGAGAAGTGGAAGCGATCGCTGCACCAAAAGCTGTCCGGGTGATTCCCTTAGATATTCACGATTATAGCAAGGAACTCGCTGTAGTTAAAAGCCTAGCCAAATCTAGTTGTATCGGCATAGTTAGCCTTAGTCCTGGCATTCTCAGAGCCACAGAAGTCATTTTACACGGTTTACGCGGGGATGAATTATTAGTAATGACTGCCCAACCCAAGGATGCTTATAAACTACACGCTATCGTCAAACGCTCAGAAATTATCTTTTGTACGGATCAAGTCAGCTATTCTACCGCACAATCAGCTATGCAAACAGTCTTAGAAGACCTAATTCGTCCACCTAAACTCATTCGCTGTGAAAATTATATCGGCACACAGTCCATTAATTTATTAAAACGCGAACTGGGATTAATTTAATTTGTCAGTTGTCAGTAGGGGCGAAGCATTTGGAAGATGAATTATCGGTCATTGCCAAAAATAGTTCTCCAAATGCTTCGCCCGTACAGTTGTTAGTAGGGGGGAAGCATTTGGAAGATAAATTATCGGTCATTGCCAAAAATAGTTCTCCAAATGCTTCGCCCGTACAGTTGTCAGTAGGGGCGAAGCATTTGGAAGATAAATTATCGGTCATTGCCAAAAATAGTTCTCCAAATGCTTCGCCCGTACAGTTGTCAGTTGTTATTTGTCCTGAAAATAACCCCAAGGAACAAATAATTTGTGCAGTAATTTGTGGGGTAGAAGAAAAATCAAATGAGATAACAGCAATACCCGAATTAATTAAAGTATTAGATATGACTGGATGTTTATACTCAACACACCTTAATTATTTGATTTAAGCGGGTAGGGGTTTAGCAATGCTAAACTCCTACAAATCTAGGTTTTTCGTGATTTCACAAAAGTCCATGTCCCAACCGTTTTGAGTATATTAATATATATAAATGAACAAAATAAATTTATTATTAACAATAAATAATTACCCTAAATTTATTAAATTTTTAGAATTTTAATCAAGAAATTAATCAATTTTTGAATGAAATTAGATATTTTTACAAATTGATTCACTAACATAGTATTTTGTCAAAAAAAATTAGATGCGTTTCCCCTGAATAAACTCCCTGTCTAATAGCAAAAGTCGGTTAAAACCGACTCATGAAAAAACGCAAGTTTCTAACCCACAAACATCATAGAAAAATTACGTCCAACTTGCTAAACGGGGAACTTTCATCAATTCTTGACTGAGGCTATCGTGCAGATAACCATTAGTAGCTAAAATTCTTCCCGACTCAATTTTGATCGGAGTCCCATCATAAGCAGTCACATTTCCTCCCGCTTCCTGGACTAATATTATCCCAGCCACAACATCCCAAGGCGCAATTCCCCTTTCCCAATAACCATCAACTCGACCACAGGCTACATAAGCTAAATCCAAAGCTGCTGCACCATCACGTCTCACACCTTGGGTAAGATGGGTAAGATGACAAAACTCGGCATAATTGTTGTCAGGGGTTTCCCGTCTGTCATAGGCAAATCCACTGACTAACAGGCTTTTACCTAATTCCGCTGTTTGAGAAACCTGAATAGGGCGACGGTTACGGGTTGCACCTAAACCAGCAGCAGCCCGAAATAACTCATCCCGAAAAGGGTCATAAATTACTCCCACCTTGGGGACACCTTGAATCATCAAACCAATAGAAACAGCGAAACAGGGATATTGATGGGCGTAATTGGTTGTACCATCGAGAGGGTCAATCGCCCAGAGAAATTCATTATCTTGATTTCCCAGTTTTCCCGACTCTTCAGCCAGGATAGAATGTTGGGGAAAATGGCGACGCAATACTTCTAAAATTACCTGTTCAGAAGCTTTATCAGCAGCGGTAACTAAATCACCAGGACGGCCTTTTTCGGTGATTGCGTCTTCTAATTTACCTAAATAATCTTGTAAAACTACACCTGCGGCTAAAGCTGCTTCTGTAGCAATATCTAGAAAAATTTGCATATTTGTCGGTTGTCAGTGGTCAGTTGTCGGTTGTCGGTTGTCGGTTGTCAGTTGTCGTTTTTTAACGAGAGAGACGGCGAAATTCTCCGGGGGTGATTCGCATGGGTTTATCGGGATTCCAGATGCCTTTTCCCATGATTCTTGCCCATTGTTGGGCGCGTTCTAGGCGTTGGTCGTATTTGTGATTAGGCGATCGCGCTACAAATAAAGCATATCCTTGTTTGACAACTTCTTCATTTAACAACAGTTTATCTTTCCATACATAAGCCAAAGTTCGGTTAAATTTATCCTTAGCTTCTAAATCAAATTCCAGATTCACAGCTTGATTTGCACCACCAATTAAACCTTCTACTAATTGTTTTGCATCCTCACCCCAAGGAAGTTGGCGGATATCTGGTGCATCTAAACCAATTAATCGGACTTGGGAAATTAAATTGGGTTGTGCTTCCATTCCCAAAACTTCCAAACTTTGTCCACTCACAACCCGTGCTATTTTTACATTAGCGGGAATGATTGAGGAATTGTTGTGGCTTTGACAACTCACCAACAGTAAAAAACTAGCTAATATAATTATTCTCGTTACAAAAACGCGAAGACGGACTACTACAGTAGCCATCCTCGCTATCAAATTAATTAACATGAACACACAAAAAATCTTAGTCCTCATCTAAGGGTAAACCCGCTTTAACTTTGCCCTTACCAAAAAACCGCCCAAACTGAAGTTCATAAACCTCATCTTCATCTTGTGTTTCCACTTCCAAATCAGAACGAGCGTAACTTACACATAATAAAGCGTAACCTTGGCGACGTAAATCAGGAGAAAGCCCAATGGCTTCTGGTTGATGAATTTCTCCTGATAAAACTCTCACAGCGCAGGTTGTACAAGCCCCATTTCGACAAGAAAAGGGCAATTCTGTCCCATTGTGTTCAGCGGTGTGTAAGATATAGCGGTCTTCAGGAACTTCGAGAGTATGTGATGTCCCAGTTTGGCGATTGTAAACTTTAATTGTGTGGGTTTGAACCATCTTGATTTTTAGATTTGCGGATTTGGAGTTTCACACTTAATTATAAGGAAGAACGCCGAAAACCCTTGAAAATGTGGCTGACTCAGGAAGCCACATTTGGGCTTTAGACAAGGGATGAAGGCTAGAGGCTTTCCTTTATCCTGCATTGACGTTAATTTGAAAATTTGAAATTATTTCAAATTTTAATCCATATTCGTGATACAACTAAATTGTCACTAAAGACATAAAAAGCTACCGAGGGACTCTCGGAAAGTTACGCTTGTCAGATATGATTTCGCCCGCCAGGGCAAACGAAATCAGGGCAAGAACCCAAATATTTAAGGAACCCTGCCTGAAACTGGGATAACTGAGGGATATAGACTGAAACTCTCTATAGAATCTCCGCGTCTAAAGACGCGGAGAGTGTCAAAAGAAGATTGCTTGAAAACTCTGCACTTTCAGGTCAGGGAGTGATGATAGCGCAGCCTGTCCTTAGCCATAGAAAATATCTTTTCCAAAATGGTTGCTTTTTTTTCAATCCTATTGTAATATAGCAAAACGAGACACCTGGAGAGATGGCCGAGTGGTTGAAGGCGCAGACCTGGAAAGTCTGTTATGCAGAAATGTATACGAGGGTTCGAATCCCTCTCTCTCCATTCCCCAACAGTAACTAAGTTTGATTTAAAAATATTTGCTTGTAAGCTCACACAGCAGACTTTACCCATAAAACTAAAAGATAATTTTTGGATATAAATAGTGAATTTCGCCCAAAAGTGGGCATTTTGTGTAAAGTATATGCAGGTAAACGGCAAAATATCATATTCACTTAGAAGAAATCGGCTAAAATCTACCTGATAGGTATTAACTCAACCAAGACTGTGGCAACAAATTAGTCAAAATTCAGCTATTGTCAGTTTACCTACAACAACATCCCCACTTTAATATTCAGAGGTATCAATGCAGTTTGACAATTTTAGCAAAAAAACAAACGAATATAAAGAACTTAAAGAAAAACCTCATTGGCAAAGCCCAGCAACCAAAGGCAATATTAAGCCTAAAGAACCTAATCCAGCTAATAATATCAGCTTTAATGAGGATGACAATCGTGGACGAGTAGCAATTTTTATTGACGGGTTAAATTTATTTTATGCCGCATTACAATTGGGAATTGAAATTGATTATGTAAAATTGCTTTGTCGGTTAACAAAAAATTCTCGGTTATTACGTGCTTTCTTTTACACAGGAATGGATAGTGGCAACGAAAAGCAACAGGGATTTCTTTTATGGATGCGTCGTAACGGCTATCGTGTAGTTACTAAAGATATGAGTGTAGTTGTCGATAATTACAAAAAACCAAATTTGAACGTAGAAATTGCCGTTGACATGATTACTTTAGCACCCTATTATGATACAGCCGTCTTAGTTAGTGGCGACGGAGATTTATCCTATGCTGTTCATGCAGTTAGTAATGTGGGCGCTAGAGTAGAAGTAATTGGCTTGCAAACAACAACTAGCGATAGTGAAGCGCGTTCTAGAAATCACCTAATTGATGTGGCTGATGAATTTATAGATTTTGATAGTATTAAACAACACATTCAAAAAGATTCTACTATCGGGTATAGTTATCGGACTTCTTCTAATTACCAAGTTTAAATTCCCAATATATAAATTTTCCTCCCTTTTTTTGCAATTTTATCGCAACCACCTTACTGGTGAGGGCATTAGTTGATCATAAAATAAAACTCCATCTAAAATAGGGTTTTATTCCCGACTGCTAAGATATTATCCCAACCTCAAATTAAAATAATTTGAGAGGATTTAATCCTGAATTTTATTTGACACTTTTCTCGTATCTGTGCTATACAAGTGTAGAAACAGCTAATTAACATTAATAGACATAACAGACTTTAAAACTGAACTTTAAAGTATGGCATGATCACTTCTTAATTTGTTTTTAGCATTCACTTAAAACATATCTTCAATAGATATATTTTTGAGAACTTATATTATTAAAGGCGTAGGTAGTTCAGTGAATCAAATCCAATTAACTTTAGTTATTAGCTATGTTCTCATGACTGGCTATTTTTTTACTAATTGGTTAACATTTTCTCTTCGTCACCCTACATCTTCCCCACAGGAGAAATTTTTATCCTTGATCATGTTTGTGATCATCACTATTTTATGGCCTTTAGTGATTGTTAACTCTTGCTTAGAAGTGATCAAAAAAGGCAAGTTAGAATTTACTACAGTTGTTCCTGTACTTTTAGTAATATGTGCTTTTGGTATTTCCTACTATTTAAGTTCATTACCTGAACATTGGCTATGTTATTACGATCTATTTTGCCATGTTTAAATACTTGTGAAAACCAGTTTTAAATTGTCGATTATCAATTTTTTCTTGTCTTTTACCTAAGAGGTTGTTTGAAAAGTATTATATGAAACCCATAATCTCCAAAAACCTAACCCCCCTACCCCCCTTCCCTACAAGGGAATGGGGGTTTTAAAGCCTCTCCCCTGGTAGGGGAGAGGTTTGGAGAGGGGTCTGTTTACACATGAAAAACTTTTAAAACATCCTCTAAATACGCAATTTAACCTAAAGTTATCCTGGTATTAACTTAATCTTTATTGATGGAAGATGTCGTAATTTGTGGTTTATTGTTTGGTCAGGTTCATATAGTGGTGGAGACAGGTAATTTCTTGAGAGTGGCAAACACCTCAAGCTGTGATACTTTTGTGTGAATTTTTATTTATTACCGACTTGAAATATTGAGTGTGTCAAAAGTATGGTTAATTATGGATGTCACCATTAAAACCTTATTCGTTTAACAATCAATGGTTAATTCTAGTCTTGTTGCCACACTCTATGTTAATCCTGCTACAGGAAATGATGCTAATACGGGTTCTCGTCCTAGTCCCCTAAAAAGTATTACCAGCGCCCTGAAACAGGCAAAAGCATCAACAATTATTCAGTTAGCTAGTGGAACTTATAGCACAGCCAATGGGGAGGTATTTCCCTTGACCATTCCACCGGGAGTGTTGGTAGTAGGAAATGAGGCAAATAAAGGCCAGGAAATGATCATTTCTGGCAGTGGTGAATATCAAAGCCCTAGTTTCGGGGTACAGAATATCACTTTTCTTTTACTAAGTGATGCGAGTCTTTTAGGTGTGACGGTGATTAATCCTGCCGCAAAAGGTACTGGCGTGTGGATTGAATCATCAATACCTACCGTGGCCAACAGTACATTTAAGAACTGTACCAGAGAAGGAATTTTCATAACTGGGAATGCGAAACCGGGGATTGTAGATAATTTGTTTATTAACAATAAAGTGTGTGGATTAGTCATAGCTAAGAATAGCAAAGGGGAAGTGCTGCGGAATGTATTTGAAAATAATGCTTTGGGCATAGCCATTAGTGATTTTGCCGCGCCTTTAGTAGCAAATAATCAACTTTGTGCCAATGGCACAGCGATCGCCCTTTCCCGTGATGCTAAACCAGTATTACGGCGGAATCTCATCACTAGTAACACCCAAGGTGGTCTTTTAATCGTCGGTAATGCCGTTCCCGACTTAGGCAGTCCCCAAGACCCAGCAGACAACATTTTTCGAGAACAGGGTAAATTTGATTTACAAAATGTTACAGATCAAAAAATCATCTCCGTTGGTAATCAATTAAGTCTTCCCCAGGTGATTGGGGCGATAGATTTCATCGCTGCTACCGCTGACACCCCCAGTCAAATCGGAGTCAGCAGTAGATTTGCTGATTTAGAAGGACATTGGGCGGCAGCCTTCGTGGAAGCCCTAGTCAGTAAAGATATTATTAGTGGTTTTCCTGATGGCACTTTTCAACCAGCCACACCCATTACCCGCGCTCAATATGCAGCTTTGATGACGAAGACATTTCAACTACCGGAAAGTAATCAACTAGATAAATTCAAAGATGTCAAATCCGACTTTTGGGCTGCCAAAGCCATAGCCAGTGCGTCCGATAGAGGCTTTTTAAAAGGCTTTCCCGATGGCACATTTCGACCAGAAAATAACTTAACCAAAATTCAAGCCCTAGTCTCCATTGTCAACGGTTTAAACTTGAGTGGTGGTAATCCTAACGTCTTGATGGTATACAGCGATCGCGCTCAAATTCCCAGTTACGCTACCAGTGCAGTGACAGTGGCTACGCAAAAACTATTAGTTGTCAATTATCCTCAACCAGATCAATTAGAACCATTGCGGGAAATTACTCGCGCTGAAGTCGCAGTCCTAATTTATCAGGCATTAGTCGCCACAGGACAAGAAAATCCCCTTCCCTCTGCCTATATTGTCAAACCAGAGACAGAGATTCCCTCTTTTTCCGATATTGTTGGCCATTGGGCCGAACCATTTATTCGGGCATTAGTTAGTATGAACTTAACCCAGGGTTTTGCTGATGGCACATACCAACCAGATCAAGCCATGAGCCGCGCTCAATATACAGCTTTAATTGCTGCGGCTTTTAATCCCCCAGCCAAACGTCCGTCCCCAGAATTTACAGACATAGCCAAGGATTTTTGGGCAGCTAACGCCATTGAAATTGCAGCCAGAGGCGGTTTTGTGGGCGGATTTAGCGATCGCACCTTCCGTCCTACCCAAAACGTCCAACGGCTACAAGTCATAGTCTCCTTGGTCAACGGACTGGGACTTGCGGCCACTGCTCAAAAAACCTTAACCTACATTGACCAAGATAAAATTCCCGAATATGCCCGGACAGCAGTTACCATCGCTACCCAGCAAAAAATTATTGTTAATTATCCAGATCCCAATTTACTAGCACCCACGAGGGAAGCCACCCGTGCCGAAGTTGCAGCCATGGTGTATCAGGCATTAGTCACCAGTCAACGCACAAAAGTTATTAATTCACCTTATGTTGTTTTGCATATCAGCAATTGACAAGTAGAATGGAAAACACTGCCTATCACTTTTGCTGCTGGTGAGAAAAACTACTCATGTAGCTAAAAGTACGTTAGGCTAGATGCGATGGGTGAAATGTTTATACCTATTGCCTATAACTCACAGCCCATGTTAACAACAGCCCCGGTCACTCAAACTTTCGCACCTCCTGCCGAACTAGCAGCTAAGTTATTAACTCACTACAGCTTTGATCTCAACGGACACAATGCTAGTGAGCTAGTTAACCAATGGCAATCTGAATATCCCCTGCATTGGTTACATTTAGCAGTTATTGAAGCTTTGTATCAAGGTCGTTATAAAGCCGTATCTGTACAGCAAATCTTGAACTTTTGGCGACGAAAGGGCGAGACAACCTACCATTTCAATATGGAATTTGAGCGCATGATTTGTAGCAAATTCCCTGAACGTCTCACTTCTGGGTCTCTACAAGTTTTACCACCCACTAAACAGGAAATCAGGATGGAAGAATATAAAAATCTTCGTTTATTACCTGCTCCAGTGAGTTATAAGTATCAAATAAATAATAATTTACAGCCAACAGCAGAGAAACGGGACTTTGAGCCAGAAAATCCAGTCCCAGCATCTCCTTCTGATCAATTAACAGCAAATATCAGACAACAGCAAATTATTGAGGAAATTTCCCCCCCACCTGCCCAACAGTTAATGCTACCAGCAACGGCCAATCATCCCCCTATTGGTCAGTTTATGCCCCAAAAGAGCGATCGCACCGAATCCTTCACCTCCAAACTCAAAGCCCTCACCAGTGAAAGATTGGAGTTGGCATTTTAGGCAAGAGGCAAGAGTCAAGAAAAATATCAATATTTCCCTATTATACTCAACACGGCTGATTCATTTGATTCTGTGGGTAGGGGTAAAGCAAGAGCTTATTGGTATCAACTTAACGTAAATTGATGTCCCTTCAAGCCAGGGAATAAATTCCCTGTCTAAAAGCTAAAGTCGGTTAAAACCGACTACTTTGGCATAAATAGGATAATTTTTGATTTTGAGTTAACCAGAGTGCGTTTTAACGCACTTTAGCTTTGAGACCGGAACTTAAGTTCCGGGCGGGAATATTGCAGCCAAACAAATAAGCTATCCCTAGATCAATGACCAATTATTTCACAGCCTGAACAACTGATTTGAAACCTTTGCTATTGAAGAGGTTAACCATTTCCGAGGCACTTTCTTGACTATTGAAAACTCCCACCTGCATCACCCTGCGGCCTTGCCAAACCTTGGGAAAAGCATCATTAACCAGAGAACTGACTAAATTCTGTTGCTGCTGATTTGCAACCAACACTAGCACCCGGTAACTGACATTTTGCCCAGTAGCTGTATAAATTTGAGGGTCTGATATTGGGGCTGAATTTTGCATATTTTCCCCTGTGGCTGCTTGAGGAGCTACAAATTCAATAGCACCAGAATCAAGTTGAGTATAATTAAATTGGGATGGATTAGATAGATTATTTGGTACTCGTGGCAATTGATTGGGATTAGAAACGGGTTTAATTTTTAAAGGTGTTACCGTTCTTTGATGAGGAGCATTGGGAACTGTGGGGGCAGAAAATGTGATTGGCCTGCGGGCTGAAGTTTCTGTTGATAAAGAATTAGCACCAGGATTTCTGGCTGTAGATGCGGTTGTACCTTGAAGATCCACTTTACCACTGATGCGATCGCTAACCAAATTATTTCCTGCCGCAGAAATCACCAACTTCGCAGTTTGGGCGTTGATATCATGACGACCATTATTCCGAAAGATATTCTTGCCTGGGTCATAACTACTACCTAAATCTGGTCTAGCTTGGGCAATTACGACTAGACCATCTTCTCTGTTACCTTGAATCAGATTATTCCTTAACATTGGTGTAGCATTTGCTTGGACAATAATCCCCGATCTATTATTCTGAATTTGGTTAGCTACCACCACAGGAGACGCATTTTGGGCAATATTAATCCCAAAACCAGTTTCTTGAAAGATATTTTCCCTGATTTCGGGGCGAGCATTTCCAGAAATAGTTATGCCATTAGCACCATTGCGAACAAAAACATTTTTACTAATACTGGGTGTCCCATCACCAGCGACAGCAATTCCATCTTGGGTATTATTAGTAAAGGTATTTTCCCGAACTATAATATTACTGGATTCAATCCATAATCCATAACCACGAGAATTGGTATTAGTGACGGTGACACCACTTAAACTAGCTTGGTTAGCACCGACAATAGCCACATTTTGACCACCAAATCGGCGACTGAGAAATTCGCCACCACCAGTAATTGTCACAGTTTGGCCTTTATTGTTAATGTTGCCTTGAATGGCTATACCAGGTTTCAACATTAAAGGAAATACTTCTCCACTTTGGACGCTATATGTACCGGGAGAGAGGATAATTACACTATTAGAAGGTGATGCTTCTAGGGCTTGGCTAATTGTCCGCCAAGGTGCGCTAATACTACCATTACCTATTTTGTCATTTCCTGTACTGGGGTTGACAAATGATTGGTTAATCTGAGAAATTGTTTTTTCACCTTGAAGTATTTGTTCGCCAACCCTCGGAACTTGAGCAAAGACACTACTTGCACTTGTTATGAAGAGTATTGTACTCGTTACTCCTAAACCAACTGTTAAACTCAAAATTGAGCAACTCAGGGAGTTTTGTCGGGTGTTCACAGATTTTTGGGGGACTATCATTTTTTATAAAACTCCTCTAAAATTTATAGCAACAACACTGAAAGTTTATTTGGATCTGAGACTGGATATCAACTGTTATACAATTAATTTTTATACTATTTCATGATAGTATGTCTACGATGCTACTTGTATCTTGACAAATTGACCACGATTAGTTAGCAAGTATTTAATAATTAAAATATTAAAATATGAATCAGGCTGGCTATTACTATAAAAGCATTAAAAATGAGGTTTTGTAATGGTTTCAGCCCATAGTCACACACAACAAACTGTTTATCGCATTTTAGATGCTAATTTAGATCGCGCTCGTGAAGGGTTGCGAATTATTGAAGAATGGTGTCGGTTTGGTTTAAATAATGCCCAGTTTTCAGGTATATGTAAACACTTGCGTCAGGAGTTGGGTACTTGGCATACGGCAGAAATCCGCGCAGCACGAGATACACAGGGTGATCCAGGAACGGATTTGAGTCATCCCCAAGAGGAACAACGGGCTGATATTACATCGCTATTACAGGCTAATTTTTGCCGGGTGCAGGAAGCTTTGCGCGTATTAGAAGAATATGGCAAGCTTTATCATGGGAATATGGGAGCGGCTTGTAAACAAATGCGTTATCAAGTTTATACCCTGGAAAGTAATTTGATGGGTTATCAGCGTCATCAGTTATTATGGCGATCGCATTTATATCTGGTAACATCTCCCGCAGATAATTTATTCGCAATTACCGAAGCGGCTCTTCAAGGTGGATTAACTCTGTTACAGTACCGGGAAAAGACCGCTGATGATTTAGTCCGCTTAGAACGGGCGATAAGACTGCGTGAATTATGTCACCATTATGGGGCTTTATTCATTATTAATGATCGGGTAGATTTAGCTTTGGCTGTAGATGCTGATGGTGTCCATTTGGGACAACAGGATATACCCATTGCTGTAGCGCGTCAATTACTGGGACATCAGCGCATTATCGGACGCTCTACCACAAATCCCCAAGAAATGCAAGGGGCAATTGCCGAAGGTGCGGATTATATTGGTGTGGGGCCTGTGTATGAAACACCGACTAAAGTAGGTAAAGCCGCAGCGGGTTTAGAGTATGTGAAGTATGTTTCTCAAAATTGTCAAATTCCTTGGTTTGCAATTGGGGGAATAGATATGAGTAATCTTAATGATGTGATGAAGGCAGGGGCGCAACGGGTAGCTGTAGTGCGATCGCTCATCGAATCAGATCAACCTACCCTAGCAACTCAGTATTTTCTTTCGCAACTGCACAGAATTAAATAGAAAAGAAGAAAAATCGGATTAAACTATGAAATCAATTTCAGGAAAAAATTTTGCTATGCTGTAGGTTAAAAGATATTTAACCGATAATTTATTTATTATGCCTTCACCATTTCCAGGAATGAACCCCTACTTAGAAAATCCTGAACTCTGGCCAGAAGTACATCATTGGATTCTGACATTACTAGCTGAGTCATTGATACCACAGTTGCGACCAAAATACAGAGTAGCAGTGGAAAAAAGAGTTTATCATGATACTGATCGCAACTCTGTTTTAATTGGTATTCCTGATGTGGCGATCGCCCGTTCTTTAAAACCTACAACTCAGAAATCATCTAACATTGCTGTAGTTTCTCCACCTGTTAAACCCGTAACAGTAAATATCCCCATACCAGAAGAAATTAGAGAAACTTATTTAGAAGTGAGAGAAGTTGCTACAGGTGAAGTGATCACAGTAATTGAATTACTTTCACCTAAAAATAAACGTCAAGGAGAAGGAAGAAAAGCATATCAAACTAAACGATTACAAATATTAGGAAGTTCTACACATTTAGTCGAAATAGATTTATTACGTGCTGGTGAATCTATGCCTATATTAGATAATAATATTAAATCAGATTATCAAATTTTAGTTAGTCGTAGTCAATTACGACCTAGAGCAGAATTATATCCTTTTAATTTATCAGAAGCAATTCCCGCCTTTTTCTTACCTCTACAAAAAGAAGATATAGAACCCTTAGTAGATTTACAAAATGTGATTCAAGATTTATTTGATCGTGCAGGTTTAGATTTAGCAATAGATTATAATTCCGAACCAATTCCCCCAATTCAAGAAACTGATTTGATTTGGGTAAATAAGTTATTAAAAGAGCAAGATTTATAGTCTAAATTCATACCAACTCTGGTGACTAGAAATCGCAGCTACATAAACAAAATCCACACTTCAAGAAGGGATTGGGTAGCTGTAGTGCGATCGCTCATCGAATCAGATCAACCGACCCTAGCAACTCAGTATTTTCTTTCCCAACTGCACCGCATCAAATAAATAAAGGGTGCTGACAGTAACTATAACTGTGAATATTATTGTTGCTCCAATTAGTATAGTTGATACATCTCCAGTGCCAACTGAAGCCGCTAATTTCAACAACGAAATAGATTTCAAGAATGTACAATTGACAATTGGTGATAAAATCCCTATTTCATCCTGTTAATCCTTTAATCCTGTACTTCGACTTCGCTCAGTAACCAGACATCCTGATTCTGACTACATTATTATTTTCATAAGTCCTAAATTCAAAATTTTTCCCGCTTTATGTCTAATCAAATTCATCTCCAAGTCAATGGAGAAACTCGCAATTGTTTATCCCCAACTGCTTTACCAGAATTACTCCAACAGTTGGGTTTTAATCTGCGCTTAATCGCAGTAGAATATAACGGTGAAATCTTACATCGTCAATTTTGGACTGAAACTCAAATCAAAAATGGCGATCGCTTAGAAGTAGTCACTATAGTTGGTGGTGGCTAAAATAAGAGTATAATAGCTCTACTCTCCGTTTCTGCATCTGGAGCCGGAGAAAAAACCTCTATTCCCCCTTTAAAAACTCCAAATACCCCTTACTCAATTCCTCCACAGACAAATCATAAAACTGCTTCCCATGTTCTGGGGTTGCTAAATCAGGATTTGAACCCATTCTCCCATCTGGATAACGAGAACGAAAATCAACGGAACTATAAATTTTATGTCCACTAGCAACTTCTGGATCAAGATATGCTTTTTTAATTGCGTCTGGATAAACGTATTGGGTAACAGCTACTTCGCTAGGGGTAGCATGAGAACCTTCTTGATTACCATATAATTCTTTGGCAAGTTTGTACACAGAACCACCCATAAACCAATTAGCAACTTGACATTGCACCTTTGCGGAATTGGGAATTTGCAAATCTTCTAAATGAGCGTAAGTTTCCGAAAAAGCAGCTTTGAGAGTCGCAATATTTCCTCCATGTCCATTAATAAAATAGAACTTGGTAAAACCAGCTTTTACCAAACAAGTTAAATAATCTTTAACTACTAAAATTAAAGTGCTAGGACGTAAACTAATTGTTCCGGGAAAAGCAGTATGATGTAATGCCATACCCACATTAATAGTTGGTGCTACCATTGCTTGGGTTGCTTCCCCGACACCTTTTGATATAGATTCTGCACAAATTGCATCAGTCCCAATTAATCCCGTGGGTCCATGTTGTTCCGTTGAACCAATGGGTAAAATTATTCCTTGAGATTGTTGCAGATAAGTTTCAACTTCCGGCCAAGTGCTTAAATGTAAGAGCATTGTTGTTAAAGGAGTCAGGAGTCAGGAGTCAGGAGTCAGGAGTCAGGAGAAAGGAAGAAGGAGAAAGGAAGAAGGAAAGAAAGAAGGAAAGAAAGAAGGAAAGAAAGAAAGAAAGAAAGGAGGAAGAAGGAAGAAGAAGAAGAAGAAGAAAGAAAATCAACCAATCACCAATCACCAATCACCAATTACCAATTACCAATTATCCAACTATTTCCCACCAACCGAAAGCAGGACCGATAAAACGGATGATTACCCACGCGACAACCATACTACCAATACCTATCCATGCACCACGAGTAGTGATAGCCACAAATTGTGAAGCTTGGGTTTTATTGATGGGAACCCAAGGTAATATTCTAGTAGTGTCTTGTCCGTATTCTTCTCCTAGTGAGTGTTTACGGCGTTTTGCTTCACCCATAATTTAATAATTTAGTTTCTTTTTGAGTTCAATTTAAATTTTAATAGAAATTCGTCATGGAAATTAATTAAGCAGAATCATCTTCATTATTCGCAGAAAACAAACTAGGATCGAGATAGTTTAATCTGGCTAGGGGACTAAGTGCAGAGAGGATTTGCACGCCATAGCTGCGGTTAACGACACGACTATCTAGTAAAGCTACTATACCTTGATTTTCGCGGACAGGTGCGATCGCTCTTTGTAATTCGTTCATAGCTGTGGGTAATAAATATAGTCGAAACCAGTCTTGGTGCGATCGCTTATAATGAGCTACTCTACCAGCTACCAAAGGATTTTCCAAAGATGGTAAAGGTAAAGTTGCAATAATTAACAATCTGGGTGATGGTAAAACACTTTGATTTTCGCGCCAAAATTCCCAACCAGTAATTAAAATCCCATTTTCATCTAAACAAGTTTTTTCTACCTGCACCCGTGAACCAAATTCAGAAGCCAAAATTGTCCCCACTCTGGCTTTTAGCGGTACATCCCCAATTAATATTACCGTCATTCCTGGTGCAGTTGCACTCAAACATACCAAAGTGCGAACTTGATGAATTAATGCTTGTTGAAATTCCGGTGTATTTGGTAAAGGCAACTTATAAGGAATATAAAGTTGAATTGCTTCCCCTTGACTATCAGCAGCAAATTTCAAGCAAGTAACATCCTCTAAACCCAAACGTTGATGGAAAAGAGGTGCTTCTGTTTGCGGTTCTAAAGCACTACCAATTAATACTACAGGTTGACGTTGCCAAATTGGGGCGAGGATTTTACCCAATTCAATTGGAGCATAATATAAAGAAAATAAACCTTGACGACGGGAAATTGTTGACCAAAATAAAGTAGGGTAAGAAGAATTTTCCAAATTTGGGAATTGTTGCCAAAAATTTCGCCAAACATTTGGAAGATTGTTTTTATCTAAAGCTAAATATAACTCTTGTAAAATTTCAATTTCTGGTTGAGAAATCAGATAACAGGAGTAGGGATTTTCTGGATGCTGAAATAATTTATATGTTAGTTCTACCCTAACTTCCCGAATTAAATCTGCTTGATAGGGATAAGCCAGCATTAATTGATCCCAATCATGGGGTTCAATGCTTTGAGTCAGTTGATAACGTACCCAATCTTCTAAATCGTCAACACCATCAATAATTGTGGGAATATTCGCAGGAAATGGATTGTTATCAGCCAATTGTCCTTTTAACCAAGCTTCAGGGGAAGTCAACAACAAACCCTGAAAATCAGGACTTGGCCAAGTGTCACCGGTTCTAATGGGTTTATTCGCTGGTAGCCACTGCTGGAGTCGGGGAATTTCTACCTTTAACAACCGTTGCTGGACAGTTTCGGAAGCGACAATAATTATAGAACCATGCCACATTAAAGCAGAAGCGATAAAACTGGTGCGATATCGCCCTTGATGTCCACAAACCGCCCCTACTTGGATTAAGGCACTACGTCCCAACCGTAAAGCACGTGCCACTAACCTAGCCATCGTTAAATGATGAGGCCAGGAAGGAAACCCGTCCTGCGATCGCAGGAAGTTATGTAATGATAAATGAACTTCAGCTTCAATCACGTGCTTTTAATTCCATAAAAATTGTTCGTTGTCAGTTGTTCGTTGTCCGTTGTTCGTTGTCAGTAGGGGCGAAGCATTTGGAAGATAAATTATCGGTCATTGCCAAAAATAGTTCTCCAAATGCTTCGCCCGTACAGTTGTTCGTTGTCCGTTGTCCGTTGTTCGTTGTTTTACCAATGACCAATGACCAATGACCAATGACCAATCACCAATCACCAATCACCAATCTCCTAAATTATGCCAACTTACCCAGGAATTTCCAGCGAAGCCTTCAGACATCCCTTAGACCGTCAAGCAGAACAAGCTTTACGCAATTTACCCGGCTTTGATTTAATCGCCCGTAAATTTGTAGAATTTGTCTATGAACGCCCCCAATTTGTCTATTTAATGGGTAACTCCATTCAAGTCGGACCGCGGCAATATTCCACGATTTACCAGATATTCCGGGAATGTGTTCGAGATTTGGACATCAGCGGTGAACCGGGATTGTTTATTGCTCAAGATGCCCAAGTTAATAGTTATGCTTTAGGACAAGAACATCCTTATATAGTCGTCAACACTGGGTTACTGGAGTTACTCAATGAAACCGAACTACGGACGGTCTTAGCGCATGAACTGGGACATATTAAATGTGGTCATACCATTTTAATTCAAATGGCGATGTGGGCGATGAATGCCGCTTCCGTCATTGGTGAACTAACATTCGGTTTAGGTAATTTTGTCAGTCAAGCCTTGATTTATGCCTTTTTTGAGTGGCGACGCAAAGCTGAGTTATCAGCAGATAGAGCGGCTTTATTAGTGATGGATGATTTAAACCCAGTCATGTCATCCATGATGAAACTGTCTGGAGGTAGTAACAAATATGCCCATGAATGTAGTTTACAAGAGTTTATTCAGCAGTCGGAAAAATATCAGGCACTAGATGATGATGGGCTGAATCAAGTATATAAGTTTCTATTATACAATGGCGCACAAGGAATGATGCTGAGTCATCCTTTTCCTGTGGAACGGTTGCATTATTTACGCAGTTGGGCAGTATCAGAAGAATACCAGGAAATTAAAAGGGGTAATTATCAGCGTTCTGCTGATGGTTCGGTTGATGTGACACCGGAAACACCTGATCATGAAGCGGAAAAACTCAGAAAAGAAATTGAAAAATTACAAGCAGAAATTAACAAAATGAGAAAGTAAATCACAAGATCCCCGACTTCTTCAAGAAGTCGGGGATCTGAAAATCTGAATTTAATCAACTTTCAGTTTCGCAATCAGGAACACCTTCTCTAAATACTCGACTAGCGAGAATATCTACTGCTTCAATGGTAATTAAATCCTGCTTATTTAACAGTTTACCACTACTTAATAACCGATTTGCTTGACGTAAACGCGCTCTATCTATAGCATTACGCACACTTCTAGCATTGGCAAAATGGGGCATAGTCTTCCGTTTAATTAAATATTCGCGGAAGGCTTTTTCGGCATCTGGACTAAAGCAATAGTTTTGGGCTGTGACTATAGATTGGGCAATAGTCATTAAACTATCAACACCATAATCGTTAAATTCAATATGTAATCCAATGCGGGAATTCATCCCTGGATTACTATGAAAAAATCTGTCCATCTGGTCTTTATAACCAGCAAGAATAACGACCAAATCATCTCTTTGGTTTTCCATGACCTGCATGAGAATTTCTATGGCTTCTAAACCAAAATCCCCAGGATAATCTGGACGGTATAAAGTATAGGCTTCGTCAACTAATAAAACTCCGCCCATGGCATTATTTAATACTTCCCTGGTTTTGGGCGCTGTTTGTCCCATACCTTGACCAACTAAATCATCTCGCGTCACCAACATGACATTTTCTTTACGGATATATTCCAGCCGGTAGAGGATTTCTGCCATTCGCATTGCTACAGTGGTTTTACCCATACCAGGATTACCTAAAAATGTCATGTGCAAACTGGGCGCACCTGCATTCAAACCTAAGCTTTTACGAATACGGTCAACCAATAACAAAGCCGCCATTTCTCTAATTTTGTTTTTGACGGACTTTAATCCAACTAACTCCTGGTCTAACTTATCCAAAATTTCTTGGATATGAGATTCTTGGAAAGCTGCTTCTAAATCAATTCCGTTATTGTGATCTATTTGTTTTTCTAATATCTGTTCGGTCATGACTATCACCTTTGCTTATGATTTTGATGATAGCCTGGAGTTGGGAAATATAAAAGAACATAATCTTTATAGGTCTGATATATTTTTCTTACTTATCAATTAGTAGGGGCGAAGCATTCGGACAGAAAATCAATGGTTTCAACGATAGGTTATCGCCCGAATGCTTCGCCCTTACGGACAGAAAATCAATGGTTTCAACGATAGGTTATCGCCCGAATGCTTCGCCCTTACGGACAGAAAATCAATGGTTTCAACGATAGGTTATCGCCCGAATGCTTCGCCCTTACGGACAGAAAATCAATGGTTTCAACGATAGGTTATCGCCCGAATGCTTCGCCCTTACGGACAGAAAATCAATGGTTTGAACCATAGGTTATCGCCCGAATGCTTCGCCCTTACGGTGTTCTAGACTAGGAACGAGAGAATGCTATCTTATGGAAACATGATCTTCTTCACGCACTTCTAAATGGGGAGCATGATGAACTGGTTGTAAACGTTGACGAATTTTGCCAATGATGATATAGAGAATTGGCACAATAAACAAACTCAAGAAAGTCGCTACAAACATTCCCCCAAATACAGCAGTACCCAGAGATTGACGACTCGCAGCACCCGCACCTGTAGCAGTTGCTAGGGGAAAAATTCCCAACAAAGTCGAAAAAGCAGTCATGAGAATGGGACGTAACCGACCTTGTGCTGCTTCTACTGCTGCTTTGGTAATTGATAAACCTTGCTGTTCTTGCAACTGGTTAGCAAATTCCACAATTAAAATTGCATTTTTACTGGCTAAACCAATTAACATGACTAACCCAACTTGGCAAAATACATCATTATTTAAACCTCTTAATGATTGTGATGCTAAAGCTCCCATAATAGCTAAGGGAACTGACAACATAATAATCAAAGGGTCAACATAGTTTTCATACTGAGCAGCTAATACTAAAAAGACGAAAAGTAAACCTAAACCAAAAATGATTGGTGCTTGTCCACCGGATTCTTTTTCCTGAGCAGCAATACCCGACCATTCATATCCCATGCTTGTGGGTAATATCTTTTTAGCTAGTTGTTCCATAGCTAAAGTTGCTTGTCCAGAACTAGTACCAGGAGCAGCAGAACCATTAATTTCAATGGAACGCAATAAGTTATAATGATTAATAGTTTGCGCTCCTGTTGTTGGCGTTAATTTCACTAAACTACTCAGAGGAATCATCTGATTAGTCTGAGAACGCACATTTAATAAACCGATATCATCAGGATTGGAACGAAACTGAGCATCTGCTTGAACATACACCCGATATGTGCGAGAAAGAAAATTAAAATCATTGACATATCGTGAACCCAAATAAGTTTGCAGGGTTTTAAAAATATCGTCAATGGAAACTTGCAGAGATTTCGCTTTATTCCGGTCAACTTCAATTAAGATTTGCGGTGTATTGGCGGTAAAGGTGCTAAATACAGCTTGCAATCCGGGGGTTTGATTTCCCTGCATCATGAACTGACCAACGGTTTGCAGCATGGAATTTAAGCTGTTAGTTCCCGCTATATCTTGTAACTGAAATTGGAAACCACTAAAACTACCTAAACCGCGAATTGCGGGGGGATTAACCGGGAAAACTCTAGCTTCGGTAATTCCTGAAAAGCTTTTTCTTAAATTACCAATAATTGCTTGGACTGATTGATTTGGTTGTTTACGTTCGTCCCAGGATTTGAGAGTTGTGAAAATTATGCCACTGTTAGCGGTGCTACCACTAAAACCAAAACCACCAATTGCAAATGTTCCTGTAACTTCTGGTAATTTGAGGATTGTTGCTTCTACCTCACTCATGACTTTACTGGTGTATTTGAGTGAAGAACCTTCTGGCCCTTGGATAATGGTAATGAAATAACCTTGGTCTTCGTCGGGGAGAAATGCTGTGGGTACGGTCATGTACAGCCAAGCAGTGAAACCTAATGAACCGATAAATAACAGGAGAACAATCGCTTTTATTTTTACCAAAAATTTTAAAGAGCGCTCATATCCCCAACCCATGGCTTCTAAAAACCAATTAATTCTACCAAATACCCAACCCAAAATCCCTCTAGGTGCGGGTCTTTGCCGCAACAACAAGGCAGAAAGAGAAGGGGTGAGGGTGAGAGCCAAAAATGTGGAAATGGCGATAGAAAAGGCAATTGTCAGGGCAAATTGTTTGTAAATTTGTCCAGTTGCACCGGGGAAAAAGGCGACAGGGACAAATACCGCCATTAATACTAGGGAAGTAGCAATTACTGCCCCAAATAGCTCTTCCATGGAGACTGAAGCCGCTTGACGGGGTGACATTCCTTGGTCTTGAATTAAGCGGGAGATATTTTCCACGACAATAATCGCGTCATCAACTACCATGCCGGTTGCGAGGGTTAAACCAAACATGGTTAAGGTGTTGACGGAAAAACCAAAGGCTTTGACGAAGGCAAACGTCCCCACTAAGGACAGAGGAATGGTGATCACAGGAATTAACGTAGTCCGCCAATCTTGTAGGAAAATAAAGATAACGAGAATTACCAGAGCGATCGCCTCTAAAAGAGTTTTTACCACTTCTGCCAAAGATTCTTCTACAATTGTAGTGGTGTCAAATGCCACTTGATATTTCATCCCTGGCGGAAAGCTTTGCGACAATTGCGCTATTTCCTTTTTGACTAAATTAGCCACGTCCAAAACATTACTTCCTGGTGCCGGAAATATCCCCAGTCCCACACCCTCATTCCCCTTAAACCGCAGAAATGAGCTATAGTTTTGCGCCCCCAATTCCGCCCTTCCCACATCTTTTAACTTAATCAAACTACCGTCACCAGCAGTTTTAATTACCACATTGTCAAATTCCTCAACTTCCGTCAGCCTACTAACTGCCCTCAAGTCAATTTGATACATTTGACCATCTACGGCTGGCTGTTGTCCAAGTTGTCCCGCACCTACTTGTAGGTTTTGTTCATTCAGGGCATCAATAACATCACCAGTAGTTAAATTCCGACTAGCCAATTTATTCGGGTCAAGCCATAGACGCATTGCATAGCGACGTTCCCCAAAAATCCGCGCCTCACTGACACCTTTAATCCGTTTGAGGGCATCTACCAGATATAAATCTGCATAATTACTTAAAAAGACATTATTTAAGGCTTTATTATCACTGTACAAACCGATCGCTAACAAAATATTGTTAGACTGTTTACTCACAGTCACTCCTGTTTGCTTCACCGATTCTGGTAACTGGGGTTGAGCGGAAGTAACACGGTTTTGCACATCAACGGCAGCAATATCCTTGTCCCGCGAAGCATCAAATGTGACAGTAATCGTACTACTGCCATCATTACTACTACTCGAAGTCATGTATTTAATGCCTTCGACACCGTTAATTTGCCGTTCTAAAATCGTTGTGACGGTACTTTCAACAATTTCCGCACTAGCACCAACATAATTAGAATTGACGATAATCTGCGTGGGACTAATTTCTGGATACTGGGCTGTAGGTAATGTGGGAATACTGATTGCACCAACAAGTAAAATGATAATAGCGCAGACGCTGGTAAATACAGGTCGCTTAATAAAGAAGTTAACAAACATAAATTGGTAATTGGTAATTGGTGATTAAAAAGATCCCCGACTTCTTGAAGAAGTCGGGGATCTTGCTATTGTCAATTTTCAGGAATTATTGGAAGTTCATCTCTGAGGTTTTGTATTCCTGAAATTATCAATTTTTCATCCCGTTGTAATCCCTCAATTACTTGATAATCATTCCCTTTAATCTTGCCTAACTTCACCTGTTTTTGTTTAGCTATTAATTGAGAAACACCTTGAGGAGATTTTCCAGTTTCGGCTACAAATACAAAGGTTTCCCCAGCAATTCGAGATATTGCTGTTGTGGGAACTAGCACGCCAGAACGTTGATTCCAAATCACTTTAGCCCGAATTAATTGATCGGCTCGTAGTTGCCCATTGTCATTGTTATAAAGTGCCTTAACTAATATTGATTGAGAGTTATTTGTAATATTGGGAGAAATAAAGAAAATACTACTATTGCCGATGATTTTACCCTGAGCGTTAATTAATTCAACTGGTAATCCTGGACGTAATTGTGTACCTTTTTCCAAAGGGACAGGAATTTTAACGTCCAAAGGTCGGTTTTGGGTAATAGTTGCTAATGGTGTGGAAGTATTCACAACATCCCCTACTTTAACGGGAATATCACCAACAGTTCCAGTGAAGGGAGCAGTAATTGTGTAATACTGAAGTTCAATTTGTTGTTGTTTAATATTGGCATCAGCTTGGACTAAGGATTTTTCTACCTGGGATATGGTAGCTATTTGAGCTTGAATACGGGAATCTATCGCCCCTAGTTGGGCTTTTGCCGTCGCTAGTTTGTTAGCATATAAATCTTGAGTCTGACGAGATACAGCCCCTTGTGCAGCTAATTCAGAATAGCGATTATAATCTTGTTGGTTTAAACGCACATCTGCGATATTTGCTAACCGTTCTGCTTGCAAAGATTTAAGAGTAGCGCGAACATTTTCTAGTTGCGCTTGTGAACCTCGACCAGCAGCAGATAAACTACTAACTGCGGCTTGTTGTTGTTGAGAATCTATTTGCAGAATCGCAGTCCCGGAGGAAACTGAATCTCCTGATTTGACGAATATTTGGGAAACTTGTCCTTGAATTCGCGGTTGGAGATTGACTGAACGCCGCGATTCTAAACTGGCTATATATTCCGTACTATCTTCAACTGTACCTGTTTGCACTGGTGATAGTTTAACTTTAACCCCTGGAGGTGGCGCATTAGCAACTGCTGGAGTTGGTTTTTCAGGATTTAGCAATTTCCATGCTATCCCGCTGACACCCCCAATCAATAACAGTGCGGCTAATACCAACCGCAGCCACCGATTTGACTTGGGAGGTGAGGGAGAAATGTCTTTAATATCGGTTTGAGGTTCAGGTAATGTCATGACTGATAACAAGTTGACGGAATGAATAGTTAAAAATCTATGTGTATGATATGAATTTTGAAACTTCTAATTTATGATGCACTGGCAAAAATATGTATTATCTAATTTAAATATACAGGCTTTACATTTTTTTACAATCAATCGGCAAAATAATTATCTTGATGATCAATTTCTGAATTTAGTCATAGAGAAAACATTATCTGTTTTAGCTCACCTCGAATATAGAAACAGCCTGATTTCCTTGTCGCTGTCTTGAACTCAGGATTTATGCCATTTAACAACTAGTAACTTTGTTCTATTGAATAAATGCTGATCAATGTTTGTTTCTCTTTGGCAAGTCGTACCCAGAAATAGGAAAATTGTCTAGGCTAATCTTTCCCTGGTTAGAATTTAATTTAAGCTGTTATTAACATCAAAATCAACATGATTAATAAATTGATACAACGGTTCTTGACTTTGGCTCTTATTTTTGCTGTTGTCCTTTTCTCCTGGGAAGTTCCTTTTGCTTTCGCAGATCACTTTTTTACTAACTCTGGAGAAATTAGGGATAATATCAAATTATCTGAATATGATTTTACTCCCCAAGAAAATCAAGAACTACAGGGGATTCGTCAGCGTCGAAATAAAGAAATTGCCGCAATTTTAGATTTATCTCAACGTAACTTGCTTGCTCACAAATTACATAATGGTAATAATATTGATCAAGCTTTAGAAGCAATAAATTTAAGTTCTCAACAACGAGAATTAGTAAATTCTATAAATGTCTTCACTAATTTAAAATTGAAGGGAATTTTCTCTCACCATGATTTACTTGACAGTCATAAATAAAGTTCAAAATTGGTAATAGTAAATTATTTCAGTTGTGAGAAATCTGAGTTTTTGCAACTGGTAATAAAAAGATAAAAACAATCACCAATTTTTTCAAAAACTCAATAAATTATGATTGATAAGATTGAATTGTGAGATTTGATGAAAGATTTTGTTGGAGAAATTGACTGAGTACGGTTATCAACTCTAGAAATCCCTCCCTATTTTCTCCCTAATAAAGATAAGACACGGTAGATTAGAGACAGCGTTACTTCTTCAAAACAGGGGAAGTCATCATCAAAATACAGTTGTCACAATAAATGTCTTATGAGTAAAAAACTACAAGGATTCCTCAAACCCCTATTTAAAACCGCCTTTATTCTTAGCTTAGTGCTAACTTTGGCGTTCAGTCATGCTAATGATGCCTTAGCAGCCCGCAGTGGTGGCAGAATCGGTGGTGGTTCTTTTAGAATGCCTTCTAGCCGTACCTACACACCCCGGACAAGTATGCCCGGTAATGGCGGCTACTATGCTCCCTATGGCGGTGGTTTCGGATTTCCGTTTCTTTTGCCCTTATGGGGTTTTGGTGGCGGTTTTGGCGGGTTGTTTGGGATTTTGATCTTTTTTGCCATGGCGAATTTTTTAGTGCAAACATTTCGCCGTGTTACCAGTGGAGAAACGGAAGAAGTCAGCTATAGCAGCAACCCTTCGGTGTCTGTCACCCGGTTACAAGTTGGTTTACTAGCCCAAGCAAGAGATTTACAACCCGAACTCAATCGAATTGCGGAAACTGCTGATACCAATAGCCCAGCGGGAAGAAGCGAAGTTTTACAAGAAGCTAGTTTGGCTTTATTGCGTCACCCTGAATATTGGGTATATGCAGGTGGTGGAACTCAACAAGCAAAGTTAAATTCCGCAGAATCACAATTTAATCGGTTATCTTTAGCCGAACGCAGTAAGTTTAGCGAAGAAACTCTTTCTAATGTGAATAATCAACTCAAGGCTGTTTGTCAGGAAGCTTTACCTGGTGAAGATAACCCGACTCGTTTGATTAGTGAAGGGCCAGGAGAATATATTATCGTCACCTTATTAGCAGCAACTTTGGGTAAATGTGAAATTCCCGCTATTAATAATGCTGATGATTTGCGTCAAGCTTTACGTCAAATTGGTAGTCTTGGTGGTGAACAACTGTTAGCAATTGAAGTTTTGTGGACTCCCCAAGCGTCAGGGGATACCCTAACATCAGATGATTTGTTTGCGGAATATCCTGATTTGAAGTTGGTTTAATTGGGAGTTTTGCAAAACTCATGTAGAGACGTTCATTGAAACTTCTCTACATTCTCTCAAACTCTCACTCTCTGAGACTCTGCGCCTGGAGCGTGTTAGC
The DNA here is from genome assembly GCF_000312705.1 of Anabaena sp. 90. Classification (NCBI taxonomy): domain Bacteria; kingdom Bacillati; phylum Cyanobacteriota; class Cyanophyceae; order Nostocales; family Nostocaceae; genus Anabaena; species Anabaena sp. 90. The sequence goes on from NC_019427.1 coordinate 1,477,753, forward strand.
GAAGCGGGGCGAAGCCCAACAAACTCATTTAGGAAATTGTCCTTCTCGCACTTCCACAGCGTAATCTTGGACAGCTTTGGTAATTGTTTCTCGTAAGTTTGTATAAACCTTGGCGAATGGTGGTTGTTTTTCCGAAAGTCCGAGAATATCAGAAGTGACTAATACTTGACCATCACAGCTAGAACCTGCACCGATGCCAATGGTGGGAATACGGAGTTTTTGAGTAATTTGCAGCGCTAGTTTTGCAGGAATGTGTTCTAATACTATAGCAAAAACCCCGGCTTGTTCGAGAGCGATCGCTTCATGAAAAATTCTCTCACCTTCTTCCTGGGTTTTTCCCTGTTGTCGTAACCCTAATTGATGAATTGACTGGGGTGTTAATCCCACATGACCCATAACCGGAATCCCCGACTGCACTAACCGGGTAATGGTTTCTACCATTGCGGGATAGCCACCTTCTAATTTTACCGCTTGCGCCCCCGTTTCTTTCAACACTCTACCGGCGGAGTGCATAGCTTGGGAGATACTTTCTTGATAGGTCAAAAACGGTAAATCAACTACCATTAAAGCATTTTTGACCCCACGCCGCACAGCTTTAGCATGATGGATCATTTCATCTAAAGTTATTGGTAAGGTAGTTTCATAACCAAGGACGATGGCAAGAGAATCACCAACTAAGATCAAGTCTACACCAGCTAGATCCAAAAGTTGAGCGATCGCATAATCCCAGGCAGTTAACGCAACAATCGCCCTTCCCTGTTGTTTCCATTGAGTTAATTGTTGGGTAGTAACTGCCATAAATAATTGATAATTTATAATTGATAATTGTCAATTGTTAATTGTCAACTGATAATTGTCAATCTCTGGCAAATTTAACTGATGTCACGTTACGTCCGCGCAGGGGAGTTACAGACCTTAATACAATACCATTTTTTGGGTTAATCACTAACAATTGATTTGGCATTCCCGCCCAAATTAATCCTTGGGGACTGGGATTTTTGTCTGTATTATCAACCTTTTGGGCTATAGCTGGTGTGACTAAGTAGGTTGGCGTTGAAAATTGTCGTCATAGCACTAGGCAAGAGGCAATACTTCGACTTCGCTCAGTAACCAGAGGCAAGAGGCAAGAGTAAAGAAGTTTTCAGCGATTTTACATTTCTTTACACAGTTTGGTTTTATTGTGTTCACCTACTTATGCTTGGTAAAGCTATTAATCTCAGTAAATTTGCACGCATTTAGTTAAGTATATCCAGCTTGATATTATTTTTGCATATTCATTTAATTAGTTAGGCTATTTTAATCTTGAAATGCAAAGTCTCAGCCTAAATTTTACCATTTAATAAACTTCATCATGACTGCCAATATCTATCAATAAAATAACCATTTCTAATAACTCTTCATCTTCAGAGAAATTAAAGATAATTCTACAATCATAAGTAACAGAACAAGACCATAAACCCGCTAAATTTCCTCCTAACTTATGAGACTTCAAAGACGGTGTAAAGGGATCATCGGTCAAAAGCCTTAATACATTAACAATTTGATTTTTTAATTGCGGGGTTTTCTTGGTAATCTTCCTAAAAGACCGCTTGAATCCACTACTCCAGACAACTTCCATCATCATCTCCTAGTAAATCAGAGATTAAATCATCAACGCTTCCCCTCTTTGCTGTACCATCTTTAAAAGCTTGTTTAACTTCCTGAGCATTAGTTAAAATTTCAGCCCGCTTCTTCTCAATTCGTTGCTTTTGAAGAAACTCAAATAAATACTCTCTATCTTCTGTGGGTAATCTTTCAATAGAAGTAATAATTTCTTGTAACGTCAGCATAGAATCTCCTCTAAAACAACTCTCTGTTTCTATATTATCTCCCATTGAGCAAATTGCATGAGTAATTTACTTAGTATAAAACAGTAGCAATATATACTTGTCTTAAAGCTTTTAAGTACCAGCTACATCTACAGGTATTGCATAACTTTCAAGTGAATATTTACTTGAGATATACACAATTGTAAACAAATCTTCACAAAATGTTAAATCTTTATGTGATAACAAATTTAAATATATCAATTAACAAAATTCGCAAAATAACTTATTGAATTATTGATATATTGTGGGGTAAGCTACAAATTCCGTGATGTGCAGTTTCTTCTTTTCTTGCTCATCCCCTGACTAAACTTGTCTTCAGGAAAAATGCCTCATGATCCCTCCTTACCCGCTTTAGGTAAAGACATCAGGAAAAAAAGAGAGTTGCAGCAAACCAGCCTTAGGTCTGGAATGCGGCTTTCAGGCAAAAATCCGCAGACGGCTGAATCAAGCCAGTTGAGTAGGGTATGCAAACTCAAGATGAAAAGATTTTGTATTCTTGGGACGAAAAATAACTGGTAAACAATTTGTTGCAGTAGCAATTACCGCAACTTAATTCGTGCAGGAGTAATACTGCCACCATAGAAATTGATCGCCCCTAACTATAAGCAAAACTTATAATCTCATTAAGAATGAATTAAGAGTAGGAATGAGAAGAAGTGGCACATAACGTGATTTGATAGTAAAAAGAAAGACTTCTTGGAAGAAAAATATGTCTTACGCGCAAACTAAGACTCAGGCTAAGTCTGGGTATAAAGCTGGGGTTCAAGATTACAGACTAACTTATTACACACCTGATTACACTCCTAAAGATACAGATTTATTAGCAGCTTTCCGGATGACCCCCCAACCCGGAGTTCCTCCTGAAGAAGCTGGTGCGGCTGTAGCTGCTGAGTCTTCCACTGGTACTTGGACAACAGTATGGACAGACTTGCTCACCGACCTAGATCGCTACAAAGGTCGTTGTTACGACATCGAACCAGTTCCCGGTGAAGATAACCAATATATTTGTTATGTTGCTTATCCTTTGGACTTGTTTGAAGAAGGTTCTATCACCAACGTACTAACCTCCATCGTCGGTAACGTATTTGGTTTTAAAGCTTTACGGGCGTTACGTTTGGAAGACATTCGTTTCCCTGTAGCTTACATCAAGACTTTCCAAGGACCTCCTCACGGTATCCAAGTAGAGCGCGACAAATTGAACAAATACGGTCGTCCTCTGTTGGGTTGTACAATCAAGCCCAAATTAGGTCTTTCCGCTAAGAACTACGGACGCGCAGTTTATGAATGTTTACGTGGTGGTTTGGACTTCACCAAAGACGACGAAAACATCAACTCTGCTCCTTTCCAAAGATGGCGCGATCGCTTCTTGTTTGTATCTGAAGCTATCAACAAAGCACAAGCAGAAACCGGCGAAATCAAGGGTCACTACCTAAACGTTACCGCTCCTACCTGCGAACAAATGATCCAACGGGCTGAGTACGCTAAAGAACTCAAGCAGCCCATCATCATGCACGATTACCTGACCGCAGGTTTCACCGCTAACACCACATTATCTCGCTGGTGTCGTGATAACGGTATTCTGTTGCACATTCACCGTGCTATGCACGCTGTAATTGACCGTCAGAAGAACCACGGTATCCACTTCCGCGTATTGGCTAAAGCTCTCCGCTTGTCTGGTGGTGACCACATTCACACCGGTACAGTAGTTGGTAAGTTAGAAGGTGAACGGGGAATCACCATGGGCTTCGTTGACCTATTGCGTGAAAACTACATCGAGCAAGACAAGTCTCGTGGTATTTACTTTACCCAAGACTGGGCTTCCTTACCCGGTGTAATGGCAGTTGCTTCCGGTGGTATCCACGTATGGCATATGCCCGCGTTGGTAGAAATCTTTGGTGATGACTCCGTACTCCAATTCGGTGGTGGTACTCTCGGACATCCTTGGGGTAACGCTCCTGGTGCTACAGCTAACCGCGTAGCTCTAGAAGCAGTTGTTCAAGCTCGTAACGAAGGTCGCAACTTGGCTCGTGAAGGTAACGATATTATCCGCGAAGCTGCTAAGTGGTCTCCTGAGTTGGCTGTTGCTTGCGAACTGTGGAAAGAAATTAAGTTCGAGTTTGAAGCAATGGATACCGTCTGATAATTGAGGATTTGAGATTTTGGATTCATATACAATCCAAAATCTAAAAATCTAAAGGGCTGGGTCAAGCATGGATTTAAAGCAAATTGCGAAAGACACAGCCAAAACTCTCCAAAGCTACCTGACTTATCAGGCGTTGAGGACTGTATTGGCACAGCTAGGCGAAACAAATCCTCCTCTGGCACATTGGTTGCAAAACTTCTCCGCTGGCAAAATCCAAGACGGAGAAGCCTATATTGAGGAACTGTTTCTAGAAAAGTCAGATTTGGCTTTGCGGATTATGACTGTCAGGGAACATATAGCGGCGGAAGTGACAGAGTTTTTACCAGAAATGGTGATAACTGGCATTCAGCAAGCCAATATGGAACAGCGTCGCCAGCATCTCGAACGCATTACGCAACTAAGTTTATCAAGTCCCAGCCTCGAAATACCAAAGACAGACAATATCTGATTCTAATTTGGATAATTTATCTAATTAGTCAGTCAACCAAGTCATAAAAAATCTCCCCCCACTTATCAAAAACTATGCAAACTTTACCTAAAGAGCGTCGTTACGAAACCCTTTCTTATCTTCCCCCTCTGTCTGACGCGCAAATCGCCAAGCAAGTTCAGTACATCATCACACAAGGTTTCATTCCTGCAATTGAATTCAACGAAACTTCTGAACCTACAGAACTTTATTGGACAATGTGGAAGTTGCCTTTGTTCGGCGCTAAAACTACTCAAGAAGTATTGAGCGAAGTTCAAGGTTGCCGTTCTCAGTATGGTAACTGCTACATTCGTGTTGTTGGTTTTGACAACATCAAGCAGTGTCAAGTTATGAGCTTCCTTGTTCACAAACCCAGCAGATACTAAGAGCTAGTTAGCTAATAGTAATTTGATGAATTAAAAAGAGAGGTAGAGTTTTCTATCTCTCTTTTTTTTAGCGTTACATAATGGCTTTATGAATTATGTTTCGCGCAAAGGCACAAAGGAGCAAAGACGCAAAGGTAAGAGTTTTCAAAATTAACCATGGTTACGCCACTCAGGCTATCGGTGAGTTTCATTCTTTGATTCAGCAATACCCTTTTTTTTAGTTTTTGATAGAGAATAGAATTGTCGGTTGAGTCGCACATACAAAAGGCTAAAGGTGGTAATTATGCAACAAATTACTGTTAATGAAGCATCTCAACACTTGTCTGATTTAATTGAAGCCGCACTTGGTGGTGATGAAATTATCATCATGAAAGATAATCAACCTGTGGTGAAATTAATTCCTGTATTACCAGTTAAACACCGTCGTCAACCTGGTACTGCTAAAGGAATGGTAACAATGGCTGATGATTTTGATGCACCTTTAGAAGATTTTCAGGAATATATGTGATGATGTTTTTGATAGATACACATACATTTATTTGGTATGTAACAGATAACTCTCGACTTAGTAATCAAGTTTTAGAATTGATTAACGATGAGAATAATCAGATTTTTTTGAGTATAGCTAGTGTTTGGGAAATGGGAATTAAACACGGGTTAGGAAAGCTAACGTTTAATCTTCCATTTGAGACATTTATCACGCAGCAAATTAGTATTAATGACTTCACGGTGTTAGATATAAAAATCAGTCATATTACGGCTATTACTCAATTACCTTTACATCATCGTGATCCTTTTGACAGAATGTTAATTGCACAGGCTATGGTAGAAAATATGCCTATAATCAGTGCTGATAAAATTTTTGATGTCTATCCCATACAGCGTTTATAGTAATGCTGAATGTGGGTTTAATCAATATGAAGTCTCCTTAATCTGGGCATCTAGTGAAACCTGGATTTAATAACTGCATAACTTTTGATGGCGATCGCCTCCGGTGGACGGAATGCGATCGCTCATATACTAAACACGGGTGAGATTTAAACTTTTGCCAAATGACAAAGAACCCAGATGTGTAGGGGTTTAGCAGTGCTAAACCCCTAAGTTTAGAATCAAACAATCAAGCCGTTTTGAGTATAATATCTTAGGAAACTGCTGTATTAAAGTGATTTGGGTGAAAATAGCTCCCCAATTACAAAAGGAGAGCTTAGGCACTTAGATAAAGAAGCTACTAACAGCAATAGTACCCAAAGCTGGTAATGTACCACTGGATCCTGTGATATTCACCAATAGGTCATTACTAGATTGGAAGCCAGCCACACCATCATTAATGACTAAATAAGTTCCGGCAATACCAGAAGTGGTGACACTGACTAAAGCTGCACTACTTACACCTAAAGCCTGATTATCAGTTAATGCTCCATTAGCATCAGTAAATACACTATTGACCACATTTGTTAAGGTAGTGTCTGTACTATTAGCAGCACGAGTGAAGGCAGTGGGAGCATTCATAGCTACACCCAGGGAGGTCAACAGGTCAATTTTATCAGTGCCAATGGCAAAGTCGGTAATTCGGTCTGCTCCTGATACTGGGGATTGTCCAAATTGGAAAACCAAGGTATCGCTTCCTATTCCACCTGTGAGGGTGTCTGCACCAGCACCACCGTTAAGAAGATCGTTACCAGTACCACCGTTAAGAAGATCGTTACCAGCATTTCCTGTGAGGGTATTATTGCCACTATTACCTGTTAATGAATTGTCACCTGCATTCCCAGTACCATTAATAACAGCTGTTCCTGTTAAGGTCAGATTTTCGATGTTGGGGAAAACCGTTAAATCAAAGGTAACAGAAGATTGAATGATATCTGTTCCTTCTCCTGAGTTTTCAGTAATGGTATCAGTAGTGCTATCTACGACATAAATATCATCACCTAAACCACCAATTAAGGTATCAATGCCAGCGGCACCGTTAAGAGTATCGTTACCAGCATTTCCTGTGAGGATATTATTGCCTGTGTTGCCAGTGAGGCTATTATTGAGGTCGTTGCCTGTACCATTGAGGTTAGCACTTCCCGTAAGCGTAAGATTTTCAACGTTATCGGCCAGGGTGTAGGAAATGGAAGCATTAACCCTATCAGTTCCCTCACTGGGGTTTTCTACTACCACATCACCCGCATTATTCACAGTATAGGTGTCGTTGCCAGCTAAACCTATCAAACAATCAGCATTTATAGTACCACTGAGAGTATCATTACCAGAAGTACCGATCACTGGGAGAGTCGGTTGACTACCATCATCATTTAAAATGATGCCTGTGGCACTGCGAGTACCGATAGTAGATCGGGAGGGAGTAGACAAATAAACCGTAAAAGTTTCGTTGGATTCAATGGCGCTGTCTCCTCTGACCCGCACTCTTATTTCCTTGCTGGTTTCTCCTGGTAAAAAGGTGAGGCTTTCTCCTGGTGGAATTGCCCCACCAAAAAAATCGGTGGAGTTAACGGGGTTATCACCAGACGGGGTAATAAACCAATCTACTGTGCTTGTACCACTAGCGTCCCCTGTCCGAGTGACAGTAAATACAAATGACTTGTTATCTGAGTCGCCCTCCGTTTGTATCCTAGATGTAGATGTACTAGTGATGTTTAGGACAGCATTACTGGCGATATACTTAAAATAGCTACCAGTGAGGTTAAATTGCAATGAGTTGATTAAACCCTGGGTATTTTCTAAAACAGCAATCAGTTCATCAGGTTCGCTATCAGGTTTATTGATGTAGAGGTTAATGTTATTACCTGAAACTGTGGTCGTATAATCACTACTGGAACCCAAAAGCTGAATGATATCTTCCAGGGGATTAAAGTCTTTGATGATCAGGTAGTCACTTGTACCAGCAGTGGTACTATTATAGTCATCATAACCAATCCATGTGGCATCGCCGAGAATAAAAGTGTCCTCTCCTGTTCCCCCAGTGACTGTATCTACAGTACCTAAACCTGGTTTGGCGACATTGGGATTTACTGGTATGATAGTATCACTTCCATCTCCACCCGCGATATTATCATTTCCTTCACCCCCGATGAGCTTGTCATCTCCACTGTAGCCTCTGAGGTAGTCTGCGTAAGCTGTCCCGGTAATCTCAAATGTCTCTATATTGCTAAAGGACAATAGGGGGCTATTCGCTCTCCAACCATAATAGTAGTAGCCTCTATAATCATGAAAGGCACTATTTGACCAATATCCATTGGACACTCCCAATCCATCTGTACCTAATCCGCTAAAGGTTGCACTGCTATAATCCACAATTAGAGTGTCAGTGCCACCCCCACCGTTAAAGCTGCCATTGCTGACCAATAAATTACCAGTGGCAATAGTGGTGTCATAACCACTGCCTAGAGTCACAGTGGAGATATTCTCAAAATTGTTAATACGGGTATTATTATCCCCACTTAACTGTTCTGTAACTCTTAAATTCAGAACTAAATCTACATCTAAACTGCTCAGGTCTAGGCTTTGTAGGGTGTCGTTGCCTTCTCCCCCGTCAATGCTGTCTCCAGCTTTAGCACTGACTACTGTGTCATCCCCTTTTCCTCCACGGATAAGATGACGACCTGTGCCACCATCAATGGTATCATTGCCATCACCACCCTCAATTTCGTCATTTCCACCTTCCCCTTTCAGGGTGTCGTTGCCATCACCACCTCTGATGAGGTCATTCCCATCTCCTCCCGCGATATCATCATTCCCCTCACCCCCGATGAGCTTGTCATCTCCACTGTAGCCTCTGAGGTAGTCTGCGTAAGCTGTCCCGGTAATCTCAAATGTCTCTATATTGCTAAAGGACAATAGTGGGCTATTCGCTCTCCAACCATAATAGTAGTAGCCTCTATAATCATGAAAGGCACTATTTGACCAATATCCATTGGACACTCCCAATCCATCTGTACCTAATCCGCTAAAGGTTGCACTGCTATAATCCACAATTAGTCTGTCAGTGCCACCCCCAGCGTTAATACTGCCATTGCTGACCAATAAATTACTAGTGGCAATAGTGGTGTCATGACCACTGCCTAGAGTCACAGAGGAAATATTCTCAAAATTGTTAATACGGGTATTATTATCCCCACTTACCTGTTCTGTAGCTCTTAAATCCAGAACTAAATTTACACCTAAACTGCTCAGGTCTAAGCTTTGTAGAGTGTCGTTGCCTCCTTCCCCGTCAATGCTGTCTCCAGCTTTGGCACCAGCTACTGTGTCATTCCCTGTTCCTCCACGGATAACATGACGGCCTGTGCCACCATCAATGGTATCATTGCCATCACCACCCTCAATTTCGTCATTTCCACCTTCCCCTTTCAGGGTGTCGTTGCCATCACCACCTCTGATGAGGTCATTCCCATCTCCTCCCGCGATATCATCATTTCCCTCACCCCCAATGAGCTTGTCATCTCCACTGTAGCCTCTGAGGTAATCTGCGTAAGCTGTCCCGGTAATCTCAAATGTCTCTATATTGCTAAAGGACAATAGTGGGCTATTCGCTCTCCAACCATAATAGTAGTAGCCTCTATAATCATGAAAGGCACTATTTGACCAATATCCATTGGACACTCCCAATCCATCTGTACCTAATCCACTAAAGGTTGCACTGCTATAATTCACAATTAGAGTGTCAGTGCCACCCCCACCGTCATATATCTTGTTGCTGACTAGATTACTGCCCGTCGCTTCAAACTGATCATTCCCGTTGGTAATCGTTCCAGTCAATTCTGTGGTCGTGCCAATGATATAATCTGTCGCTGTTGCCAGGGTTAAGATGATAGTCTCGTCATTTTCTTGAATGTTGTCCTCAAGAGGAGAAATTGTTAGGGTAACTGTATCCGCTCCAGCCGCAAAGGAAACTGTTCCGGTAGTGGCAGTATGGGATGTGGCACCAGTCTGACTATAGTCTGTGTTGAATATAGCTGAACCTGATACGGTGTAATTGACGGTTAACGCACTGGTGATATTGCCTGTTCGGGTGAAGGTGTAGAGAATATTCCCTCCACTATGTTCTGCTACTTTCTTCGGAGAAGTAGCTAATGTGACTATTGGTTTTGTCGTTACATCAGTAGTATCAATAGCTATTGACCATCCGCCCGCGATGTTGCCGATGTCTACCCCTGTATCGTCCACTACATACAGATTCCATGTACCATTGGGGATGGTGTTGTTAAATACGGAAAAATCTATTCCATAGTCACCACTGGGAGCAGGAGAATTATTAAATCTGTCATCTGTTTCATAGTCTGTGGCTCGATAACTACCACTGCTGATCTGACCTTGATCCGGCAGAAAATCACTGGCATTGGGGTCAAAGGTTAAGGTGACATTGTTTAAGTCCCAAGACCAACCTGCATCTGACATTAACAAGATATTGGCACCTGTAGGACCTATCAGTAGAATATCAAGGTCATCGGGATAAGTATGACTAATATTGCTTAGGGTTACTTTCAAACTCGTAATTGTGCCATTTAACCCGGAGACGTTGATACTTGAGGGGTAGGTTGTTGCTGCTCCACCATTAGGAATGGTAATTTCATTGGGATTAGTGAAAACTAGATTTTGCTGACTCATTTTAATTACTCCTGGTTTAGTTAGCACGCAGAAATCTTGCGTATATAAAAAAACGGCTGTTATGTAATATTCTGAGTGTGGTAGCTTCTTTCTAGAATGAGTAAGGGAAGCGTAACACATCACTTTTAAATGTGATTTTGATCAAACAAACAGCCTACAGGCGATCGCTCTTAACTCACTAGCATCCGCTCCAATGCAGTGTGCCAGTAGAGATTGGGCTTGAGCTATATTCATATTTCCACCAAAAACAGAGGCTATAGCGGTGGTAGTCACCAGTTATGACATTTCATCGTAATTACCTCAAACAAAATTTTACTGATTCCAGTATAAGTCTTCCAGTATAATATATCAAATCCTGTCTAAATAATAGACATCTCCGAGAATTAAATGTACGTGACTTGAAACCCTTGTAGAGACGTTCCGTGGAACGTCTCTACGATCTTTTTCGGAGATGTCTAATGATTATTTTCTGTTTAACTTTTAATGAAAATTAATGAAAAATATGGATACTGCTGTGACTAAATAATTCAAACACTGGACATAAATGGATATAGTGCTATAAGAGGTTGTTTGAAAAGTATTAGATGAAACCGATAATCTCCAAAAACCTAACCCCCCTGCCCCCCTTCCCTACGAGGGAAGGGGGGTTTTAAAGCCTCTCCCCGCTTCGGGGAGAGGTTTGGAGAGGGGTTTATTTATACATTAAAAACTTTTCAAACATCCTCTAATGGTTATATTTATAAGTAGTACAATGTCTAATAAATATGTATCAGCTTATTACTACACAATTACAAATTACTACATAAAAATTAGGTGCGTTATGCTATCGCTAACACACCCTACTCAATAAACTACTAAATAATTAAATTAATCAAGCAAGTTATTAATCAGAATTAGTTTCTTATTTTTTAAAGCTCGTAACCCATGATATAATCATCCAAAACAAAGCCACTACCAAAATCTATTACCTGACTATCAATAATTTTAAAACCAAATCGAGAATAAGCTTTAATTCCTTTTTCATTCCTTTTATTAACATTCAGAATTATTTGTTTTAAGTTCATTGCTTGCGCTTTTTGATAAATATGAAATAACATTTTTTGACCATAGCCAAAACCATGTAATGATGGCAATAAATAACATTTATGTAATTTTAAATAACTAATACTATCTATTATTTCTGAACTGTAAGATAAATAACCAACTAATTTAGAATTATGCAAAACTTGATCATAAAATATCCCTCTATTATAAATTTCATTTTCAATTATTCCTGTTCCATACATTTTAGTTAGCATATACTCGATTTGTGCATGGCTGAGAATTGAAGAATAGTGGTTATACCAAATTTCTTGACTGATTTTTCTCAGTTCTTCTAAATCAGAATCTAATAACTTAGTAATGGTAATTGATGAATCATTCATAGTGAGAATTGTATTCTAATAAAAATTAACTGTGAACATTGCCAAAATTAATTTACCATTTAATTGAGATAACATAGGACTCATACAGCGGTTTCCGCTCTTATGAGGTACAAAGTTGAATCATGAAACTCTTGTAGTGCGGGCATACTTCGACAAGCTCAGTACAAGTCTTGCCCGCTAAATATGTACCTCATAACACCGGGAAGTGCTGTATTTGATTTCTGTATCTGGTAAACAATACAAACAAGCAGCTATGGCAATGGATGATACATTTGACACCCCAAATCAATCCTTATCTATCCCCAAGGTCAACATTTTGACCATGTTTCGGCTAGGATTGTTTCAAATGGGGTTGAGTATGATGTCTATCTTGACTCTGGGAGTGCTTAACCGCGTCATGATTCAAGAAATCGCAATTCCGGCAACTATAGGCAGCTTAGTATTAGCAATACCTTATTTTATCGCACCGACAAGGATTCTATTTGGGCAAATGTCCGATGCTAAACCCTTATTAGGTTATCATCGCACGGCTTATGTCTGGGGAGGAGCAGGAATATTTGCGATCGCCGCATTTTTTGCGGTACAAGTAATGTGGCAGTTAAATGCCGCTAATATTGGCGATACCTGGATATGGACTACCCAAACAATCGGTTGGACAGCGGTTCTCGGTTTCATGTTCGCAATTTACGGTTTAGCAATTTGCGCTAGTGGTACAGCATTTGCAGCTTTATTAGTGGATATCTCCGAAGAAGACAACCGTTCTCAAGTTGTGGGGATTGTTTGGTCAATGTTAATGGTAGGGATTATAGTGGGAGCAATCATCAGTTCCAGCTTATTAAAACAATTAGATGCAAACGCACCTCTAGAAACTTTACAAGCGGCAATTAATCGTCTATTTATAATTGTTCCCAGCATCGTTTTTAGTTTAGCAATTGTGGCAACTGCAGGGGTTGAAAACAAATATTCCCGTTTCTTGAATCGTGCCAATAAAGGAAATCGGGAAGATGGTATCACCTTAAAAGGTGCTTGGAAAATTTTAACAGCTAGTCCCCAAACAGGCTTGTTTTTCACCTTTTTATTAGTGATGACTATTAGCTTGTTTATGCAAGATCCCATTTTAGAACCTTATGCGGGGCAAGTCTTTAAAATGCCCTTAGCAGAAAGTACCAAACTCAACGTTTTTTATGGTACAGGGATATTAATTTCCTATGGTATCACGGGTTTTTTCATTGTTCCCCGTTTAGGTAAAGCTCGAACTATCAAATTAGGTTGTATTTTAGTAGCATTTGCCGCTTTATTCATAGGTTTTTCGGGATTTTCTGCAAATCCATCTCTACTAAAATCAACTTTAGTTTTATTTGGTTTAGCTACTGGTTTTGTGACCACCGCAGCAGTAACTTTAATGTTAGACTTAACAATTGCCGAAGCCGCAGGTACATTTATTGGTGCTTGGGGACTTGCCCAATCTTTATCTAGAGGCATTGCTACGGTAATTGGTGGTACTGTTTTAGATTTGGGACGTAAGTTTTTACCAGATAATTTAGTATTAGCTTATGGTTTGGTATTTGTCTTAGAAGCTTTAGGAATGTTACTATCAATTTGGTTTTTGAATCGTGTTAATGTCAAAGAATTTCAAACTAATACCAGACAAGTTCTAGCCTCTGTTCTCGAAAGTGACTTAGATAATTAACAACTAACAACTGACAACTGTACGGGCGAAGCATTTGGAGAACTATTTTTGGCAATGACCGATAATTTATCTTCCAAATGCTTCGCCCCTACTAACAACTGACAACTGTACGGGCGAAGCATTTGGAGAACTATTTTTGGCAATGACCGATAATTTATCTTCCAAATGCTTCGCCCCTACTAACAACTAACAACTGTACGGGCGAAGCATTTGGAGAACTATTTTTGGCAATGACCGATAATTTATCTTCCAAATGCTTCGCCCCTACTAACAACTGACAACTGACAACTAACCAGGGATACATTCTATGAGTTACTACATTGCGCCTAGTTTTCTTGATAAACTTGCAGTTCATATCACCAAAAATTTCTTAAATATTCCTGGGATTCGCGTTCCTTTAATTTTAGGAATTCATGGCCGCAAAGGTGAGGGAAAAACTTTTCAATGCGAGTTGGTTTTTGAGAAAATGGGTATCGAAGTCACCTTGATATCTGGAGGAGAATTAGAAAGTCCAGACGCGGGAGATCCTGCGCGGTTAATTCGGTTACGTTATCGGGAAACAGCAGAATTAATCAAGGTACGGGGGAAAATGTGCGTACTGATGATTAATGATTTAGATGCGGGTGCAGGACGTTTTGATGAAGGAACTCAATATACAGTAAATACTCAGTTGGTAAATGCCACATTGATGAATATTGCTGATAATCCCACAGATGTGCAATTACCGGGAAGTTATGACTCCAATCCTTTATGTCGTGTCCCGATTATTGTCACCGGAAATGATTTTTCTACTCTCTATGCACCATTAATTCGTGATGGGAGAATGGATAAATTTTACTGGGAACCAAACCGCGATGATAAGGTAGGAATTGTGGGAGGAATTTTTGCAGAAGATGGTCTTTCACAAAAAGAAATTGCACAATTTGTTGATACTTTCCCTCATCAATCTATTGACTTTTTTAGTGCTTTGCGTTCTCGGATTTATGATGAACAAATCCGTCATTTTATCCATAAAATTGGTTTTGAAAATGTCTCTTTGCGAGTTGTCAATAGTTTGGAGGGTCCACCAGCATTTAAAAAGCCAGATTTTACTTTATCGCATTTAATTGAGTCGGGTAAATTTATGGTTGGTGAACAAAAACGGGTGGAAACTTCTCATTTAGTGGATGAATATAATCGTTTAAATCGAGGTAAAGGTTATCAAGCAACTTCACCTATTGCGGAAGTTCCTGTGAGTAAACCTGCGATTAATCAACCTACTCATTTAAGTTTAGAAACTCAAGCACAAGTTCGACAAATTTTAGCTCAAGGTTATAAAATTGGTATTGAACACATTGATGAAAGACGTTTTCGCACAGGTTCTTGGCAAAGTTGCGGTTCTTTTCAAATTGATGCCCATTCCGATGCTATTTCTACCTTAGAAGCTTGTTTATCTGAATATAGCGGTGAATATGTGCGTTTGGTAGGAATTGATCCACAAGCAAAACGACGAGTAGTAGAGACAATTATTCAGCGTCCCAATGGTAATTAAATAGGATTCTTGTCATGTAAAGAGGTTTCGTTAAACCTCTTTGCAAGGATTGAATTATTAACTAAACAGGAGTTAAAAATAGTTTAGCCTCTGCTTGTCTTCTCCGTTTCAATCCTGCTTCTACATTGCTACCAGGATTTCTGTATTTTAGAAAAGTTTCTTCAATTTCATCCCACTTTTTATCTCTCAACACTCTAGTCATACTTTTGAAATTGGAACTACCGTAAAAGTTAGCACCCAAGTTATAACCAAAGCTTAATAAAGCACCCTGTTGATTGGCGTTTAACTCATTCCAAACCGGAATTTTTTGCAGAGGTGGTAGATAGCTATTCTCTAGCTGAAGCATCAACAAATCATCTGCTTCTTGTTGAGTGATGCTTTCACCTAATTCCCAGTTACTACCATCTCTTTTTTTAGTAGTACCCCAACCAATAGTGATAGGTAAATTACCACTGAGAGGATCTCGATAAGCATTTAAATAACAACCTTCAAATTCTTTGATGAGAGGAACACCTGGAAGTGGTAGTTTTCCAGTTATCCCACCAAAACCTTTTGTAGGGGTGTTTAAAGTTGGAGATGATATAGATGATGCTGCGCTTGTTGTTGCTTGTCCAAGAGCATTATTTAAAGCATTTTGAGTATTTTTTCCGACTACACCATCTGCTTCAAGCCCTTTTTGACTTTGAAATTGTTTAACGGCTTTGACAGTATTATTGCCAAAATCACCATCTATTATTCCTGGATCTAGATTGAGTGCTTTTAAGATTTCTTGTAGTTGTTGAACTTTTTGTCCTTTCGCACCTTGTTTGAGAGTTTCGTTGCTATCGAGATTTAATTTGCTAGGCATGATGATATCCTGGTGACATTGATTTAATCAGTTTGGTAATTAGGAAAAAAGCCAATGCGAAATTTCCTGTTTACCTCTGGCAACAAGTAAATAATCCTCATACAATTAAATGTTCCTGCTCGATTTCCACAGTGCATTTCTTGTATATGAGTTTTTTATTTACTAGTTGTCTGTTTTCAGACTCATTTTATTCTTAACTTTTACTAACTAAGTATACAGTATAGATGTGTAAACAGATAGCGGTTTGTTCTGAAATATTACATAAATCACAAAAATATATGAATTAGCGGGAATACGATAACAAATCATGATATTTTAGACTAAATGAAACATTGCTAATCTAAAAATCCCGATCTGAAATATGCCTTGGTTTGTTAAAATTGAAACTGGTAAGCTTGATAAACCCACCTTTGACCAATATGTACCCGCTCACAGAGCCTATGTTCAAGAGTTGATTACTAAAGGACACAAAGCTAAAACAGGTTATTGGGCGCAAAAGGGTGGTGGAATGATGTTATTTGAGGCGGCATCAATGGATGAAGCACAAGCAATAGTATTGGCTGATCCCTTGGTACAGAACGATTGTGTCAGCTACCAATTATTTGAATGGCGAATTGTTGTGGAATAGTACACAAATTTTGAATTTTAGTGTTATGATGATGGAAGACCTGGATCTATGCAACTTCAACGCCCAAATCTTGTCAGGACCGGAAGGTAGCAGCAATAAGGGATGCTTGTGGTAGGCGTAGTCTCCGGGTCGCCTTATTTGTAGGAGCTTTCAGCAGCAATGCCTGGTTTTGGAGATATTGTACAAAAAGCTTTTTATCTCGGCGTTGGGTTAGCTTCTTACGCTGGCGAAAAAGCTGGCGGAAAATTAGCCGAACTGCGATCGCAAGTCCAGAAATTAGCAGATGAAATGGTGGCTAAAGGCGAGATGAACACAGAAGAGGCTCGTCGCTTCGTTGAAGATATGATGAAGCAAGCTCAACAGCAACCAACTTCTGGACAAACGCCTGAAAAAACACCCCCTTCCGAACCTCGTCGGATAAATATCATAGATGATGACGAAGAGCCTAGTGTGAAAGAGGCGAAAAAAGAAAATAAAGAAAATGGCGATAACGTAGATCATCTCCGCGATCAAGTGCTAGAACTACAGGAAGAGTTAAAACGGCTGCAACGCAAACCGTAAAGATAAAATTTTCACCTTGGGTATCAGTAACTTTTAATTCTAGAAAAATGACGCTATACCCAAGATGGTTTTAGTTGCAATTACTAACCGTAGACTCTATAACTTTCAGTCAGACGGCGTTTAGCATCATGTTTTCAGCCTTTGAGAGTATAAGTTATGGAAGAGTGGCAAAAAGACTTAATAGACATGATCGAAACCGTGGCTGATGAAGTAGAGCAGTTCTTCCTCGGAGTGAATGACATGATAGACGCTTTTTTTGAGGTTACGGAACAGATTACTGAAGAAGTACAAAGCGCATTTGAGGCTGATATTGATACTTTAGCTACGTTGCACGAACAGTTTTTACAAGATTTAGCCGAACCAATTTTGGAGATTTACTGGGAACTGGAAGATATCACCGAAGATATAGATCCTGGTTTTCCATATCAAGTAGAAGCTACACTAGAAAAAAATGCTGCTTGTATTGGTTGTAGTAACTATCATGGCCAGGTTTATAGCGGTAATTTGTTAGTCTGTGCTATGCACCCTCATGGTTGGGATGATAAAAATTGTCCTGACTGGGAAAAAGAAATTGAGTAGACCTCTCCGAAAATGAATGTAAAGACGTTCTATAGAACGTCTCTACAAGGGTTTCAAACCACGCACAATTACCGGAGATGCCTAGTAAATAACTCATTAAGCTGGAGAGAAATGTTAAAAACTGTTAAGTTAATAATTGTGAATCTCTGCATTTCTTTTTACTAATATAATGAGTAACTTTGCACCTGAAACTGTATCTCCAGTAAGTCAAGAAATGAAATATGGTGAACGCGAAATTGCGGAAGGGAAATTAATTACATTTCCGAACCCCCGCATTGGGCGACGCTATGACGTTAATATTACTTTACCGGAATTTACTTGTAAATGTCCTTTTTCCGGTTATCCTGACTTTGCGACCATTTATATTACATACATTCCAGATGAAAGGGTAGTAGAGTTGAAGGCACTCAAGCTTTATATTAACAGCTACCGCGATCGCTATATCTCCCATGAAGAAACAGCCAATCAAATTTTAGATGATTTTGTCGCTGCTTGTGATCCTTTAGAAGTCACCGTGAAAACAGATTTTACCCCTCGTGGGAATGTGCATACAGTAGTTGAAGTTAGACATCAGAAAGGTGTTTATAGCAGGAGTCAGGAGTCAGGAGTCAGGAGTCAGGAGTAAGAAAGGCAGTTAGAAAGAAGTTCTCTGGGTGGGGAAACCCCACCCCTACTAACTCACTAAAGCAGTGCGAGAAAAACCATTTTGTCGCGCTAATTTTTCTGCAATTAGCTTTTGATAAACTGCTTCATAACCATCAGTCATTTGCTGAACACTAAAATGTTCTTCCACATATTGACGACAAGCGTAACGATTTAAACTCCTGACTTGATCAATAGCATTAATACATTCTTCGACATTATCACAGAGAAAACCTGTTTCCCCGTTAACAATCACTTCTGCTGTTGAACCCATTCGCATGGCAATTACAGGCGTACCTGATGCCATTGATTCTACCATGACTAAACCAAAAGGTTCTCGCCAAGTAATTGGGAATAAAGTTGCATAAGCACCACCCATAAGGGCATTTTTTTGGAGATGATTGGCTTCACCTAAATATTCAATTTGCTGACCATCAATATGCGGTTTAACTTTTTGTTCAAAATATTCCCAATCTACCAAATCTACTTTACCTGCAAGTTTTAACTTCCGTCCAGTTTTTTTAGCAATTTCAATTGCTAAATGTGGTCCTTTTTCTGGAGACATTCTGCCTAAAAAAGCTAAATAAGATGGTTCTGTTGGTTGAGGATAAAATTCATAACTACTAACATCAATGCCATTATAAACAGTGTCTACATAGTTTAATCCTAATCTGGGTTCTTTTTGAGAATTAGAGATACTAATATAAGGCTGTTTTCGACAATGTTTAAATATTTTTTCATTGTCTGGTGTGAAAATGCCATGTAAGGTATGCACCGTAGGAGTTGTTACCAGGTTTGCAGATGTTAATGTTGCGACTCCCATGTGGGAATGAATAATATCGAAATCTGCGGCTTTTTCATAGACTGATGCTATTTGTAGAAATTCATAAATACTTGAATCTCTGATAGTAGAATCTAGCCTTAAAGCGCGGGGATGAACTGATATTAATTTGGCTAAAGTTAAAGAATCTCCTGATGCAAATAATGTCACTTCGTGTCCTCGACGGACTAATTCATCAGTTAATAACCCCACTACCAATTCTATTCCACCATAAGCTGGTGGTGGTACTCTCTCCCACAGTGGAGCGATTTGAGCAATTTTCATTATCAATCTCCTAAAATATCCGATTTCTATTTCCAGTTATTTGAAAATAAATTGAATAGCTAACAGGAAATAGCTAAAAGTAAAAAAACCGCCCTTATTCATGATTGTACTACCAAATCTTATGCTTTATATTTGATATATTTTGTCTATCTGAGGTAATGTCAATGTCTGATCCTTAAGAAATAAATTAGACAAAATATAATTGTTATATTTTGGATTTTGAACTTGACTTAAAAGACAAAAATAAGTATAATATATAACGATAAATAAATAGTTGCATATATTAGGTAAAATGAATATATACAAACAAATAAATAAACCGCGTGTTTCCTGGCAGGCAGTTTTTGCACTAGTTATATTTGTGTTTATGTACCTACCTATTTTGGTACTGGCTTTTTATAGTTTTAATCAGTCACCTTACAGTGCGAAATGGCAAGGATTTACCTTAGAATGGTATGGAAAACTGTTTAATGACGAACGGATTTTATCCGGGTTATATAATAGTTTGTTGGTGGCTTTTTGTGCAGTAGGAGTTTCCGCAGTGTTCGGAACATTAATGGCTGTGGGGTTGGCACGTTATGACTTTCTTGGTAAGAAATTATATCAGGGAATTGCCTATTTACCCTTATTAATTCCTGATATTGCGATCGCTGTTTCGACACTAGTATGTTTAGCAGCTTTTGCTATTCCTTTGAGTATCTGGACTATTATCGCTGCCCATATTGTTTTTTGTCTATCCTATGTGGGTTTGGTGGTTTCTTCGCGCATGAATAATATTAATCCTCATTTAGAAGAAGCAGCATTAGATTTAGGTGCAACCCCCATACAAGCCTTTATTTTAGTTTTATTACCGCAATTAATGCCGGGGATTATTTCTGGGTGTTTATTGGCTTTTGTATTGAGTTTGGATGATTTTTTAATTGCTAGTTTTACTGCGGGAAGTGGGACTAATACCTTACCAATGGAAATTTTTAGCCGCATTAGAACGGGAGTCAAACCGGATATTAATGCTTTAAGTGTGATGTTAATTTCTATGACTGCTATTGTGGCTTTGATAGGGGAATTGATTAGAACTGCGGGGGAAAGGAGAGAATAGGTTGAAATTAATTCAAAGTAGAAAAATGTTTTAAAAATTGCATAAAAGCAGGAATAT
The DNA here is from genome assembly GCF_000312705.1 of Anabaena sp. 90. Lineage (NCBI taxonomy): Bacteria > Bacillati > Cyanobacteriota > Cyanophyceae > Nostocales > Nostocaceae > Anabaena > Anabaena sp. 90. Next base: position 1,498,383 of record NC_019427.1, read on the forward strand.
GATATTTAGCATAATTACTCTGCTCTGAGTAAAATTTAGCTATTTGCCTTAATAATTCATCCCTAAATACCTCCTCTGTATTAGTCCAATCACTTGGTGGTTTAATGTCTTCCCAATAATCCTCTTGAGTTTTGTTATCCTTAACTTTTTTAAGCATTAATAAGGCATAAATTAACTCATTTTTGTGTGTTTCATCTGGAGAATTTTCAAACTGTTCTTTCCAGGAATCACGTAACTTTTCTAAATCTGTACAATCTAATCCTGAGCAATGACTAATGCGATTAGAGACGGTTGACAAGTTATTTTCTAAATCATTACTATTAATAATAGCATCTGCCATAGTAATATAAATATCTTCAAGAATAACTTTTTTACCATTATACTGTGGAGAATATATTGAAGTATTAAAAATTTCTTGCAGTTCAGGTATGATAAAATATGCTTCTTTGTGAATTAATCCTGTTACCCAAATGCGATGATTTCTGGTATTTTCTTCATTAACTTGACCTTGCTGATAAAGATTTGAGAAAATTTCTTCTGTATTAGAGAAACCGTAATTATCAATATTTTGGGACTGTAAATCTAAATCAACTATAGCAAACAGCTTATCAGGATTTAAGTATGACTCTCTACTACCTTCTTCATGTAATTCTAAAAGCTTAAAATAAGTATCTATAACACCTGTTCTACCTTGACAATTAAAAAATTCTGGTTTGTATGTTTTCCATGTCTTTGGAATGCATTTTATATAAAAATCTGCATCTGGCATTTGCTTCATTTTTCCGTAATTTACTGTTGTTTCGTCACTTAAGTTTAAAATACTACCTTGACCCTCGCACAAAACAACAATTCTCTGTCTAATGTTTGGATTTCCCAGAATTTCGTTACAATGTTGCATTAGTTTTTTTTGATAAGTATTCATAGTGGAATATTATTATCTGATTTGATAAGTTTTGGTTCTATTTCCCTGACATGAGCCGGTGTAAGCGCTCGACATAATTGATAAGAATGAGTTGCTAGAATATATTGATTACTAGGAGACCATTCTTCTAAATCTCTAATTATTTCATATTGCCAATCTGGATGAAATCCTATTTCAATTTCATCCATGAGAACAATAGCATCTTCGATTTTATTATATTTTAGCCACAGATAAATGCTCAATCTTTTTAACTCACCATGACTTAAATCTTCAGGATAAAGTTCAATATTTTCATTATTGGTATCTAACTTGAATGTGATTTTAGAGAAATCTGTAGAGATATTCACTTTTTTATTAGCTAACAATAAATTCAACTCAGCTAATAATTCTTTATATCTCTTACCATACTCACCTTCAGTTTCAATAGCAGTTATAAAATCTTCATCTCTAGCACTTGTGAATGCTTTAATTAATAAATCTACCGGAGCAAAATCATAAGTGAAAAATCCTGGTAGTTTTGATTTAGATAATTTTAAATCTGAATCGTAATTTCCACCACCATTTTTTGCAAATAATCGGTATCTGGACTCTCGAGAAATAAATAAGAAAACTTGAGTAATAGGAGCAGCTAAGAATATTTTATTTGATATTTCGTCTAACAAATCTTTTGCTTGATATCTATATAAATTACCACTAACTCGACATAATAAACGGTTTTCACCCATACCCACCGATAAAAAATAAGAACATATATATATTATGTGTTCTTGACGCAAAACGGGAGGATGTATCCCATTTCTATCATGGTATTCATCATCTAAATCTACTGCTATATCTTCAATAGGATAATCACCAACCAGAAATTTAATTTCAACTTCTTTTTCACCATCCCAAATATTGATAATAGCTAATACTCTGTCACTACCATCATTATTAAATGTAAACCCATGTAGTAAATTTTCTATATAATGGTGTCTTTCTGGATTTGTGCAGCAATGTAATAACACAAAAACTAATTGTAAAAGTGTACTTTTACCACCTCCATTGAGACTTCCTAAAGGAAAGATATTAGGGACAAACCTTCTATCAAACTTAATATCAACATCTTTCAAAACGCGGAAATCGGGTACTTGAACTTGTAGTAACTTCATGTGAATTTTCTTCCTTGAGAAATATTACATATTTGAATTATACCGTTAACACTGAATCACGGCTAACTTAATCATAATTTATTTAGGGTGGGCATTACCCACCACCATATTCTACACCTTAAACTTAGCGGTAATCCGTTTCATGGCTTCTTCCACATTTACCCGACTATTAAACGCAGAAATACGGAAATAACCCTCACCCGCAGCACCGAAACCAGAACCGGGAGTTCCCACAACATTCACGGTTTCTAATAACTTATCGAAAAATTCCCAACTGGATAAACCATGAGGAGTTTGCACCCATACATAAGGTGCATTTACGCCACCATAAACTTTTAAACCTGCGTTTGTGAGTTCTTCACGGATGATTTTGGCATTGTCTAAATAGAAGTTTACCAAAGCTTTGATTTGTGCTTGTCCTGCTTCTGAATAAACTGCTTCTGCACCCCGTTGAATAATGTAGGAAACGCCATTAAATTTGGTAGATTGACGACGATTCCAGAGTTTCCAAATTTCCACATTAGAACCATCAGCGGCTTTAGCTGTGAGAGTTTTAGGAACAACAGTTAAAGCGCAACGAGTTCCAGTAAACCCGGCATTTTTGGAGAAAGAACGAAATTCAATTGCACAATCTCTAGCACCTTCGATTTCAAAAATAGAATGAGGTAAACTAGGATCAGTAATAAATGCTTCATAAGCGGCATCAAAAAAGATAATTGAACCGTTAGCTTTGGCATAATTTACCCATGCTTGCAAATGTTCTTTGGTTGCAGTTGCACCGGTGGGATTATTAGGAAAGCAAAGATAAATTAAATCAACTTTTTGACTGGGAATTTCAGCGGTAAAATTGTTTTCAGCAGTGACAGGTAAATAAACTAAACCACCATATTCACCTTTTTCATTAGCATCTCCCGTGTTACCCGCCATAACGTTGGTATCTACGTAAACGGGGTACACTGGGTCTGTAACGGCGATGATGTTATTTTTGCCAAAAATATCGAGAATGTTGCCGGAATCGCACTTAGAACCGTCGGAAATGAAGATTTCATCGGCTTCTATGGCTGCTCCCCGTGCCTGGAAGTCGTGGGTGGCGATTTTCTCCCTTAACCAATTATAACCTTGTTCTGGGCCATATCCTTTGAAAGATGAGCGATCGCCCATATCTTCTACAGCTTTAATCATGGCTGTGCGACAAGCTTCTGGTAAGGGTTCGGTGACATCACCAATCCCCAGACGGATAATTTTAGCATCAGGGTTAGCTTGGGCAAAGGCATTTACCCGACGCGCAATTTCTGGAAACAGATAACCAGCTTTGAGTTTCAGGTAGTTGTCGTTAATTGTAGCCATAGTAAATTTTGAGAAAAAAGACAATCATACACTATCTTACTTTGAAGATAGCAAGTCTGAATCAGGATTTATAGGATTAGAGGATTTACAGGATTTGTAATTGGAAATTAATCAATCATATTAATATGATCTGATCATAAATAATAATTAAAAAACTTCATCCTGGACATCCTTAAATCTTGAAAATCCTGATTCTGACAAATAATAAATTAATAACTTTTTACCAATCCCCAATCATCTAATTTACAACTTGGCTACCATGACTGCGAGGATCATCTTGATTTCCATCTGTGGCGACTGAGGCGGAAAATTGCGAAGTTTTACCATTACCTTGAATATGGGGAAGGGTAGAACCAGTAATTAAAGCTTCTAAATTACTAGCCATAATGGTGCGGGGAATATCACCAATGGTTTCAGCGATGGTTTCTCCTTGTTTACCCAAAAATACAAAGTGCGGAATGCCATCTACTCGATATTTGAGCATTTCTGGCAACCATTTGGTATTATCAACATTCAACATCACAAAATTCAGGTTGTTATTGTACTTTTCTCTGAGTTTGGCCATGTCGGGAGTCATTTTCTGACAAACTGTACACCAATCGGCATAAAACTCGACTAGAGAAGGTTTTCCGTTGCTGAGGGCTACTTCTAAGGGAATAGCAGTTTTACCCAATTCCGCCAGGGAAACTGAGGTAGAATCAGTTTTAAGTCCCAGGAAGAGGGCAACTCCCAAAGCGATCGCTACAATGGCAATTAAGAAGTTTTTGATGCGGTTACTAGAATTTACAGGGGCTTGGGTACTCATAATCAATTTATTAAGACTTATTAACTTAGTTCATCTTACTGTTTTCTCACATAATGAAAAAAAGAGTTACCCTGACTTTTCCCAAACGGGCGATTCAAATGCCTGTTACCTACCGACTAGCAAAGGATTTTAATGTCGCTGCGAATATTATTCGCGCCCAAGTTGCCCCGAATCAAATTGGTAAACTGGTAGTAGAATTATTGGGAGACATTGATCAGTTAGATGCAGCAATTGAATGGATGCGATCGCAACATATTCATGTTTCCCTGGGTTTAGGTGAAATTATCATTGATGAGGATGTATGCGTTCACTGTGGTTTATGTACGGGGGTTTGTCCGACTGAAGCCTTGGCTATTAATCCAGAGACATATAAACTCACTTTTGTGCGATCACGCTGTATTGTTTGCGAACAATGTATTCCTACTTGTCCGGTACAAGCTATTTCCACTAATCTTTAGATATTATGAGCAATTCTATTTGATTTGTGTATCCCTTACGGGAAATGGAGGTAACGAACCACAGAGACGCAGAGAGCGCAGAGGAAGAGAGGGAAGAGAAATACCTGTATCTTATTTGGGATTGCTATATTGCTAATTTTTTTTATTTATGAAAATTCCTTCAGAAACATCTATCAAAACTCTTGGTGAAACTGCACATCAAGCCATTGAAAACCATTTTGAAAAAACCATAAAATGGGAAAAAGCAGTTAAAAAAGACGAAGATCCAGAACCACTCCACCAAATGCGTGTGGGAATGCGGCGCTTACGAACTGCTGTTAGTAGATTCGAGAGATATTTATTTTTACCAAAATTAGTTAGTGATAAAAATATTGGTAAACTTGCTAGAATTTTGGGTGGTCTCAGAGATTTAGATGTGCTTGCAGAAATTCTGGAAAAGAATTACAAACCGCATTTACTTGAAAAAGAACAAAAATCTCTAGAAACCGCTTTTAAGGAATTGCATAAACAACGAGAAATTGCCGTTTCTCATGTGCAGAATATATTTCAAGATGAAGTTTATAAATCTTTTAAAAATGAATGTGAACATTGGTTAAAAAATCCCAGTTATCAAAGTTTTTCATCAGTACCAATTTATCATGTGTTACCAGATTTACTCTCACCAGAAGTTAGTGAATTTTGCTTACATCCAGGATGGTTAATTGGGACTAAAATTGTTAAATCAGAAATAGTAGTGCAAACAAAATGGACACCCAAGCAATTAGAAGAACATCTGAAAATAGAAGGTAAAACTTTGCATAGTTTACGGAAACAAGCCAAAGGTCTCCGCTACCAAATGGAGTTATTTACTGAATTATATGGTGAGTCTTTTACCGCACATCTTCATGATATTAAAAGCATCCAAGAAATCTTGGGAATGATGCAAGATAATATGGTTTTACATGAATGGTTAGAAAATATATTCAAATCAGAACTGGATACTCAATTACGTGGGTTAACGACCCTATTAGCCGCAAATCGTTATCAATTATGGCAAGAATGGCAACCACTTCAACAACGTTATTTGCAAGCAGATACTAGACATAATTTGCATTTGGTGGTATTATAACCGACGTTGGTAAATCTTAAACAAGAAGAAAGAGATTAATTCATGGTATGTTTAAATATATAATAATCGGCATTCCGCACTTCAAAATGTCACATATTTATGCTTCAAAAATGTCACCAAATTAGGATAGTTTTATTAAGTATTAATCCTGATTTTTCCTGGTGGTAATGCGATCGCGAAGCGCGACCTAGGAATCGCTATCTGACCATTATTAGCCCGATATTGGTAATCTTGATGTATACTCAAAACGGCTTGATTGTTTGATTCTAAACGTAGGGGTTTAGCACTGCTAAACCCCTACACATCTGGGTTCTTTATCATTTGGCAAAAGTTTAAATCTCACCCGTGTTTAGTATATTACAAAATGAAGTGCGAAATGTGGGTTTTAACGCCAAGCTTGAGATAATATCCTGAATGCAGAGGATCTAAATTTGCTTCAACTTTATAATAAAATCTCTAATGGCTATAAGGATAGGTATGAAGCTCTTATTGATGATGAATCCGACAGAATAACGGAATTTATCCTGTGGGCGTTCCATCATTCTGAAACCGTAGCTAAATTTTGAACTAGCTTCAAAAATCAAACTGTCATGAAAAAGTCCCTGGCGCACTTGCATAGCCAATAATTTACTTGTTGGATTTGCCTCAATGCTTTGATGAATGGGTTCTGGTAGATCAATACCTAAAAGTTGTTGTGCAAGCAATAGACCCATCAAAAGCATTCGTTCACAACCGAGGGTTTTTGCTTGCTCGATTAGGAGTTTCCACTCCATCTGCTGATAGACTAGAACAAACTCAGCAACATCACAGATCCATCCCAGTCTTTCCCAGCCATGTTTGGAACCATGTACACAGAGAATTAACAACAAATCTTCGGGATGCAAGTTAGGTACTTCTGTGCCAAAAAGAGAAATTGGCTCAAGACGCTTCCATAGATATTCAAAATCAAGTTGAAATAGGAAAAAGCTTTTGCTGGTAATACTTTTGTGAATATCAATGTGGACTCGATTATCGATGCTGTTGAGGGGATACTCGTGGGCATTGTATTCAATATAGAGTTTGTATAGCGCAAGTCTCCTTAGCCCTGTTTGTATTAATGATGTTTTGGATGTTTGGTATCCCTGAGCAGTAAGGAGGTCAATCGCTGTCAGAAAATCTTTGCTGTCAACCCAAATATCTAAATCGCCGAATTGTCGTAGAGCCAAATTACCATAAATTGCAGCCGCTAGAACAGGTCCTTTAAAAGGAATAGCAGGGATATCATTATCTTGAAATAGTTTAAGAATTTTGAGAAGTTCTTGGGTAAGGAAAAGGTTGCGAGCCGCGTTGGTATGAAAGAAATTGCGGAGTTCGGACAGGACGGGTTTGGGGACGGCTTCTGGACAGAGGGTTTTAAGGTTTTGATAGAGGAGAGGGAGAACACTATGACGAGCTGCGATTTGGATAAGGTATGGCCAGTCGAGGGTTTGCTGAACTAGGGTTTGGATTTGTTGGCTGATTTCGGAAGAGGGTTGAGTTCTGGCACAGCAGAGCAGTAACTCGATTTCGGGCTGAGTGTCAGTTGCGGTTAGATTGAGAGATGAATGGTCAGTCATCTTATCATTTTTAGGTTAGTGTCTTAATTTAGGTACTGTCCTGAGTCAGTGGATAAGATACGTCAGAATGAATAGACTGACTGCCTTACAGAAATACGTCCACAGGTCTAGAACATTACTTGGGAATTGATCCTGATTCCCTTTGAGTTAAGGTTTTACTCAAAGATCTAACCTTTATTGGATCTTACCCATACTAACTTTGGCATCGATATCTGAAGCGATAAACTTAATTCCTGCTTGCTGTGCCAAACCTGCTAAGTTTTCATATCGGGTAAGCCAATCACCATAGGCATATATTAGAAGATTCTCGCAGTGTTTTTCAATTCGTTCTTTTAGTTTTGCTACTTTTTCAGCATCTTCTGCTTCAATTATTCTTCCAGGCATTAAAATGGCTAGGGCGTAATGACGATCATCAGCCCAAATGGAATCTTCTTCAAACACATCGCCACAAACAAGATTACTGACAAATTGAGGTAAAAGTTCTTGTCCATGTTGGATTTTACTAGGCTCAATTTCAATTCCAAATGGTATAGCTTGAGGATTGGCTTCATAAATTTTCTTCAATAAGGCTCCATTACCACATCCGATATCTAAAATATTGCCTTCCCTATTAGACAGTGTGGCTACTACGAGGGCAAGAATAGGGTTGTGGGCGTTATCCATACTAAAGCGAGAGCTAAAACCGTTATCGATAGCGTACCACTCTGGATATTTGATCGCCGTTGAGATGGGATTGTCTAAACCACGTTGAAATCCTGAAGAACCTGTCAAAAGTGGTTTTGGGGGAGTGCTGTAAGGAAAATTTAACCCTTTAGCACCTTCTAATGGGGCTGTTTCTCCCTTTCGCTTAACTACGTATTTGGTTGGTGTAGCGTCAGTACGGGTAGATACTTTTAAAATAGAGGTCTTAATTTCGGCAATTCCGTGTAGTGCAGACCACTCAACTGACCAACTTAAAATTTCTAGAAGCCAGTCCATTTCGGCATTGTAGCCAGCTTTTCTGCCAACTTCTATCAATTTTTTACCAAATTCTATGGTGGCCTGACAATTAAAGCTACAGGGTAAATGAGGAACTGCTCGAATCCCCATCCAACGCCATAAAATGTTGGCTTCTGGAGAACCAGTAATCTCAATATTTTTGACTTTTTCTGAGGTTAATGCGGTGTTGACTGCCATTGGCCAAGTTGTATCGACTAATTCCTGTTCTACCCAAGTTTCTTGGAAAAATTTGTTACAGCAAGAGGGAAAACCAAGTAGTCTGCCTATTTCTTGATCGTCGCTGGTATCAAACGCTTTTTGGAAAGCTGAAACATCTTGGGGAGTTCCTATTACAATACGAAATGCAAAGGGTTTACCTAACTCGGCTTTTATACTGGTACTTGAATAAGAATAATTAGATAGTCCCTGAATTTGCAAGGGAAGCGCATTTAGTCCTTGTTTTGCCCATTCTCCTGCTTTTGCGACAAATTCTTCGGGCGTTACAATTGTCAAACAGCAAGGACGTACTCCAGAGACAACTGACAACCATTCAATTTCTAGGAATGCCTTGGTAATTTGACTTATTCTTGGTTCCCAGACTTCTCTGGCATTATCGCTGACCCAACTTAGTCTAGTAAAGTCGGGTAGTACAAAGTCAAGCCGCTCCATTAGTTCCATAACAACCTCTTGTAATATAGTTAGTTTTCTGTGGATGATAGAGCTAATTCAGCTACACCATTATCTGTGTGATCTCCATTAGAGTTTCCGTGAGGGATGTCTTCATGAGAAGAATTTTGTGCTGAGTTGGATTGGCCTTGACTTAACCGTTGCAAAGCAGAGGAGATATTGATATTTTGTCCTTTTGCCCAAGTATCCAGGAAAATTTTTTCTAATTGTTTACGATCTGAACGAATCGAGATAGGAATCGATCCCTGAAGAATAGTCTCTTCTTCAAGATGCCGAAACAAACTCTTCCAAACCTCACAGTCTTGAGTACGATTGCGCCAATCCCCATCAATAGATGTGCCAGGACACTCTCCTTTACACATAAGAAAAAAGCGACAACCTTTGCACCCGCCGTACTCTTGAGGGGTATGATAGAGAGCTAAATATCTCTCAAAACCTTGGGTATTGGCTTTGGTAAAATCAATGCCGTCTTTATTAGTACGACCACAGTTACTACTTTGTCCGTTGCCTTCAACCCCTCTAACTGCTCTAGTAGTATAAGGGTCGCAAGCATTCCAAACACAAGTTGTATTATTATCCTTTCCAAGCAGTAAGTTACGCATATCTTGGAAAACATCAAATCTAAGCCGAGTCAGTTCTTGTTCTAACTTGGCAAAGCTAAAAAATGCCTCAATGTTTTCCTCAACGCTAAGTGTGTATTTGTCTTGAATTGACTTATTTTCTACTTCTAGAATATGTAACCGCACTGACGTAATCCCGATGCTTTCTAGGTGTTTAAACCAATCGTGCATTGCAGGTAATTTGTCCTTGGTAGCGTTACAACGATGGAGAGTCACAATTAAGCTTGGGGATATTCCTTCTTGGCAAAGTCGTTCAATTGCGGCTTCAGTTTTAGCGGTTGCTTTACGAGTACGTTCTAGACTGCCTACCCAGCGCACGTCGTTAAATTCTCCTGGACCGTCGATAGAAATACCAACACCAACCTTATATTGCTTGAACATATGGATGTGGTTGTCGTTGATGAGCGTTCCGTTGGTTTGAATTCCGTTATAGCCATATTTCTGAAATCCCCAAGACCAAAGTTCCTCTAAATCTGATTCTGGGACTAGCAACGCCTCTCCACCAAATAAACTGAAAGAGCCTCCTTCTTTTTCTATGGCAGATTTCATACTTTCCATATTGTAAGAATGGGGAATATTGCCCGCGTCTCGCTGAGGATTTTGGTAGCAATATTGGCATTGGATATTGCATTTTACGCCTAGCGGTCTAAGTTCTATGGTCACGTCACTTTGTTCCCATTCAAAATTATCAATTCAAAATTCAAAATTATTACTTCTGCCTAAAGTCAGAGGCTTGTATCCTTAATTAAACAATTATTAAATTAAATTATTAAATTTTTAATTCAAAAAATTGTCATTGATAATTCTTAAAGCTGGATATTGATTTGTTAAATCGCATTACTTTTTAGTTGATGTCTTTAGATTAAAAGAATTTGGGCGAACATTACCGCCATTCTTAGAAATGGTATTCTGGAGTCCATTTGACCATGCTGTCCAAGTTTCTTTTTGAATACTATTTCCAATAGTATGAAGAAGGTCAGTAGCTTTTGAAGTTCCTCTTGTGTAGAAAGTAACAGAACCATCAGTATTTTGATTAAAACCAAATTCTCTAGATCCGTTTTCTGGGTGTGTACCTTTTGTTTTAGTTGTAACAGTTGAAAATGTGAATGCACTTGAATATTTCTCAGTAAGCATTACAGAACCATTATCAAACCCATAGAAGATGTGTATATCAAAAATATCGCCTTTTTGTGGGTTTGCTTTTTTATCAAATTCACTGTTTTTGTTAAAAGTTTCATTGTTGACCGTTCCATTCATATCTCCTAACAGCTTAGAAAGAAAATTTTCTGGTGTTTCGCCTGGAGGCATTTTGTCAATAACAAAGGAGTATTCATCGAGTTTAGTGTCTCCATATCCATCAGCCAATTTCTGTAACGTTGCGTCATTATCTTTAAGGGCTTTTTCAATCTCTGAATCCTTAACCCAAGGTTCATCCTCCAGTCTTGTGTAAGTCTGTTGAGCTTGGGGAGAAAAACCATCTTGACCAGTAGAATCACTATGATTATCACTATGATTATCACTATGATCACTATAATTATCATTATGATCATTATGACCAGAACCAGCAGCTACTGCCTTCTGCTGTAATCCCACCGACAAAACCACAGGAACTGCCCATCCTGCCGCAATTAAGGCACGTCGAGAAAACTGTTTTTGCCGCCTTGCTTTAGTTCTTGTCTCAACAGACTCTAAATAATCAGCCTCCTGTTGATCTCCCTCTACCAAATTCTCTAAAGCCCATTCGTAGCAGTCAACAGAAAGAAATCTAGCATAGACAACAGCTAACTCTTCTGTCGCGTAAGTCCGAAGTTCATCTTCTTCTTGAGTGACCTCCAGAACTCCTGGAACCTCAGCGATAAGCGGTTCATTGGCACTTGATTGACCTTTTGCTTCGGATTCAGACCAAACCACAACTGTCTCATTTGGCTCAACCAAGCCTTTTAAAAGCTTTTGTGTAGTCTTTAAACGCACCCAATCCAAAGGAGCTTTTGCAAAAATACTGCCTTGAACTTGCCATAAATCAGTCAAACAAATTAAACCTGTTTTAGATTGACGATGAACAGTTTCTCCCTGATACAGAAAACTATTTGAATTAGTCATAATACAATCTCCATTTTTTCTATTAGATCGGTAGCACAACTACCATCATTAAAAACAAGGGTAAAAGTCGGTGTGGACTTTACTAACTCTGCGACATAAGATAACGCCTTTTCTTGATGCTCTAGAAAATTCAAACAATTTTGAAGTAAATCTAAGGCGGCATTAGCACGAGAGAAAGATAAAAGCTCAGTCGGAGAATTGTAACAATAATACGGAAAAATAATCGCCTTAACGGACATTGGCTTTCGACAGATTATTTCTGATTTAAGCTGAATATCAACTTGTTTCAGTTCATCAAGACAATCCGAAGATAACTGTTGATTGACATTCTCTCGTACCTTGGGCATTTGCGGAAAAGGAAGAAACTGACTCGTATCAATATTTAAAGGAAGAATATCATCCGATAAATAATTCCAGCCGCGATCGCATAGATTGACTACAAGCGTACTCTTTCCACGCCCCGAAAGTCCAGAAAACATAATTGCCGTATCCCCAAGAGCAACGGCTCCCGCATGAAACCACAAAAGGTTAGATCGTGCTTCCATGAGATGTCGAATAACTTCATATTTGATCTGGTAAATAAGATTGGACAAGGGCAACTCTTGTGCTGTAATTTGACCGTTCACCAAAAGTAGAAAAACATTGTTTTGCGAATAAACCTCCAAATAGGCTAAAGGTATCCCAGGTTCAGTGCTTAACATTTCTCGAAAGTAACGCTCTACTTGCCATAGGACTTCAGGACTCCTTGAAGAAATAGCGATTTGCTGACCGTCAAAGGTGATGTACAAAGTGCGCTGGTTCATTATGCCTTTAAATCTAGAATTTATAGGTTCACATTTGTGATGGATTCCTCCTTTAAGCCTAAAATACCGAGATCTTGTAACTGAAATATAGTCGAGACGATGTCAGAAAGTAACTCGTTAAAAACCAATTGATCCAGAGTAATGCCAAAAAGCTGAGCTACTTCCTGAGTAATGTCAATAACCCTTCGCTTACCATCACACAGTTGCCATATCGTTTTGGCAGAGTTGTTAAGCGAGAAGGCCATCTTGGATTCGGAATCATAAAGCAGTATTTCATCCAATAAATCAACGTCTGAAATACCATTTAATCGATAAGGTTTTAAATCAGGATCAATCAATTGTTCTGAACCTTGCTTATTATTCATAAGGTTTCTAGCTCCTAGACTTCAACCGAACCAACCCCAACTAAACAAACGCCGCCATTAACAGCGATCGCTCCTATTCAGACTGAAAAATTTACGGAACTTTCTCATTAATTTGTAAATTGGCCAATAAATTCCATACCTAGGCAACCCGATAGAAGAAATTTGCAGTTAACCCCCTTAATTCTTGGTATTTATTTGAATGCCTGGGTAGAAGTGAATATTTGAATTGAGTAATAGTTAAATACTATAATTAAGTATGGTACGTACTATGTTCATAAATATTGATTGCGTAACAAAACGTTACAAACCTGATTTTGGAATTCAAAATATAGTACAAAATAACTATTTTCTAGCCATTACCTCTGGCTAAAAAACAGCCGGTTGGGAAAATAAGTATAAATACTCAATAAAATAGAGGATTCCCTGACAAAGAAGGGGGGAAATCCAGTTCATCGTTCAGGTTTTAGAATATCTGTTTTTTCGGCATTGGTGAATGAAAGTATGAATTTGCCTCACACAAAGGCGCAAAGGCGCAAAGTTTAAGAGTTTCAGACATGGAATTTTTGCTTTTCATCCCTCAATTCAGCAACGCCGTTTTTTCTAGACAATACATTTGTCTGATATTTTCTGGTAATTTATCCAAATCATAATATTGTAAATAACCGATTTCTCGATTTTGATAAGAGAAAATACAGTAAATTAGAGATTCTTCTCCTTTGATTCTAGGTTGATAAGTTTCTATTACTTTTTCTAAATCATAAGGATTATCTGTACCACCATAAAATTGTAATACTTTTTCATCACTACGCCATTTTTCTATTAATTGATAATCATGGATATCATCTTTCATAGGACGAATGGTAATTTCATTTTTAAGAATCAACATTTGAACGCAGATAAACGCAAATAAACGCAGATGAATTAATAGATTTAATAATTCTGTGTTAAATGTTTTCCATGACAAACTACATGGTCGCTAATACAAATTCTCCCTCGTTAACAGAGTTATTTATTGATATATCATAAACCAAGCCTGTTTTCTCAGCATAAACATGAATAGTTGTGGGTAATTCACCGATTTTATTGAATGTCAGAACTTGATATAGCAAATCTCCCTGATTTACTGAAGTACCTAATGCAGCTTTAGATAAAATCATTCCTCCTACGGGACTCCAATATTTTTTTAGTTGACTAAGTGAACGAAAATTTGTTTGATGATATATAGTTTTTGATTGGGTTAAATCCTGTATTTCTAAAATACTTTTTTGAGTTAAATAATTTTTAATTCCGCTCACTCCTTTAGTTACTGAATCTGCATTCATTTGCATTCCCGTTCCTAATTCTAATGTCCATGCTTCTTTATCAAATCTCATTTTTTGTCCGGTTAATTTTAACAAAGCATTCTCTAAAGCTAACCAGGGTTTGATAAATGATTCATCAAAAGCATCACCATCATATTCATCGAATAAAATGCTATAATCTAGAAGAAATAAATTAGCACTATCTTCTCGATTTCGGAAATAATAAAGGTATTCTATTCCTTCTCCAGTGTGACTATGTAAATCAATTACGTAGTCTGCATCTAAATACAGAGATTGCAGCTTATAACGATATTTATCAGTTAATTGGACACTGCTAGGGGCATTTATTTTATCTAAAAGACTATTGAAACTAGTTTGAATTTTTTGGGAAAAGTTATATTTAATTGTATCTATATCTAAACCAATTTGAGAACGAGCAAATTCTTCTATATCATCATGTTTTTTTTCATAATCCCAAAAAATTCTATTCCAATTTTGACTATCGTAAACATTGAATCTACCTGTTGAAAAATTATGAGTTCGTTGGTTAACAGCTAAGGGATTACAAACAGGTACAAGCCAAATTTCTCCTATTATCTGAGTATTATTTAATGTCGTTAAGAAATCAATAATTTGGTAAATGACAGCATTACCAACAATTTCCGCACCGTGTAAGTTAGATTGGATATATACTTTTTTACCAGATTTAGCACCAACAAATTTATATACTTGAAGAGAAAGAAACTCACCAGAAGCAAGTTGAAAAAGGGGAATAGTGGAAATAGTAGGAATCATCAATCAAATCCCTAGTCAAACTAATAAACAGTTTACTACAAAATCCTAATTATTGAATTATTTTTGTATCACTATCTTGAGAATAAATGTCTAATTTATTTCAGATAAAGTTTTAAATTGTTCCTCACTAATACGTCCTGCTGCATATAAAGTTTCTGTAATTTCAGAAATTGTTAAAACTGCGTGTGCTTGATAACCATTTTCTCGCAATCTGTCTTTTACACCTTGTTCATGGTCCATAAATACTACAATATCATTGACATTTAATCCTGCATATTTTAACTTTTCTGCTCCTTCCATTACGCTTTTACCACTGATCAAAATATCATCAACAATGACAACAACTTCTCCAGGATTAAAATTACCTTCTATTACCTTGCGGGTTCCGTGTGCTTTTACTTCTTTGCGGGGAAAAATCATCGGGGAATTTAGATGTAATGATAATCCAGTAGCAGTAGGTAAAGAACCATAAGGAATACCGGCTATTCTATCATAAGTTAGGTCTTTAAGAATCCCTGCATAAGCAATTACTATCTGATGAAATATTTGGGGATTGGAAATGATTTTGCGGAGGTCTATATAATAGGGAAAGGTAGCACCAGAAGCTTGGACAAATTCACCAAACATGATACAACCAATGTCATAAAGTTGTAAAATTAAATCTAAAAGCGGGTGTTTATTTAACAAACAAACATCGGAAAACCAGACGGAACAAGTGGAGTTTTCTTGGGAAATTTCAGTTCTGAGATGATTAATTTCCGCCCTTAAAGATTGCAGTTGTGTACATAGATTTTCACTCCCTAACATATCTTGAGAAACGGGAAGAAGTAACCCATCACCATTATAATTTAATCCCGCTGATAGCAAATTTTTAAGATTACCACCTTCAGACCAAATACTGCGGGCTAAAATTACTCTTTCTGGTGCTTCTTTGCGAATTTTTGCTAAAATATCTGGTTGAATAGTTCCTACTTCTAAACCCAGTTGTTCAGGTGTTCCCCAATTTTTTGCTTCTTTGACTACTTGTAAATAAAAAGGGGATTCCGCTGTAGGGTATTGCTGCAAAATCACTGCACCTGGATTAGAAGTTGTACACAAAATAAAAACGGCTTTATCGGGATAAACTAAAAAGGGTGCTACGTGATCTTGTCCTGCATAAGGACTCAATGTAATCGCATCAATTTGCCATTCTTCAAAAACAGTTTTAGCGAAAATTGTACTAGTATTAAGATCGCTATGTTTGGCATCTAATATAATCGGAATATGGGCAGGAATAGCGTTTAAAGTTTTTTCTAATAATTCCCATCCCGGAATACCTAAAGCTGCGTAAAATCCCAGAGTTGGTTTATAGGCACATACTAAATCACTGGTTTGGGAAATAGTAAATTCTAACCAATCCCACAGACTATCAATCATACTTTTGGGATCTGATTTCTGGGAATATCGTTCAGGGAGCATTTCTGGATTAGGATCTAGTCCTACAAATAGTAAACTCTGATTTTGAGCGATCGCCCCATTCAATTTATCGTAAAATTTCATAAGTTCTCCTAGCAATATTTTAACTTTAAGGCATTTACTAAAATACTAACCCGTTTTCTCTACCATCATATCATTAATGGTAACACAATTATCCGTATATGCGTTAATCTGAGGTTAATATTATCATTCCCTCCCATTTTGCTAAAATCTTATCACTAATTCCTGGTACTTTATCAACATCTTGTAAAGAAGTAAATTTTTGCTGTTGACGCGCTATAATTATCCTTTGGGCTAACTTCTTACCCACACCAGGCAGAGTTTCTAGTTCTGCTTGACTTGCTGTATTGAGATTAATTTTAGTGTTAATCGAATTTACGAAAGATGATGGTTGTTTAATTTGGGGACATTTTTTAACTTCCGTATCAATTTTAGATTTAATATTTGCTGGTAGTCCAGGTTTTATTTTACCATAAAGTCGGTTAAATTCCCGTTGAAAATGATTCGCAACTGTAGGATTTTCAATCACTATTAATGTTTCATCATTACCATGATTAGCAGCTTCTGACCAATTATGTGAACCTGTAATAACAGTTTTGTTATCAATAACTGCAAATTTATCATGTAATAAATCTCCTTTAGGTAAAATTGGCACTCCCACAGTAGAAATGGGATTTTTCCAAGGACGGTTATCAACTTCATATTTACAGTTATCACTTAAAGCAAATCCCATCATATCTAACGCTTCACTGTAGGGACGATAGGCAAATTGTGGTGCAATTAAAGCCCGAATTTGCACATTTTGATGATGACGTTCTTCAAGAATATTGGCAAGTTGTTGATCTGAAAATACAAATAATGCTAAATCAACAGTTTTTGTACTTTTAGATAAAGTTTTAGCAATTAATCCATTACTGCTAATACTCCCAGGTTGAGTGGGAGAAGTTGGAGAAAAATGAACTGTGATTTTGCTTTTACCTAATATGATTGTTTGTGGGTTACGAACAGGTTTCTTAACACCAAATTTACTATCTAGTTTTCCTCCTATTCCGTCACCCCACATAATATTAAATTCTTCCGTGAGTAAACTTGCTAATTCAGAACTATCAATTTTTAGTAAATTATTGGCATTTCCTAAACTACTAGAATTACTAAAATCTCCAGACGTATCACTCAAAGTAAAATTGGCAGAAGTAATAATCACAAACCGATGATCAACAATGACAAACTTATGGTGCATTAAACTGCTACCCTTTGAACCATCAGCAGTATCATCAATCCAAGGAATATTGGCATTTTGAACAATAGCTAAACCATCCCGTTGACTAATTTCCTCCGGTGTGATTTGATGATCTTGATTAATATCCACAAATTTCCGAAATTCTTGATATCGTTCCTGTTCTTTTTTTCCTAACCTAGTTATTTCCGCAGCAGTAAAACTACTCCAAGTCCGAGAATAATTACTTTCTAAAATCAACCTTATTTTTACGCCATCCTTTTGTTTTTGTGCTAATATTTGAGCAACTTTTGGTAAACGTAACTCTTGGACAGCTATATCCACAGTAGATTTAGCTTGGGAAATAGTGTCAACAATCTGCTTTTCTAAATCATCCCCCAAGCGGGTTTGCTGACGATAAGTCTCTTGATATTCCGAAGATTGGGAATTATTGAAGTAAACTTGAATTAAAGAATCTTGAGGTAAAGGTGCTAAACGCTGATTTGATGATTGCACTTGTTGACAACCACCTAAAGTGAATAGCAATAAAAAGATATAAGAAAAATAGCGGATTTGTGGGAAAATAAACACAGTAATCTGATCAAAGTAAATTACAGCGATTTTAATGTATTTATATCACACCCTGCATTAACTTCTTTCTTCCTTTGCGTCTTTGCCCCTTTGCGTCTCTGCGCGAAACTCTTATTTATTAATTTTTATGCAAATATATCTAGATTACAGTGCAACTACCCCAACTCGTCCAGAAGCGATCGCAATTATCCAAAAAATCTTAACACAACAGTGGGGTAATCCTTCCAGTTTACATGAATGGGGCAACCGTGCCGCCTTGGTTGTGGAAACAGCCAGAATCCAAGTTGCAGGATTAATTAACGCAGTTCCCGAATCTATTATTTTCACGTCTGGGGGAACAGAAGCGGATAATTTAGCGATTATGGGAGTGGCACGATGTTACACTACTCCCCAACATATGATCATTTCCAGTGTAGAACATTCCGCCATTTCAGAACCGGCGAAAATGTTAGAAAATTGGGGTTGGGAAATTACCCGTTTAGGTGTAAATCATCAAGGAAGAGTCAACCCCGAAGACTTAAAAGCAGCTTTACGAGATAACACCGTGTTGGTATCTGTGATTTATGGACAAAGTGAAATAGGAACAGTTCAACCAATTGCTGAATTGGGGAAAATCACAAAAACACACGGCGCTTTATTTCACACAGATGCAGTGCAAGTTGCTGGACGTTTATCGCTAGATGTGCAGACTTTACCCGTAGATTTATTGAGTCTATCCAGTCATAAAATCTATGGCGGTTTAGGTGCAGGGGCGTTATATGTGCGGACTGGAGTGGAATTAATGCCGCTACTGGGTGGGGGTGGACAGGAGAACGGACTGCGTTCAGGGACGCAAGCAACGCCCGCTATTGCTGGATTTGGAGTAGCTGCGGAGTTAGCAGCCCAGGAATTGGAGACGGAAACAGGGAGATTAATCCTATTGCGCGATCGCCTCTTTGCCATTCTAGCAGATGTTCCCGGTTTAATGCCCACAGGTGACAAAATTCATCGTTTACCCCATCATCTCAGTTTTTATTTAAAACCAGCAGACGGGGAAAAAATTAGCGGCAAAACTTTGGTAAGACAGTTAAATTTAGCCGGAATTGGTATTAGTGCAGGTGCGGCTTGCAATAGTGGAAAATTAAGCCCTAGTCCCATTTTATTAGCAATGGGATATTCTCAAACAGCGGCTTTATGTGGAATTAGATTAACTTTAGGGAAACAGACAACGGCAGCCGATATTGATTGGACTGGGATAGTTTTGAAACAGATTTTGCAGAGATTAATCCCAGATTGATTTTTGGGATTCGTATTGATAATATAACGAATAGGTGATAGTAAGCAATTACCAATTACCAATTACCAATCACCAATCACCAATTACCAATCACCAATTACCAATTACCAATTAAACACCTAATAATTTGTAGATAATGTTATTGACAAGAGTAAGCGCAAAAGCACCTAAAATTGCGCTCCAAATGCCATAACGTAACCGGAAACCATCTACTAACCAAGCAGCAATACTAAAACAAGCAACAGCAATCATGAAAGTGAAGATACCAGATAATAAGTCAAAGGTGGCTAAATTTGGTATCACAAATAAAACTTTGAGAACTGGCTTAACTAGTGCTGTAATAATACCTAAAACTGCGGCGGAAAAAATTGCCTTTTCTGGAGTATCAATTTCCACTCCTAAAGGTAATTTACTAATAATCCACAAGCTAACAGCCGTGACTAACCAAACAATTAACAGCGTCGTAATATCCATTACCAGAACCCCACAAAACGTGAATGTTGATATGACGATAAATACCTGGTTGACTTGGTTTCTTGATCTAAAAATCTTTGTAGCTTAACCAATTATTTATAAATTAGCAGCATTTTTGATGAGAACTTAAATTTATTCTAGATATCTTTAGGTTTACTATAAACCACCAGATCCCCGACTTCTCTAAGAAGTCGGGGATCTGACTTTTGCACGGAATTCTTTGTCTTTTATTTACCACCGTAGAAAAAAGCAATTTCCTTTTCTTTTAAAGGTGCAAAACCAGCAGCAACTAGCTTTTGATCAAGTTCAGTTTGGGGAATATGTTTAGCACCAATCCGAACAATGCGAGAACGCATGGTATTGGATACACCGCTGCGTTGTCTGCTTGATTCTAAACCCATAACTTGTTCATATAGGTCTAATTTAACTATGGGAATAGGAGAACCATCAAAATCAATTCCCCTTGATATCGCTCTATCAATAGCATCAGCACCTGTGGTATTTTCAGTAGTCATGGTAACGTATTTTCAAAGATGTTGAAATATTTTACCAGGGAATAGGGAACAGGGACGGTTCAGCTAGAATAAATTTTTCCGCTAGTTCTGATATATAATTAACTTATCGCTTGATTAATTTACATTAATTTGCTATGGATTCTTTAAACCTACGCACAAAAGTTATTACAGAATTGACACTCCCCGGTCTAAAGACACGGGGATTCTACATTCATCGTCAGAATTTGCTCTAGCAGGTTTTCACCCTTACGGGTTCCTCAGTCGCTCATGGGGGAAACCCCCAAGACCGCGCTGAGTCACCAACTAGAGTAGAGATTCCAACTCCTGTAGCGTTAATTTGGGGATGCCCTCCCCTATTTTTTGCCAGATTAAGAATGTTAATTGCAGCATTTGTATCTCTGTGCAATTCGCAGCCACAAACACAATTATGGGTACGAGTTGATAGAGATTTTTTGACAATTACGCCACAGCTAGAACACTTTTGAGAAGTATAATGTGGTGCTACGGCCATAGCAATTTTGTCAAATTTAATCGCAAAATATTCTAGCCATTGCCTAAACAAATACCAACTAGCGTCACTAATTGATTTTGCTAAACAATGATTTTTCACCATATTTGAAACACGTAAATCTTCATAGGCCACTAAGTCGTTAGACTTGCATACGTTACGCGCTATTTTCTTAGCGTGTTCAATCCGTTGCCGTACGGGCGAAGCATTCGCGCTGTTGAGTCGTCGGTTGGTCGCATAATTTTTATAAGCGAATGCTTCACCCCTACCTTTTAAGTGTTTTTTAGCGTAAAGTTTTCTAGCTTTTTTTCTACAACTAGAACCTTTGACTTTTTTGTAAATCCGTCTTTGAGAATGTTTGATTGATTTTTCAGCCTTTCTCAAAAACTGAGGGTTAGGTTCATGATGTCCGTTAGAGTCAGTGTAAAACGACTCAATACCAACATCCAACCCGATTTCTTTACCTGTTTTTGGTTGAATATCTACAATATCAATGCCGATACAAAACTGAGCATAATATCCATCAGCACGACGGATTAAACGTACTCGTTTAATATCTTTAAGTTCGTAGGATTGAATATCCCATTTACCTAATAATTTGAGTTCACCAATCCCTTTTTTATCGGTAAAAGTGATGCGTCGCTTAGTTTTGTGTAATTTCCATCCTGATGTTTTATATTCAACAGAACGGCAATCTTTTTGAAAACGAGGAAACCCCTTCTTGCCAGATTTATTAGATTGACAATTGTTGTAAAACCTTCATATAGCAGACCATCCACGTTCTGCGGCTGATTGTACTGCCATTGAATTTAATTCAGCAGCAAAGCTAAATTCTTGGCGTAGTTCTGTTGAATACTTGTTAAGAGAAAACTTATCAATTTTGAGTTCCCGCGGGGCATCCATCCAATATCTAATCACTTTATTGCGAATGAATTGGGTGGTACGAATTGCATCGTCTATGGCGTTGTATTGATCTTGTTTACCTTTAACTTTGTATTCTAGAACTAGCATTGATTTAACCTTGAACAATCAACTTGATTTGGTTTCGACCTGCGTTTATTATACAATATATACAAAATGTCAGTGCAGGATAGATCCTGCAACTAGCCTTCATCCCGCAGCTGTTGCACAGGTGTGTCCTCCTGAGTCGGACACGCCTTCAAGGGTTTTCGGCATTCTCCTTATAAATTATAATGATGATATCTGTTACAAGGCTTGCTATAAATGGGCGGAGAATCATAGCTATAAAAATTGATCCTCAACATAGACTTTTTAAAAGACAATATGGCGGAAAACCCTACAGCCTAACTGCCAACAACGACTTTCATAGATTTGTTAGACTAAACACACCAGGATTATTTCAGTTACATCTATAGATAACGCCAGCAGACGAGGCACTTCATGCTTACAAACACCCTACTTCTCTCGAATCAACTCCCCAGTTTACAATATTCATCCACCACAGAACGCTTCGATGACACTTGGGAAGCCCCCCTGGCAACCCTTTTAGGACTAGGACGCGCCGCTGGGGCAGATTTTGTGGAATACTTCCTAGAACGCCGCAACTACATCAGTTGTTTAGCGGAAGATGACACCATTACCAGCATTTCCCCCAGTTTAGCCACTGGTGCGGGAGTGCGCGTATTTCGCGGTAAAGCTGACTGCTACGTTAGCACCAATAACCTCACATTTGCGGGTTTAAAGGCAGCTTTAGAAAAAGCGCTTTCCATTTTAGGACTACAATTACCCGGCCCTAGTGGTTTCATTCCCGAAATCAACCTGGAATTACTCAGGGACTACGCCAGCAAACGCGGTAAAGACGCTTGGCTACCCTTATGTAGTTCTATCCGGGAAATGGGAGAAGTTCTCCTTGATGGTACAGCCCAACTGAACAAAAAAGCTACCCACGTCCAATCTCGCCGCGCTTCCTACTTCCGTGATTGGCAAGAAGTATTAGTTGCTGCCAGTGATGGTACATTTGCCCGTGATATTCGCCTCACTCAGTCCGTGGGCTTTAATCTGCTTTGTGCTGACGGCGCTAACCGTTCCTCCATTGCTGAACGGGCGGGTAATACCAGTGACGCTAACTTCCTGAGAACCTGGGATTATCAACAAGCCTCCGAACAAATCGCCGAATCTGCTGGTAAAATGCTGTACGCAGATTACGTAGAATCAGGAACTTACCCCATTATCATGGCCAATCATTTTGGCGGTGTAATTTTCCATGAAGCTTGCGGACACCTTTTAGAAACCACCCAAATTGAACGCAAAACCACACCATTTGCTGATAAAAAAGGTGAAAAAATCGCCCATGAAAGCCTGACGGCTTGGGACGAAGGACGGGCAGAAAATGCCTTTGGGACTATTGACATGGACGATGAAGGAATGCCCGCTCAAAGAACATTATTAATTGAAAAAGGCATTCTCAAAAACTTCTTAGCTGATAGAACCGGTTCAGTGCGGACTGGACACCCTAGAACAGGTAGTGGCCGCCGTCAAAATTACACCTTTGCTGCTGCTAGTCGGATGCGAAATACATATATTGATTGTGGTGAACACACAACAGAAGACCTATTTGCCTCCGTTGATAAAGGTATTTACTGTAAGAAAATGGGTGGCGGAAGTGTGGGCGCAACAGGTCAATTTAACTTTAGCGTTGATGAAGCTTACTTAATAGAAAATGGCAAAATTACCAAACCATTAAAAGGTGCTACCCTCATCGGAGAAGCCAAGGAAATCATGAATAAAATTTCCCTATGTTCCCAAGATTTAGAACTAGCTCCCGGCTTCTGTGGTTCAGTCAGCGGCAGTATTTACACCACCGTTGGACAACCCCATATTAAGGTTGATTCTATTACTGTTGGTGGCAGATAAAAATCATCAGATGAAAAACAGATAAACCATACATATTATCTGTTCTCATCATTAATTCTTTTCTTCCTTTGCGCCTTTGCTCCTTTGTACCTTTGCGCGAAACTTTCATCTTAAAATGTAATCATGTCTAACATTCAAGAAATCGCAACCTACGCCCAAGAAAATGCTGCCAAACTTGGCATTAAAAAATTCGATATTTATGGCTCAACTGTAGATGATACCAGCGTTCAAGTTGACCAAGGTGAACCCAAACAAGTCAAAGCTTCCAATCGTTCTGGGGTAACTGTTCGAGTTTGGAATGAAGAAAATACAATGGGTGTTACCAGCACCACAGATGTAGATGCTCAAGGATTAGAATTAGCTTTAAAAACTGCTTACGAAGCCAGCTTTTTTGGAGTCAAAGAAAATGTTCCTGATTTTAGTCCAGAAGCAACTATTCCTATTCCTAATACACATCAAAAGAAAGCCCTACAAGCACCTGTTTCTGAACTAATAGAAAAACTATTAGTAGCAGAAAAAGAATTAATGGCAAAACATCCTGCGATTACAAGTGTGCCTTATAATGGTTTAGCACAAAGAGATATTGACAGATTTTATCTCAATAGTGATGGTGCTGTGAGAACTGAATCTCATTCTTTAGCTTCTATTTATTTGTACAGCAAAACTGAAGAGGAAAATAAAAAACCCCGCAGTGCTGGTGCTTATCGAGTTAAGGAAAGTGTAGCCGATTTAGATATTGCAGGTTGTATTCAAGAAACTGCTGATAAAACCATCAGTCATTTGCATTATGAAAAAATCAAAACTGGTAAATATCAAGTAGTTTTCTCTGCTGAAGCTTTTTTAAGTTTGTTGGGGGCTTTTTCCAATTTATTTAACGCCCAAAGTATTCTGGATAATCAAAGTTTATCGAAAACTGATGATATCGGTAAAGAACTGGCTTCACCTTTACTTTCAGTTTATGATGATGCTTTACACCCCGCTAATATTGGGGCTGAAAGTTTTGATGGTGAAGGGACTCCCACCCGGCAAATTAAGTTAATAGAAAAGGGCATTTTAACCAGCTTTTTGCATAGTGCGGGAACTGCAAAACGGTTAAATGCTCAACCTACAGGTAATGCTAGTATTGGCGCAAAAGTGAGTGTCAGTCCCAATTTTTATCACGTTTTTGCAGCAGGAACTCCAGAGAAAGAATTGAGTTTGGAAACTGCGGAAAATGTGATTTTAATTGATGATTTACAAGCTCTTCATGCGGGTGTTAAGGCTTTACAAGGTTCTTTTTCTTTACCTTTTGATGGTTGGTTAATTAATAAGGGTGAAAAAACCAGTATTGAGTCGGCAACTGTAGCTGGTGATTTCTTAGAACTTTTGAAATCAATTGTTTATGTAGAAAAAGAAGTTGAGTTAACACCAGGAGGAGTTGCACCGAGAGTCTGGGTGAGTGAACTTTCTATTACTGGAGATTAATATCTTTTTTTACTCTGTGCGTCTGCATGAATCTGTTGAAAACATGAAAATTTCTCCCAAACTTTGACATCATGGCCTCAAATTAATCAATTTGAGGCTTTTCATTGACATCAAACTTAGAGGATGTTTGAAAAGTTTTTAATGTATCAATAAACCCCTCTCCAAACCTCTCCCCGACGCGGGGAGAGGCTTTGAAACCCCCATTCCCTTGTAGGGAAGGGGGGAAGGGGGGTTAGGTTTCGGAGATTGTTGGTTTCATCTAATACTTTTCAAACAACCTCTTAGTCCAGGTTCTATCAATTTGCAGGTCTTGTTCTAGTTGCAATGCTTCATTTAATACTGCATTGGTGAAGTTTATACTTTTCAAGTAAGTTTGGCAAGCTGCTACTGGTATTGTCAATACATCACTCCAGGCTTGTTCTGCTTTGTGAAAATCTTGAATCTTTAAGCTATTTGCAAAAGATAAGCTACTATTTATTAAACCTAATTCCTGGATTTCTGATATTACTGATGGTTCTTTACCTAACCCATAATGATAGTCTCTAACGGTCAGAAGACAGTCATAAATTTGGCGCGATAGTCTGTTACCAACTGGCTGTAGCAATTTACAAGCTAACGCTGGGATAATGTGCCATGTTTCAGCTAATAAATCTTTTTCTAGTCCAGATATTTTCGCAGGAATTAGCAAATCTACATCACTGAGAAAATCTGTTTCTCCTGATAGCAACATGACAGAAAAAATTAGCCACTCCTCATTTGTATCTAGAATTGCTTCAGGTTCTTTGACAATCATTACATAGCGCGGTGGTGAGTTGCCTGCCAAAAAACTTTGTGCTGAGGAAGAGTAAAAAGTTTCTTGTTCTTGAGAGAATTTCAAAGGACTTCTTATTAAGCGACTCACTTCCCAAATTTCTCCAGGTTGTGGGATTGGCATATTAGACGCTTGCCTGTTTAAAAATGTGGATTTACTCAAGTTTACACGCATATATTTAGTTTCCCGACAAAAATTAACAATGAGCCGGGATTCTGGGTGTAGTCGCATCCAATCCCATATATTATGTAACGTTCGGACGCTTCTAAATATCAGGATTTACTCTCATTTCAATCAATTTGAGTATTTTATTCACTTACCACTGCTTTGTTGACCGATTGTATTCTCTCTTTTGCTGGCGATTTTCTTGCAGTTTGCCCTTGAAATCTTCAACTTTAAGTAGTCCTAAAGAATCAGCAATCCGTCCTAAAAGTTCCTGCCATCGTTTGGATATTTCACTCTGACTAACTCTCAATTCTCCAGCTAGTTGAGTTTGTGTTTTTCCATCAATTTTACCTTGCCATAATTTCAGATAGTTTTGGCGTGGATATTGTTGATCTAGTTGATAAATTTTCTCTATCGCTTTAAGAATTAAATCTGCCCTTTCTGTTGCTTCCAAAATATTAAATTCATCAGTAATTGTATCTAACAGGGCTATATCTGTTCCAGGGATATTGCAATCTAAACTTTGGCATTTTCGCAGATTTTCTTGACGGACAAAATCAATAATCGCACAGCGGGCTACTGTAGCAGCCCAGCGATAAAATTCTTCTAATCCTCCTTCTCTGAACTTGCCAGATTGCAGACCCTGAAATATTTTTAAATGGGCATTTTGAACCGCATCTTCCCAAGATATGCCTGTACCCCTAGTGTATTTGTTAGCAATTTTTTTTAATCTCTGGCGATAGTTTGAGTCAAGCCAAGTCTCTGAAGAATAAGACCATGATTCCTGCGCTGATAACATACAATATGTCCTTGATAAATAGGCTATTAACTAGGAAATAAATAATCTTTCCAATTCGCAAATTGCTGAATAACAGGATTATTTTTGTGAAAATTAGAGCGTAAATTCAACTTGATTGAATAACGCCTTCACCAACAAATATATAAATTCAGCATTTAGACTTTTTTCTCACATAAGGAAATGTAGAGAATGTTGATTAATACCATATAAATTTATGGGTTTGAAACCAAATCTTTTTTCTCTATATTTTCTTATTTACATTCCATGTCTCACACTAGCTGCATAGACGGGTCACAGCTTGGTCATCATAAAATATTCGATGATTGCAATTACCCGGATTTGATATCACCGCATTTTTATTTCGATTCTCCCTATTTAAGTCTCAATGCCAATCTATCCAACATCGTCTAAACAGTAGAGATAGAATTTAGCTTTTTTTATTACTCTAGATAGAGGAAAAATATAAAATTTATAATTATGCAACAGAAAAAAATATAGCAGTTCTTGATTGATAAAAACCTAAATACCATTAGTTGCGCTTGCTCAATACCTATTCAGCAAGGCTTCCAAATTTTCTTGCCAACTTCGGAATATTTTGTTTTGGGTGTTCGTTATAGAAAGTAAGGACAGTTCACCATCAAGTTCACAAAGAGGCAAGGAAGTTTGACCATTAGTAAATATTTTACTTTGGCTCTAAACTACACCTGCTAGTGAAGTTATCCTCCGGGAAATTGTTTCCTAGTTCTCAAATTTTTGAGTGCCTTTTTAATTGTGGAATTTAATCTTTTTCGTGAACTGTGCGAGCAATGTGTGTACCTTTCTGCTTGAGAAAAGTGCCACTTCATTCTTTATCTTCATTCTGTTAATTAAGGAAAAAACATCATGCAAGTTATCGAAAATAATGAATTGTTTAGCGAACTTTCCAATGAAGAATCTGCTAACGTTAGTGGTGGCACTGCTGTTGGTGGGGCGCAGGCACTTGCGGGATTTCTGGCAGCCCGTCCATTAGCCGCATTAAGGAATGAGGATGCAGTTGCATCAATAGTGACAACATTAGCTCCGTAGTATCTTTGTAGCTTTCCGTGAGTTTGTTCCATCAAATGAGGTCAAGAATGCGCCCCAGATTCCCAGAAATTCAAGCAGATACTCTCTACTTTAAATTGAGATGGGCGCATTTCTTAGACTTAGTAAAACCATAGACAATTTCCTCCTTAACTGTTCACTTCCCTACCCTTCAATTAATTTTTTCATAAGTTTTTCGGAAACTTTTCAGAGAGTAGGGGAGTGAATAATTACTTGGTTTTCTGATTAGATGTGCCTAATTAAGAAGAACACAATTATGTCAAAAATTAATAATCTCGAACATAAGGAACTGTTTACTGAACTCTCTTTGGAAGAATCCGCTACTGTTAGTGGTGGTGATGCTGCTGCTGCTGCTACCGCCCTCGCTGGATTCTTAGCTGCCAACGGTTCAGCACGTCTAACTCCTGCTCAAGCAGTGATGGTTATAGCAACAGCATTAGTATAATTTCTCTCTATTTAGGAATATTTAACTCTTGCAAAATAGCTATTTTGACTCACTTAAATATAAAGCCTCACTTACTAGAAACTTCTCTGGCTGAACAAATTTTGCTTTGCTTATTTGTTTGTCAGGGAACTTTTATATCAAGCCTGATATCTTCACTCATTCCCTCATTGCCTTTCTAATTGTCCTTCTAGTATTTGCCCGATTTTATTTCACCAAAATTATAACATCAAATCTCGGTGACTCCTAAATGAGCATAGATATAAAATTGATTAAATCCTTTCAAATAGCCAAGCTAGGGCTGCTCCGGTGGTTTCTGCTAAGATACTAATGAGACGATAAAGAGCGATCGCACTAATCACCAAAGCCGCCGGAAAATGATATTGTAACAGTAACATCGCTGTGGTTTCAAATACTCCTAAACCACCAGGCGCACCAGGAACAATTAACCCCAATACCCAAGCACAACTAAAAGCTCCCACTAATAAGGGTATTTGCTCCCAATTTACAGAAGTTAAAGCCAACATAGTTAAAATAAATCCAGCACACCTCAACCCTAAAAAAACTAATTCTCCTAATAATGGTTTCACCGGGTAACGTTTAATTATAAAACTATTAATTAATTGATTTTCTCCATGAGATTTTTTATTTTTCCACCGTTCTAAAAGTTTAATAGCTGGATTTAAAAATCGAGGATGAAGTATACCCAAGACAATTATTAAACTCAGAAATTGCAGAATCATGAAATTAAATTTCAGATTATTAACAACAAGTTCACTACCAAATAAAACAATAATAATTAAAGCTGCTGCTAACATTAATAATGGTTCTAATAAAACACTTAAAGTAGCAATATTAGTAGGAATATTAGCATTTTTAGCCGCCATAATTCGCCCGTAATAATGCCAAATATTCCCAGGTAAATATTTAGCAATATTCGTTTTTAAATAAACTTGAATAAATTCAATAGCAGATACAGATTGATTTAACTCCCTTAATACCCAAGTCCAAATCCAACCCGCCCAAATATGTGCCAGTAAAGTTATAAATGTAGCAGCTACTAATATTAACCATCCATTTGCACTAATCCGAATAGCACTAACTCCCAACCAATTATCTTTTAACGCTTTCAACAAAAAAAATAGCGTACCACCTAAAATCAACCACCGGACAATTTTCTTCATTTTAGATTTATTGAAATATTCAGATCCCCGACTTCTTGAAGAAGTCGGGGATCTGGTTAATTGTGCCAACTTTCTAACGCTAACCGATGAATTTCTCGCCAAGGAATATTATTTTGTCTTGCTAATTCTGCACAATCTTCATATTCTGGCTGCACATTAGTAATCACCTTTTCTGTAGCTTTTCCTGTCCAGGCAACTTTTACAGATATTGTCCCATAAACAGTTTCCACCTTTTGCATTTCCCTTTGTAAAAATGACCGTTTTTGAGTAGTACGACGAATCCCTAAAGTGCTAGTTTCTCGAAATAACACATCCTCACAACTAGCTAAATTTTCAGGATGACAAATCACAGTTAATAAAATTCCAGTTCGTGACTTTTTCATCCCTATGGGTTGAGTAAAAACATCCACCGCACCCGCAGCAAATAAAGCCTCAAACACATAACCGAATACTTGCGGATTTAAATCATCTATTTGAGTTTCGAGGACAGTAATAGTTTCTAGATTTGGAGAATATTCCCCTAAATCAGAGTTATCAGTCTGTAAAGATTCATTTTCACCGTACCAGAGCCGTAGTATATTAGAAATGGGTAAATCTAGAGAACCCGCCCCTAATCCTATCTGTTTGATAGTCATTGGTGGTGGAGAACCAAAGTCTTGTACTAAGGTAGTAGCGATCGCCGCCCCCGTTGGTGTTACCAATTCTCTGTCAATACCATTGCTATAAACTGGACAACCCCGCATTTCCCACAACTTTAACACCGCTGGTACTGGTACAGCCATTCTTCCATGTGCCGCATTAACAGTACCACCTCCCGTTGGAAATGCAGAACAGTATAGCAAAGGCAACCCTGAGCGATCGCAATCAATACCCAACCAATCCAACCCTAAGCAAGTACCAACAATATCCACAATGGCATCCACAGCCCCCACTTCATGAAAATGAACTTTTTCCGGTGCGATGCCATGAACAGCCCCCTCTGCCACTGCCAACTGTCGGAAAACAGCTAAACTCCAAGCTTCCGCCCGCACTGGCAAATTCCCCTTGAGAATCATCTCCTCTATTTCTGGCAAATGACGGGTGTGGTGGTGATCATGTTCATTATGAGAATGATGATGATGGTGATGAACCAAATCCACATCAACCTTAGTCGCTTGTTGACCTTGACGGTGAACCAATTCCGCCCGTAATCGGTATTCTGCCTCAATTCCCAAGCCATTGAGTTTTTCCACCAAATACTCCACAGGCACACCGAGACTGACTAACGCCCCCAAGCACATATCACCAGAAATCCCTGTTGGGCATTGAAGATAAGCGATTTTATTCATAAATTTATTTGTTAGTTGTCAGTTGTCAGTAGGGGCGAAGCATTTGGAAGATAAATTATCAGTCATTGCCAAAAATAGTTCTCCAAATGCTTCGCCCGTACAGTTGTTAGTAGGGGCGAAGCATTTGGAAGATAAATTATCAGTCATTGCCAAAAATAGTTCTCCAAATGCTTCGCCCGTACAGTTGTCAGTTGTTAGTAGGGGCGAAGCATTTGGAAGATAAATTATCGGTCATTGCCAAAAATAGTTCTCCAAATGCTTCGCCCGTACAGTTGTCAGTGGTAAAACTATTACCAATTACCAATTACCAATTACCCATTACCCATTACCCATTACCCATTACCCATTACCCATTACCAATAATCATTATGGCCAAAATATTCACCATTCATCCTGATAATCCTCAAAGCCGCCGAATAGAGGAAATAAAGTTAGCGCTATTAGGTGGCGCTATCATGCTCTACCCTACAGATACAGTTTACGCAATTGGTTGTGATTTGAATTCCAAGTCGGCGGTGGAAAGAGTGCGGCAAATCAAACAGTTAGCAAATGATAAACCACTGACATTTTTATGTCCCTCACTCTCCAATGTGGCGACTTATGCCTCCGTAAGTGATACAGCCTACCGGATTATGAAGCGGTTAATACCAGGACCCTACACATTTTTGCTCCCTGCTACCAAACTCGTACCACGACTAGTACAAAGTCCCAAACGCAAAACCACAGGAATTCGAGTGCCAAATCATCAGGTTTGTTTGGCATTAATGGAAGCATTAGGAAACCCGATTATTTCTACTTCGGCTCATATTAGAGCAAATGACGAAGACCAGGAAATAGTTGAGAACGGAAAACAACCAATTTTGACAAGGGTAGATTTATATGACCATTTGGATAAATTGGTAGATATCATTATTGACACTGCCGAAGAACCTACATATCAAGTGTCTACCATTTTAGATTTGACCGATGAAGAACCAGTTATTATTCGGAGAGGTTTAGGTTGGGAAGCCGTAGCTACTTGGGTTTAAGAATAAAGCTTTACAAGTGCAACCCCTTGTTTTGGACTCCGTTGCGCTAATTATATGATCACCTTACGCCAATTTTGAAATTGTCATCCTTCCAGGTGCTGTCATCCTTAGTCA
This sequence comes from Anabaena sp. 90, assembly GCF_000312705.1. Taxonomy (NCBI): domain Bacteria; kingdom Bacillati; phylum Cyanobacteriota; class Cyanophyceae; order Nostocales; family Nostocaceae; genus Anabaena; species Anabaena sp. 90. Next base: position 1,530,766 of record NC_019427.1, read on the forward strand.
TGTAATCATGGCTACGCCATACAGGCTATCAGCCAATCTTACTATGACTAGGCTTTTGGCAATTTGGCAATTTGCCCTCACAGTGAATATCTTATATGCCATCTTTGATTTAGTTGCTAAAAACAAACCGACACAATTAACAAGCCCTTAACTTTGGAAATTTCCTACAGTATTTACATATCAGCAATCTAGTTGGTGAATTTTGAGGAATAAATCTCCAAAGATTTTCCCTCCTGAGACTGGCATTAAATACCGTATCTGCATTTGAGTTAAGGTGCAATACCAATTTTATAGAAAAGTCATGAAAGCTAACATCGCCAATCTGCCTAATTCTACATCTGCTTTTGATAGCTATATTTCTCTTGAAGAATTGTCTATTCCCACCAGTGATACATTGGTGCAACTTTTATCCCATGAGATGCAATCTCAAGTTAAATCCGCCACTTCAGGTGTACAAGATGTCGTTGGCCGCATAGCCAAAGAAGTAGAACGGATATGTGATAAAAGCTCTCGCATTCAAAACTCAGGACAAATTCAGTCTTGGCAAATTACTTTAGGAAGACATCGTTTACAAAAGTGTTTACGTTACTATCAACTTGGTTCTAAACAAGGACGGGTAGAATTACACAGCAGTTTGGGTGCAATTGTTTATCGTCACGTTACTGTTGCCGGCTCAGATTTAGGGTTTGAGGCTCGTTACAATCTGATTGAAGATTTTTTACAAGCTTTTTATATCGAAGCTATTAAAGCTTTTCGTCGAGAAACTGAATTACCTGAAAATTACACCCCTCGGACTCAGTTACAAGTAGCTGAGTATATGGCGTTTACAGAACAATATGCCAAACGTCGGATTAATTTACCTGGTGGTGCTAATCAGCAATTAATTGTTTTACGCGCTCAAGGTTTTGCCCGTCGTCAACCCCAAGAAACTACTGTAGATATTGAAATGGCTGTGGATTCTGCGAAAACGGAAGAAGCAGAATCTTATCAACGCAATGTGGCAGTGCAGCAAATTCGCTCACAAATGATTGCTAAACCTGGTTTTGACCCTTCTGAAGAGTCGGAACGCAATCGCGTGATTACCGAATTAATGAAATATCTGGAGTCTCAAGGACAATCTGATTGTATGAATTACTTGACTCTCAAACTCCAGGATCTTTCTGCACCGGAAATTGATCAAATTCTGGGTTTAACTAGTCGTCAACGCGATTATTTGCAGCAAAGATTTAAATATCACGTTGAGAAGTTTGCCAAACAGCACCAATGGCAATTAGTTCATCAATGGTTAGGTGCTGGTTTAGAACATAAGTTAGGTTTATCTTCCCAGCAATGGGATATTTTTTGGCATCAACTTACACCACAGCAACAGCAAATTTTTGAATTAAAAACTGCCTGTCAAAGTGATCTACTTATTTCTAAAGCTGTTCAATGTACTCCTAAACAACTCCAAAAACGCTGGACACAAATGTTGGAATTAGCATGGTCTATTCGTAACGGTCATGCTGAAGCTAAAAACAATTAAAGTCAATTCCGTAGGTTGGGTTGACGCAAGGAAACCCAACATTTTTATGGAAATGTTAGATTTTAGAATGTTGGGTTTTACCGTTTTTAACAATGTTGGGTTTTACCGTTTTTAACAATGTTGGGTTTTACCGTTTTTAACAATGTTGGGTTTCACTGTTTTTCACAATGTTGGATTTCACTGTTTTTAACAATGTTGGGTTTTACCATTTTAACAATGTTGGGTTTCACCGTTTTTAAGAATGTTGGGTTTCACCGTTTTTAAGAATGTTGGGTTTTACTTCGTTCTACCCAACCTACAATTTTTTATAAGAAGTTACTAATACTTCAGTAATTTTCCCTCGCTTTTGAGCATTAGAATTAATTGACCTCGCTGCTGATATGGTGTGAATATTAAAATCACTATAAAGATCACGAATAAATGGACAATCTGAATTAGATAGCATGACCTTTACACCTTTATTAGCTAATTTAATAAAAATATCTCTGAGTTTGATTTGCTGATTCTCGTCAAAACAAAAATTACTATAAGCTGTAAAATTGCTAGTTTTATTTAGAGGATAATAGGGAGGATCAAAATAAACAAATTCATTACTACCAGTTGCATAATTTAGCACTTCCTCAAAATTAGCTTGTTTAATTTCTACCTTCTTGAGTGCGACCGATGCCACTTTCAAAATTTCTTCTTGACAAATACCCGGATTTTTATATTTTCCCACAGGGACATTAAATTTACCCTGAGAATTAACCCGATAAAGTCCATTAAAACAAGTTTTATTCAGATAAATAAACCGAGCCGCTTTTTCTAAATCTGTCCCAGGATAAGAATTTCTGACATCATAATAATACTCTGAATTATGTCTTTGCTTATGTGCTTGCAGCAAAGTTATTAAGTCCTCAAGATCATCTCTAACGCACCGATAAGTAAGAATCAAATCTGCATTAATATCAGTTAAAACTGCTTTGGATGGTTGCAAATAGAAAAAAACTGCTCCCCCACCTAAAAATGGTTCATAATAAGTCTGATAATGCTGAGGAAAATAGTCTTTATATTGCGAAATTAATCTAGTCTTACCCCCAGCCCACTTTAAAAATGGCCGTGGGTAAGTTTGTTTAGGGATTTGACTTACCATCTACTTACGATTAAACTAAAAACTAACTAATCAATAAAGTTTATAATAAGGCAGTCTAAATTCAAATGTTTGATGGATTTTGGGATAACGTCTTTCGCTACCCTCGGTACTTGATTAGTATCGTCTTGGGTATTTTTCTAAACACCCTTGAGCCGCTGTTTCCATTCTTGAAACGTCCTGTGACGCTGATTGCTATTTTAGGCTTTTTTGCCGGTGGTCTTTTTTTCGTAACGCTTACCGTGCGGGCTATGCTGGGATTGAATCCAATCTAAACCAAAAGCCAGGAAAGGGTTGAGCTTATTGGACTGTTGCTGTTGATTTTATCACCTCAAGCACCGTCCACTCTAATTTGCATTTAGAATCATGTTATTAAACCTCTGTGAGAAGGCGGAATTTATATGGCTACAAATCGCCGCGTTTCCCGCGTTGCTGAATTAATTAAACGGGAAGTTAGCCAAATGCTATTCAACGGTATTAAAGATGACCGTGTGGGTATGGGAATGGTCAGTGTTACTGATGTGGATGTTTCTGGGGATCTACAACACGCTACCATCTTTGTAAGCATCTATGGAACTGAGGAAGCGAAGACGGAAACAATGGCTGGTTTAAAGTCAGCTACAGGTTACGTTCGCAGTGAGCTTGGCTCTAGGGTCAGATTAAGACGGACTCCAGAAGTAATTTTTGTGGAAGATCGTTCTATAGAACGAGGTACTAAAGTGCTGAGTTTGTTAAACCAACTGGAGGAAAAACGAACATTGTCAAGTATGGATGAGGGAGCAGAAGAGATTACCGAATGATTGATCTAAAGTTTCCCAAAATATCCATAAATCTGGAACTTGTTGCTTGTTAAAGCCATCTAGATGGGGATAATGGGCAATGCCTTGATTCCCTATTTTTAGAGAATTATGGGTATTACAAATCCTGTGTCTGAGGGTAGAGGTCAAACGCCATAAGCCTATATATACTAATACAGTTAACGTCACAGCAAATCTAGTATAACTTTAATAGTTTTTATACAAATTAATGTTAAAAAATGTTAAAAATAGAAATATCTAGGTTTGATTAGTAAACTTAACTGCTGTTATCTTAGGAATATCAAATTCAATTACCATGAATGTCACGCTTTCTTGACAAACTTAACATTTCTTTAGATAATTTAGAGGTGTATAGCGTCAAAATGATAATAGTTCCGTATAGCAAACTACAAAACCCCGAACACAGGTTTAATTATTGCCATCTTTGTTCCTCGTGCATAACAGGAACGCTATCTAAATGTATTTTTGATGTAATTTTGTGAGAAAAAAACCATGAGTGTGAATACGGTGCCTTCTATCAATTACAATTACTACTCTCTGAATGTTATTCAGGACGAAGCACGCCGACTGGTGGAAAGGGGAATGGTTGGCCGTCAGCAACCAATATATACACTTTGCCAGTTCATTCCAGCTAGAGAGTGGGTTTGTGTAGAATGTGAATTAGAGAAATGTGATTTTTTACTCCGCGATCGCATTGGTGATTTAATCGGACGTGAAGAGTGGGATAACGACTAATAATTTTGTTTTTTTAATAAACTACTGTTATTTTTAATTGTACTTGTTTGTAGTTTTTGGCTATAGACAGGTATATTTTTTTCTATTTTACTTAATTAATTTTATTTCGCAGGCGCTAAGGAGCAAAGGCGCAAAGAGGAAGAGAGAGAATTATTATTAGTCGGTTTTAACCGACTTTGGCTATTAGACAGGGAATTTATTCCCTGGATATCTGCTTTAACAATAAATATAGATTATGTAGGGATACGAATAGCTGTTATCCCTACATAAACACTTTTTAACGCAAAATACAGCTATACGTCAGCTGTAAGAGAATCATTTTCGCTTGCTAGTGCTACGTCGGGCTTCGCGGGTTTCGTCTTCGAGACGACGGCGATCGCGCCAATCTGCTAATGTTAGATAAACAACACCACCAGTGACTCCTACTAGCAGCACTACACCAAATACGGCTAAAATACCCAAAAATGGACTTTCCACGATGCCTCTATAGTCCGTTGCGTCCCCAAACTACCATAGAAATAGACCAAGTAAACACAACTAACAGCGATACCCAACCCAGTGTCAAAATCATAGTTCTACTTTTCAAATAATTACAAAACGGCTCTAATATTCATCATACTGGGAAAACGCAGTGGATTTATTAACTATATTGGTAGGAGAGTTAGAAAAATTATGGAATTAATGGCAGAACGGTTAGAATCCCTCAAAGCGGGAGCAATTGGTAGCGTATCTTTAGGTTTAGCTTTCCTTAGCACTAGCTTTATTAATGTTTTATGGCTGGATAAGTATTTTCCCTTGGTTATTTATGATAAAATTGATATAGTGAATTTACAGATATTATTAAATGGTGTTATCGCCGGGTTTTCTGGGTTTCTATTTGGTGTCACCTATCGCTATATTATCCGCGTAGATACCAATTCTCATCTCAAAACTGGTGGAGTTTGGGCTTTTGGTTTGGTGCGAGGTTTAACTCAAATAGAAGTTGGTTGGCATATAAATAATCCGGTTTTGCCTTTTTTAATCTTAGCAGGAGAAAGTATATTGTGGTTTGCCTTTGCTGCTTTTGCTTTAGATATTGCTATTTTACGAAAATGGCTCAAACCTTTTTCATGAATTTGTAAATAACATAAAAATCATATCCCCGACTTCTCAAAGAAGTCGGGGATATAATAAATTTACCAATTACCTATGAATCACTACTTTTTGATCATTGATCTTGAAGCTACTTGTTGTAATCAAAAGAGCATTCCCCGTCATCAGATGGAAATTATTGAAATTGGTGCGGTAATGCTAAATCGTCAAACTTGGGAAATTGATGATGAGTTTCAACAATTTATTAAACCTGTGAGAAATCCCCAACTTACAGCTTTTTGCACAGAATTGACTAGCATTTCTCAGCAACAAGTTGACGCAGCACAAAGTTTCCCAGAAGTGATGTCAAAATTAACTGATTGGATGAATTTATTTCCTAATAATATATTTTGTTCTTGGGGTAATTACGATAAATCGCAATTTTTACAAGATTGTAAATTTCATCATATTCCTTATCCGTTTGGTGCAGAACACAGAAATATTAAAACGGAATTTTCAGAATATTTGGGTGTGTCTCATAAGTTTGGTATGGCACAAGCTTTGGAACGTTTGGGAATGGAATTACAGGGTACACATCATAGAGGTATTGATGATGCTCGAAATATTACGGCAATTTATCGTTATATGCAAACTACTCATACTAAGTTAATATGAAGCTGACTAAAATAGGATTTCGATAATAATTAAACGCAGATGCACGCCGATAAACGCAGATGAATGAGGATGATTATTATTCTGTGCAAGCTTACATAAAGTTGGTACATAGCATTTCCTAGTCTAATGATGTACAAAATTATCTGTGTTCATCTGCGTTTAATTCTGATTTCTGTCATTCACGAAAAGACTGTTTAAGCAAGCCCTAATTAGGATTTGGGAATAGCATTGATAGTTTTTTCTAATGACTGTAATGATGCTAATAACTTGTCTTTTTGGGGTTTAGCAGCTTTGAGTTCGTCTGAAATCTCATCCATGCTTTTTTCGACAACTTCATAATTATCACGAGATTTAGCTTTAATGCCATCTTCTACTTCTTTCCAAGCATCTTCAAACTTGTCAAATTCTTTTTTGGCTTGAACAAAATTGCCAGCTTTAACTGCGGTTTTTGTTTTGGAGACTACAGCGAGTAAACCTGCATTACTTACTGTGGATTTTTGTCCTGGGACTTTTTCTGTAGAATTGGAAGTTGTGGCTGGGGTAGTTTCGGTGGCAGCTTGTTCGGGATTGTTACAACCTACTAAAGTCAGTAAGCTAATACTTGCAATAATTAACATTGGTTGGAAATTCTTCATTGTCAACTCCTAATGGATATTTTGATTTGTACCGCTAATATTTCCTAGATAAAACAGCAAATGTCAAGAACTTGGAAAGTGCAACTTGGCAATTTGCTGGGAAATACTTTGCAATATCAGTCTAATGATGGTCTGGTCAGGATAAAAATCGTTAAATGGGATGATTTTGTAGTTATGGAAGTGGCGGATACTGGTATTGGTGTCGCCTCTAATAGTGCAGCATGGTCATAAGCCTATGAGTGGGAATGCTCTGCTCAGAATAACAGTTTTAAGAGATTTTTAAGATAAATTTTGGGGATTTATTGGCGATCGCTATATGTACTCTGCACGCTACGTGGACGTGAAAACAAAACTTTTATCATGACTCATAAAATTGCACTCCAATCTATTACGGGGTTATCTGCATTAACCGCAGGTGATCGCCTCCAACAAGAAGGATATAATGAGTTACCATCTAGCAAACATCGTCAAATCTGGGAAATTGCCTTAGAAATCTTCAAAGAGCCAATTTTTCTCCTGTTATTAGGTTGTGGTATCATTTACTTGTTTTTGGGTGATGCTCAGGAAGCGTTGATTTTGTTAGGTTTCATCTTTTTTATTGTCGGCATCAACTTATACCAAGAACAAAAAACAGAAAAATCCCTGGAAGCATTACGGGATCTTTCTAGTCCCCGTGCATTGGTGATTCGTGATGGTGAACGTCAACGGATTGCGGGACGGGAAGTAGTTCGAGAAGATGTGATTGTTTTGTCAGAGGGTGATAGAGTTCCTGCGGATGCTGTGGTGATGTGGTCTACCCATTTGAGCGTGGATGAGTCTCTATTAACCGGTGAATCTTTACCTGTTCGCAAGCAATCAGTAGAAGATAGCACCGATTTAGAAAACACCATGAGAACAGCCACCCAGCACCGTCCTGGTGGTGAAGATCTACCTTTTGTCTATTCAGGAACGTTGATAGTTCAAGGTCAGGGAATTGCCCAAGTCTATGCCACAGGTATGCAGACGGAAATGGGTAAAATTGGGAAAGCCTTGCAAACTGTGGAACAGGAGGACACGGTTTTGCAACGGGAAACTCGAAAAATTGTCAGTAAATTGACCTTTGTAGCGATCGCTATTTGCGTGGCTGTCATCGTTATTTACGGTGCAACTAGGAACGATTGGCTACAAGGAATTTTAGCAGGTTTGGCGCTGGCAATGGCGATTTTGCCCAATGAAATTCCTGTGGTCTTGGCAATTTTCCTGGCTTTAGGTGCTTGGAGATTTTCCCAGGCTAGGGTGTTAACTCGGCGTGTTCCCGTAGTAGAAACATTGGGTTCAGCGACCGTTCTCTGTGTAGATAAAACTGGAACGCTGACTTTTAACCGGATGTCAGTGCAGCAATTATTTGTGTATCAACCGACAACCTTAATACCGCAATTTTACGATGTCGCCTTGCATGAACGGGAAGCCCTGCCCGAAACTTTCCATGAATTAATCGAATTTGGGATTTTAGCCAGTCGCAAAGACCCTTTCGACCCCATGGAAAAAGCCTTGAAACAGGTTGGTGATGACTATTTAGCCAGAACCGAACATTTACATCAAGATTGGGAAATACTGCGAGAATATCCCCTCACCGGTCAATTATTAGCCATGTCCTGTGTGTGGCAATCTCCAGAAGATAAATTAGTAGTTGCTACCAAAGGAGCGCCAGAAGCGATCGCTGATCTTTGTCATTTTAACACCCAACAAAGACAAAATTTAGAACAACAAATTAATAAAATGGCTGCTGCTGGTTTGCGTGTTTTAGGTGTAGCCAAAGTCATTGGCCAACATCAAAAAAATAAAACCCTCAAATCTCTTCCTGAAGCCCAACATGACTTTGAATTTGCCTTTTTAGGAATGCTAGGCATGGCTGACCCCGTGCGCCCAACTGTTGCCCCAGCTATTGCCGAATGTTACACTGCTGGTATTCGGGTAGTAATGATTACAGGTGATTATCCTGCCACAGCCCAAAATATTGCCCGCCAAATCGGTCTAAAACCCGCCACAGAAGTAATTACCGGGGCAGAACTGGAAACAATGCCAGAAGGTGAATTACTGTCTCGCATTCAAACCGTGAATATCTTCGCGCGGGTTGTTCCCGAACAAAAATTACTGATTGTGAACGCCCTCAAACGCTGCGGTGAAATCGTGGCTATGACTGGAGATGGTGTCAATGATGCCCCAGCTTTGAAAGCCGCAAATATCGGTATTGCTATGGGGGAAAGGGGTACAGATGTTGCCCGTGAAGCTGCGGATTTAGTTTTGTTAGATGATGATTTTTCTGCCATTGTCCAATCTGTGAGGCTGGGACGACGAGTATTTGATAACCTCAAAAAAGGGATGGCTTATACTTTGGCGGTTCACATTCCGATTGCGGGAATGTCCTTGATTCCGGTAATATTTCACTGGCCGCTGGTGCTACTGCCGATTCACATTGCTTTTTTACATTTAATTATTGACCCGGCTTGTACTGTAGTATTTGAGGCTGAACCAGAAGAAAGCAATATCATGAACCGTCCACCCCGCAACCCTAGAGAGTCATTATTCAGCCGTCAGACTTTGAAATTAGCACTGCTGCAAGGGGTAGGTGTGTTGGTGGTGCTGGTGGTTGTATTTGGTGTGGCTTTTTACTCTGGACATGGAGAATTTGATGCTCGCGCTTTGGCTTTTACTACTTTAATTGTCTCGAATTTGAGTATGATTTTGAGTAATCGTTCTTGGTCGCGGACTATTCCTGAAATGTTACGCACTCCTAATGCAGCACTTTGGTGGGTATTAGGTGGTGGTGTGGTGTTTATGGGACTGGTGCTTTATGTTCCTGTGTTACGCCATTTATTCCGGTTCTCTTTTCTGCATTTTGATGATTTGTTAGTTAGTCTCACTTCTGGGGTTTTTAGTATTTTGTGGTTTGAAGGATTGAAGGTTTGGCGACGTAGATAATTAAGATGTTTCGCGCAAAGAGGCAAAGGAGCAAAGGCGCAAAGGTAATAATAATCTCTTAATTCATCTGCGTTTATCTGCGTTCATCTGCGTTTAATAATTTTATTCTATTTCGGAGGATTACTGTGAAAAAAGCATTTCGTAAATATCATCGGATTATTGGCATTATTGTTTGTGTCCCACTTTTATTAACTGTGTTGACGGGAATGTTAGCTACTGTTGTTAAGGAATGGCCGATTAATATTGGACTTTCTTCTCGATTAATGTTGGAAATTCATACTGGGGAAATTTTTCATTTACAGGCAATTTATCCGATTTTGAATGGTTTTGGATTAATCGGTTTGTTGGTGACGGGTATGAGTATGTCGGGTTTGTTTAATCAAAGGACTAATACAATTAAACGCAGATAAACGCGGATAAACGCGGATGAATTAATGGATTTATTTGACTTCTGTGACTCGCCAGCTTAGTTTTAGGTTAACCCAAAAGTTCCAAATTGTGGCAACTGCGATCGCTATTAATTTGGCTATATACTGATTCATACCTAAGTTATTAAATAGGAAATTGACTACTAAGGTTTGGATGATTATCCCAGCTAAACAGACCATATTGAATTTTAAGAATCTTTTGAAACGCTGGCGTTTTCCTGTCTGTTTTCGGGAAATATCCCCAAATGTCCACAAATCATTCCAAAGAAAATTATTGAGAATTGCTACTTCGGCCGAAAAAATTGTACTGCGAGTTAAACCCATGTTAATCACGGTACGCATGATATGAAATATGGTTAAATCTACAAATACGCCACTAAGTCCCACTGCACCAAATCTGAGAAATCGTCCCATAGGGAAGTTAACTTTTTGACGAATTTTTCCTATTCTTCCAGTAGATAACCGTAATCTGATTAAGTGTTGAATATAGTCTACATATTGTTTCCACGTCACTTTGCTTTCTCCTTCTGTTCGTTCGCGGAACACATAACCAGCTTCGGCAATTTCTCCTACCTGTCCCCGACCAATGACTTCTAAAAGAATTTTGTACCCTATGGGGTTAAGTGTGGTATTGGCGATCGCACTTCGTCGTACCATAAAATAACCACTCATTGGGTCACTAACTCTCCCTAAAACTCCCGGTAAAATCACTAATCCTAATACCTGCGCCCCCCGCGATAAAAAGCGTCTAATTACACTCCAGCTACTCACACCACCACCGTCTACATGACGACTAGCTAAGGCTAAATCAGCCCCTTCTTCGATTTTCTGTAATAGTTGTGTTAATACTTCTGGAGGATGCTGCAAATCGCCATCAATCACGCCTAATACCCGCCCTGTGGCCGCTTGCCAGCCACGAATTACGGCTGAAGATAGTCCCCGTTCTTCTTGACGACGCATGACCCGTAATTGGGGATAATCTGATATGAGAGATTGTGCTATTTCCCAAGTTCGGTCAGGGCTATCATCATCTACTATAATGAGTTCATAATTACCAGGAATAGCTTTATCCAATAAGCCACTTAATATATTGACTACATTTTCGATATTGTCACGTTCTTTATAAGTAGGAATTACTAAAGAGAGGAGAATGGGATTGTTTTCAGCTATTTCCTGGGGTGTAAATTCAGAAATCCTCAATGCACCAATAGGAACTGTTAATAAAGAATTGGATGAGCTTGTCTTCATAAGGTACGTGATAAATCTTAAATTGCCAAATTGTCTGTATAAAGGTTGATTTTCCATAGAGTATCATACACTTAGTATGATCAAAACAATTAGTCAATATTTCCTTTGCTCAAAGGTGTCTCTCAAGCTCGTTGCTCTACTACTCCACTACCAATACCAATGGTTGTTTGACCTCCTCTCCGGTCTTCCTAAAAGAGCCGTACCCAAATTTAATCAAGCTAGTTTAAAAATACAAAATCCGGTTGATGTTGTCATAAATAATTCTAGCGTAGCTAAAACTTCGGGAGTACGTAATGGTAAAGTAACAGTTAGAGGTTGTTTGAAAAGTATTAGATGAAACCGATAATCTCCAAAAACCTAACCCCCCAGCCCCCCTTCCCTACGAGGGAAGGGGGGTTTCAAAGCCTCTCCCCGCTTAGGGGAGAGGTTTGGAGAGGGGTTTGTTTGTACATTAAAAACTTTTCAAACATCCTCCAAGGGTAAAGATGCACCTATTCCGTGAAAAGTATACTGCTATAACTAAAGAAGTTTTAAATTTTAGATAAACTGTTGAAAATAATAAGGTAAGAGCAATGGCTTATAGTGATTTTAGCTTAACTAAGTTTAAGAAAAATTTTAACATTACAATTGATGAAGAAGCTGATTTATTTGCGACTGTAGAACCTATAGAAATCAGCGAAAAGTTAATTAACACTTTAGAAGAAACTACAGAACTCGCGTTAGCAATAAATACGGAAAAAGCCCGCTCAGAAATGATTATTACGCCAATTTTATTAGAAGTTAGACGTAAAGCTAATTATCAAATTAGTTTATTTTCTGGTACGGATTTTAATGTTGATGTTGAGAGAGGTTTAAATGGTTATTGTGATTTTGTTATCAGTCGTTCTAGAGAACAGTTAACAATTAATGCTCCTGTACTAATTATTGTAGAAGCTAAAAATGAAAATATTAAAGGTGGTTTGGGTCAATGTGCAGCAGCAATGTTAGCAGCACAATTGTTTAATGAACAGGAAGGTAATGAAATTAAAACTATTTATGGGGCTGTGACAACAGGAGATATTTGGAAGTTCTTGAAGTTGGAAGGGACTGATATATTTATTGATTTGAATAATTATTATATTAAGGAGTTAAACAAGATTTTAGGTATTTTATGTCAAGGGGTTGAGGGTTAAAAGTTATTTAAACTAATTATTTTTAACAGCATATATGGGTTAGTTACATAAATCCCTTCCCTTTCGGTAGGTGTGGTGAGCGATTATCTCTTATCAAAAATTCTTTTAAATTGCTATAGTTAGTAACCACTTTTTTATAATTATTTAAAACTTGTCTATCAATTAAATTTAATGCTTTTTTTGCTTGCTTTATACTAAAGTATTTTGCTTCTAAATTATTATCCATTGAACCCCCCTGTATAAAAAAATTATTAGATGCCACATCAACAAACATAGCTTGTATATTATCTTTTCGTTCATAACCATCAATATATAAATTTAGCTCAAAATACTCTTTTATAGATAATAGAAACATAAATACTAACTCCGATGATAAACCTTTGGGAAGCTTGCCCGGTTTAAGTGAAGAACCATAATGTGCATTTATTTCAGCTACTAAATTAGTTCTTGTTTCAAAAGTATTACGGAAATCATAGTTTATCTGCTGAAGCAGTGCTTCACGTACAGATATTTTTGTAACTGAAGCATTATTTAAAATCTCCAAGTATTTAGTTATTCTGTCCTTGTAACTTTTATGAATAAAATCAAAGCTATCCCAGAAATATTTTATCCTATTAACAAAATATTCTTCAAGTTCTAAACTACCATTTAGCCATAACACAAAGTTTTTTAAAAACTCTCGGATTTCATTAAAATTTTCATTAATTGTTAGAATTTTCTCTTGTGGTGTAATGCAGAAATTACCTTGCATATTTTCAATATTGAATTGATCTCTTCCATTATTTTCATACTGAGGATTCATAACTTATCCTTTATGCGAATTAGAATATTATATTTTTTATTGTTTCCTAAATTAGAAACTTTAATTTTAAATACAGCACTTTGCAGAAAAGTTAGTATATCAACTGAAAAATTAATACGTAAGCTGTGCCAGATAGACGTGTAAAGTTCTATATGTAATTAAGTAATTTATTAACCTCCTAATTTCTGATTACCTTGCATATTTTCAATATTGAATTGATCTCTTCCGTTATTGATATAGCTTGAAGTAGATTTATTCTGCGTATAAATATTCGTAACTTGTTGAGCTATTTGGCGTATTTCAGTAGCGAAGTCATCATCTTCATTCATTTCTAAATCTAAATGCTTTGCAAACTTATCTAGTGCTTGTGTAGTTCCATGCTCCTTTACTTCTGCTAATGCTTTCTCTGCTCGTTCATTCCCTTTTAATTTACTCTCAATCTTATTGCGTAGATTTTTGACCAAATCAATAACACTGCCGATTGATTGTTTTGCTATTTCTCCTGCTCCAGATTTTACAAATTCACCTAATGCAAGTTTAGCAATTGCAAGTGCAGTTAATGAAGTTAAAGGTTCAAGCGACATAAGTATATTTCAAGGTTTAATAGTCAATATTAATTCTTTTAGTTTATTAAAACCTTCTTGTCAACTAGTAATTTTGTATTGAATTAACGAATGTATTATTTGACACTACACCAACGCAAAGAGCGATCGCTAAATTCCCCACTTGTGATAAATATCCAGCTTATTCACAATATAAAGCCCAGAGATTCTGAAGCGTTTAGCTGTATATCAAGGTGGCATTCTTTTGCTTAAAGGTGTCTCTCAAGCTCGTTGCTCTACTACTCCAGCACCAATACCAATGGTTGTTTGACCTCCTCTCCCGTCTTCCTAAAAGAGCCGCACCCAAATAATATTTAAAGGTTGCAAATTTCAATTTATTATGAAACTTAAATAAGTCTTTTATATTTGATTGATCACCAATGACTAATATAACTGTTGATTCTATTCTTGAGTCTGCTTTAACAGATAAAGATATAACCCCGGATGATGCGGTTTTTTTATTAAAACAGACCACTCCAGAAGCAGTTACACAAATTCAGTCTACAGCGGACCAATTAAGGCAAAAACAGGCTGGAAATACGGTTACTTACGTTATTAACCGAAATATTAATTTTACTAACATTTGTGAGCAACATTGCAGTTTTTGTGCTTTCCGCCGGGATGACGGTGATCCAGATGCTTACTGGTTAAATTCGGCGCAGATTTTGGAAAAAGCTACAGATGCAGTGCGTCGAGGAGCAACGGAAATATGTATGCAAGGGGGATTACACCCACAAGCGCAAATTAATGGTAAGTCTTTACCCTATTATCTCAAACTGGTAAAAACCATTAAGGACGAATTTCCTCACTTACATTTACACGCTTTTTCGCCCCAAGAAGTCCAATTTATTGCCAGATTAGATGGAATTTCTTATACAGATGTGATTACAGCTTTGCGAGATGCTGGTGTCGGTTCTATGCCCGGAACAGCCGCAGAAGTGTTAGATGATGACGTGAGACGGGTATTGTGTCCAGAAAAGATTAATACAGAGACTTGGCTAGAAATTGTCAGTACAGCCCATCAATTAGGTGTACCTACTACCAGCACAATGTTATCTGGACATATTGAAACTCCAGAACAGCAAATTGGCCATTTAGAAAAATTGCGATCGCTCCAACAAACAGCCATAGAAAAAGGTTATCCTGCAAGAATTACCGAATTTATTGTCTTACCCTTCGTTGGACAAGAAGCCCCCAAATCCCTCCGCAAAAAGGTAGGAAGAGACCAACCTGTTTTAGCTGATTCCCTGTTATTAACGGCTGTAGCCAGAATTTATCTCGGAAATTATATCCCTAATCATCAACCAAGCTGGGTAAAATTAGGGCTAGATGGTGCTACAGAAGCCTTAAATTGGGGTTGTAATGATATCGGTGGCACGTTAATGGAAGAACACATTACCACCATGGCCGGGGCTGTGGGTGGGACTTGTATGGAAGTGGAAACTTTACAAAGGGCGATCGCATCTTTAGAAAGACCTTACCAACAACGGGATACTTTGTATCGGGTAATGGGTGATTGGTAATGGGTGATTGGTAATGGGTAGGAGTTTTCTTGAAGTTTTAAGTTTTAACTCCTATCCCCCATATACCAATCCAAGATAGGATGGATTTTGATTTACTTGTTTTTTTACTTAATGCTTATGAAAAGCTATTGGTCGCGTCTGCTTTCTCTAGTTTTAGTGTTAGTTGTCGGTTTGGTTGGCTGTGGTGGTGGTAGTCCAGATAGTTTAACTGGGGATTATCGTCAAGATACCTTAGCTGTAGTCAATACTTTGAAACAAGCCCTAGAATTACCACAAGATTCTCCCGATAAAGCCGCCCTTCAAGCAGAAGCCCGTCTAAAAATCAATGACTTTTCGGCTCGCTACCAGCGGAATACTTCTGTTGCAACTCTTGGCTCTTTTACAACTATGCGAACAGCCCTAAATTCCCTTGCAGGACACTACAGTTCTTATCCTAATCGTCCCGTTCCTGAAAAGCTGAAAAAACGTCTAGATGCAGAATTTAAACAAGTAGAAGCATCGTTACGACGTGGTGCTTAATCTATTTTTCAAGGATTGTTTTTTAATAACTACAATTAAATACAAACTTCCTTGAAAGCAGGAATTAACAAAGTCAGAATGCGAATCAGGGGATCTCTCAAACCCAAAGATCCCCAACTTTAGTTATCTTGAATTAAACTGTTAGAAAAGCGCAGTCAAAGTGGTGATATGGCAATTCAGTCAACAGCAGAAATTTTATTTCAAACTGCTTATGAAAGTCGTTACACTTGGGATGAACACTTTCCTGGTTATGCTGCCGATGTGCAACTGTTACAGGAAGATGAAGTTTATACTGGTAAAATTCAGATTAATCGTAACTTGAATGTAGAAATTACAGGAGTTGCAGATAAACAAATAGAAGCCGGAATTGATATTCAGTTACAGGAAATAATTACCCGCTGTCAAAGAAGCGATTTTCAAAGTTTTTACCGTCAACATGAGTTTAGTTTGGGTGAAATAGCCGAAAAAGATGCAGTTACGGTTTTTGTAAAAAGTGAAAATACTGATTCTCACTATCAAATCCGTAACCAAAAAATATATCAGGAAGTTCGGGTAATGAGTCGGATGGCTTTGGAGATTAATTCTGGGGAATTCCTAGATACAGACTCCGGTTATATCCCTTCTGCTTATGATGTGGTTTTTCGTAACTCGCATACAGGTGATATTAATAGCATTCTCAAATTTACAGATACATATCAAAAATTTGGTAATCATTACATTTTAACGAAGCAGGTGGTCGCAGAATATGAAGATGGAAAAACTACAACTCCTCAATCAATTACTGAGTTTGTTTATTCCCATATTCAGCTACTGGAATAGGCAAGAGGCAAGAGGCAAGAGGCAAGAGGCAAGAGGCAAGAGGCAAGAGGCAGGGGAGAAAAATATTCTTTTGCAACTGACAACTGTACGGGCGAAGCATTTGGAGAACTATTTTTGGCAATGACCGATAATTTATCTTCCAAATGCTAACAACTGTACGGGCGAAGCATTTGGAGAACTATTTTTGGCAATGACCGATAATTTATCTTCCAAATGCTAACAACTGTACGGGCGAAGCATTTGGAGAACTATTTTTGGCAATGACCGATAATTTATCTTCCAAATGCTAACAACTGTACGGGCGAAGCATTTGGAGAACTATTTTTGGCAATGACCGATAATTTATCTTCCAAATGCTAACAACTGTACGGGCGAAGCATTTGGAGAACTATTTTTGGCAATGACCGATAATTTATCTTCCAAATGCTTCGCCCCTACTAACAACTAACCAATTATCCATTTCCAGCCTAAACTAGATAATTAGCAACTTGGATAATTACCAATTTATTTACTAAGCAGGTCTAAAAGAATGGAACTAACGCTAGAAAATGTAGAAACCGTATTAGACGAGATGCGCCCTTATCTCATTTCTGATGGTGGTAACGTGGAAATTGTAGAATTGGATGGACCAATTGTTAAGCTCCGATTACAGGGTGCTTGTGGTTCTTGTCCTAGTTCTACTATGACTCTGAGAATGGGAATTGAACGCCGTCTCAAAGAAATGATTCCCGAAATTTCTGAGATAGAACAAATCATCTAAATCACTGGTAATGGGGACTGGGGATTGGGGACTGGGTAATTGGGACTGGGGACTGAGCAATAGGAAAGATAAATATTCTCCCTACCTCCCCTACCTCCCCTACCTCCCCTACCTCCCCTACCTCCCCTACCTCCCCTACCTCCCCTACCTTCCTATACCTTCCCTACCTCTTCCCTGTTCCCTATTCTTTAAAAAACTCTATGTCTCATCCTTTGCACGTTGCGGTTATCTGGCATCAACATCAACCGTTGTACAAGTCTCCTGAAAATGGTAGTTCTTTGGTGACTAGTCAGCAATATCGCTTGCCTTGGGTACGGTTACATGGAACTAAGGATTATTTGGATTTAGTATTATTGTTAGAGAAGTATCCTAAGTTGCACCAAACTGTGAATTTAGTGCCTTCATTAATCTTGCAAATAGAAGATTATGTTGCAGGTACGGCTTTTGACCCTTATTTAACTGCTAGTTTAACGCCGGTAGAAAAGTTGACTCGTGAACAAAAGGAGTTTATTGTTCAACATTTCTTTGATGCTAACCATCATACTTTGATTGATCCTCATCCTCGTTATGCCGAATTATATTATCAAAGACAGGAACAAGGACAAAGTTGGTGTTTAGCAAATTGGCAGTTGTCAGATTATGGTGATTTATTAGCTTGGCATAATTTAGCTTGGATTGATCCTTTATTCTGGAATGATCCAGAAATTGCTGCATGGTTAGCACAAGGACGTAATTTTAGTTTAGGCGATCGCCAGCGCATTTATTCCAAACAACGGCAAATTCTCAGCCAGATTATTCCCCAACATCGGAAAATGCAGGACAGTGGACAATTAGAAGTTACCACGACTCCCTACACTCACCCGATTTTACCTTTATTGGCTGATACTAACGCCGGACGGGTAGCTGTGCCACAAATGACATTACCTAAACAGCGGTTTCAGTGGGTGGAAGATATTCCTCGACATTTACAAAAATCCTGGGATTTATATATAGATAGGTTTGGACAAGATCCTAGAGGTTTATGGCCTTCCGAACAGTCCGTTAGTCCAGAAATCTTACCGTATATTATTAAACAAGGCTTTAAATGGATTTGTTCAGATGAAGCCGTTTTAGGTTGGTCATTAAAACACTTTTTTCATCGTGACGCTGCGGGAAATGTCCAAGAACCAGAATTACTTTATCGTCCCTATCGTCTGCAAACTCCAGCAGGTGAAGTGGCGATTGTTTTCCGTGATCATAGACTATCAGATTTAATTGGCTTTACCTACGGGTCTATGCCAGCAAAAAAAGCCGCAGCAGATTTAGTGGGACATTTGCAAGCTATTGCTAAACAACAAAAAGAAAGTAACGACGATCAACCTTGGTTAGTTACAATTGCCCTAGATGGGGAAAATTGTTGGGAATTTTATCCCCAAGATGGGAAAGAATTCCTAGAAACATTATACGAAAGTTTGAGTAATCAATCCAATATCAAACTTGTCACTGTTTCCGAATTCATTGAAAAACACCCACCCACCGCAACTATTCCCGCTGCACAACTCCATAGCGGTTCTTGGGTAGATGGCAATTTTACCACATGGATCGGCGATCCAGTTAAAAACCGCGCCTGGGACTATCTCACCGCAGCCAGACAAGTCTTAGCAAATCATCCCGAAGCCACAGAAGAAAACAATCCCGCAGCTTGGGAAGCATTATACGCTGCTGAAGGTTCAGACTGGTTTTGGTGGTTTGGAGAAGGACATTCTTCCAATCAAGATGCCATTTTTGACCAATTATTTCGGGAACATCTCTATGGCATTTACAAAGCCTTAAATGAACCCATACCCCCATATCTGCACACTCCGCTGGAAATCCATGAAGCCCGTGCAGACCATAAACCACAAGGCTTTATTCATCCGATCATAGATGGTAAAGGTGATGAACAGGATTGGGATAAAGCCGGACGCATTGAAGTTGGTGGTGCAAGGGGAACAATGCACAATAGCAGCACTATTCAACGTTTATGGTATGGGGTAGACCATTTGAATTTTTATGTGCGAGTAGATTTTAAAACTGGCGCTGTTCCCGGTCAGGATTTACCACCAGATTTACACCTACTTTGGTATTATCCAGATAGAACAATGGTGAATAGTTCCATACCTCTAGCAGAAGTACCGGACAGCGCACCTTTAAATTATCTATTTCACCATCATTTAGAAGTGAATTTACTCAGTCAATCTGTGCAGTTTCGAGCAGCAGGAGACGATCATTTATGGTATCCTCGTGCTACTCGCGCCCAAGTTGCGTTAGGTTCTTGTTTAGAAATAGCAGTACCCTGGGCTGATTTGCAAGTCCCTCCAGATTATCCTCTGCGGTTGATTTTGGTGTCTTCTGATGATGGTTGTTTTTCTGGTTATGTGCCGGAAAATGGTTTGATTCCGATTGATGTTCCTTAGTGGAGATGATTCCCGGTTTTTTTGATCGGGAGTCTAAATTTTTTATCTCACGCGAAGGCGCAAAGGCGCAAAGGAAGAGTTATATTTTGTATTTTTGGTGAAAGTTGGACTAGAATCTTTGTTCAGCCGTCTTCATGCGGATTTTTTCTTGGCCATTTTCGGGCAGTTTTTGGGTTTTGTACAAGATGATTTATAATAATGATTATCATTTTTGGTGAGTTATATTATGTCGTCTGAAAACTCGTCTACGGATAACCTCTTGCATCTTTCTCAGCGTCCTCGTCGTCTCCGTCGGACTGAAACTTTACGGAAAATGGTACGGGAAACTACTTTAAGTGTGGATGATCTGATTTATCCCATGTTTGTTATGGAGGGGGAAGAAGAAAAAGTAGAAATTGCTTCTATGCCAGGATGTTATCGCTATTCTCTAGATTTACTCCTGGAAGCAATTGCGGAAGTGTCACAGTTAGGAATTAATGCTGTTGCGCTTTTCCCGGTTATCCCAGAAGATAAAAAGGACGACACAGGTACAGAAAGCTACAACCCAGAGGGATTAATCCAGGAAACTGTTAAAGCTATTAAAAAAGCAGTCCCGGAAATCTTGATTATTACTGATGTAGCTCTTGACCCTTTTACTACTCATGGTCATGATGGTTTGGTTGATGAAAATGGCAAAATTCTCAATGATCCAACTTTAGAAGTGTTAGTAAAAATGGCACTTTCCCAAGCAGAAGCGGGAACTGATTTTGTTGCCCCTTCTGATATGATGGATGGTAGAATTGGGGAAATTCGCACGGCTTTAGATGCTGAAGGTTATATCAATGTAGGGATTTTGGCATACTCCGCAAAATATGCCTCTGCCTATTATGGACCATTCCGGGATGCTTTGGATTCTGCCCCCAAATTTGGCGATAAAAAAACCTATCAAATGGACGCAGCTAACGCGAAAGAAGCTTTAAAGGAAATTGAATTGGATATTGCTGAAGGTGCAGACATCATTATGGTCAAACCCGCATTAGCTTATCTAGATATAATCTGTCAGGTAAAAGCAGCTACAAATTTACCAGTCGCAGCTTATAACGTGAGTGGTGAATACGCCATGATTAAAGCGGCTGCTCAATATGGTTGGATTGATGAGAAAAAGGTGATTTTAGAGACTTTAACCAGTATGAAGCGGGCTGGTGCTGATTTAATTTTAACTTATTTTGCCAAAGAAGTGGCTTTGATGTTGAGTTAAGGTTCTATTCAGGAAGTGGCAAAGATTTTTTGGCAAATAAATGACAAAATCATTTACATTCAGACTTTTTTTGTGTTAACTTGATAACGGTTATCATTTTTGTTAGCTATGGTCAGTTTATTCAGTATGACAAGGAAAAACTTGTCTTAAAAATTCACTTTTACCGTACTTTTTTTGTCAAGTAAAACCCAGATTTTCAGATGAATACAATCAGTTTAAACGCAAAAAATGCAATTCCTGAAATACCCAAACGCGGAATGCCAGTAAGTATAATTACAGGGTTTTTAGGAAGTGGTAAAACTACGCTTTTAAATCAGATTCTTCAAAACAAACAAGATTTAAAAGTCGCTGTCCTCGTCAATGAGTTTGGTGATATTAACATTGATAGTCAATTACTAATTTCTGTAGATGAAGCTATGATGGAACTTAGTAATGGCTGTATATGTTGTACAATTAATGATGGTTTAGTTGATGCAGTTTATCGAGTTCTAGAAAGAGAAGATCCCATTGATTATCTAGTTATTGAAACTACAGGTGTTGCTGATCCTTTACCAATCATTTTAACTTTTCTGGGAACAGAATTGAGGGATTTAACTAACCTAGATTCAATTATTACAGTGGTAGATGCTGAAGCCTTTGATGAAAAACATTTCGATAGTGAAGCAGCTTTAAGACAGATTACCTATGGAGATATTATTCTCCTCAATAAAATAGACCTTGTGAAGCCAGAAAAAATACAAGAATTAGAAGATTTTATCCATGATGTCAAAAGCGGAGCGAAAATTTTACATACTCAATATGGTGAAGTTGCTTTACCATTGATTTTAGATGTGAGTTTAACACCAATACATAAGTATATTGTCACTGATGATGAAGATCGTCATAACCATGAACATGAACATGAACATGAACATGAACATGACCATAAACATGACCATAAACATGAACATCATCATCACTCCGATCATTTAGATAATGATGGGTTTGTTTCAATTTCTTTCCAAAGTAATAAACCATTTAATGTCCATAAATTTGAGCATTTTTTGACTGAAGAAATACCGAAAAATGTATTTCGTGCTAAAGGAATTTTATGGTTTAGTGATAGTGAGTTGCGTCATATCTTTCAACTCAGTGGACCTCGTTACACTTTGCACGCTGACGAATGGCCTAATCAACCTAAAAATCAGGTAGTTTTTATTGGTAGAAAATTGGAGGCTAGTGAGATTCATACAAAACTTAACGAATGTTTGTTATTTTAGTTTAAAAGTCTTCATTAATTCTCAAATTCATCAAATCAAATTTAGTTAATAGCTATTTATAGATATAGTTTATGAAACTATTAACTTTGCTCATAAATCATCCCAATTAACCTAAAAAAATGACTTTATCTATTCGTCCAGAGCTAAATTCTACTGCTGACATTTCATCCTTATATCAGCAAGAATTACCAACTGTAACAGAAGCTGATATGAGACAAGCTGTACGCACTTTGTTGATTGGATTGGGAGAAAATCCAGACCGTGAGGGATTAAAAGATACTCCCAAAAGAGTTGTTAAAGCGTTAAAATTTCTTACAAGTGGATATGATCAATCTATAGATGAACTGCTAAATGGAGCAGTATTTACAGAAGATGCAAATGAAATGGTTTTAGTCCGGGATATTGATCTTTTCAGTTCCTGTGAACACCACATATTACCAATCATTGGCCGCGCTCATATCGCTTATATTCCTAATGGTAAAGTCATAGGATTATCAAAAATTGCCCGCATTTGTGAAATGTATGCTCGACGTTTACAAGTGCAAGAACGGCTGACTTTACAAATTGCTAATGCACTGCAAGGTTTACTCAAACCTCAAGGGGTTGCAGTGGTAATTGAAGCAACTCATATGTGTATGGTGATGAGAGGAGTGCAAAAACCAGGTTCTTGGACTGTTACCAGTGCTATGCGTGGTGTGTTTTCTGAAGACGCACGCACTCGTGAAGAATTTATGAATTTAATTCGCCACAGTGCTAATTTTAAATAGGCTTTGTGTGATGTAGAGATAAGAGATTTTTTATCTCTACATTATATTGATATTTGAACGCAGATAAACGCAGATAAACGCAGATAAAAAGGGATAAGTTATCATGATTGGAAATTTGAAATTTAATGAGCAAGGGTTAATTCCAGCTATAGCTCAAGATTATCTCGATGGTACTGTTTTAATGATGGCTTGGATGAATGCAGAATCAATTCAAAAAACCCTGGCTACAGGTGAAGTTTATTATTGGAGTCGTTCCCGTTCTCAGTTGTGGCATAAGGGGGCAACATCTACACATATTCAAAAGGTAAAAGAGCTTTTTTATGATTGTGATGGTGATACAATTCTCATCAAAATTGAGCAAGTT
Organism: Anabaena sp. 90; assembly: GCF_000312705.1. Classification (NCBI taxonomy): domain Bacteria; kingdom Bacillati; phylum Cyanobacteriota; class Cyanophyceae; order Nostocales; family Nostocaceae; genus Anabaena; species Anabaena sp. 90. The sequence continues at coordinate 1,554,247 of NC_019427.1, forward strand.
GGTGATATTGCCTGTCATACTGGAGTAAGAAGTTGTTTTTTTAATTCTGTGGGAATTTTACCTCATAAATTATAATTTATATTGATTATGACTTTACCAATTATTACCGTTGTCGCTGGATTATTTGGATCTGGAAAAACTACCTGGATCTGTCAACAAATTCGAGATATTAAATCTATTGAAAAAGTAATTTATTTTTCTCCAGGAACGGGGAATATTCCCATTGATCAAACTAAAATAGCTACTGAATTTCCTGATCTGAAAATATTTGGTGATGGTCAAGAAATTGAATTTCTATATCACATTCCCACAGCAGATAGTGTTTATGTTGAATTAGGTTCTTATCTAGAGTTAAATAGGATATCAAAAATATTAGATCATCTCACTTACCACGCTATAGCAATTATTCCAGAGGAGTTAAAAAACTCTGAATATGATAGTTGGGCAGATGAAATTATCTATGGCGCACCAGTTCCAACTATAATTGTAGAAAATTTATGGCGGGTAGAAACTACGGGGCAAGTAATTGATGAAAATAGTTTAGATGAATTTTGGTATGAAATAACTCACGGCGCTTATGGGATTGTTACCCGTGCTAAGGCAATTTTCGATGTTAATGATGGACGTTCTCTTTCCTGTGATTTTGTCTCTGGTGTTCCCCAAACAGACTTTTTAGAATTAAACGTACCAAGGTATTTAGAAGGTAGACCTCAGCGATTTAGTGGCATAGAAATAGCCGGAAAAAACTTAAATGAAACCGCTTTAAAAGCAACATTATCAGATTGCTGTTTATCTGAGTCCATGATTTTTCAATATCAACAACAAGTACAACAAATTTTATTAGAAGGTCAACAAGTATGAAAATAGCTGTCATGTCATGTATTCATGGTAATTACGAAGCCTTAGATGCTGTATTATTAGATATTGACAATCAAAAAGCTGAAAAAATATTTTGTGTTGGTGATTTAGTGGGATATGGACCCCACCCTAATGCGGTAATTAACCAAATTCGCTCCTTGGATATTCCTACCTGCGCTGGTTGTTGGGATAAAGATATTGTGGAAGGATTGAATGCTTGTGATTGTAGTTATCCTTCAATATTGGCAGAAAAAAGAGGACTAAAGGCTCACCAATGGACAAATCAGGAAATCCACCCGGAAAACCGGGAATTTTTGGCCAATTTACCCCATAGTCTCCAATGGCAAAACTTAGCCTTTGTTCACGGTAGTCCCCATAGCAACCATGAATATTTATTACCTGAATTGGATGCTTTTGTCGCTTTAGAAAGGGTACTTTCCACAGGTGCAGATGTGCTATTTTGTGGACATACTCACGTTCCCTATACTCGTAATCTTAATGCTGGTGAGTTACAAGTTCAGGTTAATAATCCAGCAGAATCACGGAAAATTAACTTTTCATCTGCGCTGAAAAAGATTGTTAATGTTGGTTCTGTTGGAGAACCTCGACATGGACGACCAAATGCAACTTATGTAATTTATGAAACTGATACTCAAGGGGTAACTTTGCGGGAAGTTACCTATGATTATCAAAAAACCTGTGCAGCAATTATCGAAAAGGGATTACCAGAAATCTTTGCTTGGCGTTTAGCGCATGGCTTAGAGTATGCTGAACGGGCAGAAGATCCAACTCATGTTTGTACCAGATAAAAGAACTAATCCAAAATCTAAAATCTAAAATCCAAAATTGACTATGTGGGCAATATTGAGTGGAATTGAAGGAAATTTGCCAGCCTATGAAGCTGTGATAGCTGATATTAAGCTGCAAAGCCGTTACATAGAGGTATTATATATTATCGGTGATTTAGTCGGTCCAAGGCGAGAATGTGAACAGTTAGTGGAAAGGGTAAAATCACCGCGACGGGGTGAATTAGAACCAATGGTTTGTAAGGGATGGTGGGAAGAACAGTGTTTGATTTTACATGGTTTAGGTCCGACTGGAGACGCACCGGAATTACTGGCAAAATATGGTGGTGATACTGTGCAGATGTTGTGGGATTGTGTTTCCCGTCAGACAGTACAATGGTTGAGAAACTTGGATTTTGGTTTTTTTGAATTAGATTGTTTATTAATACACGGTTCGACAGCAGGTGTAAATGATGAACTTACTCCCGATACTCTCCCTATTCAAATGCTAGATAGATTATCAAGAATGCAAGCAAATAACCTATTTTGTGGTCGTTCTGGGTTAACTTTTCAGTATCAGTTACAAGCTGGTTCTATTAGCAGTGAAATCACTACTCTTGATCATCAATTGTCTCCACAAACTGTCAATATTAACCCTCGTCAAGTGATTGGTGTGGGAAATGTAGGACGGACTCCAGGAGAAGCAACATATACTCTCTACAATCCTGGGACAAATCAGGTGAAGTTTAAAACCGTGTATTACGGACAAGCTAAGGGTTTTCAAAAGCGGCAGATTTGTAACTAAGGTCTAGAAAGACCTAATACTCGCCATTTTTCCCGACTGAGAAAAAAGCCAATCCCATTACTATTAGTACAAGTTAAACCAGTTTTTTGGGAAACACACTTAAAACCACCATTGTTCCAAGTCCGTCCATAAGCCAAAACGGGTTTATTTTTATCAGCGACAGTATCACTAATACACAAAATTTCTGGTCTAGCATCAGCAGGTAACAAAAAACCCATTCCCCAATCAAACCCGCAATATCCAGGGTAAGGTTGAGGCGGTTTGGGTTTTAGCGAAGTATTGATTTCACACCTTAAACTATTCTTTGCTCCTGGAATTAGCTCACAAAACATATTACCACTGGGGGATTGAAACCCTTTTGGTGCAGCAATACTTACCTGTGGCAAGACAGTTACTATGCTGGTAACTACAAAGATAATTGGTTTGATCAATTGTTTATACATAATTGGATCATATCTGAAAAGGTTGGGTTGGGAAACGGTTACATTCGCACGGCAAATGGTACGGAGGCGTTAGCCATAGTGTGGCAAAGCCATAACCCCACAAATGCGTATTTGTTGCGCTGTCGCTTAATCCAACAAAGCAAAAAATGGCGAAGGTATTGAGAATAATAAGATTATTTCTATAACTGTGAAAACGGGTCTTTAGATATGATATGTGTAAGTTGGAGTAAATTCCGTGCCAATGGATATTTAAAGGTGTTTTGACGGATAATAGCAAACTTCTTTGGCAGATTAAGCCGGATTTGTGACTTTCGCTGCTGAGAAGTTTTGACAACAAAAATTTGTAATTGTTTAGAAATTGTAATTTTAGGTTCGGGAATCTATGTTAACCAACGCGCAAACCCCCACTATCTCAAAAGATTCATCTGATGTTCTCCCTGGTGTGAATGCCCAGGCTAGAGTCAGTCAGTTTATGCAGAATCTGCAGGATGAAATTACCCAAGGTTTAGAGAAATTAGATGGTCTGGGGACGTTTCAGGAAGATAGTTGGCAGCGTCCAGAAGGGGGTGGTGGGCGATCGCGTGTCCTGCGGGATGGGGCGATCTTTGAACAAGCAGGGGTAAATTTTTCTGAAGTTTGGGGTTCTCATTTACCTCCTTCAATTTTAGCCCAACGTCCAGAAGCAGCAGGACATGGATTTTATGCAACGGGTACTTCTTTGGTGTTGCACCCACGAAATCCTTATGTACCTACAGTCCATTTAAATTACCGCTATTTTGAAGCAGGTCCAGTTTGGTGGTTTGGTGGAGGTGCGGATTTAACACCTTATTACCCCTTTGCTGAAGATGCAAAACATTTTCATAACACTTTTAAACAAGCTTGTGATCAACACCATCCTGAGTATTATCCTGTGTTTAAGCGGTGGTGCGATGAATATTTTTATCTGAAACATCGGGATGAAACACGAGGAATTGGTGGTTTATTTTTAGATTACCAAGATGGTCAAGGTTCTATCTATCGCGGCCCGGATCCTCATGGGGACGCAGCTATTTATAGTAATCAGGTAGGTCAATTACCGTCACGGAGTTGGGAAGATATATTTGCTTTAGTTCAAGACTGTGCTGGGGCATTTTTACCTGCTTATGCGCCAATTGCGGAACGCCGACAGGGGATGGAATACGGCGATCGCCAACGTAATTTCCAATTATACCGTCGTGGTAGATATGTAGAATTTAACTTGGTTTATGACCGAGGGACAATTTTTGGACTGCAAACCAACGGCCGCACAGAATCAATTCTCATGTCTCTACCACCTTTAGTTCGTTGGGAATATGGCTACAAACCAGAACCTAATTCTCCTGAAGCTGAGTTGTATGAGACTTTTCTAAAACCGCAAGATTGGATAAACTGGAAACCAAGTCAAGCATAAGCAGAGGTACAGGGGAGCAGAGGTGCAGAGGAGAATATTTTTCTTCCCCATCCCCCATCCCCAATCCTCAGTTATTTTCGTCAAATACTATGAATTTAAGTTACACTAAGGATGAGGTATCATCCTCTGTATATGGATTGATAGTTCCTGACTTTGTGAGTGTGTTGATTAGCAAATCTTAGCAAAAAAGTATCGGTTCAGTGATTAATATAGATCAAAAAACCTTTACAACTGAAGACGGTCATACCGTTATGGTATTGACACCCGCTGGTCGCTTAGATATTACTACTGCTTGGCAATTTCGTCTCAAGCTACAGGAATGTATTTCTAAACACAGTCCTCATGTTGTTGTCAATCTCGGCCAAGTAAATTTTATTGATAGTTCTGGGCTGACTTCTTTATTAGCTGGGATGCGTGAAGCTGATAGGGTTAATGGTAGTTTTCGGATTTGTAATGTTCATCCAGAAGCCAAGCTGGTGTTTGAAGTCACAATGATGGATACTGTATTTGAAATCTTTGAGACGGAAAAACAGGTTTTAGAGACTCGGCACCAGATTTTCACTGGTCCATAGGATTTATCAACTCCTTTTTGATCTGACTTTCGCTAATTAGCTCTGATTAGTTCATACTAGATAACAGGAATACGTCTTTACTAAAATTTTCTTTGTGAATAACGTCCGTACAGTATCTGATACAAAAAGAACCTTTTACACTCTTCATACCAGGCCGATTAATACTATTTACCGCCGGGTAGTGGAAGAGTTGATGGTAGAAATGCACCTACTATCAGTCAATGTTGATTTTAGCTACGATGCGATTTATGCCTTGGGCGTTGTCACAACTTTTGACCGCTTCATGGATGGCTACCAACCAGAACAGGACAAAGAGTCAATTTTCCGAGCAATCTGTCAGGCTGTGGAACAAGACCCCCAGAGCTACCGACAAGATGCCTCCAGATTGCAAGCTTTAGCTGCCAGTTTACCAGCTAAGGATTTGATTGCTAGTTTAAGTCAAGCAAGTCCCCTCAATCAAGATGCAGATTTGCAAAAGCAACTAGAAGCGGTGGCCGCAAATTCCAACTTTAAATATAGTCGTTTATTTGGCGTTGGTTTATTTGCATTATTAGTCCAGTCAGATCCTGAACTTGTCAAAAAAGATGAGCAAAGGGCTGAAGCACTAAAAGCAATCTCTAACGGGTTACATATCTCTGAAGATAAACTCATCAAAGATTTAGAACTATACAGTTCTAACCTGGAAAAAATGGCGCAAGCACTCATAGTCATGGCAGATATTTTGACAGCAGATCGGAAAAAACGCGATGCTTTAAAGCAAGCCTAACTATCAGCGCTATCCCGTACTAATAAATAATTTGGGAACGGGATATCCATGTTGAGAAATCCCCCAAATAGCAAAAAGCCCGCCTAACATCAAAGTGTTTAGCGGGCTTAAAAATTATTGAAAATTGAAAATGGAGCTTATGGGAGTCGAACCCATGTCCAAATTGGGTATTAACCCTCCACTCGTTCACAGGTTTAGCCTCTCTGACCCTCAAGGCGGGAATCGTTCATTATCCCGAACGTAGGATGCTCTGATTTAATCTTAGCCTTCAAGCCAACCAGAGAACGCTTGTTGGAGCATCCGTTGGGGGTTAGGTCTTTAATCCTTAACGGAGTCAAATTAAAGACGCTCGAACCTATTAGAGGTTTCTTAGGCAGCTACTAGAGCTTCCCGACGAGCAAATTTTACGATATTGTTCGCATTTACTTTTTTTTTGAGTCTTTGATTTGCGAGAGATGACTCGCTCTCGACCTGAATCACAGAGTAGCTTTCGCCAACCTGTCGAAACCGTTAAAGCCCCATGTACTTCACACTTTTATTATAGTACAGAATTTTGCAATTTGACAAATAAGTTGATTACCATTCCTGTTGCTGAAAACTGGCGTTGCTGATTAAGGGTATGAATTTTAGTCTATCCTAATTATGTAGATGCCGCTACACAACCAACTTCTTTTAAAGTTTATCCTCATTTTTATCGCCGGCTGCAATTAAATCGCAATAATCCTATTCATACTTTTTTGTGGTTAACCAGTGCTATTACTTGAGAAAAGATATATCAATATAGTCCCTATAAATTGCGGGTAAATCCGTCTGCGGGGGCTTTATACCCGACAGGAATTTATGTACAAATACGTGGGTTAGAAGGCATAATAAATGGCATCTACCATATAGAAGTTGAGAATAATTGTCTGACCTTAATTTATGAATTAGGCGATGATGGATTGGATAATTATGTTATACCAAATAAATGTATTAACGGATTCATCTTTTTAGTTAGTTGTGTTTATCATAGGTCTAGCTGGAAATATCAAGACAGGAGTTTGAGATATTGTTTGTTGGATAGCGGACACCATTTAGGTGCTATCGCTGCTTTTTGCATATCTTCATGAAAACAACATACAACTAGGCTTTGATTTTGATAAACTTATTCTCAATGCAGATTTGGGATTTGAGAATAAGGAGTTTATTACTAGTTGTGTGATATCACCAGAAGCGCAAGAAAAACCAGTCAGACGCTTAAGGCTACCTATTCCTTTTGTCTGTGGTACTGACTATTTTCAAGTTAATCAATGTGTTGAAGATGCCTATCAAACAACGTCTTTACAGCCTAGTCACCAGCAGCAGCTAGAACATCCTCAATTTAATTCTGACCGAGAACGGTTTTTGGAGAACGTTTGGAATAGGTGTCCGACTATTTGAGTTATCAAACGGCTATGCAATTAGCCGGATTTGTCGGACAGAGAGTGTATTTATTTAGCAACTATTGGGGAATAGATTGTAGTGGTATTGGTGCTTTCTATGATGATGAAACCCAAGCCTTTCTAGAAACCAATAAGGACGTATTGTATGCAATGGCAATTGGTAAATAAATAGGAAAATAACTGGAAATGGCGAGAAGAGAACATCAATTCCATGCTGATGATAAGCACCCTATACAGCCAACATCAGCAGATATTATGCTTCGACAACAATTGGAGCATTCAATTAGCAAATACTTTTATGAAGGATGCGATCGCATTATTCATAGTTTGTTGTCTAATTGTCGTTGGTATGCCACAACTCATGCGAGTATTTTGACTTTAGTAATTGAATGCCCTGACCAAGTTACTAACTGGCAAATTTTGCAACAAATTGTCCCTATGGCAAATGTTCTTTATGGCATTGTTAGCAGTGCCAAAATCCGGGTTTGTCCTCCCGATAGTCAAACTGTACCTTTTGAAATGAGAGTAGATGAGTTGCCAGTTTATCGTGATTGGATCTGATGCAATTGGGGATTTGAGATTGTTGATTAAGCCATCACATTCTGTTGGATAACTGTAATTAGTTCGGCAAAAACTAAATCAGCAGAACGTTGAACAACAGGACTTAATTCCAGTCCAAAATCCAGATTTGCAGCTTCAATTAAATAGACTGTCACCTCTTGGGGAAAATCATCTAAAAAGATTTTTCTCCCAGCAGCCAAGGCATGATCCCAACGAAAATCATGTAAGTTGTAACTAGGTTCGGGCAGTGCTTCTAGTTCTTTCCCTGGGACTTTAAATATAGCACCTGGTTCTGAACCTGTGCAACTAGCATCAAGAATAATTAATTTTTCGCTACCTCTCGCTTGAAACATCACTTCCATGCCCGCAGTTCCACTATCGAAAATGCGGATGTTGGAGTGAGGATTTTGGGCGAGATATTGCTGTAAACGTTGGGCGATAATTACGCCGACAGCATCATCATTCCGATTCAGATTGCCACAACCAATGATAGTTAGCATGGGATATTTATAATAACATGAATATTATCAACTTTGCACAAAAAATTAAAATTTACGGAAATTTTGACTACATCTTTGATCATTGACTTTATAGTAGCTATAGCGCACAAGATCCCCGACTTCTTGTGTAATCGTCTCCATAAACTATCAAGCAATGCTCAGAAGTCGGGGATCTGATGTTTATTTTCTCTGCGTTTATCTGTAGTGGTTAGTCAAAAATCATTCTTACCCATCAGATATAATTGCAATATGCTAGTATTTCGTGATACAGATACTAAAGGTAGAGGGATATTTGCCCAGCAAGATTTTGCTACAGGAGATTTAATTGAAAGAGCCGCTGTGATTGTTATTCCTAAACAGCAAGTTAAGTTAATTACTAAAACGGTGTTATTAAATTATTATTTTGGTTGGCATGGAGAAAGCGGGGCAATAGGTTTAGGTTTTGCTTCTCTTTTTAATCATTCTTATCATCCCAATGCGGTTTATATTAAGAATTTTGCTAAAAATGTAATTGATATTGTTGCTCATCAATATATTTGGGAAGGGCAGGAAATTACGATTAATTATAATGGGCAGGTTGATGATATTTCCCCTGTTTGGTTTGATGTAGAAGAGTAGGTTGGGTTGAGGTAAGGAAACCCAACATTTATTTTTATGATGTTTCCCCAAAATTTCATCTTTAGCAACCGCCAGGGAATGAATTCCCAGTCTCATAGCGAAAGTCGGCTCAAGCCGACTATATTTTTATGATGCTTTCCCAAAATTTCATCTTTAGCAACCGCTGGGAATGAATTCCCAGTCTCATATTGTCAGAATCAGGATGCTCAAGATTAAAGGATTAACAGGATTATTTATTGACGATTTATTCATGTTAAGTACATAAATTCCCATTTCTAATATTAACAATAAACATCCTGTAAATCCTTAAATCCTGTAAATCCTGATTCAGACAAAAGTTTATAATTCACTTACCTAAAAATCACTTTAACTTCCGCGTTTTTCTGGGTGGGAATTACCCACCCTACAAATCTATACACTCACACCATGTTTTTTAGCAATTTCCACAAGTTGCTCATATTGATGTTGTGATGCTTTAGCTAAAATTGCATCAGCTTCTTCTGGATTACTACCATCTTTAGGAATTAAATACTTAACATAAAGAGAAACAAAATCAACCACAGCAGCTAAACCTGTTAATTCGTGTTTATCGGCTTGTTTCCCTGCAATTACAGCCACCAAACCTGCTCTAATGGGGTCAGGTCTTACCTTCATAAATTGGTCAACTAATTGCTTAGAATAATCCGCTGGTGCTAAATTCTTTAACTTACTTTGATCGGGTTTAAATTCTAATCCTGCGGCTGTTGACTGATCCAACATACACCATTCTATAAATTCTTGCAATGCAGCTTCAGGAAGTTGAGGAAGATATTGATGTAGTTCTAAATTAGACACAATTAGTTACCATTTTTAGTATTTAGTAATTCCTAATTGATAATTCTTCATCTGATAATTAGGAATTATCAATTATTCCTTAAAATTCAGACTAACCCACTGATTTGGGAACTTTTGTACTGCACATAACAATTATATAGAACCCTGACTTATCGAAAAATAGATCCCCGACTTCTTGAAGAAATCGGGGATCTTAAGTAACATAAATTAAGCTGTTCTAAAACGAGCTAATTCTTCCCCAGTTTTCGCGTCATGGGCGTGAACAGTACACACTAAACATGAATCAAAAGAACGGGCGACATGACCCACTTCTACGGGGTCTTTAGGGTCTTGAATTGGTGTTCCAATTAATGCTTTTTCGATTGGTCCGAGTTGTCCTTCACCGTCACGGGGTCCGATATTCCAAGTACCGGGAGCGATAACTTGATAATTCTTAATTTTACCTTTTTCGATTTCTACCCAGTGACATAATGCACCTCTAGCGGCTTCCGTTGCACCCCAACCTTTACCATCTTTTTCTTCTGGTTTAATATACCAAGGATCGTTTAATTTGAACTCTCTTAAACAGCGTTCAGCTTGGCGATATAGTTTAACTATTTCGTGAACTCTTCCTAATTGCCGAAGATGAACACTAGCACCACCCATTTGCTTGAATGTGTCGAGAATAAATGGGTCATAATGTTGCCAAGATTCCCCATGATTTCCCCCGGCAACTAATTGACGGGCTAGGGGTCCGGCTTCTAAACGTCCTAAGTCTTGGTGAAGGACAGCACTTGACCAAGAATATGCCCCAGTAAAGTCTTTTTGGTTGTTATTAATTGGGTTAGTAGTGCGATCGCTTGGATGCCAATCTTCTGTACCCTCATCATACCAAGAATGGGTTAAATTCTCACGGGCAAATGCTTGATTCATCAAGGCATGAGTATCCGTGAAGCTATCATAAACACCGCTTTTCATAATCACAGCAGCGTTACGTCCTTCAATGGTGGGATGATTATATTTATCTTCATGGGGAATATAACCCCAAGTCACATATTTACCCACACCAGCACCATATCGATCTAAACCGATATCTAACCCCATGCGCCAATATAAACCCAAGTCAGATTCTCGATGTTTAACATCTTCATTTAACCACTTTTGAAAGTCTTCATAGGATTGAATTTCTTCATATCTTTCTAAAGAACAACCTAACCAAACTGGTTCTAACCAATTGGTGCGGAAATATTCCAAAATTGCCCAGGCGCGGGTAATATCAGTTAAAGTGGGGGCGCACATCACACCACCAGGCACCATATAACTGCTATGACAACAGGTGATATGCTGTAAATGTTCCTGAGTAACTTATTTTTAAAGTAATTTTGCTCAATCAGAACATTTTATTTTCACCATTTCAGCTTTTATAAATAAGGGAATATTTAGGGATTGACACTCTCATGTCTAAGAGGTTGTTTGAAAAGTTTTAGGTTGTGATTTTAGGCACTTACAGATCCCCCCTAACCCCCCTTAGCAAGGGGGGAACTAGAGTCAAAGTCCCCCTTTTTAAGGGGGATTTAGGGGGATCTGAAAATATTTGATACACCATGAGGGACTTTTCAAACACCCTCTAAAGACACTGAGATTCTGCGGACAGAGTAAAACTTTCGCTACGACCGTCAAACTTCGTCTACTTAGTCACTCTAAGTCAAGCTTAGGTTTCTATCTACTTTTTTGTTTCTAATACTTTCGGAGTCCATCACTAAGCCAAAACGCGGTACGCTCCGCAACCTGCCTTTGTTTGCTCCTTGCTCGTCATACTGTCGTTAGGACTTAAACCTAACCGTTGTTTCAGGGGAGCCGGGATTTCTCCGATACTAGGATGCTTCAACACGTAGATAGTTATTTCTACTCGTAATTTAATTGTACCACAAAAACCACAGCGATTTTAATCGCACGTGCCGTTTTCCTCTCAGGGCTAAAGCCGCTGAGTTTCCCACTTACCGCGAGGTTCTATGAGTCAAGGTAATTTTTATCCCTAACACTTACAGCAGTTTTCTTGTATTTGAACTACTATTATTAGACCTAATCCCCAGCCCCTTCCCTACCTCTCCCTAACCCTCTCCTAAGAGGAGAGGGAAAAAGAAAAACCTTTGTTGCTGGAAGGGGGGTAAATCAAAGCCTCTCTCCTTGCAGGAGAGAGGTTTGGAGAGAGGTCGGTTTGTGGTCTATTTACCTGAAAATAGCTGTACTGTAATATCGGAAACCTATCCCCCATCTCTACATGAGGATGCAAATGCAGACTCAAGGGACTGGTTCGCAGATATGTTTGCAGACTTTGAGCCGCAGAACACCACAGATGGCAGCTATAGAGGAACAATGGCGAAAATAAAGGCAACGGAATTACAGTATCAAGCAGTTTTTGAACAGAAGTTAATTGCAGCTAATAATAATTTAAAAAGAGAGAGAATAAGAGTTAGTATTAAACAAACTGGCAATTCTCTCCAATTACGAGCTACCTTACCTTTAAAACCAGGAGATTACAGTTTAGGTAAGACAAAAAAGCAGTATGATTTATCTCTAGGAATACCCGCAAATTTAGAGGGATTAAAAACAGCAATTGAAGAAAGTTATGAATTGGGTAAATTAATTGCTCGTCATACTTTTGAGTGGAATGAGAAGTATTTAGGAATTAAATCGAGAGAAAAGCAAGAAATCAAAACAATTGGGGAATTATTAGATACATTTGACGAAAAATATTATCAAACCCGTCAGAAAACTATCACTAGTCAAAATACTTTTGCTAACTATATATCTGTGATTAAAAGAAATTTGACTCTTACCCATTTAGCGACAAAAGAAAATTTTGAGGAAGTTATTAATTCATTTCAGGGTAATAAAAAAAATGAACTGATTGCGGTAAGTTCTGTTTTGATTAAAACCTTTAATTTAGGATTTCAACTTGATGTTAAACGAGATCATGTCACTCCTGCTTATCGAGAAATTCCTGAAGATGAAAAAATCATATCTGCTTTTGACCTTTTTGAAAAATTCGCCCTCAGCCGCAAAAATACAAATATTAGTGATGAGATAGACACCTGGGAAATGTGGCGTTGGGTATATGGAATGTTGGCGACTTATGGATTAAGACCAAGGGAACTATTTGTCCAACCAGATATTAATTGGTGGATGTCTCCGCAAAATATAGATCATACTTGGAAGGTGAATAAAAATACTAAAACTGGATATCGAGAAGTTATTCCTTTTGTTCCTGAATGGATAGAATTATTTGATTTACATAATCCCAAACCATTAAATATTTTAGAACAAAAGGTGGCAAAAATTGCATCTGTACAAAATATTAATTGGATGCGAAGAGATATATCGAGATGGTTTAGAAAGGTGGGAATTGAGTTTCAACCTTATGATTTACGGCATGGTTGCGCGATTCGAGCGCATCTTCAGGGAATACCAATTAAAGCCGCAGCAGATAATTTAGGTCATACTGTTGATGAACATACAAAAACCTATCAAAGATGGTTTGGGATTGAAAACCGGAAAAAAGCCTTTGGTGAGGTAATTAGTCAAAGGTCGTTAATTGAGTTGCAGAAGAATGAAATATTGGCGTTAAGGATGGAGAATGAAAGGTTAAGAAAAATTCTGGATATCAGCAAGAAATAAGCTCAAATTATTGGTGTTTTACAAAGTATAAGTAATTGTGAAGCGATCGCTGCATAACAAATCATTGGAGCGGACAATATTATGATATTTTAGTTTTGAGTTGGGGGTGATGTTTTATCGCTCAATTCAGCCGTTATGCCGCTCAGGTTGTCTGTGATAACGTTAGGTGAAAGCCTGTCTGTTGACATTTATGGGTCAGTTGCGTTGAAATTATTGATAGACCGATCTGTTTATGGTGGGATAAAATATCAGTGGATAAAGTAAATGAATAACAATGAGACAGAAGCCCGCGAACTCACGACATCTCCTGAACGGTTACGAGAATTATATCGATCTGCTATAGAAGTTCACCGTACTGTAGCTGCTAGAGAAGTTCACCGTACTCTAGCAAATAACCCAAATACACCGATCGATATCCTACAACTTCTTGCATGCGACCGTGACGAGTATATTCGTTTCTTTGTAGCAAGAAATCCCAGTACACCTGCTGACACGCTTGAGATGCTGGCTCATGACCATGCATTTGTTGGATCTTCCAGAACATCTTATGTTCGCGGTAATGTTGGTCTGAATCCAAATACACCTAATAGAATACTAGAGTTACTCGCTCAAGATATTGAATGTAGTGTTCGGAGGTGTGTGGCACAAAATCCTAATTTACCCATTGCTCTTCTAAGAACTCTTGCCCAAGACGAATCTGTTCGCTCTAGTGTGGCGAGCAATCTCAGTACACCCGTTGATCTCTTAAGGCTTTTCGCGTCGGATAAATGCGAATTTACTCGCCGTTATGTAGCAGAAAATCCAAGTACATCTGCTGATATTTTAGAAATCCTATCTCAAGATCGACTTCATACAGTTCGCACTGCGGTAGCTGGTAATTTTCATACTTCGGCTAGCACACTTGAAAGACTCTTTTCCAACTGTCAAGCGATTGGCAACTCCTTTAAGAATAGAGGTACTATGATTTCTGATTTAGCTAAAGTCAACTTCCAAGCTACAGGTTTCTTCGACCCTGATATTTGGTTTCAAGAATACGAAAACTTTATCCTAGCAATTGCCAAAAATCCTAATACTCCTCTTCATATTTTAAGAATTCTTAATTGTTATCCGACTGGACCTATGTTAGCAGAAGCACTTCAAAATTGTGTCGCACGAAATCCTAACTGGAATTCAAACTAAGTGCGATCGCTCAAAATCCATTGTTTTGTGATTCTTTAACTGCGATTAAGTGCGATCTCATGGGTAAGCGATTCCTACGGAGCGCTTCGCTATCGCTTAAAATCCATTTTTTTGTGCTTCCTTAACTGCGATAGTGCGATCGCTAATATTGGGGAAATGCGATCGCTAATATTGAGTTAGTGCGATTCCTACGGAGCGCTTCGCTATCGCTCAAAATCCATTGTTTTGTGTTTTCTTAACTGGGATTAACTGCGATCGCTAATATTGAGTTAATGCGATTCCTACGGAGCGCTTCGCTATCGCTCAATATCCATTTTATTGCGCTTCCTTAACTATGATTAAGTGCGATCGCCGATCTTGTAGGGTGCGTTAACGGAGTGTAACGCACCTTATGTATAATTATTTACTGATTTTCGGTGCGTTACGCTGTCGCTAACGCACCCTACTAATCGTCCCAATATCCTTGAGGTTTTTCCTTTCTGCTATCTTTACCCCAATCGGTTGGATAAATTCCCTGAGCGATAAACCGATGAATACTGGAATACTGCCAATCTTGGGGATTTTCACACAATCCATGTCGAGCCGGATTATCATGAATATAATCACAATGGAGCGCAAAATCCCGTTCATCCCGAATTAAATGCTCCCAAAACCGACGTTGCCAAAGATTACTTTCTCCTCGCTTTTGTCGTGATTGAGAAACCTCCCGATTAACCCCTAATGCTTGTCCATAATGTTTAGTAACATAGGTTTTAATTAGGCGCAATCTCACCGACAAATATTTATCATCAGGGGGTAAAGTCCACAAACAATGAAAATGATCAGGTAATAAAACAAAAGCATCAATACAAAAAGGATATTTTTCCCTTACTTTTTCTATTGCTTCTCGGAGAGATTTTCTCCCTATATCAGTACAGAGCCAAGATTCTCTTTGATAAGTGACTTGTGTGATGAAATATGTACCTCCAGAAACATTAGGTCTTCTATAATTAGGCATTATGGAGTTAGTATGGGTGAAATTAAATTTATTTTTTATTTATTGTATTGTCATATTGCAAGCAGTTCGCTCAAAATCCATTATCTTGTGCTTCCTTAACTGTGATTAACTGCGATCTTATGGGTAAGTGCGATTCCTACGGAGCGCTTCGCTATCGCTCAAAATTCATTGTCTTGTGCTTTCTTAACTGCGATTAACTGCGATCTTATGGGTAAGCGATTCCTAGGTCGCGCTTCGCTATCGCTCAAAATTCATTTTATTGTGTTTCCTTAACTGTGATTAACTGCGATCGTTCATGTTGGGTTAGTGCGATTCCTAGGTCGCGCTTCGCTATCGCTTAAAATCCATTTTTTTGTGCTTCCTTAACTGCGATTAATTGCGATCTCATGGGTAAGCGATAGCGAAGCGCTGCTGCAAGCAGTTCGCTTGTGCTAAAGTAGTTCTCAAGTTAATTCAAGATTGTGATGAGCCTGAGAAAGATATTGAAACAATTCTTAATAAAACTACCTTTGACTAATCTCGAATACCAAGTCAGATCTGTAAAAACACACATCAAACGCAAGAAAAAAGTTCATGTGTCCTAGTATTAACGGTGCATACTTATCTTGTGTCCAAGCAAAAGCCAAATCCACAGCAGGAAATTGTTCAACAGTGGCTTTCACAACTAATGCACGAGCTTCAAATCTAGCTAAATTACCGCCTAATGGCAAAGACAACCTTTGATTTTCCCAGACTGCGCCTAATGCTAATCCCATTTCATAAGGCAAGACATTAACACTAGAACCAGTATCCAACAGTCCCGAAACATTCAAAGATTGATTTTGATACGTTAATGTCAGTGGTAAATAAGGAAGTGTACTTAATGCTCCAAGACTGGGATCTACCTCAGTGAAGGCAAATCTTACTTTATTAACCATGAGTCAATTCTTGTGTCTCTTTTAATGCTTGAGCTAAAATGGCAGCAGCCTCAAAAGAGTCATGTAAACCTTGTCTATGGACATCATCTTGAATAGACATCGGTACAATACCAGACTCCCTGAGCAACTCAGCTACAAGGAAATTAAGTAATAAAAGCTTATCGGAGTGAGATAATTGCCTAAGTATGGGAGCGAACTGAGTGGTTGTTAGCATAAGTTCAACGACAGATACAGATTCTAGTTTTTTGCACTCTGTCTCATTGTAACACTCTCTTAGGGGCAAATTTTCTTGTGCTTCCTTAACTGGGATTAACTGCGATAGCGTAAGCGCTGACTTGTCAGTTCGCTAATATTGGGTTAGTGCGATAGCGAAGCGCCCCGCAGGAATCGCTCAAAATCCATTTTCTTGATCAACCAGGAGGAAATTTAACTTAAATAGAAATATGGGGACTTGATTAACTGATGTAAAAAACAAAGGAGGCTTTATGAAAGCTGTTGAGTTAGTAGGGACAGTAAACACAAATGGGCAGATTAATTTAGACCAAGCATTAACATTTCCTTACGGCAGTCGTGTTAAGGTTATTGTCTTATTACCTGAGTTGATTGATCAGGTAGACGGTGATCAGGAGATATTCCAACCAATAAGCCTAAACGACCCTAAACTAATTAATACATTAAAAATGCGGACTTTGATTGAGACAAGCTTAACTGATATGGCAAATGATCCAGAGATCCAAAGAGAGATAGGTCTAATTAATGCTGAGTTTGAAATCTCTGAACTGGATGGAATAGAAAGGTTATGAGCGTTCAGCGATCTGAAATTTACTTCGTCAATCTTATCCAGTTCAAGGTAGAGAACAAGCAGGAGAGCGTCCTGTTTTAGTGCTTTCTGTAGATGCTATTAATCAATTACCATTAGTTGTTACAGTAGTTGTTGGTACAAAAGGAACAAATATCACCAAAAACTATCCAACAAATGTGAGGTGTCTACCTGAAGAAACTAGATTATTAATCGAGACAGTATTTCTTTGCTTTCAAATTCGTTCACTTGATTTAAAGCGTTTTCCTAGCCAGCCTTCTGGCAAACTCTCAGATGCTAAAATGCAGGACATAGAAACCGTAGTTCGCTATTGTTTGGGACTTTAGTCTCGTTTCAACAGCAGTCTGTGAGGTACAGTCTAACGGGGCTGTTAAACATCTTTGAGAAAAGCGATCAAAGCGATCGCTCAAAATCCATTGTCTTGTGCTTCCTTAACTTCGATTAATTGCGATCTCATGGGTAAGCGATTCCTACGGAGCGCTTCGCTATCGCTCAAAATCCATTTCCTTGTGCTTCCTTAACTGCGATTAATTGTGATCTCATGGGTAAGCGATCGCGAAGCGCTGCTGCAAGCAGATCGCCGATCTTGTATTTACCGTCTTGATTATCAAGTGATAGAATAAAAAAAGGAATAACAACTACTCACCCCAAGAACATCTTTTAGACTGCACAGTATCAGAAGAGAAAAAATAATGGCTGAACTCAAACTAAGATCAAAAGATCCAGATTCCCTCAGACGAATTATTGAAAGTGCTTTATCAGAAAGATTACAAAGTGTAATAGCAGGAATAAAAAGAACAGAAGAACGAATTATAGAATTGGAAACCAAGTATCAATTATCAACAAAGGAATTTATAACCCGTTTTAATAATGATGAATTATCCCATAATTTTGATTTTGATGAATGGATTGGCGAATCTCGAATGTTGACACATTTACAACAAATGAAAGAGTCTATAGAGGAGATTGATTTTGTTAATTGAAAATTATTTTCAACAGATTCAGCTTTTAATTGAATCTTCAGAAATTGTCAAAATATTCAAGATTGAAAGTGAAAAAAGAGGAATATATGAAGGATTGATCAAAGGAAAAATTGATTTTGAAGATAATTCTTTGCTGCATTTACGAGAATTTGTCTATGTTGAAATCTCCATAGATCGAAAAATGTATAGTTATCAATATATGGATTCAGAAAATAAACTAATTTTTCGTTATGACAATACTGAACATCATCGAAAATTAAATCTCCCTACTTTTCCTCATCATAAACATGATGGAAGTGAGGATAATGTGATTAAATCAGATGCTCCTTTTTTAAATGAGGTACTCAATGAGGTTAAAAAAATATTAGGATAGTGCGATAGTGAATAGTGAAGCGCGACATAGGAATCGCTCAATATCCATTTCCTTGTGCTTCCTTAACTGGGATTAACTGCGATAGCGAAGCGCTGACTTGTCAGTTCGCTAATATTGGGGAAATGCGATAGCGAAGCGCGACCTAGGAATCGCTTAAAATCCATTGTCTTGTGCTTCCTTAACTGTGATTAAGTGCGATAGCGTAAGCGCTGACTTGTCAGTTCGCTAATATTGAGTTAATGCGATCGCTCTTACGTTTCCTTAACTGGGATTAACTGCGATCTCATGGGTAAGCGATTCCTAGGTCGCGCTTCGCGATCGCTAGTTGTGGTTTGAGTGCGATCGCTCTACTTCCTTTTTTTGTACTTCCTTAAATATTATTAAATGCGATCGCTAATATTGAATTAATGCGATAGCGAAGCGCTCCGTAGGAATCGCTCAATATCCAAACAAATCAATAATAAAGATGTGTGCAGAGTGTGTTTTATATTCAGTGGCAGGGTAAAAATTAGAATTGCTCCTCTATGCAAAGCTATAATGTGATTGAAGTCAAAAAACTATAATCAGATATGTCAACCATTGAACAAATTGAAGCAGCTATTTTAACGCTTACACCAGAACAATTTCAGCGACTTAGGCAATGGATCTTAGACGTAGACTACCAACATTGGGACGAGCAACTAGAACAAGACATCGCAGACGGCAAATTGGAGGCTTTAGCAGAAGAAGCGATAGCGAAGCGCGACCTAGGAATCGCTGAGTTTAAAGCGGGACATTGCCGAGAACTCTGATGCACTACACAACGCGAAGATTTTGGAAATGCTATGACGAGTTATCCCCTCAAGTTCAGGAAACAGCAGATCAGTGTTACGAACTTTTGAAAGCTGATCCATTTCATCCATCATTACACTTCAAGAAGATTGGTAAAAAATACTGGTCAGTTCGAGCAGGATTAGACTATCGGGCTTTAGGAGTTGAGGTAGAAAGCGGTATTTCTTGGTTTTGGATTCCTACGGAGCGCTTCGCTATCGGAACTCACGCAGAATATGACAAGCTCATTGGTAAGCTTTAACCAGCAGGCCAGCCGATTTTGTAGGGTGCGTTAATAGAATGTAAAGCACCTTATAACTTCACCGTTGAACATCTTTGAGAAAAGCAATATCGCTCAAAATCCATTGTCTTGTGCTTCCTTAACTGTGATTAATTGCGATAGCGTAAGCGCTGACTTGTCAGTTCGCTAATATTGGGTTAGTGCGATAGCGAAGCGCTCCGTAGGAATCGCTCAAAATCCATTGTCTTGTACTTCTTTAACTGGATTAACTGCGATCGCTCTTGAGGCTTATTGAACTCTCACATATCAATTTAGGATTGCTATACTAGCTTTTTGGAGATGTCTATTGTTCCATTGGGAGTTTTATAGAAAATTCCGTTTAATACACTAAATATGGATGTTATACGGAAAAATTATGTATTACAATACAATAGCGACATGAAAAAGAAGTGTGAAAGGTAGTTGAGCATTCATTTCATTACCCGCTAGTTATACTTGGAAAATCATACTTAGCCTGAGTCATATGGAAAACCTTGAAGAAAAAATAGCCTTGCTCGAACAAGCAGTTTCAGATGAGAGAAGAAGACTTTCGTCAGATAGGCTCGACATTTCTTTTGGAGAGTTGATCAACCTATACAAAAATGATGAATTAATAATTAGACCAGAGTATCAAAGGTTGTTTCGATGGTCAGAAACACAAAAAACTGCACTTATAGAATCCATTCTACTCTCGATTCCAATTCCTCCAATATTCGTAGCTGAAGATAAAAATGGTGTATGGGAGTTAGTTGATGGATTGCAACGTGTTTCTACTTTTATAAGTTTCTTTGGTGAGCTAAAAGGTGATGGATGGGAAATCAATCATCCAGAAGAGGATGTTAACTCATCAGTGGAAGAGAGAGAAGAAATTGAAGAAGAAAACGGGGAAGAAACTGAAGAGGGAAAAACTATAAATAAATGGATTTTGCAAGAAGGAGGATTAGTTAACAGCTTACAAGGTTTTAATGTTGATACTCTTCCAACTAATTTAAAAATAAATCTAAAAAGGGCTGTTTGTAGAGTCGAAATTTTGAGAGGGGAAAGCAGCACTTCTATGAAATATGAGTTGTTCAAACGACTCAACTCTGGAGGTTCAAAATTAACTCCACAGGAAATAAGAAATGCAATTTATCGAGGAGTAGATCCTCGGCTTAATGAGCTTTTACTAAAAATTAGTCAAAACGAGGTTTTCAAAACACTTACCCAATTAAGTCGTGGCAAACTTAATGAATTATATGATCAAGAACTAGTTCTTAGGTTTTTCGCTTTCTATCAAAATGCTGAAAACGTAAATGAAAACATGGAGAAATTCTTAAATAAATTTATGGAGGAAACCGTCAAAAATGCTGATTTTGACTACAATAATTATGAATTTCTTATCATAAGAGTCTTAGAATTAATTAACCAAATAGGAGATAATAAGATATTCAGAAACGAGGGTAACTTATTTGTTCCAGCTTATTTTGAAGGCATATTAATCGGAGTTGCTCAAAATATTGATAAATACGCTGAAGACATTGAACTTTTAAAATCAAAAATAACACAATTGAAAAGTGATACAGATTTCAAGAGATATTCTGGTACTGCTTCTAATAGCAGAAGCCGGATTAGAAATCGTCTTAAAAGAGCAGATGAGATTTTTCAATAAACTTAGCAATCAATTATGCATGATTTTGATATAGCATTGCAAGAAATTATTGAGGAGCGAGTATCTGTTCTTTTTGAAATTGAGAGAGCAATTTTCACGAAAAGATACTCTTTATCTTCAAGACATAAAGATATTTTCTCAACCCAATCAATAGCGATGATTTATTCCTAAGATTACGCAATTCTGTAGCTCATGGAGGTGATTTAGTTTCCCCTGATAGGATTGATCAGGCAGTCTATACCAGATTCAAGAAATTGCTGACAGATTTAATGTACGAAATCCGATTGAAGATGTTGTACGGTCTTGAACATCAAACATTCTTAAAGTTACGGCAAAATAGTTTAACAAATGACTAGTAATCTTTTTAAATTAAAAGAGTTCCTTTCCATATTTCTAGTGCGATCGCGCGATCCCTGCTGCAAGCAATTCGCTCAATATCCATTTTCTTATGTTTCCTTAACTACTATTAACTGCGATAGCGTAAGCGCTGACTTGTCAGTTCGCTGATATTGGGGAAATGCGATAGCGAAGCGCTCCGTAGGAATCGCTCAATATCCAAATAAATCAATACTTATATACTCAAGCCAAGCTGTAAATATTCTAACTTTTATACTAAAAATTACGTATTTATATTGAGAAAAAACCGGGTTTATATTTCAATAAAAAGAAAAAATTATACTTAACTATTTGCCTTTAACTTCCTGAACAGCGATTAAGGGAAAAATTAGGTAACGTCTGAAAACACCAAATAACTAAAATAAATGGACTTATGATATGGATGGGGTGGATTTATGGCCTCATTTAAGGAAAAACCAGGGAATAATTAAATCTAATCTGAATAATCCTGACTATATAAGCAATTCCCTAATTTATTGCCATATAACTGCTGTGCGGCCATTGTCCACCTAATAAAGCGTAGATTTCTACAGGCTTACTGGAAATTGTAATGCCGATTTCATAGGATTTACCTGTGAAGGCAGCAAAACGCCGACAAGCCTCATCATAAAAATGACTCCGGCGATAATTTTTATTAGTTAAATCAATGGCAAACAAGCCATAAAAGTAGCGGGGAATACTTTGGATTGTTTCGACAATTTGACCTAAGTTTCTCGCTAAAATTGCATTTCTAGGAACTTCTGTTCCCCAAGCTGTATCCAACGCCCAAGAGGCAGAACTCAGGTGAGAACCGCCACAAATTCCACAAATTCTAGGAGTAACAATTAAGCCGGCTTGAGGGTCTTTTCCGCGTAAAATTATTTCAAAGCCGCGAAAAAGTTCAGCGTGAGTCCAAGCGTTTGTGACATATCCATTTTCGATTTCGACACGCACATCTAAATCACCCTCGACTCTACCGACAGGTGAAATATCTAAGGTTTGAATTGGCATATTTGTCCTTTGTTAGTTGTCATTAGAATTTTTGTTTCGCGCAAAGACGCAAAGGGGCAAAGGCGCAAAGAATATAATTGTGGCAATAATTCTCTTAACCACTGACTAATGACTAAGTGGGTGAACACAATAGAACCAATCTGTGTAAAGAAAAGTAAAATCCCCCAAACCCTCTTCACTATTGCCTATTGCCTCTTACCTTGCCATAAGGACGATTTTCAATGCTAACCTACTTACTGACCAATGACTAAACTGTAAAAAAGTCTTCGTCTGCCCATTTTGGGGCTGTGTTTTTGGCAACAACGGTGAGGACGGCGTAATCTTTGTGGTTGACTCCAGGGGGTATTTCTTTGGGTACTCCCATGACGGTTTGGGTTTTAAAGACTGTTCCGGGTTTGAGGTCGAAAAAGGGAAATTCGGGTTCTGTGCAGCCTAAACAGGGCATTCCGGCGCGGGTTTTGGAGGAGACGCGATTCCAGAGAATGCGGTTACAGGAGGCATGAGTCATGGGACCACGACAACCTAAGTCGTAAAATAGACAACCTTTGCGTTGTCCAAATTCGGTGGTTGTGGCTTTGTATGCAAAGTGAATGTTGCGGGTACAACCGGTTTCGGCGTAGGTGTTGAAGAAGGTTTGGGGACGGTGCAGTTCATCAAGAACTATATCATCAATTCGTCCAGTGGCGATCGCTACTAATATCTGCGTTATCCAGTCGGGGTGTGCGGGACAACCAGGAATATTAATTATCGGTAAGCCGGCTTGACTGACAAAATCTTTACCTAAAAAACCGCCTTCTTCCCGTTTGAGAAATTGCAGTCCTTTGGAGTCGCTGGGGTTGGGTGACATAGCGGGAATTCCTCCCCAACTTGCACAGTCTCCCACAGCGACAATAAATTTCGCAACTTTGGCTAAATCGTTTAACCAATCTTTCATGGGACGGTCGGCAAATCGGTTCCATTCTCCTGTACCATTAGGGGCGTTAACTACGCTACCTTCAAATACCAAAATATCTACAGGAATTTTACCAGAAATACAGTCCCATAAAAGGGTTTTGACGTTTTCACCTAATTCTACACCCAAGGAAGGATGCCAAAGTATTTTCATCCCAAAATCAGCAATTAAATCACAAGCTGTTGGTTCTTCGGCATTCAGAAACGACATGGTGTCACCCGAACAAGCACCACCTTGTAACCAGAGTACATTAGTCATTAGCTATGTCTTTTTATATATGTTGACAATGCACAATTAAAGAAGTTCTGTAGGGGTATAATTCCCCTTTTGAGAGGATTTACTTGTAGAGAATGACCTATTGATCAATATTTATTATTTTAAATCAAGGTGTTATTTAAAGCAATTAATTTTTTGGAAATAAAAATTAAGAATTAGCATAATTGGATGTTATGGTCGGAAAAGTAGTGAGGGCAAAATCATAGATATCGAAATTAATCAACGGTATCTGATAGTATTTCCCCAACTTTTAAAGTTTTTCCTGCTACTGTTACTTGATCATCATCTCCTAATTTTCGTCCTCTGCGCGTTTCCACTACACCATTAACTTTAACCTCACCATCAACAATCATCCATTTAGCTTGACCTCCGGTAGAGGTGATACCGGAAAACTTTAAAAACTGGTCGAGTTTAATCATTTGCTTTTACCCACTACTTAAAAAGTATTATTTATAGCAATATATCAGAATTTAGGATTTTGGCAACAATTTAAATTCTTGCAAAGCCGGTAAGAAGTTTTTATTTTCATGGCTAGGACGACTCAGTTTAATCAAGGCAAAACGCTGTAAAATAGTTAAGCTTGCCCATGCCTCAGTTGTGATAATCACACCTATTTCCTGGGCTTTTTCCTGAATACTGCTGGGAATAGCGGTATTATCCATCCATGCTGGATGAGTTTCAATGGGTAATTCGGCTACTGGTTTACCAGTGAGTTGCAATACCAACTCTTGAATATAATGTCTGTAATCATGAATTTGACCATCTGTATCGCAAGGTAATATCGCTAAATTTTGACGTGATTCTTGATTCATCTGATTCCATTCTGCTAATTTTAGCTTAATACCGCAAGTGTCTAATTTATAGCGCACTTGCATAGGAATACAACGCCAGGAATTAACAAAATCTGCTTCAAATTCAAAAAAAATTGTCATAAAATTGATAATATTTATAAATTATAGATTTATATAATTATTGTAACCGATTTATGAGAAAATACAGTTAATTTTTATTAAATAGAATCCAAATATTATGAATATTGATTTAAAGCGTGATGTTACTACTATTGTTTTAGCAGGTGGTAAAAGCACTCGCATGGGTAGAGATAAAGCCTTAATTCCTATTCGAGGTGTACCCATGTTGCAATTAATTTGTACTATTGCTGAAGCTTGCACTGATAAAGTTTATATAGTAACTCCCTGGCCAGAACGTTATCAAGAATTACTCACATCTAAAAGTCAATTTATTCGAGAAGTTCCTTTATCTGGGGAAACTGGAAATGAACCCCGCACCCATGGACCCCTTGTAGGTTTTATGCAAGGTTTAGCAGCAGTAGAAACAAATTGGGTACTTTTATTGGCTTGTGATTTACCAAATTTGCGGCTAGAAATATTACAAGATTGGATATCTAAATTAGATACAATTCCCGAAAATAAAATGGCGGCTTTGGTCCAAAATAATCAAATCTGGCAACCTTTATGTGGTTTTTATCGCCGTCGTTGTTTACCGGAATTAAGTCAGTATGTTGAACAAGGTGGACGTTCTTTTCAACAGTGGTTAAAATCTTATTCTGTAGAAGTATTACCTTTGGAAGATTCACAAATGTTATTTAATTTTAACAAGAATATCCCCGAATAATAAAGCACCACTGCCTAGTACACTGGCAACAGTGAGTCCGGTTAAAAGGGCAATTTTCTGCAAATTCATAATAATACTCTGAAAAACAAGGTAAATTTGAGAGCAGCAAGCTTGAATGAAAGCTACAGTCAAAAAAAATTATTATTGAAAATAGTAACATTATATAGTAGGATTGGTCAAGTAATTTTACTGCATGGCTATAGTCTATTACCTTTATGTAATCTCCTTGATTATACTCAAGATGGCTGAATCCTTGGCTTCTATACAGGTAGGGATTTAGCAATGCTAAACCCCTACACATCTGGATTTTTCGTAATCTTGTAAAAATTCAAATCTCAGCCGTCATGAGGATAAATTCCAGTAAATTGCAGGTAAATGAGGTACAAATCTTAATCACAAAGCCTTGCACTTAGAGGGCTTTACCGCTGATAGCTGCTGTAATTATAAACTTTGCATTGAAAAGGAAGACTAGCATCAATGAATTTTAGAGGTATCAAAAAAGGTATTAATTACTTTATTTTCTCTTCTGTCAAGAACTTCAGGGCATTTTTCGGTCGAGTTAACTGGGAAGGTCTTTTATCAAATACTAGTGACTTGACTGGTCTATTACCGATTATTGGCTATGGAATTGTGATGATGTCATTCATAGATTTTATCTATGTGATTGTCCCACCTCAACTCCAAAACCCTGAATGGGAACTCAATGCCATTAGTCTCTTCACTGAGCATAGTTGGATTTTTTTGATTGGCTTAGGGTTTATTTTTACTCGTTACTTTCGTGAAAATAAAAATGATATGCGCTTCCTAGAAATTGTTTTTTTGAGATTTATCCGCTGGGTGATTCTGCTCATGGGAATCGCCTTTTTTGCCTTAATTCCCCTGACTTTATTAGATACGCAACGAGTCCTAAAAGTGGTCAATGATCAAATCACCCAACAGAAAAATAACAGTGTTGAACAAATAACCCAAATCGAAAAGCGTCTTGCTTCAGGGGTTAGCGCAGAACAGATCAAGCTGTTCGCTAAAAATATCAACATGAGTCCAGATGACTTAAATTTACCAACTCCTCAGCTTAAAAATACAATTCAAAAAAACTTAGCCAGTGCAAAAAAGAGAGTCTCCCAAGAAGCAGCCAAAAACCAGCAAGAGCAGTGGAAGAATAGATGGAAAAGTAGCTTGAGAACAGTTATTGCTCTCCTAATTATTGGTGTTACCTTTGTGATTGTTTGGCTTCAAATAGGACGGGCTTGTATTTAGAATGTTGAAAACGATATTAGCAATGACAGGTAAAATGGAAAAGTTTAGGGAAGTTAATTTTCTGAATTATACTTTCCTCATTCTATTTATTTTTGGGTTAGTAACTTCAACTCACCTAACACTCCACTGGCGAGTTGAACAAAATCTTAATGACTCGTTTTTCCAACTATTGTTATATGCAAGTGTCATATTCCACATTTACGAGAGACGGAATAACCTTGTTTTTGCGAGCCAGTTTCCTGCTAATTTTGTTGGTTGTTGTTTAATTATTATTCCCTACATCAATGCGAAATTTTCAGTTCAAGAAATCTCTATTTTTTGGTACTGTCTCCCTTTGGTTAGTGCTATTGGGTTGGCTTTATTAGCATCAGGATTTCCAGGAATTAAACAATTTAAGCGAGAATTAGCAGTAATTGCGATATTTCCCTTAATTTTCGTCTTTGTCAAATTATTGGGAATGCTGATTCGGATTACGGTAATCTCCGCCAAACTTACTTCTTATCTTTTATGGTACTTGGGCTTTAATTCCGCTACTCAAGGCTCTCTTGTTTCTGTTAATAATGGGGTAATTGATATTTTATCAGAATGCACGGCGATACCACTTCTAATCATCCTATTAAAATTTTCTTTCGTGCTGGCCATTCTTTTTCCCTCTTATCTGAAAAATATTTATTTGCCTTTTATTCTTTCAGTGCTTATTAGTGTTATTTTGTCCGTGATCCGATTGGTTGTTATAGCGCTAGTGGTGACAGATAAACCTGCATTTAGTTATTGGCATGGTTCTCAAGGTGGTGATATTTTTGCTTTACTTTCGTTCCTATCCTTTGGGGCGGTGATTCTTTTCCTATCACCCAGTCAAATTCCATCGTCACTGACAAAAGCCCCCCCTCAAAAGTCTCAGCCAGTATCCTGGTTAATTGTACTAACAGGTATCGGTTTGATCATCATTTTATTTAATTTTTGTATCCATCCCAACGCGGGCTTGAGTCAAACCGCCGTCTATCGTTTTCCGTCACAAATTCCTCTCCCTGGTTGGCAATTCACGGCTAGTGAACCTCTATCTTTATCGTCAAAGCAACTAGCCCAGGAGAATAATCGTCCTCTACTAAACACAGATATCGAAACCGATAAGACGAAGGATATCTTGTCAGGACAAATTTATCATTACCAAAAAGCCGGTCAGGGCTTAACTGCTAACTTTTACTATGTCCCTTCTAGCTTAGGTGATGTCAAGGACTACTATCAGCAATTTAGTTATCTACCTAATTTACCTAAGCTGATAAAGCCCGTTGAAAAAGTGAACCTCAAAGGTGATCATTTAGAGTTTTTTGATCAACAAAACCGCTATTTGACAGCCTGCATTAATTCTCTGGGAAAAAGTACAGTGACAGTATCTCAATTCGCTGCCCATTTTTATCGTCCTTACCTAAATCCCTCTCAATGGTTGAATCTATTTAACGGTAAACAAACTCTCCGTGACCGTCGCTGTATCTGGGGGCAACTTTCGTTAACTAAGGCTGATACTAGTGATGTTGAATTAGAAACTGCTTGGCAGGCTTTATTATCTTATTGGCAGGATAATTTTCCTAAGTTGAAACTCTAGTAATTAGACATCTCCAAAAATTAAATATGCGTGACCTGTAGAGACGTTCCATGGAACGTCTCTACAATCTTTACGGGAGATGTCTATTACCCATATATGAGTGGGTTTTTTATTCTGGTTTTAATTTTATGCCAATTTTGACAACTGTTAGATAAATCACGAAGTTGAGGATAGAAAGGAAACTCCTTTTATTGGTAAATTCACTCTAGATTTTTATAACCCAATTGTTTTATATTGGAGAGTATTAATGTTATTGCCTTCTCATGTAGTTCACCTCCAAATGAGAGCGTAGCCTGGCGTAAGCCGTATTCACAAGTCTAATAGCCAAATTAGCTCGCCTCCGAATTCATTCGGAGTCTCATAGCGAAAGTTGTCTAAAGACGACTAAAAGAAAATTCTAGTCCGTTTTAACGGAATTTAGTTATTAGCCCTGATAGCGAAGCGTGGCGTAAGCCATACTAAAGTTCAGGGTGGGGGGTTATATCTAGAACGAAATTGGGGAATCTGTATCAACTCGAAAACTGCGTAAATCGGCTTAGTTAATAACCCTAATATATGGGTGATCATAACTCCATTCCCCAGGCAAATTTATGACTTCTAGTATTACAGATTCATTTGTGAAAGCTGCTATTGCGTCCATATCTTCAGAGTCAGCAACAACAGCCGAAAAAATCCAAATGCTGATAGAAATAGCACAAGGTTTTCAGAAAAAGCCGAAAACAGCCCAAGATTTACACAATGCAATTGGGCTATTTGACCGCGCTTATCAAATGTGTGGGGATGACTATGTTTTACTGAAAGCACGGGCTAAGGTGGGCATGGCAGGGTCATTACAGATGATTCCTGATGGGGGTTCTCAATTTTTGCAACAAGCACGGGCAGATTATCAGGAAGCTTTGCCGATTTTACAACAATTGGCAACGGCGGAGGAAGTAGCCGCAGTGCAGATGAATTTGGGGTTAGTTTTCCAATCTTTAGTTCCCTATAATTTAGCCCAGATAACTGAGAGTATTCATGCTTATCATGAGGCTTTGCGGGTGTTTACTTGGGAAGATTACCCCCAGGAATATGCGATTTTACATAATAACATAGCGATCGCTTATCTTTCCATGCCCATGTCGTCGGCACAGGAATCTTTGCGTCAAGGTTTAGCGGTTCAGTCTTTTGAAATTGCCCTCAAACATATTAACTTAATTGACCATCCTAGAGAATATGCAATGTTGCAAAATAATTTAGGAAATGCTTTACAATATTTAGTAAGTTCTCATCCTATCGAAAATAATTTACGGGCTGTTTTAGCTTACAATGAAGCTTTAAAAGTGCGTAATTTGCAAGATACACCGTTAGAATATGCCAATACAATTTCTAACAAAGCTAACCTTCTCTTCAACTTACCTGACGACCCCGAAAAACCAGAATTAGGGAATCCCCAAAATCTCTTAAAAGCAGAAGAATACTATCAAGAAGCTTGGCGAATATTTACAGAACATCAGCAATTAGAACAAGCCGAAATAGTAGCCAAAGCCCTCCAAGATTTAACTGCGGAAATTCAAGCATTTTCATTAAATTAAACCCTAAATAGGAGAATATCTATGTTTGAATTAGTAAATGATCCAGTATTTCTCAAATTTCTGCATAGTTTAAATACAGAATTAAATCTCACTACAGGATTTACTTGGTTAATCATTGCTGTGATTTTATCAATGATTGGTGGTGCAATAGGAGGAATTATCCTTGCGGGTAAAGATATCGGATACCAATTTGCAGCCATAATTGGTAGTTTATTTGCACCAGCAGGGGTAATTCCTGCGGTAATTTTAGGGTTATTTGTCCTGAATTTATTAGCCAATCATTAGGAGCATATATGTTAGCATTAACTTGGTTTTCTATGCAGTTATTTTTCAAGGGTAAACTATTCCGTGACCCTATATATTTTCTGCGTCAAATTATTATTGCTAGTGGTATTGGTACGGTTATATTAGTATTATTAGCACAAGCGTCAATTCCTCTTTGTATTCCCGTTACTGTGGCTAGTTTGACGACAGGTGCAATTATGCCTTTTTTGTTGCAAGATTTTAGAATGAAATGATTTACAGTAGGTTGGGTTGACCCCAGGAAACCCAACATAATCATAATGTAAATTCACATTTGGGTTTTCCGATAAACAAGTAGGTTGGTTTGACCCCAGGAAACCCAACATGATCATAACATAAATTCACATTTGGGTTTTCCAATAAACAAGTAGGTTACAACATTTTCAGGAATTTGTTGGGTTTCGCTGTCGCTTAACCCAACCTACAAATATCTTACGATTATATGCTATTATGAAAAGAAGATTAATAAATAATTTCCAGGGATTATGTCTGATTTTAATAACTACATCCAAGATTTACAAGAAAATATTAAACGCGGTGGAGAACGCAGTCATTACCCCAGCCTACAACGTCTAATTGAGGGTTTAATGATTGGTGTTAATGCCAGAATTGAAGAAAAAGGCAACCAAGCAGGAATCCCTGATTTAACTATCAGAAAAAATGATCGAATTTTGGGATATATAGAAGCTAAGGATATTAATATTGACTTAAGTAAAATTGGAAAAACTCCACAACTTAAACGTTATTTAGAATCAAATATTGGTTATAACTTGATTTTAACTAATTATCTAGAATTTCATTGGTATGTCGACGGAGAATGTGAAAAAACTGCTAAACTAGCTGATTTAGAACAAGGTGAAATTATTCTGGTTAATGATTTACAACCTATTACAGAATTACTCCAATCATTTCTGAATCAAAAAGCCAAAGATATTAATAACTATTATGATTTGGCTAAAGAAATGGCAGCTTATACTAAAACCATTAGAAACGCAATTCAATCATCTTTAGAAATAGAAACAACTACAGAAGAATTAAATCAATTAAAATCAACATTTAAGAAATTACTACTTTTAGATATAGATAATGATAAATTTGCAGATATGTATGCCCAAACTATTGCTTATGGGCTATTTACTGCGAAAATTGGTCATGCACAAAACCCTGGACAATTTGCATTTAATCGCACAACCGCAAGTATTTATATTACTGATAGAATCCCTTTTTTGAAAGGGTTATTTGATTTGGTTTTAGGAACTGATAGCGTTAGTAAAATTCACAAATCAATCGAAAATTTAATAGACTTATTTAACACAATAGACATGACCAATATTTTAGAAAATTTTGGTCAGGAAACCCGCACGGAAGACCCAGTTATTCACTTTTATGAAACATTTTTAGCTGCTTATGAATCTTCATTAAGGAAAAGTAGAGGAGTTTATTATACTCCTGAACCTGTAGTTAATTTTATTGTTCGTTCTGTTGATGATATTTTAGATAAAGTCTTTGATTTAGAATATGGTTTAGGAAATCGCAAAGTCACAATTCTTGACCCCGCAACTGGAACAGGAACATTTTTATATGCAGTTATTAAACAAATTCGTGATAATGTTGCTAAATTTGATATCCGTCAATGGAATAATTTTTTAAGAGGTGCAAGACTTTTAAACCGTCTATTTGGATTTGAATTATTAATGACTCCTTATACTATAGCGCATTTAAAGTTAGGTTTATTATTAGGAGATTTAGGTTATAAATTTGTACCAGAAGAAAGATTAAAAGTTTATTTAACCAATGCGTTAGAAGCAGGAATCAAAGAAGGTGATTTAATTCCTGGTATTACTCAAATTATTGCGGAAGAATCCAGTCAAGCAGGAAAAGTAAAAACGGAAATTCCCGTAATGGTGGTATTAGGAAATCCTCCTTATTCTGTCAGTTCTCAAAATGCTAGTAAACGCAAAAGAGTTTTAAATCAAGATGAAAGATATTTAGCAGATATTGAATATACTGGTTCAGCTTGGAATCGGATTTATAAAACAGGAAAAGCGGGGAAAACCATTACGGAATTAACCCATATTGGGGAACTTTTAGAATTATATAAAGGTAGAGTCAGATTAGAAAAAGAAAAGAATATTCAACCTTTAGATGATGATTATATTAAATTTATTCGTTTTGCTCAATATCAAATTCAAAAAACACCTAAAGGTTATGGTATTATTGGTTTTATTACTAATCATTCCTATCTCAATGGTTTAATTCATCGAGGTATGAGAGAAGAATTATTAAAGTATTTTGATACTTTATATATCATGGATTTACATGGTAATTCTTTATTAAAAGAAACCACACCAGAGGGAAATGTTGATCAAAATGTTTTTGATATTCAACAAGGTGTAGCGATTTTAATTGCTGTGCGCGAAAAAAGCGAACCTGATTATTTTTCTACGGCTTATAAATCCAGAGATGGAATGAAGGAAATGGCTAAGGTGTTATATTATGATCTGTGGGGAAGTCGTGAGGATAAATATAAGTTTTTAGAATCTGCAAGTTTAGATAATGTTAATTGGATAGAGTTACAACCAACTGAACCTAATTACTTTTTTACAGCTATAAATTATTCTTTGGATATAGAAAAAGAATATAAAAATTCATGGAATCTTCAGGATATATTTTTAGTATATTCTAATGTAATAGAAACAGGAAAAGATGATGTTTTAATTTCTTTTGGTAAAAATGGAATTCAAAAATTTATTGAACAATTATCCAATCCTGATATTTCTGAGAAAAATATAGCTGATATTTATAAAATTGCAGATTCTCCTAACTGGAATTTCTTTAAATCTCGATTATTGATTATCAAAGATGGTATACAAGAACATCTAATTCAACCGATATATTATAGACCATTTGATATAAGATTTACATACTATCATAGTATTCTTAGAAGAATGCAAGAAAAGGTTTTAACAAATTTAACTCAAGATAACCTGGGACTATTAGCAATGCGACAAGTAGCTTCAGGAGATAATCAATATACACATTTTATGGTCTGTAATCAAATAGTTGATAATCGTAGTTTTTTTAGTAATAGAGGAAGACCAAGTGTTTTTCCTCTCTACACATACCCAAATACAGAAAATGATCAAACAAATCTTTTTCTGGAAAAAACTCCCAACCTATCCCCAAAATTCCTAGAAGCTATCAAAGAAAAACTTGGTAAAATACCAACTCCAGAAAAAATATTTTACTATGCTTATGCTATATTTCACAGTCCAACCTATCGTACTAGATACGCTGAATTTCTAAAGATAGATTTTCCGCGTCTTCCCTTAACCAGTAATCAAAAACTCTTTCATGAATTAGCTATCAAAGGAGAAGAATTAGTTAATTTACATTTAATGAAATCTGATAAACTCAATACCTTAATCACAACATACCAAGCAATAGGAGATAATCAAGTTACTGAAGTTACCTATAATTCCGAATTACAAAGAGTTTATATCAATAAACAGAGTTATTTTACCGATATTCCTCCACATATTTGGGAATTTAAAATAGGAGGATATCAAGTATTAGATAAATGGTTAAAAGACCGAAAAAATGCTAATAGAAAATTATCTGTTGAGGAAATTAACCATTATCAAAAAATTGTCATTGCTTTAACAGACACTTTACGATTAATGCAAGAAATTGATAAAATTATTCCAGGTTTCCCCATAGAGTAAAAAAATGTTATAATTAATATGTATTGTCTTGTAAAAACCCAAGCAGTAAAATTACTATAGTCCTTCTATTTGAGGTAAAACTTATGTTACAGCTACAAATTAAATCCGATTCTCCTGACGTTGAAATCGTACAAAACCTGGTTCAGTCAGCCATTGATTCCGAGATTAAAAACTTAAAACGTTCAATAGAAAAAACCAATAAATTACTAATGGAATTTGAAGCAAAATATCAAGTTTCATCAGAGTTTTTTTTCGCCAATTGGACAGCAGAAGACCTTACAGGTGGTGACGAAGAATATGTAAGTTGGGCTGGAGAGATAAAAATTAAAAAAAAATTAACTAATTCTCTACAAAAGTTAGAAGCAATTGAATATGTTATAAATGATTAATATAATTTAATATCAAAAAAATAGAGAATTATAAGTTATTTTATCAAATAAATAAACATCCTGTAAATCCTTAAATCCTATAAATCCTGATATGGCTACGCCACGCTACGCTATCAGACAAAAATTATTAAGGATTTTGTTGGGTTTCCTTGCGTCAACCCAACCTACGAAATGTTTAACTCATTAAATCTTGAAACATGGCGGTACTTAAATAGCGTTCACCAAAGGAAGGTTGAATCATGACTATTAATTTATCCGCATTTTCTGGGCGTTTTCCTACTTCAATAGCAGCAGCTAAAGCCGCACCCGAAGATATTCCTGATAATAAACCTTCTTCTCTGGCTAATCTCCGTCCATAGTCCATTGCTGCTGCGTCGTCAATTTGCACTATTTCATCAATTAAATCTTGACGCAAAACATCAGGAATAAATCCCGCGCCAATACCTTGAATTTTGTGAGAACCTGCTTTACCACCAGATAGAATTGGACTATTACTAGGTTCAACCGCAATTACTTGAAAACTGGGTTTGCGTTGTTTAATTACTTCAGCAATACCAGTAATTGTACCGCCCGTTCCTACCCCAGCAATTAAAATATCAACTTCTCCGTCAGTATCCGCCCAAATTTCCTCAGCGGTGGTTTCTCGGTGTATTTTCGGATTCGCGGGGTTAGCAAATTGTTGTAACATAAAAGCGTTGGGAGTATTCGCCACAATTTCCTCTGCTTTGTTAATTGCTCCCCGCATTCCTTGAGTACCAGGTGTTAATTCCAAACTCGCACCGTAAGCCCGCAGCATGGCGCGTCTTTCTTGACTCATGGTTTCGGGCATGGTTAAAATCAATTTGTAGCCCCGCGCGGCTGCTACCATGGCTAAAGCAATACCTGTATTACCGGAAGTTGGTTCGACTAAAACCGTTTTTCCTGGTGAAATTAAACCTTCAGCTTCAGCGGAAAGAATCATACTTACGCCAATTCTGTCTTTTACAGAGGCCGCAGGATTCATACTTTCTAATTTGACAACTATCCTAGCTACCACTCCCTCGGCTTGGGGAATTTTATTCAACTGAATTAATGGAGTTTTGCCAATAAGTTCTGTTACGTCTTTAGCAATTCGCATTTATTAACCTCTAAAATTTATATATTAATCTATTTTGGTTAAGTATTTATCTGATTGAGTTTTGATATCAGCCATAGCCATTTTAGCATCATCTCTGTCTATTGCTATAAGCAAATCTTCCCAATTGTTGAAAATAATAAGATAATACTTTCCTTAGAATATCTTAATTTTGTTTCTGAGCTATTCAAGATATCTTAGGTCTAGCCTTGTCATGAGATGCTGTGATTTGAGTACAGTTTGTACTTGTGAATCTTCCTTTCAAAATATCTCAAACCAATAGCCCATCTTAGTTTGAGTTTGAGTACAAAATCCCCCGTCCCTTCCCTCAAAAATGCTAGTACCCCACTCAATAAATACTAGCACCTCTACACCAAATATTTTTTTAAATGCTTGCACAGTCAGGATTACAGGCTGTGAGTATTGTCGTAATTATCTTAATAATATTAATTGGCATCCCTTAAAGCTAGGACCTGAAAGGCAACTGATATAAACGATATAGGATTTACGCAGAGATTCCCCTCTACCCCCCGAAGTTCCTAAGATGAAAGTCTGACGAATCAGGGGGGACTTCTTAACTTCTATATCTCTCAAGATTCATCTAAATACTATCTGTATTACTCCATACAGAAAGGACATAATTTTATTTTTGAGGAGATTTTGATCAGCATATTTTGAATAACAAAAAGGTGCAAAAATCAATCTAATAGGAATTTTATTTCTATCTAGGTAATCTATACCTGGCAATGGAGAATAAATATGAAAGTCAAACTTTTAAATGTGCTTACCGTAAGTTTGGTAACTTTAGCATTAATTTCTCCAGGGGTAGTAGTATTTGCTATAGTTTGGGGACAACATAGAGAGTTCGTTAAAACACAGAATTTATCCTGTGAATTGCCGAAAATAAATATAGCATCTCCTCAATTAGTTCCCCAACAAAAAATTATCAATACTCAGCCATCTTTAGTCAAGGTTAAATTATCTAACAATAACTTTCTACATCAATTAAAAATTGCTGCAAGAAAATATAAATTAGCAACAATTTTGCAATGGATATTTTTAATCACACCGATTTGTACTGGTATAGGAATTATTGCTTATGACAGATATCTTGTCTATCGTGCTGCTGTATTAAAAGAACACATTGCCATGTTGGAAAGAATGTGGCAACAAAGCATCGAACAGTAATTTTTCAAGTTAATCATTCACCATAAACTAAATTATCATGACAGACGAACGCCAAACACAGTATTTTAATTTAATTGATGAACTTCTCCAATGTCCTAATGGTCAAGAACCAGAAGTTTTGGAAGCACAACCGGAATTAATTGACTCTGGTTTAGTGCAAGCAATGTTACAAGTAGCCACAATGTTTGCCCATCAAGGTAATCAAGATGGAGCGCAATTTCTATTTTTTGTTGCTAAACAATTAGCAAAGGAATTAGGTTTATACCCTGAAGTTTCTAATCAAGTTGTCACTCAGGAGTAATGATGCTATTGACTTCAACTGATGCTGGAAAAATATCATTAGAATTTCTTTTGGCAGATTGGAATATTGCTGATGATTATAGAGATTGGTTTACAGTGATTAATTCTCGATTAATGGGTGAGAGTTGGTACATTGTAGAATTGGGTGTAGAGGGATTACCTGATAGATGGTTTATGCAGGTTTATGACACAGGAGTTTGTGACCCTAACTATACTTTTATTTCCCCAATTTCTGGTTCAGAAGGATATACCGATTTGAAAAGTCTACCAGATATTATTGCTGATGTTTTAGTAGCAGAACGTAATTCTCGATAAAAACTTGAGATATTTAGATCCCCGACTTCTTAAAGAAGTCGGGGATCTGGTATTTTATTATTAATTTTGTCAGATTTAAATGACAATTATATGTTATACTAAATAGAGTTATGGAAGCTACAGAAGAATCAGTCAAATGATTACTGAAGACATCCTAGCCCAAGAATTTATTAGAGTCGTAAATGACTATTATCCCTCCGTGGGAGAACTTTTAGAAGGCTGCCACGTGAAAGTTATCACTTGCTTTTGGGGACGACCTGCAAAACGGTTTCGATATATAGGAATTTATTGTCGAGAAGACATGATGCCCTGTATTCAAGCCAAAAAAGAAATCCTCAGAGAATTAGCCGAAAATATGGGGTTAATTCAAGTAGTTTGTTTCAATGCTAAACGATTGCTACGTGACCCTATGTCGAAGTTAAAACAGTCTGAACCTCGATTATGGTTGGAGTTGCAATTAATGGCAGCCTAATCTGATATTTGGTCAACAATGAAAACAGGACTTTTCTGCAATTACGAAAATCATCACCTAGATGCTAGACGCACTATCTTTGAGCAAGTTTTATTGGTCAAAGAGGCTGAAACTTTAGGTTTTGAAGAAGCTTGGGTAACAGAACATCATTTTAATGAGTTCAATCTCAGTTCTTCAATTTTGCTGTTATTGGCACATTTGGCAGGTGTGACTTCGCAAATTCGTCTAGGAACTGCCGCTGTATTATTGCCATTTCATCAGCCAATTCGCGTGGCTGAAGATATTGCTACGTTGGACAATCTTTGTAGTGGTAGGCTGGCTTTTGGGGTAGCTAAAGGTGGTCCATTTCCGCAGCAAAATAAACATTTTGGGGTGACAACTCAGGAATCTCGCACCAGAATGTTAGAGTCAGTAGCATTGATTCAAAAGCTTTTATATGAGACTAACGTATCATTTAATGGCCAATATTATCAATGCGAAAATCTCACAATTCATCCCCAACCATTGCAAAAACCAATTCCTATATATGTTGCTAGTGGTGATCATGATGCAATTGAATTTGCTGCTAAAAATTCCTTTGGAATCATGGGTGGTCCACCTTTTTCTTTAGAAAGACTCAAGAAGACAGTCAATAAATATCGGGAATTTAATTCCAGTGGTGCTGATAAGTTCCTGTTAGCGCGGTTCTTTTTTGTGGGTAAAACTCATGATGAAGCGGTAAATGAAGCATTGCCTTTTATTCGCCATTTCAGCAAAGAAATGACAGCTAACTCGACTCAAGTAATGCAGAAAAGTCCTCAACAACCAGCATTTGATCGGACAAATATCTGTTTTGATGAAGACTATTTGATTGAGAATTCAATTATCGGTGATGTCAACGGTTGTCGTGACAAAATCAAGAAATTTCAGGACGAATTAGATCTCAGCACATTAGCGTTAAAACCCTCATCTTTTTCTTTACAAAAAAATCGAGAAAGTTTGCAACGCTACAATCAAGAGGTGCGGAATTATGTCTAAACTTTCTTTGCTTCCTCCCGATGATTTACCTCCTACAAAGGTAACAAAAGAGGATGGAATACTGCATTTGGAGTTGGAACAGTCTATAGGTAGATGCTTTTTTTATGCGTGCGATCGCATTACCCAAGTATTACTATCTAATTGTCAATGGTACATGACTACAAATAATACTACTTTGATGTTAATTGTAGACTGTCCCGATATAGTGGCTTATTGGCATATAGTCAGCAATATTCCCCAATTGGGAAATAGACTGGAAAGATTTACTAAAAATGCCAAAATTCGCGTTTATCCTCCTTTTGGAAAAGGATCACCTTTTGAAATTGGAGTAACCGAAATTTCAGCCTATCGAGATTGGTTGTAAGTCCTAAATTATATTTTAATCACTAAAATCATCAGATCCCCGACTTCTTAAAAAGGTTGGGGATCTATCTTGTTATAATAAAATAAATACAATAATATAACAGTCATGGTTAGCAACTTTGTCAATAATAAAAAAGAATTATTTGACCGTTGGGCAAATAGTTATGATTGGGCATTTCCTTCTTTTATTTATCAAGCAATCCATAAAAGATTACTTACAAAAGTTGAATTATCACCTCATGCAAATATTTTAGATTTAGGTTGTGGAACAGGCAGATTATTAGATAGATTAGCAAAACAGTTTCCAGAAATTACAGCCACGGGTTTAGATTTGTCTCCCCAAATGTTGCGGATAGCTAGACAAAATAACCGTTATCGTCCCCGATTAATTTATCTTGAAGGTAATGCGGAAAATCTCCCCTTTGCTGAGGGACAATTTGATGCAGTTTTTAATACTATCAGCTTTTTGCATTATCCCCAACCAGAACAGGTTTTAAATGAGGTAGCAAGGATACTTTCTCCTCGTGGTAAGTTCTATTTAGTGGACATTACTTTTAATAACTCATCACCATGTCAAATTACGCCCCATTCTCCCACAGGAATTAGGTTTTATAGTCAGAAACAAAGAGAAGAAATGGGGAATAATGCCTGTTTAAATTGTGTAGGTCATTATGACTTATTAGGATTTGTATTATTAACGGTTTTTCAGAAATAAAGCCAATTTTAGTAGAGTGGGCAATGCCCACCCTACAAAACAATGAAAAATAAATATGAATTAAGCATTTTCTATTCTCTCTGTGTCCTCTGTGCCTCTGTGGTATGGCTAACGCCACGCTTCGCTATGGTAAAAAAAATATTAGACTCAACACAAAGCATATTGATTTATAGAGAAATTAAATTAGCTGAATTATTCACCTTTTGACTTAACCACCCATACCAATCTTCCAACCCTTCCCCAGTAGTAGCAGAAACTTGGAAAATTTGGATTTTGGGATTTACCTGTTTTGCATATTCAATACAGCGTTGAACATCAAAATTGATATAAGGTAATAAATCAATTTTTGTCAAAATCATGATTTCACTATTGCGGAAAATATGAGGATATTTAATAGGTTTATCTTCCCCTTCTGTCACCGATAAAATTACCACCTTAGCGGCTTCTCCTAAATCAAATAAAGCCGGACAAACCAAATTTCCGACATTTTCAATCATCACCACAGAATTAAGAGGAGGATTCAATTCTTGTAAACCCCTTTCTATCATTGATGCGTCTAAATGACAGCCCGTACCCGTGTTAATTTGTACGACTTTACAACCTGTCTGTTTAATCTTTTCCGCATCATTAGTAGTTTCTTGATCACCTTCAATCACGCTAATAGTTAATTTATCTTTTAAATCATTAATAGTGCGAGTTAATAAAGTAGTTTTTCCTGCACCTGGAGAACTCATTAAATTTAAAGCCAGAATATTTCGACCTTTAAACCAGCCGCGATTTTGGGCAGCTAATAAGTTATTTTTACCTAAAATTTCTTGTTCTAAAGATATCGTTGTATTATGAATTTTAGCGTGAATTTGGGGTGCTTCTTCATGATGATGAGAATGGGTTATTACAGTTCCATCTGCTAAAGTATGGGTATGATGATCTGCATTTTCCATATTTGTAATTGTCGTTTGATTATCGTCAGAACAACCGCAGGTTACACACATAATTCCTCTACTTCAATTTCTTTGATTTTTAATTCTTCACCAGCTATGATATCTAATTGCACACTACCACATTGACAAATTCCAAAAGGTTTATCTATCAAAAATATTGTCCTACATTGACGACATTTAGCCATTCCGGGTATTTCTAAAATTTCTAATCTTGCCCCTTCGACTATTGTATCTTGGGAACAAATATCAAAACAGAATTTAATCGCATCTGGCATAATAGCTGATAATTGACCAATTTCTAATAATACTCTTTGGACTTTTTTGTTTTGGGCGTTTTCGCTAACTATAGCGATGATGTTTTGGGTGATTCCTAATTCGTGCATATACTTTTTTTAAACGAACCACTCCAGGCACAGAGGACACAGAGAAAAGAAGTGAATTTGTAGGTTGGGTTAAGCGATAGCGCAACCCAACAAAACCGCAAAAATGTTGGAAGCGTTGGGTTTATTTTGTCAACTCAACCTACGTAATTTATAGATTCTAACAAATTCTTGGAAGTTGGTCGCCGACTAGCATATCTATGATTCTTTCTGCACCAAAGGCGGTTTTTAAGAGGACTATTCCTGGTGGTGTGGGAATAATTTCACCTATGATAGATGCTTGTTTTCCTGTGGGGTGGTTTTGCATTGTTGCTAAAATTAAATCGGCTTTTTCTGGAGGTGCAACTATGACTAATTTTCCTTCGTTGGCTAAATACAAGGGTTC
The DNA here is from genome assembly GCF_000312705.1 of Anabaena sp. 90. Lineage (NCBI taxonomy): Bacteria > Bacillati > Cyanobacteriota > Cyanophyceae > Nostocales > Nostocaceae > Anabaena > Anabaena sp. 90. The sequence continues at coordinate 1,595,790 of NC_019427.1, forward strand.
TAAACCTAAGATTTCACATACTCCATTTACCTCTTCTCTGATAGGAATTGCTTTTTCATTAATGCGTATTCCTACGTTTGCTGTGTGGGCAAATTCGTTTAATACTGTGGCTAAACCTCCTCTGGTTGCGTCTCTCATGGCGTGAATTTGCGGGCAAACTTTGATAATTTCGGCGACTAATTCATGCAGTGGTTGACAGTCGCTTTCTATATCTGTTTCTAATGCTAATTCTCCTCTGGCAATTAATATTGCTGTGCCATGATTGCCTATTTCTCCATTAATAATTACTACGTCTCCTGGTTGAATATGGCGGGGAGAAATATCAATGTTTGGAGGAATTATGCCAATTCCGGTAGTATTAATAAATAATTTATCGGCACAACCACGATTAACAACTTTGGTGTCTCCTGTAACTATTTGCACTCCGGCTTTTTGGGCTGCTTTTTGCATACTGGCAACTACACGCCGTAATGTTTCTACTGGTAAACCTTCTTCTAAAATGACGCTACAGGTAAGATATAAAGGTTTTGCACCACTCACAGCTAAATCATTAATTGTGCCATTTATGGCTAATTCTCCTATGTCTGAACCAGGAAAAAATAAGGGGTCTACTACATAGGAATCTGTGGTAAATGCTAATCTGTTTCCATATTGGGAAAGATTGGCTAAATCAAATGTGGCTTGGTCTTCTAATTGGGAAAGAATGGGATTATCAAAACTTTTCACAAAGATATCGGCGATTAAATCTCTCATGGCTTTACCACCGCTACCATGGGATAAGTTAATATGAGTATCTCTTACCTTTCCTTGACGACGACGGATTTGTTCAATTTTTTGGAAAAGGGGATTTTGATGAGAGTTGATTGTCATTTTAAAATTGTTTTGTAATTATAATGTTTTCTTGTGGGACAGGCAAGATGCCTGTCATTATTAATTAATTACCTACCCGTTTCTTCATGTCTACCATTATGTTTATCGTAATGTAAAACGCCACCAACTGCCCAATCTTCCCGTTCAAATTCATCAATATGAATAGTTATCCATTCGGGTTTTGTTCCTAAGGCAGAAACTAAAGCGTCAGTTACAGCTTTAACTAATTTTCGCTTTTTTTCTATGGAGTGACCTTTACCAATTTGGACAGTTACAAAAGGCATATAATTTTCCTCAAATTGTGCAATTTAGACTGATATAGGTTCGGTTGATACACCTGATTTATCTCTTTTTGCCAGAGTTGAAAGTCGCCCATATTTGTAATATGCTGCACAAGCACCTTCGGAGGAAACCATACAAGTTCCTATGGGTGTTTCTGGTGTGCAAGCTGTTCCAAATACTTTACATTGCCAAGGTTTTAAAACTCCTTTGAGAATTTCTCCACATTGACAAGCTTTATGATCTGCTACTTTTAAATTAGGAATTGTAAATTTAGCTTCTGCATCAAATTGGGCGTATTCTTCGCGGATTTTAAAACCGGAATTGGGGATTTCTCCTAAACCTCGCCATGCAAATTTTTCACGGACTGCAAATACTTTATTTATGGCTGTTAAGGCGTTTTGATTTCCTCTAGGTTCTACTAAGCGATTATATTGATTTTCAACTTGGCAACGATTTTCTACTATTTGTTTTAATAACATCCAAATTGATTGGAAGATGTCTAATGGTTCAAAGCCAGAAATAACGATGGGTTTATGATATTTTTGGGCAATAAATTCATAAGGTTCTGTGCCTATGACCATACTTACATGACCAGGACCAACAAAACCATCAAGTTGTAAATCGGGATTTTCTAATAATGCTTCTAATGCGGGAATTACTAATACATGATTAGAAAACATACTAAAGTTAGTGATATTTTCTGCGGCTGCTTGGAGAATGGTAAATGCGGTGCTGGGGGCGGTGGTTTCAAAGCCTAAACCAAAGAAGATGATTTCTTTATGGGGGTTTTCTTTGGCTATTGTCAGGCTATCTAAGGGTGAATAAACCATGCGAATATCTGCACCTTGGGCTTTGGCTTGTAATAAGCTGGTTTTTGCACCGGGTACGCGCATTGCGTCGCCAAATGTGGTAAATATGATGTTGGGTAGTTGACAGAGTGCGATCGCATCATCTATTCTCCCTTTAGGCATTACGCAAACTGGACAACCAGGACCATGAATTAATTCAATATTATCTGGTAATATTTCTTCGATTCCATATTTAAAAATAGCATGAGTATGTCCTCCACATACTTCCATTATTTTTAAATGTCTGTCTATTTTTTGGCTGAGTTTTTTGATTTCTTTTTGTAAGGCTTGGGCTTTTTCTGGGTTACGAAATTCATCTACATATTTCATAATTTTTGTTTCGCGCAAAGGCGCAAAGGTGCAAAGACGCAAAGGAATAAAGGAGATTTTAAGGATAAAATTGGGCTATTTCTTGTAATAATTTTAATGTTTCTGCTGCTTCTTGTTCGTTGATTCTGTTCATGGCAAAACCGACGTGGACTAATACCCAATCTCCTATACAAGTTTCTGGGGGGTGTTGTTCGTCAACTATACAGGCTATGTTTATTTGGCGTTTGACTCCTCCAATATTAACTATGGCTAGTTTATGTTCTGGGTTGGTTATTTCTGTGATTTGTCCGGGTATTCCTAAGCACATTTTAGTTTTCCTTTTTTAATATTTATTTCACGCAGAGGTGCAGAGACAACAGAGGTTTTTATGTTATTTCTTTTAAGTATTTAGCGGCTGCAATTACGGCTTGTCCTAGTGATAATCCGCCATCATTTGTGGGTACTATACTATGAGTTAATACATTAAGTTCTAATTTTTCTAGTCGCATTTTTACCTGTTGTAATAGAATTTGGTTCTGAAATACGCCTCCTGTTAATGCTACTTGATTAAATTGATGTTCTTGTCTAAGTTGTTGAACCATTGTTACAATAGCAATAGCTAAACTTTTATGAAATCCCGCAGCTATTATTGATGATGAGATGTGCTGTTTAATATCATTAAGAATTTCTCGCCATGTTGGGGATGTATCTATATAATAAATACTATCTAATTTTTCAAATTTAAAGGAATAATTTAGACTTTCTTTATCATTGTTTAAAATATTGATATCAGTTATTGCTTCCATTTCTATGGCTGCTTGTCCTTCATAACTGCATTGTTCTCGACAAATACCTATGGCGGCTGCAACTGCATCAAATAATCTTCCTACTGATGATATTACGGGTGAATTAATACCTTTTTCTATGATTTGATTGAGTAGTCTAGGGTTTTTATGTTCTAAGAATTTGATTATTTCTAAATCACTATATTTTTCTTTAAGTTCTTCCCAGGTGAAAGCATTAATTAATTGAGAGTATGTATTTCTCCAAGGTTGATAAATTGCCTGTTTTCCTCCTATCATGGGCATAGGTTTAAATGTGGCTAAACGTTGAAAATTTTGATAGTCTGCTAATAAAAATTCTCCTCCCCACAGTGTACCGTCTTCACCATACCCTAACCCATCAAATGCTATTCCTAAAATGGGTTTTGTATCTAAAGAAATTTGATTTTCTGCCATACAAGCAGCTATATGGGCATGATGATGTTGAATTTCTGCTAATTTAATTTTGTTACCTGTTGCTAGTTCTTTGCCAAGTTTAGATGATAGATATTCTGGATGTTTATCAATAGCAATTATTTCTGGTTTATGGGAAAATAAATTGAGATATAAATTCAATATTTCTTGATAAGCATTAAAAGCAGCCGCATTTTCTAAATCTCCTAAATGTTGTGATAAAATCGCCTCATCTTCTCTTAATAAACAAAAGGTATTTTTTAACTCGCTACCCATGGCTAAAATTGGCGGTATTTTCTCAAATCCAGGTGGTAATTTAATCGGTGCTGGTGCATATCCCCTAGCACGTCTAAGGGTTTGTATTTGATTATCAATAACTCTAACTATGGAATCATCTACTCTATTAATAATATCTCGATTATGTAAAAGAAAATAATCAGCTATTTTTGATAATTTATCTTTTGCATCTTCATTATCTCTACATTGTGGTTCATCAGAAATATTCCCACTAGTTAAAACTATGGGTACTTTCATTCTTCTGAGAATTAAATGATGTAACGGCGTATAAGGTAGCATGAAACCCAGGGTATTTTGTCCTGGGGCTAGGTCAGATGCTAATTTACTATTATCTTTAATATTTAATAAAACAATAGGTGCAGCAGGACTTGTTAATAATTCTTTTTCCAACTCATTAATATAGCAATATTCAGAAATAATATTAATATCCCTTGCCATTAAAGCCAAAGGTTTATGATAACGCTGTTTACGATTTCTGAGTTTTAAAACTGCATTTTCTAAAGTGGCATCACAAGCTAAATGAAAACCGCCTAAACCTTTAATAGCAACAATTTCACCCTTTTGTAATAAAGTACAAACAGCATCCACATCATCTAACATAGAAAACATATCAGAGATAACAGGTTTACCGTCAGCCCTTTCTAACCATGCACGCGGTCCACATTCAAAACAAGCCACAGGTTGGGCATGAAAACGACGATTTTCGACATCTTGATATTCCTTTTCACATTCCTTACACATTGAAAAATTCACCATGCTAGTGTTATTTCTATCGTAAGGAATAGCCCGAATAATACTCAACCTTGGACCACAATGAGTACAATTAGTAAAAGGATAACGAAAATAACGACTAAAAGGATCAAAAATCTCCCTTTGACATTGGGGACAAGTTGCAGCGTCAGGAGAAATTTCCGTTTTCACCACACTATTAACACTGCGAGAAATCACAAAATCATTAAAATCAAACTCCCCCAAATATGGACTTCTAATCACCTCATTAATTCTTGCTAAAGGAGGACATTCTTGATATAATTGATTCACAAACTCCGCTATTTCCTCCTCACTCCCAGAAACACGAATTAACACCCCTTCACCATCATTACAAACATCACCTTTCAAACCAAAAACCTTCGCCAAACGATACACAGTAGGACGAAAACCCACCCCTTGCACAATACCACAAACCCGAATTTCTTCTATTCTCATCTTTGCGTCTTTGCTCCTTTGTATCTTTGCGCGAAATAATTAAAACTTCCAAATCAAAACGCGATTATTCCCAGAATCAGCAACTACCGCATTCTCACCACAAACCTTAATTCCATAACACCAATTTAAACTTTGTCGTGTTGGTAGTCCAAAATTCCGATTTTCACTTTTATTTGTAAAGTTATCTTGTCCCATCACACCATCAGCATCTGCACCCTGTAATAATAGAATAGATTCTCGTTTTTTCCATCCTACTAAACGCGAATTAGCTGTATCAGCAACTATTAAATAATCTCCCCAAATATCTACCCCATAGGGCATACTTAAACTACTAGCATTAGGTAAATAAAAACCTTGATTCAATTCCACAAAATTGAAGTTTTTTTGTCCTAAAACCACTGCACAAGGGGCATTATTTGCTGTGGGAATTCCTTCCCAAATCATAACCCGATTATTACCTGCATCTGTGACAACTAAATTATCTTCCCAAAGGGTGATATCATGACACCAACGCATACTAGCAGCAGTGGGAGAACCACCCCCATTTTCATTGCGTGATATCATATCTGGTTGTCCCAAAACTATATCCGCAGGTTGTCCATTTTCTGTGGGTAATTGATTCCAAATTAATAAGCGACGATTGCCAGTATCAGCTACAAATAACTTACCTTGATGATAGAAAATACCATAAGGCCAATGTAAAGTATTTGCCGCAGGTTGTTGATTTCCTCGGTTATGTAAATTATCAATAAAGTTAGATTGTCCTAATACTAAATCTGCGGGAATATGACTATCTGTAGGGATATTATACCAGATGAGAATGCGATGATTCCAAGCGTCTGCAACGGCTAAACCATGACCACATTTGCAAATACCTGTAGGGACACTAAATGTAGATTTTCCTGGTGTTCTTTTAGCGTTTTGTCCTTCATGAAAAAAGTCAGGTTGTCCTATTATCCAGTCAGCAGGTTGATGATCTTTTGTGGGTAAATTTCGCCACCCTAATAAACGATGATGTCCTGTATCTGCTACCCATAATGGTCCCGTTGGTGATAATAAACAAGCTGCACGGGGTCCAAACATTGTTGTGGGAGTAGGTGCAATAGGTATTGCTATTTGTTCTGGTGTAATATTGTTTCCTAATATTATTTTTGCACCATGAGGGGAGAGGGGTAAATGGGGGATATTTTGGGTTTGCAATGTAGATAGGGAATTAATATTTACGCTATTTACTCCAATACGGTTTAGTTAATAAAATTGTAGGTTGGTTTAAGCGATAGCGCAACCCAACAAAGTTTGGAAAATGTTGGGTTTCCTTGCGTGAAACTCATCTACTTAGATTATTGGAAAACCTGGAATAATTCTATCAATTTCCTGCATTTTTCGTAAAGTTTCTGTTAAAGCAATAACAATTGTTTGATACTGGTTATAGAAAAGCTTGCCTCAGCATGAATTATGATATAATTGTATTACTTGATAGAGTTGAGATTACTTTGTTAAATTATGTTGATAAAATAAATACTATGCCAGCTAAAGACATCTATCACAATACTGTAAAAAATGCACTTATCAAAGATGGTTGGAAAATTATCCATGACCCTTTACGAATTCGTTTAGCAAGAGGTAAAAATCTATTTGTTGATTTAGGTGCTGAAAGATTATTAGCAGCAGAACGAGAAACAGAAAAAATAGCTGTTGAGGTGAAAAGTTTTACTCGTCCTTCGGATATGAAAGACCTGGAAGACGCTGTTGGTCAATTTGTTTTGTATGATCATTTATTAGCACGTTATTATCCTGAATATAAGTTATTTCTGGCTGTGAGTGAAAGCACTTGTAAAACAGTTTTTGAAGAAGAAGCTGGTCAAACTTTAATTGAAGATGGTGTAATTCGTTTATTTAGTTTTGATGCTGAACAGGAGGTAATTGTCAAATGGATTCCTTAACTAATCAATATCGTCAAATCATTAAAAAAATTCTTGAAGAATATGCTGATTTTCTTGGCAATGATGAACAAGTTAAAGTTGAATTGGTGTTAGATGAGAAAAATGATCGTTATTTATTAGTAGAAACTGGTTGGAAAAATGGTTATCGGATATATGGAACTTTATTACATCTTGATTTAATTGATGGTAAGGTTTGGATTCAACATGATGGTACTGAGGAGGGGGTTGCTAATGATTTGGTTGCTGGGGGAATACCAAAAGGACATATTATTTTAGGGTTTAAAGCGCCTGAAGTACGGAAATATACGGAATTTGCGGTTTTTTAGGTAAGTTTTGACTTTACAATAATTTTAAATTTCACACTGTTAAATCAGTATTAATACAGTTGCGACTGTTTTCAAAAGCAACATATATTAGTTATAATGTTATTTAAATTGCTAACTCATTCTTGAGAAAAATAAATTAATAGTACAAATATACCAAATTTGTAGATTATCTACATTTGCAAAATAAGCATTTTAATTGATTAGTTTTTGAGGAATTTATGGCATCTAAGGGTCAATTACAAACAATTTTAATGGAAAAATATGGAATTAATAAAAATATCAGTGCTGCGTTGAATAAAGAAGAGTGCGAACAAATTATTGAGATTCTTGATAATGAACCTATAACAGTTAAGTTAATTGAATCATTTGCTGAAAAAAATGCTAGTCTTCGTAAAAACAATGCTTCGCTTGGAAGTAGACGTTATCAAGCTGAAACGAAACTTTTATCTTTACAAAATGAATATTTAGAACTGCAAGAATCTATTAAAAATATAGAACTACTAAAATCAGAATCAACTTTGAAAAAGAAACAATTAGAACAGGAAACAAGAAAAATAGAAGAGGATATTCAACAAGTTACAACAGAAAATAAAAATCTCAAAACTCAATTAGAAGTATTAAATCAGAGTAACCAAAATTTAACCAATGTGAATTTACAATTAGAAAAAGAAAATGAAGAATCAAAATTATTAGAAAATGAATTATTCTTGTTGCAGAGAGAATATAAAGAGTTACAAGAATCCATTGATAATATAGAAATATTAAAATCAGAATCAACTTTACGGAAGCAAGAACTACAACAAGAGACAAGAAAACTAGAGGAAGATATTAAACGCATTACTAAAGAAAATAAAAGCCTTAACACTCAAGTAAAAACATTAAGCTCTAATAATCAACAGTTAACTGAAGCTAATAGTCAGCTACAAAAAGATAATAAATATTTAAAAAATATAGTAGATCAAATCAGATTGAAATTATCAATTAATATGAATAGTTTATTGAGATTAGAAGATAGTGAGATTCGCAAAGGTCTAATTAAGTTATTACAATCTATACAAGGTTAATAATTTTTATGATTAATAAGAAAAATAGTAAGAAAAGTTTTCAAGGAATGACTTATCGTGAACTTCAAAAACATAACTCACAAAATAGAATTAAATTATCTCCAGAAGATCAAAAATGGTTAAAAGAAAATGGTTATAAAAATCTTGGTTGGGATCATGTTATTAATCTATATAACAGGGTTCAAGATTTTTTAGTGAAGTATCAGGTAGAAAATTTGACCCTAGAAGAATTATTTTTAGAAGCGGATCATATTGGTAATAAATATCTGACGGAGGATGAAATACAAGATTTTCAGCAAAAACTAGCAAAAGAAGTGAATGAAATTGCAGAAGAGATAGATAGACAGTTCCCACAGACAGAAATGGAAATTATTGATTTTAGTCAAAATACTAAATCTAAACATACAAAAAAGCGCAATCATAAAACATATAGAACTACAAAATTATAGGAAGAATATGAACTTAGAGAATAAAGATATTGGGGAATTATTTAAAATTGCAGATAAGATTGGTAAAAAAAGATATCATAAACTGACTGAACAAGATTTTGAGAATTACAGAAAATTTGATCGTTGGAGATATATTAATGGTGATTCAGAATGTGGAACAACTGAAGAAAGTAAAATATGGGTAAGAGATAATTCCGATTATTATTGTCCAATTTGCGATGATAAATACAGAGAGGATAATGGAAGAAGTATTGATCATAAGTTACCAAGATCACAATATCCTTGGTTATCATTAGATTTTCAAAATTTATGGGTCATTTGTCGAAATTGTAATTTGGAAAAAGGAGAAATGCACTGGTATGAATATGAACTTTATATTTTTACAAAATATCCAGAAATTTATTCTTTTATAAAATCTGTACGTCCTAAAAGTTTGCTTCAGTCTTTAAAGGAATAAACTAATTTAAGTAAATAGCGAAGCGATCGCATTTTTGATATAGAGTTAAGAGCGATTATCATTTATAATGAAGATATTGCAACAGTCAATGTCACGAGGATTAAAAAAATGGACGTTACACAAATTAGTAACAAAACAATAGAACTATCTGACATTACAGCTTGGGATAAAAACGGAAATAAACTTTTAGTATCAAAAGTTAGAGCTAGAAATATTGTAGAAGATATTACTGCCAAAGTCGAAGATATCCTCAAGTTTGAGTATGAACATAATAAAGTTATAATTCCTTATGCTATGACAGCTACCCGTGAAGAAATTAAGATTTTTCAATGGGATGGTGAAAAGTTAGAAAATGTCTACACCTTCCTAACTCATGAAGTTTTGTCTGAATATGATCCAGAATTTAGTCATAAAAAGAGGATTTTTGAATACTATCTGGAAACATTAGTTGAAGGATGGTTGAGAGATTTGGCTGATAATTGGAAAACAGATAATCCACCAAAATCAGAAGAACTAACTCAGATAGGCTTTGTAGATAAAATTGCTGATGCAGCACAATAAAGGTTAGAAAATTTAATGATTACGCTTTATATAGAAACTAATTTTTTTATTGATTTTGCCAAAAATCAATAAAAAAACTGAGAAGTTAGTCTATCCCCAAGATCCGGAAGCAACAGCAATACTTAATATAGCAACTCCTGCAATTTGTTGTATGGAATCTCTTTCTGTACTAGAAAGTGACGTTATTCTCTCTCATTTTACCAAAGTGATAAAATAATTAAATTTATCTAAATAAATATAATTTTAACTGTTAAATAGTAAATATGGGAAATCCCCAATATTCCAGAACAAATGGGATTAATTACCTATTATGCAAATTGATACAAATAGCTTTTCATGGTTTGATGTAGCAGATGATGTCAAAGAATTATTAATATTAGCTGCACAGACTTGGGAAAATACAGAAGAATCTACAAAATATATGCAGCAAGCGTTAGCTAAAACAGGAGATAACACAGATGTTTTAGTTGCAGCTTATAGATATTTTTACTACAAAAATAATTATGTCTTAGCACTGACAACAGCAGAGAAAATAACCGCTAAAATAAAAAAAGCGGAAAGTCTACCTGATAATTGGCAAGAACTTAAACCTATCCTAGTTAAACGTCACGAAGAATCTCAAATCAGATTGTACTTAACTGCTTATGCTGCTTCTGGTTTGGTATTAGCTAAACTAGGAAACATAGAAAAAGCAAAGGAAATCAGTATCAGAATAAAAGGTATTGATGACAAAAATGATTTTGGTGCTGGTATTCTTCTCGATATTTTAACTCGTCCACCAGAAGTAGATGATTAAATCTGGAAATAGGGAAAACTCCTTACAAATGACAACTACAAGCAATCAACAAATTACGAATCATGAATAATTGGTTATCTTTCAACTCAAATTCCCAGCTAATATCGTCATTTTCTACCCAGAATACTGTGATTCTACCAGGAATGCCTACATCTCCCTTGACTCCTGTAACTAAAATGCCTCAAACATCTCCTCCTATAATTTTTTTACCTAATTCTGCACAGTCAATATTTTAAAATTTATGCAAGGTCAGGATTTATTTGTTGCTGAAAATGGAGAATATCAAGTTTGTAAATCAGCAAGATCATGGGATTTATTGCGTGATAATTATCGTCTCTATCGCTTTTTAACTGAAGTCGAAGACGTTCTCAAAAATGTCGAAGATGAATCAACACGACTACCAGAAATTAGAATGTTGGTAAGACGATTAATGATAAATTCCTATTGGGTACAAAGTCAACCTTTACAACCTGATCCAAAAACGGGAATCTCTGTTTTACTATTATATGATGAATTAGGATTTCCTTTAACTGTACAAACAGTAACATTTGCACCGGGAACAACTTCTACTATTCATAACCATGGAACATGGGGAATAGTGGCAATCTTAAAAGGTCAGGAAAAAAACACCTTTTGGCGACGGAGTTCTCATCCAGAATTTCCTGATAAAATTGAAAAAACAGGCGAAGTAAATTTATCCTCCGGTGATATTATCAGTTTTACACCTGAGACAATACATCAAGTTCAAGCCATTGGTAAAGAACCAACAGTAACATTTAATATTTATGGAGAAACAAACCCAAAACAGAGATTTGAATTTGACGTAACTAATCACATTGCTAAAAAATTTTAAAGGTAGTGGCAAAAAAGGAAATAACAGATTATGCTGATAAATATTATAGAAAATAAGATCCCCGACTTCTTTTTAGATATTGTTAATAAATGAATAATTAATCTTAGAAGTCGGGGATCTAAGTGTTAGCTATCAATCAAAATAATCATCTTCTCTCTGCGTTTATCTGCGTTAATCTGCGGTTAATTATTTCCTATCCAAACATCCAACTATAACCTTATAGGAGAAACAGCAATGGCCAGAGTAATTTTCTATGAAAAACCAGGCTGTAAAGGTGGTACAAAGCAAAAAGTTTTGCTAACAGCAGCAGGTCATGAAGTAGTAGTATATAACCTATTAACAGAACCTTGGACAGTGGAAAAATTGCGGTCATTTTTTGGCGATCGCCCTGTCATAGAATGGTTCAATAAAGCTGCGCCTAGTGTAAAATCAGGAGAGGTGAATCCCGAAAACATCACCGCTGAAAATGCCTTGGTCATGATGCTGAGAGATCCCTTATTAATCCGTCGTCCCTTGATCCAAGTAGGGGATAAAAGAGAAGTAGGCTTTGATGTCGAGAAAATTGACGCATGGATAGGCTTGAAAGCCGCAGATGAGTCTTTAAAACCAATGAGTGAAAACCTCATGCAGCAAGACCTCCAGGGCTGCTCTCATGGAAAAGATCACGACCACCATCATGGTAAAGGTGGTTGTAAAAATCACTGACAAGGACATGAGGTATTAAAAAATCTCTACCCGCTTCTTTCTTAGTTCTCAAAGTTATTCAGAGAAAAAAGGCGGGTAAAAACAATAATTTATCGGTGTTGCTGATTAAGGGTATGAATTTTAGTCTCACGCCAAGGCGCAAAGGCGCAAAGGTAAGATAAAGGTTAAATTTGGGAATTTCATACCTCAATTCAATATGGCTACGCCACGCAGGCTATCAGCAACGCCATTTATCTATAATCCTGTCTTTGAATGTTCCGTAATCTCGCTGCATCACGCATACCATAATCAGTGCGAGTAAAGCGATTTAGCTGCATTTCAAAAAATTCCCGATTTGCTTGTAAATGCTGGGGATTTTCATCATCTAAAGGATACAACAGGGCAGTTCTTAAAGCTTGAATTACCGCCGATGTGACATTATACATCGAACGTTGAAAAGTAATCCCCAATTGAATCAAAATATCCTCTTCTCCTCGACAATGTTCTTGGTAATAATCAACAAGATATTGAGGCAAAAAGTGCAGCATATCTTGCATTAATAATGTTGGCGGAATTCCGGCTGTACCCACAGGAAAAACATCAGCGTAAAGAATCCCATAATGGAAGTCTTTTTGATCTTCTGGAACTTGTCCTGCTTGGGCATTATAAGACTTTGTCCCTCTAAATGGTGCTGTGCGATAAAAAACAGCTTCTACATAGGGTAATGCGGCTTCATATAGCCAAGTAAAACCTTTAGATTTGGGGATGATTTCATAACATTCACCATCAATATAAACATGATGATAAATCGGACGACCTGCAATAGCAAATATACCATTTATGAGAAAATTCATGGCATCAGGTACACTTTTGAAACCACCTTCATCATAAATATCTGACATTTCAAAAAATACTGGTGCCATGACTTCCCAAAAAAGTCCTAAATTAGAATAATAGGACATCATCCGGCACTGTTCCAAAAACATATCAGGAAACAGTTTATAAAGTCCCGACATGAGGGGGTTTTTCCGAAAATAAGCTTTAATGGCTTTATCAGCATTAGCTTTATATTCTTCGGAATCTAAATAGGCATCAAATTGATTAACAGGTGCATACATTTTGCGATGCCAAAACATAGCCTGCATACAGGCTTCCGCAAATTCCATGTTAATTCTGTCATGGAATAAATGATGGAAAATTTTCGGCATTTTGGTAGTTTCACCCTTTTGCATAAATGCCAAAAGTTCTGGGTGTGCAGTGGCTATACCTCGCCAAATTCTTAAATCAGCATCATCCCCGGCATAGTGATTATGTAAGTCTAGATATTCTTGGGGTAGGAAATATTTAAAAGCTGGCAAAGGATCTAAAAATACTCTTTCGGCAATATAAAGTAAGTCTCGCCAATAGAAATCCATTGGTACAGCATAAGCTTTATAAATACCGATAATTTGCATTAAGTTTTCTGGGGTATCTGGTAACATTGAACCGCCAGCTTCTAAACGATGAATAATTTCTGCAAATTCGTGTTTTGAAGGTGGGATTTTTGTATTTGGTTTAGCTGGAGTTTGTACCATAATATTTTTGTTTTGGGTTTATTTGTTGGCTTCCACACCCGCCTGGAACTTAAGTTCCAGGCTAATAGCTAAAGTTTACTAAAGTAAACTAGGGAATTTCTCGTTCCCATACTCTGTGTGGGAATGAATTCTAGAAGGCTCTGCCTTCAATAATATTAGAATTAGAGGCAGAGCCTCTGTGATAGCATTCCCAGTCGGAGACTGGGAACGAGATATTGATCATAACTACTTCAAGGCAATTACGGTTTTTTCGATAGTGGGAACTGCCGCTACCATAGCGGTAGTTGTGGTTTCACTCCAACGCACTAACCAGGTGGGTTGTACTCCCAAAAAGATAATTAAGAATGCCAAAATTAGCGCGGGAACTTTTTCATTCCATAATACTCTGGGATAGTAGGCTAGGTTATTTTGCAGTTTGCCAAAACAGGTACGGTTGAGAAGAATAAGAAAATAAACTGCGGTTAAACCAGATGCTACTACACATAAAATTGTGGAAATGGGAAAGCTGGAAAAACTGCCTTGAAAGGAAATAAATTCCGCAATGAAACCTGTTAAACCGGGAATACCAGCACTAGCCATGCCACTTAAAACCAGCAAGGCACTAATTAATGGTAAACCGCGAATAGGACTCATTAAACCACTAAGTTTATCTAATTCTCTTGTCCCAACTTTGGTTTCAATAACTCCGACTAAATGGAAGAGAATAGCGAGAATAATTCCATGACTAAACATTTGGGCGACTGCACCAACTAATGCTAAAGGCGTGGCGGCTGCTGCTGCTAGTAAAATATAGCCCATGTGGCCGATAGAACTATATGCTACCATGCGTTTTATGTCTGTTTGGGCGATCGCTACAACTGCCCCATAAATCGCGCTAATTGCCCCCCAAATTGCTAAAGTTGGGGCGATAATCTGCCAAGTTTGAGGAAACATTCCCAAGCCAAATCGTAATAGTCCATAAGTTCCCAGTTTTGCTAAGACTCCACCTAGCAAAATAGCGATAGGTGCAGAAGCTTCAACGTAAGCATCAGGTAGCCAAGTATGGAAAGGAATTAAAGGAATCTTAATGCCAAAACCTAAAACTATTCCTGCTAATAATACTAATTGCATTCCCGCAGAAATGTTTTGAGTCGCCACAGCATCAAAGGCAAAACTATGAGAACCTGTTAACCATACCATGCCTAAAAATGTGGCTAAAATTAAAGCCCCAGAAATGGCTGTATAAATCAGGAATTTCATGCCCGCATAGGCTCGTTTTTCTCCTCCCCAAATGGAGATTAGTAAATAAAAGGGAATTAATTCCAATTCATAAAATAGGAAGAACAAAAGCAAATTTTCTGATAAGAAAGCACCAGCAACGCCACCACTAACAAACAAAATCAGGGAATAAAATAACCGAGGACGTTCTGTATCTTTGCTGCTGCTGTAAATAGCAATCCAAGTGAGGAAGCTATTTAATACCAACATTAATATTGATAATCCATCAACTCCTAACTGATAATTTAAACCTAATGTTTCATTCCAAGGTAGATATTCTGTAAACTGCATCCCTGGATTGCTGATATCAAATTTTAACAAAATGAAAATATTCCACAGCAAAACTAAACCTGTGACGATTAAAGATACTAACCGAATCTGACTTGCAGGAACATTTTTTGCTGGATAAAAACCGATGATTATAGCGGCTATAATTGGTAGCCAAATTAAAACACTCAACATATTTATTAATTGGTAATTGGTAATTGGTAATTGGTAATTGGTAATTGGTAATTGGTAATATAGCGGTTCTCGATTGAGTGAGATACAAGAACCCCATCCCCAACCACCTCCAATATCAAAAGTTTATCCTTTTCTTCCCCCCGCTGTGGGGTAGATTATTATCAGCAATCTAAATCATAGATATTTAGAAAATTAAATTCATGAACTGAATTCCCCAGAAAGGCCATGTCACCCAAGCACCTAAAAAACCGACTCCTAACAGAACTGTTAAGGCATAAAATTGAGTTTGTCCATTGTTACTATATTTCAAGCCTTCACCACCCAATAGAGAGAATAAACCCACAGAGTTGACAATACCATCTATTACAAATCTGTCCAGCATATCGGCAAATTTAGAAAGTTGGGCAACGCCGAAAATAATGGTAACTTTGTAAATTTGAGGGGTGTAAAAATCGTAAGCAAATAAATTTTGTAAACCTTGCCAGGGTAAACGAATTGGTTTGGGAATGTTGCCTAAATAGATGATGCTACTAATACTACAGCCGAAGATACTTGACCAAATTAATAGCAGGGCTACGTCTTTATTTAATGTTGCCCAGTCTGGAAGTAATGACAAACTTTGCAACACTAAAGGCAGGTGTAAAACAAAGCCAGATAAAATCATCATTGGTAACACCATTAACCAAATAGCTTCAGGAGAACGTTCACTCATTTGTTTGGGTTTACCACCAAAGATTAAACCAAATTCTCTAGTTAAACTAAATGTAGTTAAGGCATTAACAAAAATTACTATTCCTACTAAAGTCGGATGTGTTTCCCATAACCCATCAGCTAATTTAAATAATGCCCAAAAACTACCTAAAGGGGGAAAACCAATTAAACCCAATGTACCGACAATAAATGCTATCCCGGACATGGGACGACGTGACCACAATCCACCTAATTGGGTAACATCTTGGGTAACACTATTCCAAACAATGCCCCCGGTACTCATAACTAATAATGCAGCGGATACGGCATGAGTGAGAACTAATAATAATGCGGCTTCGTTCTGCTGTGTGCCTACCGCAATAAATACTAACCCCATGTAAACACTGACAGAATAGGATAAACAGCGTTTGATGTCAATTTGAGAGATCGCAATTAACGCCCCACCAATCGCTGTCACCGCCCCAATCGCCACTATCGCCGAAGATGCCACAGGTGATAAACTAAACACAGGTTGTAATTTAATTAACACCCATGCCCCACTGGCCACTACCACCGAACTCCGCAAAATTGTACTGGGAACAGGTCCCTCCATCGCCTCATCTAACCACAAATGCAAAGGAAACTGGGCGCATTTACCCATAGGTCCAGCTATTAACCCCAAGCACACTAAAGTAATAATTGTCGGGTCAACATTCGCCGTGGCCGCCCATGCAGTTAACTCTGTATAATTCCAAGTTCCTGAGAGTGTCCACAGTCCCAACACACCCATTAATAAAAACAAGTCTCCCACCCGTTTAGTCAAAAAAGCATCACGCGCCCCAGTCACTACCAAAGGCTGACTAAACCACAAACCTACTAATAGGTAAGTTCCCAATGTGAGGACTTCCAGAATTACATAAGTGGAAAATAAATCGTTACACAAAACCAAAGCACAAAGACCAGCTTCAAATAATCCTAATAAGGAAAAGAAGCGTCCCCAACCCCAGTCCATTTCCATGTAACCAATAGCGTATATCTGCGCCAGCAAGTTCAAGCCGGTAATAATAATTACTGCCCCGATGCTGACAGCAGAAAGTTCTAAATTAATAGTCAGATTTAAACCTGCTGTTGATAGCCAAGGAATAAATACTTCTTTAGCTGGATGATTCCAAATAGCAAAGAAAGCAAAGACGGCATGGAAAAAGGAGATAAAGGTCATCACCACGTTGACATATCCCGCCGGTCGAGGACCAGTTTTGCGAATGATTCCCGGCGACCAAGGTATAGCTAAAAGCCCACCTATCAAAGCATAAACCGGAATTAGCCAAACAGTGTCTACTAAATACTGATCCATTAAATTACCTCTATAGTTTGCAGCAAAAATTAAAGAAAACACACCAAGTAGCGTTGATCCCTATCAACTTAGTGATGACAGACAATGAAAATTTATCTTTATTTAATATTGTTAGAAATAGCTTACCTTTATCTGTGCCAAAAAAGAATTACCTAATTAGACAAATTCACGATATTTTCTGTAAAGAATTCTTATATTTCAATAGATTGAATTATTAAATGGTAACTATTATTTTGAGTCTATGGATTGTATTTGTCTATAGTATCTATAGTATAGGGGCGGTATTTTCCACCCCGATCAAATTCACACTTTAGCAATTATGTCAAGTTGCAAATTGGGTAAATTACTTGACGCAATGATTACGACTGGGCTGAGTTGACTAACGGGCGCTGGCTTCATATCCCGATAATCAATAATTTGGACAACGATTAGGTATGCGATCGCTAGTAGAATAGAAATTGCCCCTGTAATAATCGCAACTATCTGAGAACGGTTCATAAGTATTTCCTACAAATTAAGTTATTGAGAGACTTATATATCTAGATTGCCATAAACTATAAACAGGTTTATGTATCCAGCAAAGATAGTATCAATATATAGAACTTTGCTTAAAATCAACAATTATGTCCCTAACCGAAGAAATTCTTTCCCAACTCCCAGGCGATGTTTTAGGCGGCTTGCGCCGGACTGACAGCATATTAGCATTGTTGCGAACAGGTAACGCACCCATACCCAACGTAGTTACAGAAAATCCCAAAAATTTAGAATCTGTAGAATTTGATGTCATTATCTGCGGTGGAACTTTAGGAATTTTGATTGGTTGCGCTTTAGCTGTACGTGGTGTGGGCGTAGCCTTACTAGAAAGGGGAATTTTGCGCGGAAGAGAACAGGAATGGAATATTTCTCGCAAAGAGTTAGAAGTATTTCGGGAATTGGAATTGTTGACAGCAGACGAATTAGCACAAGCTATCGTCACTGAATATAACCCCGCAAGAGTTAGCTTTCAAGGAGGTACAGAAGTTTGGGTAGAAGATGTTCTTAACATTGGTGTCAATCCTATTTATCTCCTCGAAACCTTAAAAACCCGCTTTCTTAAGCTTGGAGGAAAGTTATTTGAAAATACACCATTTAGCGATATTGTAGTTCACCCAAATGGAGTCATAGTCAATAATCAATTTACTGCAAAATTGTTACTAGATGCTATGGGAAATCTTTCTCCCATTAGCCAACAAGCGCGTCAAGGAAAAAAACCAGATGCACTTTGTTTAGTTGTGGGAACTTGTGCTAAAGGATATCCAGAAAATAACTCAGGAGACTTGTTGTTATCTTTCACAGCTTTGGAAAATCAATGTCAATATTTTTGGGAAGCTTTTCCAGCTAAAGATGGTAGAACTACATATTTATTTACCTATATGGATGCAGATCCACAACGGTTGAGTTTAGAAACTTTATTTGATGAATATTTACGCTTGTTACCAGAATATCAAGGTGTGGAAATTAATCGCCTAAATTTTCAACGGGCGTTATTTGGTTTCTTTCCTAGTTATCGTCAAAGTCCTCTGCAAACCCCTTGGAATCGGATTTTACCTGTGGGAGATAGTAGCGGGAATCAATCACCTTTAAGTTTTGGTGGTTTTGGGGCTATGGTACGTCATTTACAAAGGCTAACTTTGGGAATTGCAGAAGCACTAAAAACTGATCAATTATCTGCCCAATCTTTGGCAATATTGCAACCCTATCAACCAAGTTTAAGTGTAACTTGGTTATTCCAAAAAGCGATGAGTGTAGGTGTAAATCAGAAAATTGATTCCAATCAAATTAACCAATTACTCTCCGCTGTATTTGCCCAAATGCAGCAGTTAGGAACACCTATTTTAAAACCTTTTTTACAAGATATTGTTCAGTTTTGGGCGTTAACAAAAACTTTGTTAAAAACTGGTTTATCTCATCCTTTATTAGTTGCGAAAATCATTCCCCAAGTTGGTTTATTGAGTTTGTTGGATTGGATGTTACATTATGTGAATTTAATTGTGTATACTAGTTTGTTCTCTCTAAGTCCAAGATTAGAACCATTAGTTAATAATCTATCACCAGAAAACCGATATTATTGGCATCGGTTAATAGATAAATGGAAGTTTGGTTCTGGTAGTGATTATTCTGAATAATACAGCACTTTCCGGTGTGATGAGGTACATATCCAGCGGGCAAGACTTGTACTGAGCTTGTCGAAGTATGCCCGCACTACAAGAGTTTCATAATTCAAGTTTGTACCTCATTAGAGCGGAATCTGCTGTATCTGGTAAATGGTTATGAATAGAGGTTTTATGATTTTATAAACTTGGATAAAACAAGTTTGTAGTCTAAAGTCCAGCTATAAATGGTTTGATTAGTCCTATATATTTTTCAGCTATGAAGACAATGGCGGATTTTTTGCATCTCCGTTGTCGCTAAACCTAAATACATTTGCTGTAATTCTGTGGATAAATCAGGGTTTTTGATCAAATGTTCTATCCGGCTTTCAACAGTAGCAATCAAGTTATCTAAGTTTTCGTCAGCAACTATATGTTGTTTCTGTATCTGCTTTAAGTCTGGCTGTAGTGGTAGTTCGGTGGAGTTACTTTGGTTATGGAAAGATTTAGCTTTTTCGGTTTCTAATTGAGCTACAGTTATTTGTAATGTTTCTATGACTCCATACATCTCCAGTGGATCAAATATTCGCAACAAGCTGGTTTGAGTGACGATCGCTAACTTTGCTCCCCAATCCCAGGATACAACTAATCGCTGCACTCGTCGCTGCTGCATTTCTTGATGGGCAGACCAGAGGGAATCTTCTGGACTTAGCAAAAATAAGGGTGTACTCATCACTGTTTTTGCCTCAATTTGAGCCAAATTTAATCCCAATGCTTGAAATTGTACGATGTCTCTTTCTGTCACAATTCCTACTGGTTTAAAGGCTGATAAGACATCGTTCCAGGAATCTGTTTTGACTATCACCACGCAACTAACTTGATTTTCCGCCATCATCTGCGCCAAACTGAGTACGGAGGCTGTAGGTGGTGCATGAATTACCTGAGTTGTCATTACTTCTGACACCCGCCGCATTTTCAGCAAGTTGGTGGGGCGCAAAATTTGTCTAATACTTTCTGGGGAGACAATCCCCACGAGTTGTTCCTCTGCATTGACTATCACTAAGTGGCGAATGCGATATCGTCGAAACAAAAACAGTGCGGCAAAGATATCCCGAAATGCAGTTTCCGCCAAGGTTATGACTGGATGCACCATGACATCAGCTATTTTCACATCAGCAAAATCTCTACCCGCCGCTGTAAGTTTGACAATATCTCGCTCTGTGAAAATACCCAGTATTTCTGTTTCTTCCATGACTAAAATACAACTTGAACGCGTACCTCCCATGGAACTAAAGCCAATTGCTGAATCAAAATCAGGTAATAAACAACTATTACCTCGCGTCTGATTCATTAAATTCACAACATTAATTAGGGAAGTATGGGGCGCAACAACCAGTGGATGCCTATCTATCGCCTCTTCTAAGCAGGGAACGCCAATGAGTGGGTCATCAATTTGCATGGTTGACAATAGCTGATAAAGTTAATTTATGAAGTTTTGTAAAGTTTTTTGTCATATACATATTATTTCTACAAATTTCAGTTATGATATGAGGGATGTAAAGGATAAATCGAGGAAACAGTTTACATATAAAGGGTTTAACGATTAAAAGGTAAACGGAGGATAAAATTTAAAGTTGTCTATTCAAATAGGGCAAAGAAGACATTTTTACGTTGTGGTTCTAAATCAGAGCCAATGTGGGCATCAGTCTTCGTCCATGCCGGAAATTCTTTGTATTTTACCATACAGCCTGTCTAAAACCCTTTTAACTGATACAGGTTGCCACTGACTGCCTCGCTTGGTTGTATATCCTTGCTGGTTAAGCCACGCGGCAATTTGTGGAAGTGATTTTCCTGACTTGTGGTGACGGCGAATTAATTCAATGATCTGTTGTTCAGATGGATTCTCTACTAGTTCACCATTAACTGACTGTTGACCAAAAGCAGGTGAACCATAGCCGGCATAGCCGCCACTGGCAGCTTTCGCTTTCCTGGCTTGGTCTAGCTTTTCCCACAGGTAAGAGTCTTTTGATTTTTCAGTTGCCATAGTTTTGAGAATTCAATCACCTCTGTAGATATGATATCTCAAATATTGGCTATTCCTAGAGGAATCTTATATTTGGGGATTGTATTGGTTGTTGATTTCATCTCATCTTAGGTTGGAAATAGGGGGTGTTTGAATGCGATTGATTTTCTTGGGAGTACCGGGTGCTGGCAAGAGTACCCAGGGGGCAGCACTGTCAAGCCAATGGCAAATTCCGCATATTTCCATGGATGATATATGCCGTCAGGCGATCGCTAAAGAGACTTCTTTCGGCTTAAAAGTCAAGCCGTATATAGAAAGAGGTGATTTAGTTCCAGATGATTTCATTCTTGATATCATCCGCCAACACTTCAGTCATTCCTCTGCCCAACGGGGTTGGATTCTGGATGGATTTCCTAGTAATTTATCCCAGGTGAAACTTCTTGATCAATTACTATTAGAAATCCGGGCTAAAGGCCACACTGCATTATCAGAACGGCCTTACGACCAAGTTTTTAGCTTTTATGTCCCAATTGATGTTTTGGTACAAAGGTTACTGCAACGAGGTCGCTTAGACGATAATCATGAGGTTATTTATCGGCGAATAGAAGTCTATCAGGAGCATTCTACTCCCTTAATTCAGCATTATCGCCAACAAGGTTGTTTAACTGTGATTAATGGCGATCGCCCAGTCGAAATAGTAACTCAGTTTTTACAAGATTCTTTTTCTAAGTCTCGTTTAATAGGAAACAAAAAAACTTTAAATGCTAGAAAAAGATTAATCAAAGCAGGGAAACAGATTTTATCTGCATGACACAAAAATAAAGTAAAAGTCCTGAGTATTTTATGCGAAATAAAAGAAAAATCAAAAGATTGAAATTTCTATGGCATCAGGGTTATAGCACTTCTGAGATTGGCTTTACCTCAACAAATAACTTAACTTATGGACATTCCATCTTATCCTTGACAATTTTCCATTTCCCAACCACATAATCACCAATTTTAATTTTTACTGGAGAAACCTATGGCTACTTCTGAAAGTCCGAATGAAACTCTTGTTCAATATATCCAAAAATCAGACTTTGAATCGCTCTTAGAGGCGAAAGAGTTGTTTGTCATGGACTGCACCGCAACTTGGTGCGGACCTTGTAGGATGGTTGCTCCTTTAATGGATCAACTGGCCCAAGAATACAAAGATCAGGCAAAAGTAGTCAAATTAGATGTTGGTGATGGCGAAAATCAAAGCATTGCTAAAAAGTACGGTATTCGCAGTATTCCCGCAGTTATGTTTTTCAATCATGGCGAATTATCAGAAATAGTTGTTGGGGTAGTTCCCTATGAGAAATTCACCACAGCTTTAAACAAAATACTTTCACCTTCTTGAGGGGGTTTCTCCATGCAGAGAGCGTATATATTTCCATGTCCTAATTGCGGTAGTGAAGCAAAACGTCAGTTTTTAACTGATGGAAAACTAGCTCACAAGCATTCTTTGATGAATCAAATTATCCGTACAGAGTGTCCAGTTTGTGACTACCTGATGGTAATGCGCTCTCTGGATGGAAGTGTCATTGAAGCTTACGCACCCGGAATACCAAGTAATTTTCAACCATTAACTACATCTAATCTTTCTCCAAAAGTGTCTGAGCAGCAAATCTTAGAAATGAGTGAATCTATTTCCATCTGCTCCATATTTAGACATTTACCCAATCAAAGTCCCACAGACTCATACCCATTACTTTCAGGATTTTAACCATGATCAAAGCTGAAGACATAATGACCACAGAAGTTGTCACAATCCGTGGTTCAGCAACCGTAGCCGAAGCCGTAGCACTGATGAAAGAACGCCATTTGCGATCTTTAATTGTCGAACCTCGCACAGAAAATGACCCCTATGGCATGATCACTGAAACTGATATTGTTTATAAAGTTGGTGCTTATGGTAAAGACTCCAAACAAGTGCGAGTTTATGAAATTATGACCAAGCCTTGTATTGTCGTCAATCCTGAACTTGGTGTGGAGTATGTA
This sequence comes from Anabaena sp. 90, assembly GCF_000312705.1. NCBI lineage: Bacteria > Bacillati > Cyanobacteriota > Cyanophyceae > Nostocales > Nostocaceae > Anabaena > Anabaena sp. 90. The sequence continues at coordinate 1,619,481 of NC_019427.1, forward strand.
GCCCGCTTATTTGCCAATACAGGCATCCGTCGCGCCCCTGTAATTAAAGGTAAGCTATTAGGAATCATCTCAATTACCGATATCCTCAGAAAAAGTGACTTTGTGGAAAACCCAAAAAGCTATTTTGAGATGTATTGTCAAGAATTTCCCAATGCTTTAGAAGCCAGAATTTACGAAGATTAAATCCAAGAATTCATCGTTTTGGCTCAGTTAATCATACTAATTTACCCAAGAATAATGGGCAAATTGAAAAAAGATAAAACTTGATCTTTGCAAATTTATTACATTTCATTTCACAAGTTACCCAAGGCAATTTTCAATCCAACTATTGATAGGAACTTATAAACCGATGATGAAAGCTGAAGACATAATGACCACAGAAGTTGTCACAATTCGTGGTTCAGCAACCGTAGCGGAAGCTGTGGATTTGATGAAATATAAAGGTTTGCGATCTTTAATTGTGGAACCTCGTACAGAAAATGACCCCTATGGCATGGTCAGTGAAACTGATATTGTCTATAAAGTTGCTGCTCACGGTAAAGACTCCAAACAAGTGCGAGTTTATGAAATTATGACTAAGCCTTGTATTGTCGTCAATCCTGAGCTTGGTGTGGAGTATGTAGCTCGCTTGTTTGCCAATACCCGTATTCGTCGCGCTCCCGTAATTAAAGGTAAGCTGTTAGGAATCATCTCAATTACCGATATCCTCAGAAAAAGTGATTTGTTTGAAAATCCAAAACGCATCTTTATTGAGGACGAAATAGAAGTTGCACGGGAAGAAGCGAGAACAATTTGTGCAACTAAGGGCGATTCTTCTCGTGAATGTGCAGCAGCTTGGGATATTGTGGAAGAACTTCTGGCAGTAGCATCTGACCAAAGATTAGTGAAGGAGAATGTTGTCGAATAAATATTATTTGCCTTGCCTGATTTGCCCAAAATTCTCATAGGGGTAAAGGTTTTTTCTTGCCTTTGTCCCTTTAAATAACACCTATGGGGATAGTTTATTTGTCCATTTTTTGGATAGGATGAGTCAGGATTTAGATTTAACTTCTATTTCTCATATCCAAAAACTTCAATTGTTGATATAAACAACGAATTTGCTGCAAATTTACACCTGCTAATTCTGCTTTTCTTAATGGATTACCAAAAATTGCTTCTAATTCTAAAGGACGTTTTTCATCAAAATCAATTTTCATGCTGGTGCGGTAAGGTTTCATTTTCACGGTGTAATCTAACATGGTTTGAACGAAACTTTCAGGAATAATTCTGCCCGTACTTTTTGCCCCTATAACTACTTCCCACATCAAACTTTCTACTAACTGACGAGTATATATATCTGTCATTAATTCATCGGTTCTCCCATCAAGAATCACAGATAAGCCATTATAGGGAATATTCCAAACTAACTTTTTCCAACGTCCTAATAGTAAATCTTCTAATAGTTCTATTGATATACCGGCATTTTCAAAATCTGCGGCAATTTCTCGCATTTTTTTAGTAATGCCAATTGATTGATAATTAGATGTATATTCACCTAATGTAATTTGTCCATAATCTAAATGATGAATATGTCCTGGTGCAACTTTATTAGAACAGAGAAAACATAAACCCCCAATAACGTGGACATTATTCACAATTTCCGCAACTTCTGCTTCTATACCCAATCCATTTTGTAATACCAATACTACCCCGTCATCTTTAACTATTGGCGGTAATAAATCTGGTAAAAGTTGATTTTGGGTAGTTTTTAGTGATACTATAACCACATCACACTGTGGCATCTTGTCTACATTGTTATAGGCATTAACTTGAGAAAGGGTAAAGTCACCGTCTTTAGACTCAATAATTAAACCTTGTTCGCTTACCTGTTGATAATCACTTTTGAGTAGATAATGAACTTCTAAACCGGATTTTTGCAGTTTTGCACCATAAAATCCACCTAATGCGCCGGTTCCCAATATTGCATAAGTGCGTTTATCCATTTTATGTATAAAAAAATATTCAGAAAATCATCAGAATATATTTTACCAGAATTGTCATTAATAAAACTTAAACATGATTTACTATTTTTTAGAACCTTTGGTAGATGAGAGGTAAAGTCAATGCCTGATATTGTTGATATTGCAGTTAGTAATGATGCGTTTAAAACTTTAGTGGCGGCTGTCCAAGCTGCTGGGTTAGTGGAAACATTAAAAAGTCCTGGTCCATTCACCGTATTTGCACCAACTGACGACGCTTTTGCTAAGTTACCCCCAGGCACGATTACAACTTTATTACAAAATATTCCTCAGTTAGCAAGGATTTTAACCTATCACGTCGTGCCTGGTAAGTTAACAAAGGCTGATTTAGCAAAACTTGGTACTGTAACTTCTGTGGAAGGTTCTCCTATTAAAATTAATTGTGATGATGGTTTTGAGGTAAAAAATGCCACAGTTTTAGCAGCAGATATTGATGCTGATAATGGCGTGATTCACGTTATTGATACTGTGATTTTGATGGGTTAATCGGAGAGAGTTTTTCATCTGGGAGACATTGTAGAGACGTTTCTGACAGCGTCTCTATCATTAATAAATTTAGTTGCCAAGGCTAATTCTTTAAAAATTGTTACATAAATGGCGTAATTACTCACTTTTAAGGTACTATGATTTTATTAATGATATTATTGATAATAAAACTTAATAATAAGAACCTACAATTATCCCCAAAAATTAATGTTAGATTTCAACACCTTAATCGAATTTTCCCGCAACAACTGTATAGGCATTTGTGCCTTTCTTGTTCCAGCTAATATCCTGACAACCTTATTCACAATTGTCCTCACCTTCCTAAATCGTCCCATGCTTCAGGTGTGGATATCTGTTGGATTTGCTTGTCTGTTTGCTAGTATCATGCTTCTGCACGTTTACACTTGGTTCATGATTGGTGTAGTTATGCCACCAACTTATATTTTGTTATCCCTAGCAATTACCTGTTTATTAACTAATCTTTTGGTAATTATGTGGCGAAAAAATTCTCCACAATTGTTTTCTTTTGGTAAGTAATTACAACAGAAGTCAGAATTTCACGATTGCTATAACCTACAGGAAGTAGTGGAGATATTTGGATATTAGTCATGATAATTCCTCCTTGATATCTCGTCTTGATCAAATACAATTTAATAGTCAAAATAGTAATAAAAAATAAAAATTACTATTTTGACTATTCGTAATAGCTGTGAATTAACTAACAGCAGCAACCCCAGCAGCAACAGTTCTTATAACCACCATAACCTCTACCATAACCACCATAACCTCCACCAATAACATTTTGTACTTCCTCATTAGCTAGTTCATTGAGAAAACTAGCGGGATCATTAAATAAATCATAACCGATAGGAAGTAGTGCAGATATTTGGATATTAGCCATGATAATTCCTCCTTATTATATATTGTCTTGATATCAAACAAATGAGATTAGACTTGATATTGACTAACCTTACTTTTGATTCTTCCAAAAATAATCCATAAATTCAAGGCTTTGATCTCAATGGATAAGACTTTATTGAAATATTTTTGTCTCGCTATTGATAACAATTAATGGTTTATTTTCATTCGTTAAACGACATTTTAGATTGTTTTTTGCTATATGGTAGAGATGTTTCATGCAACATCTCTACAAAAGATGTAATTTTCTTGTGGATGATATTTTTGAGAAAATACCGACTTAATTAAGTTTGTTTTGTCTAAACTATAGCAAATAGACAACATATTGAAAATACAATTTTCAACTCTTTTTAATTGGTGAATTCTGCCCGTAATTGGTTGACAACTCGATCTAATCCCACAGAATGGGCTGCTTTGAATAATAAGCGATCGCCTGTTTGCATAAATGTTTTTAATCTTGTTACCAAATCGGTATGATTAGTGAAACATTCACAAGATATATTATCGGCACTATTAGCCATAATTTCCGCATCTTTACCATCAACTAATACTAATAATCCATCAAGATGCAAACTTTTGACCATTTCCCCGACTTTTTGATGAAGTTCTGGGGATCTTTCTCCTAATTCCTTCATTGCCCCTAAAACCGCAATTTTCCGCTTTCCTGGTGTGTCTGCTAACAACTGCAAAGCCGCTAACATGGCTTCTGGGGCGGCATTATAGGTTTCATCTAAAATCACCACATCATTAGCTAAAGTGAAGCGTTGACTTCTACCTGTGGGCATATTTACCATGACCCCAGATTGTAATAATTGCCAATCAATTTCTAATACCTGAGCTACTGCTAAAGCTGCTAAAAAATTGGTAGCATTATGACGACCAGGTAAAGGTAAAGGTAAACGGATGCCGGCAACTTCTACAGTTTCACTATCAATTAATTCTCCTTGGATATCACCACCAGAAAAGCCATAACTGATAACTTTACCCTGCCAAAATTTCGCTGCTGTTGTCATTAATAGGGGGTTATCATGATTAAGAATGGCGATACTATCATTTGGCATTGTTGCTAATAATTCACACTTAGCTTCAGCAATGGCTTCTTCTGAACCAAGTAACTCAATATGTGCAGTTCCCACATTGGTGATTACCCCAATTGTCGGTTTAGCAATTTCTGTCAGTTCGGCAATTTGTCCCCTGCCTCGCATTGCCATTTCAATCACAGCAAAGTCATTTTCTCGACCCATTTCTAACAGGGTTTTGGAGACTCCTATTTCATTATTAAAATTCCCGTAGGTTTTATGAACTTTTCCTTTTGTGGCTAAAACTGCGGAAATTAATTCTTTAGTTGTGGTTTTCCCTACTGAACCTGTGATGCCAATTACAGGAATAGTAAAGCTTTCACGCCACCATTTAGCAATTTGTTGATATGCCTTTAAAGTATCTTTAACCCGCAAAACCGGAAAACCGGGATTTTTGTAAGCATGATCAACTATGGCAACTATAGCCCCTTTAGCGATCGCTGTCGCGACAAAATCATGTCCATCAAACTTTTCTCCTCGCAAAGCCAAAAAGACTTCACCCGGTTGCAAAATGCGAGTATCTGTTTGTATCCCCATCCCCAACTGAGTTAAGGTAGACGCAGATACATTCACCGATTCAGCTTGAAGTTCTTCAAGCAGTTGAGAGATAGTCATAGAGACTGACATATTGATAAATGACAGGGTATTTTAAAGCTATTTACATTAACATTTTTTGTGTCATTTTCAATAAAATTTAAAATCTCCACCTTGGCGGCATTTTCCTTATAAACCTATATTAGGGTTATTAGGGTCATTAGATTTTGGTGCATCGAAAAGCTCTAATTGATTAGTAGTCGAATTATATCGGTATTTTAGACCAGTTAAAGGAGGTCTAGGCTCAACACAGTATTCTTTATTGCCAAACATAATTGATACTACTTGTCTCCCAGGTTCACAAGCTGTAGGATTGTATCCGAAATTTTGAATAATCTGCAAATTTCGGTCATTGGAGGAGATTTTTGCTGGCTCAGATTGGGGGATTGTCTCCGTGTCACTTGAGATAACTTTCCCTTTGGTTAACTGCAAATAAGTTTTAATAGGAATGCCGGCATTAAATCCCGATTTAGTAGCATCTGCAAGTCCGTGAATGGCTACAAGATTGCCATTAATATCAAATACACCTCCTCCACTATTACCAGTCAAAGTATTGGCATCATAAACCAAACTATAGCCATTTCGGAGATTCTGATTAAAAACAATTCTCCCTCCTGTAAAAGCAAATTCTCTATCTGCACCTTTTCTGCCAAATACGGCTGGAAAACCAGCAACAAAAATGTCTGTACCAATTTCCAATGGCTTATCTTCAATAACAACAGGACGATAATATTCTGAGTCTGGAGCTTGAAATGTAATAATTGCTAAATCAACTCCATTTTGATCTGTCTGTAAAACTTGACGATTTTTCATAACATACTCTTTCCCTGTGTAGGTACGAATTGAGTAATTGATATCTTGAGAGCAATTAATCTTCCCTGGTCGTTTTATGGCACTACAAACAACATGATTGGCAGTTAATACAGTGTAAATATTATTTTCTTCGTCAATAATCACTCCTGAACCTCCAGGAGAACCATTATCTTTGCTATTGATTTGGACTATAGATTCTCTGACATTTTCGGCGATTCCTTGAGGTACACTGTTAGCTAATGCTGGAATAGTCATAGCCATTGCTGTTATTGCCGATATCCCCAAAAACACCCTAGTTAATTGATTAGTTATTAAAAGCATATTCAATATTTTTGATTTTTTTTCAGTAATTATGTAAATTTTGCTCAACTAGATTTTGTGTCTCCATAAAATCAATGACTTTAGTAATAGGAATAGCCCAACTTAAAGAGTCTATTTTTGCATAAATTTGTTGATTAGGTACAGAACCATCAGTAAAAGCCTTAATCCCCTGGAAGGGATACTTTAATAAGCCATTAATTGCTATTAATTCTCCTTTTTGATTTAAAAGTGGTCCACCGCTCATCCCTTGCCTAACATCATTAGTATAACCAACTTGGTAACCTCCAGGAAGTGTTTTCGCAAGTTGCATTTCGATCTTTCCCGTTGTTAAATGAAAAGCTCTAATTCCCCAATTACGAGTTTCTTCAAATCTGGTAATTTTGTTTCCTTCTCGGATAAAATTCCAGGCCGGAAACCCTGCTGCATATACTTTTTCTCCCTCTAGTATTTTTGGTAATTTCTGCAATTCTACTACTTGATAGTTTTGTTGGCTAGTAAATTCTACCAATGCCAAGTCCAAGGTCGCAATTTTAACTTGAGTCCTATCCCGTGCTGAATACAGCTTACCATCAACCGTCATGACTTGATAGCCATTTTTAGGGTTATCTGCCACTACATGATGATTTGTTAGTGCTAGATAAGTTTGCCCATAACGCTTAATAATTACTCCTGATCCAGAACCAAACTTAGTGATAATTCTGACAGTTACTTGTTTGGCAATTTCTGAGGCATTGACATTGATTGTCTGGACTGAATTTCTCAAATCTTGCTCAGATAAAGTTACAGCTTGAGCATTTGAGTCCAGAACAAACTTACTCATAAATATAGTCAGGAGTAATCCTAAAAAAGATTTTTTATATAAGAAAAAAATATGATTGATCATGCAATAATTTTCCGAAAATTGATAAAAAATGACAAAAAAATAAGTAGGAATCAGGGTTCAGTATTTTTCGCTAAACCCTGACAAAATAATCAACTAAAATTTTGGAGTTGCAGATTTACGATTTGCATTACCCATAGTTGCTTTTTCCCAATCTCCTAAATTTACTTGAACCCGATTGTCAGTTGTTTCTAAAATTGCAGTCGCGCTCGAACCTTCACGGCTAATTTTCACGATTTGGGACAGAATTTCTTCTGCTTTTTCAGCATTTTCCGGTTTCAGCGTCAGCAGAACATTGTTTTTATTACAACCACTATCTGTCATCGAGACTACACAGATTACGGTACTACCATTAACCTTGCCAGTCATTAAAACGACATCTTTTAACCTACCACCACTGTCAGCTACAGCTTTATTCAATTTTGGTGTGACGATACCGCAACGTTTTTGTGGACTATATTTGCCACCAAAAGCATCAGCACCCTTTTTAGTCCAAATAATTAAAGGAATTGGCTGTCCACCGGGACGTTGACCAATTGTAGCCACGTTACCATTATTTTCCGCAACGCAACTAAATTTAGTACCATTGACCGCTGAATCACTAACCCCTGCATTATCAACGGGTACATTATTGACTGAATTATCTACAGGAGGCTTGGCTTGGACTGTGGACGTTAATCCTAAACCACTAGATAGAGTTAAAGTTGCAATTAATACGGGGGCAGCTAATGGAAATTTCATAAGAATATCCGGTAAGTGGGAAACTCAGCGGCTTTAGCCCTGAGAGGGATGGTATGGCTAACGCCACGCTACGCTATCGACATGGCTCACCAGCCACGGCACGAGCGGTTTTAACCGCCTTGAATATTTTTTCATTACCGCCTTGGAGTTGGTAAATTCGGTGTACTTTTGTAATGTACTTTCAACGGGACAATTACCGATTCAAAATTCCCAACTCTGTACGCATAATGAATGTTTTGCTCCAAAGAGCCTCCCATTTCTGGGGTAATGTTAGCTTAGACCAGTTATAAGAGCTTTTTAGACTTGCAACACTGTTTCAGTGACCTTAAAACTGTTTAATTGCAAATGACAGAGCAGGGAACTAGTGAAGCAGCGCGGTCTTGGGGGTTTCCCCCATGAGCGACTGCTGAACCCCGAAGGGGCTACGCATTCCGGGGTGTCGTGACTCAAATAACGGCTACCCTTCGACTATGCTCAGGGTGGTCTGGTCAGCACGGCTTGCTTGATTACTCTTGCAAGCCCAGTCCCTTTAGGGCTGGGTTACTGACAGTTTAATCCTAAATCTTACAAATGTAGAAACGAAGTTTTTGGGTACAACTTTTCCAGAGAAAATACTGCATCAATATTTTAATACACAGAGGCAACAGATTGATTTATAACTTAGATAATTACTAGCCTCTTTTTCGCGGAGGATGGCATTGCAGCGAAGTTAAGAGTCTGAGTTTACCATAAGTCCGATTATATTGGTAGCTTCCCGCAGTTAAACCAGGATGGGGGTTAACACAGTATTGTTTGCTATCAATAATAATTGTAATTATACCATGTCTATGTTGAAAACCATAGTTATTGAAAGTAGTGAAATTTCTGCGTAAAGCTTTGTTAAGATTGCAGCACCAATTCACGTTCAGAATTTCCCCATTGGTTACAAACCATTTATGGGTTATGAAGGCACAAATCAAATCACGGATTTAATCTACAATTCCTTCACTTTGGGAATGGAAGATCACCTTTTAGAAATCTTTGGTGGACACGATACAAAGGAAGTAATTACCAAAGGAATTTCTGCGGAGTCTGGTTTGAATTGGACAAAAGATGGACAAGCAGAATTGAATAAGATTCCTGGTTTTGTGCGCGGGAAAGTGAAGCGAAATACCGAAAAGTTTGCCCGTGAACGTGGGTTTAAGGATATCTCGGCTGAGGTTTTGTATGCAGCTAAGGAATCTGTAGGGGCGTAGGTTTGATGGTTGGTTGAGAAGATTAAGGGGTAAGGATTCATTGATTATCTTTAGCCCTTAATTTTGTTAATAAAAATACTTTCAGAATATCTATTTAAAATTTTTAAGCGGGCTTTAATAAAGTCATTGGACGAAACCAAACATCATAATAGTAGTGGATACCGTGTTCTCGTTTGCTGTGAATAATCCAAGATCCGTTTGAGACATTAATCTCATAAGTATGACTACCGTTCTTTCTTGCTTTGCTGATGTCTGTAGCTTTAGCGTGTGTTAGCTCTATTACTCTTTCTAGTTTGCAGTCTACTTCAACTGGAAATTTAGAACATCTCAGATTGAGTTCCGTTTGCTTGTTTTTCATATTGTTCACTCACAGTAAATTTTTTGATAAATTTGACTTACTATAGTTTTACACATACTTTTAGCTGTGTCAATCTCTAGTAAACAAAAAGTTTCTTTTGTTTACTACCAGGAAAAGAAATAGTATATAGTACATATATACTGTAAAATTATGCTAGAAAACCTATCTGCTAAGTTATGTCTACTAAAACCTTGGGTCAGAGACTACACCTAATTAGGAAAGAACAGAACCTATCCATGCGTTCAGTCGCTCGTATGGCAGAAATCTCTGTTGCATATCTTTCTAAGATTGAACATGATGAAGCCAACCCCACTGTTGATGTTTTAGAAAGGTTAGCAAAAGTATTGGGTTTAAGTTTGGAAGAGTTAACGGTTGATGTAGGTAGGGAGTCATCCCCCAAACAAGATCAACCTGAAAGCTTGCAAAACTTCATAAACGAATACAAAGATAAGTATACCGAACTAAATCAACAGGATTGGCAAAAAATGCTTTGTAATATTCGCCTCAGAGGGCAATACCCTGAAAATACAGAGGACTGGTTGATGATTTTTTTAGATATAAGGAGGGCGTTATATTAGAAATGTTACGTCGTTTTGAGATAGATGTATGATAGACAGAGACCCAGATTTAGAAGATATCAGGCGTGCTTTTTTGAAATATGTAGAGAGCTTTCATTCTAAACATGAATATACTTGTGATCCTGAAGCTCTTGCAAAGAGTCTTGGTATTCGAGTTCGCAAGGGAGACAGCAATCAAGCAATTAAGCACCCGACAACAGGTGAACGCTTAATTCTAATTGATGAAACTGTTGCGCCTAACCGATTTAAGTTTACTATCTGGCATGAATTGAGCCATCATCTTTTTGATATGGCTGAAATTGATAATATTCAAGCGGGTGATCTTGCTGTATATCTTAGGGAACACACACTTCAAAATTTAGAGACTCGTCAAAAGATCGAAGATGATTTTTGTGATCAAGCCGCAGCAACTCTTTTGATACCAACACCAATACTGAAAAAAGTAAAAAATAAAAATGGTTATTCACCTCTTACAGTATTAGAGTTCATGGAACGTACAGGGGCTTCTGCTCAAGCTTCTTTGGCGAGACTTGTTTATTCTGAAAATACAAATGTTCATGGATTAGTGATAGACAAAACGGGTAGGATTCTCTACAGTATTGCTCACGGCGAAAAACGCAAAAAATATCCGGTTGGGTCGGGTTTTAAACTTGAGAGTAATCATCCTCTAATTACAGATAAATATAAACCTCTTGAAGAGGAACGTTTTGAGGCATATATACCATTTAAAGGAGGTAAAAGAAAGTGGAAAAGTAAAGTAGTTGCCGCCGCAAACTCTAATTGTAATAGGATTGTGGCTTTATTTTTAGATGCTTACCCACATCACTGCTCAAATGACGTAAAGCAACTTTCGCTGTTCTAGGAATTAAATACATTTTTTAGATTATCTTTGTCACTAGAAGAAACCGCCTCAGAATGAATTCTGAGGCTAATAGCAAAAGTCGTCTCAAGACGACTAAAATAATTAATCATTGAGTCCGTTTTAACGGACTTCGGCTATGAGTCTGGGAATTAATTCCCAGACGGGTTAGAAAGCTAACTGATAATATTAAAAAATATCAGCTACAGCATGAGGAAAAATCCCACCATGTCCAACCAAACAAACCTAACAGATGCTCGTAATAACCTAGCTGAAATCTGCGCTCAAGTAGTTGCAGATAGAGAAGTAATGATTATTACCCAACCTGATGGTGAAAACCTCCCCCCTATTGCTGTTGACGAATTAGAAAGTTGATTAGAAACAACTCATTTACTGCGCTCATCTCAAAATGCAGCGCGTCTTCTAACTGCTTTAGAAAGAGCAGAAACCAGAACTTTAAAACCGCAAAGTATCAACGAAATGTAAATATTGCATAATAAAATGAACCTTAGTGTAAATTTTAAGTTAGATAAATCAGATTTTTGTGAAAATTACTGAAAAATTAAACATTAAGTAACTTTAAAGACAGAAAGAAGTAGCAAATAATACGAATTATATTTAATTAAGACTAATATTGTAGACACAGAGGAGCGAAAATAAATGTTCAAAAAAGTAGTCATTATTGGGTGTTTAACCCTATTTCTGTTGGTAGGGTTATTAACAGGAAATGCCCTTGCAGAAGCCGCTGCTGCACCCCCTCCTAATTCAGGTGATACAGCATTTATGCTAATTTCATCAGCCTTAGTATTGCTAATGACACCGGGATTAGCCTTCTTTTATGGTGGGTTTGTGCGATCGCACAATATCCTCAACACATTGATGATGAGTTTTGTGTTGATGGGCATTGTCGGAGTCACCTGGATTCTCTGGGGTTATAGCCTTTCATTTGCACCAGGTAACTCCATCATCGGTGGTTGGAATTGGATACTTGGAAATGTGGGTTTAGAAACTCAAGGCTATTTACCCCACATGGGCTATGAAGATGCCCTCAAAGCCGCAGATCCAGCCTACGCTGATATGAATTCCTATGCTGGAACAATTCCCCATCAAGCATTCATGATCTATCAAGCCATGTTTGCAATTATTACCCCAGCCTTAATTTCAGGAGCGATCGCCGAACGGATGAGTTTCCGCGCCTATTGCTTATTTGTCCTGCTCTGGTCAACTTTCATCTACACACCCCTGGCACACATGGTTTGGGCAAAAGGAGGATTTTTAAGTTTATATGGCGGCATCGGCGCTCTAGACTTTGCTGGTGGGACAGTAGTGCATATTAGTTCCGGTGTGTCAGCATTGGTAGCAGCAATTGTTCTCGGCCCCAGAAAAAACTATCCAGATCGTCTTAGCCCGCCCCATAACGTCCCCTTTATTTTGTTAGGTGCTGGCTTACTTTGGTTTGGCTGGTTCGGTTTTAATGCTGGTAGCGCCTTATCCGCAGGAACAGTAGCTACAGTTGCCTTTGTTGCTACCAATACATCAGCCGCCGCTGGGGGATTAATGTGGTTAATTTTAGAAGCCACATTACGGGGAAAACCCACCGCAGTAGGCGCGGCCACAGGTGCGGTAGCTGGTTTAGTTGGGATCACCCCAGCCGCCGGATTTGTCACACCTCTAGGAGCAATTCTCATCGGTTTTATTACCGCCTTCTTCTGCTTCTATGCTGTCAGTTTCAAGCACAAATTGCGGATTGATGATGCCTTAGATACCTATTTCGTTCATGGTGTTGGTGGGACGATTGGCGCAATTTTAACAGCTATTTTGGCGACAACCGAAGTTAATAGCGGCGGTAAAGATGGGGTATTGCGTGGTAACTTCGGTGAATTATTTGTAGAATTAGGAGCGATCGCCCTAGCCTATATCATTGCGGCTGTCGGGACTTGGATCATTCTCAAAATTATTGCGGCTACAATTGGTTTACGAGTTCCGGATCAAACTGAAGATCAAGGTTTGGATATTAACGAACACGGAGAAGAAGGTTATAACTCCGAGTTTGCAGATCGAATTTCTAACAAATAGATATACATAATGTAGAGACGTTACCTATAACGTCTCTACATTCAGAAATAAACCGCATTTTCTCAAAGAAACTAGATTCTGAGCCGTTAATCCTATAATCTTGATCTCAATTACCAATTAGAAAACTCCACCAGAAATTTTGGCAGATTTTTTATTTGTGTATCTCTCTTACCAGATTTACAATGAAGTTTAATATTGGTCATTTTTATCAGTCGTGTTTAACCGTGTAAAAACCTTTCCTGCTTGGGGATTCTTGTCACTGTTAACTAACCTTATCCTAATGTTAGCGGTCATTTTATTGATTTGGCGACAGCAAAAAATAACCCCTGTGGTAGCAACGACAGCTATCCCAAATCCCCCAGAACCAGTTAACCTTAACTGGAAAAATCAATATGTACCACCAGAGTTAGGCTCCCGTCATCAACTCAGTTATCCCCAATGGTTGGATATGCTCAAGCAAGAAGCTAAAATAACCGCTGACAAAAATCCCCAACGGTTAACCATACTAGCGGGAGATTCTCTGAGTTTATGGTTTCCACCAGAATTATTACCGGAAGATAGAAATTGGCTAAATCAAGGAATTTCCGGGGAAGTTAGCAATGGACTGTTACAAAGATTAGATTTCTTTGACCGCACCCAACCAGATATGATTTTGGTGATGGTAGGTATTAATGATCTAATTCGCGGGCTAGAGGATCAGGAAATTCTCACTAATTATCGCCAAATTATCAGCTATCTACGCAGAAAACACCCCCAAGCAGAAATTGTCATTCAGTCAATTTTGCCACATGGTGCGGGGGGGACAACTTGGGAAGGAAAAGAAAAACTCCTAGCTATTCCCAATTCTCGAATTCGCAAATTAAATCAGGAACTGAATAACATCGCTACTAAAAAAGGCGCGAGATATCTCAATTTACATCCCCTATTCACCGATCAACAAGGTAATCTTCGTTCAAATTTTACCACCGACGGTTTACATCTGAGTCCCCCTGGTTATCTAGTTTGGCGGACTGCTTTGCAAATGTATACTAACCAACAACTAACACCCCAACTTCCTCAACCACAAAAGGTAAAGTCAACAAATAGGATATAAATCCAAAATTTCTATCTAAATCGGCTCCAAGCGCGAGAAAATCAAAAATAGTAATTATTAGTGGTCAATCTCAAATGGATACAAAAGCTTTTAAACGCAGCCTCCAACATTCAGCCAATTATAATCGTAAGGGCTTTGGTCATCAGGCGGAAGTAGCCACTCAGTTACAGTCTGAGTTTCAAAGTAACTTAATTCAGGAAATCCGCAATTCTAACTACACTCTCAACCGTGGTGATGTCACAATCCAACTAGCCCAAGCATTTGGCTTTTGTTGGGGTGTAGAAAGGGCTGTAGCCATGGCCTATGAAACCCGTCAGCATTTCCCGACAGAACACATTTGGATTACTAACGAAATTATTCACAATCCATCTGTGAATAAACGAATGCAGGAAATGCAGGTAGAATTTATTCCCGTTATTGATCAAGTAAAAGACTTTTCTGTTGTTGGTAGCGGTGATGTGGTGATTTTACCAGCTTTTGGTGCCAGTGTTCAAGAAATGCAAATTCTCAATGATAAAGGTTGTCAAATTGTTGATACTACCTGTCCTTGGGTTTCTAAAGTTTGGAACACTGTCGAAAAGCACAAAAAAGGTGATTACACTTCAATTATTCACGGAAAATACAAGCACGAAGAAACCGTTGCGACCAGTTCTTTTGCTGGGAAATATTTGATTGTTTTAAATTTACAAGAAGCAGAATATGTCATTAACTATATTCTCAATGGTGGCAATCGTCAGGAATTTTTAGCTAAGTTTGCTAAAGCTTGTTCTGCGGGATTTGATCCTGATCAAGATTTAGAACGGGTAGGTATTGCTAACCAAACAACCATGCTCAAAGATGAAACCGAAAAAATCGGGAAAATGCTAGAGCGAACCATGATGCAGAAATATGGACCAGCAGAGTTAAATCAGCATTTCCAAAATTTCAATACTATCTGTGATGCTACTCAAGAACGTCAAGATGCTATGCTGGAATTAGTGGAAGAAAAGGTAGATTTAATGATAGTTATTGGGGGGTTTAATTCATCAAATACTACCCAATTACAACAAATTGCTTTTGATCGGGATATTCCTTCCTATCACATTGATTGTGTGGAACGGATTCAATCAATTAATAACATTGAACATCGGCAATTAACAGGAGAATTGGCAATTACAGAAAACTGGCTTCCAGTAGGGAAAATTAAAGTTGGGGTTACTTCTGGCGCTTCGACACCGGATCAGGTAGTTGAAGATATAATTGAGAAAATTTTTGCCCTCAAAGCCACAGCCACTTTAGTTTGACAATACCTTAGCTAAAGTAAAAAAAGCCTGAATTCGGAGGTTGGGTTTGGCTTGGCTTAACCCAAACTCCCAAAAAATGGCGAATAATTGAAGGAATCTACAAAAATGTCTGGTAATACGTCTTTTGATCAACTCCAACCTGCAAATCAACAACAAGCTACCGTCTATTTACCTTATATTCAGGGTAGTAAGCGAAATTTATTACCCTATGCCATCAGTCTTTATAAAACACGTGAGTTGGAGGGACAGCGTAAAATTGAGGGTGGTAAGAATATTTCTTTTGTTGCGACTTGGAATGATGCCACTTTACCTTTAGATTCAACCATTTGCCGAATCCAGTTTGACACTAACTCTGAACTAACTTATGAAGTAATGATGCCAAGTTTTGAATTTATTAGTTTTTTAATTGAACTAATGGAAAACTCTAAGCGAAATAGCATCAGCGATTTTCCTACATCTTTTTACCGCAAACTTTTACACTTAGACGATTAAAGCAGAAATAGATATAGTCAGGGGTATACCTACGCATACCCCCATTTTCAAAATTCAAAACTAACTAAGAAATATCTTTCAACTCAGCGGTACGAACCGAAAGCATCTGTGTCTGATTACCTCTTTGCACTTTCACTTGCAACGCTTGACCAAGGGTACTGTCTTCTACTACGCCTTGCAACTGTTCAGCACTAGTAATAGGGTTATTGTTAATTTGCAAAATCACATCTCCGCGACGGATACCCGCAGTTGCAGCCGGAGAATTAGGAACAACCCGCATGACTAAAACACCCGCGACTTCAGGAATTGCAAACATGGAATTAGGATCATTGTTATTTTGTTTTGCTAATTCCGGTGTTAGTGTCACCATTTGCACACCTAAGTAGGGATGAGCAACTTTGCCATCACGTTGCAATTGAGCAGCGATTACTTTAGCTTTATCAATAGGAATTGCAAAGCCAATCCCCATCGCATCGGCGCGAATTGCAGTATTAATGCCAATCACTTCTCCCAAACCATTTAATAATGGTCCACCGGAGTTACCGGGGTTAATAGCTGCGTCAGTTTGAATGAAGTCTAACCGTTTATCACTGATTCCTACTTGAGTGCTGGAACGTTTGAGGGTGCTGACAATCCCCAAGGTGACGGTATTATCAAATCCTAGCGGATTACCCACAGCGATCGCCCAATCTCCTACCTGAACATGATCAGAATTACCTAAATCTGCAACAGGTAAAGCCTTACCAGCATTAATCTTAACTACAGCCAAATCTGTAACTTCATCAATGCCTTGAACTTTACCTTTAAAGGTGCGACCATCTTTCAGACGGACTGTGACTTTATCAGCCTTATCAACTACGTGAGCATTGGTGAGAATTACGCCACTTTTATCAATAATAAAACCAGAACCTAAACCCCGTAACTGTTCAGTCGGTGATTGTTGGGGAAAGCTATCACCAAAAAACCGCCGAAAAAACGGATCTTCCATCATCGGATCATTTCGGCGCGTAATCGTTCTTTCTGTATCAATTCTCACCACTGCTGAACCTACCCGATTGACCGCTGCTGTCACAAAACTATGACTACCAATCACAGCCGTAGCGGGAGAAGGCTTTTGAGCAATTTTCGTGAATGACTCAGTGACAGGATTCGGACCCGGTTCTGCGGCTGAAGGTAATACCCGCAGGGAGGTGAAAGTCAACATCACTCCTATAAAAATCGCTAAAATATGGGTACTGAGTTTTCGGATAGACCGGGACATTTGGGACAATCGCATAATCACAACCTAATCTACAAGTCTAATTTTTGCTGTTTCTTGATAAATCTATCTACACCTATTTTTACAGATTCAGATCAGAATTCTGGTTTATTGACATTTTCGCTCATTTAAAGTTTCTTTGATTTCACGGAATCTTGGCTCAAAGTGCAGGATATTTTTTCATCTTCCCCCGCGCTCTCTGGGCTAAAATATTAATTAAAGCCAAAATGGCTAAAAAATATGCAGAGAATACCCATGAATGGAGCAAACCCAGTAACTAACGAATCTTTACCTACATCAGATCACAACCATCCAGATCATACACACAATCAGGCTGATTCTGTTCATCCTCATGTCCACAGTGAAGAGTCATTACGGCGGATTGTTAACCGACTATCGCGCATAGAAGGTCACGTTCGCGGAATTAAAACAATGGTACAGCAAAATACCCCTTGTCCTGATGTATTATTACAAATTGCTGCTGTGCGTGGGGCATTAGATAAAGTAGCCAGAATTGTCCTAGATGAACATTTAACTGAGTGTATCGGTAGAGCCGCCCAAAAGGGGAATATAGAATTAGAGATTGAACAATTAAAAGCTGCTTTAGATAGATTTTTACCTTGATTATCCATAAATATCAATTTCACTATTATTTAAATCATCAACCAAACAAACCAATAATTCTGCTTTTACATGGGTTCATGGGTAATATTCATGAATTTGATCAAGTTATAAAATTACTATTTGCTGATTTTTCCTATCTGACCATTGATTTACCTGGGCATGGCAAAACTCAGGTTTTAGACGATGAATGCTATCCTATGGCATCTACAGCCGCAGCTATTATTCAATTATTAGATGAATTAAAAATTGACCAATGTTATTTAATTGGTTACTCAATGGGAGGAAGATTGGCTTTATATTTGACTTTGCATTTTCCCCATAGGTTTATTAAAGTCATTTTAGAATCTGCTTCTCCAGGTTTAGCAACAGAAACCGCAAGATTAGCCAGAATTAAAGGTGATACTCAAATAGCCAGAAAACTATCTAGAATCATCAATCAAGATGATTTTTATAACTTTCTCAATAATTGGTATCAACAGCCAATTTTTGGTGATATCAAAAATCATCCTCAATACCAATCTATGATATCCAGTAGATTAACAAATCATCCTTTAAACCTAGTCAAGTCATTACAGTTTATGGGAACAGGTTCTCAACCAAGTTTATGGGAATTGCTAACTAAAAATACTATTCCTCTATTATTATTAGTTGGTGAGAAAGACGAAAAATTTGTTGATATTAATATCGCTATGACTGAAAAATGCAACTTGGCTAAATTACAAATAATTCCTCAAGTCGGACATAATATTCATCTAGAAAACACTGTAGCATTTGTGCAAAATATACAAAAATTTTTAGATCCCCAACTTCTTTAAGAAGTTGGGGATCTTGTTGTTGACTACTTGCGATATAATTTTCCATCTTTAACTTGCACCACAGGATGATGACACAACTTGACGTTAAGTTTGTCGTTCTTCGTTGTGAACTGTTTCCGTATTGCCGTTGAACTCAGAACTCCCAACGATTAACATCTTTCCTAGTCCAACGATAAATCAAGGATTTGTAAACGAACTCTGGTAAGGCTAACATTCGTTGCCACCGCCAAGGTTCTTGATATAGTCTATATAGCCATTCTAAATTATTGTTTGCTAACCAACGGGGAGCGCGAGTTTTTATTCCTGACCAAATATCAAAACTACCACCAACACCTACCCAAATGGAGTGAGGACACAAATGACGGTGTTCAGCAATCCATAATTCTTGACGTGGTACTCCCAAACCAACAAATATTACTTGTGGCTGTAGTTGAGTCAGAGTTTGCAATAACTGTTGTTCTTCTGCTGGGGAATGATAACCAGAATGTGTGCCGGATATTTTGAGAGTGGGAAGTTGTTTTTCCCATAAATCTGCTGCTTTTTCGGCTATTCCTGGTGCGCCTCCATAGAAAAATATTGAAGCAGATGTTTGTTCTTGATCTATTATTTGTAAAAGGCTTTCTGCTAATTCAATTCCGGGAAACCGTTGCACTTTTTGTCCTAATAAATATTGTAAATAGAGAACTACTCCTGCGCCGTCGGGAATAACTAATTCAGCATTTTTAATGATTTTTGCTAATGGGAGATTGCGCTCTGCTTGCATAGTCATTTCGGCATTGAGGGTGACTACATGAGTCCCTTGACCTGCTTTTAAGCAATCTAATAACCAGTTTGGATAATTACTCATTATATGCACTGGTAAACCTAATACGGGAAATACTTGAGGGAATTTAAACATAGTTTCTTGAAAATCAGACTTTAGGCGGATGTTTGATGAAAGGTTAGGGTATCAAATTTTTTCCTGAATAAATAACAATAATTTGTCAAGGAAAACAGTTTAGGGGTTAAGATCCTCTGGACGATCAATATCTGCTAAAGATTGCAGATAGCCAATTGATAAATTTAACTTTTGAGCAATTTCTACTGTTTTTACGAATACTTGAGCAGTTCCCCAGGAAATATTCATAAATAATTCGGCTATTGGTTGTTGTAATCCAATTAAATAATAACCACCGTCCAGGGCTGGACCCAGGACAAGATTAAAAACCTCTAATTGCTCGAAAGCGGTTGTTAAAATTTGCGAGTTTAGATCAGGGCAGTCTGTACCAATGATGATGACTCGTTCTGCTTTTTGATTAAACGCATTGATTAGCGATCGCTCCATTCTTTTACCTAAATCTCCCTCACCTTGAAATTGATATAGTAAATCATTTCCTAACCAATTTAGCATTACTTGTAAATCGCCACCCGTAAACCGTATTTCTACAGATGTCTTAGACATTTTTTGTAATTCCTTAACCTGAGAAATAGTATCTTCAGTCATCTGCTTTTGTAAATTAGCAGCACCAACATCACCCAAA
Source organism: Anabaena sp. 90 (assembly GCF_000312705.1). NCBI lineage: Bacteria > Bacillati > Cyanobacteriota > Cyanophyceae > Nostocales > Nostocaceae > Anabaena > Anabaena sp. 90. The sequence continues at coordinate 1,639,522 of NC_019427.1, forward strand.
GCAGGTATTAACCGGGTTTTTGTTTTCCCTGGTTCTGGGTAGCGGGTAAAAATAATCAGATGTTGTTTTGATGGTTTTAAGGAGATCATTCAAAATATGCTGCTATTAAAGATATCGCAACTATGGGTGCGGTGACTGCGCGAAGAATCCGACGACCCAAGGAAATGGGCTGAAATCCTGATGCTATGGCTATTTCTAGTTCTTGATTTGTCCAACCTCCTTCTGGTCCAATGGCAATAATTATCTCATTTGCAGTTTTATTGATTACCTGCTGTAGATGAGGATAATCCCCACGGGCTTCACAGATATAACGATGAGTGGCAGTAGTTTCTTTTATGGCAGTGTTGAAAGCTACGGGTTGGAGGATGGTGGGAACAACAGCCCGTTCTGACTGTTCAGCGGCTTCTGAAGCTATGCGCTGCCAGCGTTCTAGTTTTTGGGGACTGGGATTTAATAGGGTGCGATCGCTCAAAACAGGTGCAATAGAAGTTACTCCTAACTCCGTACAACACCGGACAATTTCATCAAATCCATTTCCTTTTGGTAATGCCATCATCAAGGTAATAGCCACAGGTAATTCAGTTTTTACCTCCAGCGGTTCTAAAACCTCTCCCTGTTCCCCTTGTAACCGCGCTAACCACCATTTCCCCATACCATCCATGATAATAAATTTATCACCATCTCGCAAGCGCAATACCCGCAGCAAATAATGTTGTTGTTGAGGTGTTAATAAAAGCTGGTTGGCTTGAAGTTGCTGGGGATGAATAGTAATGCGTTGAAGTTGGGACATAGGGGAGGAGTCAGGAGGAAGAAGAAGAAGAAGAAGAAGAAGAAGAAGTAAAAGTGGTGTTTGATAGCGCAGAGTTAACTATTTTCGTTATTGTAATAATGCTTGAAACCGCTGTTCACCCCGAATTTTATCAAAATCCGGGTCAGTTTTCGCTAAGTCTTGATATTTTTTGGGGACAAATTGAATAGCTTTTTTGAGGTTATCAATTGCTAGTTCTAGATTATTTTGTAAGGCATAATTACAAGCTTTGTTATAATATGCTTGATGTAAATTAGGCTGGATAGTAATTGCTTGATTATAAGATGCTAAAGCTTCTTTGTAGCGTTGTAATTTAGTCAGAGCAATGCCTCGGTTAATCCAAGCCTCATGTTTATTAGAGTGAATAGCGATCGCTTCATCATAAGATCTTACAGCTTCTTCGTAATTTCGTAAAGCCGTTAAAGCATTACCACGATTATACCAGGCCTCATCTTTATTTGGGCGAATAGCGATCGCTTTATCATAAGATTCTACAGCTTCTGGATACTGTTGCAACGCAATCAAAGCATTGCCGCGATTTACCCAAGTCTCCGCACTATCGGTTTTAATAGCTATCACCTGATTATATACCCCTAAAGCTTCTTGATAACGATGGGTATCTAACAAGCCATTTCCCTGTAGTAATAAATTTTCTGCTTTTTGACTATCTTGTACCTCTGTAATTAGTTGATTAACATTGCTTTCTTGAACAACTTGTTTGGTATTATCTGGTGAAGAATTTGCCAAATCACTACAGCCAATCGCCAAAAAACTGATTAAACTAGAGGTAATTAATTGTCGCCAAATTATCATACTGCACCTAAAAAAATCATACAATTATCCTAAAACTGATGAGAAGTTAAAAGTCGTATCAAAATCAACTAATTGTGCTTAATTGTTCTTTGATTATGTAAACTCAAGATGAAGATTTGGATAAGGTTTTCATCAGAAGTTATGAATACAATACCATACTCGTAGTCAATAAATCAATTATTGGTAAGTACAAACTTAGCTGAACTAGATCAATCTGGTTTAATCATCCTAAAAAAGAATCATCCCACACAAAAATTTTAAACGATCTGTGATAAAATTTACTGCTTGTTGCTTAATGGAGACACAGAATCATAATTATTGGTATTTATCTGCGTTTATCTGCGTTTATCTGCGGTCAAATATTCTAAAAATCTGATTTTATCCAGCTTTATCTTAATTTGGTATTAGAAGTATATAATACTGTAAATGTAAGTATTTTTACGGCGTGGAAATTTATAGTGAGACGATGGGAGGAAAATAAAAATTATGACAATTGAACCTGACTCATCTAACTCAGAAATAAATCAAGAAGATGAATTAGAAACTGGTGGTAGTGATCACTTATTACTAACAGAAGGATTAGAAAAAAAACAAATATCTGGACAATCTGCCTTCAAAACAAATATGATCAGAGGAACTGCGTTTCTGGTTGAGAGCAACTCCAGCCTGCAAACTGCTATCACCCCCAGAATTTTATTATTCACTAGTTTGGCGATCGCCACAACTATCATTAGTATTGTCATTAATAACTCATTTCTGGGCATTTTGGGAACTTTGGCAACCTTAGCGTTATCACTGTTCATCCTCTTTCCGTGGTTGCGAAATGTGATCCAAGAGTGGTTTTCACCTCAAGATAGAAATGTATTTGTGGGTTTAATAGGAGTAATAGTCGGAATAATTGGCTTATTCAGATTTACTAATTTAGGTAGTGGCTTACTGCGTTGGGGAAGAAGAGTTAACTGGGATGCCTCTGGTACTTTAGCAGAATGGTTTGGAGCATTGGGACAAATTGCCATTGCCATTATCGCCGTTTATGTAGCATGGCGACAATATGTAATTTCCAAAGACTTAACTATCCAACAAAACCTACTGACTGTACAGCAAAATATCATTACCCAACAACAAACCATAGACTCCTACTTTCAAGGAGTTTCCGACTTAGTATTAGATGAAGAAGGATTATTAGAAGACTGGCCGCAAGAAAGAGCGATCGCTGAAGGACGCACCGCTGCTATATTTAGTAGTGTAGATGGCAGTGGTAAAGCCAAAATTCTGCGGTTTCTTTCCCGTTCCAAATTACTCTCTCCTCTCCAGCGCGATCGCCGACTAGGAAGAGCTATTCTAGATGGTAGTGGTGGTTATGCCGAAGATCGTTTAGAAGGAGTGCGCGTCATTGACTTAGGTGTCATGTTAGCAGGTGCAGATTTAGCCGACAATGATTTGCGCTGGACAGATTTAAGTGAAGCCAACCTCATTCGTGCTAATCTCAGCAATTGCGATTTAGTCAAAGCCAACCTTTCCCGCACAATCTTATATGATGCCAATTTGACCAACGCTGACTTAAACGGAGTGCGCCTATTTTATGGTTTACCTGAACAGGCATCCCCCCGCAGTCGCACCGAACCACCCAACTACGAAACAGGAGAACACACCGGCGCAGTTGTGGAAAATGCCGACTTCACCAATGCTCAAAGAATGTCCGAATCTACCCGTTACTATTGCTGTACCTGGTGTGGAGAAAAAACCAGACGGACAATTCCCGGTGGTTGTGAAGGAATTCCCAATAAATTAGGAAGATAAGAGTTAGGAAAATGACCATTCTTTAAGTTTCTAAATCTTTAAAGAAATAATTATACTAAGACGCTTCTCTTTGACCTATCTAACAGGAAATTGACAATTCTTAATCTTCAAAAATCTTGGAACTAAATCTATAAACCACAAGTCAACAGCCATACCCATCAATGGGTAAAAAAAACTCTTTAAAAAAAACAGACTAAACCTTAACTAATAAGTTTGAGGATAATTTAATTTGATGAAAAATTCCAAATTTCTGCAAATATCTAGTGCGGCTTTATTGAGTTTGGGAATCTTCCAAAACATAGCTTTTGCTCAACCAATTCAACGCCAAATAAGAATTCCCGCTTCTCCAACTGTAGAGAGAAATTTATCTCAAATAAAAATCAATCCCCTTTATCTTGAACGAGAACAAAAAGCTCCCTTAATCATTAAAAATCAAATACTGGAATTACGCCGTGATATCCAGTCAAAAAATCTAACTTTTGAGGTAGGTTACACCACAGCCTTAGATTATAAACTAGAGCAACTAGCCGCCACCAAAGCACCAGATGATTTACCAACACAGGCTAATATCCAAAATGCCGTTGCTGCACAAATCTTAAATATTGATTTAGCCGAACGCGAAAAATTTGAACGCATTAATCCAGGAGTAATCCCTGAATTACAATTAATTAAAGCTCGTGGCTGCTTTGCTTCCGCAAAATCCTTTGATTGGCGGACTTTCAATAAAGTTACCCCAGTTCGGAACCAAGGAGGTTGCGGCAGTTGTTGGGCATTTGCTACCTTGGGAGCTTACGAAGGTAGTAACCTTATTCGGAATAACACTGCTGCTGATGCTTCAGAACAGCAAATTATCAACTGGGGTGGTTCAGGTAGTTGTGGTGGTGGTTGGTGGTCTAAAGCATTTGATTTCCTCATTAGCAAAGGCACAGCTACCGAAGCTACTGTACCCTATACAGCAACCAATAATCCCTACAACCCCAGCATAGCCACTCCCTACCGTTCCATAGCCTGGGGATATGTCAAACCTGATGGTGGAATTCCCACAGTTGCAGAAATGAAACAGGCTATGTGTAAACATGGACCATTAACAGTTGCAGTGCGGGTTACTCCTGCTTTCCAAGGTTATGTTAGCGGCGTATTTAACGAACAAGCACAAGGACCTATCAATCATGGTGTCACCCTCATTGGTTGGGATGATCAAAAACAAGCTTGGTTAATCAAAAATTCTTGGGGTACAGGTTGGGGTGACAATGGTTATATGTGGATTGGTTATAACAGTAATAGCATCGGTTATGGCGCAGCTTGGACTCAAGCCAGAAGCAACTTCTACAAGCTTTCTCCTGACTTGTTGAAAAAAATCAACATCTTCCAAATCAATCCAGAATTAATTAAAGTTAATTCCAAAAACATCTCTCGATAATTTTTTGATTTTAGGTTGGGTAAAGCGCAAGTTTTATCTGACCTAAATTGATTTTTTTGAATTCACTCGACAAGGTAGATTAAAATTATGACTTTTACCAAGCGAGTCTTTTTGATTATTTCTCTGCTAACTACCTTGACCATTATTTTTCAAGTTAGTAATGCTGCTACTCCTCCCATGTCTAACTCAGAAATCACTGTCAACGATACTAACAATAACAGTCAGATTATTATTCAAAAAGGTAATATTATGATTGTTGAATTGTTAACCAACCCAGGAACAGGCTATAGTTGGCAAATTATTAAAAATGATCCTGATAAACTCAAATCTTTGGGAGATTCAGTATTAAAACCAATAGAAGCAGAAGCCCCAGGAGCATCTGAAAATCAAGTTTTCCGGTTTTTAGCCCAAAATTCGGGCTTAACCATGCTAGAACTTCACTATTTACGTCCCTGGGAAAGAAATCTTCCACCATTAAAAACTTATAAAATTAACGTCCAAATTCGTTGACAATAAAAAGCATTTTCTCCTTCTTCCTTCTTTCTTCTTCTTTCTTCCTCCTGACTCCTGACTCCTGACTCCTGACTCCTGACTCCTGACTCCTGACTCCTGACTCCTGACTCCTTCTTTCTTCCTCCTTCTTTCTTCCTCCTGACTCCTGACTCCTGACTCCTGACTCCTGACTCCTGACTCCTGACTCCTGACTCGGTGACTCCTGACTATAAATTTTCTGGCAAAGTCAGAATTTCTACGCCATCTTCCGTGACAGCTATGGTATGCTCGAATTGAGCAGAAAGTAAGCGATCGCTTGTTACCGCAGTCCAACCATCATTCAGCATTTCGGCTTCGTGAGTGCCTTCATTAATCATTGGTTCAATAGTAAACACCATCCCGGCTCTAAGTTTCTTGCCTCTACCTCTGATGCCATAATGGGGAACATCCGGTGCAGTATGGAAAATATTACTGATTCCATGTCCCACAAAATCCCGCACCACAGAAAAGCCGAAAGACTCCGCATACTCTTGAATTGCTGCCCCAATATCCCCAATTTTTGCCCCTGGTTTTACTTCTGCAATCCCCAACCGCAAACACTCTTGGGTTACCTCTACTAACTTTTGGGCTGTGGGGGAAGGATTACCCACTAGAAATGTTTTTGATGTATCACCATGATAACCTTCAACAATAGGCGTAACATCTATATTAATAATGTCCCCATCCTTGAGAATTTGTTTAGCATTGGGAATACCATGACAAATCACCTCATTCACACTGGTACAAATAGATTTAGGATAACCTTTATAACCTAAAGGAGCGCTTTTTGCTCCATGCTTTTGAGTCCATCTTTCCGCTTCATCATTCAATTGTAGAGTGCTAACTCCCGGTTTAACCAAAGGTTCTAAATGTTGTAATAACTTGGCGGCCAAGCTGCCAGCACGGCGCATTTTTTCGATTTCTCGTTGGGATAAAATGACTATGGTTTCGATTTTCATTAATTTTCTATCTACTCTTTTAAAAATATAGTTAATCCAGTTGTTGCCGCTCTGTGTGCAGCATCTGCTACCTTGAGAGCATATAAGCTTTGTTCTGGGGTGATATATAAGGGACTACCATCAAATAGATGGTCTAATACCATGGTTGTATCTTTGGCAAATAAACCCCGTCGCGTTCCCACTTCAATCAACTTTGTTCCTGCTGCTAAGACTAACATTCCGGTATCACCATCGAGAATTATTTCCCCTTTTTCACCTTGAACTTCTAATTTGCGTTCTGATTGCCACAAAGTTTCCCCCTTACCATAAATTACCTGTGCCAATAATCCACTGTCAAAGCATAATTGGGCTGAACATAAACAGGTTTGGTAATAATCAGACTCAGTTTGCCAATATCGTTGGTGACAATTGACAGTGAAGACTTCACCGAACAAATCAATCAGACGATGTAACCGAGATAATGCCCCAATTAGGGGAAAGCCAAACATCCCATGATTATAAGTCCACTTACGCGGCGCTGGATGCTGGGGATTCAGGGTACTATAGCGAATATAAAACAAATCACCAATTTGGTCTAGGTATTGTTTTAAAGTTTGATGCCAACCACCCAATAATTCAATGTGTTCGACGTGCAGAAGCTTGTTGACTGTTTTTGCTAAAGCAATCAGTTCTTCAGCTTCTTTGACATCTACAGACAAAGGATATTCAACAATGACGTGTTTACCGCTAGATAGGGCAGCATGAGCAATTTTACCATGATCTTGATTAATGGTGCAGATCACCACCATATCTAAATCGTCTCGTTCTACTAGCTGTTGCCAAGAATCCATCGCTTCAGTTGCGTATTCTTGGGCTAAAACCGCTGTCCTTTCGGGATTGCCAGTTATGGCTATTAAATCAGTTCGAGGATCTTGTAATAACGCCTCAGCCCTGAGTTTAGCCGCATAGCCTGTTCCCACTAAACCGACTCTGAGATTGTGTGTACATAAAGGTAGTTCGTTATTGTCCATGAATTTATCACCAGTTTTCAATGTTTCGGTTTAATGCCATTAGTATTTTATCAACAAGCCACCATCAGGAAATATCTAATACCACTAGGGTATTTTTCATCAATGTAAAATATTATGGCTCTTTGGTAATTTTGGAAACATTACCATAAATATAATACAGCTTAAAAATCGTGTAAAAATCAGGATAAACAATTAATTAAACGATTTTAAATTTTCAGAGCTATTTTTTTATGTTTTTTGAGCATTTTTCTTTGAATTTGTCATAAATTCGCGTTTGTAAATAATTAGGTTCTGTTATAGGTTTTACATGATATGCTACATAAATTAGAAAATACCAAAAGAAATTATACATCTTGTGTATAAAATATGTCTATTTTCTCCTTTAAATATCAAATCCCCGGATAATTTTCAGAAGTATCTACTAGATTTCTATTTTTCCAATATCTAAGATGATTATACAAATCCAAAATCTGCGGATTTTTTATCCATTCCTAGTGCCATTTATCAGCTCATCTCAGATTTATTGGTTATATATACTTTCGGCTTTGTTACTAGCTTTGATTATATATAAATTAGGGTTATCTCAACAAGATGAACAGATAAATGTAAGACAGTATCTTTTGCCAAAAGCAGTTTATTTACATCCTTCAGCGATCGCTGAATACAAGTATTATTTTTTATCTTCGCTCTTAGAAATATTTGTAATATTGCCAGTTATATTATCTCTACCAAATCTAGCAAATATCATTTGTGATTATTTAACAGAAATTACGCACCTGACAACGCCTTTTTTAATTACCAATCCTCATTGGTACCATTATGTCATATTGAGTATTTTTGTGGCTTTAGCGGGGGATTTTGCCTATTATTGTTACCATTACTTAGCTCATAGAAGTTCATTCTTTTGGGAATTTCATAAAGTCCATCATTCTGCGGATGTATTAACTCCAATGACTGTTTATCGCTCTCATCCCTTTGATTTAATATTAAGTATGATCTTTGCGACGGTAATGCTGGGTTTTACGACAGGAATCTGGATTTATTTATTTGGTAATCAAGTCTCCCATTTATCCATTTATGGAGTTAATTGGGAGATATTTCTCTTTTATTTAACTGGTGCTAACTTACGACATTCTCATATTTGGTTGAACTACCCCTATAAAGTTAGTCATGTGTTGATGAGTCCTGCTCAACATCATATTCATCACAGTGTTGAGCCAAAGCATTATGACAAAAACTTTGGTTACATTCTGTCTTTTTGGGACTGGATATTTGGGACTTTATATGTACCGAAAGGTTATGAAAAGCTGGATTTTGGTCTGTCAGATGGGGAATCAAGTTTATTTAATAATCCAATTAATTTATTAGTACAGCCATTTAAATCTATTTGGCAAAGTTACAACCAAAAGATAAGTAGGGAATAATTTTTTATAGCAGTTCCCATGCAAGTGAGGGACAAGAAGTAATTATGGAACGCAGATAAACGCAGATAAACGCAGATAAACACAGATAATTTTGTACCTCATTAGATTAGAGGTTGTTTGAAAAGTTTTAGGTTGTGATTTTAGGCACTTACAGATCCCCCCTAACCCCCCTTAGCAAGGGGGGAACTAAAGTCAAAGTCCCCCTTTTTAAGGGGGATTTAGGGGGATCTGAAAATATTTGATACACCATGAGGGACTTTTCAAACACCCTCTTAGAAAACGCTATATCAGGAATCTAAATACAAATTCAATCAAAAATTAATTGGGAATTATAGTGATGAATAACATGAAATTAGATTTGAGTTCAGATTTATCAAGTACAACTACAATCATCAATGATTTGCCAGAAAATGGTGTTTGTATCCATGATTTATTTGCAATTCAGGTAAAAGCAGCACCAGATTCAGTAGCGACAATATTTGAAAATCAGCAACTTACCTACCAAGAATTGAATGCTAAAGCCAATCAGTTAGCACATTATTTACAGAGTATTGGTGTAGGTGCTGAAGTCATGGTCGGCTTGTGCGTAGAGCGATCGCTCGATCTGATTATCGGTATTCTTGGTATTCTTAAAGCTGGAGGCGCTTATGTACCTATAGACCCGGCCTATCCCCAAGAACGCATAGCATTCATGCTGGAAGATACTAAGTTGCAATTTGTGGTGACACAACAACAATTGGTAGTATCTCTTCCTGAAACTTCTACAACAATTTGTCTAGATACAGATTGGCAAAAAATTGATTGTCAAAGTTCCCATAATCCAGTGAGTGGAGTCACAGCCGAAAATCTCGCTTATTTAATCTATACCTCCGGTTCTACTGGTAAGCCGAAAGGTGTACAAATGCCCCATTCCAGTGTAAATGCTTATTTACAGGCGATCGCTAAAATCCTACCAGTTAATCATCAAGATATTTATCTCCATACAGCATCTTTCTCTTTTACTGCTTCAGTCAGACAATTATTTTTACCTTTATCCCAAGGTGCAACCAGTATTCTTGCTACTCGTGAACAAACCAGAACTCCTTTAAGTCTATTTGAGTTAATTCAAAAACGTGGTGTTACTATTTCTGATGGTGTACCCTCTGTGTGGCGTTATGGACTCATTGCTTTAGAAAGTTTAGACCAACAATATACAGAATCTCTGAGAGAATCAAAATTAAGATTAATAGTATTTGGTGGCGAATTACTACCCTATCAACTAATTAAAAAGTTACGCAACCTGTTTAAAACACCACCCCAGTTTTTTAATATTCTTGGTCAAACAGAAAGTATTGGCCATGGTTTTTATACTGTTCCTGAAGATTACGATCTTGAAGATGGCTATGTTCCTGTTGGTCATCCTTTAGCAAACATTCAACAAGTTTATGTCCTTAACTCCCAACTTGAACCAGTCAAAACTGGTGAGTCTGGAGAAGTCCATATTGCGGGTTCTACCTTAGCACGAGGCTATCTGAACCGCACCGAGGCCAATGAGGAAAAATTCATCATTAATCCTTTTAATCCTCAACAACGACTCTTTAAAACCGGGGATGTTGCTCGTTATTCAAGTAATCAAAATTTAGAAATTCTCGGTCGGATGGATTTTCAGGTAAATATCCGCGGAATGCGGGTTGAATTGGAAGAAATTGAAGCAGTAATTAAACTCCATCCCAGTATTCGAGAAGCTGTGGTTTCTGCCAGAGAAGATGTCTCTGGTGGTCAGCGGTTAGTGGCTTATATCGTAGTGAATAACCAAGATTTTAATTCGGGAGAATTACGCAATTTTCTTGCCAGCAAACTACCAGATTATATGATTCCCCATACCTTAATGGTGATGGAGAAATTGCCAGTTTTACCTAATGGAAAGTTAGACAGAAAAAGTTTACCCGAACCTGATTTATCAGCAATTCAAAGTGAATTTATCCCTCCGCAAACACCCACACAAGAAATCATTGCTAAAATCTGGGCAGAAGTTTTAGGCATTGAAAGAATTGGTATCCATGATAATTTTTTAGAATTGGGTGGACATTCCCTATTGGCAAGTTTAGTTATATCAAGATTGCGTGAGGCACTATCCCTAGAATTATCAATTGCCAGTTTATTTGCTGCGCCAACAATTGCCACATTTAGTGAACAAATTGGATCTTCTGCCCAGAATTTACTGCCAACCTTAGAACCAGTTTCTCGAAATAGCGAATTACCACTTTCATTAACCCAGCAGCGTTTTTGGTTTCTCGATCAAATGGAAGGGTCAAATCCTGCTTACAATATTGTCAGAGTCCTGAATTTACAAGGACTGCTTAACTTTACAGCACTTGAAGGGGCGATCGCTACAATTATTAATCGTCATGAAACCCTGCGTACCAGTTTTGGAATTGCCGATGGTAAACCCATTCAAGTTATTGCTGATAAATTAGCATTTACCTTACCCGTAATTGATTTACAAGAATTAGCAGAAGATCAGAAAACGACTGCGGCACAAAGATTAACTACTAATGAATATCTTCGCCCTTTTGCCCTAACTGAATCATCTCTCTTAAGAGTGACATTGATGCAATTGGGGGCAGAATCCCATCAGTTATTAGTAATAATGCACCACATCATTTCTGATGCCTGGTCAGCAGGGAATTTTCTCCAAGAATTATCGGTTATTTATTCAGCTTTAACAGCGGGTTTACCTTCTCCCTTAACTGAATTATCAATTCAGTATGCGGACTACGCTTATTGGCAACGACAATGGCTGGAAAATCAACCCGCGCTTGATTACTGGAAACAACAATTAGCAGATATTCCCGCAGTAATTGAATTACCTACTGATCGATCACGAACAGCAATGCAAACCTTTCGCGGGGATCTCCAAAAATTTCAATTTGATTCCCAACTTACTCACAAACTTAAAAACCTCAGTCAAAAATCGGGTTCTTCCCTATTTATGACACTTCTAACTGCCTTTGTGATCTTACTTTCTCGCTACAGTGGACAGGAAGATATTATCATTGGTTCTCCCATTAGCGATCGCAATCGTGTCGCATTAGAGCCATTAATTGGCTTTTTTGTGAATACCTTAGTTTTACGAACTCGTCTCGAAGGAAATCCCACATTTATAGAATTACTCCAACAGGTACGACAGATGGCACTTGACGCTTATGCTCACCAAGATGTTCCCTTTGATCAACTTGTAGAAACCCTCCAACCTCAGCGCCACCTCAGCCATAGTCCCTTATTTCAAGTCATGTTTGTATTGCAAAATTCTCCAGTTTCAAAACTGGAATTAGGAGATTTGCAAGTTACCCAAATAGAATTAGCAAAAGCCACAGCAGGGGCAACTTTTGACTTAACCATATCAATGCAGGAAAAAGATTCAGCATCAGGAACTGAATTAATAGGTGCATTTGAATATAATGCTAATTTGTTTAATGCTGATACTATTGCCAGGATGGTGGAGAGTTTTCACACCTTAGTTGAGGCAGTTGTGGCAAATCCTCAAGAGCGGATTAGGACATTACCTTTACTAACAGCATCCCAAGAACATCAGTTATTAGTGGAATGGCATCATCCGCAAACTGATTATCCCCAAAAATCCATTCATCAATTATTTGAGGAACAAGTAGAAAAAACACCTGATGCAGTGGCATTAGTATTTGAAGATCAGCAATTAACCTACCAACAATTAAATTCACAAGCTAACAAACTAGCTCATTATTTACAGTTTCTGGGTGTAGAACCAGAAATATTAGTGGGTGTTTATTTAGAACGTTCATTAGAAATGATAGTAGGATTTTTGGGCATTTTAAAAGCTGGTGGTGCTTATGTGCCACTCGATCCTAACTATCCCCCAGAAAGGCTTAATTATATGGTGGCAGATTCACAAATGTCCATCATCTTGACTCATTCTTTATTACTCCCACATTTATCATTAACCCTAGAGCAATCACAAACTAAAATTATTTGTTGGGATAAAGATTTTGAAATTGAAATTGCCAGCCAAAGTTGCGATAATCCTATTAATAATTTCACCCCGGAAAATTTAGCTTATGTCATCTATACTTCTGGTTCTACAGGAAGACCTAAAGGTGTACTAATTCAACATTCAGGACTATTAAATTTAGTGTTCTGGCACTTAAATAATTTTCAATTAACATCATCAGATCGAACTACACATTTAGCCGGAACAGCCTTTGATGCTGCTGTTTGGGAATTATGGCCTTATTTAGTAGTCGGAGCGAGTATATATTTAATTAAATCAGAATTTCTGTTGTCAGCAAAAACACTTCAAGAGAAGTTGATATCACATAATATTACTATTAGTTTTATCCCCACACCCTTAGCAGAACAATTATGTCTTTTATCCTGGTCAGAAAATACAAGTTTGCGAACTATGTTAACTGGTGGAGATAGACTTAATTATTATCCATCAAATAAGTTACCATTTAAGTTTTTTAATAACTATGGTCCCACCGAAAATACAGTGGTTACAACTTCTGGACAAATTTTACCAGAAGCATCAAATAGTAAATTTCCACCTATAGGTCGTCCTATTGCCAATACTCAAGTTTACATTCTTGATCGCTATCTTCAACCCCTACCTATTGGCGTTTATGGAGAAATCTACATTGGTGGACTAAGTTTAGCCAAAGGCTATTTGCATCGTCCTGACTTAACATCTGAGCGATTTATTGCTAATCCTTTTGTGGAAAATGAACGAATTTATAAAACTGGAGATTTAGGACGCTATTTACCAGATGGAAATATTGAATTTCTGGGACGCATTGATCACCAAGTCAAAATTCGGGGTTTTCGGATTGAATTAGGGGAAATTGAAACAGTATTAACCCAACATCCTCAAGTTCAGCAGGTAGTAGTAATTGTCCGCGAAGATCATCCAGAAAACAAGTATTTAACGGCTTATATTGTTGGTAAAACAGAAACATTGACTAGTAGCGAATTACGTCAATTTCTGAAAGGAAATCTACCTGAATATATGATACCTGCGGCTTTTGTCATGCTCAAAGCCTTACCTCTGACTCCTAATGGTAAAGTTGACCGGCTGGTTTTACCAAAGCCAGAAACAACGAATTTAGAGCTAGAAACCGCTTTTGTTGCCCCTGGGACTGCCCTAGAAACAAAATTAGCCGAAATTTGGTGTACAGTATTAAATCGGCAGCAGGTGGGCATCTATGATAACTTCTTTGAATTGGGAGGACACTCTCTCCTAATCACATCTGTAATATCTCGCATTCGAGAACATTTTTCCATAGTTCTGCCTCTGCGTTCTCTATTTACAGCCCCCACTATCGCTGAACTTAGTCAAGTAATAATTACACATCAACTGGATGCCATAACAGTTGATACCTTACCACCGCTTGTCCCTCAAGCACGAGACACTTGTATCCCCCTGTCTTTTGCCCAAGAGTCTATATGGCAGTTACAGCAATTAGCTCCTGAAAGTTGTGCCTACAACAGCTTTTTTATTTTACGTTTCACTGGCTCTCTTTCTGCAATTGCGTTGGAGTCCAGTTTCAATGAAATAATTCGTCGTCATGAAATATTACGCACGGCTTTTACTATATTAGAAGGTCAACCTGTACAAGTAATTAGCCAATTTCTGACTATCCCATTAGAGATTATAGACTTACAAAACCTCCCTTTGATAGAGCGAACGTCTGAAGCAGAAAGACTAGCTGCGCTGCAATATAATCACCATTTTGATCTGGCTTTAGTCCCTCTGATCAAAACAACTTTACTGCGACTAACTCCAGAAGAACATTGGTTGACATCAATCGAAGCCCTCTGCCGTTCTCAAAGGGTCAGCATCTTTGCGATTATTCTTACTGCTATGAATATACTTTTGTTCAAATACAGTAGTAAGAACGATATTTTAGTAATAACAACTATTGGTAATCGGAGTCCGGTGGAAACTGAAAAAATGCTCGGTTGCTTCATCAATGATGTCATTTTGCGATCGCATCTTTCCTCTGAACAAACTGGACAAATTCTTTTAGAACAAGCTCAAGAAACTCTCACAGAAGCTATTAATAATAAAGAAATTGCTTCTCACACAGTCATTAACACTATCACCAGTAAACAACCACTGAATATCTCAGCATCCCTAACTATGCTACCTCCACAAAATTGGCATAACTGGATGTTAGATGTAGATTTTGTCACAATTAAGCGCGATCTCGACTTGTGGGATGGAGAAATTCCTTTAGAAATTTATGTTTCTTCACCTTCAGTAAATAATCCCACGATGGAAATTAAGGTTTTCTACAGTACGGAGTTATTTACCAATGAAACTATCGAGGTTTTGTTCAACTATTACCAGCAAATTCTTCAGCAGCTTGCCCAAGATCCAACTATTCAAGTTTGTGAATTTTTTGATTGCTGAACATTGCAAGAGTCAGATCCCCGACTTCTCTAAGAAGTCGGGGATCTTATTTGACTACTTATAATGAGAAATAAATGTTACATTAAACCATGCGGCTTTGCCACAAATTAACTAATAATCACTATTGCTATGTTAGAAAACAGCCCACCAGAGTTGAAACAACAACCCAGATTTGGATCATCTTTATTGAGATGGACTGAGTATTTCTCCAACCCAGAAGGAGAAATAACTCAAAGCATGAGCGTGTTTATCTTGATCTGGTTTGGTCAAGTGTTGTCTCTGGTTGGCTCGCGGACAACCAATTTTGCACTCAGTATTTGGGTCTATCAACATACGAATTCCACAACTCAATTTACACTGCTGATTCTCTCTACAACCCTACCGACAATTTTGATCTCTCCCATTGCTGGTGTGATTGTCGATCGCTTTTCTCGGCGCTGGATTATGATTATTAGTGATTTCTGTGCAGGGTTATGTACCTTACTGATTGCTTGGTTATTTATCAGTAATCACTTAGAAGTTTGGAGTCTGTGTGTAGTCAGTGCGATTAGTTCCAGTTTCAGTGCTTTTCAGGGACTAGCCTATTCTTCTGCGACTACATTACTTGTGCCGAAAGCACAACTTGGTCGTGCCAGTTCGATGACACAGATCAGATTAGCGATCGCTGAAATTCTCTCCCCTGTATTAGCCGCAGCCTTATTAGTAACTGTACAATTGTCAGGCATTGTCATCATTGATTTATCTACATTAGTCTTGGCTTTAATCTGTTTACTTGTAGTTAAATTTCCTGAAATTTCGTCCACAGAAAATCCCGATGCCGAAACCAATTCATTTTGGCAAGAAATCACCTTTGGCTGGAAATATTTAGTAGCACGTCCTGGACTACTTGGATTAGTCATGTTCATTGCCATTATCAACTTTCTCGTTGGTAGCGCAGAAGCTCTCACTACACCCTTAGTGCTTTCCTTTGCTTCCGCACAATCACTAGGAGCTATCTATTCTATTTCTAGTTTTGGACTATTACTAGGCAGTGCCGTGATCAGCATTTGGGGCGGACTAGAACGCCAGATCAATACCATATTTGTGTCTATGGCATTTTTGGGCATCTCCTATGTATTAGCTGGATTGACTGCTTCAACAGTTATATTTACGATCGCCAATTTCTTGATATTTCTGACAATTCCCATCATTAATGGGTCAATTCAAGTCATCTATCAGAAAAAAGTAGCACCAGAAGTACAGGGAAGGGTCTTTGCTTTTCGCAGTGCTGCTGTACAGGGGTTTTTACCACTTGCCTACCTAACCTGTGGAGCATTAGCTGATCAATTTTTTGAACCAATCATGGCAAAAGATGGAGCTTTAGCCCATAGCATTGGCCAGATTATTGGGGTTGGTCATGGTCGCGGTATGGGTTTAATGTTTATCATCATGGGTCTGTTTTCTCTAGTCGCAACCTTAATTGCCTACTTATATCCGCGTCTCCGCTTTGTAGAACATGAACTACCTGATGCAATTCCTGACGAACCAGAAGTTTCATAAAGCCGATATAACAAAGATGTCACCAAGACGCTCTTTGACATCTATCTCAGTGGGTATTTCATATAACAAAAACTTATGGGTAATAAGTAACTAAATTTCATTACTAATCGGGGTCAATTTTCTGTTATAACTTTTAGCTTTTCCCTTAGTATCAGAATTGAAGCAAATTTAAACCAGCGGCTAATCCCATCAGAATAGCTGTAAGGTCTGCTTAAAAATCACTTATACTGCCGATTTCACAACAGAGGATAATTAAATGGCTACTTACAAAGTTACTCTCATCACTCCAGACGGTACTAAGACTATAGACTGCGATGACGACACTTATATTTTGGATGCAGCAGAAGAAGCTGAATTTGACTTACCCTTCTCTTGTCGGGCTGGTGCTTGCTCAACTTGTGCAGGTAAAATCATTTCTGGTACTGTTGACCAATCTGATCAATCCTTCTTAGATGATGATCAAATCGAAGCTCAATATGTATTGACTTGTGTTGCTTATCCTACTTCTGATGTCACCATCGAAACCCACAGAGAAGAAGACCTTTACTAAACTTTAGTCACAAGAATTTAGTCCAAACAAGGGATTGGGGATTGGCGACTGAGTAGGAGTTTTACCAATTCCCCAATTACTTGCTTACTTTAATTTTAGTCCCCGGATAATAGAACTCCAGAATCTTGGCACTAGACCAACCTAATTTGGCTAAATTCTGAGCGCCTGTTTGGCTTAAACCCACTCCATGTCCTAAACCACCACCAATAAAAGCATATCCCCAGAGATTGGTTTGACCTTTATTCAATGGTTGAATGTAAAATAGCGTGCTAATGGGAGCAGCAAAGGCACTGCGAACCTCGTCTTTTTGTAAGGTGAAAACCCCAATATCAGTTTTCACAGCCAGTTTTAAAATCCGGCCACTGGAACTGCGTTCAACCACAGACATGGCTTGAATTTTTTTGAACTTGCTATAGGGGCTTTTTTTGGAATGTAAGAATTTCTGCAAGTCTTGGGTAATTTTATTGATATCCGTTTCTCTGTGCCAACGGAATACATCCCATTTACTCTCATTAAATCCCGCTTTAAGATTGATAAATTTCTCGAAGTTCTGATCATTTGCTAAATTCTGATGTGATAAGTTCCAAAGATTTTGATTAGCAGCATCTATGACAGGTTTTAAATAAGGACGATCTTCTCCATTCCAGATATCACTAAAGTTAGCGGTAACACCACCTGTAGTAGAAGAATATAAAGCATCAACTATTTCGTTATTATAAGTGAGTACCTGACCTCTGGTCGAGGCGATCGCCTGATCTGTATTTTTAGCAACTCCGCTGAGTCCTTGATAAACTTGACAGTGAGTGTCAGCACATAACTGATAATTATCTACCGCAAATCTGCGGAGGTTTCGCAAGGCATAGGTGCGAGCAATAATTGCTTGTGCTTCTAGGGCTGCCATTGGCGCATTTATCCCAATTTCATGGGGTAAAACTCCCCGCACATAAGTTTCCAATGGGACTGTATTTACTAAAGTATAATGCCCATAGGCGTTGGGCTGCAAGGTCATTTTTCCCGGATAAACACGCTTTTGTTGAGGCTGTTCATCTGTATTCACCTTAATTGAGTCTTTACCAGCAGTTATTTCTAGATAATTAGGACTATAATTTTTACCATTTACTACCCAAGTAATTTTTGGTACTTTTGATAAAATGTTGGTTGCCAAGTAAGCATTTTTATCACTGGATGTTTCTATACTTTTTAATAGTAACCGGCGAATTAAGGGAGTGCTGTAAACGTCCCGTTTTGCCCATACTTGCCAACGTTCTGGTTGGGATATTTCCACTTCTATCCCCAGGGAACGCCAGTGGTTAGCGTTATCTTCCGCTGTTTCAAAGGTGCGAAAGTCACCCAGCACTAAGACTTCCTGAACCACTGTTTGGGTTAAGGGCTGCATGACTGTTGTTAACTGGATGGGTTTGTCGGTGACTAGGGTTTGTTGCTGAGTACCCACTGTAAATTTTAATGTTAAGCGATCGCCTTTTGTGGGTGCTAATTCTAATTTGTCTGTGGGTTTAGCCCCAAATCGTTGGACAATACCAATTTGCAATTTTACATCCTGGTTGTTGCTTACGGGTTCTGATGCGGCAGCCAATCCCAATAGGCACAAGGTTGTTATTAATCTGTAGGAAGAAGGCCAAATAAATATTTTCATGAAAACTAATTCTAATTGCCCTTATGCTGTCGGAGTGGTTTTAAGTTAATTAACTCAATTTACTAATGATAAGAAGATACAGGGCGGCAGGATGAATCACAAATTACTAATAATCAAGTTAGATAATTAGTAACGGGGAATATTATATATTTTTAACTTACGCGCTTCTATAATACCATTACGTCTTTTTTTCAGCACACTTGCAAATCAAACTCATTATGAGTATGATTTAACTAAATCTTGCTTTATCACCCATATTTTATGCTGGAAATTGATTTTACCAAGAATTTGCGAAATTTAATGCAAACAGTCGGTTATGAGAGTTTTAAATCTTTAAGTCGTGCTGCTGGTGTTTCACAATGGCAAATTTTGCAGTTGCGGAGGGGAAAAATCGGACAAATGCGGATAGAAGTATTGATAAAACTGTCAGAGATTTTACAGATATCTTGGACTGAGTTGGTAGAAAATTTCAGCGTTGATGGTTTATCTTCAAGTTTCCACAAAACTCATTCCTCTCATAAAAATATAGACTTATTAAAGCAAATTACAGATTTACAAGTTGAGTATGAACGATTAACATTGTCAATGTTAGAACAAAGAGAAGGATTAAAACAGGAATTTCAGCGGTCAAGTTTACAAATATTGGAATCTTTAATATTACAATGGCCAACAGCAGCACATAGAGCCAGGGAAGATCACCAGTTATCAGCAGTAAAGATATTACCTTTGGTAGATACGCCTTTAAAAAGATTATTACAGGATTGGAATGTGGAAGCGATCGCTTCTGTAGGCACAGAAATCCCCTATAATCCTCAATTCCATGAATTATTAGCAGGAACAGCACAACCAGGAGAAATTGTTAAAGTCCGTTATATAGGTTATATGCAACATGATCAGCTTTTGTACAGAGCTAGAGTAAGTCTCTTATAAACTCTTCTAAAGTTTATGCTCTTTTGAGTTTGATGGTTATTTGCTGATGAATTTATTGAAAATTACTCCATATTTTTGTGTACTAAATATCTTTTTATAATCTAATGTTAGGATATACTAATAAAATTAAAATCAGCACATTCTTAAATAAATCAAAATTAGAATATCATGAATCAGCAGGTGAAAGTGATTGCAATCAGTGGGAGTTTTAATGCTACTAACTCACAAAATTTTCAACAAAGTATTAAAGAAGTAATTGATAAGAGAATCTCCATTGTGTTGATTGACTGTCATCATGTTACCTTTATGGATAGTTCTGGATTAGGCACTCTGATTTTAACATTTAAAGCTTTACAGGAATCGGGAATAAAGATGGTTATTTGTTCAATTAATGAGCAAGTTAGGATGCTATTTGAATTAACTGGTATGGATGGCAAATTTACAATTGTTCCTAGTCAAGAAGCATTTGAAAATATTTTGCTTTCTGCTACTTGATTAATCAAATTTAACTTGAAGAATAGATAAATCATCCTCAAATGTCTCTTTGGAGTTTAAGTTAATTAGGTAATCCAGGATATAATCAAGTTGGTTATCAACAGAATACTGTAAGCTAATTAAAATCTGAATGAAACCTTCTAAACTCCAAAGAGTACCATTTGATTGAGTGATTTCGTAAGCACCATCACTAAAAATATAAAGGATGCTAGATTTTTCAATCTGACAATAAGCATCTGTATATTTAGCTTCAGGAAACATTCCTACAGGCATTCCTGGAGTTTTTAATCTTTTTACTTCTGTATGAGTAGGAGAATTGCCAGAGAGGATAATAGCTGGTGGATGTCCAGCACTAGAGTATGTTAATTGACGGCTAACTCGATTATAAACTCCATACCAAATTGTAAAATATTTATCATTTTGATAATTCATTTGAAAGGTATTATTTAAAGCTGCCAATACCTCACTAGGTTGATAGTAATTTAAATCTTTGAGCGCGCGGGAACGTAAGAGATTTAGTACAGAAATTGAAGGTAGAGTAGCTTTAAGTCCATGACCGGCAACATCTAGTAGGTAAATAGCTAAAGTATCAGCATCAAGCCAATTATAATCAAAACAATCCCCACCAAGTTGCCGTGATGGCAAAAACTTAAACTGAATACTCAGGGGCTTATTTACAGGCAGGGGTAAAAGGGATTTTACATATTCTGTAGCTTCGGCTAATTCTGTTTCTAAAAGTAGCTTTTGGGTCTGTAAATCCTGACTTAATTGATGCAGACGTAACCCGGCTCTAACTCTTGCCTGTAGTTCATTGTGTTCGATAGGTTTGGAGATAAAATCATCAGCACCAGCATCTAATCCCTTAACTCTATTGGCGACGGAATCTAAAGATGTTAATAAAATAAAAAATGTGGTAGATAATTTGGGATCTTTTTTAATGATATTACATACTTCTATACCACTTAATCCCGGCATAATCCAATCACATATAATTAAGGCTGGAGGTGAATCCAGCGTTCTTAAAATTCCTTCTTCTCCTGTACTCGCAGTGATGACTTGATAACCTTGTTTTTCTAAGATTCTTTTGAGAAACATTTGGATGGATCGGTCATCATCAATGATTAAGATTTCAAACATGAGATTATTAAGAAAGGGGATTTAACCAAAACAATATAACTTGTTTTAATTGATTTAAATCTCGATAGACTTCTTGCTTTAACCATTGTCCTAAAGCATCAAAAGGACTAAAAGAACTTCCTGGTTGCCATTTAATATCTTGCCCTAAAGGTGTGGTATGAGTGCCTAATAAGGTTTGTGTTGTCACCATATTAGGAAAGAGTTCTTGTAAAATTGTTGTTAAGTTTGCTGATTGATCCAGGGTATCTTTATTAAATCTGATTACTAAATTCCGCCGAATCTGATAGCTGTCTTGAATTATTTGGTTAGTTTGTGCCGGTGTAGGTGTAAATTCAATGTCTAATTGGGAATTTAACTGAGAATTTAACTGTTCTACTAATGGTATGGCTTCATTGGCAGCAAAGTTATTAAAGGATATTAAAATGTTACCAGCCCGTTGGATTGGAAACAGGCTACCAATTAGTAAATGGAGTTTACAACCCATGCTATGTCCGACTCCATAGGTGGGAAGGTACAGCTTGCGGAGTTTTCCAGCGTCTTGTAACTTTTCTAGGGTATATTCAAATTTAAGTTGGACAGATTTAGCGATCGCGATATGATCTAATGTATTGACAAAAGGTGTGGCAATAATGACGTATCCTTGATCTGCTAAGTTTTCCAGTAACCAACGATAAGTTAAATGTGGTAAAGTGGCGACAAATGCACCACCTAAAAAATGAATGATCCCAATGGGATTACGGGGAATAAGTACCCAATTGCCTCTAATTTCTTGCCAGTTCATGTTAAAATAGGAGTCAGGAGTCACCGAGTCAGGAGAAGAAAGAGAAGGAAGAAGAAAGAGAAGGAAGTATTTTCTATAGATATATTTTACATTTACATCTAAACATATATCAAGTATTAACTCTGACTTTGCAAGTTTTTCATTTCCTGCTGTACATCTAGGGAAATTTGCAAAGCTTCATTTAATAATCTACCATGTTCGGTTGCCTCTTCAGTAACTTGCATTGATGCCAAAGCGGCTAAATTATTGGTAAATAAATCAGAATTAGTGATAATAAAACTTTTATTTTCTCGCAAAATTCTCTCTGTTTTTAAAGCGCGGATTAAATCATTTCTAGTTAATTCAAGTGCTAATAATACTTTTTCTCTTGCTTGTATACTTACTCCTAAGTTGCCAACATCTTCAATTTGGTCGTTAATATCTATAGCTTTAATCACGGAATTATATCTTTCCACATCATTTAGTAAAATCCGTAAAGAATTTGTCATATTCTGTTTGAGAAACTTACTTTTGCCTTTCCATAATAAATATAATAGAATTTGTATACTCCCACCTGTCCATAAAACAAAGATAATTAATGATAGCCAAGATGATAGTTTTACTAACAGGTAAGTACAAACAGAAATAGCAATTCCAGCGAAAACCACAGTAGCAATTTCTGTTTTTTGAGCTTTCTTTAGCAATCTTATACCGAATTGCTGAATAACATCAGTAATAATTATTAATTTATTATGAACAGGTAAGTTAGTCGCATCTTGAAGTTGATCATGACTAATATCCAATCCCTGTAAATCATCTCGCACAGTTGCTAAATCCTTAACATACTATTGATTTAGTCTAATATAACAAGTGGATTTCCAGAATGGCAATTAATCGGTGATTTTAGGGGTATTCAATGTTGATAATGTGTAAGAAATAAATGTTTATACCATCAAAAACCAACCACTTTTCAAGTTCTACATGATTCTTCCCTCTTCCCTCTTCCCTCTTCCTCCTCTTTCTTCTTTCTTCCTTCTTCCTTCCTTCCTCCTCTTTCTTCTTCTTTCTTCTTCTTTCTTCCTTTCTTCCTTTCTTCCTCCTGACTCCTGACTCCTGACTCCTGACTCCTCCCTTAAGTTACTTGCAACAAATAGCTCATGCAGTTACCCATTAAAAAATAAACTACTAGCATTGCTGCTGCGGCTAATGCCACTAGTGTACCAGCCAGCATGAGAGAAAATTCTTTATGCTCATAAGCTTTTTCCATCAGGTGTAGCGACCATGCTACAAGTGCCACATCAAAGATTAAAATAGGAATCAACATATTTCTTAATATTTCTTCATAGAAGTACGATTATCTTAACACTGTTTTGGATAACTGTGTTTTATCTTCAACAGATGCAGTTGGTCGCTTTCTTATGTCTGATATCAAGTAGGAAGACGGACCCGAACATGGCGTTCTTGCAAATAAGTTTTAATTTGTGCTACACTCAGTTTCCCAAAATGTAACAAAGACGCTAAAAGTGCGGCTTCAGCTTTACCTTCCGTTAATGCAGTGTGAATGTGTTCACAATTTCCCGCACCACCAGAAGCAATCACGGGAATTTCTACAGCATTAGCGATCGCTTTTGTCAAGTCCAAATCATAACCAGCTTGAGTACCATCAGCATCCATACTTGTCACCAACAATTCTCCAGCTCCCCGTCTTGTGACTTCTTCCGCCCACCATAGAGCATCAATACCAGTATTTTCTCTACCACCGCGAACGTAGACATCCCAGCCAGGATTCTCAGGATCAAGTCTACGTCTAGCATCAATAGCTACAACAATACACTGATTACCAAAGCGATCGCTGGCATGATTAATTAAATCTGGATTTCTGACCGCCGCGGAATTAATACTAACCTTATCCGCCCCGGCTCGTAACAAATCTTTAACATTTTCTAAGGTTTGAATCCCACCACCCACAGTCAGGGGAATGAAGACCTGTTCAGCAGTCCGGTAAACCACATCAATAATCGTGTCCCTGTCTTCATGAGTAGCCGTAATATCTAGAAACACTAACTCATCTGCACCTGCTTCATTGTAAACCTTGGCCAGTTCTACAGGATCACCTGCATCCTTGAGATCCACAAAGTTAATTCCCTTCACAACTCTGCCCGCCTTGACATCTAGACAAGGTAAGATTCTTTTAGCCAACATAATGACGTTTTCACTCCCGGTAATTGCTAGGAATTTAAATTGTAAAGGCAATTGGGGAATAGTTGACAAGATAGGATCAACATATAACAGGTCTTGTCCAGACGAAAAACTAATTAAACAAATATACAGGCAAGAGGCAAGAAGCAAGAGGCAAGAGTAAAGAGTAAAGAGTAAAGAAGTTTTCAGCGATTTTACATTTCTTTACACAGTTTGGTTTTATTGTGTTCACCTACTTAATGAAATAAATATTTATATTGTGAAAATAGTATCTGTATTCTCAACTAACCCCAAATATCCTATACTAATTTTACTTATGAACTGCTAAATCCCTATTTCTGTACTTCTGAATCCCTGAAAATTATGGCGATTATCTCTTCCAAAAAACAGCCTCCAGAACCCAATGGAGAACCCAAACAGCAAAGGGAATCAGCAAAAGTAGCCCCCCCCGCAGAAAATCTGTTACAATCGGAAGCGGCTATTAATGAACAAGGGAAACCAGAAGAGAGTATTCGTCCCCAGCGCTTTGCTGATTACATCGGCCAAAAGGATTTAAAAGACGTTTTAGATATAGCCATTAAAGCAGCCAAGTCTAGAAATGAAGTCATGGATCATTTGCTGTTGTATGGACCACCAGGCTTAGGTAAAACCACAATGGCAATGATTTTAGCATCAGAAATGGGGGTAAGTTGCAAAATTACCAGCGCACCAGCTTTGGAACGGCCACGGGATATCGTGGGGTTATTGGTAAACCTGAAACCAGGAGATGTGCTGTTTATAGATGAAATTCATCGGTTATCACGGATGACAGAAGAAATTCTCTATCCAGCGATGGAGGATTATCGCTTAGATATTACGGTGGGTAAAGGTTCTAGTGCCAGAATTAGAAGTATACCTTTATGTAAATTTACCTTGGTAGGAGCGACAACTCGCGTCGGAGCTTTAACTTCCCCATTGCGCGATCGCTTTGGCTTAATTCAAAAGTTGCGTTTTTATGAAGTAGAAGAACTGACTAAAATTGTTCTCCGCACTGCTGAATTATTACAAACTCCAGTTAATCCAGATGGGGCTACAGAAATCGCCAAACGTTCACGGGGAACACCAAGAATAGCCAATAGATTATTAAAAAGAGTCCGTGATTATGCGGAAGTAAAATCTTTTCTGGAAATTAATGCAACTGTTGCAGCAGAAGCATTACAACTATTTCAAGTAGATCCTTGTGGATTAGACTGGACAGATAGAAAAATGCTCAGTGTGATTATTGAAAACTTTAATGGTGGGCCAGTGGGTTTAGAAACCATCGCTGCTACCACTGGGGAAGACACCCAAACCATTGAAGAAGTATATGAACCATATTTAATGCAAATAGGTTATTTAAGCCGGACACCCAGGGGGAGAATCGCAACTAAAGCAGCCTATCAACACATGGGTTTTAAACCCCCTAATGAGCAATTATCATTACTCTAGTAGTCTGTCAAGAACTAATTGACGGGTAAATAAATTTTTCCTCTTCCTTCTTCCTTCGCGCTCTTTGCGTCCTTCGTGGTTCATTTCTTCTTTATCCGTCAAAATTTATTTGACAGACCACTAGAGGAGAGACAAAGTATTTATTGCGGGTTTTCCCGCTTATGAATCAGAAAACACAGTTCAACAATTCACACTCACAACAGGTAGAATAGTGCTAGTTCTAGAAAAAGCCTTAGAAAGAGGATATCAAATAGGATATACAAACAAACTTGAAAAAGGTATGAGTGGAGGACCATTATTAAATGAAAATGGTCAATTAATCGGTGTTAATGGAATGCACGCTTATCCATTATGGGACGTTCCCTCAGTATTCATAGATGGTACACCAGCAGATGAAAAACTGCATCAACAAATAGTCCGTTTAAGTAGGTTAGCATTGAAAATCGTCGTTATGGCACTAGGCTTGAGGCAAGAGGCAAGAGGCAAGAGTGAAGAGGGTTTGGGCGATTTTACTTTTCGTTACATATTTCGGTTTTTTTCCGTTCACCTACTTAAATTGGGCTATAGCCATAGATAAACTCAAACCTTCTCCATAGTCAACTTCCTTTTTAGGTGTTTGTATGAACTATAAATACACTATTCCCACACTATTTATTTTTACGTTTTTTACCATAATCCAACCAACTACAGCTAAGAATTTATCATGCAATAAAGAAGTAGATGAAATAGCCCAAAAAATCACGGTTTTAATTGATATTAATAATAAAGATAATGGTTCGGGAATTTTAATTAAACAAGAAGGTAATACTTATACTGTTCTCACAGCTTTTCACAATGTTAAAAATACTAGTTTAAAATACACCATTATCACCCCCGATGAACAACGTTATCCCATTCAAGGGGAAAATATTAAACCACTGGGAACAGGGATAGATTTAGCTGTGGTGAAATTTGTTAGTAGTAAAACCTATCAAGTAGCTAAATTTGGTAATTCTGACTTAATAAAACGTGGGGATAATGTTTATGTTACTGGGTTTCGTCTTTCTACCCCTAGTATTCCTGCACCGCTTTATGATTGTTTTGATGGACAAGTTTCCGCTAATGAAAGACAGAGGACTATAGATGGTGGTTACAATTTAGTTTATACCAATTCCACTGTCAAGGGCATGAGTGGGGGACCGGTGTTAAATCCCAAGGGTGAGTTGATAGGTATTCATGGCAGAGGTGATGAATATGACAATAGGGATAGAGATAGATTTGCTGGTATTCCTATTAATACTTATATGCGGATTGCAGCAGGTGTTACTGATAAGCCCAGCATTAGGGGTTTAACGGCTGATGATTATTTTAAGTTAGGATTTAAGAAGTATGAACAAAAAGATTATCGAGAGGCAATAGTAGCTTATACAGAAGCTATCAAGATTAATCCTAACAATGCCGATGCCTACTACAACCGGGGAAATGTCCGTGATGATTTAGGAGATAAGCCAGGAGCAATAGATGATTACAACCAAGCTATCAAGATTAATCCTAACTATGCCTATGCCTACCACGGACGGGGAAATGCCCGTTCTGCTTTAGGAGATAAGCCAGGAGCAATTAGGGACTTGCAGCAAGCAGTAAAATTATATCAACAACAAGGTGGTAATGAGAAATGGTTGAGAGCAGCCCAAGATAGAATTAGAAAATTACAATAATAATATTTTGTCAGAATCAGGATATCCAGGATTTAAGGATTAACAGGATGTGATTTTTTGATGGTCTATGAATTATTGAGATTTTGCCTCGTTTTCCCTCGTTCCCTGGTTCTACCGGGGAATGCTCAGGGGAGGCTCTGCCTCCACTATATTCATTGTATTTGAGGCAGAGCCTCAAACTCCCATTCCCAGCCGGAGTCTGGGAACGAGTTCAAAATAATATTGATACTATAGATTAATTTAATCAATCTGTAATGATTTTATCATATCTTCTACAGGTTTGATCAACTTATCATAATCATCTATGGGTGCAGTATAGGTAATTAAATAAGCTTGATTTTTTCTCAAAGTCATAACATACATATTTTTGATTTTTTGTTGTTCATTTTTACCAGTGACAATTATTTTTTGTCCTGTTTGATTTGCGATAATAGTTGAACTTCTTTCTATGATATTTGATGATTCTAGGTTACTTTTGATCATCTTCTCCTGGTCTTTTCCGTAATTTTCTAAAGTTCCCGAATATTCAGAACTACTAATAATCAATCTAGCTTTTTGTTGAGGTTGAATAAATGTAACTATTTTACCAATACCAATGACTGAGATAGGAGTTTCGTCCGCGTCCCAACATTTAGGATATTCAATTTCTATATTATGTTCCTTATTTTTATAAGTTGCTAATTTTCCATCACATTCAGAAATAGGACGGTTTGAAAATACAATTATTCCCATGATTACGATTAATCCTAAAGGGGCAATTTTCAGGAATAAATGATAAATTTTAGGTGGTATTAATGGACTACTTATAGATATTTTTTGTAATGCTGTTAATACTTCTGTTACTGTCTGATAACGGTCCCTATGATCAGATTTGACCATTAGACCTCTCCGAAAATGAATGTAGAGACGTTCTATAGAACGTCTCTACAAGGGTTTCAAACCACGCACATTTAATTACCGGAGATGTCTATTTTATCTAAAATGTCTGCAAGTTGATCACTAACTTTGATTCTACTATAATAACGCCAACTTATTTCTTGGTTATTGTTATCATTATTTATATCTTTAGCCTCTATTCCTGTAAGTGCTTGAATTACAATCATTCCTAGAGAAAAAATATCACTATTGAATTCTGGTTTACCTTCTCCTTGTTCCCTGGGTGCATATCCTTTAGTGCCAATTCTTGTAGGATTATAATTACCATTCTCTTGGTTAATAAGTTCATTACCAATTATTTGAGTATCATCTTCTTGGTTATTAATTCGTTTGACAGGTTTAACTATCCCAAAATCAATGATGACTATTTTATTATCTATTTCTTGTCTCATAATGTTACTTGGTTTTAAATCACGATGAATTACACCTTCACCATGAATATATTCCAATACTTCCAGAATATCTTTTAATAATTTAATAACAAATGGTTCACTGATATTAGTATTGGTAGATGTAGGTGGTAATTCTTTCGTTAAATCATGTCCTTTAATAAATTCTTGAACTATGAAAAACTGTTGATTTTCCGTAAAAAACGCTAAAAGTTTGGGTATTTGTGGATGATTGAGTTTTTGTAAAATTCCTGCTTCTCGTTCAAATAATTCTTGAGCTTTTTCTAATTGCTCTGGTTTTGTAGTTAATGGTGTAAAGTGCTTAACCACACAAACAGGAGAACCAGGAAGTTGGGTATCCTTTGCTAAATAAGTAGTTCCAAATCCACCCTGTCCTAACCTGGTAGTAATACAATAGCGTCCGCCTATAGTCGTACCTATCATCAGATTCACACCCCACCTGATTCCTTGTTTCGGGAAATATGCAGTTAATTATCGCACATTCGTCGCCATATTGGCGAAATTATTTGAGAGGTTAATTAACTTCAAATCCCCAACTCCTTAAAGAAGTCGGGGATCTAAATTAAAGATATAAAAATACTAATTTAGTCTAAACTCCAGTTGCTACTAGCTGTTGATTAGTAACAGGAGCAAAAATATCTTCGTAATTTTGGAAAATTTCAAATACTGAATCAAGCTGGGTAAGTTCCAAAATCAACTTAACTGGAGCTTTGACATTACAAAGAACTAACCGGCAACCACTTTGACGCGCTGATGTAAGTCCCTTGACGAGGGGTACTAATCCAGAACTATCCATGAAATCTACTTCTGATAAATCTATAACCCAGAGTTGGTGATGCTGAGGTTCAATTGCAGCCATCTGTTCGCTCAAGATAGTACCACTATCCAGGTCTATACTACCTTGGGGTTTGAACAAAATTACTTGGCGTTCTTGTGTAAGAGTCATAAATTTAACTTTGTATTTGAAACACTGATAAAGGAAAAATTGACATCAATACTGTTTATAATTCAACCGCATAATGACTGTTTTCGCAAATTTATGGGAATTAACAGTAGCACAGTTGAGAAAAAGTTTTTTCAGTATTTATGCCGTATAATTTGTTGACAAGTCTTTCTAGTATAAGCATAATTTACTGCTAATTTCGGTAACGAACTTATCATTATCTAAAATTATCTATAGCAATCCGGTTTGATTCATGAACTTACTTGTAGAGATAGGGAACAGGGAACAGGGAACAGGGAACAGGGAACAGGGAAGGAATTTTCTTCATTCTTCATTCTTCATTCTTCATCCTGACTCCTGACTCCTGACTCCTGACTCCTGACTCCTGACTCCTGACTCCTGACTCCTCCTATTGCGGTTTGATTGACACCCTAGCCAAAAACAAGCAAAGATATGGTAAAGGTAAAAATTTGTAAACTCGGTGGTGCTGGATGTCTTTTGAGCTACTTTCACTAGAAAACATCCAAGAAATTGCTCATAATTATGGTTATTTAGCGATTTTTTTGGGAATATTGCTAGAAAATTTGGGCATTCCTCTTCCTGGAGAAACCGTCACGATTGTTGGTGGTTTCCTTGCTGGTAGTAATGAATTAAATTACTGGCTGGTTCTCGGTAACGCTATTGGAGGTGCTGTAATTGGTGGTAATTGCGGCTATTGGATTGGTAGAGTTGGCGGTTGGCCTTTTCTGCTCCAAGCTGGCAAGATTTTCCGCATTTCCGAAGTCCGACTGCTGAGTATTAAAGAGCAATTTACGGAAAACGCCGCTAAAGCTGTATTTTTTGGCCGCTTTTTTGCCTTATTGCGGATTTTCGCTTCACCACTTGCGGGTATAGCAGAAATGCCCTTTGGTAAATTCCTGATTTATAACGTAGCTGGGGCGACTGCTTGGGGTAGCGTCATGGTGACATTAGCTTTTTTCGCGGGAAGGATTATTTCCCTAGAACAATTGGTGGCTTGGGTAAGTAAATTTGCAATTTTGGCGTTACTTATTTTAGTTGCTGTGATTGCTATACCAATTTGGTTAGAGTCCCGCGAAGTTAAGCAGCAAACAGAAGAGTAGTAAAGATACCCGGCTTCTTTAAGAAGTCGGGTATCTGAATTATTACTTATTCTGCTGCGCCCAAATGCGAGTAGGTAGTCCCCAAACGTAGATAAAGCCTTCTGCGGCTTTGTGATCAAATTGATCTTCTGCGCCGTAGGTGGCTAAATCGGGAGTGTAGAGGGAATTATCACTCCAACGGCCAACTATGGTGGCGTTACCTTTGAAAAGTTTTAACCGCACGACACCAGAAACTTTTTCTTGTGTTTGTTGAATAAAAGCATCTAAAGCTGCTTTGAGTGGGCTGTACCAAAGTCCGTTATATACGAGTTTGGTATAGGTTTCTTCCATACCTCGTTTGTACTGACTGACATCTGCTGTTAAAGTGAGGCTTTCTAAGTCACGGTGAGCGTTAATTAGAACTATCATTGCTGGTGATTCGTAAATTTCCCGTGATTTGATTCCTACCAAGCGGTTTTCAATCATGTCAATCCGCCCAATCCCATGATTACCAATGATTTTATTGAGTTGTTCAATTAACTCCACAGGCTGTTTTGATGTGCCGTTAATGGTGGTAGGAAGCCCTTTTTGGAACCCAATTTCTAGATATTCCGGTTCGTTAGGAGTATCAATTATGGCTTTGGTCATTTCATAGATTTCTTCTGGCGGCTCATTTGCTGGATCTTCCAATGTACCAGCTTCAATACTGCGACCAAGCAAGTTTTTATCTATACTGAACGGAGAAGATTTTTTCACCGGTGCAGGAATACCACATTTCTCACCATAGGCTATGGTTTCCTCCCGACTCATACCCCATTCTCTCGCTGGTGCAAGGATTTTGAGGTTGGGGTTGAGGGCTGTACAGGAGACATCAAAGCGTACTTGGTCGTTGCCTTTGCCTGTGCAACCGTGAGCGATCGCATCTGCACCATATTTTGCAGCGGCTTCCACTAATATTTTAGCAATCAAAGGTCGAGCCAGGGCTGTTCCTAAAGGATAGCGATTTTCATAGAGGGCGTTGGCTTGAATCGCTGGAAACGCGTAGTCTTTAACAAATATATCCTTAACATCCACTACCAAGGATTCACTTGCACCGGATTTCAGGGCTTTTTCTCGAACTGGTTCTAATTCATCTCCCTGACCTAAATCTGCTGCTAGGGTAATTATCTCTTCTACTCCCCACTCTTGCTTTAAATAGGGAATGCAAACAGAAGTATCAACTCCACCAGAATATGCTAGAACAACCTTTTTAGCGCGACCCATGAATTTCTCCACTTAGGAAAACAAAGAATGAGTTATTATTATATCTGACTTGCCTAGCGTATATTTTCTTGTGCAACAGTAACTTTGTTATATTTGTCTTATTCTCAATATGGCCAGTACTTTTTTTGGGTGAAACTGTGTTTTTTAGTATTGTCATTCCTACTTATAATCGCTTACCAATTCTGGAAAAGTGCCTCCGCGCTTTAGAGAGTCAGGAGTTCAGCAACAAAAACTATATAGAAGGTTATGAAGTTGTATTGGTAGATGATGGTTCTACTGATGGTACTTTGAACTGGTTAGCAGTACACAAAGATGAGTTTTCTCATGTCCGCTGTTTTGAGCAGGATCATGCAGGTCCGGCTGCGGCGCGAAATTTAGGTGTGGAAAAAGCCCAAGGTGACACAATTATTTTTATTGATAGTGATTTAGTGGTTTTGTCTAACTTCCTGCAAGCTCATACAAATGCTTTGGTACAAGGAAAAGAGAAATTAGGAAATAACTGTTTTTTTACTTACGGTGCTGTAATAAATACTTGTAATTTTGCCAATCCCACCGCTGAACCCTATAAAATCACAGATTTTTCCGCTGCTTTCTTTGCTACGGGTAACGTGGCTATTCCTAAACGTTGGTTAGAAGAAGCTGGTTTATTTGATAATAGATTTCAACTTTATGGTTGGGAAGATTTAGAATTAGGTGTGAGGTTAAAAAAATTAGGTTTGCAATTAATTAAATGTCCTGAAGCTGTTGGTTATCATTGGCATCCACCTTTTAGTTTACAGCAAATTCCTAAGTTAATTGATCAGGAAATTCAACGGGGAAGAATGGGAGTTTTGTTTTATCAAAAACATCCTACCTGGGAAGTAAAAATGATGATTCAAATGACTTGGTTTCATCGTTTATTATGGGGGATTCTTTCTGTAAACGGGTTATTGAATGAAAAAACTATGTCCCCATTTTTGCAATGGTTGATTGATTTGGGTAAGCCACAATTGGCTTTAGAAATTGCCAGAATTTTCTTGAATTGGTATAATGTAAAGGGTGTTTATGCGGCTTATTCTGAGATAGAAAGTAAATAATTAAATAATTGTTTCGCGCAGAAGAGCAAAAGTAGGAAGGATATAACAACCCAAAAAACAAAACCCCGTCTAAAAGAATAGAAGGGGCATTGTTGTTAAATAATAAACCTGGCATCGAGCTATTTTCACGGAGGGCTACCCCTAAACTATCGTCGCCGCAGCAGCGTTTCACCTCTGAGTTCGGGAAGGGATCAGTGTGGTTCCACCGCGCCATAGACACCAGGAAACAATTAAAAATTAAAAATTCAGAATTAAAAATTAATTACCGATTTTTAACTTAGGGTATTCACAACCCTGAAGACTGCAAAAAGAACGAGAATCAGCAGTGATAATTAACCACCAAAAACCTTCATTTTTAATTTTTAATTATCAATTTTTAATTGAATTAGAGGTCAAGCCCTCGGTCTATTAGTACTCCTCAGCTTCATACATTACTGCACTTCCACTTAAAGCCTATTAACGGGTGTTCTGCCCGTGACCTTACCTACAAATTGTAGTGAGAGTACTCATCTTGAGGTGGGCTTCCCACTTAGATGCTTTCAGCGGTTATCCTCTCCGCACTTGGCTACCCAGCGTTTACTGTTGGTACAATAACTGGTACACCAGCGGTGCGTTCCTCCCGGTCCTCTCGTACTAAGGAGGACTCCTCTCAATACTCTTGCGCCTGCACCGGATATGGACCGAACTGTCTCACGACGTTCTGAACCCAGCTCACGTACCGCTTTAATGGGCGAACAGCCCAACCCTTGGGACGTACTTCCGCCCCAGGTTGCGATGAGCCGACATCGAGGTGCCAAACCTCCCCGTCGATGTGGACTCTTGGGGGAGATCAGCCTGTTATCCCTAGAGTAACTTTTATCCGTTGAGCGACGGCCATTCCACTCTGCGCCGTCGGATCACTAAAGCCTACTTTCGTACCTGCTCGACTTGTCAGTCTTGCAGTCAAGCTCCCTTTTGCTTTTACACTCGTCGCACGGTTTCCAAGCGTGCTGAGGGAACCTTTGCGCGCCTCCGTTACCTTTTAGGAGGCGACCGCCCCAGTCAAACTGCCCACCTGAAACTGTTCCCCAACCGGCTGACGGTCGTGGGTTAGAATTCTAGCTTCGCCAGAGTGGTATCTCACCGTTAGCTCCCTATTCCCCAAAAGGAATAGTTCACCGCTTCCCACCTATCCTGCGCAAGCGAAGCCCGAACACAATTCCAGGCTACAGTAAAGCTTCATAGGGTCTTTCTGTCCAGGTGCAGGCAGTCCGTATCTTCACAGACATTCCTATTTCGCCGAGTCTCTCTCTGAGACACCATCCAGATCGTTACGCCTTTCGTGCGGGTCGGAACTTACCCGACAAGGAATTTCGCTACCTTAGGACCGTTATAGTTACGGCCGCCGTTCACCGGGGCTTCAGTCGCCAGCTTTACTTTCGCTGACCAGCTTCCTTAACCTTCCGGCACTGGGCAGGCGTCAGCCCCCATACGTCCTCTTGCGAGTTGGCGGAGACCTGTGTTTTTGGTAAACAGTCGCCTGGATCTCTTCACTGCGACCCACGTCTGAGGTGGGCACCCCTTCTCCCGAAGTTACGGGGCCATTTTGCCGAGTTCCTTAGAGAGAGTTATCTCGCGCCCCTTGGTATTCTCAACCTCCCTACCTGTGTCGGTTTCGGGTACGGGTGTTCTATCTTCATCACATAGCGAGCTTTTCTTGGCACTATCCTTCACCACTCGGAGTTCGTAAACTCCTCCCAAACCAATCAGGGTATGGCTATCTTTGATGCGTCCCTCTCTATGCTCCCACAGAACAGTAAGTGACTATTGACACTTTGTCCATCGACTACGCCCTTCGGCCTCGCCTTAGGTCCCGACTAACCCAGAGTGGACGAACCTGGCTCTGGAACCCTTAGGGTTTCGGGGTGTATGATTCTCACATACATTTGCGCTACTCAAGCCGACATTCTCACTTCCGTTTCGTCCACAGCTGCTCGCCGCTACTGCTTCAACCTACGACGGAACGCTCCCCTACCGATTAATAATTTAATATCAATCCCACAGCTTCGGTACATCGCTTAGCCCCGTTCATTTTCGGCGCAAGATCGCTTGACTAGTGAGCTATTACGCACTCTTTCAAGGGTGGCTGCTTCTAGGCAAACCTCCTAGTTGTCTAGGCAATCTCACCTCCTTTATCACTTAGCGATGATTTGGGGACCTTAGCTGGTGGTCTGGGCTGTTTCCCTCTTGACAATGAAGCTTATCCCCCACTGTCTCACTGGCAATGTCTTCTTCTGGGTATTCTGAGTTTGTCTCGATTTGGTACCGGTCTCCCAGCCCGCACCGAAACAGTGCTTTACCCCCCAAATTTAACCATTACCGCTGCGCCTCAACACATTTCGGGGAGAACCAGCTAGCTCCTGGTTCGATTGGTATTTCACCCCTAACCACACCTCATCCGCTGATTTTTCAACATCAGTCGGTTCGGACCTCCACTTGGTGTTACCCAAGCTTCATCCTGGACATGGTTAGATCACCAGGGTTCGGGTCTATAAACACTGATTTATCGCCCTGTTCAGACTCGGTTTCCCTTTGGCTCCAGCATTCTCGCTTTAACCTACCAGTGCCTATAAGTCGCCGGCTCATTCTTCAACAGGCACGCGGTCATCCGTTAAATCGGACTCCCACTGCTTGTAAGCTTATGGTTTCATGTTCTATTTCACTCCCCTTCCGGGGTTCTTTTCACCTTTCCCTCGCGGTACTTGTTCACTATCGGTCACACAGTAGTATTTAGCCTTACGAGGTGGTCCTCGCTGATTCACATGGAATTCCTCGTGCTCCATGCTACTCGGGATTCAGCTACTATCCTTTGACTTTCAACTACGGGACTTTCACCCCCTCTGGTACAGTATTTAGCTGTTTCGTTTAGTCTCTAGATTCGATCTCGCTGTCCCACGACCCCAGAAGATAAATCCTCTGGTTTAGGCTCTTCCCCTTTCGCTCACCACTACTGAGGGAATCTCTAGTTTGATTTCTCTTCCTCCAGCTACTAAGATGTTTCAGTTCGCTGGGTTGGCTCTTTCCTGTCTATATATTCAACAGGTAGTACATAGGGTTGCCCCATTCGGACATTTCCGGCTCAAAGTTTGCTTCCAACTCCCCGGAACATTTCGTCGGTAACCACGTCCTTCATCGCCTCTGTGTGCCTAGGTATCCACCATTAGCCCTTATTAACTTGACCACATTTCTTTTTGTCTGCTTTCACGAAACAAGTTCATGTCTGTGTCCGCCTGCTAATTCTCGTTCTCTTATGCAGTTTTCAAGGTTCTGGCTGGAATTTAACCCAGCAGTCAAAAACTATCATTAATAGTTTCAGTTGCTGTTTTTTTCCAAATGTGGAGGTTAGCGGACTCGAACCGCTGACATCCTGCTTGCAAAGCAGGCGCTCTACCAACTGAGCTAAACCCCCAAAAACAATTAAAAATTGATAATTAAAAATTAAAAACAAAGATATTCTGCATTTTTAATTCTTAATTTTGCATTTTTAATTGGTTCAGGTGGGCCATCCTGGACTCGAACCAGGGACCTCACCCTTATCAGGGGTGCGCTCTAACCACCTGAGCTAATAGCCCTTATCGAACCAAATCATAGTTTGAAAGCTTTACTTCAAGTCTGCGACCGACCTAGGTTAGACCAATTTAGGCTCTATTAGCAATTTTCATTGCTGTCGAAATTCTAAATGGATTAGGTCTCCCTAAAAGGAGGTGATCCAGCCACACCTTCCGGTACGGCTACCTTGTTACGACTTCACCCCAGTCATCAGTCCTACCTTAGGCATCCCCCTCCAAAAGGTTGGGGTAACGACTTCGGGCGTGACCAACTTCCATGGTGTGACGGGCGGTGTGTACAAGGCCCGGGAACGAATTCACTGCAGTATGCTGACCTGCAATTACTAGCGATTCCTCCTTCACGAAGGCGAGTTGCAGCCTTCGATCTGAACTGAGCTCCGGTTTATGAGATTCGCATCACATCGCTGTGTAGCTGCCCTTTGTCCGG
This sequence comes from Anabaena sp. 90, assembly GCF_000312705.1. Lineage (NCBI taxonomy): Bacteria > Bacillati > Cyanobacteriota > Cyanophyceae > Nostocales > Nostocaceae > Anabaena > Anabaena sp. 90. The sequence goes on from NC_019427.1 coordinate 1,676,905, forward strand.
AGCATTGTAGTACGTGTGTAGCCCAAGACGTAAGGGGCATGCTGACTTGACGTCATCCCCACCTTCCTCCGGTTTGTCACCGGCAGTCTCTCTAGAGTGCCCAACTTAATGCTGGCAACTAAAAACGAGGGTTGCGCTCGTTGCGGGACTTAACCCAACATCTCACGACACGAGCTGACGACAGCCATGCACCACCTGTGTTCACGCTCCCTAAGGCACTCCCAACTTTCGCCGGGATTCGTGACATGTCAAGCCTTGGTAAGGTTCTTCGCGTTGCATCGAATTAAACCACATACTCCACCGCTTGTGCGGGCCCCCGTCAATTCCTTTGAGTTTCACAGTTGCCTGCGTACTCCCCAGGCGGGATACTTAACGCGTTAGCTACGGTACAGCTCGGGTCGATACGAGCTACACCTAGTATCCATCGTTTACGGCTAGGACTACTGGGGTATCTAATCCCATTCGCTCCCCTAGCTTTCGTCCCTCAGTGTCAGTTTTGGCCTAGCAGAGCGCCTTCGCCACCGGTGTTCTTCCTGATATCTACGCATTTCACCGCTACACCAGGAATTCCCTCTGCCCCGACCATACTCTAGCTTTGTAGTTTCCACTGCTTTGATCTGGTTGAGCCAGACTCTTTAACAGCAGACATACAATGCCACCTGCGGACCCTTTACGCCCAATCATTCCGGATAACGCTTGCATCCTCCGTATTACCGCGGCTGCTGGCACGGAGTTAGCCGATGCTTATTCCTCAGGTACCGTCATTTTTTTCTTCCCTGAGAAAAGAGGTTTACAACCCAAGAGCCTTCCTCCCTCACGCGGTATTGCTCCGTCAGGCTTTCGCCCATTGCGGAAAATTCCCCACTGCTGCCTCCCGTAGGAGTCTGGGCCGTGTCTCAGTCCCAGTGTGGCTGATCATCCTCTCAGACCAGCTACTGATCGTCGCCTTGGTAGGCTCTTACCCCACCAACTAGCTAATCAGACGCAAGCTCTTCTTCAGGCAGCAAGCCTTTCACCTCTCGGCACATTCGGTATTAGCCACCGTTTCCAGTGGTTGTCCCCAACCTGAAGGTAGATTCTTACGCGTTACTCACCCGTCCGCCACTAAATCCCTAAAGATTCCGTTCGACTTGCATGTGTTAAGCATACCGCCAGCGTTCATCCTGAGCCAGGATCAAACTCTCCATTTTGGTTCGTCTGTAGCTCTTTCTTAACCGTTTTTACAACCACGGTCAGGTTATTTTATTTTTCTGACGCAGGGTACTTGTTGTATTCTGGCTTTCAAACTATAATATTTTCAAGGTTCGGTGCGACTTAGGCGCGGCGTTTGTTTCGCTTCGCTTCAGGCACTTATTTAATATATCGAACCTGCTTTGGTTTGTCAACTACTTTTTCAAACTATTTTGGAATTTGTTTTTTATTCGCCTGAAAACTGCTTACTATGCTGGGTTTAGTCCACAATAGGTTAGGAATTGTTGACTCAAGGAAGAGTAGATAGTGAATTTTCAGTCGGTAATAGCGGTATTGCATCAGTTTTGGGGACAGCGTGGCTGCTTGATTGCCCAGCCCTATGATATGGAGAAGGGCGCGGGTACTAAGAATCCCCATACTTTTTTGAGGGCTTTGGGTCCTGAACCTTGGGCTGTGGCTTATGTTGAACCTTGTCGTCGTCCTACTGATGGACGTTATGGCGAAAATCCGAATCGGTTTCAGCATTATTATCAATATCAGGTTTTGATTAAGCCTTCACCGGATGATATTCAGGAAATTTATCTGGATTCTTTACGGGCATTAGGGATTCGTCCTGAAGACCACGATATTCGGTTTGTGGAGGATAATTGGGAAGATGCGACGGTGGGGGCTTGGGGTACTGGCTGGGAAGTTTGGTTAGATGGGATGGAAATTACTCAATTTACCTATTTCCAGCAATGTGGCGGTATTGATTGCCGTCCTGTATCTATTGAGATTACTTATGGGTTGGAGCGATTGGTGATGTATCTCCAGCAGGTAGAGGCTATTACTAAGATTCAGTGGACCGATAACATTACTTATGGTGATGTTCATCTTCAGGGTGAGATTGAACAGTGTACTTATAATTTTGAAGCGTCGAATCCTGAGATGTTGCTGACTTTGTTTGGCTTATATGAGCAGGAAGCTACTCAATTAACAGAGCGAGGATTGGTTTTACCTAGCTTGGACTATGTAATTAAGTGTTCTCATGCTTTTAATTTGCTGGATGCCAGAGGGGTAATTTCGGTGACGGAACGGACTCGTTACATTACCAGGATTCGACATTTGGCTAGAAAGGTGGCTCATTTATATGTTGAGCAAAGGGAAAAGTTGGGTTTTCCGTTGCTGAAAGATACCGTAAGATAAGATTTTTGGCGTTGCCTAATTGAAGTATGAATAAGCTCACGCAAAGGCGCAAAGTCGCAAAGGTAAGAGTTTTAAACATGAAAGCCAAAGAATTCATATTTAAATATGGCTTCGTCACGCAGGCTATCAGCAACGCCAAATTTTTCACCCCTCCAGTGTAGGAGGGTTGCAGATGTTGATGTTAACAATTGTGGTGTGTGTCAGATGATAAATGTAAGTGAAGTTTTAGAACCGATTGCGGGTTGGTTTCGTTCTCTAGGTGTTCCTGAAGCGGTTGTGCATTGGGGACATCCAGCGATGATGGGAATTGTGATTTTTGTGGTAGGGACTTTTGTGGGGGTGACGGGTTGGCGCGGAAAGTTGCTGGAGGGGAAGGATAAGGATGCAGCTATTCAAAGCCGTAATGCTCATCGTCAATTAGCTCCTTGGTTGTTTGTATTTTTGGCAGGTGGCTATACTGGTGGGATTTTATCTTTAGTGATGCAGCAAAAACCACTGTTTGAAAGTCCTCATTTTTGGACGGGTTCACTGGTACTAATACTGTTGTTAATTAATGGTGTAATTTCTCTAAGTGGATTTTTTGGAAATAAAGCTGGTTTGCGTGCAGTTCATGCTTATTTAGGGTCTACAACTCTTTTGATTATGTTTGTTCATGCTGTATTAGGGTTAAATTTAGGCATTTCTTTGTGATGTTATTATTGCCAAAGTCACCAAAGATAAATTATATCTTTCCAAAGCAAGTTAAATATTGATGCTATATTTTCTGGTTTGGGCGCTTTGGCAATTATTTTGATTTATGATGCAGACGAGTGGAATAATTATCTGTCTTAGTTATATTTTGGGTTTGCTATTTACCGCAATTCCCTGGGGCGGTATATGGATTTTGCTATTGGGTGTGGTGGGAGCGGTTTTGTTTCGCCGCATATATGCTAATTTGCGGCAATTTGCTCTCAAAAAAGAAAATGCCGTTGCGAAACAGAAAACAGTAGTTAATAACTGGGCAGGTACTCCCCATCCTAGAATATGGTTAATAGCTGGTGTGGTGGGTTTTTTGGCTACTGTTTATTTACAATTCCGAGTCCCTCAACCGGGAATCAAAGATATTAGTCAATTTGCGGCTGGGGATAATAGTAATCTTGAACAATTGGTAATTGTACGCGGTTTGGTGGATAGTAATCCCCGGATAACTCGTAGTCAACGGGGACAATTTTGGTTAGCAGTGACTCAGTTGGATGAAGTTAAGAGTGTTACAGGATCTCTAGGGAGTAGCAAGGGGGTGACGGGTAGGTTATATGTGACTGTACCGATACTCCAATCTACTGGGTTATATCCTGGACAACAAATTGCGGTGACTGGATTTTTGTATAAACCGACTGCGGCTTCCAATCCTGGTGGGTTTGATTTTCAGAAATATCTGCGGCAGGAGGGGACCTTTGCGGGTTTAATTGGTAGACAGATTAATATTCTTGATGATGAACGTCCTTGGGGATGGTGGCAAGTTCGTGAGAAAATTGGGCGATCGCAAGCTCGTTTATTAGGTGTTCCTGAAGGTCCCCTTGTCAGTGCAATGGTTTTAGGTAGTAAAGCCGTTGATTTACCTTATGATATCCGGGATTTATTTGTCAGGACTGGTTTAGCTCCTGCTTTGGCTGCATCTGGGTTTCAAACTTCTCTAATTTTAGGTGTAGTTTTACAGCTAACAAGACGTACAAATAAAGCGACGCAGATTACCCTGGGTGGCTTGAGTTTAATTGTGTTTTTGTTTTTAGTAGGTTTTGAACCTGCGGTGTTAAGAGCGGAAATTATGGGTTTTGCGGCTTTGCTGGGTTTGGCTTTGGAAAGAAATGTTAAGCAGTTGGGGTCTTTGTTAATAGCGGCTACTTTATTATTGTTGTTTAATCCTTTGTGGATTTGGAATTTAGGTTTTCAATTGAGTTTTTTAGCGACTTTGGGATTGGTTGTCACTGCATCATCTATTACTCAACGTTTAGATTGGCTACCTCCTGCGATCGCTTCTTTAATTTCTGTACCTTTAGCAGCTACAATTTGGACTTTACCTCGATTGCTGGATTTTGCTTGTGTGATTATAGTTTATAGTGTGCCTCTCAATATTTTGACGACACCATTTATTTCTGTGATTAGTATTGGGGGAATGATTAGCGGTTTGGTAAGTTTAATTTCACCAGAGTTAGGTGGCACTTTAGCCAGTTTTTTATATTATCCCACCCATTGGTTAATTCAAATGGTGGAATTTTTCGATCATTTACCAGGAAGCCAGATACCAGTTGGTAGTATATCAATTTGGCAAATGTTGACTATCTATCTTTTAATTATTTTAGTTTGGTTAGTTAAATGGTGGCAAAAACGTTGGTGGTTTGCAGGTTTAATTGCAGTTGGTTTGATACTTGTTCCTAGTTGGCATTCTGCTAATAATTTGGTGAGAATTACTTTGTTAGATACTAAAAATGAACCTGTTTTAGTAATTCAAGATCGGGGGAATATTACGGTCATTAATGGGGGGAATGAAGGGACTGGTAGATTTACTATTTTACCATTTTTAAGGCAGCAAGGAATAAATCAGATTAATTGGGCGATCGCTAGTAAGTTTCCTGGTTATACCAATGATGCTTGGTTGGAAATTATGCAAAGTTTACCAATTAAGAATTTATACGAATATACTCCTAAGTTAGCAGACAATATTACAACTCAATTACTACAAAAGGAACTGCAAAAACAGCAAGGAATCTATCAAAATTTAGCAGTTGGTCAATCTATAAATAATCCGACAATTACAGCACAATTAATTAATGATGAAGTACCGATTTTAAAGTTACAGATTTTTAATCAGAATTGGTTATTGGTAGGAAATATTAAGTCTCAACAAATTGCAGAATTGATTAAGAGTGGGGATTTATCTTCTCCCCAGGTGTTATGGTGTCCATCAGAATCTTTGCAGGATTTAGTTTTAGCACTCAAACCACAAATAGCGATTGCTCCTGCTAATAATCTAGATAGTAAAGTATTATCTTCTTTGAGTAAAGGAGAAACAAAACTTTTCTCGACTGGCAAAGATGGTGCAATTCAATGGACACCCAATGGGAATTTTCAAACTTTCATTCAGACGACAGAAAATAAATCTTCTGTTTTGTAATAAATCTTGATTTTGTTTCGCGCAAAGACGCTAAGGAGCAAAGACGCAAAGGAAGAAAGAGATATAATCTATTATCAAAAGTTGAAAGTCAAACACAAAGAGACTTTCAACTTTTCTGCTTAAGCATCTTGGGGATTAAGACGACTCATTTGCCATGTGGTGTATGTACCTATGGGACTCCAAAGTAAATAGGGCAATAATAGTAATGCTGCCCAGAAGGATACTGATAAGACTGCAAGTGTGATTAACAGACAAATGAGTAATCCTGTACCACCGAGGATTGTACCAGCGATGAGACTGCGAAAACGTAACATTACAGGGCTGTAAGCTATAGTAAATATCTCTAGTAGTAGGTACAAACCCATCATTAAACGGGTTATATCAGTATTTGGGCTGTGTTCCCAAATGATGTAAGCTGACCAAGCACCACAGATAAAAATTATAGTCCAAATCAGGGGAATTACTGATTCAAAGGTTAACCATTTGGGTCTTTGTAAATGCCGAAACCATTGGCTCTGGTTGGGTGTAATCCAGTTACCGATAAAGCCTACTAAGAATGCGATACTGCCAATTATCATCCAAGATTTAATCATTATTTCCTTAGTGTTGACTTCGGGGAAAGTCTGACGCAATGATATTACACTAGTAAAGTATTATGAACATAGATCCAAACCTACTACAGTGATCTGCGTTGAATCTATGGGGCAGTTTTCTGGTATATATCATTATAAATAAGGAGAAAACACGATTATGACTCATTATGGCTTAATGTGTCCCGCCTCAACTGGACATTGGAACACAATACTACCTCTGGGAAAAGAACTACAACAGCGTGGACATCGTGTTACCTTAATTGGTATTCCTGATGCCCAATCCAAAGCACAAGCAGCCGGTTTAGAATTTCAAGTTATTGGTGAATCTGAATGTCCCCTGGGTTCAGCAAAAGCATCTTTTGATAAATTAGGAGAATTAAGCGGACAGAAAGCACTAAAATATACCATCTCTATTTTTAGAGATATTACTAATGTTACCTTCAGGGATGCCCCAACAGCTATCAAAGACGCAGGTATAGAAGCACTATTAATAGATCAAACTATGTCCTATGGAGGGACTATTGCAGATGTTTCTGGTCTTCCCTTTATTACTGTTTGTAGTGCTGTAGTTTTAAATCGAGAGCCAAGTGTTCCCCCCTTCATGACAAATTGGTCTTATAGTCCAGCTTTGTGGGCAAAACTGCGTAATAAATTAGGTTATAAATTATTAAATCGGGCTACTCGACCTATCACAGAATTAATAGAAAGCTATCGTCGAGATAAAAATTTACCTGCATACTTTGACCCAAATCAACGTTATTCTCAACTAGCTCAAATTAGTCAACAACCTGCTGAATTAGAATTTCCTCGACAAAATTTACCTAATTGCTTTCATTTTACCGGACCATATCATAGTGCAACTGGTAGGGAAGTTGCTGATTTTCCCTTTGATAAATTAACAGGACAACCCTTAATTTATGCTTCAATGGGAACTTTACAAAATCGGTTGTTACCAGTTTTCCAGAATATTGCCGCAGCTTGTCAAGAGTTAGATGCACAATTAGTAATTTCTTTGGGTGGTTCGGCTAATCCTGAAGTTCTCGAAGGAATAGCAGGAAATCCTTTAGTGGTTCGTTATGCACCACAATTACAATTATTAGAAAAAGCAGATTTAACTATTACTCATGCAGGAATGAATACCACATTGGAATGTTTAACGAATGGTGTACCAATGGTAGCTATTCCCATTGCTAATGACCAACCAGGAGTAGCTTCGCGGATAGTTTGGTCAGGATGTGGGGAAGCTATTCCTGTGAAGAAAGTTAATGTTAATAATTTGCGGACTGCTATTAAAAAGGTGTTGACGGAAGATTCTTATCAAAAGAATGCTGCTAGGTTGCAAGCAGCAATTCAGAAATCAGGGGGAACAAAGCGAGCAATTGATATTGTCGAACAGGCTGTATCTACTGGTAAGCCTGTTTTAGCGACAATAAAGGAATCTTGATCTAATTCCAAGTATCTGCCCTAATTCTTTGAATATCTTCAAACAAAGCTGACTTGAATTCTAATCCAAGTCAGTAAGTACCATTGATCTAGCTTCTTCTGCCTGCGTTGGGCTTAACACATCAGGAATGAGAACATAACCATTTCCTTCTATAATTTCGTATGTCAAACTTAAAACGTCTTTCATGGTAAATGCTTCCCTAACAACAGGTTATTTTACTAAAAAACTCTACCCTGAACTAACGCGCTTTTTGCAAAATAGGCTGATTTTTCTCTCTTTTCCCCTTCACAATCATTTTCACACCCCCACATGGACCCAATAAAGCCCCCTTCCGTGCCGGTTGTACTGGTTGAGTATCAGCCAATTCTAGATTCCAATTAGATAGCACATTTGCCAAGACAAGTTTCATTTCAAATAAAGCAAAAGCCATGCCAATACAGCGACGATTTCCACCACCAAAAGGTACAAACTCAGTAGGAGAAAATTGCCGTTCTAAAAAACGCTCTGGTTTAAACTGTTGAGAATCAGGATATAAATCTTCTCGATGATGAGTGAGATAAATACAAGGAATAACAATAGTTCCTGCTTCTAAATTATAACCCATCAACTCAAAGGGTGATTTTACCAATCTATTTAAAGCCAACATGGCCACCGGATATATTCGCAATGTTTCTGAACAAACAGCATTTAAATAGGGTAATTTAAAAATCTCATTCGCATCTGGATTTTCACCTAAATTATCCAATTCTTGCAATAATTTTGCTCGTACCTGTGGGACATGATTAATCCAATAAAGCGCCCATGTTAAAGAAGTTGCAGTAGTTTCATGACCAGCTATCAATAAAGTAATCAATTCATCTCGTAATTCAACATCACTCATAGGTTGACCATTTTCATCTCTAGCAGCCATCATCAAAGATAATATATCACTGCGAGATGAATCGGGTTTTTCTTGACGTTCCTTAATTTCCGCATAGATAACTTCGTCAATTTCAGCTTTTAACTGTAAGAATTTGTGCCAAGGACTCCACGCACCTAGATCCTTTTGCAAGAATGGAAAAACTAACATCATGGCTCGCAAAAAAGGTTGTTTAGGATTGAGAATCTTTAATAAGAATGTCTTCAATTGCTCATAATGTGAGCCATTCTGTAAACCAAATACAGCTTTTAAAATCACTTCAAAAGAGATTTCTTGCATAGAATAAAGGATATTAAATGTTTGTCCAATTTGCCATTTATTAGTAACTTGCTGAGTAATTTCGCTAATTAAATCACCATAAGCCAACATTCTTTCTCCATGTAAAGGAGGAGTTAATAATTTACGTTGACGTTGATGAGGTTTCCCTTCTAATGCTAATAAAGATTGTCTTCCCAATAAAGGGGCTTGAACTCCTGCTGGTTCACCGGAATCTAACTGTTTGGTATCTGTGGTGAAAATCTGTTGAATCCCTTGGGGGTTGCTAATAAATATCTGCGGAGTGAAAACTGGACCAACTCTCAAAGTAAAAATATCACCATAGTTTTTAGCACATTCTTCCATATATCCCAAAGGATCTTTTAACCATTGATATGTCTGTATCCAAGGGTGGGTTTTTGGTCCATCAGGTAGTTTTAAATTAGACATTTTGATGAATTTCCTATGATTACAAATTAAATGAATATCGGGTAGGTAATGAAAAAAATCTCATTTAATGAGATCACAATTCTAATTTAGAAATTGTCCTAATTGTTAATTCTTGGACATTATTCAACACTATCTTTGCCCCAGCTTGTATTAGGTTCTGTGTATAAGCTTCACATCCTTCTACTGTTTCCTGAACATGGGGAGGTAAAACTCCTACACCTAACCAAGTCCGAGAATTATCTACAGCTTTTGCTTTTTCCACAGTGTGCATATCTGCTACCGTATCACCTACATATACAACTGTTGGTTTTTGATTACTACCATTTTCTAATATATTAATAGTAGCAAAAAGTCCAGTCGGATCTGGTTTACCAGGTGCGTCTTCCATAGCAATTAAAACAGGAGATTGTAAACCCAAACGGTTTTCTAAAATATAGTTAGCACTCAAACGAGTAGCACCACTAAAAAAACCCCAAGCAATACCAGATTTTGTTAATTCTTGAAAATAACTCGGCTGCGCTAATAAAGGTTCATGACAAATATAGCCATTCCAATTTTTGGTATCTGTACCGCGATAACGGCTTTGAAAATAAGTAACTATGTTGGCATAATCTAATTGTATTTCTTGCCGCTGCTGTCCTTGACTGATAAAATGACGGTAAATTAATTCCTGGGAGGCTTCCCAATCGTTATTCCAAATTCCTTCAGATTTGAGGTGATCAATGTCTACAGGTGTGGGACGATAGGCTTGGGTAGTGAAATACTCTACTGTATCGGAGATAGCGCGACGATATGAACCGCTCACGTCACGGATAACCCCGTCTATATCAAATATAACTATTGCTTTTGTGTTTTCGGTCATGGAAGAAATTGGCAAAGGATGATTTATAAAATTCTATAGTAATCCTATTTGATTTTTTCAGCAGCGTCATGCCTCAAAATAAAAGAGATCCCCAGATAAAAAGTAACAATGCTGATATAATAGACCTACAATTTTGATTAAATCAGTGGCAAACAACATAAAAATGGTAACTATCGTTGTCCTGATTAATATCCTTATTTCCCTCATGCTCCTTTATCTAGCTCAACAATTACGAAAAGCAAAAGATACTTTAGCATTTATAACAGATACATTTAATCAATATGAACGTGCTAGTTATGCAGCCCTACATACAGTACCAGATAATATTTATATCGGTAAAGAAAAAATTCGCAATCTCCGATTAGAGAACCAAATACTTAAACAGCAAATTCAACAAATGCGCCAAATTCTTAGTTTGATTCTCTTAGTTAGGCAAATTTCCCAAGGATCATTTTCCTTTCCATCTCTAAAATTGAAAAATCCGAGTAAACTGGGATAGAATCTCCAGAGTTATCAATTATGCTTAAACGTTCTAAGTTCGAGACAACTCAGTCTCAAATCATGCACCGTGCAGAAGAATTAATTAGTGCTGCATCAAATCGCTATCGCATTACGGTACAAGTTGCAAATCGTGCTAAACGGCGACGTTATGAAGATTTTGAAAATAACGAAGATTCCATAATGAAGCCTGTTCTCAGAGCAATTATCGAAATGTCTGATGAATTAAATCAGCCAGAAATTATTGGGGAACTATAAAAGGTAAACTAATCACCGTCATACCTGTAAAGGGTTTGGCGGTATTTTGGATAATGAAGAAAATACTAATTTATTTTGAGTCTTCATGATTAAAATATTTTACTTTACTAGATATGGCGGATAAAAATTTAGAAGCTTTAATCGTCAAAATTGTCAAAAAGGTAATTAGAAAAGAGATCAAAAATCAAAATCAGGATAATTTGCCAATTGTCTTGGCTGATTCTAATTCTCCATTAGATAATTGGCAAAATGCAAATGCTACAGAAGAATTGATTGATGATTTAGAGATTAGTCCTTATACCAGATTACCTGATAAAGAAGATATAGAGCTTGAGCGTAAATTACGAGAACTCAAGTTTAAACAAGAATTGAGAAAAGATTGGATTTCCTTTTTAGTGAAAGATGTAATTGTTTATTCTGCAACTACGATTTTCATTTTTACACTTGCTGGCTTTTATCTATTTCGTATTCCTAGCCATTAGACATCTATGAAATATCAATGTGTATTTTTTGAAATTCTTATAGAGACGTTATTTGGAACATCTCTATTTTAAATTATTTACCGCCTATTATTGATTATTCACTGATTTTAATGGTACTACCGCAGCAGGTAAATGTTTATCCATCCAATTAACTAAATCAGTGATTACCTCAACATAATTAATATCGTAGTGTAAATCATGATAGCCTCCAGGGTACTCAATTCTTAACTTGTCTGGATAGGTAACATTTTGATAAAAAGTTGCACTTCCTGCTGGTAAAGCGATTCTATCAGCACCACCATGTAAAATTAATAGAGGTATTTGCCATTTTTCAGCGTGAGTATGAATCCAATCTACTGTAGTAAAAAACTCTGTAGATAACCTAGCAGTAGCGAGAGTATGGCGTAATTTATCTTGAGTATAGGAATTTAAAATTTTCTGATCTCGTGAACCTGCGCTAAAATCCAAACCAATATTCAAGGAAAAACGCGGCCACACCTGGGAGAGTAACTTACCTAAAACTACACGACTCAGCGGTACTCCTACTTGACCAATACTGGGTGCAAAAGCAATCACACCTGACAACTCAGATTTATTTTGTACATAATGAAGAGTATAATCTAATGCAATCACTCCCCCCATACTATGTCCCAATAGAAAAATTGGGCATCCTGGTTGTTGTTGTTGAATCAAATTGAGGAAACTTTGCAAGTCATTACGAAATTCTGCCCAGGTATTAATATAACCTCTTTGACCAGATGAACGTCCGTGACCACGTAAATCAAAACCATAGATAGCATATTCTTTCGGTAACAAATGCTCAACTATGGTCTTGTAAAGTCCGCTGTGTCCTCCGAGTCCATGGACAATGGCTAAGATTCCTTTAACTTCACCTCCAGGATGCCAGCTTTGGTAATACAAATCAAGTCCACCCACACCTGGAAATTTGCCTTCTTGACGAGATGCAATTGTGTCGCTGTGATCAATCATAAAGTTAATTTTTACTTCCTTCGCCAGTAAGCTACTAGCTCATTAACGTATATTGTAGATAAAATTGCTTCTAACTGTAGGAAGAAATACAGATAATTTCTCTAAAAACTATTATGTATAGAATAGATCCCCGACTTCTTGAAGAAGTCGGGGATCTGGATAAAGTAGTGACTTACATGACAATATTTGATATTGAAATAGATTAATATTAAACATTTAGTAATTAGTTATTGCTCATATTAATTCTTAATGCAGCTTCACAAAATTACCAGATTAAGCCTTTTTTCCTTGAGAAATTAGTTTTATCAGGCTTACATGAAATTGGGATCACTCAATAAAAAAAACAACTAACAAAACTGACAAATTATGAAATTTTCCCTAGCTGCAAATGCTGTGCAAGCGCGTCAAACGAAAGAGAGATTTGCTAAACCAGAAGAACAATTATCCTATGAATTGGGTAAAGCTGTACAGGAATTACCACCGCTTTACACAAGATTATTAGCGGGAACAATGAGTTTTGTGATATTTGGAACAATTTCCTGGGCGCATTTTTCAGAAATTGATGAAGTAGCGACAGCAACAGGAGAATTAATTGCTTCTACTCAAGTTAGACCAGTGACAGCTTTGGGTAATGGTTCTATTTTAGCAGTGAAAGTGAAAGAAGGCGATCGCGTGACTAAAGATCAAATTCTCATTCAACGTGACCCCAATTTTCAACAAACTGATGTTAACCGTCTAGCTAAATCTAGTAAATTAATTGAAGATGATTTACAAAGATTACAAGCTGAACGTTCTGGAGGAAAAACTGCGGGAACAATTTTGCAAGATGAACTTTTAAACTCCCGGTTATTAGACTATAAAGCCAAACAAGCAGCAGCAGCAGCAGAAGCCAAACGTCAACAATCAATACTTAATCAAGCCAAAGTTCGGTTGAGTCGCTTACAAGAAAATTTGGCAAATGCTAAAGTCAGTTTTACCAATGTTCAAAAAAACTTAGAGAATGTCAAAAGTCTCCGTTCTATGTTAGATAATAATTTATCTATTGCTCAACAACGAGAAGAAAATCTTCGTACCTTGGTTGAACCAGGGGCTTTAACGAGAGTTGATTATCTGGATGCTAAAGAAAGATTAAATCGTGCCAATGCAGATATTATCAGAAATTCCGATGAAATTACTAAAAATCAAAATAATTTAACAGAAGCGAAAGATAAAATTGCTTCTTTAGAAAAAGACGCGGCTGCTCAATTTCAAGAAATTAATCAAGCAGAACAGGCTTATCAAACAGCGCGTAATCAAAATATCCGGTTAACCTCAGAACGTCAAAGCGAAATTCTCACCCAAATCAACAAACGCAAAGAAGAATTAACTACTGTTGCTGGTCAATTAGAACAAGCTAGACAACAAAAAGACGGAGAAACTATCAAAGCCCCTGTTGCCGGCACAATTTACAAAATTAAAGCTACCAAAGGTCCAGTCCAATCTGGAGAAGAACTACTATCAATTTTACCAGAAGGAGAAGAAATGCTCCTAGAAGTAAAAGTTCTTAACCGTGATATTGGTTTTATTAACCAGGGAATGAAAGCAAAAGTCAAAATCGCCACTTTTCCCTTTCAAGAATTTGGTGTAGTTGAAGGTGAAGTATTACAAATCAGTCCCAATGCCGTAATTGATAAAGACTTAGGTTTGGTTTTTCCGACAAGGATTAAGTTAAGTAAACATTCTTTGAATGTGCGCGGACAAGAGGTAGAATTTAATCCAGGTATGGCTGCTAATGCCGAAATTGTCACCCGGCAAAAATCAGTTTTGACATTCATTATTGAACCAATTACTCGACGGTTTAGCGAGGCATTTTCTGTGAGATAATTGACTGAAAACAGTAATTAATTTTGAATTTTGTAGGGTGGGCTTCTAGTCTGCCCTATTCAACAAATGTTAAAATCTCTAAATTCTTAATTTAAGGTATTTTTTATCTCCCATACTAGCCATTCTTTCTCTTGTTGTGTCAAAAATGCACCAAATCGAAAATGTCTCTTTTTTTCAAAAGTTTGAATATTTTCTCCATTTTTATCTGAAGAATAGGATCTGACAATATAAAGAATTAGAAGATTAGAAAATTTATAACCCATCATACCATTGAATCCCACACTAATAATATCTGACTTGGGAATTTTTATTTCCGGAATACACCAACCAAGTAACCATATTTCTATGCTGATATAGTCCTGATCAATTTGTAGCAGTGTAGTTGATACAGAATTCATAAAAGAAGTAATGAAAAGAGATAAAGGTTTGGAGAAGATTAGTTTATATAATAATTTTATGACAGGGATGATTAATCCAGGTATCACAAATAATGGGACTAATAATAATGATAGTAATATTAATAATCCCCACCCACCGAGATAATCAACAACTATAATCCAATAAATTAGCACAAAAACACTATAAAAAATTATAGAAAAAAATAAAAATAGAAAACTGTAATTGTTGTAAAAACACCCTGGAGGAATAGTTATAATTAAACTATTCTCCGTTTTACTCAAAACTACATTACTTTTCTTTGGTTGCCGAGGTATGAGTGCTATTTGACCTAATAATGTTGCTAAGGCTGCCTCCGCTGAAGAAAAACGGTCAGCACTGACTGGTTCTAACATTTGTTCTAACCAGTTGGCAAAATCTTTAGAAATATCAACGTAGGGACGAAAATCAATTTTGAGTTGACGCTGTGGTAAATCAGTGGGTGATTTTCCCGTTAACAAAAATAGTAGCGTTGTTCCCAAACCATATAAATCAGTAGATGGAAAAGCTTGTCCACGGAACTGTTCGGGAGCCATATAACCGAAAGTTCCTACTACTGTACTGCCGCCAGTCACAGTATTATGATATGTGTCAGCTACTGCTCCAAAATCTACTAAGAATAACTCCTTTTTATCATGACTTAAAATAATATTTTGTGGCTTAATATCACGATGAATAACTGGCGGTGTTAGAGAATGTAAATAAGTCAAAATTTCTAACATTTGAATAGCTATTTGTTTGATTTTTCCTTCATCAGGAAGCCAACCATTTTCTACTAACGTTGCCAGAGAATTTCCAGGTGCTAATTGTTGAACAATATAAAAGGAACGGTCAGAGTTAGTATCTATTTGAAAATAATCCAAGTAGTGAGGAATTGCTGAATGGTTAAGTTGAGATAGAATTTTTGCTTCTCTTTCAAATAACTCTATCTTTTTCCAGTCACTCATGCGGCGTAATGATAAAACTTTCAGAGCTACTTCTTCGCTGTTTTCTAAGTCAATAGCTGCATAGGTAATCCCAACTCCACCCTGTCCCAATATACGTAGAATGCGATATCGTTGATTGATAATTTCTCCAGCTTGGTGCAATACTTCCATATTTTTGTTTGTGGTATTTCGTTAGATTGATCATTACTTTACAGTTTTGTTCCTCGCACGTTCTATCGCACGTTCTCCTCTTTCTTGCTCTGGAGTGTTACCATTGTGGTTTTTGGCATTGACATCAGCACCCCTAGCGACCAGCAGTTCTACTATGTCTAGTCGGTCTACCAAGTGTAATGGAGTGTTACCATCGTTATTCGTGGAATGGATATCAGCACCCTTAGCAATCAGAAGTTCTACTGTGTCCCTATTATCTTTTTGTGCTGCCAAATGCAGAGGAGTGTTACCATCGTTATTCGTGGAATGGATATCAGCACCCTTAGCAATCAGAAGTTCTACTGTGTCCCTATTATCGTTTTGTGCTGCCAAATGCAGAGGAGTGTTACCATCGTTATTCGTGGAATGGATATCAGCACCTTGCTCAAGCTGCTGTTTTACTATCTCCTTGTTACCTTGTTTTGCTGCTATGTGAAGTATATTCCCGCCAGCAATATCCGTAAATCTAATGCTGCTTAAAATATCCCACTTATATAAATTTAACAGCGTAACAGCAGTAACAGCAGTAATACCAACTCCAATTATTTTTTTCCACTGAAGAGAAATAGAGTCATTCGATTTTACAGTCAGCTTACCCTTACCCTGCAATACTTCCAAAGCATTCTGTGCCGAAGAAAAACGATCTTCTGTATCTGGCTCTAACATTTTCTCTAGCCAGTCGGCAAATTCTTCACTAATCTGCACATGGGGACGGAAATTAATTTTTAATCCATCACTCTCCAAATCTGCGGGGGAGCGGTGTGTTAAAAGAAATAATAAAGTTGCTCCTAAAGCATACAAATCAGTGGCAGGTACAGCTTGTGATCGAAACTGTTCGGGAGCCATATAACCATAAGTTCCTACTACTGTACTTCCACGCATAAAAGTGGTGTAATAGGTATGTTGTACAGCCCCAAAATCTACCAAAAACACCTGCCCATTGTCACCACGAATAATATTATGTGGCTTGATATCTCGATGAACGACAGGAGGCTTGAGGGAGTGCAAATACACTAAAATTTCTAATATTTGGATAGCAATGCGCCGCACCTCATCTTCACTGGTGCGCCACCCACTCTCTACCAACCCCGCCAGTGTCTTACCTTCTGCCAGTTGCTGGGCAATGTAAAAATAACGGTCTTCGGGGGTTTCTACTTGAAAATATCCCAAATATTGAGGAATACCTGGATGATTGAGTTCGGAGAGAATTTTTGCTTCTCGCTCAAACAATTCCATCATTTTCCAGTCAGTCATTCGGTGGAGCGATAAGGCTTTGAGAGCCACTTGTTTAGTGCTTTCTAACTCTTCAGCAAGGTATGTTGTCCCACTTCCACCTTGTCCCAAGGTATCTAGAATGCGATACTGATGGGCAATGATGTCTTCTTTTTGGTGCAGCAGTTCCATTCAGCTTCAATTTTGGGTTGAGGGTATTGATAAGTATATACAATAATACATTTGTGGATTCCGGTTTTCTTACTCGCCCTTGTTTAGCAGTTATGGATAAACAAAAATTTAAAAAACTACTTATTGGTGATTTAACCTGGAAGCGAATGTTAAAATCTCTAATTTTTATTTACGCATTTTTTGCTGTCTATGTTTATTTTCGTGCTGACAGCATGATTTTTGTGCCTCAACCATCTAGTTATCAAGATAATCAAGATATTCTCAAAATAAAAACTGGAGATGATAAAAATATTTCGGCAATTTATTTACGAAATCCTCAAGCTAAATACACTATTCTTTATGCTCATGGTAATGCTGAAGATTTGGGATATATTAAATCACGGTTAGAAAAAATCCGAGATTTGGGTTTTAGTGTCTTTGCTTATGATTATCGGGGTTATGGAACAAGTGAAGGAACTCCTACAGAAAAAGCTGCTTATCAAGACATTAATACTGCTTACAATTATTTAACTCAAACTTTAAAAGTTCCTCCCCAAAAAATTATAGTATTTGGGCGTTCCATTGGTGGTGGTTCAGCCGTAGATTTAGCATCAAAAAAACCTGTAGGTGGGTTAATAGTTGAAAGTAGCTTTACTTCGATTTTTCGGGTAGTTGTTCCTGTGCCACTTTTACCTTTTGATAAGTTTACGAATCTGGCAAAAATCAAAAAAGTCAAATGTCCAGTTTTGATCATTCATGGTAAAACTGACGAAATTATTCCTTTTAGTCATGGAGAAAAATTATTTGCTGCTGTATCATCTCCCAAACTTTCTTTTTGGGTAGAAAAAGCCAGCCATAATGATTTATCTTTTGTTGCGGGAGAAAAGTATTGGGAAATATTAAAAAAGTTTGCTGATTTAGTTGAGAAAAATCCTACCAAGTAGGTTGGGTTCAGCGACAGCGCAACCCAACAAAAGAATTGATAATGACAATGTTGGGTAACATACGTCAACCCAACCTACTCAATTAGGAAATCCAAATACCGTGGAATCCATAGGGTACACGTTGAGGAATCATTACCCGCGCTATCGGTTCGCTGGTGATATCTTGCGCGTTGATAACTACGAGTTCTGATGTTTGGGAATTTTCATCATAAATAAATGTTACCAGCCATCCTTTGTCTTCTACTGTAGAATTAGGATCTGGTGCAAATACTGCTTCTCCCCCATAACGATTTTTGCCAAATTCATGGGTTTGGGATTTACCATTTTCAAAATCGTATTTGATTAGACCATCAAATAAGGGATTTGGATTATTTGCCATTTTTCCCACATAGCCATATTGGGTTTTTCTTCCTAACAGTTTTTCATTGACACGGGGAAATTCTCCCGGTACATCATCTAGTTGTTCTTCTGTAACTACACCTGTGCTAAGGTTAAAACGCCAACGGTGTAAAAAAGGAATGTCTCCTTTGGGATCACTGTGTGTATCCTGGGAAATCAGGACATTAGTGGAATTCATGCGACAAGCAATCAGTAGCACTTCGTCTCCGGCTTCATAAGCATTGAGGGTGTGGAAGACATAGCAAGGAGGACATTCAAACCAGCGAATATTGCTGCTGTCACCATGACGAGGCATTATACCAAACCGACTGGGGCGATCGCTCTCAAACATCATCATCGGTTCTCCCCGCATCATTCGTTCCGCACTAAATGTCAGGGGTAAATCCATGAAAATGGTATAATTTTCCGTAATGGCGAAATCGTGCATCATTACCGCTGTGGGTATTTCTATGGGTACTGTTCGTAATAACTCACCTTGGGCGGAAACTACGCCATATTGTAGATAAGGTGGTCTAAAACCGTAACCAAAAAACATCATTTCCCCCGTAACTGGATCTACCTTGGGATGGGCGGTAAAGGCGGAAATTAGTTTACCATTATAGGTATGTTCCCCAATAGTCGCTAAGTCAGCAGTGTTGATGTGATGAGGCGCACCTCCTTCCCATAATGCTAAAAGCTGTTGATTGTGCCATACGAGGGCTGTATTAGCGGTATTTTTCCCCGGTCCGTGGGGGTTGTCCATTTGCGGTGGTTCTAAAAGTCCACTCCACACAGCTTTACCAGCTTCATGTTCAATATTCCAGCCCCTAGTTCTCACATAGCGATTGTGATAAGTGGCTTTACCGTCGTTGATTTGTACACCATGTAACATTCCATCGCCATCAAACCAGTGATATTGACCAATGGGACTCCATTGTGGGTTCGGTCCATTGCGGACAAACATCCCTGATAATTCTGGAGGGATTTCTCCGATAACTTCCAAGTTGTCAGTGCTGACTTCTGTGTTTATGGGGGCAAAATTGCCTGCTAAATAAGGATTTACTGCGGTTGAGGCTATGGTCATAGTCAGTGAGCTAGATAAAGATACTGTACTTAATATAATTATGGTTTGCGATTTGTGCTAGGGAAGACAATTTTTATCATTTCCATAAATATGCAATAATTAATGTATCTCTTCTCTAAAAGAGAATGGTGTTGCTAATCAAATATATGAATATGCCTCACGCAAAGGCGCAAAGGCGCAAAGAATAAAGGTTGCAAAGGTTAAATTTACCAATTTCATATTTCAATTTAGCAACGCTAAGAAAATTTCCATCAAAGTCAAAATAATCTATTAATCATAACTGTAAACAATGCAAGTAGAATCACAAGTCTCTAATATTGATAATAATATTTTTACTGATTTCGGTGGGGTAATGATTCCTCAAGCACCGGATGGGTTTAAATCAGGTTTTATTGGCATTATCGGTCGGACTAATGTGGGTAAATCCACTTTAATGAATGAATTAGTCGGACAAAAAATAGCCATTACTTCCCCAGTATCCCAAACTACTCGCAATCGGTTAAAGGGGATTGTAACTACAGAAACAGCCCAGTTAATTTTTGTAGATACACCGGGTATTCACAAACCCCATCATCAATTGGGAGAAGTGCTGGTAAAAAATGCGAAAATTGCCATTGAATCGGTAGATGTGATATTATTTGTAGTTGATGGCACTGTTGCTTGTGGTCCAGGCGATCGCTATGTGGCAGAACTACTAATTAATAGTCGAACACCTGTAATTCTGGGGATTAATAAAATTGATGAACAACCAGAAGATTATCAAAAAATAGATGATAGTTATATTCAATTAGCTAATAGCTATCAATGGCAAAGTGTGAAATTTTCTGCTAAAACTGGAGCGGAATTATCGCAACTCCAAGATTTATTAATTAGTCATCTCGAACCAGGACCATTTTACTATCCACCCGATTTAGTTACAGACCAACCAGAACGGTTTATCATGGGTGAATTAATTCGAGAACAAATATTATTATTAACCCGTCAAGAAGTTCCCCACTCCGTAGCCATAGGCATTGATTTAGTCGAAGAAAGCCCAAAAATTACCCGTGTTCTCGCCACCATCCATGTTGAGAGAGATTCTCAAAAAGGTATTCTTATTGGTAAAGGTGGAACAATGCTCAAATCTATTGGTAGTGAAGCTAGACAACAAATTCAAAAGCTAATTGCTGGGAAAGTTTATCTAGAATTATTTGTCAAAGTTCAACCTAAATGGCGACATTCACGAGTGCGGTTAGCAGAACTGGGTTATCGGGTAGAAGAATAATAAATAGGGGTAAATTATGCCTTTGATTAGTCTCATTGCTGCCATTTCTGAAAATCGAATTTTATCAGACTCGACAAAAGAACATATTCATGCGGGTATTCCTTGGAATATTCCCAGTGATGAACTTTATTATCGGGAAACTATCCGACGACATCCTGTCATTATCGGGCGCAAAAGTTATGCCACTTTTAATAAACCAATTCGTAATTGTACAACTATCATTCTTACCAGAGACACCAATTTTCAAGCCTTTGGTTGTGTAGTTTTGCATTCATTACCAGAAGCAATTGCATGGGCGAAAATGAGTGAAACAGAAGAAATATTTATCGCTGGTGGTGGACAGATTTACACTGAAGCAATCAAATTGGCCGATAAACTTTATTTAACCATTGTTGAAGGTAATTTTGTGGGAGACATATACTTTCCTGAATTTGCCGATTTTGGAAAAGTCACCAAAGAGAAGAAAATGCAGGAAAATGGCTTTAAGTTTAATTTTGTGGAAATTGAAAAGTGCGTTAATTAGGTAACGCCACCTTCAATAATTGGCTAAGTAATGGGACACAATTAATACACAACTGATTTTTATGTTCCCCGTTCCCCGTTCGCCGTTCGCCGTTCCCCGTTCCCCGTTCCCTGTTCAATTTATTGTAATTTCAAAAATCTATCCAAAGCTGCTACCATACTTGGTGGCCAGCGACGGATATTCGTTACCCAATTCATATCCTTATAACGGGTATCTAGTCCATAAGCAGCTACCCAATTACTTTCTGCCTCTCCCTTATTTCCCCTCACCCAATAAGCGGCTGTTAAAGCGGCACGCATATCAGCAAATCGAGGATATTTACGGACTATATTCCGCATCTCGCGGATAGCTTTATCTGATTGACTGGTTTCATATAAAGCCAGGGCATAATTAGCTCTAGCAAAGGCAAAATTGGGGGTAATTTCTGTGGCTTTTTGGAAATCTAAAATCGCTTCTTGCCATTTCCCTAAACCTGTTTTAGCATTACCACGATTATTATAAGCCATAGCATCTTGAGGATCTAATTCTAATACACGATTATAATCAGCGATCGCTTCATCCCATCTTCCCAAACCTTCTAATGCTGTTCCCCGATTCAAATAAGGGTCTGTCACATTGGGAGCAAGTTTTATAGCTTGGTTATAGTCTGTCAATGCGGATTGTAACTTATTTTGACTGACACGAGAATTACCGCGATTACTCCATGCGCCCGCATTGGTAGGAAATTTTTCAATAATTTCTGTCCAATAAGCCTCCGCTTTCACAAAATCACCCTGATTTGTGGCTGCAAAAGCCTTAGTCGCTAATTCATCCCCTGCTTGCAACTCCTCGGCGGTAATGGGTTGAGATTCTGCCATAACTGGTGTATTCCAGCCAAAAACCAGCAACAGACTCAGGAAAATACCAATTAGTTTAATCATAAGAACACCCGGTAAGTGGGAAACTCAGCGTCTTTAGACCTGAGAGGGAAACGACACGAGCGGTTTTAACCGCTGTGGATATTAAAATTGAAACCAGATTTTTGATTGGAATCTGGAAACCAACTCCCATTTCTGGGGTAATGTTAGCTTCGACCTGTTATAAGAGCTTGCTTGAGCTTGCAACACTGTTCCAGTGACCTTAGAACTGTTTAATCACAAGCGACAGAGCAGGGAACTAGCTTCGCATTCCGGGGTGTCGTGACTCAAACAACGGCTACCATGAGAGTAAACTCAGGGTGGTCTGGTCAGTACGGCTTGCTTGATTACTCTTGCAAGCCCAGTCCCTTTAGGGCTGGGTTACTGACCTAACTCTGACGTGATATGCAACAAAATTAATGATATAGCAGATCACGAAACTCAGATTAAAAGAGGGTTTTACTCATTCTTCCCTCTTCCTTCTGACTCCTGACTTCTC
Source organism: Anabaena sp. 90 (assembly GCF_000312705.1). Classification (NCBI taxonomy): domain Bacteria; kingdom Bacillati; phylum Cyanobacteriota; class Cyanophyceae; order Nostocales; family Nostocaceae; genus Anabaena; species Anabaena sp. 90. The sequence goes on from NC_019427.1 coordinate 1,699,588, forward strand.
CGACAACAGAAGATTCCCAAATTTCTTCACTCATTGGTCAATTATTCAAACATTGAGTTAAAATAAGGGGTCGCAAACTTAGTAAGTAAAACCCGGATATTCCCCGGAGGTGTAATTGACCAAGTTCATTTTAAAAATTCTCTGGTTAGACGAAAACGTCGCCCTAGCAGTTGATCAGGTTGTTGGTAAAGGATCTAGCCCCTTAACCAAATACTTTTTTTGGCCCAGAAATGATGCCTGGGAAGAGCTAAAAAAAGAGTTAGAATCCAAACACTGGATTACAGATGTTGATCGGGTGGAGTTACTCAACAAAGCCACAGAAGTGATTAACTACTGGCAAGAAGAAGGCAGAAAACGTCCAATGGCAGAAGCACAGTTGAAATTTCCAGAGGTTGCCTTCACAGGTAGCGCCTGATGATTTTAAGTTGGTAATTGGTAGTTGGTAATTGGTGATTGGTCATGGGTAATTAAGTAAAATTATCACCTATCACCAGTCCCCTTTGCCACAATTTGATTGTCTTGTCCTTACTACCACTGGCAATCAATTTTGCATCATGACTCATAGCAACGCTAGATACTGAGTCTGTATGACCTACAAGACTAGCAATTTCTTTTTTTGTGCTGATTTGCCAAATTTTTACCGTTTTATCCCAACTGCCACTAATCAGCGTTTCTCCGTCAGCACTAAAAGCTACAGCCACCACTGACCAAGAATGACCTGAAAGTGTGCTAATTAATTCACCAGTGCCAACATCCCATAATTTAATTGTATTATCACCGCTACCCGTTGCCAAAATTTGACCATTGGGACTAAAAGCAACTGTTAAAACTGCCCAAGTATGACCGGAAAGAGTTGTTAATAAGTTAAATTTTCCGTCTTCTAATTGCCAGATGCGAACTGTGCGATCATAACTAGCACTTGCTAAAAGTCGTCCTTGGGGACTAAAAGCTACAGCATTTATTTGTAATTTATGCCCAGTTAAAGTATTCAGTCCTAAACCTGTATTCACATCCCAAATTTTAATAGTTTTATCCCAACTTCCACTAGCTAAAATTTGCCCTTGGGGATGAAATGCTAGAGATTTAACAGCGTGTGAATGTCCAGTCAGAAGATGAATTTTTGCTAATGTCTTCACATCCCACAAATTCATAGTTTGATCATCACTAGCTGTGGCTAAAATTGTATCATTGTGATTAAAAATAACTGATGTTATAGCTTGAGTATGTCCGAAAAAATTTGCTATTAATTGCCGATTGTTTAAATCCCATAATTTAATACTTTTATTATCTTCTCCACTGGCTAATATTTTACCATCATGACTTAATGCCACAGTATTAATAGAACTATTGATTTGATTTTCAAGAGGATAGGAAAGTTGCCATAAAGGATGATTAATTGGGGATAATAAAGGCAAATAATGATCTTTAATTCCCAAAGTATAAATAAGTTGATCTGCTGATTGCCAGCGTTCTTGTAAATTATATTTTATAAGTTTATCAAGGGTTTGTCCTAGATGTTCGCTAATTTGATTGGTGAGATAATCTCGCCATATCCAGCTATTATTAGTAATATCAAATAATTCAAAAGGTGGTATTTGAGTTAGTAGATAAATACAAGTTATACCTAAACTATAAAGATCACTGACAAAAACAGCTTTACCTTGTATTTGTTCTGGCGAAATATATTCTGGACTACCAACTAAATCATCTTTAGATTCATTGATATTGACAAATTTCATTGCAGCAAAATCAACTAAAACTAGATTATCTAATAAATCTTGACTTTGATTTACAGTCCGCAAAATAATATTTTTTGGTTGAATATTCTGGTGAATAATTTGATGATCATGAATAAACTTGAGAACTGGTAATAAACTTTTTAAAACTTGCCAAATCTGAGTTTCATTAAAAACACCTTGCTTTGCTAATAAACTAGCTAAATTATCACCTTCAATAAATTCTTGAATTAAATAGTAATATTCATTTTCTTTAAAATGTGTGATTAGGGAAGGAATTTGCGGATGTTTACCTAATTCCGTTAATTTCTCTACCTGATATTGAAAATTTTCCAGTGTTTGATATTGAGATGAAAATTGGTGAATAACACAAGGAATTGGCGGAAATTGACTTTCATCTACAGCAAGAAATGTTTGACAAAATCCCCTTTTACTAATCTGCTTGATTAAATGATAATCTTCTTTAATTAACACAATTTATTTTCTAGATTCCTTTTTCTGTTTCTGGATGATAAAAATAGTTCCCATTGTAATAAGTAGGTGAACGGAAAAAAACCGTAGACGCGAAGCGGCTTCTCGAAGAGTAATATGTAACGAAAAGTAAAATCTCCCAAACCCTCTTGCCTCTTGCCTCTTGCCTTGCCATAGCGACGATTTTCAATGCTAACCTACTTACTCGTTAGGTTAAGGAAATGTAGGTTGGGTTGAGTGATAGCAAAACCCAACATTATCAAGAGTTTTGTTGGGTTTCCTTCTGCCAGCCCAACCTACGACATAACTATTTTTAACCTTAACCTAATCAAAACCATATTTTGATTTTTAAGCTATAATAGACATCTTTAAGCTATAATAGACATTGGGTTTACCACTTCTATGCCTAAAAAAATCAATTTTCAGTCCCGCAAATTTCCTAAAGCTGTAACTTTTTCTTTGTATCTCTTCGGTGTTATGGCTGTTCTGATAGTGTCTTTTCCTTGGCTTTATGAAATCAAAACAAAAGCCGGAATTAATATCTCAAAAAAGTACAATACTGGATCTTTTTTAGAAAAACATACTCATGGACTCTTTAAATGTCAGTGGCTGTATCCGTACCATTGTAAACCTCCCCAAGATTAAACTGTAAGATTAGGGTGGACATTGCCCACCCTACAAATTTAAATCAATTTATCTAAATAGGGCTTGCTGAATAAACCGAAAACCTAGATAGATTAAGAGTTTCCCGGTTAAAAAAGTGAATTAGGTGCAAGGAATAAGGATTGAAACCATTAAAAACCTATCACTTTCTGAAATTTGAGACTATTCTTCTCTCCTTCTAATTCTTCCTCCTGACTCCTGACTCGGTGACTCCTGACTCGGTGACTCCTAGCCCTCACGAAAAGACTTTTTCAGCAAGCCCTAAATAAGGACTGACATCAACCGCTAATTTTTGTCCTAATTTTAGCAATTGACGACATTGAATAGTTTCGGCTTCATTATCAATACTGGTAATTCGTGGCAATATTTGACTGTGTAAACAACTCCAGTAAAGTTCTTGAGAATGGTTTAAATTAATGCCAAGATGTAATTTATGACCAACATCAATCAATCGTTCTAAACGTTGGATATCTGTATCTATTTTGCTATTGGCATCATACAATAATTGCCACAATAACCGGACTATCAATTGTTCTAGAATTTGATTACCATCGGGGATATTTAATTGACAACGGAGATGTTTGGCTTCAGTAGCGATCGCTTCTAATTCTACAATCAGATTCCAGCTTAATTGTAGTTCGCTAATATCTTGTTCTAGGGATTTTAAAGCTGTTAAACAACGATAACCCAAAGCAATCTCCGCTGCTACCTGTAATTCTCGTGGTACTTCCAATTCATCCCGATGAAAGGCCATAATTACACCGTAATTATCCCTATAGGCTTGAGTATATAACTGGTCTAATCGTGCCAGTGTTTCCTGACTCAACAACCGCATAATGCGGTGACGTTCTTCCGCAAATAAAGTTTGCAAACTAAAGGCTTCATCACCAAATAGTTGAGTCATCACCAAAATAACATGAGCGATACTAGCCTGTTGCAAGGCTGCAAACAGCTTTTCTCTGATTTGACTATAGTTACGTCGTCCTTCAAACTTTTGAATACAGCAATGAAAATCCCAACCACCCAAATGCAAAACCGCAAATACTAAATTTTCATTTTCCCAAGTAATATTTGACACTAGCTGCAAATGCCCCACCGCCATAGTTAATGGTCCCAGGCTTTGCTTATGATAATCTAGCTCATGAGCATCATAACAATAAACACGCTGATGATGATTATGAGGGTGTTTATCTGTCTCTTGTCCAGGGGCAGTATTTTGGTGATGATTAAATAGGGAAGTAATGGCGTAATGGGCAGCAACTTGTTTAAAGCCAATTTGGGCAGTTAGCACCAACCGACGATATATCTCAGCCCCATGTTTAAACTCCTCTACATTGCTAGGAGCTAAACCTAAACGTTTAAGAAAATCCTTTTCTAATTGGATACCTGCCACATCTCCGGCTAATTCTAAAGCACGGGAGGCATAACGCAAAATTTGTGTTCCCTCTGGACGGGAAATTTCCTCAAAAAACCAGCCGCAACTGGTAAACATCAGTAAAGAGTGACGCTGCATTTCCAACAAGCGTAAAGCTTCTACCTGTTCAACCGCTTGGAGTTTGCGAGTTTGATGGCGGGACAGAAACCGGTTAATATTAGCGGGAGTGCGATCGCCCATGATATGAACATATTCGTCCCGCGCTTGCCAAGGATCACGAAATAATGTACCGCCATATTCCTCATAAACATCAATTAACTGATCCCGCAGCCAATTTAAAGCATTTCTTAACGGCCGTCGCCATTTTTGATGCCACACGCCTCCTTCACCACCACAACCACAATCATCTTGCCATCTATCCACACCATGGGCGCAACTCCAAGCCGTCACAGACTTGATTTTTACTTCCCAAGAGGGAGGATTTAAACTCAAATAATGGGCAAAATTGGTGACAGTCCAACCATGACGGGGAAACTCACCAATAAAAGCATAGGCTAAAGTCTTTTCTGTGCCTTTTTTGTGATGTCCAAAGGTTTCCCCATCTGTAGCTACAGAAATTAATTGGGACTGACGATGATCCCCGCGAATAGCTGCCCCAATGCGTCCCGCAAAATGATGGGAATTGTAGACAACATCACTAAAACCCATATCCCGCGAAATCGGACCATCATAGAAAAAGATATCAATATAGGCAGTTGATTTGTTTGCAGATTCATCGCTATCTAAATAACAGCGATAAGGACGAGTAGGATCAATCTGATTACCCCCCACCTCATGCCATTGACCACCAGAATCATCTCCTGTGGGGATTAGACGACAACGCTGGGCTTGAGAAGGGGCTAAAATGATAAACTTAATCCCTTCTGCTACCAATGCTTCTAAGGTGGCATAATCTACGGCTGTTTCTGCCAACCACATTCCTTCAGGATCACGGCCAAAGCGAGAATGGAAATCTTCCTTACCCCAGCGAATTTGTGTATGTTTATCCCGTTCATTGGCTAGGGGAAGGATAATGTGATTATAGACTTGAGCGATCGCATTCCCATGACCATTGAGGCGATCGCAGCTTTTAGCATCAGCCTCCAAAATCCGCTGATAAACGGACCCATCGTAGCGTTCTAACCACGACATCAGCGTTGGACCAATGTTAAAGCTCATGTATTCATAATTATTCACAATCTTCACAATTTCACCTCGGTCATTTAAGACTCTAGCAAAGGCATTAGGACGATAGCACTCCCAATGAATGCGCTCATTCCAGTCATGAAAAGGACTAGCACTGGGTTGACGTTCAATCGCATCAAGATAAGGATTTTCTCTAGGAGGTTGATAAAAATGACCATGAACCGTGACATAAACACCCTGAGCAGTTTTCAGGGGATCATGTTCAGGACTGGATTTAGGCTCTTGATCTAATGGTAATATTGAGCCAGAACTACTGGGTTTTTCCGCTGCCAAAGTCATATATTTTTATCCAAATAAATGTGTAATTTTGCAGAATATTCTTACTATATCTACATTTCTACAATTGTTTTCTCATAAAATCAGTTATAAATAACACCTCTAAATTTTAATAGAAGTCAGGAGAAAAAAGGGGAATAATATCGAACCCCAATTACCAATTACCAATCACCATCCTTGACAGATATGATAGGTGTTCAAATGCACATAATGTTTTAGTCCCTGTGCAGATATCCCCTGAACTAAAGGTAAAAATGTCAATCAAGAACATTATTTTCAGCGTGCTGCTGTTGTTTATACCCATATCTCTAACAGCCCACTTTTTAGGATGGGGAGACTTGATAGTTTTCATCACCGCTGCATTAGCTATACTCCCCCTAGCAGCTTGGATGGGTACAGCTACGGAAGAAATAGCTGTAGTTGTTGGACCAGGAATAGGCGGATTTTTAAACGCGACTTTTGGCAATGCCACAGAATTGATTATTGCCTTAGTTGCCCTGAATGCGGGCTTAATTGATGTCGTCAAAGCCAGTATAACTGGATCAATTATCAGTAATTTACTCTTAGTCATGGGTTTATCCATGTTATTAGGCGGAATTCGTTACAAAGAACAAACATTTGAATCAGTTATAGCTCGTGTAAATGCTTCTTCTATGAATTTGGCGGTAATTGCCATTTTGTTACCAACAGCAATGAACTATACCTCCATAGGGATTAGTGAAAAAACCGTACAGAATCTTTCCCTAGCTGTAGCTGTCGTCTTAATTCTAGTTTACGGCTTAACACTGCTATTTTCCATGAAAACTCATGCTTATTTGTATGATGTTGGTGTGGCAGATATTGAAGAGGAAGCAGAAGCAGTTGTCCATAAAAAACCAAATGTTTGGTTATGGAGTGGTGTCCTTTTAGTTTGCACCCTGTTAGTTGCCTTTGAGTCAGAACTACTAGTTGGTTCATTGGAAGTCGCTACATCTCAACTAGGTTTAAGCGCCCTATTTACCGGGGTAATTTTAGTTCCTATTATCGGTAATGCTGCTGAACACGCTACCGCAGTTACCGTAGCCATGAAGAACAAAATGGATTTGGCTATGTCTGTCGCTGTGGGTTCAAGTATGCAAATTGCCCTGTTTGTGGCCCCGGTTTTAGTAATTGCCGGTTGGGTAATTGGCCAACCAATGGATTTAGATTTTAACCCCTTTGAATTAGTCGCTGTTGCTGTATCAGTTTTAATTGCTAATAGCATTAGTTCTGATGGTAAATCTAATTGGTTAGAAGGGACATTACTCCTAGCTGCTTATACTGTCTTGGGTTTTGCCTTCTACTTCCATCCAGTTGCCAACAGTATCGGTTAAAATATCTTACCTGATCAAAAGTCTAAAATTCCCGATCTCATAAATTGGGAATTTTTCTCTTCTACCAAGTCCTAAATATTTTTTTAATGATTTTAACTCCCTTAAGATAGATGAATGAAATCAATAATTCTTATAGTGTCAAATCAGATCATTCTTTTGATATCAACCTATAGATTTATGATACATCAATATCCCTAAATATTTTTTACTATTTGATCATAGTAATTACATATATAGGACTAATATTTGATTTTTCAAAAAACTCAGTGCCAGTTTATATCCGTTCTTCTCTGCTTTTGCCATTTCCCATTTTATAAATAAATACAATTATAAAAGACAATGAATGAAATCGGACTGCTGATGATGGGTGTATTTAATCAGAAATCACTAACTATACCCCATTTTCCATTAAACCAAACCTTGTTTCACCTAGAAAATGGTGTACAGCCAACAAATCATCAATCAAATAAGTTAGTTTCTTCTGCTCAAATTACACCACCAGAATTTATCCACATAAATGAAACTTCCCCAAGTAATCTCTCAATTCTCTCATTCCGACGACACCAAATATTTAAGCAAATCACACAAAAACAGATATCCAGCAGTTCTTTTGAATTAGCTGATGCTGGGAATATCCCTATGACCAATAAAAAAGGTGTTCAATTATCAACAGGATATCGCACAACCCAGAATAAACCTATGCCCGTAATTGGTTTTGGTAATTCAGGCATATCTGTGAAAGTTTTACAAAAATTGTTAATGTCTAATGGTTATGGACTACCTATTGATGGAGTTTTTGGACCAGTTACCGAAACTGCTGTCAAAGCCTTTCAAAATCGTCGAAGTCTATCAACAGATGGTGTGGTTGGTCAAAAAACTTGGTGGGAACTAACAATTTAATTTGTCATTTGTCATTTGTCGTTTGTTAGTTGTCATTTGTCATTTGTCATTTGTCATTTGTCATTTGTCATATAAATCATCTAAATCAAAAGAATCATAGTTAAAGATGATTTCTATCAGTCAAAATTTCATACCCACTATCTGTCACTAATACAGTATGCTCAAACTGAGCAGATAAAGCATTATCAACTGTTACCGCAGTCCATCTATCAGCTAAAATTCTGGTATTTTTAGAACCAGCATTTAAAATTGGTTCAATTGCTAAAGTCATTCCTGAACGCAATTTCACATTCGGTATTTCACGAGTTCGATAGTTAAAAACCGCTGGTTCTTCGTGTAAATTTCTACCCACACCATGACCAGTAAATTGTTCCACCACTGTAAAACCATTGGCTTTGACATGATCTTCAATTGCACCGGCGATTTCCTCCAAATGTACACCAGCTTTTACTTGTTCAATCCCTTTATATAGAGACTCCTCGGCTATTTTAATCAGTCTTGCGGCTTCACTCGTCACACTACCCACAGCGATAGTAATACAGGAATCACCATGAAAACCTTGATAATAAGCACCTGTATCAACTTTTAATACATCTCCTGTGTGAATTACCTTTTTATGGCTAGGAATTCCATGGACAACTTCATTATTAATGCTAGAGCAGATGGAAGCGGGAAACCCATGATATCCTTTAAAGCTAGGAGTTGCATCCATTTCGCGGATGCGTTTTTCCGCATAAGCATCTAAATCGGCCGTGGTCATTCCTGGCTGAACTAGGTCAGAAATTTCCTTGAGAACAGTTGCCACAATCTTCGCTGATTGTCGCATAATTTCGATTTCACGGGTTGATTTAATTTCAATCCCTCCGCGTTGTCGTTTTTCGGGTTTTGGCTGGGCTGGTTGAGAAAGTAAGTTAGCGAAAATATTCATCATGAAGTTTAGGAATTAGGGGTGCTTTTACCGGTTAGCTGTGAAGTTGTTGAGATTTATTGGCAAAAAATATCTATATTTAAGTTAACTTATTTTGCGCTTCTAGAGAAACACAGATATTCATCCTGTAAATCCACAAATCCTGTAAATCCTGATTCTGACAGTGAAAAATGATCACCTAATCACAATTTCTCCTTTCATTCCTGCTTCTGCGTGTCCAGCTATAGTACATCCTAAAGCATATTTACCTGGTTTCATGGGGACAAATACCCATTCTGCTTCTGCACCAGGTTTAAGTTCTAATTCGTGAATATTCCCTTTAATTTCTACATTGCCGGCTTCGACTTTTTGAGTCCAAATTGCATCAGCAAAGTCTTTAGCGGTAAAATAATGTTTTTGTGAGCTAGGATTATTTAACTTGAGATTGTAGCGTTTACCAGAGGTAAATTCTAAATGATTTGGCTCAAATTTTAATTCATTAGCAACATTACCCAAGCTAACTGTAATCTCTATTGGTGGTTGTTTGAGGAGATTACTAGATAGATTCTCTGCTGTTGCTGGAGAAGTACCCATTATTACTATACTCATTAGCAGAGAGAATAAACAAATCAAAAAGTTACTCATGGCTCAATGGATAATTGTCAATCACACCTGTTCCCATTATCCATGAACCACATTCATTTAATCTTTTTATGTGCCAGAATTTGTGGCCCTGCGGTGACAACAACAATTTTATCAGGGTGAAGTAATTCACGAGCGGTTTGATTGACTTGATTGAGATTGACTTGTTCTATTTTGCTGATAAATGAGCGCAATTCTATCTGATTCAACCCGTAAACTTCATTCATCACCATTCTCTGGCTTAACTGTTCGGGATTGGCCAAAGAAATATTATAATTGCTGATTAAATTGCGTTTAGCTGTTTCTACTTCCTGTGCTGTCACACCTTGTTGATGAACTTGCTTCAGGAGGTTGCGGGTACTGGAAATTGCTTTGCGTGCGTCTTCTGGACTGGTTTGCATTTCAATGAGAAATGTACCAACATTCTTACCTGTGATGAAATTGCTATAAATTCCGTAGGTTAGGCCTTGGCGATCGCGCACTTCTGCCCCTAGTCTACTCGATAATGTATCACCGCCGAGAATTTGATTCAAGATCATCGCCGCATAAAATCGTTTATCTTGACGGTTAATGCCGGTGTAACCCATGTAAGTTATCGCTTGGGGTTTACCAGGGACAACAGGATTAACATTAATTACATTTTTTGGCATCCCCACATTGGGATATTTTACCGTTGGTGGTTTGCCGTTTACTTGCCAATTTCCTAATTTTGCTTGAATGAGCGATCGCACTTTGGTAACATCAAAATCGCCGACGATTGCTAAAACTGTGGTATCAGGACGATAATGTTGGGCTTTAAAAGCCATTAGATCTTGACGTTGAATTTGTTCAATACTTTTCGCAGTTGGGAAGGTATGTAATGGGTGTTTTTTCGGATAAATAGACTGCACAAAGATACGATTTGCAACCTTATCAGGATCATCTAAATCTGAATCTAGGGAAGTTAAAGCTTGTTGACGTGAAAGTGCAAACTCTTTTTCTGGGAATGTACTATCTCTAATTACATCCGTCAATGTCCCCAGCAAAACTGGTAAATCCACCGCTAAACTACTACCTTTAATCCGTACACCTTCACGAGAGGCTTCAAAGTCCAAATTTGCGCCTTTTGCATCTAATCCTTGGGCAATAGTTCGCATATCTTTGGTTTTCGTGCCATTCATCAGATTTGCTGCCACTAAAGACGCTAATCCTCCTTGATTATCTGCCTCAAATTCTGTTCCCGCTTTGATATATCCGCTCAAAGTCACTGTTGGTGTAGTTTTGTCTGGTAACAGTAACACGCGTAACCCATTAGCAAGCTGTAACTGTTGGGGGATTTGTCTTTCTGGCGTTTTGGGTAATATATCTAGAGGTGGTAAATACTTCTTGACTTCCGCTGGAACTACAGCCACATCAACAGCAAAATTATCTTCTGTTTGCGTTGAGTAAGATGAACTTTGGTTAGTTTCTGCTTGCTGAGTAGGTTCAAAAAATCCGACTTTTCGGGCTGCTGGTTGTAGATATTTATTGATGACATTCATCACATCAGCAACTTGGACTTTCCGAATATTTACTAAGTGCTTTTCTGTATATTGATAATTATCCGTCGTGATTTGATCATTACCCAATTGCATAGCTTGATTGGTAATATCACGGTTATTTAAAATAACTGAAGCTGTTAATTGAGTTTTTGCTCTTTCTATCTGTTCTTCTGTCACAGCGACTTTGGCAAGTTTTCCTAACGCCTTTATTACCGCTGCATCAATTTTATTTAAGTCCTGATTTCCTGAACCTGTTACTAATATTTCATACCAACCACCCCCACGTAAACTAGCAACATTTCCCGAAACATTATTAGCTAAACCCGATTCTACTAATTCCTGATACAAGTAAGCATTTTTACCCGCAGTCAAGATATAATCCATAACTTCCAAAGCGGGAATATCTGGTTGATTGATTTGGGGAAGTGGGTAAATTAGTTGGAGTAATGGATTTCCCCCCGGTTCTTGTAATTTAATTGCAGGTGCAGGAGTAGCGGCAGGTAATGGAGTTATGAGATGATGGGGTGAATATTGGCGTTTGGGGATTTTCCCGAACACAGTTTGCACAGTTTTCAAAGTTGGTGCGGTGTCAAAATCTCCCGCAATTACCAAAACAGCATTGTCAGGACTATAGAATTTTTGATAATATTCTCGCACTTGCTCAACTGTGAATTTCTCCACATCAGCCTTAGTTCCCCCAATAGGTAATCCATAGGGATGATCTGGAAAAACAGACAGCATCACAGCGCGATTTAAACGATATTCGGGGCTATTTTCATAACCTTGTAATTCAGAAATAACTACTCGCTTCTCACTAGCTAACTGTTGAGGATCAATCAGCGAGTTTTTCATTCTATCTGCTTCTAGCGTCAACAGAGCCGTGAGTTTATCCCGTTCCGCAGTATTGTAATATGCGGTTTGGTCATAACTGGTAAAAGCATTAGAATCACTGCCCAAAGCACTAAATAACCGCCCAAATTGGATAGGACGATTGCTAGTACCTTTAAACATGATATGTTCTAATTGATGGGCAATACCATTTACCCCAGATGCTTCCTGACCTGATCCAAATTTGTACCATAATTGCACTGTCACCACAGGAGCATTATGAACCTCCTTAGTGATCACAGTTAAACCATTATCAAGGACTGTTTTATGAACATTTGCTGTAATAGCGAGATTTGGTGTTTCTTTAGCGACTAATGTTTTCTGAGATTTTTCTGGGTTGGAGTTGTGGGAAGAGGTGGAAAAATCCGCCCTTTCTCCGCTAAAAGCAGCATCTTGATTTAACACAAAAACGGCTATGATCCAGATACTCAAGATGACTAAAGAAAAGCGATGTCGTTGGGCGATAGAGAAAAAAGACATATCTTTGGCGAATAGATATATGTAATTTAAGTTACATATATTGAGTGACTAAAAAATTGGGCAAATGTTTCTGTACCTCATGGAAACTAGAAATGTACCTGAAAAGGAAAAATATTGTATCACCCCAAGGGCATAAATACTAATTTACAGCCTATTTATGCAAAAACCGTAAAAATTCTAGAGGTAATCCGTCAAAATCAGCGATAAATGCGACTTCTAAGATTTTATCGCCAATTTGCTGCTGTGTAGGTTCTAAAAGAATTTTCAGAGGTGGTAAATTTTCTATTGTCGCTAACCGTGTTTTTAAGCTTTCCAACCAAGTTGGTAAATCTGGTGTGATCTGAGTCACATCAAAAGCAAGATGATAATAGCCGACATAATGTTCATCATTAAAAGCATCTGGGGCTGGTTTGGGTTGAGGAATTTGGATGAGTTCAATTCTCCCGCCCAAACCTTCCATCCAGCAAGCTAGAGTATAACCGGTGGTGAAGCGATCGCCCACCGTAAACCCTATCTGCTCATAAAAAGCGATCGCTAGATGGATATTTGCCGTTCTAATGGAAGCATGGTGCATAATTTTGTCAGTTGTCAGTTGTCGGTTGTCGGTTGCTAGTTCTTTATTACCACAAACCACAAACCACTGTACGGGCGAAGCATTTGGAGAACTATTTTTGGCAATGACCGATAATTTATCTTCCAAATGCTTCGCCCCTACTGACCACTGACCACTGTACGGGCGAAGCATTTGGAGAACTATTTTTGGTAATGACCGATAATTTATCTTCCAAATGCTTCGCCCCTACTGACCACTGACCACTGTACGGGCGAAGCATTTGGAGAACTATTTTTGGTAATGACCGATAATTTATCTTCCAAATGCTTCGCCCCTACTGACCACTGACCACTGACTATTACTCAAACAACCGGAAATATGGGTAACGCACTGGTACACCAGGTTCTTTATCCAAATCAAAGTTAATCACTTCCCAGCAAGGTTCTGTGGCTGAATCAGGGCTAAACTCTACAGGTAAACCATATAACCGCGCCCCCGTAGCAACTTCCCCTTGTCCAGAACGCCAAGGTGTACTCCGTTCCAAATAGCCACTCATTAACTCCTGATAACGGTTAGCGACAATTATCCTCGTAGCCCGATAACCTTGAGTATAAAGCTTGTCTAAAGCTTCGTGAATTTCAAACCGAATCCCATCAGGATGAGTATGTTGACGATACCATTCACCATCCCATCTGCGCCAATGACGACCAGACTGTAAATGGACTAACTCCCCAGTTTTGGGTTCAGCTTCAAATGCGCCATGACGAGGACATAGATAAGTATCCGTCAATGTTAAAGCCGAAATAATTTGGCGACAGTGAGGACACTGTATTTCAGGGCCAAATATCGGGTACTGAAAGCCTGGATTTATCATGAAGTGCGTATAAACATAGTATTGTTTTTTGCCAGCACCAGTAGGTTTAAGATTACACTCCTGCTCCACTACTTTAGATAACTTGCTCACTGCTACATAAAAATGAAGATAGTGCCTGAGAACAAGTTTCACAACCGTCTGATGATAGAAGTCCAACGCTGTGATATTCTGGTTTGGCAACCAGCCCTAAAGGTTGGAGTTTCTCCAGTGTTCCTGGGTACCATATCCATATTCTATCGTGTCTATCTCTTGTGACTGGAAATCTGCTGAATTTTCTCAAGCTGCTTTTGTGGCAGCCAACGCTGTAATCATTGGTTCTGTAAGCATAGCAGCCAGAGCCAGCGTTTGGTATGGATCTGTGGTTAGAGGTGATGTAGAACGAATTGAAATTGGCGAATGTACAAATATCCAAGACGGCGCAATTCTCCATGGTGATCCAGGCGTACCCACAATCTTAGAAGATCATGTCACTGTCGGCCATCGCGCTGTGGTACATTCTGCTCACATTGAAAGTGGTAGTTTAATTGGTATTGGTGCTATTATCCTAAATGGTGTAAGGGTCGGTACAGGCAGCATTATCGGCGCAGGTGCAGTAGTCACTAAAAATGTCCCTCCCGGTTCTCTAGTCATGGGTGTTCCCGGTAAAGTAGTCCGTCAACTCTCAGACACAGAAATCACCGAACTCATAGAACACGCTGAAAAATACTATCAATTAGCCCTGCTTCATGCTGCTAATGGGTGATTGGTGATTGGTGATTGGTGATTGGTCATTGGTGATTGGTCATTGGTCATTGGTCATTGGAATAAACTTCTTACCTGCTCCCTGTAACCTGTCACCTGTCACCTTTTCCCTGACTTTTAATCAAACTTTACATAGAAGCTTGAAAAAATTCCCCACTTCAGATCACAATAAAAGTTGAGAACTGTTGATAAAACTTAAGATTTTTGAATTTAGAGAGGATTTCTCGATATGGACTTTGATAATCGTGTATTAATTGTTCTAGCACCTGTAGCGATCGCTGCTGGTTGGGCTGTTTTCAATATCGGTGCTGCTGCTCTTAGACAAGTCCAAAACTTTTTGAGCAGAGAAGCATAATTTTAGGTAATGGGTAATAGGTGATTGGTAATGGGTAATAGGGAACAGGGAAGTTATTTATCCAAAATACCAATCACTAATCACCATGAACGTAGATTCTTTACTCCGACCTTTTCAGCATTTTGGTGTGAATTTGGGGTTATCCCGGATTGTCGATTTATTGGCAAAGCTGGGAAATCCCCATCACCAAGTACCAATTATTCATGTCGCTGGGACTAACGGAAAAGGTTCTGTTTGTGCTTACCTGTCTGCGGTACTTACTGAGGCTGGTTATCAAACTGGACGCTACACCTCTCCCCACTTGATTGATTGGACAGAAAGAATCTGTGTTAACGAACAACCAATTGATAGTAATGAACTGTGTGAATTAATACTACAAGTTCAAGCAGCTATTAACCCAAAGGAAGAATCACCTACCCAATTTGAAGTAATTACCGCTGCGGCTTGGTTATATTTTGCCCAGAAACAAGTTGATATTGCCATCATTGAAGTAGGATTAGGAGGGCGTTTAGATGCCACCAATGTCTGTGATAATCCTTTGATAACAGTTATTACTTCTATTAGTCGAGAACATTGGCAACAACTTGGACCCACTTTAGCCCATATTGCCAAAGAAAAAGCGGGAATTATCAAACCAGGATGTCCTGTGGTTATGGGTTCATTGCCAGCCGATGCCGAGAAAGTCATGCAATCGCGTATTCTAGAATTACAATGCCCAATTTTTACCCCGCCACCATCTCGACAAATTAATCAAAATTGGGCAGAATATCAAAAAATAGAAAGTTCTGAATTTATAAAATATCCATTACCATTACAGGGACAAATTCAATTACATAATTCAGCTTTAGCATTAGCAGCTTTGGAAATATTGCAAAAACAAAATTGGCAAATTTCTGAACAAGCTATTATTCAAGGAATGGCTAAAACCAAGTGGCCAGGGAGAATGCAATGGATAACTTGGAAAAGTCATAAACTCCTCATTGACGGCGCACACAACCCAGCTTCAGCCACAGTTTTACGTAATTATGTAGATAGTCTCAACACCAAAAATATAACTTGGGTAATGGGAATGTTAACCACTAAAGATCATGGTGAGATTTTTCATGAACTTCTTAAACCAGGAGATAAATTATATTTAGTTCCCGTACCAGATAGTAATTCAGCAGATTTAGCAGAATTAGCTAAGTTAGCAACATCAATTTGTCCAAATTTAAATTTTTGTCACACCTATTCAGATGTGTTGTCAGCCTTAGATGCTGCTTTTATTGCTACAGATAATCAAGTTGTATTATGTGGTTCTTTGTATTTAATTGGTTATTTTTTGGCAAATGGAATTTAAAAAAAAGAAAGTAAGCGATGTTTTTGTCAGAATCAGGATGTCCAGGATTTGAGGATGTACCAGATTGTAATTTATGAATTTTTTGATTGATATTTTCTATCATTAAAAAATCCCTATTTCCAATAGTCTCATCAACAATAACATCCTGTAAATCCTTTAATCCTGGTTATCCTGATTCTGACAATTACCAATTACCGATTATCCCACTGCTGGGCAGCATCTTCCACAGCTTTATCTACAGTTTTTTGTCCTAACATTGCCGCTTGTAAATTTTCGTAAATTGATTTTTGCAAAACTTTAAAATCTTTGAGTTTGGGGGTTAATACCTCAGCCTGTTTTAATTGTGTCGCACTAATTACCCGCCCCTTTTCCGCTGTCGTAGCATTAGCGGGAACTTCCTTAAAGTAAGGATCCGACAAAGCCTTAATTGTCGAAGGTAGGACGTTAGCAGCTTTAGCAAAGGCTAATTGGTTTTCGTCATTCGTAACAAATAAAGCAAATTTAACAGCTTCATCAGGATATTTACTATCACGAGGAATCACGATATTCATGACAGCAACATTTTTCTTACCTGTATCACCCGTAATTTGTGGGGCAATTGCGGAAGCTTGGGCAACCTTGGGGGCATTATTAGCAATGGTTTTCAGAAACTCAGGCCCAGAAGCTAAAAAAGCCGTTTCTCCAGATTGGTATAAATCTATGGCATGACGATGCCCTTGGGTTAAAGATTCTTTCGGTAACAAACCTTTTTTATACAAATCTACCCAGTATTGAAAAGCAGCTTTTCCTTTATCCGTATTAAAACCAGCTTTACCTTCAGCATTAACTAGGGTGACACCCATTTGTACCAAGGATTCCAACACCTCACCAGAGTCTTGGGGAACAAAGGTAGCGAAGAAAGCATACTTACCAGTTTTATCTTTAATTTGTTGCGCTGCTTGCCCTAATTCTGCATAAGTGGCAGAAGGTTTCGTAATACCCGCTTGTTTTAGTAAATCGGTGTTATAAATAGTTAGTCGCGTGGTGAGATACCAAGGAATGCCAAAACTCTTACCATTGAGGCTACTTGCTTGCCAAATATTTGGCAAATAGGTGGAACGGACTTGACTGGGAATTTTGGCATCCAAATCTAACCAAGCATTTTTACCCGCAAGTTGGGAAGCAAAGTCGGGATTAAGGTTAACAACATCTGGTGGGGTTTTTGCGGAGACTGCTGTTAAAATCTTATTCTCCATTGCCGACCAAGGCACATCTACCCATTTAACTTTTATACTTGGGTTTTGTGATTCAAAAGTCGTAATTAGACTTTGAAAGTAGTTGGTAAATTGCGGTTGGAGTTGCATTGTCCAAAACTCAATCGTGACAACTCCAGTTTTAGCAGGTTTGGGATTATTGCCAACATTACCTATGCCGCAGCTAACCAGCCAACTAGTAAATAAGCCTAGTAATGCCCAACAAACCAGTTGTTTAAATTTTTGCAATCGAATCATCGTAGTAGGTGATAGTATTTTTAGAATTAATCTGGGTAAGAAAAAGGATAGTGAATTGTGGAGACTATAGGATATATCAATTTTGGTAATGGGTAATAGGTAATGGATAATAGGTAATAGGTAATGGTTAAAAATTCTTGCCTGACAACTGACAACTGTACGGGCGAAGCATTTGGAGAACTATTTTTGGCAATGACCGATAATTTATCTTCCAAATGCTGCGCCCCTACTGACAACTGACAACTGTACGGGCGAAGCATTTGGAGAACTATTTTTTGGCAATGACCGATAATTTATCTTCCAAATGCTTCGCCCCTACTGACAACTGACAACTGTACGGGCGAAGCATTTGGAGAACTATTTTTTGGCAATGACCGATAATTTATCTTCCAAATGCTTCGCACTGTACGGGCGAAGCATTTGGAGAACTATTTTTGGCAATGACCGATAATTTACCTTCCAAATGCTTCGCCCCTACTGACAACTAACCTTAATATTTTTCTTTGTAATCTAGCGGGTAAAACTATGGTTAAAGCCTTCACTAGTTTCTTTGGTAAATCCAGTAAAGGTATTGGTATTGAACTAGCGCCGGAACGGGTAAACGTAGTCCAACTACGTAAACACCGCCAAAACTTAAAAATCGAATCCTTGACAACAGTACCAGTACCAGAAGGTATATTTATTGATGGTCAAATTGCTGATTCTGTGGGAATGTCCGAAATTATTCAGCAAGCGATCGCTGAAAGCAAAACTAAAGCTACCCGTGTTGCTACTTGTATCCCAGGACGATACTCCATTGTTCGGTTGATTCCTGTCCCATCTGAATTAGATGACAAGGAGTTGCGGGACATGATACTCAACCATGAAGCAGCTTTATATTTACCCTATCCCAGAGAAGAAGCTGATGTTGATTATCAAAAACTTGGGTACTTTATGGACGAAGACGGCATTGAGAAGGTGCAGGTTTTGTTAGTTGCGACTCGTAAAGATATCACGCAAACCTATTTGAATACCTTTGAACAGGCAGGATTAACAGTTGATATCTTAGAAATTAACAGCTTTGCCCTGATTCGCACTGTTCGTGATCAACTGCGGCTATTTGGACCAGAAGAAGCAGCGGTCTTAGTTGATATTGAGTTTGATAGTACAGAAATAGCCATCATTATCAATGGTGTCCCAGAATTTTCTCGAACAGTACCGATTGGCACTTATCAACTCCAAACTGCATTGTCAAGGGCTATGAAGTTACCAGCATCACGGGATATGGATATGTTGGAGAGTATGACTATTCCCAATAGTGGGGTGACAGGTAGTAATCCAGGGATGGCTTCTATGTTGAGAGTTCTCGAAGAATTAGTTGATGAATTGCGTCGTTCCATTGATTTTTACCTCAATCAAAGTAAAAATCTGGAAGTCGCGCAGATTCTTTTAGCCGGTCCTGGAGGAGGATTACCACAAATTGATGAGTTTTTCACTCAAAGATTGAGTTTACCAACTACCCAAATAGATCCAATTACTTCTTTGTCTTTGGAGGTAGATGCTGAAAAATATCCTTTAATTAAACGTCCTGGGTTGGGTATTGTCCTGGGTTTAGGAATGCGAGGGTTGTAACAAAATGTATAGTCTAGATATTAACTTCCTTAAAGATCGGCCAGAATATCAAAGTAAAAGTGTTCAAAGACCATCTATTCAACTAGGGAATTTAATCCCAGTTTATATAGGAGTAGGAGTAGGTTTAGTATTCCCAGCTTTGGTATTTATTGGTTTATCAATCTTAGAAGGGAAAACCGCGGAAGTAACCCAAGAAATCGGAAAACTAGAGGAGGAAGGTAAGAGTTTAGAGAGCATAATAGTCAATCTTAATAAAATTAAGGCGGAAACAGCCGGCATTAATAGCCAAACGAAAGCTTTAGTAACGGTGTTTGATCAAATACGTCCTTGGTCAGCAATGTTACAGGATTTGCGCGATCGCATTCCTAGTAAAGTGCAAATCGAAACTATTAAGCAAATTGCCGCTCCTCTTCCTAGCAGAGAAGTTGTAGCTGCCACCCCCAGTAAAACCAATACTAATACCAATACCGCTGGATTCTTAGAAATTTCTGGTTTTGCTATTTCCTATGCCTTAGTCAACGATTTTGCCTTAAGTTTAGGACAATCTAAATTTTTAAATCCAGAAGAAACCAAAATTATCACAGCAGAATTAGTAGATGCACCAACCGTTACAGGTTTTCTTCCCCCAAAGGGTGGTAAATCTAATGAAAAAATTAAACCTATTCAAGTAGTTAAATACACCATTAAAACAGGCTTGAGTAGTGTGCCAGCATCTGATTTAATTCAAGAGTTAGAGAAAAAAGGCACAGTCGGACTAGTAGATAGACTTCGTAATATCAAAAAAGTAGGAGTCATTGCCCAATGACATTTAGTGATGATTTAAATTTTGCCAATCAAGATACAGATACTCAAGATTCTGGTCCTGTTGTTTTTGGTGTCACCTTAACACCAACTATTATTGGTGGTGTAGTCGCAGTTTTAGGTTTATTAGGTGCAAGTTATATGCTATTTAACATGGCAATGCCCGCTTGGGATAACTATCAAGAACTACAAACTAAACGTGAGCAACTACAAACAGAAGTTAATCAAAAGAAAATCCAAGCCCAACAAATCGGTAAAATAGAAGCAGATTTGGCTGAAGCTAAACAACAACAACAACAAGTTTTAGCTTTATTTGCAGATGAAAAAAGTTTAGATACCCTATTACTAGATACCAGTCGCTTGATAGATTCTAGCAATGGAAAAGCTTTTGGTAATGCCATTAGAGCCAAGATGAAAAGATTTGTTCCAGCTTCGGAAAAACCTGTTGTGGTAGATGATGGCAGTTTTGGGGTAGAAGTTAACAACAAACTTAAACGCAGTATTGTCAATGTAGAAATTGAGGGGAATTTTGAACAAACCCGATTAATTATGCGAAACATTGAACGATTACAACCTTTATTGTTAGTTAAAAACTATGACTCCAAATTGTCTCCACCAGAGATGTCAGACAATAAAGATAACCCTGTGCAAATTGGTATCGGTAAACTGACAACAACTTTTGCATTAGAGGCTTTAATGCCACTAACTTCTGAAGAAACGGCAGATTTAGCCGCTAAAACAGCAGCAGCTAAAGCACCGGAAAAATAATCAAATTTGAGGCAACAGGCAACAGGCAAAATAAAATATTCTCCCTATTCCCTATTCCCTGTTATACGTTACGATTTAGACTTTTATTTTATGTGAGGAATGAACTGTGAAACAGCTTCATAATAGTGTTTTCGGATCAAGTGTGGCAGCTTTTGTACTCTTAGCAGCCCAACCAGTGTTAGCAAAGATTACACAAATTACTGATGTTGAACTCAGTCCCATTGCTGGGGGAGTTAGTGTAATTTTAAAAACTGCGGCGGGAGATCGTCCCCAAGTATTTACCACTAAAAAGGACAAGTCCTTAGTTGCGGATGTAATTAATACCCAACTCCGTTTACCCAAGGGTAATAACTTCCTGCAAAAAAACCCCGCACCAGGAATTGCATCTATTGAAGTTAAACAATTAGACGCTAATAGCATTCGGGTAACAGTTACAGGTATTGATGATGCACCGAGCAATCAGCCCGTCATGGGAAAGGATAATAATATTACCCTGGGCTTTACCGCTACCACAAATTCAACAGCATCAACCGCCACTAAGCCTACAGAAAAGGTAGCAGTAACACCAGCTACTACCAAGCCTACGGAAAAGGTAGCAGTAACACCAGCTACCACATTTGAATATAAACCAGATGAACCAGGTAAACAGCCGGATGTTCTAGTTCCTAACCCCCAAGTTACAATTGACGGGAAAATTACCCAAACCCCAAATCCTGGTCAAGCTTATAAGCAAAGTCCTGTTTTTTTACCTAAGGCTGTCGCCCCACCTGTAGGAGATATTACTCAATCTAATATTGATACATCTCCTGTGGTGATTAATTTAGGTACAAAAGAACGAGTTCGTCGGTTGGTGTTGCGTGATGCACCTGTAAGAGAGGTTTTATCTTTATTAGCTCGTGCTGCTGGGCTGAATTTGGCTTATATAGGTGGGGAAGCAGAAAAACCGCAAGATGCTGAAAATGTAACTAAAACATCTCAGAAGATTTCCTTGGATATAGAAAATGAACCCGTACAAGATGTTTTTAATTACGTCCTGCGTTTGAGTGGTTTGGAAGCTAACCGCAGTGGACGGACAATTTTTGTTGGGACTCAATTACCTAATTCTAGTCGTAATCTTGTGATGCGTAATCTCCGACTAAATCAGGTAACGGTGGATGTGGCGTTAAATTTCTTAGTAGCTTTGGGTGCGGAAAGTGCTGTCAGTCGAGAACGACTAGTTACTAGTGTTAATGCTGTACCTGTGGGTGGTGCTGCTAACACCGCAGTTACTCAAGCTCAAACGACGACAGAAACAAAAATTGAGACTCAACGGATTACATATACAGATTCAACACCTATACTCAGAGGGTTACAAGCTTCAGGAGACGAGCGGACAAATTCTGTTACATTAATTGGTAGTCCTAAGATGGTTGAGATGGCAGTATCTCAATTAACACAGCTTGATATCCGTCGTCGTCAAGTGGTAGTGAATGTCAAAATTATTGATGTCAACCTGACAGGTACTCAAGGGTACAATACCAGTTTTTCTTTTGGGGTTGGTAACAACTTCTTTGTTAATGATGGTGGTGCTGCATCTTTAAATTTTGGTGGTTCTCGACCAGCTAATTCTAATGAAGTAAACAATACTGTGACTGAAACACCAGTTACAAATAATCCACTTCAGGCTGGAGATGTTGTGAACTCTGCTGCTGGTATTAATCGAGATCCCACAGTTGCAGGAAACAAAACGGGAGGTATACCAACTTTATACCAATTCCCTAGACGGCTTCTTACGAGTTTACAAGCTCAAGTTATCAGTGGTAACGCTAAGATTCTCACAGATCCTACCTTAATTGTTCAAGAAGGACAAAATGCAGTAGTTAACTTAACTACAGAGGTATATGCTGGATTAAAAATTTCATCACAAAGTACAGGAACTACATCATCAACCACATCATCCTCTGTCAGCGAACCTATCATCAAGAAAGCAGGTCTATCCCTGAATGTGAAGGTAGAAAGAATTGATGATAACGGTTTTGTATCTTTGTCCGTTGCCCCTACTGTATCTGCTCCGGGTGGTACAGCACCAGCCGGTGGTGATAATGGCACAATAACTCTTTTATCCGAAAGAAGCCTGGCATCCGGTGTATTGCGTTTGCGGGATAGTCAAACGCTTATTCTTTCCGGTATTATTCAAGACACAGATCGAACAAGTGTTTCTAAATTACCTATTTTGGGTGATATTCCCCTGCTGGGTGCGCTGTTTAGGAAAACAAACAAACAGAACGAACGTAGAGAGGTAATTATTTTACTGACACCGCAAATAATGGATGATTCCCAGAGTTCTGGCTATGGTTATAATTATACACCCAGTCCCACAGCGCGGGAAATGTTGGAACGTCGGGGGGTGAAGCTGCAACCGCGTTAGTTAGTTCTTAGAGGGTGTTTGAAAAGTTATGGTTGATGTATCAAATATTTTTTACCCCACCCTAACCCTCCCCTTGTAAAGGGGAGGGAACTGGATTTTTATTGTTTCCCCCCTTGTAAAGGGGGGACTAAGGGGGGTAGCAATGTGATGAAAATTACGGAATACCACTTTTCAAACATCCTCTTAGTTCTTGTTTTCCAAATACCCGATTTATGGGAGAAGTAAATAATGTAGAGACGTTACATGGAACGTCTCTACAACTAGAAAATATACTTTTGAGTTTAAGTCTAAAAAAGGAAATTTCAATTACTAATTAACTCCACACCATCTCGTCCATCACTATCCTGTAAATAAACTTTAACAATTTCCTCCTTAGCTGTGGGTAACTTTTTACCGATGAAATCTGGATGGATTGGTAACTCTCTATGACCTCTATCTACTAATATAGCTAAACGAATTACCTCTGGTCTACCATATTCATTCACGGCATTTAAAGCAGCCCGAATAGTTCTCCCTTTAAAAATGACATCATCTACAAGTACCACCGTTTTTCCGGTTAAATCAAAGGGAATATCCGTTTTTTCTGGAGTTCTCAAGCCGATTTTATCAAGATCATCACGATAAAATGTAATATCCAAAGAGCCTACAGAAACATTAACATCTTCCAGAATTTCTATTTGACGGGCTAATGAATAAGCTAATGGGACTCCTCTAGTATGAATACCCAGAAGTAACAATTGAGATAAATCTCGCGTTCTTTCCACAATCTGAGAAGCCATACGAGTTAATGTCCGACGCAGTTCTTCTGATGAGAGAATTTCAACTACTTTGGTAGACATAAGATAGGTAATTGGTGATTGGTAATTGGTGTCAACTTAAGCTACAGATGTCTTATTTTTTTCTCGTTCCCATACTCTGTATGGGAATGAATGCTAGAAGGCTCTGCCTTCAATCACACTGGAGGCAGAGCCTCTTTGATAGCATTCCCAGTCAGAGACTGGGAACGAGATAACTAACGAATTAAAAATATTGCTAGTCCTAACCATAGTAAAAACGCATATCGGGTTAATTGTAAAGCTTGATCAATGGAATCTGGGGTAATGGGATAAATAGCATCTCCTAAAAGTGGTTTCTCTTTAGCTACTCCACGATACCAATTTATTCCTCCCACTTGCACACCTAAAACCGCAGCATAAGCGCATTCACTCCAACCAGAATTGGGACTGGGATCTTTAATTGCGTCGCGGCGACAAATTCGCCAAACATTTAAGGGTTTTAAGGATAGTAATGATAAAGTGATCACTGTTAACCGACAGGGCAACCAAGTAAAACCATCTTCCCACCGCGCACTAAACCAACCAAGATAAGTATAAGGTAGTTCTTTATAACCGACCATTGAATCTAAAGTGCTACTAGCTTTATATGCTAAAGCCAAAGGGACAGCACCAATAACAGGGATAAATGCACCAACAATAGTATAAAAAAGAGGAGCCATTACGCCATCAGTGGCATTTTCTGTAACGGTTTCTAACACTGCTCTGAGAATTTCCGCTGGGGAAAGATTGGCTGTGTCTCTCCCGACGTAATTACTTAAAACCTGTCGCGCTGATTCTAATTCTCCATTTTTTAAAGGTTGGAGAACTTCCACTGCTGCATTTCGTAAACTTTTGAAAGCAAAACAACTAGCTAGAAGAATACTTTCTACAGCAATTCCTAACAATGGATGTACCCACTTGGCACTTTGAACTATTATCCAACCTACCAAGCCACTACCAGTAATTACAATCACACCTAGGAAAATTCCTGCAAGCCTCTGAGAAAGAGGATTTTGGCAATATTGCAGAGCTAATTTACTCAAGTGGGAAATTACCCATCCCATGACTCGCACCGGATGAGGCCAACCCCAAGGATCTCCGATTAAGTAATCTAACAATGCAGCCAAAACCAAAACAGTAGATGTCATTTTTTATTGATTGTTGATTATTTATTCTTCTTTCTTGCTTTTTCCTTTCTTCTGACTCGGTGACTAAACCACAAAATTGGCTTCTTCCCCTTGAGATGCTTGCCAACTGCGAGCATCATAATAAAGGTCTGCCAGGGTAATATTGTACAAGGCTTCTTTGAGCTTTTGGTTGAGTCTGTTCCAGAGACTGGATGTCACCCAATCTGCTGTTTGAGCGGGTGTGGGATTATTTAGAGGTAAGTTAGTGATATTTTCACCAACAGCCTCTAAAATTTGGCCAATAGATATTTGTGCCGGTTTTTTTGCTAATTTATATCCACCGACGCTACCACGAATTGAAGTTACTAAGCCGGCACGACGCATTTCTATGAGCAGCTTTTCTAGATAGGGAGCAGGAATATCTTGACGTTTAGCGATCGCTCTGACCGATTCAGGTCCATACTTGGGCTGTAAACTCAAATCTAGCAATGCTTTCACGCTGTAATGTCCTCTCGTAGTTAGTTTCATATAGCAGTTATGATTAATTTGATTTCCCCAATCGTTCTGCCCTCATCCCTCTTAATCTGCCTATCTTTAATAATTTAAAGAATCAAAACCGGATTCCTCTCTATAGTAGCTATCAGCATCATTGTAATTATATTTCATATAATTTTTTAAGAATATTGATAATAATGCAACAATTTTGTCTATGAGTGTAATATACTTGGCTAGGCTGATCCCAAAACTCAAGAATTCTGTTCTTATTAGTTCAATGTCAGCTAAAATAAAATCCACTTGACAACAAACAACATTCATTTTCGACCTAAGTTGATGCCTAAACAAAAAAAAATTGAACTCCTAGTCGGTGACGAACTGCTCAAAAAAGTTAAAGAGCTAGAAGCCATCAGCAAAGACGAAAAAGCTAAACAGTGTGGCTACTATACTGTTACCAAAAATGGTATAGAGCGCGTCAATATGATGAAATTCTTGAATGCCCTAATTGATGCTGAGGGTATTCAGTTGGATAGTTCACCCAGTGCGAATGGACGTGGTGGACGCAGTGCCAGCTATAGAATTGGTGTGCAGTCAAACGGCAACTTATTAATCGGTGCAGCTTACACAAAACAGATGAATCTTCAACCTGGTGATGAGTTTGTCATCACTTTAGGCAAAAAGCACATTCGACTCCGACAAGTAGATTCGGAATCTATAGAAGATGTGGAAGTAGAAGCTACAGCTTAATGAATATTCATTAGTCAGTTATGGGTTGTCAGTTGTCAGTGGTTTTGTTTTACCCCTGACTGCTGCATAACTAATAACTGACCAATTACCAAAATTTAGAGAACAAGGAATAGGGAACAGGGAACAGGGAACAGGCAATAAGAAGATATTTGCCACTGACAACCAACAACTAACAACTAACAACTAACAACTAACAACTAACAACTGACCAATCACCAATCACCAATCACCAATCACCAATCACCAATTCCCAATTTCCTCTATATATTCAGTGGTTGTAATCACTGGTAGATATTGATGTAGTACCTTAGTGATTGCCGTTAAATTACAAGTTAATTCAATTTGTTCTCTTTCTAATAAACCCAGAATAAAATCAGGATTGTCTTTAGCTACCACTGGTAATTGATGTAACCCACGTAATGCCATGCGGTCTAAGGCTTCAGATAAAGGTTCATCTTCCCAAGCATAGAGAATATCCGTAGTACAAATATCTATAAGTTTTTGACTAGATAAATATTCCTGAATTTCAGTAGATGAATTAGAAAGATTTTGCCATAGAGCCAGAGTCCGTTTAATATCTTCTAAGGACAGAATTCCCACCAACTTGCCAGCATCATCATCAATTATCAACGCACTGCGAATTCGTTCCCGTGTCATTGCTACCGCAGCTTCTAATACTCCCAGAGTAGCTGATAATTTTTTGGGGTAAGCGTGCATAGCATCTGCGACTAACATTTGCTGCCAAAGTTCTACTTTTTCATCTTTCAATTCTGGCAAACCAATCTGTTGCAGATTAGCATTAGCATCTAAAGTTGGTTTAATTCGTTCTACTAACCAAACACTTAAACCCACCGCTGCCATTAAAGGTAAAACAATCCGATAATCGCGGGTTAATTCAAATAACATTAAAATTGCTGTCAATGGCGCTCTGACACTACCTGCCAAAACCGCTGCCATACCTACCATTGCATAAGCTGGAGGAGCAGCCATATAGTCTCCAATTCCTGGTGCTACCAAAGCCAAAAATTTAGCATAAGCGGACCCAAAGGACGCACCTAAAAACATCGCTGGTGCAAATAATCCACCGACAAAACCACTCCCTGAACTTACCGCTGTCATCAGCAATTTTAACACCAGTAATATTAGTAACAGGTTCAGCGAAAAATCCTCATCCTGGAGCATAGCTTCTACGGTTTCATAGCCAATCCCCAAAATTTGCGGGTAGCGCCAACCGACTATACCAATGATTACACCACCGAGAATAGGCTGAATTGATTGAGGAATTTTACCTAGTAATTTCAACCCTGGTAAATTACCAGCAAAGGCGGATTTGGCTAACCGAATTGATTCAGTATAGGTGAGAGAAATTAAACTTGCACCTAAACCTAAACCCAGATAAAGAGGTAATTCTAGGTAACTGCGAACTTGATAAGCAGGTAAAGCAAAAGCCGGTTGTGAACCTAAACCAATTTGAGCAATTAAGGCGGCGACAACGGCGGCAAGTAACACCACACTTACCGCAGAAGTAGCAAAATATGTAGTTCCCATGACTACTTCTAAGGCAAAAAATACGCCAGCAATGGGGGCATTAAAACCAGCAGCTAAACCAGCCGCCGCCCCAGCACCTAAGAGCAACCGCTGACGTTCTTGAGAAACTTGTAATATATCAGACAATAAAACTCCGAAATTAGTCCCAATTTCTACACTTGGACCTTCGGGACCCAAGGATGCACCACTGCCGATAGAAACAGCCGCAGCGATCATTTTTGTGACCGGTCGGAGGGGTTTCTTGGCTTCTTTGCCTTGAGCAACAGCTATGAGAGAAGAAAGTCCTGGACCAAAATCCTGAGTGCGCCAACGCATGAGGCCAACAATGATACCACCCAAAGTGGGAACAGCAGCTAAAGTCCAAGCACCCCAGATCCCAATTTGTCCCATGAGATTTTCCAGCATGAAGTTGTTAATTAGCTGGATTAAATAGTGAAAGGTGACTATCCCCATAGCTGTACTACCGCCAATTAGCACGGCCAAAAAAAGCACTACTGTTTCTGAGGAGGGCTGAAAACGATTAATTAACTGAGTGAACCGCATGGAAGGTGGGGAAAAAGTATCGGATTCCGTGACCTTCGTCTGCGAAGTCGGAGGCAAGAGAGTCATTGATAACCGAGGTAAATGTCAGAAAAAACGATTTTTTATCTGTTATTTCTTATTGTGGTTTATTATGGGAAAAACTGCCTGCTCAATAATTAATTAGCAAAAATCACAAAATATTTAGAAAAAAATAATTCCGTCCTGCGGTGCTAGCAACTTGAGTTAGTATATAAGGGAGTATGTCCTTAGGTCAATTTCATTCTTAAAGTCTACATAGTAGGGAGCAGGGAATAGGCAACAGAGTTGAAAGTCTTTTGGTGTTTCAGTTTTAGGTAAATTTTGGATCTCATGCAATTGCATATCGCTATCATAGTATTTTGCCAATAACTATCAGTGACTATGGCATAACCGCTGGATTTTCAGTAAAATTCAATACAGATATTGTTATAAATAGAATCAAGGGAATAGGCGGACGAGGTAGATGAGTACAAATACTTTTCATGATCATTATGTTACTTGCCCAATTTGCCAAAGAAATAACAGAACCACGCCAATAAAATCCTATATTGGTTTGTTTTCCTGTCCTTATTGCCAAGAAAAGTTAGTTGTTTGTCAAAGCGGACATTATGTCCGTGACCCATTTATTTGGAAACAAATGATGATCTCTTCAGCTTTACGTCGTCAAAGCCGACCTTTGGCGCGGATAATCAGAGATTTTATCTTCATTAAGCGTCCTTTTTTGTCTTTGGTTGTGGGAAGTGCGATTTTTTTCGGGATTGTGACTATGACTCAAGATAATATGAGTCATGATGGCCAAGAAATTCCCCAAATTGAAAGAATGAACAAGGGTGAAAAATAGATTTCTTGTGGAACCTTAAAAAATACTTTCGCCAAATTGAAAAAAGCCTGAATTCCCAGGTTGGGTTGTATTACAGGAAAGACAACATCAGCGTTGGATTTTGCTTCGCTCAACCCAACCTCCGAAACAATAAAAATGGCGAAGGTATTGTTAAAATGAGTTATTTTCTTTGGTAATTAATTGCCAATCTTCTACTTGATCTATGACTTTGATAGAGTTGAATTGGAGGTTTTCTAAGGTAGATATATTGAGGAGAAAATAAGGTTGGCTATCATACTGCCAGTAATATTGTAACTCACCAATAGAAGCAGGAATAATAGTGCGATCGCTATAAAAATCCAAAGAAGCACGATGGTAGGGAAAAGATGTATAGATTTCCTTAATTGCTGGATTTATTTTAGTGATCATTGCTGCTACTGGTTTAACAGGATAAGCTGTATTTAATTCCCCAACCCAGTAATGAGATTTCATTAATAACAATAGAGAAATATAACTTCCCCAAATTAAAATTTTCAGAAATTGTCTATCACCTCGCTCTGCTAAAATTGCCGCTAAAGTCATGGTTAAAGCCACTGCTGCAAAAATTATCTGTAATTCTACTTTGTCTAAAGTTCTCCAACTAA
The DNA here is from genome assembly GCF_000312705.1 of Anabaena sp. 90. Taxonomy (NCBI): domain Bacteria; kingdom Bacillati; phylum Cyanobacteriota; class Cyanophyceae; order Nostocales; family Nostocaceae; genus Anabaena; species Anabaena sp. 90. The sequence continues at coordinate 1,729,739 of NC_019427.1, forward strand.
AATAAATACTGCCTGCAGAAGCCACCACAGCCAATATTGCTAAACTCGTTACCCAAGCGCGGGGATAGCCAGAAACTACAGGCACATTTTCTATTTCTGCTAATTGAAACCCCAAAGCTAAAGCTAAACTTGGATAAATAGGAACTATATACCAGGGAAGTTTAAAGCTAATGAGGGAAATAATTAATAGATAAACACCACACCAAACAATAATCAATTTTGCCCAACTTAAATTATTATTCTCCCAGGTAATGCGGATAGTTTGAGGGAGAAATATCAACCAAGGCCATGTCCACTTGGCGATTTCTAAAAGATAATACCAAGGTGCTTGGAAACTGCCATTAGTAATAGTTTGGATATGGTTTAAAGATGTATTCACATCAATATTGAAGGGATAGCCATAGTGCCATACTTGAAATCCGTACCAACAGCATACAGGTAGACAACCGATGAAAATACCTGTCCAGAAATAATAACTTGCGAGTAGTCTAGGTGTATCCCAGTAAAGAAAGACTAAAACAACTGCACCTAAATAAACACCCATCACGCCTTGGGTTAGACAAATTAACCCGAAACTAATGCCTACACCTAAGCAGTAACGCAAATCCCGGCGCGATCGCAAGACAAACCACATCATCAAAATCAAAAAACTGGCAACTGCCCCATCTAACACTGCTAACCTGCCATAACGCACCACTGGCAGCATTGTTAGATAAATTAAGGAACTATAAATAGCTGCCCAACGGTGCCGAAATATCTCTCTCCCCATGCAATACAACAAAGGTACAGAAGTTGCCATCAAAATTGCACTAGGTAGGCGAGTTGTCCATTCATTAACACCACCCAGAGCATAAGCCCCAGCAATTAACCAGTGCATTAGCGGTGGGGTGTGGTGATATGGTTCACCGCCCAAAGTGGGGTAAAGCCAGCGCATTGAATCTGCTGGAGCTTGCCAAATTTCCCGCGCTACCCTGGCTACAGTTGCCTCATCCCCATCTTGTAAGGGCAAACCGCCAAGATTGATGCTAAACAAGATCACCGCTGCCAATAACAAGAGGATTAGCCATAGCCAATCAATCTTTCTTTCAACCACACGGTGCTGTTTTTCTAGATGAGTCCAAATAAAGCTTCCTTCTTGCATATTCTATGCGAATCTTATAATTGTTAGGTTTAATCACATAGAGATCAAAGCGAATCTCCTATGTTGCCATCCGGGAACAATCTATTTTTAAAGGCAATGGCTAGATCCCAAATTAGCTCAGTTTCTCAGGAACAGAGATAATTTTTTGGCGAAGATTTTCTGATTAATTTTTTTCAGGAAGTTTACAGGCATCCTGCCGATTAAATGATATAAATACTACCATTAGCATTTGCTCAATTACCCTGAAGGAGAATGTCAATGAACCTACCTTTTATTTTAGATGTGGCACTGGGTTTAATTTTTATTTACTTAATTTTAAGTTTACTGGCTTCAGAAATTCAAGAACTATTGACAACTGTACTGCAATGGCGGGCTGAACACTTGAGAAGATCAATTGAAATTCTTTTAGCTGGTGATGCTCAAAACTCAGAAAAACCGGAAGTAATTCAACTAGTTAATAAAATTTATGGCAATCCTTTAATTCAAAGTATTAATCAAGAGGCTAAAGGTTTATTAGCAACTTTACCTCGGCAAGCAACTTGGGCAATTGGCTCATTCTTTAGTCTGTTTAGAAAGTCTACTTCTAGATTTAGAAAAGAAACTGTTTTTGGTGATCAAAAACGCAGTGCGCCTTCCTATATTGGTGGTGAAAATTTTGCTAATACTTTTATGGATACACTCCAACTGCCAGTATTGGTCAAAAAATTAACTGAAATCAGACTAGAACAATTCAAAAATGAACGTTTAGATGATATCAGACAAATTTTAATTCAGTTGCAGGTTTACATTAATAATCAAGAGTTATCTAGTGAATTTGCTACTGATATTGCCACAGATTATAAACAGTTAGAATTAGAGTATAACCGCATTACTGATGAGTTTAATAAGGATAAATATGATATCTACATGGCGATAAATAGGATGAGAGATAGCCTAGATAAATATATAGATAGTTTCCAAGCAAACATAGGCAATCATGAAGATATTTTAGATAAACCTTTGCGGGAACTAAAATTCGTCAGACAAGATATTTTTGCAGATGCAGAAAAAGCCATAGTGCTAGGAGGATTAAAACCTAATATCAATGAAATTGTCAAATCTATTAAAAAAGGTAGTGATATTCATGGTGAAGTTATAGCAGCTATTCAAGATAAAGATAGTGAAACCTATAAAAAAGTTCAAGAACTAATTGATATTCTGCCAGATTCTGTTGTTGATAGTATTGAAACTATGGCAAAACGCGCCCAAATGAGAGCTAAAAGCACGGAAGAAGGGATTATTCTTTTACGGAAAGAAATTGAAAATAGTTTTGATAGCTCTATGGAAAGAGCCGGTGGTGTTTACAAACGTAATGCTAAGGGAGTAGCAATTATCATTGGCATAACTTTAGCTATTACAGCCAATGCCGATACTTTTCATATCATTAATCGCTTATCTAAGGATTCTTTATTACGAGAAATAATTATTAATAAGGCTGTACAAGTAGTACCACAAGGATCTAATCCTTCAGATATGAGTAAAGTAGATCCTAACGAGATTTTAAAGGAAGTTGAATTACCAATTGGTTGGACTAACGCTAACGTACGACAGCAAATCAACGTAACAAAATATAGAATTCATGGGTTGCCTGTTTTCAGTGTTTTGAGTATGATTGCTGGTTGGCTTGTGAGTGGGATTGCGATTGCTATGGGTGCGCCTTTTTGGTTTGATTTACTGGGTAAAGTCATGAATGTGCGGAATGCAGGTAAAAAAGGCAAACAAGCTCCTAGAAATCAAGATGAATAATTCAGATCCCCGACTTCTGAGAGAAGTCGGGGATCTGGTGTTATGGTTTCGTTTTCCCAAATCTTCATAAATTTTATCTACTTCCCAACCCCAGTCATTTTGGTTGGGAACAGTATCTAGGAATGGATCAGTATAAATATAAACAATTATTTTCATAAAGAGAAATGGGGAAGAATTAGATCTTTTCCTCAATTATTAATTGCAAAAGCTTGATTAATCTCCCAATTATGAAATACTGATGACATTTTTTCAGGTGTTTTATAGACTGTGAGTCTGCAAACTGATATTGAAAAATATAAGAACAAAAGATAGCTCTGTAATTTATGATAATATGAATTCCCTTCCGGTTGACACAGTTGAAGCACTGGATATTCAAACTCCCAATCTTGACTCTTTACTAACTAAACAGTTTCCTCAGCAATTTACTAAAAACGATATTCGTACCAGTTTACAAGCTTCTACCATAGATGCTGTTTTTGCATCTATTTTTGGTCTGAGTACCGGGGGAATTTTAGTCAGTAATTTGTTAGTCGAGTTGGATGCTACTCCGGTGATCTTTGGAATGTTATCCTCAATTCCCATGCTGGTAAATTTTATTCAACCTGTGGGGGCTTACATTTCTGAACAAACTACCAGTAGATTTCAATATTCTCTATTAACTTTTGGAACTTCTCGGTTATTGTGGTTAATTCTAGTTATTGGCATTTTTGCTAACAATTCCAGTTTACTAGATTCTCAACAATTGGTAGTATTAACACTGTCAATTGTTCTTTTTAGTCATCTTCTGGGAGGATTAGGAAGTGCATCTTGGCTAAGTTGGTTAGCAATTATTGTTCCCCGCAGGTTACGAGGGAGATATTTTGGTATTCGGAATAGTGCTTGTAATCTGACTAATTTAGTATGTGTACCTTTAGCGGGATTAGTAATATCAAATTGGCATGGTGGAACTATCCAAGGTTATGGATTAGTTCTATCTTTAGGAACTATTTGTGGAATTATTAGTTTGTGTTGTCAATATTTTCAAGCAGACGTAAATCCGCAATTACAAAATCAGCATAGTTTGAATTTTTGTGAAAATCCTCCTCAAGATATTTGCAAAGAAGAAATTAATTGGACTACTATTATTGGGCAGAACTCTAAATTTTTACTATTTCTGCTTTATTTCAGTATCTGGATGTTGGCTGTGCATTTGAGCGCACCTTTTTTCAACTTCTATTTATTAGATACTTTAGATTTAGATGTGACTTTAGTAACTATTTATAGCAGTCTTCAGACCGGGGCAAATCTGTTAGTGTTGATTATATGGGGGAAATTAGCCGATAGAATCGGTAATCGTCCTATTCTTATCTGTGTGGGTATTTTAGTCGCAATTACGCCATTATTATGGTTAGGAATTGGTCATCATCAACTTGATTTTTGGTTATGGTTGCCGCTTTTACATATTTTTACTGGCATCACTTGGGCAGGAGTTGATTTATGTAGCACTAATATGTATTTAGGAATTGCCCCCGTGAGAAATAAATCTATCTATTTTGCCATTGTTGCGGCTGTCGGGGGCGTGAGTGGAGCTTTAGGGACAACTATCGGCGGTTTTATTGCCCAAAATCAGGAATTTGGCGGTTTATTAGGCTTATTTGCGCTATCTAGCCTATGCAGACTACTAGGGCTAATTCCGCTAATTTTTGTCCAAGAACCGGGTAAGTAGAAGGAGTCAGTTGTCAGTTGTCCGTTGTTAGTAGGGGCGAAGCATTTGGAAGATAAATTATCGGTCATTGCCAAAAATAGTTCTCCAAATGCTTCGCCCGTACAGTTGTCAGTTGTCAGTTGTCCGTTGTTAGTTGTTGAAGGAAGAAGGAAATTTCTTCCCTCATTTCCGTTTTTTATTCAACAGTAGCGGAACTTAATTTCATTGTTTCCCACAAAACCATACTTGGTGTCGTTGTGGGGAGAGGTTGATGTAGCGCAATTAATTGTGTCAAAGTAGTTTTTAATTGAGTACGGGAGACGATATCATCAACAAATCCGTGTTTAAGTAAGTCCTCAGCGGTTTGAAAATCTTCAGGGAGTTTTTCTCTAAGAGTTTGTTCAATTACCCGTCTTCCCGCAAAACCAATAGTTGCTTTGGGTTCAGCGATGATAATATCACCCAACATGGCGAAACTAGCGGTAACACCTCCGGTAGTTGGGTTGGTTAAAACAGGAATATATAATAGTTTAGAATCTCGGTGACGTTGGAGGGCGGCGGAAATTTTCGCCATTTGCATTAAAGACAGCATTCCTTCCTGCATTCTCGCACCACCTGATGTGCAAATAATGACGACAGGATAACGCCGTTGGGTGGCTTGTTCAATCATGCGGGTGAGTTTTTCCCCGACAACAGAACCCATGCTTCCACCCATAAACCGGAAATCCATGACTCCTAAAGCTATGGGTAAGCTGTTAATTTGTCCTAACCCAGTTTTAACAGCATCTATCAGTCCTAGTTTTTCTTGTGTTTCTCGCAAGCGATCGCTATATAGTTTACGATCACGGAATTGTAAGGGATCAGTGGGGCGCAAATGCTCATCCAATGGATTCCAGGTATTAGCATCAATTAATTGGCGAATTCGTTCATCACTATCAACGCGATTATGATGACCACAATCAACGCAAACCATTTGATTAGCTTTTAAATCTTTTGTATAGCTAAGAACACCACATTTAGGGCATTTATGCCATAAACCATCAGCAATTTCCCGTTCTTGGCGTTCTGAATTGGGACTTCCTGATTTACGCCGATTTGCGAACCAATCAAATAGAGACTTTAAACCGCGTGATTCTTCGTTGTTTGCCATTTTTATCTTATGTAATTAGGTGTGAGGACAAAATCAGAACTATGATTTAGATGATTAAATGTCTTAACTATGATTGATTTGATTATTTTGATTTGGATGATTAGTTAATCATAAAAATCACAAAAATCATAAAAATCATAGTTTAGACATATTTAAATCTCAATGGGGTAATCACAGCTACAGTCAGGTGCGATACAGGTTTAAGTGGATAAAACCATAAGCAATGTCATAACTATGATTTGCGTGATTGTTTTGATTGGGATGATTGATTTGATTATTTTGATTTGGATGATTAGTTAATCATAAAAATCATAAAAATCACAAAAATCATAAAAATCATAGTTTAGACATATTTAAATCTCAATGGGGTAATCACAGCTACAGTCAGGTGCGATACAGGTTTAAGTGGATAAAACCATAAGCAATGTCATAACTATGATTTGCGTGATTGTTTTGATTGGGATGATTGATTTGATTATTTTGATTTGGATGATTAGTTAATCATAAAAATCACAAAAATCATAAAAATCATAGTTTAGACATATTTAAATCTCAATGGGGTAATCACAGCTACAGTCAGGTGCGATACAGGTTTAAGTGGATAAAACCATAAGCAATGTCATAACTATGATTTGTGTGATTGTTTTGATTGGGATGATTGATTTGACTGTTTTGATTTGGATGATTAGTTAATCATAAAAATCACAAAAATCATAAAAATCATAGTTTAGACATATTTAAATCTCAATGGGGTAATCACAGCTACAGTCAGGTGCGATACAGGTTTAAGTGGATAAAACCATAAGCAATGTCATAACTATGATTTGTGTGATTGTTTTGATTGGGATGATTGATTTGACTGTTTTGATTTGGATGATTAGTTAATCATAAAAATCACAAAAATCATAAAAATCATAGTTTAGACATATTTAAATCTCAATGGGGTAATCACAGCTACAGTCAGGTGCGATACAGGTTTAAGTGGATAAAACCATAAGCAATGTCATAACTATGATTTGCGTGATTGTTTTGATTGGGATGATTGATTTGATTATTTTGATTTGGATGATTAGTTAATCATAAAAATCACAAAAATCATAAAAATCATAGTTTAGACATATTTAAATCTCAATGGGGTAATCACAGCTACAGTCAGGTGCGATACAGGTTTAAGTGGATAAAACCATAAGCAATGTCATAACTATGATTTGTGTGATTATTTTGATTTGGATGATTAGTTAATCATAAGAATCACAAAAATCATAAAAATCATAGTTTAGACATATTTAAATCTCAATGGGGTAATCACAGCTACAGTCAGGTGCGATACAGGTTTAAGTGGATAAAACCATAAGCATGAAACAAAAAAAAGATTTAAAAAATGATATTAAGATCCAGGCAAAAATAATCTCATATATGGGGACAAAATAGCTTCACCGCAAAAAACAGTGATTACCGCACCTAACGCTAGGAAGGGTCCAAAAGGCATTTTTTGTCCCATTTGGTGACGAGAGAGGATAATTGCACCACCACCGACGAATACTCCCAAAATGCAGGAGATAAAAACCGCTAGTAGTAAATAACGCCATCCTAACCATGCTCCCATCATAGCAGCTAATTTAGCGTCACCTGCACCCATGACCGTTTTGCCAAAAGCCATAGAACCTAAAAGGGCGATCGCATCAAACAGCCATAAACCCAGAACTGCACCGGCTATTCCGGTTATTAAGCGTTTTGATAATCCCACCGCAGTCGGTTCTGATAACCAACCCACAGCCATTTGAAAGACTATTCCTAAAATTAAACCCGATTTAGTTAAGGGGTTAGGTAAGGTCATTGTATCTAAATCTATAAGAGATAAAGCCAATAACCAACTACAAAAAGCCCAATATCCCAGGGTGAAAATTGAAAATTGAAAAACCCAAAATACTATTAAAAATATTATCCCTGTTAATGCCTCCACTAATGGATAACGGCGAGAAATCTGAGTTTGGCAATAACGACACCGCCCTTTTAACCACAACCAACCGAAAACCGGGACATTATCATAAGCCTTCAACCTATTTAAGCACTTGGGACAGCGAGAAGGTGGCCACAGCACTGATAAGCCAGCGGGTAGCCGATAAACCACAACATTAATAAAACTACCCAGAGATGCACCCAAAACAAAGACAATGATACTGGCTGAAATATTCATTAAAATGTCCATATTATTATTTGTCAGTTGTCAGTTGACTAATACATATAGGACTCAATTTGATTCAACGGCACAAAACATTCCTGTGGTAATAACACTGGGTACTTAGTAAAAATCACTTTACCCCGATGAGTTACCCGACTAATTGCTACTCCTGTAGCTTTTCCTACTATTTCTGGATGGACTTCACAGTAGGTATAGTAGATGTGACTAGCTGCTCTAATTACAGTAGGATCAATCAAAGAAGGATGCTTTTTGGAGTGGGTAAAGTTTGCCTGTTCTTGTTGTAAAGCGTACACAATTGGCTTTTATATTGAGATTTACAGATTTGCTTTTAGTGTATCTGAAAGTTTTCACAATAAATAGTAAAACTTCCAGATTTACACTTTAACGTGATTTTAATTGCAGAATTTCCATTAGTGCTGCGCCCATAGCTCGACAACCGACAAGTTTCATTCCTGGGGACATAATATCTCCTGTGCGATAACCTTGTTCTAAAACTTGTAACACGCTATTTTCAATTAAGTCTGCTGCTGCTGCTTGGTCTAAAGCATAACGCAACATCATGGCGGCGCTTAAAACCTGTGCTAAGGGGTTGGCTTGATCAAGTCCGGCAATATCCGGGGCCGAACCATGAACTGGTTCATAGACACCGGGCCCATCAGCCCCCAAACTGGCAGAAGGTAACATTCCTATACTACCTGTGAGCATTGCCGCAGCATCAGAGAGAATATCACCAAATAAGTTTCCTGTAACAATTGTATCAAATTGTTTGGGAGCGCGGACTAATTGCATGGCGGCATTATCTACATACAAGTGAGATAACTCAACATCAGTATATTCTGAGGAAAGTTGTGTAATTTTTTCCCGCCATAATTGAGATACTTCTAACACATTGGCTTTATCCACTGAACAGAGTTTACCACCTCGTTTCCGCGCTGTTTCAAAAGCTACGCGGCCAATGCGTTCAATTTCTGATTCTGTGTAAACCATCGTATTTACACCGCGTTTTTCTCCGGTTTCTGTTGTAAAAATGCCTTTGGGTTTACCAAAATAAATCCCGCCGGTGAGTTCCCGCACCACCATAATATCTACTCCTTCTACAACCTCTCGTTTCAAGGTGGAAGCGTCAATTAACTGGGGGAGAATTTTCGCAGGACGTAAATTAGCAAATAGTTGTAAACCAGCCCGCAACCCTAATAAACCTGCTTCTGGGCGTAAATTTGAGGGGAGAGAATCCCATTTGTAACCACCAATAGCAGCGAGTAAGACAGCATCGCTATTGCGGCACATATCTAAGGTAACAGCGGGTAGTGGTTCGCCGGTTTCGTCAATAGCAGCACCACCAATTAAAGCTGTGGAGAATTCTAAGGAAAAATCAAAGCGTTTACCGACAAATTTCAGCACGTCCACTGCTACGGACATAATTTCCGGACCAATGCCATCTCCAGGTAGTAGGGTAATGCGGTAGTTTTGAGTCATAGTCAGGTTTTACTGGGTAAATGTTTGCAGATAAAATATCATACCTAGCAATTGTGCCAAATGGGTGATTGGTAATTGATAATTGCCCTAAATTCCATCAATTTCAATTACCTTTTGTCGAGATGTTGTCCCAGATTTAATTCTGATAGAGGATTTAGCAACATCAAATTTTTTGGCTAGTAGTTTAATTAACTCTTCATTAGCTTTACCATCTACTGGTGGTGATTTAAGATGTACAGTTAAACTACCATCTGCTAATTCTTCAATCTTTTGCTGTTGAGAATTTGGTTTAACTTTTACTCTTTTTTGCATTATCTATTCCTCGCAGTTTTTCTATCCACAACCAACCCAAAATAGAACCTAAAAGATAATGGGGAAAATCCCACCAAGCAAAGGTAGTCCCTAATAACTTATCTATTAAGGTAGCACGGATGGCTTCTAATAATGGTGGATGCTAAAGAAGAAAAAGAGGTTCTTGTATAGGATAAAATATGAGTTGAAGAATATTCCCAATATTTTTATTTTAGGTGTTTACCTATTTCTTGAATAAACCAGTTCATTGTATGTTTTATTTCTGCATAATCTTGTTGTTCAAAAAATATTTTAAGTTCATTTGGATGCTGATGTTTATCTGGAAGTATTTTGAACTCATTGCCTAGCTTATGTCTCAATGTAGTTCTATTGCTTTCAATATAATGGATAATTGAATTACAATCAAAATATTTATCTTTTAAATTAGATAAGGTGATAACTGTATATCCCTCTTCAGTTCTATCAGTAATTTTTGGATTATTAGTTTTTGGATTATATTTATCGTAATAAGATACAAATTCAGAGAATATATTTTGTATTTCTTTCGGAGAAACCGTATTCTTTGTTTTTTGTAGTTTGATTTTTATAGATTTACCTTTCAACTCTATTCTTTGTAAGATTGATCTACCATTATGATCTCCATGACTGCCAACATTTCTAATTTCCATAATATAACTAATTAACTTATATTCCCTATCTTGATACTGGTTAAAATTTTCTTTTGCAGTTTTAAAAAAATCTCGTAATTTTTTATATTGACTATCTTGAAGTTTTTCATCACCATATCGCTTCTCTGTAAATTTATTCACCAAAATTTCTATTTGTAAACATACTTTGCGGCAATACTCCGCAAAATTATTTTTCATACTAGCATCAGTTGATTGTTCATTATATTCTTCAAGTCTTTTTTTTAAATCTTGATATTCTAACATATTTAGCCATTCATGATTTGAATAATGAATCAAATCTATTTTATTAGAATCTAGTTTGATTTCTGCCTTAGATAATTTTTCTATATATAGGGAAATACTTTGCAAATTAAAATTTATTTGTTCTAGTATTTTTTGCTGTATTATATCCATCAATTAATCTTCCTCTCCTTTATTAATCATTGATAACCCTGATAAAATTTTATATTGGTTAATATATTTCTGATAAATAGAATCTTCTTTGCCTTTTACCATACCAATAAACTCTATTTTTCCTCTTAATACTTTCTGAAATTTCAGTGTTTCTTTTAAAGGTGATCTTGATTTCAATAAATATTTCTCAAAATATTCATTTTCCGCAGATTCAAGTCCAAACTTAGCCCAGGCATAAAGCATTGCTCGAACTTGACGCACATATTTTCGATTAACATTAGGAAAAAGATTAGTTGTTAAACCTGTGACTTCTTGATGATTGGCTTTGTTTGATATACAGCTTGTAAAACTTGATTAAGTTTTTTTTGAATAATTTTAATTGCAGTTATCGGAGTTGATATTTGACGAATACCACCAGATTTTTTGGGAATTTCAAAAGTTGTGTAACGATGCTCAGATTCAACAAGATATATATGATAAATAAGATGATCATAGGAAACTTCTAAAAGTTCAGCTATATCCAATACCCTTCTGAGATCATAAAATTTTTCTCGTAAAGTTTCGGATGTGAGTTTTAGAAGTAACTGAGAGTCTTGTTGCATTATATTTGTAATGGATAATTAAGAAAAAATATCACTTGCGGATGTATTCTTAACTTTACTCCCCCCCGGCCTATCCTTTTTTTCTGATTCCAGGAGAAGGAAAGTATAAGGCTGGCTAACCGTGAAATACACCGTCGCAGGATCAACAACGGAAATCAATACTTGTTACCGCAAGTGATTTAAGTAGCTAGTATAAGCAATCATCGAAACTTGATGATTTGTGTTTAGCTGTTATATATTGTGTAGCTAAATGTACGCCAAAAGTCAAGACATAAATTTGCAAAATCTTGAACATTTAATCAGATAGTTTTATGGTATGCGATAGCGAAGCGCTCCGTAGGAATCGCCTATTTTTGATGGTAGCAGCTTAACTACTAAGTAATCTCATAATCATCTTCATTTTTATCTCTCCTGCTGTGTGGGAGATTTTTTTTTACAGATAAAACGCATACATATAAAATATTTTTTAGCAAGTAGTAATATCACTACCTCTAAGTACGGTATTTTACCATGTGTAGCACTTTGACTAACTTATAGAAAGCATCAAGTTAGTTATATACATCTATAAGAGAAGATTCAATGAACTCCCAAATCAACCTTTCTGCTCCAATTAATATTGAGGCTAAACAAGTGCTTAATCTAGATACTGGAACTGCTATAGCTCTTATAGCGGAAAATTCCCCTCATCGCTATGAATTGCGACAATACGTAAACGGAAAAGAAATGGTAATGACTCAAACTGCTTTTACTGAGTTCACTAACATAGTGAAAACTATTGCTAGACTATCAGAACAAAACAGAGCTAATCGCCTTTTGCAAAGAGTAACTATCATCCCCGATAACCCATCACCTAAAGCTTTAAACCTACAACCAACACGAAAATTAGGAATAAACGATATTATTATATTAGGTACAGGTGATCAACTAAATATTGTCACCACCACAGCAGATGCAAAAGCAGTCAGAGCCGCTTCTGCTCAAGGTGTGGATTTTCATGTATATATTCATCCACCTTTTCCTTTAACTGGTAATTAATCATGCAAATCACTATTTCACCACATCTACAAAGTACATATAAATTAATTCAAAATGCTTTCCCCAAGGGAATAGAATCACAATTTTACTTACCGCTTTTATCATTACTTAGTGAGGAAATGTCAGATAGAAATTTAGCTGAAGTTGTAGCTTACTATAGCGGTAAAGATTATAGTCTTGTTCTCAATGATGTATATCGGGTACAGTCAATTGATGTACCCACATCCGAAGCTATTGCTAATTTAAAGGAAAGATTACTTATGTGTGGTTATATACAGTGGCTTGATGAAGGATAATAGATATCGCTTTTGAAAGTAGGCTTTTAGCTGCGGAATTAGTGTGAATTAGTATATGAGGTAGGGGAAATTATGACTAGGACAAAACCTGTGCGTTGTCGTCAACAAGGTAGAATTTTTCCAGAGTTTACAATATCAGTAGGGGTTTAGCATTGCTAAACCCTTACCATATTTGTCTGTTTACGATCAATACAATCATTAATCACAGCCTAAAACTGGCTATTTTTGTGAAAACATAAAATGATTAATTTGTACAGTGCGTAAGTCATAAAGACGTTGGGGATATTATCATCAATGACGTAAACTTTATCCAATACCCAACATTCTATTTACTTGTGGTAATGCTAAAGGTTTTCGTTCGATATTTTGGAAACATTCGATTTTTTTAAGTTGTATATAGGCATTTTTGAAATTACTGATATTTAATAAAACAATATCTTGATAAACTGCATCTTGGGGACTTTTTATCTCTATTACCAAGTCTTGTAATTGATTTTGGCTAATAGCTAAATTCAGATATTTCAAAAATACTTCTCTTTTTTTAGAACGGACAGTGACTAAATACCAATTATTAGTGCTTTGTTCTGATGAGTTGGAATCTATAGTTTCGATTGGTGGCATGATTGACAGTGTAATTTTCTGGAATTTATTTAAAGAGCAATTTCTGGACTGTGATTTTTGTGATTTCTGTGATTTTTGTGATTTGTTTGACTAATTAATCATCTAAATCAAACCAATCACACAAATCATACTTCTGACTTATTTAGCCAATATTTATAAGCTGCATAAGCTAATGTGACTACTCCAGTAATAATAGCAGATTCATCAACTTCAAATTGAGGATGATGCAAGGGATGATTAATTATTCTCTCTTCATAGCCTACACCTAAGCGAAACATTGAACCAGGGGCGTGTTCTAAATAAACAGAAAAATCTTCTGCACCTAATGATGGTTCTGGTAAAATTTGGACACGATCATTAGTCCAAGCTTCTTCTGCGGAGGATTGTAATAATTGTGTTAAGGCATTATCATTTTGGACACTGGGGACACCTTGATGATAATTAACTTGATATTTGGCGTTGAAAGAATTACAAACATTAGCCACTATGTTTTCAATCCACTGTGGTAGTTTATCACGGGTTTCTGGGTGAAGCGATCGCACTGTTCCTAATAACTGTACTTTATCAGCAATTACATTTGGCGCTCTTCCGCCATTAATTTGTCCAATACTCAACACTACGGGACGCAAAGGATTCTGAGTTCGACTAATCGCTTGTTGTAATGATGTAATCACTTGTGCTGCAATCCAAATTGCATCTATGGCTTCATGGGGACGCGCACCATGTCCAGATTCACCAATAATAATAATTTCTAAATTGTCTGCGGCGGCTGTTAACGCACCGTAACGGATACCAACTGAACCAGCGGGAATGGAAGGAAAAACGTGTAACCCTAAAATAGCCGCAACATTATTCATCACTCCATCTTGTACCATCCAATTTGCACCTTGGGCAATTTCCTCAGCAGGTTGAAATAAAAACCGCACCTTTCCACCCAATTCAGGGGCAATTTGGGAAAGTACCATCGCTGTCCCCAAACCTACTGTAGTATGAATATCATGGCCACAAGCGTGCATGACTCCTTCAATTCGAGAAGCATATTCTAAACTTGTGCGTTCTTGAATGGGTAAAGCATCCATATCAGTGCGAATTGCCAATATCCTATCACTAGGTTGAGTTCCTTGTAATTCACCAATGACACCTGTTCTACCTATTCCCTCTTCTACGTGCAAGCCATTGGCAGATAACACACCTGCAACAAAAGCAGCGGTTTGATACTCTTGCCCACTAAGTTCTGGGTGTGCATGAATATGGCGACGGATTTCGACTAAGCGGGGTGCTATATTTGTTGTTAAGTCTTTGAGTCGGTTCAGCATAGCAATAATTTTAATTCATTCACCTTATATTTCACTCTAGGATTTTGACAGCTTTAACTGCTACCCGCATTCTGACTAATTTTATCGGCTTACCTGCTAACTTTTCAGCATCCAGGAATACATATAAACTAATCACGATAGAATTGATGCGGTACTTGACAAATTCAACCGCAATATCGTATTTACAACTCAGATTCAAATAGCGAGAATTTAACACTTTCTGGTAATAAGAATTGGGAAGATGTTGTCAAAAATAAATCAAGAAAACCTAAGGAAGATAAGAAAATTAAAGGAGAAGAATTAAACACTATTTTCATCATGCTTACCAGATTTTCTCTATAGCAATATATTCAACTGTAAGATATGAAAAATCTATCCCCATTAATTCTAAAACTTTCAAAAACATTTCTGTATCCATTTCCATTATTTCGGAAGCTTTATGTAAACTAATTAACCGCGATGTTAAAGCACCAATTACAAATATAAATCTTTCTTTCTGTTCTATACTTTGGAATAATTGCACTTGAGAAGCAATTTCTTGAAAGGTAGTTTGGTGATTCATTTATTTGATACTCATAAATGGATTAAGGCTTCTTTTACAAGAATACCAATTGCTGGAGCAATAAGCAATAATAACTTTATATCTCTCCCAATAAATTATATTTACTCATCTATTTCAATCTCATATTTATTTTAACAATTTTTCAATTTCCTCATCTTTAAAACCGACAAATTAATCAAATTTGCGGCTTTGCTTCTTTGCACCTCTGCGCGAAATAGAATGTATTTTATTTACCATATTCGCAGCCCAACAGGCAAAAGCCGACTTAGATCCAACTTATGTTAAAGCTCCCCAGAATGGTGTAATTTTTGACATTTATACTCGTGCAGGTGAAGTAGTATCCAATAACGGCATTGTCGAACTTGGACAAATAAATCAGATGTACATATGCTAATTTTTATGCAGCTTGACCTTAACCAGAGCATTAGTAGTTTTCCTAATGACAATAATAATGTGTACAATTTCCGGTGCAATAGCCACAAATAAACTACAATCAGCCGACCCAGCCGATATGTTTTAAATTTCTCAAAATTACTCTGGAGTGCCTCTGCGTCTCTGCGGGCAAAAAAATCCTGAAAACCTCAATCAAATATGCAAACTCTTAACTCTCCCAAACCTGTAATCTCCATCCAAAACCTCGATCATTATTTTGGAAATGGACAACTGCGAAAACAAGTTTTATTTAATATCAACCTCACCATTAATACAGGTGAAATTGTGATTATGACAGGTCCATCTGGCTCAGGTAAGACCACATTATTAACCTTAGCTGGTGGATTGCGTTCGGCTCAATTTGGCAGTTTGCGGATCTTAGGTGACGAACTCTGTAAAGCCAATGCAAAACAACTTACCCAAGCGCGACGGACTAACGGTTATATTTTTCAAGCTCATAATTTACATGGTAGCTTAACAGCAATTCAAAATGTGAGAATGGGTTTAGAATTACATCCGAAAATGTCTGGAAAAGAAATGTTAATCCAATCACAAAAAATGCTAGAAGAGGTAGGATTAGGAAATCGGCTTAATTATTATCCAGATAACTTATCAGGGGGACAAAAACAACGAATTGCGATCGCTCGTGCATTGGTAAGTCAACCAAAAATAGTTCTAGCAGATGAACCTACCGCCGCACTTGATAAACAATCGGGACGAGATGTAGTAGAATTAATGCAGAAACTAGCAAAAGAGCATGGTTGTACAATTTTGCTTGTTACCCACGATAACCGCATTTTAGATATTGCTGACCGAATTGTTTACATGGAAGATGGCCATCTTGTCCGAGAAAAAAGTGATTCTTTGCAAGATGTAGTTGGTTAAAATATTGTTAATACCGTTTTCTCTAATTTATAAATTCTGTAAGAGGGTTAATCTACAATGACTTGGGAATTTTGGATTGATAGGGGTGGTACATTTACTGATATTGTCGCCAAATGCCCCGACGGTAAATTACAAATTCACAAACTATTATCCGAAAATCCCGAACGTTACACCGATGCAGCAATACAGGGAATGCGTGAACTTTTAGGCATTTCAGATCATGAAACTATTCCTTCAGAGGAAATCACAATTGTCAAAATGGGAACAACAGTAGCTACAAATGCCCTACTGGAAAAAAAAGGGGATAGAACTGTTTTACTCATCACCAAAGGCTTTCGAGATGCTTTAAAAATCGCCTATCAAAACCGTCCCGATATTTTTGCCCGGCAGATTATTTTACCAGAAATGTTATATGAACAAGTAATTGAAGTAGAAGAACGTTACAACGCCCAAGGTGATGTATTAGTTAATTTAAATTTAGATGCCATTCGTCCTCAGCTGCAAACAGCTTATAATAGCGGGATTCATTCCTGTGCAATTGTTTTTATGCACGGTTATCGCTACACCAACCATGAAAAACAGGTTGCTAACCTCGCTAAAAACATTGGCTTTACTCAAGTTTCAGTATCTCACGAAATTACCCCCTTAATGAAATTAGTCAGTCGTGGTGATACAACGGTAGTTGATGCTTATTTATCGCCGATTTTACGAAGATATGTGAATCAGGTAGCGAGTCAGTTAGGAAAAAACGTTACTCTCCAGTTTATGCAATCTCATGGAGGCTTAACTGACGCAGCAACTTTTCTTGGTAAAGATAGTATCTTGTCCGGTCCGGCGGGGGGAATCGTTGGTGCAGTCCAAACTAGTCTGATGGCAGGATTTCATAAAATTATCAGTTTTGATATGGGTGGTACATCTACGGATGTTGCACATTATAATGGTGAATATGAACGTACCTTAGAAACAGAAGTGGCTGGAGTTAGGTTACGAACTCCAATGATGGCTATTCATACCGTTGCAGCGGGTGGCGGTTCAATTTTACATTTTGATGGTTCTCGTTATCGCGTTAGACCAGAATCAGCCGGTGCAAATCCCGGTCCTGCTTCCTACTCCAAAGGCGGACCCCTAACGGTGACAGACTGTAATGTCATGGTAGGTAAGTTGCAACCTGCTTTTTTCCCTCAAGTATTTGGAGCAAATGCTGACAAATTATTGAATGTAGAAATTGTCAAGAGTAAATTTGCGGAATTGGTAGAAGAAATTGGTGATAATCGCACAGCGGAACAAGTAGCAACGGGTTTTCTTACCATTGCCGTTGATAAAATGGCCAATGCGATTAAAAAAATCTCCCTCCAACGTGGTTATGATGTCTCTGAGTATACTTTATGCTGTTTTGGTGGTGCAGGTGGACAACACGCTTGTTTAATTGCTGACGCTTTGGGAATGAAACAGGTATTTATTCATCCCTATTCTGGAGTTTTATCTGCTTATGGTATGGGTTTGGCAGATGTGAGGGTGTTAAAAGAAAAAGCTATTGAAGCGGTTTTAGAATTAGGGATATTGTCAAATTTAAAAGTAGTATTCACAGAATTAGCAGCAGAGGGAAAAAAAGAATTAAACCGTCAAGATCCTGGTAATACAGGGATTCAAATGTATAAAAAGCTGTATTTAAGATATGAAGGAACAGATGCGGCTTTGGTTGTAAATTTTGCCGATTTAGCAGCAATGCAGAATCAGTTTGCAGAGTTACATCGTCAGCGTTACGGCTTTATTGCCGAGGAAAAACCCTTGATTGTGGAAGCGGTGACGGTGGAGTTAGTATTACATCATGATGCCCCATTTCCATCTGTAATTTCTCGGATAAATGATAATTTACCGATTGCAGATACAACCGTACAGATGTTTACTGCTGGGAAATGGTGGGATACCCCAGTTTATCGTCGGGAGAATTTACAACCGGGAGACTGTATTTCTGGACCTGCAATTATTGTAGAAGCGACGGGGACAAATATTATTGAACCCCATTGGCAAGCGGAATTAACTAATATTCAGAATTTGGTTTTGTCAGTTGTTAGTAGTCAGTTGTCAGTGGAAAATACAAATGAGAAAATTGAAAATCCTGATGCTGTCATGTTGGAAATTTTCAATAATTTGTTTCGGGCAATTGCTGAACAAATGGGAATAACATTACAAAATACCAGTTCTTCTGTGAATATCAAAGAAAGGCTCGATTTTTCCTGTGCGATTTTCGATAACCATGGACAATTGGTCGCAAATGCCCCCCATATTCCTGTACATTTAGGTTCCATGAGTGAAAGTATTCAGGCTTTAATTTCCACTCATAAAAATAATATTCAACCTGGTGATGTTTTCGCTGCTAATAATCCCTACAATGGGGGAACTCATCTTCCAGATATTACAGTTATTACTCCGATATTTCTTAATTCTCATCTTCCTATTTTTTATGTAGCTTCACGGGGACATCATGCAGATATTGGGGGAATAACTCCCGGTTCTATGCCACCTTATAGTACAAGTGTCACAGAAGAAGGGATTTTATTAGATAATTTTCAATTAGTTAATTCTGGGGTTTTCTGCGAACAGGAATTAATTAATTTACTCAGCAGTGAACCTTACCCAGCGAGGAATATTCCTCAAAATATCGCCGATTTAAAAGCGCAAATTGCAGCGAATGAACTGGGAGTTAAAGAATTATTGAAAATGGTAGAACACTACAGCTTAGAAACTGTGCAAGCTTATATGGGTTTTGTCCAAGATAATGCCGAAGCATCAGTTCGTCGAGTAATTGAAGTTTTAAAAGATGGGAGTTTTAGTTATGCTTTGGATGATGGAAGTATGATCAAAGTTAAAATTACTATTGATAAAAAACTCAGAAATGCTAAAATAGACTTTACTGGGACTTCACCGCAATTAAATAATAACTTTAACGCACCATCAGCAGTTTGTAAAGCAGCAGTTTTATATGTTTTCCGCACTTTGGTAAATGATGATATTCCTTTAAATGCAGGATGTATGAAACCGTTGGAAGTGATTATTCCTCAAGGTTGTATGTTAAATCCCCATTATCCGGCTGCGGTAGTTGCGGGAAATGTGGAAACTTCCCAAGCAATTACAGATGCTTTATATGGGGCTTTGGGTGTGTTAGCTGCTTCCCAAGGAACGATGAATAATTTTACTTTTGGTAATACGAAATATCAATATTATGAAACTATCTGTGGTGGTTCTGGTGCGGGTGAAGATTTCAATGGAACAGACGCAGTTCATACCCACATGACTAATTCTAGATTAACAGATCCTGAAGTTTTAGAATGGCGGTTTCCGGTAATTTTAGAAAGTTTTGCAATTCGTGAAAATAGCGGAGGAAAAGGTAAATATCACGGTGGAAATGGTGTAATTCGACGGTTGCGGTTTTTGGAAAATATGACAGCGGGAATTTTAGCAAATCATCGGGTTATTCCCCCTTTTGGTTTATGTGGTGGGAAAGCAGGTATGATAGGTAAAAATTATGTAGAAAGAAATAATGGAACTGTGAAAAAATTAGGAAGTAAAGCTGTGGTAGAAATGAATCCTGGAGATATATTTGTCATTGAAACTCCAGGAGGTGGTGGTTATGGGGAGATATAAAATATCCCCAACTTCTTAAAAGAATGCAGAATTTAGAATTTAGAATTTAGAATTACGTTTTGCAACGGGGATTTTACCCCGACGCAAAACCCGCTGCTTGTAGAAGCAGGGGACTTTAACCCCCAAAGGTAAGTTAAATAAATATATGATACATAATCTAATTCTAAAGTAGAAGTTGGGTATCTGCTCACTAATTAACTATTAAATTTCTATTCAGTGTAAAGAAATGTAAAATCGCTGAAAACTTCTTCCCCCTTGCCTTTTGCCTTGCTATAACGACAATTTTTAACGCTAACCTACTTATTCATTATGTTATCAGTCCAAGATGCCGAAACTATTATTTTCAATGCTGTCCAACCTTTAAATCAACAACATGATATTGAAATTGTGGATTTATTAACAGCATCTCACCGCATTTTAGCAACTTCTGTCATTAGTTCTTTAGATTTTCCCCATTGGGATAATTCCGCAATGGATGGTTTTGCAGTGCGTTATGAAGATGTACAAAATTCAAATCCTGAAAATCCTACCATATTGGCAGTTGTCGAAGAGATTCCCGCAGGATATCAACCCCAAATTACTATTAAACCAGGACAAGCAGCCAGGATTTTCACTGGTGCAATCATCCCAAAAGGTGCGGATACTGTAATTATGCAGGAAAAAACTAAATTGCAGGAAAATCAAGTTTTTATCTTAGCTACACCGCAACCCCAAGAATTTATTAGACACCAAGGAGACTTTTACCAAGCCGGAAAAGAACTTTTACCAGCAGGAATTCCCCTGAATGCAGCGGAAATTGCCATTTTAGCGGCTGCACAATTGCCTAAAATCAGTGTTTTACGTCGTCCACGGGTGGCAATTTTTTCTAGTGGTGATGAATTAGTCACACCAGAACAAACCCTAAAACCTGGACAAATAGTAGATTCTAACCAATATGCTTTAGCCGCTTTAGTCAAAGAATCAGGTGCAGAAGTGTTAATGTTAGGAATTGTTAAAGATAATCCAACTGCATTAACAGAGACTATAAATTATGCCATTAATCATGCTGATATAGTTCTTTCTTCTGGTGGAGTTTCTGTAGGTGATTATGATTATATTGATAATATATTAGCATCTTTGGGGGCAGAAATCCATTTTCGCGCCGTGCAAATGCGTCCAGGAAAACCTCTGACATTTGCCACATTTCCCAATTCCCTTTATTTTGGTTTACCAGGAAATCCCGTTTCTGCATTAGTGACATTTTGGCGATTTGTCCAACCGACAATCAAAAAACTTTCAGGAATTAATCAAAGTTGGGAAGCAAAACTTTTAAAAGTAAAATCCCATTCCGAGTTAAAATCTAACGGAAAAATGGAAACTTATATTTGGGGTACTTTAAATTTAAATGATGGTATTTATGAATTTCATCAAACAAGTGGTAATTTAAATTCTGGAAACTTAATTAACTTATCCCAAACTAATGCTTTAGCAATTTTACCATTGGGAAAAACCTTAATTTTACCAGGAGAAGAAACCTTAGTTTTGCAAATAAGATAAAAGACAATTAACTCTCTGAGACTCTGCGCCTCTGCGTGCAAGAATAGATTAATTTCATAACCATTATCTTAGGTGTTAGTAACTTGTCTTTTATTAAGCAGAGGAGAATCTATATCTAAAAGCCAATTTTCATCAACCAATTCCAGATTTTCATTATAGATAAGAACTAACTCACCTATATTTTCAAGAAAATTCATAATAGAAAATTGGAGTTTTAGAAAGTGTTTATCTTCGGTAACACCGACAAAACTGCTGACTAATTCTGCTTCTATAGTGTGAGGTAAGCTAATTGAGTCATAATATTCATCCTGTTCATCCCAATAACCATTGATTGTATAACAGCATTGTTGAAGATGTTTTTGAACAAGAGAATTAGTATCTAAATTTTCTAATATCTCAGTTAAATCTTGCCAGATTTGGTGATTTTTCAATTGAAGTGTAGTCATAATCTATTCTAGATTAATGTTGTCTTACAAAACCAGGAAAATGTAATATACCATAAAAAAATGTCCCAAAACTGATGCAAAAAACTCTCTATTTTCTCTCTCTGTGTCCTCTGTGCCTCTGTGGTTAGATAAATTATTTTTGAATCGAACCACAGAGACGCAGAGAGCGCAGAGAGAAAAATTCAATTATAACTTCAAAAAAAAGGGTAATTCCAGAAAACCCAGAATTACCCTTTTTAAAAGGTTAGAAAAAATTACGCAAAAGCCGCCATTTTCACATCGTTATTACCAAGGATTTCTTGTAATTCCTCAGCGTCAACGGTTTCCTTTTCAATCAGCATTTGAGCAATTTCATCTAAAACCTTGCGGTTATTAACTAAAACTTCTTTAGCTCGAATGTAAGCCGTATCAACTAACTTCCGCACTTCTTCATCAATAGCAGCAGCGGTTTCTTCTGAAAAGTCGCGTTCTGACATAATATCTCGACCCAGGAACATATTTCCTTGTTGACGACCAAGGGCTACTGGACCCAAGCGATCGCTCATGCCAAACCGAGTTATCATTTGTTTAGCTACTCTGGCAACTTGCTGTAAATCATTAGAAGCACCAGTAGTAACTTCCTCTTCACCAAAGATGATTTCTTCAGCCAGACGACCACCTAAAGCCACAGCCATTTGATTTTCCAAATAAGCACGGCTATATAAACCAGTGTCCATACGGTCTTCACTAGGGGTAAACCAAGTTAAACCACCAGCTTGACCACGGGGAATAATGCTAATCTTTTGCACAGGGTCATAGTCAGGCATTAAAGCCCCAACTAAAGCGTGACCTGCTTCATGGTATGCAACCAAAGTTTTGCGCTTTTCGCTCATTACCCGGTCTTTCTTTTCCGGACCCGCTAATACACGATCAATTGCATCATTAATTTCATCCATCGAAATTTCCGTTAAATTCCGACGGGCGGCTAAAATTGCCGCTTCGTTGAGTAAGTTAGATAAATCTGCACCGGTAAAACCAGGAGTCCGACGGGCAATTTTATCCAAGTCTACATCTTTAGATAAAGTTTTACCACGAGCATGAACTCGGAGAATTTCGCTTCTTCCAGCGTAGTCAGGACGGTCTACCACAACTTGACGGTCAAAACGACCAGGACGTAATAAAGCCGCGTCTAATACGTCAGGACGGTTGGTAGCAGCAATAATAATAATGCCAGTGTTACCTTCAAAACCATCCATTTCCGTTAGTAACTGGTTGAGGGTTTGTTCCCGTTCGTCATTACCACCACCCAAACCAGCACCCCGTTGACGACCTACCGCGTCAATTTCATCAATAAAGACGATACAAGGAGCATTAGTTTTTGCTTGTTCAAATAAATCACGGACGCGAGAAGCACCCACACCCACAAACATTTCCACAAATTCAGAACCGGAAATTGAGAAGAAAGGAACACCTGCTTCTCCAGCAACAGCCCGCGCAAGCAGGGTTTTACCAGTACCAGGAGGACCAACTAAAAGTACACCTTTAGGAATTTTTGCACCAATAGCGGTAAAGCGATCGGCATTTTTCAAAAAGTCTACAACTTCATTTAGTTCTAATTTGGCTTGGTCAATACCCGCAACGTCCCCAAATGTCACTTGAGTTTGGGGTTCCATTTGCACTCTGGCTTTAGATTTACCAAAGTTCATGGCTTGGCTACCTGGTCCACCTTGAGCGCGACGGAGAAGGAAAAATAGACCAACTAGCAGCAATACAGGGAAGAATAAGCTGCTGAGAGCTTTAAACCAAAATCCTTCGTCTGCTTGAGGTAATACGGCAATATCAACACCTTTATTTGTCAGAGTATTGATTAAATCTGGGTCGTTAACTAAGGTAACGATCTTTTTATTAGGATCATATTTGGGTGTTACCAAAGCTGTAGAACGGTCAGAACTCAAACTAACTCTCTCAACTCTGCCTTGTTTAACTTCTTGGATAAACTGGCTGTAGCGCCATGTTTCCCGGCTTTGGGGTTGTTTGTCAAAAAATGCTGTTCCTAGGGCAATAACAACTATAAAAAGGAGCGCGTACAGCCCCGTATTTCTCCATCTTTTATTATTCACTGATGTTGATTCTCCTGTACTGGTTTGCTGCTTATACTTAGCTTCTCTAAGAAAGAGGACATTATGATAATTATGTTAACTTATTTTAAGATATCTCAAAATAATCCTCCTGTCATGCTAAAAATTATCTCCCACCTCCTGCAAGTCTAAAACATGAGAATGATAGGAGTTCTATTGTAGCGATTCTCAGCAGGAGTCAGGAGAAAAGAGGCAGGGGCAGGGAGCAGGGAAAATATTTATTGCCTATTGTCTATTGCCTCTTTCTTGACAACTAACAACTGTACGGGCGAGGCATTTGGAGAACTATTTTTGGCAATGACCGATAATTTATCTTGCAAATGCTTCGCCCCTACTGACCACTGACAACTGTACGGGCGAAGCATTTGGAGAACTATTTTTGGCAATGACCGATAATTTATCTTGCAAATGCTTCGCCCCTACTGACCACTGACCACTGACCAATTAATCTTTTTCTGGTAATTTAATACTACTTGTACCGTTGGGATTAGTGACTATCTCCCCTCCTAAAGCTTCAATTTCCCGAATGGCTCGTTTGCGAGTTTTTTGATCAACTTTATTATTTAAAACCATCATCCATGTAGAAATACGGGCTGATTTACTATCTGGGTTTTTACTGAGAAACTCAGCGGTTTTTTGAGAACTAAATGCTGCTTGCTTGCTTTCCGCGTCAGTATAAGTGTTAGCCCACTCTGCGGCTTTGAGAAAAGATGTTTGGGCTGCTTGAGCATTACCTAAAAACAATAACTCATCTGTGCCTTTATAACGCCAGATATAATAGGATTTGTTGGGTAATTGTGGAGATAAAGATTTTAATCCTTTGTCCATTAAAGCTATAGATTTTTCTGGCATCCCACCGTATAAAGAGCTACTTACAGAAAGTCCTAGGTAAGCGTCTAGAAAACGGGGGTCACGTCCTAAAATAACTTCAAAATATTCTGGACTGAGACGATACCCTGTTCTATCTCTGGCTTCATCATCGCCAAAGAATTGCAAAAAATCAATATATACCCAATCTGCAATCAGGTTTTTATAACTAAAACTAGGTACATTTTTCAGTAAGTTCAAGCGAAGACTTTCTTTTTTGAGGTCTTTTTCCAGAGTTTCAACAGAAATAGATTGTTGACTGGTTAATAGTTTTTGCAGCTTTGGTATTTGTATTAAGCTAATACTGGTAATACACAAGCAAACGACTAAAGGTGTGGTAATAGCTTCACGAGATAAGAACATACTTCCAGTAATTAAAAATTCATAATTAAAAATTAAAAATGACCATAGTCCCTCAATTTTATTATTGTTGCACCAATTGGCAACATTTTTGAGCTATTGCCCAATCTTCTTGAGTTTCTATGACTAATACTCGCACGGTTGAATCAGATGTGGCAATATCAACATCAATAGGTTGGCGCTGGTTTTTATCAGCATCAATTTTTAGTCCCAAAAATCCCAAGGCTTCACAAGCTGCTTGACGGATTCCTGGGGAGTTTTCACCGACTCCAGCCGTAAAAACTAAAACATCTAAACCGGCTAAACTAGCCAACATTGCCCCGATACCAGCCCGGAGACGATGTACGTATATATCCCAAGCTAGTTGAGCGCGCTGATTACCTTGGTCTTTTGCGGCTATCACCTCCCTTAAATCACTTGATACTCCAGAAATACCTTTTAATCCAGAAGATTTATTTAACACATTATCTAATTCTTGACTAGAGTAATTATACTGTTGCAGTAAATAAATTAAAATCCCTGGATCAATTGAACCACTGCGGCTACCCATCATTAAACCATCTAGGGGAGTAAATCCCATTGTTGTGTCAATACTGCAACCATTTTTGATGGCGGCTAAAGAACAACCATTACCTAAATGACAGGTAATTAACCGCAGAGATTGTAAATCTTGACCAAGAATTTCCGCGGCTCGATTTGCACAATACTGATGACTGATACCATGAAAGCCATAACGACGGATACCTTGTTCTACTAATTGATAGGGGATAGGATAGATGGCTGCGGCATCGGGTAACGTGTGGTGAAATCCGGTATCAAAAACTGCAATTTGGGTGATATTCCCCAGACTATTTTCAATGGCTTCAATGCCAGCTAAAGCGGCTGGATTATGGGCTGGGGCTAGATTACATAGGTGAGCGATCGCCTGTTTCACATCTTCCGTAATTATTACAGCATTCTGGTAATCTTCACCACCATGTACCACTCGATGTCCTACCACATCTATGGCTGCTAAATCATCAATTACCTTGGTTTCACCATTAATAAGAGTAGATAACAAATGAGTAAATTGCACCTGTCGAGAATCACCAGAAATGGTTTCTTGCAGTGTTGCACCCGTAGCTGTTTTGACTGTAATTTCTGCCTGATTTTGGTCTTGAGTCCAATTTATTTTTCCTTCCCACAGAGGTTGGGGGGCTAAATTAGGAATCGGGGTTGTAATGTTATACAGACAACTCTTTTGGCTGCTAGAACCGGCATTGAGGATGAGTATTTTCATAAATTCCAATTCCCTGTTCCTAATATTTAGCTGTCCAGCTACCGTTAATTAACCGCAGATTTGCCACCTTTAGAAACGGAATTATCACCCCAAGTTAGGGCGACAGAATCATCTTTATAAGTGGTTGTACTAGAACTGCTTTTAGAAGTTCCTGATTGATCATTATTACTACCATTTTCATTATTCTTGTTTTCTTCCTGTTTCTTCTCTTGTACAACTTGGGTAGCGTAAATTTCTACATCCCGTTGAATAATTTCTTCTATCTGGCTGGCAAAAATGGTAAATGCCTCTTCATGAGTTTTATAAGTTACATAAGAACCACTCAATTGAAAAAATTGCCAACCTTGGGTTTTCAAAGATTCTACTGTGCGGCGATAGTGTCGCCAGCGTTCTCCATAGTGAAAAAATTCTTCCACCGCAGCGCTAATTGCTACAACTTGACTAAGACCAAAAGTTGACCAAACAAGAGTATCTCGGACTTTACCATTATTCAGATTTAGACTCACCAAAGCAGGAAGAACTATACCACCAACAATCGTCATCAGCCTAGCGGTGTAATACCGATTTCGCGCCTGGCCTGCTTGTGCTTCCATCCAGAGAACTTGATCTAACCACCGAGAATTTAAAAACTTTCTTTGTAAAGCTGGCAGTTTCAATGTATCAAAAATCTCGCCAAAATCTTTCTTTAAAAACTCCCGATAAGGGTCTTTTTTAGCCATGATGCACTCCTTAACTAGAAAGTAAATTAGTAATTGTTTTGGTTAACTCTTCTTTTTCCGCGTCTAAGTTAATTGTTTGCAATTTACCTGATGCAGCTAATTTTGTAGCTCGTTCATCGGTAGTATTTCCACCTACAGCCAAAGCAAGTTTATCTGCGGTTCTGCCACTACCAGCGATCGCCATTACCAACCTACCAGCAGTAACACTATTCAAAGCATCCACAAATGTAATTTCCCCCCCGTTAATCAGCACCGTTAGTGATGGAGAAGCCTCTGCTAAAACAGTGGCAACCTCTACTATCCAAGGAGATTCATCGCCCCAATTGTTGCCAGGAACTAACACAAAATGAGTATGATCAGCCTGTAGGGGTGAAGCATCATCAGATGGTGTCGTAGTTTGCTCAGGTAGAATCACTTTGCCGATTGGTGCTACACCAATCAAAGCAAATTGGGCATTTATTTGATTACGGGCATAACCCATTAATCGCATTACCCCCGCATCTGTACCTCCATCAACAACATAAGCGCCCAAGGTTTCGGCAATTGGGGCTAACACTTCCACAAACAAGCTTTGGATACGGAGAAAATCAGCATCGCTAATCTGACTTGCACCCCCGACTATGACTAAAATAGGACGGGAATCACCAAGGCTCATTTGTCCCAGTGCAGTAGGCAATTCAGCAACTTCGGATACCCTAATTGCGATCGCTGTTTGCTCTTGATTAAAAGCAAGCTTAAAAAAATTTTCCATTTATCCAACTTGACTTATTTTAAGTTAAAACTTAGTATATTTAATTGTCAATAACAGTACAATATCATTAATTTACTGTGAGTAACACTAAAAATTTTAGTCAATGCAAAGTTAGTTTTTCTGCTATAGGGAAAAATCAGGGATCTTCTTCGGCACTGAGGACACTTGCCTTATTGGCTGTCTTGCTTCTATCTCCTGCAAAAATAGCTATAGCACAAATTACACCTGATGCCACTTTGGGCAATGAAAGCTCCCGTGTTACTCCTGCTAACTTAATAGAAGGTGGCGCACAAAGGGGAAGCAGTCTATTTCATAGCTTCTCAGAATTTAATGTCAATAACCTACAGTCAGTATATTTTGCCAACCCTTCAGGGATAAATAATATTTTTAGTCGAGTGACAGGAAATAACGTTTCTCATATTTTGGGAACGTTAGGAGTAAATGGAACTGCAAATTTATATTTACTCAATCCCAATGGGATTATTTTTGGGAAAGATGCCCAGTTAGATATTAAAGGGGCATTTTTTGCCAGTACAGCTAATAGTTTTATATTTCCAGGTGGTAATGAGTTTAGTGCAACTAATCCTCAAATGCCATTATTGACAATGAGTGTACCTGTTGGGGTGCAGTTTGGTTCGCAACCTGGAGATATTAGTAGTCAGGGGAATTTAGAAGTAGGAAAAGATTTGACATTCAGTGCGGGAAATGTGAAGTTAGAGGGGCAATTACAAGCTCAAACAGCTACATTAGAGGCAAACCAAGATTTAAACATTGGAGACTATACAGGAATTTCTCTCCAAGGAAAAGCCGGAGGAAATATTAATTACGGAAAAATAGAAATTAATAATACAGATCCGAATATTACCTCTAATGATCCCAGTTTATTATTAAATGCAGTTGGGACAATTACAGGAAGCGGAAATATATCAACTACAATACCTGGATTATTAGTAGATTTGCAAGCAAAAGACAATATTAATATCAAAGATATTAGTACCAAAGGAGGGGAAATAAATATCACCTCGTCCAGTGGCGTTAATCCTGGATTGATCACTGTAAATGCCATCCATGATATTACTACGGGTAATATTAACTCCTCTTCTATTTCAGAAAATGGGGGTGCAATCTCCCTTAAAACCACTCAAGGCAATATCTCTACTCAATCCCTAAACTCCTCAACATATTCAGATTCAGGCACAGCAGGAAATGGCGGGGAGATTACTCTGACTGCTGGTGGCAATATCGAGACTCAATCGCTAAACTCCTACTCATATTCAGATTCAGGCACAGCAGGAAATGGCGGGGAGATGACTCTGACTGCTGGTGGCAATATCGAGACTCAATCGCTAAACTCCTCCACATATTCAGATTCAGGCACAGCAGGAAATGGCGGGGAGATGACTCTGACTGCTGGTGGCAATATCGAGACTCAATCGCTAAACTCCTCAACATATTCAGATTCAGGCACAGCAGGAAATGGCGGGGAGATTACTCTGACTGCTGGTGGCAATATCGAGACTCAATCGCTAAACTCCTACTCATATTCAGATTCAGGCACAGCAGGAAATGGCGGGGAGATGACTCTGACTGCTGGTGGCAATATCGAGACTCAATCGCTAAACTCCTACTCAGATTCAAATTCAGGCACAGCAGGAAATGGTGGGGGGATGACTCTGACTGCTGGTGGCAATATCAACACTCAATCCCTATACTCCTTCTCATATTCAGGTTCAGGCACAGCAGGAAATGGTGGGGGGATGACTCTGACTGCTGGTGGCAATATCAACACTCAATCCCTAGACTCCTCCTCAGATTCAAATTCAGGCACAGGAGGAAATGGCGGGGAGATGACTCTGACTGCTGGTGGCAATATCAACACTCAATCCCTATACTCCTCCACATATTCATCTTCAGGCACAGCAGGAAATGGTGGGGGGATGACTCTGACTGCTGGTGGCAATATCAACACTCAATCCCTAAACTCCTTCTCATATTCAGGTTCAGGCACAGCAGGAAATGGTGGGGGGATGACTCTGACTGCTGGTGGCAATATCAACACTCAATCCCTATACTCCTCCTCATATTCATCTTCAGGCACAGCAGGAAATGGTGGGGGGATGACTCTGACTGCTGGTGGCAATATCAACACTCAATCCCTATACTCCTCCTCATATTCAGGTTCAGGCACAGCAGGAAATGGTGGGGGGACGGGAAAAGGAGCAAATGGCGGAACAATTGAACTTACTGGAGATAAATTAAATATCAATGGTATTGTGATTAATAGCGATGGAAATGATGGTAGCAATGGCGGTCTAATTAAATTAGATTCACCCTGGATACAATTAATAAATAGTGATCTTAGTAGTTCCAGTTATGGTAGTGGTAAGTCTGGACAAATAGAATTAAATTCAACAGGGGATATTAACTTAAATAATAGTCGGTTATTTACCACATTAGAACCAGGTAGCACAGGACAAGGTGGTAATATTGAGATTAAAGCACAAAATCTTAATCTCACTAACTATGCTGTGATTAATACCGGAACTTATAGCAGTGGTAATGCAGGTAATATTAAAATTATTGCTGAAAATGTCTCTTTAAAAGATGGTAGTAGTTTGCAAAGTTTAACCACCGATAAAGGCAATGCGGGGAATATCTCTTTAGATGTCACCAATGGCAACATATCTCTGACTCATAGTATTATTAGTACATCAGCCACAAAAACAGCATCAGGAAATAGTGGCAATATAAAATTAAATTCTCGGATATTATCCTTATCAAAGGGCAGTCAAATTCAAGCCTTAACAGAAGGGAAAGGAACATCAAAAGCAGGGGAAATTACTGTTAGTGCTAGTGATAGTATCATCATCAATGGAGTTGATCCTGATTCTAGTAATCCCGATCCTAATGCTTTACCACCGCAAAATATAGTTAAAAGTGATTATAGTAGTCAAATAATCACAGATATTGGGACAAATAATTCTATCACCACAGCACAGCAACTTCAAGCCAGTGATTTTCACTTGGATAATCCGAATCAAATAAATCTCAATGTAGAATATTCTACTAGAGTTCCCTATACCTCTATCCGTGGCACAGGGGATGATCAAATTCATGTTTATGCTATCAAAGTAAATGCTGGGACAAAAGCAGTTCTTGATATTGATAATACTGGTAATAATTCCTCTGGAACTGAAGATACTCCTAACTACAAAACCTTTCCAGCAGTGAATACAAAATTAACCCTATTAGATAGCCAGGGGAAAGAATTAGCATCTAATGATGATAGTCCCCATGCTCTTGGTTCGACAGGAAGTGATCCTAGAATGACTGTGCAAGAAGACCCCTATTTGAGATATGCTTTCACTCAAGGGGGAACTTATTATATTCAAGTTAGTAATTCTGATGGCAAAGGTGTTCCTAGTAGTTATTATGATAATGACTCAAAAACCAATAAACCAACATCCTACAATCTGCAAATCTCTCTAGAACCTAATCCCATTCAAGCAAATATTACTAATCAAGGTCAACCTTCAGGCATTTTTGCCTATACAACAGGTGCAGGAAAAGCCGGAGATATTATCTTAAAAACTGGTGATTTAAAATTAGAGAATAGTGGACAAATATCAGCTTTTACTAAAGGTAGTGGTAATGGTGGTAGTGTCAATATTACAGCGTCGCAAAATATTAACATTACCGGACAAGGAAAATTAGCAGTTGAAAGTTCAGGAACGGGTAATGGCGGTGATATTTCCATCATTTCCCCAGCCATTAATTTAACAGATAATGCCAAAATAGAAGTTGATAGTAGCAGTTCTGCAAATACAAGTTCTGCGGGAACTATTACTATGAAAACTAATTTTCTCAAACTAGATAATGCTGCTATTACTGCTAAAAATGCCAGTGGTAATGGTGGTAATATTGACGTGACAACAGAAAATTTACTCCTGCGTCATAACAGCGAAATTTCCACTACAGCAGGTTCAGCAAATAATCCTGGCAATGGGGGGAAAATTACTATTAATGCTAAAAATGGTTATGTAGTTGCTGTTTCCACAGAAGACAGTGATATCATTGCTAATGCTTTTGGTGGAAATGGTGGCAAGATTGATATTAGTGCGATTCGAGTGCTGGGATTAGAAACAAGAGGAAGATTAAATACAGCCCAATTACAAACCATTCGGACTAATAAGACAAGTGATATTACTGCTAGTTCTGATGTGGGAACAGATGGAACTGTAGCAATTCAAAGTTTAGGGATTGATCCTAGTCAGGGACTTGTGGCCATACCTGTAAATTTAATAGATCCATCAGGATTAATTGCTCAAGATTGTAATTCTAATAATAGTAACTCGGCTCAGAGTCAAAGTGAATTTGTCATTACTGGACGGGGAGGACTGCCACCTAGTCCTGATGATGTGCTGACTGTTGGGGCATTGCCAGCTAAATGGGTGACAAGAGAAAAAGGTGATCGAGCAATTTTACCGATAGGAGTAGTACCTACTACTACTGCTCCTTTAATAGAAGCTCAGGGTATGGTACGGAATGCAAATGGTGATATAGTTTTAATTGCTCAACCTGTAATTTCTACTAATTTCTACTCTGGGTTATCTAGTCAATTATGTAGGATTACTCAGAACCATCATAAACTATGAATTTTCTTGGTGTCGCATCTACTCGCATAACTTTAGAAACCGCTACAAAACCTCATCTATTTGGGTTTTGGCGGGTGATATTCCCATTGGTATCAATTATTGTTCCCAGTCTCCATGCACAACCTTTATTAGCCCAAATACCTCCAGAGGTTAAACCGCCTTCGAGAGAATCGCTACCAGAAGCCCAACCGCTGCCAGTATTACCACCACCTGACCAACTCCTCCCAATTCCATCACCAATACCGAACCAACCCCAAGTGACTCCAGAGACCCTATCTACAACATTGGTAGTGGAACGGTTTGAGTTTGTTGGGAATACGGTTTTTAGTGCTGAGGAATTGGCGAAAGTAACTGCACCCTATACGAAGAAGCAAATTAGCTTTACTGAACTGCTGCAAGTCCGTTCCCAGATTACGAAATTATATGTTGATAAAGGCTATGTGACATCTGGGGCAATTATTCCCATCCAAACTATTAAGAATGGTGTGGTGGTGGTGCAGTTGGTAGAAGGAAGTTTAGAGAAGATTAATGTTACTGGTACAAGCCGTTTAAATCGTAGCTATATTAGCGATCGCCTTTCCCTAGCTGCTGGTAAACCATTTTCACGCGATCGCCTCCTCATAGGATTGCAACTCTTACAACTTGACCCTCTAATTAAAAATATATCTGCGGATTTACAAACCGGTATCCGTCCAGGGACAAATATTTTAGAAGTTAAAGTTACTGAAGCTGATTCTTTCCAAACTCAACTATCTATAGATAATGAACGCAGTCCCAGTGTCGGCAGTTTGCGAAGACGAATTAATATTAATGAAGCCAATTTATTAGGACTGGGAGACGGTTTCAATTTTGGTTATACGAATACAGATGGAAGTAATGGCATAGATATTAGTTATAGTTTGCCCGTAAATGCCCGCAATGGTAAATTAATTTTCAACTATGGTGCGACAGGAAATAATGTAATTGAACGTCCTTTTAATACCTTAGATATTACCTCTCAGTCCCGCTTCTACGAGTTACAATTTCGGCAGCCACTCGTACAAACGCCTACTCAAGAATTTACTTTGGGACTCACGGCCAGCCAACAAATGAGTCAAACATTTTTGGGAACTGACAATATTGGCCCTTTTCCTCTAGGAGTTGGTGCAGATAATAATGGGAAAACGAAAATTTCTGCATTGCGATTTTTTCAAGAATGGAGTCAACGCAGTAGTAAACAAGTTTTAACAGCCCGTTCTCAATTTAGTTTAGGGTTAAATATTTTAGATGCCACTATTAATAATGATGAACCTGATAGTCGCTTTTTTAGTTGGCGAGGACAAGGACAATGGCTGCGTCAATTAGCACCAGATACCATATTGTTAATGCAAACAAATTTACAATTAGCAAATAAGCAGTTGTTGGGACTAGAACAATTTGGTTTAGGTGGACAAAAAACCCTGCGCGGATATCGTCAGGATAGTTTATTAACAGATAATGGTTTTTTAGCGTCTACAGAAGTAAGATTACCAGTTTTGCGAGTTCCAAAACTCCAAGGACTTTTACAAATAGCACCTTTTTTCGATTTAGGAACTGGCTGGAATAATGGTGGCTCAAATCCTGATAATAATACTTTACTAGGAGCAGGTTTAGGACTAATATGGCGACAAAGTAGTAAATTTAATGCTCGTTTGGATTGGGGGATTCCCTTAACAGAAAATAATTCCAAAAAGGAAACATGGCAAGAAAATGGTTTGTATTTTTCTCTCACATACAGTCCTTGATAGATTTAATTGTTCAATATTCTCTATACACACCCACCAGGGAATAAATTCCCTGTCTCATAGCTCAAGTCCGTTAAAACGGACTAATAAAATTTCTGGGTTATTTAGTCATCTTTAGATGACTTTTACTATAAGACTGGGAATTAATTCCCTGGCTGGCTTCTCCCCTTACATATAATCCACATTCACTAACTAAAAATGAATTTATCAATCACCCGTTTTCTTTTATCATTGCCTCGCTGGCTTCGCTATGTATTTTTAGCTTTAATCATAGCTATAATTTGTATATTGACATCACCAGTAATTGCGAAAAATAGTCCTGAATCAGTTATTAATTCCCAAGAAAGTCAGGCACAAATCTTATATACAGAGGGACGATTTGCTGAATCAATAATTTTATTAAAACAATCTTTACAAGATTATCAAAATAATGGAGATCAGGTAGGAAAGGCTGTTATTTTGATAAATATGGCTCTGAATTATCAGCAAACTGGAGAAATTCAAGAAGCTAACAAAACCATTGTAGAAGCTATGAATATTCTACAAAAAACTCCTAATTATTCACAAAGTTCTGCTATTTGGGCGCAAGCCTGGGATGTTAAAGCTAGTCTACAATTGGCACAGGGAAAACCAGAAGATGCTGTATTATCTTGGCAACAAGCTGAAGCTATTTACAAAAAGTTAGGAGATAGTAACAAAGCTATCCTGATGGGAATTAACCAGGGT
The DNA here is from genome assembly GCF_000312705.1 of Anabaena sp. 90. Classification (NCBI taxonomy): domain Bacteria; kingdom Bacillati; phylum Cyanobacteriota; class Cyanophyceae; order Nostocales; family Nostocaceae; genus Anabaena; species Anabaena sp. 90. The sequence goes on from NC_019427.1 coordinate 1,765,185, forward strand.
CAAGCATTACAGAATTTAGGATTATATAAACGGGCAAATGCTGTTTTTCAAAATTTAGCAGCAACCTTGCAAAATCAACCAGATTCACTCACTAAAGCTATTAATATTCGTAATGTAGGCGGCGCTCTTCGGGTGTTAGGTGATTTGGAAAAAGCAAAATCAAACTTTGAAGAAAGTCTCAGAATTGGCCAAAAACTACAATCACAAGAAATTATTGCATCGGCTTATCTTGCTTTAGGTAATGTTGTCCGTGCTGACGCAAATGTAAAAACTGCCCAGGGAAATATTGCAGCAGCAAGAGAAAAAAAAGTTGCAGCAATTAATTTTTATCAAAAAGCAGAAGTTGATAAAACTCCTATACAAATTCAAATTAAAGCCAAAATTAATCGGTTGCGATTATTGATAGAAATAGAAAAATGGCAAGAAGCTGAATTACTTTATCCGCAAATCCAAAATCTAATTCCTAAATTATCTCTGGGTCGTGCGGGGATATATGCTCAGGTAAACTTTGCTCAAAGTTTGATGAAATTAAATGAAGAAAAACCCGTAAATTTACAAACAATTGCCCAAATCTTAGCTGTCGCTCGTCAACAAGCCGAACAAATTCAAGATGTGCGATCGCAATCTTTTGTTTTGGGGAATTTAGGACATATATATGAATTAACAAAACAGTGGAATATTGCTCAAGACTTAACTCAAAAAGCCCTAAATTTATCACAGTCAATTCAAGCCCAAGATATCACCTATCGTTGGCAATGGCAAATCGGACGGATTCTTTGTCAAGGTGAAAATGAATGCTATCAACAAGGAGATATTAAAGGGGCGATTCCTACGGAGCGCCTCGCTATCGCCACATATACTGAAGCATTTAATACTCTCCAAAGTATTCGGGGTGATTTAGTTGCTAGTAGTGCAGATGTGCAGTATTCATTCAAAGAAAGTGTCGAACCTGTATATCGCCGATTAGTAAATTTGTTATTACAATCTCCAGAACCTAGTCAAGACAACCTCAAACAAGCTCGTCAAGTATTAGAAACTTTGCAAGTAGCGAAATTACAAAACTTTTTGCAACAAGCTTGTCAAGATAGTAAATTACAACTTGATGAGGTGATTGATACTAAAGACAAAACAGCCGCAGTAATTTACTCAATTATTTTGAATGATCGCTTAGAAGTTATTCTCAGAGAACCTAATAATCCCAACTTATATCACTATCCTGCGACCAAATTATCCAAACAAGAAATTGAAAATACTTTAACCAATTTGTATAAATCTCTTCAAGATCCTGGTGCTTATGAAGAAGTCCAAACCGCTGGTCAAAAAGTCTATAACTGGCTAATTAAACCAATAGAAGAAAAACTAGAAAAAAGCAAAATTAACACTTTAATTTTTGTTTTGGATGGTTCACTGCGGAGAATTCCTATGGCCGCACTTTATGATGGAGAAAAGTATTTGATGGAGAAATACGCCGTTTCTTTAGCTTTAGGTTTACAAGTTCGTGATCCTATGCCTTTACAAAGAAAAGAAATGAAAATATTGGCAGCTAGTTTAATAGATCCTCCTAAGAGCGTTCCTGGTTTTGCTTCTTTGCCAGGTGTTGCTCAAGAAGTTAGAGAAATCCAGAAAACAGGAGTATCTGTGAGTTGGATTGCTGAACAAGAATTTACCAATCAAAACTTCAATAAAAAACTCAATACTGCTAAATTTGATATCGTCCATTTAGCCACTCATGGTTTTTTTGGTGCTGATAGAGAAAATACATTTGTGGTGACAGCAGATGGAAAATTGAAAATTGCTGAATTTGATAGACTGTTCAGAACCCAAAGGAAAAGTGCTAATGAAGGCATTGAACTATTAATTTTGAGCGCTTGTCAAACAGCTACAGGAAACGATCAAGAAGTCATGGGTATTGCAGGGACAACAGTGCAAGCAGGAGCGAGTAGTGCGATCGCTAGTTTATGGGATTTAGATGATCAGTCAAGCGTACCCTTTATTAAAGAATTTTACCAGCACTTAGGAGAACCCAACATCAGCAGAGCCGAAGCACTGCGTCTAGCACAACAGGCTTTACTAAAAGATCCCAACTATGATCATCCGCGTTTTTGGGCGCCTTATGTATTAGTTGGAAGTTGGCTTTAAAAGAGGTAGGAGGTAGAAGGCAGGAGGCAGGAGGCAGGGAGAAAGAATTTACCAATGACTAATGACTAATGACCAATGACTAAGATCACTTAATTTTTTGGAGATGACTAATGAACGATTTTCAAGATGCATTTATATCTTATGGCAGAGCCGATAGCAAAGCCTTTGCTACCAAACTTCATAACCGACTCAGAGAAGAAAAACTAGAAATTTGGTTTGACCAAAATGATATTCCTCTGGGTGTTGATTTCCAGAAGCAAATTGATGATGGCATCGAAACATCAGATAATTTTCTCTTTATTATCGCTCCCCATTCCATTAACTCACCATATTGCGGTAAAGAAATTGACCTAGCACTCAAACGGAACAAACGGATTATTCCCTTGCTGCACGTAGAGCAAATTACCGAAGAAATTTGGCAGCAACGTAACCCTGGCAAAGATCCCAGCGAGTGGGAGATATATAAATCAAAGGGATTGCATTCTAGTTTCCCGAATATGCACCCGGCTATTGGCAAAATTAACTGGGTATATTTTCGTGAAGGCATAGATGACTTTGAGCAATCCTTTACGGGATTATTAGAACTGTTGACTCGTCATCAAGAATATGTGCATCAACATACCTATTTTTTAGCCAAGGCTCTGGAGTGGGAACGGGAGCAACAACAATCCAGTTGCCTCTTAATTGGCGATGAACGAGTAGAGGCAGAAAAATGGCTAAAAATCAGGTTCAAAGAGGAACAGCCACCTTGTGAACCCACAGATTTACATTGTGCTTTTATTTGTCAAAGTGTTAAAAACGCCAATAATTTGATGACTCAGGTGTTCCTTTCCTATTCGGATAAAGAACGGGAGTTCATGGAGAAAATTACCAAAACCTTGATGCGGGAAAGCTTCACAGTTTGGACAAATAAAACTGATATTCAAACTGGGACAGATTTTCAAGCAGCAATTAATCGCGGGATTGAAGAAGCAGATAATTTAGTTTTTCTCATGTCTCCATCTTCTTTAGCATCAGAATATTGTCAACAGGAACTTACCTATGCGTTGTCTCTAAAAAAGCGGATTATTCCCCTATTAATACAACCATTAGACTTAGATCAAATTCCCCAAGAATTGCGTAATATCCAATTCATAGACTTTACCGACAAGGAAGAAGAGGGCAAAGAATCGGCTGATACCGATAATTTAATTAATATTCTCCATCAAGATGCGGCTTACCACCACCAGCACAAACTGATTCTGACAAAGGCTTTAAAGTGGGAACGACAAAAACGTAATCCTAGTATTCTGGTACGAAATAACGATCTCCGTAATGCGGAAGCCTGGTTAAAGGTAGCAAAACCAAAAACACAGCAACCGTCTTTACCTATACAAGAAGAATTCATTGCGGAAAGTCTCAAGCAACCACCCAATGCGGTTTTAGATGTATTTGTTTCCTACTCTAATGCTGATGCAGACTTTGCCCGTAAACTCAACGATACACTGCAAATTCAAAATAAAACTACCTGGTTTGATCAGGAAAGCATCATCTCTGGGACTGATTTTGAGGAAGAAATGTATAAAGGAATTGAACTTGCTAACAATTTCTTATTCATTATTTCTCCTAATTCGATTAGTTCCAACTATTGCGCGACAGAAGTGGAATATGCAATTAAACTGAATAAGCGTATTGTCACAGTTTTGTATTTACCCGTTGATGTTGATAGTCTTCACCCTGGTTTAGCAAAAGTACAATGGATTGATTTTCGCAAACATGGCGGCGATTTTCTCACCAATTTTGGGGAATTAACCAGAACCTTGGATGCAGATCCAGATTATGTCAAAAATCACACTCGTTTATTGCTCAAGTCTAAAGAATGGGAACAGCAGAAACGTGATGATAGTTTCTTGCTGCGGGGAAAAGATTTAGCAGCATCTGAGGAATGGCTAAAAGAGTCTGAAAACAAACAACCAAGTCCTACCAACCTCCAGCTAGAATATCTTACTGCTAGTCGCGCTCTCCCCTATCGCAAAATTAAACTTCGCAGCGTATTTTTAACTAGCTTAGGTGTGACAATTTTCATGTTCATAGCGCGGTTGTTGGGAATCATGCAGCCATTAGAATTAGCGGCTTATGACCAAGTAGCGCGGCTACGTCCTAATGAACCACAAGATGAACGATTTTTGATGGTGGATGTTGATCCTGAAAGCATTGATAGGATGAACGAAAACCCGAAATATCAACAAGGAAGAGGTTCAATTGCTGATGCTGCTGTGGATGATTTACTGAAAATCCTCTCCCCAAATCAACCCAGTATGATTAGTTTAGATTTCATTCGGAATTTTCCAGCAGAAGGCGGTTTGGGTAAACGTCTCCGAGAAACGACAAACTTTATTGCATTGTGTAAAAACAGTTATATCAATGAACGTGGTCAAAATATTCCGGGCTTTAAACATCCCCCAGAAGTGCCATTAGAACGGGTTGGATTTAGTGATTTGGTGGATGATGATTCTCAAGGCGCTCGCTTTGTTCGCAGACATTACATGATGCAAAAATCAGAACCTAAATATTGCAATGTTCAGGAAGCTTTGAGTTTAGTAATTGCGCGTCGTTATCTGGAAGCACAAGGTCATAAATATATTTCTCCTTTAAATCCAGAAACGAGAGAATATGATCAAGACATGGCCTTTGGAAAAACCGCAATTCCCCTACTAACGGGCAATGGTGGTGGCTATTCAGGGTTTAATAACAACCAGCTTCAAGGTTATCAAACCATGCTGAAATATCGCGTTTATCAGGGTGATGCTGATAAGTTTGCCCCCAGAGTCAATATTTTAGATGTTCTGAACAACAAAGTACCAGCGGAAAAGATTAAAAATCGGATTATTTTAGTTGGCTTCACAGACAGACAATTCCGACAAGCAGATTATTGGAATACGCCCTATGGGGATGTGCCAGGGGTGACATTGCATGGACAAATGATTAGCCAGATTCTCAGCGCTGTCTTGGATAATCGTCCCTTGATTTGGTGGTGGCCTTTTGATTATGAAATCCCTTGGATTTTTGGTTGGTCTTTGGTCGGTGGTATCGTCTGTTGGCGACTTAACCGCACCTCTTATCTAGTTATGGGTATGGTTGGTTCTGTAGCTGTCCTATACACCGCTTGCGCTGTGATTATGGTGTCCCAAAGCGGTTGGGTTCCTTTAGTTCCTCCGGCTTTATCCTTGATTGCTACAGGAAGTGGAGTGATTTATCTAACTTACAAATTACGTAATTTGTAACCTTTCATCTCGTTCCTAGTCTCTGACTAGGAATGCTATCATTGAGGCTCTGCCTCAAGTACAAAGGAAGCCAGAGTCTTCCTACATTCATTCCCATGCAGAGCATAGGAACGAGATGATGATTTTATTTTTTGGGTGGAGTAAAACCAAACTTTGTAAACATCCAGTGATACCATTCTTGATGAGTAGTAACAAAAGTTAAAGCTGATTCCAAATCTATCTCTAAATCTTTATTATGAATACTGATAATTAGATCATAAATCAAATCGAAGAGAATTCTATCTTCTTTATTAAACAGAACAAAATTCCCATTAGCACTGTTTTCTAGTTGTTGTATTCTTTCTTTACCGACTTTAGCAGTAATGCCTGGTTGACGTTCATCTCTGATTAAATAAAATTGGCTTTGAGGATTATTAATCACCAATTCATTAAAATTACTAATCCGACTCGTAAAGGGAGTACCACTAATTTCTAAAAAAGCAATTACATGATATTGATTACCCTTTTCTATGACAATATGTTCTGGTAATACCTTTTTCCCTAAACGATATTGTGTTAATTTAAACGACTAGATATGAGTTAAAGCTTCAGCAATATTCCTCAACTTACCAACATCATCACCATCACTAACAATAGATGGATTATGATATTTTTGTTCTAACTCAATTCTATGTTCATTGAGATATTCAATTACAGGATTTACAGGAATTGCAGTTTCACCAGATAAATAAGTTGCTAATCTATTCTGTAAGTTGCTTAAATCAACAGCATTAGGTGATTGTATAGCTTGAATTAGCTGACTTAAAACTTCCATTGATGTTTGTTGCTGTTGCTGTACAAATTTTAATTGCTGTTCTATTTTTTCATTACTATCTAATTCCCGAATTGGTTTTCTTTCCTCTGGTAAAGGAATTCCATTAACTCTATAGTCATAGTATTTAGCCGCACGATTTAAAGCCGCACGAATAGGTTTCTTTCCTAAGATATCATCTAAATCTTCAGGTAAAAATAACTGTTCTAAGGTAATATCTACAGTTTGTATTTTCACTTTGAGAATAGATTTAACTTCCGCTTCTGTCGGTTGACGTAAAGAAACCTGATATTGAGATACTCTCCCAATAATAGATTGATCAAATGTTGTTTGAAATTTTTCCCACCTATCAGGAAATAAATTCAAAATAATTAAACTATTGGGAACATGAGTGAAAATTTCTTTGATAGCTTCCCCAAAATTTAACAAGATTTCTTGATTGTGAGGAAGTCCTAAACCTTCTAATTGATCAAAAATAATAATTAAAGGTTCATCTAAAACAGATAATTTACCTAAAACTGAAATAGCTTCTAAAGAAAAAGCTTCTTTACTAATTTCTTCTCCCCAATTTGGTAAACCAACGGTTTCAGCTTCTTCGTCAGTTAAAACATTTCCTGCTAACCAACGAGTGGTAATATTTCTATATTTATAATCTGTATAACTGCAATATTTAACCATGCCTTTAATGATAGATAAAGCAAAACTACCCGGAGCATAATTACTCATCCACCATTCATTAATCGTCTTTTCTATATATTGCCAATATTCTCGTTTTCGTTGTGTATTTTCTTTACTTAAAGCACTAATACTATTATCTTCTAAATCATATAAGGCTTTTAAAATATCTATATCTTTTTGTGTAACATCTCTATCATTAAGACTAACTATTTTCCGAAAAGTGTTAATAATTAAAGAGTATAATTGAGGTAAATTTCCGGCTTTCTCAACTAGGGATTCTAAAATTCTACTATAAATATGATAAAGTACAAATTGGGCATTATTCGGTTGACGAATAAATAGTAATCTATTACTTGATAATCTCTCATTAGCAAGTCGCATCATTAAATGAGTTTTACCAGTACCTGGTTCTCCAATAACAACTACACCTTTACTCTGATGATTAGGATCTAATTTAATATTATTTAAAGCAGTTTGTAAAATCTGAAATTCTCGATGATAAGTATCAGCATAATCTGGATGATGCTGAAAAGGAGTATCAACTCGACTGCTAGTAAAGGGATTAGGTTGTTTTTTGAGATTTTCTAACATTATCTTTCTATAAAGATGATAAGTAAATGTGGCATCATAACTAGCGGTATGTGCCATATTCGGCAGAAAATATTGATTATTAGCTCGCAGATTCAAATATTTACTCAGATACTCTAAAGAATAACTTTCTAAATTTGGAAAACAGTCTTTTGCCAAAATCCAAGTACAATCAAATTGTAAATTTTGCCAAGGTAAATCAACTTGTCGAAAACTATGCTTGAGGATATCAATATCATGTTCTGCATAGTGACAAATAATTTTTTTATTTTCAACAATAGTCAGAAATTCTGTTAATAAGGTTTTGAGACTTTTGAGATTTAAAACATTCTGAAACCCATGAGAATTACCATCACAGAAACCTTCATAAATTACCACACCTTGACTATCAACAATAGCTAATTCAGTTAAATTTGGTTTACCCTCAGTATCTAAAATAACAAAGTCTATATGAGTTTACTTTTAAGTATAACACCTGTGATAGTTCCATTGTAAACTATAAAAGACTTATTTCACCAGATATCTACCTATGAAACGTCAACAATTATCACTTTTTTCTCGAACTGTTTTAGTCTGCACCTTGACAACGATTTTCTCTAGTAGTCTGCTATCTTTGGTGTCTCCTGTACAGGCTTCAATTTTTGACGGTCTCTTTAATAACAAAGCTGAAGGAAACGCTTCTGGACGGTCTAGAGGTGGAGCAACTCGTTCTCAATGTTCGCAAATCAGCGACAAAAGCCTCATGGCCTTAGTTCCTCAAAGTAATGAAGGATTAACTACTAAGGACTATCCTGAATTCTGGTTTTATATCCCATTTGATAGAACGTCTCAATCTCCCCCAGGACAATTTAGATTATTAAATGAAAAAAGAAAATCTGTTTTGCAAAAACCACTTTTATTCCCTTTACCTGATAAAAAAGGGATTGTCCATTTTAGTCTTCCTACTACCGAAAAACCACTATTAGCAGGAGAACGATATCGTTGGTTTTTCAAAATTGCTTGTGTGAATGATCAAGGTTCACAAACTAATATTACTATTGATGGTTGGATTAAAAGAGTCGAACCAAGTCCTAAACTTGTAGAGCAACTAAAGAAAACCAGTTCTCAAGAACAATATGTTCCCTATGCGGAGAATAATATCTGGTATGAAACTTTGAGTAAGTTGGCGGAAAATCGGACTACTTATCAGCAGGAGTGGAGTGAAATGTTATCGCTGTTTAGTCTGACAGAATTCAAAGAATCTTCTATTTCTGAACTCAAGCCGCAAAAGTAATTTAAACAAGAGGTGATAATTGATAATTGTCAATTTCTAATTATCACCAAATGTTGGTAATTTTTAATGTTTCCGTCCCCTTGCGGGGATTAGTTATAGTTGCTGCTTGTCTAAGTAAGTAGACGAAAATAAATCAAAGTAGATTAAGTAATGTAAAAAATCTGGAGATGATTTCGTAGTAAGGGCTTCAGCCCTCAAATGAGGAATAAATTCCTCACTACAAACTTTGAATTATTCAAGCCGTTCTACTTAAGTAAATCAGACATTACCTACGTTTACCAGAACGACGTGGTGTAGGAGAAGTAGAACCAGGCTTTTTATCACCTGCTGCTGTGCGTGAAGAAGGCTGTCTAGGTGATTTTGAAGAAGCAGATTTAGGCGCAGAACGACGAGTTCGCTGATTTCCACCACCAGCAGGGGCTTTGCGTCCATTGGGAATTGGTTCGGCCTTAATTTCCGGGTTGACTCCAAAACCAGCCACCACCTCTTTCGGTAAACGCTGCTGAATTAGTTGCTCAATATCCGCTAACAAATGATGTTCATCAACACATACAAGGGAAATCGCTTGACCTTCCGCACCTGCGCGTCCAGTCCGACCAATACGATGCACATAATCCTCTGGGACATTAGGTAAATCGTAATTAATAACGTGGGGTAGTTCGCTGATATCAAGTCCACGCGCAGCAATATCCGTTGCTACCAATACCTGCAAAGTCCCATCTTTGAACTTAGCTAAAGCGTGAGTTCGCGCTCCCTGACTCTTATTACCGTGAATAGCCATCGCTTGAATGCGGTCTTCACCCAACTGCTTCACCAACCGGTCAGCGCCATGCTTCGTGCGGCTAAACACTAATACTTGATACCAGTTATTTTCCTGAATCAGATGAGAAAGTAATTGCCGCTTGCGATCGCGGTCAACATGATAAACTTTCTGTGATATCGTTGCCGCAGTTACGTTCCGACGTGCAACTTCAATCATTGTCGGGTTATGTACTAACCCAGCCGCGAGAGTTTTCACCTTATCTGAGAATGTCGCAAAAAATAGCAAATTCTGGCGTTGTTTGGGCAAAAGCGAAAGAATGCGGCGAATATCATTAATAAAACCCATGTCCAGCATTCGGTCTGCTTCATCCAGTACCAACACTTCCACACGGGACAAGTTCAGAGTCCCTTGTTGAACATGATCTAACAATCGTCCTGGAGTTGAAACCAAGATATCTACGCGGGTTCGCAATTTCTGTTTTTGGGGACCAATACTGACTCCCCCAAACATCACCATTGAATTCAGATTTAAGTATTTACCATAATCACGGACACTTTCTTGCACCTGTGCAGCGAGTTCACGGGTAGGTGTCAGAATTAACGCCCGAATTGGGGAAAATCCAGTAGAATGACTGGGAACGTTCTTATTTGCAGATAACCGATGTAACAGCGGCAAAGTGAAGCTGGCAGTTTTGCCTGTACCAGTTTGCGCTCCAGCCATAATATCACCACCAGCCAATACCACAGGGATAGCCTGTTTCTGGATTGGTGTGGGTTGATTATATCCTCGCTCAGTGACAGCACGGACAATTTCCGGGGACAAGCCGAGATTAGAAAAAGACATAGAACTCCAAAAATAACATCGGCCTGTCGCCACTCACGGCTTCAGTCTTAGGCGGACGAATGGTTTAAAATGCTAAATGGGCGGTAAGCACCAAGACTAGGAGCAAATGCCACAGTCAACCATCATAGCAGAATTATTGTTAAATCTGAAACTATGTTTAGTATGAAGTTAATTTCCAGAAGGAATTAAATATACGCTTTCTAAAACCTTTGTAAAGACGTTCCATGGAACGTCTCTACTTTTTTACCAGATGTGTCATTCTCAATAATTAGAGAATCACTATTGTTGGCTGGCTTTTTCCCTTAACCAAACTTCTAAATCACCAACTTTTGAAAAATCTAATAATACATCTCCTAATGACTCCAATTCATCAGTAGATAATCCTTGAATTTGCCCTATTAAAGATAATTCAAGTTCCCCAAATCGGTGCTTTAATAACCGGAGAATTATCTGTTGTTCTCCTAGTTGCTGTCCTTGTTGTTTTCCTTCTTGTCTAGCTTTTTCTCTGTCTTCTTGATAAAGCGGTGCTAATCTCATCACTAACTCCCTATCATCTGTTTCTATTTGTTGATTAATGTTCAAGTTTTTTTGGAGGTTGTATAGCAATTCTAGCGTCACTTTCCGAAATGGATGATTTGCCGGTAGTGCTGCTAATTCATCAATTGCCTGTTTTTGAACTGTGCCACGTCCCAATACTCTCAACCACAATGTTTCTTGAGTACATGGTAACTGATGCAAGGCAACGATGACTGTCCGTAAATACTCAGGTAAAAAATGTACTCCTGCAACCCAGTCTGGTTTTTGAGTTGCACCAAATCCTGAGAGGATAGTGGAAGATGCAGTAGGAGTGAGAATCCATAATTGCGGGACTTCTATATTTTGAATAGAAGTTTTATTGCGGTTTGCTTCTCGTTGTAATGCACTCCGCACTTCCAGTAATTTTAACAGACAATCACATATTTCTTCTTTGGCTGCTGGATTGCGAAAAGGTTCAAAGATTGCAGGTTTAGTGGCTATCTTCCCCAATAACCCTAATATTTTTAAACTAGGATTTTGTGGAGAAAAAGGCGAAAATAATACATCTATTTCTCGAACTTCTGCCGCAACGCGACTAGGTGCTTGAATTTCTCCATAGGGTTTGAGTAATTCTTCTAAATAGTCCTTTGAAAATTGGTCATGAATAAATCGCGTCATTGAAAATCATGTCAGACAATGTGCTAATTACTCGGATCTTATCTGTTTTTCAGTAGCTTTAGAAAAAGGTTTGCAGAAAATAACTTTAGAAACAACTCTTAATAATAACTATAGTGAGATAATTAAAGATTGATATAGAGACTTTGTAAACTATGGCTGAACTACCCAAAACCCTAGAAGATGCGATCGCTCAATCAACTGAAGCGGTAAAATCAGCTTTAGCTGATGGTATGACTCGGATTCAAGTTGAGTTATTATTTCCAGAACTCAAATTCATGACAGTTGCAGAACAGTTTCTTCCCCTGTTCACTGAATATGAATCCCGTCTCAAAGTCTTCTTTGCTGATGCTGGTGCGGCTGCATTAGCCCGTCGTGATTGGACAGATGCCCAATTCCAAATTTCCGATATTGGTACAGGTAGGGCTGCATCTTTAGAAGCGAAAATTCAGCCAGAAGATGAAATTTTCCTATTTATTGCTCCCACCTCCGTAGAAGTCCCACAATTAGAAAAGTTGTGTGAACTGATTGGGGAACGTCCCGTCATCATGTTAACACCCAGGCTAGAAGATTCCAGCGTAGTTGGTATTGGTTACACAGCCAGAGAAACCCGTCGTCGCTTCATTAGTACCATCGAATCTTGTTACTATATCCGTCCTGTAGATGATGAATCTGCCCTTTTCCGCTGCTACCCTGGACTATGGGAAGTATGGCTAGAAACAGCGGGTGAATATCAAAAAGTTGCCGAACTCCCTAAAAAACCCTCCGGTGATGAATTAGACGCGATTCTCATGGGGGGACAAAGGGAAAACACTACGGACGCTACACCTACGAGAAAACCCAGTGTGTTTAAGAGTTTGCAACGGTTTATCAAGGCTTTGAGCAGTTAGGATTACGAAGTAATGGGGAAATCGGTTAATCACCCAATTACCCATTACCAATTACAATTACCAATTACCCATTCTTTTGATTATTTATTTTAAAGATGAAATTAATCTGTTCTCAAAGTGATCTTAGTAGCAATCTTTCCCTCGTCAGTCGTGCAGTCCCGTCCAGACCAACTCACCCTGTCCTTGCCAATATTTTATTACAAGCAGATGCCGAAACTAATCAAGTCAGTTTAACGGCTTTTGACCTCAGTTTAGGTATCCGTACCAGTTTTACTGCCGAGGTATTAGAAGGTGGGACAATTGCTCTCCCTGCCAAACTGCTTGTAGATATCACCTCTCGCTTACCAGAAGGGGAAATTACCCTTGATGACCAATCAGGAGATAATACTGGAGAAGGTATAATTGTTACTCTCAAACCCAAAAGCGGACGTTATCAAGTGCGGGCTATGGGGGCAGAGGAGTTTCCTGAATTACCAGTGATTGAAAACGCCGAAGCAATTCATCTTACTACTGCGGCACTAATTGAAGGGTTGAAAGGTTCTTTATTTGCTACCAGTTCAGATGAAACCAAGCAAGTCCTCACAGGTGTACATTTAACCCTGAAACAAGATACTTTAGAATTTGCAGCCACGGACGGACACCGTTTAGCAGTTTTGGAAACTACTAATGAGCGTCCTGTGGAGGGAAGCGAACAGGTAGAGGTGACAGTACCTGCAAGAGCATTACGAGAGCTACAACGGATGTTAGGACATAATTCTACATCAGAAGAAACTGTAGCTGTCTATCTTGATCAAGGGCAAGTTGTCTTTGCTTGGCAAAATCAACGGTTAACCAGCCGCACTTTAGAAGGACAATATCCCGCTTATCGGCAATTAATTCCTCGGCAATTTGAACGCCAAGTCACATTAGAAAGAAAGCAATTTATCAGCACTTTGGAACGAATTGCTGTATTAGCAGATCAGAAAAATAATATTGTCAAAGTCAGTATTGATCATGCCAATCAAGAAATTACTTTATCTTGTGAAGCGCAAGATGTTGGTAGTGGTACAGAATCAATGCCAGCCCAAATATCTGGAGAAGATATAGACATTGCTTTTAATGTCAAATATCTGATGGAAGGTTTGAAGGAATTACCATCTTCAGAAATTCAAATGCACTTAAATCAAAGTTTAACTCCAGTAATTTTCACGCCTTTGGGTGGTTTGAAAATGACCTATTTAGCTATGCCTGTACAACTGAGAAATTAGTTTTTAAGTCAGCATTTAGCTATCAGGTCATACAGCAGATTTCGCTCTAATGAGGTACTTGAATCATGAAACTCTTGTAGTGCGGGCATACTTCGACAAGCTCAGTACAAGTCTTGCCCGCTGGATATATACCTCATAACACCGGAAAGTGCTGTAACTAGAATATCCTAGATTTGTAAGGGTTTAGCAGTGCTAAACCCCTACCTATAGAATCAAGCCTACGGGAATAATTTAGTAATAAATTTTACCGCCACCCCATTTAGTCCCAACAACTTTTGGTTGGAGGAGAATGTGTCCAGAGATAGCCACCAAGTTATCTTCCGTCAGATTTCGCATTTGTGGGAAAATATCCGCACTCTTGATACTGGGGTGGATTTCAGAAATCTCGGTTTCACCATCATAGGTAGTGGGATTTTTGATATAGTCCACCAAACCTACAATATTATTGCGTTTAGGTAAAGCTCCTGCCAAAGCTTCTGGGTCAAGTCCCACGTTTTGGTTAGTCTTAGTTACACCACCAGCATGGCATTGAGCGCAAGCAAAATTAAAGAGTCTTTTGCCTTCTTTGACTTGTTTTAAACTGAGAACGACGGTATTACCTTGATCATTTAATGGCACCGTACGGATAGCTTCATCTAGTTGCATTGCTGTTGCAGTACCGACAACCATCTGTAATGTCAGCAAAATAGTAGCAACAACAACACCAATTAGTCTTTTAAACATATTTCCCCTCAAAGATTTTATTGAGTCACTGTAATACCAATATCATGTTAGGAGTCCAATTTGTTGCCAAAAATACGATATGTTAGACTCTCAAAATCTAAATTTCTGGATAGGATTGGGGAGACAAAGCTAAAATCGCTATTTTTGGTGTTGTGAAATGGAAATGGTATAGTTGTACTTTTGTTTCGACAATTCACCCACATACACTGAGTATTTGCCTACTGTCCAGTAGCCAGAATGTTTTGGTTTATTCGCAATATCATCATTACTGAGTACACAGAAGCGCCCTCCTGGTCCCTCAACCAATAGTGTTGGCTGTCCTTCAGCCTCTACTGTTAACTGTAGATAAGGTAGTGGCTCTGTCACTTCAATCACTTGACTGGGTGCAGTGGAAGTATACCCGCAATCAGTTTTTGCCTGTCCTCCAGAGATACCAGTTAAAGTTATGGGGTCTATATCAAGAGGATTTTTAATTTTAGTAGTTGGGGGTTGTGGGGGTTGGGCAAAACCGGACTGAGTCAGCAATAAACTCATGGTTAACCCGACGGGAACAACTGTAAATATCCTGAAAGTTTTCATGTTATTTCTATGACCTTAAATGTTGAGAACGCAATTTATGCATATAGTAATCTTGAATAGTCTATATTCTCAAGACGAAGGCAATCAGATGGAGTTCCTATGGGATATTTTCAAAACTAAGGCTGTAATTGACTAAATTAAGAATATTTGGAGGCGGAGAGGATGCCTAAAAAGTATCATGCAAGTAACTGAACAAAATTAATTGCACATTTTTTTCATAAACAGAAATCTCTGTATTCCTTTCCTGTTCCCTCTCCTCAATCTGAAATTTATTTTGCACGACTACTTATATCTGAATTACTGCTTCAGAGTGCGGGAAAGAATGGGAGGATTGCGTTAGGCTGGATAAAACTGAAAAACAACGGGTTGTTCCATCCGTATAAATCCTGTTGACACTCCCCGGTCTAAAGACACGAGGATTCTTGGTTCAACGAGACCACTTAAACTAGATTCCTTGCGTTATCTAGCTCAGAGGTGGGACTCTCCCCAAGCGTTAACTTTCGGTCTGTCCGACCGTAGTTGCATGACTGCAAGTCCTGTTTAACTTGAAACGAGAAAGTTTCAAAATTCTGATTCGTCTAGTTCCTATAAATCTTTTACCTACTGCTAGGAGGAAACTAGAACAATGCAGTAGAACCGCATAGATTTAATTGTCAAGGTACAGAAAAGCCGTTAGGCAGTTAGGTTTTTAGACAGGTTGATTACCCTTCCTGTTACAAATAGTGTAACACTAATCGTCACTGGGGGATAAATCCCCTAGATGGCTTTCATCCCCGTCTTAAAAGACATTGACACCTAAAAACTTTTTGGATTTTTAGGTGTCAATTCCGGGGTTTTCAGCTTATTTTCTTATAAAATTTCCTGATGTTCAAACTAAAACATCCTCAAAACACTAACACAGGGTGGTCTTTGGATCAACGAGATCCAAAGTTCATCGAGTCTATGATGCCTATACTAGGCTTGTTATATAATTTCTATTTTCGAGTCCAAACCAGTGGCTGGGAAAATGTCCCAGATGAGAAAATTCTCATTGTCGGTTCTCATAATGGCGGACTGGCTTCTCCGGACACATCCATGATGTTATATGATTGGTTACGTCGCTTTAGTGTGAAAAGACCGATTTATGGCTTGATGCACCCTAAAGTTTGGGATGTGTTGCCACCGGCGGCGGAAATGGCGATGAAGGCTGGTGCAGTGAGAGCGCATCCGAAAATGGCTTACAAGGCCTTGCGGGCTGGTGCTAGTGTCTTAGTCTATCCTGGTGGCGCTGAGGATGTGTTTCGACCCCATGCAATGCGGGATAAAATTTATTTTGCCCAACGGAAGGGGTTTATTAAGTTGGCACTCCGGGAAAATGTCCCGATTATACCAGCAATTTCCTGGGGATCACATGATACTCTGATTGTCTTGGCTGACATATATGAAATTATGCAGCAATTTCATAAAATGGGGATGCCTTGGCTGTTTGGGATAGATCCTTTGGTGTTTCCTGTTTATCTGGGATTACCTTGGGGATTGGCTTTTGGACCTTGGCCGAATATTCCTTTGCCCGTGCCTATCTATACTAGGGTTTGTCCCCCGATTGTGTTTGCAAGGTATGGAAAAGAAGCCGCAAGCGATCGCATTTATGTGAACGAATGCTATGAATTAGTCAAAAGCAAAATGCAGCAAGAGTTGGATAGTTTAATTCAAGAAGCTGGTCATTAATATTATCCTGGCGGTGCTTTTGTCGCCAGGTATTTTAAAACGTTAATTAGGTATTTGTAGGTGTAACAATTGCCTGTATATTAAGTAAGTGGACGGGAGATAAACAAAACTTGTAACAATATGTAAATTTGCCTCTATGCGTTATTGTGGTTGAGTTTTAGCCATTCCCCAAAACGAAATATATTTTGATTTTCCTCCGCCCACCTACTTGGATTTCATATTGAATATATCAGAGAGTTTTATGGTACAGAAAAAACCGCAATGGTTTGAAACCGCTCTACAAATTAAAGGTTCAGTCATTGCTGCTATCTACAAACGGGTGCTGTTATGTGGTGCTTTTGGAGTTTTAATTTCTCTACTTTATCATCTTCAAATTCCCGTTTCTCAGCCAATTTTAGGGACTGTTATTCCCAGTATTGTTTTAGGTTTATTATTAGTATTTCGCACGAATACAGCTTATGATCGCTTTTGGGAAGGGAGAAAATGCTGGGGGCAATAGTCAATACTACCCGTAATTTAGCCAGACAAATATGGGTATCTATTGATGAAAAAGAACCAGAGGATAAAAATAATAAAATTGATGCCTTAAACTTACTTGTGGCTTTTGGCGTAGCGACAAAACTACATTTACGAGGTGAGCCTATCAATAATGATTTAGAAGAATTAATGCCAGACTCTTACTATATAAAATTAAAGATTATGAATAATCCTCCTTTAGAAGTAGCTTTTTGGATTAGCGATTATTTACAACAGCAATACAATCGTCATTGCATTAATAGTTATCAATTGACATCTCTACAGGAATTATTAAATATCTTGGTAGATAATTTAGGTTCTTGTGAACGAATTTTAAGAACACCAATGCCTCTAGCTTATGCTATTCACCTTAAACAATTATTATTACTGTATTGCTTCCTCTTGCCATTTCAAATAGTTCAGAGTCTTGGCTGGTGGACTGGGTTAATTTCTGCTTTGGTTAGCTTTACGTTATTAGGTATTGAAGCCATTGGTTTAGAAATAGAAAATCCCTTTGGTTATGATGAAAATGACTTACCTTTAGACGCAATTTGCATAACAATGAAACGGAATATTGATGATTTAATCAGCTTAACTCCTACTGTGCATAAATCATGAAATTTCAAATAGCAGTGGCAATTAAAAGAATGCAGAATTTAGAATTTAGAATGACGTTTTGCAACGGGGATTTTACCCCGACGCAAAACCCGCTGC
Organism: Anabaena sp. 90; assembly: GCF_000312705.1. Lineage (NCBI taxonomy): Bacteria > Bacillati > Cyanobacteriota > Cyanophyceae > Nostocales > Nostocaceae > Anabaena > Anabaena sp. 90. Next base: position 1,783,110 of record NC_019427.1, read on the forward strand.
TTGTAGAAGCAGGGGACTTTAACCCCCAAAGGTAAGTTAAAAATCTCATCTTAGATTATCAGGAAATATCAGCTATAAATGGAGATACTGCCTCAACAAATGCCTGAGTATATTCATAGGGCATGACATTTTTGCCAATGATTTTTACTCCCTGACTTTGAGGTAAGCAATTCAGATAATATGCTAATCGTTCGTCGGGAGCTTCTGGTTTACTTTCTTTACTAATACCGCGAGCTTGTTCTCCCACAACCAATAATGTCCGGTGCGAAATTGAGGCAATATCACTACTGTAATCTCTTTGCCAAAATCTCGCTAAAAAAGCAAATACAGCATAACGCCCTCGCATATTTTTAGCATCTGCTATGAGAGTATTTAGCCATTCATCATCAACGTTTTCACTAACAGCAAACAATTTTTCAACAGAGAAAGAATATAAAAATTTGCGGGTACGGGCATAGCGGAAAAAAGCATTACCTATGGGAGATGTAAAAATGCTCCAAAGTAAGTTCTGTTGCCATTTGGGGGCATTTTTAGTAATAACTGGACGAGATGTAGGATCAGATAATACTAACCCAGCAATTAAGTCTTTTTCCAGTTTCACTAATTCAATGGCAACGGGTAATAAAGCTCCTTGGACTACGATAATAACGGGTTGTTTAACCACAGTTTGCAAGAAGTGTTCTAACTGTTTTGCCCAGTTAATTGGTGTATGCGCTAAAGCTGGCATATCACTTTCACCACATCCCAATAAGTCGGGATTATAAATAAGATTTTGGTGCTTTTTATCATACCATTCTCGGCAAAATCGCTGCCAAAATTGCCGTGATAATCCTACTCCGATAGGATGAATTAAAAGTAACGGAATACCTGAAGCAGTAGAATTGAGAGGTTGATGAATTTCATAAGCACAGCGGTAGTTTTGCCAACTATAATACTGGGTTGGAGATGCTGTGGAGTTGCTGATTGTAGATGATGACATGATGGCAATTTTTAATAGTAACTAAAAAATCATGTGAGGATGAATGAATTGATATCCAGCATCTTTCAGTTTTTGATTGGACACCCAGGCATTATATGGGCGGGTATTTTTATTATCTGCATCCCAAATAACATTAGGTAAATTATTTTTTGTCATCACATTATTAAGTAATTCTTTATTCGTGAGATGACTATCATCTACAAGATTATAAATACCTTGTAAGCGCTGCTCACGAGCAAATTCTATTGTACTAACAATGTCATCAAGATGAATCCAATTGCTGATATCTTCCCCATTACCAGGACGGGTTGTTCCTGACGCTCTACTAAATAGTTTTACCAGTTCTCTACCGGGTCCATAAATACCTCCTAAACGTAAAATACAAACGCGGGTATTGTCATTATTTGCTGTTAATAATATATCTTCTGTTTTTCGCAGTAGTTGAGAATTGCGATTAGCTGGTGCTGGTGGGCTTTCTTCGTCTACCCATACACCGTTTCTATCTCCATAAATTGAATAACTACCTGTATATATTACTTGGTGAATATTAGGAAATTGGGGGAGGAGAGAAACTAGATTTTTGGCAGTGTTTACATAAGTTTCTTCATAAGAATCAGCGGTTTTTGCGCCGACACTTAATAAGATAACTTCTTGATTTTTTAATACAGCTTTCAAGCTTTCTAGATCATTACCTGAAGTGACAATAACCCTTTGTGCTACTGCTTCTAAAGTAGATATCCTTTGGGGATTAGTGGTAGTTGCCGTCAGCATAAAATTACTATTTGACTGCCAATATTTGCTAACGGCACAACCGACATAACCACAGCCAATAATTGCAATGTTCATGATCATTAATAGAACTAAAATAATTTATTTTTAACAATTACCAGTCAATCATCAATAGTACAGGAATCCAGAAGCTTTTGGCTAATAAGTATTAGTCTAACTTTAAATTTTCCTACCTATTCAGATGTATAACGGGAGCAGGAAGCCACATTGATAATTAAATTTGGTGAATATAGCAGCCCTATTTTCTATTTAAACTTGACTGATGCACTCAAGCAGCAGGAAATAGATTCTCTCACATATTATGGAGTATGGCTATATTATTAATTTCAGTGGCTATGAACTGTTACTCACTGGTGATTTAGTTTGTAAGTAATTTTAACTTACTTTTTTACTTTTTATCCTCTGAAGTCGTTTTTAGTTATGAATTATACCATCTGGCATGATTGCTCCAGTTAATTTAGCACCAATTAATTTTACCAGCAGGCGATCGCCTGAACGAATTCTCGCCCCTGTCAAGTCAGCACCCCGCAAGTCAGCACCGCTAAGATCCGCACCAATCAAATTAGCCGAGCGTAAGTTGGCATCTCTTAAATCTGCTAACAGTAAGTTAGCTCTAAATAAATTGGCTTCTGACAAATCCGCACCTCTGAGAATCACCTTGTGCATAAAAGTATCACTGAGATTAGAACCGCTTAAATTTGCATAACTCAAGTTTCTTCCTGATAAATCCCGATTACTCAAATTAGCGCGGCTAAAATCTTTACCACTTAAATCTGAATTTGCCTGTGGTTGTTGATAGGTTTTTTGTGGTGAGTAAGAGTATGTAGATGATGGTTTATCGGCTTGAGGTGGTGGAGAATAAGCGGGAGTGGGCTGTTTATTCCGGAAAGAGCGCAATTTATCACGAGCTTCATTAAATAATTTCAGCTTCTCATGTGCCTTGTTTTGTAAGCGCAGGTTGTCTTTGGGGAGGCGGTCCGGGTGCCAAACAAACACTAAATCTTTATAAGCCTGGTTGATTTCTTCAAGTGTGGCCCCTAGCTCTAATTCTAAAATTCTGTAGTACCGCTCCAGTTCGCTGCTCGTCATAGTGTATTGATGAATATTAATTAATAATTGAACAAATGATGAGTTATTTGTTCATTCTACAACTTTCTTATTCAATGAACTTACGTTGAATAGGAGTTTGACTGCTTTTACAGCCACTAGCATCTTGACTAATTTAACTGGTTTACTTGCTATTTTTTCAGCATCAAGGAACACATCTAAATTTTCCAAAATTTACATTACAAAAAAGGGAACAGGGAATAGGGAACAGGGAACAGATAAGAAACTCAAGTTTCACCAGTTTAAAGCTCAGTCAAGAAAAAGATATTTTTCAAAGATGCGTAGCCCGAAAAAAACAGTATCATTCAAAAGCGAAACCCAACAGTATCATATAATTGATTGTTGAGTTTCTTTTGTCAACTTGATCAAATAATGTATTTTCTATGAGCTTATGTGGCAACTTTCATAAAAGAGATAAATTGAGTTTATTGCCAGATTAATAATATTTATTTGCCATATTTTGAGAGAGTTGTAAAAAGGGGTATTCGATATATTAAAAATAAATTTTGTTGCCGCAAAATTTTCGGCAGTAGTATTTGCATTTTTGATAGCAGCTACAATGGACTCATCAACTTTGTTCCAATCAAATTGTTTATCAATAAATACTAAGTAGGTGAACGGAAAAAAACCGTAGACGCGGAGCGGCTTCTCGAAGAGTAATATGTAACGAAAAGTAAAATATTTAGCATGAGCCATACCAGTAATTACCAAATCAGGTTTCAATTCATAAATCCGTTAAATTTGATTGTAATTATCAGGTTTTTCCACAATTCTGAATTTTTGGAAATTGGAAAGTAGATGATTGGGTATTGGGGAATGGGTACTAAAAACAGGTTTTCACCCTGATAGAAAGCCCCCTGATCCCCTGCTTCCTCTCGCCCACCTTCAACAATTAATTGTTGGGGAAGAGACGAGCCATTTCTGATTCATTAAAAACCTCAGATGGCAGTTCTTCCAAATTGTCGTCACCATTCTGAAACGAAGTTTCATCACCCCAGATGTCCGAAACTACATCATCAAATCCATTTTCTGCAGATGTATTCAGCCCAGTCAAAGCATGATCAGGTATTTCCCCAAAGGGATTTTCACCAACTGAAGTGAGGCTATTAAGGCTCTGATCATTGCTTTCATCAGTTAAAGACATGGAAGTAAAGGAAACATGACCAAAATTACCCATTGCTTCTGAGTCATGGGCAATATCTTCATCAGATAAGGAAATATCACCAAAGCCATCATCATCTTGTTCTACAGCCCAAGTCGCTTGTGTTTCGTTTCCCAACTCATTCAGACTCATTTCAGGGATTGAGAAAGATTCCGCTTCTGGTTCAGGTCCATCCACCATGACCACAGCCTGCTGACGGGAGTACATCTGTGGTTCTACTGTAGGACTGAGACGATTACCAAGGGCAATATCGGGGTCAAAATGTAAATTCAGAACTTCAATTAAAGTATCCGCATCTGGATTCAGTTTGGCAAAGGGAAGCATTAGCTGGGCCAATTTCGGTTCTAGAGCATTAATAACTCCCAGGATAAGGTAAGAAGAAGGTCGCTTGCCGCCATCAGGGGTATAAACTGATTCAACAGTCATCTGAAGCGTAATCCATTCACGATTAGCTTGAAAGAATTGCAGCCACTTTTGTTTGATCGAATCGGTAAAACTATCAAAGAAAGCCATAAACCCATCCTGAGAGGTAAAATGTTTGATACAATCATCAAGTCTAATTCCTCTTCAGCATTTCTGGGTTGAACTTTTACTGAATTGAGATAAAAATCTGACAATAAAGAAAAAAGTTCACGATCTGAAGTATCGGAGGGAACAACATTCTCATAGTCATCATCACTGCTGAATTAGTAAATATTTTTAAATTAGAAAATACCTGATATAAAACTTAATAAATGATGCGTAATAGGTAACGGGTAAGGGGTGAAAAAAGAAAGTTCTTCACAACCGACAACCGACAACTAACAATTGACAAATGACTAAAAAACAAAAATTTCCTTACCTACTGGGTTCTAAATGGACTGCACAACAAAAAGTTGATGGCTGGCGACATTTTCAGGTTGTTAACCGTAAAAATCAGGGTAAATGGGTATATGCAGAAATGGTAGCAGCTTGTGATCCTCAAGTGCGCTTTTGGTTAAATGCTAAATTATTGCAAGATAATTCCCAGTGGTATGCTGGGTGGCAAACTTTGCAAGAAATTAATTCTATTGAATCCGATCCAAAAAAGCTAACAAAAGCTAACAATTGTTAGCTAACCCTAATTGATAAAAAAACAAGGGATGATCAAAATATAGGAAAATTTTGATCATCCCTTCCGACTAGATATTTTATTGTAAAATCTGATTCCGACAGTATTCTTGCGTAGGTGTCACAGAAGCAACTTCCACCTCTACAGGTTTCTCTGGAGTGGGGTTAATAATAAACTCACTGGGTCCTTGATGAGGTTTTTGAGAATTTCCCCAGTCATAAGTATAACCTAAACCAGACCAAGGATAATATTCCTTTTTAGCATTGGTGTAGGAATTGGTATATATTGCCTTGACTACAGGACTACTATCAGGAACAGGTAAAGGTAAAAGATTACAACTAGCATCGTTAATTTCTGCATCAATACATGGTCTAGTTAGATCTTCTGCTTTTACCCACATTTCGACAAAATGGGTTTTCGTAGAATATTTATTTAAGATTAATCCCAAATACTGTTGTAACCGCAATGAAAGTTCAACATTATCAGGAATATTGCTATCAATAGCTTGATATTTCTGACAAAATTCTTTCACTTGTGGAACTGCTGTAAACCAAGTTTGATAAGGTAGCAGTTTTTTTGTACCTATTGGCCAATCTGAACTTGGGCTACTTGTATATTTCCAAGTTGACATCAAATATTCTATTTTGCCATTATTTTCTCTCCATTTAACCTGTGGATTATTTGGAGATAAAGCCAAAAGATTATTCACTACTTCATCTGCTAATGGTTGTTTAGCATCTTCAATACTTTCTGCCAATTTTTTTGTCAGAATATTATAAGTTTCTGGTTGATACTGCAATAGATAATCATAGACATTTTGAGTTACTTCTAATTGTGATAATTGGGTTTTTGCTACGGGTGTACTATAGCTAGTCATTCCTTCAGCTAATACCCTAGTTTGCCATCCAAAAACTAAAAATGCACAACAAAGTAAGCCCAAAAATAATTTATGCTGCCAATTTCTCATGATTAATCACTTGGTACGTTAAATTTTCCGTCAAAGATGATTCTACATGAAAACACTATCAATTCTGTAACAATAATTGTTAATAAAACATTAAAAATACTTAAAAAAATATCGTAACCATAAATTTCATATATTCAGAATTTTTACTAGCGTATTAATACTTAAAAAAGATAATGTGTCAGCACTTTTCCAGGACATTGACTAGTAGTCTGTCAGAGGATGTTTGAAAAGTTTTTAATGTATCAATAAACCCCTCTCCAAACCTCTCCCCGACGCGGGGAGAGGCTTTGAAACCCCCATTCCCTTGTAGGGAAGGGGGGAAGGGGGGTTAGGTTTCGGAGATTGTTGGTTTCATCTAATACTTTTCAAACAACCTCTCAGGATAAAAATGATGGACTGTAGTGTGAGCGTCTCGCTCACGCGGGCAAGACTTGTACTGAGCTTGCGATGCCCTGAGCCTGTCGAAGGGTCGAAGTATGCCCGCACTACAAGAGTTTCATAATTCAAGTTTGTACCTCATTAGAAGTCAACAAAAGTATTGCAGGTGAAGTTGCTAGTTTCAAAGGGGTTATGAATATTCCCAGGAAGGAAATTGTCAACAGAAATTAACTACAGAAATTAACTATATTTGCGATATCTGAAATAAAGCTAAAAACGCACATTCCCAAACCAAGCGAGGTTGGGCATAACAAAGTAAATGTTTCCGAGTTTTTTCTAACTGTTGAATAATTTTTGGTTCATGTATTTGTTGCCAATAGTATTGTTGCAGATAATCAATTAACCATAATTGAGCTTCAGTATCTAATTCTTTATCAATTTTCTTGGCTAATTCTAAAGCATGACGGTAAGAAGTCGGGGTTTTTTTCACCTGGGCGATGAACTCGCTAGGAATTTTTTGTAATTGTTGATAAGATAAAATCGCATTTCCTGGACTACCTGCGGCTATATTTAAAACCTCTGGATGTTGCAAAATTTCGGCATTTCCTGTTTGCGTCAATACCTGACTCATCACAGCAATATCCAACCGATAAAAAGGAATCTTTTGACAACGGGATACTAAAGTTGGTAACACAGATTCTGGTGAAGGGGCAATTAAAATTAATGTCGCTTTTCCCGGTTCTTCCAAAGTTTTTAACAACGCATTAGCCGCAGATTCCGCCATTGTTTCCGCTTGTTCTAGGACTATGATATTTCTCTCTGCTGCCAAGGGTGGCCGAGAAAGAAATTGCGTAATTTCTCGAATTTGTTCCAAACGAATCACTGGTGGGGCTTTGCGTTTAACGCCCTTTTCTGCTGCTTCTGCTGGTGTAAGTCTTTGTCCTTGAAATTGATAAGTTGGTTCTACCCACAATAAAGCCGGATGATTTCTTTGACGAATCCGATTTTGTAAAAGGGGAATTTGATCAGGTGCTACAGAACTGGAAAAAAGTAATTCAATAAAACACCGGGCTGCTAAACTTCTACCTACACCATCTGCACCTACAAACATATAAGCAGGTGCAACTCGATTTTGTTTAACAGACTGAGTTAGTAATTCTACTGCTTGCTGTTGTCCGACTAATGGTGAGAACATAAATTATGAAAACAGGCGATTATGTAAAATTTCCTGTATACTTTGTTGCACATTTTCTTGACTATTATTCCCATCTATCCGTACAATCTGAGACGGATAAGATACAGCTAACTCCGTATATCCCCGCTGTACCCGCCGATGAAAAGCAATTGTTTCTTGTTCAATCCTGTCTAATTTAGCTTGTCCACGTTTGCGAGACAGCCCTATCTCCACATCTACATCTAACCAAATAGTTAAATCACTAGCTAAACCACCAGTAGCAATTTGATTAAGTTGATTAATTATACTCATACTTAAACCCCTGCCATAACCTTGATAGGCAATAGTAGAATCAGTATAGCGATCACACAAAATATACTTCCCTATGGCTAAATTAGGTTTTAATTCCTCTTCAATGTGTTGCGCCCTATCCGCAGCATACAATAACAGTTCCGTCACTTCCCCCACGGGCTTATTAAGTGACTTTTCCAATAATAACATCCGTAAATCCTTTCCTAACTCTGTTCCCCCCGGTTCACGAGTCAGCACCACAGATATATTTAAACTTTCTAGCCACTGAGAACACAGTTGCATCTGAGTAGTTTTACCACAACCTTCTACCCCTTCAAATACAATTAATTTACCACTCATATTGTCAAATTTTGCTACTACCGATTTTATGAACTCATTTTCTCACGTCTCAAACCATACCTAATTCCCGAACGACTGTAAAGGCATATAGCAGCTTTCAGCGGTTAGTAGTCAGAACTAAATTACTTTCAGTCTAAGCTTCTATGATTGAAATTAGAATTTCATTTAACTGCATACCGCTATAGTATTTACCTATATTAATTTACCATGACTATAAAGAGTTTATTGTCAACTCCTGAATCTGGCAATAACAAATATTTAACCCCCTTCCAAGTGGAAACCTATAGTTTTTTAAGCATAATCAACCTCCCAGTAGATTGGACTAAATTACGAACTTAGTTAATTACATAAAAAGTCATCAAATCCAAAAAGAACTTACCTGAAAATAAAAAATACAATAATGCCTATAACTGGAGATACCAATGAAAATTTATTCATGTCTTCATTATTTTCACAAAATCACTATCTTTTTTGGACAAAACAGTATTATGATAAATAATAAATAGCAAGCCACTTATATAAACTGGAGATAAAATATAAAATTGCCAATAATGCAACAAACAAAAATTTCTACCAGGGGATTACTTCACCTGGGATTATCTTTTTCCCTATTAACAGGACTTTATGCCTGTGGTAAAGAAGGCAATTCTAGGATCAATCTTGAAAATTTAAATATTGGTGTGAATGTAACACAGATTCAAAAAGTTACCAAACAAAATCAGGACACTACAGTTTACATTCAAGGTAAAATAGAAAAGATTGCTCCTTTAATTCAGAAAAAAGCATATCAAATCAACGACTCAACTGGAAAAATCTGGATTATCACTAATCAAGGCAATTTTCAAGTTGGAGAACAGGTAGTATTGAAGGGTAATGTGCAGTACAAAAGTGTCCCTTTAGCTGGCAAAGAATACGGAGAAATTTATTTAGAGGAAAAATAATTTATGAATAATCAATTAGTTCATGTAGCCGTTACCATTCTCTATCGAGAAAATAAATTTTTGATGCAATTGCGGGATAACATTCCTAATATTATCGCTCCTGGTTGTTGGGCTTTGTTTGGTGGACATATCGAACCTGGAGAAACTCCAGAAATAGCAGTTCAGCGAGAAGTTATGGAAGAAATTGGTTATGAGTTAACTGACTTTACTCAATTTGGAATTTATAGCGATGAAAAAGCTGTTCGTTATGTATTTCAAGCACCATTGTTAATAACAGTAAATCAACTTGTTCTTTCTGAAGGTTGGGATCTAGATTTGTTAACAGCAGAAGATATCTATAGAGGTGAATGTTATTCTCTAAAAGCAGGAGAAGTAAGACCTTTAGCAAGTTTACCTCAGAAAATAATGCTGGATTTTATCAAAAACCTATAGTTCGATTACTCGATTTACAGACCCTTTAAAGTTTTCCAGAAATTTTGCAAAAATTAGACTATTAATAAATTCCATGCAGCCAGTAAACAATCTACCAAATCTACCTAAATGGTTAAATATAGGATTAGCCTTTCCTGTTATTCTTCTGAATGGTTGGCTATTAATTCAATTTATTAACTACTTTCAACCTTTAGTCAGTGTTATCTCTGTCGCTATTCTCTTAGCTTTTGTGCTAGATTATCCGATTAAACTGCTCCAAAAACGTGGAGTACCTCGCATTTTAGCAGTTGTCGTAGTATTACTGTTATCTATTATTATTTTAGGTGCTGTAGGTGTTATTCTCTTACCACTTATTCTGGAACAACTGAATGAGTTAGCTAATCTTCTTCCCTATTGGATTGAATCGGGAACTCAACAAATAGAAGCTTTGCAAAATTGGGCAGCTACCCAGCAGTTACCAGTAAATTTAAGTGGATTAGCTAGTGAATTTTTAGGAAAAATATCTAGTCAACTACAATCTTTGACTGGAAAAATTCTCGGTTTTGCTTTTGATACTATTGGAAATTTATTTAATTTACTAATAGCCATAGTTCTGACTATTTATCTAGTATTGAATGGTGAAGCTTTATGGGATGGAATTTATCTGTGGTTTCCGTCCCAAATTGCTAAAAAAGTTCGAGAATTACTCCGAGAAGATTTTAATAATTATTTCATTGGTCAAGCTACACTAGGTGCTATTTTAGCCGTGTCTATAACATTGGCATTTGTCCTCTTACGAGTCCCTTTATCACTCCTTTTCGGGATAGGAATTGGTTTATTTTCTTTATTTCCTTTTGGGACTGGTATTGGGGTTGGTATTGTCAGTTTATTAATAGCTTTAAAAGATTTTGGCTTAGGATTAGAAGTTGCGGCTATAGGTGTAGCTATTGACCAAATTAATTCTAATATTATTGCCCCACGCATTTTAGGAAATTTAACCGGCTTAAATCCTGTATGGGTGGTCATTTCTTTATTAATAGGCGCAAAATTAGGCGGTGTATTGGGTGTATTGGTTGCTATTCCTCTCGCTAGTTTTATGAAAGATATGGCTGATAGTTGGCGGAATGGTGAATTTAATAAAACCGCTGTTGATAGTGAATATCTGCAAGAATCTTGAATAGCATTGAGATTTTCACAAATTCAACTAGTCTGGTCTAGGGGAAGCTGTAACTACTCCTGGAATTGTTTTTACTGATGCTGATAATGTTATTCCTGATGTGGTGTGGATAAGTAATCAACGTTTAGCAACTTTATTAGATAATGATGGACATTTAACAGGTGCGCCAGAATTAGTAATTGAAGTTCTTTCTGCGGGGGGAGAAAATGAACGTCGAGATAAATAAGTGAAATTAAAACTTTATGCTTCTAGAGGTGTGCAAGAATATTGGATAATTGATTGGCTCTCCATACCTGCGACTAGATACGCCTTTTAGAGCATTTACTATTTGAGAAACAGATAATTTAGGAGGATATTCAATTAGTGTATGGACGTGATTTCCTTCACAATTGAATTCAAGCACTTGAAAATTCATTTTTTCAGCCACCTCACGAAATGTTTTTTGAATTAAATCAATACTTTCACCAGTGAACACAGACCGACGATATTTCGTAACGCAGACCAAATGAATTTTTAAGTCCGTAACGCTGTGTCTTTCTCTTCTGAGGAGACTTGCCATTTTGTGTAGACCAATATATAATTAATTTACAGTCTAATTATATCATTAACGATGAAAGCCAGATATCAATTCCGTTTCTACCCGACAGACCAACAGCAAAAGCTTTTAGCTCAATTGTTTGGTTGTGTTCGCGTGGTTTGGAATGATGCACTGGCTATTTGCAAACAAGTAGAAAAATTACCAAGTAATAACGATTTGCAAAAATTAGTTATTACCCAAGCCAAAAAAACTGTTGAGCGGCAATGGTTGTCCGATGTTTCTAACATTCCTTTGCAACAATCGGTCGCAGATTTGGGAGTTGCCTATAAAAACTTTTTTGATTCTCTAAAAGGGAAACGCAAAGGTAAAAAGTTAGGCCGCCCTAAGTTCAAAAAAAAGACTAATCAGCAGTCAGCACGATTTAGAATCGGTGGGTTTTCAATCAAAGGGGATGAGGTTTATCTAGCCAAAATTGGTAACGTTAGCCCGATTTGGTCAAGAGATTTACCCTCCGCTCCTAGCTCTATTACAGTCATAAAGGATTGCGCTAACCGTTATTTTCTCAGTTTTGTAGTAGAAGTTAAACCCGTAAATATTGATGCTAAAAACCAAAGTATCGGTATTGATTTAGGAATCAAAACTTTTGCTGTTATGAGTAATGGAGAAAAAGCCCAAAGCCCCGATTACTCAAAATTGGATAGGAAGATTCGCAAACTTCAGAAAAAACTAGCGAGGCAACCCAAAGACTCACAACGAAGAAATAAAACCCGAATTCAAATTGCAACACTACATAACGAAATAACTGATACCCGAAAAGACTTTTTGCACAAACTATCCACCAAAATAGTTAGCGAAAATGAAGTTATCGTTTTAGAAGATTTGAATGTATCGGGCATGATTAAAAATCATAAACTTGCTAGGGCGATTAGTCTTCAGGGATGGAGAGAATTTAGGACTTTATGTGCAGCTCAATCACAGAAATTTGGTAGGACATTTCACATTATTAGTAGATGGGAACCGACTAGCCAAATTTGCTCTGAATGTGGCTACAAATGGGGGAAACTTGATTTAAAAATTCGGTCGGTTAAGTGCCTGAATTGTGGGACTGAACACGACCGAGACGAAAACGCCGCAAAAAATCTAAATAAAGCTTGCACTGAGCCAAGCCGAAGTGTCGGGATAGGGCATTGCCACGACTCTAAACGGGCGCAGAGACAGAGTAAGACTAGCAACGGTTAGCGTCAGTCGGTGAAGCGTCAAGAATCACCGCACCTTTAGGTCGGTGAGTATGTCAAGGGACTAAATTTATCGCTGCTGCTGTTCCTTTTGTGGGCGACCCTTGGGATATTTTAGCAAAAGCCGCACCCGTAACTGCGGCTTTATCAATGGGGGTGGTTTTGACTTTACCCGCAACTGGTTCGGAAATGAACACAAACTCAGTTGTGACTAAGTGGGAAACTCAAGAAAAGTTATTTTTCGCTAGTCCCTTCGTGTTTCCTAAATTTTCAGTTCTTGACCCAGAAACGACTTTCTCCCTACCTCCTCGGCAAATTAGCAATGGTATTGTTGATGCTTTTACTCATGTAATGGAGCAATATTTAACCTATCCAGTCAATGCACCATTACAAGACCGCATGGCCGAATCAATTCTGAAAACCCTGATTTGCGAAGGACCAAAAACCTTAGCAAATCCCACAGATTATGATGCCAGGGCGAATTTAGTTTGGTCGGCAACAATGGCATTAAATGGGTTAATTGCTGCTGGTGTCCCCCAAGATTGGACAACTCACATGATTGGTCATGAGTTGACAGCGTTGCATGGTTTAGATCATGCTCAAACTTTGGCGGTTGTACTACCTAGCACTTTAACAATTCGCCGCGATCGCAAATGGCAAAAACTTCTACAATATGCAGATAGAGTCTGGGAAATTAGCGGTGGTTCGGAAGAAGAACGGGTAAATGCAGCAATTACTAAAACTCGTGATTTCTTTGAATCAGTTGGTGTTCGGACTCACCTATCTGACTATGGTATTGGATTACAAACTATTCCAGCCGTGATCAAAAATTTAGAAAAGCATGGAATGACAGCTTTGGGGGAAAATAAAGATGTTAATCCGCAAGTTATTGAGCAGATTTTAGTTCTTTGTGCTTAGAGGTTGTTTGAAAAGTATTATATGAAACCCATAATCTCCAAAAACCTAACCCCCCTCCCCCCCTTCCCTACAAGGGAATGGGGGTTTTAAAGCCTCTCCCCTGGTAGGGGAGAGGTTTGGAGAGGGGTCTGTTTACACATTAAAAACTTTTAAAACATCCTCTTAGGAATGCCAGAGATATTCTCGTTTTGCTTGCTTAGATATGAGGAAATAAGTGAAAGTTTTAGTTATCGGTAATGGGGGACGGGAACACGCTCTAGCGTGGAAATTGCTACAATCTGAAAAAATAAACAAGCTTGTTTGCGTACCAGGTAACGGTGGTACAGCAACTTTGCCAGGTTGTGAAAACTTGCCTTTAGCAGTAGATGATTTTGCTGGTATCAGCGAATATGCGATTAATCATGGGATTTCTTTAGTAGTTGTCGGTCCAGAAGTGCCTTTAGCTCAGGGAATTACCGATTATCTGCAAAATCAAGGCTTAATGGTATTTGGTCCAAATAAAGCAGGGGCGCAAATAGAAGCAAGCAAGGCTTGGGCTAAAGCTTTAATGGAGGAAGCCGGAGTTCCTACTGCGAAAGCTGCGGTATTTACTGAAGCAGCCCCGGCAAAAGCTTACATTCAATCTCAGGGTGCGCCCATTGTTATTAAAGCCGATGGTTTAGCTGCTGGAAAGGGGGTTACAGTTGCCGAAACTATTGCCCAGGCTGAAGAAGCAATTGAGGCAATTTTTCAAGGACAATTTGGATCTGCTGGCAGTTCCGTTGTCATTGAAGAATGTTTAGTAGGGCAGGAAGTATCTGTTTTAGCTCTAACCGATGGTTTAACCATTCGCCCATTGTTACCTGCTCAAGATCATAAGCGCGTCGGCGAAGGTGATACAGGAGAAAATACTGGTGGGATGGGTGCTTATGCTCCTGCACCAATCGCCACACCGGAGTTAATGGCACGGGTACAAACAGAGGTGTTAGAAAGAACGATCACAGCTTTACAGTCCAGAGGCATTGACTACCGAGGCATTTTGTATGCGGGGTTAATGATTTCACCAGATGGGGATTTTCGGGTTTTAGAATTTAACTGTCGTTTTGGTGATCCCGAAACACAAGTAATTTTACCGATGCTAGAAACTCCTTTGGAAGATTTAATCTTGGCTTGTATAGAACAGCGGTTAGGAGATATGCCGCCGATTGCTTGGAAACAAGGGGCTGCGGCTACGGTGGTGGCTGCTTCTGGTGGTTATCCAGGAGAATATGCCAAAGGTCAGGTAATTACTGGCTTTGAGGCAGCCCAGACAGCAGGGGCGACGGTTTTCCATGCGGGGACAAGATTAAATGCAGCCCAGAAAGTTGTTACAGATGGCGGTAGGGTGTTAAATGTGACGGGTTTGGGTGAGGATTTCCGGGAAGCTTTAGCTCAAGCTTATGCAGGTATCGAACATATTCAGTTTGATCAGATGTATTATCGCCGAGATATTGGTTATCGGGTTTTAGGCTGATTTATTTTTGGATAAATAATTTGTTTCGCGCAAAGGCACAAAGGAGCAAAGGCGCAAAGGAAGAAGGAAGAAATACATTTATGATGCTGTGGGGACTTGATCACTTTTTGGTGGTCGGTCCAAATTTTGTTTTTCTTGTATCCCAGTCCTCCCCGCAAATTGAGAAAACTTTGTATGCTGATATCTATATGGTTCTTTATAGTTTTTAATTAAAATTAGTGCAAGAAGATTTTCGCTTAATTGTTGATTTGGTTTTGGTGTTTGCTGTCGCTGCTTGCGGTGGACTCTTAGCTGCACTGTTAAAACAACCTGTTTTGCTGGGATATATCATCGGTGGTATAGTTGTTGGTCCCTCTGGACTAAGGCTGATTAAAGAACTTGTCCAGGTGGAAACCTTGGCTCAGTTTGGAGTCGCGTTTTTGTTGTTTGCTTTGGGTGTGGAGTTCTCTTTAACGGAACTCAAAAAAGTTAAGGCGATCGCTCTCGGTGGTGGTACTTTACAAATTATCCTCACTATTCTCATCACTGTTTTGGTCTGTGGTGTCACTGGTGCTTGGGGAACTCTACCGGCTAAAGGTGTATTTTTGGGTTCGATTTTGTCTTTGTCTTCCACTGCTGTGGTTCTCAAATGCCTCATGGAACGCAATGAAACTGAAACACCTCACGGACAGGTAATGCTGGGGATTTTAGTGGTTCAGGATTTGGCTCTGGGGTTCATGTTAGCTGTATTACCAGCCCTTCATCAACCAGGAGAAGCCATTGGGGTGGCTGTGGTGATGGCATTGGTGAAAATTGGTTTATTTGCAGCGGGTGCAGTTGTGGCTGGGATTTGGTTAATTCCCCCTTTACTCAGATTATTAGCCAGCACTGAAAGCAAGGAGTTATTTTTATTAGGTGTCGTCACTATCTGTTTAGGAATTGCTCTGCTCACAGAATATTTAGGACTATCCATTGAAATGGGGGCATTTGTCGCCGGTTTGATGATTTCTGAGGTGGAATATGCTGATGAAACTTTAACGATTGTTGAACCTTTACGGGATATATTTGCTAGTTTATTTTTTGTGGCCATTGGGATGTTAATTGATCCAGTATTTTTGTGGCAAAATCTGGAGTTAATTCTGGGATTAGTGGCTTTAGTTTTTGTGGGTAAGTTTTTAATTATCACCCCTTTAGTCAAGTTATTCCGTTACCCTTTAAAAACAGCTTTAATTGTCGGTTTAGGACTAGCGCAAATTGGGGAATTTTCTTTTGTTTTAGCTAGTGAAGGACAAGCTTTGGGTTTGGTTTCCCGACGCATATATTTACTAATTTTAGGAACTACCGCAGTGACTTTAATGCTGACTCCTTTTGTCTTGCGGTTAGTCCCATTTTTATTCGATTTTGCTGAATCTATGCCTTGGCTAAAACCATATTTGGTGGATGATCAAGCTCATGATTTTTCGGAAGATCTACCACAGAAAAATCATATAGTAGTTTGTGGTTATGGACGGCTTGGTAAAAATTTGGTGAAGCTGTTACAGCAATATCAATTACCTGTAGTAGTGATTGATCAATCAGAAAGTCGAATTCAGCAATTACGGGATGCCGGAATACCTTATGTTTATGGTAATGCGGTGAGTCTTCATGTATTAGAAACCGCCGGTGTCAGTCATGCTCAAGGTATGGCGATCACTCTCCCTGATCCTGCCAGTATTCGTTTGTGTTTAAAACGGTCTTTGGAAGTATGTCCAGAATTAGATACAGTTGTCCGTGCTACCCAAGATAAAAATATTGAACTACTTTATCAATTAGGTGCAAAGGAAGTAGTACAGCCAGAATTTGAAGCTAGTTTAGAAATGGCAACTCATCTATTAATTGGGGTGGGTTTATTACCAGAGATGGTACAACAGAAAATGCAACAAATTCGCCAAGATCATTATTTGGATTTACGTCCTGAAAGTTCCGCTGCTGAAGTTTCTAAATATTTACAAAAAGTTACCCGTGATTTAAATCGTCGTTGGTATGATTTACCAGCAGATTCACCTTTAATTGGCATGAGTTTGGAAGAAGTGAATATGCGTTATTTAACTGGGGTGAGTTTAATGGCTATTCGTCGCGCTGATGGGGAAGAAATTGATTATCCTCATAATCAAACTACACTTCTTTTAGGCGATCGCTTGTTAGTGGTAGGATCAGCCGAAGAACTCACTGCTTTAGTGGAGTTTGCTGAAGGTAAAATTAATATTTCTGACGAAATAGAAAAATGAATACTCAAGTGTATTCAGTTATAATGTCAGAAATAATTACAAAAAATATGTGGTAATGTTTTAAAATACCACATATTCATATTCAGCTATAAAGCCGATATTTTTTAATGGGTTATAATCATCATATAATTGGGAAATTTATGTTTAATCCCCAACTATTTAAGTATTTTGTCAAGTCACCAGGATTTAATTCTAACCCGTTAAAAACAGCCTCTAGTATGGGGTTTAAAGGAACAGAAGTTAAAGAGTCTGTAGCGATATCTGTAGTTGTACCACCTACTATAATTTCTTGTTGTTTAATAGGTATATCTGTGAATAAAGGTATATCTGTGATTAGTATTTTAGACATTCTAGAAATATCCTTAACGTTGATTAGTCTCGCTAAATTCCACCGTTGATTTAAATAGTAGAAAAACTAATAATAGAAAGTCAATACGATAAGCAACACGGTTTTATCTAAGTTTTACTGATAGCGGAGCGAGACTAACTCTCTTTAACCTACCATATTACCTAAAGTTTTCATGTAGGCGATCGCCTGTTTCCAAACCATAATCTGCTCATTATTGCCATCAAAAATACAGATACAATTGTGATCTTGCCAAAATATTCGACCTGTAATCAAATCACCAGTCATTAATCTAAATTCGACCATTAATTTTTCTTTAATACACTTCTGGACTTGACGAGTGCTAGGTAGGGAAGTATCAAATTGATTGGTTGCCATATATTATACTGGTGATTGGTAATTGGTAATTGGTAATTGGTAATTGGTGATTGGTAATTGGTGATTGACAACTGTACGGGCGAAGCATTTGGAGAACTATTTTTGGCAATGACCGATAATTTATCTTCCAAATGCTTCGCCCCTACTGACAACTGACCACTGACAACTGACAAATTTTTTAATAGTATGAATGAATCTTTAATAATTCATTTAGAGCAAAATGGCAATCGAATTTACTAAGTATCACGGACTCGGTAATGATTTTATCCTCATTGATAACCGTTCCTCGTTGACACCAGTATTGACACCAGAGAAAGCGATACAGTGGTGCGATCGCCATTTTGGTATCGGAGCAGATGGTGTTATTTTCGCACTTCCTGGACAAAATGGCACTGATTACACCATGCGGATTTTTAACTCCGATGGTTCAGAACCAGAAATGTGTGGCAATGGAATTCGCTGTTTAGCGGTATTTCTGACGGAATTAGAAGGCATTTCTCGCACCAAGGATAAATATCATATTCATACCTTAGCAGGTGTGATTTCACCCCAACTCACAGATGAGGGTCAAGTTAAAGTAGACATGGGTGAACCCCGATTATTAGCAGGGGAAATTCCCACAACTTTATCACCTACAGAGTTTCAAGTCATTAATCAACCCTTAGAACTAGCCGACAAAACTTGGGATGTTACCTGTGTCAGCATGGGAAATCCCCACTGCATCACCTTTGTCGAAGATGTTGCGGCTATTGACTTAAAAAGCATTGGACCTAAATTTGAAAATCATCCCGTGTTTCCTAAAAAAACCAATACCGAATTTATTGAAATAGTCAATCGTAACTATTTGAAAATGCGAGTTTGGGAACGAGGCGCTGGAATTACTCTAGCTTGTGGAACAGGTGCTTGTGCGTCCTTGGTAGCGGGAGTATTGAATGATTTATGCGATCGCATTGCTACTATTGAATTACCCGGTGGCCCCCTAGAAATCGAATGGTCAGAACTTGATAACCGGATTTACATGACAGGCCCCGCAGAACGAGTATTTACAGGCAAATATTAAATTCAGCCTGTTTTGAGTTCTAAGTTATAAGAAAATAGGCTGAAAACCCCGGAATTGACACCTAAAAATCCAAAAAGTTTTCAGGTGTCAATGTTTTTTAAATACCTTATTTTAGTTAAATACTGATAGAAAATCAAGATTAATGATGTCAGTGATCATTTGACCAAATATTAGCCAGTATCTGTTAAGATTGATGAAGAATTAATAATTTTTAAGACCAATACTTGGAGAGTCTAATGTTTATTAGTGAATTATCGCCCCTATTTCAAGAACTTGCCCAACATCCAGTTTCATTTTTAGGTGGGTTTGTCTCTGGTGTTCTCCGACTTAATCTCAATGAAGATCCCGTCAAAAGTTGGCTAAATAAAAAATGTTGTGGAAATAGTTCCAGCAACCTCAGTACAGAGGCAGAAAATGGCAAAGCCAATGGACCGCAACAAATTACAATTGACTAAATAACGCAAGTTGTTAGTTATCTAAAATTGAAGCTGGTAATGGGTAATTTGTCAAATTTTTACCTATTACCTATCCAATAGGTTAACTAAAATTTACCAAAAAATCTAAATTTAATTGAGGATTCGTGATAAAATGGGAGCAGACTCAAAAATATCTGTTAACTTCAGTAGTTATAAAGAAATAATTAAGCGTCTTATTATCTATCACAGTGATCATTCTAGAGTTAGAGCAAAGGATCACAATAGAATGAAAGTGATTCAGAGAAATTTGTCAGGTTAGCTCATCCCAAAGGTTAGTATTCAGGCAATCACGAGCTATATCTTGTAGTGAAACTGCACGATCAACAGTAAAGTTCGCTATTGTGCAAGTTAATATTGCAGTCTGTGGGTGCAACTGGACAAAGTAACCAAAAACTTGTTGAGCAAGGATATTGCCAGAGGCTGGTTTTGATGATAGGGTAGGTTGAGATTCCGTTTTTGAGAAAAAACCCCCAGTGGAAGTTAGCCAGCTAGGGGAGTTTAGTTATCAGGGTGCATCTACCAATTAAATGTTCTCAAGTGCATAACGATCCTCCGGATAAATTTATTTTTAACAAATTTGTTTTGAGTTCGCGATTCAAGTACCCAGATGTTTTTGACACCTGGGAGAAAAGAAAAAACCCCCAGTGGAAGTTAGCCAGCTAGGGGAGTTTAGTTATCAGGGTGCATCTACTTGTTAATTGTTCTAGAGTTCTATGTAATGCTCCGGAAAAAATGGCTGGGTAGCAATAATTATTTTGTGCTAACCACGGACAAAAAAACCCTCAGTGGTGTTAGCCAGCTAAGGGAAGTTAGTTATCAGGGTGCATCTACTTGTTAATTGTTCTAGAGTTCTATGTAATGCTCCGGGAAAAATGGGTGGGTAGCAATAATTATTTTGTGCTAACCTACAGACAAAAAAACCCTCAGTGGTGTTAGCCAGCTAAGGGAAGTTAGTTATCAGGGTGCATCTACTTGTTAATTGTTCTAGAGTTCTATGTAATGCTCCGGAAAAAATGGGTGAGTGGCAATAATTATTTTGTGCTAACCTACAGACAAAAAAACCCTCAGTGGTGTTAGCCAGCTAAGGGAAGTTAGTTATCAGGGTGCATCTACTTGTTAATTGTTCATTGTTTTTAACTTATGCTCCGGAAAAAATTACCCAAAGATTGCAGCTTGTCACATACCGAAAAAAATCCTGTGGCTGGTAGTTGGGTAGGGGAGTTAGTTGTTAGGATTTTATCTACTTAATCTACTTAATAGTTTATCTATCAATGCTTATAAACGCTCTTGACAAACAAGAGCGTTTTTTATTTGCCAAATTGACAATCTCAGGGAGCCAAGCCGCTGAGATTCTTCAGAGATTTTCACTCGTAAAGGCTGTGCCAAACAGCCACTAGACACTCCGCTTAAAGCATTGTGCTTACTTTTTCACAAGAATGCGATTATCCTAGCGAAAAATATGGAGGCTGTCAAGATACACCAAAAACCACAGCGGTTAAAACCGTGGTCAGTGAGCAGTTCGACAAGCTCACTGTAACACTTGTCGAACTGCCCGTGTCGTTTCCCTCTCAGGTCTAAAGACACGCTCGTTTCCCACTTATCACCAGGTCTTATGAAAAAAGAAAACCCCCAGTGAGTTTTAGCCAAACTAGGGGAATTGAAGATCAAGGTGCATCTACCAATAAACAGTTCTCGACGGGGATCAATCAATCCGGATAAAGTGGTTGCAGCCAACAGACACAAAACCCTTGTGAAAAAGTAGATTAAGATCAATAGGAAGGCATCTTTGAAACTTTAGAATGGCAAAAAACATCTAGAGTATTGGCAGGATTAGCCACTTGTGGCATGATTCTCAAAAACAATACTGCTAATTGTTCTATATTTCCTAGTGTCGGGTGAACAAGATCATGTCTACCGATGCCAGAACAGTTAATGTTTAAGGCATATAATCACAATGGGTGGAGATTTAAATGTGGCTGATAAGTAGGTTGGCGTTGAAAATTGTCGTTATAGCACTAAGTAAGAGACAAGAGGCAAGAGGCAAGAGTAAAGAAGTTTTCAGCGATTTTACGTGCATTGTATAGGTTTTATGGAGCAGAAATTGTGACCCAGGAATTTCACATTTCCGCAACGCAGGTGGGGCAAAATGACTATCTGGTGCGAACGGAACAAGTTGCACCTGGGGTACCGGTGGCAGAAGAACTGGTGCATTGGCCTGTGGCTGAGTGGTTGGCGGCCGCAGGCGATTTGATGGATGATCCTTTGCAGTTAATGTTGCAGGGGAATATGGTAGCCAGAAACTCTGTTAACTTGGTGTCCTTGGGTCAGGAGTTATATAATGCGCTGTTTCAAGGAACACTCAGGGATAGTTGGATTACTGCCCAAGGTATAGCCCAAAATCACCAACAGGTGCTGCGGCTAAGATTGGGATTGAAGGATACGAGATTGGCGCGGTTACCGTGGGAAGTGATGCACGCAGGCGATCGCCCATTGGCTACGGGTCCTTATATCACCTTTGCCCGTTACCAAAGTGGCATCGCCCCAGGCTCACGGTTACTGACTCATAATCTGCCCACGTCGCCGGAAGTACGGGGGATAAGAGTGCTAATGGTGATTTCTTCACCTACCGATTTAGCGCGGCTAGATTTGCTCAAACAAGAAGCTATTAATCTCAAGGCAGAATTGCACCGCCCAGCATTAAGAGTGGCTGATGGTAATCATCATCTTCCAGAAATTGAATTGACCGTTCTTGACGGGCCGGGGAGGGAAGAACTCACCCAAGCTTTAGAACAGGGACATTACCATATTCTCCACTATTCTGGTCATAGCAACTTGGGGGGCAATGGTGGGCAAATTTATTTAGTGAGTAAAAAAACTGGCTTAACAGAAACTCTCAGCGGAGATGATTTAGCTGGGCTACTGGTTAATAATAATATTCAAATGGCAGTGTTTAACTCCTGTTTGGGGGCATATCGGGCTAGGTCAGAGACGGAGTCAGACTCAGCAGAACGGAATTTAACTGAAAGCTTGGTAAAACGGGGAATTAGAAGTATTTTGGCGATGTCAGAACGCATACCTGATGAGGTAGCACTGACGCTGACACAATTGTTTTACCGCAATTTGAGTCAGGGCTATGCTGTAGATTTATGTGTAAGTCGGGTTCGTCAAGGCTTAATTTCTGCCTATGGTTCTCAGCAGATGTACTGGGCTTTACCAATTTTGTATCTCCAGCGAGAATTTGATGGCTGTTTGACACCAGAAGTTATGGCTACGCCACGGGGGCTATCGGAGTTACTGAACCAATATCAGCCCATCAAGCAGCCAAATAGTTATAATTATGCTGATATGGGAACTAACCCAGAAATTCCTTTAGCTATTGATGATATTCTCAATCCTAATTTTGGAGAGGAGACGACGGAGGTAGACTGGCTAGGGGAGAATACTTGGGGTGATCTGGGCGATGAAATTGAGTATGATGATCCCACTTATAATGAGGATTTGGCAATAGTTTCTGATTTGTTTCGTCAGCTTGGCAATCCGGTTGCTAAAACAGAAGAACCAAGTATGAAGACGGAATTAATCGCGGAGAATCATCATTATTTGTCGGAAATGCAGGTTGCCCAACCGAAACAAAATTTAGATTGGGAAAATGTCCCAACTCAGATTACCCCAACTCCCTTGAATCTTGAGAAGCGTGAGGTAAATCCTCAGTTATCACCGTCACCTGTCCCTCCAAAGGGTAATCGTTTTCACCGAACAAAATCACCATTGTTAGTGTATGGTTTGGTGGGAGCAAGTGCAATTACTGTCATTGTTGGTATTGGTTGGTGGTGGCATCAACGACAAGTGCGGAAGTCTGCTGATGTGCCGCCGATTCCTGGACAAAATCTCACAAGTAATCAGTATCCACGGATTAATTTAGCTAATTCAGCTACGGGAATTGTCACGGCAACGGCGACGGCTCAGTTGAGTCAAGGTCATTTAACGGCTGGGTTAGATGCTGTTAATGAATTACTGAATCGTGGTGCTTTGACGGCTGCGGAAACAGCTTTAAATTTGATTCCTACTCAGGATGCTGAAAATCCAGCTGTGAATTTTTTCCGGGGGCGTTTAGCTTGGCAGTCAGTCCAAACTAAAAATAATAAATATAGTATTGATGATGCTCGTCGTTATTGGGCTAGGGCTGTAGAAAAGCAGCCAGATTCTCTTTTGTATAATAATTCTTTAGGATGTGCCTATTATGCGGAGAATAATCTCAATTATGCTAATGATGCTTGGTTCAAATCCCTGAGTTTGGCATTAAAGCCCCAACGGAATAAAAGTTCTGATCCAATGAAATATCCCCAAATAGCTGGAGAACCGGAGGCTTTGACGGCTTATGCTGGATTGGCTTTGGGTTTATATAAATCTGCTAACAGTCAACCCGCTGATAAACGCCAGCAATATTTACGGGAAGCGATTAAACTTCGGCAAATGGTGATTCAAAATGCGCCCGCAGACTTTACCATTGAGAGGTTATCACAAAATTGGCTGTGGACAGAACAGGCGATCGCTGATTGGAGAGCGCTTTTGCAAGAAAATAGTCCATAATTGTGGACAATGATCAAAAAACCTTGTAATCCCATACATCAGGCTAAAATTAAATAACTATGACTATATTTACAGCCTGAGACAACGAATCTGCTTAGATATATAAACGACGTTATTAGAAGTCAGGAATCAAAAAAATGAAAAAAGTAGAAGCCATTATCCGTCCATTTAAACTAGATGAAGTGAAAATTGCCCTAGTTAATGCGGGTATTGTTGGGATGACAGTTTCTGAAGTTCGGGGTTTTGGACGGCAAAAAGGGCAAACCGAACGCTATCGGGGTTCGGAATACACGGTAGAGTTTCTCCAAAAACTGAAAGTGGAAATCGTTGTTGAAGATGCCCAAGTTGATATGGTTGTAGATAAGATTATCTCCGCAGCCCGGACTGGTGAAATCGGTGATGGTAAAATTTTCATCTCCTCTGTTGAACAAATTGTCCGCATTCGGACAGGAGAAAAAAATACGGAAGCCGTATAAGTATTAAGTATTGGGTGTTGAATATCCAGAAAATTGGCGTTGCTGAGTCTGTAAATGTGAAAACAGAAAATCAGCAGCGCCTTTTATACACCCTCTAAGGGTCTTCCAATTAAATTTTGCCAAAGTTGACATACTCACCGACCTGAAGGTGCGGTAATTCTTGACACTTCGCCAGAACCCGCCACAAGTGGTCTTATCGTCCCTCCATGTCCGTTTAAAGTCTCCCAATGCCCTATGGCGACTATGACCAAATTTTAACATAAAGCCGTCCTGGAAGGACGGGACACAAGCCCCGTCCTTTCGGTCAGGCATAATACTGTTTATGTCTGCACTTTTTGGGCTAAATGTAACTAGTTGAAAAGGGTATTAAGGGTATTTTTGCAAAAAATTAGATTGTGGTAGCGAATTATATATCAGTGAAGGACAAACTGTACAAAAAGGACAAGCGATCGCTGCCGTCGGTTCTACAGGCTTCTCCACGGGTCTCATCTCCATTTTAAAGTCCGCCGCGATGGTACACCTGTTGACCCAGCAAATTACTTATAATTAAATGCTGTTTAAATTCAAAAAGTATGTTATACTATCAAATGTATAAGGGCGCGTGGCTCAGTGGATAGAGCAACAGGTTCCGGTCCTGTAGGTCGGGGGTTCGAATCCCTCCGCGCTCATTTTTTATGATGTCACTTGTCAGATTATTTGACCGGGTCGACAAGTTGGTGTCCGTCTTACCAAATTATTGTCCGCGTTGACAATTTATTTGTCAGGCATCAATAATTTCTTTGCCACACTTCTTATAGTATGGCAAAACTTTTTATTGTGTCTAAAAAAATATTTGGTTATTTTTAACTGGCATTCCGCACTTCAAAATGTCACATACTTATGCTTCAAAAAATCGCTATCTTTTCTCTACCATTAACTGCCATAGCTGTTGACGGGTAGTTTCACTGGCTACTAAACGACACTGAATAGTGATTTGGCTCATACTTAATAAACATATTTGTATTGTGTTGGTTTTCTGTAAAATATTTTTTATGCAAGAAACTTTTTTCACAAGTAAGGAAGCGGCTCAAATTACAGGTTGTACTCTTCGCCAGATCCAGTATTGGCGAGAGAAGGGGATTGTTGTGCCTGTAATTAGTGATACGGAAGACGCAGTGGGAAAGAGCGATTCCTACGGAGCGCTTCGCGGGAGCATCCCTGGATGAAGGTAAAGTTGTGATTGCGGTGTGATTAGATGTTATTTATCAAGATTTAGCAAGTAAGTTGATACATTAGGATTTATATACTCAAAATCTTAATGTATGACTAGTATTAAATGAGTCATTAACGTAACGTATATTGAACGTGCTATAAAAGAGGGACACGCTGGAATTATATGTGAAGTAAAGTATGTAGTGTTTTCGTGTGTTACTTGGGTCATCAGCTTCTGTGATAGCTAAGTTTGGTTTGTTAATTAAAGTTTCAGGATAATACTTTAATAGCAGTTCTATCATAAAGTAGTATTTCTATTTATATGTATGATAAGATGTTGTTGTTGTTTATTCGGATTGAAAAATACTGTTTAAATTATGGATATCAGTTTAGAAGGAAGAGTCAATAACATTCCTTTACCAGAAAGCAAATCTTTGTTTCCTTTGTTTGAAGCAGTTATTAATTCTATTCATGCTATTGAAGATAGAAAAATTAGCAATGGATTTATTGACATTACTCTTATACGAGAAGATTATCAATCAGGGCTTATTGATCATGGAAATTTTGCTAAGGTAGTAGGATTGTCTGTTATTGATAATGGCATAGGATTTAATTCTGATAATTTTCAATCTTTTTCTACTTCTGACAGTTTATACAAGAAATCAAGAGGCTCAAAGGGTATTGGTAGATTTCTTTGGCTTAAAGCTTTTGCAGACATTCATATTGAAAGCATTTTTTCCAAAAATGGCTTTTATAAACGAAACTTAGAATTTAATTTTCAACATAACGGTGTTAAACAAATTTCCTGTATTTCTTTATCTGATGAAGATTGTCAAAATTTTACGAAGATTGATTTTTTAAATTTTTTACCTCCTTATAGAGATAATTTTCCACAAAAAGTTGAAACTATCGGAAGAAGGATTTTAGAGCATTGCATATCTTATTTTGTTTTAGGTAAAGCTCCTAGAATTAATGTAATTGATGGAAATAATAATTTTGATATAAATGATTATTTTTGCAAGTATTTAGAAGCTTTTTCTAATAGTTATTCTATCAATATTAAAAATAATGAATTTACTGTAACAGGAATTAAATATTATAATTCTTCCGATTTAAAACATACTCTTTATTATTGTGCTAATCATCGCACTGTAATTTCACACCAATTACACAAATTGATTCCAAATTTATTAGAAAATAGTAAGATAGAAGATTATCAAAATGGTAAAAAATTTGTTTATTTAGCTTTTGTTTCTAGTAAATTTTTTGATGAAAATGTAAATCAAGAAAGATTGGGATTTAATAACATTATTGAGGTTCACGAAGGTTTATCAGAACAATTAGGTTTAATTTCTTATCAAGAAATTCGTGAAAAATTAGTGACTTTGTTGTCTCAAGAGTTATCACCTTATTTAGAGAAAATTCAGGAAAATAAACTTCAAGAAATTCAAAAATATATTGTGCATGAAGCTATTCAGTATCGTCCATTACTGAAATATGCTAAAGAGGACTTGGCTTCGATTAAACCAGGTTTATCATCTGAAAAATTAGATACTGAATTGTATAAGATTAAATCACGCCTTGAATTATCTTTAAAACAACAATCTGAAGAAATACTAAGTGAGCCTATAGAAAATTTTGATAAATTTCCAATATATCGTCAAGAGTATTCTAAATTTTTAGAAAAACATAATGATTTTGGCGTTAATAAACTTGCGGAATATGTTGTTCATAGAAAAATTATAATTGAATTATTCACTAGGCATCTTGCGCGTAATGATGAAAATAGATATCCTTTGGAAAGTGAAATTCATGAAATTATATTTCCTATGAGAGCTACCTCAGATGATATAAATTCTTTTCAAAAACAAAATCTTTGGATTATAGATGAAAGATTATCTTATCATTATCATTTGTCATCTGATATTCCTTTAAATAAATTACCAGATCCTCTTAGGGTAGATAGCTCAAGCAGACCAGATATTATTATTTTTAATAATCCCATTCTTCTTGTTGATACTCAAAATACTCCTTATTCTTCTATAACAATAGTAGAATTTAAAAGACCTATGAGAAAAGATTATGATAAAGAAGATGAAAATCCTATATCTCAAGTCTCTTCTTATATTGCTAAAATAAGGGCTAATAATTTAGAAGATAGAAATGGCAGATTAATTCATGTGACTCCAACAACACCTTTTTATGTCTATGTTATTTGCGATTTAACAAGTAATGTCAGAAATATTTTAGAAAATACTTTTGGTTATATTATAACTCCTGATCAAAATGGATATTTTAACTTTAATAAAAATACAAATGCTTACATTGAAGTTTTATCATTTGATAAAGTTATCAAAGATGCAAAATTGCGTAATAAGATTTTATTTGATAAACTTGGCATTTAATATTTATGATTCTACCGCTACCCTTGTGATTAAATATCACTTTTAGATGTCCAAAACCATTGCTATATATGGGTTTTATCTAAATTAAGAGCGATAACGAATTGCTCCGTAGGAATCCCTATTTTTGAGAATATTAAAGCCTCAAACCTAATCAGGATAAGGATTTACGCCATATTTTTCCGGAAAAATCATAAAGGGAGAGCTAGAACGATAATTGTGATGGTAAATTTATCTAAACCACATGAAATGCAGGTTGTTGATTACTACCTATGGGCTTTACAAAGATTATATGAACGTCACGAAGATAAGTATTTTATGCCACTTGCTCAAAAATACAGGGTGATTATGGATTTAGATGATCGGCGAAATAAGAACTATGGAGAGTGGTATACCGATTCCAATCCGCTATTACTAGATAAACTAAAATGGTTTGTGGGCTAGGTCTAAGTAGACAAGCTACCCAAACACACGGCATGAAGCCGACGTTCGCCCACACCTATATTATATCATTTATAATTGGAAATTTCAAATATTTGGCTTGAGCATTTCCACCCCACAACCTTTGAGAACCCGCAGTGTTCTATCTCTAATCTCTGCTACCGTTCCCTTAGTCATTTGATACTTCAAATGCTCAATAATTGCGGCAAATAACTCCTTAGCACTACATTCTTGCGGTATTTGGATATAAGCAACAGGCACAGTTGGCGGTTTTCCTGCTTCTTGTTTAGGTTTATGCCTGAGTCTGTAGGCATCACAACCCATAGTTTTACCCGTTCTTGACTCTCCTAGCACCCTACCAGACTACCGTGATTGTCGCTTACCATCTAACCAATCATGGAGCATTTTCACCTGTTCCAATAGAATAAAACTTTTCCGATTCAATCGGTGAATTTCTGCTTGTAATTTCTCATCATTCGGGAAGAATATCACCTAATTCTTGAGCAACACTTTGGGCTTGTTGTGAAGTCATGATTTACCACCCGTAATCTTCGCGCATTTGTTCATCATCAAAAACCGAGAGAAAAACCAATGCAGATTCAATATAGTGAATATGTACTATCGCCGCTGGAGAATAGCAGCAAAAGCATGGTTCGCACCACCTTAACCAACCCTCGAAAAGCTTGATCAAGAGGATTTTTCCGACTATAGCTACCCAACTTACGCAGTAGCATCTAATATTCTGTAGCTAAAATTACAGTTTATTTGAGGATGTCATGAGATGATCCAGAAAAACATAGAGATTTATGTAAGTTAGACACTGAAACAACCTAGTTTCGGTGACAGAAATATAAATTACGACTAAGGAAAAAGCTACAACCTTTGATATTGCTTGCAAATTTTTAATTTACATAAAGCGGACAATATTAAGTATATAATTTGCTATCTTGCATTAATTAATAATTAATACTTTTTTGGGGTTTGGTGGTAAAAACCACGCATTTTTTCAGATTTTGATTAAGGTTTGCCTTCAGTAAAAATATCACCTATGCAAGTCCATCTAACTAATCGGCAACAAAATATACTTTGGGCGACTATACGTCATTACATTGCGACAGCAGAGCCTGTTGGCTCTAAAGCTTTAATTGAAGGATTTGATTTAGGTATTAGCTCGGCTACTATTCGCAATGTGATGGGTGTTTTAGAAAAATCAGGGTTACTTTATCAACCACATACTTCTGCGGGAAGAATTCCTTCTGATTCTGGTTATCGGATTTATGTTGACCAACTAATTAAACCATCAGAAACTTTAGCTAAAGAGGTAGAAACGGCATTACAAAGACATTTGCATTGGGAAGATTGGAGTTTAGAGGCTCTATTACAAGGTGCAGCCCAAATTTTAGCAACATTAAGCGGCTGTATTACTTTAATTACTATGCCACAAACCACGACAGCAAAGTTACGACATTTGCAACTAGTGCAAATTGAATCCGGGAAGATTATGTTGATTGTGGTGACAGATAGTTATGAAACCCATTCTAAGGTGATGGATTTATTTTCAATATCATCAGTAACTAAACCTGAACCGGAGGTAATTGATCATCAATTGCAGATAGTTTCTAACTTTTTGAATAGTCATTTGCGAGGAAGGAGTTTATTAGAATTAGGCTATCTTGACTGGAGTGAATTAGATCAAGAATTTCGAGTTTATGGCGAATTTTTGAAAAGTTCTTTGGTAGAATTGACTCATCGCGCTCTTGCACCAACGACTACACAAATTATGGTGCGGGGGATTGGAGAAGTCTTACGACAACCTGAGTTTTCTCAAGTACAGCAGGTACAGACAATTATGCAATTGTTGGAAGAAGAACAAGACCAACTTTGGCATTTAATTTGTGAAAAAACAGAAATGGATGATACAAATAAGTCTAAAGTAACGGTGCGGATTGGGACAGAAAATCCTCTTGAACCTATTCGCACCTGTACTTTGATTTCTGCTATTTATCGTCGGGGTTCTGTGCCAGTGGGAAGTGTGGGAGTTTTAGGTCCAACTAGGTTAGACTATGAGAGTGCGATCGCTGTGGTCGCAGCAGCAGCAAATTATCTCTCGGAAGCTTTTAGTTAATTTCCATAAATTCATGATCAGAAAAATCACTTTTGGCTTACTATGGCTAGGATTTGTTTCCTATGCCTTTTTCTTTGCTCCTCCTGAACAACCGGATACTTTTGAGTTGATAAAAAATCTCTCTACAGGAAATTGGCAAGGGATTAATCCGCTGATTATATGTTTATTTAATATCATGGGAATTTGGCCTTTTATATATAGTGCAGTGGTATTTTTTGATGGTAGAGGTCAAAAAATACCTGCTTGGCCATTTGCTAGTGCTGCTTTTGCTATTGGGGCTTTTGGGCTTTTACCATATTTAGCTTTAAGAGAACCCAATCAAAAGTTTGTAGGGAAAAAAAAATTATTTCTCAAATTACTAGATTCTCGCATTTTTGGAATTTTATTAACTTTAGGTGCGGCGGTTTTATTTACCTATAGTTTACAGGGAGACTGGGATAATTTTCGACAACAGTGGGAAACCAGCCGATTTATTCACGTCATGAGTTTGGATTTTATCATCTTGAGTCTATTATTTCCCACGTTGTTAGGAGATGATATGACAAGACGAGGTTGGCAAAATAATCAGTTATTTTGGTTATTTGCGATCATTCCTGTGTTTGGAGCTTTGATGTATCTGTGTGTGCGTCCACCTATAGATATAGAAAATCAAAAAGGAGTTGAGACAACAATACTCCACTAACTCCTGACTACTAAAATTAAAAAGGTAAGTATCCAGTTGTGAACAACATCTACTGAAATTACAGGAGACAAAAAATGTTTAATCGCATGATGGGAAAAACTCGCTATATTGTCTGTCGTTTGTTCTTGCATTTAAACGGAGAAGAAGTAGCGCCAATCTTAGGTGTCCTCAACAGTAGTGCTAGAACAGCGATTAATGCTGACGGTGATCTGGATATTTTAGGAGAAGAATTGGTGCAACTGTGCCAAACTTTCCTACAATATGATGAATATTGGTTTGCTGCTGCTAATGAAGGTGATGTCTTTTGGAATCAAGGGGAAGCAGGAGATTATGTCAATGAACTATTCACAGACTCAGCCCAAAGATATGGGGCTAATCTTGATTTTAATTCCACTTCCTCAAATCAGCCCTTATCACTTCCTGTCACCCGTAACATCGTTGTCATGATTACAGTCGCTGCTGAAGGGGAAATTACCGAGTTAGAAACTGATTTAGCCAACATCCCAGCTTTGAAAGCAGCCTTTAAAGCCGTAATTAATCTACACTACAAACATAAACTCCGCGCTATCCAAGTGCATTTTTCTCCAGCCCAATTAGGTGATGAACTTTCCAGTGATCAATTATTGGAATATTATCCAGAATTGATCCCACTGTAAATGATTCGTTAGTCTGTAATTAGTACCCGAAAACAAACATGAACACAATGATTATCAGTATACTACGTAAACTTACAGTTGTTTGTTTAGCCTTAACTTTGTGCTTAACAACTGTCGCTTGCGGGGGAGGAAACCAAGCTAATTCTCCAACTAAGAATATTAGCCAAACTGCTACTCCCACCAAGTTAAATGATGGTCAGTATGAAGTACAACAGGGTACATACAATGATGCCAATGGTGAGTATACCTTGTTTTTACTCAATAACAATCCCCCCAGCTTTGCCACAGAAAAGCTGCAAATGGCACGATTGACTGATGATGAAATCAAAGCAGGTAAGAAAACTTACTTAAAAGTAGAAAATAGTCAGCCAGTCTTATACATGACCGAGGACTTCAAACTTGAGTACGTCCACAACGTCACCGAAACCAGAAACAATCCCCAAACCGGACAACCGGAAACTGTGATTGTGCGCCAACAAAGTAGCTTTTGGGCCCCTTTTGCAGGAGCTTTAGTTGGTAACGTCGCTGGTCAAGCTATTGGTAGTATGTTGTTTAGACCTCAATATTATGTTCCCCCCGTTTATCAGCCAGGTGGGATCATGAATGGTCATGGTGGCTATGGTTCTAGCTATGATTCGGCTGTTTCTAGTTACCGTTCTCGCTACAATGAACCACCCGCAGCAGTGAGAAATCGCACCACTTTCCGCACTACAGGAAACATCAGAAATTCGTCTTCAGGAACCGCCAACCGGACTACAACAACTGGACGAGCTTCTGGTTCTGGTTTTGGTGGTAGTACCCTTACACCTTCTGGTAATTCTAGCTCTACTCGCCGCAATTCTGGTAGTAGTTTTGGTAGTGGTGGCCGTTCTTCAAGTCGCCGTTCTTCCGGTTTTGGTAGTAGAAGAAGATAGGAAATTTATGTATTAACTCTTGATTCCTAGGTTGGGTTGTGGAACGTTTACTTTCGCCCAGCAATGGTACGTATCTCTGACGGGAGGCGTTAGCCATAACCCAACATGAGCGTTGGGTTGCGCTATCGCTTCACCCAACCTACACAAAATGCTAAAACTTCAAGTCTTGAGCATTGACACTAATAGACTGAGGATTTTGATTTGTCACTGATTGTGCTAATTTGCCATTAGAAAGAACAGCAATGGCACGGGTATATTGGGGATCGCTATTTGTACCAATTAAATTCGGATTAGAAGCTAATTGGCGTTCTTGAGTTTGGGTCAAGTCTAGCTTGATATCGGGGGCAATCCCTTTATGATTGATATCTGTACCATTGGGTGTATAGTAATGGGCAATAGTCACTGCTAAACCTGAACCGTCTCCTAGTTCATGGACTGACTGTACCAAAGCCTTACCGAAGGTTTGACTACCAACAACTACAGCCCGTTTATTATCCTTGAGTGCGCCGGTGAGGATTTCACTAGCACTGGCGGAATTACCATCAACTAAAATTGCTAAAGGTAGTTTGGTAATGGCTGTCCGATTAGCTTGTGTTTGAGCGCTCGATCCTTTGCGGTCTACGGTTTTGACGATATGACCGTCATCTAACCACATCCTGGCAATTTCTATACTCGCATTTAACAAACCACCAGGATTACCTCGCAAATCTAAAACGTAGGAATCAACTTTTTGGTCGTTCAACTTGCGAATGGCTACACGCATTTGATCAGCGGCATGAGAGCTAAACTCTTGTAATCTAATATACCCAACTTTCCGACCAGCTTCTTGTTTGAGGGTATATCGGACTGTGGGAACTTCTATTGTCACCCTGGTTAATTTAACTTTAAATTTGTTATTTGCTCTTTCTAAATCCAAACTAACAGAAGTACCTATCTGCCCACGAATCAACTTTGAGGCATCTTCCACGCTCATTTTCAGGGTAGATTTACCATCAATTGCGATAATCTCATCACCTGATTTGAGTCCGGCTTTCAGGGCTGGAGAATTTTCTATCGCTTCAATAACGGTCAGGCGTTTGGTTTTTTCGTTTAGTTGCATCCGAATCCCAATCCCGGATACTTCCCCAGATGTTTGACTAGTCAAGGATTCATATTGTTTGGGGTTCATAAACCGGGTGTAGGGATCACCTAGTTTCTGTAAAGCTTCGCGGATTGCTACATAAGCCTCGTCTTTAGAAGTATAGTCTTTACTTAATAGGCTTTGTCTGATTGCTTGCCAATCTTGTTGGTTAAATTTTTCATCAACATATTCACGATTCACCAACTGCCAAACTTGGTCAACTAAGGCTTTCGGACTGTCTTGTAAAGCCGCATGAACTGAGCGTGTCAAAGCTTGACCAAATACGGATATAGTAGCAGTTGTGGCGATCGCTCCACCAATCAGGGCAGCTTGGAGCGGTGAGTAACGTTTCACAGATTGGTTCATGTATATTAGCTGAAATAGTTGTGTTTTTGACAGTTTATCAATCAGAATTTTCTGATGTTTTCTAGTTTTTTTTATCCTAATAACCTTGATACTTCATCTATCTTTTGGTTTTTTGTTAATGATGAGTCAGATATTGTATTTGTTGGTTAACAAATACGGTTCGATTTTATCAGTTTTTTTACAGAACAACACGAGTATTTAACACTTAGGTGAGTGTCATTTGTAAATGCCCAATTATCTTCTTCACCATAGCACTTTCTTGGCTTAGTAGCTGAGATTTACATCAATAGATAGTTAAAGTTTTATTAAAAATTTATCTTAATTAATTCATTTTCAGGGCAAATTTAAGAAATTGTGGCAATTGTTACAAAAATTATTTTGGGGGTTAAAACTGCTCCTGATTATTTGGCTGGTTTTGGGGCGTTGGCATAGCCCGTCCTAGACATCGCTCTGGCGGAAAAAATCTGTCCCCACGCACTGACAATCCTACTAGTAGTCTGTCAAATTTATTTTGACGGGTTTTTGGTAGTGCGGTCAAGATGCCCGCGTGAGCGAGACGCTCACACTACAGTCCATCATTTTTATCTTGACAAACTACTAGACGAAGTTGAAAAATATCATCAAGTCGTTCAAGTTTTTGGTAGTGCGGGCAAGATGCCCGCGTGAGCGTCTCGCTCACACTACAGCCCATCATTTTTATCTTGACAATCCTACTAGACGAAGTTGAAAAATATCATCAAGTCGTTCAAGTTTTTGGTAGTGCGGGCAAGATGCCCGCGTGAGCGTCTCGCTCACACTACAGCCCATCATTTTTATCTTGACAATCCTACTAGACGAAGTTGAAAAATATCATCAAGTCGTTCAAGCTATAGATATTCATGATCAACTGACTAATTCTGGTAACTCCCAAAGTAGCATTAGCGACAGAGAACAGGTAATATCTGCACTATAACTGATTAGAGAAGATTTACTTCGCGCCTTAAAAAGTGAACGGATTTTGCGCGATAATAAAAAATTGCTTGCTAATAACCAAGATTTAGTGGTAAATAATTTAGCTAATCTGCAAACCTTACCAGTTAGTAGTCAAGCTAGTGAATATGCTCAACTTCTTAATCAATCATTACAGATTGCCTTAGATGTGCAAGCAGAACTTGTGAAAATTACAGAAAGTCTAGTTTAAATTTCCTAAAATGAATAACCAACCTAAAATAATTGTCCTTGATGATGATCCCACTGGTTCACAAACCGTCCATAGTTGTTTATTATTGATGCGTTGGGATGTAGAAACTTTACGTTTAGGATTAAAAGATGATGCTCCCATTTTCTTTATTTTAACTAATACTCGTTCTCTGACTCCAGAAGCAGCCGCATTTGTAACTAGAGAAGTTTGTCATAACCTCAAACTTGCCTTAGCAGCCGAAAAAATAGAGGATTTTCTCGTAGTTAGTCGTTCTGACTCCACCTTACGCGGACATTATCCTATAGAAACTGATGTTATTGCTGAAGAACTCGGTCCATTTGATGCTCATTTTCTTGTGCCGGCATTTTTTGAAGGGGGAAGAATTACCCGCGATAGTATTCACTATCTAATTATTGATGGTGTTCCCACTCCCGTACATGAAACAGAATTTGCTCGTGATTCTGTCTTTGGATATAATTACAGCTATCTGCCTAAATATGTGGAAGAAAAAACCAAGGGACGGATTAAAGAAGATACTGTTACTAGATTTTTACTCGCAGATATCCGTGCTGGTAGTTTAGAAAGCTTGTTACAACTTGAGAATAATCACTGTGGTGTCGTAGACGGAGAACATCAAGATGATCTTAATATCTTTGCGGTAGATGTATTAACAGCCGCAAGTCGGGGAAAACGGTTTTTATTCCGTTCTGCTGCGAGTATTTTAACAGCTTTGGCTGCCTTACCACCCCAACCCATTGCTGCTGAAAGTATGGCAAAATATGTGCGCGATGGTAAACCTGGTGCAATTATTGTGGGTTCTCACGTTAAAAAGACAACTCAACAGTTAGAATCATTATTACAAGTTGAGGGAACGGTAGGCATAGAAGTTAATGTTGGCAGATTAATTGATGGTGGGGTAAATGAATCTGCTAAACTGCTAACGGAGATTCTCGAAAATGTCAAAGTAGTACATAATGCTGGTAAAACACCAGTAATTTATACTAGTCGGCAGGAATTGGCTTTTAAAGATGTCAAAACTAGGTTAGATTTTGGCAGTACAGTTTCCGCTTTACTTATGGATATTGTCCAGGGTTTACCATCTGATCTAGGATTTCTCATCAGTAAGGGGGGTATTACTTCTAATGATGTTCTCAGTACGGGACTGGCTTTAACTTCAGCCCGATTACTTGGTCAAATTTTAGCAGGTTGTTCAATGGTAATTACACCATCTGATCATCCCCTGTTTCCTAATTTGCCAGTTGTATTGTTTCCCGGTAATGTCGGCAATGCTGATGCTTTGGGAACGGTTTATCAAAGATTGATAGGAAATAGGGAATAGGCAAGAGGCAAGAGGCAAGAGGCAAGAGGCAAGAGTCTTACCAATTACCAATTACCAATTACCAATTACCCATTCTCAATCTTTTATGAAAATCTCAAATTTTAGTGTATTTTGGCTAGTGCTGCATGAATTCTGATTCTGCTAAATCTGAGGAAATAAAGGCTGAATTTCCTAATTCAGAATCTATTTCTCATCAGATTGATCAAGAGGTAAATAATTCTCATTCTGTCGAAAATAATGTAGATGCTGGTAATTCTGCTAAATCTGAGGAAATAAAGGCTGAATTTTCTAAATCAGAATCAGTTTTTCATCAAGTTGATCAAGAGGTAAATAATTCTAACTCTGGCGAGATCAATCCAGATTTTGCTGATCATAAAGTAGAATCTGATCCTGTTATCCCTAATTCAGAGTTAAATTCAGTAATTGCCTTTTTAAAAGGTAATTCTGCTGCTGAAAATCCAGAATCTAAGATTCCTAATGGGGGGGAATCTGGTTCGATTTTATCTGATTTACCAAGTGCTGATTTAGAATTACTAGGACAAAAGGTAGATCATAATATTCAAGTTCAGTTAAAGACTGAAGGAGAGCGACTATTATTGATTTTGCCCACGGAATCTCAAGTATCACCATCAGAATTCAATTGGTGGGAAATTTGGCAACAAATGAAACAGCGTCTCAATGCGGGCGATCGCTTACGGAAACCAAATACATCCCTGCATCTAGTAGCAAAAGATAGATTGTTAGATAATAGACAATTGCAAGATTTGGCAGAAACTTTAAATACATACCAAATTCAACTAAAATCCGTAGCTACCAGTCGGAGACAAACGGCGATCGCTGCTTGTACCCTGGGTTATTCCGTAGAACAAACCCAACTCCACACATCCCTCACTTCCGATATTCAACCGACTCCCAGCGCCCTAGCAGATGCCCTCTATCTGCAAATGACAGTGAGATCAGGTGTAGAAATTCGTCATCCCGGTACGGTAGTTATCTTAGGAGATATCAATCCTAGTGGTATCGTCATTGCCGATGGGGATATTCTCATTTGGGGAAGATTGCGGGGAGTTGCCCATGCTGGTGCCGGTGGGAATCGGGAATCTCTGATCATGGCCTTGCAAATGGAACCAACCCAATTGCGAATTGCTGATGCTGTCGCTAGATCACCAGAAAAAACCCTCACCAGCTTCTTTCCTGAAGTTGCACATATTACATCTGAAGGAATTCGCATTGTTAAAGCCGCTGATTTTTCCCGCAGTCAATTAAGTAGTCGGACGCAATTAGTTACACAAAATCTGATCTAAAATTCTTGCTTAGTTAAGAATCTACAGCAGCTTTCAACATTCAGCAGTAAAATCCTTTCGGTGCAAGGCTTGATGATTAAAATTTGTACCTCATTTACCTGCAATATGCTGTATATGTAATTAATTTCTGTTAGGTTACTAAAGTTAGAATCAATCAATAGCTTTAAATATTTTATTGTTGTTCCCTGAACTCTCATAAAGCATTATCATGACCCGCATTATTGTCATTACCTCCGGTAAAGGGGGAGTGGGTAAAACCACAGTTTCAGCTAATTTAGGAATGGCTTTAGCCAAAATAGGCAAACAAGTAGCCTTAATTGATGCAGATTTCGGACTGAGAAATTTAGATTTACTTCTGGGACTAGAAAATCGGATTGTTTATACAGCGGTGGAAGTTTTGGCTAGGGAGTGTCGTCTAGAACAAGCTTTGGTTAAAGATAAACGACAACCTAATTTGGTACTCCTCCCAGCTACCCAACATCGCAATAAAGAATCCGTCACACCTGACCAAATGAAGTTACTGGTAAATGCCCTAGCACAAAAGTACGAATATGTAATGATTGACTGCCCCGCAGGAATTGAAATGGGGTTTAAAAATGCGACTGCACCAGCCAAAGAAGCCCTGATTGTCACCACTCCCGAAATTTCCGCTGTCCGTGATGCTGACCGGGTAGTAGGATTACTCGAAGCCCAAGGTGTCAAAAAGATTAACTTAATAGTTAATAGAATTAGACCAGCAATGGTAGAGGCAAATGATATGATGTCTGTACAGGACGTTCAGGAACTTCTCGCCATTCCCATAATTGGAGTCATCCCCGACGATGAGCGGGTGATTGTCTCTACCAATCGGGGCGAACCTTTAGTATTATCAGACACTCCCTCTTTAGCTGCCACCGCTTTTGAGAATATTGCTCGGAGATTGGAAGGGGAAACTGTCGAATTTCTGGAGCTTGACTCATCTAGTAAAAGTATCTTCTCTCGGTTGAGAAAGATGTTGTGGTCAAAAATTGTTTAATTTATTTGCCAGTGTTTCTGCCTTACACATACCCGCAATGATTCTTGAAATTTTAGAAAAATTTTTTGCTCGTAGTCCCGATAACAGCCGCGATGATGTTAAACGTCGTCTGCAAGTGGTAATATCCCATGACCGTGCGGACTTAGACCCCCAAACTTTAGAAAAAATGCGTCAGGAAATCCTGGAAATCGTTTGTCGCTATGTCGAAATAGAAACAGATGGTTTGGAGTTTTCCCTAGAAAGCAGCCAACGGACAACGGCTTTAATTGCTAATTTACCAATCCGTAGGGTTAAAGAAAGCCTAGATGAAACAGTTCTAGAAAATAGTGATATCCTACTGTAGGGGCGCAGGGTCTGCGCCCTGAATTGTCTTGGATTGGATATTAAAAAGCGAATGGGGGCGTTAATTTGGCCACCGTCCCATGAGGTGACCAATTACGGATAATTCTGACATTAATTTATCAAACAGGTCTGGGGTTAAAGATTGGGGTCCATCCGATAAGGCTTTAGCTGGGTTGGGATGTACTTCTATCATTAGCGAATCTGTACCCGCAGCGATCGCTGCCTTCGCCATAGCAGGAACAAACTCAGACCAACCCACACCATGACTAGGATCAATCATAATCGGTAAATGGGTCAATTTTCGCAAAACTGGCACAACCGATAAATCTAGGGTATTGCGAGTATACTGACGGTCAAAAGTTCTAATTCCCCGTTCACACAAAATCACATTGGGATTACCCGCCGCTAAAATATACTCAGCCGCCATTAACCAATCTTCAATAGTTGCCGCCATACCCCGTTTTAACAGCACTGGTTTCGGTTGCGCTCCTACCTTCTTGAGCATGGCAAAATTCTGCATATTTCTCGCCCCCACCTGAATCACATCAGCAACTTCGCCAATTTTCTCCAAGTCTTCCGTATCCATTACTTCTGTAATAATCCCCAGTCCGCTGACCTTTCGGGCTGTAGCTAACAATTCCAAAGCACTTTCACCATGACCTTGAAAAGCATAAGGTGAAGTACGAGGTTTATATGCCCCACCGCGTAAAAACTTAGCTCCTGCCGCCTTTACCCGCAGTGCTGTTTCTACAATCATTTCTTCATTTTCCACAGAACAGGGTCCAGCGACAACTACCAAAGGATGATGTTCACCAAACACCACATCACCTTGAGGACTATTCACCACCACTTCAGAAGCTTCTCCATGACGGAATTGGCGACTGGCTCGTTTGTAGGGTACTTCCACTCGTAATACTTGCTCAATCCATTGACTCAATTCTTGAATGCGGGGCGGGTCTAAATCCGCAGTTTCCCCAACTAAAGCAATGACTACTTTATGTTGACCAATAATTTTTTCTGGTGTTAGTCCCCAGCCTGATAATTCTGTGGTAATCCGATTTATTTCTTCCTGTGGGGAACCAACTTTCATGACGATAATCATTTACAAGTTCCTTTTTTAAGTAGATTTTTGATTAACTAACTTTAGATTAACAACAAAAACTTATGAAAAAAAATGTAGCGTCAGGTACTTTCTCCTAAATAGAGAGTAATTTGTGCTGAATTTTACTAGAAAAATTGGCTCTACCGTTCCCTTTATGTAAAACAACATTTATTGTAGGTTGGGTTGACGCAAGGAAACCCAACAAATCTTACTATCCTACTGCCAATATTGGGTTTCACTTCATTCAACCCAACTTACGAAAATTAAATTAATATTCTTTTCCATAAGGGGAGGAGTAGAAGCATAAGTTTTTGATTACAATTAAACATTTTAATCTATCCAGTCATAGTGTTTACAAATCAAATATAGCAATTCCCATTCAAGTGAGGTACAAGAGTTAATAATCAAACGCAGATGGACGCAGATAAACGCAGATAATTTTGTACTTCATTAGACTAGGAAATGCTATATAATTGTTATACAGTAGAATTTTCATTAATAATGCGACGGGATTCGATTTTTTATAAATTGTTCAAACAATTTCCTAGTTTGTTGTTTGAATTAGTAGATGAACCACCAGCAGAAGCCGATAGTTATCAGTTTGAATCGGTGGAAGTCAAAGAAACAGCTTTCCGAATTGATGGGGTGTTTTTACCTCCAGCTAATGCGGTTTCTCCAGTGGTGTTTTTTGCAGAAGTGCAGTTTCAAAAAGATGAAAATTTATATTTTCGCTTCTTTTCAGAATTATCCCTGTTTCTCCATCGCCATTCTATTCGTTATGATGATTGGTATGGTGTGATAATTTTTGGTTCGCGGAGTTTAGAACCATCAAATTTAAAGATTCATCGGTCTTTATTAGCAGGTGATCAAGTTCGTCGGGTATATTTAGATGAATTGGGGGATGTACAGCAGCAACCGTTGGGATTAGGTTTAATGTTGCTGACGATTAAGGAAGATACTGAAGCAATAGAAGCAGCAAAGTTTTTGTTAGCTGAGGCGCGGAAACAGTCGGAAGCAGCGATAATAGATTTAATCACGACGATTATTGTTTACAAGTTTAAAAAATTTAGTCGCAAGGAGATTATAACTATGTTGGGATTAGATTTAGAAGAGCCAAGAGCGATACAGGAAGCCAAGGAAGAGGGAGAAAAAATAATCACATTACGTTTTTTAAAACGGCGTTTGGGTAATATTCCTGATGAGTTGTTGTCGCAGGTACAGCGGTTATCATTAGTACAGATTGAAGATTTATGTGATGTGCTGTTGGATTTTGTAACTGTAGCAGATTTGGAAGGTTGGTTACAGCAGCAATAATTTTATTAACTCAAGTTGCTAGTTATTTAGTTAAGGCTGGTAATGGATAATTGGTAATAGGTAATTGATAATAAAATTCATCTTTTAATCCTGTTCATCCTTTAATCCTGAACATCCTGATTCTGACAATGTGTCTAACTAGCAACTTACGTTATTAGTTTAATACAATACAATAAAACTGCAAAATAAAATTTTAATTCTGTAATATAATGCAGCAAGATTGCAAATTAATCTAATTTAACTGTTAAATAAAAATTTATCTTTGTAATGCAATACAATAAAACTGCATAGTAATACTTTATTAAAGTTGGGTAAGCTGTTGTTAACGTCGGAACAAACGCCAGGAAAAGATAATAATACGTTTGATTAGTAGTTGTAGACGATGCAATAGTAAGGTTAACACAACTGATAGGTTATTCAACAAACGTTTATAAAAAGAAGGAGGTATGAGTTGCTGTTGTAAAAGTTGCAAGTTGTTCCGAAAGATTATTGTATTAGGGTGATTAGTTCCTTGCACTCGTTCAGACATAGCTAAAGCTTCAAAGTAAAGAGGTTCAGCTTCACTGTATTTTCCTTGGCTATCGTAAAGACCTGCTAAATTGTTCAAGCTAGTAGCAACATCAGGATGGTCGCCTGTAAATAGCCGCTTTCTCATTTCTAAAGCATCAAGGTAGAGAGGTTCTGCTTTACTGTATTTTCCTTGGCTATCGTAAAGAAGTGCTAAATTGTTTAAGCTAGTAGCAACATCAGGATGGTCGCCTGTAAATAGCCGCTTTCTCATTTCTAAAGCATCAAGGTAGAGAGGTTCTGCTTTACTGTATTTTCCTTGGCTATCGTAAAGAAATGCTAAATTGTTTAAGCTAGTAGCAACATTAGGATGGTCGTCTGTAAATAGCCGCTTTGTCATTTCTAAAACATCAAGGTAGAGAGGTTCTGCTTCACTGTATTTTCCTTGGTTACGGTAAAGAACTGCTAAATTGTTCAAGCTAGAAGCAAAATCAGGATGATCGCCTGTAAATAAAGTTTGACAAACTTTTACTAATTTCTGACATCAAAATTCTGCTACTTGATATAATCCTTGTCCTTGATAAAATCTTCCTAACCCTTCAAATACCCAAAGGATTTCATCAGCAACCATAGATACTGGTAAATTATTCTTTGCTGCTGTTTCTTGGTTAATTTCATCTATTAACCGTTTTCCTAAATCTTCCCAATGAACAACAACTAACTGGAAATTTTCAATATCTTGAGAAGTGGGTGATTGAGGAAGGATTCTAGCAACGAATATCATAAAAGTAATAAA
Organism: Anabaena sp. 90; assembly: GCF_000312705.1. Classification (NCBI taxonomy): domain Bacteria; kingdom Bacillati; phylum Cyanobacteriota; class Cyanophyceae; order Nostocales; family Nostocaceae; genus Anabaena; species Anabaena sp. 90. The sequence continues at coordinate 1,826,487 of NC_019427.1, forward strand.
AGTTCTTTCGAGAATTAGCTGCTTTTCTCCAACTTCTGCTAACTGTTCTTGCAAAAACAACCGCACTAAATTATGAATTGTATAAGCTTCTGGTGATTCTTGTCCTGTTTGTAAAAAGTTAACTTGATAAAGTCTTTTTTTAGAGGTAGTTAATTCTTCCTTTGTCCAAATTAGTTGTTTTTCCTTATTCTCTACTTCAAACTCAATTACCTCAACTACCAAATCCCAAAGAATAAACTGAGGAGAAAATAAACTTAAAAATGCTCCCAGATATTGAGTTTGAGTATCCAGTGTTTCCCAAGTTAAATTAAAAGCGGCTTTAATTCCCAATTGAGTTTGATTGATAGTTTCTCTTTTTTGTAAAGCTGTTTCCGCTAACTTACGTTTTTGCAACCGTTCTAAGAGGATGTTTGAAAAGTATCAGAATTAATCGAGATCCCCCCAACCCCCCTTACAAAGGGGGGCTAAATTCCTCAAAGTCCCCCTTTTCAAGGGGGATTTAGGGGGATCTGCGGGTGTCAGATCCCACACGAAAAAGTTTTCAAACAACCTCTAACATTTGAGTTAGAGAAAGTCCCAAATCTGTTGTTAAATAACTTCCGACTAAAATTATCCCCAAAGGTAAATTTCCCAAAAACTCACATATTTCTGTAGCAGTTTCTGGTTCATTGACAACTCGCTGATGATTTTTTCCCAATTGCTTTTGTAAAAGTTCTAATGCTATTGGTGGTAATAGAACCTCTAAAGGTAGTTCTTGAATATAATTAGGGTCTAAATGTTGTTGTCGAGTGGTTATCAAAACCCGAAAGCGTGTTTCTGGGGGAACAACATCTTGTAACTGTGTTAAATCAGTTAAATCATCAACGACAATTAAAACAGGTTTTTGTGTTTCTGGATATTGTAACCAACACCAATCTACCTGTTGTTGGAGAGTTAGCAGCTTTTCTCCCTGAGTTTGGGGAATTTCCAGACCGAATTTTAATGTAAAAAGCTCAAATACTTCTGCTGCGAGAATACGTTGTCTAGCATTAAACCAAATTATGCCATCATAATGATCTTGATATTGTGTTGCGTATTGAGTAACTAATTCAGTTTTACCCAAACCACCCATTCCGGTTATTGCTACATAATTTCCCCGTCGCAAATCTTCATGGATAGTTGTCAGTTCTGTTTCTCGTCCGACAAAATGAACAGAACCACGATAGGGTATATCTTTAGTGGGAGTTAACTTTTTTTGTCCGTCAATATTTTGTGTGTTTACCTGAACTGTACCACCTGGTAAAGCAACAGCACCTATTTTATCTGCTAACTTGCTAAAGTTGTCATTCATAAAGCTTATAATGTATCAAATATTTTTAACCCCACCCTAACCCTCCCCTTGCTAAGGGGAGGGAACTGGATTTTCTTGTTTCTCTGCTTCATAAGAGGGGGTAAAAATCCCACAAGCAGAAGTTTTAGTTTTTAAATCTGGTTAAAGGTTCATAGTATTAATTGTTCCTGTCCCTCCAGACATGACAACCATACCAATTTTGTCCGCTAATTTCTCTAAGTTCGGTGTCGCTAGAATGTCCGCTATTTTAGGATTTTGTGCTGCTTTTGCTGCTGCGACCAATTCCTGGATAGCTTGACTAATATTAGGGTCTGTTTTCGCTGCGGTTTCTATTTCCAGTACAGCTTGACCATAATTAAGGGGTTGTTCTGGTGCTTGTTCAATAGCTGCGAAAGTTCCAGGTAGTCGCTGTTTCAACAATTCCAAAAACTGCTGAGTTTTGTGAGATAAGGTGTCTCCAATGTTTTCGCCAATTTTTTCCAATGCTTTGGTAGCAAGTACGGTCGCAACAGCAATAGCACCAGTTGTTAATGGTTCCATTTGTAATATTGGTTAAGGTATCATTTTTCTCCTCATGATTTATGATACATCTTTTTTGCCAACGCTTCACTACACCTTATATATTCCTCAACGCAGTCCTGTCTGAATTGTGGTTTAATCTATCTGCTATTTTTTTCTAAGTAAGTAGACGAAAATAAATCAAAGTAGATTAAGTAATGTAAAAAATCTGGAGATGATTTCGTAGTAAGGGCTTCAGCCCTCAAATAAGGAATAAATTCCTCACTACAAACTTTGAATTATTCAAGCCGTTCTACTTATAACTAAGAGGGTGTTTGAAAAGTTATGGTTGATGTATCAAATATTTTTTACCCCACCCTAACCCTCCCCTTGTAAAGGGGAGGGAACTGGATTTTTATTGTTTCCCCCCAAAGCATAGGGGAAAGGGGGGTAGCAATGTGATGAAAATTACGGAATACCACTTTTCAAACATCCTCTAAATTGGAAAATTAAATATTAATAATATCTTCATATATTTCTGCTATTTCTAGAATCAAGCCATTTCAATGGGTCAAAAATATCTGTGGTTAAATATATAAATACAAATGTAGCGCCAGGTATTTTTTGCTGAATATTGGGTATAAACTAGAAAAATACAGTCTTTTAAACTTGAAGTTAAAGTGATATAAATTCCACTTCAAAACTCATTTTCCAAATTACCCCACATTACAGTTATTACCTGGACGCTGCTTGTTAGACGTTCTTTTTCTGGGTATCACGCCAAACTTCGGTCATCCTTCCCCAGTTAGTGCTAAATTCATCAAAACCTAGAAAAGTTCCCGGTGTTTCTTCATCCCAAGAAGCAGAAAGAACACCATAAGTAATTCCCACCACACCTAACCCAAACAATCCCATATTCACCAATAAAACGGCGATAGGCGGAAGTTGGATATCAGCCAAGGTAACTAATAGATAGCTAACTATCAAACTAGTAATCCCTAAAGCTGTGGGAATACCGCAAAAACCAGCCACTCTGCGAATCATTCGCTGGCTGACTACTTCAGGAATCGCCATTTCTTGTTTAGAATAACGACGTTGCTGTTGCGGTTTTTCCTGGGTTTCTTGATTTTTAATGACGGACTTAGTTACAGTCTTAGCGGGTTTGGGACGCTTTTTGTTTGGCTCAAAAGGCAATGGACTACGTTCCGATTCTTCAGCAGCCATAAGAATTAGTTCCTAACCGCGAATACCGAGACGAGTAATTAAAGCTTTATATTTTTCTTGACTACCTGCTTGGATATAAGCCAGAAGACTCTTTCTTTGACCAATCATCTTCAACAGTCCTCTGCGGGAGGAATGGTCTTTTTTGTTAGCTTGCAAATGTTGACTGAGCTTGTTAATGCGGTCAGTTAGCATGGCAATTTGGACATCAGCCGAACCGGTGTCGGTTTCATGAACTTGGAAGCCAGAAATTATTTCTTGTTTGCGCTGTTGAGTCAGAGCCATGGTCGCTTAAATTGTGATTGTTTTTAAATTTGTGTAGCAGTTTCCTATAATATCACACCCATCCATTGCTGTGGCAAATTTCTCTAGAACTCTTGACACTCTCAGGGCTTAACAATAGTATTAAATTAAATCCGTTCATTTTTCAACTTTTCTCTACCGACCAGCGAGAAATTTGACCAGCCATACACTGAGCCAGCCTAAGAGAGCATACACGATAATTGCAATTAGGACATTGACATCAAAAACATTCGCTCCACCACCAGCAACAGGACTAATTAACAAGGTGGAAAATGGCGCAATGAAGGGAGCAGAAAGATTGTAAATAAACTGGGCAAAAGTATTTTGCGTATTTGCCCCGGAAAAACGCAGAAAGAAGCGTAACATCAGCAGGATTTCCAGCATTCCCACTAGCAGGTAAATGCTATTGATAATCCAGGCAAATATAGATCTCCGTTTGCCAGATTCAAGTCGTCCCTCTTCCTGTTGCAGTCGGAAACTTTCTTCTTCACTACGAAGTTCTTGCCTTCGCGCAGAATTGCTTCGTTCATGAGGATTTCTATTCATAAGTTTGGGATTTTTATTAATATGGCTATAACTTCAGTGCTTGTATTCAAACCTCAGATACAGCCTTGCATCCTCAAAAATTAGACTATGCGGCGACCAACTAGTAAATTGTAAACTATTCCAATTAGAGCTAAAACTAAAAGCAGATGAATTAAGCTACCTCCGACATGAACCGAGAATCCTAACAGCCAGAGGACAAAGAGTACAACAGCAGCCGTCCAAATTAGATTAATCATCAATACTATTGCCAAAATAAGAGCCTTGATAATTTTTGGCAAAAACGGCAAAAATAATCATATATAAGCGTTTCGATGAAAAGGTAGTTTAGAATCTAAAACCCTTATCCTACCGTCAATACATTTAAAAAATCCTTGTCGGAAACCTTTAAGGAATTTTTAGGGGTGATTGTTTTTGCCAAGCAAGAGCGAGGAACGGGAGTTCATGGTTAAAGCATTATCATCTCACCCTCGTAATTTGACTAAGGTATTGATCATATTTCCCTTTTATTATATAGGGCTTGCTGAATAAACCGAAAACCTAGATATATTAGGAGTTTCAGAGTTGAAAAAGGTGAATTAGGTGCAAGGAATAAGCGTTAAAACCATCAAAAACTTATCACTTTCTCAGATTTGAAACTATTCTTACCTCCTTCTAATTCTTCCTCCTGACTCCTGACTCCTGACTCCTGACTCCTAGCCCTCACCAAAAGACTTTTTCAGCAAACCCTATATAGTGTGTTACTACAGAAGTCTTTGGTTATGCAAATATCTTATCTGAATATGATTGAATCTCAATCCTCAAGAAGAGATAGTCCAACAGAAAGAGAACAAATTTAATAGACAACGACCGAATTTAAATATGCGTATCCTAAAACCCTTGTAGAGACGTTCCATGGAACGTCTCTACATTATTTTCTGGAGATATCCAATCTAATATTACTCCGGTGATTTGAGAGCTTGATCTAAAACTTGTCTAGCTTGTTCTGCTTTTCCCCTCGCTTCCTGGTAACGCAGATTAGCTTGAGCAAAATTTTTGAGAACTTTAAAACCTTCTTTAAGATGGGTTATTTCTTCCTCGGTGACAGATTTATCGGAAAACAGCACATCAATGGCTTGACGAATTTCTAAGGCTTCAGTGCGTGATTCTTGGACTTTTAACTTCAAGGAAGCTAAATTACTGAGAATTTGCACGGCTTGGGTAATTTCGTCTTCACGGCTAGAAGTATCTGTAGTTGGTTCTTTCACCTCAATTAATTGTTGCGGACCAAATCCCTCTTCTAGTTCCGTTGGTAATTCACCAGCCTCCATGAGTTCCATTAGTTGATCCATGGCTTTATCACGGGCTTTAGCGGAATCTTTACCAGGAACAATCAGGATAAGTTCCGGGCTTTGAGCGAGACTGTACTGAACCATAGGTGTATATATAAATCCTAGCTAATTTGTGAAAAGTATGATTGCAATTAAGAATTGCAAAGAAAAGAAATTTTAGTTCAATTATACTGAATAAAGGTAAACCAAAATATAACAAAATGGCAAATTTATGACTCCCAATCCCGCCATTATGCGTTCTGTGGAACAACTGGGCTACCGAGTCACAGTTGGTGATGTAGCCACCCAGATAGGATTAAATATAGCTGAAGTCAACCAAAGTTTATTAGCCCTTGCTGCTGACGCTGGGGGACATTTGCAGGTTGCAGAATCAGGTGATGTTGTTTACCAATTTCCCAAAAATTTTCGGGATATTATCCGCAATAAATACTTGCAAATCCGGTTGCAAGAATGGTGGAAAAAAGTTTGGTCTGTGCTATTTTATCTAATTCGGATTTCCTTTGGTGTCCTTTTAGTTGCTTCTATTTTGCTGATTACTCTGACTATTATCATTATCATGACTGCTAGTTCAGATCGGGATAATGACAATCGCAGTAATAATTCTAAAGGTTTTAATTTCTTTTTCTTTCCAGATTTATTCTGGTATTTTAGCCCAAATCATCGTGATAGCTACCAAGAACGACGGGGGGAACGGGGTGAAAATAATGAAATGAATTTTTTTGAAGCTGTGTTTTCATTCCTCTTTGGTGATGGTGATCCTAACGCCAATTTGGAAGAACGTCGCTGGGAAGAAATTGGGGCTGTGATTAGTAATAATCAAGGTGCTGTAGTTGCAGAACAAATTGCTCCTTATTTAGATGATATTGGCGCAAAATATCAACAAGAATATGAGGATTATATGCTGCCTGTGCTGGTAAGATTTAATGGAATGCCCCAGGTAAGTTCTGACGGGCAAATAGTTTATTATTTCCCTGAGTTACAGGTAAGAGCAAGTAAAAAACAGCGGCGCTCAATATCTGAATATTTGCATGAATTTTCCTGGAAGTTTAGTTCTGCCAGTTCTGGACAACTTATGCTCAGTGCTGGTTTGGGAGGAGTGAATTTTGTTGGGGCTTTAATCCTGGGTAATTTATTGAAAAATGGCACAATTGCGACTCAAATTGGGGGATTAGTCGCTTTTGTGCAAGGGATTTATGGACTTCTATTAGCTTATGGTATTGGTTTTTTAGCTATTCCTTTAATCCGGTATTTTTGGATTAAACGACGCAATGATCAGGTTTCTACTCGCAATCTTCAACGTCAAGAACGAGCTAGATTATTAGCAGGTGCAGATGCTTCTTTGCAGAAAAAGATCGCTTTTGCTCGTGAATTTGCCACAGAAAAAGTTATTGGTAAAGAAGATTCTGTTTATTCTACAGAAGCAGATTTGTTAGAACAGGAATTTCAGAATAAGCAAATAGGGAACAGGGAACAGGGAACAGGGAATAGGGAATAGGGAATAGAAGAGAAATTTGCTTGTTTCTTCTTTATTCTTTCTTTATTCCTCCTGACTCCTGACTCCTGACTCCTGACTCCTGACTCCTGACTCCTGACTCCTGACTCCTGACTCCTGACTCCTTCTTCTGCTACTTTGCCTGAATAGGTGTCAGGGCTACACCTTTGTAGTAATATCCTAAAATTTGCAAGTGGTTTGCACCACGTTTTGCTAATTCGTAAGCTCCCCATTGGCTCATTCCTAAACCGTGACCAAAACCTAATCCTTGCAGAACAAAACCGCCATTTGCATCTTTACTAACAATAAACCGGGTACTTTTAATTTTGAGTGCGGTTCTCACTTCTTCACCTTGGAGAACTTTAGTCCCTTTATCACCAATAATTTTTAAGGATTTGACACTTTTGAAAGGTGAAAGAGTTTCGATAATCATGTCTTTGACATTACCAACACCGGAAATTCTGGCGCTAATTTCTCCGGGAGTGAAGGTTTTTACCCAGTTACATTCTTTGATCTTTTGGTCAAAGTCGGGAACAGCCCGCAGGTAAGGTTCTTTGCTAACCCAAACATCTTCAACGTTTTCAGTGTGTCCACCAGAACAAGCGTGAAAGACGGAAAGAATGATTTGGTTATTGTAGGTTAAGACTTTGCCTGCGGTGGTATCTGCTGCGGTGTAAGTTTTAGGAGATTCACTACTTACACCTTTATAAATTTGCCAACGGTCTGGACTATCCCCTAAATCGTAAACGGGATTTTTCCGCTGTCTTTCCCGTTCATAAAGGGCATAGGTACGGGCAGCAATGGCTTGGGCCTTGAGGGCTTCTTGTGGCCAGCTAGTATCCATTTCTCCACCAATGACGCTGTAGAGATATTCTTCTAAATCTACCCAGTTAACGGCAGTTAAACCGTTGGCTGTGGGTACTACTAGGGTTCTACCACGAAACCAGCGATCGCCAATATAAACATATCCCTTATTGGTGGGTTCTATCCAAAATAACCCGGATTGCCATCTATCTAAAGCTACACCTCCAGGAACTGCTTGAGCCGCAAAGGCACTCATTCCTGGTAATTCTCCCAGAGTCTTACCACTACTATCTTTGACAATAGCGGTTGTGGAAGCACCGACTTTTACCTGTTTGACTTCTCTTTCAATTGCCACACGCAGAATTACAGATGCTTGTGCAGGAGCAAGTAATACAAACCACATCAGGATACCTATCCACCAATGTCTACCTTTAATCTCAGAAAACAAATTGCCTAATAACAGTGGGAATTTCATACTATTGTTTGATCACAAGCGTCTACTATTCTAGTTCAGCAATTCTCTAAACAGACAGATTGAGAACTGGAAACTCGGTAATTTTCTTTCTTCTTTCTTCTTCTAAACTCCTGACTCCTGACTCCTTTTTTCATGGTGTCAATATTTGGGGAGCATCATAAACTTCATTCCCAATAATACCAATTAGATTTAACTTGCTTAAAATTTCTGTAGCTTCCATCAGTTTATTGGGAGTAACTTTACCAATGCGTCCTACCATAATAATCCCATTACATAAAGAAGCGACAATTCTACCATCAACTGTATCTAAAACAGAGGGCGCATCTATCAGCACTAAATCATAATTTTGGGCAAATAAATCCATTAATTCTTGCATTCGCTCAGAACTCAACAAATTTGCCACATCTTCTGGTATGGGGCCAGCAGTCAAAACATCAATAGCTGGGTGAATGGGTTGAATATAATTATGAAATGATGGATTAATATCATCAACAAGTAATAAAGATAAACCCCAATCATTGGTCAGCCCTAGAGTTTTATGTAAACTGGGAGAACGCAGGTTAGCATCAATTATTAATACTCTTTGGTGCATTCGAGCCGCACTAGACCCCAACCCTAAAGCCAAAGTTGTTTTTCCTTCTCCTGGTAGTGCAGAAGTTAACATCAATGATTTTAAAGGTAGAGAATTATTTAACATCTGAATATTCTGGTAAATAATATCTAAGTTCTGATGATTAGGTAAATTTTTAATAATTCCCTGATGAGAAATATCCAGATTTTTAGATTTATCTCTAACTATAGATTGGAGTTGGCTTGTCCAACTATCTTTACGTTTTCCTAATCTTGGTACTGACCCCAATAACTGAATATTTGTGAGATTTTGTAAGTCCTGAGTATAGAAAATTGCATTATTAAATTTTCCCCAAATTAAAGCTGCTGCTAAACCCAATATTGGACCAATTAATATGCCGCCAACAATTAGCAACCAGCGCAAATTTCCTATATGTATTCCCAAAGCGGGTTCTTCTAAAATTTGCCAATTAAAACCTTCTTGAGCAATTTTTACACCTAATGAATTTTGCACTTGCGTCAATTGTTGCAGTGTTTTGCGATAAATTTCTACATTTGCAACTAACCTCTTATATTCTGTAATCAAATTTGGGTATGTACTCAGCAAGGAACGAATTTCTTGTTCGGATTTTGCCAAATCACGATCATGAGCAATTAGTCCTAATGCGTTCACTTTTAATTGAGTTAAATCATTTTCTAACTTAGGTATTATTTGTCCTGATAATTTTGATTTACTATTGATATCAACGGCTTTATTTTGTCCTTGTTGTTGTAATAGTGTGACGATAATTTGTTTTTTTTGTTTCAGTTGTTCAATAATTGGATATTTTTCTGTGTAAAGTATCCGAGCTTGAGTTAATTCCTTTTCTGTTTGCTTAAGTTCACGAATTAAGGCTTGATATTGGCGAGATTCAAGGGAATCATCAATATTTATTTGATTTTGATGAGAAGAAGCAATTGCTTCTTCTATACTGTTATGTCGAGTCTGTACATCTTGCAGTTGAGCGCGAGTTTTTTGTCGCTGCTTTTGAATATCTGCTAAAGACTGTAGTGAAATTTTACTTTGTAAAATTGGATCAATTAAATTATTCTGTTGACGAAATTTTTCTAATTTTTTCTCGGCTTTTAATACATCTTTTTGCAGTTGCGGTAGATGGTTATTAACAAATACTAACCCTTGATTAATCCGCTGATTTTTTTGATCGGTATTATAGTCCTGATATACTTTCTCTAAAGCTTGTAATACTCTTTTACTTTTCAGAGGATCTTTGTCTGTAAAAGAGATCGAAAATACTTGGTTTAAATTTTGATTAACTTCTGTATCTACTGGTAACTGAGTTAGTGATAAAGATGAAGTTCTATCAATTTTGCTGTTACTATAAATATCTTCTATGGTCATCTGTGGATAATCAGTATGAAGTAAATTTACAGCTTTTTGCACTAATTTAGCACTCAGCATTAATTTCACTTGACTACTGTAGTCAATAGATGATAACTGTGGTTTTTGTAAGTCTTTTGTCGTTTTTTCTGGCTTACTAGCTGGTAAAGATTTATCTGAATTATAACTTACCAATATTTGCATATAGCTTTGATAAGTTGGTTTACTAGTAATAGCTAAGAGGCTTGTTACTGACATAACCGCACAAGAAATCCCTAGAATAAACCAACGGTGGTGAAGTGCAATCGCAGTTATTTTTTTGATATCAACTACACTATGTGTATAGCTATTAAGCAATTTTTTTAACGTTATCGCATTTGTAGCCACAATTATATTCCTCTCAAATTCAATAATATATCTGGAAGAAGATGATAATTAGAAAACTTTTAGAGATATTTGATACTCAATGTTTTCTGTTTAATAATCAATACTTATTCTTCCTCTGATTACAGATATACTTAACAGAAAATATTCAGCAAGTAGTTCTTGGCTAATACCTTCAACTAGATATATGTCTAATCAGTGTGAGGAACATAAATTTTCTGCAAATATTTATCTTGGGAGGAGGTACCAGCAATACCTTTAGCCAATTTAATTCTTAGGTTGGATTGTTCGCGTCAAAGTTGCGTAGTGATAGTGCTTATCCCTTGCGAGAGCCTAATATATGACTTAATAAATGCCTTGGGTTTTGCTTTGTTGAATCCAAGCGACAGAAGAAGAACTTTTTCCAGCTTGGTGCAATGTAAAAACAAAAAAGGCAAGCGTTAAAAACTTGCCTTCTATATAACTGGGGCGCTAGGATTCGAACCTAGGGATGGCGGGACCAAAACCCACTGCCTTACCACTTGGCTACGCCCCAATGATTTCACTATAGAGAATATAGCAGTTCTCTTGGGATAATGTCAAGTGTTTTGGGAAAAAAGATTTTACTTAGGAAAGATCCCCGACTTCTTGAAGAAGTTGGGGATGTGCGGGAGTCTGAGTGGCTAAAATACGCGATGCTGTAGGGATGGCATTTGTCGGCGGACTTGTTCTAGTCTGGTAGGTTTGATTTCGGCGATCGCCACTCCCGGTTTTTCCCCAGCGTCTGCTAAAATGACACCCCAAGGGTCAATAATCATGGCGTGGCCATGAGTTTGGCGACGGTCATAGTTAGTACCAGTTTGGGCGGGTGCAATCACATAACAGGTATTTTCTATGGCTCTAGATTGCAATAATACTTGCCAATGGTCTTTACCAGTAAAAGCGGTAAAAGCGGCGGGAACAAATAAAATATCTGCACCCTGACTTGATAAATGTCGGTACAGTTCGGGAAAACGGACATCATAGCAAATAGAAAGGCCAATTTTCCCCAAGTCAGGGGAAGCATAAACAGGAGGTAATTCCAGTCCAGCCATGACGGTACTTGATTCTTGGTAGGTATTACCATCAGGAACATTGACATCAAATAAATGGACTTTTTGGTAACGGGCGAGTTCTTGACCGTTAGCACCGATAAGTAATGCTGTATTATAAACCTTACCGTTATGATCCACAGGGATAGGGAAGCCGCCGCCGAGAATGGTAATTTGAAAGCGTTGTGCCATTTTGTGGAGAAATGTTTCCGTTTCTTGGGCGATCGCATTTCCTTGTGCTAGTTTATCTTTTTCTTCTCCCATAAAAGAGAAATTTTCTGGTAAACTCACCAATTCCGCACCCTGACGCACGGACAAATCAATTAATTCTTCTGCTTGTGCCAGGTTTTTTTGCAAATCAGGCACACTGGTCATTTGAATAGCGGCGGCTAAATAAGACTTCATAGATTCAAAAACAAACGATAAATTGAGACAATGTAGATATTTGGCATTGGTGAATGAAAGTATGAATTTGCCTCACGCAAAGGCGCAAAGGCGCAAAGTTTAAGAGTTTCAGACATGGAATTTTTGCTTTTCATCTCTCAATTCAGCAACGCCAGATATTTAAATATATCGTCATATCATGCCATTTGAACTTCTAGAGTCACCGAGGTAGAAAGAAGGAGTTAAGAATAAGAATCTCTCAAAAATCGTTTCTTTAAAGCCAATGGCAGATTTTTCGCCATTTCTAAACCTTCTGCATTTTGCCAATTAGTTTTTTCATTTAACCATCTAATTTCTAGAGGTAACAGCGATAACTTATGAATTTGACACTCTCATGGAGCCAAGCCACTGAGATTCTACTGACAGAATTAAATTAAGAGTTTAGCTCAATCTAATCTCGCTGCGACCGTCAAACGCCGCCTAAACGCTCAAAACAACTGCCAATCAAGGTGTCGAAATTGCGCTTACTTTTATGGTTTTCAGTGTTTTTAGAATCCATCACTAAGCCAAGACGCGGTACGCTCCACAACCTGCCATTACTCTATTAACCGGACAATTACGGTATTATTCAGTGGAATTACGGTTAATCCAAATACCTCTTATTCCTGCGGATTTTGCCCCATAATAATCATCTGTTATACTGTCGCCAATGTGCCATGCGGCTTCCGGTGAACACTTGTGCTTGTTTAAGGCAATTTTAAAAATTTCTGGATCTGGTTTAGCAGCACGGACTTGAGTAGAAATCGTCACAGAAGTAAAATATTCTTTAAGTCCTAAACCTTGCAATACTAAATACAAACGAGAATCAAAATTAGATAATATTCCTAATTCAATTCCTAAGCGTCGCCAGTTGATTAAAGCTAACTTAACATCAGGATAAACATACCACGGTTCGGAAGTCCCAAAGTGGATATAAAGTTCGGTAAAAAAAGCGGGAAAATCGGTAAATTGTTGGAGAACTCCTGCACCTTCAAAGGTATTTAAAGCAATTATCTGCCACCAATCATATTCACGCTGGGGAATATCTTTGATATCTGCATCAATAAATATCGGTGGTGGTGATGCTTTGAAGCTTTTCATAAAGTTTTCATCCAAAATTTGGGCGGAAACTTCTACACCAAATTCTTGGGCGATTTGTCGGTAAATTTCCCCAACACTACCTTTAACACCAAATAATGTCCCCACAGCATCTACAAAAATAACTTTAGGCTTTTTCATAAGAATTAATACTTTAGTCCCCAGCAGTCGCTAAATACATAGCCATAATATCTGAATTTGTCTAGTTTACCATTTCAGATCCCCGACTTCTTTGAGAAGTCGGGGATCTTTATCTTTAATTAGGGGATATTTAATTACTTAGAAATGGCTTCTATTATAGGGCTAACTAACCAATTAAAACCGACTTTCAACTGATGATTTAAAGTTGGTAAACGATACAGATAAGCCAGCCGACGGGCTAAGTACGCAAAAGATCCGTCTAATTGCACACCTAACCCGGTGAGGGTGGCGTTATCTATTCCCAAAGCCATCATTTCTCCTAATGGTTGATAGCGGAAGGGAAGGAGGGGACGATTGGTAATAGTAGCCCAGATATTCCAAGCGGTATAATCAGCTTGTTGGAAAGCAACTTGGGCGGTGGCGGGGACTTGTTTTCCGTCTGCGTCGAGACAGTCGGCTAAATCTCCTAACGCGAAGATTTCGGGATGTTCTATGGCTTGTAGTTGGGCTGTGGTGGTGATTTGTCCACGCTGATTTTGCTTGAGGGGTAAGGCTGTGACAACTGGAGAAACTTTTGTTCCCACTGTCCAAATGACTACATCTACGGGAATGGTATCTACTTGATTTTTATACTCCAGAGAGATGCTATTTTGATCAATTGCTGCTACTTTGGTTTCTAAGTCAATAAATACGCCTTTGCTATCTAAGGCTTTTTTGGCGGCTTCACGGTTAAATTCTGGGGAAGTGCGGAGAATTTGGTCGCTAAGTTCAATCAGGCGGAAACGTCCTTTTTCACCGATTCTATCTGCTAGTTTACAGGCTAATTCTACGCCGCTGTAACCTGCACCAACTATGGCGACACGGATTTTTTCGGGATTTGCTGCTTCGAGAATTCGCAGCCGTTCTTCTAATTTGTAGGCATCAGTAATAGTACGGAAAGGGTAAGCATGAGTGACAGCACCGGGAACTAAGTCTAGGGGGGTTTCGCCACCTAAGGCTAAGACTAAGCGGTCATAATTTAGTTCTGATTTATCTGCTAATTGGACTGTTTGTTCGTTGATATCTATGGCGGAAACAGCGGCTTGGTGGAACTGGATTCCTGTTCCTTGCAGTAGTTCTGAGTATGGTGGGGCGATTTCCCAGGTTTGGAGTTCTCTGGTGAGGAGTTCGTAAAGCAGGGGAGAAAAGACAAAGCGATCGCTCTGATCTACTAAAATAATCTCAGGTTTTGGTGTAGATTCCCAGGGTAATTGGCTTAAACGCAGGGCGGTATAGAGTCCACCAAAGCCACCACCTAGTATACAAATTTTTGTAGTTGGTTGAGTCATAGTTTTTTCAGGTGCTAAATCCTAACAGGGTAAGATACTTTCTCTTCTTGATAGCTATATCCTTTGATATCACTTGGTTTGCTGTTCTTTACTTATCAGTGCTTTTACCAAGTTTTTAGCTTTTTTAATGGATAATGGGACTCGACTTATCCAGTTCATATTCACCATTAATTTTAAATTAGTTTCACGCTCATTAAGCACTGTCAGCAACCATTATACTGTCAAAATCTATTTGTTTAGAATATTCCACTAAGATGTGAGCGAATACGGTTTTATCTGATTCATTTCCTGATGCTCCTCTAAAAAATAAAGGTATATCTCCATCACTACTTACTATTAAATTAATATACATTGCTTTAAGTCTGGGCGATGGAACGGACTCTAGGGGTACTCGGACAACGAATTGAATTACAAATCACCACAAAATAGAATATATTCACCAAATAGAAGGAAAGGCACGGAAGCCACTTGGCAATAGATGCGTGGAGGAAGTGCCAACGGCGTTCGCGGAGCGTGCCGGAGGCTCTATTTATTCGCGGTGACATGATAGAATTAATTAGCAAGTAGGAATAACCATCAGCGCAAAGAAGTGTTTTATTAAGGAGAAACCCCTGATTTATCTCGTCTCGGCATAGCTGTAGCCTGGGTAAACAAGCAATGGTAAATCATGGAGCGTTTAACATTAAAAATTGATGGACTCACAAAAGCAGCAAAAAAAAATCAAAAGTAAGCGCAATTGCAATACCTGTCGTACTGGTATTTGCCTTGAGCGTCTAGGAGGATAATTGACTATCCTTTTTAAGCAAGTCTTAAAGAATCTGCGTGTCTTTAGACCGCAGAGTGTCAAAATATATTCGCCATTTTTTGTAGGTTTGGTTGACCCAAGGAAACCCAACAAATGCGTTGGATTTTGTCCCATTGCTGTGGGAACATAAACGTTCTACAACCCAACCTATGAATCAAGGTTTTTTCAATTTGGCTAATTCCACCAATCCCCAATTCTTATGAGTGATAATATTAATCCTGCGGATTTTCCTAAATCAGATGTAGCAAATAAAAGTCAGTCACTAACCTTACAACGCGGTGGTGAAGAGTTAATGCTAGAAAAAACGTTGTATCGTTTTACTATTCGTCCCAATGCTAATTTTCCCCATGAAAAATTATCACAGATTCCTGGTAGCGTATGGCGGCGGAGTATTCCTCAAGCGAAACTAGAACTATATACGGTCTTTCCTAATCAGCTAGATGCAGTTATGTCTCAATTACGCAATGATGAAAATGTGGACTTTGTGAGTCATGTTTATACATTGGAAAATAATCCCGGAACTTTTGTTTATCTCAGCGACCAAATTACAATTCAATTTGCTACTTGGGTAGATAATACTAAAATTAATACTATTACCAGTACATTGAATTTAGTTCAAGATCAACCAGTATTCGGCATACCAAATACCTTCATTTTTATTGTTAGTAAACAAGCCACACAAAATCCCGTTAAAATTACCAATTATTTACAAACATTGCCAGAAGTTTTGGCGGCTGAACCGAATATTCTCATTCAACAAGAACCCAATTATAAACCCAAAGATTCTCTTTATTCCCAGCAATGGTATCTCAATCATAATAGTAGTAATCAATTGGTAGCTGGTTCGCATATTTCCGTAGAACAAGCTTGGGATACTACTCGTGGTCTGCGTTCTATAGTGGTGGCTGTAGTAGATGATTCCTTTGATTTAAAACATCCAGATTTTCAAGGTACAGGTAAAATTGTTGCTCCTAGAGATTTAAAAGAAAATGATTTTTTACCCTTACCAGGAGAAAAAGAAACAAGTCATGGGACCGCTTGTGCAGGATTAGCTGTAGCTGAAGAAAATGGTTCAGGAATTGTGGGAGTTGCACCTGGTTGTGCAATGATGCCCATTCGCACTACTGGCTTTTTAGATGATCAATCAATTGAGGATGTTTTTAATTGGGCTATAGAAAAAGGCGCAAGTGTAATTTCTTGTAGTTGGGGAGCTTCTGCTGTTTATTTTCCCCTTTCTATTCGGCAAAAAGCCGCTATTAACCGGGCTGCTACCAATGGACGCAAGGGGAAAGGATGTGTGATTGTTTTCGCAGCCGGAAATGCTAATCGTCCCATTAATGGGACTATAAATGAACAGAATTGGCCGAAAAATATTGTTCAAGGGAAGACAAATTGGTTAAGCGGTTTTGCTGTTCATCCTGATGTGATGACTGTATCTGCGTCTACTAGTTTAAATAAAAAGGCTGCTTATAGTAATTGGGGAGGTAATGTTTCTGTTTGCGCTCCCAGTAATAATGCTCCCCCAGGAATGTGGTTTCAAGAAACTGGTTTTGTTTATACACAACCGGCAATTGTTTCTTCTCTATTTGGATTGGGAGTATTTACAACAGATCAAATAGGTGCGGCTGGTTATGATGCGGGAAATTTTACTAAAAACTTTGGTGGTACTTCCAGTTCTACTCCCATTGTGGCAGGAGTAGCGGCTTTGGTATTATCAGCTAATCCTGATTTAACGGCTCAACAAGTTAAACGGATTCTCCAAGATACGGCTGATAAAATAGTGGATAATAACCCTGATCTTCAGTTGGGTGTGCGTGGGGGTACTTATGATAGTAATGGTCATAGTCAATGGTTTGGTTATGGCAAAGTTAATGCTGCTAAGGCTGTGAGACTAGCGCAGCAGATGGGTGCGGTTGCTAAAATTACGAATAAACAAATTCAGGTCAAAAATTCTCAAGTTGTGAATATTCCTGATAATAATAGACAGGGAATTAAAAGTGCGATCGCTATTAATGAAGCTGTCAATGTCACAGATATCCAAGTTACCGTGAATATCACCCATGATTTTTTAGGAGATTTAGAAGTTTATTTAATTGCTCCTAATAATCAGCGGATTTTATTACAAAGTCGTACATTAGGTCGTCGTAATCAATTACAAAATACTTACACAGTGCGATCGCATCCTGCCCTCAAACAATTACTTTCTCTACCCGCAAAAGGTAAATGGCAATTACAAGTTATTGATTATGCTGTTCTAGATGTGGGAAAACTTAATTACTGGGAATTGGTAATTGGAGTAGGTAATAAATAATTCGTAATTGGAACCGCTAATTGGTATATCAATTCCTATTTTAGTGAAGTACAAGCAATAATAATTAAACGCAGATGGACGCTGACAAACGTAGATAGTTTTGTACTTCATTAGACTAGGAAATGCTATATTTGGTAATTGGTAATTGGTAATTGGTAATTGGTAATTGGAATAATTGTTATTTTCTCTTGTCTTTTTCTCTTGGTTATTATTAATTATTTCTTCTGTTGGTAAACAATCTTCCCAATTCAATTCTAACTCTCTGCATATCCTTTTCAGGGAGTCAACTGAAATTGGTTGAGCCTGAAAAAATTTGGTAACTGTTGTTCTAGATAAATGATGTTTAGCAAAATTGGATTTTGATTCAAATCCTAGTCTAATTAAAGCCATTTCGGCCTTCTTTATACATTGACAAGAGGCTGTCACGGTAATTCTTTTCTTTTTTTGATCATTATTAGGGCTTCTCATCACCTAAAAACATATTATTACTGACAGTATTTATTCTCTCATAAAAAGTCTCTCATCATGTATCAACAAATCTTATATGCCTCTAAAATCCCTTTGAAAGAAGCAGATTGAATAATTAACAAGTGTCTAATATTACAATAAAAAACTTTTTCAACGACCTCCAAGTTAATCATAAAACAGTCACAAGACAATCATTACTTAGACAGGAGTTGAGATTTTTAGATTTAGAGTGGGATAAGTAAATCTATGTAAAACTACTTTATGTTAAGAATTTTTTCAACTCATAGGCTTTTCGGATTTCTACTGATTGGTTTAATGATTACCTCCTGTGGTGGAGGTACATCAAGTAATACTCCTAGTACTACCTCTCAAACTACCTCTCAAGATCCCGGTCAAAATCCCCCTCCACCAGAGAAGCCTCGAACTTTAACTGTTAGTGTTCCCTCACTGGGAACAAGTTATACAGTTACTGAAAGTACAACTACTGGAGATATCGGCAGGTACACTAATGAGGGAGTAGAACAGTGTGTAGAAAGATTTGGTCTCAGTCAAAGAAATACTACCTGTCAAGCTGAAGTACGAGCAGCAAATAGTCAAGCACGTGATTTTATCCGTAGGTAAAGTGAAACATAAATAGGACTTACGTAAAAACAAAAGTAGGGGTAATTTATGAATTACTCTTATGCAATATTTAGAGTAGTAGTAGGTTGGGTAGAGCGACAGCGAAACCCAACATTTCCAAAAATAACTTCAACCAAGTTTACGAAAAACAAAAATAAGATTAATAAGCGCACCACAAAATTTTTATCACTAATATCTGTATATCAAAATATCGTCAACTGCTGCAACTACATAACCAGCAAAATGATAAATGAAAAAAATAAATATTTTTCCTCGCATATCATTACTAGAGCGCTATTTAATCTCGGAAATTACCCCGATTTTACTATTTACCATTGTTATTGTTACTGTTGTTGCGGAATCAATTGGTATATCATTCGAGCAATTTAGTTTTCTCCTGACGGAACAAATATCTTTTGGTACTTTAATATATTTACACATTCTTAAAGTACCTGAGTTTATTGTTTTGGCTGTACCAATTGCTATTTTAATGACCACAATATTCGTTTATAATAAATTATCAATTACCAGTGAAATTATTGCTTTACAAAGTTGTGGAATAAGCTTGTATAAATTAATCTGTCCAGCGATTCATCTAAGTCTTATTCTTTCATTAATCCTATTTATTGTTAATGAGAGTATTGTCCCTATCTCTAACTATAAAGCTGCTATTACCCTAGAAGAAGTGATGAATGTAAATAGATGGGATCTTAAAAGTCATCACATTGTTTATAAAGAATTAGCCAACAGAAATTATGAACAAATATCTGATAAAGATAATTATCTTAAATACTTCTTTTACTCAGAGAGATTTAGTGATGGAAAAATGCAAGAAGTTACCTTATTAATTAGAGATAATCGGGGTTTGAAGGTAATTATAAAATCTAAATTTGCTGAATGGAATGAAGGAAACAAATATTGGTTTTTTTATAATGGTGTCAAGAGTATAATTAATCCAGATGGTTCTTATGGTCAGGGAATTAAATTTGATGAAATTCGCCTTAATCTTTCTAGTATATCTCGGCAATTTCAACTAGATAGGGAAAAATTAGATCATAGAGAAATGAATATATTTCAAATTTATCAACGATTGTTAGTTGCAAAAAAAGCAGGAGATATCTCGAATCTAATCAAATTACAAGTTAATCTTCAAAAAAGATTTACCCTACCTATTTCCTGCGCTGTATTGGCTTTCTTGGGTACAGCTATAGGAATTAATTTGCAACCAAGGATTAAATATAATAGTTTTACAGTTACTTTAGTAATTCTGGGGTTAATGAAAATATTTGAGGCGGTTATTAATGCTTTAATTATTTCAGGAAATATCTACAGTTATGTAATATGGCTACCAAATATTTTGGCTACAGGTTTTAGCTTTTACATATTAACTGAAAAAAATTCCTGAGAGGTTGTTTGAAAAGTTTTAGGTTGTGATTTTAGGCACTTACAGATCCCCCCTAACCCCCCTTATTAAGGGGGTAACTAGAATCAAAGTCCCCCTTAATAAGGGGGATTTAGGGGGATCAAAAAATATTTGATACACCATGAGGGACTTTTAAAACATCCTCTGAAATCGGATTATATTTGTTAAATACCTGTAAGTAATGGGAACTAGGGGAGGAATTTTGCTGATTGTAACTTATGAATGGGCGCAAGCCCTGCGCCCCTACCTGATTTTAATTATGAATTTTTGCAAAAATGCGATCGCTAATTTCTACTTCTTGATGACTTAATTGTTTTAATTTATGGGTTAAATCTGCCGTCAGCCTTTTGGCTTCTAGTTTTAAATTTCCATTCATATAATCTGCGGCTTTGATAGGTTCACCAATATGAATACTCACATCAGTACCCCAATGAGGATAGGGTTCACTGTAATGGATACCGACAGGAATAACTTTAATATCTAATCCTGGATAGGTAGATTCAGCCGTCACAGCTAAACGAGCGATTCCCGGCTTCAGGGGGTGAAGTTGACCATCACGATGAATACCACCTTCGGGATAAATAACTAACATTTCCCCCTGCTGCATTAACTCTACTGTATGCCGGAGAGTTGCGATCGCCGGACGTTCAATATTTACAGAAAAACCCCCCATTCGCAGCACAAACCAACCTTGCAACCCCTGACATTCATTACTCGTTACCATAAATCGCATATCTCTACCCGTCACACAACGACCAGTAGCATAGGGCAAAACCAAGGAATCCCACCGGGAACGATGGGTAGGTGCCAGAATTACCGGTCCACTTTTAGGAATATTTTCTCTTCCAGTCACCTTAATATGCCCAAAGAAAGATGGCAAAATCATGTAGTGTCCTAGAAGATAAGCAACACGGATTAACCAAGGCGAAACCCGCGAGGTATTCTGAAGCACCGAAGGTCGCCGAGCGGAGTCGAGGTGAGGATTTACAGGCGTATTTTTAGTTTGAGAATGGCGGTTGGTAGAAGCAAAGTATGATTTGATCATAACGGTGGCTGATTTTTTGGCTAATAAAAGATGACACCAACTTGATTATGTCCACCGTAGATTTTCTTGGGTAACTTGTGTTTTCCCCTTTGGACAGTTTTATCTGTGTCTGTTATTTTTGTTGACGTTGGGTAGCAAACCAATTTTGTAATTGTTCTCGACAGTCTGATTCTAGAATACCTCCTAGCACTTTCAGACGGTGATTAGAGGCTGGATGGTCAGGGATGTTGATAACAGTACGAATCGCGCCAGTTTTGGTATCGTCCACGCCATAGATCAATTTTCCCAATCGGGCATGAACTATCGCACCGGCACACATCGGACAGGGTTCTAGAGTGACATATAAAGTGCATTGATGCAAGCGCCAACTTTGTAAAACTTGACTAGCAGCCCGAATCGCCATAATTTCTGCGTGTGCAGTCGGATCTTGATCCCGTTCTTTGCGATTTTCACCCACAGCAACCAATTGATTATCTGTGTCAACAATCACAGCCCCCACAGGAACTTCACCAGCATCACCCGCCACCCGTGCCAATTCCAGGGCGTGATTCATCCATTTTCGATGTTGTAAATATTCTGGGTGTTCAAGCATTGGGGGAAGAAGGAGTCACCGAGTCAGGAGTCAGGAGTCAGGAGTCAGGAGTCAGGAGTCAGGAGTTCAGGAGTCACCGAGTCAGGAGTTCAGTAGAAGGAGTCACCGAGTCAGGAGTCAGGAGTCAGGAGTTCAGGAGTCAGGAGAAGAAAGAAGAAAGAAGAAAGAAGAAAGAAGAAAATTACCCAATCACCAATCACCAATCACCAATCACCCATTACCAATTACCAATTACCAATTACCAATTACCCATTACCCGCAACCTCAAATAACAGAGGGTCAAGTTGAGCTTTTGCATCTAATTGATACAGGTCATCACAACCACCAATATGTTGATTATTAATAAAAATTTGGGGGACGCTACGGCGACCGTCGGCGCGTTCTGCCATATTTGATCTGGCTGTTTCGTCGCCATCAATTTTGTATTCGGTGAAATTAACACCTTTCCATGATAGTAGCATTTTAGCGCGGATGCAGTAGGGGCAAGTTTGCCAAGTATAAATTTCAACATTAGCTTTGATTCGCTCTGGGTGGCGACCGAGAAGAGAGTTGAGAAAATTTAGCATATTCTTAATTAAGAGGTTTTCTTGTAATTAAATCTCATCTACAGAAATCCAGTTTAATAGCTGGAGTGCCGTTAGTTATACTCCTCAGAGGATATATTTGCCACGAGTATCAATAAATGTTTCAATTATGTAGAAACATCCAAAGAAGATTCTTGGGAAAAAACGATGATGAAATTTAGGAGATTATCTGTCATTTTACAGGGGATAGGGATGCCTTTAGCGATCGCCCCTTTAATCCTAATTCTGAGTGGCTGTAATGATCAACCACAAAATAATACAAAAAATCCCGTTAGCACTCCCCAAGGACAAGTTACTCGCGTTCTCTGGAATCGCATTAAAAGCCGTGGACAGCTTATTTGTGGCGTTAGCGGTGAACTACCAGGATTTAGTTTTGTCGGCACTGACGGCAAATATAGCGGCATTGACGTTGATATTTGTCGGGCTGTTGCAGCAGCAGTATTTGACAATCCAGACGCGGTAGAATATCGCAATCTCAACGCGAAGGAACGATTTACCGCTTTACAAACTGGAGAAGTAGATATTCTCAGTCGCAATACTAGCTGGACTTTTAGCCGTGCAACTTCCCAAGGTTTAGATTTCGCACCTGTGGTATTTTACGATGGTCAAGCTGTCATGGTGCGTAAAAATAGCAATATTAAATCTATCAAAGACCTGAAAGACAAAGCCATTTGTGTGCAAACTGGAACTACTACCGAACAAAATTTAGCAGACCAAATGCGGAAACGGGGAATTACTTATAAACCCGTTGTTTTTGAAGATGTGAATATTACCTTTGGTACTTATGCTGAAGGACGTTGTGATGCTGTAACTACAGACCGTTCCGCTTTGGTTTCTCGACGGACAACCTTACCTAAACCAGAAGATAATATCATTTTAGATGATGTTCTTTCTTCTGAACCTCTAGCGCCAGCAGTTGCTAAGGGTGACAGTCAGTGGAGTGATATAGTGAAATGGACTGTTTATGCTTTGGTGAAAGCGGAAGAATTAGGCATTAATTCTCAAAATTTAGCCGAGTTTGCTAATAGTAAAGATCCCGATATTAAACGTTTTTTAGGAACAGAAGGAAATCTCGGAGAAGGAATTGGTTTAACAAAGGATTTTGCTGCCAAAATTATCAAGCACGTTGGTAATTATGGCGAAATTTATGATCGCAATTTAGGAACAAAGACAAAACTAAATCTCCCGCGCGGACAAAATCAAGTTTCCACAAAAGGAGGATTACTTTATTCTCCACCTTTCCGCTAAGGAAGCAAAAGAACTTTATTACTATTAATAACTGACAACTGACAACTGACAACTGTACGGGCGAAGCATTTGGAGAACTATTTTTGGCAATGACCGACAATTTATCTTCCAAATGCTTCGCCCCTACTAACAACTGACAACTGACAACTAACTAATGACCAATTCAAAACCTCCTTTATGGCGTGATCATCGCTTTTGGCAAAATGCTATCCAGCTAATTTTTGTATTTTTAGCAGTGGCTATAGTTATTATCTTGTGGGGGAATGTCAGACGAAATTTACAGCAATTAGGAATTCAATTTGGATTTAATTTTCTCAAACAACAAGCATCTTTTGATATTGGGGAAACTCTCATTAACTACAAACCAACGGATGCTTATAATTATGCTTTATTAGTAGGATTAGTTAATTCTCTAAGAATAGCAATAATGGGAATTTTTCTCACCACAATTGTGGGAATTACTGCGGGAATTGCGCGATTATCAGATAATTGGTTAGTGAGGAAAATTAGTCTGGTTTATGTAGAAGTTTTTCGGAATACTCCATTATTATTGCAATTGCTATTTTGGTATTTTGCAGTTTTCTTGAGTTTTCCCAAAGCTGAAAATAAACTTTCCCTATTGGGTTTTGTTAACTTTAGCCAAAACGGGATTCAACTTCCTTGGTTTACCTTATCTCCAGAATTTTCTAGTTTATTATTGGGGTTAACTTTTTACACAGGTGCGTTTATTGCGGAAATTGTGCGCGGGGGAATTCAATCAGTCCCGACAGGACAACTAGAAGCAGCCAAATCCTTGGGGTTAAACCCAGGTTTAGCAATGCGATTGGTTATTTTTCCCCAAGCTTTGCGGGTGATTATTCCCCCATTAACTAGTCAATATCTCAATTTAACCAAAAATTCCAGTTTAGCGATCGCTATCGGTTATCCTGATATTTATTTTGTTGCTTCTACTACTTTTAACCAAACTGGAAAAGCTGTGGAGGTAATGCTGTTAATTATGATTACCTATCTGACTTTGAGTTTGATAATTTCTTTCACGATGAATTTGTTTAATCGTTCTGTGCAAATTAAGGAAAGATGAGTTTAAGCGCAGATGTAGCTACTTCCGATTCTGAATTGACTCAAAAATGGCTGGTTCAATATGACAGAACATCAGAAGTTTAGCCAACTTACTAAAGATTTCTCCTCAGAAAGAAAAGCCAAAATTGCCAATCAAGCAGCTACACTAAAAGAAAAAGCGGATTATCATGCTAAGTCTTCAAAAGTATAACTTCAAGTTCTGAACGTTCTCGAAAGCGAAAGGGCAATACTTGAGTTATTGCATTTGTAGTAAATTTAATAGTTCCTGTACACCATACATCTGTCCAGATCAAGCTGTATTCACAAGCATTGTCACCACTAAGCTCAACTTCGTACTCTAACTTTTCACTTGTTGTATAACTACGCCCTCTTTGCCTTTCTACTTCAGTGAGTATTGAAGCTCCAATAATATCCTTAAATCCTAAATTCAGATTTTCGCCTTTTAAATTACGCAAAGTAATATCTAATGTATGTTCAATTGTACGAGATCGTCTGACCGTAATTTTGACATTGAGAGGTACAAATATCGTCTCAGCACTTGTCCGAATCCTTTCAAAATCTGAATCAAGACAAACCTTGACATTTTGGATATTCTGTTTATCTACTGGCTCAGAATATTTACCGCTAGTATGTGTTTTTTTCTCCAAGTTTCTAACATGGTCAGATAAGCAAATCCATCGGCTGCTATTCAATACTAGAGATTGTTGATCAATAACTATTCCATATTGACTTAATACCCAAGGTGCTAAAAAATTATTCAACAATTCACTACACTCTATCGGAAGATTATTTGTTGTTGCAGCATACAAAATGGAATCAACTTGATAGCAGATACTGAAAGATGAAAAAGTCTGCAATATCGCCAATTGACCAGGAGAAGCAATAAAAAAGTTTACTTCTACTTTTGGTATTAATCTTTTAGATGTAGTTCCAGAGATAGCTGCTGCCAAAGTTTCTGTATAAGCCAGAAGACTTGCTGGAGGAGCATGGAAATAAGTAATCCCACATCCACGTTGTTTAGCCCAGGCATTAATAGCGGAGTAAAATTTATCCAAATTAAAATCGGATAATTTGTATCTTCTAATACTCCATTCAACCATTTATCCCTCCAGCCCCATAGATTGCATTAACCGATATTTCGCTATTATACAGATTGTTTAAACCAACTACACAACAGAACTGTATAAACTTTTATAGTGCTTATTCTACAGGATGCTTAGTATATGATGAATATAGTTGAGCAGCACTTATACTACCAAATTCTTCAGTAAATACAGCAACAGCCTGATTATTTTCAGGAGAACGAATAACAAAGTTTTTGTCTGTTGAATTATAGTCTAATTGCAATAATTCTATACCTTCATACTTAGCTACTTTACTAGCCCCTTCTTGTAATCCTTGTGTAGTTACGATTATTCCTCTACTTGCTCCCACATCTTTAATTATATAAGCAAATGCAGCTATTATATTTTGTTCTAATGCTGCACCTTTTTCAGATTTTTTGCGTTTGTAGTGTTTACATTCAACCAAAATACGCTGTTCATTGATGTCATCACCATAAGCGTCTACTTGCCAATTTGTACCAGATTTACCAGGCAATTTTTCTTTAGGTTGAATTTTAAAATCTTTTAAGCTCAGGTGTTTTTCTAAATATTTTTTAACTACTTCATCGTTAAGAATACTACTTGTATATTCTTCATATTTTCGCCAGCTTGTTTGTTTTTTTAACATAGAAATTTGGACTTCAAATATTAGGATTTAAGTGTGATTGCTCTGCTATTGTGATAGATGCGTTAAATAAAGTGGTAAATTAACAGGAATAGGAACTACATCAGGAAACCTTTCTGCAACTAAAGGTTTAAGTGTATATCCAAGATAATTTTCAATACCATTTTGGAGTTTCGGTTCGACAATAGTCCAAGTTACAAACAATTCACCAAATTCTTTATAAGACATAATCTCTTGAGTATGCCGATGTACAGACAATCGGTCTAAAATTATACCTTGTCCTATACGCACTACCCTTTCTTCTATTCCTTCATACCAAATGATATAAACACCTGAAAGTCGATACTTTGACAATTCAGTAAGATTCACTCCTTCTAATAATTGCCTTGATTCCCATTCAACAGAAAGCATTATTTAATCCTTGATCTCAGTGTATTTATTTTACTATACTATTAATAATTCTATTTGCACATTTATGACAACTACTAAATTTCCTGAGTATCATTGTGTGATTATCCTACCCCCCAATTCCCAAAGAGCGATACATTTGCTAAAATTGTAATCATCACAACACAAATTAATGACCATGTATTCCACCAATCCACACCAAGAACTCTTACAAGCGATCGCTAATCTTAGTGATCAACAAATCCCACTTGTATTACAATTTATCTCATCATTGGAAACACCTGTTAACAATTATCCAATTTCAGCTAAAACAGTTTTAGAACGAATGGGTGGTTATCCCAAATTTTTACTAGAAGGATCAGGAGATTTGTCAGATAGAGATGTACGCAAAAAAGCAATCGCTGACAGAATTCAAGCAAGACATCAAACAAGAACTCATGAATAATTACCCCCTGACTTGGTTAAGAAAAAATCTCTTTAATAATTGGTACAATAGTTTACTAACTGTTGTTTGTTTTATCTTTCTATTTTGGTTAGTTCAAGGATTTGCAATTTGGTTAATTACTAAGGCACAATGGCAAGTAATCCAAGTTAATTTACACTTATTTTTAGTAGGAAGATTTCCCCAAAGTTTATATTGGCGGATTTGGGTTGTTTTGGGAATATCTACAACTTTAACCGCAATTACAGCGAGTGCATTTACCAAAAAAGCAATAATCAAAAACCGCAATTCTTTGATTGCTGTTGTGATTATGGGGATTTCACTGTTTATTTTCCCCATACCATTAACAAGCCGTTTATGGTTATTATTAATAGTAGGTTCAATATTTGCAGGTTTGATAATTGGTCAAAATTTTACTAAAATCATCACACCTTGGCTTTCACTAATTTGGTTATCATCATTTTTCATAATTATCTGGTTAATTGGTGGTGGTTTAGGATTACAAACTGTATCTACAAACCTATGGAATGGGTTATTACTTACCCTATTAATGGCAATAATTAGTATTTTCCTTTCCTTTCCTATAGGAGTTTTACTCGCATTAGGAAGAACCAGCAATTTACCTGTAGTGCGGTGGTTTTCTATTCTTTATATTGAAATTGTTAGAGGATTACCCTTAATTGGGATTCTATTTTTAGCCCAAGTTATGTTACCCTTATTCTTACCAGCAGATTTACGTTTAGATCGTTTACTCAGAGGTATTGTGGGACTAATATTATTTAGTGCAGCATACATGGCTGAAAATGTGCGCGGAGGACTACAAGCAATTCCCAGAGGACAAATAGAAGCAGGAAAAGCACTAGGATTAAATACACCTTTATTACTCATATTAGTCATATTACCCCAAGCCTTACGCGCAGTTATTCCCGCAATTGTTGGTCAATTTATTGGTTTATTTAAAGATACTTCTCTTTTATCATTAGTAGGATTAGTAGAATTAACAGGAATGGCACGCTCTATATTAGCACAACCGCAATTTTTAGGAAGATATGCAGAAGTATATTTATTTATCGGGTTGATTTATTGGGTATTTTGTTATTCAATGTCCTTAGCTGCTAAAAACCTAGAAAAACAATTAACATCGTAGGTTGGGTTGACGCAAGGAAACCCAACATTCCTAAAATTTTCAACTACACAAAAGGAATAATTGTCAGAATCAGGATATCCAGGATTAAAGGATAAACAGGATGAAAAACAATGATTTTATCACCAATTACCCGTAGGTTTGGTTGACACAAGGAAACCCAACATTCCTAAAATCTTAAACTACACAAAAGGAATAATTGTCAGAATCAGGTGGTTATCGAGCGAAGTCGAGATAATATCCAGGATGAAAAGATAAACAGGATGAAAAACAATGATTTTATCACCAACTACCCGTAGGTTGGGTTGACGCAAGGAAACCCAACATTCCTAAATATCTATTTAAATCTTCAACTACACAAAAGGAATATATGACAGAATCAAAACCGATAATTATTGCTGAAGATGTTCACAAATGGTATGGTAAATTTCATGCCCTCCAAGGTGTCAGTTTAACCGTAGAACGGGGAGAAGTGGTTGTTTTAATGGGACCATCCGGTTCAGGAAAATCAACCTTTATTAGAACATTTAACGCCTTAGAAGAATATCAACAAGGAACTATTACCATTGACGGGATTACCCTCAGTCATGATTTAAGAAATATTGAAACAATTCGTCGAGAAGTGGGAATGGTATTTCAGCAATTTAATTTATTTCCCCATTTAACAGTTTTAGAAAATATCACCTTAGCACCAATATATGTCCGCAAAATATCCAAAGTTAAAGCCGAAGAATTAGCAATGCAATTATTAGAAAGAGTGGGAATTTTAGCACAAGCACAAAAATATCCAGGACAATTATCTGGTGGACAACAACAACGAGTAGCCATAGCGCGTGCATTAGCAATGCAACCGAAAATCATGTTATTTGATGAACCGACATCAGCATTAGATCCAGAAATGGTGAGAGAAGTTTTAGACGTAATGCGAAACCTAGCTAATGACGGAATGACAATGGTAGTTGTTACCCATGAAGTCGGATTTGCGCGAGAAGTTGCTGATAGAGTAGTGCTAATGGACAGCGGTTTATTAGTTGAATCCTCTACCCCCGACACCTTTTTTACTAATCCCAAGGAAGAAAGAACCAGGAAATTCTTATCACAAATTCTCTAGGGTGATTCAATTCAGGCTAAAGATCTCCGACTTCTTAATTTAATTTAACGAGCAAAAGAGGAAAATAAGGCTTTTGGAAAATGATACTTAACATAAATTAACTTGTGGTTTCTATTTGCCAATCTTCTAGAGAAATTTCTGCCGTTTCGATAGCTTTTATACAAAAAGCATTAATATCTCTAGCTGATAAGTTGACATTAACAAACACCCCATTTTCTAATTTTCTCGTATCCCGAAAATCTTTTTCATCTCTACTAATGAACCGGGGAAATTGTTCCATAACATCCTTAAATTTATCGGCATCTAAATCAGCGATCACATTTAAAGTTTTTTCTAAAACATCCCGCCAACTTTTGACAGGATATTCCTTACCAAAAATTTTTAGTTGTTTGGGAGTTGTACCCCTTACCTTAGTTTTCGCAGAATTCATAAGATTTTCATTACCAAAGTAAGGCCAAATTTGTAAAACTTTTTCTGCTAAATATAAACTCCTTTTTTCTATATCTTCTCTTTTCCAAGTTTCTTGATTTTCAAAGTATTTATTGATTTCCAAATGACTATTGATCAATATTTCTTTTTTCTCGATAAATTCCAAATTATATAATTCACCATTGTAAGCTGTAATAGTTATATTACCCAACGAGTGCAGTAATAAATCATGAGTGATATCGCCTTCTTCTCCTAAATGTTCTTGCCACCATTTAGTTATAGTTTGTGGCATAATATGTTCAATAGTTAGATTAGTAAAAGATACTTGTTCTTTATGATAGAAGGATTCTTCTATAGATTCTAAAATTAATTTACCTTTACAAGTACGTCCAGTACCATATAGTTTAACATCCAATAATCTATCTTTAAATTCTGTATCTTTGGGATAATCTCGATTTTGTAAATCTAGTTTTAATCTTTCCACAAAATCAGCATGAGCTAAATTACTTGCTTTGCTAACTTGAGAATACAGTACAGAAAATATCCTATTTAATCCCCTGGTTTGGACGTTACAAATAAATCGGCGAATAATGAAATTTTCTAAAATGTGAAAAACAGCAATAAAATCTGCTTCTGAAAGTTTATTTTTTTCATAATCATGATAACAATTAAGTAAAAAAGGATAAACAGTAGCTACTTCTAAACGGTTGATTCTTTCCAAACAACGACGAATTTTTAAATTATTCTCTTTTAGTGGATCTAAAAGTTTTGCATAATATTCTGAAAATTCATATAAATCTTTTAAATAATCAATAGCATCTCTTTTGATCATTCTTTCTTTAATCTCAAAATAAACTTCATCTTTCTTGATTTCTACGCCATCTCTGGTTAAATAATGTCTGATAAATTCTGTTAAATTAACATCTAAAGTTTGTTGCATTGGTAGCCAATATTTATTATAAGCATCGTCTTGATTTTCGGTATTAATTCTCAAGAAAAAATAATTACGAATTAAATCTGCTTGTGTTAAAGGTTCACCTTTAGCATTGAGACTTTCAAAGACTAAATAAGGATTATCTTCTGTACTTAAAACAACGCTCACAATAGATAAATAACTACAAATTACTTTCTTGAGATCAGAAAAATCTAAATTACTTTGTCTAATCTTCTTTTCAAAAAATAAGTAACATTCAGTAATACCAGAATTATTTACATAATCTTGACCATTAATTAAACTATGAAAAGACTGTCTATCTACCTGGGTAGGTTGAAGTTTATAATGGTCTAAACCTTTTTTATATGGATTAACAATAATAGTATTATGAATTTCTGCGGCTAACTCATCATGAATATTTTTAGCTTTATCTCGCAAAGCACAAAGCAGGATAAAAATAGTAGTTAAACGTTGTTGTCCATCAATTAATAAATATTTACTTACACCTTCAGGTATAGCAGAAGTTGGCATAGTGACAATAGAACCCATAAAATGAGGACGACGATTATCGCTATGATATAGTTCTAAAATATCATTCCATAGAGATTCCCACTGAGATTTTTTCCAACTGTAGGCTCTCTGAAACAAGGGAACAACATACTGTTTATTACCTTCAATAATCTCTTGCAGCTTAGTTTCTGATGCTTGCATGGTTAATGTACTCTGATTTACTCAATAGTTATGCTTTTAGTATAAAAGAATCTTGTATAAATAGCATAAGATAGCGTAACAAAATTAAACATCAAATATATCCAGGGAATAAATTCCCTGTCTAAAAGCAAAAGTCGGTTAAAACCGACTCATAAAAAATAATTCCCCTTTTAGTGACATACTCCACACACTCCCTTATGCCTTGCGGCACGCTTGCGCGAACAGGTGAGTGTGGGCTTCTCGGCGACTCCTCTATGAAGACATTAACCGAGCTTTAAAGCCATAAGCCCTAGGGACTTTTTGAGATAATTTTTAACTTTTTTGATAGGCTGCTTTTGGTGCATTTAATTGAGTTACACCTACTGTTGAAAATTATATTAAACCTTAATTAACACCTTAGCAAATTTCAAGGTATTTTTAATTTTTAATTCCCCAAAGAAGTTGACCAAATAATTAATTCACCTTGTTCACCACCTGCGGCTAAAAATTGTCCTTGGGGATGCCAAGATAGGGTAGAAAAACCTGCTTCTGTATCGGTAAAAATCTGTGATACTTCTTGATTTTCATCCCATAAACATAACCAACCGTCAGCACCAGCGGAAGCGAGAATCAAGCTTTGGGGTGCATAAGATATTGCTTGAATAATATCTACATGATTGGTTAATACTTGCGCTTCCCAACCTATAGATTCATCTAGGGACTTCTCCCATAATACTATACCTTCAACACTGGAAACAGCCAAAATTGGCGCACCTGTAGGGGCTTTTAGTTCTGACCATGCTAAGTGACGAATTTTTCCTGGAAAGCCGCGCATGACCCAAGGATCAGGGTTTTCCCATTGTAAAACGGTGAGAGTCCGATCCATATTTCCAGATGCTAAATATTCACCATCACCAGACCAAGCTATTGCTGTACTGACGGTAGACATGGAAAGCATAAATGGTTCTTCATCCCAATCTTGAGTAGACCAAGTTTTTACGCCTTTATAACCGTTAATAGCTAAATATTTGCCATCTTTGCGCCAATCAATTCCCAAAATTGAGGAATCATTAAAATTGAGAGTAGCAATAACTTCTAATGTATCTGCATCCCAAATTTGCACATAACGCCCTAAACTAAAAGCTAGTTGATTATGAGTAGGACTCCATGCTAATTGATCAACCCAAACAGGCGCATTTTCTAAAGTGCTAATTAATTGATTTTCACACCAAATTTTTACTTTACCATCTTGTCCACCAATGGCTAAATATTTGCCATCATGGGAAAAAGCCAGACAATTTACTGCTTTATCTGTAGCAGTTTGTAAGGTTGTTAATTCGCCATTTTCCCATAAAATAACTTCTCCAGCCGCCGAACTAGCTGCTAGTATTTCTCCTTGAGAAGACCAAGCCAAAGCGGTGACATAATCTGCAAGTTTTGTGGAATAATGTTTTGTAAATTCTGGAGATTTGCTAGTTGTTAAGTTCATAGTTTTGATATTTCATTTACAGATTTACAGATTTCCAGATCCCCGACTTCTTCAAGAAGTCGGGGATCTAATTAGTTTATTTAACTCATACAAGCGAAAAAGTCTTCTTTTAATTTAGCTTCATCTAAATTTCTACCAATAAATACAAGTTCATTTTTACGAGTTTCATTTACTTTCCAAGGTCTATCTGCTTTACCTTCAAATATCATGTGTACTCCTTGAAAAACAAAACGAGTATCCTCATCTTCAATATTTAAAATCCCTTTCATTCTGAAGATATCTGTTCCTTGTGTTCTGAGTAATTCTGACATCCAGGCATTGATTTTTTCACCATTTACAGAACCTGCTGCGACTATAGCTACAGAAGAGACGCTTTCATCATGGACATGAGCATCTTCTCCTAAAAAATTAGGATCAATTTCTAAAGCCTGATCTAAATTAAATGCTTGAATTCCTAATAAAGCTGACATTGCTAATTCGGAATTATGGGTGCGGTGAATTTTTGCCATTGCATTCATTGACCGAATCCGGGTTTCTAATTCATCTAAAACTTCTGGTGTTACCAAATCAGTTTTGTTCAATAAAATCACGTCAGCAAAAGCAATTTGTTCTTGGGCTTCGTCCGCTTCCCAATGTTGCCAAATATGTTTAGCATCAACAACTGTGACAACTGCATCTAATGATAATTGATCTTGTAGATCTTCATCTACAAAAAACGTTTGAATTACAGGTGCAGGATCAGCTAATCCAGTGGTTTCAATGACTAAATGATCAAACTTATCTCGGCGTTTCATTAAATTGCCAATGATGCGAATTAAATCACCACGAACTGTACAACAAATACAGCCATTATTCATTTCAAATATTTCTTCATCTGCATCAATTACCAATTGATTATCAATACCTACTTCGCCAAATTCGTTGACAATAACGGCAACTTTTTTACCGTGTTCGTAGGTAAGAATATGATTTAATAGAGTGGTTTTACCTGCGCCTAAGTAGCCAGTTAAAACGGTTACTGGTACTGAATTGAATGTTTCTGAAGTCATCGCCCACCTGAGATTAATTTAGGTTAATTTTATTGAGTATAGCCCTATCTAGCCCTGAAAAACAAGATCCCCCACTTCTTAGAGAAATCGAGGATCTGACTCTTGCATTAATTAAATGAACATGATACTAATCTCTATTACCGTGAGTTTAGCTACCCTTGGTATATACCAATAAGTTCTTATACTCTTCAATCTTGTGCATTTTCCCCTGTTTTACAAATGATTCAATCATTGGTTTAGCATGACCCCAACCAATTGATTTTGTATAGAAGAGAATTTTGCCATTGGGATTCAGTTTACTAAGAAACATCGCTAGAAGAGATTCTTCATTATGATGTAAAAAAGGTGCTTCTTCAGGCATATAAAATTCGCCTAGATGAAACAAAGAAATTACATCGAGCATGGGTAAAGAACGATCTGTCAAGGTGTATATATCTGTACAGAGAACCTTATAATACTTGGACAGTAGACGATCTTTAAGAGATAATCGGACATATTCTTGATGTTCGGGTGCAGAAGCAGTAATCCCAATAATTTCATTTGGTTGAGAAAATTTCTGATTTTCCAATCCTAGAATATGATGAGAGCCTGTGCCAAAATGGAAGATAGTTTGATCTTGGATATTATGCTTTTGTAAGTATTCAACTAATTCAAGATCACATGGACAACGCTCTGGTTGTAATCCCCAAGATGATTTTTCGCGGTAGTAATCAGCACCAACCCATTGTGGTAAAACTGGACGAGAAAAACTCAAAAAATAGTAAAGTCTTGCTAGGTGGCGATTTGTAAAAACTATTCCCCGAACTGTTTTTCTAATACTAGTAACCATGAATTAATCAACCTCAATAGTTTGGAAAAGATGTTTTTGATATGTTAAATACTCAGCAGATTAAGGTAGGATGCTAAAAATATTCATCAGCAAAACTACAATTAAGCTATAGAAATTTAGCTCAATTCAAATTTATTGAGCCAGGTAAATTGACATCCCAGATTATTTTTGTAATTGTCGTGCTTGATGGTGACAGACAAATGATTACTGATGATATGCTTGAAGATTGAGTCATCCTAGATGGACAAAGTTCATCAAAATCCCTGAAAACCTGCTCTATGTGAGTACCCAAAAAAATACTGGGTGCTGAATTTCTAGAACTTAGGCAAGTCTAACATACGAAAAATAAAGCTCACATCAAGTACAGATGAAAGTTTAATTAACTTTTGCTATGTGTGGGCATTTTTGATAAATCTCTACAGAATATAGCCATCCTATTTGATTGGTGTCAGAGTCAGATCCCCGACTTCTCAGAGAAGTCGGGGATCTTATTGTTCAATTTAAGCTTCAATCACCACGCGCAAATTACCGCGTTTTTTCGCAACTCGACAAGCGGTAGTGCTACCAATTCGTTCAAATTCTAAATCTAAAATCGTGCCACCAACACGCAAATTGTGAAAAGATAAATTGTTAATTGATTCTGGTAAAGCTGGGTCAATAATTCGCAAACAATTATTCTGTGCGTCTGGGACTAAATTCACCATCATTTGCAATAGTTGAAAAATACTACCTGTAGCCCAGGCTTGGGGAGTACAAGCAACGGGATACTGGACGGGAGCATTATCACCGTTCATTTCATAACCACAAAATAGTTCTGGAGGACGTTGATAGGGTTGCTGGGAGGTCATGTTGAATAATCCTTGAAATAGTTCCAGAGATTGATCAATTAAACCGAGCGATCGCAATCCCATTGCTATCATAGAATTATCATGAGGCCAAACTGAACCAGTATGATAACCCATCGGATTATAAGCCGGTGACAAACTACTTAAAGTTCTAATTCCCCAACCATTAAACATATCCGCAGCCTGCAGTCTTTCTGCCACACTATAGGCTTTTGCAGACGTAAATATCCCCAAATTTAAACACTGGCCAGGATTAGAACTAATACTATCTACTGGTTTACCTTCTCCATCTAAAGCCAAAGCACAGAAATCTTGATCTTCTAACCAAAAATCTTGGTTAAATTTAGCCCTAAGTTGTCTCGCTTCTGTTTGCCAAAGTTCTTCTAAGTCTGGGCGTTGTTGGATTTTGGCAATTTCTGCGAGGCGGTTTTTCGCTGCATAGACATAAGCTTGCACCTCACACAGAGAAATTGGCCCAATGGCTAATTCTCCTTTGCGGTTGACAATACAATCACCAGAATCTTTCCAACCTTGGTTAATTAAACCACCTTTAGATTTGCGTGCATAGCTGAGATAACCAGTTTCTTGAAGTTGACGATCAATCCAACCCATAGCCGCTAAAGCATTTGGCCACAGTGCTTCCAAGGTTTCTTGATCATGAGTCCAACTGTAATATTCAGCATACAACATTAACCACAGCGGCGTAGCATCCACAGTACCGTAGTAGGGTGTATGGGGAATTTCTTGACATCTCGCCATTTCTCCCAACCGCAGTTCATGTAAGATCTTACCAGGTTCTTCTTCCCGCCAAATATTATCAGTTTGACCCTGATATTCTGCCAATAGTATCAAGGTTTCTTTGGCAATTTTGGAATTCAACATCAAGGTTTGGGACGCGGTAATGATAGAATCTCGACCAAACAAAGTAGAAAACCAAGGAACACCAGCAGAAACAGTTTTATGTTTACCAAAGGACTGAAGCAATAAATATATATCTTGTTCAGCCCGCGAAATGACGCGATTAAAAAGACTTTTATCTGAGCTAATCCGGGTAATTTGCTGCAACCAATTTTGCTCCTCCATTAATTCAGCAGCTTTTGCTTGTGCTAAAGTAGAGGCAGCACTGATAGTAGAGCTAGGTTGATTGTCAGTGAACATATTCAGCCGATAACCTAACTTCTTAGTTTCATGAGATGCCAATTCTATGCGCCAAACTGCCGTAGAACCGTGAAACCGAGTTGGTTGTAAATGCTGAAATTGAATTAGAGACTCCATAATCGAAGCATCTAAACCCTGATATGCAAGGGTTAGAGATTCCTCTTTATGGGTTTGAGGAGATGAGGATGCAACATGATCAGATGTTAATTCATTTAAATGTAAAAGTCTTCCCCGTTTTTGGCGATGATGACCTCTAACCTCAAATAAATCCACAAAATCAGCATCAAAACTCAGACTCAGTTCAAAAACAATGCTGGTAGTGTTGTAGTTAGCAACTTCTATTTCTTCAAATAATGCACCATTGAGAACAATTTCCCGACGAATACCTACAGTATCAGCCTTAAAAAGATTCTCTAAATCAGGATTGGTACATAAAACCGAGAGGGCAAATCCCTTGTCAGCGTTACTACTCAGTAGTATAGGCGATCGCCCTTCAATCTGTAACTCCAAACGACTCAAAAACCTGGTATCACGGCAAAACATCCCCATACTAGGAGTGCTACCATAAAGGTAACAATCGGAAATATTCCCCATGGTATCTGTCACCAGGAATAAATCATCATCTTTAACTGTAATGGTTGGCTGTGGTCTTTGACTGACAACACAAGGCCATTCGGAAATCTCTTTTTGGTCTGCGGGAGTAAAAGTTCTGTTGTCGAGGACAATTGTTTCTGGAGTCATCAATGTATCCGGTGTCATTAGCCAGAGTTACCTATACAGGTGTAAATTTGCTCAAATCAATACTCTTAAAAAACAAAAGTAATTAAATCTAAGACAATGAATTTCTATAAATGTATACCTTATTAATTAGAAGTCAAGCCTGAAAACTGGCTGTTTTTCAAGAGTTTATTCCTTCATAAACATTGAGAGGTGCTAGAGGTAGAGAATACTTACTCAGGCATAAAATCTCATAAAAGTAGAAAGAGGTGAATAAAAAATACCCACCACCTTTGTTTCTTTTCATACGGAACCAATAAGATCCCCGACTTCTCTAAGAAGTCGGGGATCTGACCACCTTAATTTTGTTTAACGAAACCATTATGTCAACAACATCAGAAATTGCCGTTGAGTTTCAAAATACCAGTTTTGCCATTAATCACCGTCCCCTATTATCTAACTTAAATTTGAGCATTCATCAAGGGGAAGCCTTAATTTTATTAGGACGCAGTGGGAGTGGAAAAACCACAACTTTAAAATTAATTAATCATTTACTTATTCCCACCCAAGGACAAGTTTTAGTTCAAAATCGTCCCACAACTAACTGGGATGCCATTAAATTGAGAAGACGGATAGGTTACGTCATCCAAGAAACAGGTTTATTTCCCCATTTTACCATCGCGGAAAATGTCGGACTCGTCCCATCTTTAGAAAAATGGCCACCACAGAAAATTCAAAATAGAGTTTATGAAATGTTAAACTTAGTAGGATTAGAACCAGAAAAATTTGCTCAACGTTATCCCCATCAATTATCAGGAGGTCAACGTCAGCGAGTGGGAGTTGCTAGAGCTTTAGCCGCAGATCCACCTATACTATTAATGGATGAACCTTTTGGCGCACTTGACCCAATTACCCGTTTAGAATTACAACAACAATTTCAATATTTACAACAACAATTAGGAAAAACCGTGATATTTGTCACCCATGATATTCAAGAAGCCTTCTTTTTAGCCACAAGAATTGGTTTAATGTGTGAAGGAAATTTAGTCGTATTAGGAACAAGAAGAGAATTTCTCCAATCTCAACATCCAGAAGCAAAAGCATTTTTAGCTTGTTTAAATATTGGTAACAGTTGGGAAGAACTTAATTAAAATTAGATAAAAAATACAAAAGTTATGTTTTTATTTCAATACGGTACAGAAATAATTATCCACAGTGGAGAACATTTAATATTAGTCATTATATCCCTAGCGATCGCCATTTCGATTGGTCTTCCTGTCGGCATTTTTATCACTCGTCAACCAAAATTAGCTTCCCCCATTCTTGGTTTAGCAAACGCCATTCAAACCATCCCTAGTTTAGCCATCTTTGGCTTTTTAATTTCCGTACCTTTTCTGGGAGGAATTGGTAAAACTCCCGCCATATTTGCCTTAACTCTTTATGCTTTACTTCCCATAATTCGTAATACATATATTGGCATTAATAGCATCAATCCCGCCATTAAAGAAGCCGGGATAGGTATGGGAATGACAGATCAACAATTACTA
The DNA here is from genome assembly GCF_000312705.1 of Anabaena sp. 90. Taxonomy (NCBI): domain Bacteria; kingdom Bacillati; phylum Cyanobacteriota; class Cyanophyceae; order Nostocales; family Nostocaceae; genus Anabaena; species Anabaena sp. 90. Next base: position 1,865,573 of record NC_019427.1, read on the forward strand.
TTGCAAGTAGAAATTCCCCTAGCTTTACCAGTCATTTTAGCAGGGGTAAGAGTAGCCACCGTTATATCCGTAGGAATTGCCACAATTGCTGCTGCTGTTGGTGGTGGTGGTTTAGGAGTATTTATTTTCCGCGGTATTTCCACAGTTAATAATGAATTAATTTTAGCCGGAGCAGTCCCCGCTGCTGTAATTGCTTTGAGTGCAGATTTCGGTTTAGAATTATTAGAAAAAAACCTTACGAAACAAATAGCAAACAAAGGTAAATTTAATCAGCAAATAGGTATTGTTTTGGGAATAATCACCTTAATTATCGCAGGATTAATAGCTTTTAACTATCAACAAGCACCAGCAAAAATTATTATCGGTTCTAAAAATTTCACAGAACAAGTAATTTTAGGAGAGTTATTAGCACAACACATAGAAAATCATACCAAATTAAAAGTAGATCGTCGTTTTAACTTAGGAGGAACATTTATTGCTCATGAAGCAGTAAAAGCGGGAAAAATTGCCGGTTATGTAGAATATACAGGAACTTCATTTACTACTGTTTTAAAAGAAAAACCAATTAGTAATCCTGAGACTGTTTATAAAAAAGTCAAGGAATACTATGATCAAAAATTGAAATTAGCAGTGATGAAGCCTTTAGGATTTGAGAATACCTTTGCCATGATTATCAGAGAAGAAGATGCCAAAAAATGGCAAATTAAAAGCCTTTCGGAAATTGGTAAATATAGTCCACAAATGAAAGCAGGATTTGGATATGAATTTTTAGAACGTGCAGATGGTTATCCAGGATTATCTAAAACCTACAACTTAAAATTTGCCAATATTAAACAAATGGAATTAGGATTAATGTATCAAGCATTAAAAGAAAAACAAGTAGATTTTATTGCTGCAAATTCTACAGATGGTTTAATTCCAGTTTTAAACTTAGTGATTTTAGAAGATGATAAAAAATACTTTCCACCTTATCAAGCTATACCTATTTTTAATCAAGAAATTCTCCAAAAATATCCAGAGTTAACAGATACCATTAATCAATTAGGAGGAAAAATTTCTACCACAGAAATACAAAAGATGAATTATCAAGTAGACAATCAATCTCAACCCGTGGAAAAAGTTGTTAGTGAGTGGTTAAAATCTCAACAATTATAATTTTCAGATATTTGATTCTCAAAAATATAAAATTTTTTATAAAGTTTTCTCGGCAATTTTAATAAATTTTTTCTCCTCCGATATCATAGAAAAATACCTTCTTTTTTGACATTATAGTTAAAGGGAGTATTTTCATTTTCAAACTTTGCTGAAGAGATAAAGTGACGAGAAATAACAACATCGTTGTTTAGACAAATGGTTGAGATTATTTGACTGGTTTTATCAATTTCATGATAGGGGTTAATCTCTGATTTCAGAACAACCAGAATATCAATATCAGAAAATTCTTTAGCGTCTTCCCTCGCTTGAGAACCATATAAAATAATTGCTTCCAGTTGGTTTTGATAAAGTTTTTGCAAAGCTTGTTTAACTTCTTGTAATATCAAATTAAGCTGTGATTTGTTCATTGTTTAAATCATTCCTTTGGTTTCAAATGATTGGGTTTCGGTCTACAAACACTATTATATCACAACCAATAATATAGCGATTCTCATCCAAGTGAGGTACACCAAAGAAATAATTAACCGCAGATATAAGAGGATGGACGCAGATAACCGCAGATAATTTTGTACCTCAGCAGACTAGTACCGCAGGGCGGAATTAAAAATTAACAATTAAAAATTAAAAAAGCAGATTGTATAAGCTTTTCAGGTATTTCTAATGGTTATTTTACTTATGCCGCAGTGTACTAGAAATTATCTATATATTCAGGAGAAATATATAGATAATTTCTACATGATGTTCATGAATTGTCAAACTATCAATTTTGATAACTGAAATTCTCCTTATTTACCACCACATAGTTCCTGGTTCACCTTTAAATGGTCCAACAATATCAGAAGTAATCCACCCTCCGTAAAAATCACCTGTTTGGGCTTTAACTAATTCATCATTCACATAGCAAGCATCCATTAAACTAGGATAAAAACTGTAATATTCTTGAATTGATTCAAAATTAGGACTAGGTTGAATATATCGCCAAGCACCATTATTTATGTATTTATCTCCTACGGAAATATCATAATATTGACACCAACCTTTCCATTCACACCAAGTTTTTCTAGGTGTCTCTATTAAATGTTCTAACTGAATATCTTCAGCCGGAATATAATAACCTGGAGGATGACTTGTTTCTAAGACTCTTTTAGCTTGATGTGTTTGAGCCAAAACCATCCCATTAACAATTATCTTGAGATGTTTGTTCGTATTTTCTAAAATTGCCGGACGGGGATAGTCCCAAACTGATTCTTGACCTGGTTGTGGGGGGATAGGATTTGGTTTCATGGTTAGTCAGTTGCTTTTGTAAAATTGTCAGGGAAATTTTAAGAAACTTCTACATCTACACTACTAGATCATTTGAGAGTTTTAATTTTATTCTCAAGAATACTCACAGGAAACATAATTCCCAGTTTCTTGGTAGGATGATTAAGTGTTTTAAATACTCTGTCCCAAAATCCATGAATACCATAATTTCCATTAAAATTAGTGTGATGAAGATCATGAAAGTCTGAGGGAATGAAAAATATTGATAAAGAACTATGTCCTTCTAAATTATAAATGTTACCTATCAAACTCCATGCACAAAGTTGGGTGATGTCATATCCAAATATAAAGATTGGTAAAACGTCTGTGATGGTAACAATAATATATTCTAGAAGGCTTTTATGTCCAGCTACAAAACTGGATGTATCTTGAAATTCATGATGTTTAAGATGGATTTTGAGAAATGCTTTTTTATGAAATAATCTATGGACTATATAAAAGCAGAAATCAGCCGCAACTATTCTCATAAAAAACCATCCCAAATTTAAAAGTAAACTATTACCTCTATGAACTTCTGGGGCTAAATATAGTATGATTAATGCTGCTATTAAACTTTTAATTTCTCCTGTAATTATACCTTTGAAAGTGAAAGCAGGAAATGATTGCTTTTTTACTTTTTTAACTCTTGCAGTTAATTTTTCAGTTAAATTATCTTTACTTTTGATGAATTTTTCAATGAAAAAACCAATAGCATAAAATGAGATAGAACCAATCAGCCAGTATAGTAATACCTGGGTGATAAAATTAAGTTCTATATTATTGAACAGCAAATAAAATACCTGCTGCACAATTGTGCAGCAAATAGAAATCTTGATATAAAACTCGATTTCCAAACAAAAATTCAAAAATCTTTGCATATCTACACCCAACAACTTTCTAACCTTTAGCTAAAAACATCTTTCTTGATTTTCTATTTGAATATCTGGATCATTCAACTTGACAAAGAATCAACCCAAACCACGCCTTTTCATCTGTCCAAGTTTTTACAGTTTTCAATCCTTTATCTGACAAGTTTTTTTCCATTGTTGCTAAATTAAACTTACGAGAAATTTCTGTAAGGATACTTTCTCCTGCTTCAAAGTTAACCTTTAAATCCAAAAGTTCTAAAGATACCCAATGGCTTTTTTGGCAATGTAAATACATTTCAATTTGATGATCAACTTGATTATAAACAGCTTGATGTTTAAACAAACTGATATCAAAGTTACCTTGAAACCGCCAATTTAAATGAGAAAGCATATTTAAATTAAAAGCAGCAGTCACCTCCTGACTATCATTATAAGCAGCTTCTAAAATATCCGGGGGCTTTTGTAAATCAATCCCTAGCAGAAAGTAATCTCCTGGTTGTAAGGTTCGAGAAACTTGATTTAAGAAAATATCACATTCTTCCGGGTTAAAATTGCCTAAAGAACTTCCCAGAAAAAACAACATCCGCGATTGTAAATAATTCGATTCTAGATGAACTAAAGCTTGTTCATAAGTTCCCAATAATCCATGAATAGCAATATCAGGATACTTTTCTTGTAACTGTAAAACACTAGTTTTGAGAATCCCTCCGCTGACATCAATAGGCAGATATCTACAATTACCAGAAATTTTCTGATAAGCAGTTAATAAAGCTTGAGTTTTAGTAGAACTGCCACTACCTAATTCTATTAACTCACAACAATTTGTAATTTCGGCAATTTCATCAGCATATTGTTCTAAAATCCAGGCTTCTGTGCGAGTCGGATAATATTCTGGTAACTCACAAATTTTTTCAAATAATTGAGAACCAGGATCATCATAAAAATATTTGGGAGGTAAACTTTTCAGTTTTTCAGTTAACCCCTTAATAACATCCTTGCCATCAATACTTAACTCTTGATAATGATGATCTAAAACGGTTAAAGGTTGTGTAATCATTTTCTAAATCCTCTAGAGTGATTATAAGATCCCCGACTTCTGATATCAATTGATAATTTATTCATAAAATAAAAAAAGAAGTCGGGGATCTCGATTTTATTAATCCAAACTTTCAGCAACTCTAAAACCGACGTGCTGATAAAAATAAGGACGAAACCAGTTACGATAACAAGGTAAAGCCATTGTACCATTCGTTGCCCAAGAACCACCCAACATCATAAAATGTTTATCATCAAAAAAGGGTGCAGATTGATCTTCATAAAGATGGTGAGTTTTAAATCCTGGTAAGGGTTTGAATGTTTCCCCTAACCATTCCCAGACATTACCCCGTAGGTCAGAAAGTCCAGATTGATGATTTTCTGAAAACATTCCCACAGGCGTGGGAGAAATAAATTGTAAGTTAAGATTATAGTTATTTGCTAAACTGGAATCTGCTGATATTTTTAAGGCTTGATGCCATTCTGCTTCTGTCATTAACCGAGTATTTTTACCTTTCCACCGACAAAATGCCATGGCTTCATAATGGTTGACTTCTACAGGCCAATCTAAAGGTAAATCTAGTTCATCAAATGTGGCACGATAGCGATAGTTATTTTCTTGGTGTATCCAGAATTTGGGATATTGGATATTGTAGAGTTGTTTCCATGCCCAAGATTCAGTATGCCAATAATTTACATTATTATAACCACCGTCTTGGACAAACTCTAAAAATTCTCCATTGGTAATGAGATATTGACTTGCTAAAAATGGTTTTACTTCAACTTCTAAATGACCATATTCACTATCCCAACCAAAAGTTAAATCATCTTGGCGTTTTCCTAATTTTACTACACCACCAGGAACTTCTCGCATTTGATGATGTGGAATTTCTCCATTAGTAGGTGCATAATTCCATCCTTGGGGACGTTTTAAGTTCTCAACGGGTAATTGACGCAGCAGCATGGAAGAGGTTTCGACATGAATACGACTATGTTCTATTCCCATTAATAAAGCCCAAATAGGATGCTGTTGATGAATGGGTAAATCTAAAGGAGTCTTATTAATGATTGTGGTAATTTCTGCTCTGGCTTTGTTTCGATATTCCCAAACTTTTTTGATATTAGGCCAGTTGACTCCTTGAATGGCTACCTCTAGTTCTGCTGGTGTTTCTGGATCAACTCCTATTTCAAATAAGGTTTCATATTGGGGATTAATCCGATTTTTTATTAATCCCACCTGAATTAATTTGTTAATATAAAAAACAGCCGAATGTCCAAGATAGAAAATTAATTTATTTCTTAAAGGATCGGGATTTAGATAAAATGTTTCTTCTTTAACCAAACTCTTCATTAAGGTTTCTTCCAGTTCCCAGGAATTTTCAAAATATTTGAGTAGGGTTGTGGAACTACAATTATCGAGTTGGGGAATATGAGCATCTGTCATTTTATTAACCTGGGGGAATTATGGGGATGACCTGAATAAATTAACTTTTGTAAATAAAGCCAGAGACTAATTTTAGCATTGATGGAAATTTCATCTCAGTGATAAACACTTACAGAATTTTTTGGGCAATAATTACAGGCTATAGAGTTAAATAGCCTATATTGGGACTATTTTGTGATTTTTAACTAAAATTTAATATTTTTGGCAATTTTACCAAAAACTAGATTCCTAGATTTACGGAAGATCAATATAAACAGTCTTTTTAGGCTAATCTAAAATAAGGATATGAATTTCTAAAATGCCAAATTATGCAAGCAAATTCGTTAAGCTTATACATTGCCCCGACTACATTAGGTACGAACAAACCTATATTGAGGTTAAAAAAAATAGATAAATGTTCTTGCGACTGGTAATAGATAAGGGTAATAGATCATAGGTAATATGTGTTTAATGACCACTGACCACTGACTAATGACTAATGACTAATGAGTATTTCCACTTCCGTGCTGAGTGATTTACTAAACTCACTCCCCCATCTGCGACCTCAGTTATATTTTAAGGCTTCACTAACCGCTCTCTCCCATGCAATGGAAGATCAGGTTTTAGCAGCCAATTTAGACAGTCCTTTGATCATTGCTAGTTTCCAGCAAGAGCGATTTTACCGGCAAGAAGCTCATCGTTATCAGCGACTTGCACAAAAAAGTAATCAAATATATGTATTATCTGCACCAGAAACAGAGTTTGCTAATAGCTCAGAATATTATGAAAAGATCTCTTTTGAGCCTGATGATGCTTTAGCGCAAGAATGGCATTTGCTAGTAATTGCTGATAACTATGCTACTTGCTTAATCTGTCGAGAAAGCCTGGGTTCTCTGGCCAAAAATCAATATATCCCAGAGATGATTCCTAGTTTGGATATGGATACAGCGCGAAGATTTGAGGGGATTTGGACATCGGAAAAAGGGGTATGCTTAAAAGCCGCTCAATTGTTATTAGATAGAATTGAGATTTATCGGCCAGATTTAGCGGATAAAGTTGATGAAGTGAAGCAGCGGTTAAATATTAAGGAATCAACAGACGAGTTAAAAGTTAATTTCAATCATAAATATGTAGATGATATTGATACCGATCCTTTTGTGCAGAGGTTGGTGACATATCTGCAAGCTAGTCAGTATAAGCTGCATAAAGCTTACCGTGCGATTGCGGATCAAGCAAGGAAAGAACGGTTGGTAAATTCCATTAGTACAGCAATTAGGCGATCGCTTGATCCACGAGAAATTCTCCAAGTTGCGGCTCAGGAGTTGGGACAACATTTAGAAGCCTGTCGTTGTCTAATTTATCGCGCCCAAGCTACAGATGCCAAAGCTATAATCGAACATGAATTTTTGAACTCTAATGTTACATCTGTACTGGGGCAAAGTTGGGAGTTACAAAATAATCCCCTGTTTCAGCAGGTTTTACAACAACAGGAGGGAGTATGTGTAGCTGATACCGTGGGGGACTCCAAAATAAAGAAATCAACAGCCTTATCGTCAATTGTGAAGAAGTTTAGCGTGCGTTCTTGGTTAATCGAACCCGTATTATATCAAGGGCGACTACTGGGAATTGTGGAGTTACACGATTGCCATTTTCCTCCCCATGAATGGCAACCAGGGGAGTTAGACTTAGTGAAGGCGATCGCTACTCAAATTGGTGCAGCCCTGATTCAAGCGGAATCTTTTGCCAATTTAGAAGAACTCAACCAACAATTAGAAGCCTTAGACCGCACCCGCAGTAATTTAATTGCCATTACCGGTCATGAACTCCGTACCCCCCTATCTACCATTCAAGTTTGTTTAGAAAGCCTGGCTACTGAACCGGATATGCCTTGGGAATTGCAACAAATAATGTTGAATACAGCCCTTGCAGACTCCGAAAGAATGCGGAAACTGGTACAAGACTTTTTAACCCTTTCTAACTTAGAAAGTGGTCGGGTAGAATGGCATCCTGAATCATTAACCATCCAAGAATGTGTAGATTTATCCCTCAGTCGCTTACGGACACGCTCTAGCCAAGAAAAAATACCCAAGATCACAAATCAAATTTCTGCCAACCTACCTTTAGTCAGGGCTGACGGTGATTGGTTAGTAGAGGTAATCGCCAAACTTGTCGATAATGCTTGTAAATTTACTCCCTCTTCTGGGCAAATTATTATTAAAGCCATTAGCAATAGTCAGGAGATGCTAGAAGTCACCGTAGCGGACACAGGCAGGGGAATTGAACCCAATCGCCTAGAAATCGTTTTTGACCGCTTCTACCAGGAAGAAGGGGCATTACGGCGAACAACCGGCGGGACTGGATTGGGTTTAGCAATTTGTCGCCAAATTGTCAACGGCTGGGACGGAAAAATTTGGGCAGAATCCACAGGTAAAGATCAAGGCAGTCAATTTCATTTTACAATTCCCATCGTCCAAGGCAGCCAGGAAAATAATTAACCACTAACCACTGTACGGGCGAAGCATTTGGGGAACTATTTTTGGCAATGACCGATAATTTATCTTCCAAATGCTTCGCCCCTACTGACCACTGACAACTAACCACCAACTAATTACTAAAAACTGTTACAGTCTATAACGCGATCGCAACATAAGTCCAGTTCCAATGTTAGTATGCCGTAAAAACCTACAAGAGACAGTTTATGGCAACTTTGACTGGAAAAACCCCAATCTTTGGTGGCAGCACTGGCGGATTACTCACAAAAGCTGATGTAGAAGAAAAGTACGCTATCACCTGGACAAGCCCTAAAGAGCAAGTCTTTGAAATGCCCACAGGTGGCGCTGCTAAAATGGTAAAAGGCGAAAACCTACTTTACATTGCTCGCAAAGAGTACGGTATTGCTTTAGGCGCGCAACTTCGCAAATTCAAAATCACCGACTACAAAGTTTACCGCATTCTTCCCGGCGGCGAAACTACCATGATTCACCCTGCTGATGGCGTTTTCCCTGAAAAAGTAAATGCTGGACGTTCTATGGTGCGTCACGTACCCCGCAGAATCGGTCAAAACCCCAACCCTGCACAAATCAAATTCAGCGGTAAAGCTACTCACGACGCTTAGTACCGCAGGGCGGAATTAAAAATTAACAATTAAAAATTAAAAAAGCAGAAATAACTAGCTTTTTGTGTGATTTTTAATTGTTGGTTGATTTACGCCGTTGTCAACTAATCGTTATGTAGTGGGTAATGGGTAATAGGGAAAAAAGAAAAATTTTGCCCCCTTACCCATGACTAAAAGCTCGTTGTTAATTTTTAATTTTTAATTGTCAATTTTTAATTATTTATGATTTTCCCCGATTTCGACCAATTTCAGAAACTTGCTGTCCAAGGTAATTTTGTGCCAGTGTATCAGGAATGGATAGCCGACTTAGATACACCTGTATCTGCTTGGTATAAAGTTTGTGCAGATCAACCTTATAGCTTTTTGCTGGAATCGGTGGAAGGTGGGGAAACTGTAGGGCGTTATAGTTTCTTAGGTTGTGATCCTTTGTGGATTTTGGAAGTAAGGGGTGATAAAACAACCCAAACCCATCGAAATGGTGATCAACAGGTTTTTATAGGTGATCCGTTTACAGTTTTATCTGAATGTTTAGCACCTTATCACCCAGTAAAATTACCAGAATTACCTTCAGGAATTGGTGGTTTATTTGGGTTTTGGGGTTATGAATTAATAAATTGGATTGAGCCGCGCGTGCCAATTCATGCTCAAGATGAACGCAATATCCCCGATGGATTATGGATGCAGGTAGACCAGTTATTGATTTTTGACCAGGTAAAACGGAAGATTTGGGCGATCGCCTACGCAGATTTACGTGATCCAGCCGGGTTAGAGGTAGCATATCAAAAAGCAAGCGATCGCATTCAGGAAATGGTCAGGAAGCTATCTTTGCCCCTATCACCAGAAAACACCAGAATATCTTGGACAGCCCCTGGAAACAAGCCTAAAGCGGGCATAGAGGACTATACCAGCAACTTTACCCAGACAGAATTTTGCGCCAGTGTGGAAAAGGCCAAAGCACATATCAAAGCTGGTGATATTTTCCAAGTTGTCATTTCGCAACGCTTGTCCACAGAATATACAGGCAATCCCTTCGCTTTGTACCGTTCTCTGCGGCAAATCAATCCTTCGCCTTACATGGCTTATTTTAACTTCCAAGACTGGCAAATTATCGGTTCTAGCCCCGAAGTCATGGTCAAAGCCGAATGCAATGATGAAGGGGAAATCATCGCCACAGTCCGTCCCATTGCGGGAACTAGACCTAGAGGGAAGACAACAAAGGAAGATGCAGCTTTAGCCGCTGATTTACTTCAAGACCCCAAGGAAATCGCCGAACACGTCATGTTAGTAGATTTAGGACGCAATGATTTGGGGCGGGTGTGCAGCAGCGGTAGTGTTAAGGTTGATGAATTAATGATCGTTGAACGCTACTCTCATGTGATGCACATTGTGAGTAATGTGGTGGGTAAGTTAGCGCCGGGTAAAACTGCATGGGATTTACTCAAAGCGTGCTTTCCTGCTGGGACTGTCAGCGGTGCGCCTAAAATCAGGGCGATGGAAATTATTAATGAGTTAGAACCAAGTCGCCGGGGTGTGTATTCTGGTGTCTATGGATATTATGATTTTGAAGGACAATTGAATAGTGCGATCGCTATCAGAACTATGGTATTACATAATCAGACGGTCACAGTCCAAGCTGGTGCAGGTTTGGTGGCTGATTCTGACCCAGAAAAGGAATATGAGGAAACTCTCAATAAAGCCAGAGGTTTATTAGAAGCTATTCGTTGTTTGCGTTGAGAATTTATTTTCGCGCAAAGACGCTAAGGAGCAAAGACGCAAAGTTTAAGAGTTTGGATTTTCCTGATCAATACTGGAGTTAAACTATGATACCAGCTATTAGTAGACCTTCAACATGGTTAGGACATAAATTGATAATGAAACTCCGTTTACAACAGGGTTATACTCCTGACTTCTGCCATAATGTAGCATTATATAATATAAAAGTATTTTATACAATATATTTTATTTAAAAATGCAATTAATTTTATGTTAAACTTTGCAACAAAACTTTATCTATCTGTTGTAAAAGCGATTCTAAATTGGCAGAATTATCTAAAACCACATCAGCACGAGCAATTTTTTCCGCAATAGGTAATTGACTATTAATTCTCGCTGCTGCTTGTTCCGGTGTTAAATTATTGCGTTCTATTAATCGCTGTTCTTGCTGTTGTGGAGAACAAGATACAACCCAAATTTGATTAACTAGATTTTCTAAATTAGCTTCAAATAATAGGGGAATCACTAAAATTAAAGTATTTGCAGATGATTCGTTAATAGCTTTAGCGAAACAATTTCTCACATAAGGATGAATTACTCCCTCTACCCAACAACGTTCTTCCGGTTGATGAAAAATAATTTCTCCTAATTTGGCTCTATTTAAATTACCATCATTTAATATGATTTCTCTACCATATTTTTCAGCAATTTGTGACAAAATAGGAGAACCGACAGATACCGCGTCTCTCGCATAAATATCTGCATCTAAAATCGGTAAATTGTAAGTTGTCGCTAAATAATTAGCAACTGTACTTTTACCTGTCGCAATTCCACCAGTTAAACCAATTAAGTTTTTAGTCATTGGTTATAATACTAAATTAAGATGAATCTTCATAGAATCAGATTTTAAGATTTATTGAACGCAGATAAACGCAAATAAACGCAGATAAAGAGGGATGAATTAATGGATTTCATGATTCTGTGCCACCTCACATAAGGTTGGTATTAGTCATTAGAAAATTCAGCTATGATTTGTCCATTTAATTATGGCATTTGTTAAACCTTCTAAGGTATATTCTTCCGCTTCAATATCTACTCTCCCAAATACAGTTTGACAGGTTTTTGAAGTTTGGGGACCAATGGAAGCTATGCAAACTCTGGCTAAATTTTCTGGATTGTAGGTAAATATATGTGCTGTTAATTGCGAGAAAAATAAGACTGTTTTAGAACTGGCAAAAGTAATAATATCTACAGTATTATTAACTAAGGCATATTCAGCCGCAGGGGGGATACTTTGAGGACAGCAAGATTCATAAGCGGGAACTTCAATTACTTCTGCACCTTTAGCTGTTAATTCCTTTACTAATACTTCTCTTCCACCACTTTCAACTCTAGGAAATAATATCTTTTTACCTGTTAGTGATTCGGGAAAGTTTTCCACTAAAGAATCAGCCACAAAGTTAGGAGGAATAAAGTTAGCTTGAATATTTTGTTTTTGTAAACTTTGGGCGGTTTTTTCCCCAACAACGGCAATTTTTACACCAGCTAAAGCATTTTTATCTTGACCGGATTTTTCTAATCTCTCAAAAAAGTATTCCACACCATTACTAGAAGTGAGAATTAACCAATTAAAAGTTGATAAATGTGAAATTGCCTGATCTAAAGCGTCCCAACTGCTAGGGGGTCCAATTTCTAAAGCTGGCATTTCTATCACATTAGCACCTGCGAAGGTTAAGCGATCGCTAAATTGGTGCGATTGTCCCACAGAACGGGTAACTAAAATGGTTTTCCCAGTTAAAGGAGAAAGATTGTAATTCACGGTTGACATTCACTTAATAATTTTTGGTTTCGCGCAAAGTTGCAAAGGAGCAAAGACGCAAAGAAGAGATTTTTCATATTATAGGTAATCATCGCGTAATCGCACAACTTCACCAATGACTATAACTGCGGGAGAGAGAGATAAGCCGACGGTTTGTTCGAGAATATTTCCCAGTTCTCCTGTCCAGACTTCTTGACTAGGTGTTCCAGCCCAACGGATAATAGCAATCGGCGTAGAATGAGGTTTTCTATATTTTATCAGTTGATGGATTATTTCTGGTAAATTTTTTCCTCCCATCAAAATTACTAAGGTTTCTAAACTTGCTAATGCTTCCCAGTTTAAAGTTTCTGGTTCATGGGCTGTACAAACTGCAAAACAACGACTAAGAACGTTATCTGTAAGCGGAATTCCGGCTAATAATGGTGCTGCTAATGCGGAAGAAATTCCCGGAATGATTTCAAATTCACAACCTGCATTTTTTAAAGCTGTAATTTCTAAAATACAGCGTCCAAATATCAAAGGATCTCCCGATTTTAGTCTAATAACTTGTTTGTTTTCTAAACAATGTTTTACTAATAAATCGTTGATTTCATTTTGGGAAGTGCTGGGTTTACCTCCACGTTTACCAACATCTATTTTTAGGCAATCAACAGGAACACAATCTAATAATTGACTATCAACTAAAGCATCGTACACCAACACCTGAGCAGATGCTAACAGCCGATAGGCTTTAACGGTTAAGTATTCTACATCTCCAGGACCTGCACCAACAAGGTAAACTTTACCTATTTCTTTAATCATATTTATTGTTGACTTTTAATAATTTACCATTGGGTTTTGATGCGATATATAATACCAATTTAGGATGAGAATAGAATCAGATTTTAAGAATTATTGACCGCAGATAAACGCAGATAAACGCAGATAAAGACGGATGAATTAATGGATTTCCTCTGCCCTAGTAGTCAATACTCACCAAATTTCGCTAGATTAGATTAAGGTACACCTAATAGGAATTTTCAATGTCAGCACAATTGTTACTGGTAGATGACGAACCGGGATTGCGGGAAGCCGTCAAAGAATACTTACAAGAAAGCGGTTTTAGGGTTCAAACTGTCAGTAATGCCCGTGAAGGTTGGGACTGGATGCAAGCAAACACCGCTGATTTGGTCATTTCTGATATTATGATGCCCCAGGTAGATGGCTATCAGTTCCTCAAGCAAATGCGAGATGACCCCCGTTTTCAGGCTCTACCAGTGGTATTTTTAACTGCTAAAGGGATGACAGGCGATCGCATTCAAGGCTATCATGCAGGTGTTGATGCGTATTTACCGAAACCATTCGATCCTGATGAATTAGTCGCCATAGTTGAAAACTTACTAGCGCGTCGCAGCGCCCAAACTCCCTCAACCGGGGAAAACAGCGAAACTCCAAATCTTGCCGATTTGGCTAATCAAATCGCTCAAATTAGAATACTATTAACTCATCGGAGTGCCATATCCCAAACGCCAGCCCCGTTTAAAATAGATTTGACTCCTAGAGAGCAAAGTGTTTTAAATTTGGTAGCAGAAGGATTAATGAATAAAGAAATTGCCCGTCGCTTGGAAACCAGCGTCCGCAATGTCGAAAAATATGTGAGTCGTCTATTTAGTAAAACTGGTACTAATAGCCGCACAGAGTTGGTTCGTTTTGCTTTAGAACATGGTCTAGCAAAGTAAACTGCTCTACTTATGATGAGAGTTACTTGGTAAAAAAATGGTAAAGTGCACCTGGATAATTTTGCTGCCGAGATAGTAACACAATGTCAGACATTTTTACTTGTAATTTTCCTAGCTTGGCAGCATTGAGACGCAAATATTGTAGACGTAATTTTACGTTTGTAAGCGAACTCATGATTAAGAAAAACAGGTAAAGGCTAACTTTTCCAACTCAATATTGAAAAATCTGAATTAGACTGGTCACTATCAAAAATTACACCAATAACTATTGAATAGTATCAGCGAAATTGCGTAAACGCATCATTTGGCGACGCATTTGTGGGGAGGCTTTAAACTCCGAAATCTCCTGAGCTTTTACAGATGCTTGTAAGGTTTCTAAAAAATCATCAGATCCTTCAGTTAAAGCCTCTAGTAATACTTGTAACAGTTGCTCACGATCACCTAATAGACTCTTTTCCTCAATCAGGCGGAATTTAAGGTGAATTTCGCACTCATAAACACCTACTTCTGGATTATTTATTTGGCGTGGTAATGCTTTAGAGTTCATAGTTTTGACAATACTATTGCCAAAATAAGAGCCTTGATAATTTTTGGCAAAAACGGCAAAAATAATCATATATAAGCGTTTCGATGAAAAGGTAGTTTAGAATCTAAAACCCTTATCCTACCGTCAATACATTTAAAAAATCCTTGTCGGAAACCTTTAAGGAATTTTTAGGGGTGATTGTTTTTGCCAAGCAAGAGCGAGGAACGGGAGTTCATGGTTAAAGCATTATCATCTCACCCTCGTAATTTGACTAAGGTATTGTTTGAGGATTCCTTTAGTTAGTGGTCATCCGGGTAGGGTTCTAGATCTTCAGAAAAATTTCTTATACTTTCTTTGTACTTTTGTGAATCCAAAGTTTTTGAAGATCAGAATTTTTTCTCATCCATAAAACTGGCATCTTATTTTACTCCCCCTGTTTTTTTTTAGTTAGATTCTACTATTTTTTGGTGTTTCTTTCCTATTTATGGCATATCCGAGCCATAAACTATTATTCAATTTCTGAGATGTCATACCATGAAGTTTTTGTAAAGAACTGATTAGACCTTGTTAAAGGTTTTTACATCAACTTGTTAAAAACGTCAAGAAATATTATTTTTTTTACTTTTCTCGGATGAGAACAATTAAGCATTTGTACTGAAGATGCTCCTTTGATAAATGCAATTTATAACTGTAGGAAAATTGACTAACTGGAAGAAAATCTAGTGAAGTCACTACAAGATGAGTACATTTACATCAGAAAAAATCAGAATCAGTCAAAAAATCAGAAAATTTTTTGTGAATTATTACATACATGAGACGGAATCAATTTAGAAGAATATGGCACATTCCGGGTAAATGAGATCCGAACTTAACATCACAGCCCAAACACCAGTCCTGCTTCTGACTGCGCCCATCTGTCCTAATTTTAGACTTTCGCCGTCATTTTTGCTGTAAGCTCAAACATAGCAGTTAAAATGATTGCAGTGCAATTCAGCTAAATTCTTACACCCAAATTTATGGATAACCTGATGCTGCTCAAGTCCACAACCCGCCATGTTCGCATTTTTGCGGCGGAAATGGACAAAGATGAACTGATTCCGAGTAATCAAGTTTTGACACTAGATATTGATCCAGATAACGAATTTAACTGGAACGAAGATGCTCTGCAAAAAGTTTATCGCCAGTTTGATCAATTGGTAGAAGCGTCTAGTGGCGCGGATCTAACAGATTATAACTTACGCCGTATTGGTTCAGACTTAGAGCATTATTTGCGATCGCTTCTTCAAAAAGGCGAAATTAGCTATAATCTCTCCAGTCGGGTTACTAACTACAGTATGGGATTACCCCAAATTGCCGTAAGTAATAATCAATAACCGGAATACATATCTACCTAGTAGTTCGTCAAATTTATTTTGACGGGTAATGATCGGAAAAAACTTCTGTTTGTTTTTCCCTCCCCTACTCCCCCTGCCCCTCTTCTCCCCCTGCTTGCCTTTCTTTACCCGTCATTTTTGGATTGACAGACTACTAGCCTTGGCGAATTATATTCGCCAGCTATGTCAAGTTTTAATGACAGGTGGAGAATTAGTTCTGCTATTGCTACATATTCCCATAACAATAAAAGTTATGATGAGCCTGTGGGTTGCCAAAAATATGCGCGGTAGCAACTAATGACACGAAATACTCTGGAAAAAAATGCCAATTGTTGATCGGTGGGAAAACTATGGAAAATGATGCGGTAACGCTCTGCTGCCCAAATGAATATTGTCAATCTGCTAATCCCCTCACCCACAAATTTTGCCAGCAGTGTTCCACTCCTTTGCCTAAGCGTTATTTGTGGGCTGTGGGCAATGATCTCAACTTTGGTGATCCCGGATCTATTTTAGACGATGGGAGCAATCGCTATTTAGTTATTAATAAATTCATACTTTTAGATATCAAACCTGGGTTATTGCCCCAAATACCAGAGTTAGATGATTTAGGAAAAATTAGACCTTATCTGAAATTAATTCCCTATCGTCTCCACATACCACAAGTTTATGGAATTCTCAATTTAGGTAACGGGCAGAGTAAAACAGAAATATTACTATTAGAAAGACCACCATTAATAACTGATGCAACCATCACTCAAGCAAATCTATGTAGTAGTTTAGATACTGTTTGGAGTGCAGCTTCATCAATCCGCCAAATTCATTGGCTGTGGCAATTAGCTAATTTATGGCAGCCCCTAGGCATTGAAGGAGTAGCATCTAGCCTTCTAGACTCTTATCTATTAAGGGTAGAAGGGGTATTAATTCGCTTACTGGAATTGCGTTTTGATGGAGAAACCCCCCCGACATTATCCCAATTGGGAGAATTTTGGCTGAAACTGCTCAAAAATGCCAAACCAAATATTGCCCCATTTATTCAACAAGTATGTGAATTTCTAATTCAGGGGGACATTAACTCATCTGAACAATTAATCAAAGTTTTAGATCAAGGATTAAACCAATTAGAAAAATCTCAAACAACCACTATCACAATCTATACTAAAACAGACTCAGGCCCCAGCCGCCCACGCAACGAGGATGCTTGTTACCCTGCCGCCGACACTTTGATCACTAAACCACCCCAGCATAACGCCCTAGCAGTTGTTTGTGATGGTATTGGTGGACATGAGGGCGGTAATGTGGCTTCTAACCTAGCAATTGAAACCATTCAGCAACAAATAAAAGAACTTACTTCAGTTGCTGACGACAACATAGATCCTTCCATGCTACTTTCTGATTTAGAAAGAGCAGTGGCAACCGCTAATGATAAAATCAGCCAGCGTAATGATAGCGAACATCGTCAAGGACGACAACGCATGGGAACAACTATTGTCATGGCTTTACCTATCGCCCATGAGATATATATTACCCATGTTGGTGATAGTCGTGCCTACTGGATTACCCGCCATAGTTGTCATCAAGTTACTTTAGATGATGATGTCGCGTCCCGTGAAGTCCGTTTGGGCTATGCTCTCTACCGGGAAGCATTACAACACAGTGGTTCTGGCTCCTTAGTTCAGGCTTTGGGAATGAGTAAAAGTACCTCACTACATCCTACCTCTCAACGCTTTATTATTGACGAAGATGCTGTTTTTTTACTCACATCCGATGGTTTGAGCGATTTTGACCGAGTAGAAGAATCTTGGGAAACAGAAATATTGCCTCTCCTTTCTGGGAAAACAAGTATAGAAAATGTTTCCCAAAGATTAATAGAAATTGCTAATACTAAAAATGGACATGATAATGTTACTATTGCTTTAGTACATTACAATGTCAAATACTCTGAACCAGATATAAGAATTACAGCGGATATTTCTCATCTTTTAGCTGACACAGAATTATATTCATCAGATGATCCAAACAATGGTGAGAGTTTTATTAATAATCAAAAAACTCAAGTTATTTCCGAAAATAAAACTATCAAACTTCCCCAAATACCATTACAGTTGTTTGTTATTTTGGGATTAACGTTATTATCTGGTTTATTGGGATATTGGTTTAAACTTCAATTCAAATCACCAACAATAATAATTTCTTCTCCGACTCCTTTTTCCAGTCAGCCTCCACCTTCGACTATACAAAGAACTTTAGATAATCTCTCTCCTAATTGGGTGATTCAAGCTAATAGTTCCATAACTTTAAATAACCAACCTTTTTCCGCTGAAAGTTTTTTCCAAGTTATAGAGAAAAAAACTAATCCTAATAATGAAAATAATCCAGAAGTGCGTTTGCGCCTCTGTGAAAAATCCAATCCTGCCTTAGAAACTTCTCAAATAGTCCAAGTTAACTTTTCCGAACTGCAAGATCTAGGGAAGGGTATTTCTATTTTACAATCAAATCAACCTAGTCCTTGTCAATAGGTGACAGGTATAAATTTTCCCACTAACAACTAACAACTGTACGGGCGAAGCATTTGGAGAACTATTTTTGGCAATGACCGATAATTTATCTTGCAAATGCTTCGCCCCTACTGACAACTAACAACTGACAACTAACTAATGACTAAATTCGCTACTTCTGTCTAGAATATCTGTATCTGTGTTTTGAACGTTTAGTTTCTACCAATCCATGTCCAGCCCGAATTTGGCAATGCCTTCGGCGAGTATAGCGATCGCCCGTCTAGTGAATACTGGCACAGATCACTTCGCCATTTGGGTAGTCCAAGCACCATATCCCAGTGGTTATGTTCTCCGTGATTGTGTTTTCTCCGCTGAACTTAATCAGGTTTGGCGAGATTGGCAGCAAATGTTTGCTGGTCATAATCTATTAGATGTTACGTCCGGTTCAACATCTCCATTAGTTAATGGCTTACCCTTAGCTGTAATTTCACCTGCTGAAGGTCAAAATACAAGTCCCTATAGTAGTCGTTTGATGCAATCCTTGGGCATCAATTTATGGCGATGGATATTTGATGGAGCGATTTTGAGTAGTTGGGAACGGAGTCGGGGGATGGCCATGGGTCAACAGACTCAATTACGCTTTCGGTTAGAAATTCGTGATCCTGATCTGATTGCCTTACCTTGGGAAATTATGCAGCCAGAAGCCGGACAATCAGCCATGTCTCTTTCCCAGGATATTTTATTTAGTCGCACCATCCGTGAAGTTGAACCTCTGCCAGAATTGCGAACCGACCGGGCTGTAAATATTCTGTTGGTATTAGGACATGATCATAAATTACAACTAGATCAGGAAGCATCTTTACTGAAAAAAATCTTGTTAGCAGGTCGTCCTGTGGGCAAAACTGCCGCTGGCTATGCACCTTGTACAGTAAAGACATTGGTACAACCGACGAAAACAGAGTTAATTCAAGAGTTAGAAACTAAAGTTTATAATGTGTTTTTTTATGCCGGGCATGGACTACCAGATCCAGATGGAGGCTCATTATTTTTAGGAAATGAACTCAAAATTAATGGGATAGAATTAGCTCAAGTCTTAACGCGGACAGGGATAAAATTGGGAGTTTTTAACGCCTGTTGGGGAGCGCAACCAGCAGCAACTAATCACCAAGCTATCCCTGCTAGTAGTTTGGTAGAAGTGTTAATTCGTCATGGTGTGCCAGCGGTGTTAGGAATGCGTGATCAAATTGCTGATGCAGAAAGTTATAGTTTTATTCAAACTTTTGCTGCTAATTTGCGATCGCGTAAATTAATTGATGAGGCGGTAGCAGCAGCTAGACAAGAACTGTTGACACTGTATAAATTCAATCAACCAGCTTGGACTTTACCAGTTCTCTACCTCCATCCTGATTTTGATGGAGAACTGATTAAAGGCGTAGATGAAGGAGTTACAGAACTACCAGAGCCGGCAATTTCTGGCATAGCTACCCCGGTGAATACAGCTTATTTGCGATGCCTAGGGCGGGCAAAGCCATCACTGTCACCAGGGGAGAAAACTTGGTTATTACGTCCCGGTGTTACCCGCATCGGTCGCACGAAAGATAATGATATTGTGATCCCCGAACTTTACATTTCTAAACGGCACGCGGAAATTTTATGTCGGCATACTCTCAATGAAACTACATCAATGATTACTTATTACCTACAGGATTTCTCTACCTATGGGACTACCTGGTATTTAAGCCCCAATGGTTGGCAACAAATTCTGCGGGAAGAAGTGGCTTTAACATCGGGAATGCAGTTAATGTTTGGCAGTTCTCAAGGTGACATTTGGGAATTTATCACAGAAGAATGCAGTAAGAGTCAGGATTGAAAACCGTTGAATTTGATTTACCTGCAACCTGCTGGATTAAAATTTATTGAGATGATGTTTATTTCCATGACTTTACGGAAATCCAATTCTTCAGGTTGTAGCTGTCAACAAGAACAATGAATTAATAGAGAAAAGAACATGAAAAACCAACCTAAGGATTTAAATATTGTGAATATTGTCCCATCGAATCTGGATTTAGAATTTATAGAAGCACTACTAGAACCTGAAGATGCTACTTATCCCTGGAATTTGGCTGATGAATCGTCAGAAGCTTATTTTCAGCATCTAGAACTACAATTTGGTTTGCAGGATTTCACCGACGCAGAACTAATCACCAGCGCCGATAATTTTTACCAAAACTTAGATATAATTTGGGATCAAGTTTCTGTTATTGAAAATAACAACATTAGTAAAAATACAGTTAATTATCTTCGGTCAGCTTTGCAAAATGCTTTTTCGGTTATGCCTGAAGTTTTACTCACGGCAATTGCTCAAAAAGCTGCTGAAGTTTCTATTCTTGAAAAATCAGCTAGTGAGAAATTAGTGGAATGTGTCCAGGCTTTACTACCCAGTTGGGAAATGGATGATCTGTTAGTTTTAGCTCGTCCTTTTGCTTATGCAATGCGAAGTAGTGAACCACAAACATTGACATCTATAATTAGAGATTTTGAACATCGAGATTGGGCAAATTTATCAGAAATAGAACAAGCAAAAATTACTTTAGCGATCGCTGATTATGCCCTCCAACATCTCTCAAAATCTGATTCTTAAACTTAGTTTTAACTCTGTTCCCTGTCCCTGCTATCTGCTATTTTGGGTCGAGAAACCGGGTTGCAAAGTTTTTTGATCTTGTTGGTGATAATACTCTGGCTTTGAGAATGGCTGCCATGAGAAAAGCATAGGACAAAACACCAACTACCACTAAGAAAAAAGCATTAATCGAACCTGTGGCATTCCATAAAGCGTGAAGTGCAGAAGCACTCAAATAACCCACAGAGAGAATTTGCTTTCCTTTCAGGGGTTTTAACACAGCCAAACCAACAAAATAGCCTAAGTATCCACTGTAGGCCATGTGTCCAGCCACAGAACCTAAAATGCGGGGAATAAGTAACTGTAAACCCACTGATTGACCAGAATTTTGAGAAATTAAGGGGACATATTGACCAAGGGTTTCTAGTAAAGTAAAGCCCACAGCGGAAGCTGTACCCAGGAGAATGCCATCTAAGGGTTCCCAAACCCCAATCCGTTCTCGCCAAGGTGAAGGTAAGGAATTTCCAATCCAATATGCCCCTAATACTGGTAGTATTTTCAGCAACTCCTCCATTAACCCCGCCCCAAAAAACATCCGTACGAATAATTCGGTGAAGGTAATACCATCTGGAGATGTCGTATCTAAAGTCCCCGGTAAGATATCTCGGAATACTTTGATGAATAAATCTAATAGAGGACTCAGCAAAATTAACATTGTACTCAGTGCCGCAGCTATGAGTACCCACCAAGGCTTAGACTTACCACATAATTGATAAACAAAGTAGTAAGCCGCGAAAGCGATATAAGATCCGACAATTACTTGATTGGCTTGAGGATGACCCACACTAGCAAACATTAACACCACAAAAACTACCGTGAGGATTCCTGGGATTAGGTAGGCTTTGCGAGTTAAATCCTTACCAGTAGAGATAATGGGAAACAATTGTGTGAAGCTTACAGAATCCTGCTTTGATGACAGACTTTGGTTATTGATAGATGATAATACTGTCGCTTTACTCACATTAATTATCGTTTTTTGAGCAATAACTTCATACTCAAAAATAAATTGTGGTCCATCAGAGCCAAGGGAAATGCGATCGCCTAAATGTAATTCTTGACATCCTTTTAAGTGTTCTCCATTTAAAAAAGTGCCATTGGCGCTATTTAAATCACAAATTACCCAGCTACAACCGCTATTGGTCACTAAAGAAAGGGGACGAACTACCGCATGACGACGAGATACCATCCGGTATATCATGGCATCCAAGACAATTTGGCAGATGGGGTCACGTCCAATTACCATTTCTTTACCAGGAAGCAACGAGTAGCGAGATGCTGACTCGGAAACTTCGACCTTACTGGACACCAACCGCAGAAATGCATTCTGTGTTGCGTTTTTGCCTGTCATCGAGTTACTGAGTGTGTCTAAACAAATTCTCTGGCTGATGCCACGCGATCAAATTTTCTGCTAGTAGAGTTAATTTTCGCCATATTCACGGCCGCACCACCTCTGAATATACCATAGCTTCTCTAACCATTACTCCCATTCAAAATACAAAATTGAAAAAAATAATAGATTAATAGCAATAATCCGCATTTAATTCCCTTTTTGAGAATTACTACTCCGAATTATCAAATAACTAATTGATAAAGAAAGAATCGCAATACCTAAACCGATAATTTCGATACCTTCAGTAACTTTCACGTCAAGAATAATAATTTTTCTGGCAATAGCAATTAAAGAAGTAACAATAACTAGTTCAACTTGTAAAACTTGCTTTTTCAGATAGCCAGTGATATTTTCTAGTATTTCTAAAGCAATTAAAACATTGAGAAATAAACCGAAAGTTTGAAACAATGTCTTGCTAAAACTACCTTCTTGTGGAGAAAGTATTTCCTTAAAAATAAATATTGCTAAATCACCAAGTGTTGCAAGAATTACTATTACCATAAGTAGAGATAGTAATTTTGCAACTATTACCTCAATAACTTCAATCATGTGCATGAAGCTTTTATCACTGGTAAGTTCTAGAAAGCTTTTAATGAATTTTCTCATTTGATCCTCCTTGATTAAAATTAATTTGGAAATTACGAAGATAAAACAAAAATCCTGTAGATAAATCTCAAGGATAAAAAAGCATAATATATTTTCTCTTTTCACAAACTTTGCAGTTTAAGAAAATTCCTTTAAAAATAATCATGATCATGCTTTAACAATTTAGATAGCTAAAAAAATAATCATAACTATTGATGATTAACTATAGGTTAAATTGTTTGTGCATTTCTAATTTATGAATACAGTTAATATCTTACCATTGAGAGGACTGAAATTGATAATTTTTAAAAGTAGATTCTACAGAAATTGGTAATAATGGCACAGCATAGGCTGTTAATCCTGCTTGAACGGAATTATGAAAAGCTTCTGAATAGGTAAGAGTGTTAGCTTCCGCATCATCTACCCATAGCCTACCCCAGTGCATAGGGACAAAGACAGTAGCGGGGGAAATAACTTTTGCAATTTTAGCGGGAAACTTAATTTTACCATGACCCTCGCAGAATAGATCCCCGACTTCTTTAAGAAGTCGGGGATCTGGGTATTAAGGAGCTACTTAACTCACAGGTTCTAACTGTAAATTTATGGCTTCTTGCTCCCGTTCATGCTGCTGGAATTCTGCTAATTCTGCTTCTATTTCTGCCTTTACCTCATGACGGAACTTGAAAAAATGTTCACCTGTACCCAAAGCAATTAAATAATCATATAATAGATGAGGTTTCTGCCGTGCCATTGTTATTAATTGCTGCCAAAAAACAAACCGTGTAGAACGGAGCATTCCCTGTCGCCAACAAATAGACATTAAAAATTGAAACTCTGGTTTTGTTAAAGTCCGTTGATATTTAGCTCGCCAACCTTCCATCATCATAAAATGGCGAAAAGTCCGTTTCAGGTATGGCATAGGTTCATACAAATTCCAAAAAGCATCAATAAACTCCTCCGCAATTTCCGACATTGGCCGAGTGGGAACAAAATTCATTAAGGCTTTTTGAGAACCAAAAAATTCACCCAAACCATCCCTTAACCGTCCTTCTTTTTGCAAGCGAGTCCACATAGCTGTATTGGGTAATGCTTGCAATAAGTTAAGATGAGCTTGGGGAATACAAGTTGCTTCCACAAACTCTTGAATCCGTTTACCTGCGCCTGGTTTTTCCCCATCAAATCCTAAGATAAAACCAGACATAATTTGTAATCCGGCTTTGGTAATTTTATGGCAAGATTCAACTAAGGAACTGCGAGTATTTTGTGGTTTATTAATTCCTACTAGACTATCTACGTCAGGAGTTTCAATTCCCATGAATACCTGGACAAAACCAGCTTTTACCATTAATTCTAGTAACTCATCATCTTCAGCTAAATTCAAAGAAGCTTCTGTTAATAAAGCAAAAGGATAATTACGTTCTTCCATCCAGGGAATTAATGCCCTTAAAAAGACTTTAGCATTGCGTTTATTGCCAATAAAGTTATCATCAACAATAAACACATAACGCCACCAACCCATCTTATATAAAACTTCTAATTCCGCCAGAATTTGCTCAGGTGTTTTTGTGCGGGGTTTGCGGCCAAAAAGGGTAATAATATCGCAAAATTCACATTGGAATGGACAACCACGGGAAAATTGCACCGTCATTGCTATATAAGCATCTAAATCTAATAAATCAAACCGAGGTGAGGGAGTTGTGGTGACATCTGGTTTTTCTGTGGCGCGGAAAATCCCCTTTTCTTCTCCCTTTTCTAAAGCTTCTACAAACATGGGAAGAGTGATTTCCCCTTCATCTAAAATTAAATAATCTGCGCCTGCTTCGAGGACAAATTCTGGTACAGATGTGGCAAATGGTCCCCCCACTGCGACTTTTTTACCTAACTTTTTGCCTTTTCTAATTAAGTCGCCAAAATCCTGTTTTTGGATAATCATTGCCGAGATGATGACTATATCGCACCATTCCCAATCTGCATCTGTTTCTAGACGGACATTGCGATCGCTCAATCTGAATTCCCAATCACTCGGTAACATCGCTGCAACAGTGATTAAACCTAATGGGGGATTCGTAGCACGTAACCCAGCTAAATCAATGGTTTCCTGATAAGACCAGAATGAATTAGGCATTATCGGCCAGATTAATAAAGCTTTCATTAAGTATATTTCCCTGAGTTGTTTTTGATCAAAACCTATTTAGTCTGAAGTATAAAAGTTAGGTCAGTTGGTTTTTATCTCTCTGGAGGTACAGATTCTTTTAGTTTTATATTTAAGCAACAAAACAGAGTAACAAAGAGGCACTTCAATGGCAGTAAATTCATATATTTCCAGTCCAGAAATCTTCAGGTAGTGGCTCATCAAAATCTTCACTTGTCCAAATAACTCCAGAATGTAATCCTGCTGTGCGAGATTGAGAACTTGAAATTTTTTCGGAAGACATTGATATCAAACGTGCTTGGGGGATGCTACCATCAGTTAAAACAATTTCT
The DNA here is from genome assembly GCF_000312705.1 of Anabaena sp. 90. Classification (NCBI taxonomy): domain Bacteria; kingdom Bacillati; phylum Cyanobacteriota; class Cyanophyceae; order Nostocales; family Nostocaceae; genus Anabaena; species Anabaena sp. 90. The sequence continues at coordinate 1,891,255 of NC_019427.1, forward strand.
TTGCCTGCAAGCACTAGAGATAACAACTCTTTAATACTGATATTGGATTGATTTACATCAATGTTAAGTGGGGGCATAACTAAATAATTTCCTAGTTGTTAATACACCTAATTATTAATTGTAGAAGATGATGAGAAAATGTTTGATCATATTTTCTAACAAACCTCTCCTAATCTACTTAGGACGGTTTTCAGGGGTTTGACTTGACGGTTAGGGTCTATAAAATTGAGCAAGTTCTCGTTACACTGATAATTATGGGTAAGCAGCGCGTTTTGTCGGGAGTTCAACCAACTGGTAACTTACACTTAGGTAACTATTTAGGTGCGATTCGCAACTGGGTAGAAATTCAAGACCAGTATGAAAATTTCTTTTGTGTGGTAGATTTACACGCTATCACTGTACCGCATAATCCCGCCACTTTAGCGGCTGATACTTACAATATTGCTGCATTATATTTAGCCTGTGGCATTGATTTACAGCATTCTCACATCTTTGTTCAGTCTCACGTTTCCGCACACAGTGAACTGACTTGGTTGCTAAATTGCATTACCCCTCTGAACTGGTTGCAAGATATGATCCAGTTTAAGGAAAAAGCCGTTAAACAAGGGGAAAATGTCGGTGTTGGTTTGTTAGATTATCCCGTACTCATGGCGGCGGATATTCTCCTTTATCAAGCTGATAAAGTGCCAGTAGGTGAAGATCAAAAGCAACATTTAGAACTAACGCGAGATATCGTCAATAGGTTTAATCACCAATTTGCGAAAAAAGCACCTGTATTAAAATTACCAGATCCTTTAATTAGAAAGGAAGGTGCAAGGGTGATGAGTTTGACAGATGGAACCCGGAAAATGTCAAAATCAGATCCTTCAGAATTAAGTCGGATTAATATTTTAGACTCACCAGAGGAGATTAATAAGAAGATTAAACGCTGTAAAACTGATTTAGTGAGGGGTTTAACCTTTGATGATTCAGAACGCCCAGAATGTCATAATTTATTAACTCTGTATACCCTACTGGCTGGAAAAACCAAGGAAGAGGTAGCGGTTGAATGTGCAGATATGGGTTGGGGACAATTCAAACCTTTATTGACAGAAACGGCGATTTGTGCTTTACAGCCAATTCAAACTAAATATCAGGAGGTAATGGCGGATAAAGGCTATTTGGAGTCAGTGTTGCGAGATGGTGGGGAGAAAGCCAGAGCGATCGCTAATCAAACTTTAGCAGATGTTAAAGCTGCTTTGGGTTTCACTGTTCCTCTTTAAGGTTTAAGCTTTTAGGTGTCTGATGTTTTACCTGATTAGCAAACCAAAATTATAATGTTATGCCGGATACCCATAGCTTTAGTGCTTTTAATAACTTCCGTAAAGCCGCCCTTGCAGGTGAATTTTTAATTACCGCCGAAGTTGCACCTCCCAAGGGAGGAGATCCAGTCCAGATGCTTGCAATGGCGGCGACTCTTAAGGGAAGGGTTCATGCTGTCAATATTACTGATGGTAGCCGTGCTGTAATGCGGATGTCTTCGTTGGTAGCCTCGGTAATTTTATTGCAAAATGGGATTGAGCCGATTTGTCAATTTGCTTGCCGTGATCGGAATAGAATTGGATTACAAGCAGATTTAATGGGTGCTCATGCTTTGGGTATCCGCAACATTTTAGCTTTAACTGGCGACCCTGTAAAAGCAGGAGATAATCCTCAAGCAAAAGCCGTTTTTGATTTAGAAGCTGTGCGGTTATTGCAGTTAATTAGAAACATGAATCAGGGCTTTGATTTTAATGAGAAACCTCTCACTGATGGCGCATTAGATTTATTTGCCGGTGCAGCAGTAGATCCTCAATCTCAAAGTTGGTCAGGTTTACAAAGTCGGTTTGAAAAGAAGATAGTAGCCGGGGCGCAATTTTTTCAAAGTCAATTAATTACTGATTTTGAAACATTAGAAAAGTTCATGGATAAAATTGCTGTAGGTTACAATAAACCAATTCTGGCGGGAATTTTTCTGTTGAAATCGGCAAAAAATGCCCAGTTTATTAATAAAGCCGTTCCCGGTGTGAATATTCCTGAACACATTATTGAGAGGTTAGCAAAAGCGAAACATCCTCTCGAAGAAGGAATGAAAATTGCCGCCGAACAAGTGCAAATTGCGCGAGGATTGTGTCAGGGTGTGCATCTGATGGCGGTAAAGCGGGAAGATTTGATTGCACCGATTTTGGATTTAGCGGGGGTCGAAAAGGTTAGTTAGCCTATAGGGGTAATTCATGAATTACCCCTACTAAATTAGGATGATCAAATTTAGCTGCGTAACAGCTTACAGTTTTGAAAACCAGCAAATTCAGTTTTGTCCAAACATTGAGAACGCAAAACATTGATGAAAACGTAAATTACCTTACTCCTTTTGTAGTCATTGATAACTTCCCATTTATCCTCCAATACCATGCAAATATATTGCAGTCAACAACACATAAATAATGGTAGTCATCGTTTTTGTACTCATTGCGGTGAAGCATTACCTTTGAGTGTGGGACAAGTTATTGATAATCGTTATGAAATTGCGCGAATATTGGGACAAGGTGGTTTTGGCCGCAGTTATTTAGCGATTGATCGGCAAAAATCTCGTAAAACCTGCGTTTTAAAGGAATTTGCCCCCAATATTGTCAAACCGCAGGAGTTAGAAAAAGCAAAGGAACTGTTTGAACGAGAAGCAAATGTCCTGAAAAAAATCCAACATCCCCAAATTCCACGTTTTCACGCTTCTTTTCAGGCAAAAATTGGGACTAAGGATTTTTTCTTTTTGGTGCAAGATTATATTGAGGGTGATAATTATGACCAATTATTTACACAGCGTCAAAGTCAGGGAAAGTCTTTTAGTGAAGAGGAGGTTATTAATTTACTGCACAATATTCTCCCAATTTTGACTTATATTCATTCTCTAGATATAGTTCACCGCGACATTTCCCCGGATAATTTGATTTTACGCCAAAGTGATAATTTACCTGTGTTGATTGATTTTGGCGGTGTCAAACAGTTACCAGCTGATCAGGGTTTTTGGCGGACACAATTGGCTGTAAATGCAACTTTATTAGGTAAAAAGGGATACGCACCTGAAGAACAGTTACTTCAGGGAAAAGTCTATAAAAGCAGTGATTTTTATTCTCTAGCAGTGACGGCTTTAGTATTGATCACGGGGAAAGAACCAAATTTACTTTATGATAGCTATAATGGCGTTTGGTTTTGGGGTCAGGAAATTAAGGTTAGCCCCAAATTAGAGGCTGTCTTCAAAAAGATGTTGGCATATAAACCGAGCGATCGCTATCAAAAAGCCGAACAAGTTATTAAAGATTTACCTTTACCATCTCTTTCATCTACACCACAGACTATGCAAACTCCTAATAATCCCCATCCTTATATTACTAAGTTAAAAACAGAGGTGGTAGCACCAGGTATAAAACGCGCTCGGACTCTTCATAGTGGTGTCCACAACAAAACGACATTATTTGTCCAGAAAATTCCGATGCCAATATGGTTGCGGCCTTTTACTGTTAGCTTTATTATGACTACGGGAATCTTGTTAACAGGCGCTGGTGTATTCGCTTTAGGAAATTTTGCAGTTAAGGGGATAACATCAATTACAGTTCCTCAAATTGAAGTTCCTCAAATTCCATCTATTAATAATTCTGGAAATGGGAATAATGGTAAACGCAGTATTCAGCAAATTTCCAGTCGTGTGCAAAAGCTAGAAATTTCTGCGAATTTTTTTAATAATACAGTTAATGAAGTTTTCTATACCCAAAAACCAGAATTAAATAAACGTCAGTTAACTGAGAAATCGGCAGATGCTGCTTTGCGGGAACAATGGAATCATGTTGCAGATCAGTTGTTAAATCATATAGAAAAGGCTAATTTAAGTGAAACTGCTAGAAAGAAAATCGGTAGTTATAGTCAACAAGATTCTCAACGCTGGGAACAACTTGCTAAAGCTGGAAGATTGGGTAAGTATAAATCTTTCCAGGATTTACGCGCAGATACATATCAGACATTTGAACCATTGTTTCCTGGTCAAGAACGTGGGAAACTAAATCAAAAAACTTTTCTGCAAATTTGGTATGCGATCGCATCTGATAAAGTAGAGAATAAGTAATAGGTAATGGGTAATTTTTCAGAACTGACAACTGACAACTGTACGGGCGAAGCATTTGGAGAACTATTTTTGGCAATGACCGATAATTTATCTTGCAAATGCTTCGCCCCTACTAACAACTGACAACTGACCAATGACTAATATTTATTGTTCTCAAGGGCATCAAAATCCGTCTGGTAGTAGGTTTTGTCTCCAATGTGGAGACAAAATTGCTAATGTACCAACATCTGGAAATCAGGGGATTCAACCAGGGCAAACTTTAGGCGATCGCTATGTTATTATTCGACAAATTGGCCAAGGAGGATTTGGCAAAACTTATTTAGCAGAAGATATTAACCGCTTTCGAGAAGCTTGTGTTTTAAAAGAATTCTCTCCCCAAGTACAGCTATCTGCAATCACCTCTGACTCTCGCCGTCAACTGGGCAATTATACTGGGAATGAACGCGCAATCTGGCAATTTAAAATTAATAAAATCAACGTTGGTAGTCGGTCTTTATATGATTTAGGTGATGCAGCTTTTTTACATGAATTTCCTGAACAAAAGGGTAAAAGTTTTATTAAACAACCCATTGGACAAGTTTGGTACGCATTTGTCAATGATCAATTTAACGCTATTCTTGATAAAAGCATATTTGAAAAAATCGTCTTTCCTGAAGGTGCTACCGGGAAAACAGTGAATGGAAGTTTGCAACCAGGAAGAGGTAAAGTTTTTATTGCTGGACTAGCCAAAGATCAAAATATGGAAGTTAAGCTAGAAGCAAATTCAAAAGTTTTATTATCAATTTATTCTCCTTCTGGGAAAAACCCACTGCTAGAAGATTCTCAAAAACGGACGATATCTGCAACATTATCAGAAAAAGGATTTTATGAATTTGTTGTTGTTTCCACAGCCTCAGAACCGGTAGATTATCAACTGACTGTAACAGCAGAAAATCCACCAGAACCTGAACCCACAGAAACGCCCTCACAAACCCCAACGGAAGAACCAATTCCGACGGAAACACCCACACCTGAAGGTAATTATTGACACTCTCAGGGCTAAAGCCCCTGAGTTTCCCACTTACCGCCAGATATTATAATTATAATTAGCGAGGTATCTCCACAGATTGAGGAAAATCAAGTGAGTTTATTAAAAGATCAGGTTGCAATTGTCACAGGTGCATCAAGAGGAATTGGCAGAGCGATCGCTATCCAACTAGCATCCCAAGGCGCAAAAGTAGTTGTTAACTACGCTAGTTCTAGCACCGCAGCAGATGAAGTAGTAGCAGAAATCACAGCAGCAGGAGGAGAAGCCATTGCCCTCCAAGCAGATGTTTCTCAAGAAAATCAAGTAGATACACTCATTAAAACCACCTTAGAAAAATTCCAGCGCGTGGATATCTTGGTCAACAATGCAGGTATTACCCGTGACACCCTGCTATTAAGAATGAAATTAGAAGAATGGCAAGCAGTCATAGACCTTAACTTAACTGGTGTATTTCTATGTACAAAAGTAGTCAGTAAAATTATGCTTAAACAACGTTCGGGGCGAATTATTAACATCGCTTCCGTCGCCGGACAAATGGGCAACCCTGGACAAGCCAACTACAGCGCAGCCAAAGCTGGAGTAATTGGCTTTACCAAAACCGTTGCCAAGGAACTTTCTTCCCGTGGCATCACTGTCAATGCCGTTGCCCCCGGTTTCATTACCACCGACATGACTAGTGATATTAAAGCTGACGGCATCCTGCAATATATCCCCCTGGGGCGTTTTGGTAAACCAGAAGAAATTGCTGGCATGGTGCGCTTTTTAGCATCAGATCCGGCCGCAGCTTACATCACAGGGCAAGTATTTAACGTTGATGGCGGGATGGTGATGTAATTTATCAGTGGTCAGTGGTCAATTGTTATACTAAATATGGTTGGGACATGGACTTTTGCAAAATTACAAAAAACTTGGATTTGTAGTAGTAGGGGTTTGGCAGTGATCATTGGTGTCAACTTAGGTTACAGATGGCTTATTTGTTTGGCTTCCACACCCGCCAGGGAATAAATTCCCTGTCTCATAGCTCAAGTCCGTTAAAACGGACTAATGAATTTTCCTAGTATTTAGTCATCTTTTAGATGACTTTCGCTATTAGCAAGGAACTTGAGTTCCTTGCGGGATGAAGATTTTGCGTTAAGTCGACACCAATGAGCAGTGATCATTGGTGTCAACTTAACGTAAATTGATGTCCCTTCAAGCCAGCCAGGGAATTTATTCCCTGCCTAAAAGCTAAAGTAGTTTAAAACCCACTACTTTGGCATAAATAGGATAATTTTTGATTTTGAGTTAATCAGAGTGCGTTTTAACGCACTTTAGCTATTAGCCCGGAACTTAAGTTCCGGGCGGAAATGTTGCAGCCAAACAAATAAGCTACTTGTACTGAGCAGTTCGACCCTTCGACAAGCTCAGGGCATCGCCAGCTCACTGTAACACTTGCCGAAGTATCCCTAGCCTAAGTTGACACCACTGTACTTACCCGAACTCAGACAGTTGTAAAGTTATTGAGTCCCAGAATTCCTGTTAATCCTGTAACTTCAATAATGGCATCATTAGCCGCATTAAATCCTGCGTTTGCATCATTAATAGCCACAAAGGTTTTTTGTCCAAAGCTGAATTGAGCCGCAAAATTTGACCCAAAGGCTGCCGCTGTTAATTTTGCCCCCATACCAGCAGCATCTAAAGTATTAACTGCTCCCACATCTACAAATCCGGCTCGTGCGGTAGAAACACGGAATAAATCATTACCTGTGGTGGCGTTGAAGTCAGTAATCACATCAAAGTTAGCTAAGAGAGAATCAGTAAGATTTTGGTAAACAAATTTGTCACTTCCTAAACCACCCGTTAGAGTATCTTTACCACCCCCACCAGTGAGAATATCATTATTTGCACCACCAACGAGGAAATCATTACCACTAGTACCTGTCAAAGTCAGACTAGAGGGATTACCAATCACACCATCACTATTAGCATCTATGCCGAAAATAGTCTCCTGAGTTAAAGCTTCTGCCGAATTCAATCCCCAATTTCCTTCAGAAGAAACCCAATTCCAGTTATTATCTAAATGCCAAATATGCAGATAGTTTCCAGTAATATTTTTCCAGAGAACTTGGTTATCCCCATTGACAGTTTCTGCGGCTATCGTTTGCCATCCTGAACCGTAGATATCTTGGTAGATTTGTTGTCCACCATTTTTAATAGCGGTTGGGGTATTTGTTCCGATTTGGGTAAAGTATTTGTTGGTGGCATCTTTGACTAGTTTAGTATTACCTGCTAATTCAATTGGTGTGTAACCGATAACACCATCACTATTAGCATCTATGGCAAAGTTAGTCTCCTGAGTTAAAGCTTCTGCCGAATTCAATCCCCAATTTCCTTCAGAAGAAACCCAATTCCAGTTACTATCTAAACGCCAGATATGTAGATAGTTTCCAGAAACGTTTTTCCAGAGAACTTGGTTATCCCCATTAACCGTTTCTGCGGCTATAGTTTGCCATCCTGAACCGTATATATTTTGGTAGATTTGTTGTCCACCATTTTTAATAGCAGTTGGGGTATTTGTTCCGACTTGGGTAAAGTATTTGTTGGCTGCATCTTTGACTAACTTAGTATTACCTGCTGATTCAATTGCAGTATAAGGATTGCCAATAACACCATCACCATTAGCATCTATGCTAAAGTTAGTTTCTTGAGTTAAAGCTTCTGCCGAATTTAATCCCCAATTTCCTTCAGAAGAAACCCAATTCCAGTTATTATCTAAATGCCAAATATGCAGATAGTTTCCAGAAACGTTTTTCCAGAGAACTTGGTTATCTCCATTAACCGTTTCTGCTGCTAAAGTTTGCCATCCTGCGTAGATATCTTGGTAGATTTGTTGTCCACCATTTTTAATAGCAATTGGGGTATTTGTTCCGACTTGGGTAAAGTATTTGTTGGCTGCATCTTTGACTAACTTAGTATTACCTGCTGATTCAATTGGGGTAAAAACATCATCATTAGTAATAGTTCCGGTAACAGAGGTAGTGGTAAGAGTTGCATTATTGGTAGGATTGGATAGGGTGATAATAAAGTTCTCATCCGGTTCAACTGTCGTATCTCCACTGACGTTAACCGTAATTACCTTAGAAGTTTCATTCGCAGCAAAGTTAACAATTCCTGATGGTAAAGTTCCACCAAAGTCTACCGCATTAGCAGGATTAGTCCCTGTACCCGTGACAGTCCAGTTAACGGCATTTGTTCCTGTAGTTGAACCAGAGCGCGTAACAGTGAAAGTAAAGGCTTGAGTTCCAGTATTCCCTTCTGTCTGATTCGCATTGGTCGCCGCGATCGCTAAGTTTGTAGATGAATCTTCAACAACTTTTAGAGTTAGCTTGTTGTTAAACCATTGAGGTAAAAACTTAAGGGTAGAGTTGATACTTAAACCAGTAAAGTCAAGATTAGATGAGGAATTTAAAGAATCGTAAGTTAAAACATCAAAGGTACTACCAAGAGTGGGAGTAAAGTTATTCAGTAGGCTGACATTCAACTTTCCATCAAAAGTGGCAGTTCCATTAATATCCACTTGATCAAAGTTCGTTCCTGCGATATTGCCACCAAGTTGAATATTGATGCTGGCACTACTGGTTTCGGTGTAGTTACTATTAATAGTTAAGCGACCAAATTCGGTGTTGCCAGCAAGACGCGGATTGAGTAAGCCAGAGTTTGTCGTTCCAATGTCTTTGACATCAATGCTGCCATTTCCTTCTATGCTGCCACCGTTAATGGTTAATGCCCTTCTAAAAATAAAGTTTCCCCCTCTGAGAATCAAGTTGGCATTGTTGTGAGTATAAGACTTGGTGAAATCGATGGTTCCAGAACGGGCTTCGACAGTTCCAGTATTATTGAAGGTAGCCCCAATAGAATTTCCTCCAGACAAGGTTTTCGTGTAGGTACCAGAATTATTGAATGTGCCATTGCCACTTGCATAAATGCCAATCGAAGACCCAGAAAGTGCTTTTGCCTCATAATTGCCCGAATTGTTGAAGATGGCAGCATCAAGAATATCGAGACCACCCCGATCGTGAAAGATGTTTCCAGTATTTTTAAGTTGACCATCTAGCTTTCTTGCAGAACCGGTTGGAGAACCGTCAATTAAATTTAAGTTACCACTATTGGTCAGAATTCCTGTACTTTTAAAAGTACCAGAAGTCCAATTAGTCGTCGTGGGCAGCGTCCAATCTCCATCGACGCGAAATTCTCCTCCGATTCCATCAAGAGTTAATTTAACGGTATTAGCAATGGTGGCTCCTTCCGATACTTTTAATTCTACGATTGCAGAGCCAACAGTGAGGTTGCCATTCCCGTTGATTTTGGTTCCATTGCTGAGGGTATAAATGTGATTAAAGCTAAGGGTTTTACCGCTAGTGATGTTGAAAATTCCTCCATCGCTGACTCCACCCCTTAGTCCGAGTGTACCTGCTTCGACATTGACCGTTCCCTTATTATTGAAATCAACGGTAATGTATCCACTTCCTCCAAGTGCTGCTGTGGTTTTCTTTAAAGTTCCAAAGTTGTTAAATGTCCCGACAGCGGGAGATATCTTGTAAATCTCCGCGTCTTGCAATTCAAAATTGCCATAGTTGTTGAAGATAGCACCATCGAGAAAACCGATTGTACCTGATTGTAATTTGAAATTACCAGAGTTGTTCAGAACGGAACCCACTTGAAAAATCAAATTATATTTATCTGTTTCAAGTTCATTGAGGAAATTACCAACTATGTTTCCTGTATTATTGAGTTTGGCATCTAAATATTTCTTCTTACCGCCACCGATGGTTAAAGTACCGCTATTGGTCAGAACCCCCGGACTTTTCAAAGTCCCTCCATTCCAATTAGTGATAATGGGCAGCGTCCAATCTTGATCTACCTGAAATCCTGCTACTTTATCAGGCTCACTAATATAAATTGAATATTGTGTACTGTCAATAGTGAATTTAACCGTACTAGCAATGGCAGATCCCTCTGATAGTTTTAAATCGAAGAGTAGATGATGGCTCTCTAAGGTCAGGTTGCCATTCCCGTTGATTTTTGATCCATTGCCGAGGGTATAGCCACTAGTATAACCATAATTACCACCAAATTTAAGGGTTTTACCGCTAGTGATGTTAAAGATTCCCCCATCACTGACTCCTCCCGCTAATGTTAAGATACCCAACTCAACATTGACCGTTCCCGTATTATTGAAAGTAACATAAATCTCACCATCTCCTGTTGTGGTCTTTCTGAGAGTACCTGAGTTGTTAAAAGTCCCAACAGCAGACGATCCTAACTTGGAAATAACTCCTGATTGCATCTCAAAATTACCAGAATTGTTGAGAATAGCACCTTCTTGAAAGTACACAACACCACTAACACCAGCATTGGTAGTGATGTTTCCTGTATTATTAAGTTGGGCATCAAGATATTTTTTTGTATTACCTCCGATGGTTAAGCTACCCTTGTTAGTCAATATTCCCGTACTTTTGAAAGTACCTGTATTCCATTTGGTGATAGTGGGCAGCGTCCAATCTTGATCTACCTGAAATCCATATAACTCTGGATATGATGAAGTGTCAATAGTGAATTGAACCGTACTAGCAATGTCGGCTCCCTCTGATAGTTTTATATCGAAGAGTCCGCGCTCCAAGGTCAGGTTGCCATTCCCGTTGATTTTTGATCCATTGCTGAGGGTATAGCCACTTTTCCCACTAATTTTAAGGGTTTTACCGCTAGCGATGTTGAAGATTCCCCCATTACTAACTCCTCCTCCCGTTAATGTTAAGATACCCAACTCAACATTGACCGTTCCCGTATTATTAAAAGCAACTCCAATAGAGCCTATTCCTGTAGTGGTTTTTTTGAAAGTTCCAGAGTTGTTAAATGTGCCAATACTAGAAGTGGAATTACGAATTTCTCCCTGTTGCAATTCATAATTACCAGAATTATTGAGAATAGCGCCGTCATTGAAATAGAAAAGACTGTCATTCTCAACGATAGTTCCCGTATTGTTGAGTTGAGTATTTAGATATTTGGAACTACCACCAAGTGTTAATGTGCCTATTTGAGTAATAGGAGTTGCGAATGGAGTTCCATTATCCCAAAGAGTTCCATTTAAGGTGGTTGCGTCAATCCAGATGAAGTTGTTAGCCATGATAGATGCTCCTATATTTTAGAGTTTTTTTGTTCAAGCATTGATTAACTGAATTAATTGATACTGAGTTATTGAGATCACGAAGGTGAATCTATCCTGAATTCAGCAAAGGTGCTGAGTTGGTTATATGTCAGCGTCAGGGCAGAATTGAGTGCAGTATTCATGGATTTAATTAATTACTGATATTAAGATGATGTCTGAAGGTAATAGTATGTGTCACAACTTGTAACACTTTTTAGTTAAAGACTATATACGCACAAGTTTGACACAAATACTGATAAGTGTCAAGCTCTATATCTATGCGACAAGTTAGGATATTTTTTAAATTGGTAGTCACCAATGTCAATACTACTATCAATTGGTACAGTGAGCTTGCGATGCCCTGAGCTTGTCGAAGGGTCGAACTGCTCAGTACAAGAACAAACCACCCCGGAACTTAAGTTCCGGTCTAAAAGCTAAAGTGCGTTAAAACGCACTCTAGTTAACTCAAAATCAAAAATTATCTTATTTTTGCTAAAATAGTCGGTTTTAACCGACTTTAGCTTTTAGACAGGGAATTTATTCCCTGGCTTGAAGGGACTGCCAAACCTTATTCACCGATTATTCAACATTCTTTGCCAAACGGTAAACCCTAACAGCAAAATAATACCGACAGCAGTAGTCAGCATTACTGATAAACTCATCCCCTGGACTCTCATAGCCAGCAAATTACAGCCTAAAGTAATTGACCAGAGGATAAAAGCCGCATTACGTTGGGATAGTCCCCAGGCTAACAAGCGATGATGGAGGTGGTCTTTACCTGGTGTACTCAAAGGATTTTTTCCTGCCATGAGCCGGCGCACAAACACTTGAGTAGTGTCAATAACTGGCAACAGCAGAAATAAAACTGTAGGTATTAGGGCATAGATTGTATTTAATTGGAGTTTACCTAAAATACTGGTTGCTGCTAAAACATAGCCAAAAAAGTATGCTCCAGCATCACCCATAATGATGTGTGAGGGGTAAAAATTATGGCGTAAAAAGCCCAGTGCTGCCCCTCCCAAAGCTGCCAAAACCAAAGTAGCAGCAGCGCGATTATCAAACTGGGCAGAAACACCTAACAAACTGATAGCAGTAATAAAGCTAATGCCACCAGCCAAACCATCCATGCCATCCATGAGGTTAATAGCATTGGTGATTCCCACTACCCACAGCACGGTTAACGCCATAGATAAGAGAGAATCAATGGGTGTACCAAAGGCAACTTGGATGCTAATCCCATTACCAACCAACAAAAGTGCAGTCGTTACTTGCGCCCATAACCGCACAGATGGAGGTAAGCCAAATTGGTCATCAATAAAGCCAACTAGAACTAAAATCGAACCACCGAGGAGAATCGTTAAAACCTGGGCTAAAACCCCTTGCAGTTCAATCGGCCGCAAGAGACTAGCTAAGACCAAAGCCGCAATAACACCCGCGTAGATTGCCAAACCTCCCGCATTAGGTAAAGGTTCTTGATTCAATCGTCGAGCGTTGGGTTGATCTGCCCAACCTACCTCTAAGGCAAATTTGCGAATTGTGGGAATTAAACGCCAGGTAACAATCAAAGCTAATAGAAACGTAAATACTACAGCTAACCAGCCGGAGCCGCTAGGGTCAGCAATGCCAAGGGATTTAAGGGAGTTCGCTAAGTTCATTTGCTCCCCATAGAATCATGAGTTTTATGGTCAAACATAAGTATCAACTGTTAATATTAATCAATTTTGGGATTTTGATTGTTAATCTAAATTGGGGAAAGGGATTAGCACTCTTGGTCAGTGAGTGCTAAATTGTCTAATGGAAGCAATAGAAAAATAAAACATGACTAAGATTATTGCATTTAATGAAGAATCACGACGGGCTTTAGAAAGAGGTATTAACGCACTGGCAGATGCAGTGAAAATAACTTTAGGTCCAAGAGGTCGTAACGTCCTATTAGAGAAAAAATTTGGTGTTCCCCAAATTGTTAACGATGGTATCACTGTTGCCAAAGAAATTGAATTAGAAGATCCTCTAGAAAATACTGGCGCTAGACTTATTCAGGAAGTAGCATCGAAAACTAAGGATGTAGCTGGCGATGGAACTACCACTGCCACAGTTTTAGCACAAGCCTTGATTAAAGAAGGGTTAAAAAATGTAGCCGCTGGGACAAATCCCATTAGCTTAAAACGGGGTATTGATAAAACCGTTGAAGCACTGGTAGCAGAAATTGCCAAAATTACTAAACCTGTAGAAGGAAGTGCAATCGCTCAAGTTGCCACAGTTTCCGCTGGTAATGATGCTGAAGTCGGACAGATGATTGCACTGGCCATGGAGAAAGTGACTAAAGACGGTGTAATTACCGTTGAAGAATCTAAATCCTTCACCACTGAACTAGAAGTAGTGGAAGGGATGCAGGTTGATAGAGGTTATATTTCTCCCTACTTTATCACCAACAATGAACGGATGACAGTAGAGTTTGAAAACTCCCGTATCCTGATTGTTGATAAGAAAATCAGCAGCATTCAAGATTTAGTCCCTATCTTGGAAAAAGTTGCTCGTTTAGGTCAACCTTTACTGATTATTGCTGAAGATGTAGACGGTGATGCTTTACAAACATTGGTTGTAAATAAAGCCCGTGGTGTATTGGCTGTAGCTGCGATTAAAGCCCCCGGTTTTGGTGAACGTCGCAAAGCTATGTTAGAAGATATTGCCATTCTCACAGATGGACAAATGATTTCTGAAGAAATTGGCTTGAGCTTAGATACAGCTACTTTGGAAATGTTGGGAACTGCTCAGAAAATCCACATTGACAAGGAAAATACCACCATTGTCGCTGGTAATACTGCTAAACCAGAAATCCAAATCCGGATTGAGCAAATTCGTAAACAATTGGCGGAAACTGATTCCGATTATGATACCGAAAAACTGCAAGAACGCATTGCTAAGTTAGCTGGTGGTATTGCCGTGATTAAAGTCGGTGCAGCTACAGAAACAGAACTGAAAGACAGAACCTTGCGGATTGAAGACGCACTCAACGCTACCAAAGCAGCGGTAGAAGAAGGTATTGTTCCTGGTGGTGGTGCAACCTTAATTTATCTATCTACCAAGGTAGATGCTATTAAAAACAGCCTCACTCCTGAAGAAAGAATTGGCGCTGATATTGTTAAAAAAGCTTTAGAAGCTCCCCTCCGGCAAATCGCGGAAAACGCTGGGGCAGAAGGTTCTGTGATTGTTGCCAGAGTTCGGGAAACTGATTTGAATATCGGTTATAACGCAGCTACAGGCGAATTTGAAGACTTAATTGCGGCTGGTATTATTGATCCCGCAAAAGTGGTTCGTTCCGCTTTACAAAATGCTTCTTCCATTGCTGGTATGGTACTAACCACCGAAGCCATTATTGCTGAAAAGCCTGAAAAACAATCCGCTGGGTCCCCTGATGGCGGCATGGGTGGTATGGGCGGCATGGGCGGTATGGGCGGTATGGGCGGCATGGGCGGCATGGGTATGTTCTAATTTGCCACTGTCCCAAATCCCAAATCCATAATTTATGAATTACCCACCCCTAACGCTTTCAGGGGTGGGTTTTTGTCATCATTTCAGTGGAGTCGCAAACGGTTCGTTAACGCTTAATTAAAATTAAGATTCTGGAATCTGGTTACTGAGCTTGTCGAAAAATCAAAAGGCTAACATCCTCAAGATAGATACCGCCTCTCTAAAAATATGTGAAAATGAGGGTAGAAACATCTGTTAAAAACAACTTAACACCATTTTCTATTTTTGACTCCTGACTCCTATTCCCAGGGGGTGAAACTATGATTGATACAAGTAACAATATAAGAATTGTCTCTTTAATTCCGAGTGCTACGGAAATCGTCGCTAAACTGGGTTTATTTGATGCTATGGTCGGGCGATCGCATGAATGTGACTATCCTCCCGAAATCACCAATCTTCCAGTTTGTACCCAAGCCCGTGTGAATGGTGACGCTAATGGCCATTCTATTCATGACGAAGCCAGCAATCTATTACAATCTGCTTTAGGTGTCTACAAAATCAAAATTGATGTTTTAGAGAAATTGCACCCTACCCACATTATCACCCAAGATCAATGTGATATCTGCGCCGTCAGTTTACCGGAAGTAGAAAAAGCAGTTGCCCAACTTACCCACAGTTCACCGCAAATAATTTCCTTACAACCGAACACACTACAGGAGCTTTGGGGTGATATTGAACGGGTTAGTCACACATTTGGAGTAGATTCAGTAGAAATACTGGAAAATTTAGAAGCCCGTGTGAGAATTTGTAAGCGAAGACTGCAAGGGCTATCCTGTGCAGAAATGCCTAAAGTCGCTTGCGTTGAATGGACTGATCCTTTGATGACCGCTACAAATTGGGTTCCTGAATTAATCAACTTAGCAGGAGGAAAACCATTATTTAGCCTGATGGGTAAACCTGTTACTCATGTTAAATGGGAAACATTAGTAGATAGTAACCCAGATGTGATTATTTTCATGCCCTGTGGCTTTGATTTACAACAGACTCAGCAAGAAGCTCAAGTATTAACTCAACGTCCAGAATGGAAAAAACTCCATGCAGTCCAATCAGGGAGAGTATTTATTACTGATGGCAATGCTTACTTTAACCGTCCTGGTCCGCGGTTGGTAGATTCTTTAGAAATTCTCGCAGAAATATTGCATCCAGATATCTTTGATTATGGTTATCAAGGTACTGGTTGGCAACTTTTATAAGCAGTATGCAAATAACCTGATTATAGGTAAGAGTTTTATTAAATTTTGGCCGTTGCGTTATTATTAATTATGTTTCGCGCAGAGGCGCAAAGAAGCAAAGGCGCAAAGTTTGAGATTTTGATTTCTTACCTATTTTTTGACTATTTACGCATATTATTCCGGGTATATCTGTGTTTGACACCTATAGGAAAATATTCAATATCACCAATGGGTTTTAATTCTACCAATGGAGTTTGATATTGTCGGGGAACATAGTTAGCAAACTCACTATTGAGACGCAATAATTGAGCAAGAATAGCAGCAGTTATAGATAATCTTTTCTCCTCTTTATCCTCTATTCCTGGTGCTAACTCTACTACTACAGATAAAAAGCGGTTTTTGTCTAAATCCTCTTTTACCTGTAAAACAAATTTACCTGTTACCCATTCTCTAATAATTGGTTGTTCTAATCCTACCGTCACATTTTCTGGATAGATATTTGCGCCAAAATAGGAAACCGTAAAATTAGAACGTCCGAAGATATAAACAAAAGGTAATTGATGAATTCCCCGATGATTTTGTAATTCTGTAATGGGATTAAAACCCCATGCTGCTAAAAATTCTCGCATTTGGGCATAAGTAATTAAGCCACCTTGATCAAAAATGCTATATCTAATTAAAGGCACACCATTATTCCCAGAAAATAGTAAATTTCCATCTTCTACTTCAAAAAACCGACTGTTAGGATCATATTGGACTAAAGTAGGTAAACGCGACTCCCCAAATAATGCTTTCGCTGCTTGAGGTGTGACTGCTAAAAACCGCCGAATACAAATACTAAGAGGGGTTTCATTTCCTAAAACTCCCGCGTCTGCTGTTCCATACATAGAAGCAAAATCATCACAGGGATTTTCAGAACCTATTCTTTGGGCTACTAAATTGCGCCATTCTTCACTAAATACTTCTCCTGCCATGACTAACTTAATATGATATTGTCCCCATTCGATATTATTGGCAATACCCGTATCAATGACATCTTTTAAAAATGGTGGATATCCTAATAACACAACTTGCTCAAAGTTACCACCTAATTCCTGGACAATTCGCAAAATTTCCGGTTTATTATTCCCTGGAGTAATGACGGTAATCGGATAACCCTTAGCGGCTAAATGACGACAACAATTAGTAGTAAACATTCCCCCTACCCAAGTTCCCAGAGCAAAACAAACTACTGCTAAAGTAGTTTTAGTATCCGCATAAAAACTATTATGAAAGATTTGCTCAAAGCGGGTGGCTATTTGTAATTCATCAGTGATGAAACGCGGCCAAAATGTGGGTTTACCTGTTGAGCCAGAGGAAGCTGCGATCATATCACAGCCTCCTATATTTCCATTATTACACAATTGGGGCAAAGAATAACGGGAAATATAATTTTCTTTATTAACTTTTGGTAAGTTTTGGAAATCTGCTAATGTTTGAATATCTTGAGGATTTATGCCTCGTTCTGCTAAAAATGCCTGGTAAGCGGGTACACTAGCAGCTACATCTTGAAATAATGCGATCGCTCTTTCTCGACTGTCAATGTGAAGATGCTGTTCTAGTTTCTCTGCTAAGGGAGTAGATATAAAATCTTCTAATCCCAGAATTGCCCGTTGTGTTGGTATTTGTGGTTTCATAAAGCTTGTGTGTTAACAAAAATCTGATCGCTCTTTGTCAGTATTTTATCTATAAATGCAATTTTTTAGCTTAACCGACAGAAGCCCCACTCCTGACCCTAAAGTTATGGTTGATGTATCAAATATTTTTTACCCCACCCTAACCCTCCCCTTGTAAAGGGGAGGGAACTGGATTTTTATTGTTTCCCCCCTTTACAAGGGGAAAGGGGGGTAGCAATGTGATGAAAATTACGGAATACAACTTTTCAAACATCCTCTAAGAGAAATTGCGAGAGATAACATTTAAATTAATCACAAATGAGTAAACCAATAGAAGTCCGCAACCCCCGCACAGGTAAATTTGATTATGTCATCGTTCCTCCACCACCAAAATTACTTTCCCAGCAATGTCACCGTTTGCGAAGAGGACAAATTATCTGGCAGAAATTAGGAGTTGAAGGCAGAATTGCCGCTTTAAAAGCCTGGAAAAAAGCAATATTATCAGACCGAACACAATTAACAGAAGCTTTAGTTAGTGATACGGGAAGATTATCAACATCAGTGACAGAAGTAGATTCATTTATTGCTAATATTGACAAATGGTGTAATTTAGCTCCACAATTACTACAAGGGACAGCTAAAAATACATCTATTCCGTTTATTGCTTTACAACAAACGGCTGTTCCTTATCCTCTGGTTGGCATAATTAGTCCTTGGAATTTTCCCCTATTGTTATCTACAATTGATACAATTCCAGCTTTATTAGCGGGTTGTGCAGTCATAGTTAAACCCAGTGAAATCACTCCCCGTTTTGTTGCTCCTTTAATGACAACTCTGAATACAATTCCGCAATTACGTGATGTTTTAAATTTTGTCGAAGGAGCAGGACAAACAGGAGCAGATTTAATCGAAGATGTAGATTTAATTTGTTTTACAGGTAGTGTAGAAACTGGGCGGTTAGTGGCAGAAGCAGCAGCCCAAAAATTCATTCCTGCTTGCTTAGAATTAGGTGGCAAAGACCCAGCTATTGTTTTAGAATCAGCAGATTTAGACTTAGCAACTTCAGCAATTTTGTGGGGTTCTGTTGTGAATTCGGGACAGTCATGTTTATCAATTGAAAGAATTTATGTTGCTGAATCTATTTTTGAACAATTTTATCATCAATTAGTCACTAAATCCCATAAATTGAAATTGGCATACCCAACTATTGAAAGTGGTGAAATTGGTCCGATTATTTGTGAAAAACAAGCAGCTATTATTAATGATCATCTGCTAGATGCAGTTTCTAAAGGAGCAGTAATTCACTGTGGTGGTAAAGTAGAAGAATTAGGTGGAGGTTGGTGGTGTCGTCCCACGGTTATGACTGAAGTTGACCATTCCATGAAAGTAATGACTGAAGAAACATTTGGTCCAATTATGCCGGTTATGTCTTTTGCTAATATAGAAGAAGCGATAAATTTAGCTAATGATTCTATTTATGGATTAAGTGCTGCTATATTTTCTGAATCAGAAGAGTTAGCATTAGAAATTGGTATGCAAATAGATGTAGGTGCTATTAGTATTAATGATGCAGGGTTAACAGCTATGATGCAAGAAGGAGAAAAAAACGCCTTTAAATTTTCTGGTTTGGGAGGTTCACGCATGGGTAAAGCTGCCTTTAAACGCTTTATGCGAAAAAAAGCCTTTTTGATTAAAACTAACATTGATAAAGACCCTTGGTGGTTTAATAATGAAGATTAGGGATATGGAAACTGGGTAAAAGTTTTCCCAATTACCAATTACCAATTACCAAATTATCAAAGATCAAGTGAATTTTGGCACAATTATTAATCATGTTGAGTATTTCCTTATTTACCTGTTAGAGGTTGTTTGAAAACTTTTTCGTGTGGGATCTGACACCCGCAGATCCCCCTAAATCCCCCTTGAAAAGGGGGACTTTGAGGAATTTAGCCCCCCTTTGTAAGGGGGGTTGGGGGGATCTCGATTAATTCTGATACTTTTCAAACATCCTCTTATGTGCTGTAAATAAAAGATAAGATAATAGTCTGTGGTTAATTTCCCATTTATTAAGGTAAAAACATGACTAAAAGTGACAAAATTAACTTTTCTACTCCGAGCGGATTTCCTGAATTTCTGCCTAGTGAAAAGCGTCTTGAAGTATATTTACTAGATATTATTCGCAAAGTTTTTGAAAGTTATGGTTTTACACCCATTGAAACCCCAGCAGTGGAAAGGTTAGAAGTTCTACAAGCTAAAGGTAATCAAGGTGATAATATTATCTATAGTATTGACCCAATTTTACCACCAAATCGCCAAGCAGAAAAGGATAAATCTGGAGAAACTGGTTCAGAAGCAAGAGCTTTAAAATTTGATCAAACTGTTCCTTTTGCTGCTTATATTGCGCGTCATTTGAATGAACTAACTTTTCCTTTTGCTCGTTATCAAATGGATATGGTATTTCGGGGTGAACGGGCAAAAGATGGACGATTTCGACAGTTTCGGCAATGTGATATAGATGTAGTTGCTCGTGGTAAACTGAGTTTACTTTATGATGCCCAAATGCCCGCAATTATCACGGAAATATTTGAAAAGATTAATATTGGTGATTTTGTTATTCGCATTAATAACCGCAAAATCCTGACAGGATTTTTCCAATCAGTAGGAGTTGCTGAAAACCAAATTAAAACCTGCATTAGTATTATTGATAATTTGGAAAAAATTGGCGAAGCTAAAGTTAAACAAGAGTTAGAGACAGAAGGTATTTCCTCAGAACAAACGGAAAAAATTATTGAGTTTGTGAAAATTGATGGTAGTATTGATGATGTTTTAGATAAACTCAAACACCTGGCTGAAAGTTTGCCAGAAGCAGAACAATTTAATTTGGGAGTAACTGAATTAGAAACTGTCATTAATGGAGTGAGAAATTTAGGAGTTGCTGATAAACGTTTCTGTATTGATTTATCTATTGCTCGTGGTTTAAATTACTATACTGGAACAGTTTATGAAACTACCTTATTAGGTCATGCAGCTTTGGGAAGTATTTGTTCTGGTGGTAGATATGAAGAATTAGTGGGAACATTTATCGGTGAAAAAATGCCTGGTGTGGGTATTTCTATTGGTTTAACTCGGTTAATTAGCAGGTTGTTAAAAGCGGGTATTCTCAATACTTTATCTGCAACTCCTACTCAAGTGGTAGTAGTGAATATGCAAGAGGATTTAATGCCTGTTTATTTACAAGTATCTCAACAGTTACGTCAAGGGGGAATTAATGTTGTGACTAACTTTGAAAAACGCCCTTTAGGTAAACAATTTCAAGCCGCAGATAAACAGGGTATTAGATTTTGTGTAATTATTGGTGCGGAAGAAGCAGCAGCACAAAAATCATCATTGAAAGATTTACAAAGTGGTGAACAAATAGAAGTAGCTTTGGCAGATTTACCAGAAGAAGTTAAACGCAGACTGGCATAATTTTGATTACCACGCTAACAGCGTGGTAAATTATGAACAATCAGGAATAAATAGATGACGACAGAATCAGAAAACACTTTAAGAATTGCTCAACAAGCATTTGGGTATTTTACACAAGGCTTAGAAACTGGTAATTGGCAAGCATTTTTAGATATGCTAACGGATGATTTTACCTTTTGGTTTCCTATGGGAAAATTTCACGGGTTAAATATAGGTAAAGAACGAGCAAAGGAGTTTTTTGAATATGTTTCTGAGGCTTTCCAACCAGGAATTAAGATTACTTCTTTAGACAATATTACTAGCAATGAAAAAACCGTGATTTTTGAATTTCGGGATGAAGGTAACTTATTTGGCAATCCTTATAAAAATCGCGTTGCAGTTGCTTTTGATATTCGAGATAATCAAGTTTGTGCTTATCGAGAATACTTTGGTAGTGATGGTAAATCTTATTAACAAGAAATACAACAGCACAGAATCATAAAATTCATTAATTCATCCGCGTTTATCTGCGTTTATCTGCGTTCGTTTATCTATGTGAACCAAATAAAATAATCACTGTTCCCACAAGCGAAATTATCACACCTGATAAATCCCATCTATTTGGTTTTACTCCTTCAACTAACCACAACCAGAGTAATGATGAAAGGATATAAATTCCTCCATAAGCAGCATAAACTCTACCAGCATTATCGGCATCTACTTTAGTTAGGGAAATAGCAAAGATAATCAAAGCAAAAATTCCGGGAATAATCCAAAAGATGCTTTTTCCTAATCTTAACCATGCCCAAAAACTGTAGCACCCGGAAATTTCTCCGAATGCTGCAATTAAAAGAAAAATCAGACTGGATATGTTCACACTGGAACTACAAATTTTTCACTTCCAGCCAAATCAAAAGCTGAGTGAATAACTTGCAAAGCTTTCACCCCTTCATCTTCTCCCACAACACAACTAATTTTAATTTCTGAAGTAGCAATCATTTGAATGTTGATGTGATTTTTGGCTAAAGCTGTAAACATTTTGGCAGCAGTACCTGGTTGTCCCACCATCCCAGAACCAACTATACTCACCTTAGCGATCGCCTGATCTAATACTACCTCACCCCAATCAAACTCCGCTGCAACTTGCTGTAATTTCTGTTGGGCATTTTCTGCGTCCATTCTCGCTACAGTAAAGGCAATATCTCGACGGGGAACACCATCTACTATTCGACACCGTTGAGATTGAATAATCATATCCACACTGATATTATATTCTGCCAAAAATCCAAACAATTTGGCGGCCATACCCGGACGATTTGGTACTTGCCGAATCGCAATTCGCGCTTGATTCATATCCAACGCGACACCACGCACAGCAGGGGTATTAGCACTAGGAGAAGCTAAAGCAGTATAGGAAGAATTAATTTCAAAGGTGTGACAGAGAGCAGCTATAGCGCGATCGCAATCTACCGCATCAACAACACAACTCACCTTAACTTCACTGGTAGAAATCATCTGAATATTTACACCAGCATCAGCCAAAGTTTTAAACATCTGCGCTGCTACCCCCGGACGACCAATCATTCCCGCGCCCACAATACTCACTTTAGCAGTATCTTTCTCTACCATCACTTCCGCTTCATCTGAAGTATGCTGATTTTTAAATATCGGTGCTATAGCTAATGATACTGCTTCTGCCCGTTTTAATATTGATGAATTTACTGTAAAAGCAATGTCGTTAGTATTACCTTCATGAATAGACTGAATAATTAAATCAACATCAACATTTTGCTGGGAAATTTCCCCAAATAACTGGGCTGCTACCCCTGGTCTATCAGGAACACGCAATAAAGCCACCTTTGCCTGTTGAATATCAAACTCTACAGCATCCACAGGTCGAGCTAATTCTAAATTCACTAACGCCCGATCTTGCCTTGGAGGCGTTGTTACCCAAGTTCCCGGCTGATCTGTCCAACTCGACCGTACCACCAGGGGAACGCCATAATTGCGGGCAATTTCCACAGCCCTGGGATGTAATACCTTCGCCCCTAAACTAGCCAATTCCAGCATTTCATCACTAGTGATTTCTGTCAATAATTGAGCTTGGGGAACAAGGCGCGGATCTGTAGTTAAAATTCCGGGGACATCTGTATAAATTTCACAAAAATCTGCACCGATAGCAGCGGCGATCGCCACTGCGGAAGTGTCAGAACCACCACGTCCCAAAGTAGTAATTTCTAATTCTTCTGTACTGCTAATTCCTTGAAATCCGGCAACCACAACCACTTTGCCGCCATTAATTTGCCGCATTAAGCGTTCAGTTTCAATATGTAAAATCCGAGCGCGAGAGTGTTCTGCTTCGGTAACAATGCCTACCTGAGCGCCAGTCATCGAAATTGCTGGTTGATCAATTTCCTGCAATGCCATACTTAGTAAAGCAATGGTAACTTGCTCTCCCGTAGAAAGCAGCATATCCATTTCCCGACGACTAGGAGTTTTAGAGATATCATGAGCTAGTTTCACTAACCCATCAGTAGTTTTACCCATCGCTGAAACCACTACTACTACAGAATTTCCAGCTTTGACCGTTTTTTTAACTCTAGTCGCAACAGCTTGAATCCGTTCAACTGAACCAACTGATGTACCACCGTATTTTTGAACTATGAGCGCCATAAAATTCTCTTTAATCACTTGTTTTGCCACAGTCAAGGTTGTCATGACTATGAAAAACCCTGAAAGTGCCAGCTTAGATTACCAGAAAAAATACATCCGTTAGCAATCTTGGACTCTGATTTTAATCACAAATTAACCATTTACATGAATTATCTTAACCAATTTATCACCTTTTTTGTTTATTGTGGTTGGGGATAAAAAAGTATTGTTATGCAAATAAATAAATACTAATCCGCTCAAACATGGCAAATAATACCACGTATTCCTAGCAGACTGTTTATTTACATAACACTGCTAGGATATTTTATAGAATTAGGAGTCACCGAGTCAGGAGTTCAGGAGTTCAGGAGTCAGGAGTTCAGGAGTCACCGAGTCACCGAGTCAGGAGTCACCGAGTCAGGAGTCACCGAGTCAGGAGTCACCGAGTCAGGAGTCACCGAGTCAGGAGTCACCGAGTCAGGAGTCACCGAGTCAGGAGTCACCGAGTCAGGAGTCACCGAGTCAGGAGTCAGGAGAAAGAAGAATAGTTTTCACCAATTACCAATCACCAATCACCAATCACCAATCACCAATCACCAATTACCAATTACCTGTTCCCTGTTCCCTCTCTCAACGAGTGAATTTAATTTTGTCCGACTACTTAAAATTAAATGTTTAAATTGAATTTAAACTGAGATTGTTCGTTTCTTAATCTTCTCTTAACTATTTAGTATCAAATTAATACCAGGATGTAATTCCCTAAGTAAGTATTTCTAAAAACTTAAGAGGCAGTATGGCTTTTTTATCCACCATTTTGAATCGTGTTGTTGCCACTTCAGTCATAACCGGGGCTGTTGCATTGAGTCCAATGTTGAGTGCGATCGCTCAAGCTCAAACTTTAAACGGTGCTGGAGCAACCTTTCCCGCTCCTTTGTACGAACGTTATGCTCGTGAAGTTAAGAAAAAATACCCCGACTTGAAAGTTAACTACCAAGCCATTGGTAGTGGTGGTGGTATTCGTCAAACCATTGCGGGAACAGTTGACTTTGGTGGTAGTGACGCAGCGATGAAAGATGATGAAATCGCTAAAGTTAAGAATGGTGTGATCTTAGTACCCACTGCTGGTGGTGCCGTTTCCGTTGTTTATAATTTACCTGGTGTCAACAAATTGAGATTATCTCGTACCACATTACCAGCAATTTTCTCTGGACAAATTAAAAACTGGAATGATCCAAAAATTAAAGCGGATAACCCCGGTGCAAATCTACCAAATAGTCCAATTAAATTTGTAGTTCGCGCTGATGGTAGTGGCACAACATTCATTTTCACCAACCATTTAAGTGCTATTAGTGGTTATTTCAAAGGCAGAATTGGAGCTAACACCGCTCCCAAATGGACTTTACCAAACGTCCTCAAAGGTAAAGGTAGTACTGGAGTAGCAGCTTTAGTGAGAAGCACCCCTGGATCTATTGGTTATGTTGAATATGACTTCGCTACTAAAAACAAACTAAATTCAGCAGAAGTCCAAAATAAGAAAGGTGAATTTGTCGCTCCTTCTTTAGCATCTGCTAACTCAGCTTTATCCAATGTAGCTTTTCCTAGTAACTACCGCGTTTTTATCGGAGATCCCAGTCAAGGTTATCCTATCGTTGGTTTGACATGGATGATGGTTTATCAAAAGTATTCTAATCCTGCGAAAGCTGAAGCTGTGAAGAAATGGATTAACTGGGTACTCAAAGACGGTCAACAGTATAATGATGACCTCAACTACACTAAAATTCCTAGTGATGTTGTGAACCGTGTTCTCCAAACAGTAAATAGCACCGTTAAGTAATTTTTACGTAAGCATTCAGCCGTCATCTAGACTGTTGCGTAGCTAAATTTGATCATCCTAATTTGGTGGGGGTAATTCATGAATTACCCCTACGGGCTGATTGCTGAACGCTTATATCTAATGTACCAGATTTCATAAACTTTTTATTGATCATGGCTAATTTAAGTGATGGAAATATTGATTTAAGATCGACAGGTGGCGTTAATTTCTGGTTTGATAAGGGATTTACATGGCTAGTGTATATTTTCTCTGGTATTACTGTAGCTATCCTCTTTCTCATGACCTGGGTGATTTTTAAAGAAGCACAACCAGCTATTGATAAATTTGGATTGGGCTTTTTATGGGGACAAGATTGGGATACAGGGAATCAAATTTTTGGGGCATTACCTTATATCTACGGAACTTTGGTCAGCAGTGCGATCGCTGTTTTATTAACTATACCCGTAGGCATATCCATAGCCTTAGTCACAAGTGAAGACTTTTTACCAAATCCAGTCAAAACTACCATAGCCTTTGTCATCGAATTAATTGCCGCTATCCCCAGTGTAATTATTGGTTTATGGGGAATTTTCATCTTTATTCCTTTCATCGTCCCCATAGAAAAATGGTTAAGTAGTGTCTTTGGTTTTATACCACTATTTAATACACAAGACCCTGCCGGCAACAATATGTTGACAGCAGGTATTGTTCTCGCCATTATGACCTTACCCGCAATGGCAGCTATTTCTCGTGATGTTTTAATGGTTATTCCTAAAGAGTTACGTAGCTCATCTATGGCTTTAGGGGGAACTCGTTGGGAAACAGTTTTTCGAGTCTTATTACCAGCAGCATTTTCTGGGATAGTCAGTGCAACAATGCTATCTCTAGGTAGGGCTTTAGGAGAAACAATGGCTGTAACAATGCTAATTGGTAACTCCGCCCAAATTAGTATATCTCTTTTAGATCCAGCATATAATATCCCCGCAGTCTTAGCCAATGAATTTGCCGAAGCCGAACCAGGTTTACATATTGGGGCATTAAGTTATTTAGGTCTAATTTTATTTGCCTTAACTCTAGCTATAAATATTGCGGCTGTATTAGTAGTGGAGTGGGTTGGTAAAAAGAATAGATAAGTAGGGGCAAACCCCCCGTGGTTGCCCAAATTCAATTTATTCCTCTACAAAAAATCTAAAATCTAAAATCCAAAATCCAAAATTAACATGAGCGCTTATCCAAATTCAGAAATAGATCAGTCCACAGCGGATGAATTGTATCAGCCATTATCCAGAGGTAGGCAATTATTTACATACGCAATGAATGGGATTGCCTTTGGTTTGAGTGTTTTAGCACTGTTGCCACTATCATCCATACTGTGGGAAATCATGTCACGGGGGCTTTCTGGTTTCAAGCTAGAGATGTTATTTCATCCATTAATTGAAAATGGGTTTGCTAATGCTATTCTTGGTACTATACTTATGGTAGGTATCGGTGCATCACTCAGTATTCCTGTGGGGGTAATTACAGGAATATTTTTAGCAGAATTTAGTCAAACTAACCCATTTACTCAGTATGTCCGGTTTGTTACTAGCATTCTGACAGGTGTTCCTTCCATTATTGTGGGGATGTTCGCTTATGGTGTAATTGTTTTATTAACTAAGGGATTTAGCGCCATTGCCGGTGGTTTTGCCTTAGCTGTAATCATGCTACCAATGATAGTATTGACAACGGAAGAGGCTTTAAAGCTGATTCCTGTTCCCCAACGTCTTGCATCCGCAGCCTTAGGAGGAACTCGTTTTCAAACTACCTTTCGTGTTATTGTTAGTTCGGCTATTCCAGGGATTACTACGGGTATTTCCTTAGCTATAGCTCGAGCTTCTGGCGAAACAGCGCCACTAATTTTTACCGCTTTATTTAGTCAAAATTGGTCTGATGGTTTATTAAGTCCTACTGCTTCCTTACCAGTATTGATTTTTAACCTTTATAACAATCCCGATCCAGCCGTAAATCAATTAGTATGGACAACCTCCATCATTCTCCTAACTTTAGTTTTGTTTTTCAGCGTGCTATCTCGCGTAATTGCTAAGAAAAGATAAGGTCAACTAAAAAATTTTCTTTCGTACTTTAGTCAATCATGAGTAACTTAACTACTGCCATCCAAGTCAAGAATCTTAGCTTTTATTATGGAAACTATAAAGCTATTGAAGGAATATCATTAGATATCTATAAAAATCAAGTTACTGCATTAATTGGTCCTAGTGGTTGTGGTAAATCTACATTTATTAAAACCATTAATCGGATTAGTGAATTAGAAGGAAAAGTCAAAGTCGAAGGTCAGATAGAATTTTTTGGTCAGAACATCTACGATCCTAAGATTAATATCAATCGTCTGCGTCGGGAAATTGGCATGGTATTCCAAAAACCCAATCCTTTTCCCATGAGCATTTATGAAAATGTGGCTTATGGTGTGAGAATTGCTGGT
This sequence comes from Anabaena sp. 90, assembly GCF_000312705.1. Lineage (NCBI taxonomy): Bacteria > Bacillati > Cyanobacteriota > Cyanophyceae > Nostocales > Nostocaceae > Anabaena > Anabaena sp. 90. The sequence continues at coordinate 1,919,347 of NC_019427.1, forward strand.
AAATCTCCAAAAGTAGTATTAGATGAAATTGTCGAATCTGCACTTAAAGGTGCGGCTTTGTGGGATGAAGTCAAAGATAAACTTCATCAGTCTGCTACAGGTCTTTCTGGTGGACAACAACAACGTCTCTGTATCGCTAGGGCTTTGGCTGTTAAACCCAAGGTTTTACTAATGGATGAACCCTGTTCAGCCCTTGATCCGATCGCTACAATGAAAGTAGAAGAATTAATTCACAAATTGCGAACAGAATTCACGATTGTGATTGTTACTCATAATATGCAGCAAGCAACTCGCGTTTCTGATTTTACTGCTTTTTTCAGCACCGATGAAAGCCGCATTGGTCAAATGGTGGAATTCGGGGAGACTGGTCAAATCTTTCGGAATCCGCTAGATACTCGCACCCATGACTATGTGTCTGGACGATTTGGTTAAGTACATACAATAGAAAAGTGTAGACTGAGGGTAATCAGGATTTAAAATTAATTGCATTCCTATTCCCAAATCCGAAATCGGTATGACTCATTCTCCAGATATTGTCACCTTAGCTCGTTGGATGGCGGCTGATTTTAGCAATCAAGCCCAGGTTTTTGAGAATCCGGCTTTTTTTGCCCATATTCGTGTATGTATGCGTCCCCTGGATTGGGGGGTATTATCAGGGGTAAGTTTGTTCGTGGAACAAGCTTATGATTATATGCTGAATAAGCCCTATCGGGTGCGGGTGTTACATCTGACGACGGTGGGGGATAAAATCCATATTGAAAACTATACTGTCAAAGATGAAAAAGACTTTTATGGTGCTTCCCGTGATTTACCAAGATTGCAGACTTTAACGAGCGATCGCTTGGAAAGACTCTGTGGTTGTAACATGATTGTAGAGTGGAATGGGAACAAATTCCAAGGCACAGTCGAACCAGGAAAAGGCTGCATTGTCATCCGTGACGGGCAAAGAACCTATTTAGATAGTGATTTTGAACTTGATGGTCAACAGTTCATCAGCCGCGACAGAGGGCGAAATCCTGACACCGATGAGCATATCTGGGGGTCTGTTGCTGGTCCATTTTACTTTGCGCGCTGGGCGAATTTTGCTGAAGAAGTGAAGTTAAATCCCTAAGATCCATTGGAGGACAGGCTTTTTGTCTGTCCAGTTAAGTAAAAACATGAATCTTCAAAAAAATTTCTCCTAGATGGTGCAAATTGGGAAAAATGGTGCTACTATTAGTAATTGTGGGCGCGGCGACATAGCCAAGTGGTAAGGCAGAGGTCTGCAAAACCTCCATCCCCCGGTTCAAATCCGGGTGTCGCCTTTGAGAAAACAGCTAAAACCGATTAATTCACGGTTTTAGGTAGTTCTGGGACGGGTTTAATACTCGTCCCAAATTTTATTGGGGTAAGTTTGGGGTAAGTATACCTTTAGCTATGCGACAACTATCTTTAGTGCTATTTTGTGCTGTTTAAATATGTTGGCAATGTGGTATATTTGACCTTACTAGCCTGATTCACAATATATATCTAATATGGCAGAAAAGCAATTAGTTGAGTTTGCTTTAGAAGATGGAACAACTTTTATGGACAACCTTATGCGGAACCACGAAGAAATGTTAAAGTGGGATACATGATTCCTGCAAAAATCATAATTGAATCTTGGAGTTTTTTGAGCCTCATTCAAGCCTTAACTGCTAATCTGGATACAGCTATAAATTCTGCTATTCAAACAGCTTATAAATCTTGTGGTTTAGTAAATTCGCCTCAAACCACAGTAGAAGGTATTGTTAAAGATTTGTATGATTGGGATAAACGTAATTTAGATAGTAATGAAAAATTTAATCATAACGACAATACAGCACAATTTATATCAAAATGGGGAATTAGCAACAGATCAACTTCTTAACGCTGTTTACTTAGTTACTAGAGAAAATTCACCAACAGGGACAACTAAAGATGATTTGATTGAGAAAATATTAAAGTATTTAGATAGTTCCGAGGATTCATGATTAAGAAGTAAATAATTGTAGGTTGGGTTAAACGAAGTGAAACCCAACATTAAGAGGTTGTTTGAAAAGTATTATATGAAACCCATAATCTCCAAAAACCTAACCCCCCAGCCCCCCTTCCCTACGAGGGAAGGGGGGGTTTCAAAGCCTCTCCCCGCTTAGGGGAGAGGTTTGGAGAGGGGTTTGTTTGTACATTAAAAACTTTTCAAACATCCTCTAAGAGGTTGTTTGAAAAGTATTATATGAAACCCATAATCTCCAAAAACCTAACCCCCCTCCCCCCCTTCCCTACAAGGGAATGGGGGTTTTAAAGCCTCTCCCCTGGTAGGGGAGAGGTTTGGAGAGGGGTCTGTTTACACATTAAAAACTTTTAAAACATCCTCTAAGGGGAGATAGTGAAGTTTGGTGTTGGGTTTCGTTCCATTGCTTCGCAACGCTGACGCGAACAACCCAACCTACAGATGATTTGATTGAGAAAATATTAAAGTATTTAGATAGTTCCGAGGATTCATGATGAACAGGTTGATTAAACTTCTACAACACCTAGAACTGGACATGAGTGCAGAGGAAATTGCTGATGCTATTTGGTTAGCAAACCAGATCAAATTACCATTAGCAATTACATCTGTTGATGAAGTTACTCAACCAAATCAAATTTCTCAAACTGAGATTTCTAAATTACCTCAACGAGAAAGTTATCAAAATTTAGATGCTTCGGATGATTCTACAGTAGAAAACATTCAAGAAACTACAGCTAAAGCTTATACAAGAAATGCTGTGGATTCTATTTCTCAATCTAATTATACTGAAAAATCAACCTCTGAAAAATCAAAACCTGCATCATCAGGAGTACCTTTTAAATCTCCTGCTGTTGCTGCTTTACCTAATGCTTTAGAAATTGGTAGGTCACTCCGTCCATTGATGCGGAAAGTTCCATCTCGGATAAAATTTGTTTTAGATGAAGAAAATACAGCCCAACAAATAGCGGAAAATGATGTTTGGATACCAGTTTTAAAACCTGCGCGAGAACGTTGGTTAGATTTGGTGATAGTTGTTGAAGAAAATCGCGCGACTGTGGTTTGGGAAGAAACTATCAATGAGTTTCGCAAATTAATGGAAAGACATGGAGCTTTTAGAAATGTTTATACTTGGAATTTATGCACAAATGATGGTAAACCGCAATTTTTTCACCAGCAGAGAAAAGCCACAAAAAAACAACGTTCCCGCAGTCCCAAAGAATTATTAGAACCTAATGGCAGACGTTTAATATTATTAATTAGTGATTGTATTTCCTCTTTATGGTGGGAAGGAGAAATACACAAATTATTAGAATTGTGGTCTAAACAAGTTCCGGTGACAATTCTGCAATTATTACCAGAACAATTATGGGAACGCACTGTTTTAGATTTGGGTATTTCCGTTTCTTTAAGTGCGATTGAACCAGGTTTACTCAATTCTCAATTGACTATTCATGATTTCCCTTTCTGGTTAGAAGAAAAACCCAATCAAGCGTTAAAGTTACCTATTGTGATTTTAGAACCTGAATCTTTAGAATATTGGGCAAAAGTGATTGCAGGTACAGGTAATATTGACACAGTGGGTATTTTATTTATGCCTAACTGGCAAGATTTAAAACCAACAGATAAATTATCCAGTTCACAAACAACAAAAGATCCAGAATCATTAGTTAATAAATTTTATCATAGTGCTTCACCTTTAGCGAGAAGATTAGCAAATTTGATGTCTTCTGCACCTGTAAGTATACCTGTAATTCATCTGATTCAAGAAAAAATGTTGCCACCACCAAGAAAGCCAATTATTTTGGCGGAAATTTTTATGAGTGGTTTGTTAGAACCTAAGTTAATTAGTAAAGAAAATCAGCCAGAAAAGTGGCAATATGAATTTGTTGAGGGAGTGCGAGAAGTTTTATGGCGTTCTGTAAGATTAACAGAAATTGAAGCCATGTTCAAAGCTGTTTCTGAATATATATGTCAGAAAGCTGGTATATCAATTAGAAGTTTTCCTGCATTGCTATTTCCTAATTCTGATTTGGATGAAAAGACAAAAGCAGAAATTTTCCCCTTTGCTGAGATTAATCAACAAGTATTGCGTCAGTTAGGGGGAGATTATGCTAGGTTAGCAGAACAGTTAAACCCAGTAGGGGTAATTCACGAATTACCTCTACCAGAAATCAAAACCTTTGAATTTGAATCTGCTATCATCACAGAAAATGAGACATCTATTAATCTAGAACCTTTTAACTTTGAAGTTGCTACTATTGAGCTTAAAAAATTAGGATGGCCGAAACAAAAAACAGAATTGAGTATTAAGAGAAAACAAAAACAAGCCCAGCAGTTTATAGAAGACTTAGGTAATGGTATTCAACTAGAAATGGTAGCAATTCCCGGTGGTAGTTTTATGATGGGTTCACCAAAAAATGAGCCAGGACGCAGGGAAACAGAAGTAGGAAGTTTTAAAATAGCCAATGAATTTGGATTATATGATATGCACGGAAATGTCTGGGAATGGTGTCAAAACGATTGGCATGAAAGTTATTATGAAAAGAATGACAAGATGCTGCGCGGCGGTTCTTGGAGCAGCACTCCTGGAAATTGCCGTTCGGCTTTTCGTGGACATGATCATGCGGGCTTCGACTACAACTCCTACGGTTTTCGTGTTGTGTGTGGTACTGCGTGGACTCTGTAGCCCTTTATACTCTTGCTCTTTTGCCCTTTTCCGTTCTTTCCTTTACTCTTGCAATTGTCTGAATCAGGATGTCCAGGATTTAAGGATTTACAGGATGGGTTGGTCGTTTTGTTTATAGGTTTTCTGATCATGATTTTTATTGATTGTTTTATTAAGGTATTCCCTAGAAATATCATTGTCTGAATCAGGATGTCCAGGATTTAAAGATGTACAGGATGGTTTGGTGGTTTTGTTGATGGGTTTTTTGATCATGATTTTTATTGATTGTTTTATTAAGGTATTCCCTGGAAATATCATTGTCTGAATCAGGATGTCCAGGATTTAAGGATGTACAGGATGGTTTGATGGTTTTGTTGATGGGTTTTTTGATCATGATTTTTATTGATTGTTTTATTAAGGTATTCCCTAGAAATGTCAAACATCCTGTTAATCCTCTAATCCTGGGCATCCTGATTCAGACAAAAATTAAACTCAATATCCATTAATTTAAGACTATGAAAGACTATAGAAATGTCAAATATCCTGTTAATCCTCTAATCCTGGATATCCTGATTCAGACAAAAATTAAACTCAATATCCATTAATTTAAGACTATGAAAGACTATAGAAATGTCAAACATCCTGTTAATCCTCTAATCCTGGATATCCTGATTCAGACAAAAATTAAACTCAATATCCATTAATTTAAGACTATGAAAGACTATAGAAATGTCAAATATCCTGTTAATCCTCTAATCCTGGGCATCCTGATTCAGACAAAAATTAAACTCAATATCCATTAATTTAAGACTATGAAATACTATAGAAATGTCAAACATCCTGTTAATCCTCTAATCCTGGATATCCTGATTCAGACAAAAATTAAACTCAATATCCATTAATTTAAGACTATGAAAGACTATAGAAATGTCAAACATCCTGTTAATCCTCTAATCCTGGATATCCTGATTCAGACAAAAATTAAACTCAATATCCATTAATTTAAGACCGTGAAATACTATCAACAACATCCTAACGCCTTTCCTGTTCAATATCTCCAGGACTTGTGGGGAGAAATCCAAGCTTGTCCCTATTTTGCTATCAATAACCTTAACCGAGATTTTATCAATACTAAAGGCTTTTCTGTGGTATTTCAGCGTCAAGGTTTAGCAGAAGTTATTCAAAAATTCCCCTATTTTAAGCCTTATTTAGATTTGGCACTTTTGCCTAATTGTAATGCTTTTTATCTGAATCCTTTACTACTCAAAGCAGGTTCTCGCGTTGACCCCCATATTGACCGGTCTTTGCGTTCCTATTGTAAAACCGTTGAACCTCCTGCATTTGTGAGCGTTCTTTATGTACGTGTACCAGAAGATATGGAGGGAGGAGAATTGGTGCTGAAGTTGCAAAAACGCCAAGTGGGACAAATTAAACCGCAAACCAATTCTTTAATTTACTTTCAGGGTGATTTAACTCATTCTGTCAATGCAGTGACAACTCCTGGAAATCGGTTAAGTCTTGTGTGTGAACAGTATAGTTTAAGTGAAGATGAACTTGAAGAAATACCAGAGTTTACATTAGAATCAAGAGCTAATCAAGGGAATGGAAAAAAACAAAAAAAGTAGGCTGATGTCAAAGGATGATATGATCAACTTGTAAAATACGCAAATACTATAAATATAGCTTTCCCCATTTCTTTACCGATAAGAGAACTTCACAAAAAAGATTATCCAGTCTTATGGGGTATTTTTGATTTGTAAGTCTCTGAAACAATTTTTTAGAAGTATGTTAGAGGTGTTTAGCTAAAAATTAACATTACTACCATTACCTCTAAGTGCAATGAAGCATAATCGCCTGATAGCTTTAATATCGGTATTCACACTAGCAATTAGTTTATCTGCCTGTGGAGAAACTAACTCAACGAATCCCACTCCTAACAAATCTTCCAGTCAAACTACAACTGCTTCCAGCAAACTAGATTTAGGAGGTAATATTGAATTAACAGGTGCCGGTGCTACTTTTCCGTCACCCCTTTACCAAACCTGGTTTGCGGAGTTAAACAAAAAATATCCCAATTTAAAAGTTAACTATCAGCCAGTTGGTAGTGGTGCTGGTGTTGAGCAGTTTACCAAAGGGACAGTAGACTTTGGTGCTAGTGATGTAGCCATGAAAGATGAAGAAATTCAGAATATCCCCGCAGATAAAGGAGTGATCTTACTACCTGTAACTGCTGGTAGTATTGTTCTCGCTTATAACTTACCAGATATTGCTGATAGCTCCGGTGGCGTAGCTATACTCAAACTACCACGAGCAGTTTATATTGATATTTTACTAGGTAAAATCAAATCTTGGGATGATCCGGCGATCGCTCAAGCTAATCCTGATGTAAAATTACCAAAAGACGAGATAAAAGTTATTTATCGGGCTGATGGTAGCGGGACTACAGGCGTTTTTACCAAACACCTTAGCGCCATTAGTCCAGAATGGAAAACTAAAGTAGGTGACGGTAAAAGTGTAAAATGGCCTGTAGGAATTGGTGCTAAAGGCAATGAAGGTATTACCGCCCAAATTCAACAAACTCCAGGTGCTATTGGTTATGTAGAATATGGCTATGCCAAACAAAGTAATCTCAAATTTGCGAGTTTAGAAAATAAAGCTAAAAAGTTTGTTTTGGCTTCTGAAGAATCAGCATCTAAAACGTTAGCATCAGTAACTTTACCAGAAAATCTTCGCGCTTTTATTTCTGATCCTGAAGGGGAAGGTTCTTACCCAATCGTCACTTATACTTGGATTCTCGCTTATAAAAAATATGCTGATGCTGGTAAAGCCAAGGCAATAGAAGCAACTATTGAGTACGCTTTAACTGATGGACAAAAGTTAGCTACTCAATTAGGGTATGTTCCTTTACCAGCAAATGTGATTGCTAAAGTGGCTGCTGCTGCTGATCAAATTAGTCCTGATTATAAAATCTCTCTTGGCGCTGATCCTAAAACTACAAAGTAATGACAAGCTAGTACCGCAGGGCGGAATTAAAAATTAACAATTAAAAATTAAAAAGCAGATGGTATAAGCTTTTCAGGGATTTTTAATGGTTGCTTAACTTACGCCGTATTGTACTAGTTTTGAGAAAGTTAGCTTTTTCCCACATCTTAGAGTCAGCATTCATGGCCATAAATTTTCCAGAAACCCAATTAGTCACGAAAAATCGCTCGGAAATAGACAGAAATCTAGATCGGAGCTTTATTTGGTTAACTCGAATTTTTGCCCTAGCAATTGCTGGAATTTTATTATGGATTACCTTGCAAGTTGCTATTGCGGCCAGTCCAGCGATCCAAAAATTCGGGATTAATTTCTTAATCACCAGCAATTGGAACCCTGTTAATAATGAATATGGGGTATTACCTGCGATTTATGGGACTCTCATGAGTTCTTTAATCGGACTAGTTTTAGCAGTTCCAATTGGTGTGGGGACAGCGATTTTATTGAGTGAGGATTTTTTGCCCTCCCAGGTAAAATTGGTACTGGTATTTTTAGTAGAATTACTAGCTGCCATTCCCAGTGTTGTCTACGGAGTCTGGGGAATTTTTGTTTTAATCCCGATTTTAACTGATTTGGGCAAATGGCTGCATCATTATTGGGGCTGGCTACCTATTTTTAGTACCTCACCTACAGGGCCAGGAATGTTACCTGCGGGAGTGATCTTAGCAATTATGACTTTGCCAATTATCACCGCTATTTCTCGTGATGCTTTGATTTCTGTACCTTCGGGTTTACGTCAAGCTGCCTTGGCAATCGGTGCAACCCGTTGGGAAACAATTTTTCAAGTTATTATCCCCGCTGCTTTTTCTGGCATTGTCAGTGCGGTGATGTTGGCACTTGGTAGAGCCATGGGTGAAACAATGGCTGTGACAATGTTAATTGGTAATGCCAATAATATTAACATCTCTTTCTTAGCACCATCTAATACAATTTCTTCCCTACTAGCAAATCAATTTGCTGAAGCTAATGGGTTACAAGTTGCTGCTTTAATGTATGCAGCTTTAATCCTATTTCTATTGACGATGATAGTCAATATTCTGGCAGAGTTTATTGTGGCGCGAGTCCAGAGACTATAGTGATAGGTTAAATTATGACTTCTTCTTTTGAGCAAAGAAGCCTGACTCGTTCTCCTTCCTCTCCTCGGACATTGTTGAATACAGCAATGACTGGATTAGCTTTTATCTGTGGAGCATTGGCACTAGTCCCCTTGTTGGCAGTGCTTTATTATGTAGTAATTAGAGGGTTTAGTAGTTTAAATCTCAATATTTTTACGCAGTTACCACCGCCGCCTTTTGGCAAAAATGGCGGTTTTGGTAATGCCATTGTTGGCACAATTCTCATGGTCGGGATTGCCGCTGTCATTAGTGTTCCCTTTGGTGTATTGGCCGCAATTTATTTAAATGAGTTTAGTTCCCAAAAGATTGCTAGATGGATACGTTTTGCTACTAACGTCCTCAGTGGTGTTCCTTCTATTATTGCTGGGGTATTTGCTTATGGAATTGTGGTTTTGACCTTAGTAAAGCTGAATTTAGGCTCTTACTCAGCCCTGGGGGGTGGATTTGCCTTAGCAATTTTGATGTTACCTATTATTGTAAAAACTACAGACGAAGCTTTGCAATTAGTATCTCAAGATTTGCGGCAAGCGTCTGTTGGATTAGGTGCAAGTAATTTGCAAACTGTGATCCTGGTGGTATTGCCGGCTGCATTACCAACAATTGTCACTGGTTCTACTTTGGCGATCGCTCGGGCTGCTGGAGAAACAGCACCATTAATATTTACGGCTCTTTTTTCTGCTTTTTGGCCGGATAGCATTCTCAAACCTACTGCTTCTCTCGCGGTTTTAGTCTACAACTTTGCTACTTCTCCCTTCCCAACTTGGCAATCTCTAGCTTGGGCTGCGTCTTTAATCCTCGTAATGATGGTTTTAATTACTAGTATTATTACTCGCTGGGTGACTAAACAAAAGGTTTAGTTAACAAAACTGAAACTCATCCCGAAAAACTTATTCTTTAACTTACCTTTGGGGGTTAAAGTCCCCTGCTTCTACAAGCAGCGGGTTTTGCGTCGGGGTAAAATCCCCGTTGCAAAACGTAATTCTAAATTCTAAATTCTAAATTCTGCATTCATTTAAGTATTTATGGCTACTACAATTAGCACGATTAATGGGGCTGAATCGGTTTTACGCACAGAAGACCTCAATATCTACTACGGCAATTTTTTGGCTGTACAGAATGTTTGGCTAGATATTCCTAAAAATCGGGTGACGGCTTTTATTGGACCATCTGGCTGCGGTAAAAGTACATTATTGCGATGTTATAACCGTCTAAATGATTTAATCGCATCATTTAGAGCCGAAGGTAAAGTTTATTTCTATGATAAAAATCTCTATGCACCCAATATTGATCCCGTAGAGGTGCGGAGACGTATTGGTATGGTGTTTCAAAGACCCAACCCATTTCCCAAGTCAATTTATGAAAATATTGCTTTTGGGGCCAGAATTAATGGCTACAGGGGTGATATGAATGAATTAGTAGAACGGAGTTTGCGACAAGCGGCTTTGTGGGATGAAGTCAAGGATAAATTGCGCCAAAATGGTTTATCTTTATCCGGTGGACAACAACAACGTTTATGTATTGCCCGAGCGATCGCAGTACAACCAGAAGTTATCCTCATGGATGAACCATGTTCTGCTCTTGATCCTATTTCTACCTCGCGGGTTGAAGAACTAATTCATGAACTTAAAGAGCAATATACCATCGTCATAGTCACTCACAATATGCAGCAAGCATCACGAGTATCTGATAAAACGGCGTTTTTTAATGTCAGAGCCTCAGAATCAGGTGGACGGGCTGGGTATTTAGTAGAGTACGATTCGACAGAGCTAATTTTCAGCAACCCTCAACAGGAAGATACCAAAGCTTACATTAGCGGTAAATTTGGTTAATGCTGAGATGATAAAACAAGTGGTAAAAATGTTTTGGTGGTTGTTGATAATTAGTTGATAATTAACAGTTAACCAAGAATTGATCCGTTTTTGGAGGAGTGCCAGCAGAATGTCTAACACTATTTTATCCAATTCTCGTTTTCCTACCAGGAATTTTGGGAAGATCTTATCCTTGAGTATATTGATATGCGCGACTTTTATATTACCTGCATCGGCGCAAGAAAAGGCAAAATTATGGCGAACTTTAACCGTGAGTGGACGGGGAGTAGAAACAATTTCTACAACTTTATCTCAAGTGAGTTTAGGTGTGGAAATTCAAGGAAAAACCGCTGAAGATGTCCAAAAAGAAGCGGCTCGTAAATCATCCGCTGTGGTGACATTGCTGAAAAAACGTAATGTGGAAAAATTGACAACTACAGGAATTCGCCTGAATCCAGTGTATAGCTACAGCAATAATGTCCAACGAATCACTGGTTATGCTGCCAGTAATACAGTCAGTTTCCGCATTCCTACAGATCAAGCCGGAACATTGTTAGATGAAGCTGTGAAGGCTGGAGCGACACAAATTAACGGTGTGAGTTTTATTGCTAGTGATGAAGCAATTGCGATCGCCCAAAAACAAGCTCTGAAAAAAGCTACCCAGGATGCCCAACAGCAAGCAGAAGCCGTTTTAAGTAGCCTGGGATTACAACAAAAAGAAATTGTCAGTATTCAAGTCAATGGTGCAACTCCACCACCACCTCCCATGCTTTACCGGGCTGAGGCTAAATTAGCTAATGCAGATGCTTCTACTCCCATAATTGCCGGTGAACAGGAAGTACAAGCATCAGTAACATTGCAAATTAGTTATTAGTCAGTGGTCAGTGGTCAGTGGTCAATGGCAAGGAAAAAACAACTAACAACTGTACGGGCGAAGCATTTGGAGAACTATTTTTGGCAATGACCGATAATTTATCTTCCAAATGCTTCGCCCCTACTAACAACTGACAACTCACTAATTAGAAATTATCTGGAGACATATCTGCTCCCCCACCTTCACCATCACGCTTAGAACCTAGTAATTCTAGTTGCTCGACATTGATCACTGGACTAGAACGGCTAACTCCGCTTTGGCGATCGCTCCAGGAATCAAACCGCAAAGAACCTTTAACGCCTATTTGTTTGCCTTTCCGAACATAATTACCCGCAACTTCCGCAGTTTTTCCCCATAATTCTAAGTTAAACCAGTCTGTATGTTCTCCCTCACGGGTACGACGACTGACTGCTAGAGTCAATCTACATTTAACTTTACCCGAATCAAAAAACTTCATGTCAGGATCGATGCCTACACGGCCAATAAGAGTGACAACATTAATGCTCATGGCTTTTATTTCTTAGTAACTTTGTATTGTACTATTCCGGATTCTATAATAACTAATTGTGAAAGTATTGAAAATATGTTAGAATCCCAACAGTTAACTCACACAAAAATTCAAAAAATACTTGACATTAAAAAAAATATACGGTTATACTGACTGACCATGAAAAAATAGAACATAAGATTCGTGAAACTAAAATCAAGATTGACAAAAGCTAGATAAAAAAATAGTCTAGGTTACTGGAGTCAGGCAAGCAAACATCATGGAATCTATCATTATTAACTTTTATCTTTGTAGTTATTAAGTATCGCAAATAAGGGGCAAAGAGAAGCGTGGATCTTTTCAGAAATTTTCGTCCATCATGGGATATGGGTATCGACCTTGGTACAGCCAATACCCTAGTTTATGTGTCTGGTAAAGGAATTGTCCTGCAAGAACCTTCTGTAGTTGCCATTGATCAAAATCTCAAGGTGGCACTGGCAGTGGGAGAAGAAGCCAAAAAAATGCTCGGACGGACACCAGGCAATGTAATTGCCCTCCGTCCCCTGCGTGACGGTGTGATTGCTGACTTTGACACGGCTGAATTGATGCTAAAAAGCTTTATTCAGCGGGTAAATGAGGGAAGATCGCTGATGCGTCCCCGCATTATCATTGGCATTCCTAGTGGTGTCACAGGAGTAGAAAGACGGGCTGTCATGGATGCAGCCAATCAAGCCGGAGCGAGGGAAGTATATTTAATTGATGAACCAGTTGCAGCGGCAATCGGTGCGGGACTGCCAGTTGCAGAACCTACGGGTAACATGATAATTGATATAGGTGGTGGCACAACAGAAGTAGCGGTATTAAGTCTTCAGGGTACAGTAATTAGCGAGTCAGTCCGCATTGCTGGAGATGAACTAACTGAAGCGATTACTCAGTATATGAAGAAAATTCATAATCTGGTAATTGGTGAACGGACTGCTGAGGATATTAAGATTAAGATTGGTTCTGCCTATCCGACCGCAGATGATAATGATAGTGTCATGGAAGTCCGGGGCTTGCATTTACTTTCTGGATTACCCAGAACTGTAAGCATCAAAGGCCCAGAAATTCGGGAAAGTATGGTAGAGCCTCTAGCGGTAATTATCGAAGCAGTGAGACGGACACTAGAACGGACACCTCCAGAACTGGCAGCAGACATTATTGATCGCGGGATCATGTTGGCAGGAGGTGGTGCATTACTCAAAGGTCTGGATACATTAATTAGTCATGAGACAGGTCTTGTGACTCACATTGCGGCAGACCCTTTAAGCTGTGTAGTGTTGGGAACAGGTCGTGTATTAGAAAACTTCAAACAATTGGAGAGAGTATTTAGCGGGCATTCCCGTAATATGTAGTAGGAATATATGGGTTCTGTATTTATTCATAAGACCTCGCGGTAAGTGGGAAACGAGCGTGGCTTGGCTCCCAACAGAGGGAAGCGACACGAGGGATTTTAATCCCTGTGGTATGCTAGAATGAAATCGTGAGTAAGAACAATAAACATCTACGTGTTGAAACATCCTAGTACGGAGAAATCCCGGCTCATAAGAAACAACGGTTAGGTTCAAGTCCTAGCGGCAGTATGACAAGAAAGAGCAAGTAATGGCAGGTTGTGGAGCGTACCGCATCTTGGCTTAGTGATGGACTCACAAAAACACTGAAAACAATAAAAGTAAGCGCAATTTCGACACCTTGATTGGTGGTTGTATTGAGCGTCTAGGCGGCGTTTGACGGTCGCAGCGAGATTAGATTAGGCTAAACCTTTAATCTAATTCTGTCAGTAGAATCTCAGTGGCTGTCTTCCCTGAGAGTGTCAAAATTATAGAATCCATTAGACAGCTTCGGTAAATATTGTAGAGACGTTCCATGGAACGTCTCTACAAGGGTTTTAGGTCACGCATATTTAATTTCCGGAGATGTCTATTGTTTTCAACAGAAGTATAGGGAAGTTGAGGGATAATGATCACGGAAAGTCTTACTAAGGAGTATAGATTAAATAAAGTACAAAATTAGGGTGTGTAAAGCTCTGCGAGCATGGCTACGCTAAAGCAAAGCGTAACGCACCATTTCCGGTTAAATCAGAATTGCAGGTGATTAAATTTGCGTTCCTAAGCAATATTTTTGCAACTCCTGAATAATTTATAAAAAATATATACAGGTATGTTTATGTTTACTTTAAAGCGCTGGTGGGAATATAAGGGATTACAAATAGGGTTATTGGCCTTAGTTGTAGGTAGTGCTTGGACAATCAGAGAAACAAAAGGGGCATTATTACGCGAAATCTATCAAGGAATCACCATTCCATTACAGATGGTGCAGTCAGGGACGATTCCTGAGCAAAGTATTAAAGATGCAAGATTTTTAGAATTACAGACTCGCATCGTCGATCTAGAAAGCCAAAATGAAAAATTAAAAAGTTTACTGAGTTACGTAGAAAAAGAAACCTTGCCACAGAAGCCAATTATAGCAAGGGTAATTGGACGGAGTGCAGATCATTGGTGGCAACAGGTAATTTTGAATCGGGGGACTGCATCAGGCATTCAAGAAGGTTCTATTGTTAAAGCCGATGGGGGATTAGTGGGTTTAGTAGAAAGTGTGACGACTAATACTAGCAGTGTATTGTTGGTTAGTGATTTAAAAAGTCAAGTGGGTGTAACTGTCAGCCGCACATCAGCTAAAGGAGTTTTGCAAGGTGATGCTTCCGCTGAAGGGGTGTTAGAGTTTTATGAAAAAGTGCCTAATGTTAAAGTAGGCGATTTAGTTTCCACATCTACTTATAGTCAGAAGTTTCCCGCTGGTTTAGCCATAGGTAAAATTAAGTCCTTGGATTTAAAGAAACTCCCGGCATCAATCGCTAAAGTTGAGTTATTTCCGCCAATTCGGTATTTAGATTGGGTAACTGTTTATCCTCAACCAGAGAAACAATATTTAGAAACTCCGAATCTGACGAAATGATGGACAAGGTTAATTAGTGTAAATGACTCAAATCTACCACTCGCACCAGGCTGCTTTTCTAATTTGCCAACAGAATCTGATTTTTTGGTTAAGCTAGATATAGGTTCTGGGGCGATATTGTTGTACTGACTAGTTTAAGTACAATACTTATATTGATTCAGAACCCTGTTCGACTGCTAAAAACTGCAAATTTAAGACTTAAATGACCATCTTATCCCTTTTTCACCCATCCTTTAATTTTTATCCAACTCATATCAGTATATTCATTGTATAAAAACTCTGTACAGATACATTCCCATATTTACGCAACTGAACCCACCCCTGTGATCGCAGATCAGGTTAGTTGTCATAAAAATTTATATTCGGAGTCATCAAATTATTCAAACTACTTTCATAGAGTATTCTTCAAATTTTAGGTGTCCATCTAGGATATCCTAGATGCGTATCCTCAATAGTCTTCTCTCCTGAAGCATTGATAATCCTCTGAAATCATCCCTACAGTCGATGAAAAAATCTATTGATGAAGATCAGCCCATTCCTTCTCCAGAATCCTATCCCGTACCTCTTTAGGAGTAAAATTGAATATCATCTAGTTTACAATCCTGTTACTAGGTCAATTTTATTGGTAGATTTTGATCAGACAACATATTTACAAGTCCCGGAGGTGAAACAAGTTAAATAATTCGGATCTCAACTGGGATATTTTGTCCAAATTTTGGCTTTAAAAGAGGTAAGATAATGGCTATACATAATTATGTACCTTAAAGATATTAGCGAAATTACCACTTGATAATTGCTATAATCTATTCTTCCCTCTAACATTCTTATCTATTATTTAGGTGTAAATTTTTATGGGTTCTCCAATGAATCGTCTGTCTATTTTTGTAGACGGAAACAATATGTTCTATGCTCAACAAAAAAATGGTTGGTTTTTTGACCCCCGACGGGTTTTAGAATATTTCAAATACGAACAGTCAGAAACTACATTAATCAATGCTTTCTGGTACACTGGATTAAAAGACCCACAAGACCAACGGGGTTTCCGAGATGCACTCATCAGTTTAGGATATACAGTTCGCACGAAAATCCTCAAAGAGTATTATGATGATGCTTCCGGTCGTTACTCCCAAAAAGCGAATTTAGATATTGAAATTGTCGT
Organism: Anabaena sp. 90; assembly: GCF_000312705.1. Classification (NCBI taxonomy): domain Bacteria; kingdom Bacillati; phylum Cyanobacteriota; class Cyanophyceae; order Nostocales; family Nostocaceae; genus Anabaena; species Anabaena sp. 90. The sequence goes on from NC_019427.1 coordinate 1,935,499, forward strand.
TGATATGTTTAATACGGTAGATCAATATGACCGAGTTGTATTATTCAGCGGAGATGGTGATTTTGAAAGAGCTATCGAACTATTACGCTCAAAAAATACGCATATTACAGTAGTATCAACTGAAGGAATGATCGCCAGAGAACTACGTAATGCTACTGATAGATATATAGACTTGAACGATATAAGAGAGAGAATAGAAAAAACTGACGGTTAACTTAGCTTAGTATTTATTTACACATCTCAAAGTTAAAAACTCTCATTTCACAGTTTCAGCTATTTTATCAAAAAAGAATTGAGGAATTAGAAGTCAGTGATGAAAATAAATTCTATAGGACTGACAAATCAAGTCACATTTGATTAATTCTAATTCCCTTATGTTCTTTTATTGGGTCCACTCTCAAAATTAAAAGAGGTTAAGCTAATGAGCAAACAAGCCGATAGAATTATCATCTTTGACACCACATTGCGTGATGGAGAACAGTGTCCAGGAGCAACTCTCAATATAGACGAAAAGCTAATTATTGCCAAACAACTAGCACGTTTAGGAGTAGATATTATTGAGGCTGGTTTTGCTTTTGCTAGTCCTGGAGATTTTGAAGCAGTTAGCAAAATTGCCCAAACTGTGGGAACGGAAAATGGTCCGGTAATTTGTAGTTTGGCCAGAGCCAGACATGATGATATTAAAGCCGCAGCGGAGGCTATCAAACCTGCTGCTAAAGGCAGAATTCATACTTTTATTGCTACTTCTGATATCCACCTGCAATATAAGTTAAAAAAGACCAGACCGGAAGTAGTTGCCATTGCGGAAGAAATGGTAGCCTATGCCAAAACCTTCACCGATGATGTCGAATTTTCTCCTGAAGATGCCGGACGATCTGATCCAGAATTTTTGTATGAAGTTTTGGAAAGAGCGATCGCTGCTGGAGCAACAACTGTTAATATTCCTGATACCGTAGGATATACCACACCCAGCGAATTTGGGGGCATCATTAAAGGCATTACCGAAAATGTCCCCAACATTGACAAAGCCATTATTTCCGTTCACGGCCATAATGATTTAGGTTTAGCAGTTGCTAACTTTTTGGAAGCTGTGAAAAACGGCGCTCGGCAATTAGAATGTACCATTAATGGCATTGGGGAAAGAGCCGGAAATGCAGCTTTAGAAGAATTAGTCATGGCTTTGCACGTCCGCAGACAATATTTTAATCCCTTCTTGGGACGCGCTGAAAATTCGGAAGCATCACTCACGAATATTGACACCAAACAAATCTATAAAACCTCCCGTTTGGTTTCCAATTTAACGGGAATGTTGGTGCAACCAAATAAAGCCATTGTCGGTGCAAATGCCTTTGCTCATGAATCTGGAATTCACCAAGATGGAGTATTGAAAAACAAACTCACTTATGAGATCATGGATGCCCAATTGATTGGTTTATCGGACAATCAAATAGTATTGGGTAAACATTCTGGCAGAAATGCTTTTCGTACCCGCTTGAAAGAATTGGGCTTTGAACTATCAGAAAATGACCTAAATAAAGCCTTTGTTAGATTTAAAGAAGTAGCGGACAAAAAGAAAGAAATCTCTGATTGGGACTTGGAAGCTATTGTTAACGACGAAATCCAACAAGCGCCAGATTTATTTAAGGTAGAGTTGGTACAGGTTTCCTGTGGTAGTAACGCTCAACCTACTGCTACTGTAACTCTTCGCACTCCCGACGGAGAAGAATTAACTGATGCAGCCATTGGTACAGGTCCAGTAGATGCGGTGTACAAAGCCATCAATCGGGTGGTGAATGTACCGAATGAATTGATTGAGTTTTCTGTGCAATCTGTCACCGGGGGAATTGATGCTTTAGGAGAAGTGACAATTCGCTTGCGCCATGAATCCCGTGTATTTTCAGGTCATGCAGCCAATACAGACATTATTGTGGCATCGGCTCAGGCTTACGTAAATGCACTGAATAGACTGGTTTCAGCTTTACAGCAGGAAGTGAAGGAAGAAGTCACAGCATAGAAAATGTAAATAGTTTTTGATTTTTTCAAACCACATTAATGTGGTTTGATTTTTTTATGCGTATGAAGTTAGATTTCAATTATTAAAATAGTTCAAGTTGCTGACTTTTAATTTTATATTTTTGTCGGGTTAAATTATATTTATCTACAATATGTTCTGGAATGGGAACTTTATCAAGATTACGAGGCTCAACTTTAATTGCTCCAGAACCATAGCTTTTGCCTACAAGTCTGAGATTTTGAATTGTCTCAGGATCATTTAAAGCCTCACAAAGATTAGCGATATATAGTTCATCATCATAAATAGGATAAATACACAAAAAACTTGTTAATGGAACAACACCAGCCTCATTTTTAATGAACCTAGAATTGCGTCTACCAAGATAAGCAAATAATATGGGTGGCACTTCTCTATGTTCCATCTTATACCACAATTTACGTTGTTTAATCAGGGGACGGTCAGGCAGACCTAATTTTTCACCTTCTTGAAGATAGTTAGCAACTGATTCAGGGATATTATCATTACTATTTATTGAAAGTAAAATTGTGGGACGATTATTTTCTTCTAATTTTTTGATATCTTCAATAGTTAATTTATCTCCTGTTACATCTTTTGTCCGTCCAATTGCGAGTTTAAGAAATTCTTTAGGAATTGCCAGTTCTTGTACCTGCTGTGTTGTTAAAAAAAAGAAATCATTCGCTCCTGTGGCAATACCACGGATCACTTTTGCAAAATCATTAAGATGATATTTAAAATCACAATTATTTTGTTCAGGTCTTGATAAACCTGTGGCTAATGCTTCTTTTAAATCTCGATTATTAATTTCCAGAGTTATATGATTTGTATCTTTAAAATCCGATTTAACAAAATTAAAAAGTTCCTCATTGGCTTCATTTGCCTTGATCCATTTAATTATCTGGACAGGTTCAGATTTCTTGATAAAAAAAATAATTGCATTGGTATCAACCTTTGGGAAAGGTGTCGCATTTTCATGAAATGTAGCAACGCATTCAAGACAATAATTTTTAGTAATCCATTGCCACAGTTTTTGAGCAAAAATCCCTTCACAAGTATCAGCAGGCATTATAAAAGCTAATCTTCCGTTTTTATCAAGTAAATTTAACGCCTGCACAAAAAAGTAAATATGATAACCTGCTCTACCATCAATTGTAAAACCTGTAATTTTTATAAAAAGCTCTTTTAGAAATTGTTTCATCTTTTCATCAATTCGGTGATGTCTGATGTAAGGTGGATTAGCTATAATTGCGTTAAACTTTTTCTGTGGAGGGTTTTTGATAAAATCACGTAATTCTACAAAGCAACTATTTTTTTGATAAATTTCATCTTCTAAAATATATTCATCTATATCAATCCCATAATAATTAATAGAGGGATTTATTTGTAATAAAGCATTTAAAAAAGCTCCTTTTCCAGTAGCAGGATCAAACACCAAATTTGTGTCTTTTGCTATATACGAAACCATTGCTTTTGTCACCCATTCTGGTGTCCAGAATTGACCTTTATCACGTAATTTTTCTCTTTCTTGCCAGTTATTAGGTAGTTTTTGGTGAATCATAATTTATTAAAGGTTATTGAGAATTTTTAAAGCATCTTCGTTAATCTGAAGTGAGCCTCCTACAAATTTTACATAAGGCAAAATATGTCCATTTTTATCTTCGATATAATTAGGTACTAAAGTGGGTCGCTCTGTTGAAATTCCTAGAGGATAAGCATAATGATAATAAAATTTATAAATGGCTTTTTTAGTTGTTGCTCCACCTGGAGCTTGAAAGGTCTGAATTGTTGGCTCAATTAAACCTTCTTTTACAAGGTGTTCAGCTTGATCAAGAGATAACCCGTAAGCTTTATCAAAAAAAACGTGCCAAATGTGGATAGGAATTTTATTTTCTATTTGCCATTTATGTAATGGAATCCGGTCTTCTTCTTTAATAATTACTGTTGGTAAAACAGCACTTTTGGACAATCCCATTTTACCTCCCAGTCTTTTCTGAGGTTTCATCTGTTTATTATAATCAGGCATTTTTTCCGCAACCCAAAGTGAATTTTCACATTCAACTGCTATAATTGATTTTTCAATCAGAGATTGCAGTTCATTTTCAACTATGAAAGGTAATTCTTCACTACCACCAATATCTTTTAAGAAATTATCAACATAGGATTTTTCTTCTATTTTAAAAATCAATAAATCAGGACGTTTTATTTTCCCAAGTCCAGCAGCTTCCAATCTTTCAAAGTAAAGTTCAAATGCCCTTACGTCATCTGTAGGGGCTGTTCCGCTTGGTCCATAAGGAATTGCATAAAACTGATTAGTCTCATTAATAGCATCAGTTAAGCGTTTTTCACTCCAAACACCTTGAGACCAACGCATCAAAAAATCACTGCCTCTTAAACGTCTTGGATTTAACCAAAAGTCAGCCCAACTAATTTCGTTTATATATTTTAATTCAAGTTCAATGTTTTCTTTCGATACTGATAAAATTTTTTCAAAAGGGTGCATTAATTATACCTTTAAGTCAAAAATTATGTTTACTGGATTTTACACTAAATCTTTGTTCATAAAAATTTAATCCAGTAGGAATATGATTATTACCATACTTTACTTGGTTGTGTAAATAACTTTCGTAAAATTTAGATAATTTTTTAGTATATATCCAGTACATTACCTCTGCACCTTGGAATCGTAAAGAAATACAACGTCCACCACGATACAAAGGTGTAGGTACTGCATTATTGAGATATGCACGACTCAGAAGTGTAGAATTAGGTTATGGTGGAAGAATTGGACTGCATTCACTTCCAACTGCGGAACGATTTTATGAAAACCAAAATATGCTCAATCTTGGTATTGATGAAGAATACGAGAATCTTACCTACTTTGAATATGGTATGTTACGACTACAATAATGATGAGCGAAATTATTATGAATAATAACCAAAATGTAGCTGAAGCTGTTGATTTACTTTTTAACCCAACATCCCTTCAAGAAGCAATTCAAATTGAAGATGAAACCGACTGCGACGTGATAGCAGGATTAGATTGGGGTTTAGCAATTCCCGCTTTATTACAAAACCCTGGAATGTTTGGAAGAATGACACAGTTGCGCGTATCACTCAACCGAGAACTGCGGTTACTCCTAAAAGAATGGAATTTGGGTATAGGAGAAAAAACAGCAGTAGAAGTAGCACAAAAACGATTAATTCAAAGACTACAATTACCCAAACCTGCGGCTTTATCAGCACTGCAAGATATTTTAAAACAAGATGAATTATATAATGTTGAAGAATTTATATCTAATCGGGATTTGTTAAAGTCACTTTTAACTATTTTATTATTAGCTAGTGATTGGGAAGAAATAGCTCTAGCTGCTGCAAACTCAGTACGAGAACAGGTAATTTATAAAATAGGAATTAATCAAATTTCTGCATAAAAATGAATTTCTTCCTTTGCGTCTTTGCTCCTTTGCGCCTTTGCGCGAAACAAAAACTGTGATTTATTTACCTAAAAATAGCTATAAAAAGGTGCGTTAAGAAACGCACCCAGAAAAACATTAACTGTCAGTTTTCATCTTCCAACCTGGTTTCACAACCTGACGACTTCTTGCAATTACCAAAGAATCATCAGGGACATCCTCCGTTACCGTTGAACCTGCGGCTATGTAGACATCATTTCCCACAGTAATAGGTGCAACTAAAACACTATTAGAACCGGTTTTGGTGCGATCGCCTATAATTGTTCTATGCTTCTTCACACCGTCATAATTAGCAGTAATTGTTCCCGCACCTACATTGACCTGAGATCCGGCTGTCGTATCACCCAAATAGGAGAGATGTGATACATTAGTGCGATCGCCTAATTGGGTATTTTTCAACTCCACAAAATTACCAATTCGACAATTAGCACCCACCTTAGCATGACCACGTAAATGGGCATAGGGTCCAATACGAGTTTGAGATTGAACAATACTATCTGTAACTACAGAATAGAGAACAGTGACATTTTCACCTAATTCACTATTTTCAATTAAACTCCCCGGACCAATGCGACTACCAGCTTGAATTATCGTTTTTCCGCGCAAATGAGTTTGCGGTTCAATAATCACATCTGGTTGTAATTCCACCGTTTCATCAATCGTAATACTGGTAGGATCTATTAGCGTTACACCTGCTAACAACCATTTTTCCTTAATCCGTCTTTGCAAAATATCGTTAGCTGTTGCTAATTGCAATCTATCATTAATTCCCAAAATTTCTTGGTAATCTTCCACATCTACAGCCATTACCTTACCAACCTGAGTTACAGCGTCAGTTAAGTAATATTCTTTTTGGGCATTATTTGCTTCTAATTGAGGTAAAAACTTTGCTAAATCTGGCCAACGGAAACAGTAAATACCAGCATTCACGCGGTCATTTTCTCTTTGGGTAGGAGTGCAATCTTTGTCCTCAACTATTTTTTGGACAATACATTCACTGTTACGAAAAACCCGTCCGTAACCTTGAGGATTTGACAATTGTGCGGTGAGAATAGTACAAGAATTTTGATTTTCTTGGTGAGTTTGTAAGAGGTTTTTTAGGGTTTCCGTCCGCAATAAAGGAACATCACCATTTAAAATCAATAAATCCCCAGTGTAACCTTCTAAATGGGGAAGCAATTGTTGGATAGCATGACCTGTGCCTAATTGTACAGTCTGTTCCACAAACTCCACACCATGAATTGCATTCATAGCCGTTTTTACTTCTTGGGACTGATAGCCAACAATTACTAATCTGCGTGAAGGTAAAAGGGGTTCAGCACTTTCAATAACGCGTTCGACTAAAGATTTACCACCTAAAGAATGTAAAACTTTAGGTAAATTTGATTTCATTCTTGTGCCTTTTCCTGCCGCGAGAATTGCTACAACAACCATAGTTATATATCAGTAAATTTGCGATAAATGCTGTTTTGATTTGCTCCCTTCCAGGTCAAATCATATCAGTTAATCATCTGTAGTGGGAGTCTTCTGGAGATTTTAGATGAAAAAGAACCCATCCCACTGTTAGCGGGATAGTCTCAATTAATGAGAATACCTTAACAAGTAAGCGATGTATCCAAATTTCGATATTTCTTTTTCGGCACAAACTCGATATACTGACTTCAATCGGCATAAATTAAATATATGAACGTTGAAGAAGCATTACAAATTTTAGATACAGTTGTCTTTAATAAAGTTAACAGACACTTGAAAGATGTGGAGATAATTATCCTGAAAGGATCTTGGCAAGGTCTAAATTATGATGAAATTGCCAATAATGAAGGTTATACAGCCAAATATCTCCGCCAAGATGTAGGTTTCAAATTGTGGAAATTACTTTCAGAAGCATTAGGAGAAGAAGTTAATAAAACTAATTTTCGTGCAGCAGTTGAACGTTCGCATCTTAACAATAACAACATTCTACAAACAGAATTACATCAAAATATTTCTAATCCCATCAAAAATGAATTTTTACCAGAATACCCAAAAGGTTCAGTTCCTCTAAATTCTGTATTTTATATTCAACGAAATCTAATAGAAGAACGTTGTTATGATACAATTCTCCAGGCTGGTTCTCTAATTCGGATTAAAGCTCCAAATCAAATGGGTAAAACCTCCCTACTTGATAGAATTATCGCTCACTCAAATCAGCAAGGTTATCACACAGTAAGATTAAATTTTTTACAAGCAGAAGCAACCGTTTTTAATGATTTAGATAAATTTTTACGCTGGTTCTGTGCTTATGTTGGTCACAAATTAAAATTACCTTCTTTATTAAATGAATCTTGGGATGAATATAGAGGTAGCATTATTAATTGTACCACATATTTTGAAGATCACATTTTAGACAATATCAATAACAATTTAGTTTTGGCATTAGATGAAGTAGATAAAGTATTTCAATATCCCGAAATTTCTCAAGGTTTTTTTGCCATGTTACGAAGTTGGCATGAAGAAGCAAAAACCATAGAAATTTGGGAAAAGTTACGATTAGCTGTAGTCCATTCTACCGAAAATTATGGGTCATTAGATATCAATCAATCCCCCTTTAATGTTGGCTTAGTAGTGGAATTAACAGAATTTACGCAAGAACAAATAAAAGTTTTAGCCCACAATCATCAACTTGATTATAATCAAAATCAATTACAGCAATTAATGTCTCTAGTTGGGGGACATCCATATTTAATTAGATTGGCACTTTATCATCTAGCACTTGGGGATATAACTTTAGAAAATTTATTGCAAAATGCGCCAACAAATGCCGGAATTTACGAAGAATATTTGCGGCGATTTTTGCATACTTTTAAAATTAATCCTCATCTAACTCAGGCATTCCTAGAAGTAGTTACGGCTCAAAAACCTGTAAGCGTAGAAACAATTTCAGCATATCAACTTTACAGCATAGGATTAGTAAAGAGAATAGGAGATAAATTAACACCAAGTTGTCAGTTATATCAACAATATTTTCGAGAACATTTGCAGAATTAAAATCAATATTTGTATTCGTGAAATTTTTTCCTAACGTCTTCTATTTGCACAAGATAAAGGATAACGTTTGCCTCTCCAGGTAGTCCAACCGATAGCCCGACCTGATTTAACATTGTATCTTAAAAACCAGTTATCTTGTTCTTGACCTAAATAACGAATTGAGAGAGATGTTGAATTTGCAGAATGTTTTGCTAGTGACACCCATGCACTACCATTATCACTGAACTGTCCTACAACCTTAACACCTGATGTAGTCCTACAGACATCACCATCACACTGAGTTTGCGGGTCATCAACTACAAGCCACTGCATTTTGGCATTACGACCATCAATATTACAATCCCATGAGCCAAAATACCACTGAGTGACCACCTGTGAGGCATTAGTTGTACCAATGTTGGTGAACAATATTGAACTAACAGCCACAGTAAAAATGTTAGTTAATAAGCCTTTGGTAAGTAAGTTGTGAGTTTGACGTAATTTAATTAATGACATGAAATATCTCCAATATTTTATAGCAGTGAATATTTTATGAAAGTCAACTCTATTCATTAGATATTAGGAAAAAAAGTAGTTTTGATTGACGAACAAGATTACCCTACCGATAGAGAGGATTGAAAATCCTAAATGACGCATCCTGTGCAAATAAATCGCTACCATCTGAGCGTTCTACCCACAACTCAAAATTCTTGTGTCGGATGTAGTGTCCAGGAAAATTGAGAGATTCCAATGTCCAACGAGCATCATCACCAAAGAGTCCACCTTTAATGCAAAAAGTAGCATCTTCCCTAAAAAGCTGCTGATTGATCATCCTTGACAACAGCAGTCGGAAATTTTCGTGTCTCAAGAAATGACCTGGAAAGTTTACAGATTCAAATGAAGAGCATTTGCTATTTGCTAATCCCCGAACAATTTTGAAACTTGCGTCTTTTCTTCCGAGTTCGTTATTAATTGGCTCTATGTAGCCCAATAAATTTCTGTGGCGAATATAGCGATCAGGAAAGTTATACGAACGAAAGGACTGAACTTGACCGTACAAACTTTTATATTGGGCATAAACGGAAGATGATGATGTTAGCACAATCCCACAGACTGACAAACCTAAAGTTGAAATACTCAAGAATCTTTTTAGTAGGTTAAATTTCATGATTGTTCCAATTTCCTATTAATTTGAATTATGCTTTGAAGTTTGATATTGTTGGGTTTCCTTGCGTCAACCCAACCTACTTTTATGGGGCGCGGAATATTGTTCCATTAGCATTAACTATCCAAGGATTACCAGTAGCATCAACAGCAATTTCTACAGCTGCACCGGGAACTAGATCCCAATTTGAACCATTTCTAGAGAAGATTTCATAACCAGCACTGCCATTATTTGCACAACCTAATAACCACACTTTATCACCACCAATTGCAATTTTTTTGGCACAACCGGCAACTTGTTTCCAAGAATTACCAATTGTTATGGAGTATCCACCCCTACGAGAATTTGCGTAGCGATATATCTCTCCCTGTGCGTTCACTGCCCAAACAGTGTTGCGAGAGTCAACAGCTAAGTCTACAGCCGCACCAGGAATTAGATCCCAACCTGAACCATTCCAAGTAAAGATTTGATAACCACCATTTCCACCACTAGCACAACCTAAAACCCAAACTTTACCACCACCAGCCGCGATTTTTTTGGCACAACCGGGAACTGGTTGCCATGAGTTACCACTTCTTTGAAATATTGTGCCATTAGCATTAACTACCCAAGGAGTACCATCAGAATTAACAGCTATATCTGTGGCTGCACCTTCAACTAGCTCCCAATTTGAACCGTTTCTGGAAAAGATTTGATAACCACCACTGCCACCACTGGCACAACCTAAAACCCAAGTTATACCACCTCCAGATGCAATTTTTTTAGCACAACCGGGAACTTCTTGCCATTGTTGTCCGACGGGTTGGGCTGCGGGTTGAGGTGCTACTGCTACACCAGTTACTTCATATTCAACTACATAAATATTTCCTTCATCTGGGTTGTAAACAATTTTTGTTTTTACGCCACCAGCTTCAGATTCATTAACAGTTAAACGACCCAAAAAATCATCTCCACTACCACTGTCATATTCCCAGAAATTTACATCAATAACGTTAGAGAAATCAAGTTTGAGGTTAGGACGAACTACTTGACCTTTGCTAATATCATAGTCTTTTCCTGGTGCTGGCCAAACTGCTAAATCTCGCTTTGGTTGATTAGATAAACTTAAATAAAGATCGTCAGGATCTCCGCCACCAGCACTATCAATTGCTTGGGCTACGTCAGGAATAGCGGCTATTAGCTTACTGGCTTCGCTTAAATCGCCTGGGAGGGCTGTAGAAATCAGTGCTTGAGTCACAGCAGCAAGTGGTTTAAAAATGGCGTTGAGAACACCAGGACTAATACCAGTAGAGACAGATTTACATTCAATTGCTCTAATAATTAATTGAGCCGCTTGACTGGGACTACCGGAAGTTAAAATTGCTCCAAAAATTAATAATGTTACTAGGCTTTTGCTGATAAAGTTAGGTTTCATGATTTTTCTGTTGAGTTAAGATTTTTATGTGTTTTCTGCTTGTTAACTAAGATTATGTCCTTTAATTCAATCGCTGTCTATACCTAAAAAATCAGTAGTTAAATTGAGTAGTTTTAGTAAAGTCAGTAAATGTCATAAAAAGTCAGGTAAATCCCAAAATATGTGTTTTTTCTGGAGAAACCCTTTAAATTATATTCATTCATTGATAGCAAATTTCATCTCCATAAAATACACTAATAGCAGGCAAGATGCCTAAATTACTTAAATAGTATGACAAATTTCAACTACTACAAACTCGGAGGCAGTCTAGAATATCAGCATCCTACTTATGTGATTAGACAAGCTGATTCTGACCTCTATGAAGGCTTAAAAAACGGAGATTTGTGTTATGTTTTAAACTCGCGGCAAATGGGTAAGTCGAGTCTGCGCGTACATACTATGAAACAGCTTAAAGAAGAAGGAATAAAATGTGCATCAGTTGATTTAACTAGAATTGGTAGTCATGTTACACCTTCTGAATGGTATGGAGGATTGGTTTCTGAGTTGTTGCGGGGTTTTGGTTTGTCTAAAAAAGTGAATTTTGGGACTTGGTGGAGAGAACGGGAATTTTTACCACCTAAACAACGATTAAGTGAATTAATTGATGATGTACTATTAACAGAATTTCCTGGAAAAATTATTATTTTCATTGATGAAGTTGACAGTATTTTAAGAATAAATTTTAAAGATGATTTTTTTGCCTTTATTCGTGCTTGTTATAATCAACGGGCAGATAATCCAGAATATCAACGGCTCACCTTTTGTTTATTAGGAGTAGCAACTCCGTCTAATTTAATTGCTGATAAAAATCGCACCCCTTTTAATATTGGTAGAGCTATCGAATTAAATGGATTTCAATTAAATGAAGTAGAATCCTTAATGCAAGGTTTAGAGGACATAGTTGCTAGACCACAAACAATATTATCAGAGGTGTTAAAGTGGACTGGAGGACAACCATTTTTAACCCAAAAGCTTTGTCAATTAATTTGTATTTCTAATAATTCATTTCCAAAGTTTCAGGAAAAAGAATATGTAGAGAAATTAGTCCAAACTCAAATTATCGAAAATTGGGAAGCACAAGATGAACCAGAACATTTAAAAACTATCCGTGATCGAATTTTACAAAGTTCAGAAAATCAAACTGGACGATTATTAGGATTATATCAGCAAATATTAAACCATGGAGAAATAATTGCCGATGATAGTCCTGAACAAACTCAATTAAGATTAACAGGATTAATTGTTAAACAACAGGGGAAATTGCGGATTTACAATTGTATTTATGCAGAAATATTTAATCAAATATGGCTTGATAAAGTATTAGCAAATATTCGACCTTACTCTCAAAATTTAAATATTTGGGTAAGTTCCAATTTTCAAGATGAATCGCGGTTATTACGTGGTCAAAGTTTACAAGACGCTCGTAATTGGGCAGCAGATAAAGGTTTGAGTGATTTAGATCGTAAATTCTTAGATGCTAGTCAGGAATTAGAAAAGCGAGATATTCAGAAAAAATTGCAAATAGAAGCAGAAGCATCTGGGATTTTAGCAACAGCAAATGATGTTTTATTAGTAGCTAATCAAAAAGCTAAAAAACGGATTCAAATAGGAGGAGGAGTATTAGTAATTAGCATAGTTATAGCGATGTCTACTGGAACTTGGGCAAATAGAATGATTAAGGATATACAATTAGAAAAAATCACATCTTTGAGTATATCTTCCCATGCTTTATTAAACTCAAATAGAGAACTTGATGCTTTGATTGCAGCCATAAAAGCAGCTAGACAATTAAAATCAGCAACTTGGACAGATGCTAACACTAAAGAATCTGTAAAATTAGCATTACAAAGAGCAGTTTATAAAGTCAGAGAACGAAATCGTTTAGAAGGACATAATGATGCTGTCAGAAGTGTAACTTTTAGCCCAAATGGAAAAATAATTGCTACTGCTAGTGAAGATAATACAGTTAGACTATGGAATATCAATGGCAAAGAAATCAGAAGATTTATTGATAATAATCAAAGGTTTAGAAATGTTAAATTTAGTCCAGATAATAAAATAATTGCGGCTATAAGTGCAAATAATACTATCAAAATATGGCAAATAAATGGAGAAAAATTAATCACTTTAAAAGGACAAGATAACCAAGATAATTTCATGAATAGTCTTTGTTTTATTCCTGATAGTAAAATCCTTGCTGCTCCTAGTCAAGACAATACTATTCAACTTTGGAGTATTGATGGACAAGGAATTAAAACTCTCAAAGGTCATAAATTTCCTATTTGGAGTATTAGTTGTAGTCTTAATAGCAAAAACATCATTACGGCTGATTTAGGGGGATTTATAATTATTTGGAGTGCAAATGGAGAAAAAATTAAAACCTGGAAAGCAGGTAATCAATCTATTTTTGATGTTAGTTTTAGTCCTGACGGAAAAACCATAGTTACTGCGGGAGGAGACACTACTATTAAACTTTGGAATTTAGATGGAAAAGAACTCAAAACTATTGGCAAACATGACAATTATGTTACTAGTGTTAGCTTTAGCTCCGATGGTCAGACGATCATTTCTGGTAGTGCTGACAACACAGTTAAATTGTGGAGTATTGAAGGTAAAGAATTGAAAACTCTCAAAGGGCATAATAATTCTGTTTTTAGTGTGAGTTTTAATCCCGATCATAAAATTATTGCCTCTGCGAGCGCTGACAATACAATTAAACTTTGGAATCTTGATCAAGAACCCAAAACTTTAATTGGACATTCTGACTCTCTTTGGGCTGTTAGTTTTAGTCCCAATGGTAAAATCATTGCTTCAGCAGGAGATGATAAAACTATTCAACTTTGGAGTATTGATGGTCAAAAACTCAAATCTATTAGTCCCAACAGTAATCTTGATTGGAATCGGATTTGGAACATTACCTTTAGTCCCGATGGTAATACAATTGCTACTGTAGGTTTTGATCAAACGGTTAAGATTTGGAGTCTTGATGGTGAAAACATTAAAACCTTTCAAGGACACAAAGATCAAGTTATTGATGTCAACTTTAGTCCTAACGGTAAAATTCTGGCAACTGCTAGTTATGATGGTACGGTTAAACTATGGGATATAAATAATCAAGAATGAGAACCTTGATAGGAAATGGTGGTAGGGTTCGCAGTGTTAATTTTAGTCCTAATGGTATGATGATTGCTTCTGGTCATCATGACGGAACAATAAAACTTTGGAATTTAGAAGGAAAAAACCTGAGAACTTTCAAAGGACATAATAGTTATATCACTAATGTTCGTTTCAGTCCCAATGGTAAAATCATTGCCTCTAGTAGTCAGGATAAAACCATCAAACTCTGGAGTTTAGAAGGTCAGGAAATCAAAACTTTTAAAGGTCATACTGCGGGAGTTACTAAATTTAACTTTAGTCCTGATAGCAAAATTATAGTTTCTGCTAGTTCTGATGGCACAATCCGACTTTGGAATGTGGAAAATGGTCAGGAAATCAAAACTATTGAAGGACATGGTTATGCTTTTTTGAATGTTAGCTTCAGTCCTGATGGCAAAAAAATTGCTTCGGTGAGTGATGATGGACTTGTGGAAATCTGGAATGCCGAAACTCTCGATTTTGATCATCTAATTGATCGGGGTTGTAACTGGTTAGATAATTATCTCAAAAACAATTCCCAAGTGAGCAATACTGATAAAAATATTTGCAATTAAAAATAAGGATTTATTTATGAATCGTCGTCAATTTTTAACTTGGTTTGGAGTTGGTTTCGCTGCTAATTTATTATTTTCTTATGAAGCTGTTGCTAAGTTGGTTAAGTTCAAAAAAAACCGTCAAAAAATTAATCGCAACACTCCTCAAAAAACTACTTTTTATATCCAGGGTAGAAACCTATATGATCAGCTTGGCAACAAAGTCATTCTGCGCGGAGTTAACAAAATGTCGGTATGGGATGGAGAAGATCCCACTGGCAGTATTTCTTTCCCAGAAATTCGCAAAACGGGGGCAAATACAGTCAGAATTGTTTGGGCTATCACAACTCAACAAAGGACAACAGATATTAATGTCCTGGATCAACTGATTAATAATGCCATAAATAATCAACTTATTCCCATGATTGAGTTACATGATGCGACAGGAGAATGGAATCGTCTTCAGACATTGGTTGATTACTGGGTTCAGCCTAATGTTGTCAATTTAATCCAGAAATATCAACAATATCTATTAGTTAATATTGCCAATGAAGCAGGAAATGATCAGGTGAATGAAGCTCAATTTATTGATGGTTATACAACAGCTATTCAATCTATGCGAGCCGCAGGAATTCGTACTCCTTTAGTAATAGATGCTCCCGACTGGGGTAAAAATCTCGGCATCCTCGATGCTACTGCATCTACTTTACTCAAAACTGACCCAGACAACAATTTACTGTTTTCAGTTCACCTTTATTGGGGTATATCTAATGGTGCTGATGCTAACTTTGTGCGATCGCAATTGCAAAAGTCAGTTAATCTAGGTTATCCCCTAATCGTCGGCGAATTCTCCAAATTTGGAGCTTATGCTGGTGAAAATAAAAGTGGATGTAGTCCAGATGGAGAAATTGACTACAAAACCATCTTAGAAGAATGTCACAAACACGAAATTGGTTGGTATGCTTGGGAATGGGGGCCTGGCAACGGTTATAATGATCCTCTTTGTGCTACTATGGACATGACTCCTGATCGTTTGTTCCAGAATCTCAAGCCAGGATGGGCAACTGAAGTAGCAATTTCCAGCCCTTATAGTATCAAAAATACCTCTGTTACACCTGCAATGATGACTTCCAGGATTTAGGCCGATTCCCAGCAGAGTCTCTTCAATCCCTATCTTCGCCATCTTTTGCGCCATTGTGAACTTGATTCCAAAGTAGAGACTTGAATTTCCTCTTGTCGTCTTTTGAGTATCATTGCCGCGGTATCACTTAAACTAGGATCTCGATAAGGAATAGCAGCACGAGTTCGTAAATGTTCTGCTTCAGCTTGGGAAAGAGGCGGTAAAGAGGATATAGTTGATTCCTCACCATGTTTGGGATGTCCAGCAATAGTCCCTGGAGTCCGTCTTCCTATCGGTGGAGTAGAACTGACAACCAAACCCGCAGCTAACAATGCAGTCCTTACAGCCGCAGCACAGGAATAAGTAGCCAGCAACCCATTTTGATGCAAGCATTCTGATACTTTTTGGATAAATTCCACTGTCCATAATTGTGGACATTGCGGAGGTGAAAAGGGATCAAGAAAAATTGCATCTGCTTGAAAACCTGATTCATGTACTTGTACAATTAAGCTTCTAGCATCACCAATTAGTAAAGTAGCTTGCAAATAATCTATGTGGATTTGATGTGCAAACGCTATTTGAGTTAAAATTTTTATATATTTGTCGTCCCAACCATTAAATAACTGATGGTTAATTGCCGCCTGGGGGACAATGGGATTTAGTTCTAAGCCAATCACTTCCACACGGCAACGAGGATTTACTTGCCAAATTGTCTGTAAAGCTGCCGCTGTATTGTATCCTAGACCATAACAAACATCTAGCAGCCGCACAAATCCCGTTTCGGCTAATATTGGTAATCGAGTCGGAACAGCAAACTTCAAGAAACTCTCTTGTTTTGCTCCATAGTGACTATGAAAGGCTTCATTAAACTCTGTGGAAAAAAAGGTAAAAGAACCATCTTGCGTTTGTTGGGGTGTAAACATTTTAGGAGTCAGGAGTTCAGGAGTCAGGAGTCAGGAGTCAGGAGTCAGGAGTCAGGAGTCAGGAGTCAGGAGGAAGAAGAAAGAAGAAAGAAGAATAGTTTTCACCAATTACCAATTACCAATTACCAATTACCAGTTACCCATGAATAATCAATTTATTGTTTCTCCACAATGGCTGTTGGAAAATCTCAATAATTCTCAAGTTGTGATTGTTGATTGTCGGTTTTCTTTAGCTGATGCCGAATTAGGAAAAAAACAGTATCAAGCTAATCATATCCCAGGCTCTTATTATTTAGACTTAAATCAAGATTTATCTAGTCCTGTGCAAGAACATGGTGGCAGGCATCCTTTACCAAATACCACAGAGTTAGCCGAAAAATTATCAGCAATTGGGGTAAATTCTCAAAAAACTTTAGTAGTAGCTTATGATGATTCTCGCTTGGCTTTTGCATCTCGTTTATGGTGGTTATTGCGGTATTTAGGACATGAACAAGTAGCTGTTTTAGATGGTGGCTTTAACCGTTGGCAAAAAGCAGGTTATACTGTTACAGATATAATTCCTACTGCTGCAAGAGGCATATTTATTCCCCAAATCCAAGAGGATAAAGTTGTAGATTTTACTTATGTAAAAAATCACAAAGATAGTCCAGATGTAGTTTTAGTAGACTCCAGAGAAGGAGAACGCTATCGTGGAGAAAAAGAACCAATTGATAAAATTGCTGGACATATTCCCGGTGCTGTTAATTATCCTTGGCAAGAAATAACTGATACTTTTGGTTGCCTACTTCCTCCGTCAGAACAATCTCAACACTGGCAAAATATAGATACAAATAAAGAAATTTTAGTTTATTGTGGTTCTGGTGTGACGGCTTGTGTAAATTTACTTTCTTTAGCTATAGCTGGAATTCCCACCGCTAAACTTTACGCTGGTAGTTGGAGTGATTGGATTAGTTATTAGTCAGTTGTTAGTAGGGGCGAAGCATTTGGAAGATAAATTATCGGTCATTGCCAAAAATAGTTCTCCAAATGCTTCGCCCGTACAGTTGTTAGTAGGGGCGAAGCATTTGGAAGATAAATTATCGGTCATTGCCAAAAATAGTTCTCCAAATGCTTCGCCCGTACAGTTGTTAGTAGGGGCGAAGCATTTGGAAGATAAATTATCGGTCATTGCCAAAAATAGTTCTCCAAATGCTTCGCCCGTACAGTTGTTAGTTGTTAGTTGTTAGTTACGTTAGATTAAATCTAGGCAACTTGACTATATATAGTTGAATAGTCTATTTTTAGTGAAAAAAGTAGAAATTTATGACTTTTGATTACGACCTGTTTGTGATTGGTGCTGGTTCTGGGGGTTTGGCTGCTTCTAAACGGGCGGCTAGTTATGGTGCAAAAGTGGCGATCGCCGAATATGATTTAGTTGGTGGTACTTGCGTAATTCGCGGTTGTGTCCCCAAAAAACTCATGGTTTATGGTTCTCACTTTCGGGCTCAATTCCAAGAAGCCGCAGGTTATGGTTGGACAGTGGGAGACGTAAAATTTGACTGGGAACATTTTATTACATCCATAGATAACGAAGTTAACAGACTTTCCAAACTTCACATCAGCTTTTTAGAAAAAGCCGGAGTAGAACTAATTTCCGGTCTTGCTAGTTTTGTAGACCCCCACACAGTCGAAGTGAATGGTAAACAATATACAGCCGCGAAAATTTTAATTGCTGTCGGTGGTCGTCCCATTAAACCAGAGATTCCAGGTATAGAACACGGTATTACCTCCAATGAAATCTTTCACCTGAAAACCCAACCCAAACATATCGCTATCATTGGTTCTGGTTATATTGGTAGTGAATTCGCTTGTATCATGGGCGGTTTAGGTTCAGAAGTCACGCAAATTATCCGCAAAGAGCAAATTTTGAACGGTTTTGACCAAGATATCCGCACCAGTATCGAAGAAGGAATGACGAATCATGGTATTCGTATTATCCAAAATACTGAAGTGACAGCAATAGAAAAAGTAGACGCAGGACTGAAATTAACCTTATCGGGAGAAAACCAAGAACCAATCATTGCTGATGTATTTTTAGTAGCCACCGGTCGCAGTCCCAACATAGAGGGGTTAGGCTTAGAAAATGCCCAACTTGACTGTGTTCCCAGTTCTGAAGAAGAACCAGGATACAGCACCTCAAATGCAATTTCCGTCAATGAATATAGTCAAACTTGCCAACCCCATATTTATGCTGTTGGTGATGTCACAGACCGCTTAAATTTAACACCCGTGGCTATTGGTGAAGGACGTGCTTTTGCTGACAGCGAATTTGGCAACAATCGTCGCGAATTCAGTCACGAAACCGTTGCTACAGCCGTATTTACCACCCCAGAAGCGGCTACAGTGGGTTTGACAGAAGCCCAAGCTAGGGACAAATTCGGTGATGATAATATCAAAATTTATCGAACTAGCTTCCGCCCCATGTACTACACTTTACCGGGTAAGCAAGAAAAAACCATGATGAAGTTGATAGTAGATACTAACACTGATAAGATTTTAGGCGCTCACATGGTGGGAGATAGCGCCGCAGAAATTATTCAAGGTGTCGCTATTGCAGTAAAAATGGGGGCAACCAAAGCTGATTTTGATGCCACTGTAGGTATTCATCCCTCAGCAGCAGAGGAATTTGTCACCATGCGATAATTGTATTTGGTAGGGGTTTAGCAGTGCTAAACCCCTAAAATTGTGATAGGTTTAGTTTGCATATATTTCATCAAAGTGAATGATCAAGTTTATAGACTTATTTAGTGGTACAGGTGGATTTAGATTAGCAATTGAAAGGATTTGTCATAATTATAAAATTCCATGCCAATGTGTTTTTTCTAGTGACATTGATATAAATGCCCAAAAAATATATTTAGAAAATTTTGGAGAAACACCCATAGGAGATATTACAAAAATTGATGAAAATGATATTCCTGACCATGATATATTATTAGGTGGTTTTCCTTGTCAACCTTTTAGCATTTGTGGAGAACTGAAAGGATTTGAAGATACTAGAGGAACATTATTTTTTGATATTGCCAGAATTATTAAAAATAAACAACCTTCAGCTTTTATATTAGAAAATGTCAAACAACTAAAAGGACATCAACAAGGGCAAACATTACAAATAATTATTAATACATTAAAAGATTTAGGATATTATACAGATTATCAAATTCTTAATGCTGTTAATTTTGGTTTACCGCAAAAACGAGAAAGGATTTTGATAGTCGGGTTAAAAAATCAAACTCATCATCATAATTTTAATTGGCCATTAATCAAAATGCCTATGCAGCCTTTATCAGAAATATTAGAAAAATCTGTTTCTGACTTTTATTACGCTTCGGACAAAATTAGACAAAATCGTTTAGAAAAAGTCAAGCTTAATCAAAAATATGATCAACCAACAATATGGCATGAAAATAAATCTGGTAATATCAGTGTATATCCTTATTCCTGTGCATTGAGAGCAGGAGCATCTTATAATTATTTATTAGTCAATGGAGAAAGAAGATTAACAGAAAGAGAAATGTTAAGATTGCAAGGTTTTCCAGAATCTTATAAAATAGTAGGAAGTTATCAAACCATGCGAAAATTAACTGGTAATGCCATCGCTATTCCTTGTGTTGCTACTGTGATTGATTCTGTAATTAATGCAATATTAGTAAATCTGAATGTTAAAAAAATTTCTCGTTCCTCGTTCCCATACTCTGTATGGGAATGAATTATAGAAGGCTCTGCCTTCATTTTCCATAACAGTAGAGGCAGAGCCTCTGTGATAGTATTCCCAGTCAGAGACTGGGAACAAGGTATATAATCACCAATCACCAATCACCAATAACAAATGCTTAAATTTATCCGTTCCGATTTATCCAAACTTAACGCTTATAAAGCTCATCCTGGTAGTGATAATGCCGAACCAGTCGCTATTCAATTTGACCGATTAGATACTAATGAAAGTCCCTTAGATTTACCACCAGAAATCAAAGAAAAATTAGCTTGGACTTATGAAAAACTTATTGAAACTAATCGTTATCCTGATGGTGGCCATGAAACTTTAAAAAATGCCATTTCCCAATATGTCAACGAATCGGCAAATCTGGCAAATTCAACTTTCACCGCTGATAATATTTCCGTTGGTAATGGTTCAGATGAATTAATTAGATCCCTATTAATTGCCACCTGTTTAGGAGGAGAAGGTGCTATATTAGTTGCCAATCCTACCTTTTCCATGTATGGAATTTTGGCGCAGACTTTGGGCATTCCTGTGGTTACAGTCGGGAGAAATCAAAGCAATTTTGAAACTGATTTAGAAGCAGCTAAATCTGCCATTGCCCAAACACAAAATCCCCCTATTCGCGTCGTTTTTGTCGTTCACCCCAATTCCCCCACAGCTAATTGTTTAACAACAGCAGAAATAGAATGGTTAAAAAGTTTACCAGAAGAAATTTTAGTAGTTATTGATGAAGCTTACTTTGAATTTAGTCAAACTACTTTAGCTGCGGAATTATTACAACATCCTAATTGGATAATATTACGGACTTTTTCCAAAGCCTTTCGTCTTGCCGCCATGCGTGTAGGTTATTGTATCGCACATCCAGATGCGATCGCTATTTTAGAAAAAGTCCGTCTTCCTTACAATCTTCCCAGCTTTTCCATCGCTGCTGCCCTCATAGCTTTAGAAAATCGGCAACTTTTACTAGAGTCAATTCCCCAAACCCTGAGTGAAAGAACCAAAATGATCACAGCTTTATCAACACACCCGAATCTAGAAATTACACCCAGCACCACCAACTTTATTTACTTGCGTGTTAAAACTGATGATGCTCACTCACTAGTTACAATTTTAACAAATCTTAACCAAAAACTCAGAAGTCAGGGGACTCTGATTAGACTTCTACCCAATGGCTTACGAATCACTATCGGCACACCAGCAGAAAACACGCGCACAACAGAGCGAATACAAATTGCTTTACATGAATAGGGAATAATTATTCTCCATTAATTATCAAGATCAATACCTATGCGGCGAACTATTATTGCAGTTTGTGTCAACACACCAACCAAAATAGCAAAAGCTTCATCTGGAATATTAACAACTATTTCTGCGGGGAAAAAAATTCAAACTGATCAATACAAAAACTGACTCAGTGACTCCTGCTATATTCGTTTATGTAGTAATATCTGACGTGAGCGATTGAGAAAAAGTGCATTCCAAGGGGATTCAACTTTATATACCCGATATGCCAACTTAAAATAAAGCTGACGGGCTTGATGATTGTTTTCCAAAACATGGAGATACAAGTCTTGAAATCCCCATTCTTGGGAGATTTGCTCACAGCGAACCAGTAAACTAGCACCTACACCCAATCTGCGGTAACTGGGGTGAACAGCTAAATTAGATAGATAAGGGAAACCTGGATTTATACTAGTCCAAGCATCAGTAATCCTGACACCCATTTCTATAGTTCCCATAATTTTCTGATCTTCACTGGCAGCATCAACAGCAACCAAACAAATATGATGGCTTGTGGGAGACTGAAGACGATGCCTGAGATCTTCATAAATACCCATACGAAACAAAGCGAAAGTCCAACCCCATAAACCCTGCTGAGAGTGAAAGCTTTGCGCCACAATTTGAGCAATATTCATGAGATCATCAGGTGTAGCTACACGAATTTGGAGTTGTCCAACAGGTAGAGTAGCGGTTTCTGATCTGGCTTGGGGTTGGGTAGGGTTAAAAAACCAGGATTTCAAAGCTAGTTGGGGATTAATTTGATTAATAGCAGGGGACAGAAAGATTGAAAGTGTTTTGGGGGCTCACTTTTTTGATGACTGTCCGTTCTCACCTACCTGGCAACAGCTATAACAGGATATTTTCCTAGTACCTTTGCCAATTATAACTAAATGGTATCTTAAAGAAAACAATTAGTTAATCATTATGTAGTTAGAGTAACTTATCATCAAGGTGGTAAAACCGATCTAACCGAAATATCTGAGCGGATTCGAGCTAAAAAATTTCCCTACTTGGGAACTAAAGAAGCTGGTGGGATAGGTACTGAGTAATGGATAATAGAATCATAACCTAGAATAATACTCAATCCTGGGGGACATTTTACCTAAAAGGACAACGCCTTATTATTAGTTGTGATTGCTGATTGCTAAATTTAGAAAGAGGTGTTTCTTTAATAGTATACTTTGGCTACAAGTCAACCTGATGTATTATTCATAACGCTACCATCTTTACTAAAAATTTTGGCAATTCTTTCTTTAGTTAGATCCAACTTTTAAATTAACATGATACCAACCGTTACAAATAATCATTTAAATGATAGTTCAATTACATCTAAAAACTTCAAACGACATACTGATCCTCCTTGGTTATGGACTTTTGTTTGTATTGGTTCTGTGTCTCTTCATTTATTAGTATTTTGGTTAATGCGTTCATCAAATGAGTTTCAAGCGTGGTTTCCCCAGTCTAACCAAAGTTCGATTCCCATTGACTTCATGGAAATTGCTTCCGAACCAAAATCTCAAATCAAAACCCAATCAACAACTCCAAAGATTAAACCACAATCTTCTTTTTCAACTCCACCAAAATCAGCATCTGTTAAACTCAGTAATCAAGATGATGCTGATTCTAGTGTTAATTTACCAGAACAAGATAAATCTGAACAACCTGAAGTTAGAAAACCTGAAGCTAGAAAACCTGAAGTTAGAAAACTCGAAGTTGAAAAACCTGAAGTTAGAAAACCTGAAGTTGAAAAAACTGAAGTTGAAAAAACTGAAGTTGAAAAAACTGAAGTTGAAAAACTACCAGTTAGACAACAATCATATCCAACAAACCCAACACCAGAACCAACATCAATAATTCCCGAAAGTGAACGTCCTTGGAATAGTCGTCAAGAAGTTAAACTAGGAGAGGGAACTCTGCTTCCCAAAGATATTCCTGCTGATTCCCCAACTCCCACAACAGAACCTTCCCTAACGGCTAATAGAGGGGGGGCTATAGCTACCGTCAGTCCTATACTGAAAGAAGAAATTAGTGAATTAATACAACAAAAACAACTGATAGCAGATGCTTTACCAGATGTTCTGGCTGAATATAAAGGAAGTACAGAAAAGGAATTAGAGGCTAGTATACTTCCCAGCGACGAGGATTTGAAACCAGCAAATATACTGGCTAGTTTAATAATTGATAAAAATGGACAATTTCAACAAGCGATAGTGATAACGATTGAACCAGCCGCACTCCGCAGCCAAGCAAATATTTATGAACAAGCACTTAACCAGATATTTGCACAAGAGAGTTTTCTTGCTGCTTATAATCAAGATGGATCAAAACCCGATTTGAGCAATTTATATATTCGTCTTAAAATTAAACCCATAAATTCTCCATAGCTACTTGCAATTTGATAAAAGCTATGTTATCTTAGTTAAGTCAGAAGCACGCGGGTGTAGTTTAGTGGTAAAACTCCAGCCTTCCAAGCTGATCATGCGGGTTCGATTCCCGCCACCCGCTTTTGAATGAAAGCTTTTAAAACTTATACTCAATACTGATTAAGCGTTCCTACATTTTATGTTTAGTGATCGCCGATATAGATTAGCTTTGCGTCTTTGCTCCTTAGCGTCTCTGCGCGAAACAAGGGTAGGCATAAAACCCACCCCAGTTGTAATTATAAATTAATTACCAATTATCGGCGCAGTCAAAGAAACATTTTCCACCGCTTTATTTGCTAATAACGTGGGGACAGAATCACGCAATCTTGCTGTTAATTGTACAGTTGTCGCGTCATACATTTGCGTTAGCAATTTGGGATAAAAACCAATACCAATAATAGGTATCAACAAACAAGCAATAATAAAGACTTCGCGGGGTTCAGCATCTATTAAATTTTGATGAGAAACCAACTCTTCATTCTCTTGTCCGTAGAAAATCTCGCGCAACATTGATAGTAGATAAATTGGCGTTAAAATCACACCAACAGCCATCAAGAAAATGACAATAACTTTGAATGTTGGGTTATAAGCATCGCTAGTTGCAAAGCCCACAAATACCATTAATTCGGCGACAAAACCGCTCATTCCTGGTAATGCCAAAGAAGCCATGGAACAAGTTGTAAACATGGCGAAAATCTTCTGCATCTTCTTACCGACACCACCCATTTCATCTAACATTAAGGTGTGTGTGCGATCATAAGTTGCACCGACTAAAAAGAACAAACTTGCCCCAATTAATCCGTGAGAAACCATTTGTAAAACTGCCCCACTTAAACCCAAATCAGTAAAAGAGGCAATCCCAATCAGAACAAAGCCCATGTGGGAAATTGAAGAGTAGGCAATTTTCCGTTTTAAGTTCCTCTGGGCAAAGGAGGTTAGGGCAGCGTAGATGATATTTACTACCCCCAAAACTACTAATGCGGGTGCAAAATAAGCGTGGGCATCGGGTAGCATTTGGGCATTCATGCGAATTAAGGCATAACCACCCATTTTTAACAAAATACCTGCCAGTAACATATGCACCGGCGCTGTAGCTTCACCGTGGGCATCTGGCAGCCAGGTATGGAGGGGAATAATCGGCAACTTGACAGCGTAGGCAATCAGGAAGCCAGCGTAGAGTAAAAGTTGTAAATTCAGGGCGTAGTCTTTCAATGCGAGCGATCGCATATCAAAAGTCACAGTATCGCCATAAAATCCCATTGTCAAGGAAGACAGTAAAATAAACAGCGAACCACCAGCAGTGTATAAAATAAATTTAGTTGCTGCATATTGACGCTTTTTACCGCCCCAAATTGATAGCAGGAAGTATATTGGCACAAGTTCCAGTTCCCACACCAGGAAAAATAACAGCATATCCTGGACAGCGAAAACCGCAATTTGACCACCATACATTGCCAAAATGAGGAAATAAAATAATTTTGGTTTCAGCGTTACTGGCCAAGCTGCTAAAATCGCCAAAGTGGTAATAAACCCGGTCAAGAGAACCAAAGGCATGGACAAGCCATCAACCCCTAATGACCAATTTAAACCCAACTGTGGAACCCAGGGATAACTTTCCACCAGTTGCAAATCGGGATTAGCGAAATCGTAGCTAGTATAAAAAGCGCAGACAATTAGGCCAAAATCTATCAGCCCCACAGTGAGAGAATACCAGCGCACCGTTTTTCCGTCTTTATCTGGGATGATAGGAAGCAGCAGTGACGCGGCTATGGGAAATAAAATAATCGTCGTCAGCCACGGGAAATTAGCTATATTCAACATAATCAATCTGTAATTAAAATCATGTTTGGCAAAAATTCATTATCTAGTGACTTCTGAATCAAGTTAAATAAACGATTACAGCTATAAGATTAACGTAAATGCTCAAACCAAGTTCAAAATAAGTTAATTTTATTTATTTAAGTCTTTAACATCAGGAATTAGGTATTGGTTTTCCTCCCATCATCCCCAATCTACAGAATTATTTTATGATAGTTCTTCCTTATCAATTTTATGATAACAAATTTAAAACCGAATGTCAACCCCCACATTCTCTATTTTTTGTCTAAAGTACAGATGTGTTCTCCTGATAAGTTACATTTTGTCAAAAAAATTAGCTGCGTTTCCCCTGGTTCTGAACTAACCGCAACAATTCTGCAAACAAGGGTTCTCCAAAATTCATGAGAATTAAAGAAGGTATTTCATCAAATACATCTGGGTAAAAAGTAATCATGTATTCCCGGTTTTTATAGGTAAATAGCCACGTTTTTTCGTCTTTTGGCTGAAAAATCACCCCAGTAGATTTTAAGGCGTTGCTGATTAAGGGTATGAATTTTAGTCTCACGCAAAGGCGCAATCACGCTTCGTGATCTCGAAGAGTAGACGCACTGAGGTTTGAGTTTTAAAGGTTCAATTTGGGAATTTCATACCTCAATTCAGCAACGCCAAAAAATATTATTCAGCTAAAAAAGCCAATCATACTAGAAAAAGTTTTAGCTATATGGATATCCTCAATTTTCCAAATCCGACAAGGAAAAATGCACCTATTTTGGGAGACCATCAGCCAAAATAGGTGCATTTTTTTTGAGATAAAAATCTGTAAAACCTTTATTAATAAACGGTTTTAGCTTTATTCAGCAAGCCATACATATACATTTTCGCAGTTTTTGACCCCTTTTTTTCTTTTCTTTGTGAGAAATCCGGGCAAAAAGACAGAAAAATTATTATTGCAACTGTTCCCAAATTCTTTGACAGCGTTCCATAATTAGCCCCTGAAAAATTGATTGAGTTGATGGGTGAATGTCTACTTTGTACAGAGATAAAAGACCTGTAGGACTTTTAAGATTTAACTCTCTTCGGGTAAGAGATAATGCTTGCGCTCGATGGAGTTCCACGGCTTGGAGTAAACCTGGATAACTCAAATTACGTAAAGCTAATTGACTATTTTTAGTGATATATATGGCATCATTTTGGAAAAGATATTCTAAGCTGATCAGGCTAGCATATACATCCACATCTTTTTCTATCCCTCCTAAACGGTGAGCATCTAAGCCAAAGCGAATGCAGAAATTGACAGCTACCAACTTCCCAGCTTCTTGAGCAGGTAAAGTGCAAGCTGCAAACTCAAATCCTAGGCTATCAGATCGCCATTCCTCTACACCAGAATTGGTATAGTTTCGGAAAATTTTATGCTTTAACTTGAAGTTAAATCCCAAACCACTCGCATGTCCTGCTTCATGAACTTGAGTATCTAGGTGGCGATAGCGTTCACCATTGATTTCGTCTTCTAACGGACCTAATAGTAAATTAGCTGTTTCATATTCAAATATTTTTCGGATACATTCGTGGCTGGAACCTAAAAAACGTCGTCGCTGCTCCTTTGCATTGTTTAATGCAGGACCACAAACACTATTAGGAAAACACCATCTATGTGGGACTACAAAGGCTTCACCACTTTCACCACTGACATTACCCCAACTAGCAATCTCGGTAAAGGAAAGGTTTATGGGAATTGGTTGTCCGAGTGTGCCAAATTTTGCCCGCACCAGATTTTCTAATTGTTCAATAGATGGTTCTTGGTTATCGTGTATTTTCCCGTAAAGTGCGCTTAACGTCACATTGGCTTGGCTTTGTCGATTTATTTGGTAAGGTGCGATAATTAAGAAATAGCCATTTTTACCAATAAAATCCATATTGATAAAGCCTGCTGACAAGATACTCCAATCGTTATTTTCTAAAGCATCGGCTGTGTTGAGTAGCCAAGTTGGAGGAAGTTCACAAGAGTTTTTGGCCTGTTGACGCAGTTTTTTGACAGCAATAGCAATTTCATTTCGCCCAATATCTTGGACTATTTGTTTAGTTAATTCTTGTTCATCTACAAAGATGGTTACCATTTTTTATGCCTAATGATTTAATCAAAGTTTGATATCGTTTATTGCTTTAGAGAGTGTTTGAAAAGTCTAAATTCACACTCTCTGGGCGATTTATAATCGCCGATAGCGTAGCGTGGCCTTAGAGGGTGTTTGAAAAGTTTTGAATGTATAGACTGACCCCTCTCCAAACCTCTCCCCTGCAAGGGGAGAGGCTTTAAAACCCCCATTCCCTTGCAGGGAATGGGGGTAGGGGGGTTAGGTTTTTGGAGATTATGGGTTTCATATAATACTTTTCAAACAACCTCTTAGCCATAAACTTTTCCAACATCCTCTTCAATCTTACAAAAAAAGGGAACAGGGAACAAGGAACAGATAAGAAACTAAAGTTGCACTTCATAATGTAGTATGAGCCTTTTCAAGCATTATTCTTAATAAGGGTCAAAGAACTAGTAGTGGCAATTTCTGTGGTTTTTTGTCGCCGATAATCCTGTACAGTCAAAAGTTGCCAACTGGAATTTTGTGAAAGTTCCAGAACCCATTGATGATAATTAAATAAACTTTCCCGATGTCCCACACTAATAAATGTTGTTTTTCTCTCTTGTAATTGTTGATATAAATTACCTTCATTTTTCAAATCTAAAGCACTCGTTGCTTCATCTAATATAGTGAAACTAGGATGAGTAACTAACAGTCGTGCAAATGCAAGGCGTTGTTGTTCTCCCAGCGATAATATGTTCTCCCAAGGAACTTCTGTATCGAAGTTATCGACTCGACTTAGTAAGTTTTGCAGATTAACTTGTTGCAAAATATCTTTCAGTTCTGCGTCAGGTATTTGACGATTTGTACTAGGATAAAGTAACTGTTCGCGCAAAGTTCCTAAGATTATATAAGGACGTTGCGGCAAAAATAAGACTTCTTCTAAGGGTGGTCTCACCAGACGACCAGTCCCCGCATTCCACAAACCAGCGATCGCTCTCAACAGAGAACTTTTACCTCGACCACTAGGGCCAACAATTAATAAACCTTCTCCTGCTTTGACAGAAAGTGATAATTCTTCAACAATCACCTGCTCATAGTCGGGTGTTTGTAAAGTGACATGATCAAAAGCGATATGGTTTTCTTCTACTGTTTTAATGGTACTGACATTCTCTGGTTTTTTAGTAACTGCTTCTAAAGCATTTGAAAACTCAGTTAAACGCTTAACGTAACTAGAAAATTGTCCATAAGTCCCAAATTCACTGATTAATTCACCCATTGCAATAGCAAACATATTAGAAGCTAAAGCGGCTTGTCCCAGTTGTCCAAAATCAATTTCACCTCTAATATATAAAGGTGCAAGTACTAAAAAGGGGAATATTTGGATAATAGATTGATATCCTCTGCTAAAAATGTCCGTCCCTCTCTCCCAACCTATCTTGCGTTGGGTATTTTTGAAAAGATGATTAAATCGCTTCGCAATTATATTTAATTCTTGGGGTTCTCCTTGAAAAAAAGCTATCGATTCAGCGTGATTCCTAACATGCGTCAAGGAATAATTGTAGTCAGCTTTAAATACGAGTTCCTCTTGATTAATTTTAGTCAATTCTTGATTTAAGTAAATGGCAATAAAATTACCTATAATTGTATAAGCAAGCAAAATAACCGCAATCTGTTGGGAAATTGACAAGATAATTATGAAAAAAGTCCCCATTTCCAGGACTTTTTCCAGTAAAGTAGCCGAAAAATTCAGAGCTTTAGTGGTAACAGGTTCAATTTCTTGGGATAAACGCTGATCTGGGTTATCAATATCTGCTTTAAAGTTAATTTTATAATAAGCACGATTGCTTAAATATTTATCTAAAATATGATAATTGAGCCAGTTGTACCAATCAAGAGCAATTTGTTTTCTGACAAATTTAGAAAATCCTACTAAAAGCGTTACAAAAACAAGTACAACAATATTGACTGATAAGGTATTAATGAACTTAGAATAATCTTTTTCTTGAATCAGAGTATCGACCAAATAACGATTAACGAAACTACTAAAAGCATTCATACCCACAAGCGCGATTATTAGTAATATCAGGAGAATCAGCATTCCCCATGAACGAATCACGTCTGAGAATGCTCTTTCACCTTGCTTTGTTGGATACCAATAAGGTGCCGCAATCGCTTTTACACCTGCCAAAAATTGAGTAAAATCTGAAAAAGCATTTGTTATGGGTTGAGCTTGAACAACTTGGGTTGGCATATTTTAGAAATAAGATAAATTATGAATGCTGAATATGAAAAATTAATCATTCAAATAACGGCTACCCGTGGACTCCCTTCGACTCCGCTCAGGGTGGTCTGGTCAGTACAGCTTGCTTGATTTCTCTTACAAGCCCAGTCCCTTTAGGGCTGGGTTACTGACAATTCAAAGTAAAGTTACACCACCATCCACAGGCAAAATCACCCCTGTGAGATAGGGATTAGTAATTACACTTAACACTGCTTGCGCGATTTCTTCAGGTTGACCAAGATGCTCGACAGGTAAGGCGGCGATCGCCCATTTTGTCAGGTCTGAGCGTTCAGATTCGCTTTGACTGCTCCAGATACTTGTATCTTCTATCAGTCCAGGCGCAATCACGTTGACCCGAATCGGTGCAATTTCTAAGGCCAGTGAGCGCCCAAACACCGCAACAGCACCATTCGCTGCGGCGATAGCGGAAATCCCCCCCATTTTTGAAGATTTGAAGATAGTGACACTGGATGTGAGAGTAATAGAGCCGTCAGGCGCTATATTTTTCAACGATCCACGCACAGCCAAGAACGTCCCCCAGAATTTATCCATCGCACCTTGAGCCGTTTGGGTGGTCATCTCTGCTAAAAGCGATCGCGGCATATTTCTGTCTCCCATCGCCGTTACAATCAAATGATCGAAGTTGCCGATCTGCTCAAAAAAACCATTGACTGCATCCTCATTCAACAAATCAACAGTTTTACCCTCAATTCCCAGAGAAATCAACGCCATCGCCTCATTTAATTTCTCTTGAGATGAGTGGGAAAGTACAACTTTTGCCCCCATTTCTACCATTTTTTTGGCGATCGCCAAATCAATCCCTGAGCTTATACCAATAATCACCACTTTTTTGCCTGATAGCAACTGAAACATTGTCTTACCTCATCAAATAAAAACAGAACAAAATATCACATTAAGTTTACTGGCTTCTTTACTGAAACCAACAAATAATCTATAGATGAAGAATCTAGCAAAGCATCTATAGCAACCACATTGAAATTATAAGTTTCTTCATCTATCTTTCCTGTGTTAAATTCCTCTATAATCGAAGATTTTAAATCTCGGTAGTGTATTTTCCAGCATACCTCTGTCGCTTCCACAAATTCTATTGGCTGAAATCCTGCTTGTTGATAAAGACGTTTATAATCTTCAATATCTTTATCTTTGACAATATTTTCAGGAACAATCAAATCACCAAAATACTTTGTAGTGTCGAAAATGAGATCGGCGAGGATCAGATTTCCCCCTGGCTTCAATACTCGCATTGCCTCTTTCAGAAACTTCTCTCTTGTGTTAAAGTAAAAAGCAGCCTCCACACAGATAATGTTATCAAAAAAATCATCCTCAAATTCCATCTGCACAGCATCCATGCAAATAAATTTGCAGCCTGGCGCATTAACTATACTTCTTTCGATTTGTTTTCTGGAAATATTAATGCCCACAACATCCGCAGGGGAATAATAGTTAAGGAGATGACTGGTAGTTGCTCCCAAACCGCAACCAACATCGAGGATATTTCCCTGCTTTCTTGGAATAAATTCTAACAGCTTTTCCATCAGATTAAAACAGGCTTCATGCTGATTTTGAGTATCAGAGTGCCAATAACCCACATTGAAAAACTCTTTTTCACCATAGTAATCTCTAGTCGAGGTATTGAAAATTAAACTGTCAAATATACTGATAAATTCGTTTTTATCCATTTTTACTCACACTTGTTTATATTGGTTTTCATTGTGATCAACCCCACTCATCATTTAGATGTTTGTTTGTGCTTGCTGAATACAAGCTTTCAACTTTTCGGCTAAAACCTGGACATGGGGTTCAACCATAATTGTGATATGGTTTCCGAGGACAAAATGAATATCCACTGGCTCGCTAGAAAACTCACTCCAGCCCAAGGATAAATCCTGTGAAACCTCAGCATTTAAATAACCATTAGGGTCTTCTGGTAGATCCTCATTAGCGCGGAGAATTGTCAATTTACCTGAATAAGGCTGTTTTGGTACATAATCAACTAGACATAAACAACTATTTTTATAAGCTTGGACGATATTTGTCAACTGGGTAATTTCAGCATTTGGAGGCAGCATATTAGCCATTTTGAAATACTGTAAAACGTATTTTAGTTGCTCATCCACAGTCAAAGATTGCAGAGTATCATAAGAAATATCCACATTCTTTTCTAAATAAACTTCTATGCCTTTGCTCACTTCAACTAACCACCTCGCATGATCCCAATTAATATAATCAATCAGCATTTGTTTATCTTTATAGGTTGGTGCTGAAGAATCAACTATTGCCAACAAAGCAACTTCCTGTCCCTGGTTACGCAACTGTTGAGCCATTTCAAAAGCTACATTTCCCCCATAAGAATGTCCGCCTAAAAAGTATGGTCCCTGTGGCTGAACAGCTTGCATGGCTTCAATGTAAATACTAGCCATATCCTCAATATGAGTAATCGCACCTAATTCCTGATACAGATTATTTTCAAAACTGTATAACGGTTGATCATCTCCTAAACAACGTCCTAAGTGATAGAAGTAAAAAGGTCTACCCCCTGCACCGGGAACACAGAAGAAAGGTAAGTTTGAACCATTGGGCTGAATTGCTACTAAACAAGATGGAGAAGAATCATCGGATTCTTTTTGGATAATTGCTGCTAACTGTTCTATTGTGGGGTTTTGAAACAGGTCTTTTACAGGAATATCTTTACCAATCTGCTGCTTAATTTGAGTCATTAAATAGGGAGCTAAAAGAGAATGACCACCCAAATCAAAAAAGTTATCCTGTACCCCAATTTTGTCAACTTTAAGAATATTCGACCAGATTTGCAGCAGTTTCAATTCCAATTGATTACGCACTTCGATAAATCTATCGGAGTTACTGGTGTGAGCAGGTGCTTTCAAGGCGTGGCGGTCTATTTTACCATTAGGAGTAAGTGGTAAAGAGTCCAACATCACAAAAGCACTTGGTATCATGTATCCAGGTAGTTTATTGCCAAGAAACTGACGCAGTTCGCTAGTTGTGAGTGTGACATCTTTTTGCGGCACAATATAGGCGACTAACTGCTTACTTCGGCTACGCTCAGTACAAGTCTCACCTGGGGTATCTTCGCGGACAATGACGCAAGATATTTGCACATCCTCATGTTGACTAAGTACGGCTTCAATTTCGCCTAATTCAATGCGGAAGCCACGAATTTTAACTTGATGATCAATGCGTCCCAAGTATTCGATATTGCCATCAGGTAAATAGCGTGCCAAGTCCCCGGTTTTATATAATTTTGAATTATCAAAAGGGTTGGGGATAAATTTCTCCTGTGTTAACTCTGGTCGGTTGAGATAGCCCCGTGCTAAACCTGCTCCACCAACGTGTAACTCTCCTGGTACACCTACGGGAACTGGTTGTAAGTTTTGGTCTAACAAATAGATTTGTGTATTAGAAATTGCCCGACCAATGGGGATTGTTGTGGCGATCGTTGTTAATTCCTCTACCAAATACCAAGAAGAAAAAGTGGTATTTTCTGTAGGACCATAGACATGGAGCAGTTGTTTTGGAGCGCCTTTTTCTAAGACTTCTTGCACCCATTGGGGGTCAACCGCTTCACCACCAAATAGTAGATATCTAAGAGAACTAAATGCTTGTGGTACAAAACTAGCTAACTGATTGAATAAAGCTGTGGTTAAAAATAAGACGCTGACTTCGCGATCGCGGATATTGGCAGCAAATTCTTGAGGGGAAAGTAAGACAGATTTAGTGATCATCACTAACTTTGCTCCGTTGAGCAATGCTCCCCAAATTTCAAAGGTTGCGGCGTCAAAAGCAATATTTGCCGCTTGAGCAACACGGTCATCAGGTGTTAACTGTACATAGTTAGTGTTTTTGACGAGTCGATTTACAGCCTGATGATTGACGACTACTCCCTTGGGTGTGCCAGTAGAACCGGAGGTATAAATCACATAAGCTAAGTTACCAGGTTGCACCTCAGTGATTGGACTCTCCGGACTAGATTCACAGATCACCAGCCAGTCGGTATCTAAGCAAACGACAGGCACTTGATGTTCAGGTAATTTCTCAACTAAATGCTGTTGGGTTAATAAGACTGAAACTTGAGCATCTGCCCACATAAAGCGCAACCGCTCAGTTGGATACTCAGGGTCAAGGGGCACATAAGCACCACCCGCCTTGAGAATACCAAGTAATCCCACAATCATCTCCCAAGAGCGCTCCACACAAATACCCACCAGTACATCCGCACCCACACCCAAAGACTGCAAGTAATGCGCTAACTGATTAGCTCGACAATTTAATTCATGATATGTAAGTTGTTGCTCTTCAAATACCACCGCCACAGCATCCGGGTTGCGCTCTACCTGCTCCGCAAACAACTGATGAATGCACAAATCATGGGGATAGTCTACTTGTGTATCATTCCACTCCACCAATAATTGATGACGCTGGGCTGGACTTAACAGTGGTAATTCCGAAATTCGCATTTCTTGATTTGCCACAATTGCTTGGAGTAAAGTTTGAAAATGTTCCCCTATACGAGTAATTGTGGTTGCATCAAATAAATCAGAGTTATAGCACCAAACACCCTCCAGACCTCCTGGAATTTCCCAGTAGTTCACTTCCAAGTCAAATCTGGCCCTGACATCAAGTGGTAAGGGCATATTTTCGATAATTAAACCTGACAAATTGCTAGAAGATTGGGGGGTATTCTGGAGAGAAAACAGCACCTGTACCAGGGGATTACGACTCAAATCGCGGTCTAGCTGCAACTTTTCCACCAACATTTCAAAGGGTAAATCCTGGTGAGCATAGGCGGACAATGTTGTTTGTCGCACTTGCTCGTGGAATTCTCGAAAGCTGGGGTTTCCAGAGAGATTACCCCTGAATGCTAGGGTATTAGCAAAAAACCCCATGAGCGGCTCGACACTCTTGCTGTTGCGGTTGGCAATGGGGGAGCCAACCACCAGATCCAACTGACCACTATAACGAGAAATTAAGACCAAAAAAGCTGCCAGTAGGGTCATAAACAGCGTAGCATCTGACTCCTGGCTAAACTGCTTGAGGCGTTGCGTCAGATCGCGATCCAGTTGAAAACACTCAACCCCACCTTGAAAAGTCTGAACTGGGGGACGGGGATAATCCGTTGACAGTTCCAAGATGGGAGTTAACCCTGCTAATTGTTCTCGCCAGTAATTGAGTTGGCGATCTAGGACTTCACCTGTGAGCCACTGACGTTGCCAAACTGCAAAATCCGCGTACTGGATCGGTAATTCAGCTAGAGGGGAGGGTAAACCTTGAGTGAAAGCTTCATATAACTGAGATAATTCACCGAAGAAAATGCTCAATGACCAACCATCGTAGATAATGTGGTGCATCTTCAACAGCAGTATATACGAATAGGGACTCAGTTTCAGTAACGTAAACTGTACTAGGGGTTCTCCTGCCAAATCGAAGGGTTTTAATGCGGCAGCGATCGCCATCTGTCGAAATTGCGCCGTTTGTTCTTCTGTAGATAACCCCTGTAAATCCTCGATTTGCCAGGTTACTGTTGAGGGCGGAGCAATTCGCTGGATAGGTTTTCCGTCTACCATGGGAAAAGTAGTTCTTAATATCTCGTGACGACGAATCAGTTCAGTCAAACTCTGTTCCAGAGCCACTAAATTTAGCGCACCTTCTAGCCGCAACGCCTCCAACAGATTGTAAGCAGTGCTGTCCGGTGATAGCTGGTGCAGAAACCAGAGCCGCTGTTGGGCAAAAGATAGGGGTAAATCTTCATCCCGTGAGACAGGAATAATCGCTAATTCAGCAGTATTCGTCGGCGTTTTTGCTTGTTTTAAAAAGTCCAGAATTTCAGATTTTCTAGTCCCGATTGCTTGCTTAATTTCTGATGTCATTACTCCCTTGGGAGCCTGATATCGTAGCTTCTGCTCCTCCAGCCAAACTTTGATATCTAAACTATTTAAATAAGATAAAAACTCTACTACTTTCACTTGCCAATTGCCTCCCAAAGCTGTTGTTTAATCAAGTTTAAATTGCGCGGTTCGCTCTTAGGAGTAAAAAGTCCATCCGCCTCCCATTTACTAATATCTAGACTAATTGCCCAGGCATTTAACCATGAATTAGAGTTAACTTTAGATAACATATCTGGCATGGTATCTTCTAGGGCTAAGTGAAACATAACTTGCGCCACTTCCTCCAATAATTTGAGGCTACTGAGATAATTTTCAATGATTTCCGACTTAGTTTTGTTAGATTTTAAATTACGGGTTCGCAGTTCATCAACAAAAGGAATCGCTAAATAATCAATAAATTCAAAGTTAACCCGATTTAAAGATTTATTCGCCCAATCTCTAAATAACTGTTGCATCCGATAGGAAAGGGGGAAAAATTTGCTATTTATCTCTTGAACTCTTGTTCTAAAATCCTGATCAAGGAAGATAGAATTAAACATCATCAAACCACTAAATGTCCATCCTGACAAAGTATCCCAGATGAATTTTGTCGCCATTACTATCCCATTTCCCAGACAGTTATAGGCATTTTGAATATTTAACGTGACCCCATCGCTATAGCTTATGTAAAAATAATTAGCATCTTCAACCTTTTCTTTGGTAAGTTTATCTTCCAAATCGAGTGCGATTAACTGGGTCGTTAATGAATTACCAAATCCAATATTATCTGTACCTGGAGAATAAAATGGATCGGGAAATGTTCCAGCTTCACCCACACAAGCCCAACGATTCGAGGAAAATACTTGTTTAGATGAGTAGCTATATTTGGGCATTTTCCTAAAGTCTTCAGGCTCTTTATCTTTTAAGTGACAAGCCAAAACAGGTTCGTTTTTCTGTAACCATTGGTAAGCCAATTCGTAGTTATAATAATTCTTCAAAGGATGAATGTCTTGACGAGCCACAATCCCGATACTGGTATGACCAGTAGATAAAGGAATTGTCCAAACCCAGTAGCCTTCACCGCATAAATGATTCGTAGAATAATAACGATTTTTGTTGGGAACACGATTATGCCATTTTTCTTCACTGCTAGGGACAAAATCGCCGATATCAAAGCGACCATTAACCCGAAACCAAACAGCACCAAAGTTATCATTATTAGGTTTATCTAAACCCAGTTTCCTTTGCAGAAATCGACGGCGACCCATTGCATCAACTACCCACCTTGCTTTAATGATTTTGTTTTTTCTATTATCTCCATCACCTTGGGTATAAACAACTTTATGATGTTGCTGTAATCCTTCCGCGAGAGCAATTTCATTAACTAAACAACCTTCCCGTAATTCTACTCCCGCTTCCATATTAAACTGGCGCAAATCATTTTCCAATTTTCCCCGATCTATTTGATAAGAATTGGGAGCATGAAACTCTGATAGTCCTAGTTCTGGTCTTTCTTGGAAATTGGTAGCACTATTGTTAAAGAAATATCGTAATCCCAGTTTAACTAAATGTTGTTCTTCAAAGTAATCGGTTAATTGCAGAGTATTCGCTAAATAAAAAGCTCCCACTTCAACCGTTGACTCTCCCACCTTAAAACTAGCTTCTGGTGAAAGACCAGACATTTTATCAAGCACGGCGATCGCCATATTAGGCTTTTGCAATTTTAACTGTCTTGCTAAAGTTAAACCCGCTAATCCACCACCACAAATTACGACATCATAGGTTTCTGCTTGATTTAAATCCTCCGCTTGTTGGCGCAAGAAAGCGATTAATTCCTCTTTACGCTCTTTTAACTCTTGCAGTAATTCTGGAATTATTACTCCCTTGGGTGAACGATAACGCAGCTTATCATTTTCCACCCAGACATTTATTCCTAAATCATTGAGATGAGACAAAAAATTAACTGTTTTCATCGGTTTAAATTTTATAAAAATATAACAACGAATCGCACCAACAATTATTCTTTCACACCCCCCACATTCCCCAACCCTATCTGAGCCGTATTGCCCTCTACCGTTCCCCCTGAGTGCCCACCCTACGAAATTATCAGCTTTTTGGGCTTTGATTTTCGCAACAAAGTGATGAGCTACCTACTTTGAAAGCGGGGAAATTTTTCTATAATTCTCCCTCTTCGTAATCTTCTGGGGTTTCGGTAATAGATATTTGACTAACCCCAAGTACCTCAATCATTTGGGCTAAATTGACGATAGTTGGATACTCCAGCAAATTTTGTAAGGACAATTCCACCGAGAAAATATCGCGGGAACGAGAGATCACCTGAGTGGCTAATAGAGAATGTCCGCCTAGTTCAAAGAAATTATCCTTAACCCCAATGCGTTCCAATCCCAAAACTTCACTCCAGATTTGTGCCATTTGAGCTTCAATAGGAGTGCGAGGTGAGACAAAACCCGTTCCCAGATTTCTGGAAGCTGTATCAGGTGTAGGTAATGCGCGACGATCTACTTTACCATTGGGAGTTAAGGGTAAAGCATTTAGCAGGACAAAAGCTTGAGGAATCATGTAATTGGGTAGCTTTTGTTGGATAAATTCCCGCACTTGCGGCACAAGCTTCTGGACTAACTTACCATAGAGGGGATTGTTCGTATAGTCAGTCCAGGGTTTAGTTGTAATTGTCTCATGCTCCCAAAAACTTGGGTATGATTGTATATCAGAAACTGGCGTTGAACTGTTACGGCTCAATACCACATCAAAACAACCATCCTGACTACTTTCCCACCAACTGAGGTGGACTGTGTAGCCTAACTCCTCTCCTATCTGCCAAATTTGCTCAGGATTGATCCCCACCATTGGCTGTGCGGCTAACCGTTGTCGCAGTTCTCCCACCGTAGAGGCGGCAGGAGGATTTTCCCACCAGCCTAAAACCTGCCGCGCCTGTTGTAGCCGTTGATTAGGTACATCTCTGATTCCTAACCATTCTGGCTGAACCAACTTGAGCTGATCTTGTAATTGTGTCCACGAAAGTTGGTCAAGTTGCCAATTTAACCAAGGAACTGCCCTTTTCTCCACATTAGTACTTAGATGCAGAGTGACATCATAGCGGAATTGGGTTAACTCATTTTGAGCATGACCGCGCTTAGGTTGAATCTCTACCCAAGTAATCTGGGGAAAACGTTGTTGTAGAGCAATGAAAAATCTGGGATCAATGAGTAGTTCTTCTTCGGCAGCCACAGTCTGATGTACCTGCTGTTGCCATTGTTCAACGGTTTTGTCAGACTCGGCGCGGGCTAACTGTACGGCGGCATGGTATGGCAAGAGCAAGGGTAAACTACGGACATCCCCCACGAATATCTTACCTTGAGAGGCGATCGCTGTCATTGCCCCTTCTAAAACCTGTAACAGATAGTCCACACTGGGAAAATACTGTACTACTGAGTTCACAACCACCGTATCAAAGGCTCCTTGGGGGATACCTTCAAAGTTATCTGCTGTTTTGTGTAGCAGGCGGACATTTTCTAGACCCTGGATCTCCCCACATAATCGCTCCAGATTGCGAATAGTTGCTGAGGAATAATCCGCTCCCCAATATTCTTGACAATGGGGAGCAACGCGAAATAGCAATAACCCACTACCGCAACCAATTTCTAACACTCGCTGCGGTTTCCCTAGCAAAATTCGGCTCACCGTACTCTCAACCCACTCCCGCATTTCTGAATCGGGAATGGCTTTGCCAGTATAACTACTGTTCCAACCACTAATATTGAAGGTGGGGTCATCTGTTGGGGTTTGCTGTTGGCTATAGGATTGTTCATAGAGTTTTTGCCAATCACTAACATACTCGCCTTGCCATTGCGCCAACTGTTCTGGTAAAACTTGACCCTGGAGAGCCGGAACTAAATAAGCCACCAGACGTTTATCACCAGGGATGTCTTCTCTTGCTATGACGACACTTTCCTGTACTAAGGGGTGTTGGCTTGCAACTGCTTCAATTTCACCCAGTTCTATGCGAAAACCCCGAATCTTCACTTGATTGTCGATGCGTCCCAGGTATTCAATCGTCCCATCCGCTAAATAACGACCTAAATCCCCGGTTTTATACAATTTTGATGGGCCAAAGGGATTGGAGATAAATTTCTCTTGGGTTAATTCTGGTCGGTTGAGATAGCCTCTGGCTACCCCAACGCCAGCAATATGTAATTCTCCTGGTACACCAATCGGTACAGGCTGTAACTGGGAGTCTAAAATGTAAACTTGGACGTTGGCAATGGGACGACCAATGGTAACTTTTGGGTCGAAAGGGGTGCATTTTGCCAGAGTTGCACAGACGCTTCCTTCTGTCGGTCCATAAGCATTAAAGAAATTGCGCCCCGCTGACCATTGTTTGATAAGTTCAACCGCACAGGCTTCTCCCGCGACAATTATGGTTTGCAGGGTAGTCAGTTCGACTTTATGCAGAACAGCTAATGCCGATGGTGGTAGGGTGATATGGGTAATGGCATAATCTCGTAATCGCTCAATTAAGGGCGTACCGGGCATTAGAGAATCTTTGCTTCCTAGATAAAGTGTCCCTCCCGATCCCAAGGACATCAAAATTTCTGATATACAAGCATCAAAACTCAAGGAAGCAAACTGGAGAATTCGACTATCAGAATGCAAACCAAAAGCCTGAATCTGAGCTTGAGCTAGGTTGCACAATCCTTGATGCTCAACCATTACCCCTTTCGGTTTACCTGTAGACCCAGAAGTATAAATTACATTGGCTAAGTTAGCAGCAGTGACGATTCCCGTGAGATTTTCTTGGCTGTTTTGGGCAATTTGTTGCCAAATTTCATCTAAAAATACAGGTTTGGCTGGATGTTGGGGTAATTTTTCAATGAGTGTCCATTGGGTCAGCAGTAACGAAACTTGACTGTCCTCTAACATCAAGCTCAGACGTTCTTGGGGATACTCAGGGTCAAGCGGCACGTAAGCACCGCCTGCTTTGAGAATTCCTAAAATTCCCACGAGCATTAAGGGCGATCGCTCTACACAAATCCCCACCAACTGCTCGGTTTCTAGCCCCAAAGACCGCAGGTAATGAGCTAACTGATTAGCGCGATTGTTCAACTGTGCATAGGTCAGTTGTTGATTTCCACAGACTACTGCGATTGCATCGGGAGTCTGTTCTGCCTTTTCTTCTACTAATTGATGAATACACTTGTGGTAGGGATCATCGGTTTGGGTATCATTCCATTCCTTTAATAGTTGATGGCGATCGCCCTCTGTTAGCAAGGGTAGTAAAGCCACCGATTGTTGGGAATTGTCAACAATTGCCCCTAATAAAGTTACAAAATTTTGCATCATCCGGGCAATAGTTGTCCCATCAAACAAATCCCTGTTATACGAGCAAAAGCCTCCCAGACCTTCTGGTACGTCCCACAAGTAAAGTTCTAGGTCAACTCGAACCGAGTCCAGTCCTGAAGGCATATCCTGGACCCTGACACCAGGAAAATCCCAAGGCGCAGTTGGCGCATTCTGGAGGGCAAATACCACCTGCGTCAAGGGATTGCGATCCAAGTTCCGCTCCAGTTGCAACTCTTCCACTAACATTTCAAAGGGTAAATCCTGATGCTCGTAGGCGTTTTGAGTAACTTTTCGCACCTGCGCTAGTAAGGCTTCAAAGCTCGGTTCTGGGGAAAGATCGAATCTTAGCGCCAATGTATTGACAAAAAAGCCAATTAATGGTTCGATTTCTTGGCGATTGCGATTAGCGATCGGTGAGCCAACCACCAAATCTGTTTGTCCACTGTAACGAGACAGTAACACTACAAAACCCGCCAACAGTGTCATAAACAGAGTGCTTCCAGACTTTTGAGAGAGCTTTTTCAGCTGCTGGGTTAGCTGGCTATCTAGTTGCAGTTGCTCTGTACCGCCTCGGAAAGTTTGTATAGCTGGGCGGGGGCGGTCTGTGGGTAATTCTAATAGAGGTGGCGCACCTGTTAACTGTTGCTTCCAGTAGCTTAATTGACACTCTAATACTTGATTTGTCAGCCACTGACGCTGCCAGACAGCGAAGTCGGCATACTGTATGGATAATTCTGGTAATTCAACAGAACTACCCGTTGAAAAGCTGCGGTAATAGGCTGAGAGTTCATCGATCAAAATGCCCATTGACCAACCATCAGCTGCAATATGGTGAATCGCTAGTAGCAATACATACTCGTCGGGCGCAACTTGCCAAAGCTTGACTCGCAGCACTGAACCATTAGCCAAATCGAAGGGTTTACAGGCTTCTGCTGTCGCCAGTTCCTCTACTTGTTTGGTGGGGTCTTGGAGATTTTGTAAATCCACCACTGGTAGGGTGATGGTCATACTGGGTGCGATCGCCTGCACCGGCTTATTATCCTTAATCTTAAACTGAGTCCGCAGCGGTTCATGACGTTGCCCGATCGCCGCAAAAGCTTGCTCTAAAGCTTTGACATTGAGATTCCCCACCAGCCGCATGGTGAAATCTATTGTGTAAGCACTACTTTCACCTTCCAACTGATTTACAAACCACAGGCGTTCCTGCGCCCACGATAGAGGTATGTCTCTGTCTCGGTCAACAGGTGCGATGGCTGGCACCGTCAAACCTGAACCAGTTTCTAGCTGACTTAATATCACCTCACTTAACTGGGCAACTGTCGGTGATTCAAAGATATAGCGTAACGGCAACGAAATTCCAAAAGCTTCCTGCAAGCGAGAGATTACCTGAGTTGCTAGTAGAGAATGTCCTCCAAGTTCAAAGAAATTATCCTCAAGACCCACCTTTTCTATTTGTAGTATTTTTTGCCAAATAGCAGCAATGATTTTTTCTGCTTCTGTATTTGGCATGACATAATCAGCTTCACTTAGAACAGTTAGCTCTGGTTTTGGCAGGGCAAGGTGGTCTATCTTGCCGTTTGGTGTTAAGGGCAAGTTCTCTAGCACCACAAAGCTGGAGGGTATCATGTAGTCGGGCAAGAGTTTCTTAAGATTAGCTCTCAAATATCGAGCTAAATTATCGGGGTAATTATTTTTTACATTGCCATAATCAGCAAATAATCGTTGATAGAAACGTGTTTGCCGGAAATTATTTTTATAGTGATAGGAGACATATTCAAAGTTAATATTTTCTCCATTCTTTTTCAGCAGACGACCTTTAATTGCATAATCTGGGTTGAGATTATTTTCGCAAAGTGTCCTGGAACAAACTGCTTGAATGACATCACCGTACTCAACCTCAATCCCCGGTTCAAATAATGGTAAATAAACAGGAAGCCAGCAATATTCATGTTCGAGAATATCTATTTCTTCTCCGGCAATAGTATGCAAATTCAGCCATACCAAAAATCCATTCATTCGCCCATTTTTGTGAATTTCCAATTGAACTTCATGGGAAAATTCTGGGCTAATATATTCATTGAAGTTCAAGTCTTCCAAAACATCCACAGTGGATAGAACATTTGCTTGGGAAAATTTCTTAATACATACCCTTAAGTCAAATGGATATCCGACTTCCTCAAAGATTTTTTTGGTGTAATATGCCGGAATTTCAGCAAATTTAGGATTGTGTAATATTTCATCTGGGAGAGTGACAGCCGCCATCTTAGTAATGCTTCTTTCAGGAATCATCAAACCATCAGGCTTGAGAAATCTTCTCGCGTTATTAATAATTACTGCTGCTCCTTCAGAGCCACCAATTGCTCCCACGATTTCGGAAACGCAGACATCAGCGAGTTCTGGGATATCAACTAAAGTTGCATCTCCATGAATGACTGTGATTTTGTCTGCTAAACCTAACTTTTCAATACAAGCTCTTGCTTGGCGGCAGGTTTCCTCATTTCTTTCAATTGCATAAATTTTATTGGCACCCCCTTGGACACAAAATCTGGATAAGATTGCATCTTTACCTGTGCCAATTTCAACGACTATTTTATCTTTGACCAATTGATTAATAGCGACTTTATAACTATCGTTACGTCGATGGTCATTGGTCATAGCGTAATACAGCAAGTCGTCATAGACATAGTATTCAGCTATAG
The DNA here is from genome assembly GCF_000312705.1 of Anabaena sp. 90. NCBI lineage: Bacteria > Bacillati > Cyanobacteriota > Cyanophyceae > Nostocales > Nostocaceae > Anabaena > Anabaena sp. 90. Next base: position 1,979,958 of record NC_019427.1, read on the forward strand.
ATGGCCATAGCTCTACTTTGTCTGTTGATAATTTTTCTGGTTTCTTTGATGATTCGAGGTTTTTCTGTTGCGGTACAACATAAGCTACCAGGCGTTTGTTATCCGGTTGGTCTGACCGTGCTACGACCACTACTTCCCGTACTTCTCTTAGCTGGGACAGCGCAGCTTCAATTTCGCCCAACTCAATGCGGAAGCCACGAATTTTTACTTGATTGTCAATTCGCCCTAAATACTCCAATTCGCCATTCGGCAGATAACGAGCTAAGTCACCGGATTTATATAGTAGCTGCTCGGAGTTGCCATTAAAGGGATTAGAGATAAACCGTTGTGCTGTCAGTTCGGCGCGATTGAGATAGCCACGAGTCACCCCAGCACCACCAACGTACATCTCACCCGCAACCCCAATCGGCACTGGCTGTAAATGTTCATCCAGCACATACACCTGTAAGTCCCCAATCGGACGACCAATTACACTTGCTTTACCATGCAAATCGGCTTTGCTCAATGGACGATAAGTTACATGTACAGTGGTTTCTGTAATCCCGTACATATTCACTAACTGGGGCGACTGGTCGCCGTGTCGGTCAAACCAAGGCTGCAAACTATTGAGTTCTAAAGTCTCTCCTCCGAAAATTACCAGGCGCAAGTTCAAATCTCCAACAGTTGCAATTGACTGTTCTGCTGGAATCAACTGACGGAAAGCTGATGGTGTTTGATTGAGAATTGTAACTTTCTCTTGACATAGTAATTCATAGAAGGATTTGGGCGATCGCGTTACTAAATATCCCACTACTACCAGTCGTCCACCATATAGCAATGCACCCCAAACTTCCCAGACAGAGAAATCAAATGCATAAGAGTGGAACATTGTCCACACATCTTGAGAGTTAAAGTTATACCAAGAGTCTGTGGCTGCAAACAGACGCACTACATGAGAGTGGTTGACTAAAACGCCCTTGGGCTTACCTGTAGAACCCGAAGTGTAGATGACATAAGCTAGGTTACTTGGTGTGGCGATATTGAGAGGATTTGAGTTGCTGTTTTGAGCAATTTTTTCCCCATCGCTATCTAAGCAGACGATATGCGCCTGATGCTGTTGTAATTTCTCAACTAGATGTTGTTGAATCAATAAGACTGAAACTTGAGCATCTTCTAAGATCAAGTTCAAACGCTCTTGGGGATAATCTGGGTCAAGTGGCACATAAGCGCCCCCGGCTTTGAGAATTGCAAGTAGTCCCACGATCATTTCTAGCGATCGCTCTACACACAACCCTACCAGTACATCCGCACCCACACCCAAAGACTGCAAGTAATGCGCTAACTGATTAGCTCGACAATTCAACTCGTGATATGTAAGTTGTTGATTCTCAAACACCACAGCCACAGCATCGGGTGTCCTCAAACACTGCTCCTCAAATAACTGATGGATACACTTATCTTGGGGATAGTCTACTTGTGTATCATTCCACTCAATTAATAACTGCTGCTGCTCAACTGCTGTCAACAGAGGTAATTGGGAAATTCGCTCAAAGGGATTCGCTACAATTCCCTCAAGTAGTGTCACAAAATGACTCGCCATCCGCTCGATGGTGCTGCTATCAAACAAATCAGTGTTATATTCCCACACTCCCACCAGTCCAGTCCCTGTGTTCTCCATTGCTAAGGTAAGATCAAACTTGGCAGTTGTGCTTTCTACAACCAGTGGACTAACAGTTAACCCAGTCAGTTCTACTTGAGAGTTAGGCGCATTCTGGAACACAAATGCCACCTGGAACAGGGGTGTATGGCTGAGGTTTCTTTGGGGCTGTAATGCTTCCACCAGCATTTCAAACGGCAAATCCTGATGAGCGTAGGCGGACAGCGCCATTTCCCGAACACGCCCCAGTAATGATGAGAAACTAGGATCTGCCGATAAATCAGTCCGCATCACTAAAGTATTCACAAAAAAGCCAATTAACCCTTCTATTTCGCTGTGATTGCGGTTAGCAATTGGTGTCCCCACCAAAATATCTGATTGTCCGGTATAGCGGTAAAGTAATGTATCAAACCCTGCCAACAGCGTCATGAACAAAGTTACCCCTTGTTGCTGACTCAGTTGCATTAAGCCTTGAGTTAATTCCAGAGAAAGTGCAAACTCTTGATACGCGCCCAGGAATTTTTGCACAGCAGGTCTGGGCCTGTCGGTGGGAAGGGACAATAAAGCTGGTGCATCTTTTAGTTGTTGTTTCCAGTAACTCAATTGGCTTTGTAGTACCTCCCCGACTAACCACTGTCTTTGCCAAATTGCAAAATCGGCGTACTGAATCGGTAGTGGTGCGGTATTGGCAGACTGACCTTGAGCATAAGCATTATAAGATGTTGCCAGTTCCTGAATAAACACCCCCATAGACCATTCATCACTGACAATGTGGTGCATACAAATTAACAATATGTGTTCTGTCTCGGACAGTACGACTAATGTTGCTCTCAGTAGGGAACCGCTGGCCAAGTCAAAGGGTTGAATAGCCTGTGTAATTGCCAATTCCTGTGCAGATGTTTCTTGCTCCAATCTTGGCAGATGTTGCAATTCAATTACTGATAGTTGCCAATTCCTGACTGTTTGAATGATTTGAGTGGGTTTTCCATCAATGGTGATGAAGTTGGTGCGTAACGCTTCATGGCGATAAATAATTTCTTCTAAGCTTTGTTCTAGGGCTGCAACTTCGAGAAATCCTGCTAGACGCAAAGCTAAGGGTATGTTGTATAAGGAACTGTTGGGCTGTAACTGGTCTAAAAACCATAACCGTTGTTGGGCATAAGACAATGATAATTCTGCATTCTCTGCCCTTGGTAAAATTGGTGGTACTGTTATTTCTAAGTTTTGTCGCTGTGACTGCCCAATCAGATCAGCTAATTGGGCAACTGTTGCTGCTGCAAACAGGCTTCGCAATGGTAGTTCTACTTGGAAGTGGGAACGGATGCGGGATACCAATTGCGTTGCCAGTAGGGAGTGTCCCCCAAGTTCAAAGAAGTTATCATGAATGCCGACTTGCTCCACTTTCAACACTTGCGCCCAAATCTGTGCCAGCATTTCTTCGGTGGGGGTGCGTGGGGGAACATATTTGTCTGTTCTGTTGCTGGATAAATCTGGTGCTGGTAGGGCGCGACGGTCTACTTTGCGGTTTGGTGTTAGTGGGAGAAAGTCCAGAAATACGAAAGCCTGGGGCACCATGTAAAGAGGCAGATTCCTAGAGAGGAATTGACGCAGTTCGCTAATTGTGGGTATTTTTTCGGGATATGGTACTACGTAGGCAACTAAATATTTATCCCCTGGGGTATCTTCGCGGATGATCACACAAGATGTCTGCACATCAATATATTGGTTTAGTACCGCTTCAATTTCTCCCAACTCGATGCGGAATCCCCGAATTTTTACTTGATTGTCGATGCGTCCAAAGCACTCAATGTTACCATCTGGCAAATAGCGGGCTAAGTCCCCGGTTTTATAAAGTCGGGAACTGGGGACTGGGGACTGGGAATTAGCTAGAATTTCTGCCCCTCTGCTGCCACTGAAGGGGTTGGGAATAAATTTTTCCTCCGTCAGTTCTGGGCGGTTGAGATAACCTCTTGCTAAACGAACACCACACAGGTGCAGTTCACCTTTGACTCCCACTGGTACGGGTTGCAGATGACGGTCAAGGATGTAGGCTTGTGTATTGGCAATGGGACGACCAATCAGCACTGAGTTGGCTGTTTCTGATTGAGGATGGAGTAGGTCATGGACTATGGCTGTTACAGATGCTTCGGTTGGACCGTAGACATTTAGACAATTGACGCGATCGCCTACTACTTGTCGCCATATTGTCACTGTTTCCAGGAGAACTGCATCCCCACCCACCGCCACTAACCGCAGACTTGGCGGTACAGTTGCATTGTCTTGAGATACAGCTACTGCCCATTCATGCCAATAGGCTGGAGTAATATTTAAGACGCTGAGACTTTCTTGGGCAATAAATTGGCTCAAGCTGGCAAAGTCAGGGAACATTTGTGTGGGTCTTAATACCACCGTTGCGCCTTTGTACCAAGTGGGGAATATTTCTTCCGCCGCTACATCAAAGCTGAAGGACGCAAATTGCAACACGCGATCGCCGCTAGTTAAACCAAATACTTCACTAATTGCACTGCTATGGTTAACTAAAGCTGCGTGAGTCAGCATTACGCCTTTGGGTTTGCCGGTAGACCCAGAAGTGTACAATAGACAAGCTAAGTTTTCTGGTTTGACCTCACTGACCGGATTTACTTGACTTTGATTCGTCAGCATCTCAGATTCTGTATCCAAGACAATGATTTTTACTCCTTGTACTGGTAGAGAATTGAGTAATTTTTGCTGTGTGATTAGCACAGAGAATTGTGAATCCTCAGATATGTCAGCTAAACGCTGCTGGGGATAATCAGGGTCCAGGGGCACATAACCGCCACCGGCTTTGAGGATGGCTAATAATGTGACGATGATGGATAGCGATCGCTCTAAATAAATCCCCACCAAAACCTCTGGTCTGACACCTAAAGATTGTAGGTGGTGTGCTAATTGATTGGCTTGGGTGTTCAACTCACCATAAGTTAATTGTTGATTTTCAAATATTACTGCTACTGCATCTGGGCTAAACTTAACCTGCTCTTCAAACAACTGATGAATACATTTATCTTGGGGATAATCGGCTTGAGTATCGTTCCATTCTACAAATAACTGCTGTTGCTCAACTGCTGTTAGCATTGGCAATTGGTCAATTCGCTCTTGGGGATTCGCTACAATTGCTTCCAGCATTGTGACAAAATGACCCTTCATGCGCTCGATGGTGCTATGGTCAAACAAGTCGGTGTTGTACTCCCACACTCCCACTAGTCCATTACCTGTGTTCTGCATTCCTAATGTAAGATCAAATTTTGCCGTTGCGCTTTCTATTGGCAATGGACTGACAGTTAACCCAGTCAACTCTACGGTCGATAGGGGATCATTTTGGAGGAGAAAATCTACCTGAAACAGTGGTGCATGGCTGAGGTCGCGTTCTGGCTGCAATACTTCCACCAACATTTCAAAGGGTAAATCCTGATGAGCATAAGCATCCATCGCCATCAACCGAACACGAGTGAGTAATTCCGCAAAACTGGGATTACCTGATAAATCAGTCCGTAAAACTAAAGTATTGACAAAAAAGCCAATTAACCCTTCTATTTCACTGCGATTGCGGTTAGCAATTGGTGTCCCCACTAAAATATCTGATTGTTCTGTGTAGCGATAAAGTAGGGTATCAAAGGCTGCCAACAACATCATGAACAACGTCACCCCTTGTTCCTGACTCAGTTTTGTCAGTTTTTGAGTTAACTCAACAGAGAGTGCAAACTCATGATATGCGCCGGCGAAGGTTTGCACCGCAGGTCTGGGTCGGTCTGTGGGGAGTGATAATAGGGCTGGTGCATCTTTTAGTTGTTGTTGCCAATAATTCAATTGGTTTTGTAATACATCCCCGGCTAACCACTGTCTCTGCCATAAGGCGAAATCTGCGTACTGAATCGGCAGTGGTGCGAGATTGGCAGGTTGACCTATTGAATAAGCATTGTACAGGGTCGCTAGTTCTTGGACAAACACCCCCATAGACCAGCCATCAGAGACAATATGGTGCATACACACTAAAAATAGATGCTCTGTCACAGACAGCACTACTAATGTCGCTCTCACTAATGCCTGTTTTTCTAGGTCAAAGGGTTGCAGAGCTTGTTGTTGTACTAATTGCTGTGCAGCTATTTCTTGTGCAGTTGTCGATAAATGCTTCAAGTCAACAACTGCTAGTGTCCAATTTGTTGCTGTTTGAATGATTTGTCTTGGTTGTCCATCAACTGTAATTAAATTGGTGCGTAAGGCTTCGTGGCGATGAATAATTTCTTGTAAGCTTTGTTCTAAGGCTGCTTGATTGAGAGTTCCGACTAGACGTAAAGCTATGGGTATGTTGTATAAGGCACTGTTCGGCTCGAACTGGTCTAAAAACCACAGCCGATTTTGAGCAAATGATAATAGTAATTCTGCATTCTCTGCCCTTGGTAAGATGGGTGGGGAAGTTAGTTCTAAGTCTTGTTGTTGTAAATGCTGAATCAATGGCATCAATTCGGCTATTGTCGGTGCAGCAAATAACTCCCGCAATGGTAGTTCCACTTGGAAAATGTTGCGGATGTGTGAAACCAGTTGTGTTGCTAGGAGTGAGTGTCCTCCGGAGGTAAAGAAGTTATCTTCTATCCCCACTTGCTCTACTTTCAGCACTTGCGCCCAAATTTGTGCCAGTATTTCCTCAACTGGAGTGCGCGGGGCTACATATTTGTGTTTGAGTTCGCTGTGTAAATCTGGTGTGGGTAAAGCGCGGTGGTCGATTTTACCATTGGGAGTTAGTGGCAGAGATTCTAAAATGACGAAAGCATTAGGTACCATATATTCTGGTAGCTTGGCTTTTAGGAATTGTCGCAGTTCAGTAACTGTCGGTGTCACCTCTTTTTGTGGCACGATGTAAGCAACTAGGCGTTTATCCCCGGTTATATCTTCGCGAACAATGACGCAAGATGCTTGGACATCGCCTAGTTGACTTAGTACTGCTTCAATTTCTCCCAATTCAATGCGGAAGCCACGAATTTTTACCTGATTGTCGATGCGTCCCAGGTATTCAATGTTGCCATCTGGTAGATAACGGGCTAAGTCCCCAGTTTTATATAATTTTGAATTTTGTACGTCTTTGGCGTTTCTGTAGGGTATTTTAAATTTTGAATTGTCAAAGGGATTGGGGATAAATTTCTCTTGTGTCAATTCAGGTCGGTTGAGGTAGCCTCGTGCTAACCCCGCACCACCGATGTGCAATTCTCCTGGTACACCAACGGGAACTAGTTGCAGATATTCGTCTAAAATGTAGATTTGCGCGTTGGCGATTGGACGACCGATGGGCGGTTTTCTTCCATTGGGTTGACAAATTGCTATCGTCGCTGCAACCGTAGACTCCGTAGGTCCGTAGGCGTTGAAAAAACGCCGTCCCGTTCCCCACCGTTCTACTAATTCTGCTGAGGAAGCTTCACCACCAACGCTTAGATATTGCAAATCGGGTAAGGTCGCTTGAGGTAAGACAGACAACGCCGAAGGAGATAAAAAACTATGGGAAATCTTGTGATCAGCTAAAAAGTCAACCAAGACTTGACTTGGTAACAAGGTTTCAATGTTTGGAAGATACAAGCAAGCACCACTGACGAAGGTAGTAGCAATTTCAGCCACAGATAGATCAAAGCTAAAAGACCCAAACTGAAGCAAACGGCTTTGGGATTGAACTTGAAAAGTTTTGCACCAAGCCAAGCTTAAATTTACCAGTGCCTGATGTTCAATCATTACACCTTTAGGTCGTCCTGTCGAACCAGAGGTGTAGATGACGTAAGCTAAATTATTAGGTGTACTTTGAGGATTGGGATTATCGGTTAACTCCGAACTAAAACTTTCCTGATCTAAACAAATTACTTGGTAGGGATTTTGCTGTTCAGCTATAGGTAATTGGTCTAGGAGGAAACTTTGGGTGAGTAACACCGATGTCCCAGAATCTTTTAGCATGAACTGAATCCGCTTTTGTGGATACTCTGGGTCAAGTGGCACATAAGCACCGCCCGCCTTGAAAATGGCTAATAGTCCCACGATCATCTCTAGCGATCGCTCTACACAAATACCCACCAATACATCTGCTCCCACTCCATGAGAGCGCAAGTAATGTGCCAACTGGTTAGCGCGACAATTCAACTCGTGATATGTAAGTTGTTGATTCTCAAACACCACCGCCACAGCATCGGGTGTCCTCAAACACTGCTCCTCAAATAACTGATGGATACACTTATCTTGGGGATAGTCTACTTGTGTATCATTCCACTCTACCAATAACTGCTGCTGCTCAACTTCTGTCAGCAGAGGTAATTGGGAAATTCGCTCAAGGGGATTCGCCACAATTCCCTCAAGTAAGGTGACAAAATGACCAGTCATCCGCTCAATAGTGCCTGTATCAAACAAGTCAGTGTTATACTCCCACACACCAATTAGTCCAGTACCTGTGTTCTCCATTGCTAAGGTAAGATCACACTTGGCAGTTACACTTTCTACTACCAATGGACTAACAGTTAATCCAGTCAACTCTACTTGAGAGTTAGGAGCATTCTGAAGGCCAAACACTACCTGAAACAGCGGTGTATAGCTGAGATCCCGTTCTAGCTGCAATGCCTCAACTAGCATTTCAAAAGGTAAATCCTGATGAGAGTATGCATCCATTGCCATTAACCGAACACGAGTCAGTAATTCACTAAATCGAGGATTCCCTTCCAAGTTGGTACGCATCACCAATGTATTGACAAAAAAGCCAATTAATGCTTCTATTTCACCGTAATTGCGGTTGGCTATAGGAGCCCCTACCACAATGTCTGATTGTCCTGTGTAGCGGTAAAGTAGGGTATCAAATGCTGCCAACAATGTCATGAATAGTGTTACTTCCTGCTCCTGACTCAGTTTTGTCAACTTTTGAGTTAACTCAACTGAAAGTGCAAACTTTTGATGTGCGCCAACGAAGGTTTGCACAGCAGGTCTGGGTCTGTCTGTGGGTAGGGATAATAACGCTGGTGCCTCTTTTAGTTGTTGTTGCCAGTAACTCAATTGGCTTTGCAGCAAATCCCCTTGCAACAACTCTCTTTGCCAAATTGCAAAATCTGCGTATTGAATTGGTAATGGCTCTAACGGTGTTCGCTGACCTTGAGTATAAGCATTATACAGTGCCGCTAGTTCATGAGCAAACACACCCATAGACCAGCCATCACTGACAATGTGGTGCATACACACTAATAGTAAGTGTTCTGTCTCGGATAGTACGACTAATGTCGCTCTGACTAACGATTCACTTGCTAAATCAAAGGGTTGAATTGCTTGTTTTTGTGCCAATTGCTGTGAAGCACTTTCTTGTTCGGTTACTTCGACTTCGCTCAGTACAAGTGTAGATAAATGCTGCAAGTCAACAACTGATACTGTCCAATTTATTTCTGTTTGAATGATTTGTGCTGGTTGTCCATCAATTGTCATGAAATTGGTGCGTAAGGCTTCGTGACGATCAATAATTTCTTTTAAGCTTTGTGCCAAGGCTGCTCGATTGAGAGTTCCTACTAGACGCAAAGCTAAAGGTATGTTGTATAAGGGACTGTTCGGCTGTAACTGGTCTAAAAACCACAAACGCTGTTGAGCATAAGATAGTGGTAATTCTTCATTATGATTTTGCATTCTTTTTCCTTGGTAAGATGGGTGGTACTTTTATTTCTATGTTTTGTTGCTGTAACTGCTGAATCAATGGTGCTAATTCGGCAACTGTCGGTGCCGCAAATAAACTACGCAACGGTAGTTCTACTTTGAAGCTAGTGCGGATGCGTGAAACCAATTGGGTTGCTAGTAGCGAGTGTCCGCCAAGTTCAAAGAAGTTGTCATGAATCCCCACTTGCTCTACTCTCAGGACTTTTGCCCAAATTTGTGCCAATTTTTCTTCAACGGGAGTGCGGGGTGCTACTAAACTCTCTTCTATTCCTGCGCGTGATTCTGGAACCGGTAGGGAGCGACGGTCTATTTTGCCATTGGACGTGAGGGGTAAAGACTCCAAGATGACTATTGCATTTGGTATCATGTAATCTGGTAACTTTTTCTTGAGGAAGCTACGCAGTTCTGCTGTTGTGGGAGCTTGTGCCACTTGCGGTACTACGTAAGCTACCAGACGTTTGTTGCTCGGTTCATCCTCCCTGACTACCACCACACTTTCCCAAACGGCTGGATGTTGTGCCAGTAATCCTTCAATTTCGCCCAACTCAATGCGGAAGCCGCGAATCTTTACTTGCTGGTCAATTCGCCCTAAATACTCTAACTCGCCATTGGGCAAATAACGGGCTAAGTCTCCTGTTCTATAAAGGCGTTCTCCTCCCTTACTTCTTTGGAAGGGGTTGGAGATAAACCGTTGTCCTGTGAGTTCGTCACGATGAAGATAGCCACGAGTCACCCCCTCACCACCAACGTACATCTCCCCTGGAACTCCAATCGGTACTGGTTGTAAATGCTGGTCTAGCACATACACTTGTAAGTCGGGAATCGGGCGACCAATAACACTAGCTGTGCGATTTAAATCGTCAAGGCTCAATGGACGATAGGTTACGTGTACAGTAGTTTCCGTAATCCCGTACATATTCACTAACTGCGGTTTCTGGTCGCCGTGGCGCTCAAACCAGGGTTGCAAACTCTCGAGTTCCAGAGCTTCTCCACCAAAAATTACGAGACGGAGGTTCAAATTGCTCATTCCGATTGACTGTTCTGCTTGAATTAACTGGCGGAAAGCTGAAGGCGTTTGATTGAGAATTGTGACCTGCTCTTGAGATAATAATTTATAGAACGATTCAGGCGATCGCGTCAATAAATACGGCACTACTACCAGTCGTCCACCATAAAGCAATGCACCCCAAATTTCCCAAACAGAGAAGTCGAAGGCATAGGAGTGGAACATTGTCCACACATCTTGAGAATTAAATTTATACCAAGAGTTTGTGGCGGCAAACAGACGAGTTACATGATGGTGGTTGACTAAAACACCTTTAGGCTGACCTGTAGAACCTGAAGTGTAGATGACGTATGCCAGATTAGGCGATGTGGCAGTATTTACAGGGTTGGAGTTGCTGTTTTGGGTAATTTTTTCTAAGTCGGTATCTAAGCAGACAAGCTGTGCAGTATGGGCTGGTAGCTTGTTGACTAATTGCTGTTGGGTCAGTAGCACTTTCACCTGAGTGTCTGTGAGGATGAAACTCAACCGTTCAGGTGGATACTCAGGGTCAAGGGGCACATAAGCCCCACCCGCCTTGAGAATACCCAGTAATCCCACAATCATCTCCCAAGAGCGCTCCACACAAATACCCACCAGCACATCGGCTCCCACACCCAAAGACTGCAAGTAATGCGCCAACTGATTAGCTCGACAATTTAATTCATGATATGTAAGTTGTTGCTCTTCAAACACCACCGCCACTGCATCTGGAGTCCGTTCTACCTGCGACTCAAATAACTGATGAATACACTGATCAACAGGATAATTTACCTGAGTATGATTCCACTCAATTAATAACTGCTGTCGCTCAACTTCTGTTAACAAAGGTAATTGGGAAATCTGTTCCAGAGGATTAGCCACAATTGACGAAAGTAGTGTCAGAAAATGACCAGTCATGCGCTCAATAGTGCTGGCATCAAACAAGTCAGTATTGTACTCCCACACCCCAATCAATCCATTACCTGTGTTCTCCATTGCTAAGGTAAGATCAAACTTTGCCGTTGCACCTTCTATTGGCAATGAACTAATACTTAACCCACTCAACTCTACTTCTGACAGGTAAGGATTCTGGAGGGCAAACATCACCTGAAATAGGGGTGTATGACTAAGGTCGCGTTCTGGCTGCAATGCTTCCACCAGCATTTCCAATGGCAAATTCTGATGAGCATAAGCGGATAAAGCCATAGACCGAACACGAGTGAGTAATTCCGCAAAACTGGGATTTTCCGATAAATTACTCCGCATCACTAAAGTATTGACAAAAAAGCCAATTAACCCTTCTATTTCACTGCGATCGCGGTTAGCAATTGGAGTCCCTACCAAAATGTCTTCTGTTCCTGTGTAGCGATAAAGTAGGGTATCAAACGCTGCCAACAGCGTCATAAACAGAGTACAATCTTGTTGCTGACTCAGTTGCATTAACCCTTGAGTTAATTCCACAGAAAGAGCAAAATCTTGATATGCGCCTACGAAGGTTTGCACAGCAGGTCTGGGTCGGTCTGTGGGCAGCACTAACAGGGCTGGGGCATCTTTTAGTTGTTGTTGCCAGTAATTCAGTTGGCTTTGCAGTACATCTCCGACTAACCAGTTTCTTTGCCAAATTGCAAAATCTGCGTACTGAATCGGCAGTGGAGTTAAAGGTATTCGCGTAGCGTCTGGCAGAGAAGGTAGACCTATTGAATAAGCATTGTATAATGCTGCCAGTTCTGCGACAAACACACCCATTGACCAGCCATCAGAGACAATGTGGTGCATACACACATTCAACAGGTGTTCTGTCTCAGAAAGCACTACTAATGTTACTCTGATTAATACTTCACTTGCCAAGTCAAAGGATTGAATAGCTTGTTTTTGTGCCAATTGCTGTGCAGCTATTTCTTGTGCGCTGGTGGATAAATGCCTGAAGTTAACAACTGATACTGTCCAATTTGTTGCTGTTTGAATGACTTGCCTTGGTGTACCATCAACTGTAATGAAATTGGTGCGTAATGCTTCGTGACGATGAATAATTTCTTCTAAGCTTTGTGCTAAGGCTGCTTGATTGAGAGTTCCGACTAGACGCAAAGCTATGGGGATATTATATAAGGAACTGTTCGGTTGTAATTGGTCTAAAAACCACAACCGCTGTTGGGCATAAGACAAGGGTAATTCTGCATTCTCGGCCCTTGGTAAAATGGGTGGGGAAGTCAGTTCTAACTCTTGTTGCTGCAACCGTTGAATATGTGGCGACAATTGAGCAACTGTCGGTGCAGCAAATAAACTACGCAATGGTAGTTCTACTTTGAAGCTAGTGCGGATGCGAGAAACCAATTGGGTTGCTAGTAGGGAGTGTCCGCCAAAGGTAAAGAAGTTATCATGAATACCTACTTGCTCTAGTTTGAGGACTTGTGCCCAAATTAGTGACAGGATTTCTTCGGTGGGGGTGCGTGGAGCTACGTATTTGTCCGTCCCTTGACCCTGTAAATCGGGAACAGGTAAAGCGCCACGGTTTATCTTACCGTTAGGGGTTAAGGGGAGGGAATCCAGCATCACAAAGATATTGGGAACCATGTAATCTGGCAGTTTTGTCTTGAGGAATTGCGGTAATTCACTAACAGTACAAGTCATCTGGGAAGACGGCACAATGTAGCCTACTAGCCGTTTATTCCCAGGGTCGTCTTCACGGGCGATCACACAAGCTACCTGTACATCATCTCTTTGGTTCAGTACCGCTTCAATTTCTGCTAATTCGATCCGGAAACCACGGATTTTTACTTGATTATCAATGCGTCCCAGGTATTCTATATTGCCATTGGGCAAATAACGGGCTAAGTCCCCGGTTTTGTAGAGACGGGAACCAGGGTAGGTGCTAAAGGGATTGGCGATAAATTTCTCTTGTGTCAATTCGGGGCGATTGAGGTAGCCTCTGGCTAATCCGGCTCCACTTATATGCAATTCGCCTGGTACACCAACGGGTAATGCTTGTAAATTTTGGTCAAGGATATAAATTTGGGTATTGGAAATTGGGCGACCAATGGGGACAATTTGTGCATATATCTCTCGCTGACAATTGCAGAAAGTTGCATCGATACAAGTTTCCGTCGGTCCGTAAAGATTGTGTAAGTTCACATCTAGCTTGCTTAACAAGCCTTCAAGTAGAGCAACTGGTAAGACTTCACCTCCACAGAAGACGTGTTTGAGGGAGTGACAAGTTTCGATTCCTCCCTGCTCTAAAAGCATTTGTAACAAAGATGGGACAAGTTGAACAATCGTTACCTGCTGTTGGGCAATTAACCTTAACAGATAAGCACTATCAGTATGACCTCCTGGTTTAGCTATTAACAACTGTCCACCGGCTAATAATGGAGCGTAGAATTCCCAAACTGACGCATCAAAGCCAAAGGGAGTTTTTTGCAATACTTTGTCTTTTTCCGTCAGGGGGAATGTTGCTTGCATCCAGGACATATGGTTGCAAAGGTTACTGTGAGAGAGCATTACCCCCTTGGGTGTGCCAGTAGAACCGGAGGTATAAATCACATAAGCTAAGTTACCAGGTTGTACCTCAGTGATTGGACTCTCCTGACTAGATTCACAGATCACCAGCCAGTCGGTATCTAAGCAGACGACAGGCTCTTGGTTTTCAGGTAATTTCTCGACTAAATGCTGTTGGGTTAATAAGACTGAAACTTGAGCATCTGCCAACATAAAAGTCAAACGCTCAGTTGGATACTCAGGGTCAAGCGGCACGTAAGCCCCACCCGCCTTGAGAATACCCAGTAATCCCACCACCATTTCTAAAGAACGCTCTACACAAATACCCACCAGCACATCTGTTCCCACACCCAAAGACTGCAAGTAATGCGCCAACTGATTAGCTCGACAATTTAATTCATGATATGTAAGTTGTTGATTTTCAAACACCACCGCCACTGCATCCGGGGTCAGATCAACCTGCGACTCAAATAACTGATGGATACATTTATCCTGGGGATCATCAACCTGAGTATCATTCCACTCCAGCAAAATTTCCCGCCGCTGCTGCTCAGATAACAAAGGCAGGTAAGCAATACACTGGTCAGGTTCGGTGAGAATACCTTGCAGAAAAACAGTAAACTGCTCTTGCATTCTGGCAATACTGTCATCATTCAATACATCGGTGTTATAGAACCAACAACATTTCTTCCCATCTGAGGAAATTATGAAAGTTAGATCACTTCCCAACGGACTTTGGTAGTCCTCTAGTTTTTCCACACGCTCTACAACCACTGGGAAAAACTGCTCACTACCCCGATGATCGGACAACGAACGAAGAGATGGATACCTAGTCACCACATCCCGGACATAAGTTAGGGGAAGTTGGGTAAATTCGAACTGTTTTTTTAAAGCCGCAAAACTTTGCTCGTAATCTATATTTACCCGATAAGGAACAACTGACGCAAACAAGCTTTCGAGTCCGACCAACTGTCGTTGTAATTCAATATCTTTAAATCCGATATCAAAACATCCGCTGCCACCAATTCGAGCCAGATAAGTAATAAAAGCAGCTGCGAGAAAATCACTTCGGTGCCATTGGGGATGGCGTTGTAACCACAAGGTAATTGCCTCATCGGGTACAAACATCCTGGCTCTGGCATACTGTGGTTCTTTCAGGTGTAATGATGCTGTCTGCTTTGCCTCAGGAATAGTGATGGACTCTAAGATTCCTAGCCTTTCTACCCAAAAAGCTTCATGCTTAACAATTGACTGATCAAACTTCTCAATCTGCTTGACCTGATTAGGCTCAAGATCACAAAACTGATACCCGACCTGCAAGCCAAATTTCTCCACCAGATATGAAATTGATAGTGCTTGACTATTAATAGCCAGTACCTGACGTAGTGCAATATCATAACTTGCTGTAGAAACTGTGATATAAGTAGGTTCAATGTTTGTGATCGTTCCCGGAGGGTAGTTGGACAAGTTACCCTGAACCTCAAGCTTAGAGACTATAAACAAATTGCTGTCTATAGCCAATTTAGGCCGACCTAATGGATTGGGATAAGAACCAAAATCTAAAGCCCTAATCAGGGCGTCTAACTCATAAGCACAACGCTTCCATGAGATGATTCCGCCTGCCCTCAGCCTTTTGAAGCGGGAAAAATAGGTGCGCTGATTCAGGTTTACTTTGGTTGCTACAAATGTACCAGAGGATAGCTCATCAACTAGTTGAGCAAATGCATTAATAGCAGATTCATAGCATTTCCCATTCAGAGTCAAAGCTGTCTCGTCATCAGCAATATCGATAATTACCTGCTTCAGGATATCGCCCGCATCAACCATAGCGGCCATTATATGCCACGTCACCCCATGAGTCTTCTCCTGATTCATCAACGCCCAGGAAGTGGCATTGACTCCTGCATATCTTGGTAGGGGGGCATCATGATAGTTGATCGCAAATTGGCGTGGTAACTCTAGAATTTCCTGGGGTAAAACATACCTATTGACAATACTGAACAGGTAATCAAAAGGCTGCTGGCTTAAAAATTCTCCGAGATGATCTGTTGGCTTAATATAAGGTATGTTTTTCCCCTCAGCCCAGTTAATTATCGATGCATCTGCGGAGATAATGCCGTAAATTACGTGACCTTGATTGATCAGTATTTCAGCACATTGAATCGGTAAAGTTCCCTCGCCAATAATAAAGCAATTAAATTTATTTTGATGATTAGCCATAATAGCGAGTTTTTTAACTATTTTGTCTATTTTAGTTATTTAAAATGCTTACGTATAAGTTCAACCAATGATTACCGTATAAGAATTTTCCCTCATTTGTCAATGCGTAAGTTCTAAATATATTTTGTTAAAGTTATGACTCACTCTTATAACTTACGCAAGTGTCACACCAAAATCTATTGTAGGGTGCATCAGATATCAACAATCTGTTTATTTGCTAGATTTTTGCGGTCTGATGCACCTTACCAATGTGACAGTTAGGGTGCGGAATGTGGGATATAAAGATGCACCGTTAGATAGATAAGCATAAGTCTTACCTGCTATCTATTGCATTTTTTTGATAAAGCTGAGATTATTTAAAAGTCTAGGTTAAGTGCGTTGGAGTTAAAAATATATGGGACTCCTATGGGATTTTGGCACAAAACTACCATAGCATTGGGATCAGTGTACAAGTCTTATAGGAAAGAATGATCAGTCAGCATTTAGAAACTACGACACTTGTAGTGTGAGTATTGCAGCAACAGTCAATATATTTACCAACAAGCTATATTGCCTGATAGATAAAAATAAATTATGTATATAGTTCGTTGATTAATTACAAATTATATGATTTGGAGATGAAAATGTTGTGACAAATCAAGTAAATACCCAATCAGTTCTGACATTTGATGGTCAAGATGACTACATAAATTTTGGCAAAAATGATATTGGTGGTGTGTTTGCTCAGGGGAGTTCAGCCTTTACGATTTCCGGATGGGTGAATCCGCATCAACTCACCAATAAAGCAACTACATACGGGGCACACAATGTATTTTTTGCCCGTTCTTCAGACCGATACAGTGATAATTTTGAATTTGGCATCAGTGAAGAAGGTAATTTAGATGTATACATTGATGAAAATATTGACAATGTTATTAAAACCTTTGGCAATGGAGAATTAACCATCGGACAATGGCACTTCTTTGCCATTGTTTTTAATGGTGGTCAACTGACTATATATCTTGATGACCATGAATATACTGGGTCTTTGACAGGTTCTTCTTTGAACAAAGCAACTAGTCCTATAACCATGGGGGCGACTTTACACAATAATGTATACTTTACAGGACAGTTGGCAAATATTAGCGTCTGGAATTATCCCTGCACTCAAGACCAAATCCAAACGCATCGCTCTAGTCCTCTAGTCGGAAATGAACCAGGATTAGTAGCCTACTGGAGATTAAACGAAGGAGAAGGAACAACTGTCCAAGACCAGAGTGGAAATACCCATAATGGAACCTTGTATGGTGATCCCAGTTGGAATTTAGCACAAGTTCTATTTGCGATCGCACAATCATCCAGCGAGGGACACAGACCAAGTAGTTCACCTGCAGAGATAGCCGAAATCGCCCAAACTACCGAATACCCAATCCCAGACAATATTCAACAACAGGAACAAGCGCAAACACCCTCTCAAGAGGAATCGAAACAAACTATGAATAATACAGCAAATCCCAAATATAAAATACTTGCTATTGATGGCGGTGGTATTCGGGGTATTATCCCCGCAATCATCTTAACTGAAATTGAAAAGCGGACACAAAAACAGATTTTTAGTTTGTTCGATTTAATTGCAGGTAGTTCCAGCGGAGGAATTCTCGCACTCGGACTAACTAAACCGCGATTAGATTTAGCAGGATCTGATAGCCCACCCGTCGCCCAATACAGCGCTGAAGAACTTCTGCAAATATATTTGGAATATGGGGCTGAGATATTTTACGAGCCATTCTGGGAACAATTACTCGGACAGCTAGAGGATATATTCGTTCAACCAAAATATTCTTCAGAGGGGAGAGAAGAAATTATCAAGCAATATTTTGGCGACAGCCCTTTAGAAAATAATCTCAAAGAAGTTTTCGTAACGAGCTACGATATCGAGCAGCGAATTCCCATATTCTTTACTAATAAGCTCGAAAAACAACAGACTAAATCGAAAAAGTTTCGCAAGTTATGCCTAGGTTTTACGCTCACAGATGCAGCATTGGCAACTAGTGCAACTCCGACTTATTTTGCTCCCTATCGTGTTTCCAGTTCCCATAATACCAACGGCTTCTATACATTAGTGGATGGGGGATTAGTTGCGAATAATCCCGCTAATTTGGCTATTTTAGAAGCGCAAATTAGTAGGCAAGAAAATCAACAAGCCCTGAATATGGAGGATATCTTGGTAGTATCCTTGGGTACCGGTTCCCTGACCAGTGTCTACCCTTATGACCAAGTGAAAAATTGGGGACTATTGCAATGGACAAAGCCGCTGTTAAATATGGTGCTTGACGGCGGGAGTGAAGTAGTAGCTGGAGAATTAGAACGGTTGTTTGAGGCTACTAATAAAGGTCATAAAACTTCTTATTATCGGTTTCAACCATTCTTAAAAAGTGAACTCGAAGATATAGATAATGCCAAACCAGAAAATCTGCGCCAATTACAAACTTTAGCGAATATACTGATTCAAGAAAAAAATCAAGAAATCGATGAATTGTGTAGTATCTTGTCAAGTTAGGGACTGCCAAAATAAAAAATATCCCATATTTAGGGTGCGTCAGCCGAACGGTTATTAATTGAAATCACAGATTGATAAGATTGTCAGCAAAAGTATCACAATTTTAGGTAATTACAATGGACGAAATCGTTAAAAAATTGGCTGGTCTGGGTCTTCCTGGCATAATTCTCGTGGTTTTAGCAGTTTCATCAGCAGGTAGTAATGCTGCTATTATTGCTACCCTCACATCTGTGGGAGGACCGTTTGGTATCCTCGGAGGTATAGGTCTGCTTGGTCTGACAACAGTTGTAGGGGATACTGTAGCAGGCTATGGAATTGAAGCTATTCTCAAGGCTATATATACAGAACGTAGCAAAACCGAATCAGTCAGATTTCTGCTCAAAGAAATTAAAGATTTGCCCATTTCAGACGACCTAAAACTCAAACTGAAAAATCACCTCAGTCCCGAAGCCAATACTTCTGCTGAAGCACCAGCACAACCAAGGGAAGTGGAAATTGTCGAGGAATAATTTCTGGATTTACCCTTCTGTCACAGTCAGTAACTCAGTCCCTTTAGGACTGAGCTTGCCAGAAAAGCAGAAACTTACACAAATATAGTTCTGTTTCCCTTTTTTATAGGATAACTTGGTAAGCGTAAAACTCAGTGGCTTTAGCCGGAGAGATATAAGCGACACAGACGAATTTATTCGCCTTCAGTCTTCATTTTTTCTATAAGCTTATCGGTAAATTCTCTTAATCGTTCTTGCCAGTCTGGGACGGCTTTTAACTTTGCCTTGACTCCAGGCAACACTTTAAAGCAAACAGGGTCTTTATCAAATGGCTGTTTACTTGTGAAACCTAATTTGTTATTTTTCTGGAATGGCATTGCTATTTAGTAAATATGTTGATATACTAACAATATCACAACATTGCAGGTCGAACAATGTCTAAGGCTAAAAAGTTAATGGGAGTTCAACAAGTTTTGTTATCCCCAGACAACGAAACAAAAGCGGTATTAGAGTATCTTTGTCAGCAATCAGGCAAAATTTATAATAGTGGTGTTTACTTTGCTCGACAGACGTTTTTCAAAACTGGAAAGTTATTAACTAACAAGTTTGATTTGATTTACGAAAAATCCATCAGTAAATCACTTGTCGCCCAGTCAATGCCATCAGTTCCAATGCAGCAGACTCTAATATCAGTGGCAGAAGGTTTTAAATCTTTTAAAGAATTGCGCTCTTTGTTTCTCGAAGGACAATTACACTTTAAACCTAAAGCACCAGATTACTTGACAGGTTCTAAACTTTTTAAGGTTGCTTATCCAACTTCAGGAGGACAACCTCCAACATTAATTAACGGACAACTTAGATTTTCATTAGGAACAACTGTTAGGCGATGGTTTGGTATTTCTGACTTCTTTCTGACAATGCCTTCAAACATTGATTACTCAAAGGTTAAAGAATTTACTATCCTCCCTAAAAATGGTGCTTTCTACTTGGAAATTTCTTATGAAGTCAAGAGACAAAAACATGATTTAGACATCAATCAAGCTTTATCAATTGATTTGGGAACTGCTGACAATTTAGCAGCTTGTGTTGATACTTTGGGTAATTCCTTGTTGATTGATTCTCGTTCAATGAAAGCGATGAACCAGCTTTGGAATAAACAAGTATCAACTCGCAAAGAGGGGAAACCTGAAGCTTACTGGGATAACTGGTTAGACCGAGTAACCCGTAAACGCAACCATCAAATGAAAGATGGCGTTAATAAAGCTGCAAAACTAATTATTGACCACTGCCTAAAATACGGTATTGGCACATTAGTCATTGGCTGGAATGAAGGCTTTAAATCTAACGCTAATATGGGTAGATTGAACAATCAGAGGTTTGTTCAAATGCCTCTAGGAAAGCTTAAAGACCGACTAAAGCAACTATGTGATTTACATGGGATTAGATTTCAAGAAACTGAAGAATCTTATACGTCAAAAGCATCTTTCTTAGATGGAGACTCCCTGCCCGTTTATGGTCAGAAACCAGAAGGGTGGAAAGCATTACTGTTAGCGCGTTAAACGTGGATTGTATCAGTCAGCTAATGGTTCAATTGTTAACGCTGATCTAAATGGTGCAGCGAATATTTTGCGAAAAGTAGCGGGAAGATTAGGTCTTTCACTTAATCAACTCAGTAGACGATCCTTGACAATCGTAGCGAGAATTAGACTTTGGGTTTTGCCTAAAACTATTCTGTCCGCAGAATCTCAGTGTCTTTAGACCTGAGAGTGTCAATGACAAATGGTGTGGTCTTTGTTTGTGCTATTTTTATTATCTTTTCTTTTACTGTGGGTTATCTTTTGGGTGGTCCTGGTATTGATACTCAAAGAGTTCTAGGAGTAGGAACTGCACAACGCAATTTTGCCGCAGCATTGTTAATAGGTACGAGTAATTTTGATGATCCGAATGTGATCAGTGTGATTATGGTGACGAGTTTATTAATGATGGTATCTGTTCTGATTTTGGGTAAAAACTTACCAGAATTAGATCAAGGACTGGGTGTAGATTTAGAAAAGGTAGAGGTTTCGTGATGACATAATTGCTGGTTATGGAGTTGGTTTTTTTGGCTAATGATATGTATGACGATGCTTACAGCAGATTTCGCTCTAATGAGGTACTTATGTAGCGGGCAAGATGCCCGCACTACAAGAGTTTCATGATTCAAGTGGGTTTTGTCTGTGTAGCTGAGATTTATAATCGTCAGGACTTAATATTACATCCTTTCTAAAACCTTAATTCCTAACAAAGATAATCCCAACTTGAGAGTTTTTGCAGTTAAATCACATAACATTAACCGTGAAGTTCTTGCAGGTTCTTCTGATTTGAGAACAGGGCAATTTTCATAAAATTTGTTAAACTTATCGCTGAGTTGATACAAATAATCACACAAACGATTTGGTAATAAATCCTGTTCTACTTCCTTAATTACTTCATCAAGTTGCAGCAGATGTTTAGCTAAAGTTAATTCTGCATCTTCTTTCAGCAAGATTTGGCGATTTATTCCTAAGTTGGTAAAATCAATATTCCCTTGACGACTAATTCCTTGAATTCTCACATAAGCATAAAGAAGATAAGGGGCTGTATTGCCTTTGAGAGATAACATTTTGTCATAACTAAAGACATAACTACTGGTGCGATTTTGGCTTAAATCAGCATATTTAACCGCACTAATCCCCACAACTTCCGCAACATTTTGCATAAATTCTTCTGTTTCTGTGCGTTCATCTTCTTGTAATCTATTTTCTATGTCTGCACGAGCGCGGTTAATAGCTTCATCTAACAAATCTCGTAACCGCACAGTATCCCCAGAACGAGTTTTGAATTTTTTGCCATCTTCTCCTAATACTAACCCAAAAGGAACATGAACTAATTCCACATCTTCAGGAATCCAATTTGCTTTTCTTGCGACTTGGAAAAATTGGGCAAAGTGGTTAGATTGTCCTTCGTCTGTCACATAAACAATCCGCTTGGCTTTATCTTCTTGAATGCGATAACCTAAAGCTGCTAAATCTGTGGTTGCATAATTATAACCACCGTCAGTTTTTTGGACAATTAAAGGTAAAGGATTACCTTCCCTATTTGTAAAACCATCTAAGAAAACACATTTTGCCCCTTGGCTTGATTCTAATAATCCCGTTGTTGCTAAATTTTCCACAACTTTTGGTAATAATGGATTATAAAAAGATTCACCTCTTTCTATTAATTCAACATTGAGTAAATCATAAATAATTTGAAATTCTTGTCGAGATTGTTCACATAACAATTTCCAAGCATGAAGTGTATCTTCCGCACCAGCTTGTAATCTCACAACTTCTTGACGGGAAGTTTCTTGAAAAACTGGATCTTCATCAAATCGCTGTTTGGCTTTGCGGTAAAAATTGACTAGATCTCCAATATCTAAAGCATTTGCAGTAGTAAGTGCGTCTGGATAAACTTCCCGCAAATAGGTAATTAACATCCCAAATTGCGTACCCCAATCACCAACATGATTTAACCGCAAAACATCATGACCACAAAATTCTAAAATTCGGGCAATGGAATCACCAATAATAGTCGAACGTAAATGTCCGACGTGCATTTCTTTAGCAATATTCGGACTGGAAAAATCAACAATTTGCTTTTGTGGATTTGTTGCTGTGGGTATTCCCAATCTAGCATCTATCTGAATCGCGTTAAGTTGTGCTTCTAAATAAGAAGTTTGTAATTTGAGGTTAATAAAACCAGGACCTGCAATTTCTGGAGGTTCACAAATATCAGATACATCTAGTTTACTGACAATTTCCCCAGCGATAATTCTCGGTTGCTTTCCTAACTTTTTACTTAAAGATAAAGCCACATTAGCTTGATAATCACCAAATTTAGGATTACTGGCAGAAACTAAAATTGGATCTGTATTGGTATAATCTGTACCAAAAGCAGCTACTAAAGCCTGTGTTAATTTTAGTTTTAGTTGTTCTTGTGTAGCGTTCATTATGTAAATTGGATCTGTGTCAAAGGTGCTGTAATCCTTGATTTTAACTTGAAAATATGATCAATTAAAGAAAATTATCTAGGATAGATGGTAGCATTCAGCCAGCGTCACCGTTTTTGTGACAAAAGAACCTAAAAATTTTAACCTTGAAGATTTAGTCTGATGGCGGCTAAAATTGTTACGATAACTTCAGATTAGTTGTTGAAACCTTGATTCAATCTGAAACCTTAGAATTACTAGAGTGGCCTCGCTTGTGCCAGCACCTTTCCACCTTTGCGGCAACTAAGCTAGGGGCAATAGTTGCGCGTGACTTGCCGATTCCTGAAACCCAGGTAGAAAGTGAACAGTTATTAGCGCAAACCAAAGAAGTTTACGAACTGGAAAGTCGTTTACATCCAGGATTATCCTTTGAAGGAATCCAAGATATCGGTGATTCCCTAGAACGGGCAATACTTCAAAGTATTTTACCTGGAGAGGAACTATTAGCGATCGCTACCACCCTGGCAGGGACAAGAAATTTACGCCGTGTCATTGATAATCAAGAAAATGTCCCAGTTTTAAACGATTTAGTTTCCCAATTACGAACGTACCCAGAATTAGAACAGGAAATCCACCGTTGTATTGATGAACGGGGAGAAGTAACTGATCGCGCTAGTCAGAAAATGGGGGAAATTCGGGTAGAATTGCGGAAAATCCGCAGCCAAATTACTCAAAAACTCCAAAATATTATCCAAGCAAAATCGGGAGCAATTCAAGAACAGTTAATTACCCAAAGAAGCGATCGCTTTGTCATCCCCGTCAAAGCCCCCCAAAAGGACGCAATTCCCGGCATTGTTCATGACACCTCCACCAGTGGCGCAACCCTGTATATAGAGCCTAGCAGTGTCGTTCCCTTGGGTAATCAACTGCGGCAAATCTTCAGAAAAGAGCAAACCGAAGCCGAAGCCATTCGTCGGACTTTGACGGAGAAAGTAGCCGCAGTTACCCCAGATTTAGAAAGGTTATTAGCCATTGTCACTACCTTAGATCTAGCAGTTGCGAAAGCTCGTTATAGTCTGTGGATAGGTTCTAACCCCCCGCGCTTTATCAATCGCCAAGACAATGAAATTATCACCTTGCGAAATCTGCGCCACCCGTTATTAGTATGGCAACAGCAGCACGAACAAGGAAATCCCGTCATTCCGGTAGATTTGCTGATCAGTCCCCAAATTCGGGTAGTCACCATCACAGGACCAAATACAGGTGGAAAAACGGTAACTTTAAAAACCTTGGGATTAGCGGCTATCATGGCGAAAGTGGGTTTATTTGTTCCTGCCCGTGAACCCGTAGAAATGCCGTGGTTTTCGCAAGTTTTAGCTGATATTGGCGATGAACAATCTTTACAACAGAGTTTATCCACGTTTTCAGGACATATTCGCCGCATTAGTCGAATATTAGAAGCATTGGAGGAGAAAGGAGTCAGGAGTCAGGAGTCAGACTTCGACTTCGCTCAGTCGAACGGAGTCAGGAGAAAGAAAGAAGAAGAGGAAGAAGTCAGGAGAAAGGAAGAGGAAGAGGAAGAGGAAGAAAAAGAAAAAATAAAACTACCAATCCCCAGTCCCCAGTCCCCAGTCCCCAGTCCCCAGTCCCTCGTATTACTGGATGAAGTTGGTGCAGGCACAGATCCGGTTGAGGGTAGTGCATTAGCGATCGCTTTACTCAAATATCTCGCCAATCATACCCAGCTAACAATGGCTAGTACCCACTTTGGCGAACTCAAAGCCTTAAAATATGAAAATCCTCAGTTTGAAAATGCTTCCGTAGAATTTAACGAAACCACCCTTTCACCCACTTATCGGCTATTGTGGGGGATTCCTGGACGTTCCAACGCCTTGAGTATTGCCTTGCGTTTAGGGTTAAAACCAGAAGTAGTAGCAGAAGCGAAAACTCAAGTTGGAGAAGCCACAGACGAGGTAAATCAAGTCATTGCCGGTTTAGAAGCCCAACGTCGCCACCAAGAAACCAAAGCCGCAGAAGCCCAAAAAATATTACGTCAAGCCGAACGATTATATAAAGAAGTTTCTGACAAAGCCGCTGCTTTAGAAGCCAGAGAAAAAGATTTGCGGGCTTCCCAAGAAATTGCCGTTCAACAAGCAATTACCCAAGCCAAAGGCGAAATTGCCCAAGTTATCCGCCGCTTGCAAAAAGGCACACCTAACGCCCAAGATGCCCAACAAGCTACCGCATCCCTAAGTCAAATTGCTCAAAAATATGAGCCAGCCCCGCCACCTAAACCTAAAGCTGGGTTTATGCCCAAAGTCGGCGATCGCGTGCGAATTCCCAAATTAGGGCAAACCGCCGAAGTCTTAACAATTCCTGATGCTGACGGCAATTTCGCCATTCGTTTTGGCATCATGAAAATGACAGTCCAACTCCAAGATATAGAATCATTAGATGGACAAAAACCCGAACCCATAGTTAAAACAAAACCAGCCCCAGCCGTAGTTACACCACCACCAGCCCCAGCCATTCGCACCTCTCAAAATACTGTAGATTTGCGCGGAAAACGCGTAGCTGATGGCGAATATATCTTAGACAAAGCCATTTCTGAAGCCGCTGGACCCCTATGGATTATTCATGGACACGGTACTGGCAAACTAAAGCAAGGAGTTCACGCTTTCTTACAACAACATCCCAGAATTACCCATTACGAACCAGCAGCACAAGCCGATGGTGGTAGTGGTGTCACTATTGCTCATATCTAAAGGGAACAGGGAACAGGCAAAATTATTACAACTAACAACTGTACGGGCGAAGCATTTGGAGAACTATTTTTGGCAATGACCGATAATTTATCTTCCAAATGCTTCGCCCCTACTAACAAATCTCGTTTCCAAATAGGCAACAACACCAGCGTCTTTCAGCTTAATCATCTATGCTAAAAGTTATGCACTCAACCGCTAATTCCACTATACCAAAATCAGCTTGGGAGGATTTAAGTCAACTCCCAGCCTCGAGTACAATTCAATGGGAAAATATCAAAACTCAGTTAGATTTAGTGCTATTAGCCCTAGAGACCTTAACTGGCATTGGTTCAGAGGCAATGCTATCAGCCGCAGTTAGTCTGGATTTAGAATCAAAAGTACCAGATCGGGTAGCCCTGTGGCGATTGCGGCAATCGAATCCCCTTCGCAAAAGTCAAGGAGGACGAAAAAAATTAGATGTAGAAGAAGCGCGATCGCTAGTTTTAATTATCTGTTATCTCGCCAAGCAGCACCAGGAATTAATTCGCCGGGCTGTCGGTTTATTAGAGCAGATGACAGCAAATAAGCAACAACCTCACCAAACTGCGTTATTGGGAGATTATATAGATAGTTTTTGTAATACTTACCAAGAACGCATGGAAGAGGAAGAAGCCACTCCTGGGGATATACTTACCCACCTAGCCCTAAAACTGTTAATAAATTTACTCTTTTATAGTGCCGGCGGTGGACACCGTCGTTTGTGGTTAGCACTCATAGACCTTTCCACAAAATAATTTGTGATTTGCGATTTTCACTCCCAATCTAAAATCCAAAATTCCCTATTTTTTTCGTTGAAATTGTTGTTATGTCTCTATCAAATCCTGTCATTCGTCGCTATACCCCCCCCACTTGCACACTAGAAATCTGGGCGGAAAACTCCCCTTTGTCCCGGTGGACAGACAAAACTATTATTAATGATCCTAGTTTTCGTCTGCAATTTGATGATCCACAACTACCAGAAGCACAGAAAATTATCATCCAGGGTGATCACCAGCAGCTAGAAGTTTTATGTAATATTGTTACTACTTACGTTCAAAAGCTGCTGCAACAATCTGCCGAAGATTTTAGTATCACTTTAGCAGGTAATGATTATCCCCATACAGGATCAGAAGCAGCTCCAGAATCGCCCGATATTCCCCCGTCTGCCTTTCCTACCCAAAATTTACGATCCTTTAACACTCAAATTCCCCAAACGAAAGTTTATTTAGAATCTAGTAGTAATTTAACTCACAAACTCTTTTTTGGTGATCTTGCTAACCAGACATCTGGACAGGTAATTAAACTGAGTTTACTACAACTATTTGATTTAGCAACAGCTTTAGATGAATACACATCTGATATGATTGTTTTACCAACTACTAGTAGTCAAACTGTCAGGCAGAATCTACCTAAGTGGGCCCCTATAGCCGCAGTTTTGGTATTAGCAGCCGGCTTAACACCATTTACCTGGCAATATGCCAAGAATATTCAGAAAAATCGGCAGAGAATAGCTAAAAATAGTCCTGAGTCCGTCAAACCAGTGGCGATAGAACCTTCTGTACAAGACACTACAGCAACGCCGCCACTCCCTTTAATCACGCCTCAGCCCCAACTGATACCACCACTTACTAACTTTAGTACGCCCTTACCGCCGCTTTCCGTTCCTAATACAACTATCCCTGGGACACCAACCACAACATCTCAGCCGTCATTAACCATACCATCCGATACTTCTTCCTATCCTATTCCTCGACAAATTCTTGATAGCCCGAAAGTAGCAAAAGCCATACCAAATTCTTCAAGTATTCTGGCTAAAAAAGGCATGAATACCCCTAAATCTCAGAATTTGCCATCTAATATTTCCCCACCATCTCAGTCTGTTGCCACTATCCCCAACAATAGTTTTAGTAATCTTCCTAACATAATTCCCACTCCTTTTGCTCCGGAATTACCGCAGGATACTGTAGGTATCGCTACGCCAGATCAGCCATCTCCAGCGGAAAATAAAGAGAATTTAATTAGGAAATTAAGAACTGCAACTAAAACTACGTCAGGTACACAAGTTACTAATAATAAGACTTTATTTGATACACCTCAAGTAGCAGAAGCGAGAGAATACCTCAACAAACGTTGGCAACCACCAACTGGTCTCTCTCAAGCCTTAGAATATAGTTTAACATTGGGTATTGATGGTACAATTGAAAAGATTTTGCCCTTAAATAAAGTTGCCAGAGAATACATTGATAGTAGTGGCATTCCCCAAATTGGGAAACCTTTTGTTTCTACTAATAAATCTGGGCAAAACTTGAGAATACGAGTTATTCTCAATCCTGATAGTAAAGTGCAAACATTTCCAGAAACACCATAGGAATTAAAAGAATGCAGAATTTAGAATTTAGAATTTAGAATTACGTTTTGCAACGGGGATTTTACCCCGACGCAAAACCCGCTGCTTGTAGAAGCAGGGGACTTTAACCCCCAAAGGTAAGTTAAAAATTATAAAAAAAGGGAACGGGGAACAGATAAGAAACTTTGGTTCTGAGTTCAGAGCTTCAGTCAAAAAAAAGATGTTTTTAAAAGATGCGTAGCCCGAAAAAAACAGTGTCATTATTTCAATTTCATGTTTTTAAACATGAGTTTTTTCTGTTCCCTGTTGCTTCGGAGTTCCCTCTGAACTAATAATTTTGCTTCGATTGCTCTTTGCTAAATTATAAAATCTAAATAGGTTAATTAGAAGAGGACATTTTATCTAGGAAAATCTTGGTGGTACTATCTTCTACTCTCGTATAAATATAAGTTTCCGGCTCTTTGATTTTGTGAGTTTTGAAGATTTTTTCGGCACGCTCCCATAAATCTGCATCCTCACCATAGGGAATATTATTAAATCCCTTTAATTCAAAAAACATCGGTCTTTTTCCAAAAAATGTAGCACCGACAACGCATTCTCTAATATTAATTGTTTGATCAGGTTGAAAATAATCAGGAACAGAAAATTCCTCCTCAATTTCACATCCACCTTCAATCAAATCAATCTCTGGATTAGCCTGCATAAATTCCAGCCGCGACTCTAGATGATGGGGTTTATAGGTATCGTCACTGTCAATAAACGTGATATAGTTACCAAAAGATGCTTGAATACCCGCATTTCTGGCGTAAGCAGCTTTCCGATTTTGATGTTTAAGATAACGGATATTATTAAATTTTTGTAAGTAACTATTGACAATTTCAAAAGTATGATCTTGGCTACCATCATCCACTACAATTAATTCAAAATCCTGAAAAGTTTGCTGAAGGACGCTATTTATGCAGTCGTTTAAGTATTTTGCTCGATTGTAGGTACATAAAATAATCGAGATTGTCGGCTTAGGGTCAAAATTTATACTAGGCATTTTTTTGAGGTTGAACAAAAGTTCCCTGAAATTAGGTATAACTCGCATATTATACGTTATTTATGGATTACTATAAAAATCACCCATTTGTTCAAAATCATTAAATATTATGAATCAAAATCAGCTTATTCAACAAGAGTTAAATCCTCAAATTACAGTTGTTATGCCAGTGTATAATGGCGAAAAATATCTTGATACAGCAATCAAGAGTATTTTAAATCAAACGTTTACGAATTTTGAATTTGTCATTGTAGATGATGCTTCAACAGATAGCAGCGCAAGAATCATTAATTCCTATAAAGACAAACGCATCAAATTAATTCAAAACAATGTTAATTTGGGGATACCCACAACTAGAAATAAATGTTTGCAAGAATCATCAGGTGAATACATTGCTGTTTTAGATTGTGATGACTATGCATATCCATCAAGATTAGCAGAACAATTTGAGTTTATGGAAAATAACCCAGACTTTGGTATGGTTGGGTCTTGGGTTGAATTAATGGATGATCATGATAATTTGACGGGTGAAGTATGGAATGAGGAAGAACCCGATCAAAAAATTCCTTGTAGGCTGTTATTCCATAACTATTTTGCTCATTCAGCGGTTTTGATGAGAAGAAGTGCAATCAACGCAGTTGAGATAAATGGAGAGGTTTATAGAAAAGATTATCCAAATGCTCAAGACTATGATCTATGGGTAAGAATATCAAAAAAATTCAAAGTTTGGAATCTTCCCAAAGTTTTAATTAAATATCGTGTACATTCTCATTGTATAAGTCTAAAAGCCGCAAATTTAGTTGAAAAATTGACCTGTAAAATAGTTACTGATCAAATCAATGATTTAGGTATTCAACCCACGGATAAAGAATTAGCATTACATAGACAAATAGGATCTTATAATCCCCAGGAAATTGATACATCTATAGAGTACATGAAAGAAGTAGCAAATTGGTTGACAATACTCAGAAACGCTAATAATAACACAGGTTTATACAATCATCATGATTTTAATCAAGTTCTAGCAGATTTACAGTTATTTATATTTTGTCATTGTCTTAAACAACAAGAAATGGAACTACACAGATTAGAATTGATTATCTCATAGCAATACCTTGTCCAAATTGGAAAAAGCCTTGATTTGTAGGTTGGGTTAAGCGACAGCGCGACCCAACACCCCATCACAAAGAGGCCTATGTCTATGGGCAAAAATGCAATATTCCTTGTTCAGCATCTAATATTGCTTTTACCCCCACAGGTAAAGCAGCATTGGGGCTATCATGACCAAAGGGGAGATTAGAAACTATGGGAATACCCAAATCACCCAAACAATCGCGCAAAACTTCCTCTACAGTAAAACTAGGTATATTAGGTGGGGCTTCACACTTAGTAAACCCTCCCAAAGCAATACCACGAACTTTAGATAAAGCCCCGCTCAAACGCCACTGTGTCAACATCCTATCAATGCGATAAGGTGTTTCTGTCACATCTTCCCAGGCTAATATTACACCATCGAGGTCGGGTAAAATCGGTGTTCCTAAAAGATGGGTTGCTACTGTCAGATTACCAGGAAGCAAGATTCCTGTTACTGTACCACCACCCCAACCACAACCTTTTAAAGGTGCGAGGGGACGACCTTCTACTATGTCCAATAACCGCTTGATTGACCATTCTGACTCATTGGCTAGGGTAGTCATGACGGGACCATGTACACTGGCAATTCCGGCGTTATAGAGACTCCAAAGCAGGGCTGTGATGTCAGAAAAGCCAATTAACCATTTAGGGGTAATGGTATTTTCTTGCCAAGTCCAATCTTCTAAAATCCGGGTGCTACCAAAACCACCTCTCGCGCAGAGGATTCCCTGACATTCGGGATCTTGCCATGCTGTGGCTAATTGTTGACGACGGTGGGCATCTGTACCAGCTAGATAACCATGTCTATCATTGAGATTGTCGCCAATTTTAATCCGATAGCCGTGGGACTTCCAAATTTCCACACCTTGATTAAAAGCCTCAACTTCTCGCAATGCACCACTGGGGGCAATGACGCGCAGTAAATCACCGGGTTTGAGGGGTGGGGGTTTGAGGGTAGATTTGAGATTTTGAATGTTAGACATCAAGAGAATTACTGGCGGTTGTTAAATTTAAATTAGATCAAGAATCCACGGTAAAAGCCATACTGTAAGAGACTCTTAACTCTTAACTCCTGACTCCTGACTCCTGACTCCTGACTTCTGTGATAGTAGGTTTCTGATTTCCGCCGATATTTTCCCGTTGGTTAATTAAATAAATACTGATTAAGGTCAGAAAAACCCCAAACCATTGAATAGTAGTCAGGACTTCATTGAGAAAAATATAACCAAATATTAAAGCAAAAACGGGTGTGAGAAAAGTCAGAGAACTTAAACTGGTGAGATTGCCACTAGAGGCAAAGTAGAAAAATAATCCGTAAGCGATCGCACTGCCAAATACAGTAGCATAACTTAATGCCAACCAGTCCGATAGGACAAGATTTTCCCACTGTTGAGATTCTAATACTGAAGAAATTCCCCACAAAGGCAAGCCACCGATAATTGTATGCCATCCTGTAGCTGTTACTGGATCTACATATCGGCACACAAAGCGAATCATCACTGTTCCCACAGCCATTGATAAAGCTGCCAGTAACATTAACCACTCACCACTATCAAATAACTGTTGCCAATTATCTGTAGAGATGGTGATTCCTGATGCAAAAAGATGGAAAATCAACTCTTGAGGTAAACCAATCAAACTAATTCCTGTGATTCCCAAACCTAACCCTAACCATCCCCATAATCCAATATGTTCTTGAAATAACCACAGGGAAAGTAAAGCTACTGCTAGGGGTTGGGAGTCTATCATGACCGAACCTAAACCAGCATTGGTTCTGACTAAACCTTCAGCTAAAAAGCCTTGAAATAAAGTGCCATCAACTAAAGCAAATATAATAATCCACAACCACCCTAACCAACTTTGAGGTTGAGGTTTACCCATAAATGCAGCCACCATGAGAATTAACACCCCCGCAGGTATTAATCTGACTCCAGCCATAAATAGGGGTGTGGTGTGAGGAATTACGCCTTTCATTGCCACCATTGCTGTACCCCAAAGGAAAAAAGGAGCAATTAATAGTAGATACGCGAGGGGATTTTTAGATCCACTGAGTTGCACTTGCATGAGATGATTGTGGTTTTTATGAATAGATGAAAAAATTAGTTTAACTGATTTTACGGTTTTTAAAGTCTTGGTGAGTGGAAATAAGATTTTAATAAGTATTAACCGCAGATGAACGCAGATGAACGCAGATAAAGATGGATGAATTCAGGGATTTTAGGATGCTGTTAGGAGAATGTATGATTACAACTAAACCCAGGGTTGAAGATAGTTTTGGGATGACATTAGCACCATTGTCTGTGGAAGAAATCTACAGTCAGGCAGATAATCCTGCTAATGGTGCGGTGGTAGTAATGAGTGGTATGGTTCGTAATCAAACTGATGGTAAGTCTGTGGTAGCTTTGGAATATCAAGCTTATGAACCAATGGCTTTGCAGGTATTTTATCAAATTGCTGATGATATTCGTGATCAATGGCCTGAGGTGAGTCGGGTGGTGATATATCATCGCATTGGTAGATTGTCTGTTGGGGAAATTAGTGTGGTTGTGGCTATCGGTTGTCCTCATCGTGGTGAGGCTTTTGCCGCTTGTGAGTATGCTATTAATACATTAAAACACAATGCGCCGATTTGGAAAAAGGAACACTATAGCTTGCTGGGTGAAGATGGTTCTCCAATAGCAGAGTCTAGTTGGGTATCTATTAAAGATTGTAAACACTGAGAGGATGTTTGAAAAGTTTTGAATGTATAAATTGACCCCTCTCCAAACCTCTCCCCGACGCGGGGAGAGGCTCTGAAAACCCCATTCCCTGGTAGGGAAGGGGGCAGGGGGGTTAGGTTTTTGGAGATTATGGGTTTCATCTGATACTTTTCAAACAACCTCTAAGAAACCAAGAAAAATACATTGGTTATTGATTGTAATATAGGTTGGGTTGTTCGCGTCAACGTTGCGAAGCAATGGAACTAAACCCCATATTAACCGTAAGATACCAATAAATGGTGTTGGGTTTCCTTGCGTCAACCCAACCTACTTACTAGGTGAACACAATAAAACTAAACTGTGTAAAGAAATGTAAAATCGCTGAAAACTTCTTTACTCTTGCCTCTTGCCTCTGGTTACTGAGCGAAGTCGAAGTATTGCCTCAAGCCTAGTGCTATGACGACAATTTTCAACGCCAACCTACTAATACTACTTAACGGGGATAGAATCAACATCCACAGTTTCACCAGCCGCAGGGGCATGATTAGCCGGATTGCTGGTACTATTTTCTACAGTGCCTTTTTTGGCCTTCCAACCATCAAGAACTAAGGAAGAAACTTCGGAAACGAATAAACTTAACAATAAAACATCATCAATTTGGCCAATAATAGGAATAAAATCTGGAGAAATATCTAAAGGACTAATTAAATAGGCTACCGTGCCGATAATTATCCACCAACGGTATTTAGGATTGCGTAGAGTGTTCCGATACCATGTGTACAGGGATTGAATTGAGAAGTTCATGTTCTTAACCTCCAGTGATTTTTTTATTTTGGCAAATAATCCTCTAAACTCCCGGTGGGAATAACCGTCATATTGTGTATAGAAGATGTTACTCCTGAGTAATTAGTTAGAAAAGTTTGTGAGTAATGCAAAACTCTCTAAAATGAAAATGCTTTGACTATTAGGAATGGAGAGAGGAAACCCACACAGTGGATATTTTAGATTTATTTAAGAAAGGCGGGCCCTCCATGTGGCCTTTGCTAGTTTTATCAGTCCTATCAGTAAGTGTGATTTTTGAACGGCTGTGGTTCTGGTTACGGATTCTTGCTCAGGAAAAAGAAATAGTCAATCGGGTTCTGGATGCTGCTGGTGAGGATTGGGGCATCGCTGAAGCAATAGCTGAACAAGCCAAAAATCAGCCCATTGGCAGATTTTTATACGCACCTTTAAGCTTACAAAAAAGTGATCCAGAAACCTTTAGATTAGCCCTAGAATCCACCGCAGCGGACGAAATAGCCGGAATGCGTCGGGGTGAAAAACTTTTAGAAGCGGTGATTGCCCTTTCGCCACTGTTAGGATTATTGGGTACAGTTCTGGGTTTGATTCGTTCTTTAGGTGCAATTCGCATTGGTGATTTGGGAACTGAATCTACAGCCGGTGTCACCACGGGGATTGGGGAATCGTTAATTAGTACAGCAGCGGGATTAATAGTAGCGATCGCTAGTTTAGTATTTTACCGCCTATTTCAGAGTTTTGTTGTTAACCAAGTTAAAATTTTCAACAAAGCTGGTAATGAAATGGAACTGCTTTACCGTCAATATCCTCCCGAACCTAAAACAATTAACACAGAAAGATTCTCAAAACGCACCTCTAAAAATTTCGATTCATCTTCTCAGTTAGAATCAAAAACATTTATCCAAGAACCGGAAAATGAGCCAGATGATACAGATAATTACAGTTTAAACCTGGGAAATTCAGCAAATTTACCAGATGACAAGGTTGATAATGCCAATTTGAAATCTGGAGAAAAACAAGAAGATGAAAGTTAAGCTAGATACTCCGACTGAAGACGTTCAGATTCAAATTATCCCCTTAATTGATGTTGTTTTTTGTATTCTGACATTCTTTCTCTTAGCAGCTTTACAATTTACTCGTCAACAAGCAATTAATGTTGACTTACCCAAAGCTAGTACAGGCGAAAATTCTGCGGCTAATTCCCAAATTAAAAGCAAAATATTACCTGTAACAATTGATGCTATTGGATTGACTTACATCGAAAAAGAACCTGTGAAACAGGAAGAATTAGAAGCACGTTTAAAACAATATATCCAAGCCAATCCAGATGGAATTTTAGTATTGAATGCGTCGCGGACAGCTACTTATAACGACGTGATTCAAACATTGGATTTGCTGAGAAAAGTAGGAGGAAATCGTGTATCTTTGGGAATTATCCCCGGTTCATCTCAACCACTGACAAATTCACCCAATTTCCCAACTCCTCCCATAAATAATAATCCCACCATCCCAGGAATTAACTCACCTGACAATTTGAGGTCTTTACCACCGGTTAACCCAAATCCCCTTCCCACAGCCGGGAACGGAATTAATCCCGGTACTTTACCTCAAGCGCCTGTAACACCAGGAACTAATAATTCTTCTCCTCAAAATTAAAACCATTTTGTGAGAAATTTTGGATATTTCTTCCCCATATTTTCCTCAATAATTAGGAATTTATGGGGATATTTTTAGGTAAATTTAAATAAGTGTATCTAGGAGAAAAAACCATGAAAGCGATATTAATGACAGCAGCGGGTAAACCGGAAG
Organism: Anabaena sp. 90; assembly: GCF_000312705.1. Classification (NCBI taxonomy): domain Bacteria; kingdom Bacillati; phylum Cyanobacteriota; class Cyanophyceae; order Nostocales; family Nostocaceae; genus Anabaena; species Anabaena sp. 90. The sequence continues at coordinate 2,015,652 of NC_019427.1, forward strand.
TTTTAGAATTACAAGAAGTTCCCCAACCCATACCCACAAATAAAGAAATTTTAGTGAGAATTTTGGCGGCTGGTGTTAATCCCATTGACACAAAATTACGTCAAAGGGGGACATTTTACCCTGAACAAATGCCAGCTATTTTAGGATGTGATGGTGCAGGTATAGTGGAAGCTGTGGGTAATGATGTCCAAAAATTTGGCGTTGGTGACGAAGTATATTTTTGCTATGGTGGTTTGGGTGCAAAATCTGGAAATTATGCAGAATATACCATTGTTGATGAAAGATTTGTAGCCTTTAAACCCAAATCGGTTTCTTTCACCGCAGCAGCAGCAGCACCTCTGGTTTTAATCACTGCTTGGGAAGCTTTATATGAACGGGGAAGACTTGAACCAGGAGAAAAGGTATTAGTTCATGCTGGTGCGGGTGGTGTTGGTCATGTGGCTATTCAATTGGCTAAACTCAAAGGTACAGAGGTAGCGACTACGGTTAGTTCTCTAGAAAAGGCTAATTTTGTCACTCAACTTGGTGCGGATAAAATCATTTTTTACAAAGAAACTGATTTTGTCGCATCTGTATTAGAGTGGACTAATGGTGAAGGTGTAGATTTAGTTTTTGATACTGTTGGTGGTGATACTTTTGAAAAATCTTTTCCCGCAGTGCGACTTTATGGGGATATTGTGACTATTCTTGAACCGAAAGCTAACACTGTTTGGAAAGTTGCTAGAAATAGAAATCTCCGCATTGGTTTAGAATTAATGTTAACACCGATGTTGTTAGGAAATGTGGAAGCGTTAATACATCATGGAGATATTTTACAAGAATGTGCTAATTGGATAGATGAAGGGAAGTTAAAAATTGAAGTTAGTCAGACGTTCCCTTTAGCGTCAGCAGCAAAAGCACACGCTTTAGTGGAAACTGGTTCTGTGCTGGGTAAGGTTGTTTTGTTAAATTAATCATTAAGTAGGGAATTTGTTGAGATTGTTTTGTCACTTTAGTTATTTACAAAGATGGGATTTTTCTCAACTTTGGCAAATAAAAAACACCGTTAAAAAAATAAACTTATTATCTGCGAAATTAGGAAAAATCATCATATCTAATTCCGCAGTAATATTGTTTATTTGTATATTTGCTATATTTTTATTTCCTATTCCTACTTTTGCAGTCCCAAATGAACCCATAACTTTAACTTGGGAATTATTACAAGAACGAGTTAAAACACCAATTTTGCGAGATGGTAATTTAACTGTAGATTTAAGGAAAATGGTAATTGATTTACGTCCAGAAAATGGTATTTTCCGAGATGATTTTTACCAATTACTCAGAAAAGAATTACAAAAAACTGGTGCGACGGCTTTGGGTTTAGATTTGAGTAATTCTGTAATTGAAGGTGATTTTTATGGGAGTGATTTGGGTTTAAGAACTCCTGTTTATGCTCAAGGTATAGCCCAAATTTTCACACATACAGAACGGGAACAGTTAGAAAGTTTACGTTCTGTATGTTTGCAATCTTTAACAAGGGCTTTTCCTAATTCTAAAGATTGTAAATCTTTGTTGAATAATCAGTCAAATAATTCTAGTAGTATTTCTGTGTTTCGTGGGGCTTTAATTATGGTAGAAAGTCGTTTTAATGGTGAGGTAAAATTTCCGAATACGTTCTTTCTGCAATCTGTAAATATTCAAGGGGCAAATTTTTTAAAACCTACTAATTGGGAGGAATCAAGATTTAGTAGAACTGTGAGTTTTAATGGGGCTATTTTTCACGCTCTTAGTAGTTTTCAAGGTAGCATTTTCTTTGACAAAGCTAATTTTCAAAATGTCAAATTTCTAGATGCTACTAATTTCCAAGGTGATGTATTTTGTGATGATGCAAAATTTAATCAAGGAAAATTTCAACAAATAGTTAGGTTTAATAGTAGTTATTGGCAAGAAAATGCTGATTTTTCTAGTGTGATTTTTAATAATCAAGTAAACTTTAACAGAGCTAATTTTCATCAATTTCTATTCATGAAAGATGCTATTTTTAAACAAGGACTAATTTTTCGAGAATCTGAGTTTAATCAATCTGTGGATTTGCAAAGTGCAAGTATTCTTAATCAAGCTGATTTTAGTGATGTTAACTTTGCGGAAACAGCATTTTTAAATGTTTCTGATTTGGTGTTTAATTCTAATCAAGCGAAAATTTTAGGTAATGTTGGAGAAATTGGCAAAAAGTTGATTGTCCCCACTTTACGCGGTAATCAAAATATTTTGCGGAATTTAAGTCAAAATTTCCGGTTACAACAGCAGGTTAGTGATGCAAATCAGTTAGAATATACAAAACAACGGTTAAGGTTAATTGAATTAAGTCATCAGTTGATAGCTATTAATATTAATACTGCTGCTGTGAATAGGTTGATAAATTTAGGTTTTTCCGCAACCCAAGCGGCTGAAATTCATCAATATCGTCAAATCAAACATTTTCGGAATATTAGCGAGTTACTAGTTTTAGCAGATGTGAATTTAGAAATATATAATCAGTTAAGTGATAGAATTATTGCCACTGAACCTCTGGTTTTTAGTGGGTGGGTAGTTAGATATTTAAGTTGGTTGTTATTGAGTTTATTATTGCTGTTAAGTGGTTATGGGACAAACTTTTGGTTAGTATTTGGTGTGGGTGGTGTAGTTATTTCCTGTTTTGGTGTATTATTTTGGTTAGTTGATCGCTATCGTCGTTTGTCTCCTGTAGCAATTGTTCCTAGATATTATGAAACTGTTTGCATATTATTGAGTTTTATTTGTTTAATATCTGGTAGTTTATTAGCAATTTTTCGGAATTCTGGGAATCCTTGGTTAACTCTACTGTGTTTATTTTTCATTATTTTTCCCTTACCTGGAATTTTATTATGGCGACTTTATCAACAAGGACGTTATCATGATTTAATGGATATTTCCTATTTTCGAGAAGATGGAACATTAAGACAATTAAGATTATTAATTGGGAGATTACCAGTTATTCCTAGAAATCCTAGTTTCCGGGAAAGATATATGCCACTATTATGGGATAAACGTTGGAATTGGCTGAATTATTATGATTTTAGTTTGAATAATTTGGTGAGATTGGGATTTAATGATATTCGTTTACGTGATGAACATTTACCAGGAATTATCTCTACTCTGGCTTGGTATCAATGGAGTTTAGGGTTACTTTATATTATTCTCGCTGGTTGGACTCTCTCGCGGACAATTCCCGGCTTGAATTTATTGATTTATCTCAAATAGATTGAAAATTTTTCAACTTTTATAAAAACAAGAACTTTATTTTTTACCGAATATTCTTGTACAATATACAGACGGTAAAATTACTTATTAATCCCATTCATCACAAGGTTGATAATTTATGACTGTAGCTAGAATTGGCATCATTGGTGGTAGTGGGTTGTATAAGATGGAAGCACTGAAAGATGTGGAAGAAATAGAAATTTCTACCCCTTTTGGTTCACCTTCAGATGCGATTATTCTCGGAACTTTAGAGGAAACACGAGTGGCTTTTTTAGCGCGTCATGGTCGTAATCATACGTTGTTACCTTCAGAGTTGCCATTTCGGGCTAATATTTACGCTATGAAGCAATTGGGGGTAGAATACCTGATTTCTGCTAGTGCTGTGGGTTCTTTGAAGGCTGAAGCTAAACCCCTAGATATGGTAATTCCCGATCAATTTATTGACCGCACCAAGAATCGCATTTCTACCTTCTTTGGTGAGGGAATTGTGGCGCATATTGCTTTTGGTGAGCCGATTTGCCATAATTTGGCGGGGGTTTTGGCTGAAGCGATCGCTTCTTTAAGTTTACCAGATGTTACATTACATAATGGTGGTACGTACGTATGTATGGAAGGACCGGCTTTTTCTACTAAGGCTGAATCTCATCTCTATCGGAGTTGGGATGCTACAGTCATCGGGATGACAAATTTACCAGAAGCGAAGTTAGCCAGGGAAGCGGAAATCGCCTATGCAACGTTGGCGCTGGTGACGGATTATGATTGTTGGCATCCTGATCATGATACTGTGACGGTGGAAATGGTAATTGGGAATTTACATAAAAATGCGGCGAATGCACAAAAGGTAATTCAAGAAACTGTGAAGCGGTTGAGTGCAAATCCCCCTGCTAGTGAGGCGCATTCGGCTTTGAAGTATGCGATTTTGACGAATTTGGAGAAAGCACCAGCAGCAACTAAGGAGAAGTTGGCTTTGTTGTTAGAGAAGTATTTGTAAGGTCATAGGGGATGAGAACTGACTGATTAAATCGGTCTATTCTCTCGCCCATGATAGATGCGTAAAATAATCACATCATCTTCAAGAATAGCGTAGTGAATAATATAGCCGTATTTACCAAAAGAAACTAAAAGTTTTCGTAATCCTGCTACCTCATCTACAATCGCGCCTCGATGTGGATTTTGCTGTAGAGTATCGCTAGAAGAGACTATTGTTTGTACTGCGCGTGCTGCTGCGTTAACATCATTAAGTGCGATAAAATCGTAATGACGATTTAAGTCGTTAATTGCAGTTTGGGTCCAAACTATCTGAGACATCAGCGTTCTTGATTGATTCCTAAGCTATTTACCCATTCCCGCACTCGTTCATGTTCCACCCCTGAACCTGTGCGACGGTAGGCTTCTAGCGCAGATTTACTTTGCTGAATCATGTCGGCTTCAGTGAGAGGTTGAAAATTTAGTTCTGCATCTATTTCGCCATACTCAAGTGATTCTTCTGTGGTTTGAGTAGGTTTATTTGTCAACAACCGCTCAAAATCTTCTAATTCCCCAGATGTACCAGTTAGCCATGTTAAGAGAAGGGTTTTTACTTGTTCTCCAGGTAATGGTTGAAGATGATCTAGAATTTGTTGTCTAATATTACTCGCTATCATAAGTTTTTGATTTTTGTGGTAGCTTTGCCTTCAATATAACATTTTTGGCGTTGGTGATAGATAGCCATATCATTAATCCCACCAATAAGTAATAACTACAGCATCTCGCTGTTGCCAAAGCGACTCACCTTCCAAACCTGCTTCCAATCTCATTCGTAACTGTCGCCCAAGTCGCAAACCATATTCTTCATTATTACCATCAGTAATATCCACTGAATCTGCACGCCACTTTTTACCCAAATCCAAAAGCTGAGACACGATACTATCTTGGTTTTCTGTCAAAATGTAGAGGGTATCCCCAGGATAAGCTACAAAGTGGATTATACTCGATTCTGGCATCGGGCGATAATTTGCCATTGCCAATAAAGTATCTACCAAACCACCAAAACTTAAACCATTTTCATCTGGTGCAAAAATTGGTTTCGTAAACAGAAAACTTGCCCATAGATGAGAATGTTGGCTAAGATCCCTAACAACCTCCTCCCCATTAAACTCATTAAAGCGACGTTGCCACACCAAAGCTGCAAAAAGTTCCTGGGGACTGTATTCTTGAGCTAGGGTTTGAATATTAGCTAAGTTCAACATAGAGAATTAATAACAGTTTGATTAAGTAGGTTGGCGTTAAAAATTGTCGTTATGGTAAGGGAACAGAAAAGAGGTTTTCAGCCTCCTAATTATAGGAACGGGCGATTTTAAACTATCTTTAGATTTAGGTGAAGTAACCAAAACCCGCACCTATACATTTTCCCCCTTAGAATGGGTGCTTTACAGTGTTTATTTATCAGAAAAAATGGTTATTGGCATTATATCATTATTGTCCAAAATTATCTGCGTTCATCTGCGTTTATCCTCTTCCATCTGCGGTTAATTCTTTATTGTTGTACCTCACTTGAATGGGAATTACTAGAAAATATCCCCGACTTCTTTAAGAAGTCGGGGATCTGAATAGGATCTTCATGAAAATTAGTCAGAAATGCCAGCATCTCGAAGGCGTTTTTCTAACTCTTCCAAACGTTTTAAGGCAGTTTCCTTAGCAAGTCGTTCTTGTTGCACTAACTCAGAACCCCAAAGTAGCAAATTACCATCTTGATCCCACCAGCGTAACCAGTAACCTTGACGGTTTTCGCGTTTTCCTTGCCAAACACCAATAAATAATTCCATTTCAGTTAACCAGTAACGGTTATTTTCATCTGAGGAACGCAATTTATAGTGTCCATTTTCATGCAAGTTATATATTTCTAATTCACCGATATCTGGTTGAAAAATAATGTAATTAGGAACTTGTAAAACTTGTTCATAATAAAACCATTTTCCGGGGGGATAGGTGTGTTTATTAGAATATTCACTACCATCAGTATCGGAAAGAAATTCCATGACCACCACAGGAATTTGTCCCTGTTTATGGGGGGTGTAACTGCGTTGGATTTGTTCTCTAGGCACTGTAATTTGCGCCACGTAAGCCCAGTCAGGGGCTTTGATGACAAATTTGCCATTAACTGTGGCGCAGATGCCGTAATTGGTGGTAGCAAGGGCAGTTTCTGGAAGTTTGCCAGCGAGTTCTAGGCTTTCTGTGAGTGCTGCTGCTAGACTGGGTTGATTGACATTATCCACAGGTTCATTGTCTAAAACAAAGTCTTCAGGTAAAAGTTCCCAAGTGATCTTGGTGGTGGAAGCACTTACAACCATAGGAAACACAAATAAGGGATTAAGTTCTAGTATATAGTTATTCTCAATCAAATGTGAACAGGACAATAATGAAATCCCTACCTCTAAACAACCTGAAAACTAAAGTTCAAACTTGCCCAATTATTCACATCCAAAACATAAGCATCATTAATATCAGTTGTCACTTTACTGGCGTTATGTAAATCTTGTAATATGGCTTGGGCAACTTCTAAAGGGTTGACAATGGGACTAATAGCCTGTTGATCTGTGGTAGGATATTTAGCGATCGCTAATGCCGTGAGAGTTTCCTTAAATGGTGCTGTACTCAGAATAATTTGGTGTTCACAAAAAGTATAACGAGTAGGCAGTAACCAGCCAGCTATCGGGTGATTCTCTGGGATTTTGACAGTTTTACCCGGAGGAATCAGAACTTCTATTAATTGGGGTTTGGTAGGAGGAATATCTGTCTGCAGGAAAACTTCCCAAGGATAAAAAGCAAAGGCATCTTGATAATTATTTAAACCCACTAAAATTAAGTATATCGGGCGATCGCTCAAATTTTCAATTTTATATTGCCAGCGACTACCCACAGGAATTGTCGGCATAGCTATTTCTTCATAGCCAGGTGTTTGCAAAGTGTTATCAATACTTGCAGTCCCCAAAGTATCCCTCACCATAAAAACACGGGGTAAAACGTTGTTAACAATCTCTAAAGTTGCCCTCACAGGTAAACGCGAAGAACCTTTATTTTCTGTCAACTGCCACAACTTTGATGCTAACAGAGTAGAAAATTTTGGTTTTAATCGCTGTACTGCCACCTTCACCGCTTCCCCAACTTCCCCTATCGTATTAATAATCAATTCACCACCCAGGCAAAAAAGACCATAACGGCTGGGGACTTGGGCAACTTTACCAAACACATAATCAGCAGTTTCTTCTACAGTAGCAATATTAGCAATCCGGTTAATTCCTGAAAAAACACTAGTAGCATCTACCCGTTCAATTCTTTCCAAACCCTGATCTAAAGCCACATTAACATGAATATTCCGAGGTAATACCCGAATAACTTCTTGGACTATTTGCCCAACTTGAGGTAAAGTAGTAATTTCTTTATTTGTAAATTGGGCTTTAGCTATTAACCCACTTCGTGATTTAACAACTAACTCTTCTCCCGTATCCAGAGTTAACCGAGAATTTACGCCATAATTTGTGAGAACTTGATTAGGTAATCCTCCTAACCATAATTTGACTGTTTTGCCATCATCATCTATGGCTTGAACTACACCAATACTTCTCAATTTATCAATCGGAAAATAATCAACAATTAAAGCATTTTGAGATTTTTTTGGCTCATTTACTAGACTTGGTTGTTGTTTTCCACCTAACTGATACATGGAAGTAGCAACACCAGAAAGAAAAACTGGGATTGTTTTGGCTGGGATAGTTTCCCACAAATATTGAGTTAAAGCATAAGTTAATAATCCCGCAGTCCAATTAGAGAAAAGAAATTCTCCGGCTTGCTGATTTAGTTCTGAAGTCGCATTGATCATCAGAGGATTATTATTAGCTGATTTATGATTTTTCAGTTGTGATAGAAATTCTAATTCTTCTATTTGTAAAGTTGCTGTTGATAATTCTGGACGGGTACGCATTCGTAAACCACTGGGTTTTAATTCACTAGAATGATAGTAGCTAGTATCTAATATTGCTGTAACTTGATTTGTTGGGAGCGATCGCAATAATAATAACAGAGTTTCTGCCAATAAATAGTTTCTCGAATTTGTCCCCAATAAATTATTCTCATCAACAGGAACTATGGCATTATAGATCCCCGACTTCTTGAAGAAGTCGGGGATCTGCTCATTTCCCAAATTAACACGAGTCCCATAACCAGAAAAATGGAAAATCACCACATCTCCAGGTTTGGCTTGCTTACCCAAGTGATCTAAAAAAGCATTTTCAATAAATTTTCTGCTGGCTTGTTCATCAGTTAAAGTCAGAATATCTGACGCGGCAAAGCCACAACGATTAATTAACAATTCTGTTTGCAATTCCACATCAGTTACACAACCACCAAGGGCAGGACTTTGTGGATATTGATTAATTCCTATCAATAATGCCAACTTCCGCTGATTAGGTTGTGCTAAAGCTTGGTAATAGGGATTACCCAAACTCAACCACTCAGTTTCAGCCACTCCCAATGCCGCTAATAAGCCGCTAATTTGTTGTAAAAACCCACGCCGTTTCATAATTAACAGTCAGACTCCAGCCCATTCTCATAGCTTAAAGGCTGAAGTCTGGAGAGTAAAGTTTCTGATCTTAACCTAAACTAATACAGGTGCAATTTTCATAGCCCTGGTTAACTCAGCCGCAACTTCTGGACGAGAAAATTCCGGTGGTGGTAACTCACCCCGACGTAACATTTCCCGCACCTTGGTTCCCGACAGATGAACCCGTTCCTCTGGTTTGCTAGGACTGGTTTTAGTTGTGGCCATTTGTTTGGTGCGCTTGCAATAGAAAGCGTGTTCAAACTTCATTGGTACAATTCCCAACTCTTCAGGGGCGAATTCATCAAAGATATATTGAGCGTCATAAGTGCCGTAGTAGTCACCCACACCAGCATGATCACGTCCGACAATAAAATGTGTACAGCCGTAATTTTTCCGCACTAAAGCATGGAAAATGGCTTCTCTAGGCCCAGCATAACGCATGGCTGCCGGGTTAATTGCCAAAATTACTCTATCTACAGGGTAATAGTGTTCTAGTAAAATTTCATAACAACGCATCCGCACATCAGCAGCGATGTCATCTTCTTTTGTTGCCCCTACCAATGGGTGCAAAAATAGACCATCAACAGTTTCTAAAGCGCACTTTTGAATATATTCATGGGCGCGGTGGATAGGATTGCGAGTTTGGAAACCCACAATTGTTTTCCAGCCTTTTTCTCGAAACATTTCCCGTGACGCAGCCGGATCAATTTGGTAGCTGGGAAAATGGGGATGAGAGTCCCGTTGTAATAACCAGATATCACCAGCTAGGTTGATAGAACCTTGGTTATATACTACCTGCACCCCAGGATGTTTAGCATCATCAGTGCGATAAACATTTATGGCTTCTTGTTGTTTGTCGTAGGTATACTTCTCGGTCAGTTCCAATACCCCAATAAACTCGCCTCTGGGGTTATCCAGACGCACCAAACCGCCTGCTTGTAGAGGGGATGCTACTTCTTCGGTTACAGACAGTGTAATGGGAATTGACCAGACAATACCGTTAGCTAACCGCATTTGGGTGACGACTCGGTTATAGTCTGCTTGGTTCATGAAACCAGTCAAAGGACTAAAACCACCAATGGCAATCATTTCTAAATCAGAAACTGCTCGTTCATCAAGTTCCACACGCGGTAAAAAGTCAGCCTTAGAGAGAAATATTTCTCTTTGTGCTGAGGAAGCAACCCGGTTAATTAACTCTCCACCGTGGGCGGCAATGGCATCTGGATGGTAACTCAACGTAATTTTTCCCTAGTTGTTGCAGACTATGTACTAAGTTACCAAATTATTGGTACACATTGTTAAATTTCTGTGAATTTTTTTCCTTTGCCGGTCGGAAAGGGTGAGATTAGGAAAAGATGGTGTATTTTACACTGCTAATACTAGTAGTTCGTCAAGATAAAAATGATGGACTGTAGTGTGAGCGTCTCGCTCACGCGGGCAAGACTTGTACTGAGCAAGCGAAGCCCTGAGCCTGTCGAAGGGTCGAAGTATGCCCGCACTGCCAAAAACCCGTCAGGGAATAAATTCCCTGTCTCATAGCTCAAGTCCGTTAAAACGGACTAATGAATTTTCCTAGTATTTAGTCATCTTTTAGATGACTTTCGCTATTAGCAAGGAACTTGAGTTCCTTGCGGGATGAAGATTTTGCGTTAAGTTGACACCAATAAAGCTCTTGCTTTACCCCTACCTCCTAAATGCTTATTACGCAAAAACAAACTGTTTAGGATCTGTCAAACTCAAACTACTGGCTTGAATTCCCGTCAGAGTAGCTAGAGTTTGATTATTGAAGACAATCGCAGTATCTGCACCAACTTGATTTAACTTGAGTGTGGATGTGGTAATACCTAAACTGACAGCACCACTAATCCCAATCACATCAGTCCCCAGTTGGAAGTCAAGCACGGTATTAGCAGCTTTCGGTAGTTCAGCTTTGACAATCCAGAATTGGTCAGTACCAGCACCACCGGAAATTAAGTTACCACCACCAAGACTAACTCTGAAGATATCTTTACCATCACCACCCAAAGCCCGGTCATTGCTACCCAAGTAGAAGGTATCATCACCGACACCACCGGATATGCGGTTATTACCTTGGCCATCTCTAGCATCAAAGGTATCATTACCATCGCTACCGAAAGCGCGATCGCTCTTATTCACAAAGATAGTATCATCACCGCTACCCAGATCAACGATATTGCTACCTGAGTTGGGAAAAACAGATACAGTGGACAGGTCTAACTCATCTTTACCTGCACCTGTAAATACAATATTGTTTTGACCATCGAATTGACTACCAGGAGTGGCAATTAATTTATCATCTCCTGGAGTTCCTACAGTTGTAGATTGGTTGACTGCGAGAGTAAAGATATCATTGACAGTTGCCCCGGCTTTATCTGTCGCAATTACCTTGACATCTAATTTACCGACATTTCCTGTGTTGGGAGTACCACTAAAGGTGCGAGTTGTAGAGTTGAAATTCAGCCAATCTGGTAAATTACTACCATCAGCTAACGTGGCAGAATATTTAATTAAATCAGGAATTACACCATCCTTGAGCAGTGTATTTTCAAATGTATCTGTTACTAACTGATGCAGTCTGGTTGTGGGATGAACATCGTCCCAAAAAGCATATTGATCAGGGTTAACTGGCGTAGTGACTGTAATTAGCGGCTGAGTAATATTCGTGAATTTGTAATTAGCAGGATTAGTCTGAAATGCTGTACTCAAACCAAAGATGTCTACTAAAGATAAATCAACATTGAGGGCTGGTTCTAAGTTAGTTAAAGCTTGAGTTAAAGCTGCATTAAAACCAATAGAAATTGCTCTGGCATTCGCTACATTGTTATTAGCAATACTCAAAGGAGTAGCACCCAAGTCTGATAAATTGCCAACGACAATTTCTTTAGCACCTAATCCGGCTAAAGTTGTAATTGCACTACTAATATTAGTAACTGCATTAGTCACAGCCTGAGTAGGATCTGTGGCAAGATTCAGAAAATCATTAGCACCAGTCCAGATTACATACAGTCCATCTTTACCAATAGAATTGGCATTTACAGTTTTAAATTGCTGAATTTGTGTGAGTAATCCAGGTACGGTTATTTGCCCAAAAGTATTACTTACTCCTGTATTTGCGCCCAAAAAGGCGTAATTTTGAATTGATTGGTTTGTAAATTGTAAATCAGGTGCAAAGTAATCAACCCAAATTAAGCCATTAGAAAGACGACCTTGATAATTAGGTGATGGTGGAAAGGTGTTACCAGATGCTTTGTAGGCATTACCTGTATCTGAGAGGCTATCACCAAAGATGACGAGGTTTTTATAGGGATTAACTGCGTCTGGATCGGAGAAGGTATCTTTGGGTAGTGTAAATGTAAAGGTAGAATTGACCTTAACTGTTTGATCTAAAAGTGGATTTTTGAGGATGGGTGCGGTATTCACGTTTTGTACCTTAATAGTGAACGTATCATTAACAGATGCTCCTGTTTTATCTGTAGCTGCTACTTTAACATTCAGATTCCCTACATTATCATTAGTGGGAGTACCGCTAAAAGTCCGAGTTGTAGAATTGAAGGTTAACCAATTTGGTAAAGCATTACCATTTTCTAATGTTGCTGAATAGGTGAGAATATCACCCGCATCAATATCTGTGAAGGTATTGGTGGGAATTTGGAAGTTGAAAGCAGTTCCTTGTTTAGCATTTTGATCTGCGATTAGGTTAGCAACTATTGGTGCATTGTTTACGACTGCCACATCATCATTGGTAATTGTTCCTACGGCTGTAGCGGTGGCAATTGTGGGATTGGTGGGATTGGAAAGGGCGCAGGGCCTGCGCCCCTACAGATTTTCCAATTTACTGACTGTATTAAATTCAGTAATAATACTGTAGTCATGATTAAACATAATCTGTAATCATGATGAATATATATGAACTCAGAGTGTACACATGGTATTAGATATCGTAAATAATACGCTGGACTCTACCACCAGCCTTAATCTAAGCGGGACAAATCAGTTATTCACAAATATTGACATAATAGGTAATACTTATTTACTCAAAGATACAGCCAACAAATATTTTGCTCAAGCAGGAACAAATACCCCAATTACTATCAGAAATGGTGGACAACAAATCTATCAAGATATCTATTCAGGATGGCAAACTCTAGCAGTAGAAACCGTGAATGGAGATAATCAAGTTCTCTGGAAAAATGTTTCTGGAAACTTCCTGCATATCTGGCATTTAGATAATAATTGGAATTGGATTTCTTCTGAAGGAGCATGGGGATTAAATTCCTCTGAAGCTTTCACTCAAGAAACAAACTTTGGTATAGATACAAATAGTGATGGCATAATTGGCAATCCTTACAGCTTGATGGAATCAGCAGGAAATACGAAGTTAGTTAAAGATACAGCTAATAAATTCTTTGCTCAAGTAGGAACAGCTACCCCAACTCCCATCAAAAATAGTGGGCAACAAATATTCCCAAATATCTATCAAGGATGGCAAACTCTAGCAGTAGAAACCGTCAATGGAGATAATCAAGTTCTCTGGAAAAATGTTTCTGGAAACTTCCTGCATATCTGGCATTTAGATAATAATTGGAATTGGATTTCTTCTGAAGGAGCATGGGGATTAAATTCTGCTGAAGCTTTGGGTAAAGAATCTGTTTTTGCTGTAGATGCTAATGGTGATGGTGTTATTGGCAATCCTTACAGCTTGATTGAATCAGCAGGAAATACTAAGTTAGTTAAAGATACAGCTAATAAATTCTTTGCTCAAGTAGGAACAGCTACCCCAACTCCCATCAAAAATGGTGGGCAACAAATCTATCAAGATATCTATTCAGGATGGCAAACTCTAGCAGTAGAAACCGTGAATGGAGATAATCAAGTTCTCTGGAAAAATGTTTCTGGAAACTTCCTGCATATCTGGCATTTAGATAATAATTGGAATTGGATTTCTTCTGAAGGAGCATGGGGATTAAATTCTGCTGAAGCTTTGGGTAAAGAATCTGTTTTTGCTATAGATGTAAATGGTGATGGTGTTATTGGTATTGAGAAACCAACAATTACTATTAGTGCAAGTGATGCTAATGCAGGAGAAACTTCAACTGGACAAACTGCAAATCCTGGTCAGTTTACTTTTACAAGAATAGGAAATATAGCTTCATCTTTATCTGTTAATTACTCTGTTGGGGGTACAGCAACTAATGGCATAGACTACAACGCATTAAATGGGATTGCGACTTTTGCAGCTAATTCTTCTACAGCTACGGTTAACATTAATCCCATTGATGATGCTATTTATGAAGGCAATGAAACAGTAGTTTTGAGCCTAGTAAATAATGTTAATTATGTGGTTGGAACTGCTAATAATGCCACAGTTGTAATTGCTGATAATACTAAAACCAGTCATTTAGGATTGGTTACTGACTTTAATAAAGACGGTAAAACTGACATTCTCTGGAAAAATCTATCTGATGGAAACCTTGGTGCTTGGGCAATGAATGGGACCTCTGCTAGTTGGATAGACCTTGATGATGGAGGTGATAAAAATGATGGAGCTTGGTATTTTGTAGGCACTGGAGACTTTAATAATGATGGTAATACAGACATTATTCAACGTTATCACTGGGTTAATTCTCCAGGTTATGTTCGTATTTGGTTAATGAATGGTAATCAGCGCATTGATATTAAGGAGATTGAGGCAGTATCGAGCAATGATTGGCATATTGTAGGCACAGGTGATTTTAACCAAGATGGTAATGTAGATATTCTCTTGCGTAATTATGTCACAGGTGCTAATCAGGTTTGGATGATGAAGAATTATCAAGTTATTGGTCGAGTTGATTTAGAAGCTGATACCAATCTTAATCAGCGCATTGTGGGAACAGGTGACTTTAATAGTGATGGCAAGATTGATATTCTTTGGAGAAATGCAACTACAGGGGATAATTCCATCTGGTTGATGAATGGCGTAAATCGCGCTAGTACCGCCAATGTTGATAAGGTTGGGGATCTCAACTGGCATATTATGGGCGCGGCAGATTTCAATAATGATGGTAAATCCGATATTATCTGGCGCAATTATGCCAATGGTCAAAATCTTGTTTGGTTAATGAATGGTAGCACTCATACAGGTGATCTAGATATTCTAGATGAGCCTAATCGCAATTTCACTATTGTGGGTAAATCTGATCCTGTTGGCATTTGGACAACCGACTATTTCGGAAATAAAGATTTATCAGCAATACCTACTTACACAGAAGGTTTTACCGATATTACTGGCAGCTTTAGCCGGGATTGGGGTAATGGATCTGTCCCAAATACTCCGACGGATAACTTCTCTGCACGTTATCAAACTACTCATTATTTTGCACCTGGACTGTATCATATTACCACTGGTGCTGATGATGGCATTAATGTAAAAATTGGTAATGAATATGTAGTAAATAAGTACAATCAAATTGGCTGGTATTCTGGTTACTTCCGTTCAACGGGTGGGTATTATCCTGTTACCATTGAATATAAGGAAGATTCTGGTATTGCTTCAATAAATTTCAAACTGGAAGGACATCAGGCTTTCAATGACAATGTAGATACTTCAAAATACTGGAATGGATCTATTTACCATTGGGATGGACAAGGTACTGCACCTTCCTTTGATATTTTCCGTGATCAGGGGAATCTGATTGGTAATGCTAATTTAGGCTCTAATGTTCGCAGTGATGGCAAAATTGGTATTAATGCTAATTGGGGACAAGATGCGCCTAATGGTGATAACGCTCGTCTCCCTCATAATTTCTTTGTGATGGGTGCTTGGACTCTACAATATTTTGATGGTAGCGAATATAAATTCCGGGTGCGTGGAGATGATGGTTTCCACCTCTGGGCAAATGGTGCTTGGGGACAAGGCGGTTCTTACAATATCACACCTGCTAATCAATGGTTATATGCTTATGGTGACTATTACGAGGTGAAATTCACTTTGCCTGCGGGTTGGTATGATGTCGGTTACGATATGTGGGAAGGTGGTGGTGCTGCATTTATGGATATATCTTGGGAGAAAGTTGTTGTAACACCACCTGCACCATCCGGTTTAATGACTACTTCAACTCGTTTAACCCAGTTACAGAATGGACAGTTAAATGGTCAATACATTGATGTAGATGGTTATCCCAGTGAAAATATATATCAATGTTGGGATTTAGTTGCTTATGCCACAGGAATTAATAGCTCTAGTCCTTATTACTTCACCACTAACTGGAAACGAGGAGCTAATGTCATGGGAAATGGTAATGTGGCTGTAGGTACTGCGATCGCAACTTTTGCTGGACCAAATAATAGTTATGATAACGGTTCCTATCAACATACCGGAATTTTTGCAGGTTATGGAACTCAAAATGGAGTATCTGGTTTTTATTTGTGGCAACAAAATCCTGGAGCAGTTAACTTGGGATTTTATCGGAATAATGGGACAGGAGTTGGTGATGCCGACAACTACTATGTGATTCAGTCTTGATTTCTAGTTTGGTAGGGGTTTAGCAATGCTAAACCCCTACGATATCGGGTACACAAACCGATAAAATATTGGGTACAAAATCGGTAGATATTTAGGTTATTTCCATATCCAAAAATGTCGAAAATCAAGATAATTCCTCAACATGAAAATCATTGTAAATATGTCGCTGCT
This sequence comes from Anabaena sp. 90, assembly GCF_000312705.1. Lineage (NCBI taxonomy): Bacteria > Bacillati > Cyanobacteriota > Cyanophyceae > Nostocales > Nostocaceae > Anabaena > Anabaena sp. 90. Next base: position 2,032,184 of record NC_019427.1, read on the forward strand.
AGTTAGTCGTTGGGTAATGGTTTAGCAGTGCTAAACCCCTACGTTTTGGGGAGGATAAAAAGATGTAGGGATGTGGGAGAGCGAAAATTCGACCGTAGGAATCGCTTTTAGGGATGATGGAATGGAAGTTTCTAGAATTTAAAGCAGGAAACATTGATCTAATTTCACAACAGATAAACACTACAAAGAATTACCCACTCAAAGGAAAACCTATTACCATTGCTAGTGATTTTGATGAACCTATGCCTGAACTTTGGCAAGCATTAGCAGAATGATTTTTCTAGATACCCATATTTGGCTATGGTTGCTTCATGAGCCTAGTCAATTATCACAAGCAGCGCAAGAAGCTATTGAAAGTGAAGAATCCCAAAATGGCTTATTAATTTCAGCAATTTCTGTTTGGGAAGTAGCAGTTAAATCTAGTGTCAATAAATTAGTTTTGCCTTTACCCATTGATGAATGGTATCAGTTAGCGCAAACTGCAAATGCCAAGTAAACTAATTTTTGATAAATAATATTATTACAATGAGAATTATTGCTCGGACTACCCTAAGAGAATATTGGCAAAAATATCCTGATACAGAACAGCCTTTAAAAGCATGGTTTGATGATGCTACCCGTGCAAATTGGCAAAGTCCATCAGACATTAAAGAAGTTTATGCTAATGCCAGTATTATTACTAATAATCGATTAGTCTTTAATATTAAAGGTAATAATTATCGTTTAATTGTCCACATTCGTTATGAGATTGGGATTATTTTTATTCGTTTTATTGGTACCCATCAAGAATAATCACTGTTTTGCGATGATGGGAGGAGCGATAGCGAAGCCCGACCTAGGAATCGCTTTTAGGAATAGGGGGAGTGCGATAGCGAAGCGCTGCTGCAAGCAGTTCGATGTTTGGGGATGTGGGAATGCGATAGCGAAGCGCGACCTAGGAATCGCTTTTGGGGATGTCGAGGAGGTGCGATAGCGAAGCGCTGCTGCAAGCAGTTCGCTGTTTTGGGGGTGGGGGTGCGATAGCGAAGCGCTCCGCAGGAATCGCTTCATGAAGAGTACAGTTTTCTACGCACAGGAGCAAAGGGAATTTCTTTACCCTTTTGTTGATAATCTTCCTTCACTAACTCCCAGGCTAATTTTAGTTCTTGCAAAGCTTCTTCGGGAGTATCACCAAAAGCTGAAATGTTAGGTATTTCTTGGAAATGTGCTAACCAATCTCCTTGTTCATCAATATATAAATTAATTGTAAAGCCATTAAAATTATAATTATTTAAAGTCATTACTGATTTCCCTCTTGATATTCAAAGAACTGCTGAATTTGATAGAGTTTTGCTTTTCCATCTTTACGAGGTTGAATTGGTAAAGGTTTGCCACTCGGTGAATACCATAAACGATGACTTCCTTTTTGACGACTAAATTCCCACCCATTCTGAATGAGGAGAGTTTCAAATTCATCAAAAGTTAGATTTTCTGGACTATTTTTAGCTTTTTGCCATAGTTTTTCTTTTTTAGTCATCACCAAGGCTATTATTTAGTAGATTATCCCTTGATTTTATTATAGTCTGACAGGAATTTAATTTGTGACAGCGCAAGCGCTGACTTGTCAGTTCGCTTTTTGGGAATGTGGGAAGTGCGATAGCGAAGCGCTGCTGCAAGCAGTTCGCTTTTGGGATGTGGGATGTACCATTTTTGGGGATGTGGGATGCGATCGGTTGTTTGTAGCAATCATATAGTAAAATAATAAATAATTTTTTTAAATATTTAATAATGATTGAAAGTCTATATCTTGATACCAGTATTATTGGCTATCTAACAATTAGACCAAGCACTAATCTAATTACTGCTTCAAATTCAGTAATTACACAAAATTGGTGGGATACTCGTCGGGAAAATTTTACTCTATATATTTCGGAAGTAGTTCTAGAAGAATTAGCCAGAGGAGATCAAGAAATAGCTACTAAACGACTGGATCTAATAAGTGAGTTACCATTATTAGCACTCAATGAAGCAGTGGAAGAATTAGCCCAGCAATTTCTGACAAAAAGCAATCTTCCTCCTAAAGCATCTGATGATGCCTTGCATATTGCCTTAGCCACTGTTTATAAAGTAGATTATTTGTTAACATGGAACTGTAAACATATTGCCAATGCACAAATCCAGAAAAAACTCTCACAAATTAGTATTCAATCTGGATATGAACTACCAACGATTTGTACACCTTATGAACTTATGGGAGATTAAATATGTGGAAAGATGAAGTATTAGAAGAAATTTACAAAATCCGAGAAGAACACGCTAAAGCTTTTAATTATGATTTGCATGAAATTTGTCAAGATTTAAGAAAAAAACAGGTAGCTAAAAACAGAAAAGTTATTACTCAGCCGCTCGTAACATTATCATCCTCAACTAAATAGGCTCGCTGTTGTAGGGGATGATGGGAGGTGCGATAGCGAAGCGCTGCTGCAAGCAGTTCGCTGTTTTGGGGGATGATGGGATGCGATAGCGCAAGCACTGCTGCAAGCAGTTCGCTTTTTAACAAGGAGATTGAAGGCGATATAATGGTAGTAATGCAGTATAGGAAAAAGTTATGATTCAAACCTTAGATGCTCTGTTCGATGGTACAGCCCTTCTTCCTGAAGTACGTTTAAACTTACCATTAGTGTTCCATGTAATACTCAATCCCTAGCTCGCTTGATTACCTCGAATTAAATAGCGAACTTCCTCAAGTATAACATTAAATCTCTGATCACTTTCAGCCTGTCTTTCTTTTATTAATTCCATATTTTGTTGATTTTGAGCAGCCAATTGTAACAAAGCTTGAGCAGTTATTCTTAAACCATCTATACCATCTTTAACCTCAGTCATACTTTCTCTTAATTCACTTACACTTGATGCTAATTCATCAAGCATTTCGTCATTCCAGCGTTCTATAGTCATAGTATATTCCTAATTACAAACTCAATTCATATTTCCTATTTTACAATACAATAACTTGCTTTGAGATTAGGAGCGATAGCGAAGCCCGACCTAGGAATCTCTGTTTGTCACTGTTGTGATTACAAAATAACCCAGATTCCTGAGATTGATTACACTTCTAAGAGGATGTTTGAAAAGTTTTTAATGTATAAACTGACCCCTCTCCAAACCTCTCCCCTTGCAGGGGAGAGGCTTTAAAACCCCCATTCCCTTGTAGGGAAGGGGGGTAGGGGGGTTAAGTTTTTGGAGATTATGGGTTTCATATAATACTTTTCAAACAACCTCTTACAGCAGTTTTCGATCAAAAAAATGCAAACCAAACTACAGAGATTTTGCCCCGTCAGGGCTTAACGCATTGCGCTAAACCCCTACGGGAGAATTAGATTCTAAGCAAAGACAAACTGTTTAGAATCTGTCAAACTCAAACTACTGGCTTGAATCCCAGTCAGAGTAGCTAAGGTTTGATTGTTGAAGACAATCGCAGTATCTCCACCAACTTGATTTAACTTCAATGTTGATGTGGTAATACCTAAGCTAACAGCACCTTGAATACCGATAACATCCGTACCCAGTTGGAAGTCAAGCACGGTATTAGCCGAAGAGGGTAATTCAGCATTGACAATCCAGAATTGGTCAGCGCCGGCACCACCGGAAATTAAGTTACCACCACCAAGACTAACTCTGAAGATATCTTTACCATCACCACCCAAAGCCCGGTCATTGCTACCTAAGTAGAAGGTATCATCACCCACACCACCAGATATGCGGTTGCCACCTTGACCATCTCTAGCATCAAAGGTGTCATTGCCATCACTACCGAAAGTGCGATCGCCCTTATTCACAAAGATCGTATCATCACCGCTACCCGAATCAACGATATTGTTACCAGCAAAGGGAGAACTTGCACCCAAGACAGTATCAACAGTGTCATCACCTGCGCCAGTGAAGATGGTGTCATTGATGCCATCAGTGCCACCACTGACAAACAAATCATCTTTACCAGTTGTCCCCGCCACATATTGGGTAGCTTCTGCTATAGACGCAGATAGACCTAGACGGGGATCAAGGGCAAGAGGTTTGTCTAGTTCCAAGACCACCATCTCATTGTTGTCAATTCCTGGAGGACGACCAATGGAGAAGGGATAGTTGTTATCGTTTGCCACCAAAATGGTTTTGCTATCAATTACCAACACATCTTCAATGGTTTGGAAAGGCATATTGTATGTAGTTTTGCCATCACCATTGAGATCCTTAGCATCTTGGATATTTAGGAGGTCTGCGACTTCCTCTTTGGAAACAAAGCCATTAGCATCAATCTTGCTGAAATCAACTTTGAATATCTTCTTGAAAGCGGCTGTAGTACCTTGGTTATTATCGCGTTCAATAATTAGGAACTCGTTGTTATTGATGGGAGTGAAATCACCGATCGCATTACTGGTACTGGCTAATTGATAACGTCCTACCAATCCTTGGTAGCTTTCACTGGCTACATCGAATTTATAAATCCGTACAGAACCAGCAGGATCGCCGACAACAGTTCCTTCCAACATCGGATAGAGGGTTTGACGGTCAGGGCTAAATGCCATGCCTTCAAAGCCTTGGGAGCGGTTCAAATTCGCTGTTACGAGGTCGCCGTAGTAGGGTTGATTAGGAGCAAAGTATTCTGGGGAATTATTGAAGTAAGGAGTATTTAAATTCCCGTTGGGATTAGCGTAGCCTGTACCAGCCAGGTAATTATTTACTAAGACAGAACGCCCGGTTTTTGGAAAATCGGTAAAAAAGCCGTCTACACCCAAATCAATGAATTTACGGAATTCTGCACCGGGGTCGCCTTTATAATCTGCGGGGAGGAAGAAACTGTCATTCCGCAAGGTGTAGAGGTGAACGATTAAACCTGCTTTGTGGGCATCTTGAATGAGGGTTGTAGGAGCGCCTAAAATGCGATCGCCATCACTGATTTGTCCATCACCATTGAGATCATCAGGCTGTCCATCCTTATTGGCATCCACTGTCAACTGAGGAATAATCCGCTGTTTATTAGGACCAATTCCTTTAGCGTAGGTAGCAATTTCGGCTAAACCTGCGGGGGTGGACAAATTGGTATAGGTGCGGGTATCACCAGCAACTACAAAGTCATAAGGTTGACCTGAACCACCAAACAATTGCACCAGAGGAATATCAATCCCTGCGGTGGGCATGATGGTGTTTTTCAGCGCCTTGAGGTTGGCAACTTCAAAGGATTGAATGAAGATCCGAGATGGGTCGGTAAAGTTCTCAGCTTTGAGGGTGTCTGCTAAAATTTGGCTAGTATTGATACCTTGCTGTTGAAAGAAAGTAGGATGTTTGGTTTCAGGATAAATACCGATTTTGCGACCTGTTTCTAGTTCGACTTGTTTCACCAAATCAATGACTTCTTTCAGGGTTGGTACTTTCAATCCATCTTGATCGAAAGTAGTACCACGCAAAGCAGGAATCCGTTCAATCGCATTCAGTTCCTTAACTTCTGCCAGGGTAAAGTCTTCAGCAAACCAACCGACGACATTGCGACCATCTAAATTTTTGATTTTCAGGCGATCGGCAAACTTATCCCGTAAGTAAACATCCGTACTCGTATCAGTAGTATTGATAACTGGCTTACCATTAGCATCTCGTTGAATTGTGCCATCAGTATTGAGAACGCCGACTGCTAACATGGGTTCATGACGGGCAATTAAGACACCATCTTTTGTTACCACTAAATCGGGTTCAACGAAATCTGCACCTTGAGCGATCGCTAATTTGTAGGATGCTAGGGTATGTTCTGGACGTTCACCACTTGCACCCCGGTGACCGATGACGATGGGGGCTTTGCCTGTGAGGGTATCAAATTTAGGAGTAGAGAGAACAGTGGGATTTTGGGGCGATCGGACTTGATTCGCCGTAATTTGATCCCGAACTAAGTCTCCTGTCCCTGGGAAGTCAGTAAAGTAACCATCTACACCCAAACTAATGAACTGACGGTACTCCAACTCAGGATTGTTATTGTAATCTGATGCTAGAGAACGGCTTTCATTGCGGAAGGTGTAAGGATGGACAACCAAACCCTCTTTGTGGGCATCACTAACTAAGCTGGTGGGTGCTAGGGTAACTTTATCCGCATCGTTAATCACACCATCGTTATTGAGATCGTCAGGTTTACCATCATTATTGTTATCAACTGTTTTCACCGAAACAATCTGCCGTTTCCAGGGTCCAATACCATCAGCGTAGGCAGCAATTTCTTTCAAACCAGCAGGAGTTAATAAATCTCCATAGGTGCGGGTGTCTCCCTTAACAGTGAAATCGTAGGGACGAGCGTAAACATCTTGATACAACAGTGTGCCATCGTTGGCGACATCGTAGGCATCAAGCAATTGCACTAAGGGCAGATTCACACCAGCAGTCGGCATGATGGTGTTGTTTAAATCCTTGAGATTGCTGACTTCAAAGGACTGAATGAAAATCCGTTTGGGATCAGTAAATCCTTTGACTTTGAGGGTGTCAATCAGTTTTTCTTCCAGAGACAAACCCAAATTGTCGTGATAGGTGGGGTGTTTGGTTTCAGGATAAATACCGATTTTCTTACCAGTTTGTACCTCAACCTCTTTCACCAAATCAATAATTTCGCCCAGGGTAGGAACTTGGAGAAGACCGTTGTATAACTGATCTCGGAAACCTTGAGGCATTACAGCCCGCAGAGTTTTAATTTCTGCCAAGGTAAAATCTGAAGCAAAGAAACCTTCTTCAGCAACACCATCTACTATCTTAGTAGTTTTCCGACTAGCAAATTCGGGACGACTAGCTACATCGGTGGTGTTAATCAGGTTAGGTTCATGACGGGCAATTAATACCCCATCCTTAGTGGATACCAAATCTGGTTCAATGAAGTCTGCACCGCGCAAAATTGCCAGGCGGTAAGCTTCTATTGTATGTTCTGGTAGTTCACCACTAGCACCACGATGGCCAATGACAATGGGGGCTTGACCGTTGAGGGTATTTAGTTTAACAAGGTTAGGAGTGGCGAAGGGTGCATCTAATAAAACACCATTGCTATTGAAATGTAGTAGGTAAGTTCCAAATTCATCACCGACCCAAATATCGCCCTTAGCATCAATCACAAAGGACTCTACATCAAAGTCAGCCCCGGTGAGTTCCCGCTTCACCGTATTTTTATTGACAATATCAAAGGGGATTAATTTATTGGGGTCAGACAATTGAATAAAGTTTTGAAGCGCTACACTGCCATTACCGTTTTCTGTACCCGCAAAATTGGGGTCAACTTGGTAAAGTCGCAGGAGGAAATCAGCACTGTTATTTTTTGCCCCAAAACCGTTATCTGCTAAGAACCAAAAGACAGAACCACCACCATTAGGAGCAAATTGGACCCCACTAAAACCTTGCACAGGTTGACCAGGAAGGGGTGTAGGGCGACCATTGGTAGGATTAGGTACAGCCGCACCTGAAGCTGGTCCAGCAGCGAATGTATCAGCGGGTAGAGAAGCAAAACCTTTGAGTGTCACCATAGGAGAAGTAATATTTAAAGTATTTTGAGAGAAAGACAATTTGCTTATGAGAAATTGCAGGTAATGGCATCAACAATATCAGTCGAAAGTTAAGATATTATTGTCTATAGTTTAGATTTATTTAAGTGCTGATTAAGGTTGTACTTAAGTAACAAAATCTCTAAGTTAAGATTATTGATTTGGTAGGGGGAAACTATGAAAGCTTTAGAAGCTGTTTGTAGGAGAGACTAGTCAAAGTAGTTTTTGATAGAAAATGAGATAGGTATAATTAGTTATTGCTAGTTGATGGTATCATGGTGGTTACAGCAGTATAAATGCAACTGAGATGACTCCTGATGATTCGGGAGATATCCGTAAAACTGTGTGGGAAAAAATCGCCAAAAGGATTTAACAAGTATCTTGTTTTTTATCTTTCTTCAGATTCAGGTATAGAGATTCTCAGAGTCATCTATGGTGAGCAAGATATAGAAGCAATCTTGGATGAAAAGTTGGGATAAAGTAATGGTAAATAGTATTAATAAGGTAAAGTAAAAAATGTCAAATAACGAAAATTTGAAAATCAAAACAAGAATTTTAAATCGTAAAACTGGTAAGATGACAATTAAAAGCCAGTCTTTGGAAAAACTTATTCCGCGTAATAGACCAGTTAGCCAAATTACATCTGAACAGCTTAATCAAATTAACAGAATTTATTCACTTGTCGGTGTTTTTGTAACTGACAGTTTTGAAAACTGGTTAAAATGTTTTACACTAGATGTCTTTCCAGAAACAGAAATTAAAGTTTGGGAAACCATCACTTTTGTCTTTATAAAATATGTAGAGCAGCATACCTTAAACTTTAAGCAGAAAAAAGATGTTCTACTGAAGCTTATTATTCTTTCATCCGGTGAAAGTCCAAAAGATAAATTATCAAAAGAGTTATTTTTATTTCAGGCAAAATTGGAAAAGGAAATTCTAGAAGAACGTTATCAAAATACAAAGTTAGGAGCAGAAGAAAGTCCTCACGAAAATTCAAGAAATATTAGTCCTTGGGATAAAATAGATTTTGTAAAATTAGCTTTTGTTTATCAGAAATATATAAAGCAACGTGACTTTAATTCAGAGGAAGAGGATGATATTTACGTAAGGTTAATGCACCTGATGGCTGGAGAAGAGCCAAAAGACGACCTTTCTAGAGAATTACTTCATGCTCTTGAAAATGAATTTGATCCGCAGAATATTACAGATGATAGAGAGCGAGTTGTATCTGTAGTTGTTCAACGCAAAGGACAAGCTAAGTTTCGTAGTGATCTACTAAAAGCCTATCAAGGAAAGTGTTCCATTACAGGATTTGACACAAAAAATGTTTTACAAGCTGCTCATATTATTCCCTATCTTGGTTATGAAACAAATCATCCTTCTAATGGAATTTTACTTCGAGCAGATATACACATACTTTTTGATAAACACTTACTATCTATAGATCCAAAAAGCTATGAAGTGGTAATCTCCCCTAGCTTATGTGGTACTGATTATCAAGGACTTAGCGGCAAAAAATTACTACTTCCTGAAAAAGACAGATTTAAACCTAATTTAATTGCATTAGAACAGCATTATCAAACTTTTTTACAAAAATGTGAGAAATAAAAAACCCCTCTCCACTTTTGGAAAGGGGTATCCAACAATTGTATTATTTTGAACTACTAAATCCTAGCCTTTGATTATTAATCCTCATCAGGTTCTAAATCTTCTTCTGTCAATTCTTGATGAGGAACAGCCGCAATAATTGCATCTATGACTTTACCTACTGGTAGTATCTCAATCCCAATCTCAGGGAATTTTGTCCCTTTAGGAACTATGGCTCTTTTAAATCCTAGTTTCGCGGCTTCTTTTAAGCGTAGTTCCATTTGGGAAACCGACCGCACTTGTCCCCCTAACCCTACTTCCCCAATTAAGACTGTACCAGGATCAACGATTCGATCGCGGAAACTGGCAACTATCGCTACTGCAATTCCTAAGTCTACCGCTGGTTCTTCTACATTTAATCCCCCCGCAGAAGCAACGTAAGAATCTAATTTGGACATAGGTATCCCTACACGCTTTTCTAAGACGGCGAGAATCTGCACTAAGCGATTATAATCTATGCCTGTACCCGCCCGACGAGGAGATGGGTAACTGGTAGGACTGACTAAAGCCTGTAATTCCACAACTATTGGTCTTGTTCCTTCACAAGCTACCACAATAGCCGTACCCGGAGCCGGATCATCACGATTGCCCAAAAACAGTTCGGAAGGGTTATCAACTTCCTTTAATCCTTGGGATACCATTTCAAATATACCAATTTCGTGGGTTGCTCCGAAACGGTTTTTTACAGTTCTTAATAATCTGTGGGAAGCAAAGCGATCGCCTTCAAAATATAATACGGTATCTACTAAATGTTCTAATACTTTGGGACCGGCGATCGCTCCTTCTTTGGTAACATGACCCACAATTAACATCGTAATATCTTCATGTTTTGCCACCTTCATCAAAGCTGCGGTACATTCCCTGACTTGAGCAACTGAACCCGGTGCTGATGTCAAAGCAGGAAAAAACACTGTTTGGATACTATCTATTACCGCTACATTTGGTTTTAGAGAATCTATCTCCCTCAGAATTTCTTCTAAATCCGTTTCTGGCAAAACATACAAATTTGCACCTATACTGTCAGGATCTATCGGTTTTTCCGGATCTTTGTTTTCAGGATCTTCCGTGACTAGCGTAGGTGGTTTTGACATTCCCAAACGAGAAGCACGCAATTTTACCTGTTGTCCAGATTCTTCTCCAGTCACATAGAGAATTCGGTATTTTTGCGCCAATTGGTTAGAAACTTGCAGTAGTAAAGTTGATTTACCGATACCAGGATCACCACCAATTAGCACCATCGAACCGGGAACAATTCCACCACCTAAAACTCGATCTAATTCCCCATAACCGGACTCCCAACGAGCAATTTGGCGATCGCTAATTTGGTCAAAAGTCAGAGAAGATCTGGCTTTAGCTGGTTTATTATGAGACTTACTATGACCTCCAGCTTGCCAATTTCCCACTCCAGACCGGCTAGGTATATCCCCGATAAAAGAACTAATATTTTGCTCAACTAAAGAATCGTAAGTGTCACAATTTGAACATTTTCCGAACCATTGAGAGAATTCCGCTGCACAACTACTACAGATATAAATGGTTTTTGGCTTTGCCATGCTTAAATTTTAGTTAATAATCTTAATTTTTCCTTAAATTTTGGAAAAAACGAACATCTAATAATAGTAATAGTTGGAAGCTCTTTCCAAATCAATTGAGAGCAATGATATCTTAATATTATGATATTTAAAATTAATCATCAAAAATTTTAGTTAAGGAGCATGACAAAACTTGGAAAGTCATAAAGAAAAAATCCTGGTAGTAGACGACGAAGCCAGCATTCGGCGGATTTTGGAAACACGCCTTTCCATGATTGGCTACGATGTAGTGACAGCAGGAGATGGTGAGGAAGCTTTAGAAATATTTCGCAAAGCTGAACCAGACCTAGTAGTTTTAGACGTAATGATGCCAAAACTAGATGGTTATGGCGTTTGTCAAGAATTACGCAAAGAATCCGATGTCCCCATTATTATGCTCACCGCTTTGGGAGATGTGGCAGATCGCATCACCGGCTTAGAATTGGGTGCGGATGATTATGTCGTTAAACCCTTTTCACCCAAAGAACTAGAAGCACGGATTCGTTCAGTCTTGCGACGGGTGGACAAAACAGGTGCAAATGGTATTCCTAGTTCTGGGGTGATTCATGTCAGCACCATCAAAATTGATACAAATAAGCGTCAAGTTTATAAGGGTGATGAGCGCATTCGCTTAACCGGTATGGAATTTAGCTTATTAGAATTGTTAGTCAGTCGTTCTGGTGAAGCTTTTTCCCGCTCAGAAATTTTGCAGGAAGTATGGGGATATACTCCTGAACGCCATGTAGATACTCGCGTTGTGGATGTACATATCTCTCGTTTACGGGCAAAATTAGAAGATGATCCCAGCAACCCTGAACTAATTCTCACCGCTAGAGGTACTGGTTATCTGTTCCAACGCATATTAGAACCAGGGGAAGAGTAAAGTATTGGTGATTGGTGATTGGTGATTGGTAATTGGTGATTGGTAATTGGGGAATATTATAGTTCTTCTTCTTCTTCTTCTTCCTCCTCCTGACTCCTGACTCCTGACTCCTGACTCGGTGACTCCTGACTCCTCACTCCTGACTCCTGACTCCTATTCCTAATGACCAAATCAGATCCTAATCGAGTTTTACGGCGTTTACCCTTAGTTGTTGGGGGTTTAGGTGCTGTGCTTTTGTTAATGAATCGGTTGTTAACACCGGAACTGACAAATTCCCAAGCACGAGGAGATGTGCTGGGGGTAATTTTGAGTGCGGTATTGATTTTAACTGGTTTAATTTGGCAACAGGTACAGCCGCGCACACCGGAGACAGTAGAATTAATTGGGGAAGAGGGATTTTTCTTAGATCCAGAATTACCAGAAGCCGCGAAAATAGAATTAGCCTGGGCAACGCGGTTATTATTAACTAATACAGTGACGCGATCGCTCATAGTTTATTATCAAGGTAAAGTTTTATTACGTCGCGGTATTCTGGCTGCTAAATCGGAAGTAGTACCAGGAATAATTTTAAAAAAAGTATTAGAAACACAAAAGCCAATTTATTTAGTGGCTTTGTATGTCTATCCTGGTAAAATCGAATTTGACTATTTACCAGAAAACACACAAGGTGTAATTTGTCAACCAATTGGTCAAGAAGGGGTTTTAATTTTAGCAGCAAATGCTCCCCGCAGTTACACTAAACAAGATGAAAACTGGATTGCGGGAATTGCTGATAAATTAGCTGTTACTCTTGGTCATTCTCGTTCCTAGACTCTGGCTAGGAATGCTAACTTTGAGGCTCTGCCTCCCGTTACTAGCGGCAGAGCCGCGTGATGAACATTCCCAGTCGGAGACTGGGAACGAGATTAACGAGATTCTAAAAGTTATAAATTATGAATTATGCAAATTATTTATTTACTCTTAGTGGCTGTGATGTTCGTAGGGATTATTGGTGCTGTAGTTCCAGCTATCCCTGGAAGCAGCTTAATTTTAATATCTATTATTATTTGGGGAATTGTCAGTAATTCCTTTGCAGCTATCAAAATTCCCCTGATTGTGACAATCATTGTTTTACTTCTGAGTACAGGAGTTGATTTCCTTGCTGGTTATATCGGAGCAAAACAAGCCGGTGCGAGTAAGTGGGGACAAATTGGCGCATTCGTGGGTTTATTACTGGGGTTTTTTGGATTATTACCAGCTTTACCTTTTGGTGGTCCATTATTAGGGATTTTATTTGGACCACTGTTAGGAGCAATTGTTGGTGAGTTTCTTTATCAACGTCAATTATGGCCTGCGGTAAAAGCTGGTATAGGAATTACTGTCGGTACAGTGGTGGGGAATTTGATTCAAGGTGTCTTAGCTATCAGCGCGGTTGTAGTATTTTTGTTGACAACTTGGCCGCAGGTATATGGTAGTTAACCTGGATAAAAACCGTCTATCCAAATACCGAATTAACTGTAGACTTAATTGAATTTCTAGCATCCTTTAAAGCCTGACTAAAAGGTTGCTTATTCTGCAAAAATACCCTCGCACAATTGCGTCCTGGCATACCGGAAATTGAGCCACCTGGATGTGTTCCTGCACCTGTTAAAAAGAGATTATCAATGGGGGTTTTATAATTAGCTAATTCGGGTAAAGGTCGGAAAAAGATCATTTGATCCATTGTCATATCAATATGATAATAATTCCCTTTGTATGCCCCTAATCTTTCTCCTAATTCTGCCGGACTTTCTACTCTTCTAGCGATAGTTGCTTTCTTCACATTGGGGGCGTAAGTTGCTAATTTGTCAATTACTCTATCTGCAACTTTGTTTTTCAATTCATCAGTCCAACCTGTCCCTTTTAAACCTGTACCTTTTGCATTAGCAATTTGATAAGGAGCAAAAAATTCAATCCATAAAGTATGTTTACCAGGTGGTGCTAAACTAGGGTCAAGAGCGCTAGGCATGACGAGATACATGGAGGGGTCAGAATCGGGAATTTCGCCAATTGTACATTTATTATGAGCCTGTTCTACATGATTCATGGAATCAGCAATGAGAATTGAACCAATGAGATATTCATCTTTATGATCATGATGAGAAAAATGCAAAGGTTCATCTAATGCTAAATCTATTTTCAGAATGGTTTCATTGTTATTGATAATCCGTCGTTCTAACCTTTCCCACAAATCAGGATCAACGGCATCAATATCACTTTTTTCTGTCATTTGTAAGAATAATCTTTGAGCATCAATATTAGAAATTACTCCCTGTTTTGCTCGATATTCTTTACCACCTGCTACCCTAACTCCTACCGCTTTACCATCATCAATTAAAATCTTTTCTACGTGCTGGTCTGTGAGAATTACCCCACCTTTACTCTTAACTAATTTCACCAAAGCTTGCACCAATGCACCTGTACCGCCGCGAGGTCTAGCCATTCCAGGATTATGACGCATAGCCATCATCATCACCCCAATTGCCAGATTTTTTTGAGAAGGTGGCGCACCTAATTCTGATGCTAATCTAGATAGGGGGGCTTTGAGAAATTCTTCATCAAACCATTCATTAAGAATATCTTCGGCGCTGTTTAACATTGTTCGCACAAAATCAAAACTTTTGGCGGGAGAACCAACTACAGAAAATAAATCTTTAACTTGTTGCAGATTGTAGTTACCAAAAATATCTATAATTGATTTGGGTGGGGCATTAAACATGGGAATCATGGCGTTAATTGCCCGTTGCCAATAATTTGTAAACTCGGCATATTTTTTAGCATCTCTTTCATTATAACGAGCAATTTCTGCACAGGTCTTTTCTAAGGATTTATGAGCTAAAAAATATTTACCGTCGGGGTGAGGACAAAATACAACTGGGTCACAATCTAGATATTCTAAGCCATATTTTGTCAGTTCTAATTCTTCTACTACTGGACCCAAATGAATAAATTCATGGTCAATGGCACACAAGTTAAATTTAAAACCTGGTGCTTTGTCTGGGATACATTCTTCTGTTGTGGCTGCACCACCGGGAACAGGACGTTTTTCTAGTAGAAGGACGCTATAACCTGCTTTGAGTAAATAAGCTGCACAAACTAAACCGTTGTGTCCAGCACCGATGATGATAACGTCGTATTCTTGCATATCTCTTATGACATAGAAACCTGGCTTTTTTATATTATTAATATTTACGGCAAATTGCAAGTAAATTAGGTAAAATTTTAGTGGAGATTAGTTACAATAATATAGCCATCCTATTTGAGTTGTTGTCGGAGAACGAACCACAGAGGCACAGAGAGCGCAGAGGTAGAGAAGGAAGAGATGTATGTTTACGGCAGGTTATACAAATACGTCTTATTTAGGATTACTATAGATCCCCAATTTATTCAATAAATCAGGGATCTTGTTTGAGAAATTATTGCTGTTAAACTGTGACTGTTTCTAAATTTACAGATTCTGGTTGACGAAGATTCTGAATTTCTAAATTTATGGGACCATTTGGACCTGTAACTAAACCCCGTCTTTGTGGTTTAATTTCATCGGTATTCACTAATTTCATTGACCATATTTTCAGAACTTTAGCTAATATTAATTTCATTTCCATTTGGGCAAATGCTAAACCGATACAACGTCTTGCACCACCACCAAAAGGTAGAAATTCATAGGGAGAAAACTGTTTTTCTAAAAAGCGTTCTGGGTTGAATTTTTCAGGTTGAGGATAAATATCTTCCCGTTGATGAGTTAAATAAATTGAACCCATAATAATTGTACCTGCTTCAAGTTGATAACCACAAAGAGAAATAGGTGTTTTTACTTTTCTGGGAAAAGTTAGCATTGCTATGGGATAAATCCTTAATGTTTCATTACAGACAGCAGTTAAATATGGCAATTTAAAGATAGTATTAGAATCAGGATTTTCTCCTAAACTATCCAATTTGACTAATAGCTTTTCTCGAACTTCCGGGAGTTTATGAATCCAGTAAAAAGCCCAAGAAATAGCTGTGGCTGTAGTTTCATGACCTGCGACTAATAAAGTCATCAATTCATCTCTTAATTCTGCATCAGTCATAGGTTGACCGTTTTCATCTTGAGCAGACATAAGTAAATTAAGAATATCTGTGCGATTAGGATCAAAATTTTCTCTTCTTTCTTGAATTTCCTGATAAATGAGTTGATCAGCTTTTTCCTGTTTCTTCATTTGTCTTTTCCAAATTTCAGAAATTCCTATGATTTCTTTCAATTTGGGAAGATAGAGAAAAGCAACTCTCCAAGGACTGCTACCCTGTTCTAAAATTTCACAAAGTAAATGTTTAAGTTTTTCTGCTCGTTCTCCTTCATAAATGCCAAAAACAGCTTCCATCATTACCTGAAGAGTGATATCTTGGGTAATGTTCCTAATATTAAAAGATTGATTTTTTGGTTGTTGATTAAAAACTTTTGTGGTAATATTCTCAATTAATTCTGCATAAGTTCGCATTCTTTCCCCGTGAAAAGGAGGCATAATTAATTGACGTTGACGTTGATGTGCTTTACCACTAAGACTAATGACAGAATTTTTGCCCAGTAAATATTGAAAAATACTGTTTAAATCTCCTGGTGCTTCCAAGTCTTTTTGATCATTACTTAACACCTGCTGCATTGCTTCAGGAGAATGAACAAATAACATTGGTGGTAAATTACTTTGCAATTTTAAAGTGAATAAATCACCATAAGTCTTGGCACATTCTGTCAAATAACTCATGGGTCTGAATATCCAGTTTAAAACTTGAATAGTAGCTGATACTTTTGGTCCTGGTAGTAGTTGCATAATTTTCTCCTATTTTGATTACACAATTAATTACACAATAACTCAACTTCAACTATAAACCCTTGAGATTTGAATTTTCACAAGATTATCAAAAAAACTAGATGTGTAGGGGTTTAGCACTGCTAAACCCCTACGTATACTGATTTAATGACATGAAAGGAAAAACAAGTAATCATGTGAGATGAGTATTTAACCTACTTATGGTGATATTGCGAAAAAGCAATTAACTATTAGATCCTCAAAGATGTAAAATCTTGGTTACATTAAACGAGAATCTCTAGTTTTCCGATTTTATTAAGGTACTCAGCATGACAGTAGTTACATCAAAAGCAGCTTCCGCAGTTCCAAATTTTTGTGAAGGGATACAATATTTTGGGGAAGCATTGCCAGATTTTGAAACTTATGGGGCAACTCCCGTGATAGAATCGGGCAAGAGGGCGATCGCCTCCCCCACAGATGCAAATGCAGTATATCAAACCTTACTCGCGGCTGATGCCCTACGCTATCTAACCCTACAAATCACTGCTAGTAAGGCTTCTGGCCATCCCGGCGGTTTTGCCAGCCAAGCGGAGGCTTATGCAGCTTTGGTCATGCTGGGACATAAAAACATTATCACGGAAGTGGGACATCACGCCCCCGGTTTCTATAGTGCCATGTTCCTAGACCGTTCCTTAGAAGACATGGGCATTTCTACAGTACAACAATTGCGCGATCGCTTTCGAGAAAAGCATGGATTATTAGGACACCTTTCCGGCTACATTCCCGGTATTCTCGCACCGGCTGGACCCCTGGGACAAGGACAACATTTCGCTATGGCCGCAGCCCTGTTGCACCGTGATAAACTCTTCCCCTTCACCCTGGGAGACGGGGGACTGGGTGAACCCTATATCATGAGTGCAATGGCACATTTTAACACCGCTTACCCCACTGTTACCAACTTCTTGCCCATATTAGTGTGGAATGGTTACAGCCAAGAACATCATAGCATGGTATCTTTAAAAACCAACGATGAAATGATCGCTTACTGGAAAGGTAACGGTTTTAACGAAGTCGTGTTAGTAAATGCTAAAGATTTTGATGATCAAAATCAAAGCGGTGAATACGTAGATAGTACAGTATTTTCCTTTGCAAACCGCCTAGAATTTACTAAAGCTGTATTAGTAGGTATAGATAAAGCTGCTCGGTCAGCACTTAGCGGAAAATTGACCGTATTTATTATCAAACAACTCAAAGGGGCAGGGGTTCATGATTTAGGTGCAAAATCCCATAACTTGTATCCTAAAGACACATTAGACGCGCCTCATATTGTCACTGCTTTACAAAAACGGGCTTTATGTGCCGAAGCATGGCAAACTGTCCGTACAAATGCGGAACGAGCAGGGGGTGGACCGGCTGCGAAAACAGTAGTCACAGAATTTGAATTACCCTTAGCAGAAATTGGCGAATTACCATTAGTAGAATATGCAATTGGTGGAGAACCAAAAGTTTCTACAACTGTCATGGGTAAGCTGGTGGGAGTAGTAGGAAATAAAGATAAAAACTTCCTTGTGACTAACGCCGATGGTAACGCCGCTTCAGGAATTGGTAATATTAATGAGGCATTAAAAATCATTCACCCCACTACCGATGACACCTATCATCAAGCCCCATCTGGGCAAGTTTACGAACCTTTGAGCGAAGATGCTTGTGCTGGTTTAGCGGCTGGTTTATCCTTAATGGGGGCGAGAACTTTATGGTGTTCTTATGAATCTTTTGCTATCAATGGTTTACCAATTTGGCAAACTGTCACCCAAGCAATGGCAGAATTACGCCGCAAAACACCCTCAACAATTACATTATTTACAGCGGGGGCTTTAGAACAAGGACGCAACGGTTGGACTCACCAAAGACCAGAAATTGAAGCCTATTTTGCTTCTTTGATGAGAACCGGAAATGTCTTCCCATTATTTCCCCCAGATGCTAACAGTATTCAAGTCTGTTATGACTGGGCTTTGCAAACAAAAAATAAGGGCATTGTCATTACTGCTAGTAAGTCTCCTTTGCCAATTCGTAGCACCTTTGCCCAAACTGAAAAAGGCTTAATTGATGGTGCGGTGTTATTACATGAAGTGGCTGGTGGCAAGACTGTTGTATTTGCTGTAATTGGCGATTTGACTTTAATTCCTGTGTTTGAAGCGGCGGCTTTTTTAGAAACTGAAGGTATTGGTGTGAAGATTGTTTCTATTATCAATCCTCGTCGTTTATATCGTCCTCATGATACTGCTTGGGATACTTGTTCTGAACCTGATAACGGTTTTTTAAGTGATGCGGATTTTGAGCAATTGTTTGGTGGAGATGCCTTAATTGGTGTGACAGGTGGCGCTGCGGCGATGTTAGAACCTATCATGTTACGCAGTAATTCTCAGCGTGATTCTTTTGCCTGGAAGCGTGGGGAAACTACGGCCAGTGCGGGTGAGTTGATGGCTTTTAATGGCTTGACTGCGGAGGCGTTGACTAAGCGGGCTATTGAGTTGGTGCATTAAGATAATGCTATACCCCATCTAAGTTTTTACTTGGGTGGGGAATGTTAAAAATTTTATTGTTAGGATGGAAACAATTAAAGTCAATTATTAAAAATATGAACGAATACGAACTTATAAAAAGTTACGCATCAGGAAATAGAGATTTTAACAACGCTAAATTACGCCGTGCAAATCTTATTAAAGCTAAATTGCGAGATGCAAATCTGATGAATGCAAATTTGCGTTGTGCAAATCTTATTGAAGCTGATATGACTAACACAAATTGCATTTTTGCTAATCTCAGTTTTGCTAAACTTAATCACGCTAAACTACATGGATCAGTTCTGATTCAAAGCAATTTATTTAGTGCTAAATTGAATTATGCTGATCTGAGTCAGGCAAATTTAGTTGCTGCTAATTTAGATTCTGCTCACCTAAATCATGCAAACTTAAATAACACTAACTTAACAAATGCTCATCTTAGTGGTACTAACTTAATATCTGCTAATTTAGTAGCTGTAAATTTAACTGGTGCTTATTTATGGAATTCTAATTTAATAGATGCTAATCTAATAGGAGCTAACTTAAAATGTGCTAATCTGAGTTGGGCTAATTTAGAAAATAGCAATTTGGAAAATGCAAATTTAAGATGTGCTAACCTTAGCGGTGCTAATTTGGCTGGTGCAAATTTAAAAAATGCTGACTTAAGTGGTGCTATTCTCAAGAGTTTATGTTATGATTATGATCCTGATAACATAATAACTAATTTAACAGGTGCAAATTTAACTAATGTTAATTTAGAAATGGCAGATTTAAGTTTAGTAAATCTTTCATACAGTAATTTAAGTGATTCTAACCTAACTAATGCAAAGCTAATATTAGCTAATTTATCCAATGCTAATTTATCCAATGCCAATTTAGAAGGAGCAGACTTGAAAGATGCCAATCTAATTGGTGCTAACCTTCAAGGAACAATACTGATTAATGCACCAATTAATAATCTATCCCAATTAGATTGGACAATACCCTTAAAATTTTTACAATCTGATTTCATTAACAGATTAAAATCTAATGAGTTGCTTTATTGTCCTACAGAAGGAAGGCACAGCGAAATCACTAAAATTTATGGTAAGAAACGGGACGAAGTACGTGATTTTTGCTGGAAAATGGTTGCTAAATATAGAAATGAAGATCCCAAACTAATTTTTATCAATACAATGAAAGGTAAGTTAGGTGAAGAAGTTGTAAAAAGCTGCTTGGGTGATTTAGTTAGGTCAGTCAATTATAATGTATTACCTGGTGGAGATGGTAAAGTTGATTTGATTACCTATAATTCAAATATAGGCATTCAAGTAAAGGCAACTCATAGCAGTAGAATTGATACTGCGAGATGGTTTATCAGCAAAGACGAACTACAAAATAATGCTGTATTAGCCTGTGTTTTAATTACCGAACCGATAAGGGATGACCAAGCAGACTTTAATCTTGTATTTGCTGGTTTCTTACCAACAAATATGATTTATTTAGAAAATGATAGAACTTCAGTTCCAATAACAGAACTTCTTTATAGTGGTGGATTAAGAACATATCTGGAAATTTTTAATTCTATATAGCTAAATTAATAAATAGTAGTTAATATGTAAATATACAGAGTTCACAGGAATAAAAACATGATAGATGTATATTTACCACTACCATTAGCTCCAGTAAATAAAAACCAAGATCCCCACGTTTTATTTAGACTTGGTACAATCCCTGATCTTATTGAGTCTGGTCAAAAATTTAGGTTGGGAGACACCGTACTTCAAAACCTACTTCTTCATGTTATGATAATCGGCTACTATCAAGATAAGGTTTTAGTAAAACCAGTAGAAAGTGGGAAAATTACTGAAAAAGCGTTGGATTTATTTTTCAGAGATAATGATCCAGAAGATTATAGGAAAATATCTATTGAAGAATATTGGTTACTTTATCCCGAAGAATAAAAACTACTTCATTCAGAAGGCTGTGTCTAGCTGATAGACATACTAATTTAATAACCACAGTCTGCTGGATCTATAATAAACTTGGTTATAAATCTACTATCATTACCGAAATAACAAAAGGCAAATGATACGCCTTTTTGCAAAGCAAGTTTTGTCTCTGGAGTGCTACAGAGAGAATTTTGCACATTTGGCAACAGAGCATAAGCAAATTTTGATCCATCTAATTGAAAAGATGAATAGTTAATCAATTGATAGTTATAAACTAATTTATCACCCTCTACACCAACGTTATTCAGCATGGTTTCTTGATCTATTTGTACTGGTGTAAACTTATTTATCTCATTAGCTGCTTTCCATAAAGCCTGTTGCTTTGATAGTTTGTTTTGGTTACTAAATGACTTAGCAATAGCTTCACTTCCAGTTTTTACCAAAGATTCACTTACAGCACTAGCTACACCTGCTACTACAACTTTTGTTACCTGACCTGCAAGTTTACCAGAGCCTTTGCAACTACATAGTAGCACTACAATGAAAACAGAACAAAAAAATTTTTTCATGCTCGTTGATTTCTTGTTTTTAAGAAAACATAATAAATTTAATTATAATTACTGATAGTTAATTTTGCAAAATAAATTTACTTTTGATACTGCTCATCTAGCAAGTAGGTTAGGTTGACACAAGAAAACCCAACAATACCCACCATTAATAACGCACTTATTACAACCCAAAAACCCTGTATCTGTTCACATTATCTCACTCAACCATTGCTGGGGATTAGTGGAGCGATCGCACCTGAAAAGCTTACCCTGTATCTGTTCACATTATCTCACTCAACCATTACTAGGGATTACTGGAGCGATAGCGAAGCACTGCTGCAAGCAGTTCGCAGTCTGAAAACCTTACCCTGTATCTGTTTACGTTATCTCACTCAAGCGTTACTAGGGATGTTTAGGGCGATAGCGAAGCGCTGCTGCAAGCAGTTCGCTGTGATCGTGTTGGTGCATTAAGAGCTATTACCCCCATTTGAATGTTTGATTGGATGGGGGGCTATTGAGTTGGTGCATTAAGGATTTTTAACCGCAGATGTACGCAATATCTTATATTTTTAGAGTGTACATTTGCGGTTGAGTATATGGTAAAGAATTTTACTTTATTTTTCTTTACATTTAGTTTTGTCTTGATCCATTAATTTAAGACTATTATAAGACTATAAAATTTATTGCTGTTAATTTTCATGAAAATACTTTCTCAAATCTTCGATAAGAGAATAAAAGCATACAATATTCTGACAGAAATTTCTATTTCTGAATATTTAGAAATAGCTAAAATTATTCTTCAAAATAATCCTTTACAAAGAAAAAGATTAAGATCATATTCGTCAATATATAACCTACTCAAGAAAGATTTGAAAGTAGGATGTACTATACCTCCCCTAGTTTTAGCACTCGGTAATGAAAATATAGAAATTAATTATGAAGATGATAATGAATCTCTCAATTATATAAATAACCATAAAAATAAATTAATCATTATTGATGGATTACAAAGAACATACACTTTACTCGATGTAGAAAAAGAGTTGGACTTTGAAAATGATGAAAATAAAAGAAATTTTTATGATCATAAGTTAAGATTTGAAATTTATTTAGGTCTTAACAAAATAGGTATATTGTACAGAATGCTGACACTTAATACGGGTCAATCACCTATGTCGGTGAGGCATCAAATAGAAATACTTTATTCAAATTATCTCGATGAAAATATTCCTGGAGGAATAAGATTACTTAGAGAAGTTGAGGAAGAAACTCCGCATCAAATTGGCGAATACAGATTTAATGATGTAATAGATGGTTTCACTTCTTATATTCTTAGGGACGAGTCTAGTTTGGATAGAAGAGACTTGCTTGAAAGTATAAAAAGTTTAGAAAAGCTTGCTCTAGAAAATCAAGATAATGATCTATTTCAAAATTACCTCATAACATATAATAATTTGGTTAAAAAAATACATGAATTAGCAGGTGATTGGAATTTTAATAATGAAGAAATTATATTATCGGGTAAGCCGTTTGGTTCTAGCGTAGATAAAATATTTTCTAAATCACAAGTAATGACAGGTTTTGGTGCTGCCGTAGGTTTTTTGAAAGATAAAAATCTCATTAATTCATTTGATGATATAAATAGAGGTATTGCAGATATTAAACCTAGCAAAGATGACTACAACTTTCTTGACGAGTTAATTAGAAAATTAGATGAAATCAGTAAAACTGCCAAAAAAATAGGCAACTCTCAAAGAATGTATTTTTATTACTTGTTTAGAGAATTATTTAGCTCTGCAAGTGACTCATTTTTATTAATAGATGAATCAATAGAATCTAGTTACAAAAGATACAAATTAAATGAGTAAAGTTTTTATATGTCTCTCAAAATTATAGATGAAGTTTCAAATACAACATATTTGTTAACAGAAGTTACATCAACTTTTAATGATGATGAATATCACTTTGAGCTTTCTGATTCAAGTGGCACTAAGGTCTATATTGATTATGTTTTAACTGCATACAATGATTATAAACCTGAAGATTACTCATTGTTCATATTTAAGTCATGGATTTTAAATAGTGAAAATAACATTTTTCAGGCTTATGAAAAAGACATTAATGAGAGAGTTGGTTGGATGTTTCCTATTCAATCTCTTGTATCTAATGAACATAAATATGTAAGTAATTCTCATTTTTTAAAATATGCGTATGTTGCATTTCTCAAATTACTAATAAATCGAGAACAGTACGAAACTTTTACTCCATATCTCCAAACTATAGACAGTTATAGATTAACAGAATTTTACGGAGATGATATAATAATATTAGTTTTATCTAATACTCAAATTCAAAAACTTGATAATTTTCATATTGATAATTACCTTACTTCTTTATATTCATATAGTTATTACTACTGTCAACCTATTGATAATTTTAAAGAAATTAATAGTAGAGCTAATTTTCAATCTCCTGGTGATACTAGATTGATACTTCAGAGAAATTCATCCTATTTACAAGGAGAAGTTTATCTACATAGACTTTTCAAAAGTTTGTTAAAAACAGAGGAACATCCTTTGGTTCGGTTTTATCTTCTTTACCAAGTAATTGAACTAATTATAGAGATAATTTTTGAAAAAAGTTTTTCAGATATAATCAATAATTTCCAGAACAATACAGATAAAAATATATATGAACTTAAGGAATCAATAGCATCTATTTCTAGTGAAAAAGAAAGAATATCTAAATTAATAGCTACTTTAGAAAAACATTTTGATGGAAATACTAAAACCAATCTACTTCTTTATTGTAATGACTTACTTGTAGCATTTAATAGTGAGAAAAAAGATAGCTTGGCTTTAGCTTTGTACGCTGTTAGAAGTTTAATAGTTCATAAGTTTAGAAAATTGCCAGAGAAGGATTTACCAAAAATTGCAGAAATTAATAAAGAATTTGAAAATATTGTCATTAAAATAATTTTAAATTACGAAGAAATAAGTATTTAGATTTTGTAGGTTTAAATTAGTAAGTACAGTATCTGTTCACATCATCTCACTCAACCATTACTAGGGATTAGTAGAGCGATAGCGTTCGCGAAGCGTCCCGGAGGGAACTAGCGCTGCTGCAAGCAGTTCGCTGTGATCGTGTTGGTGCATTAAGAGATATTACTCCCATTTGAATGTTTGATTGGATGGGGGTATTATATTATGATAGTGATCTCATGCTAGATGGTATTGAATTTACCAATTTCTCAAATTGATTATTTTCTTCAAAAAAACATAAAGCGTCTTCACTTAACCAACCTAGTAATTTCTTAGCATTTTCGTAGGTTGTCAGTAATTCATCAAATGATAAGTTTCTAGTATTAAAAACAGGTTCATGATGAAATACACGGTTACGTATAATCCTTATTTCGTTTAAAATTCTTCTTATTCGTTTCATGTCGCGCATAAAATTGTGTTTTTCAGGAGCATTTGGAAAAACTTCATGAATATAACGAGGAGAAACAATATGCCATATAATTCTGTCATAGTCAGATCCCATAATTTCTGTCCAAAACCCGAAGTTTAGCTCTGGAGTTAAAGTATCTGATGTAACTATTTTATGGTACATTGGGTTATTAATTTTTTTATTCTGCTTGTTAATTTCTTCCTTTGCTGTGTCTATCTGTTTTAATAATCTTGCTCTTTGAGTATTACCATTTTTGTCGTGCCATTCCGTTGCAGCTTTTCCATTTAACCACTTACCTGCTTTTTCCTCAAACCAATTATCCCCAAATTCTTTAACAACTACATTACTAATACGATTTCGTAAAGCTATTTCAAATACGCAGAGGAATGAATATAGAGATTCTGATAAACTCATATTCAGTGTATATAGTTTCAATGCTTCTAGCTTATCTTCATTGGTCGCATTCAAATACGTTGAAAGGTGTGATTCAGAAAAAACTATGCAAAGACTATCATAGGTAGTAGGGTTAATCATGTTAAAAATTTCAGTATTAATTATGTCATAAGACAGATGCGTTAAAGATGAGTATATAACTTAGAGTTACGGAAATTTGAAATATTTATTTTAAAGACTTGACAAACCTGTAAATCTTAGATACTATGGATATGTGAGCCTTGGGTACTCCTTGGAGCAAAGAGTTGGATACGGCCTTCAAAACGTGAATGAGCGAGAATTAGGCTTGATCACAATTTAGAGTTCCCGACCCCAGGGCGAGAATTTTATTAAACTAAATAACCGCTTTTAAAGTTATAGGATAATTGTAGTCCGTGCTGCGGCGATGTTAGAACCGATCATGTTACGCAGTAATTCTCAGCGTGATTCTTTCGCCTGGAAGCGTGGGGAAACTACCGCCAGTGCGGGTGAGTTGATGGCGTTTACATTATTTTACTCAACTATTACTGGGAATTAGTGGGGCGATTCGCAGTCCAAAAACCTTACCCTGTATCTGTTCACATTATCTCACTCAACTATTACTAGGGATGTTTAGGGCGATAGCGAACGCGAGTGCGTCCCGGAGGGAACTAGCGCTGCTGCAAGCAGTTCGCAGTCCGAAAACCTTACCCTGTATCTGTTGACATTATCTCACTCAAGCATTACCAGGGATGTTTAGAGCGATAGCGTTCGCGAAGCGTCCCGGAGGGAACTAGCGCTGCTGCAAGCAGTTCGCACCTGAAAACCTTACCCTGTATCTGTTTACGTTATCTCACTCAAGTATTACTAGGGATATTTAGGGCGATCATGTAAATAAGAGAAGACAATAGAACCATCACAGATACACCTGGAAATATTCATTTATGTTAAATTCACTAAACCTAGACTAATCTGAATTGCTCTATCTACCTGTTCCATTGTGACTGATTCCAGAACACCCAACCGTTTAATTAATCGTTGTTTATCAATAGAACGAATTTGATTAAGAAGCGCAACAGAATCAACCTGTAAACCTCCTTCTGGTACTTTAATTATCACTTCAGTAGGATACAAAGGTTCTGTAAACTGAGAAGTAAGAGCAGCTACAATAGTTACAGGACTATATTGATTAGAAACGTCATTTTGTAAAATTAAAGCTGGTCGTGTTTTTCTGATTTCTGAACCGATAGTTGGATCAAAATTAACCAAGTAGATTTCACCACGCTGGGGATAGATTATTTTTCCCTTACTTAACACGCTTCCTCTTCCAAATTAAACCACTCTTCAACTAATCCTAAATCACGTTCTGCTCTTTTAATAGCTCCTTGTTTTAACTGTTCTTTGATATTACTAAATTTACTATAACTACCATTCGCATATTCATCACGGACTAATTGAATTTCTTTTTTAGTTTCTTCATCTTCTTGCCAATTTTCCTCTTCAGCATCAGCGATCGCTTCATTAAGAAGTTGTGAAATCTTTCGTTTTTCTGATAAACTTAGCGCATTTAAAGAGTTAATCAATAACTCCATCGGAATGAATAGATTTAATCCAGTTTGTGACATGGTTCTTATCATAATGTGATTGTCGTTCTACATTATATCAAATGATGGCGAATTAGTCTATAAAAACCCTGTATCTGTTTACATTATCTCACTCAAGCATTACTAGGGATTATGGTGCTTGGGAAGATGAACGCACAGCAGCAGAAATAGTCAAAGAGATTTATGATAGCCGAACTATTTCTAACTACGATATTAGCTTATGACTTATTTATTAGATACTGACACCTGCATTTACTGGATTAAAAACATTAATTCCGTCAGAGATAAAATTCAACAAATAGGATGGGAGCAAATTTCTATTTGCAACATCACCGTTGCTGAATTGTATTTTGGTGCTTACAATTCTCAAAAAGTAGCAGAAAATTTAACTCGTGCATAAAAATTCATTCAAGATATTGAAGTTATAAATTTAGATAATAATGCTGTCAAAAAGTTTGGAGAATTAAAAGCAGAACTTAGAAAAATAGGACAACCAGTAGCAGATTTCGATTTATTAATTGCTAGTGTGGCAACAACTAGAAACTATATTTTAGTCACTAACAACACTCGTCATTATAGCCGAATTTCAGAGCTAAAATTAGACAACTGGATTTCACCTTAAAAAAGTTCTTGAAGATGAGTTAACAATAACATAACCCATCATTAATAACGCACTTATTACAACCCAAAAATCCTGTATTTGTTCACATTATCTCATCTAATCATCACTAGGGATTACTGGAGCGATAGCGAAGCGCTGCTGCAAGCAGTTCGCAGTCCGAAAACCTTACCATGTATCTGTTTACATTATCTCAGTCAACTATTACAAGGGATTACTGGAGCGAATTATCACATGAATTAAATCTTATAAACGCCTTTCCCATTGTTGCGGATCACGTTTAACATGAAAACAACCAATAATAGAAATTGTTTCATCTATAATAATGTAAAGCAATCCATAGGGAAACTTCCGAATTAACTTTTTTCTAACTTGTTCATGAACAATTGGACAAGCAAAAGGATTACGTTGAATAGTTGAAAAACTAGCATCAACAACACGAATAAATTCAGAATCTAATCCAACAGTATGCTGTTCATACCAATTATAAGCATCCTCTAAATCAAGTTCTGCTTCTGGTGTAATGAAAATTTTGTAAGTCATATATTAACTAACGATTAAATTTTTGTTTCACTTCCTCCCAACTAGAAACTTGATGAGGATTTTGATAATAAAGTTCTAAACGTCTCTCCAATTCCTGTTTTTGAGCATCACTAATAGTTACATTATCAGCATCTACAGTGATACTATCCCAAATATCTTGGACTAATTGGATTCTTTCGGCAGTAGTTAATTGTAAAATGTTTTGAGGTAGTAAGTTCTCCATAAATCTTCCCATTTGAGTAGACAATATTTTTATTTTAACTCATCATTAGCAAGTAGGTTAGGTTGAAACTAAATTTGGTGATTTTGAAAACTCATTGATTAATATTTACAATACTTTACAAATCATCATCACTGTTATCATGGCAGAAAATGACAGAAACTGCCATACTATAGAAAAGAAGATTCACTGAAATCACATTATGAAAAGTATGAATATTTCCTTACCTGACACCATGCGCGATTATATAGAAGAACAGGTAGCGCAAGGTGGTTACAGCAGCGTCAGTGAATATTTTCGAGAATTAGTGCGACAAGACCAAAAACA
Organism: Anabaena sp. 90; assembly: GCF_000312705.1. Classification (NCBI taxonomy): domain Bacteria; kingdom Bacillati; phylum Cyanobacteriota; class Cyanophyceae; order Nostocales; family Nostocaceae; genus Anabaena; species Anabaena sp. 90. Next base: position 2,060,842 of record NC_019427.1, read on the forward strand.
CAGAGCAAACGAACGATTACAAACCATGCTTTTAGAAGGATTAAACTCAGGAAATGCAACAGAAATGACTGCACAAGATTGGGAAGATATTCGTCAAGCAGTTCGTGAAAAAACTAACAAACGTCAAAGTGCAATTTAGCCATGATGTTTGCAATTAAAAAAAGACCTCAAGTTATCCGCGACTTGATAGATTTAGCTACCTACATAGCAGAAGACAGTTTAGACGTTTCCGACCGGTTTTTAATAGCAGCAGAAACAACATTTAAACAATTAGCTAAAACTCCAGCAATGGGAAAACTCTGTCAATTTTCCCATCCCAATTTAGCAGATATTCGACAACAATCAATTAAAGGATTTAGAAAATATCTCATTTTTTATCGTATCACTGAATCAGAAATTGATATTTTGCGAGTTATTCATGGTGCAAGAGATATTGAAACAATATTAGATGAGGATTTAGAAATATGAGTAATTAGGTTGGGTTGACGCAAGGAAACTCAACAATACAAACTATTAATAACACTAAATTACAACCCGAAAACCCTGTATCTGTTCACATCATCTCACCCAACCATCACCAACTATCATGTAAATAAGAGAAGACAATAGAACCATCACAGATACACCACCGAAACATTCACCTCACCTGAGAATTATCACCCGACCATGAGTTATAATCAAGATTAAAGTCATAACCATAAAATTACTATGACTCTCCAAATCCTAGACAAAACTACCGCAATTTCCGAACAGCGATTTCTTCTACCTGGTAAATATCAAATTAGGCTAGTTTTTATGTGACAACAAGACAAACACATTCTATAATTTTAGAACGGTGAAAGGAGATTGATAACAGATGTATCTACTAGTTTATGAGATACCTGCTTATGAACGTATTTCATAATAGAATCAATAATTTCTTGTTGTAGAATTTCACATAATACTTGTTTATTACCTTGTTTGAGTTCTACTAGTAATTCTTGAGTTTTCAAAGAGATATATTTTAGAGTATCCTCATCTGGTAAAATTACAGGAGTTTTTAAAATATACCTAGCAGAATTATTTGCAGATGGATTAATATCTTTTAAGCAAACCCAAAATACTGGCGAGTTACAATAAGCTAATAGAAAATATAAATCAACTGAAGATTTAGGAAAAATTCCTACTATAGATTGATCAAAAAGACTTTCCTCAATTAATGCAGCCGTAGGACGTTTAGATGTCACCATAGGAAAGCCAATTCCTGTTTTAAAATAGTAGGATGAGTTTTGAAATCTTGATTTTTTATTTGTTTTATAATGTTCAACTGCATCCTGACTCCAATCTACATACCATTGAGTTGGTTTCATAAAATTATAACCACCGCCTTTTAGAATAGGAATAAAATGTTGTGATCCTTCTATTCCATTTAAAGGATTTTTTAATGTAGAAGGTTTAGTTTCAATAGAACTAGAATTAACGACTAAATAATCAGCAGAACCTTTGACTAAAGCAGATGCTTTCCGCAGAAAAACTCTATCATTTCCTGAGTAGAAACCTGTCACACAGTCAGCAATATCAACCATTTTAATTATATTATTTGACAATTTATTAAAAACTGATTCATTAGCCGATATAGGAATAGATAGAGATTCACTATCAAAAATATCTTTCTGAATGATATTATTACCATTAGATTTCATATTTGGAGATTCTGTAAAATCTCTTAAAGAGTCAACAAATTTTACAGAAAAAGAATGGTTGTATTTCGGTTTTTCAGCACGTATAGAAATAATACAAAGACCAGCATAACCAAATGAAATACCAGGAAATAGAGATGAACGAAAGACATCTATACTTTCAATTGTAAATTCTTCGAGAATATAACGTCTAATAGTAATATAACTGTGAAGATACAAAAAAGTGTCAGGAATAATAAATACAAGTCTTCCTTTTTGTGCGAGTAATTTGAGACAACGTAGCAAAAAAACAGTATATGTCTCTTTAATATAAAATCCCGGATATTTTCTTTTTAATTCTGTACGACGTTCATATTCTTGCCAACCTCCATAGGCAGGGGAAACGCATCTAATTTTTTTTGACAAAATGTAACTTCTATGAATAGATAAAAAGGGCAGTATTACCATGTTAATATCAAGCCAATAAATGAGTATGAAGAAAATTTGATGGTAAATTCGTTTCTATAAGAATCAATAAAATGAGTTGAAGTGGTATTCTCAATAAAACTAAAGAGACAAAATTCACAAAATGAAGCTACCACCAAAAATCACAATAGTAGATCACTTTAAAGATTTAGAAGATAAAAGAGTTGAGAGAACAAAAAGGCATAAATTAATAGATATAGTAACCATTGCGATTTGTGCAGTGATCTGTGGAGTAGATAGTTGGGTATTGATGGAGGCTTATGGAAAAAAGAAAGAAAAATGGCTAAAACAATTTTTAGAACTTCCAAACGGGATTCCATCTCATGATACATTCGCAAGAGTATTTGCGAGAATAGATCCGCAACAATTTCAGAATTGTTTTTTGAGTTGGATAAAATCTATCAATAAAATTACAGAAGGAGAAGTCATAGCAATAGATGGGAAAACATTAAGGCATTCATATGATAAAGGAAAGGATAAAGGTGCGATTCAGATGGTAAGTGCATGGGCAACTAGTAATAAATTAGTATTAGGACAATGTAAAGTAGAAGAAAAGTCAAATGAAATAACAGCCATACCGGAATTAATTAAAGTATTAGATATAGCCGGATGTTTAGTAACGATTGATGCGATGGGGTGTCAAAAAGAGATAGTAAAATCAATTGCAGAAAAATCAGGCGAATATATTATCGCACTCAAAAAGAATCAAGGTAATTTATATAAGAATGTAGAAGAAATCTTCAAAGAAGCTATATCTAAAGGGTTTGAGGGATTCAAATATAGTGAATTTCATACAAAAGAAGACAAACATGGAAGAGAAGAGATTCGTCATTATCTCATGTTATCAGACATAGAAGAAAGAATAGATACTGATAAGAAATGGGTAAATCTTCAAAGTGTAGGAATGGTAGAATATATACGAAAAGTTAATGGAAAAACGAAGGTTGAGACAGGCTATTATATAAGTAGTTTGACAAATAATGCGAAATTACTAGGAGAATCAGTCCGCACTCATTGGGGTATAGAGAATTCATTACACTGGGTTTTAGATGTAGCTTTTAGAGAAGATGATTGTCGGATAAGAAAGGATAATGCACCACAAAACTTTGCAGTTATTCGTCATATAGCAGTTAATCTTTTAGGAAAAGAAAAAAGCCAAAAACTAGGAACTAAAAGTAAGCAGTTTTGTGCAGGATGGGATGATGAATATTTAGAGAAGATTTTAGAATGTATCTGATAAAAATCAGAAAATATAGACAAATATAAATATAACCAATTTATTTTTCTGTTGATTCTACAATAGAATCTATATTTTTGATGCCAAAAAATATAGATATTAATATATAGAACTGAACAAAATAAATCCATCATTAAAAATAAATAATTACTCTAAATTTATGAAATTTTTATAATTTTAATAAAGGAATTTATCAGATTTTGAATGAAGTTAGATATTTTCCCATATTGATGCACTAATATAGTATTCTGTCAAGATAATTTAGATGCGTTTCCCCTGAATATTCACCTCATCACCAAAATTATCACCCGAACTAAATCAAATTCTATATTTACAAACTACTAGACTAAAAATATCAAATTAGGCTATACTACTTATAGTATGACTGTGGGTAGGATATGGCTAAAATCTCAATTTCATTGCCAGAGGAACTACTAAATTACATTGACCAAAAAGTTGATAACCGTAGTGCGTTAATTGAAAGTCTCTTGAAACAATGGCAAGAACAAAAACAAAATGAAGCACTAGCCGCAGCTTGCGCTTTGGTTGATGAATTAGAATTAGGTTGGGAAAGTGAATGGCAAAACATAGCGATTACCGAATGGGAAGCATCTGGATAGTAACATTTAACCCATCCGTAGGTACAGAAATTCAAAAAACTCGTCCAGCACTGATAATTTCTGGGACTTTGTTTAACAACCAACGCAGCAAAGTCACAGTTTTACCTTTTACTTCCGCAAAACTGAATAACCCCCGCATTTCACCTGCGGTAGTTGAAGTACCTATATCAGCACGAAATGGACTTTCTGTGGATAGTCTTTTAATCTGCGTTGAACCCATGACATTGGATATGATAGAGAAATTTTGAAAAGAACTCGGGGATCTTTGGGGTGTAGTTTATAATAGGAGTATACCGAAAAAATTTACTCAATTGAGGAGTTAATCATGGTAATAAAAATTGCAGAAATATCTCAAGATATTGACACCTTAACAGAAGAAGCGCAAATCTTACTACTTGATTTTATTCAATTACTTAAAAAACGTTATCCAAAACCAGAAAGTCAACTCATAGAAAATGAGATAACTTTCTCATCTACCCAAAAACAAAAATCACATCCACTAGATACATTTCTAGAAAAACATAGTGCTTGGGAAGATGAACGCACAGCAGCAGAAATAGTCAAAGAGATTTATGATAGCCGGACTATTTCTAATTACGATATTAGCTTATGACTTATTTATTAGATACTGACACCTGCATTTACTGGATTAAAAACATTAATTCCGTCAGAGAGAAAATTCAACAAATAGGATGGGAGCAAATTTCTATTTGCAACATCACCGTTGCTGAATTGTATTTTGGTGCTTACAATTCTCAAAAAGTAGCAGAAAATTTAACTCGTGCAGAAAAATTTATCCAAGATATTGAAGTTATACATTTAGATAATAATGCTGTCAAAAAATTTGGAGAATTAAAAGCAGAACTTAGAAAAATAGGACAACCAGTAGCAGATTTTGATTTATTAATTGCTAGTGTGGCAATAACTAGAAACTATATTTTAGTCACTAACAACACTCGTCATTATAGCCGAATTTCCGAGCTAAAATTAGACAACTGGATTTCACCTTAAAAAGTTCTTGAAGATGAGTTAACAGTAATATAACCCATCATTAATAACGCACTTATTACAACCCGAAAAGCCTATATCTGTTTACATGATCTCACTCAACCATTACTAGGGATTAGTAGAGCGATAGCGAACGCGAGTGCGTCCCGGAGGGAACTAGCGCTGCTGCAAGCAGTTCGCCGCATGACAGATACACCTGGAAAGATTCACCTCACCTGAGAATTATCACCCGACCATGAGTTATAATCAAGATTAAAGTCATAACCATAAAATTACTATGACTCTCCAAATCCTAGACAAAACTACCACAATTTCCGAACAGCGATTTCTTCTACCTGGTTATTACACCTGGAAGGAATTTGAAATAATAAAAACCTTAACCGCAGACGCAGGAAATTTGCGGATAACTTATCTTGATGGGTACATCGAATTTATGACACTTGGTGAAGAACACGAAAATATCAAAAAAATTATCGCTATTTTGATAGAAGCATATCTTTTTGAAAAAGGGATAAACTTTATTCCAGTAGGTAGTGCTACTCGTCGCGCAAAAGAAAAGAATGCTTCCTTTGAACCTGATGAATCTTATTACATCGGAGAAAGAAAAGAAAATCCAGATTTAGCAATTGAAATTAATATTACCAGTGGCAGTATTGACAAACTAGAAAAATATAAAAGGTTTAATATTACCGAAGTCTGGTTTTGGGAAAATAATCAATTGTATTTATATCATCTTAAAAATGATAATTATGAGCAAATTAATCAAAGTGAATTATTGCCAGATTTAGATATAGATTTATTGATAAGTTGTGTTTTGATGCCTCACATTATTGATGCAAGAACAGCATTTATTAAAGGTATTAAAAAGTAGTAATTTGTAGTTTGGGTTGACACAAGGAAACCCAACAATACCCACCATTAATAATGCTAAATTGCAGCCCAAAAACCCTGTATCTGTTCACATTATCTCACCCAACCATTACCAACTATCATGTAAAGAAGAGAAGACAATAGAACCATGACATTGTTTTGTTTCCCTAAAACCTTTTTATCGGATTTCGGGTATTCTTTTTTCTATCACACTTTCTGCATGAAGGAAATCCCTGGCTTATTTGTCAAAATTAACACACTAGTATCTCATATCAAAATACTTTATTTGTTTCAAAAAGGTTCAGCATTTACGTGTTCGTATAATATTTAAAGTTATCATTGACTCTTAGAGGGTGTTTGAAAAGTCGGACAAGTTGTAAAAAAGCTCTCTCAGTATAAGCTGTAAATAAATATGCGATCGCTTTTTCAACTCATGCCAAATAGCGATAAGTGGTATAACAAAAATAAGGTGCGTTACATTTCATTTACGCATTTTACAAGATCGGCGATCGCATTAACGTATAAACCAGTCATATAAAATAACTGGGAAAGGAATAACCCACCACCACTTATCCAGAAAGTTTGCTAGTTGTTTCTTCCAGTTAAGTTTAATTTCACTAGTGGGAGTTCTCAAATCACACTTAGCTTTATAAGCGAGGTACTTACCGTTTTGATTTGTTTGCCAAATCTGTTCTCCTTCCTTAATAACGAATCCATCTTTGAATGGTATATCTGAATGATCACAAAAGTCATTCATTAGCTTTTGTAACAACTCGCTTAGTTTGATAGATTTCTCCGTATCTCGTATAACAAGTTGCGATAGTCTAACAGGTTTATCATCAGAATGTGAGAAGTTGTTGACTATATCTAAACACAGCACACCGTCAATGTGTTCCAAACCACCTAGCATTTTTCTGTTGGACGCATCTATTAGAGACAAAACAGATAAGTCGCTCTGTATCAGATTTTCTAGAATAACTAGTCCCAGAGCATCAGGATAATTGAGAACTTCTTTACTGTCCTTTATCTGATTATTTGCATCTCTCAATACTTTATTAATACTGTTATAAAAGTCACGCTTAAAGTTTTGATCAGAGATGGGAACTTTAAGAGCCAGTTTTTCTACTTTCTCCTTAATTTCGATACTCGAAAATTCTTTTATTTCACAAACAATTTGACTATCAAATAATAAAAAATCTGCCCGATCCTTGCACTCGATGAAATAGCTATTGTACTCTTGATTATCAAGATTCATTGCTTTTTCATATCTTTCTAAGAACTCTTTCATCATGAGTTAAAAGCAACCTTACCGATGGTGAAGCAATCACAAACATTTTGAAGATACTATAATATAACATCCAGAGAATAACAATAAAAATTTTAAATTCAGATATCGTTTATATCCAGGTGTTATGTAGAATTTTTGACGTTGCTGATAGCCTGCGTGGCGATAGCCATATTGAGGTATGAAAATCAAACATTCTATTTCTCAAACTCTTACTCTCCGTGACTCTGCGCCTCTGCGTGATAAAAATCATACCTTCATTCACCAACGCCAATTTTTTGGACTATCCACCTTAAATCTTGATTCTTAATCTCACAATTAAGGGCGGGGTTTCCCCGCCCCTATAGGCAATTTTGCCGAAATAAATGGCAAGAATTAACTTGAAAGTTTAACTAGAAGTGTTTTACTTCTGAGCTTCAGCAATAGGAACCCACTCAGTGTGGAAAGATCCTTCTTTGTCAGTTCGTTTGTAGGTGTGAGCGCCGAAGTAGTCCCGTTGTGCTTGAGTTAAGTTTTGTGGCAAGCGATCGCGGCGGTAACTATCGAAGTAATCTAAAGAAGCACTGAAAGCTGGAACAGGAATACCCAATTTAGCAGCAGTGACAATTACTTCACGCCAAGCAGCTTGTCTATCCAGAATTGTTTGCTTAAATTCAGGCGCTAACAACAAGTTAGGTAAAGCGGGATTTTCGTCAAATGCTTTCTTAATCTTATTCAAGAAACCAGCGCGAATAATACAACCACCTTTCCAAATCCGCGCCATTTCGCCCAGATTTAATTCCCAATTGTAGGTTTTAGAAGCTGTAGATAACAGCGCCATACCTTGAGCATAAGAACAGATTTTGGAACAATAAAGAGCATCACGCACCATGTTCACAAAAGCGGCAATATCACCACCATACTTAGCATTTGGTCCGGTGATGACCTTAGAAGCAGCAATCCGTTCATCTCGAATTGAAGAGAGAATTCGAGCATTTACCGCTGCTGTAATTGTCGGAATAGCTACACCCAATTCTAAAGCAGTTTGTACAGTCCAACGACCAGTTCCCTTTTGACCGGCTGCGTCAACAATCAAATCAACGAGGGGAATCTTGGTATCAGGATCTACGTAGGGGAAAATATTCGCGGTAATCTCAATCAAAAATGAATTGAGTTCGTCAGTTGTATTCCATTGAGCAAAGACTTCATGGAGTTGTGCTGGACTTAAACCAGCCACATTTTTCAGCAGATCGTAGGCTTCTGCAATTAACTGCATATCGCCGTACTCAATACCGTTGTGAACCATTTTTACATAGTGTCCAGAACCACCAGGACCAATGTAGGTTACACAGGGACCATCATCAACTTGAGCCGCGATTTTGTTGAAAATGGGGGATAGGTACTCGTAGGAGCTTCTTGTGCCACCGGGCATGAGAGAAGGTCCATTTAAAGCTCCTTCTTCACCACCACTCACACCCATACCGATATAGCGTAAACCGATGGGTTCTAATTCTTGAGTGCGTCTTTCGGTATCTTCAAACCAAGAGTTACCACCGTCAATAATGATATCACCTTCTTGTAGCAAAGGTTTAAGCTGTTGAATTACCGCATCAACAGGCTTACCAGCTTGTACCATCACCAAAATTTTGCGGGGACGTTCCAATGAGGCGACAAATTGTTCGAGGCTAAAAGCGGCTCTAACGTTCCGTCCTGGGGCGCGGTGCGCCATGAAGGCATCGGTTTTTTCACGAGAGCGGTTGTAAACTGCAATTGGGAAGCCATTTCTTTCTACGTTAAGTGCGATATTTTCGCCCATAACTGCTAATCCAATCACACCAAAGCTTTGTAGTGTCATAGTTCAGTTTAAATCTTTTGTTTGGGTTTGGCTCTTTCTCTTGCAGATCCTTTCTCTTTAAGGGTAGTCCGAGATTTTCGCTTCACTCCTAAAGAAGATATTAAGAGTTTTTCTAAAATTTAAGAAATCATCACTCACATCAATGAATTAATTTTAATTTGTATTGAAGTCCACAATTTAGTCCCAAATTTTGCAAAATTAAAATACATATAGCAGGAGTTCAGGAGTATGGCTAACGCCACGCTTCGCTATCAGGAGTTCAGAAGGAAGAAGGAAGAAGGAAGAAGGAAGAAGGAAGAAGGAAGAAATTTCTCCCCTACTCCCCCTACTCCCCTACTTCCCCTACTTCCCCTACTCCCCTACTTCCCCTACTCCCCCTACTCCCCTACCCCCTGTTCCCTTTCTCGAATTAAATAGTAAGGAGGATTAAAAAATGCTGGCTTATCTTCTAGCGTTGGTAATCGGTTTTGGCAGTCTCGCCATTTATCTATCAGCCTTCTTTTTTCCAGAAATCCATCGCAAGAATGATTTTATCTGGAGTGGTGTTGGGCTATTCTACGCTTTAGTGTTATGGATTTTTGCATCTCGAATTACTGGGGGGCTGTTACTAGGTCATGTAGCTAGTGTGGCACTGTTGGTATGGTTTGGCTGGCAAACTCTCTCATTACGGCGACAACTTGCTCCCGCAGGACAACAAACTCCTCTCCCCAGTCCTGAGCTAATTAAGATTAGTTTCCAATCGCAAATGTCAAAGTTTTCTGTGAAAGAGAAATTTGGACAGTTATCAAGCTTCGTTGCTGGTGTATTTGGTGGTGCTAAAGCGAAGATACAGCAGACTGTGAACAAAAAGCCTGTGATCAAAACTGCTGAAGAGATTTTACAAACAACTCCAACTGAAGCAACGCCACCGTCAGTATTACCAGATCAGTCGGTAACTGCTACCCCAGCAATTACAACTGAAAGTTTATCAGCGGATACTTTTTCTCAATCTCCTATTTTGGAAGTGGTAGAAGTAGCACCAACTCCACCCACTTTTATGGAGGAAGAACAGGTAATTCCGCCAACAGCACCGGAAACTGTGGTAGAGATCACTCAAACTGAGGTGGTGATTTCCGAGTCATTTATCACAGGAGAAACCGAAACTGTAGTCGAGATCATTCAAACTGAGGTGGTTATTGCCATAGAAGAAACTAGCGAAACGGCAGATGCACCAGAAATAAGTTCCCCAAATCCAGTGACATCAGAGTTATTAGCCGCAGAAGCAGCCGAAAAGTCTGATATGACCATTGAGGAAGTTAAACCAGTTGGGGAAGCATTGCCAGAACAAATCCCACTAAATAAACCAATCGAGGAGTAATTAAGAGGATTTACGCTGCTGATTCTAATAAATCAAAGGAATCTGGGTAGTTTATGATACTGCTGCCGCTGGATTAAGTCCCAATTGGGATAATAAACGGTCAATATCAAAATGCTCAGACATAAGAGAGCGAATGCACTCTATTTTAATTGGTTCATGAACACGAACTTGACCAAAGGTGCGATCGATGATTTCTACTGTGGTGAGAGTGTCTAAATCCACGGATAAAATCGGGATTTCTAACTCTTCAGCGCGGTTGAGGATAAAGGCAGGGGGTGGTAGTTGTCCAGTCAGGATGAGGCATTGAGTAGATGTTTCTAAGGCTGCTTGTTGAATTTCAACGCGATCGCCTCCTGTCACTACTGCCATGTTCTGACGTTTGCGGAAGTATTTGACGGCGGAGTTGACGTTCATTGCCCCAATTGCCAGACTTTCAACTAATAAATCTAGGCGATCGCTCCGACAAAGAACTTCCGCGTTTAACTGCTTGACTAATTCTCCTACACTCACACTGCGGAGGACATCGCTTTTGGGCAATGTTGCGAGGACGGAAATTCCCTGTTTTTCTAGGAATGGGCGTAAGAGTGTGTGAACTAACTCTAATTTTTCGTGAGGTACTTCATTAATTACCACACCCATTAACCGTTTGCCTAATTGCTGTTTAGCAAATAATAACGCCTCAACAGAAGTTAGTGATTGATAACGGCTAATTAACAGTACAGGAGCATCTAATTTTTCTGCTAATTCCAGTAAGGATAATCCAAATAAATTTCCTTCTGATAAGTTAGCAGGCCCTTCTAAGATTACCAAATTACTCTTTGGTATTTGTGAATACTTTTGTACTAGTAACTCTTGATAGTTGGTTGTATCTTCTCCCTGTAAGCGTTTCTGGACGGTAATTTCATCCAAAGATAATAAGGTGGGAGCAATGCGGTTGTCTGGCAGGTTAAGGTTATGAGTAATGAACTGGACATCTTCTTCAACTACTGTTCCCGCAGATGTCTTGACAAAATTACCCAAAGGTTTGCCATAAGCAATGTCCAAACCTTTTTGTTTTAGCTGATGAGACAAACCTAAAACTGTTGCAGATTTGCCACTGTAAGCTTCAACTGATCCAACCAGCAAGTATTTAGCAAGTGTTGGCACGTATGCACTCCTAATTTCAAAAGTTTGTACAACTCAGCTAGGTGTCTACTAATTTTAGTGCAATAGGCGGAAGGTAAATAGCAATAGCTATCCTAATTGCCTAAATTTTCAAAATTAACTGGGAATAAATCTAGCTGTGGTAGCTATTGTAGCGATTTTGATCAAGATAAAAATATCTGTTTAAATAAATAATTTATGTTTCTTGGCATATAAAAGCGATTATATTGAAGCTTTGATTTCTTCTGATGTCATTACATGATCTGGATTTGCTTCGTAATCAGTAATCCGAGGCTTGATAGATACTGTACAATAAATAATTATATCTTTACCCACAAATTCCGCGCCTTGCGTTCTTATTTGATGGCAAAGAATCAAACAGGTTATACCGATGAGGAAATTTTTGAGATAATTTCATGAAGCTAGTTCTAGATACTAATGTTCTGATTCAGGAAATATTAGACAGAGTTTTCTAAATACATAGTTATTCAGCGAGTATTTCATTAAAATAATCTTGGAGGAGTAGTTATGTCCGCAAAATACTTTAATCCTTATACAGATTTCGGTTTTAAGAAACTGTTCGGAGAAGAAGGCAGTAAAGATCTACTCATGGATTTTCTCAACCAACTTCTACCAATACATCATCAAATTCAACAATTAACCTTTAAAAATCCAGAAAATCTAGCTGATACCATAGCAGAACGTAAAGCCATATTTGATATTTATTGCGAAAGTAAAACTGGTGATAAGTTTATCGTGGAAATGCAAAAAGCAAAAATCAAGCATTTCAAAGATAGAGCCTTATTTTATTCCACATTCCCCATTCGTGAACAATCAGAAAAAGGCGATTGGAATTTCTTTTTACTACCCGTCTATTTTATCGCCATTTTAGATTTCGAGTATGACGAAAATACAACATCTAAATTTAGGCGCGATGTATGTCTAAAAGATCAAGATGGTGATATTTTCTTTGATAAGTTAAACTTTAAATTTTTACAAATGCCATTATTTAATAAACAAGAAAATGAATTAATAACGCATTTTGATAAATGGCTGTATTTTTTGAAGAACTTAGAAAGTTTTAATCATATACCCGTGATATTAAATGAACCAATATTTCAGAAAGGGTTTGAAATAGCGGAAATATCTCACTTAAATGTGGAGCAGTATGAACAATATAAGAAGAGTTTAGTCCAGTATTTAGAAGTGAAAAATGTATTTGATACAGCCTTTGAAGAAGGTGAGAAAGCTGGTATTGAGAAGGGTATTGAGCAAGGTATTGAGAAAGGTATTGAGAAGGGCATTGAGAAGGTTGCCAAAGCATTGAAAGAGCAAAATATAGCTATAGAAATTATTGCAGAATCAACTGGTTTATCTTATGAAGCTATTAAAAGAATCTGAGCGAATTATACCAATTGATAGACTTGCGCCCATTTTTTGTGCTATACAGGAAATATTAGACAGAGTTTTCTAAATACATAGTTATTCAGCGAGTATTTCATTAAAATAATCTTGAAGGAGTAGTTATGTCCGCAAAATACTTTAATCCTTATACAGATTTCGGTTTTAAGAAACTGTTCGGAGAAGAAGGCAGTAAAGATTTACTCATGGATTTTCTCAACCAACTTCTACCAATACATCATCAAATTCAACAATTAACCTTTAAAAATCCAGAAAATCTAGCTGATACCATAGCAGAACGTAAAGCCATATTTGATATTTATTGCGAAAGTAAAACTGGTGATAAGTTTATCGTGGAAATGCAAAAAGCAAAAATCAAGCATTTCAAAGATAGAGCCTTATTTTATTCCACATTCCCCATTCGTGAACAATCAGAAAAAGGCGATTGGAATTTCTTTTTACTACCCGTCTATTTTATCGCCATTTTAGATTTCGAGTATGACGAAAATACAACATCTAAATTTAGGCGCGATGTGTGTCTAAAAGATCAAGATGGTGATATTTTCTTTGATAAGTTAAATTTTAAATTCTTACAAATGCCGTTATTCAATAAACAAGAAAATGAATTAATAACGCATTTTGATAAATGGTTGTATTTTTTGAAGAACTTAGAAAGTTTTAATCATATACCCGTGATATTAAATGAACCAATATTTCAGAAAGGGTTTGAAATAGCGGAAATATCTCACTTAAATGTGGAGCAGTATGAACAATATAAGAAGAGTTTAGTCCAGTATTTAGAAGTGAAAAATGTATTTGATACAGCCTTTGAAGAAGGTGAGAAGGTCGGCATTGAAAAGGGCATTGAGAAGGGTATTGAGAAGGTTGCCAAAGCATTGAAAGAGCAAAATATAGCTATAGAAATTATTGCAGAATCAACTGGTTTATCTTATGAAGTTATTCAAAGAATTTAAGCGAATAATGCCAATTGATAGACTTGCGCCCATTTTTTGTGCTATACAGGAAATATTAGACAGAGTTTTCTAAATACATAGTTATTCAGCGAGTATTTCATTAAAATAATCTTGAAGGAGTAGTTATGTCCGCAAAATACTTTAATCCTTATACAGATTTCGGTTTTAAGAAACTGTTCGGAGAAGAAGGCAGTAAAGATCTACTCATTGATTTTCTCAACCAACTTCTACCAATACATCATCAAATTCAACAATTAACCTTTAAAAATCCAGAAAATCTAGCTGATACCATAGCAGAACGTAAAGCCATATTTGATATTTATTGCGAAAGTAAAACTGGTGATAAGTTTATCGTGGAAATGCAAAAAGCAAAAATCAAGCATTTCAAAGATAGAGCCTTATTTTATTCCACATTCCCCATTCGTGAACAATCGGAAAAAGGTGATTGGAATTTCTTTTTACTACCCGTCTATTTTATCGCCATTTTAGATTTTGAGTATGATGAAAATACAACATCTAAATTTAGGCGCGATGTGTGTCTAAAAGATCAAGATGGTGATATTTTCTTTGATAAGTTAAATTTTAAATTCTTACAAATGCCGTTATTCAATAAACAAGAAAATGAATTAATAACGCATTTTGATAAATGGTTGTATTTTTTGAAGAACTTAGAAAGTTTTAATCATATACCCGTGATATTAAATGAACCAATATTTCAGAAAGGGTTTGAAATAGCGGAAATATCTCACTTAAATGTGGAGCAGTATGAACAATATAAGAAGAGTTTAGTCCAGTATTTAGAAGTGAAAAATGTATTTGATACAGCCTTTGAAGAAGGTGAGAAGGTCGGCATTGAAAAGGGCATTGAGAAGGGTATTGAAAAGGGCATTGAGAAGGTTGCCAAAGCATTGAAAGAGCAAAATATAGCTATAGAAATTATTGCAGAATCAACTGGTTTATCTTATGAAGCTATTAAAAGAATCTGAGCGAATTATACCAATTGATAGACTTGCGCCCATTTTTTGTGCTATACAGGAAATATTAGACAGAGTTTTCTAAATACATAGTTATTCAGCGAGTATTTCATTAAAATAATCTTGGAGGAGTAGTTATGTCCGCAAAATACTTTAATCCTTATACAGATTTCGGTTTTAAGAAACTGTTCGGAGAAGAAGGCAGTAAAGATTTACTCATGGATTTTCTCAACCAACTTCTACCAATACATCATCAAATTCAACAATTAACCTTTAAAAATCCAGAAAATCTAGCTGATACCATAGCAGAACGTAAAGCCATATTTGATATTTACTGCGAAAGTAAAACTGGTGATAAATTTATTGTGGAAATGCAAAAAGCAAAAATCAAGCATTTCAAAGATAGAGCCTTATTCTATTCTACATTCCCCATTCGTGAACAATCGGAAAAAGGCGATTGGAATTTCTTTTTACTACCCGTCTATTTTATCGCCATTTTAGATTTTGAGTATGATGAAAATACAACATCTAAATTTAGGCGCGATGTGTGTCTAAAAGATCAAGATGGTGATATTTTCTTTGATAAGTTAAATTTTAAATTCTTACAAATGCCGTTATTCAATAAACAAGAAAATGAATTAATAACGCATTTTGATAAATGGTTGTATTTTTTGAAGAACTTAGAAAGTTTTAATCATATACCCGTGATATTAAATGAACCAATATTTCAGAAAGGGTTTGAAATAGCGGAAATATCTCACTTAAATGTGGAGCAGTATGAACAATATAAGAAGAGTTTAGTCCAGTATTTAGAAGTGAAAAATGTATTTGATACAGCCTTTGAAGAAGGTGAGAAAGCTGGTATTGAGAAGGGCATTGAGAAGGTTGCCAAAGCATTGAAAGAGCAAAATATAGCTATAGAAATTATTGCAGAATCAACTGGTTTATCTTATGAAGCTATTAAAAGAATCTGAGCGAATTATACCAATTGATAGACTTGCGCCCATTTTTTGTGCTATACAGGAAATATTAGACAGAGTTTTCTAAATACATAGTTATTCAGCGAGTATTTCATTAAAATAATCTTGAAGGAGTAGTTATGTCCGCAAAATACTTTAATCCTTATACAGATTTCGGTTTTAAGAAACTGTTCGGAGAAGAAGGCAGTAAAGATTTACTCATGGATTTTCTCAACCAACTTCTACCAATACATCATCAAATTCAACAATTAACCTTTAAAAATCCAGAAAATCTAGCTGATACCATAGCAGAACGTAAAGCCATATTTGATATTTATTGCGAAAGTAAAACTGGTGATAAGTTTATCGTGGAAATGCAAAAAGCAAAAATCAAGCATTTCAAAGATAGAGCCTTATTTTATTCCACATTCCCCATTCGTGAACAATCAGAAAAAGGCGATTGGAATTTCTTTTTACTACCCGTCTATTTTATCGCCATTTTAGATTTTGAGTATGATGAAAATACAACATCTAAATTTAGGCGCGATGTGTGTCTAAAAGATCAAGATGGTGATATTTTCTTTGATAAGTTAAATTTTAAATTCTTACAAATGCCGTTATTCAATAAACAAGAAAATGAATTAATAACGCATTTTGATAAATGGTTGTATTTTTTGAAGAACTTAGAAAGTTTTAATCATATACCCGTGATATTAAATGAACCAATATTTCAGAAAGGGTTTGAAATAGCGGAAATATCTCACTTAAATGTGGAGCAGTATGAACAATATAAGAAGAGTTTAGTCCAGTATTTAGAAGTGAAAAATGTATTTGATACAGCCTTTGAAGAAGGTGAGAAAGCTGGTATTGAGAAGGGTATTGAGAAAGGTATTGAGAAAGGTATTGAGAAAGGTATTGAGAAAGGTATTGAGAAAGTTGCTAAAGCTTTGAAAGAGCAAAATATAGCTATAGAAATTATTGCAGAATCAACTGGTTTATCTTATGAAGCTATTAAAAGAATTTGAGCGAATTATACCAATTGATAGACTTGCGCCCATTTTTTGTGCTATACAGGAAATATTAAACAGAGTTTTCTAAAGTTATTCAGTGAGTATTTCGTTAAAATAATCTTGGAGGAGTAGTTATGTCCGCAAAATACTTTAATCCTTATACAGATTTCGGCTATCAACAATATAAGAAGAGTTTAGTCCAGTATTTAGAGGTGAAAAATGTATTTGATACAGCCTTTGAAGAAGGTGAGAAAGCTGGTATTGAGAAAGGTATTGAGAAAGTTGCTAAAGCTTTGAAAGAGCAAAATATAGCCATAGAAATTATTGCAGAATCAACTGGTTTATCTTATGAAACTATTAAAAGAATTTGAGTGAATCATGCCAATTGATAGACTTGGCGATCGCATTACCGACTTTAACCCCACAGAAGGCGATTCCTAGGTCGCGCTCTGTTAATTAATAATTAGGCTGTTACGATTAACTTCTGTTTTTTAGGTTCGCGTTTGCCATGATTTTGGATCTCTTCGACTGTGAAAAATTGCTGTCACAATCACACGACTCGACACAATTCGGTAGTATATAGCGTAGGGAAAACGTCGCACCACTGTTCGTCGAACATCAAGATACACAACTGCATAGGATTCTGGCATTTGACAAATCCGATTTAGCATATTATCCACGCAGTCTAAAAACTCGTCACCAAGTCCTGTTTGCTGACTTTGATACCAATTATACGCCTCATTCAGTTCTTCACGAACTTCTGGACGAAAAACTAGGACATAATTCATTGTTGTCCTCTAATTGACGATTTAATTTCCTCCCATGTCATGACATTATCTGGATTGGCTTCGTAATCAGTAATCCGACGATCAAGTTCTCGTTTTTGCGCTGTTGTTAAATCGGGATAAGCCTGTTCTGCTGCTATACTTTCCAAAATATCTTGTACAATCTGAATTCTATCGGCAATACTCAGGGCTTTGATTTCATTTAAAGTTACACTGATGTCCATGTTAACTGACCTCAATAGGAAGATAAGGTATTTATCTATTTTCTAGGATAAGCGATCGCTCTCAGCTTTGAATTAATTTGAGGATGCGATAGCGAAGCGCGACCTAGGAATCGCACCACAACCCAGATATCGCCGTATACTTTGAGTTAATCATGATCTTTGTTATTATTTTATCAACCTTTGCTATACAATAAATCATGTCTTTGCAACTCAAAATTAACTACCCCGAAACTTTACCTGATGCTGTTGGTAAAACTAGAGAACAGTTTGAACAAGAAGCAAAATGGGCTATGGCAGTTAAACTATATGAAATGAAACGCCTTTCTTCTGGTATGGCTGCGGCGTTACTGGGAGTAGAGAGAGTAACTTTTATCCTCAAATTAAATGATTATGGAGTGCCATTAATTGATTTAAGCGAAGAAGAATTATTATCAGATATAGAAAATGCCTAACACTAGTGAAATTGTTATTAATACTTCTTATTTAATCTCTAATTGAAGCTTTGATTTCTTGCCATGTCATTACATTATCTGGATTTGTTTCATAATCACTAATCCGACGATCAAGTTCTCGTTTTTGTGCTGTTGTTAAATCGGGATAAGCCTGTTCTGCTGCTATACTTTCTAAAATATCTTGTACAATCCGAATTCTATCTGCAATACTCAGGGCTTTGATTTGATTTAAAGTTACACTGATATCCATGTTAACTGACCTCGATGGGAAGATAAGGTATTTATCTATTTTCTAGTGTAGGCGATGCCTACGGCGAGCGCAGCTATCGCCATCTTATCAATAATATTTAGATGCGTTTTTGCTGATTTTACATATACTTTATTTATCAGAGAACATGACAGTTCTAAATGTCAGAGAAATACGTCGAGAACGTTTAATTATTTTTCCTTCAAAAGAATCACTTTTCCTTTTGGCTATTCCATGTGACCAGTTATATCTAGCTTCATTTTTAAGGACAATTAAACTTTTTGGATCAAGTAATAGCGAAGTTTTCATTCCTGTCTGGTTATGACTAAAATCCATTACACATGATGAACAAAGGCTTAAAGATATAATGACATCTGTAAAACAAGATACGCAATCTGTGTGACTAGAAATACCTTGTCCCGGTTGGTAGTCATTCACAATTACTTGATCTGGTACTGTTGGGCTAAAGACTTTATGTAGCCTTTGTGCTAAGGTTAATGCCCAGTCAGGAAGAGGTGCAATGTAAAATGACTTATCAATATTATGCTTCTTATAATCATACTTATAGCCATAATGCTGTACTCTTCTTTGCAAATCTGTAAGCCACATCTGACTGTCAATCTTCTCCACTAAAAAATCATGTTCATCACTACTAATGAAATTACGAACATAAATTAAGTCGCTAATTTGCTCATGAGTTACTGTCTCTAGACGACTTTCACTGTGCTTGTCTTTATCCTCTTGAAAAAGTGGGATATCTTCAAAAAGACTTAACTGATTACCAATAGTTAACTTATTCTTGATTTGGCGCATTAGTTTTCTCCCATATCTAAAAATCGAATGTCATAGTAAAGCTTTGTTTCCCGATTTTGAACCCCACTCAAAATGTCATGGTAGTAAAAATTAGTTTTAATTGGTCCAGTTATGGCACTTTTTAACTCAGTGACTTGTTGACAAAATTCATG
The DNA here is from genome assembly GCF_000312705.1 of Anabaena sp. 90. Lineage (NCBI taxonomy): Bacteria > Bacillati > Cyanobacteriota > Cyanophyceae > Nostocales > Nostocaceae > Anabaena > Anabaena sp. 90. The sequence continues at coordinate 2,080,331 of NC_019427.1, forward strand.
CCAATTAGTATTTAAGTCTGAATATTGAGGATTTTGAAAAATGAGGCAGATATCACTAAACAGGAATTTTGTAAAAACTGATTCTTTTAAAAAGTTAACTAATTGCGTAATAGCTCTTGTATTTAGGGAAGGACTAGCAAAGAAGTAGGAAAAATTTAAAACAACTAATGAAGTGTCATCAGCAAAGTTTGTTATGTAAGAAGAAGGTCTTTCTCCAAAGGAACTTGATACCGAATTAGGCTGATAAAACCAAAATTTACTTTCCTCATGAAAAAGTTTAGGAAACTGACTAAACTCCTTAGCTTTTCGGAGCATAGATTCAGCCTTGTCTATGCCTATATATCGGAATTTTAGCTTTTGATTCTTTCCCTGTGAATGTTCTGAAAAGTATCTTGCTACTGATATTCCAGAAGTAAGAGGTCCACAGCCGAAGTCCAGAAATAAAACTTGCTTATTTGATTCAAAGAAGTATGGTTCAAAAACTTCTGAATGCTTCTCGAAAATATATAATTGACTTACGGTGTGCTGCTTCATATTATTATAGCAATAGACTAGGACTCTTTCGTCTTGTGTTAATCCCTTATAAGGTTTGTCAAAGTTAGCTTGACCTGAAAGAACATAATTTTTTCCGTTTTGTTGTCCTTCACCTACGATAGCTTTGATTTCATCAAAGTTCTTACTTCTGTAAGGCTCTATAACTAATCTCTCCCATTGTTCTGTTCTTGGATGATCGTTGAATGGTTTTTGAACTGTTTCCTTAAAAAAGGTTATAAGTTCATCTGATTGCTGATAAATTACTTTACCATTATCATTTATGGGTATTATCATATCATTTCTCACACCACTGACTATGTCTTACCGTCTTTACTGATAAATAAACACAAACTCATTATACTTTTACGTGCTGATGATTGTCAATGGCATATAAAGGATTTATTGTGATTTTTGTCAGTAGATTTGACATATAGGCTGATTTCAGCAATTTGTGTTTTTGGTATAAATCTAGCTTTTTATACTTATCACTGAAGTAAGTATGTTTATAAAAAATTAAGCTAAAATAAAAGAAATAGTAAAATCCTCGTCAGTATATGGTTACATCAACACAACCAAGAACTCAAACCTTATACGATCAAGATTATTACCTGTGGATAAGAACAACCATTAACCAACTTCGCACAGGACAATTTTCCGCTGTTGATTTAGAGAACTTATTAGAAGAATTAGAAACTATAAGTAGAAGTCAAAAACGAACAATTACAAATTTATTAATTAAGCTATTTGTTCATCTACTAAAACTCAAATATTGGGATAGTGAAAGAGAACGGAATCAAGGACATTGGCTAGGGGAAATTAGAACATTTCGCAGAGAGATAAAAGATGAACTTAAAGATAGTCCTAGTTTAAAACCTTACATTTTAGAAATATTTGATGAATGTTATCAAGATGCTAGATTAGAAGCATCAGATCGTTCTCAACTTCCTCTTGACATATTTCCCGTTATCCCCATTGGTTCATTAGAACAAATTTTAGATGATTGGTTGCCAATACAAAAAAATGAAGGATAGAAAATTCATCCTTCACCCTGTAGAATTTATGGTTTTTATTTCCTTATTTCTCAACACCTGTATGGACAGTTTTCACCCATTTGAGGCGTTTTGGTCGGAAAGACATTCGCGCCGTTGTGCTACTCATAACTACTAACCAATGCAACATATATAAACTGCCGCGCAGGGTTTGTAAAAGTACCATTAAATAGGTAGATGGTTTAAATTGTTGATCGGAACGGACGTGCTTTAAACCGGCAAACATTCCTACTACTGACATTCCCAAAGATAAGCCAGTTACAGGACTTAATATGGGGGGACGATGACGAGCGATCGCCATGAAAATATCTGGTATTGCTGCTGTCGGTAAGATATACATTGTCACCATAAAGATCAACAAATCCCAGGTTTTCCTTGTCCCCATGCGGTTTTTGAGAATCAGATCCCAGTAGTCTAAATAACGTTGATAACCACCTTCTGCCCAACGGTTACGTTGATGCCAAAGGGCTGTAGCATTAGTAACACCTTCTTCTTGCACCGGAGGATAAAAAACACATTCAATATCCCATTTATCCAGATGTAACCGGATAGTTAAATCCAGATCATCAGTGATAGTTTCCTCATTCCAACCACCGCAACTAGCCAAGGCTTGACGACGGACAAATTGACCATTACCTCGAAGTTCACCAATCCCACCGATAGCGGTACGCTGTTGTTGAAACCAAATATCCAACAACATTTCCGCCATTTGTCCCTTAGTCCAAAAATTTTCCTTAGCATTGGCGATCGCTTTACGCATTTGTACCGCCCCTACCCGTTCTTTTTGAAACAACGGAACTATTTGTAATAGCAAATCTGGTGTAACTTGGGCATCAGCATCAAATACAGCAATAATGTCTCCCTTTGTCAGAGGTAATACTTGATTTAATGCCCCCGATTTGCCGCCACTAGCGTCAGGATCACGCCTAAATACATTAAGTTGTTGATATTCTTGCTTGAGTTGGGCGAGTAATTGGGGTGTATTGTCCGTACTATTATCATCAATAATCCAGACTTCATATTGACCATTACCGTATTCCAAATTACACAAATTTTTGACTAATCTGGCAATTACCGCTTCCTCATTTTTAGCAGCCACTAACACAGAAACAAAAGGCAAATCTCCCTCTATTTCTTGGGAATGGTGACGGGGTTTGGCGAAAATAATCCCCAAAGCATGAATACCTAGCATTGTTGTTAGTCCCAGGACAAATATCGAACCCCAGGAAACTAAATGCAAGGTAATAGTACCACTCCAGACTATAGTTAAAACTAGAGCAGCTTTGCCTCTACGGCCTTTAAATCGGCTGGGTGGTAGAGACGCGGAATCCATCCTTACTTCTGATTCCTCATCTACTGATAGGTCAGTAAAGATAGAGTCAAGGGGATCAGAGTTTCCGTTATCAGCATCATTTTCAGGACAGGAATTCGCCGGCATAGGTTACATAATTCAAAAACATCTATGCTATGTAGCTTTTATTTACAGACTAATACTGTAACAGATTCCTGTCCACCTAATTATAACTTGCTGAAAAATTTTTTCAGCCAACCCCATTTAAAGTTTAATTTCTGCCCTTAATACTGTTGTATCACTTGTATTTGTGATTTGGAACCCAAGTTTTTCACATACTCGCTGCATACCTGAATTATCAGCTAAAATATCAGCATAGATACAGCAACTTCTCTCGTTTTTACCAACTTCTAACAATCTGCGGAGTAATTCTGTCCCTAAGCCTTGATCTTGAAATTTGTCGCTAACTAGCATAGCAAATTCTGCCGCATTACTACCATGTAATTTACTTAATCTTCCTACTGCTAATATTTCCCGCTTTTCTGTTTCGGGATTTTGGTATTCTGCAACTAAAGCCATTTCTCGATCATAGTCAATAAAGCATATTCGGGTGAGTCGTTCATGGGTAATGCGTTGACTCAATTTAATCATGTGGAAATAGCGGAAATAAACACTTTCTTCTGATAGGGTTTTGTGAAATTCTACCATTAATGGTTCGTCTTCGGGACGAATAGGACGAATAGTAATTGGTGTACCATTGTTCAATTTCCAATTACTAATATATTGACTAGGATAGGGACGAATAGCTAATTTTGGTAATTGATGCTTTTCCACATCAGCAGAATGTAAAACTACCCGCGCATCTAAGGCAATTAATCCTCCGGGATGTATAGGAGTGGGAGGAATAGCCAACAACGGATTAATATCAATTTCTTTAATCCCAGGTTGTTCCACAACTAATTGACTAAATTCTACCATTAATTGTTCAAGAGCAGCAATATCAATACTTTTCCGTCCTCTGACTCCTTGCAAGGCTTTGTAAATTTTGGTTTGTTCCATCATTCGCCGGGCTAGGGTAGTATTAAGAGGCGGCAGGGCAATAGAACTATCTTGAAACACTTCCACCAATTGTCCCCCAGCACCAAATAATAATACAGGTCCAAATTGCGGATCTAAACTACTCCCAATAATCAATTCATAACCATCTGTTTTGATCATTGGTTGTACAGTTACACCGAGAAAATCTGCGGCTTTAGCTTTCTGTTTTACTGATGTTTCAATATTTTGATAAGCAAGTTTTACCGATTCCGCATTTTGCAGATTTAACTGCACACCACCCACATCAGTTTTATGGGTAATAGTCTGAGAATAAAGTTTTAAAACAACGGGATAACCCAGATTTTCTGCACATTCAACTGCTTTATCTGCACTTTCAGCAATGCAACCTGCAACTATAGGAATACCGTAAGCGGCTAAGATTTCCTTAGATTCAAATTCCGTGAGAATTGTTCTTCCTGCTGTTTTTGCAGCTTGAATAATATTTTCCACTTTAGCACAATTACGAGTATTAGCATCACAAGTTAATGTCGGTAAAACTGGAGTTTCATAAATACCGCGCAGGTTATAACTGGATTTCCACATATAACTAAATACCCGCGCTGCTGTATCGGGATAGGAGTATGTGGGAATACCTTGACTATTAAGAATTTGTTGCCCCGCAGCTACATCAGCACCACCCATCCAACTGGCTAAAATTGGTTTACCAGACATTTGTACATAAGGTTTTAATTGTTCGGCTATTTGGGTAGGATCTGTCATTGCTTGAGGCGTTAAAATTACTAATAACCCATCACTATTGGGATCTTTTGTGATAATTTCTAAGGCTTTTTTATAACGTTGGGGATCAGCATCTCCTAAAATATCAATAGGATTATTATGACTCCATTGCGGGGGTAAAATTTCATTTAAAGAACTCATTATTTCTGGAGAAATTGCTGCTAATTCTCCTCCACTTTCAATTAATGTATCTGTTGCTAATACTCCCGGACCGCCAGCATTAGTTAAAATTGTTAGCCGGGGACCTTGGGGACGGGGTTGTTTTGCTAATACTTCCGACATATCAAATAAATCAGAAATACTATTGACTCGTAACACCCCACAACGGCGAAAAGCTGCATCTAAAACAGCATCACTTCCTGCTAATGATCCTGTGTGAGAAGCGGCTGCTTTAGCTGCGGCTGGTGTCCGACCAGCTTTAATCACAATTATCGGTTTTGTTAAAGCCACTTCTCGCGCTGCTGATAGGAAGGAACGCGCATTCCCAATGGATTCCATATAAATTACAATACTTTTAGTATGGGGGTCATCACCAAGATAATAAATTAAATCTCCCCAACTAATATCTAACATTGAACCAATGGAAATAAAGGTGCTAAAACCTACATTCTCTTGAAAACTCCAGTCTAAAATTGCTGTACATAAAGCTCCACTTTGACTAATAAAACCAACATTTCCTGGACGCGCCATTTTACTGGCAAATGTAGCATTTAAACCGGAAATTGGATTCATTAATCCTAAACAATTGGGTCCAATAATTTTAATTTTTCCTCGGTGTGCTTGTTGCAGGATTTCCTGTTCTAAAGCGATACCTTTTTCTCCAGCTTCTTTAAAACCAGCGGAAATAATAATTGCTCCTTTAATTCCGGACTCAACGCCATCAGCAATAATTTTTGGGACTGTAGATGCAGGAGTGGCAATAACAGCTAAATCTATTTTTTCAGGAACATCAAATATAGTAGAATAAGCTTTAATTCCTAATATACTAGAATGCTGAGGATTAATGGGAAAAACTGTTCCTCCAAAGGGATTAGTGATTAAGTTCCAAAGTAGATTCCGTCCCACACTTCCGGGTTTCTCACTTGCACCAATGACAGCAACAGTTTTAGGTGCAAAAATGGCATCTAATGGGTTTAATTTCTCTGGACAAAAGATATTGTAAGGCTTGTTGGTGATTGGTTTGATAGGTGCTTCCATGACTACTCCTTAATCAGTTATAGCGGTATGCTATTGAATGAGGTACAATATTGATGGAAAAAGCCGCTCTGGGAATGAATTCCCAGTCTCATAGCTAAAGTCATCTAAAGATGACTAAAAATTCTCAAAAATCCTCAGTTTACTTAAGTAAAGTTTGGCTATTAGCCCGGAAATATGGCTTACGCTACACCATCATTTCAGTGCGGGTATGGAAGCCAATAAATAAACTATTTTTAGCTGAAGTTGACACCACTGCTTCTGGACAGAACCCTATTTTTCAATTGTATTAAGAATTTGCATAATTGTAACTATGGCGATCGCTATACCTTTTTCTGCTGTTGGTGAAATGCGATCGCTCAGTTCAAAATTCACTCCTGGGACTGAGACTAACCACGCTGAGGGACAATGACCATAGAGGATTTGAGAAAGGGCAAGTAGGGATGACGGATTACTAATATGGGTATTAATAGTATTCAACTCAGACGGTAATAATGATTGCACCTGCACCTGACCAGATTGGGAATTGATACAAGCATCAACAAAAATTGCTAAATTGACATTTGCTAAAGGTGCAGCTAATTCTGGTGTCAATTGATGAATTGCAATGGATTGCACAGATGATAAACAACAATCTTTGATAGCTTTTGCCACTTGTTGTCCAATAGCATCATCACCACGTAAATCATTGCCATAACCAATCACCATTGCAGTTACCATTATTTTTCAACTCTTTTGATCTAGTACAACACGGCATTTTTAATTTTCCTCCTAAATGTTTTTGAAACATCAAATAAATTGTTATTTTTGAAGTCATTTACTGAGCCATAAAACCTCCGTCTATGACAAGGTATTCTTCCGTAATAAAGGAAGCCTGATCTGAACAAAGAAAAACTACTACATTAGCAACTTCTTCTTCTTTTCCGACTCTACCCATGGGATGTTTGTTAATAAACTCTCGATAAAAAGGAATAGAAAAGAAAGGACGAGCCAGATCTGTATCAATCACCCCCGGACATACTGCATTAACACGAATATTTGATTGGGCAACTTCTAAAGCCACTGTTTGAGTTAAGCCTAATACCGCGTGTTTACTAGCTGTATAAGGCTGAAAATTTGACAAATTAACCGAATTTATTGTAGCTAGTTGTTTGCGAAAGACCGTGGAAGGATAAAAAGGGGAGTATTCTCCTGATGATTTATCCTTTGCTTTAAAACTAGCATAAAGATTTGAGAAATTTCTGATAAGACACAAAAACACTGAAAACAAACTTATGTAAACATAGCCTGTATTTTTTTGCATATCCGTTATAATATGAATGTAGATAGCATTGAGAATTCCGTAAAAAATTTAGATAAATTGTGAGGCTGCTCTATGCCTGAAGTTAATTTTCAACAGTCAATTAATAGTGCTGCTACGATTGTAGAAGAATATGCAGTCGGAAAAAGAGACTTTGAAAAAGCAGAATTAGGAGAAGCTAATCTACAAAATTTTGACTTGAAAGGCTCTGATTTCAGTTATGCTGATTTGAGTACAGCTAATCTCAGTGGTGCAAATCTGCGAGGATGTGATTTGAGTTTTGCTGATTTAAGTGAAGCTAATTTAGAAAATGCAGATTTGCGCGGAGCAATGTTATTTTCTGCAAATTTACGTACAGCTAATTTACAGGGGACGCATTTAGAAAAAGCAGATTGTGATCATAATACCCGGTTTCCCACAAATTTTGACCCTATTGTAGCAGGTGTAAACATGAGTGAAAACTCAGCATAGATACTGGTGCGGCTGCTATAGCCGCTTATTATTTATACTGACAATATCGTAACTTGTTATAGTTATCCCATTATATCACTTGACAATTAGAATAGCATATTTTATCAATTTTTGCAAATTTTAATTTTATAACTTAATTTTCCCCTGGAAATACTTTAGTTAAATCTAAGATTAATTCCGGGAAAGATGGCAATTTGACAGACTCATTAGGGAGGATAATTGATTTGTGACGATAGCCAAATTTACCTTGTAAATCTTGATATGGGTCACTGTAGCATTCTAAATAATAGATAAAATTTGGGTAATATGAGTTTAGCTTAAATTATATCATAAAAATACCAGATCCCCAGATCCCCGACTTCTTCAAGAAGTCGGGGATCTAAATACTTAATTACGGCAAATTTGATTAACTACAGCACCATTGTTATTTACTACTTCTATTAATAAAGGCATTTGTCCCATTGCATGAGTTGAACAACTCAAACAAGGATCAAAAGCCCTAATTCCGGCTTCGACACGGTTTAACATTCCTTCTTTTATGTTATCACCTTGGATAAAATGGCGGGCAATTTGGGCAACGCTACGATTCATTGCTAAGTTATTTTGACCCGTGGCAATAATCAAATTTACCTTTAACATTAAACCATTTTCATCAACTTGATAATGGTGAAATAATGTCCCCCTTGGGGCTTCACTTACACCCACAGCTTCTAGGCAATTAATACCAGCTTCAGCACAGAGACGAGTTGATAAAATATCTGGATCATCAAGGATAATCTCTATATGTTCAATTGCTGCTAAAATTTCAATTAACCGGGCATAATGATAGAAAAATGATGATTTAATAGTACCATTTTCATAACTGCGGAATTCTTTTAATTCTGTGTCTGCTAAAGCTGTGCCAATTTGACTACAAATATTTAATCTAGCTAATGGTCCGACGCGATACATTCCACTATCTAAACGACAATGATCACTGCTATCAGGATAACCTAAAGGAAGATAATAAGGTGATTTTAAATAAGAGTCTGTTTGCACCGCTTCACCGATAAATTCATGATAGTTAGTGGGGTCAAGATTATCAGCAACGATGTTTCCTCCACTATCAACAAATCGGATATGTCCATCATAAGTTTCCCATAAACCTTCAGAACTGACTAAACCCATGAATAAACTCGGAAAATTACCAAAGGTTTTTGCTTCTTTCTCATAAGTTTTTAATAGGGTTTTAAATAAAGCTATGGCACTAATTACAGTGGCTTTGGCTTCAGGAATTTTTTGCTGAATGTGGGTGCGATTTTCTGTGGTTAAAGGGTCACGAACTCCACCAGGAACAGCCCAGGAAGGATGAATTTTTTTGCCTCCTAATAATTCAATGATTTCTTGTCCAAATTGGCGTAAACGGATTCCACCTCTGGCTAATTCCGGTTCAGTGGCAATTAAACCAAAAATATTGCGTTTTTCTGGTTCGCTATCCATACCTAATAATAGGTCTGGTGCGCTGAGGTGAAAGAAGCTGAGGGCATGGGATTGGATGATTTGCCCTAAATTCATCAAACGGCGTAATTGGGTGGCTGTTTTGGGGATTGTGACGGCTAAAATGCGATCGCCTGTTTTGGCTGATGCTAATAAGTGACTGACTGGACAAATACCGCAAATTCTCGCAGTAATTCCTGGCATTTCTGGAAATGGACGACCAACACAAAATTTTTCAAACCCGCGAAATTCAGTGACATGAAATCTAGCATCATTTACTTGACCTTCATCATCTAAATAAATGCTAATTTTCGCGTGGCCTTCAATGCGAGTAACGGGGTCAATAATGATTGTTTTCATAATTAATCGGTGATTAGTAATTATATAAAATTGTAGGTTGGGTTGACGGAAGGAAACCCAACATTTCCGCAACATTATCAAAGATTTTGTTGGGTTTCACTTTGTTCTACCCAACCTACGGATAGTAATTACAAATCATAAATTCTAGATTCTGCTAATTCTGGATATTCATCACAGTAATCTTCAAAGGCAGTTTTGAGAGGTTTTTCAGAGAGTTGGTGAGCAATTTCTGCTTGAATTTCTTCTACCACATCCCAAGCGGCTGCACATTCTGTGGAATTAATGCCTTTTTCTGCACAAACAATTCGAGCTTTTTTAATTTCATCTTGTAATTCTTGTTCTAACAAAAATGAGCGCGGTTGTTCTAAACAACTACTTCTGGCTAAGATGTCAGTAAGTGAAATTATTCCTAATAATTTACCACTAATTACAGGCGCACGGCGGAGATGGTGGTTAGCAAATAATCTGGCTACATATTCTAAACCTAATTCTGGATTGACGACAATACAAGGTTTAGTCATAATTTCATAAACACGGATTTTATTTGGATCTTTGCTGTAGGAAATGACTTTATAAACAATGTCGCTTTCTGTGATAATTCCATAAGCATCTTGTTCATGACGACGATCTACAATTAATGCTCTCCAATCTCTTGCTTTCATTAAATCAACTGCTTCTTTGACTGTGGCTGAACTGCGAATCATGGCCACATCTTTAGTCATCACATCTGCTGCTGTTAACATAATTTACCTCAGAAAAAATAGGAGTCAGGAGAAAGAAGAAGAAAGAAGATATTTATTTGGTCGTGATCACTAATTAACCAAATTTAATCATTTCTCGGCCGACAATTTCCGGCTTTTCTCCTTTTAATAGTGGTGCAAGTGCGGCACGAATGCGAGGTGCAGAAGGTGGACAACCTGGTAAATAAATATCAACAGGTACTACCTTATGCACAGGGACAACTGTATCTAGTAAAGGGGGAACAATTCCTGGTGAATTGGGAATTTGTTGATTAATATCGGCTGCTTGAATATAAGCTAATTGTAGGGCTGGTTCAGCACCACCGGAAAGATTACGCAAAGCGGTGACATTACCAGTAACAGCACAATCACCAAAGGAAATTATTGTTTTAGTTCGTTCTCTAATTTTGTAAATTAATTCTAAATGTTCTTCATTAGCTATAGCACCTTCAACTAATACGATATCTACACCTTCGGGATATTCTTTAATATCAGCAATGGGACTATAAACTAGATCTACTTGTGCAGCTAAGTCTATTAACCATTCATCTAAATCAAGAAAGGACATATGACAGCCAGAACAACCACCTAACCAAACTGTTGCTAATTTAATTTTAGTCATTTTTTTAGATTTTTAGATATTTAAAATTCATGTATTTCTCCCTTTGCGCCTCTGCGTGAGATACTAGATATTAAAAATTCCATTGTTTTTTCTCTCGTGCAGTTACTAAAAATTCAATTTTGCCCCGATCATGTTTCATTTCACCAACACTTGAACCCTTATCAAATAACGCTCCTGTGGGACAGGCATTTACACATTTACCGCAGGAAGTACAAGTTTGGGAAGTTCCCCAAGGTTGATTTAAATCAGTAATTACGTGAGATTTTGATCCTCTTCCTGCCATATCCCAAGTATGTGCGCCTTCGATTTCATCACAGACCCGAATACAGCGAGTGCAAAGCACACAACGATTATGATCTATGCCAAAAAGATGATGAGAAGTATCAACAGTTCGCTGAGGATTTTGATATTCTAAGCGGAGATGATCCATGCCCATTTCTATGGCTAAATCTTGTAATTCACAGTTACCATTAGCAACACAAACGGAACAAACATGATTACCTTCGGCAAATAACATTTCTACAATTGTCCGCCGATATTTTTGTAAGCGATCGCTATTTGTATTTACCTCCATTCCTTCTATCACTTTTGTCACGCAAGCAGGTTGTAATTTATTACTTCCCGCAATTTCCACCAAACATAAACGACAAGCACCAATATCATCTACACCTTCTAAATGGCACAATGTAGGAATATGAATACTCGCTTCCTGCGCTGCTTCTAGTAAGGTTTCATTCTCACGAGCGCTAATCAATTCCCCATTTATTGTTAAAGTTTTTACAGTCATAATAATTTGGTAATTGGTAATTGGTAATTGGTAAATAACTCTTACCAGTAACAACTGACAACTGACGACTGACAACTGACCACTAACTACTGACTAATTCCAAATATTCATCTCGAAAATATCGCAAAGTGCTAAAAACTGGATTTGGTGCAGACTGTCCTAAACCACATAAACTTGTGTGTTTTACCATATCGCAAAGTTCCTCCAATAAATCTAAATCAGCTAGTGAACCTTTTCCTTGACTAATCTTTGTTAATAAACCGTGTAATTGCACAGTTCCTACACGACAAGGAATGCACTTACCGCAAGATTCATCCATGCAAAATTCCATGAAAAAGCGAGCGACATCTACCATATTTGTAGTTTGATCCATGACAATCATTCCCCCCGAACCCATCATTGAACCCAAGGCGGTTAAGGATTCATAATCTACAGGTGTAGCAAAAGCCGACGCAGGAATACATCCCCCTGAAGGACCGCCGGTTTGTACTGCTTTAGCAATACCATTGTCGGGAACACCTCCTCCCATTTCCTCGACAATTTCTTGTAAAGATGTTCCCATTGGGACTTCTATTAAACCCGTGTTGCGGATGTTTCCAGCTAACGCAAATACCTTTGTGCCTTTGCTTTTACCAATACCGATATTAGCAAACCAGTCAGCACCTTTACGAATAATCGGCGCAATATTGGCAAAGGTTTCCACATTGTTAATTAACGTCGGATAGCCCCATAAACCGGACTCAGCCGGGTATGGTGGCCGGGGATGAGGGACACCACGTTTACCTTCAATGGAAGCCATTAAAGCCGTTTCTTCACCGCAGACATAAGCACCCGCACCAATGCGAATTTCTACTTTAAAATCAAAGGGAGAGTCAAAGATTTGTGAACCCAAAAGCCCTAAGTGTTGGGCTTGACGAATAGCAATTTCTAGCCGTTGAATAGCAATAGGATATTCTGCCCTAACATAAATATAGCCTTGATTTGCCCCGATAGAGTAGGCAGCGATCGCCATCCCTTCCAAAACTCGATGGGGATCACTTTCCAATACACTCCTATCCATGAATGCACCAGGATCACCTTCATCAGCATTGCAAATTACAAACTTCCTCTCACCGGCGGATTTTGCTACTGTTCCCCATTTTAAACCAGTGGGATAACCAGCACCACCGCGTCCCCTTAAACCACTTTTAGTAATAGTTTCTACCACCTGACTAGGTTTCATTTCCCGTAGCACTTGGTAAAGGGCCTGATAACCATCAGCCGCAATATAAGCTTGAATCCGTTCCGGGTCAATTTTACCACTGTTTTCTAGAACAATCGGCAATTGACGGCTAAAAAATGGCTGATTTAAATCACCCTGTTGTAAATTTGTGACTTTTCCATTTACCCCCACAATAATTTCGGCTGCATTTTCCGGGGTAACTTTTTGATACAACTTCGATATGAGTGAATTTTCCTGGTTTTCTACCTGTACCAATGGTCCGTGACAACACAGACGCATACAACCCACACCAGAAACTTGCACAGTATCTTGTAAACCCGCAGCTTTCACAGATGCTTCGAGATTGTCTTTCACAGCTTGAGAATCAGAAGAGAGACAACCCGCAGCAGTACAACACCGAACTTGCACAGATTTCCGTTGAGAAAGTTCCGTTTGGGCAATTTCTAATAACTCATTTAGTTCCATTTTGCCACCATTCTCCCACTTTTTCGCAAACCGATTCTGGAGTTTGATTACCTAAAATAGCACCATCAAACACTACCGCAGGGGCAATTCCACAAGCCCCCAAACATCTAGCCGTCATCAAAGAAATTTGACCATTTGCAGTAGTTTCTCCTGCATGAATTTGCGTAAACTGTTCCACATTTGTTAAGATCGCTGTTGAGCCTTTAACATAACAAGCTGTACCCGTACAAACCACACAATTATGAACCCCTTTCGGTGCTAGGGAAAACAAATGATAGAAGGTAGCTACCCCATAAACCCGACTCGGTGGTAACTTGAGACTATGGGAAATGTAAAGCAATAAATCCAGTTCTAAATAACCAAATAGTTCAGAAGCCCGATGCAGAATTTCAATGAGTGCATCTTGTTGATATTGATTACGCTTAATAGTTGCGTCTAAAATCTTTAAACGCTTGTCTCCACTTGGATGAGTTGAAGAAAGTGGAACTGATGTTTTCATATTTTTCACGCAAGTGTCACACTAAAAATCTGTTGTCGGGTGCGTCAGAAGGCATAAATCCTGTAAATAAACAGATTGTTGATATCTGACGCACCCGACAAATATTCATCCCTCTTTATCTGTGTTTATCTGCGTTTATCTGCGGTTAATAATTCTTGAAATCTGATTCTATGCAGCTTCAATTAGCATTAATTACTAAATGTAGTAGCTGCTGAAGTAACATTTACCGCTTGGGAACTAATAGGAACATGAACAATCTGCACTGAACAGGGTGCATGATGTAAAACATAATTACTCACACTACCGAGAAAAAATTCCGTCAGTCCAGAACGTCCCCGTCGTCCCATCATAATTAAGTCAGCATTCCAGTCAATGGCTAATTCACAAATCATTCGTCCTGGATTACCAGTATTTTGTGTAAATTCCGTATTAACACCAGATTTATTAGCTTGAGCGCTCCATGACTGTAACATTTGCAAGCCTTCATTTTTAAATTTTTCCCAATGCTCTTGGTATAATTTAAAACTTTGCTCATTCCAACCGGGATAGTAGTCAATATTGGGGAAAACCAGCGCCTCTGGACTGCCTTCTTCTTCTTGTGATAAAACGTGCAGTAACATTAAGTTTGCAGATGTGATCTTGGCTAAAGATAAAGCTTGTTCAAAAACTTTTACGCTCATTTCTGAGCGATCTACTGCGACTAAAATTCTGTTAAACATATATACCTCGATGTTAGCTTGCTAACTAATGATAATGAGTATATTCGGCTTTTTAGGTTAATATTTGGTAAAAGCATCCTTAATATTCACTAACAATCATACAACAGGGGTCAAGAGTCAAAGCCTTTTATGGCATAGTTTTGTAATTAAATTTTACACTTCATATAACTACAATATCTTGCATCTATACACAAAGAATTTGGGTAACTGGTGAGAATAGATATTTAAGTTAATGTTCGATATTTATACTAGACGAAAAAGAAAAAAATTGCATCTCATCGAAGATAGATTAAAAAATATTAAAATTTATTTCTCTGTAGCGATAATATGTAAATCTATGTTTTGATTTCTGATTAACTCCAGCAAGCGTTGTGTAAAAGAGCGTTTGAAAAATCTTTTCCATCGAGGTTGCTGACTTTCACCAATAACTATCTGAGTGATATGATAAGTTGCGGCAATTTGGGCAATTGTTTGAGAAACATTGTGATTTTTAATATGGAGAAATTCACCAGCGAATTCAAGACATAGTTTTTCACAAGTATCAATGTGTAAACTTTCTTCCTTACTGAGAAAACGTTCAGGATCTGCAATAAATAGAGTATAAAGTTTGGCATTCATATAATTAGCAAGTCGCGCACCACGCCGTAATAATTGAATCGAATTGGGATAAGTAGATACACATACTAAAACTCGTTCGTGGACATTACAAATTTGCCCAGCAGAAATGGAAGTATTTGCTTCTTCTTCAACCGTATCTGCGACTTCTCTTAGTGCTAATTCTCGCAAAGCAATCAGATTTCGACGTTGAAAAAAGTTTTCTAAAGATTGCTCAATTTTATCAGGAGTATAGATTTTACCTTCCCGTAAGCGTTCTTCTAAAGTTTCTGGAGTCACATCAATCACAACAACAGCATCAGCTTCATCTAAGAGAAGATCAGGGATACGTTCTCTCACCACAACACCCGTAATTCTAGCTACCAAATCATTCAAACTTTCTAGATGTTGAATGTTGACAGTAGAGTAAACATCTATACCTTCTGCTAAAATTAATTCTACATCTTGATAGCGTTTTTCTCTAGCTGAACCGGGGATATTTGTATGCGCTAATTCATCAACTAAAACCAGTTGGGGAGAGCGTTTAAAAATTCCCTCTGTGTCCATTTCTTCAAGGTTGATATTTTTGTGAATAATGACTTTTCTAGGAATTACCTCCAATCCTATCGCTTTTACCGCCGTATCTTTGCGTCCATGAGTTTCTAACAAGCCAATAACAACATCAATACCATCTTTTTTAAGTTGATGTGCTTCCTCTAGCATTCTATAAGTTTTCCCCACACCGGGAGCCATACCAATGAAAATTTTATGCTTTCCGCGTCGAGCAGGACGAATATAAGAACTGTCAGGAGAAGGGGTAGAGGGATTAAACATGAAGAAATTCCTACTTATTTACTAATTTTATCCACTGCTAGATTTAGTTTTAAAACATTTACTCCCGGTTCACCAAAAATACCCAAGAAACGACCATCAGTGTTTTGAGAAATTAAAGTTTCCAACTGCTTTGGTTCAACTCCTCGCGCTTTTGCTACTCTGGCAATTTGTACCTTAGCACTTTCAGGAGTAATGTGAGGATCAAGACTCGAACCAGAAGTATAAACTAAATCCGCAGTAGGTTGGATACCCGCTTTTTTAAGTCGCTGAATTTCACCTTCATTCCCATTAATACGTTCTAGTAATGCTGGATTACTGGGAGCTAAATTACTAGCACCAGATACCCCCGTCTTCAAAACACCAACTTCATCCTTTTTAGGGTCTGCTGTGCTGTAATTAGTAGTGCTAGGACGACCCCAAAAATACTTTTCACTGGCAAAAGGTTGACCAATTAAAGCTGAACCAATAATCACACCTTGAGAATTTTTAATTAAACTACCATTAGCCTGATCAGAAAAAACAACTTGTCCCGAAATCAACATAAATAACGGATAAATAAAAGCCGTTATCACCCACAAAACCAAAGTCGAACGAATCGCCTTACTAACTTGATGTCTCTGACTCATATTCAAACCTCCCTAATTTAAAAAACCACAACAAAATATATTTCTTCCTTTGCGCCTTTGCTCCTTAGCGTCTCTGCGCGAAATAAAAAATATGGTTCATATTAAAACCTCTCAGGCTGAAAAATCACCACAAACAAATAAACACAAAGACACAGAGTAACAAGCCCCAACAAAGTAATCGTATAAGCCGAAAAACGCGATTCTGCTACCGAAGTCGCTGCTTGAACTGCTGGTGCTAATAATAAATTCAAGCAAAGTAGTAAAAACAGACCCAGAGGAACACGATGACCTTTAGAAATTGTCATTGATTAAGCTAATCCTATAGATACAATGAAAACGTCAATAATTTTGATAGCAATAAAAGGAGCTATTACGCCACCTAATCCGTAAATAAAGATGTTCCGTTGCAAAAGTTGGTTAGCAGTGAGAGGACGAAATTTCACCCCAGTTAATGCTAAGGGAATTAAAGCCGGAATAATCAAAGCGTTGTAAATCAAAGCTGATAAAACTGCTGATTGGGTACTTGCCAAACCCATAATATTTAAACCATTTACCCCAATCCCAGGGAAAATTGCTGGAATAATTGCGAAGTATTTAGCGACATCATTAGCGAGAGAAAAAGTTGTTAAAGCCCCACGGGTAATTAGTAATTGTTTACCAATAGTGACAATATCAATTAATTTTGTCGGGTCAGAATCCAGGTCTACCATATTAGCAGCTTCCTTTGCAGCTTGTGTACCAGAATTCATTGCTACACCAACATTCGCTTGTGCTAAAGCTGGGGCATCATTAGTACCATCTCCAGTCATAGCGACTAATTTTCCTTGTGCTTGTTCGCTGCGAATTACTTCAATTTTGTCCTCTGGAGTTGCTTCAGCAATAAAGTCATCTACACCAGCTTCTTCGGCAATTACAGAAGCAGTGAGACGGTTATCTCCTGTCAGCATCACAGTTTTAATTCCCATTCTTCGCATTTGATCAAATCGTTCTTTAATCCCCGGTTTAATAATATCTTTAAGATAAATTACACCATAAATATCATCATTTTTACAAACTGCTAATGGTGTTCCCCCTAATTTAGAAACTCGCTCATAAGCCGTATTAAGTTCTGCGGTTAATTGTCCATTTCGAGAACGCACAAATCCTTTAATTGCATCTACAGCCCCTTTGCGAATTTCTACGCCATTCGGTAAATCAATGCCACTCATACGCGTTTTTGCTGAAAATTCAATTCCTGCCGCAGTTGTGGGATTAAAACTCAATTTTGCTCCTAATGATTCGGCTAATTTAACAATTGATTTTCCTTCGGGAGTTTCATCAAAAATACTGGATGCCAAGGAAATTTGGGCAACTTCATTGAGAGAATGACCTTTAACAGGAATAAATTCTTCCGCCATGCGGTTTCCTAATGTAATTGTTCCCGTTTTGTCTAAAACCAAAGTGTTAATATCTCCACAGGCTTCTACAGCCCTTCCAGATGTGGCTATGACATTAAATTGAGCCACTCTATCCATCCCGGCAATGCCAATTGCACTCAATAATCCGCCAATTGTAGTAGGAATTAACGCCACTAATAAGGCAATTAATACCGCAATACTCACAGGTGATTTAACATAAACTGACACTGTTGGTAGCGTGACAATTACCACTAAAAAAACTTGAGTTAGCACTGCCAAAAGTACAGTTAAGGCAATTTCATTGGGGGTTTTAGTGCGAGAAGCCCCTTCTACTAAAGCAATCATTCTATCAATAAAACCTTGACCTGGATCTGATGTTACCCTAATAGTTAGTTCATCAGAATTAATGCGCGTTCCTCCCGTTACAGAACTAGCAATATCAGTTCCTGGTTGTTTTAAAACTGGCGCAGATTCTCCAGTAATAGCAGATTCATCTACAGAAGCCACACCAGCAATTACTTCTCCGTCTGCGGGGATAACATCACCAGCGATAACTTTAATTTGATCACCACGACGCAAAGTAGCAGAATTAACTTCTTGAATAGAACCGTCAGGGAGAAGTTTTCGGGCTACAACATCGGATTTTGTCGCCCGTAATGAGTCAGCTTGCGCTTTTCCTCGTCCTTCTGCTACCGCTTCGGCGAAATTTGCAAAAATAAGAGTCAAGAACAGAATTATGGTAATTAGACCGTTAAAAAGTCGCGGATTATTATCAGGAGTAATCCCAAAAAGATTTGGTTCAATAGTTACTAAAGCTGTAACAATCGTCCCCACCCATACCAAAAACATAACTGGATTTTTTAGCATATTGCGTGGGTCTAATTTGACAAATGCTTGTTTAAATGCTCTAGTATAAATTCCAGTATTTTTAACTTTGGGAGTATGTTTTCGTTCTTGTCGAGTTTTTGTAGTTTTCATGGATGTTTAGTTATTCAAAAATGTCAGGGACGAACCACAGAGGCACAGAGGACGCAGAGAAATAAAAGATTGAAACATATTTTGTGTAAGTCATAAGTTTATTTGGAAATTAAAAACCATTCTGCAATTGGACCTAAAACTAATACAGGAAAGAAAGTCAGCGCCCCAAGAATTAAAATTACTCCTCCTGTAACTCCAGTGAATAAACCAGTGTCGGTTCTGAGAGTACCGGCAGTCATAGGAACTGGTTGTTTGTTGGACATACTATCTGCTAATAGCAACAAGGCAATAATGGGAATATAACGTCCTGCGAGAATACTGAAACTAGCACTGAGATTCCACCAAAGTCCTGTTGCTGCTGGTTGACTATCAGCTAGTCCTTCAAAGCCAGAACCGTTATTTGCGGCTGCGGAAGCATATTCATAAACTACTTGAGAAACGCCATGAAAGCCTGGGTTACTAATACCTGAAAGTGCATCGGGAAAAGCAAAAACTATTGCCCAAGGAATGAGAATGGCGAAGGGGTGAACTAATAAAACAACGCTGGACAGAACGATTTCTTTTTTCTCTATTTTGCGACCTAAAAATTCTGGAGTCCGTCCTACCATTAAGCCGGTTAAAAACACTGCTAAAATATAGTAGATAAATAAATAGGCTGTCCCAGTTCCTTGGCCTCCCCAAACGATTTGCAAGAATAAATTAAAGAGAAATACAAATCCACCTGGGGGCATAAATGAGTCGAGAAGTGCGTTAACAGCACCACACATTGTCCCGGTGGTAATAGTTGCAAATAATGAACTTTGCGCCCAACCAAATCTTACTTCTTTTCCTTCTAAATTGGGTTGTTGTGATCCTAAAAGAGAATTAACTAAGGGATTTCCTTGATACTCACCAATTGTAGTCACAATCCACAAGATGGTAAAGATAGTAAATACCATCCAAAATGCTAACCATGCCTGTTTGAGATTGTTAGCAAATACGCCATAGGTGTAAATTAGTGCTGTGGGGATAGAAATCATGCCCCAGGTTTGCAATAAGTTAGAAAAACCACTGGGATTTTCAAAGGGATGTGCTGAGTTAATAGCAAAAAAACCACCACCGTTCTCACCAATTTGTTTAATCGCTTCCATGTGGGCAACTGGTCCGCGAGCGATCGCTTGAGTAGCACCTTCTAATGTTGTCGCTGTTGCCACTCCGGCAAGGGTTTCAGGCACACCAGCCATGATCAATAACAATCCCATAATGATTGACATGGGCAACAAAATCCGCGTAATTGACTTGGTGATGTCAATATAAAAGTTACCCAATGTTCTGCCAGTTAAGCCCCGAATAAAGGCAATTCCTACCGACAAACCGGTCGCTGATGAAACGAACATCAAAAAACTCAAAGCGAATGTTTGACTGGCATAACTCAAGGTTGTTTCTCCAGAATAATGTTGTTGATCTGTATTAGTCAGAAAAGAAAAAGTCGTGTGTAATGCTGTATCCCAAGTTGGTGTACCTAACCCTGTCGGATTGAATGGTAGCCATGCTTGAGTTATCAAAATAGTAAATACCAAAATCCCCATAACGATATTACTGTAAAGTACAGCTTTGGCATATTGCCAACCTGTCATTTCATCTTGAGGACGAACTCCAATTAAAACAAAAATTATTCTTTCTATGGGATTTAACACAGAGTCAAGCAGTGTGCTTTCTCCTAGAAAAACGCAAGCGATATATCTCCCTAATAAAGGAGTGGTGGCAATGACAATGATTAATGTTAATGCAATTTGTATCCAACCTTGTAACATGAATTATAAAATCTCCTCAAAGAAAGTTGTTATGGCTTTTCAGTATTAAGCAGTCAGCTAAAAACAGATTTTACGGGTTTTCAAGTGGGGGGAGGCTGACATCAGTAATTAATATTCAGAATGCTTATCAATTCAATTCTTCCTAATAGCTGACGGCTAAATGCTTACTTTCAGTATCATTTTTGTTAATTATTTCATCCTAAAAATCCTGATTTAGATAGTAATCTTGAGATGATTAATTTATATCATCAATTATTGTGGCAATAAAAACAAGGAGTACAAGGATATAAAAATCGTTTATTTTTCTATTTGTGTGTCTACCCAAAGATATATATCAGTGTTTAGTAAAGTTTAGAGGAAATCTAAACGCTAGTAAACAAGATCCCATCAAGATCTCTGACTTCTTTAAGAAGTCGGGGATCTGAGCCTTGATAATTGTTATAGTTATATAAGTTGAGAAAAGGTAAGTTAGTAAATGGCATCTTTAAAAAATAAATTAATAAACAATAACTTACGTCTTAGTAAAATATTACTAATTGTCACTATATTTATCTTTCTAGCAGTTTTAGAATATTCCACCCCCAATGATTATGTTTTTGGATATCTCTACAGTGGAGCAATTTTATTAGTCAATTCTTGGTTTGGGGGAATGGCAACAATAGGCGCAACATTTCTTGCTGTTTTTCTAACTATGTTAAATGCGTGGATACCTGGAGGTGAATCAATTCGAGCTTCTACTGTTGCCAGTCGAGTAATTGCTGCAATAGCTTTGATAGTCACCGGATTTTTAAGTCAGCGATTACGAAAATCTCAAAAAGCCATTGCCCTCACTCAAACTAAACTCGAATCCCAAGCCCAATTAGTGAGACTAAGAGAAGATTTTGCTTCCACACTTACTCACGATTTAAAAACGCCACTTTTAGGAGCAGTTGAAACTATTAAAGCCTTTCAAAAAGAAAAATTTGGTGCAGTTTTACCAACCCAACAGAAAGTTCTAGCAACAATGGCACGCAGCCATGAAACTTCCCTTGATTTATTAGAAACTTTGTTAGATGTTTATCGCAATGATACAGAAGGCTTAAAACTAGATTTAGCTCCTGTGGATTTAAGTATCTTAGCAGAAACAGCAACGGCTACTTTAATTGAATTAGCAGCAAATCGTCGCATTCATCTATCATTAAACTATGGTGATTCTGATTGGAAACGCTCTCTTTGGGTGCGCGGTGATGCTTTGCAACTGCAACGAGTTTTTAGCAATTTGCTGATTAATGCTATTAACCATTCTCGACGCGGTGATCATGTCGAAATTGTCTTAGAACCGCAAACTTCCTATCAAGTTGTCAAAATTTTAGATACAGGTGCAGGTATCCAACCTGAACAGTTTTCCCACTTATTTGAACGATTTTACCAAGGAAATAGCGATTCCTACGGAGCGCTAGTTCCCTCCGGGACGCTCCGCGAACGCTATCGCGGTGAGCTTTGCCAACGCCAAGCTAAAGGTTCGGGATTAGGACTTTATTTATCTCGGCAAATTATTGAAGCTCATAACGGTATAATATGGGCAGAAAACAGAGTTCCCAATGGCGCTATTTTTGCCTTCAAGCTCCCTGTTTTGCCATTTCAATCTTAAATAACATCAGATGTCTTCTACCCCCATAAAAATCCTCCTAGTTGAGGATGATGAACTTTTCCGTTTGGGCTTGCGTGTGCGATTGCAGCAAGAAACTGGTTTGGAGATTATCGCGGAAGCGGAAGATGGTGAAACAGCCATTGAGTTAGTCAACCAGCACCCTCTTGATGTCGTTATTTTAGATGTAGGATTACCAGGAATTGGCGGGATTGAAGCCTGTTATCAAATTAAACAAAAATATCCTAATTTGCCAGTTTTAGTCCTCACTTCCCATTCCCAAAAATCTCTGATTACGCGGTTAATTGAAGTGGGCGCTCAAGGTTATTGTCTTAAAGGTGTTGCGGCTGAAAAATTGGTATTGGCTCTGTATTCCGTCGCATCTGGGGCATCTTGGTGGGATGAAACTGCAACTAGGGAAATTCGTTCTACCTTTGCATCAGATCATCACCATTTTGAATCAGAAAATAGCTCAAAGCCTACTCATAAACTAACACAAAGAGAACAAGAAATTTTATTACTATTGGCAGCGGGAAAAACTAATCAAGAAATTGCTCTGGCACTTTATATTACACCGGGAACAGTGCGGGTTCACGTCCATACTATCTTACATAAACTAGAAGTGAGCGATCGCTCTCAGGCTGTTGTTGTGGCTTTACAAAAACGGTTGATTAAAAATGATTTAATTTAATTTTATTCCTCTTGCAACCAATCTTCTAATTGCAATTCTTTAATTCTTAATAAATCAGAATCATGGGAAACTAAAATTAAATTGTGGATAATAGCTGTAGCTGCTATAAATATATCGGCTTCTTGAATTGGTAAACCTCTTTGTTTCAAATCAGCATAGATTTCCGCAGCTTTTTGAAATATAGCCATATCATCTAATAGTAATACCTTGTATTCATTGCCTAAATTTTCTAAGTTGATTAACTTTCTCGTAGCTTTGACAGCTAGAAATCCCCGTTGAATTTCATAGTAAGTCATTCCACTGATAAAAACTTTTTCTCCTTGAGTACGTAATTTGTCTAATTTAATAATAATTTTTGGATTATTTCTGAAAATTGCTGCAATAATATTAGTGCGTTTCCCCTGCTTATTGTCCCACATTCATCGCTGCTACAAATGCCTTTTGACTCACATCTTGATAAATGGCTTTTAAATATTTCATCACCAATTCACTAGCAGGTAAATTAGTTGTATTTCCCTCATCTTTCGCTAAGGGAATTGTCCCTAATACATCTAATACTGTTTCACTAACAGCAGGTGAAATAACTACTAAAGACGATTCTAACGGCTGATTATATTGCCAAAAATCATCTATTTTAACGGGATATTGATGTTCAGAAACTTCTGGTTGAATTGCCGATATTTCCTGAATTGTTTCTACATTTTTAGTGCTGCGTAATTGACGTAAATCGCTGATAATTTGCTCTTTGGTGCGTCCACGTAATTGAAATAATACAAATGGATCTTCACTAAAGCGATCGCCTAATTGATAATATACTGCACCTATATGTTTACAAGGAACGGCTTTATCAGGACAAGAACATTTACTGTGAACATCAGTCAGAGTAAAGGGAAACAATGATAAACCATTACTGATAAAAACTTCTTCAATATTTTGTGGCATTTCCCCCGCTAATAACTTAGCCGCAAAAATCGCCTTTTGAGACATTGTTTCCACCACATAACCCCATTCTTCCTCACTAAAAGCATCAAGAGATAAAGAAACTTTATAAGGTTCTGCTTCACTACCTTGGACTCTAGCTAATACTTTCGCAGCTTTAAATCTAATACTCAAAACATTTCCTTGTCGAGAATAATTTCTTGCCCGTTCTAAGCGCTTTTTAAATCGGTAAGAATCCAGTAAATCGAGCCATCTTTGTGACCACCATTCCCGACTTGCTTGTAAGGTTTCGTTACTCATATATTAAAGATTATCTAACCAATTTTGCAAATCTTCCACAGTATCTAAATCAAATATTGCTTCTCCCAAAGTCTCAATGATTTCTATATTTAAACTTCTAATTTCAGTTTCTAATTCTCGATCAATTTGTCCAAACTTCCTATTAATTAAACGGAGAATTAAATTTTTTTCTCGTTCAATTCCTCGTTCAATTCCTCGTTCAATTCCTCGTTCAATTCCTCGTTCAATTCCTTCTTCCATCCAACTGGTGACAATTTGCATAACTTCCTCCTTTTCTTCTTTGATTAATGTACCTATTTCTGTTTGAAATTTCTCTTCTTCTATTTTATTCAATCTCAAATATGTGTCAATGAAACCTGATATTAATTGCATTTTGGCTGGATTTAATTTTAAGGTGACTAATAACCTTAAACATTCTGCTTTGACTTTTGGCCTATCTTCTGGCACTATGCTCATTTTTGACATCAAAGCTGATGCAACCGGATTTTGACGGGCTAAAAAGTCTCGCCAGTTGAGTTGATTCAGTTGCACTACTTGATAATTAAATTTTAGCACTTGAAAATCAGGAAAGTTGATTTGATAGTTATTCACGGCTACGGTTTTGGGTGAGTCGTAGGAAAATATAACTATGGGATATATTGGTAAGTCTAATTTTTCATCTAATCTGGCAAAATAACGAAACATTCTTTGATTAAATTTCGATCTTGCACCTGATTCGGCTTCAATATGAATCACAAAATAAGAAGGTTGACCTAAAAATTTAACTTTGGCTATCAGGTCGGTTTCATATTTGTCTCCTGCGGTAACATCAGTAAATATTTCCTTGTCTAAGAATATAATTGATTCAGTGTCTATATATTCGAGAACTTGAGGAAAGAATAATTCTATAAATTCTATGAAAAAAGTTGATATTAGTTCTTTGAATAACCGGTCATGGTCTATGTTTTCTGTCATATCTTCCTTAAACTTCATCTTCTTCGATGACTGCATTCCGATCTAATATTAATAAGTTGCGAAGTTGGTCTGTATCCATTTCCGTTAACCAATCTTCTCCTGCACCTACTACTTGTTCTGCGAGTTGTTTTTTACTTTCTATCATATCATTAATTTTTTCTTCTAAAGTCCCAGTACAGACAAATTTATGAACTTGGACATTGCGAGTTTGACCAATTCTAAATACTCTGTCTGTGGCTTGATTTTCCACTGCGGGATTCCACCATCTATCAAAGTGAAATACATGATTTGCCCTAGTTAAATTTAAGCCCACACCACCAGCTTTTAACGATAAAATCATAATTGGTGGTCCTTGGGGGTCATGTTGGAATCTATCAATCATTTCTTCTCTTTGTTTTTTGCTGGTACTACCATATAAAAAGAATATTTCCCGTCCTAATTTCTTTTCTAAATAAGGTTTTAGCAATTTACCCCATTCAGCAAATTGTGTGAAAATTAAAGCGCGGTCTTCTTCTACTAAAACTTCATCTAACATTTCCTCTAGTCGTTGTAATTTAGCTGAATGATGTTTTTCTAAAGTTGCTAATTTTAAATATTGAGAAGGATGATTACATATCTGTTTTAGCTTCACTAATAATCCTAAAATCATCCCCCGACGTTGTAAACCTTCCGCAGATTCAATTGCTACTAAAGATTCATCTACTAATTGTTGATATAGTGTAGCTTGTTCGGAAGTTAAGCCACAAAAAACCGTCATTTCTTGCTTATCTGGCAAGTCTTGAATAATGTCCTTATCACTTTTTAACCGTCGCAGAATAAAAGGTTGAACTAAAGAACGTAATTGATTTAAAGAAGCAGTATCACCATACTTTTCAATCGGCATAGCAAACCGTCTTTGGAAAAATTGTTTATTCCCTAAATATCCAGGATTAAGAAAATCTAAAATAGACCATAATTCTTGTAATCTATTTTCTACAGGTGTTCCTGTTAAAGCAATCCGAAATGTGGTTTCTAATTGCCGAACTGCTTGTGATTGTTTTGCTTCGGAATTCTTGATATTTTGGGCTTCGTCTAAAACAATTATTTGCCATTCAATTACTTTCAATAACTTAATATCGCGGTGAATCAGTGCATAGCTAGTAATTACTATATCGTGTTTATTAACTGCTTCTGTAAATGCTTTACCTTTAGGGCGTTTATCACCGTGATATTCTAAAACTTTAAGAGTAGGAGCAAATTTTTTGACTTCTTTTTGCCAATTGCCCATAACAGAAGTAGGACAAACTAATAAAGTTGGTTTTTCTAGAACATTTTCTTCTTTAAGATGAAGTAGAAAAGCGATAAATTGGACGGTTTTTCCTAATCCCATATCGTCTGCAAGACAAGCACCTAAACCCCAACGTTCTAAGAATGCTAACCAACCCGCACCTCTTTCTTGATAAGGACGTAATTCTCCTCGAAAAATTTTAGGTGTAGTTAAAGGTTGAATTTCTTGATTATTAGTTAATGCCCCTATTAATTCTTCCAATGCACCAGAAGCTTCAAAACTGACAACAGGTAATTTTTCAATTACTTGAGTATCTCCTTTACTAATGCGTAAAGCATCTTCTAAGGAAAGAGACATTTGTTCTTTACGGGAACTAAAAAAAGTTTGGGCAGTTTTAATATCTTGGGGACGCAATTCTACCCATTCACCATTAATTTCGACTAAAGGACTATTTAATTTTACCAGTTTATCAAACTGAACTTTAGAGATTGTTTGTCCACCAATTGCCAAATGCCATTGAAAATTTAATAAACTTTGTAAACCCAAACGTCCTGATTTTTGTTGAGGAGTTTCGGCACTAATTTTTAACCCTAAACGATTTGCCCACCCTTCCCGATTTGCTAAACTAGGAGGTAAAATTACGCCTAAACCACTATCTTCAAATTTCCAAGTTACAGCTTTGATAAATTCATAAGCTTCCATGGGGGTAAGGTGACAAAATTCGGGAGATGCGGTTTCTAAACTAGGGGTAATTATCGGATACAATCGAGAAGCTAAACCCAAACCTCGCAAAAATGTTTCTTGGTGCATTGATTGGTGCAGTAATTGGTTTTACAATTGCTTTTATAATTGGTCCAGTAATTAATTTATTGATGGGTTATTTTATTGCAACGCTTTTTATAGCAATTGTAATAGTCCTTGGGGCTGTTGGAGGGGTTCATTCTGTTTTATATGATGATTTTTATCAGTTTAAAGAATGGAAACGGTCTGAATTTGTACTGTATTTACTCACAGCAGGATTAGGAAACAGCTTAGGAATTCTTTATATAGCTAGATTAACCAATCCCTACATCCTATTTGCACTAACTGGAACAAGTTTACCCGCACTTTCTATGCTGGTTTATCCACCCCTAAAAAGACGTAAATTAATTGCTAAATATCGTCAGTCTGAGGAATCTTTAATTAAGCCGTGAAAATGTCAGTCATGTAGGTTGGGTTAAGCGACAGCGCAACCCAACAAAAGATATAATAAAAATATCAGAATCAGGATATCCAGGATTAAAGGATTTACAGGATGAAGAGATTAAATATTTATTGTCTGAATCAGGATATCCAGGATTTAAGGATTTACAGGATGAAGAGATTAAATATTTATTGTCTGAATCAGGATACCCAGGATTTAAGGATTTACAGGATCAAGAGATTAAATATTTATTGTCTGAATCAGGATACCCAGGATTTAAGGATTTACAGGATGAAGAGATTAAATATTTTCAATGATCACCAAATTCTATTAATCTACCAATTCTGTCAATCATGATAACAAAGCCTGATAGCGTGGCGTATCCATATCAGGATATATGGAATTCAATTGTTTTATGAATGAACTATCTTTGAGAAACACACAATTATTTAATTATTCAAATCATCAAAATCCAAATCCCAACAAAAATCCTGTACATCCTTAAATCCTGGACATCCTGATTCTGACAAAAATATTTAATTATTCAAATCATCAAAATCCAAATCCCAACAAAAATCCTGTACATCCTTAAATCCTGGACATCCTGATTCTGACAAAAATATTTAATTATTCAAATCATCAAAATCCAAATTCATACAAAAATCCTGTACATCCTTAAATCCTGGACATCCTGATTCTGACAAAAATATTTAATTATTCAAATCATCAAAATCCAAATCCCAACAAAAATCCTGTAAATCCTTTAATCCTGGACATCCTGATTCAGACAAAAATATTTAATTATTCAAATCATCAAAGTCATGTAGGTTGGGTTAAGCAACAGCGCAGCCCCACAAAAGAATAATATAATATTGGGTTTTCTCAACTCAACCTACATAATGCTATAATCAACAAATAACTACTTGGTATCATATCATGATGATTACTCAAGAATTAGAATGTCAAGAAAACATCTCCCAAGATGTAATATTTCCCCCAAGTGATTTATATAGTGATGAACCGACCGTGGAAACAGAACTACATCTAAGACAAATAATTCTACTTTTCAAATGTCTAGAATGGTTATGGAAAGATAGAAATGATTTCTATGCTGCGGGAAATCTCACCATTTACTATAGTCCTAATCAGAAAAAATCTGAATATTTCCGAGGTCCAGATTTCTTTGTCGTCTTAGGAACAGAACGCAAAACTCGCAAAAGTTGGGTAGTTTGGGAAGAAGATGGTAAATATCCTAATTTCATTTTAGAAATTCTCTCACCAACTACAGCTAATACAGATAGAGAATATAAAAAAGAACTTTATCAAAATACCTTCCGCACACCAGATTATTTTTGGTTCGACCCTTATACACTAGAATTTGCAGGTTTTCATTTAGTAGACGGAGAATATCAACCTTTAGAACAAAATCAGCAAGGATATTTGTGGAGTCGTCAGCTAGGTTTATATTTAGGAATTTATCAAGGACTATTACGGTATTTTACACCAGCAGGAGAGCTAGTTCCCACACCTGAAGAAACCGCAGAAAAAGAAGCGAAAAAATCAGAACGTTTAGCAGCAAAACTGCGGGAGTTAAATATAGATCCTGATACAATTTAATGTAGGTTGGGTTAAGCGACAGCGCAACCCAACAACAGCTTTAATAAACCAATGATGAAAATGTCTGAATCAGGATATCCACCGATTTAAGGATTTACAGGATGAAGAGATTAAATATTTTTAATAATCACCAAATTCTGTGGATATGACAATTCTGTGAATGATGATAAAAATATCTTATTAAGCATGAATAGGATTACATTACTTTCACCATCAAATATTTTATTCAGCAATCCTATGTCCTGCGAATCTGCCAATCATAAAAATCTAAATCCCAACAAAAATCCTGTACATCCTTAAATCCTGGATATCCTGATTCAGACAAAAATATTTAATTATTCAATTCCGAAAATCCAAATCCAAACAAAGATCCTGTACATCCTTAAATCCTGGATATCCTGATTCAGACAAAAATATTTAATTATTCAATTCCGAAAATCCAAATCCAAAGAAAAATCCTGTAAATCCTTAAATCCTGGACATCCTGATTCTGACAAAAATATTTAATTATTCAATTCCGAAAATTCCTTTTTAATGACAGGGGTAATTACGATGCAGTTACTTGCCTCTTAATTGATTGATAAAATATTATTAAATCGTTCAGCAAAAAGATAACTTAGAACACAAACCCAGATATGAAGCCCGTTGTACAGCTAACTTAGAGAATTTTGTTGTATGTTTGTTCATTACAGAAGCCGTCTAGACTGCATAAATGTTAGGATTGCCACAGAGTGAGAATCGCGTAAGAGAAGGAAAAAAAACTGAATGGCAGAATTTGAAAAGTCAATATCCTTTGATGGACGGGATATTCGACTGACGGTTGGCCTACTAGCCCCCCAAGCAGGTGGGTCGGTTTTGATACAATCAGGAGATACAACTGTTTTAGTAACGGCTACAAGGTCAGCAGCGCGGGAAGGCATTGATTTTTTGCCACTGACCGTAGATTACGAAGAAAGATTGTACGCAGCGGGAAGAATTCCTGGGGGAATTATGCGCCGAGAAGGTCGTCCACCGGAAAAGTCAATTCTTACCAGTCGGCTGATTGACCGTCCACTCCGTCCTTTATTCCCTTCATGGTTGCGGGATGACTTGCAAGTTATGGCAATAACTATGTCAATGGATGAGCAAGTCCCTCCTGATGTGTTAGCAGTAACAGGTGCTTCAATTGCTACCCTCATTGCCCAAATTCCTTTTAATGGACCCATGGCCGCAGTGCGAGTAGGCTTAGTGGGGGATGATTTTATTATTAACCCTACCTACGCAGAAATTGCAGCGGGAGATTTGGATTTAGTCGTCGCCGGTTCACCAGATGGGGTAATCATGGTGGAAGCGGGTGCAAATCAATTGCCAGAGCGAGATATTATTGAGGCGATTGATTTTGGCTACGAAGCAGTTCGGGATTTAATTCAGGCCCAGTTAGATTTACTGGATGAATTAGGTCTAAAACTGGTGCAAGAAGCACCACCAGAACCAGATCAGACATTAGAAAACTATATCCGCGATCGCGCTAGTAATGAGATTAAAAAAATCTTAGCGCAATTTGAGTTAACTAAAACTGATCGTGATATTGCTTTGGACGCAGTTGAAGATAGTATTGCTGATGAAATCAAAGCTTTACCAGAAGAAGACCCCATTCGCATTGCTGCTACAGCAAACTCTAAAGCTCTTGGCAATACATTCAAAAGTATTACTAAATACTTCATGCGCCGTCAAATTGTCGAAGATAATGTCCGCGTAGATGGTCGCAAACTTGATGAAGTCCGCCCTATATCTTGTCGAGTTGGCATAATACCCAAACGAGTTCATGGTAGCGGTTTATTCAATCGGGGACTGACTCAGGTACTATCAATGTGTACCCTTGGGACTCCCGGAGATGCCCAAAACCTCAACGATGACTTGCAACTAGAACAAACCAAACGTTACCTGCATCACTATAACTTCCCTCCCTTCTCCGTCGGCGAAACCAAACCATTACGCGCCCCTGGGAGACGAGAAATCGGACATGGTGCATTAGCAGAACGGGCATTATTACCTGTACTACCATCCAAGGAAAAATTTCCCTACGTAATTCGCGTAGTATCAGAAGTTCTTTCTTCCAATGGTTCGACTTCAATGGGTTCAGTTTGTGGTTCTAGCCTATCCCTCATGGATGCCGGTGTACCAATTACTAAACCTGTGAGTGGTGCGGCAATGGGCTTGATTAAGGAAGGGGACGAAGTGCGAATCCTTACCGACATTCAAGGCATTGAAGACTTTTTAGGTGATATGGACTTCAAAGTTGCCGGTACAGATACTGGGATTACCGCTTTGCAAATGGATATGAAAATATCTGGGTTGCCTTTAGAGGTAATTGCCCAAGCTGTCAACCAAGCCAAACCTGCCCGGTTACATATTCTGGAAAAAATGCTCCAGACTATTGACACACACAGGGAAGAAACTTCACCCTATGCCCCACGTCTGTTGACCATCAAGATTGATCCTGACATGATTGGTCTAGTCATTGGACCTGGAGGGAAAACCATCAAGGGGATCACTGAAGAAACTGGTGCAAAAATTGACATCCAAGATGATGGTACTGTCACCATTTCCGCAGTTGATGAAAACCGAGCTAAGAGAGCGCGGAATATCGTTCAAGGCATGACTCGTAAACTCCATGAAGGGGACGTTTACATCGGTCGTGTGACACGAGTTATACCCATTGGTGCTTTTGTGGAGTTCTTGCCCGGTAAAGAAGGCATGATTCACATTTCTCAGCTTGCTGACTATCGCGTTGGCAAGGTTGAAGATGAAGTAGCTGTTGGTGATGAGGTGATTGTCAAAGTGCGAGAAATTGACAATAAGGGACGAATTAACCTCACACGCTTGGGTATTCACCCAGATCAAGCAGCAGCAGCACGGGAAGCAGCAGCCGTAAACCATTAAATCGCTGGTTGGATTTTAGATTTTAGATTACAGATGAATCGCAAATCTAAAATCCGCGATGCCTTGCTAGTAGGCATCGCTGTCGAATTCTTTATTATTTAAGTATAAAAAATTAAATTTAATTGGGTTGTTAAAATAGAATTTTCCTCCTCACCCTGATGATATGATGGCGCAGTCCTTACGCCCCTAGGAGTTTGCGATCGCTAAATTCTGGTTGACATTAGACTTTTTAGTGCGATATAATGGTATGCTATTTAAAGTGTATTGATTGCTGCACTAGGCTAAAAAAGTATATCAATAATATCGGTAGCTAATATGGCCTAAGTAATGCCTAGATGCCAATTTTTTGTTGTTTATTAATGAGGTGAATATGGCAAAGCGCCGTAACCCGAAAAAAGAAAAGGCGCTACGAAACCAGGCCTACGCCAGAAAGTTTCGTAAACGTACCACCACAGGTAGAATGGGCAGAAGATTCCAACAAAGACCGCCCAAGAGTGAAGAGGAAGACACAGGCGCAGCAGCAATGGACGCTGCTGATTAGTACGTCTGGTTAAATTTTACTCTTTCATATTCTGAATTTTTAGGGTGTACACGAGTACACCCTTATTTGTTGTCAGTGGTCAGTAGGGGCGAAGCATTTGGAAGATAAATTATCGGTCATTGCCAAAAATAGTTCTCCAAATGCTTCGCCCGTACAGTTGTCAGTTGTCAGTTGGAAGATAAATTATCGGTCATTGCCAAAAATAGTTCTCCAAATGCTTCGCCCGTACAGTTGTCAGTTGTCAGTTGGAAGATAAATTATCGGTCATTGCCAAAAATAGTTCTCCAAATGCTTCGCCCGTACAGTTGTCAGTTGTCAGTTGGAAGAAAGAATTGAATTTCTCCCCTGTTCCCTGTTCCCTGTTTCCTAACTTAGAAATTATTTCACAATGAGTTGAGTCCGGGCGTTGAGAAGAGCTTGTCTAACTTGGACAAAGCCTGTGCCTCCGTAGCTGTTGCGGGCTGCAACTACTTGACGTGGGGTTATGGCTTCATAAATATCAGCAGCAAATGCGGGATGGATTTGTTGCCATTCTTCTAGCTGCAAATCTTTGAGTAGTTTACCAGCGGCAATACTGGTTTTGACGACTTTGCCCACAATGTTATAAGCTTCGCGGAAGGGTACACCCCGCGCTGCCAGATAATCTGCGACATCGGTAGCGTTAGCAAAGTCTTCTGTAACTGCTGTTGCTAATCGCTGATGACGAAATTCTAAACCTTCTTGCAGTAAAATTGTCATTGCTTCTAAACAGGCTTTGACTGTGTTCACGCTGTCAAATATGCCTTCTTTGTCTTCTTGGAGGTCTTTGTTATAAGCCAGGGGTAAACCCTTCATAATTACTAACATGGCTTGCAGATGACCAAATACTCGCCCGGTTTTGCCGCGCACTAATTCGGGTACGTCGGGGTTTTTCTTTTGGGGCATAATGCTAGAACCTGTGGCACAGCTATCTTTGAGGGTGACGAAGCGAAATTCTTCAGATGCCCACAGAATCACTTCTTCGGACAGACGGCTGAGGTGAACCATGATGATACTAGCAGCACAGAGGAATTCTATGGCAAAGTCCCGATCGCTCACTCCGTCCAAGCTGTTAGCATAAACATTGTCAAAATGTAATAAATTGGCTGTATAGTGGCGGTCAATAGGAAAAGTTGTTCCCGCTAAAGCACCACAACCCAAGGGGGAGATATTCACTCGTTTACAAACGTCTTCCAAGCGTTCCCAATCCCGTTGTGCCATTTGGAAGTATGCCAGTAAATGGTGCGCTAAACTTACTGGTTGGGCGCGTTGTAGGTGGGTATAGCCAGGAATCAGAGTTTCGACATTTTTTTCGGCTATATCAACTAAGACTGTCTGAAAGTCCCGTAATTGCTGGCGAATTTGTTGAATTTGATCGCGGAGGTATAATCGAGTATCTGTACCTACTTGGTCATTGCGAGAACGGGCGGTGTGAAGTTTTTTACCTACATCTCCGACAATTTCCGTAAGGCGCTTTTCTACGGCAAAATGCACATCTTCGGCATCAACACCGGGTTGGAATTGCCCTTGACGATATTCTTGACGAACTCGTTCTAAACCGTTAAACAGTGCTTCCCCTTCTTCGTGGGAAATTATACCTGTATGAGCCAACATTTTGGCATGGGCTTGAGAACCAGTAATGTCATATTCGATAAGTTCAATGTCAAAACTGATACTTGCATTGAAACGAGCGATCGCCGGATGCAGCGCGGACTCAAACCGCTGACTCCAAGTTTGTTTTTCGGTCATAAATCTGAAGGGAGAGGCAGAAATTATTTTTAGATGTTAGATTTTCAATACCTTGTCCAAATTGGAAAAAGCCTTGATTTGTAGGTTGGGTTGAAACATGAAACCCAACATGAGCCTTGGGTTGCGCTGTCGCTTAACCCAACAAAGCAGAAAATGGACAAGGTATTGATTTTGGGCGTTGCTGAATTGAGGTATGAAATTGAAAAATCAAAAAAATGAAACTCTTACTCTCTGAGACTGGATCACCTCTGCGTGTTAGCGAAGCGGGGCGAAGCCCAATAAAATCATACTCTTAATCAGCAACGCCGATTTTGAATCATGATTAATCCAAAATCTAAAACCTAGAATATAGCAGTTGTCAAGTAGTTTAAAACAGATACTGATCAAAAAAAATCAGATACCAAAAGACTTTCAACTCTATTCCTTGTTCCTGACCATAAATTTAACTGTAACTGGTTAAACCTTTAAACATATAGCCAATGACAAAACCAATAACCATCGCCCAAATTTGCCCAGTTTTGACAAAGTGATTCCAAGCACCTTGGATTTGACCCAAAATGTCTGTCTCTTTTACAAGACCATATATAAAGTAGTCTGTGTAATTACTAACAGTAAAATTGATATGAAAGTCCAAATTTCCCAAGATGAGAAATAGTGAGTCGTTAAGGTGTTCCATGAGATAAATATCGTAATTATACGCAGTTTTTACGGTCATACTTTAATATTTTTCTGCTGCCAAGCGTAATTTTTCTGAAGTTCTTAAAATTTGTCCCGCTAAAACCGCTGCACCAAAGCCATTATCTATATTGACCACACCTATACCAGCAGCGCAAGAATTGAGCATTGTTAATAAAGGTGCTAAACCGGAAAAACTTGCACCATAACCAATACTGGTAGGAACAGCAATCACTGGACAATCCGTCAAACCTGCTACCACACTGGGTAAAGCCCCTTCCATGCCCGCTACCACAATTAATACTGATGATGATTCTAGCAGGTGACGGTTACTTAATAAACGGTGAATTCCGGCTACACCCACATCCCAAAGACGCTGTACAGAAAAACCCGAAAGTTCCGCAGTGACAGCGGCTTCTTCGGCGACGGCTAAATCAGCAGTACCAGCGGAGAGAATCCCGATTTGTCCAGGAAATCTGACTTCAATCACCGGAGGAACAATGGCACAAATTCGGGCTTGTTCGTAATATTGGATACCTCTAACTTTTTTTTGCAATGCAGAATATACTTTTGGCTCAATGCGGGTAGCCATGACTACGGAAGTGCGGTGGCGCATGACTTCCATAATTTGAGCAATTTGTTCCGGTGTTTTACCAGGTCCCCAAATTACTTCCGGGAAACCTGTTCTTAATTGACGATGGTTGTCTATTTTAGCAAACTCACCTACAGATTCATATTGTAAGTTTTTGAGGGAGTCAAAGGCTATCTCTGGGCTAATTGTACCATTGGCGACGGATTCTAAGAGCGATCGCAAATTTTCGGGTTGTGTCACAGCAATTTTAGATTTTAAGTGAATATAATTATCCTTGATATGCGCTTGATATACACAAACATCAATTTATACTATAAATCTATTTTATAGGAATCCGGTTTGATTTATGCAAGGGTAAAGCAAAAGCTAAACCCCTACTTGTCACGGCTTCTTGTGTACGAAATTTGTTCAAAATATTGCCTTTGCTTTTAGGTTGATTATGTTTATAACCTTAATGATACCATATCAAAAGTAGATTAAGTAAGTCCATAAATTTAATCAAACCATGAACAAATACACCAATAAAAACAAGTATCTAAATATTTTAAATAAATTCATGATTAGCCTGATATGTTGTATTTTTATAATCAACATATCTATGGGTTATTCTCAAGATAAAACCGTAACTATTCAAGATAAAGCTATACCTGTTGCCCAAAATTCAGAAATTGTGAATAAAATAGATGGAACTCCTGTGTTATTAGGAAATACAACACTATTTGTAATTCAGAAAAATGTCGGTTCATTTTCTCACCAAGCGCGAGCGCAAGCTGTCACCAATAGACTAGAAAAAATTGCTAATGATCCATTAATATCTATGGATAAATTGCGAGTTGTAGAAAATTCAGATACAACTAATATTGTCATAGGGGATAAAACATTATTTACCATCACAGACAAAGATGCTAAAGCTGTAAATAAAACAAGACAAATACTAGCAGAAAAATGTATAGAAATAATTAGAAATGCCATCAATCAATACAGAAAAGAACGTAGCTTATATAATATTTTGAAGGGGCTATTTTATACTTTTATTTCAACAGTAATTTTATTCGTGTTCCTGAAAGTGTTTAATCAAGTTTATCCCAGAATTATTACTAAATTACAAAATTGGAGAGGAATTAGAATTCCTGAGTTAAGAATTCAAAATATAGAACTTTTACCCACAGCTAGAGTCAGTAATATTGTGACTAGGCTAGTTAAGATTATCTGCATAATTATAGTAATTAGTATTTTATATATCTACATTTCTTTAGTTTTAAGTTTTTTTCCTTGGACAAAACAAATAAGTTCTAGACTTATTAGTTATTTTCTAGGAGCAATTTATAAAAGTTGGTTAGCATTTGCCGATTATTTACCTAATATATTTGCATTAGCATTAATTTTCTTCATTACCCACTACAGTCTTAAATTTATTCGCTATATTTTCACAGAATTGGGTAATGGAAATATATCCATTTCCGGCTTTTATAATGACTGGGCAGAACCAACTTATAAACTGGTATTCTTAATTATAGTCGCCCTAGCATTAGTCTTAGCATTTCCTTATTTACCAGGATTTGGTTCACCAGCTTTTCAGGGTATCTCAGTATTTTTAGGTGTTTTATTTTCATTAGGTTCAACGGCTGTTATTACTAATGTTGTCGCGGGAACTATTCTTATTTATACCCGTGCTTTCCAAATAGGCGATCGCATTAAAATTGGTGACGCTATAGGTGATATAGTAGAAAAAACCCTGCTAGTTACCCGCATTCGTACCATTAAAAATGTGATCATTACTATTCCTAATGGAACTGTATTAACTAGCCAAATTATCAACTATAGTTCCCTATCACAAGACCCTAATTATTATCTAATATTAAATACTACAATCACACTGGGGTATGATGTGCCTTGGCGAAAAGTTCATCAAGTTTTAATTGATGCAGCAATAGCAACAAATAATATTTTAGCCGAGCCTGTTCCCTTTGTATTCCAAACCAGTTTAGATGATTTTTATGTCAGCTATGAATTAAATGCTTATACCAATAAACCTATACTCATGGCAAGTATTTATTCAGAACTCCACCAAAACATTCAAGATAAATGTAATGAAGCAGAAATTGAAATTCTGTCTCCCCATTACTCTGCTGTCAGAGACGGTAATCAGACGACTATACCAGAAAATTATTTGCCTCAAGATTACAAATCACCAGGATTTCGGCTATCTTCTTTAAATAATCTGTTCAACCCTGATAACAGTAAAAATACACCAGATTCATGAATGTAAATTAACTTTTTATTTAATAAGGAGTAACTTGTGGAAAATGCTTCAAAGACAATTCAAAACTTACTGGCGGATGCTATAGTTGTCAAATTGATTGAAGTAACTTCAGGAATTATTATAGTTGCCATTGTTTTCCGAATTTTAGCTCAAGTTTTACCGCGCCAAGTTCAAGACAGTGATTTGCGCTATCATATCCGCAAAGCCATTACCTTCATTGGCTATGCAATTATGGCTTTATTAATTGTTTTGATATTTAGTGATAGCCTGGGAAAACTAACAGTAATTTTTGGGGTAATTGGTGCTGGTGTCGCCTTTGCATTACAAGAAGTAATTGGGAGTTTTGCTGGTTGGGTAGCTATTTCCTTAGGTCAATATTACAAACCAGGAGATAGAGTATTACTGGGTGGGATAATGGGAGATGTTATAGATATTAGTATTTTGCGGACTACCTTAATGGAGTGCGGTGCTTGGGTAAAAGCTGATCTTTATAATGGTCGTATTGTGAGAATTGCTAATAGTTTTGTATTTAAAGAACCCGTATTTAATTATTCGGCAGATTTTCCCTTTGTATGGGATGAAATTACTGTACCAGTAAAATACGGGAGCGATCGCTCTTTAACCAGAGAAATTCTGCAACAGGTAGCTAACGAAGTTGTCGGGGAATATATGCCTCAAGCCAAGGCACAATGGCAACACATGGTACACAAATATTTAATTGAAGATGCCAAAATTGAACCTGCTGTCACCCTAACAGCTAACGACAACTGGCTAGAATTTACCCTGCGTTATATAGTGGACTACAAACAACGTCGAGGCAAAAAAGATATCATCTTTAGTCGGATTCTTGACGAATTCGACAACACAAACGGAAGTATAAGCATTGCGTCCACCACCATTCATATAGTAGAAACACCCGCATTTAACGTCAAACTTGTGGACAACAGAAATGAAATATCCCAATAAGAAACCAATAGCTCAAACTCTTACTCTCTGAGCCTCTGCGCCTCTGCGTGTTAGCGAAGCGGGGCGAAGCCTGACGAATTACCTACTTCGTAATTTTAATTTCATGAATATTCCAAAAAGCACCACCAAGCGCAGAAAATTTAATACCTTCAAAACGATTTCGCACTGCTGAGAGAGAATAGGAATTAACCAAATAAATAAAAGGCAAATACTCCTGCGTTAATTGTTGACTTTCCCCATAAATTTCCTTTAATTTAACCTCATCAAATTCCTGTGCGCCTTGAATATAAAGTTCATTAATTTTATTTTCCCAGTCAGCAACTTCCCAACCTTCAATCGGTTTTTGTCCAGCTTGAGGTTTTTGATTAAACATATGTAATCCCCCTTGAGGCGACCAGACATTTGCACCATCATTTGGTTCTAAACCCCCTGTTAAACCTATTAAACAAGCATCCCAATCTAAAGTATTAGAAAGTTTATCTATAAAGGTATTCCAAGCCAATGGT
The DNA here is from genome assembly GCF_000312705.1 of Anabaena sp. 90. Taxonomy (NCBI): domain Bacteria; kingdom Bacillati; phylum Cyanobacteriota; class Cyanophyceae; order Nostocales; family Nostocaceae; genus Anabaena; species Anabaena sp. 90. The sequence goes on from NC_019427.1 coordinate 2,119,928, forward strand.
GTAAAATCTACTTGAATCCCAATTTTACTTAAATCCTGTTTAATTTGCGAACCCATTGACTCCCGAATTTTATTACCAGCATTAGTTAACAATGCAAATCTCACCTCATTACCTTGATCATCTACTAAGAGATTTTTTTCATTATATTTAAATCCCGCTTTTAGTAGCAATTCTTTGGCTTTATCAGGATTGTATTTATAAACCTTTAAACCCTGTTCTGGTGATAAAAAATAATGACTTTGGACAGAAATAGGAGAATTTTGAGGTGTACCTAAACCGCGAAAAGTATTATTTAACATGGTTTGTCTATCAATAGCATAGGCTACCGCTTGGCGAAATTGCACATTATTAAACCATTTAGATTTAATAGGATCAACTAATGGTTGATTTTTCCTTTTTCCCTTATTTAAGTTAAAGGAAATAAAGGAAGTGCTAGAACTCGGACCACCATTATATATTCTAAAATTACCTTGTTTTTCCTGGACTTTTAACAAAGAAAAATAATCAGGAGAAACACCAATAGTATCTAAATCTCCAGAGCGAAATTGGAGTAGAGAAGTATCAGTTGATTCCACAATTTGCCAAACTATCCGTTCAATATAAGGTTGTGGTTTACCTTGAGCATCTTTACGCCAATAATAGGGGTTACGGCGAAAAATTACCCGTTGACTGGTATCGTATCTTTCCAGTTTATAGGGTCCATTAACAATAAGTTCTTGGGGAGGAGTATCAACACCCCATTTACTTAAAAATTCCAATTTCCCATCTTTATTTTTGGTTTTAACTGATTTTTCTAAAATATGAGCAGGTAAAATAGATGCTCCTGTATTTAGTAAAAAAGGTCTAAATGGTTCAGGGACACTAAATTCTACTCTTCTATTATCTATTTTTTTGACAGTTGGTAATTTGCGATCTTTTCCGACTCTTAAAACATCTCTAGTATCTGTAGGGATATTTTCATTCAAATAAATATCATTATAGGTAAACACAACATCATCAACTGTTAATGGTTGTCCGTCTGACCATTTTAAACCTTCGCGCATGGTAAAGGTAATTTTGGTTTTATCTGGTGATATTTCCCATGATTGGGCTAACACACCTTCTATTTTTCCGTCAATAGGATTTTGAGTTAATAATCCTTCATAAGTGTAACCGAAAATATTTGGTGATTCGGAACTTAGCGCAGCATTAAATGTTTTTGGATCACTGAGAATACTCGTTACTAATTGGGGTATTTGAGCCGCATTGGTTTTTAATTTAGTTGGGTTACAAGCGGTAATTGTCATTGCTGTGAAAGCAATGATTGTGATTAATAAGAAAAAGCGTTTTGTGGAATGGAGTATTTTTTGTAATGTCATAGTTTATTACCAGATATTAATATGAGAATGATTTAGACTCTAGCCAACCTAGAAAGTTTTTGGTGATTGGTAATTAGTAAGAATTTCTTCACTATTACCTATTTCGTAACTTTAATTTCATGAATATTCCAAAAAGCACCACCAAGGACAGAAAATTGGATACCTTCAAAACGATTTCTAATTGCTGACATAGCAGAGGAATTTACCAAATAAATAAAAGGTAAATACTCCTGTGTTAATTGTTGACTTTCCCCATAAATTTCCTTGACTTTCACCTCATCAAATTCCTGTGCGCCCTGAATATAAAGTTCATTAATTTTCACTTCCCAAGGTGCAACTTCTCTCCCTTCTATGGGCTTTTGTCCAGATTGGGGTTTTTGATTAAACATATGTAATCCCCCGTCAGGTGACCAAACATTAGCACCATCATTAGGTTCTAATCCATCAATTAAACCTAATAAACCAGCCTCCCAATCTAAAGTATTAGATATCTTACCTATAAAAGTATTCCATGCCAAGGGAGTAAAATCAACTTGAATGCCAATTTTACTCAAATCTTGTTTAATTTGCGAACCCATTGATTCCCGAATTTTATTACCAGCATTGGTGAGTAAACTAAATCTGACTTCGTTACCTTGATTATCCACTAAAAGATTTTTGTCATTATATTTGAATCCTGCTTTTATTAGTAATTCCTTCGCTTTATCAGGATTATATTTATAAACTTTTAGTCCCTTTTCTGGTGATAAAAAATAAGGACTTAGAACAGAAATAGAAGAATTTTGGAAAGTACCCAAACCACGAAAAGTATTATTTAACATGGTTTGTCTATCAATAGCATAAGCTACCGCTTGGCGAAATTGGACATTATTAAACCATTGAGATTTAATAGGATCAACTAATGGTTTATTATTTCTTTTCCCTTTATTTAAGTTGAAAGAAAGAAATAAAGTGCTAGAACTTTGACCACCATTATATATTGTAAAATTTCCTTGTTTTTCCTGAACTTTTAACAGCGAAAAATAATCAGGGGAAACACTAATAGAATCTAAATCACCGGAACGAAATTGGAGTAAAGAAGCATCTGTTGATTCCACAATTTGCCAAATTATCCGTTCAATATAAGGTTGTGATTTACCTTGAGCATCTTTACGCCAATAATAGGGATTACGGCGAAAAATTATCCGTTGACTTGTATCATATCTTTCAATTTTATAAGGTCCATTAACAATAATTTCTTCTGGGGGAGTATCAACACTCCATTTACTCAAAAATTCCAGTTTACTATCTTTATCTTTTGTTTTCACTGATTTTTCTAAAATATGAGCAGGTAAAATAGATGCCCTTGTATTTAGCAAAAAAGGTCTAAATGGTTCAGGTACACTAAATTCTACTCTTTTATTATCTATTTTTTTCACAGTTGGTAATTTGCGATCTTTACCAATTCTCAAAACATCTCTAGTATCTGTGGGAATTTTTTCATTTAAATAAATATCATTGTAGGTAAATACGACATCATCAACTGTTAATGGTTGTCCGTCTGACCATTTTAAACCCTCACGCATGGTAAAGGCAATTTTGGTTTTATCAGGTGATATTTCCCATGATTGAGCTAATGCTCCTTCTATTTTACCGTTAATAGGATTTTGCGTTAATAATCCTTCATAAGTAAGATCAAAAATATTTGGTGATTCAGAACCAAGTGCCGCATTAAATGTTTTTGGATCATTCAGAATACTTCTGACTAATTGCGAAACTTGAGCCGCATTGGTTTTTAATTGAATTGGGTTACAAGCGGTAATTGTTGTTGCTGTAAAAGCAATAATTGTGATTAATAAGAAAAAGCGTTTCGTAAGATTGAATAATTTTTCTGTTAATGTCATAATTTATTACCAAAAATGGACTTATGATTATTGAGACTGTAGCCAACCTAAAAAGTTTTTAGTATTACTAAAGTATTTTATTCCAGCATTATTTAAAATATTTTCTACTTCTGGTTTACCAAAATCTTTAGTGTTACCATTTATGAATATTTTCTCGTCTGTAGGATGCTGATTTGCATGACTGAGAATACACTGTAATATTAAGTTATCCATGAGATCATTCTTGATTAGCAATGATTCTGTTTCTATAAAAATCTGTTCAGAAATTTCTTGAATTATGGTGTTATTAAAATTGATAGTTTCTGAATTTGCAATTAATAAATTAATAGTTTTGGATAAACGATTTTGTATATCACTTAATAGGTATGTATTTTCAATAGATGCTTTTTCCAAAAGTGATAAAAAATTTTTTGCATGACTAGAAGTTTTATCACGCATTGCTTCATTAATCTGTTTATCCATTTCTGCTCGGAATTTCAATTGACTTTGTTTATCTATTCTGTATGTATTAATAGCTTCGAGATAACAAATAGCTGGTATAGCTATACGAAGTGACGATGGTAGATTACGCAGTAACTCTTCTGCTTCTAAGTCTCTTCCTTTAGCAATTGCCATTAAAAAATTAGTTTCAATATAAAGTATCCGCACCTAAATTTCCTTCAATATAAATATGTCCACCTTCTAATAATGGTAATAAGCCAATTTTTGCTAATTGATTATATGCTGGTGGTGTATCTGAATGCCAATGATATGATAAATCTCTCAGCCAAGATTTAACAAGTGTTTCTAAATGAAAATCAAAGATCATTTTTTCGCTAAATTCTGGATCGTAGTTGCTTAGTATGTCATTAGTTTTTAATGATAAAAGTGTATTTTGGATATTTTTATCATCTGTAACTGCAAAAATATTAATTTTTTCTAAATCAACTAACATAGCAAACAAAATATCTAGTCTGATATTCTGTAAATATTTATTTAATTGAGAAATAGCATTTTCTTTCGAGCTTGTTGTTAGTTTTTTAGCTTTGATTTCCACTAATAAAATAATTTGATCATCTTTATTAGTAAACATAATATCAGGGCGATATTGTTTCTGATCTGCAAAGTTAATAAAGTTCATATTTTTAATTGTCCTCTGCCACCAACAAAACTACAGCATAAGCACAAATCCCTTCTTCTCTTCCCGTTGGTCCAAGTTTTTCATTAGTTGTAGCTTTGACACCAATTTGATTTGGTTCTACTTCTAAAACTGCGGCTAATTTATCCCGCATTTTAGAAATATGGGGTTTTAATTTGGGACGTTCAGCCACAACGACAGAATCAATATTGCCAATTTTCCAACCTTGGTCACGAATTAATTGATGTACTTGATCTAATAGTACAAGACTATCAGCCCCTTTCCATTTTGGATCTGTAGGGGGAAAATAATGACCAATATCCCCTAAAGATAATGCTCCTAACATCGCGTCCATAATGGCATGGGTAAGAACATCAGCATCACTGTGTCCTAACAAGCCGAGTTCATGGGGAATGTGAATACCGCCTAAAATTAAATTGCGATCGCTCACCAATCTGTGTATATCGTAGCCGTTACCAATTCTGATGTTCATAGTTTGTTAGTTGTCAGTTGTTAGTAGGGGCGAAGCATTTGGAGAAGCATTTTTCGCAACTACCGATAATTTATCTTCCAAATGCTTCGCCCTTACAGTTGTCAGTTGCAAAAGAATATTTTTCTCCCGCTACTCCCGCTACTCCCCCTACTCCCGCTACTCCCCCTACTCCCGCTACTCCCCCTACTCCCGCTACTCCCCCTACTCCCCCTGCTCTTCTTGCCATTTTTTCAGCAAATCGGGACGACGGGAAGCAGTGCGCTGAATTTGTTGTTGAAAACGCCAACGAGCTATTGCTGCATGATTACCACTTAGTAGCACATCTGGGACTTTCCAACCACGAAAATTAGCAGGACGAGTATACTGGGGAAAATCTAACAAACCCGCTTCAAAACTTTCATTTTTGAGAGATTCCTCCTTACCCACAGTTCCCGGTAGCAACCGCGTCACACCATTAATCAAAGCCATAGAAGGAATTTCTCCCCCAGTGAGGATAAAATCGCCCAAAGATATCTCACGAGTCACCAAATTTAGCACCCTGTCATCTACCCCTTCATAATGACCACAAATAACAATCAATTGGTCATAATTCGCGGCTAATTCCCGCAGCAAGGGCTGGTTCATCGGTTGTCCTTGGGGACTCATCAAAATCACATCACGACGGGGTAGAATCGGCAAAGACTCCACAGCCGCGAAAATCGGTTCTGGCTTCATCAGCATTCCCACACCACCACCATAGGTTTCATCATCCACCTTGTGGTGTTTGTCCGTGGTAAAGTCTCTGGGATTAACTAGATGCACTTGAGCAATCTGTTTAGCTAAGGCCTTAGCCAGCAAACCAGAATTGAGAATTGACGTGAAACAGTCAGGGAAAAGTGTAACTATATCAAAACGCACAGTAATTCGTATTCGATAGAACTAATATTAAGGGTAGATACCTAGCCAATAGAATAACTGATAACGTAGCACATGAGTCAGGAGTCAGGAGTTCAGGAGTCAGGAGTCAGGAGTCAGGAGTCAGGAGTCAGGAGTCAGGAGTCAGGAGTCAGGAGTTCAGGAGTCAGGAGTCAGGAGTCAGGAGTCAGGAGTCAGGAGTCAGGAGTCAGGAGTTCAGGAGTCAGGAGTCAGGAGAAAGAGAAGAAAGAATAAAGAAGGAAGTTCTCTCCTGTTTCCTGTTCCCTGTTCCCTATTCCCTGTTCCCTGTTCCCTGTTCCCTGTTCCCTGTTTCCTGTTTCCTGTTTCCTGTTTCCTGTTTCCAAGTGAGATCAAAAGTTTTTCTAGTTACTTGATTTATGTTTAAATATTGTCACTACTAAATTTAAATTAATAATCCCACCAAAGTTAACAACTTCCGGGATGCATCTAGCCAAGCTCAGAAGTAAGAGTGTCAAGGCCGACTAAAACCTAAATCCAGAAGGGAATTATAGTTAATTTAGCACTATAATTCCCGGCTGGAAAAGTAGATAGGTAAAAAACAAGATGCTGGCCATGAGAATGACGGACATGAGAAAATTGAGGCATCGTGTGCGTCAAGCAGTGTCCTCTCATTAAAGCAAAAGGCGAAAATTAACAAGTAGCAACCCTTGTTGAATTAACCTGAAGTTGTTGACTCCCTCAAGCAGAAACACAATGCCGCAGTTAGAAGTTAAATCGCTGGAAATGAGGACACCCCAAGCTACTAAAACCGCCGTACTAGTTATCGGAGGCGCAGAAGATAAAGTTCATGGACGAGAAATTCTGAGAACTTTTTTTGTTCGTGCTGGTGGTAACAAGGCGTATATTACAATAATTCCATCAGCCTCCCGTGAGCCTGCCATTATTGCTGGTAGGTACGTTCGCATTTTTGAAGAAATGGGTGCGGAGAAGGTTGAAATTTTAGACATTCGGGAACGGGAACAATGCGAAAATCCGGAGATTAAAGCATCCCTCGAAGCCTGTAGTGGTGTCTTCTTGACAGGAGGAGACCAACTGCGTCTTTGTGGAGTCCTCTCCGACACACCAGCAATGGAAATTATCCGCCAGCGGGTGAGAGCCGGACAACTGACTTTAGCAGGAACAAGTGCTGGAGCAGCCGTCATGGGACATCACATGATCGCAGGTGGTGGCAGTGGTGAAACCCCCAATCGTTCTCTAGTGGATATGGCAACAGGCTTAGGATTCATTCCTGAAGTTGTCGTTGACCAACATTTCCATAACCGGAATCGCATGGGGAGATTAGTTAGTGCGATCGCTGCTCACCCTGATAGACTGGGCATTGGTATTGACGAAGACACCTGTGCTGTGTTTGAACGAGATGGTTGGTTACAAGTTATGGGCAAAGGGAGTGTCACCATTGTTGATCCTACAGAACTTACCCACACCAATGAACCCAATGTTAGTGCTAACGAACCCTTAACTTTACATAATTTAAGACTACATATCCTCAGTTACGGAGATCGCTTCCATCTTTACCAACGTACTGTTTTACCTGCTGTGCATCGCATCTCTAGCTGACGGTATAGAGTATCTCAGATGACAATGATTTGACCGCGCTCTGATTTCTTCCTGTTTTCAGATTTTAGATAAATAATATCTAATCATAAAAAACTGTTTGACATGAACAGTTTAGCGGTCAATTCCAGTAAGAAACTAGAATTTTGGTTCCGAATCTCCATCTACCTATTCCCATGAGAATCCTCAAGATCCAGACCTTACGCGGCCCAAATTACTGGAGCATTCGACGGCACAAGCTGATCGTCATGCGCCTAGATTTAGAAAATCTTGCCGAAACGCCCTCTAATGAAATCCCTGGCTTTTATGAAGGATTAGTAGAGGCTCTCCCCAGCCTAGAGGGTCACTACTGCTCCCCTGGCTGTCGGGGTGGTTTTCTGATGCGGGTGCGAGAAGGCACCATGATGGGTCATATAGTGGAACACGTAGCCTTGGAACTCCAGGAATTAGCGGGAATGCACGTAGGTTTCGGTCGCACCCGTGAAACTGTCACACCTGGAATTTATCAGGTAGTGATTGAGTACCTAAATGAAGAGGCGGGTCGCTATGCAGCACGGGCAGCAGTCAGGCTATGTCAAAGTATTATTGACCGGGGACGTTATCCCAAAGCCGAACTAGAGCAAGATGTTCAAGACCTGAAAGACTTTTGGCGTGATGCTTCGCTAGGACCTTCAACAGAAGCTATTATCAAAGAAGCGGAGAAAAAAGGTATTCCTTGGATGCCTTTACCAGCTAGATTCTTAATTCAATTGGGCTATGGTATCCATCAAAAACGGATTCAGGCCACAATGACCAATAACACAGGCATTCTTGGTGTCGAACTAGCTGGTGATAAAGAAGCTACTAAACGGATTCTCGATGCCAACGGTGTTCCAGTTCCTAGAGGGACAGTTATCAATTTCTTTGATGATTTAGAGGAAGCCGTTGAATATGTTGGTGGTTATCCCATCGTGATTAAACCTTCAGATGGTAATCATGGCCGGGGTATTACCATTGATATCCGTAATTGGGAAGACGCAGAAGCCGCTTATGAAATGGCTAGACAGGTTTCTCGTTCAGTGATTGTGGAAAGATATTATGTAGGACGAGATCATCGGGTATTGGTAGTTAATGGCAAGGTAGTTGCTGTAGCGGAGAGAATCCCCGCCCATGTCGTGGGTAATGGCAAATCTACGATTACAGAGCTAATTGAAGAAACAAACCAAGATCCCAATCGCGGTGAAGGTCATGATAATGTCTTAACTAAGATTGAACTAGACCGTACCAGCTATCAACTCCTAGATAGACAAGGCTACACCATCAATAGTGTGCCACCCCAGGGAGCAATGTGTTATCTGCGGGCTACAGCCAACTTGAGTACAGGTGGTAGTGCTGTAGATCGCACAGACGAAATTCACCCGGAAAATATATGGTTAGCACAACGGGTAGTGAGAATCATCGGTTTAGATGTAGCTGGGATAGATATTGTCACTTCCGATATTAGCCGTCCGCTCCGAGAAGTAGATGCGGTAATTGTCGAAGTCAATGCCGCCCCTGGTTTCCGAATGCACGTCGCCCCCAGCATTGGTATCCCCCGCAATGTCGCTGGTGCGGTCATGGATATGCTGTTCCCCAATGAACAATCTGGACGGATTCCTCTGCTCTCTGTCACAGGCACAAATGGTAAAACCACCACTACCCGCCTGTTAGCACATATCTATAAGCAAACTGGTAAAGTAGTAGGCTACACAACTACAGACGGTACTTATATCGGTGATTTCTTAGTAGAATCAGGAGATAATACAGGTCCTCAAAGCGCCCATGTTATCCTTCAAGATCCAACCGTAGAAGTAGCGGTATTGGAATCGGCTCGCGGTGGGATTCTCCGCTCTGGGTTGGGTTTTGAAAATGCTAATGTAGGTGTGGTATTAAATGTGTCTGCTGACCATCTGGGCATCGGCGATATAGATACTATTGAACAATTAGCCCATCTCAAAAGTGTAGTTGCTGAGGCTGTTTTTCCTGATGGTTATGCGGTACTCAATGCCGATGATCACCGGGTTGCAGCGATGGCAGAAAAGACTAAGGCAAATATTGCCTACTTTACCATGAATCCAGACTCGGATCTGGTACGGAAACATATTCAACAGGGTGGAGTGGCCGCAGTCTATGAACATGGTTATCTGTCTATTGTCAAAGGTGATTGGACGCACCGCATCGAAAGAGCAGAAAATATTCCTTTGACAATGGGTGCAAGAGCGCCATTTATGATTGCTAATGCTTTAGCTGCTAGTTTGGCGGCTTTTGTTCAAGATGTCACCATTGAGCAAATTCGGGCTGGTTTAAGAGGCTTCCGTGCTTCTGTGAGTCAGACCCCAGGACGGATGAATTTGTTTAATTTGGGTAAACACCATGCTTTGGTAGATTATGCCCACAATGCGGCTAGTTATGAGGCTTTGGGGTCATTTGTTCGGAATTGGACAACGGGACAGCGCATTGGTGTGATTGGTGGTCCGGGCGATCGCCGTGATGAAGATTTTGTGACTCTAGGTAAGTTATCAGCAGATATCTTTGACTACATTATTATTAAAGAAGATGATGATACTAGAGGTAGACCTCGTGGTTCAGCTTCAGATTTGATTATTCAAGGCATTACCCAAGTTAAGCCTAATTACCGCTTTGAATCAATTTTGGATGAAACCACAGCTATTAACAAAGCCTTGGACATGGCTCCTGATGGTAGTCTGGTGGTAGTTTTGCCAGAAAGTGTGAACCGGGCTATTAAGTTAATTAAGATGCGAGGTGTACAGGAAGAAACCCAGCCACAGCAATCAACTAACAATGATTCGCAAAATGGTGTAGCTTCTTCTTCGGCGATTAATACACTGATTTAGGAGCATCTCTTGTTGGTAAATTGCCCTCAGACTGATGAATAATTTAAGTCTGGGGGTTAATTAATGGTGGGTAAGTGACAGATTCCGCTACACTGAGATTTGGATTATTTTATTGTAACTAGATCATGGACATCGGACAGAAAGTTAAGGTGATTCGTTTGCGCGATCGCGTATCCTCTACTATCGCTCAAAAACTGGGAAAAGTTGGCACGATCTCTGGCTACAAAGTCACTGACGGGGCGGGAATCGGTGTGGTAGTTAAGTTTGATGACAACTTCTCCACCTGGTTTTTTGAAGATGAAATCAAACCAGCCTAGTCAAAACAACTTACAGTAGAGGCTAAGAAGATTGGTTAAGTGCTAAGTTGTTATTGAAAAGATCGGCAAAATTGGAAATTGAGTAATGGCCTTGATACTGACATTTTTGGGCAAAAACGGCATCGCTCGCAGTAAGATAGCGATCGCCGCAGCCATTAGTTTGGCAACACAAGGCAAAAGGGTACTTCTAGCAGGACTAGCAGATCCAACATTGCCAATTCTACTCAATACTACTCTGACTCCTGACCCCCAGGAAATCTCTCCTAATCTACAAGCAGTACAGTTTCAAGCATCTGTACTGCTAGAACGCAACTGGGACGAAGTGAAAAAATTGGAGGCTCAATACCTCCGCACACCGATTTTGAAAGAGGTTTATGGGCAGGAACTGGTGGTATTACCAGGTATGGACAACGCCCTTGCTCTCAATGCGATTCGTGAATATGATGCCAGTGGCAAATATGACGCGATTATCTATGATGGCACAGGCGATGCTGCCAGCTTGCGAATGTTGGGAATGCCAGAATCTTTAAGTTGGTATATGAGACGATTTAGGCAATTGTTCGTAAATTCCGATTTAGGGAAAACAATTACCGAATCTCCCCTAATTCAACCTTTAATTAGCAGTCTTTTTAATATTAATTGGACTGCTGATAATTTTTCTCAACCCACTAACCAAGTTAATAATTTTCTCGAACAAGGTAAAGCTGCTTTAGCTAATCCCCAGCGAGTTGCCGCTTTTTTGGTGACAACATCAGAACCCATTGATGTGGCAAATTCCCGCTATCTGTGGGGAAGCGCCCAACAAATTGGTTTAACTGTTGGTGGAGCAATCTTAGTTGCTGATGGAGAAAATACTAACTTATCCCAGGAATTTGCACCTCTACCTGTGAGCATAGTTCCTGATGTCTCCCAGGGGGAATGGCAACCTCTGATAGATGCTTTACCCAACTTTGTTGAGCAAGCATTACAAGCTAACCAACCAATTGAAATTGACGTACATAATCGCCAAGTCCGCTTATTTTTACCTGGTTTCGACAAAAAACAGGTAAAACTTACTCAACAGGGACCAGAAGTCACAGTAGAAGCCGGAGATCAAAGACGTAATATCTTCCTCCCCCCGGCTTTAAGTGGTAAACCTGTAACTGGTGCAAAGTTTCAAAATAGTTATTTGATAATTTCTTTTTAGGGATTGGGGACTGGGGATTGGTGACTGGGCAATAATTACCAATTACCCATTACCTATTACCAATCACCTATTACCAATTACCATTACCCCTTATGTCTGAATCAACTCCCATTGACCCAAATTCTCAGCCGAATGAGGCTATAGAATCAACAAATCCAGAAGTCACAATTGCAGAAGACCGTAATGCGAAAACTCGGCAATTGCTGGGAATGAAAGGTGCAAGTGCTGGGGAAACTTCCATTTGGAAAATTCGCTTGCAATTGATGAAACCGATTACCTGGATTCCCCTAATTTGGGGTGTGGTCTGCGGTGCGGCTTCTTCTGGTAACTACACTTGGACTTTAGAAAATGTTTTGAAGTCTGCCCTTTGTATGTTGCTTTCTGGTCCTTTGTTGACAGGTTATACCCAAACCATCAATGATTATTATGACCGAGAAATTGACGCGATTAATGAGCCTTACCGTCCCATACCTTCGGGGAGAATTTCTGAAAAGCAAGTAATTAGCCAATTCGTGCTTTTACTATTATTAGGATGTGGGGTGGCTTATACCTTAGATTTATGGGCAGGTCATCAATTTCCTACTGTTTTAATGTTGTCCGTTTTTGGGACTTTTATCGCCTATATCTATTCTGCACCACCATTGAAATTAAAACAAAATGGTTGGTTAGGAAATTATGCTTTGGGTGCAAGTTACATTGCTTTACCTTGGTGGGCTGGTCATGCTTTATTTGGAGAATTGAATTGGAAAATTGTGATTCTGACTCTATTCTACAGTTTGGCTGGTTTGGGTATTGCCATTGTCAATGATTTTAAGAGTGTGGAAGGCGATCGCCAATTAGGACTACAATCATTACCAGTTATGTTTGGCATCCAAACTGCGGCTTTGATTTGTGTAGTCATGATTGATTTATTTCAAGGTTTGGTGGCAGGTTATTTGGTGAGTATTCACGAGAATTTATATGCAGCAATTCTCGTCTTATTAATCATTCCCCAAATCACTTTCCAAGATATGTATTTTCTCCGTGATCCCATAGCCAATGATGTCAAATATCAAGCCAGTGCCCAACCGTTTTTGGTTTTGGGAATGTTGGTAACAGGTATTGCATTAGGTCACGCTGGCGTTTAATTGAATATATCTTCAGCTAGACGTGAGCAATGAGGAGTTAGGAGTTATATTAATTTCTAACTCCTCACTTATTTTATAAATTGCCATGTTGAATTTTATATCTTTTCTAATTCAGGGAATAAAAGCATTCTTGATTCCGATTTGCTTTATCACATCTTGGACTGTGATGGTTTTGGTATTTTTGAATTTATGGACAGCAACAAAAGAGACTGTTAAAATTGCTCAAGAAATGCACAAAATCCCCTGTCCTAATTGCCAATTTTTTACTAATAATTATCGTCTTAAATGTACAGTAAATCCATACATTGCGAATACAGAAGAAGCAATTGGTTGTCAAGATTATCAATCAAATTAATTGTTATCTCTGGGCTTTCTATTTGTTGTGGATTATTTGTAGGGGTTTAGCAATGCTTACTTGTGTCAACTTAGGCTACAGATACTTCGACCCTTCGACAGGCTCAGGGCATCGCAAGCTCAGTACAAGTGGCTTATTTGTTTGGGTTCCACACCCACCAGGGAATAAATTCCCTGTCTAATAGATCAAGTCCGTTAAAACGGACTAATACATTTTCCTAGTATTCAGTCATCTAAAGATGACTTGCGCTATTAGACTGGGAATATGGCTTACGCCACGCTGCGCTATCATTCCCAGTCGGGCTATGGGTTTTACGTTAAGTTGACACCAATGAGCATTGCTAAACCCTTTCAGCCGATTAATCCAGCTATTTGAAAATGAGTAAAATTCAAGACAACTCATTTTTGGTCAGTTTCTTAGATACCCAACTAATAATGCCACTAAATAGCGCACCACCCATCAATATACCAATAGCAGGATTAAATACTGGCATCCAGAGTTTGTGCCACAAATCTAAACCTAAATTGATTCCCGAAGCATCACCAATCACGGCTATAACAAGCCACGCAAAACCTAAAATCACTAAAAAAACATCAGCGACTAAGATTAAGTTGAGCCAGTTTAATAATTTGTCTTTCATTTTGATTGGTCAGTTGTCAGTTGTCAGTAGGGGCGAAGCATTTGGAAGATAAATTATCGGTCATTGCCAAAAATAGTTCTCCAAATGCTTCGCCCGTACAGTTGTTAGTTGTCAGTAGGGGCGAAGCATTTGGAAGATAAATTATCGGTCATTGCCAAAAATAGTTCTCCAAATGCTTCGCCCGTACAGTTGTTAGTTGTCAGTAGGGGCGAAGCATTTGGAAGATAAATTATCGGTCATTGCCAAAAATAGTTCTCCAAATGCTTCGCCCGTACAGTTGTTAGTTGTTAATTGGAAGTATCTTCTCCCTGTTCCCTGTTCCCTATTTTTCAAATAACCATTTTTTGACTTTGGCTAAGTTTTTCCAATCAGGTTTTCTGGTTAAACCATCTTCAATGCTATTTTTAACTTCTTCCTGCCATTCTTCATTGACAAATATCAATTGTTGTGCAAAATCAATGTGTTCCCGTAAACCTTTTTGACCTGTTTCTAACATAGCTAAAGCCAGATTAATTCTTCCTTGCGGATCTTGGGGATTGAGTTTCACAGCTTTATTAGCAGCGTTGAAAGCCAATTTACCTTTATTATCAAGAAGATATAACCAAGCGAGACAAACCCAGGCTGAACTGGCTTTAGGAGAGCGATCGCATACCTCTTTAAATACAGGAATCAGTGACTCTACAGATTCTCCAGCCTTGTAGCGTTCTAAACCTTTATCAAATAGGGAATCAACGGAATCAATTGTATTAGTCATTTGTTCTTAGTCAGTGGTCAGTTGTCAGTTGTTCTTAGTCAGTGGTCAGTTGTCAGTTGTTAATTGACTTCTGACTTCTGACTCCTAACTTATCAAAAAATATGCTGAAAACCTCGGAATTGATACCTGAAAATTCCAAAAAATTTTAGGTGTCAATGTCTTTAGACCGGGGAGTGTCAAACGCCGAAAGACTTACCGCAACCACAAGTTTGGGCAGCATTGGGGTTAGTAAATTGGAAACCACCACCAATCATGGCATCACTATAATCGAGCATTAAGCCGTAAAGATAAAGTAGACTTTTGCGATCGCTGATAATTTTGAAGCCATCATAATCAAAAACCTCATCATCAGGGTTAATCTTGCTGACATCCTCAAAATCCATCATATAAGACATTCCCGAACAACCACCTTGTCTAACTCCCACCCGTAAGCATAGATCTTGCCCTTGCTTATCTTGAAGAGACTTAACCTGACGCAATGCAGATTCAGATAATAGAATTCCCCGTTGTTGAGTTTGAGTTGCTTGTGTCATAAATTCTTAACTCCTGAACTAGTTTTATCAATACCCCATCAGGCATTCTCGTACCTCTGGGCTGCTATGAATGTTTTTGTATTCATTTTAGCGACATTCCGACGGCAAAAAAGCATAAGAAGATGGGAAGATGGAAAGATAGGAGAAAATTTTAGAATAATCCCTGTTTGTGTCAACTGTTGCTGTGTTTATTAGCAACCTCAGATTTTTATTCTAGAATTGAGGGGTTCGGTGTGTTGAAAGATTAACCATTCCCAAAACTCTAATTTTCAATCGCTTTGTTTTGATTCACTTACTCTATGACAAGTTTTAATCGCTCTACCAGTCGTCGGTTGCAGAAATTACCCCAGATTCCTTCTGTATGGGAGGGCGATCGCCGTCCATTGTCATCACCACACACCCCCTTTACAGACCCAGATGCCAAAGGAGATTGTATTCTTTGGGTAGATGCCTCAGAAGGCATTGTGAGAAGCATGGACATGGTAGATCCCGCCCTGGGACCAGAAGCCATTGTGCGTACCCTCATGCAGGCAATAGAACATCCCCAAAGTCCAGCCAAACCCGGTAGACCGCAAAGAATAGTTGTCCGCGACCGGGAAATTCAATTTTACCTGCGCGGAGTCTTGCAAGACTTAGATATTGCCATTGACTACGTACCAGAATTACCCATAATTGACGAACTATTTCGTTCTTTTGCCGAAGTCATTGATAGCCAAATTCCCGATTTACCACCCAAATACGCCCAACTCCTCCATGATAAAGCCTTAGAAGTTTGGCAATCTGCCCCTTGGAGATTTTTAGAAGAACAGCAAATTTTATCCATAGAGATTAATCAATGGGATGTAGAGAAACTCTATGCCTCAGTCATGGGAATGCTAGGAATTGAATATGGAATTTTGTTTTATCGTTCGGAAGATTCCCTCAAGCGGTTTCGGGCTGCTGTTTTAGCTGATGAAGATGAACTTCAGCAAGATTTAGAAGAAGCCTTCCTCAAACAAGATTGTTTATTTCTCACCTTTGATTCCTTGCACGAAAACGAAGATGATGATCTAGGAAATTTGGCACAAATGCCACTTTCAGAAATTGAACCTACCTTCGGAAATATTCATCCCCTAGAAGGATTACGTTCCGTTTTGTATGAAGAAGAAGCACTACTAACTTTTGTTGCTGTAGAAAGTTTATTGCGGTTTCTGCATGACCACCATCGGCAATTATACGACGAAGATTTTCTTACCCTGAGTCAACGTTATCGAATTTCCCTACCAGAAACCGACAAAAGGCGTAAATCTTTAACTGTCACCGTTTCTACTATGCCAGAATTGACAGCAGAATTAGAAGAAATGGCTGGTTTTGATTTAGATGACGAAGATGATGAAGATGAAGATGATTCCATCTTTGAAGCCCTCAGAGACGACTTAATCCCTGAAGATGCTTTCATGAGTTTGGGAGTATTACCCTGGGAAACATTAAATTACCTGCGTCAAGCGCCTAATTACCAAGCAGCAGGGGAATTTGAACTAAAAGGGGACGGTTTACCTGTAATTGTCATTCAAACCTCTCGCCCTAAAGCTAAAGGAATTATTGAAAATATTCAAGCTGCTGGAGGATTAAACGCCATCTGTTTTCATACGGTAACCGATCCTGTGGATGATGATCTCTATGACTTAGGTTTATTGCAAACACATAATAATGAATTATTTTTGTTTGGGCAATTTTTAGATGATGATCCAGTTCACATAGAAGCTAAGAAAAAATGGCATCAGCGGTGTAAAAATACCAAAGGCCATTGCGGTTTAATTATTGCCAAAGGATTGACCGGGACTGCTCGTGGTAATCCTCAATTACGAGATATGATGGCTCTATTAGAAGCTAATGTACTTTCCTCGGAAGAATTAAACTTAGAAACACTTGACTAAAAAAATAGATATACCTAAAATTTATGAATTAAATTACAGGATATCTAATACCAACTTGATGAGAGGCTGCACAGAATCATAAAATCCATGAATTCATCCGTCTTTATCCGCGGTCAATAATTCTAGAAATCTGATTCAATACAGCTTCATCTTAAATTGGTATAAAATACACTCATGGTGCAAATCTCCAGAAATTTCCCGTATTCAAGCAAAATCATCGCAAAAAAAATTTTGGTAGGTAGTTGACAAACTGAAAATTTTAAATAAGATTAGTGTTTTTGTTACCTTGTTAATTCCGACTAACTTTCATAGTATCATTTTTGTTTTGAGTGACCGAACTTTCTAAATCAAGTTAATATACAGCAAAGTGCATGATAATGACAAATAAAAAATGGGCAGTTAAACGCATAACAGTTAATCTCGCAACACAAGAAGCAGAGAAACTAGAAAAATATTGTCAACAGACAGGTAGACCAGCAACAGATGTAATTCGGGAACTGATTAGAAGTTTACCCCAGGGGGAAGAAGTGGCCGGAGGGTGATAGAGGGCAGGGAAGCAGGGGGCAGGGGGCAGGGGAAGTAGGGGAGTCGGGGGAGCAGGGGAAGTAGGGGAGTAGGGGAAGTAGGGGAGTAGGGGGAGCAGGGGAGGCAGGGGAGGCAGGGGAGGCAGGGGAGAGAAATATTCTTTTGCAACTGACAACTGGCAACTGTACGGGCGAAGCATTTGGAGAACTATTTTTGGCAATGACCGATAATTTATCTTCCAAATGCTTCGCCCCTACTGACAACTAACCAGCCACCAATTCAGTTACAATTTGTAAAGAAACTGAACAAGGAACGAGGGAATGCGCGTTGCAATTGTGGGTGCGGGATTAGCTGGGTTAGCAACTGCTGTAGATTTAGTAGATGCGGGCTGTGAGGTAGAAATTTTCGAGTCTCGTCCGTTTGTGGGTGGTAAAGTCAGCAGTTGGGTAGATGGTGACGGCAATCATATTGAAATGGGGCTGCACGTCTTTTTCGGCTGCTACTACAATCTGTTTGCATTGATGGAGAAAGTGGGGGCTGGGGATAATTTACGCCTCAAAGAACATAGTCATACTTTTATCAATAAAGGTGGACAAACTGGGGCGTTAGATTTTCGCTTTTTTACTGGTGCGCCTTTTAACGGATTAAAGGCGTTTTTTACTACTTCCCAACTTTCATTACGGGATAAATTCCAAAATGCGATCGCTCTGGGTACTAGCCCCATAGTTCAAGGTTTGGTAGACTTTGATGGGGCAATGAAAACTATTCGCAAATTAGATAAAATCAGTTTTTCTGACTGGTTCTATAGTCACGGTGGTAGTAAAGGTAGCATTAAACGTCTCTGGAATCCTATTGCTTACGCCCTGGGATTTATAGATTGTGATCATATTTCCGCCCGGTGTATGTTGACAATTTTCCAGTTTTTTGCAGTCAGAACAGAAGCTTCAATTCTGCGAATGCTGGAAGGTTCACCTCACGAATATTTACACAAACCTATTGTTAAATACTTGGAAGAAAGAGGCACAAAAATATACACCCGTCGTCAAGTCCGAGAAATTCAGTTTGCTGAGTCTGGCGACGAAACTCACGTTACTGGTATATTAGTTGCCCAAGGTGACACAGAAGCAGTAATTACCGCTGACGCTTATCTTTGTGCTTGTGATGTTCCAGGGATTCAGCGAGTTTTACCCCAACCTTGGCGGAAATGGCCAGAATTTGATAACATTTATAAGTTAGATGCTGTTCCAGTCGCTACAGTGCAGCTACGCTTTGATGGTTGGGTGACAGAACTGGGAGATGAGGAAAAACGCAAACAGCTAAATCATGCGACTGGGATAGATAATTTGTTGTATACCGCTGATGCTGATTTTTCCTGTTTTGCGGATTTGGCTTTAACTAGTCCCGCAGATTATTATCGTCCTGGGGAGGGTTCATTGTTGCAACTGGTATTGACACCGGGTGATCCTTTTATTAAGCAAAATAATGAAGAAATTGCTCACCACGTCCTTAAACAAGTGCATGAACTGTTCCCTTCGTCAAGAGATTTAAACATGACTTGGTACAGTGTGGTTAAATTGGCTCAATCTTTGTATAGAGAAGCACCAGGAATGGATGCGTACCGTCCCGATCAAAAAACACCTATTCCTAACTTTTTCCTAGCTGGGAGTTATACTCAACAAGATTATATTGACAGCATGGAAGGGGCAACGGTTTCTGGAAAACGTGCGGCTAAGGTAATTCTCGAAAGTTTGAAGAAGTAGGGACTGGGGACTGGGGACTGGGGACTGGGGACAGGTGACAGGTGACAGGTGACAGGTGACAGGTGACAGGTGACAGGTGACAGGTGACAGGTGACAGGTGACAGGTGACAGGTGACAGGTGACAGGTGACAGGTGACAGGTGACAGTTAAGAGGGAATAAGTAAAAGTTTACCAATTACCAATTACCAATTACCAATCACCCATTACCAATTACCAATTACCAATTACCAATCACCCATTACCAATTACCAATTACCAATCTAAAATCTAAAATCTAAAATCCTATGAGTGAATGGTTAGAACATAGTGTCCAGGTAGAAGTTGAAGTTCCCATAGAATTAGCATGGGGATTGTGGTCTGATTTAGAGCAAATGCCTAAATGGATGAAATGGATTGATTCAGTCAAAATTACTGAAGATAACCCGGAAATTTCTCTATGGAAACTGAGTACAGGAGGGTTAGATTTTACGTGGAAATCTCGAATTACCAAAATAATTCCTTATCAAATTATTCAATGGGAATCGGTTGATGGTTTACCAAATCAAGGAGCAATTCGCTTTTATGATCGTCATGATCTTAGTATTGTGAAAATGACGGTTTCCTATGCTATTCCTGGCTTGATTGGTAAACTTATGGATAATTTGTTTTTAGGAAAGGTGGTGGAGTCCACAATTCAAGCAGATTTAGAACGGTTTAAATTATACGCTTTGAATGTGCAGGATATGAGCTTACCTTAATGTAACCAAGGACGAGTGATTTTCTCTAATTCAGCAATTTCATCTTGAGTCATTTTCCACCCTAAAGCCCCTGCATTTTGTTTAACTTGTTCAGCGGTTTTGACTCCAGCAATGGGAATGACATTACCTTGGGCTATTAACCAATTTAAGGATACTTGGGCAGGAGTGCGATCGTATTTTTCACCAATTTCTCGTAATAGAGATAAAACAGGGGCGATTTGATTTAAACCATCTTGACTAAATCGCGGATCTATGCTTCTTGCACCTTGAGGCTTATAAGAGGGCGTATACTTACCTGTGAGCAACCCTTGGGCTAGGGGACTATAAGCTAAAATAGTTACACCTAAATCACGGGCTGTTTGGGAAATACCTTTACCTTCTATTTGGCGCGTTAGTAGAGAATAACGCACTTGATTTACAGCCAAAGGTATGCCCCTATCGGCTAATATCTGGTGTGCTTCTCGCATTTGGGCTGCTGAATAGTTACTCACACCTACTGCGCCGATTCTCCCCCGTTTCACTTCATCTGCGAGGGTATTCATGAGAGTTTCTTGAGTCAAAAAGAAAGCAAAAGGCCAATGAACTTGGTATAATTCAATTTTCTCAACTTGGAGACGTTGGAGACTAGCCGTTAAAGCGTCAGATACAGATTTACCATCCAAACGCCAAGGTAAAGGGCCAAACTTCGTGGCAATTTGTACCTTTTGGGAGCTTTGTTTCATGAACTTTCCTAAAAACTGTTCCGAAAGTCCTAAACTGTAAACTTCTGCTGTATCAAAGAAGGTGATACCAGCATCTAAAGCTGCATTAAAAGCCGCTTGTAACTGTTCTTCACCATAGCCGTTGCCATAATTCCAAAATACTTTATCACCCCAAGCCCATGTACCGATACAAAGAGGGGGAACAGCTAGACCATTTTTTCCTAATGTGATGGTTTCCATTTTGGTAAAATTGATTATATTTACAAAAAAAAGGGAAGAGGGAACAGAAAAATCAGTTGTATAATTAATTCTGTCCCATTACTGATTTTGACCATGTTTCGGCTAAGATCATTGCCAATTGGATTGAGTATTATGTCTATTTTGATTCTGGGGCTACTCAACTCAAGTCATAATGTGTGTATAGTTTCAGTTCAAGTTCAGCAAGGAAATTATAGATAGTGACTTCCTCTATTCACATAAACAACACATTAGTATTAATTGTAGATGATGACTTAGTTATACAAATGCAATTACGTTATGCGATGGAAAAAGAGGGATATCAAGTGATCGTAGCAGGTAATGGCAAAATTGCCCTAAATATTGTCATGACTTTACAGCCAGATATCGTGCTTCTAGATGCAATAATGCCAGTAATGGATGGTTTTACTTGCTGCGATCAGCTACACACATTTGATCCTAACATTCCTGTATTAATGATTACAGGACTAAATGACCAAGATTCCGTAGATAAAGCATTTTCTGTTGGTGCTGCTGACTATATTACTAAACCGATTCACTGGGCAGTTTTAAGACAAAGAGTCCGCCGCTTGCTCCAAATGCACTGGACTATGAAAGAATTACAGTATAAGATTGAACAAGAGCAGCTAATCGCTAAAATTACCCAAAAAATCCGCACATCTTTAAACTTAGAACTAATTCTGAGTACAACTGCTATCGAAGTCCGTAAATTATTAAAAACTGATCGTGTCATTGTCTATCGGTTTCATCCAGATGGGAGTGGATATGTCATAGTTGAATCTGTAGCCGCTGAATGGGATTCTATGTTAGGAAGAGTATTTCAAGATACTTACTTTTCTGATCAATGTGGTTACGACTATCGGCAAAGTAATATTTATGTGATCGAAGATATTGATAATGCTGGGCTTTCCCAATGTCATATTGATTTACTGAGTCAATTACAAGCGAAAGCCAATTTAGTTGTCCCCATTCAACAGGAAAACAGTATTTGGGGATTATTGGTAGTTTATGAATGTTCTCAACCACGCAGATGGGCTAAATCGGATATTGATTTGCTAACACAACTAACAAATCCATTAGTCATGGCTATTCAGCAAGCAGAACTATATCAACAATTAGAAGCAGCTAACCAGAAATTACAACAACTAGCAAGTATAGATGGTTTGACTCAAATTCCTAATCGTCGCTCCTTTGATGAAGTTTTAGAGCGAGAATGGAAACGCTTAGAAAGAGAAAAAGTGCCTTTATCTTTGATTCTTTGTGATATAGACTTTTTCAAGAATTATAATGATACTTATGGACATCAATCTGGAGATGAATGTTTAAAAGAAGTTGCTCAAATTCTCTATCAAGTAGCCCAACGTCCCGGAGATTTAGCCGCTCGTTATGGTGGTGAAGAATTTGCTTTAGTTTTACCGCATACAGATATAGCTGGGGCAATTTGTATTGCAGAAATAATTCTCTCATCTATCCGCAGTAAGGGTTTGATTCATAAAAGTTCTCAAATTAGTTCATACCTGACCCTGAGTCTGGGGATTGCGACTATTATTCCTCAAGCCAGCGGTTCTGCAAAATTTCTCATTGCTAAGGCAGATGAAGCTCTTTATCGGGCAAAAGAAACAGGACGCAATCGCTACGTTATTTATCATTCAGAGGGAACAGAAAAAACTCATGTTTAATGGCAATTGCCACAATATAAAATCAAAATATTAAAGTTTACAATGTCTTCAATAGATACTCAGGTTTTAGAATCCTTACTGGATATGCTAGAAGGTGATCAGGAAGTTTTGGTGAAAATAATCAACTGTTATCTAGTGGAATCTCCGAAAATTGTCGCTGCGATTCAAATAGCTGTCACCAATGAAGACGCTGATACCCTCGACAAAAAAGCCCACAACTTAAAGTCTAGCAGTGCCTCTTTGGGAGCGATGAATCTCCATCAGCTTTGTTTAGAGTTAGAATCAAAAGGGAAGAGTGGCAATCTAGAAGGGGTTGTAGAATTGGTGTCACAGTTGGTTAATGAGTATGCACAAGTTGAAATTGCTTTCAAGAAAATAGTGAAAGTCCCGTCAGTAACCCAGCCCTAAAGGGACTGGGCTTGCAAGAGTAATCAAGCAAGCCGTGCTGACCAGACCACCCTGAGCATAGTCGAAGGGTAGCCGTTATTTGAGTCACGACACCCCGGAATGCGTAGCCCCTTCGGGGTTCAGCAGTCGCTCATGGGGGAAACCCCCAAGACCGCGCTGCTTCACTAGTTCCCTGCTCTGTCATTTGCAATTAAACAGTTTTAAGGTCACTGAAACAGTGTTGCAAGTCTAAAAAGCTCTTATAACAGGTCTAAGCTAACATTACCCCAGAAATGGGAGGCACATCGCGTGCAAAACATTATGCGTACAGAGTTGGAAAATTTGAATCGGTAATTGTCCCGTTGAAAGTACATCACAAAAGTACCCCGAATTTCTCAACTCCAAGGCGGTAATGAAAAAATATTCAAAGCGGTTAAAACCGCCCGTGTCGCTTTCCTCTCAGGGCTAAAGCCGCGCTCGTTTCCCACTTACCGGGTATTCTTATGAGCAAAAAATTCTCTAACCGCATTCAAGCTGGTCAAATGTTAGCTCAACATTTACAAGCATATAGTAACCTTGAGGATGTCTTGGTACTAGCTTTGCCTCGTGGTGGTGTCCCTGTAGCCTTTGAAGTTGCTAAAATTTTGAATGCGGCCATGGATGTGTGCATAGTCAGAAAACTCGGTGTACCTGGACACAAAGAACTGGCTATGGGGGCAATTGCTTCGGAAAATATTATTGTTTTCAACCGAGATATAATTGATTCCTTGGGAATAGATCAAGAAAAAATTACCCAAGTTGTTAACCAGGAATTGCGAGAATTAAAGCGCCGGAATCAGGTTTATCGCGGTGATAAACCAGCAATTAATCTGAAAAATAAAACGGTTATTGTCATAGATGATGGGATTGCTACTGGTGCAACCATGCGGGTTGCCCTCACTATTATCCACCAACAACAGCCGACAAAAATTATTGTGGCTGTTCCAGTTGCACCCCTAAATACTTGTAAAGAATTGCGTTTAGAAGTGGATGATGTAGTTTGTTTGCAATGTCCAGAAGTAATGTCTGCAATTGGTTTATGGTACGACGATTTTAGCCAAACCACAGATAACGAAGTTCGCGCACTTTTAGGGAATTAACATCTCCCAACCGCTCACTCTCTAAGATTCTGCGCCTCTGCGTGTTAGCGAAGCGATGCGAAGCTTGATAAATTCTTAATTAGGGCTGGCTGAATAAACCGAAAACCTAGATAGATTAAGAGTTTCCCGGTTAAAAAAGTGAATTAGGTGCAAGGAATAAGGATTGAAACCATTAAAAACCTATCACTTTCTGAAATTTGAGACTATTCTTCTCTCCTTCTAATTCTTCCTCCTGACTCCTGACTCCTGACTCCTGACTCCTAGCCCTCACGAAAAGACTTTTTCAGCAAGCCCTAATCAGTTCCTCCCATTTTACTTCTGCCAAACTAGGCAAAACCACATCAGCAGCCCCCACCCTCTCCTGGGGTCCCAAGCCTACAGCCCACATATTTGCTGCTTTGGCGGCGATAATACCGACTGCGGCATCTTCAAATACTACACATTCATTTGGGCGAATTCCTAACTGGTTGGCAGCATGAAGAAATAAGTCTGGTGCTGGTTTGGCGGCTTGGACAGTATCACCATCAGTAATAACATCTAATTTACCACCAATCCCCAATTTTTCAATCACTAGCCGGGCATTTTTACTAGCAGAACCAATGGCGATTTTGATTCCAGCTTGACGCAATTCATCCAATAAGGCCACTGCCCCTGGTAATAAATCTGTGGGTGTAATATTGTGAATTAGTTCTACATAATAATCATTTTTTCGAGACATCATTTCCTGAATTTGCACTTCTGAATATTCTCTATTGCCAATAATCAATATCAGAGAAGCGCGACGAGATACACCCCGCAAGGCTTCATTCATTTCTCGATTAAAAGGTAAACCCTCTTCATTTGCTAACTTTTGCCAAGCTTGATAATGATATTCTGCGGTATTAGTCAATACGCCATCTAAGTCAAAAATCACGCCCTGAATGTTAGGCTTTCTCGTTTTTGGTAATTCCTGACGCAAATCGAATTCGTGCCATTTACCATGCCACTGTAACTTAAATTTCAGTCTTGTCCAAGTTGGGGGTAAGTGAGGATGGGCTACGGGGACATTTTCCCGAAATTGGATACCGCCAAAACCGAATATTACAGCTTGCCAAATGCCTCCAGCACTAGCACCATGTATCCCATCTTGGGTATTTCCGCGTTTATCTTCTAAATCTACCATTGCCGCCTGCATAAAGTATTCGTAAGCCTCCTGTGATTTGCCCAAATCTGCGGCTAAAATGGCGTGAATAGCCGGACCCAAGGAAGAACCATAACTAATATCTGTGCGGGGGGCGTAATAGTCCCAATTTACCTGTAATGTTTGCTGATTATAGGGAAAATCGGCAGATTCCCGCATCAAATATAGAAGCATTAATACATCTGGTTGTTTAATGACTTGTCCTTTGTTGGTTTCTTCCATGCCCAAAATAATTTGGATTGATTTTTCTCGCGGTTCGTATTTGGCTAAGTTAATATCATCTAGTTGGAAAAACCCCTCACATTGCTCAATTAGTCCGGTTTCTGGGTTGTGGATAATGAGCATTTTAGCGATAATTTCTGTCCAATGATTGAGGACTTCGGAGGTAATTTGTAATTTATGTTCAAGTTTTATGGCTACTTCTGGAAAGGTGGAATGCAGCCAGTTATAGATGATTAAGGCTTTTTCTAAATGCCATTGTACCATCCGATTTGTCAAGCAGTTGTTATGAACTAATTCGTGATATTCATCTGCACCAATAACTCCGCGAATTTCATAACATTCTAATTGGGGATTAAATTCAACTCGACTACTCCAAAAAATTGCGGTATCTAAAATAATTTCTGCACCATAATCTCGCATCCATTCATCATCTTCTGTAACTTGCCAATAATACCAAATGGCGTAAGTAATATCCGCACTAATATGAATTTCTCGATCACGACACCATATACGAATATCTTCGGCATAAAAATCACTCCGTAGTGACCAGCGTGGTGTCGCTTCATCCCCTGTCACCGCACTTTCCCAGGCAAACATCGCCCCCTGATAGCCATAATGTGCCGCTTTGCGTCGCGCCCCTGGTAAGGTGTGATAACGGTAACTGAGCAAATTCCGGGCTAAATTTGGTTGGGTAAAGGTAAAAAATGGCAGAATAAAAATTTCCGTATCCCAAAAGATATGTCCGTGATAACCAAAGCCAGATAGGGTTTTCGCCGGGATACTTATGTGATTATTATTTCTAAGTGCAGCAATTAGTAACTGAAACAGATTGTAACGCACTGCAAAAGCTGCTGTGATATCTCCTTCAATGATAATATCACTTTGTTGCCAAACTTGCTCCCAGGCTTGGGCATGGGCATCAATTAAGGTTATATAATCTGGTATATTTACGAGCTTTTCTTTAGCGGCTACAACTGGTTCTGCAATTTCGTTAGATGTAAAAATACTGACAATCTTTACTATGGTGATTGTCTGTTGGATTTGACCGGCAACGGTTGCATTTAAGCTGGGATAACCAGGTGTGGTATTAATTTGTAAGTCTATGTCAGTTCCCGAAATAGTTATTTTTGCCGCTATACCGACATCTATGCGGCTGTTGCGAGTGCGACTATGTAACCAGAATCCTTGTGTAATTTTACCTTGATCTAATCCTTCCCAATGGTTGAATCCTTGATTTTCCGAGTAACTGTTAATACTGGCTTGAATTTCAATTAAACCATCAAAATTTACTGGTGTTAGTTGGCAACGTTGCCCGACTATATGCTGATCTGCTAAACTGGCAAAGCGTTCAAAATGGATATCTATTGCTTTACCATTGGGACTACACCAACGTAAACACCGGCTGAGAATGCCATGATGTAAGTCTAGTTTACGGTTATATTTTAATATTGTACCTTGATCAAGGCGAAAGCGTTCTCCCTCAATAATAACTGTCAATGGTAGCCAATCTGGACAGTTTACAAGTTCGGTATAAACTACGGGAACATCATCATAAACACCGTTAATAAATGTTGCTGATAATGCGCGGGGATAGCCTTCTTCAAATGTTCCTCTTGTCCCTAAATAGCCATTACCAATGGTGAAAATAGTTTCTCGGCTATGCAAGTATTCAGGATTAAACTTGGTTTCATTTAATATCCAGTCTGTATAGATAAGGTTGCGAAAATGGTCTTTTTTATCCATGATAATAGATTAGGTATAAAGAATTTAAATTTATGTTTCGCGCAAAGATACAAAGGAGCAAAGACGCAAAGTTTAAGATGAAGCAGGTTTTAATTATGATTTCTGATTTTGCTTAGATGTTCTGATAAAATATGGTCAGCTATAGGTTTATAAAGAAGATGAAATAAACTTTCCATGTAACGATCTCTGGCTTCGTTATCTTCGGGATAGATGAAGTTCCAAAAGCTAAACATTTTCGTTAATAACAGGAGTTGATTTGTGTGGGAATTCCAGTTATATTTATGGCGAATGCGTTCAATCATCCATTGAGAATTTTCTAGCCAATGTTCTGGATAATTTTCACATTTTTCTAAGAAGTTGATAATTGTTTTGGCTGTTCCTGCTAAGTCTGTGGGGTTGAGGTTAAATCCTTGATCATGGTTTTCAATAATTTCTAATGAACCACCAAATTGAGTTGTAAAAGTTGGTAATCCAGAAATCATTGCTTCTAAAATACTTCTGCTAAAGGATTCATAAAGGGCAAAGTGAATATAAATCCCTTGAAAATCGGCAATTACACGATAGGTTTCAGCAATATCGCGGAGAGGAAGACGCATTCCCAACCAGCGGATTTTATGGTGAAGATGATATTGATCAATAATCGCATGAATTTTTGCTATTTCTTGAATTTCTTCGGAGTTTGTTCCTAAGTCTGGATGAAGTTTACTGGTTAATAAAATTAGGTTACTATGTTTTTGTAATTCTTCACTTTTACCGAAACATTCAACTAAACCTGTGAGGTTTTTAATTGAGGTAATGGGACTAACGGAAAAGATCGGTTTTTTATGAGGATGATCTAATTTACCGAGAATTTCTGGGTGTTCTTGATGGAAAATTAGGTCTTGGATATGTTGACGACGGTGGGATTCTCTATTTGTTGTTTGGTTGTAGGGAAAAAATATATTTTCACTGACTCCTGGTAATACCACATTGAATTTAGGGCTAAATAAATCAATGCCATCAATTACATGATATAAGTTGGGCATGGTGAAACATTTATAAGATTCATATTGTCCCATTGTATCTGGTGTACCTACAATTTCTTGATAGGATGATGTGATAATAAAATCTGCGGCATTCATACTGATTAAATCAGCGGTAAATTGGGCAGAAAAGTGATATTGTGCTTCTAAATCTTGCCAATATAAGTTACTAAATAGATATTTAGGTTTTTCGAGGGAATGGGCAATATTACATTGGGTAACTTTCATTTTTCGGGAGAGAATAAAAGCAACTAAGTTCCCGTCACTGTAGTTACCAATAATTAGATTGGGCTTTCCTTGGAATTGTTTTAAAAGTTCTGCTTCGGCATCAAGAGCAAATTTTTCTAAATAAGGCCAAATTTCAAATTTAGAAATCCAGTTGTTGGTAATTTCCGGTCGAGATTCTGCAAAAGGAACGCGCAAAATCCAAGCATTTTCTGTACCATCAACTTTTTCTAATGGTAAGTTACAAAATGTGCCTTCACAATTGGGAATCAGTCGAGTTAATATAATGATATGGGGTTTAATTCCTAATGTATCTAAACCTGCAAGTTTAATTTCTGCCCGCATTTTATTTTCTAAACTGCGGGCTTGTTCTAAAACATAAATAACTTGTCCTAATGTTTCATCTCTGCCTAAAACATCTTCTTGTGCAACCCAACCATGGATGGAAATAAGGACGACGCGGAAAACTGCACAAATGCGAGAAACAAAGGTTTCTAAAATTGCAGGTTCGGGATTATCCATGAGTCTTTCCAGCAGTTCTAAGGTTTCTCTGACTCTGGCTGCATTATTACCCCAACCTGGTTCTAAACCGAGTTCTTGAAGATGAAATTTAAATTTTATATATGGTGTCTGGGGGGATAAATGACTCACAAATTCTAACGCTAGTTTGATTTGCTTTGTTAGTTGCAAACCTGAATGAATATGATTACTAATTAATAATTTGATGCCGTTATATTCTAATCTTTTTAATGATTGAAATAATGCGTCAATCCAATATTCAGGATCTGTCAATGCTTGATTACAAAAATAATGATTAAGAACGGTTAAACCTTGGCCAATATTTCTGGAATCATCAATTCTTGGTGCTGCTGAATAAAAGGGATGGAGATCAATTTCTAAAATGTGCGGTTGATAACGCTTTACTAAGCGATCGCTCACATCTAATAATGCTTTCGGTGTCATTAACTCAAACTTAGTCAAGTCCGCGCTTAATAACCATACTTCTTGACTCGCAATCTTTGGTCTAACTACAAACCAAGTATTTTCACCATCTAAAATTATTTCATGGGTGTATTGAATGAATGTCCCTAAAGAGGAAGAGTGATAAAAATAAGCGGGTTTTGGGAATTGGTGACAATAATCTGCAAAAGCTTGTAAAATCTCATTTCTTAAAAAGTAACGTTTATGATCCTTGCCTAATTCTAAGATAAAGTCACCTAAAACATTTTTTTCATCACTGTTAACAATAGTTTGCACTAATTTATACATTGTACATTACCAAACTCTAGCTAAAGTTAGGATTATTGAGATACTATTTCAGGTTAATAGTAAATAAGTTACTCAATTATTTACTTCTAGCTAAAGGATGAACCCTTACCTCCTCTTATAGATAGAGAAGTATCTATTAGTTAGATGACAGGGAATAGATAAAATTTTAGCAATCACTAATTTCAACTCAATAACTACCAATTTGGCTTTGTTGCTATTAATTACCATTTTGTAAACTTTACTTGTGCCACTTTTATAAGAGTCCATTGCAGCAAGAATTAAATATTACATCTATAAATATTACTCAATTCGTCAAAACCTGAATACTCATATCCTCAACAACTTTAAGACGTTGAGCATTTCGTGATGAAGTGTAACTAATTTAGCCAGAAAATTGAAAATAGCCAAAAATAAATTTATATCTTTATGCCATTTACAGTTTTGTAAATCTCCCTTGTGACAGTATCTAAATAGTCATACAACATTGAAGTATTTCTTATTTCCAATTTTGTAAATCTCCCTTGTGACAGTATTTAAATAGTCATGCAACATTCGAGTACATTTTATCTAGATTTTTGTAAATCCCCCTTGTGACAGTATTTAAATAGTCATTTAATACGCAATTTAGAACTGACATTTTCTGTACTATTTAGAGTAACAAATTGCCAATTTGGCGTACCAGACAGGGAAAACATAGTATTCTGCATATAATAGTGTCACAAGGAGTATTTACAAAACTGAAGCCAGGAAAAATTTCAATGTTGTATGACTATTTAAATAGTGTCATAATCCAAATATCTGTATTTCCTATTTTTTACCAAACAATCAAGTTGGACAGGAAATGCTAGGAATTTGCCTATATTTTTTACTAACACAAGGGTAATGTGGTTAGTAATTTTCCAGTCTTTACAATCAAAAATTTCAGAACTTAATCTATTTAGATCATCAATTGCCAATGATACACCCCTAATTAAATGGATAACACTGCTCACTAAACCTCACAGAAAATTCATAAAGTTCTCTGATAACCACAAATAATGTTGATATTTAATCGGTAAGTTATCGCTATACTCGGACTTAGATATCGAAGTTATTTACCAAGAGAATTAAATCCTTTACATATCACGGGCAGATAATCCTGTTACCTCAAATATCCCATTGGTTTTTTTCTATAATTCAGAATTTAGGAGTTCAGTAATCAGGAGTTAAAAGGCTTGACTAAAAAGATTTTCTGTTCTGAATTCTGACAACTTATCAACTTTCAATCCTACAAGATTAGATCAGGGTTAGTTATGAATTATCAAGCTTCTTCTTCTCAGAACGATTTTCATAGTGCCATCGCTCCCGAACAGTTCAATCGTATCATTGAAGCTATTGCTGATGGACGGTATTCTTGGGCTTGTGTGCTGATTTTACGTTGTATTGATTACAATCCAATTCACTATATTCCCCAGCGGACTTACAGCCGATTGATTAAAGAAAACCGTCAAGATCCTGGAACAGCTAGTAAACCAAAAACAGATATTTAAGTCTTTTGTGAATAGTCTTAACTACAGAGATTTATCTCAATTACTACGCCAAAAGTTAGAGGAACTTAGCAGAAAATTATTCCTTAAAACCAATAATTTGGGATTTTGTTCTCATCTAGCCCCCATACTAAATTTAGTACGGGGGGATTTTCTATGAACTATCCTATAATTATGATTTTAGTAGATGGAAATTTCTGCTGATTTTTCAGTTGAATGTAAAAACTAGGGAATTTGGGGCTAGGAAAACACCAATTACCCGAAATTTAGTAGTTCTTCAAGGTAAAGGAAGGTCAGTAACCCAGCCCTAAAGGGACTGGGCTTGCAAGAGTAATCAAGCAAGCCGTACTGACCAGACCACCCTGAGTTTACTCTCATGGTAGCCGTTATTTGAGTCACGACACCCTGGAATGCGTAGCTAGTTCCCTGCTCTGTCGCTGGCAATTAAACAGTTTTAAGGTCACTGAAACAGTGTTGCCAGCCTAACAAGCTCTTATAACAGGTCGAAGCTAACATTACCCCGCAAGGGAGTTGGTTTCCAGGTTCCAATCAAAAATCTGGTTTCAATTTTAAGATTCACAGCGGTTAAAACCGCTCGTGCCGTTTCCCTCTCAGGGCTAAAGCCACTGAGTTTCCCACTTACCGGGTATTCTTATGAAGATGAGAACCTTTGCAACTATAGATGGTAATGAAGCTGTGGCTAAAGTCGTTTACCAACTAAACGAAGTTATTGCCATTTACCCAATTACCCCATCTTCACCGATGGCGGAATGGTCTGATACTTGGATGAGTGAGGGAAAACCGAACATCTGGGGAACAGTTCCTGCGGTGGTACAGTTGCAGAGTGAAGGGGGGGTTGCGGGTGCTGTACATGGGGCTTTACAAACGGGTTCACTGACAACCACATTTACAGCATCTCAGGGGTTAATGTTGATGCTACCAAATATGTACAAAATTGCCGGTGAACTTACACCTACAGTATTTCATATTGCGGCGCGATCGCTTGCAGCCCAAGCCCTTTCCATTTTCGGAGATCATAGTGATGTCATGGCCTCAAGAACTACAGGTTTTGCCATGTTATGCGCTGCTTCTGTGCAAGAAGCCCATGATTTTGCCCTAATTTCCACAAAAGCAACTTTATCATCTCGCATACCTTACTTACACTTTTTTGATGGTTTTCGCACTTCCCACGAAGTCAATAAAGTAGAAATATTAACAACTCCAGACTTACAAAAATTTATTCCTTTAGACTTAGTAATTGCCCATCGTTTACGGGCTTTAACACCTGATAACCCGGTATTACGAGGAACGGCGCAAAACCCTGATGTTTATTTTCAAGCTAGAGAAACAGTAAACTCTTTTTATCTCGCTTGTCCAGATATTACTCAACAGGTAATGGATGAATTTGCCGCAATGACGGGGAGACAATATCAACTATTTGATTATCATGGACATTTAGAAGCAGAAAAAATAATTATTCTCATGGGTTCTGGTTGCGAAACAGTTCATGAAACCGTAGATTATCTCAATCAACAAGGTGAAAAAGTGGGAATTATCAAAGTTAGATTATATCGTCCCTTTGATACCCAAAGATTTATTAATTCTCTCCCCCAAACTACCTCCAAAATTGCCGTTTTAGATAGAACGAAAGAACCAGGGGCAATTGGTGAACCTTTATATATAGATGTAGTTACAGCTTTGGCAGAAAACCAACTTCACAAAATTAAAGTTGTGGGAGGTAGATATGGTTTATCATCTAAAGAATTTACACCAGCAATGGTAAAAGCGGTATTTGATAATTTAGATGTGGAGAAACCAAAAAATCATTTTACTGTGGGGATTAATGATGATGTTACTCATAACAGTTTAACATATAATCCCGAATTTAATATAGAAGCTGACAATATAGTTAGGGCAATTTTCTACGGTTTGGGTGCAGATGGTACAGTAGGGGCAAATAAAAATTCTATCAAAATCATTGGAGAAGAAACAGATAATTTTGCCCAAGGTTATTTTGTTTATGATTCTAAAAAATCTGGTTCAGTTACCGTCTCTCATTTGCGTTTTGGTTCTCAACCAATTCATTCTACTTATTTAATCACTAAAGCTAATTTTGTCGCTTGTCATCAATGGGACTTTGTAGAAAAATTTCCCATATTGAAAGATATTATTCCTGGTGGCACTTTTTTACTAAATTCACATTATCATAAAGATGAAATTTGGAATAAATTACCTGCTGCAATGCAAACAGAGATAATTAACAAAAATATCAAATTCTATGTCATTAATGCCTACAAAGTCGCCCGTGAAGCGGGAATGGGTGGACATATTAACACCGTTATGCAGGTTTGTTTCTTTGCCATTTCCGGTGTTTTACCAAGAGAAGAAGCTATAGATCAAATTAAAAAGTCTATTCGTCAAGCCTACGGTAAAAAAGGCGAAGAAATCGTGCAAATGAATATCCAAGCAGTTGATAAAACCTTGGAAAATCTCTATGAAATTAGGGAACGGGGAACGGGGAACACTTCGACAAGCTCAGTGCATCGCAGGGAACAAGAAAATATAAGAATGTCCTCAATCCCCGATACTGCACCTGCATTTGTCCGCAATGTATTAGGGAAAATGATAGTCCGTGAAGGTGATGATTTACCTGTGAGTGCATTACCTGTAGATGGTACATATCCCACAGGAACATCTAAATGGGAAAAACGCAATATTGCTGAAGAAATTCCGGTTTGGGATGCTGACGTTTGTATTCAATGTGGTAAATGTGTGATGGTGTGTCCTCATAGTGTCATTCGCGCTAAAGTATATGCACCAGAAGAATTAGAAAATGCCCCCGCAACTTTTAAAAGTGCAAATGCCAAAGAACATGATTGGCATGATTTAAAGTTTACCATTCAAGTAGCAGCAGAAGATTGTACAGGTTGCGGTATTTGTGTTGATGTTTGTCCCGCAAAAAATAAAGCCGAACCGCGCAAAAAAGCCATTAATATGGCAGCACAAAAACCATTGCGAGAACAAGAACGAGAAAATTGGGATTTCTTCTTAAATCTCCCTAACCCAGATAGACGGAATTTAAAGTTAAATCATATTAATCAACAACAAATGCAAGAACCGTTGTTTGAGTTTTCTGGTGCTTGTGCTGGATGTGGAGAAACACCTTATATTAAATTAGTAACACAATTATTTGGCGATCGCATGATCGTCGCCAACGCCACCGGTTGTTCATCTATCTATGGTGGTAACTTACCCACCACACCTTGGGCAAAAAACGCCGCAGGTAGGGGGCCAGCATGGTCTAACAGTCTATTTGAAGATAACGCCGAATTTGGCTTAGGTTTCCGCGTTTCCATAGATAAACAAGCGGAATTTGCAGCTTATTTACTCCAACAACTTGCACCCCAAATAGGTGAAACTCTAGTTACAGATATTCTCACCGCAGAACAAAAAGACGAATCGGATATTTACTCTCAACGAGAACGAATTGCTATTCTCAAAGGAAAATTAAAAGAAATTATCACCGCAGATGAACACAGATTAACGCAGATGAAAGAGGATTCTATCAGCGTTTATCTGCGTTTATCTGCGTTCAAAAATCTTCAATCCCTCGTTGATTATTTAGTGAAAAAAAGTGTTTGGATCATTGGTGGTGACGGTTGGGCTTATGATATTGGTTATGGTGGATTAGATCATGTAATTGCTAGTGGACGCAACGTTAATATTCTCGTATTAGACACAGAAGTTTATTCTAATACTGGTGGTCAAATGTCCAAATCTACCCCTAAAGGTGCAGTGGCAAAATTTGCCGCAGGTGGTAAACCTACAACTAAGAAAGATTTGGGTTTAATTGCCATGACCTACGGTAATGTTTATGTTGCTAGTGTAGCAATGGGCGCAAAAGATGAACAAACCCTGAAAACTTTCTTAGAAGCCGAAGCTTACGACGGTCCATCATTAATTATTGCCTACAGTCATTGTATTGCTCACGGTATCAACATGAGTACAGCCATGCAAAATCAAAAAGCTGCTGTAGACTCTGGACGCTGGTTATTATATCGCTATCACCCCGACCGCATTAAACAGGGAGAAAACCCCTTACAACTCGATTCTCGCACCCCTCACATACCAATAGAAAATTCCATGTACATGGAGAACCGTTTCAAAATGTTAACTAAAATTAACTCAGAAACAGCAAAAGAACTCCTCAAAGAATCCCAAGCAGATGTTAATACCCGTTGGCAAATGTATCAATATTTAGCTGCAAGAAAATTAAAATAGCTTTGAGTCAGTTGTTAGTAGGGGCGAAGCATTTGGAAGATAAATTATCGGTCATTGCCAAAAATAGTTCTCCAAATGCTTCGCCCGTACAGTTGTTAGTTTTTAATTACCAAATTTATGAACTTAACTACCACATATTTAGGTTTAGAATTAAAATCTCCCTTAGTTCCCTCCGCTTCTCCACTTTCAGAAGACATTGATAATATTAAATTAATGGAAGATGCAGGTGCGGGTGCTGTTGTTATGCACTCGCTATTTGAAGAACAATTAACTTTAGAAGAATCCGCACTTGATCATCATTTAAGCCATGGTACAGAAAGTTTTGCAGAAGCTTTAACCTATTTCCCAAATATTGCTAAATTCCGAGTCGGACCAGAAGAATATCTAGACCATATTCGCAAAGCTAAGGAAAAAGTTGATATTCCCATTATTGCCAGTTTGAATGGTTGTTCCGTCGGTGGTTGGACTAAATATGGTAAACTCATCCAAGAAGCAGGAGCATCAGCACTAGAATTAAATATTTACTATGTTCCTACTAACCCAGATTTAAGTAGTCACGATATCGAGCAAAATTATCTTGATATTCTCACATCTGTTAAAGCCGCCGTCACTATTCCTGTAGCCGTAAAACTCAGTCCTTACTTTACTAATACTGCAAATATCGCCAAACGTTTAGATCATGCCGGGGCTGATGGATTAGTATTATTTAATCGGTTTTATCAACCAGATATTAATTTAGAAAATTTAGAAGTCGAACCTCATGTACTTTTAAGTACCCCCCAAGCCATGCGTTTACCCCTGCGCTGGATAGCCATTCTCTATGGTCATATTCAGGGTAGTTTGGCTGCAACTAGCGGTATTCATAATGCCTATGATGTGATTAAAATGTTGATGGTGGGAGCAAATATAACTATGTTGTGTTCTGTATTATTAAGAGAGGGAATTGCTCATATTCAGTGTTTAGAAAAAGACCTACGGGAATGGATGAAAATACATGAATATGAATCTGTCAAGCAAATGCAAGGTACCATGAGCCAGTTAAAATGTCCTAATCCTAGTGCTTTTGAACGCGCTCAATATATGAAGGCTTTGCAAACCTATAATCCAGATTCGGGTAGAGTTTATACAAAAAGTTAGGTAATAGGTAATAACTAACAACTAACAACTGTACGGGCGAAGCATTTGGAGAACTATTTTTGGCAATGACCGATAATTTATCTTGCAAATGCTTCGCCCCTACTGACAACTAACAACTGTACGGGCGAAGCATTTGGAGAACTATTTTTGGCAATGACCGATAATTTATCTTCCAAATGCTTCGCCCCTACCGACAACTAACAACTGTACGGGCGAAGCATTTGGAGAACTATTTTTGGCAATGACCGATAATTTATCTTCCAAATGCTTCGCCCCTACCGACAACTAACAACTGTACGGGCGAAGCATTTGGAGAACTATTTTTGGCAATGACCGATAATTTATCTTCCAAATGCTTCGCCCCTACCGACAACTAACAACTGACAAACAATGAAAAAACGTATTGGTATTCTTACCAGTGGTGGTGACTGTCCGGGTCTAAATTGTGTGATTCGCGCTGTTGTGAGTCATGCCACACGGACTTTTGATTGGGAAGTAGTGGGGATTCCTTACGCTACCCAAGGGTTGCTAGAACGGAAAACTGTGCCGTTAAGTATACATGGTTGGGATTTACGCGGGATTGACCCTTTACTAAATATGGGGGGAACAATTTTAGGTAGTATTAATAAAGGAGATACTTTAGCCCATGCTGATGAAATATTAGCCGGTTATAAAGCGATCGCTCTAAATGCTTTAATTATTGTCGGTGGAGATGGTAGTTTAAATATTATTCATCAATTAGCCGTTTTAGGTAATTGGAATTTAATTGCTATCCCCAAAACTATTGATCATGATGTCGCTTTTACAGAACGTTCAATCGGCTTTGATACGGCAATTAATACAATTGTTGATGCTATTAATCGTCTGATCTTTACTGCTGCTAGTCATGACCGAGTGATGATTATCGAAGTTATGGGACGCAGCTCCGGACATTTAGCTTTACACTCAGGAATTGCCGGCGGTGCTGATGTGATTTTAATTCCCGAAGTCCCCTATACTATTCAAGGAATATGTCATCATCTGACCGAATTACGCGATTGTTGGCAAAAAAAATTTGCTATTATTGTGGTTGCTGAAGGGATATCTGTTTGTGCAGAAGATGCCGATAATCCTTCTATTTGTACTACTGCTATTGATAGTGAGCGAAGCCGAACTAAATGTGGTCAAGGTCAATATATTGCCGAAAAAATTGCTAATTGTAGTAATCACCTGATTGATACCAGAGTTTCTGTATTAGGACATATTCAGCGTGGTGGTATCCCCTCAGCTTTAGACCGTCTCACAGCTACTATGTTTGGTAAAGTTGCAGTTGATTTAATTGCCCAAAATCAATATGATCAAATGTTAGCTTGGCAAAATGGCAAAGTTGTCACTTTCCCCATTCAAGATGTGATAGATAATAATCCCTCTCTTGTTAATCCTCAAGGTGATTTAGTCCAAACCGCTCGGTCTTTAGGTATATATATTGGTGAATAAAGTAAGAGGCAATAGGTAATAGGTAATAGGTAATGGGTAATAGGTAATAGGTAATAGGTAATAGAAAGATAAATAATCTCCCCTACTCCCCCTACTCCCCCTACTCCCCCTACTCCCCCTACTCCCCCTACTCCCCCTACTCCCCCTACTCCCCCTACTCCCCCTACTCCCCCTACTCCCCCTACTCCCCCTACTCCCCCTACTCCCCCTACTCCCCCTACTCCCCCTACTCCCCCTACTCCCTACCTCCTGCCCCCCTTACGTATTACTCAGCTTCAGCGAGCGCTTCTAGATGAAAAGCTACATTTTTAAGCGCCATTTCAATTTCGTTACTATAAGAAAGACTTCTCCATCTTGGGGCTGTGGCATGATCCAAGGCAGTTGTATCCA
This sequence comes from Anabaena sp. 90, assembly GCF_000312705.1. Lineage (NCBI taxonomy): Bacteria > Bacillati > Cyanobacteriota > Cyanophyceae > Nostocales > Nostocaceae > Anabaena > Anabaena sp. 90. The sequence goes on from NC_019427.1 coordinate 2,158,627, forward strand.
AGTATTCTGCAAAAACTATCAGTTTTTCGGGGTCTGTTGCGGCTGTTGCCAACTTTTCTAAAAACTCTTGAGGTGTCATAAAATTTGCCAAAAAAAAGTAAAAGTCTCATCAATCGGTCAATTCTATGAGCATAAGTGCTGTAATCCCCAAAAATCTGTTCAAAATATTCAAAAATGAATAATTGACAACCGACGTACGGGCGAAGCATTTGGAGAACTATTTTTGGCAATGACTGATAATTTATCTTCCAAATGCTTCGCCCCTACTGACAACTGTACGGGCGAAGCATTTGGAGAACTATTTTTGGCAATGACTGATAATTTATCTTCCAAATGCTTCGCCCCTACTGACAACTGTACGGGCGAAGCATCTGGAGAACTATTTTTGGCAATGACCGATAATTTATCTTCCAAATGCTGACAACTGTACGGGCGAAGCATTTGGAGAACTATTTTTGGCAATGACCGATAATTTATCTTCCAAATGCTTCGCCCCTACTGACAACTTACTTGAGGACAAAATTTAATTTTGCCAATAACTCTTCATTAGTATAGGGTTTTGATAAAATTGCTGTAACTTGAGATTCATTATTTGGCTCTAACATATTCTCTATATTGCATCCACTACAAGCAATTATTAGCACCTGGGGGTTGATTTCTTTTAACTTGCAAATGGCGGAATTTCCATTCATTCCTGGCATCATTATATCCATCAATACTACTCTGATTTGATCCCGGTATTGGTTGTAAGTATTGATTGCTTCCACGCCGTTTTTAGCGGTAAGAACTTGATAATTGTAGGCTTCTAAAATGGTTGTTGTAACTTCCCGGATATGGGCTTCATCATCTACTACTAAAATTAGTTCTCCCTGTCCTTGAGATATTTCTTGATGATCGGATTCTAAAGGGGAAACTTCTTGGTTAACTGATGGTAAAAATATCTGAAATACGCTACCAAGTCCAATTTGACTTTCAACATTAATAAACCCCTTATGACTTTTAATAATTCCTAACACTGTTGATAGTCCTAATCCTGTGCCTTTACCAAAATCCTTAGTGGTAAAAAATGGCTCAAATATTCTTTCTAATATTTCCGGTGACATTCCCGTCCCCGTATCTCTAACCGTAATCACAATATAATTCCCAACTGTAGCATGATGATTTATCTGGATCATCTCTTCATCAAGATACAAATTTTCTGTAGAAACAGAGAGACATCCACCGTCAGGCATAGCATCAGCAGCATTAACCACTAAGTTTATTAATACTTGATGCAGTTGGGTTTTATCCGCAAGCACTGTCCATAATTTAGGGTGAATATGCTTAGAAAATGTGATGGATTTGGAAAATGTTTGACTGACCAAGTAGATAATATCGCTGATCAAATCATTAATCTGCACAATCGTCTGTTTGCCTTCAACACCTTTGGCAAAGGATAACAATTGTTTGACTAGTTCTGCACCATGTTTCGCATTATTTTCAATAATTGTCAGCATTTGCTGACGACGATCTTTATGTTTTTCTTCAGATAATCTACTACTTTTGAGTAATTGAGCAGATGCTAAAATTGGTGTTAAGATATTATTGATATCGTGGGCAATGCCTCCAGCTAAAGTTCCAATACTTTCCATTCTTTGAGCGCGTAAAGATTGCTCTTCTCGTTGTTTATTTTTTGTAATATCAGTATCTACTGTGAGAATAGATTTAGGTTGTCCATCAGTATCTAACATCAATGTCCAGCGACTTTGAACAATAATTAGTTGGTTTGATTGTGTGCGTTTGCGTAACTCACCCTCCCAACTTCCCGATGTAACTACAGTTTTTAGGGCGATTATCTCTTGTTCATGGGAAGTTGAATCGTAAAAAATATCCTTGGGATTCTTACCTAAAACTTCCTGACGTTCCCAACCATATATCCTCTCTGCCCCCTGATTCCAAAAGACGATTTGGGCTTGAAAATCTCGGACAAAAATTGCATCAGTCGCAATATCTAATAGGGCCGCTTGTTCATATATTTGCCGTTGCGTTTGTTTACGTTCAGAAATGTCTCTAGTTGTGCCAATCATGCGGATTGGCCGATCATTTTCGTTACAGTAAACTTTTCCTCTAGAACTCAACCAATGTAGGATACCATCACAATCCACTATCCGATGTTCACAGACAAAATCAACTTTTTTCGCCAGGGAATGACTGACACAGTTTTGAAAATGCTGACGGTCTTCAGGATAGATTAAATTGAGAAAGTCTTCAATACTAGGACAGGAACTATTGAGAGGTAAACCATACATTAAACCCATGGTAGGAGACCAGAGAGTTTCATTGGTTTGGATATGCCAATCCCAGATCCCAATATTACCTGCTTCTAGTGCTAAGGTGAGTCGGGCTTCACTTTCTTGTAAGGACGCTTGAATATGTTGCCGTTCAATGATTTCTTCTTGCAATCGCTTATTGGCAATCACTAATTCTGCCGTGCGTTCTTTTACCCGAACTTCCAAGACATCGCTATCTTGACGGAGTGCTGCTTCTAATTTTCTCCTGTCGCTAATATCAGATATTGACCATAAACAACCAGTCCGTTTACCCTCATTATCAACCATAGAATTTACTCTCACACTAGCAGAAAAGAGTAAACCTTTACGGGACTGGAAATTCATTTCCCATTCCTGTAATTCATGCAATTTTTTTAACCGGGATACAAATTGAGAACGATCTTCTTCAGCAATAAAAACTACTAATGGTTTGCCAACAAGATGATCTTGACGGACAGATAGTAAGGATGCTGCCCCATGATTAGCTTGCTGAATTATCCCTAAAGCATCAGTTACTAAATAACCATTAGGTGCAAATTCAAATAAATTTTGATAACGCAGTCGTTCTGCTTCAGTAATTTGCCGAGAATAGATTAGTTGTTCATTTTGTTGACGTAGTTCTTCTTCGGCAATTTGCAGTTCTTCTAAAGTTTCTTGCAGTTCTCGATTAATTTGTAAATTCTCGTCAACTTGTTTTTTTGCCCATTCTTGTAAATGATTATGAGTTTGCTTACGGATTACTTCCAGTTGTTCATTAATTGGTATGTGTTCTGTCTTCAAATCTAGCAAATTTTCCTGCAATGCCTCAACCACACCAATCATTTTTTCTATATTTAAGGCTTGCAGCAAGTTTGCTTCAGTGACAATACCGATTAAGTTGTCTTTATCATCTACTATTGGTAAATAGTGAATAGAATGCTGCTGTAAAAGTGCAAACACTGTCAAAATATGCTCAGATGCTGAATATTTGAGAGTAATTAGCGGCTGAGTCATCACGTCTGCCATTTTTACCGCTGATAGGTCGGTATTTAAGGTAATTACTCTCAATACATCTTTAATAGTAAATATTCCTTGTAATTGCTTTCCCTCTACTACTAAAACATAGTCGGTTACTTGATGGATCGGGTTATTAACTGTAACTTTATGATCTTGTTGTTGATTCATCAAGTTAATAGCATCCATCACACAACTATCAGGACTAATAGTTAAGGGAGAATAATGAATAATTTGATGTAAATTAGGTAAATTAATCAATTTTCGGTGAAATCTGTTAGTGAATGCGTCCATTGGTTAATCTGATTAGTAGATGATACTGTAACTAATGTCATACCGATTAAAATCTACAAATCATTAGTTAATAAATTTGATAGATATGGATAGCAAGGGTTTGGAGTGAGAAAATTTATTTCAAAAAATTACGTACAATTTAACCAAATGATTGTTGTTGGTAATATAAATATCATTTAATTGATTTTTGAGCAATTAATTAGATTGTACCCTGAATATTCTATATATGAAACTTTAATTTTGTAAACATTTCAAATAGTAAGTATTCACAATTTAAATATATAGTTTTGTAACCACATTGACAGGAGAGAACTTTGGATATATTAGAGGGTGTTTGAAAAGTTTTGAATGTATAGACTGACCCCTCTCCAAACCTCTCCCCTGCAAGGGGAGAGGCTTTGAAACCCCCCTTCCCTCGTAGGGAAGGGGGGCTGGGGGGTTAGGTTTTTGGAGATTATCGGTTTCATCTAATACTTTTCAAACAACCTCTTAGACATCTCCACAAAAGAACGTAGAGACGTTCCATGGAACATCTCTACAAGGGTTGTAAGTCACGCATATTTAATTTTCACCAGATGTCTATTTTCTATTACCAATTACCAAGAATGTAAAGCCCGTAGTTGGGGTGTTTTTTTAACTTGGTGGGCTTGCATTCTGGTGAGAACATCATCTAAAATAGCCACAGCTTCAATAATATAATCACCCTTATTGAGCATGACACACTCTGCCCGTTCTGACATGGCAGCATCAGTGATTTCTGCCCGTGAAGGCATTCCATGTTTGACGAGATTTTCTAAGACTTGAGTTGCCCAAATTACGGGGATATGGGCAGCCTCACATAACCATAATATCTCCTCTTGAATTTCCGCCAGTCGTTGATAACCAATTTCCAGCGCCAAATCTCCTCTGGCAATCATAATTCCAAAGGGTTGTTTTCCAGCGGCTTGAATAATTAATTCTGGCAAATTGCTAACGGCTAAGGGTGTTTCGATTTTCGCCACTATGGCAGGTGTGGGAGAATTTTCTGGTAATCTTACCGCTAATTCCTGTTGTAAAAGCTGAATATCTGCGGGTGTTTGCACATAGGAATAGCCGATAATATTAACTTGATTAGCATGAGTGGTAATAAAATCTAAATCTTGTTGATCTTTTTCTGTTAAAGAACTCAAATGTAATTCAGTGTCAGGAAAATTAATGCCTTTTTCTGGTAATAGTTTTTCACCTTTAAGACGGGCATGGGTAATTTTTAACCATACTCCCTCAGATGTAATTGACTCAACACAAGCACCAATCCGGCCATCATCAATCCAGACTATTGTACCAATTTTCAGTTGTTTTAATACTTCTGGAATTGTGCAACTGGCTTGAAAAAATTCAGAATCAATAGTAGTGGGTAACTCATGGGTAAGGAGGAGAGATTCACCTTTAAATATTCGTTGTTTGGGACTGGGGGTAAGAACAAATTTAATTCTGGTTTTGGGACCACTCAAATCCATGAGAATTTTACAAGAAGATTCTAATTCTAATTCTGCTTGTTTGACATTGTTAATCATGGCTAACCATTCACCGGGGGTATCATGGGCGCAATTAATTCTCACACAATTGGTTCCTTGCCGAATGATATCCCGCAGAAATTCGTAATTGGTAGCGGCTTCATTTGGCAACGTTACCATGATTCTAACTCGACGGTTATCGAGGGTGTTACCAAATAAATCTTCGGTATTTTGTTGGAGAAGGCGATCGCCCTCAAAAAATGCGTCCAAAGGTGGATGTATAATGATAGAATCATTATCTGTGTGACAAACTGCCTGTAAGGTGGCAATCACCGCATCTAAGGTAGGTAAAACCTTAGCTTCTATCCTCCCCAATGAGGACAAACCCCAAGGCATTAAAGCCGCTTGCAGTTCTCGTAAATCGTGTCTTCTCAGTGCCAAATAATAGGCAAGATTGAGACTACTTTTAATAAAAGATTGTCGGTGAATTTGCTTTTTCCAGCGTTCAAATATTTCCCTGCCTTCCTGATCAACAGATTGACGAAGTTCTTGTAATGTGGTAAGTAAAAAACAAGGATCTGAGAGATCCAACTCTACATTTTTTGTTTGCATATTGGTCAGTTGTTAGTTGTCAGTTGTCAGGTAGGGGCGAAGCATTTGGAAGATAAATTATCGGTCATTGCCAAAAATAGTTCTCCAAATGCTTCGCCCGTACAGTTGTTATTTGTTAGTAGGGGCGAAGCATTTGGAAGATAAATTATCGGTCATTGCCAAAAATAGTTCTCCAAATGCTTCGCCCGTACAGTTGTCAGTTGTTAGTAGGGGCGAAGCATTTGGAAGATAAATTATCGGTCATTGCCAAAAATAGTTCCCCAAATGCTTCGCCCGTACAGTTGTTATTTGTTAGTAGGGGCGAAGCATTTGCAAGATAAATTATCGGTCATTGCCAAAAATAGTTCCCCAAATGCTTCGCCCGTACAGTTGTCAGTTGTTAGTAGGGGCGAAGCATTTGCAAGATAAATTATCGGTCATTGCCAAAAATAGTTCCCCAAATGCTTCGCCCGTACAGTTGTCAGTTGTCAGTAGGGGCGAAGCATTTGGAAGATAAATTATCGGTCATTGCCAAAAATAGTTCTCCAAATGCTTCGCCCGTACAGTTGTCAGTTGTTAGTAGGGGCGAAGCATTTGGAAGATAAATTATCGGTCATTGCCAAAAATAGTTCTCCAAATGCTTCGCCCGTACAGTTGTCAGTTGTTAGTTGTAAAACTGTTACCAATTACCTATTACCAATCACCAATTACCAATTACCTATTCCCCTATTCCCCTGTTTCTGCTTTCGCAATTTCTAACATTGTCTTAATCACAGAATCAGGGTTGAGACTAATAGAATCTATACCTTGTTCAACTAAAAAACGAGCAAATTCTGGATAATCACTGGGTGCTTGTCCACAAATACCAATTTTGCGATTATTTTGTTTAACAGTAGTTATGGCTTTTGCTATTATTCTTTTAACAGCTTCATTGCGTTCATCAAATAAATGTGCCACTAATTCAGAATCTCGATCTAATCCTAATGTTAATTGGGTTAAATCATTAGAACCAATGGAGAAACCATCAAAAACCTGACTAAATTCATCAGCTAATAAAACGTTACTTGGTAACTCGCACATGACGTAAACTTCTAAGCCATTTTCACCTTTGACTAAGCCATTTTTTGCCATTTCTGCTAATACCTGTTTTCCTTCTTGAGGAGTACGACAAAAGGGAACCATGAGAATCATATTGGTTAAACCCATTTCTTCTCTTACCCGTTTCATTGCCTGACATTCTAAAGCAAAACCTTCACGATAACGAGGATCATAATAACGAGAAGCACCACGCCAACCAATCATCGGATTTTCTTCTTTGGGTTCAAATTGTCTACCTCCTAAAAGGTTGGCATATTCATTACTTTTGAAGTCAGATAAACGGACAATTACAGGTTTGGGATAAAATGCTGCGGCAATTGTGCCGATACCTTGCGCTAATTTGGCAATAAAGAATTCGGCTTTATCTTCATATTGTGCCGTTAATTCGCTAATTTTATATTTGGCAAGTTCGTCTTCTAATTCGTCAAAATGTAATAATGCTAAAGGATGGGCTTTAATATGATTAGCAATGATAAATTCCATTCTCGCTAAACCAACACCATCATTAGGAATTGCTGTCAAACCTAAAGCTTCTTCTGGATTACCCACATTCATCATAATTTTAGTGCGGGTTCGAGGTAAATTATCTAATGGTAATTCTTGAATTTCAAAGTTTAATAAACCTGCATAAACTTGACCTGTTTCCCCTTCCGCACAACTAACAGTAATTTCTTGTCCAGTTTCTAAAACTGTAGTCGCATTCCCACAACCAACTATAGCAGGAATACCCATTTCTCTGGCAATAATTGATGCATGACAGGTTCTCCCCCCAGAGTTAGTGACAATAGCGCTGGCTTTTTTCATAATCGGTTCCCAGTCTGGGTCTGTGCGGTTAGTAACTAACACCTCTCCGGCTTGAAATAGGTTAATATCTGGCACATCTAGAATAACTCTAGCTTTACCTTGACCTATCATTTCGCCTACGCTACGACCAGTTAATAAAACTTGACTTTTTTCCTGGAGTTGATAAGTTCTGAGGACGGTTTTTGATTTTTGAGATTGAACGGTTTCTGGTCTAGCTTGGACAATAAATAATTCTCCTGTTATCCCATCTTTTGCCCATTCAATATCCATTGGTGTGGCTATTCCCCGAACTTGGGAATAATGATCTTCAATGATACAAGTCCATTTTGCTAGTTGGAGGATTTCTTGATCATTGAGGGCAAATTGATGACGTTCAAGTTGAGGGACAGAAATATTTTTAGTTAATTTTGACCCACCTAGATCATAAACCATTTTAATTTCTTTTGTTCCCAACCGTTTTTGGAGAATGGGTTTATATCCTTGTTTTAAAGTTGGTTTAAATACCAAATATTCATCGGGATTAACTGCACCTTGAACAATGTTTTCACCTAAACCATAAGCAGCGGTAATTAAAGCAGCATTTTGAAAACCTGTTTCGGTGTCTATGGAAAACATCACCCCAGAAGATGCTAAATCTGAACGTACCATTTTTTGGACACCCACTGATAGCGCTACTTCAAAATGATCAAAACCTCTCATTTGTCGGTAGGAAATAGCCCTGTCTGTGAAGATAGAAGCAAAGCATTTATGGCAAGATTCTAATACGCTTTTAATGCCATGAACATTCAGGTAAGTTTCCTGTTGTCCCGCAAAACTAGCATCTGGTAAGTCTTCGGCTGTGGCACTAGAACGAACAGCCACATCAGTATCTATACTATATTCTTGACATAAACTTTGATAGGATCTAGCGATCGCTTCTTGCAATTCTAGCGGAAATGGGGTTTCTAACATTAATGATCTGGCTTGTTTGCCACATTCTTGCAAATTAGCCATATCCTCCACATCTAAATCTGCAAAAATCTTTCTCAGTTTTACTTCTAAACCAGCCCCAGTAATAAAGTATCTATAAGCATAAGCCGTAGTCGCAAATCCCGTGGGAACTTTCACACCTTGGGAACTTAGTTGTTGAATCATTTCCCCTAAGGAAGCGTTTTTACCACCTACTAGGGGAATATCTGCAATTCCCACAGCATTAAAGGGTAATACTAAAGCTTCTTGATGAATTTGGCTATTTTCTTGATTGCGTTTAATTTCCAACATATTCTGAGATTCCTTAAATAGCTACTGTTATTTAATTCAGAACCCATTCTGTTTATGCACGGAGAGTTTGAGGATGTTGCGAGGATATATAGCAGGGAACGGGATTGACTACCAGATGTCTAAATGGCATCCTCCATTTAAGATTACTCTAGTTTAGAGTATAAATAAATGTATAGCTAATATAGCGAAATATTACGTAATATATTGTTCTTGTAAGTATTCTCATAATTCCCCCCTGCTTGAGAGTTAAAATTAAGGAATATACATAACAAGTTTTAATTTATCTCAATTTATTACATGACTGGATTTAGCCGAACACTTTTAACAAAGGACTTGAAACTATTATGCCCCAATGCCCTTGCTGTTCCGACTTTCTTTTACACCATATCCGTGGTGCTGAAAATTACTGGTTTTGCCGGAGTTGTTGGCAAGAAATGCCAGTATTAACCCAACGTCATACCGCTGAAGTCCCAAAACCCATTTTAGCAAAGTTAACTAAAAAAATCGCCCCACAAGAACATCGTCTTGGTTCTTACTGCTTAATTCAGCCAAATTCTTTCCAAGCAAGATTAGAGGAAAAATTCTCTCGCTAAAGCTGGAATACAATTTATTTATTACCAAATAAGATTTCAAGAATGATTGTAGCTTGCTTCCCGAAGGGTACGCAGATGAACGCAGATGAACGCAGATAAAGACGGATAAATTAATAGATTTATTAGTTTTTACAATATCTAGGTTCTACTGTTATTTATTACCAAATCTGACTTAAATCTAAAACAAATCCGGGTAATAAATTCTCACCAGTTAATGTTTGGGGATTGTCTAATTCTTCTACAGCTTGACTAGGACGATAAATAAATACTTTCCGTTGTTTTCTATCAATTAACCAAGCTAATTGTGTACCATTATCTATATATTCTTGCATCTTTTCTTGCAGAATCTTTAAATTATCAGTTTCTGAACGCAATTCAATAATAAACTCAGGACAAATAGGAGCAAATTTTTTCCTTTGTTCTGCTGGTATTGCTTCCCATTTTGTGCGGTTTATCCAAGCTGCGTCAGGAGAACGGACTGCACCATTGGGTAAGGTAAAACCACCACTAGAACCAAATCCTACTCCTGTACCATTTTGCTTTGTCCAAACACCTAATTCACCGATTAAATTAAAATTACGTCCACCTGTTTCTGAATCTGTAGGAGACATAAGAGACTTCCAAATAAAAAAATGTCCCAAAACTAACGCAAAAACCCTCCCTATTTCTTCTCTCTCTGTGTTCTCTGTGCCTCTGTGGTTCGTTTGTTCATTTATTTATTGGGATAATTTATTTCCTGGAAGTCCCTAATTAATAAATCTCCAAGATGGTTACGTTCAATTCTCAAATCACGGTTTAACTGACAGAAATTAAAAAATTGATCATCATTCATGATGATATTGGGTTGCATTTTTAAAACCATTGGTAAGAAAAACATTGTTGCGTATCGTATAAGGGTTTAGCAATGCTAAACCCCTACATGATTTTAAAATTCTCCAGCTAATGCGGGAATACAGCGTTCACACAATAATGGATGTTCTGCCGATTCACCAACATGGGGCGAATAATTCCAACAGCGATCGCATTTGTGATAAGATTTCCCTTCATGTTCATAGTCTGCGGCATTAACTACCCCAATATCCCAATTATCTTCACCTTGAACTCGCAGGGTTTTCAATCCTTTTAATGTCTCAGGAGTATCTAATAATTGGACTTCAGAAGTGAGGAACAAATATCTTAATTCATCAATTCCATTCCCGCTAACATTCAAAGGTTCGATAGCAGTGCGTAATTTTTCATCACTAAGATAAATCAATGCAATAGCTTCTAAAGAAGAACCAATTAACTTTTCTGTCCGTGCTTGTTCTAAAACCTTATTAACATCACCACGAATCCGTCGCAGTGTTTTCCAAAATTCTGCTAATTCGGGATTATCCCACTTATCATCAACCTGCACCCAACCAGCTTGAAAAACTGATTTATATTGGGTTTCGTAGGGGATAAATTGCCAGATATCTTCCGCAGTATGACATAGAACGGGAGCAATGGCGATCGCTAAATTCTCCAAAGCAATTTGCAAAACCGTTTGACAACTCCGACGACGGAAAGCATCAGCAGAACTGATATATAATCTATCCTTGGCAACATCTAAATAGAAATTCGACAAATCCACAACGCAGAAATTCTGCACAGTTTGGAAAAAGCGGAAAAACTGGAAACTATCAAAAGCGTCCGTCACCTCATTAAACACCTCACGAATGCGGTGCAGCATATATTTATCCAAATCTGGTAAATCATCAAAAGCTACAACATCCTTCTGAGGATCAAAATCATGCAAACTCCCCAATAAAAACCGCGCCGTGTTGCGAATCTTATTTCTCACATCAGCTAATTGCTTGATGATGTTACCACCCAGACGCACATCACCAGAATAATCAACCGAAGAAACCCACAACCGCAAAACATCTGCACCATAAGCAGGTTGTTGTTTTTGATTAGTCCCACCTTGAATCATCAATTGAGGGTCTACCACATTTCCCACCGATTTGCTCATTTTCCGGCCATTTTCATCCAAGACGAAACCATGAGTTAACACAGTTTTATAAGGTGCAATGCCATTAACCGCGACACTAGTTAACAAAGAAGATTGAAACCAACCGCGATGTTGGTCAGAACCTTCCAAATACATATCAGCGGGATAGCGTAACTCCGGTCTTTGCTTCGCCACAGCCGCCCAAGAAGAACCAGAATCAAACCAAACATCCATTGTATCTGTACCCCGGCGGTAAGTCTTGCCATTATTGCGGTATGCTTCCGGTAACAACTCCTCTACCGACAACTCCCACCAAGCATCAGAACCCTTTTCGGCAATAATAGCTTGAACGTGGTTAATCGTGTCCGCATTCAGCAAAATTTCCCCAGTCGCTTCATCATAGAACACGGGAATCGGCACACCCCAGGAACGTTGACGAGAAATACACCAATCGGATCTTTCTGCTATCATTGGCGTGATGCGGTTTTCACCTTGTGCGGGAATCCAACGCACAGATGAAATAGCCTTTAAAGCCTCATCCCGAAAACCAGCCACAGAAGCAAACCATTGTTCAGTAGCGCGGAAAATCGTCGGTTTCTTCGTTCTCCAATCATAAGGATACTTGTGAGGATAAGCCTCCTCCTTCAACAGATAACCAGCCTCGCTTAAAGCATCAATAATCGCTTGATTCCCCTCACCCAAAACATTCAAGCCAGAAAACTTACCAGCCTCATCCGTAAAATTCCCACTATCATCAACAGGGGCAAGAATCGGCAAACCGTAACGTTGACCAACAATGTAATCCTCTTGACCATGACCAGGAGCAGTATGAACCAACCCAGTCCCCGACTCAGTAGTGATATAATCACCACCAACCACCACCGGACTTTCACGGTCAAAAAGCGGATGACGATAAGTAGTACCTTCCAAATCCTTCCCCGCGAACTTGGCTTTCACCGTTAACTCACAATCCAAAACCTCTCCCAACCGTTCCACCAACTCAGCCGCAACAATTAGATATCTGCATTCCCTTTGCGCCTTTGCTCCTTGTGCGTCTTTGCGCGAAACCTCCACAACCGCATACTCCAACGCACCATTTACAGCCACAGCCAAATTACCGGGAATAGTCCAGGGGGTAGTAGTCCACACAGCCACACCCAAATCAGGCAAGAAGCCATCCAAACTAGCTTTTAGCCCTTCGGCAACCTTCACTACCGGGAAAGCGGCGTAAATACTGCGAGAAACGTGACCTTCAGGATATTCTAACTCAGCTTCTGCTAAGGCGGTTTTAGAACTAGGACTCCAATGCACAGGCTTTAAACCGCGATAAATATAACCTTTGAGGAACATTTCCCCAAAAACGCCAATTTGCGCGGCTTCGTATTCTGGTTTTAAGGTTAAATAAGGATTTTCCCAATCACCCCAAATCCCATAGCGTTTAAAGCTTTCTCGTTGTTCGTCTACGGTCTTCAGTGCGAACTCTTTCGCTTTTTGACGCAATTGCAAAGGAGTGAGATTTTGCCGTTCTGCCTGTTTCATATTTTGCAGAACTTTCAACTCAATCGGCAATCCGTGACAATCCCAGCCAGGAACGTAGCGAATTTTACGACCTTGGAGCAAATGGTAGCGGTTAATAATATCTTTGAGAATCTTATTTAAAGCATGACCAATATGCAACTGGCCGTTAGCATAGGGAGGACCATCGTGCAGTATAAATAATTCGCCTGGGTTGTTTTCAGCCAGTTGAGAATAAATGTGGTTTTCTTCCCAGAATTTTTGGATTTCGGGTTCGCGCTTGATTGCGTTTGCCCGCATATCGAAGTTAGTCTTGGGTAAGTTGACGGTATCTTTGTATTTTCCAGTTTCGGTCACAGGTTCATGCCTAAATGTAGGTGTGCAGGTTATCCGATCAATTATAAGAGATGGTATGATTGTAGGGTGCGGTGAGCGATCGCTTTGCACACCGAAGGCATCGCTATCTTAATCAGTTATTTGATAGTCATATTTTATTAGATCATATTTATTCATAGATGGAGGGAATATCAATGGTAATTGTAGACAAGCTAGATATTATTAAAGATGCCAGAGTTAATTGTTACTCGGTAATTATTCAATTCACGGTAGAAGAGTATTTGAATATGGTACAACGAGCCTTTCAAAACAGAGGAGGCTTAGAAAAACAAAGGGATACATTAAAAACAACAACAGCAATTCGTATTCGTAAAAGAATGGTGCAAGATATAAAATCTGGAGCAGTATTACCTCCAATTGTAATTGGGGCGATTATTCCCTTAGAACAATTAACAACAATAGAAAAAATAGAAAATAATAACGAATTTTTGCGGTTTGTTAACCAAATACCACCAGATAATATATCTATCATTGATGGTATGCAAAGAACCTCAGCTTTAAATGAGGCATTGAATGAAGTATTAGACGATAATCATGAACTTGAAAATCGTAAAATTCGGATAGAATTCTGGATTGCTTCACAAATTAATAGTTTAACTTATAGAATGTTGGTATTAAATACCGGTCAAGTTCCTTGGAATCTCAGAAGACAAATTGAAACAGTTTTTAAATTGATAATTAAGGAAATACAGCAAAAGTATCCAGATATAGAAATAATGGAAATCAATGAAGAGAGAAGGCGCAAGCGTTCTGGACAGTTTCAAGCTGATAATGTCATTGAATTATTTCTCGTATTTGGAGCTAAAAAAGAAAAAATTGATGTTCAGGAAAGATTAGCAGACGAGTTTACAAAATTAGATTTTATTGAATCAACATCAAATGAAAACTTTACAAATATTTTTTATGAAGTAATTTATTTTTTGTCTAAATTTGACAATGCCATTGCATCCTATCAAGGTGAAAATATAGAAGGATATTTTAAAGAAGGAAAAGATTTATTTAGTAGTCAACCAGCCTGTGTTGGTTTTGTAACTGCTATTGCTTTAGCAACATTAGGTAGACCAGGAAATAAAAAATATACACCAGAAAAGCAAAATCAAAAATGGCAGGAAATCAAAATAAATGCTGAACAATTGCTACAAAGATTACAAAGATTTAATAGTGAGGAAATTGGAGAGTTTTTAGATTTTGTCACTTTGAATGAATTGATTAGTAGAAAACCAGCAAAATCTAATGAAAGAGAATTTTTTCTCAAAACTTTTGAAGTGCTTATAGAAGAAAATTTTGATGTTGAAAATATGAATCCATGCTGGAGGGCATACTAATATTATTATGTCCAGAAGTATTAAAAAAGCTAATGAATACATATTTGGGTTATTAGCTGAATTTGTTCAGTCTAAAAATGTTAATATTTCTATATCTACTGATGATGAACGACGTATTCAACTAAACACTCAGGATGAGCAAAAATGGTTGGAGAAATTAAAAATTAAAGATGAAGATGAAGAAATAATTTTGCCAACATTCAGAACAGCATGGTTTGAATTTAAACATGAAAATCAACCTAATGAATCTCAGGTTATCAAATACTTTGTTACTATTGGTGCAACAACCCAACTATCAACGCAGCCGGAAATAATACAGGTAGAAGAATTAAATGGAGGAATGATTACTGCTTTAATTTTTGAACTGAAAATTCCTGTCAAACAAAGTGCTGACCCACTTCAAATCATTAATCAAATTTTTTACACACCTGAAGCAAAAACAACTAAATATGAATTATATGAATATAGTGTAGTTAGCAGGTTCTTTGAGACTATCTTTGTTTATAAAATTCAAGATGACTGTTCATTTATTGAAAGTGATAGTGATATAAATGACAAAACTACTGTTAATCTTCTAAAATTATCAGGGTTTTATATTACTAAAACTCCTCAAATAAGGTCTTTACAATTTGAAGAAGACACCATTTTTGTTTTTGAAAAGTTATTTCTTGAAGGTGCAAAAAATATACCTTATGATAATCTAGTTTTTAGTTTAGTATCTGTTTACTGGAGATATTCTTTTCTGGATGTGTACAGATGTATAGAAAGATTATTCTCAATATCATTTTTAGAAGATTTTCATAAAAAGTTAGGTATAAAAGATTCATTACTCAATTTTTCATCTCAAATTGAAGACGATATTAGTTGGAAACCAAAAGAAAATGAAGCTATTAATAAATTGATAGCTAACTCACCGAAGGATTCTCTTAAGGATGCTATTGAGCTTTTACAAGACGTGAAAAATTTCATTGAAGGTAAGAACTCACAAGTTAATAAACTACCAATGAAGTTTTTATTTTGGGTCTTGCTGGATATCAATCGTTTAATTGATATTCTATTTTTATGGGAATATCGCAATACAGAAAGTAAACTTGGTGAGGTGATTTATAAGATTCGTAATTCTATAGTTCATTTTAGACCTGCAACTGAACAAATATCAATGGATGACAAACATTGGAATAAACTTATCAGAGCATCTTTATTAATTATTGAATACTGGTATCATAAATATGATGGACAGTTAAATACATAACTTAACAACGATTACTTTAGTCTTCACAAATTAAAAATATATAAAGTCAATCAACAGAAACTTATGACACTAACGCTTAACTTACCACCAGAATTAGAACAGTATTTAATACAGGAAGCACAACAGCAAGGACTTTCTGTGGAAACTTATACATTGGATCTGATCCAAAAATCTATTCTACAAAAAGAAAAACAATTGAGAAGAGTTAATGTGCTTCAGTCTTGGATAGATGAAAGTGATGAACAAGAACAGCAAGAAACAGGAGAATATTTGATTAATGCTTTAGATGAAAACCGTTTATCTAATCGTCAATTATTTCCGCAAGAATTAAAAGGTGTAAATTAATGTTGGGTTTCATTTCATTCAACCCAACCTACTCGTTGCCAATATCATCATCAAAAATAATTTCCTCACCCGCACCCCACATCATGTCATACATATCTTGACGCACTGCACGGTGAAAACTGGAATATTCCCAATCCTTTGGTGCTGTTACCAAACCATGTTTCACAGAATTATAATGAATATATTCAACATGATGAAAGAAAATCAATTTCATCTTTAATTAAATGTTCCCAAAAACGATATTGCCATATAGCCCGTTGTTTTTTCTTTTTTCTAGATATAGATATATTTTCTGGTGAAATAGTTTCACATTTACGACTAAAATAACTTTTAATTAACCGCCAACGGGTAGAAAAATCCTGATCATTTTCTGGTAAAGTCCAAATACAGTGGAGATGATCCGGTAAAATAACAACAGCATCTATAATAAATGGATGTTTCCGCATTACATAACCAAAAGCATCTCTTAATAAAGAAACATTTTTGGGTAAACATAATATTTTTTATCTTTTCTGGGTCACGACTGTAAAAAAGTATGTTCCTCCTGCCACTTTGGCGCGGCGATATTCCATACTATAAATATCCTGTGATTAAAGTTGTGTTTTATAATCTTGATTTTACCCCGTAGTTTGGGTTGACGCAAGGAAACCCAACATTAATTATAATATTCTGGTGGATGGTGTTGGGTTTCGTTCCATTGCTCCGCAACGCTGACGCGAACAACCCAACCTACGAAGGTTGCAGAGTCAGTATATCTTACTTTAAAATAGAAACTACTTACAATTGCCACAAATTATGATCAACCCCCAAATTTTAGAAGCTATTAAACAAATGCCTAATGTCGAAAGACTAGAGATAATAGAATTTGCCTTAAAACTCATGCGTGAAGAAATGCAAAATCCTCAAAAACTGAGCTTAACTGCTGCTGCGGAAATGATGCGTTCTTATTATGAAACAGAAAGCAGTTTAACAGAATTTGTTGATACTTGTAATGAAGATTTTTATGAGTACCAAGATTATGCGTAGAGGTGAAATCTGGCTGTATAATGCTGATCCCACAGTAGGGGATGAAATTAGCAAAACCCGACCTTGTATCATTGTTAATAATGATGATATAGGTACTTTACGCTTAAAGGTTATTGTACCTATTACCGGATAGAACGAAGTTTTTGCACAAGTACCTTGGATGATACGTATTGAAACAACAGCAGAGAATAATTTAAGCAAATTATCCACAGCAGATACTTTTCAAATTCGTTCAGTTTCTCAACAACGACTAATTAAAAAAGTGGGAATAGTTGCGGAAGAAATTATGCAGGAAATTAGTAATGCTTTAGCTATTGTTTTGAATATTAAATGACTAAAAATACACCCAATTTACTAGACGTAGTAGCACTCACAATTAAACCCGCCACCTCACACTAATTGAATTCAGTGTTGAAAGAATGGCGGATTTTCCCATAAATTTTAATGCCGTGGTACTACAAACCACAAATTCTAGAGTTTGGCTGGTTGCTTCTTTTCTGTAGTCTGGGAATGACTGCTATTATTAACAGTTTCTGTTGCCAAAAAAGCCTCTTTCCCTGTAATTAATCGAGAGCGACGATTGCGAGTAATATAATTCCAAGCCCATTGAATTACTATCACTAATTTAGTGTCAAACTCAATTAAGAAGTAGATGTGAATTACTAGCCAAAATATCCAAGCAATGAAACCTGTGAGTTTAATGAAACCTAAATCTACAACGGCTAAATTTTGCCCAATCATTGCCAAACTACCCACATCATTGTATTTAAATTCTGGCAAAGTATGACCTTGAAGCCGGCGTTTAATGAGTTTACCTACATACTCTCCTTCTTGTTTGGCTACGGGGGCAACACCAGGTAAGGGTTTACCATTTTGATGGGAGAAATTAGCTAAGTCTCCAATTACGAAAATGTTTTTATAATCCTTGATAGTCAAGTCAGGTTCGACAATTACTCTGGCAGAGAAATCGCACTCTACATCTGTGCGTTCAGCGAGGATTGTCCCCAAAGCTGAACCTTGCACACCGGCTGCCCACAAGATAGTTCTTGAGGGAATTTCTGTCAATTCACCGTTTTGCTTGAAAGTAACAATGTCATTTTCAATATTTGTGACTCTGGTTTGAGTGTGAATAACCACACCCAACTTTTGTAAAGATTCTATTGCTACTTTTGATAATTCTGGGGCAATGTGTGGGAGAATGCGATCGCCCCCTTGCAATAGTAAAATTTTCGTTTCTGAAGTGTCAATGTTGCGGAAATCTTCTTTGAGGGTTTGGTATGCTAATTCAGCGATCGCACCGGACAATTCTACACCAGTTGGACCTCCTCCCACAATCACAAAAGTTAACAAAGCCCGACGTTTTACCGGATCACTTTCTTTTTCTGCGGCTTCAAAGGCTGAAAATATCCGCCGACGCATTTCTATGGCATCTTCCACAGTTTTCAAACCAGGAGCAAATTCTTTCCAATTATCCTTACCAAAATAGGAATGGTTGGCACCAGTGGCCAGAATTAATGTATCATAAGGGACTATTTCATCACCCAAAATAACTTGTTGCGCTTTGGGATTAATATCACTTACTTCTCCCAACAACACTTTTGTATTTTTGCTTTTGCTGAATACAGATCGCAATGGTGCGGAAATATCAGAAGGTGATAGTGTACCTGTGGCAACTTGATATAAAAGCGGCTGAAATAAATGAAAATTCCGTTTATCAATGAGAGTAACATTTACTTTTGCCTTAGCAAGAGCCTTTGCTGCATACAATCCACCAAAGCCACCACCAACGATAACAACTTCATGTGGTGCATTCTTCTCACGGGGAACAACCATAAACCATATTTCCTTTTGTTAAGAGTCGTGTAACCTTTCTTAACAAATATGTAACAATATTATAATATATTTTGCCGTCTATTTGGAACTCTTGAAAAAATACTAAACGTAGTCAAAGTTACTATTAAAAAGGAATCGGGAAAATATCTATTAATTAAAATTATCTAAAATTCCAGCAATGAAAATATAGTTCTCACCCATGACTTGAGAAAAATTACACATCGCGCTAGGTGTCAATGGTGCTATAATACTCAATATCTGGTAATCACAAAACTAAAGCTAAATGGTATGACATTTTAGCTTTTAAGTTTCTTACAGGATGCAGGACGGGTGAGGCTATTGGGATGATGTGGTGTGATGTTTCATTTGACAGAGAAAGAATTTTGATTAGGAGGACTTACAATAATCTTACCAAGTCATTTTACCCATTAAAGAATCATAAAAATGGTTCATTAATTAGAATGTTCCCTATGCCTAAGAATGGTGAGTTATGGGAATTGTTAAAGTCAATACCACAAGGAAAAGATAATGATATAGTATTCAAGGTTGACGGGAAAATAGTCAAAGATGGTACACTTAGAGCTAACTGGAGAGGCACTACTGGCACTTCTACTTCTAAGATTATAGGCATAATTCCTACTCTTATAGAGCAGGGTAAATTAAGAAAATACCTGCCTTGTTATAATACCCGTCATACATTCATCACTCATCAAGTTTTTGATTTAGGGCGTGATGAAAAAATAGTATCAGCGTGGTGTGGACATAACGAAAAAGTATCAGAGAAGCATTACCAAGATATCTCTGATAGAGCTAACCAAATTAATCCAGAATTACCCGCTAATCAATCACAAGCAGATGATCAGAAAACAGAATTAGAAATGCTTAAAGAACAGTTAAAGCAGCAACAGGAGATGATTAATAAATTACTTAGTGATAAAATGTAAGTAAGGTATTTTACACACAAAAATAACCAGCTAAGTTAGTTCCTAGCTGGTTTTTTATTGACTATTTATTTTACCTAATATCCTTTGCTGACAACTATGGTTTTTAGTGTCTTGCAAAAAATCATTTAATAAATCATTAAATGAATCATTAAATGATTTTCTACACGACTTACGAACCTAGCTATCGTCTGATTTTAAATGGTTAGTAAGTTGATCAAGCTTGTAATGAATTATTGCATTATTTCCTGATTTTCTGTTATCTTTCGCTAGTCTTCCTTAGCGTCAACCTTGAAACTCAAACCATGACAAACCACCCACAAATTCCCCCCTGCACCTGGAAACGTCCCATTGGCTTAGGCTGGGAGAACCCCTACACCGTCCGTTATCCCAGTAATATTGATGATGGTCCCTGGCACGGAATGCCCCTTGGTGGCTTTGGTGCAGGGTGTATAGGACGTTCTTCACGGGGAGACTTTAACCTGTGGCACATTGACGGGGGAGAACATACTTTTAAAACTGTTCCCGCTTGTCAATTTAGTATTTTTGAATCTGGACAAGCTTACGCATTATCTACCCAACCTCCAGAAGATCATACACTGCAATCTTGGCAATGGTATCCACAGTCTCAGGAACAGAATTCAGGTACATATCACGCACTTTATCCCCGCAGTTGGTTTGTTTATGAAAATGTCTTAAAAACTCAATTAACCTGTGAGCAATTTTCGCCAATTTGGGCAGATAATTATCAAGAATCAAGTTATCCGGTTGCGGTTTTCTTGTGGAAAGCACACAACCCCACAAATGCACCAATTACCATTAGCATTATGCTAACTTGGGAAAATATGGTCGGTTGGTTTACTAATACTTTAAAATCTCCCGAAGTTAGAGTTAGAGATGATGGAAGTCCTGTTTATGAATATCTACCACGCTGGGGAGAAAGTCAAGGAAATTATAATTGTTTAGCAGAAGATCATCAATATTTTGGTTGTGTTTTAGGTCAAGTTTCTGATCATCAAACTGTCCAAGAAGGAGACGGAACTTGGTGTATTGCGACTGCTAAAAATCCCCAAGTGGAAATATTCTATCATTCCCGATTTAATCCTGTGGGTAATGGTGAAGATGTTTGGCAAAGTTTCTCTGCAAATGGTTCTTTACCTAATTATATAGATGAAACTCCCGCAGATGAAAATACCAGATTAGGTGCAGCAATTGCGGTGCGTTTCACTTTGCAACCTGGGGAAAATTTAGAAGTTCCCTTGGTGCTAAGTTGGGATTTTCCCGTTACAGAATTTGCAGCAGGAGTGAACTATTACCGCAGATATACAGACTTTTTTGGTTGTAATGGTGAGAATGCTTGGCAGATTGCCACTACTGCTCTTAAAGAATATCAGAATTGGCGATCGCTCATTCAAGATTGGCAAAATCCCATTTTGGCAAAATCAGATTTACCTGACTGGTTCAAAATGGCTTTATTTAACGAACTCTACGATTTAACCAGTGGAGGAACTCTCTGGAGTGCGGCCTCAGAAATTGATCCCGTTGGTCAATTTGCCGTGTTAGAATGTTTAGATTATCGTTGGTATGAAAGTTTAGATGTGCGGTTATACGGTTCTTTTGGGTTATTGATGTTATTCCCTGAATTGGAAAAATCGGTAATTCGGGCTTTTGCTAGGGCAATTCCCCAAAGTGATGATAGAACTAGAATAATCGGTTATTATTTAACTATCAAATCTGAAAGTCCCAACGCAGTTCGGAAAATTGCCGGTGCGACACCCCACGATTTAGGCGCACCCAATGAACACGTTTGGGAAAAAACCAATTATACTAGTTATCAAGATTGCAACCTGTGGAAAGATTTAGGTTGTGATTTCGTTTTGCAGGTATATCGAGATTTTCTGTTTACCGGTGCAAATGATCTTCAATTTTTAGCAGATTGTTGGGATGCTATTGTCCAAACTCTCGATTATGTGAAAACTTTTGATCTCGATGGTGACAGTATACCAGAAAATTCTGGCGCTCCTGACCAAACTTTTGATGATTGGCGTTTACAAGGTGTGAGTGCTTATTGTGGTGGTTTGTGGTTAGCTGCTTTGGAAGCTGCTATTGCTATTTCTAAGATTTTAACGAACCGCAGAGGCGCAGAGGACGCAGAGGTGGAGGTGCAAGGGTCTATTTATCAAGGTTGGTTAAGTCAATCGAAGCCAATTTATCAGGAGAAGCTTTGGAATGGTGAGTATTACCGTTTGGATAGTGACAGTGGTTCTGATGTAGTTATGGCTGACCAATTGTGTGGGCAATTCTACGCTCGTTTATTGAGTTTACCAGATATTGTTCCGAGCGATCGCGCTTTGTCTGCCTTAACAAAAGTATATGATTCCTGTTTTCTCAAGTTTCAAAATGGTGAATTTGGCGCTGCTAATGGTGTTCTTCCCAATGGTTTACCCGAAAATCCCAATTCTACTCATCCTTTGGAAGTTTGGACGGGAATCAATTTTGGTCTAGCAGCTTTCCTGGTGCAAATGAACATGAAAAATGAGGCAATGCGGTTAACTGAGGCTGTGGTGAGGCAAATTTACGACAATGGTTTGCAATTTCGCACCCCGGAAGCAATCACCGCTAATGGCACTTTCCGCGCTAGTACCTATCTCCGCGCTATGGCTATTTGGGGAATCTATTTGCTAGTTCGTTAAATTTGATACTTTTCACATCCCCGACTTCTTTGAGAAGTCGGGGATCTTTATTTTCCGGTTATTTCCGGAATTGGGCGAAAAAATCAGTAATGGTTAAGAGTTGAGGAATTTAAATCTGAAAACCAATGCTTTAAGATATGCCTCTTTTTCCTGATTTAACAACAAAGATAACTTCTAAACTCCCACTCAAGATAAAATTAGTCGGTCCGGGAAACATGGATAAATTTTTTGCTCAAGTATCATTGGGTTGACTTTCGCTCGCAAAGCCACTGAAAAATGAGAAGTCAGCAATTAGCAATAAATCACATCAG
Organism: Anabaena sp. 90; assembly: GCF_000312705.1. Taxonomy (NCBI): domain Bacteria; kingdom Bacillati; phylum Cyanobacteriota; class Cyanophyceae; order Nostocales; family Nostocaceae; genus Anabaena; species Anabaena sp. 90. Next base: position 2,181,671 of record NC_019427.1, read on the forward strand.
TAATTGCGTTTGCCGAGGCTGTGAAAATGATGGCACGTTTAAAGACACAAAAAACAATTACCAATTCCCTACTTTATTTAGGGTTATGGAAATTGAAAAGATTAAAATCAACAACCTAAAAATATTCTCTACTCTGGTTGGAAACAGATGAGAATTTATCAGTAGACCTTAAATTTAGTAATATGAGTAGATGCAGGCTAGTTGAATAAAGCAAGGACAGCAGGAGCTTTATCAATCTATGATGTCAGGTTAGTCAGGTTCAAATGCACTTAGTTTTTACGACTCCTAATTTAGCTGATAAGTTCCCAGCTAGTTGTAATAGAGTCAAAATTTCGATCTAGCGAACTGCTTGTGAAAATTGCCCAACTTGTTTAAAAACTTAAACAGCTTGGGAGTTACACTATAACCTCCTCATTCTGATCTGTCAAGCAACTACCGGATAAATTTCTGGGCAAGTTATTGAGAAAATCTCAGTTAAAAGAATGCAGAATTTAGAATTTAGAATTTAGAATTACGTTTTGCAACGGGGATTTTACCCCGACGCAAAACCCGCTGCTTGTAGAAGCAGGGGACTTTAACCCCCAAAGGTAAGTTAATAATTCGCTCTCAAAGCTGAATAGTAGCGTTTGAGACCCGGAAATTTGAGCAGATTTGATTTGTTAAGAATTACTTAGCCATACGGACTTGATCTTTATTTTCTACCTAAGTATCGGCTTTGACAAGAATAATCTGCGGCAATTGACCATAAATAATGATGGTTCTTCTTACCGAATCAGTTTAATGAATATTACTGTAATCTTACTTATATTAATAAATTGCATACATATAATTACCAACCTAGTTATTTAATTAAATGCCAATTTTCCCTAATAAACAAATAGCTTTTACTAAACAAATAAGATAATAGTGAAAGGTTCATGGTGATCCAGTTTTTGCTGTCCAGATATAGCTACAGGTATTTTTTTATATAAAAGCAAACATATTGGTAATTTAGATTAATATCGAAACCCAGAGTATTAACAATAAACAATACTGTTAATTATGGAATTATTTTGTAATTGATATTTATTTTTATTGTCGTCAGAATTTTAGGACTTAAAGCTTTAGAGTGCCTACAAAGCAATGATTCTCATTAAAGTAATTATTATATAAAAATTAAATTTGTGGTAATTAAAGTTCATTTGTTTTTGAGCTATAGTTGCGACGACTATCTATATGCTACGGAGCATAGACAAAGGTGATTCGTAGTTTTTTTGCTTTGTATAACGATGATAACATCTGCCATTGAGATTAAAGTGGGGGGTAACACCCCTCATTTTTTGCCAACTGGGGACAAAAATCAAACTTGCACAAGACATAAGTAAATATCTAGATAAGTTCAGTAAATTTAACTTAAATCTTGCCACCTTGGCAGATGACATTAGCGACAAAAAATAGTATAAATAAAAATGTGGCTTTTGAAATTGAGAAATCAATGGTTTTCCTGATTCCATTCAGTAATTGTGAGCTTTTACAGCAAAAGCACCACAATTAATGGTAAGAAGTTATACAGCAGTAACTAGGGAGAAGCAGAAAATTTCCACTTGGAAATTTCAAGAGGACATAATTGCATCTACGAAAAGCTACGCCAAACTCAATTCCTCTAGGTAGAAACCACAGAAAAGGTAAATTTTTACCTTTGATTCATTGGTAAGTATAAATCTACAGCCCAGACACAATTAATACATATTATTTCTGTGATCTATAGATATTACTAAATGAAAACTGTAAGACTGCCCAGAAAATCAGGGTATACACGGCAAGGCACAGCAGTACACAGACTTGATTAAAAATAGTCAGGTTTTCAATCACAGGTCAGGTTATGGAAAAAATCATCAGGTCAAATGCGCGTTTTAGCTTAGTTAAATGGGTAATCGTAGAGATCCAGTTTTCTGATTCCCATTCCCGTCAGGTATCAATATTCGCAAGTACCGGACTTTTATCGAAAGTTGTTACTTTTCTCAACATCTGCCACCAATTGATTACCTATAGGTTCCGGTTGTTCCCGCAACAGCAATTTGGCTGAAGACCATCGCATTTGCTCCCAACTGGACTAATTTACTCAATTCAAAGATAACTAAGATTATGAATCAAGATATTGCTGGCAGTGGTAACAACTTAGAAGCAAAAATCCATCCTGAACAGTTAGACCAAGTCGTCGAAGCGATTTTGGCAGGGAAGTATTCTTGGGCTTGTGTTTTAATGTTGCGGTTTGTGGGCTATAATCCCATGCACTATATTCCTTATCGCACTTATAACCGCATATTGAAAGAAAACGCTCGCATGAGTCGCTTGAATACACAAAATCATGAAACTCTCAAAATTGCTAAACCACCCACAGAGAAAAGATCCGAAGGCAATCTGGCATCTAACTGTTTAAGCAAGATTAAGGATTTAGCTTATATGGAAGTTGGCGGCAAGCATCATGCTGAAGCACGCGCCAATGGTCGGGGAAAAAAGTCGGCATAGTTGCTGATTATATCGTAATTGCTTGTTACTCAGTATGATGCTCAATGTGAGTAACTGCAATTACTGAATCCTTCGTAAAGTTCTGCCACAATGGCAAATATACACTGGTAACATCTTATAAATTAGAAATAGCAACCTAAATAAAGGTTCATAGCAGACAAATTGCATTTTTCCCAAAAAACTGTTTGTGTCTGTACATGAAACATATAGGCTGATTGCTTTTGCATTCAGTTTTTCAATAATTAAATTCTCCATCAAGACTGATGAACCATGACTAAAGGTGGTTATTTTTCCTCAGAGGATGTTTGAAAACTTTCTCGTGTGGGATCTGACACCCGCATATCCCCCTAAATCCCCCTTTTTAAGGGGGACTTTGAGGAATTTAGCCCCCCTTTGTAAGGGGGGTTGGGGGGATCTCGATTAATTCTGATACTTTTCAAACATCCTCTCAGAAGCTTGAGCAGTTTTCAATTAGGGTGGTGGGTTGCCCTAATTAAATTGAGATGGCTAGATAACTTTTTCTAGCAAATTTCCTGTGACTAAGGTTTGGCTAACTTTGGTAATCAAGGTAGATGAGGAAACGGAAGGTCATGGTGAAATCATGCTCTTATTTGCAAATTTTTACTGTTATGTCAACTGGCAATTGATATAACTGCAATTAGAAGTTGTAATAATTTTACAGCTTCTTTTTCATGGATATAAAATTCTACAATAGGATTTACTAGAAATTACTAACCATATTTATAAGTAGGTGAACACAATAAAACCAAACTGTGTAAAGAAATGTAAAATCGCTGAAAACTTCTTTACTCTTGCCTCTGGTTACTGAGCGAAGTCGAAGTATTGCCTCTTGCCTCTTGCCTAGTGCTATGACGACAATTTTCAACGCCAACTTACTTATCAGCTTTAAGTTGATATAAATTTTATATGAAGAGATGATGAAGTTTAGATGAAGATTTTATTTTTTATATAAATTTTAGAAGAAGATATAGCAGAATTTAAAGATAACAATCAAAGCTTCATCACTTTTTTATCTAAACTGAATGGCTCAGTCTTAGCTATCGAGTAGACGATTTCATATTTAAGAACGTCTGCTGATGAGAGTTTTCTCATTTTAGGCTAGTGTAAGAGATAGATTACATCTTTCTGAGCTTATCTATTTTGGGGCTGCAATTTTTAGTACAATTGTTCCATAATTATTGGGTAATTAGAACTGCATGAACTTAAATATTTGAGGATTGATTAACTTCAATACCAGTGTTTACGAATATCTGGAAATCTAAATTAGAGATAGTATCATGCGCTAGGTAAATTTTGAGAATGATTAACTAATGCAGATAAATTTGGCATGAGAAAGCGAATTTTTTGGACTTTATTTATGGGTGTTTTACCAGACAGTGCTGTTTATTGAGGGACATAACAGCTATGCCTGCTGCATAGATATTGAGAATCACATAAATACTCATGAAACATCCTCCAAATTAAATACTGAATATCTGTGAAATTTCTGGCATCTGTCTTTGAGCAATCGATGTAACAGATAAATTTGCCCAAATTTGAAAGTAGAAGGCAACTGGTAAGAATTATGTCATCTTATTCTCATCAAAATCGGGTTATTGATATTTACGATGGTTATGAAAGTAAGTTTTTAACACCTTTTCAGCGAAAGGCATTGCTAAAAAATTTACAAAGCAATTCACAACCAGAATATCGGCGACGAATTGAGATTATGTTGTTAGCAGATATGGGCAAATCGCAAACTCATATTTGTGACATGATTGGTTGTTCTCAGGAGATGGCTAGGTATTGGATAGGTACTGCTGAGGCGGGGATGGCTCACAAATGGAATCAGCGCCCATTGGGTAGACCAAAGATTGTTAATCATCAATATATTGAAAGATTGAAGGAATTAGTCAATTCTAGTCCCCGTGAATATGGCTATGCTTTTGGTGATTGGACGGCGCAATGGTTGAGTAAACATTTAGCGAAAGAGTTGGGAATTCAAATTAGCGATCGCCACATTAATCGCCTCCTTAAACAAATGGGACTTTCTACTAAACATAAAAGTTCCCCATTGATAACTACTGAAAATCAGGATTTAGCAATTAAAATTAGTGATTTGCATTCTCCGCCTGAACCTAGTTTTCATTGGTCATTGAATCTCATGCAGACCAATAAATAATAGTGTTTTGGAGGTTAGGAAATGCTATCAGCGTTTTCTCAGGAACAGTTAGTTACACACATTAGGCAAGTCTTGGGTGATGGCTTATCAGATCAAGCAGTTATAGATTGTACCAAGGCTTTAGAAATTATTGAACCACCAGTAGCAAAGCAATTTTGGCAAGCGACAACAGCAAAGCCGGGAATTTATGTTGTGCTGACTGGTAAGGTGAGATTACTTGATAGCTCGAACAATTTAATTAATACTCTCACTTCAGGGTCATCATTTGGGGAGTTAACTTTATTTCCAGAACAAGATTTTAGCAGTTATGTGGCTAGAGCTTCTATGAATTTAAAGGTTGCCTATCTTCCCCAAGCAATATTAACTAAGGTAATGGGAGAGTTTCCTAGTGTTTATCATCTTTTGCTGAATAAGGCAGAGCTAATTAACACTGCGAATTCTTCAGAAATTCCGCTGATTGAAGCCCCAAGAACTGTAAATAGTGCCAATTTACCTCAACCAATAATTCCCCCACCAACACAAGTAAAAAAACGCCCTCAATACTTTCCTATTCCTACGGTAGTTGTTGGTAATTGGTGGCGTAAATTTACTAAACGCTATCCATTTTTTGAACAACAAAGTGCTGCTGATTGTGGTGCTGCTTGCTTAGTTATGGTTGGCCGTTATTGGGGAAAAAACCTGAGTATCAATCGGCTGCGGGATCTGGCTAATGTTAGCCGGAGTGGTGCATCCATGCGAAGTTTGAGTGCAGCAGCAGAAAGCCTTGGTTTTGCTACCCGTCCGGTGAAAGCCAGTTTGGATAAATTTGCCCAACAATCTTTACCAGCGATCGCTCATTGGCAAGGTAGACATTACATTGTTGTCTATGAAATTACCAAAAAACAGGTAATTGTTGCTGATCCCGCTATTGGCCAACGTCAGCTTACTATTAAGGAATTTCTTGCAGGTTGGACTGGTTACGCTTTACTATTACAGCCTACAACTTCACTCAAAAAAACGCAAGAAGCTAACACGCCATTTTGGCAGTTATTTGATTTAGTTAAACCGCATTTTCAGGTTCTCTTAGAAGTATTTATTGCTTCGGTATTAATTCAGGTATTTGGATTAATCACACCTTTATTTACTCAACTTTTATTAGATAGAGTCATTGTTCAAGGTAGCATCTTAACTTTAAATACTGTCGGGTTTGGATTGTTAATTTTTGGGTTGTTTCGGGTTGCTATTAATGGGTTAAGACAATATTTACTAGATCACACCGCTAACCGCATTAGTGTGGCTTTAATGGTGGGATTTATTAAGCATACATTTGGCTTACCTCTGTCATTTTTTGAGTCTCGTTATGTGGGAGATATTGTCTCTCGTGTTCAGGAAAATCAAAAAATTCAACGGTTTCTGACGGGTGAAGCTCTATCTATTGGCTTGGATTTATTAACAGTTTTTGTTTATGTGGGATTAATGTTTTGGTACAGTCCACCAATGGCATTAATGACATTGGCAATTGTGCCACCCTTTGTGTTATTAACATTCTTTGCCACACCATTTTTGCGGCGGATTAGTCGAGAGGTATTCACAGCAGGAACTTTGGAAAATAGTTATTTGATTCAAAGCTTGACGGGAATTTCTTCGATTCGCTCAATGGCTATTGAACAAACAGTTCGTTGGCATTGGGAAGAGTTGCTAAACAATTTAATCAAAAAGAACTTTAGTGGTCAAGTAATTAGTAATCAACTGCAATTAATTAGCTCTACTATTCAATCTTTAGCAAGTACAGGGTTGCTCTGGTTTGGCGCTTGGTTAGTCATTCAAAATCAACTTACTATTGGTCAGTTAGTTGCTTTTAATATGTTACTGGGTAATATTATTCAGCCTTTCCAACGATTAATTATTTTGTGGAATCAGTTACAAGAGGTGATTGTTGCTACAGAACGAATTAATGATGTACTGGAAGCACAACTAGAGGAAGATTTAGAACATAACCCTCGACAATTTTTACCGAGATTAATCGGGAGAATCCGTTTTCATAATGTTACCTTTCGCTATCATCCCGAAAGTGAGATTAATATTTTAGAAAATCTCAGTTTTGAAATTTTACCTGAGCAAACTGTAGCAGTTGTTGGGCGCAGTGGTTCTGGAAAAACAACACTTTCTAAGTTAATTTTGGGTTTATATCTAGCGACAGATGGAAGAGTTTTAATTGACAATCAAGATGTTACTAGTATTTCCTTACATTCTTTGCGATCGCAAATAGGAGTTGTTGATCAAGATACATTTTTATTTGGCGGAACAATTCGGGAAAATATCACAATTGCCCATCCAGAAGCCTCTTTAGAAGAGATTGTGGAAGCTGCCCAACTTGCAGGTGCAGATGAGTTTATCAAAAGGATGCCAATGGGTTATGAAACCCAAATTGGTGAAGGAGGCGGAATGTTATCTGGAGGTCAACGTCAACGGTTAGCAATTGCCCGGGCTTTACTGGGAAATCCGCGACTTTTAATATTAGATGAAGCTACAAGTCACCTTGATGCTGAATCTGAACGGATTATTCAGAACAACCTCAAAAAAATTCTGCAAGGACGTACAAGTGTAATTATTGCTCACCGTCTTTCTACAGTTCGTCATGCTGATCTAATTTTAGTTTTAGATCGTGGTGTTTTAGTAGAAAGCGGTACACATGAAGAATTAATTACCAAAAAAGGACATTATTTCTATCTCAATCAACAACAATTAGCACAAACAAATTAATTGTTTAATAACCAGATCCCCGACTTATTGAAGAAGTTGGGGATCTATAACCAGAATTCTAAAATTATTTATGCCACAGTCAGTTTACACACAACCAACAACTACCATAAAGCCGCAGAATCAAACTGAATCTACTGCTTTTATCCAAAATCAACCTCAGACTCAGACATTAAATAAAGCCCAAGATTGGTTTTATGGTACAGAAGAATTATTAGATGCTTTACCAAAAGTATGGACTCGTTCCATGTTGTATTTATTAGTCAGTTTTGCCGCAATTATTTTACCTTGGGCAATGTTAACTAAAGTTGATGAAACAGGAAGTGCTAGTGGCAGAATAGAACCCAAAGGGGCAACACAAAAATTAGATAGTGCGGTAACTGGTAGTGTAGTTGCTGTTAATGTTAAAGAAGGTGCAATCGTTAAAGCTGGACAGGTATTAGTAGAAATGCAATCTGATGTTTTACAAACAGAAATACAGCAAATAAAAGATAAATTAGATGGGTTAAAAAATCGACAATCTCAACTGGAAATACTGAAGAATCAAGTCTTCATGGCAATTAATATTCAACGTCAGCAAAATCAATCTCAATCATTAGAAAAACTTGCTCAACTTAATCAAGCCCAACAAACATTTGAGACTAAAAAAAGTGCCTATAATTTCCAGGATTTGGAGAAATTAGCCCAAATTGATCAGGTAAAACAGAATATACGATCTACTCAAACTAACTATAGATTAGCTACAAGTCGGTTACGTCGAGATGTTTCTGAAGTTGAACGTTATCGGCTGTTGTTAAAGCAAGGAATAATTTCTCAAACTAAAGTAGTAGAATTGGAAAAAATTGCCGAAGAAAGTCAACGTTCACAAGAAGAAGCAAAATTTAATCTGCAAACAGCACAGTTACGGCTAAAAGAAGAGGTCAGCCGTTATCAGTCACTAATGAATCAAGTTCGCTCAGATATTGAACAGGCAAAACTACGTTTACAAGAAGAAGAAAATAGTTATAAAAGTTCTATGCAAGGAGGAGAATTAGTTTTATTAAAAAGTCAGGAACAGTTTAAAGACATCCAAAATCAAATAATTTCTCTTCAATCAGAAATGATGCAAACAAAAGGACAGCTTGCATCTTTAAATTTACAACTAAAACAGCGAATTGTCCGCTCTCCTATTGATGGAATAATTTTTGAATTACCTATTAAAAAACCTGGTTCTGTGGTACAATTAGGACAAATGATTGCTCAAATTGCTCCCGAAAATACCGCTTTGATTTTGAAAGCCCGTATGCCCAGTCAACATAGTGGTTTTGTCAAGGTAGGAATGCCAGTAAAAATTAAATTTGATGCTTATCCTTTCCAAGAATATGGAATTGTATCAGGACGGATTAGTTGGATTTCACCTAACTCTAAAATTCAAGAAAATAGTTCTAACCGAATAGAAACTTATGAATTAGATATCGCTTTAGAAAATCCTTATATTCAAGTTGGTAGCAAACAAATTCCTCTTACACCTGGACAAACAGCAAGTGCGGAAGTAATCATTCGTCAACGTCGAGTTATTGACTTTATTTTAGATCCATTTAAGAAGTTACAGAAAAATGGTTTAGAGCTTTAAATAAGGTATTATACTGAAGACATAATTCAATAAATTATGTCTTTTTTAATAGACGTTAATATGCAACTTTTTGATTATTCCTAAAAGAAAAATGTCAGAATTAAGTAGTTAAATGAATTAAGGATTTCGAGGATACGATAATGGAGAAAATAGTAATTAATGACTTATATCCTAGTCATTTAGTAACCTTTATTGATGATTTAAAAATATCAAAATTAGGTATTTTATTAGGGGGAGGTTTTTGGGGAGGCTATCCCAGTTTAGGGCTAAGTCCTAATGTTTTTATAACCACCGTTTATGATGGACTAAACAGCATATCAACAACTTATGAAGGAGCCGGTAGTTTTCATGATAATAAATTTAATACGATAGATTACGCTCGGACAGTTAATGCTTGGGTAAATCGGTAATTATTTTAGCAGATTCAAGGGCAATTTTGTCAAGTTTACCAGAACTATTCACTGTTTGATGAGGCAATAAGATCATGGCTACAATCATAATTTCTGACTTACAGGAAAAGACATTTTTGGATGACTTAAATTCAGAGCAAATACAGCAAATTTTAGGTACTGGTATTTTACCTTTACCTTTCTTGGGTGGACGTGGTTCTAATGTTGCTTTAACCACTGTTTATGATGGTATAAATACCCTGGAAACAGCATATCGTGGTCCATTTAGTTTCTACGATAATAAGATTTTTACTCTTGATCTTGCCAGAAGTGCTGTTTATTTAGTATTGTGAATAATTTTTAGTTGGTTGTTTTTTCTTCTTTACACCCCATAATGCTTATTTCTGAGGAAGTAACAACTTCCTTTTTTGTTGTTTTTGCTGATAGCTGATAATTGTTTACAGTTATGTGAAAATTGTTTTATGTTAAGATATAGTATTGTAGGTATGAATTACTGTATATAAATGATAGAAATTTCCCAGACAGTAATTATTCCTGATAGCGATATGGAAATTACTGCGATTCGTTCTCAGGGTGCAGGTGGTCAAAATGTTAATAAGGTGGCTACTGCTATTCATTTGCGCTTTGATATTTGTGCTTCTTCTTTACCAGAAATCTATAAAGAACGGCTTTTGAAGTTGAAAGATAACCGCATTACTCTTGAGGGAGTTGTGGTGATTAAAGCGCAGGAATACCGCAGTCAAGAACAGAATAAGGAGGAAGCTTTTCGACGACTTCAGGAACTGATTAAAAGTGTGTCTGTTTTACCGCGAAAACGCAAACGAACTAAACCAAGTCGCAATTCTCAAAGAAAACGTCTTGATAGTAAAAATAAGCGCGGACAAATTAAGTTGACTAGAGGAAAAATTACAGAATAATCACGATGCTATTACTGTGATGATAATATATAGCAATCCTAATAAAATACAAACATCTCCTTTCTCTCTTTCTCTGTGTTCTCTGTGCCTCTGTGGTTCGTTGAAAAAAATCTTGTACATAAATGCTATATATTAACGTCCCAACATTTTATCTCGCAAATGCTTAATGCGATCGCGCAATTTTCCAGCTTCTTCAAATTCCATCTTCTTCGCTGCTTCCTTCATCTGTTTTTCTAAAATTGTAATTAACTCTGGAATATCTTCCACCGATAATTCATCTAAATGTTCATCAACCATTTTTAAATCAGTGGCATTTAAACGACGAGAAGCATCTAAAAAAGATAAAATCGAATTAGTTTGTTTTTTAATAATCGGTTGCGGCGTAATTCCATGCAGTTTATTATAAGCCGTTTGAATTCCTCTTCTTCTATCAGTTTCATCAATGGCTTTAATCATACTTCCTGTTAATTTGTCAGCATATAAAATTGCCTTTCCTCTAATATGACGCGCAGCCCGGCCGATAGTTTGAATTAACGAACGTTCAGTCCGCAAAAATCCTTCCTTATCTGCGTCCATAATTGCAACTAACGAAACTTCAGGTAAATCCAAACCTTCCCGCAATAAATTTACACCGACTAACACATCAAAAACACCATTTCGCAAATCCTGTAAAATCTCAATCCGTTGGATGGAATTGATTTCTGAATGTAAATATCTGATTTTAATTCCCCTCTCTGCTAAATATTCAGTCAAATCTTCCGCCATGCGTTTAGTTAATGTAGTAATTAACGTTCTTTCTTGACGGTCAACTCGATCTTTTATTTCTCCTAATAAATCATCAATTTGTCCTTCCGTGGGACGCACAAATATTTCTGGGTCAATTACTCCCGTCGGTCTAATTACTTGTTCAATAATATTCTCTTCCGAAATTTCCAATTCCCAATTTCCTGGAGTTGCAGAAACGAAAATACATTGATTGACTTTTTGCCAAAATTCTTCCGCTTGTAAAGGACGATTATCCGCCGCACTGGGAAGCCGAAAACCATGATCTATTAATACTTTTTTTCTTGCTTGGTCTCCATTATACATTCCGCGAATTTGGGGAACGGTAACATGAGATTCATCTATCACTAATAACCAATCTTTGGGAAAATAATCAATTAAACATTCTGGTGGTTCTCCTGCTTGTCTACCTGCTAAATGACGGGAATAATTTTCTACGCCGTTACAATATCCCACTTCTCTTAACATTTCCAAATCATAACGGGTGCGTTGATCAATGCGTTGTGCTTCCACTAATTTCCCCATTGATTCTAATGTTAATTGTTGCTGTTTTAATTCGGTGGCTATATCTTCACAAGCTATTTCTACTCTTTCTTTAGGAGTAACAAAGTGACGCGCAGGGTAGATATTTACTGCTTCTAAACTGTGGAGAATTTCCCCACTCACAGGATCTACATATCTAATTGCATCAATTTCATCACCAAAAAATTCCACTCTAATAATTCTATCTTCGTAAGCAGGAGAAATTTCTAAAACATCACCCCGAACTCGAAATTTTCCTCTCCCCATTTCTATGTCATTGCGAGTATATTGAACTGCTGTTAAATCCCGTAAAACTTGACGCGGATCAATTTCCATTCCCAATTGTAATCGAATTGCGGCTTTCAGGTATTCCGCCGGCATTCCTAAACCGTAAATACAACTAATTGAAGCCACAACAATCACATCCTTGCGTTCAAATAAGGAACGGGTGGCGGAATGTCGTAACATATCTATTTCTTCATTTATCGCTGATGTTTTCTCTATATAAGTATCAGTAACGGGTAGATATGCTTCGGGTTGATAGTAATCGTAATAACTGACAAAATACTCAACTGCATTATGAGGAAAAAACTCCCGCAGTTCGTTACACAACTGGGCGGCTAATGTCTTATTATGGGCTAATACTAGGGTAGGTCTACCGACTTTTTCAATGACTGCGGCTATGGAGAATGTCTTACCGGTTCCTGTCGCACCCAGTAATGTTTGATAATGATTTCCTGTTTGAATACTAGCAGAAAGTTGTGCGATCGCTTGTGGTTGATCACCGGTGGGGACAAAAGGCGCTTGCAGATTAAAATCCATTATCTAGCTTGAACGTTACACCTAGCAATTCTACACAATTTCTCAGTTTTACGTTTGGCGCGAAATTTTTTTTTCGGGGTTTGGCTTGCAACATCGCCGGCGATGTGCTATATTAATATAATGGAGTGGTGATAAAATTTTTATAAAAGCACACATTCCCATTATCATAATATCACGCCTGGCGGCGCAAGTCAACCCCCAAAGCCTGAATTTATTTTTGCCGGCTCAAAAAAGCCGCACCCAATTGATTTATTGTGAAAATCCTTGTAGTAATCGTTGAATAGAAATTTTAATTTCTGGAAATGCTAATGGAGATATTTCACCGCAAGTAAAGGTTAATTCTCTAGAATAATTACCATTTATTGGTTCTCTAAACACTTTTAATTGTTGATTTTTTAAGTCTACTACCCAATACTCATTAATTAATCCAGCAGCATAGGTTTTGCGTTTTATCTCTAAATCTTTACTTAGAGTAGTTTTAGAATATTCGATTAACCAAAATATATTTTCAGGATAAGGGTGGTGACTGCGATAAATAGCACGCAGTGGTTCAACTATTGCTAAATCTGGTGCTGGTTCTGAATTGCTATTAGGTATTGTAATCGGTTTTGCATCTCTTACCAGTGCTTTTGAACCGAGTAATTCCCGCAAATATTCAGCAGAATCAGTATTAATTTGCGCGTGTTCTGGTCCTTCTGGTGCCATGTTGATAATTTCTCCATTTAGTAGTTCAACTTGACGACCAGCTAAAAGGCCAATTTCAATCATACGATGATAGTCGTCTAAACTCCATTTAGCAATAGTAACTGTCATGGTTAGTTTTCCTAAAGCTAGGGTACGATTTTGATTTTAACTTGAATTTGATACAGCAACTGTGTATCTAATCCAAGTGCATACCCCTATAATAGTCGGTTTTAACCGACTTGAGCTATTAGACAGGGAATTTATTCCCTGGCTTCTGGCTTCTGACTGCGTTAAAATTTGTAATATGCTAAAGGCTGGTTGTGTATACCGATTATATCAAGTGCAATGGGATAAGAGCAGATAGATAAAAATAGTATCAGAACTGGTTAAAATAGAAAATAAATCTATTGCTGTTTTGAAATGATACCAGAAGCAAATATTGAAGATGTTCAAGAACCAATTACCAGCGCACCACCGGAAGTGAAGCAAATTATTGAGAAGGTATGGAGGTTGGAGAAAAGTCGGTTAGATAGAAAGAGTAAGGGTCATATTAATGATGATATTCTCACTATTGTGAAGGAAGCGGTACAATGAAGCTAACTTCGATTAAATTATGTAATTTTCGTTCTTTTTATGGGAAAACTCCAGAGATAACTTTGGCTGGTGGAGATGTTCGCAATACTACGATGATTTATGGTAGTAACGGTGCAGGTAAAACTAGTATTTTGAATGCGTTTACTTGGGTTTTATATGAAAAATTTAGTGCGGCTTTTGCGTCAACGGAACAGTTAGTAAATAAACGCGCAATTTCAGAATCTCAACCTAGTCAACCTGTGGAATGTTGGGTGGAAGTTGGTTGGGAACATGAAGGTAATCGTTATCGTGCTACTCGTGGTTGTCGGGTTTATAAAAATGAAAGTGATGTGATTGAAGCTGGGAAAACTCAGTTAAAAATTCAAGTTGCTGGAGATGACGGAAAATGGTATTTCCCACTTCAGCAAGCTGAGGAAATTATAACTCAGATTTTACCAGCAAGTTTACATCAATATTTTTTCTTTGACGGTGAACGCATTGAAGAAATTGTCCGTTCTGATAATAAAGCGGAAATTTCTGAAGCCATTAGAACTTTTTTGGGTGTGGAAGTTATTGAACTTTCGATTAAACACTTGAAAGATGCTAAAAAGAGTTTAGAAACTGAGTTAAAACATATTGGTGACGCGGAAACTAAACAGTTATTGAATCAGCAAGAAAAGCAAGAACTGGAAATTGACAATATTAATAAACGTCAAACGGAAATAAATCAAGAGTTGGAATGTCAACAGACTTTCAAAAAGGAAGTTAGTAACAAGTTACGAGAATTGAGTGCTGTTAAGGAATTACAGGAAAGAAAGCAAAGTTTAGAATCTCAAAAAGATAGTTTGCGGGAAGAGTTGAAAAAAACACGGGAGAATTTGAAAAAGGTTATTTCTGCACGGGGTTATACTGTTCTGTTATCGGAAACTACCGCTAAGTTTCGGGAAATATTTACAGATTTAAAACAAAAAGGTGAATTAACTGCGGGAATTTCCCGGGAATTTGTCAATGATTTACTCAATACTGGACGTTGTATTTGTGGTGCAGATTTAAGGGAAGGAACTCACACCCATTTTCATGTCAAAAATTTAATGAGAAAATCTGGTTCTTCCACTGTAGAAGAAACCGCAATTAGAATGAGCGCGCAAGTTGATGAAATTGATAAACAAGCAGTTGCTTTTTGGGAAGAAGCGGACAGGGAACAAGTACGAATTCAACAGTTACGGGAAAATCTTAATCAAGTTGAATTGGAATTAGCAACTATTCAAGAACAACTCCGAAAAGATCCCAATGAGGAAATTAGTAGTTTACAAAAACGTCTTGATGAAATTGAAGCTAAAATTGATGACTTAAATCGAGAACAAGGTGCAAATCAACAGGAAGTTTCTCATCTAAAAACAGCTATTGATGCTTTGATAAAACAAATATCTAAGCAAAAACAAAATGAGGAAAAACAATCTTTAGCACAGCGTCGCATTAATGCTACTCAAGATGCAATTGACAGATTATCGGAAGTTAAAAACCGTCAAGAAAATCAATTTCGTCTCCAATTGGAACAGCGGGTACAGGAAATTTTCTCAGATATTTCTTTTACTCCTTATGTTCCCAAAATTAGCGAAAAGTATGAGTTGAGTTTGGTGGAAAATACGACGGGATTTGAAGCACCAGTCGCAGCTTCTACGGGAGAAAATCAAATTCTCAGTTTATCTTTTATCGCTAGTATTATTGATAAGGTGCGTGACTGGAGTGAGAAGCGGAAAATGATGATGGTTCCTGATAGTAGCACTTTTCCTATTGTTATGGATTCTCCTTTTGGGAGTTTAGATGCTAATTCTCGTCGTCACATTGCGCGAACTATTCCTAAGTTAGCAAATCAGTTGGTTGTGTTGGTGACTAAGACTCAGTGGCGGGTTGAGGTTGAGGAGGAAATTGCTGATAAGATTGGGAAGGAATATGTTTTGGTTTATTATTCTTCTAAGCCTAATTGTGAACAGGATTTTATTGAGTTGGGGAGGGAACGATATGCTTTGGTTCGTCAGAGTTTGAATGGTTTTGAATATACTGAAATTGTTGAGGTTGAATAAATAATTTTTGTTTCGCGCAAAGTCGCTAAGAAGCAAAGTCGCAAAGGAGGAAGAAAGAAATGGTTGCTAATTTTGAGAAAAGTTATATGAGTCCTCTGGAGTATTTGGAATGGGAGGAACAGCAAGATATTAAATATGAATATATCAATGGTGAAGTTTTTGCTATGACTGGGGGAACTATTCCCCATTCTACTATTGCTTTAAATTTGGCTTCTGGGTTAAAAAATCATTTGCGGGGTGGTAATTGTCGTCCTTTTATGGCAGATGCTAAAGTGGGTATATCGGAAAATGGTCCGTTTCATTATCCTGATGTCATGGTAAGTTGTGATGAACGGGATAAACAAGCTATTAAGTTTATTCAATTTCCTTGCTTAATTGTTGAGGTGCTTTCTCCGAGTACGGAAGCTTATGATAGGGGGGGTAAGTTTCAGCTATATAGACGGATTCAAACTTTGCAGGAATATGTTTTAATTAGTGCTGATAAAATCGGTTTGGATTGTTTTCGCCTAAATGATAGGGGTTTATGGGAGTTACATCCTTTTGTTGAGGGTGATGATGTACATTTAGTTAGTGTTGATTTTACTTTTCCTCTTTCTCTGGTTTATGAGGATGTTTTTTGATTTTTTGTTTCGCGCAGAGACGCTAAGGAGCAAAGGCGCAAAGAAGAGGATAAGATTGTAGTATTAGTAGGTTAGGTTTGGTTTATGATGTTAAGGGTGTATATTTTATAATTATGGCGGAAACTGGTAGAATCAGGGTTGCTAGGGATAAAGCTGAGTTGGTGAAAAGTTTAACTTCTGCTGATGGGGGAACTGGTCCTTTTCAGACTTTCGCTGATGTCATTGTTTTTGCTGCTGCTTTGGGTGTAAAGTATAAAAAGCGTGTTCCTTTGGGGGAAATTTCCAAACGTGAACCATCACCAATTCCTCAAGAACAATTTATTGTTAGAGGCTATGATACGGTAATAAATCTTTTAGGACTTATTGAAACTGAAGATATAGGAATTTTATCTTTCCAGGATGGTAATAACAATGAAAAACGTAATCATATATTTGAAGAGTATGCTAATGGCGGTTTAGAAGTATTAGAAGTGGAAATTCGAGGCGCAATAGATTATTCTGATCGAATTTTATTATTTATCAATTCTGAAAGGTTTAAGGATGATTTTGAGGGTGAAGATTATGATCTGAGAAGATTTAGACCATAAATCAAAAATTTAGATATTCATAGTAATAGTAAAAATGACTAAAGTAAAACAATCATCCAATCAGAGAAGTTTAGCTGAGTATTGTCAATCTTTCTCTAACCTCAATGTATACAAAACTGATAAAAAAGGTTATGCACTCAACCAACCAATATTGCTTTTATCTGTAATTGATCTAATTTCACAAAATGTAATAAAGGATGAAAAAATTTATATTTCTGATGATTTAATTGAGACATTTAAGAAGTATTGGCAGGTAATTGCATCTAGCCCGTTTAAAGGTAGCGATTTTGCCCTTCCGTTTTTTCACTTGAAAAATGTGAAAAATAATCAATGTAAGTTTTGGCATCTTCAGTTTAGTTCTGAATATGAGGGTGGTCGTCCTCAAACAATTCCTAGACTTAGACATGATGTTAACTACGCTTTTCTGGATGATGAACTTTTTACTTTAATACAAAATGAAAGTACCAGAAAAGAATTAATTGATGCACTTGTATCAAGTTGGCTTTCATCTGATGAAAATGAGATAGGAGAAATTTTAAAAATTAATGAAAATTTTCAAAATGAATCCTTAGAACAAGAAACTATAACCGAATCAACAGATACATTAAAAACTATTCCTAAATGGAGTTTAAAAAAAACACTAATTAGAAATGCTTTTTTTAGAAAAGCTGTTGTTTCTGTATATGATTGTCAATGCGCTTTTTGTGGCTTAAAAGTTACTAAAACTGGTAATCAAAATATTGTTGACGGCGCACATATAAAGCCATTTTCTGCATTTTATGACAGTAGAATACATAACGGAATAGCACTTTGTAAAAATCATCATTGGGCTTTTGATAGAGGTTGGTTTGCTGTTGACGATAAATACAAAATAATCGTTAGTAAAGAATTAGAAGAAGTATCTCCCCATGCTAGAACAATAACGGAATTTCATGGGGAAATACTCATATTACCGAAAGTAGAGAAATATTTTCCAGATATTGAAGCTTTACAATGGCATCGTCATCATATATTTCAGCCCTAATTGGCCATTATTATAAAATAACCGGAAGTCCTACATCTTGTGGTTTGACCAACTTTCCATCAAAACCTATAGTTTGTTCTTCTGTCGTCCTAGCATTAGCTAAAGCTTTACGTAAAGCCGTAACTTCCATTTTTTCAGTCATTCCTCCCAACATATAAATAAATAACTTCACAGCTAAATCTTTTCCTACTACCTGTACCCGCTTTTTATTGGGGTCATATAAAACCCCATACCATAAAGAGTGAGGATATTCCATACTACTAAAACCCCCTTGACGGTCAAATTTCTCCAACTTCTTAAAAATATCCGTCAAAGCAAAATCTTTTTTAAACACCAAAGTTCCCAAAGCTTGCGCTAAAGCAACTTGAGAAACTGGACGAAATAACATATTTCCCTCACCTCCGTCTTTTTCAAAATGGAAGCGCCGCAAAACAGTTGTATCTTCGTGTTCCAATATTTTATAACTGGGAAGATTAGCTAAATGATCAAAAAGTAGTCTAAAATCTGCAATTCCTTCCTGAATTTCTTCATTTTCTGGACGCATGGGAATTAACCCTTTTTCCAAAGGTTTCCAATGGGGGAACTTTTGCCCCAAATATCTTTCAGACATATCTTGTAAGGCTTGCAGAGTGGTTAAAACTGTAGAATTAGCGGCTACTGTGGCACTATTCCAATTAACACGGGGATTGCGATTTGGTTTTTGTTCTAAAAGTGGATGTGTAACCGCAATCTTTCGTGCTACAATAGCAAAACCATCATCTTCATTTAATTGTGCTAACTGACCTTTAGTTAAAGGTGCAGCCATTAAATTTACATGAACAAAAATTGATCTTACCCGTCGTTTTGCTTCTGTATGAGTTTCCCCGGTATTCACAGCACAAATAAACTCAATGCCAATTTTTTCTTTAGATAAACCTTGTAAATAAGCAGGTTCTACTTGATATTTCTCAATCAAATCAGATAAGGTAATAAAACTATCATCCGCAGTTTTATCCTTTTTATAACGTTGAAGTTTACCAGATTTAATTAACTCCATTAAACCTTGGACACCCATTAATCTATGCTGACCATCTAAAGCATAAATTGTCACATTCTCTTCAGAAATATTCAGTAAACCGACTTTACTATCTTTATCTAAAGGTATAAAATCAGTAGTCGCTTTTTTAGCCCGTCCTTGACTATCCCACTCCGCTGCTTTGGGGTTATCTACCCAAGGTTGATTAATTACTACCAGCACAGCCGGAAATTTATGGTTTTTTCGCGCAGCTAAATACTGTACTAACGGTGCTTGACGCGACCAGTCAACAGGACGTTGTTGAATGTCATCAATACTATCAGCATCAATTTCAATATTCTCTGTCTCTGGGTTGTACTTTTTTTGCAGCAGGGGTAAACCAGACGCAAAATGTACCCGTCCCGCGAACCATTCCAATGTCACAGAACCTACATAAGCCTCAGTACCACCCATTTCTGTCTTTTGGACAAGAATTTGGTCTTTCTTCTCTAAAAACCTGTCTAGCAGTAAAGCTAATACCTGTTTATCCTGATTTTCCCGTTCTAAATACTCGTTAGCGAGTTGATTATTTAGTGTATCTGTATTATCATTCATGTTAATTTTTGAAAACTTAGTGACTAACTCTTGCTTTATTGTCCAAAAAAATGGATACTAGGGATGCGATTTTTAAAAATATGCTGCACGCATAGCTTAGATTTATTTATATACTAGATGATTTCATGCCCCCAAAGGGAAGTATTGATTCTATGTTCATGTATCCACAGGTAGGGAAAAATGACTACAACACAACAGCCAGAAAATAAAAATCAGCCGAATCGTACTGTACCAGAGTTAGTGGAGTATATCCAAGCTTTGACGACAGAAATTCAAGAATTGTATTGTTTAGATGAGATACCTTGGGTAGTAGGCTATTCAGGTGGAAAAGACAGCACTGCTACTTTACAGCTTATTTGGAATGCGATCGCTGAACTCCCACCGGAAAAAAAAACTAAGCCAATTCATGTAATTACAACAGATACCCTAGTAGAAAACCCTGTAGTCTCTGTTTGGGTACGCCACTCTTTAGAACGAATGAGAGTTGCTGCTGAAGAACAAGGAATGCCAATTCAAGCCCATCTGCTTTATCCTGCAATTAAAGATACTTTTTGGGTGAACTTAATAGGTAAAGGCTATCCAGCACCACGTAATCGTATGCGTTGGTGTACCGACAGATTAAAAATTAAACCCACTGACAGCTTTATTCGGGAAGTAATTCAAACTAACGGTGAAGTAATTCTTGTATTGGGTACTCGTAAATCTGAAAGTATCAAACGTTCCATCACAATGGCTAAACATCGAGAATGGCGGATACGTGATCACATGAATTTGAATCCAAATAGACCTAATTCTATGATTTATCTTCCTATAGAAGATTGGATTACTGATGAAGTTTGGATTTATCTCAATCAGCTTGAAAATCCTTGGGGATATAGCAATAAAGATTTATTTACTATGTATCGAGGTGCAACAGCAGATAATGAATGTCCTTTAGTTGTTGATACTTCTACACCTAGTTGTGGCGATTCTCGATTTGGTTGCTGGGTATGCACAATTGTTAGTAAAGATAAATCAATGGAGGCCATGATCCAAAATGATGAAGAAAAAGAATGGATGCAGCCTCTATTAGATATTCGCAATGAATTAGATATTAAAGATGACAGAAGTAAAAGAGATTTTCGTCGTATCTGGGGAGAAGTTCAATTATTTGAACGTAATGTAGATGGTGGAACGTCTATTGAACCCATTCACGGACCTTATACAAAATATTGGCGAGAACATTGGCTAAGACGAGTATTAACAGCGCAAACACAAGTTCGTCAAACAGCACCTAAAAACATGGGTGATATTACTCTGATTACTCTAGAAGAATTAAGTGCTATCCGTCGAATATGGTTAGAAGACAAACACGAATTTGATGATAGTTTACCCCAAATATACGAAGAAGTCACAGGAGAAGTATTTAAAGATCCTCGTCCTGGTGCAGATCAAAGCATACTTGGTAGTGATGAATGGGGAGTATTAGAAGAAATTTGTGAAGGTGACGGAATGCACCTAGAACTAATGGCCAGACTATTAGATACAGAAAGACAATTTAAGAAAAAAACCCGCCGTGTGGGTATCTACGAAAGCCTAGAAAAATGCTTTGATACAAGTTCCCGTTCACCAGAAAAAGCGATCGCAAATGCCCATTTAAAACGGGATTTAAGACAAGCAGCATTAGAAGGTGATGTTGCGACAATTCGGGAAAAATTCAAACAATTAAGTTTAGGAGATACCGCCGAAAAACAAGAGAGTAAACCACAAACTTGGGCTAACTTCAAATATGCACAAAAGAACCCAGATGATAACCCAGACCAATAGAATATCCTCCCCACCCTCGTTCCTAGCCTCTGGCTGGGAATGCCAATTTTGAGGTTTTACCTCAACTCATTATAACCGAGGCAGAGCCTCTTGACAGCATTCCCTGTCAGAGACAGGGAACGAGATAAATATCTCCCTTCTCTCTTTCTCTGTGTCCTCTGTGCCTCTGTGGTTCGTTTAAAAAAACTAGAATACCCAACCCAAAAACCCATGATCTTCCTAGAACTAGTCTTGCAAAACTTCGGTCCTTATGCTGGAAAACAAATCATCAACCTCAACCCCCAAATTGACGAAGACAACGCCCGTCCAATTATCTTATTAGGAGGAATGAATGGCGGCGGAAAAACCACCCTCATGGATGCCATTCGCCTCGCATTATATGGACAACGCGCCCAATGTTCAACCAGGGGAAATTTGAGTTATAGTGATTTTCTTACCCAATGTGTAAATAGTAAAAGTACCCCTACAGAAAAGACTAGAATTGAATTAGTTTTTGAACATATTGAAGAAGATAGACCAATAAAATATCGCGTTGTCCGAACTTGGGAAAAAAATCCCAAAGACGGAAAAGACCAATTAGGAATATTAGGAGATGATGAAACATGGCCAATTGATTCATTAGTAAATATTTGGGATGAATATATAGAAAATATTTTACCTATAGGTATTTCTAATTTATTTCTCTTTGACGGTGAACAAGTTAAAGAACTTGCAGAACAGGAAATACCCCCGCCCATAGTTGTAGATGCTATTAACGGACTTTTGGGTTTAGAATTAGCTGATAAATTAGCAATTGATTTAGAGATATTAGTAAATCGCAAAAAACGAGAATTTGCAGATACAAAAGATTTAGAAAAATTAGCAGAAATTGAAACCCGACTTCAGGAAAAACAGGCAGAATATGAAAACAATCAGATAAAACTAGCAGATATAAATATTGAAGTTACAGAATTAGAAAAAGTTCATGAAGAGGCTTTAGATAGATTTGTGAATGAAGGTGGTAAAATTGCTGCTGAACGTAGTCAGTTGGAACAACAAAAGGAAGAGAAAATTAAAGTTGCGAATAATGTCCGTGAATCTTTGTGTGAACTAGCTGCTGATGTTTTACCTTTAGCCTTAATTAGTCCTTTATTATCTCAAGTGCAAAGACAGGGAGAAAAAGAACTGAAAACTCAACAAATTCAATTAGCGAAAGATGTCTTAATTGCTAGAGATGAAAGATTATTGAATTGGCTACAACAATTAAATCTAGAAAATAATAAAGTTACTAATATTCAATCTTTTTTAGCTGAAGATATCAATAACTTATATACCAATAACTTATCAACAGAAAATAATTGGTTAAATGGAGATGAAGAAAGTTTAAGTTTACTTGACAATATAACTTATCGTTTACAGGTTTCCCAAAACACCGCCCAAAAGCAATTAGATGAATTAACTAATTATGAAGAAGAAATTCTCACCTTAGAAAGACAAGTACAAACTGCGGCTGCACCCGAAGAATATACAAAACTACAAAAAGCAGTAAAAGAGGCACAAACTGAATTTAATAAAATTAAATCTCAGTCAGACATAATGACTCAAAAACTGATAGAATTAGATACAGAAACCAAAAAATTGAGACAAGAACTAAATGAATATACTGTACAAAATATCAAATATCAAAATAGTGAACATATTATTGATTCTGCATTAAAAGTTCAACAAACATTAAAAGTATTTCGAGAAAGATTGACTTTGAGAAAATTGAATAAATTAGAAGAAGAAGTCAAAAACTGTTTTCTATATTTATTACATAAATCAGACCTAGTACATCGCATAGCTATAGACAGCAAAACCTTCGGCTTATCATTATATGATTTAAACGGAAAACAAGTCCCCAAACATCGGCTTTCCGCCGGTGAAAAACAACTATTAGCGATCGCATTTTTGTGGGGATTAGCCAAAGTATCAGGAAGACGCTTACCTATCGCCATAGACACCCCATTAGGAAGACTAGACTCCTCCCACCGCAACAACCTAGTAGAAAGATACTTTCCCTCAGCCAGCCATCAAGTAATCCTCCTTTCCACTGACACCGAAATCGGCAAAAAAGAATATCAAAACCTGAAAGAAACCGAAGCCATAGCCCGCGAATACCTACTCCAATATAACTCCAACAAAAGAGAAACCACAATCAAAGCCGGTTATTTTTGGTAAACTCCAACTCCTCTTAATTTCTTCCTTTGCGTCTTTGCTCCTTAGCGCCTTTGCGCGAAACTCAATTCATATTTTTTACCAAAATCATGGAATCACCAATAGAAAGAATCAAACTCTCCCAAACAGCCAAAGAACAACTCCTCAAACTCAAACGCAGCACCAAAATAGAACAATGGAACATATTATGTCGGTGGGCGTTTTGTCGTTCCCTAGCAGAAACCGCTGCACCTTCCCCCGTACCTATCCCCCAAGATAGCAACGTCGAAATGACATGGCGGGTTTTTGGGGGAGAAATGTCCGATATTTTACTTTTAGCCCTCAAACAACGCTGCTACAACGACGGATTAGATACAGATAGAGAAACCCTAATTACGCAATTTCGCTTACATTTACATCGAGGTATTGGTTACTTAGCCGGAGATCAGAATATTAAGAAAATTGAAGATCTAATTGAACAGGCCACAAAAAAAGTAAAATCCTGATTTTGCACTTATTGTATGAAAGAAATTCAAGCACTCCGACAGGCCTTCCAAAGCCAGAAAATGGGTGCTTTATTATTACTAGGTTTTGCATCAGGTTTACCACTATTCCTCACGAGTAGAACCCTACAACTATGGATGCAAGATGCCAAAGTTGATATTGCCAAAATCACCTTATTTGGGTTATTAAGTTTACCTTATTCCTTAAAATTTCTCTGGTCGCCGCTATTAGATAGATTTACACCACCATTATTAGGTGGGAGAAGAGGTTGGTTAATTATTACCCAAATTGGGTTAGTATTAGCGATCGCTGCCCTTGCCCTTCAACAACCAGCCCAAAGCGAACAAGTATTACAAATCCTCGCCATCAATTGCCTGATTATTACCTTCCTCAGTGCCACTCAGGACATCGCTGGTGATGCCTACCGGACAGACATTTTAAACCCCCTAGAGGCGCAACCAGGGGCATCTGTGTGGGTATTAGGCTACCGGATCGCCCTATTTATTACCAGTTCCCTCGCCTTAGTGTTAGCAGATTATCTACCTTGGAATGTAGTATATTTGCTCATGGCAGTGATTATGGCGGGAAGTATATTTACTACTTTGTGGTCGCCCGCAGAACACAAACTACAAAATAAAACACAACTAGCCCCCATTTCTGGAAAAGACGTGATTTTTATAGTCATGATCACGTTACTAGTAGCAGGGTTAATAGCTGGCGTTTTTGTCGGCTTCATTCCCCAACCTGTATTTTATTGGTTATTAGCAGGATTATTAGTGGCTTGGATAACGACATCCGTATTATTACCAAACTCCCTCCTAAATGAAGTTAGCGAAGATAGTCCACCTGAAAACTTACAAACAGCTATTTTCCTACCTTTCAAAGAATTTTTTCACCGCTTTGGTATCAAACAAGCGAGTTTAACACTAGGTTTTATATTACTTTATAAACTAGGTGATTCCCTCGTCGGCATCACAGCCAACTTATTTCTGAGAGAAATAGACTTTACCAAAACCGAAATCGGCGCAATTCAAGCTGGGATGGGATTTCTTGCCACCACCGTCGGCGTATTAGCTGGGGGTGTGATCATGACCAAAATTAACTTAAATCGCAGTTTGTGGGTATTTGGGGGGCTGCAATTATTGAGTAACTTAGGTTATTATGCCCTAGCGATAGCTCCGCGCGCCGAAGGCATCGCTGATAAAAAAGATTATTCCCTGTTAGTCATAGCCGTAAACATTGAAAACTTCTCGGCTGGATTAGTCACAGTCGCTACAGTCGCCTTTTTAATGCGTCTCTGTAACCACCGATTCACAACCACCCAGTTTGCGTTATTCTCCAGCCTCATGGCCATTAGTCGAGACGTACTTTCCGCACCCGCAGGAAGTTGGGCAAAAGCCACAGGTTGGCCGACATTTTTCTTACTTTCTCTTGTGGCGGCGCTACCTGGTTTGCTACTATTACCTATTGTTGCCCCTTGGAATCCCAAAGTATTGGCAGCAACTAGACCAGGACTAGAAGAAGAAGATATATGGGAACACAAGTAGTTATTCTGGTCGGTACATTCGTTCTGATAGTCACAGGTCTATTACTGGGCTATGTCCTCTCACAATTAGTTTTACAGAATCTGGCTTTTAATTTCCTCACACTCTTGGGAACTATTAGCTTGATTCTAATTTTTGGGACACTTTATTACGTATTATTTTGGCAACTGCGCCGTGAACCGCTGCAAGTCATCAGTCCCACCATCCCCAACCAACCAGATGAAGAAGTGACCGGCAACTACCTCAAAAATCGCCTCATCGCTAGATTATCTGGGGACGTAGCGGCAGCGGAAAGACTAATTGAACAAGCCAAACAAAACGTTCCGGGAATGCCCGAAAATTGGTACTGTGAAAAAGTCTTAAATGAATTAGACCAGGATCAGCAATCATAGAACCTCGCGGTAAGTGGGAAACTCAGACACTTTAGTGCTGAGAGGAAAACGGCACGAGCGGTTTTAACCGCTGTGGTATTTTCTACTCTAGCTTGTATTCTCTGATCAATCTTTGCGTAGCCGATGACTGAGACACTCCCCAGTTTGCGGCAATTCTTTCTAACTTTGCCTTATCTTCGTCAGACAAATAAATAACAGTTCCTTTTTTTCTAGACATACACTCAATCTGCTATTAATATGATATGATTATATTGTCACAGCATTGGCGGTCGAAACAATGTCTAAACTCAATGTCTAAACTCAAAAAGTCAATGGGAGTACAGGAGATTTTGTTGTCTCCCGATCATGAAACAAAAGCGGTATTAGATTATCTCTGTCAGCAGTCAGGGAAGTTGTACAACAGCGGTATTTATTTCGCTAGACAAACTTTTTTTAAAACTGGAAAGTTGTTAACGGGTAAATTTGATTTAGCTTACGAACCTTCAGTTTCTAAAACTATGGTTGCGAAATCTTTGCCTTCTACACCCGCACAACAAACTTTATTGTCTGTAATTGAGGCATTTAAATCATTTAAAGAATTGCGTTCTTTGTTTCTTAAAGGACAATTACACTTTCAACCCAAAGTACCCGGATATCTAACAAGTTCTAAACTTTTTAAAGTCGCCTATCCTAATAGCGGTGGACAAAAACCAACTCTAGTTAATGGACAACTTAGATTTTCGTTGGGATTAACAGTTAAAAGATGGTTTGGAATTTCTGAATTTTTTCTACCAATGCCGTCAAATTTAAACATAGCAAATGTTAAAGAGTTTACTATCATACCTAAAAATGGTACTTTTTATTTAGAGATGTCTTACGAAGTTGAGAAACAACAGCATGATTTAGACATTAATCAAGCTCTGTCTATTGACTTGGGAACGGCTGATAATTTAGCGGCTTGTGTTGATACATTGGGTAATTCCCTATTGATTGATGCCCGGTCAATGAAAGCCATGAATCAGCTTTGGAACAAGAAAATATCAACAAGAAAAGAGGGGAAATCAGAAGCTTATTGGGATGCTTGGTTAGACCGTGTAACCCGTAAACGTAACCATCAAATGCGTGATGGTATTAATAAAGCAGCGAAACTAATTATTGACCATTGCTTAAAATATGGCATTGGCACATTAGTAATTGGTTGGAACGAAGGCTTTAAATCTAATGCCACCATGGGTAGAATCAATAACCAAAAGTTCGTTCAAATGCCTTTGGGTAAACTCAAAGATAGGTTGAAACAACTTTGTGATTTGCACGGTATTAGATTTCAAGAAACTGAAGAAGCATATACGTCAAAAGCTAGTTTTCTAGATGGAGACTCCCTACCCAAGTATGGCGAAAAGCCAGAAGGGTGGAAAGCATCAGGAAAGCGTCTTAAACGTGGCTTATATCAGTCAAGTAATGGCTCAATAGTTAACGCCGATTTAAACGGCAGTGCGAATATTTTAAAAAAAGTAGCCAGCAATCTAAGCTTAGACTTAGGCTTACTGGGTAGACGGTGTTTGACGACCGTAGCGAGAATCAGGCTTTGGGTGTTACCCAAGTCTATTCTGTCCGCAGAATCTCAGTGGCTTGGCTCCCTGAGAGTGTCAAAGCCATGCTTTGCTAAACCCAAATAATTGCTAGAATCAGTTCAATAACTTCTGCTATTTATTTACAATCAACAACATGGCTATTCTTCGTCAATACATCGCCCCAATGCTGGCAATCTTGATATTTACCTTTGCCTTAGTAGCAGTCAGCGCCCGCATCTTTTTACCCTCCGATATGGCAGCCCCTGCCCCCATTGGGATGATAATCAAGTAATTGGGGAATAGGTCTATTGTGAATTTACTTCCAGGCTATTCTTTTCGCCAAGGTTCTACTCTCGATAAAGCCCTCTTGGTTAAGTTTATGCAAAGGAGTTACCAAGAACAATTCCCTGATCAAGATTTTTCCCACTTGGCACATACAGTTGAGCAATACTTCTGTCGTGATACCCCTGTATGGTGGGTTTATGAAGAGGCAGGGGAGGTAGGGGAGGTAGGGGAGGAAATTATTCACCAATTACCAATTACCAATTACCAATCACCCGTAGCTTGTTTATGGGTGGGGAATGCGATAGATCAGGTTAGTGGCGATCGCCATCCGCACATCTTTCTCCTCTATGTCATCCCAGAATATAGACACAGAGGCATTGGTAAAGGATTGATGGCTTATATAGAAGATTGGGCTACACAAAAAGGTGATCGCCAAATCGGACTACAAGTATTTCAATCAAATACACCCGCATTAAATCTTTATCATCAACTTGGTTATCAAGAACAATCCCTCTGGATGGTAAAATCACTTGAGTTAGGGAACTCTTAACAGGGAACAGGGAACGGGGAATAGGGTTACAGTGAAATAATTATGTACGACGAATACGAACTCAGCCTACTCGATACCGAAGCGGAGCTAGGAAGCCCCTTAGATAAAATAGAACCACTTGCTGATGAATCAGAAGTGGAAAAACCTGATCCCGAATTAATGCTGGTACTTTTAGAAAATCCCCAGCCTCAACAACGGATGTTAGCAGCGCGTGCTTTTTGTGATATTCAAGATGAACGGGCAACACCTTATCTCATCCATCTTCTAACAGATAATTGTCCCCTAGTGCGAGTCAGTGCAGCCTACGGTATTGGCCGCAACCCCGCCAAGGAAGCCGTAGAACCGTTGATTATGCAACTTAACCGCGATTTTAATGGTTATGTTCGTAAAGGTGTAGTTTGGGCTTTGGGTAATTGCCGCGATCGCCGTTCCTTAGCACCCCTCACTAATGCCCTGAGAACCGATATTCCCGCCGTCCGTCTCTGGGCAGCCAGCGCCCTAGCACAGATGACAGAAGTAGGTTATGAAGCCATCGTCGGCGCAATTCCTGCCCTAATTGAAGCCTTAGTTACAGACCCCATCGCCGCTGTGCGAAGTAACTCCGCTTGGACAATTGGCCAGCTTTGTAAAGAACTACCATCTAACGTCGTCTATGCCACAGCTATAGACGCATTAATCCAAGCTTTTGCCGAAGATAAAGACTTAGGAGTGAGAGCAGATACCAAAGCCTCACTTCTAGGCGTAGGAGATCCTCGCGGTTTACAATTAATCGAAACCCTCGAACAAGAAGGATGGTTTTAGGAGGAATCAGGAGTCATTAATAAAAAATCATCAAAATCATCAAAATCCCAAAAATCACAGTACAGACTGATTGCGTCCCTGTTGTTTAGCTCGATAGAGTGCTTGATCAGCTTGTTCAATCAGGTTTGATGGTGATAATTCGGAAGTAGGTATCAAACTGCTAATGCCGATACTAATAGTAACTATATTACTTACTTTCGAGGCTTGATGAGGAATTGCTAAATCTTGAATTGCAGTATGAATTCGTTGAGCGATCACCATCGTCCCATCAATGTCCGTATTGGGTAAAATAACCACAAATTCTTCCCCACCATAGCGAGCCAATAAATCCGCCGGACGGAATATAACCTGTTGTACAGACTGAGCAATTTTAATCAAGCATTCATCCCCTAGTAGATGACCGTAGGCATCATTATAGCGTTTAAAATAATCAACATCAAATAACAATAAAGATAAAAATTCCTGTTCTCGGTATAGTCGCTGCCATTCTTGCTCTAAACGATGATCAAAACAGCGACGATTGGCAATTTGCGTTAACCCATCAATATTGACTAGTTTTTCCAGTTCCTGATTTGCTAATCTGAGGTTATATTCTGCTTCTCGCAAAGCTAATTCTACTTTTTTGCGTTTGCTGATATCTTGGGACGTTCCTAAAGTTTGCTTTAGCCTACCATCCGCAGTTCTAGAAAACACCATATCTCGACTATAAAGCCAACACCATTGCCCTTGAGCATTCTTAACGCGATACTCTACTTCCACGAACTCACGATCTTGCAGACTATCAAGCTGTTGCATGGACTGATAGACCAGATATAGATCATCGGGATGACAAATAATAGGAAACAAGTTAGCTCCCATGGACTGAATCGCTGTGGCAGAATAGCCCAATATTTCGGCAACAGAACGATTTATGTAAACATTACGCTGTTCGATATGGTCGTAAATATACAGTAGGTTTGGCGTTAGTTCTGTAATCTGTTCAATAAAATGCTGACTCGCTCGCAGTTGATCTTCTATTTGTCTGCGCTCAGTCATGTCTTGGGTTGTGCCAAACAGCCGAATCACTTGTCCTTGGGCATTGAGTTCGGCCTTGCCTCTAGCTTCTGTATACTGAAAAGAGCCATCTGCCTTGACAACCCTCAGTTCCAATTGATAGGATTCTCCTGTAGAGAGCGATCGCTCAACTGCCTGGTGTAACTGTTCGGCATCTTGGGGATAGTGAAGCCGGAGAATTTCTTCGTAAGTAGGTTCACCCAGTGTCTGGTCACGTCCTAAAATCTGGAATAGCTGAGTAGACCAAGTAATTTTACCTGTGATCACATCATAGTCCCAGTTACCAATGTGAGCAAGCTGCTGGGCTTCTAACAACATAGCTTCACTTTTGTGCAAGGCGATTTCTGTCTGTTTGCGTAAACGAAGTTCATCGTAGAGATCGCTAACATCTCTGATGACACCAATCAGACAATCCTGTTCACCCAAGTATTGCACCTTAGCTGAGATGAGAACGGTTTTAGTTTGCTGGGATTGAGTACAAATTACCAGTTTAAAATTGACGATACTGCCTTCATTAATTAGTCTCTCTTTGAAGTGGTGTAAATTCTCTATATTCTTCCACAATCCTAATTGCTCACTGGTTTTGCCAAGGATATTTTCTGGTGTATCTCCCCAAAATTGGCAAAAACTTTCATTAACATTCAAAAATTTTCCTTCTGCTAAGGTGGCAATCCAAACAGGGTCAGGAGTAGTATGAAAAATGGTCGAAAATTTAGTTTCTGATTCCTGAAAAGCTTTTTTGACTTGAGTGGACATCTGGTTAAAGGATGTTGCTAAAACCTTGAGTTCTGCAATTGTTATATCTTCAGATAAAGACTCTTGCCATACTCCTTTGGACATAGCTTGACTAGCTCGACTCAAGCGTAAAATTGGTTTAGCTATCCAGTTTGCAGTGAAACTACCCGTTCCCACAGCAATTAGCAGTGATAAACTACAGATAATCAGGGTTCTGTGGGCATTAGCATGAATTTCTGCCATAAATTCCGATTTCGGAATCACCGTCACCACGAGCCAATCTAAGCCGTAATCGTCGCGGTATGGTGTCACTCTCACAAAGAGTTTTTGTGACAAAGACGGGTGAAAAAGTTGGGTTTTGGAGATAGCTTGCAAATTGCCAAACCGCTGGATTAAATCCTGAGTTATGTCACGAATCACAGGTTCACGGCTATGCAGGGCTTGTAATCTTGTCGCTTTGCCATTGACAGTAGGGGCAGAAGATTCACCTTGGGAACTAGCAACAATCAACCCTGATCGCTCGATAATAAAAATATGACCTGATTTTCCATAATCCAGTTTTTTCAGAAATTCACTAATGTGCGAAAGTTCGAGATCAATACCAAGTACACCTAATAATCCTTTCTGCTGGTCATAAACTGGAGTGCTGGCGGAAATGCAGATGCGACCAGGTACATTTGCCCATGTATAAATAGAACTCCAAATCGGTTTACCAGCTTTGGCCGCATCTAAGTACCAGGCAGCATTATTATATTGCGGGTTTTTGAGAGTAGCTACTAACTTGAGGCGATTTCCTTGGTTATCTACTGAGTAGCTGAGGCTTTTGCTTTGGTCCGATATGGGAATTTCTCCAATGTCGAATTTATTACCCAGCCCATAACCAGCACCGATAAATCCTCCCTCTTTAGTGCCAAAGTTAACATAGGCAAAATTGAAAGATCGCACCTGACGATAAAAATATTTTCCCAGGGCGTTAAAATCATTTAAATCTAAGACTCCTGACTCGAAAGCATCTATATTAGTGCGGTTGATTTCCTGGGCTTTGCCTAAATAACTATTTAAATGTTGTTCAATGCGATTATCTACCTCGGTAATTAATTGATCTGCTAGACTTTCCACAGCCTCCTGTCCACTACGGTAGGAAAAATAACCCACCAGTGTTACTACCACCACGGTTTGCAAAACAAATGGCACTATCAACAAGGTTTTTAGCGGGACTTTGATGAATATTTTAGCGAACCAATTAAGAGAGGGAGAATTCATAAAACCTCGCGGTAAGTGGGAAACGAGCCGCCCAAACCCTCTTCACTCTTGCCTCTTGCCTCTTGCCTAGTGCCATAACGACGATTTTCAATGCTAACCTACTTAAATCTATTCTAACCATTAGGATAAATAAATAAAGATTTATTGGTCAATAAGAGCTTCTGGAATTCTAATGCAGGTAATGGTGGACTACAGATAAAGCCTTGAATAGCATCACAGTTATTTTCTCGTAAAAATGCTAGTTCTGCTTCAGTTTCTACCCCTTCAGCAATAATTTTTAGCTGCAAATCATGTCCTAGTTGAATCAAGTTTTTTGTAATTGCTGCTTTGCGGTAATCATCATTAATATTTTGGATAAAATCACGATCAATTTTGAGTGTATCCATTGGTAATTGCTTGAGAGTAAGCAATGAATTATTACTAACACCAAAATCATCCAGGGCAATCTTTACCCCTAAAGAGCGTAGTTTATTCATAGCTACTCTTGCCATATCCACATCTTCCATAATCATTCTTTCTGTTAGTTCAAGCTCTAAACAATTTGATTGAATATTATGGCTAGATATCAAATTGATAATTTGGGGAATTAAATCTGGTTGATTAAATTCAATTGATGCAAGATTAACCGCTATGGTTAAGTTATAAATGCCAATATCTTGCCAAGTTTGCATTTGCTGACAAACTCTATTTAACACCCATTTACCAATATCAATAATTAATCCATTGGTCTCTGCTAAAGGAATAAATTCCTGTGGTGATACTCTTCCTAGTTCCGTATTTGTCCAACGTAATAGACTTTCTGCGGCGGTAATTTTGCCAGTATTAATATCGGTAATTGGTTGATAATGAAGCTCAAAATCTGCAAAATTTTTCTCTCTTATTGCTATTTTTAAATTATTTAAAACCAACTGCATTCTTGGTGTTAATTTATTAATATTAGCCAATAAATTCTTCTTTAAATTTGCATAATTTTTCAACTTATTTAGGATAGCACTCAATAATTCAGCCCTGGTAAATGGCTTAGTCAGGTAATCATCTGCTCCCATATTCATCCCTTGACGGAAATCAGATTTAGCCGAGTTAGCAGTTAAAAAAATGAAAGGAATAGTTGATATTGATGGCTCTTGCCGCAATGCTGTTAATACGCCATAACCGTCTAATTCTGGCATCATCATATCACAGAGAATTAAATCTGGATATTCTGACATAGCCATATTTAAGCCTATTCTCCCATTAGCAGCAGCAACAACTTCAAAATTCTCAGATTCTAGCAAATCTAATAGATGTTCCCGCACTGATTTTTCATCTTCAATAACTAAAATTTTTGTCTTTCTATTCATTAGTCAGTTGCCAGTTGTCAGTTGTTATACTCAAAACGGTTGGGACATGGACTTTTGTAAAATCACGAAAAACCTAGATTTGTAGGGGTTTAGCATTGCTAAACCCCTACCCGCTTAAATCAAATAATTAAGCCGTGTTGAGTATGGTTGTCGAATAGGAA
The DNA here is from genome assembly GCF_000312705.1 of Anabaena sp. 90. Taxonomy (NCBI): domain Bacteria; kingdom Bacillati; phylum Cyanobacteriota; class Cyanophyceae; order Nostocales; family Nostocaceae; genus Anabaena; species Anabaena sp. 90. The sequence continues at coordinate 2,215,506 of NC_019427.1, forward strand.
AGACTTTGGTAAATCATCAATCCTATTGAAGACAAGTATTGATTAATTCCTCAACTCCCGCCACAGGGAAAATACTGACATTTAATTGTTGGGATACTTCTGCAACCGTCATATCATCTAAAAATACCAGTTCCCCATGTTTAAGCATGACACTAGGTAATAAAATTCCCTCTCCTAAATCTTGTCCTTGAAGATTTAACAGTAAATCATGTCCCGTTAATAACCCAGTAACACTGATACTCTGTCCCCAATAATCGCTACATAAAGCCCGCATATTCACTTCTAACCCTTCTACAGTATTTAATTGTTGTACCAGGGGTTGAAATGCTATTTCCACTGCATTACCGACAACCCAAGTCAATCTGCGTTGGTTGGTAATTTTCGGTGGTAATAACTCAGTTGCAGTTTGGGTAAATTGTTTAATAAATAAGCGAATTGAACCCACACCATTATCAATTTGGGGATACTCTTCATATTCAGCTTCGCTAGGTAATTCTTCCCCGGCAATTAAAAACCATTCATCAGCTAACCACACTACACTAGAATTATATTTTTTGCGAAATTTCTGAGAGAGTAATTTAACTTGAGAAATTACCTCTTGTGCTTTTTCCTTAGTTACAGGTATGAGTTCATCTTCCTGGGGACGAAATCGCGTTAAACCCACGGGAACAACTGCTATTGATGCTACTGTTGGTAATTCTCCAGGATGAAAAGATGTTAGATCTTGTAATGTCTTTTCTAAATGTTCACCATCATTTATCCCTGGACAGACAACAACTTGAGCATGAATTTGTAATCTTCGTTCTTGAAACCAGCGAATTTGTGATAATATTTCTCCACCCCGATTATTTTTTAAAAGTCTAATTCTTATATCTGGTTCTGTAGAATGCACGGAAACATACAGAGGTGATAATCGCATTTGTTCAATTCTTTGCCATTCTTTCGCGGTTAAATTCGTTAAAGTTAGATAAGAACCATATAAAAAGCTTAATCGGTAATCATCATCTTTTAAATATAAACTAGTCCGTTTTCCCGGTGGTTGTTGATCAATAAAGCAAAAGGGACAACGGTTATTACACTGAATTAAACCATCAAATAAAGCTGTTGAAAATTCCAGTCCTAAATCATCATCATAATCTTTTTCAATTTCGACATGATGGGTTTTCCCTGTCGCATCTAAAACTTCTAGTTCCAGAATTTCATCAGCGCACAAAAATTGATAATCAATTAAATCACGAGGTTGTGTGCCATTAATGGCCACAATCGCATCACCGGCTGTAAAGCCAATTTCCTCCGCAATTGAGTCAGCAAGCACCTTGGTAATTTTAGCAGGTTGAATGGTAGTCATGAGTTAGTTGTCAGTTGTCAGTTGTCAGTTGTTAGTAGGGGCGAAGCATTCATTTGGAAGATAAATTATCGATCTGTCAGTTGTCAGTTGTTAGTTGTCAGTAGGGGCGAAGCATTTGGAAGATAAATTATCGGTCATTGCCAAAAATAGTTCTCCAAATGCTTCGCCCGTACAGTTGTTAGGGGATAAAAATTTTAGATAGAAGTTAATTTAACATGATCCAAAATCTAAAATTTAATATCCAATCCCCAATCCCCACCTAGTGTAAATATTCTATCAGAGTTATCCTGGCCAACCAGCAGCGATCGCTAATAAAATGGAAATACCAAAAGCCAACCTATACCAAACAAAAACCAATGTGTTTTTAGTTTGCAAGTATTTGATTAAAAAAGCAATTGATAAATAGGAAAAAATAAAAGTAGAAATGATGCCAACAATTAACAGAATCACAATATTATCTGGTAATTCACCTGATTCAAACATTTTGAAGATTTTCAGACTTTTATATAAAGTCGCAATTGTCAAAGTGGGAAATCCTAACAAAAATGAAAATTTCGCGGCTGCTTCTCTTTCTAATCCTAGAAATAAGCCAGTAGTTAAAGTGGAACCTGAACGAGAAACGCCCGGAACTAAAGCTAAAGTTTGTCCCAATCCTACTAAAATACCATCTCGAATTTCCAAAGTAGCAAAACCCCGTTTACGACTCCCAATTTTTTCCGCTAACCCTAGCAAAATCGCCATAATAATTGACATGATCGCAATAATTAAGGAACTTTCTGGGATCACATCTTTTAACAAAAACCCAATAGTTAAAGCGGGAATTGTCCCCACCGCAATCCCGACAACAATTTTCCATTCTTCGCTTTCCCAGTCTTTAGTTTTAAAAGCTGTAATTGCACCTTTCACTAAACTAGAAATAACAGCCCAAAAATACCACAAAATTGCAATTACGCTTCCAAATTGAATAGCATCAACAAAATCTTTAGAACCCAGTTCTTTCCAACCAAATACCTTCGTCACAATGATTAAATGTGCTGTACTACTAATTGGTAAAAACTCTGTAATCCCTTGCACAATCCCTAAAATAAATGCCTGGATTACTCCTTGAACTAAATCAACTTGACTAGTGGCTGCTTGGGTAGGCATTCCTACCTGTAACAATTGCAGTAATAGTAAGTTTGTACTATTTACTTCTAAGATTGTTGTCATTAACAAGACTCCCAAGATCAATAGGTAATTCTAGCAAACTATCCAACTTTACCTGGTTGTTGTCAGTCTTTTTAGCAAAAATATTATAGGAATGTGGGTTACAAAGTGATTATTGGTTTCTGCCTGAACGTCCTTAAATATATTTAGTTATGTTGTTTTCCGCCTAAATATACTATGCTGCGTTTATTGACAAAAAATATCAAAGCATTAATTTATAATTTTTGAAGATATCCCGAAAAGACAAGATATTGTTACAATATTTAACAACGTTGATCTAACTGGTGGCTTCTTCATGATGGTTAAGACACTTCCCTCTAGTTCTCGAACAAGTCAGGAGGACAGTCGCGGAGGCGAATTGTCCGTAATTGAGGTAGTAGCAGAACAAAATCCACAGACTGTAGCAATCAAATCGGCTGAAGCTTCTCCACAGCCCAGACATCGGGTGCGGGTGGGATCTGAACCGGAGTCGATGCTGTATGATCCTGTGGAAATACAAGCACAGTATAGTGGGCGATTCCTGCAAGTTATCGGGCGGATTTTGACGGTTTTAAAACCAATTCTGTCCTTTGTCTTTGGGTTATGGTGGGATAAGCAATGGGGAATTTTGGTTAAAAATGAACGTCGTCGCGCTGTTCAGCTCAGAGATTTATTAACAAAGTTGGGTCCAGCTTACATTAAAATTGGTCAGGCTTTATCCACTAGACCAGATTTAGTCCCACCAATTTACCTGGAAGAATTAACTAGACTCCAAGATCAATTACCAGCTTTTCCTAATGAAATAGCTTACCAGTTTATTGAGGAAGAATTGGGAGCAACACCATTAGAGATTTATGCAGAATTGTCTTCACAACCGATTGCGGCGGCTTCTTTAGGACAGGTATATCAGGGAAGATTGAAAACTGGCGAAGAAGTAGCGATTAAGGTACAACGCCCAGATTTACGAGAAAAAATTACTATAGATTTGTATATTTTGCGGAATTTGGCTGGTTGGATACAGCACAATTTCCAGCGAGTCCGCAGTGATTTAGTGGGGATTTTAGATGAATTAGGCGATCGCATTTTTGAAGAAATGGACTATATTCATGAAGGCGAAAATGCGGAACGCTTTTTTGAATTATATGGTCACATGAAGGATATTTATGTCCCCAAAATTTACTGGGAATACACCAACCGTCGCGTTTTAACGATGGAATGGATTAACGGCATTAAATTAACTCAACCCGAAAAAATTGCCGCTTTAGGAATCAATGCGCGGTATTTAATTGAAGTTGGTGTCCAGTGTTCTTTACGTCAATTATTAGAACATGGATTTTTTCATGCTGACCCTCACCCAGGTAACTTGTTAGCGACAATGGATGGTAAATTAGCTTATCTCGATTTTGGCATGATGAGCGAAGTTAAACCAGCCCAACGTTATGGTTTAATTGAGGCAATTGTCCACGTTGTCAATCGAGAATTTGATAGTTTAGCAAAAGACTATGTAAAGTTAGAATTCCTCAGTCCAGAAACAGACCTTACCCCCATCGTTCCCGCTTTTGCAAAGGTATTTGCTAATGCCGAAGGTGCAAGTGTCGCGGATTTGAATATTAAAAGCATCACCGATGATTTATCAGCTTTAATGTATGAATATCCTTTCCGCGTCCCTCCCTATTACGCTTTAATTATTCGTTCTCTTGTGACTTTGGAAGGGATTGCAATTTATATAGATCCCGATTTTAAAGTTCTCAGTGAAGCCTATCCTTATGTTGCTAAACGGCTTTTAACAGATCCGGCAAATGAGTTAAGAACATCATTACAAGAATTACTGTTTAAAGATGGTAAATTTCGCTGGAATCGGTTGGAAAATTTGTTAAAAAATGCCCGCAGTAACCAAGAATATGATCTTAATTTGGTTGTTAATCAAGGAGTAGAATTTCTCTCTTCTGACCGAGGTTCATTTATTCGTGACAGATTAGTTGATGAATTTTTCAACGGTGTAGATGCTGTTAGTAAAAATGCCTTGCATAACTTGACTTATGTACTGCGAGAAAGGGTAGGAATCACCGCAATCAATCAAATTCCTTCAGCAAGTGTTGAACAACAACAAACTTTAGAATATATTAAACGCATTGCTGGGATTTTGCGAGAAACTAAAGGCTTTGATGCGACAAAGTTAGCCCCCCAATTAGCCCAAATCATTGTTAATCCAGGAGTTCAACTTTTAGGTCAACAAATTGCCACTCGTGTTACTCAAAAAGCTGTAACTCGGATAATTCGAGAATTATTAGCATAATGTCTAAACTGTGATTTTTCTGATTTAGATGATTGGGATGATTGAAATAATTAATTAATCACAAAAATCAAATTAATCAAAAAAATCATAGTTTAGATGATTGGGATGATTGAAATAATTAATTAATCACAAAAATCAAATTAATCACACAAATCATAGTTTAGATGATTGGGATGATTGAAATAATTAATTAATCACAAAAATCAGATTAATCAAAAAAATCATAGTTTAGATGATTGGGATGATTGAAATAATTAATTAATCACAAAAATCAAATTAATCAAAAAAATCATAGTTTAGATAATTAATTAATCACAAAAATCAAATTAATCAAAAAAATCATAGTTTAGATGATGAATTAATCAAAAAAATCAGATTAATCACACAAATCATAGTTTAGATAACTGCTGGATATTGCGCCAACACCTGCTGTAAATATTGACCAGTATAAGAACGAGGATTTTTTGCCACATCTTCAGGCGTTCCCGCAGCAATCAGTTCTCCGCCCTTATCTCCACCTTCAGGTCCCAAATCTATCACCCAATCAGAACAACGAATGACATCTAAATTATGTTCAATCACTAAAATGGAATTTCCCTTATCTACCAATCTTTGTAAAACGTCCAACAATTTGTGGACATCATAAAAAGATAAACCTGTAGTTGGTTCATCTATTAAATAAAGTGTTTTCCCAGTCGCGCGTCGAGATAATTCCGTGGCTAATTTCACCCGTTGGGCTTCTCCACCAGATAAAGTTGTGGCTGGTTGTCCTAATTGCACATAACCCAAACCAACATCAAATAAAGTTTGTAATCTAGTTAGGGCTTTGGGAATATTTTGACAGAAATCTAATGCTTCTTCAACCGTCATATTCAAAACATCAGAAATTGATTTATCCTTATATTTAACTTGGAGAGTTTCCCGGTTATATCTCGCACCTTTGCAAATTTCACATTGTACATAAACGTCAGGGAGAAAATTCATTTCGATGACATTTACACCTTGTCCACTACAAGCTTCACACCGTCCACCTTTAACATTAAAAGAAAATTGTCCAGGTTTATAACCTCTGGTTTTAGCTTCAACAGTTTGGGAAAAAACATCACGAATAATATCGAAAACTCCGGTGTAAGTTGCAGGGTTAGAACGGGGAGTTCTCCCAATGGGTGATTGGTCAATGACAATGGCTTTATCAACGCAGTTTAAACCCTTGATTTCATCCATGTCTTTGGGTGCGGGAGCTTTTTTCAGTAAATGATGTTGTAAGGCTGGATAAAGTAATTCGTTAATTAAGGTAGATTTTCCTGAACCAGAAACACCTGTAACGGAGACAAGTTTTCCCAAGGGAATTTCTACATCTATATTTTGTAAGTTGTTACGATGGGCATTTCTAATAGTTAAGGCGCGGCCATTTCCTTCTCGTCTTTTAGCTGGGGTAGTGATGACTCTTCTTCCTGATAGGTAAGCACCAGTTAAAGATGCTTCTGCGTTGAGTAAATCCTCAAAACTGCCTTCGGAAATAATATTTCCCCCATGAATTCCTGCACCGGGACCAATATCAACTATATAGTTAGCAGCGCGGATAGTTTCTTCATCATGTTCCACAACTATTAAGGTATTTCCTAAGTCGCGTAATTTGGTTAATGTTTTGAGTAATTTTCCGTTATCTCTTTGATGTAACCCAATACTTGGTTCATCTAAAACGTAAAGAACTCCTGTTAGTCCTGAACCGATTTGTGTGGCTAATCGAATGCGTTGGGCTTCTCCACCTGATAATGTCATAGCGGGACGATCTAAGGTGAGATAATCTAAGCCAACATCTAATAAAAATTGTAATCTGGCTTTAACTTCTCTGAGAACTAAATCAGCTATTTGAGTTTGTCTAGTACTCAATTTTAATTTTTCGATTCTTTCCCGACATTCTCGAATGGAAACACTGGTAAAATCTAAAATTCCATATTGTCCTAACTTCACAGCTAAGGCTTCCGGTTTTAATCTTTTCCCACCGCAAACTTCGCAGGGTTGGTCAATTAAATATTCTTCTAATTTCTGTTTAACTAACTCCGTTCCCCCTTCATACTGTCTTTGTAAAATGGGAATTACACCCTTAAAACTCTGCGACCTCTGCGCCTCTGTGGTTCGTTTCTCTTCCCCATACAAGACAACTTTTTGCTGTTCCGGTGTCAACTTCCCCCATTGAGTTTGTAACTCAAAGCCATAATTCAACCCCACAGCATATAACAACTCCAAATAATAGGAGTTTTCCTTTTCTGACCAAGGAGCGATCGCTGCATACATGGGCGAATCTGGATTAGGTACAACCAACTCCGGGGAAAATCTTCTTAAAGTCCCAATCCCATGACAATGGGGACAAGCACCATAAGGGGAATTAAAAGAAAACAATCGGGGGGATAATTCTTCCATTACCGCACCATGTTCGGGACAAGCAAAGTTTTCCGAAAACACCATTTCTGTGGGTAATTCTTGTGCGGAAATACCTTGATTTTCTGCCTCAGTTGCTATATACTTACTATCAGACCGCTCCAGCGCTATCTTATCCGATGTGTCTTTTAATACCTCAATTGTGGCGATTCCGTTAGATTGCTTAAGACAGGTTGCTAGAGAATCCACCAAACGCTCTTGAATACCATCTTTTTTAACTAATCTGTCAATAACCAGTTCTATAGTATGTGTGTTATTTTTGTCTAACTCGATGGAATCTGATAGCTCTCGCACCTCTCCATTTACCCTAATGCGGACAAATCCTTGCGCGGCTAAACCGGAAATTAATTTGCGGTGAGTTCCCTTTTTCCCCCGGACTACAGGGGCTAGAATTTGGAAGCGGGTACGGTCGGGAAGTTCCATGATGCGATCGCACATCTGGTCAATGGTCTGAGGGGCAATAGAGCGATCGCAGATGGGACAATGGGGTTCACCAGCGCGACCATATAACAAGCGCAGATAATCATAAATTTCCGTGACTGTCCCCACCGTCGAACGGGGATTATGGGAAGTTGATTTTTGGTCAATGGAAATTGCCGGACTTAAACCTTCAATTGCTTCAACGTCGGGTTTATCCAACTGTCCCAAAAATTGCCGAGCATAGGCGCTGAGGGATTCTACATAACGGCGTTGACCTTCAGCGAAAATGGTATCGAAGGCTAAAGAAGACTTACCCGAACCAGAAACGCCAGTAAAGACAATCAGGCGATCGCGGGGTAATTCCAAATCAATATTTTTCAGATTATGCTGCCTAGCGCCCCGAATGCGGATAGTATTCTGGCTATTGTGAGCGGTTGGAAGCACATCGTTTAAAGAAGCAGCTAGATTTTCTGACATATTGACAGGCTAAGGAAAGGTTACACAGTGAAACAATCCTTAATAATACTATCTTTGTTCAGGTTATAGTAAAGTATCAATCATCTTAATTTCCTACCCAGGATATCACTTGATATTTCCTTGATTTGGTAGATAATTAGAAAAAATCTTGCTGAGGATAGAGTTATGGTTTCACAAATCGCAGCACCAGCCCAGCCAGAGGTCATTTACCCAGATTGTGACGGACAACCGGTGGCAAACAATACGATTCAGTTTCGCATTCTTGTAGAAATTCAACAAAATTTAGATTGGCTGTTTGCTGATAACCCCAATGTATTTGTCGCTGGAGATTTATTTTGGTATCCAGTTGAAGGCAAAAATACCATCGTTAATGCTCCTGATGTTTTCGTAGTATTGGGTAGACCAAAAGGCGATAGACTTTCCTATATGCAATGGAAGGAAGCAGGTATTCCTCCCCAAATCGTCTTTGAAATTATTTCTCCTAGTAATACGAGAGCGGAAATGGAGAAAAAATTACTTTTCTATGACCGTTATGGTGTAGAAGAATATTATATCTATGATCCTGACAAAAATAATTTACAAGGTTGGTTAAGGGCTGAAGATGGTTTGGATATTATTACCAAAATTACAGACTTTATTAGTCCCCGGCTAAAAATTCGGTTTCTGTTGGGCGAGGAGACTTTACAGCTTTATCATCCTAATGGTAATCCATTTTTAACTTACGCGGAAATTGCTCAACGCGCTGAACAAGAAAGACAACGGGCTGAACAAGAAAGACAACGGGCTGAACAAGCAGAACAAGCCAGAAAAAATGCCATACCCAAATTATTAGAAATGGGTTTGAGCGTGGAACAAATAGCCACTGCTTTGAGTTTATCAGTTGAGGAAGTAAGTATTCAGCAATTATCATACACAGATTAAATGTCCTGCTTGTAATAAATTAAACTATGTGAGAGGAGATGAAACAGACTATAATTGTAAGTTTTGTGATACTAATATCAATGTTTATGCACGCAAGAATGATCTAATTTTCGATATACCTAAGTAGAACGGCTTGAATAATTCAAAGTTTGTAGTGAGGAATTTATTCCTCATTTGAGGGCTGAAGCCCTTACTACGAAATCATCTCCAGATTTTTTACATTACTTAATCTACTTTGATTTATTTTCGTCTACTTACCTAATCAAAATGATAAATGAGGTAATAGCAAAGGTAAAACCCTTACCTTTTACCAATTACCCATTACCAATTACCAATTACCCATTACCCATTACCCATTACCCATTACCTGTCCTAACCAATCAATAATTTCACTATTCACAATATCTGGAACTTCATCATGGGGACAATGACCAGCGCCGGGAATAGGAACAACTTTAATATCTTGACCATTTTCTCGCGCTGCTTCATAGATATTCGCTCCCGTAATTGGTGTCCAAGGATCTTCTGCACCCCAAATTACTAATAACGGAAATTTCAACTTAGGTAATAATTCCTCTGGACCTGGACCGGGAGGTGCAGTGAGAATAGAAGCAAAAACTTCTTGCGCTCCGGGGTCACAAGATGGGTTATAAAGTAAATCTACAAGTTCATCTGTCACCGCAGTGCGATCGCTATATACTTGATATAAAGTCCGGCGAATTTGTGATTTTTGGCGAATCCGGTTAAAAACGAATTTACCTGTCACTGGGTTAGCCACCAACTTGTTAAAAGTTGCCATTACAACTCGCAAAATTGGATTTAATTCATGGGGACGGTGACTCAAACCACCAGCAGAGTTAATTAAAACTCCTCCAGCCGCAATTTCTGGAGATTCTGTTAAAACAATTAAACTTAAAAGAGCGCCAATAGAATTACCAATAAATATTGCTGGTGTTTGAATATGTGCATTGCAAAAATCCTTTAATAATTCCGCCCACACTTCCATGCTATAATCTATAGTTGCTTTATCAGAACCACCAAAACCCAGCAAATCTAAAGCGAACACCTGATAACCAGCAGCAGCTAGAATCGGGATATTTTTGCGCCAGTGACCAATAGAAGCGCCAAAACCGTGAATTAGCACCAAAGGCTGACCTGTACCCATCACAGTATATTGAATTTTGTAATCTCGCCAAGTCCAAACCTGTTTTTCTAATGTCTGCAAATCCTGGATTGTAGTTGTCATTTGTGAAGATTCCTAAATTATTATTTATTTATATTATAGTCAAAATGACTTAATTGTTTGATTGTATAGGTAGGGGTAAAGCAAAAGCTAAACCCCTACACATTATTATCAGTTATCAATTGTCAATTATCACTTGCCTCTTCCCTATCTGACAAAAGTAATATAAAATGCCCTGTGTTACCAGTAGAGTTCACTAGCATCAAAAATTTTTGATCTAGAGAATATTAGTCCATTGGCCAGGTGTGAGATAAAATACTGTCAGTAACTCAGTCCTAAAGAGACTGAGCTTGTAAGAAATTGCAAGCTGTACTGACCAGTCTAAGTCTTCACTGACTACGTTTTTTGAGTCACGACACCCTGGAATGCGTAGCTAGTTCCCTGCTCTGTCGCTTGTGATTAAACAGTTTCAAGGTCACTGAAACAGTGTTGCAAGCCTAAAAAGCTCTTAAAACATTGACGTTCGCGCAAGCGTGCCGGAGGCATTCAGCTAACATCACCCCGAAAGGGAGGCACATCGCGTGCAACACATTATGCGTACAGAGTTGGGAAATTTGAATCGGTAATTGTCCCGTTGAAAGTACACCACAAAAGTACCCCGAATTTCTTAACTCCAAGGCGGTAATGAAAAAAGATTCAAAGCGGTTAAAACCGCCCGTGTCGCTTTCCTCTCAGGGAGCCAAGCCACGCTCGTTTCCCACTTACCGGATATCCTTATGAATCCCATTAACTTAAGTTGGAGTAAACTGGTTGTTACAGCCGTTTCTGTTGTCGCATTATCGCCAATATCTTCTGCATTAGCAGTATCAAGACTTTCTTCCCCAGTTGCATCAAAATTAGGTAATTCTCCACAAACGCAACTTTTAGTGGGTCAATCTGAAGGTGAAGCAATTGATATTCCCGTTAATACGAGTTTTTCACCAGAGAAGAAATCAGCTTTCACGCTTTATATATGGCAACCTGGGGGGACAATCAAAGAAGTAATTGCCCGGATTTCTATTAAGAGTAAATATGGCAATAAATATCGCCAAGAAAGGTTTTTAGGTGATTATAAATATAAGATTAAGCAAAAGGCTAAGTTTGTTAAAGGATTTAAATTAGGCGATCGCATTGTTGTCCGTTTATATGATAACACAAATCGCTTTATTGGTTACAGTGAATTTGTTTGTTTGCCGGAAAATACTGCGGTTAACTTGATTTTATCGGCTAATCCCACAGAAAACAAAGTAGTCCGCACCTTTTATGGTTTTGATGTCAATAATGATAGCATTGTTGATAATACCAATGCCTACGATTATTTCACGGAAGTTAATAACCAAAAAGTTACTTTTCTGAGTAGTTCGGAAAAGATTAATATTGTCCAATATCAAGCCGCAGGATTTGCCAAAGTTGCCACCACTGGTACTTATCCTACCTCCTTTAGCGAAGGTGATTTTGCTGTAGTAGGTAAATCTATAAATGCCTTTGATTCTAACTTAGCAAAAGCTTTAACAGCTAATCCTGGTAGTTTGGTAAAGTTGACTCCAATTCAGGACAACTCCAGTTTTGAACTGGGGAAATTATTAAGTGAATATCGGAAAATAGGTGTAGGTAAGGGTATTCAAGTCTCATTTTCTGATATCTCCAAAAACTATTGGGCTAGGGAATATATTTCTGAATTGGCTGCAATGGAAGTAATTGGCGGATTTCCTGATGATTCTTTTCGTCCCAATGCACCAGTAACTCGTGCCGAATTAGCTGCCCTTTTGCAAAAAGTCTTTATTAAAAGTAAAGTTCGAGAAGCAATTAATTTTAAAGATGTTCCTAAGCGATATTGGGCTTATGATGCCATTCGAGAAGCTTATGAAATGGGCTTTTTTACTATTCTCAACAGCAAAAACTTTAACCCCACACAAAAGCTGAGTCGTCTAGATGTTTTAATAACTTTAGCCAAAGGATTGAATTATAAATTTACTGGTTCAACAGAAAATATCCTTTCAGTTTATAGTGATGCTTCTAGTATTAGAAGTGAACATCGTAATTTTATCGCCGCATTGACAGAAAATGGTGTAATTACTAATTATCCTAATAAAAAATTACTAAATCCTAAAAAAGTTGCCACTAGAGCCGATGTTTGTGCTTTATTGTATCGGGCAATGGTGAGCGCTGGAGAAGTGGCAGATTTACCTGCAAAATAAATTGGACAAACAATATCTTGTCAATTTTCTGCTTTGTTGGGTTAAGCGACAGCGCAACCCAACAAATGCGTTGGGTTTCATGCTAATTGCTCCGCGAACGTTCACGTTCCACAACCCAACCTACAAATCAAGGCTATGGGTTTTACGTTAAGTTTAATTTAAAGATGCGTCCATTTTGGGTATAATTACAAGTAAACGTAATTTTACAAGGTTGTGGAATATCTCTGTCAAGCTATGACAACAAGATCCCCGACTTCTTGAAGAAGTCGGGGATCTGACTCTTGTATATTTTCAAAAATGGGTTAATCTTAAATGTATTCCGGTAATTTACTCTGATAAATAATCATCTGGAGGATTGTTTCCAGTTTGCACTATGAGTTTAAAGGCAGTTTTATTTAATTTTAATGGTGTCATTATTAAAGATGGATTAATCCATATCCAACTGATAGATGAGATTCTTATACAGGAAAATCTTCAACCTCAACGGGTAAAAGAACGTGAAGACTTTTTAGGGATAAGTCATCGCGCTTATCTGCAAAACCTGCTGAAAAATCGTGGTAGGGTGGTGACGGAAGCTTATATGGCTCAATTACTCACTCGCAAAGCTCAAGCTTATGTGTTGGAATTGGAGAAGCTGGAAAAATTGCCTTTGTATTCGGGAATTGAAGATGTAATTTTTCAGATTCGTTCCCGTCATCTCAAAATGGCGTTAGTCAGTGATGCTTTATCCCTAGAAATTGAAATGGTATTAACATCTGCTAAATTAGCTGAATACTTCCCTGTAATTGTGTCGGGGGATGATATCAGCAGCGATAAACCTAACCCGGAAGGCTATTTGCTGGCGGTTGAACGTCTAAATCAGACATATCCAGAATTAAACTTAGAACCTGATGAGTGTTTAGTGATTGAAAATACCCCCGCAGGTATTCAAGCAGCTAAACGCGCCCAAATGCAAGTGGTAGGAGTAGCGAATACTTACCCTTTCCAGATGCTACACCGTCAAGCTAATTGGACGATTGATTATCTGATTGATTTGGATTTACAGCGAGTACAGGAAGTTTTTTTAGAAAAAGATGTGCAATCTGTCGTTCCTGAGTGTTAGGATATAATATGTTTATGAGAGTTGTTAACTTATAAGCACGAATAAGGGGAATTAGCTCAGTTGGTAGAGTGCTGCGATCGCACCGCAGAGGTCAGGGGTTCGAGTCTCCTATTCTCCATTTGTATTAAGTAATTGTCCGCGTTGCCAAATTAATTGTCAATCAGTAACTCGCATTTCAGGTAGATAAAGATTGGTTTCCAAAGGTGATTTTCCAAAATTCTCCCAGTTCCTAGGGGTGCAGGAGGCAGGGGATAAAAAAGAGAAACGTAAACAAACGTATAAAACTCTTTACAACAAAAGAGCAACATAGTATAAACCAGTAACATCCACACGCGACTGGTAACACTACTGGTATGGAAGCGCCCCAAGACCTAGAACCAACAACCCCAGAACCAGAAAAGCACCTTGCTGAGTTCAAGAGTCCGGTATATACATTAGCGATATCACCCCAGGGACGGAAACGCGTTGCTGTGGGTTTAAAAGATGGCACTATTGAGATTTGGAATTTGCTAACTGAGACAAAGTTGTTAAGTTATCAAGGTCATAAAAGTCCGGTCTGGTCAGTAGCATTTAATCACGACGGCAGTATGCTAGTTAGTGGTGGTAGTGACAGAAAAGTACGGTTATGGGATGTCACCAGTGAAACAGCTATAACAGCTATAGATAGACCTTCCTGGTTTCATGGAAATTATGTCAAGTCAGTAGCCTTTAATCACGATGGCAGTATGGTTGTCAGTGGTGGTGATGATACCAGAGTGAAGTTATGGAATGTCACAACTGGACAAGCTATAGATAGACCTTCCTGGTTTCATGAAGATTTTGTCAAGTCAGTAGCTTTTAGTCCCGACGGTGGTAAGGTTGTCAGTGGTGGTCGTGACAACAAGGTGAGGTTATGGGATGTTGAAACTGGAGAAGCTATCGGTCAACCTTTCCTTGGTCATGAAAATTATATCAGGTCAGTAGCGTTTAGTCCCGACGGTAGCATGATTATCAGTAGCAGTTGGGAACGCAAAGTGAGGTTATGGGATGTCAAAACTGGAAAAGCTATCGGTCAACCTTTCCTGGGTGATGCAGATGATGTCAGGTCAGTAGCGTTTAGTCCCGACGGTAGCATGATTGTAAGTGGTAGTAGTGACAATACAGTGCGGTTGTGGGATATTTCCGACCCCCAGCGCAAGCGGCAAATAATTATCGGAAAACATAAAAGCCCGGTTTATTCTGTTGTCTTTGATCCGTTGGAAGACTACATCATCAGTGCTAGTACAGATGGTATCAAAGTTTGGCGTTGGCAGGGGTTAAATATTCATCGTATTTCCCAAGCTTTTAGTAATGATAAAGCAACTGGTGAAGACTCTCTAGATGTAACCAAGGAACTAGAATCTTTAGCTGATGTGTTAATGTTGCGAAGTCTTGAACCTCCTTTAGCGGTGGCAATTTTAGGCAGTTGGGGTAGCGGAAAATCCTTTGGAATGCACCTGATAGAAAAACAAATTACCAAAATTCGTTGTCAACAACTAAATGGAAAACAAACGTGGGGTGAACCGGGAAAAGAAAAGGATCTTTCTCTTTATGTTGGTCATGTTTATCAAATTAAATTTAACGCCTGGAGTTATGCTAAATCTGATTTGTGGGCAAGTTTAATGCAGACTATTTTTGAGCAACTTGACCGACAATTAACGTTAGAACAGCAGTTAAGAGATGTTGGAGAAAATGATTTAGCAGGAGGTGATATTTGGGGTGTCCTCAATCAGATGAGTGGTAGTGATAGAAAGGCATTAGAGTCTAACTTTCAGGAAGTATTTAAGAAGTTAAGAGGAAAAAATGTTAATGGGAATACCCTTTGGGGTATTTTTAGCCTAGTTAGAAAAGAACAACAAGAAGAACTACAAAATTTAGAAATCGAACTTCAACAAGAAGAATTAAAAATAAACAATAAGAATCAGATAAATGAAAAACAAGTAAATAAAAAATATCACCGCATAAATATAGTTATTTCGTTTCTCATTCAACTTGATAAATTGAGTAAAAATAAAGATGCTTTCAATTTTTTATTAAAATTATATGGTTTTGAAGATAAAGAAGATTTAGAAAAGAAAATTCCTATTTTTAACCAATTCAATAAATTAAATAAATATCAACTAATTAAAGAAGTCGGAGATTTAATTGATAATGAAAATTCACCTAAAGATAATCCAATAAATAAGATATTACAAAATCATAAAACAGTTAATAGTTTTTTATCTCAAATAAAAATAAAAATAATTGGATTATGGGAATTTTGTCAAGACCAACAAAATTTAAATAAGTTATCTGGCATTATATTAATAATATTAGTTGTCATACTCATAGCTTATATTTTGGGATTTCATGTTTTACCTTATATTTTACCAGCACTAAAACCCTGGATTGCTAGTGTTATAGCTTCCTTAACTACATTTTTAACAGGTATAGTTAGTATATATACTTTATTCAAAGACAATAAAAACTTTAAAGAACACATTAATTTTATATTCAAGATTTACAAAGATTTTCAATCAGCGAAAAAAGATACCGAAGAGATAAAACAGAAACTAGCTGCTAAAAAGGATAAAGCAATTAAAGATGCAAAAGATAAAAACCAGCAGAATATTGAATCAATAAAAGTAAAAATTGAGGAACAGAAACAGCGTGTTGGGTTAAGCTATCAATATCCATCTTTATTAGATTTTGTCAATAACAGATTAGAGGATGATTCTTATCAAAAACGACTGGGATTAATGAACCAAGTTCAAAATGATTTGAAAGATTTATCAGAACATTTAACCTATATACCAGCACATACAAATCCCGACAAACTCGAAGTTCTTAAAAAATATTTCCCCAGAGGACCAGCGAGAATAGTTTTATATATAGATGATTTAGATCGTTGTCCTCCTGATAAAGTTGTTCAAGTTTTAGAAGCAGTACAACTATTGTTAAATACGAATATTTTTATCATTGTCTTAGCAATAGATGACCGTTATATTGGTCGTGCTTTAGAACAAGTTTATAGAGGAGTTTTAAAACGTGGTGGTACTCCTTCAGGTGTTGATTATTTAGAGAAAATTATCCAAATTCCCTACAGAATGCGACCCATTAACAAAGATGTGACAGGAAAATATTTAAGTTCTTTGATAGATATTGAAGATCAACCTCAAAAAGATCAACCTCAAAAAGAAAAAATAACTATGTGGGAGGATTATTCTGAAAAAGGACATATGGAATTCTATACTTATTCTGATAAAATTTCTGAACCCAGAACTAAAGAAAATAATAACAAAGAAAATGATGGTGAAAAAAGCCCAAATTCTGAAAATCCAACCTCGTTAGTTGATTGTCAGAAATTCACTTCCGAGGAGTTCGAGTGGATATCAGAATGTTGTCAGCACGTTGATTTAACTCCCAGAACCGCAAAGCGACTGGTTAATATTTGCAAAGTCATTAAAATTATCTGGACTCCAGCAGCCAATGACAAAACATGGAAACAAGAACCAAAAAAAGAATACAAACAAACATTAATTGCGTTTCTCGCTTTAGCTGGAAGATATCCCAAAGAAATGCGGAAATTATTAGAAGAGATTTATTTAAAGTTTGAAGAAAACGATGAAG
Organism: Anabaena sp. 90; assembly: GCF_000312705.1. Taxonomy (NCBI): domain Bacteria; kingdom Bacillati; phylum Cyanobacteriota; class Cyanophyceae; order Nostocales; family Nostocaceae; genus Anabaena; species Anabaena sp. 90. Next base: position 2,232,744 of record NC_019427.1, read on the forward strand.
ATACAATCAAAATACCCAAAGATGAATGTCTGAATCACTTACAGAATTTAGATATATTTATGGATAGACATAACCAAAGAGAATGGAAAAAGTTTAAAAACGACTTTCGTAAAATGCCACCAGAAAAAGAATTTGTATTTGAAAAAAGAACCTTTAACTTAGCTGTTTCCTTCTGCTTTGTTGGCGATATTGGCTATGATCCAGATGATAACTACAACCGTGAATATAGATTTGAAGACCGTCAAAAACAATATGGATTTCAAAATCCTTAAACCAAACTCTTAATTCCTCTCTGCGTCTCTGCGTGAGAAAAAACATCATACAGCGGTTTCCGCTCTTATGAGGTACAAAGTTGAATCATGAAACTCTTGTAGTGCGGGCATACTTCGACCCTTCGACAGGCTCAGGGCATCGCTTGCTCAGTACAAGTCTTGCCCGCTAGATATGTACCTCATAACACCGGGAAGTACTGTATAGCAATTGATTAATAGTTTAATCGAAAATTGCGGCAATGGCGCGTTCAAGTCGCTACTATAGTGGCTTTTAGTTAAGTATGACACAAAAAATGCAGGTGCAATTCATGGATTACGCCTGCATTTTTTCGTTAAATTCCAAATCAAAAAGCCTTCGCTTAGTGAGTTTTTTGATGATTAGTCAAAACCTAGTAGATCAAAAATTTCGCGATCCTTGAGGGGTTGAGCATACAAGGGTGTCGCATCTTCAAGCATCCCTTTCGCCAGCTTGAGATATTCTTGCTGTACTTCCAGAACCTCAGGATCAGGCTCCATTTCAAACACAGTACATTTTTTCAAACGACTGCGGCGAATTGCGTCAACGGTGCGGAAATGCGCCAAGGTTTTCAAGCCAACGCGATCGTTAAATTTGTCAATTTGATCAGTTCCTTCGCTACGGTTAGCGATGATGCCACCGAGGCGAACGCGATAGTTTTTCGCCTTCGATTGGATGGCGGCGACAATGCGATTCATGGCGAAGATCGAGTCAAAATCGTTAGCAGTAACGATCAAGCAGTAATGAGCATGTTGCAAAGGAGCCGCAAAGCCACCACAAACCACGTCGCCAAGTACATCGAAAATCACAACATCGGTGTCTTCGAGCAAGTGATGTTCTTTGAGCAGCTTCACGGTTTGACCTGTAACATAGCCACCACAGCCAGTACCTGCGGGAGGTCCACCAGCTTCAATACACATTACGCCGTTATAACCTTCAAACATGAAGTCATCGGTTTGCAACTCTTCGGAATGGAAGTCAACGGTTTCGAGAACATCGATGACCGTGGGAACCATTCTTTTGGTGAGTGTAAAGGTGCTGTCATGCTTAGGATCGCAACCAATTTGCAATACTCGTTTACCGAGGTGCGAGAATGCTGCGGATAGATTGGAGGATGTTGTCGATTTACCGATACCGCCTTTGCCATAAACGGCGATAACTAAAGCACCTTCAATTACCATTGATGGATCTTGGAATACCTGAACGCTACCTTCTGATTCTTCGCATTTGGTAACTGATGGTGGATGTGATGTTAAAACTGCCAAAATAGACTCCTAATATCAATAATTTTTTTGCTCCCCCTCTCCCTATGGGAGAGGGGGCTGGGGGGTGAGGGTTTTACTTGCCGATCGCTGCTTTTGCTTCGTAGAGAGTTTCTGAAGTAATCGAGGTGATCCCGCGATCGCTGGCAAATTTCTCGGTATTGCGCTTGATTTTGCCGCGGACAAAGAAGGGGATTTTCTTTAGCTCGGCTTCACCGTCCGCACTCCAAGAGACTCCTTCAAGGGCTTCCGCTAGGGGCGTGAGAATAACTTGATCGGAATTATTGGAGAGAGTATTGGTGAGATTACTGATAGAGGCGATCGCCTGTTCGGGAGATCTGGACTCTAGGGCGCGTGATTCTTGCGATGGGGCAGTATGCAGATGGCTGATATGACCTTCGGCAAACTCGAAATCTTCCTTGAACATACCAATTAAATGTTCTTCCAGACCCATCATCAAGGGATGTACCCAGCTATCAAAAATCACATTCGCACCTTCCCAACCCATTTGGGGTGAGTAACGCGCAGGCACATCTTGAACGTGAATCGGTGCAGAAATTACCGCGCAAGGGATACCCAAGCGTTTGGCAATATGTCGTTCCATCTGAGTGCCAAGCACTAGTTCTGGAGCAGCTTCGGCAACCTTGGCTTCGACAGCTAAATAGTCATCACTAATCACGGCTTCGAGTCCATGTTTCTTGGCAACTTCGCGGACTTCCCGCGCAAATTCACGGCTATAGGTTCCAAGCCCGACAAGGGTAAAGCCTAATTCTTCCGTAGCGATTCTGGCGGCGGCGAGAGCGTGGGTGGCATCACCAAAGATGAAAACGCGCTTACCTGTTAAATAGGTAGAGTCAACTGATCGCGAATACCAAGGAAGTCGAGAAGCGTTAGGATTAGCGGCAGTAGAAATACGCGCTGCATCCCAGTTTCCCAACGTGTCAGACTGCGATCGTGCTAGAGCGTCACTCACATCAATGTCGGCAACCTTGCCAATTTCGGCAATGAAATCACGGGTTGCACCGACACCAATGGGAACGGTCTTGATCACAGGCTGTCCGAAACTACGGGTAAGCCAAGTGCAAGTTGTCAAGGCAATTTCGGGATAGAGGCAAATATTAAAATCCGCATCAGGAATCCGCTTCAACTCATTAGGAGTCGATCCCATCGGGGCGATCACATTCACATCTACGCCGATCTCAGCAAGTAACTTCACGACTTCGCGAATATCGTCACGACAACGAAATCCTAGCGCTGTGGGACCAATGATGTTCGCTTTAGGACGAATCTGGGGATCGCGTTTAGGTCTTGGTGTATTCGGTGGCGGAACCACAGGTAATAGTAGCGTGCGGACTAGGTGATACAGCGTTTCACTAGCGCCCCAATTTTCCTTTTTGGAATAGGCAGGTAATTCCAAACTCACGACTGGGATCGGCAATCCCATGCTCTTTGCTAATGAGCCTGGTTGATCTTGAATCAGTTCGGCAGTACAGCTTTCACCAACGAGCATCACTTGTGGCTTAAAGCGATCGTAAGCGTCGCGAACCGAAGTCTTAACCATTTCGGCAGTGTCACCGCCAAGATCGCGAGCCTGAAAAGTCGTATAGGTGACAGGCGGACGGCGATCGCGTCTTTCGATCATCGTAAATAGTAAGTCAGCATAGGTGTCGCCCTGGGGCGCATGAAGCACATAATGCACTCCTTCCATAGCTGTCGCGATTCGCATAGCCCCGACATGGGGAGGACCTTCGTAAGTCCAGAGAGTTAGTTCCATAGGTTATACTGAACACGGTTTAATTATTTGATTCTATAGGGTTTAGTAGTGCTAAACCCCTGCACATCTAGGGTTTTTGTGATTCTCTAAAAGTCCATATTTTAGCCGTGGTTAGTATATGTCAATATAAAAAAATCAATAAGAATATAGAGTGCTTCGCGCTCTATTTCTTAGACTGTTAATCTTCTACGTCTCTCAAGCGGACGCGCAAACAACTCGGCTAAATCGGCGGCTTGGTCGTAACCGTGAATCGGTGAAAATACCAACTCGATTGACCATTTTGTAGCCATCCCTTCAGCTTCGAGAGGATTGGCTAGGCCAAGCCCACAGACTGTGATATCGGGTTTCGCCTCACGACAGCGATCGAGTTGCTTTTCCACATCCTGACCTTCTGATAAAGCTGTCCCAACTGGCAACAGGTTAATTTCGCTGTCCATCAATAGGCGATCGATATAAGGTGTGCCAACTTCGACTAGCTCCATGCCACATTCTCTCGATAAGAAACGGGCTAAAGGTATTTCTAATTGTGAGTCGGGAAATAGGAAAGCCTTGCGACCTGTCAGGGCTTGACGATAGCGATCTAGCGCAACTTTGCCACGACTAGCGGCGGGGGCGATGGCCTGTTCAAATTTATCGTTATCAACATTGAAAGCATCGGCGGCGGTTTTTAACCAAGCAGTCGTCCCTTCGATCCCAAAGGGATAAGGCGATGGTAATAATGTCCCACCAAGCGAAATCAGCGATCGCACGGTATCGCTTAAAAATGGTTGGGCTAATAATAATTTTGTACCCTTGCCGATGGGGGGCAAATCAGCAGCACGGCGCGGCGGGAAGAAATAAACCGGACCCATCCCCATTTTGTCAAAAAGTCTTTGGAACTGGTCTTCTACGACATCTGCGAGGCTACCAACTATCATCAGGCTTGGCTCATCGCTGCGGGGCAGTACGGGAACCATCGATCCCAAACAGGCATCTTCGCCTTGGGTAAAGGTGGTTTCGATGCCACTACCTGAATAATTAAGAATCCGAACTTTAGGAAAAAATCTCTGGTTGAGTCGTTCCGCAGCTTTGGCAAGATCGAGCTTAATTACTTCAGAGGGACATGATCCCACTAAAAATAATGTCCCAATGTCAGGGCGGCGCTCTAGTAACTGATCAACAACACGGTCTAATTCGTCATTAGCATCAGCGAGTCCTGCCAAATCCCGTTCACCGAGAATGGCTGTACCAAATCTTGGCTCCGCAAAAATCATTACGCCAGCCGCAGATTGGATCAAATGGGCGCAGGTACGCGATCCCACCACCAGAAAAAAAGCATCCTGCATTTTGCGGTGCAGCCAGACAATACCTGTCAAGCCACAAAATACTTCTCTCTGTCCTCGTTCTTTGAGTACGGGGATATCAGCGATAGCTTTGGGACTATATGTTTGAACAGGAACTTCCGTGCAAGGCTCTAGAGCCATGTTTTGCTCTCCTTTGGGGCTTAAATCCCTAATGTTTCGTTTTTATGACCGCCCTAAGTTTTGCAGGGCTGAGTCATGTCATGGTTGCGGAAATGCGCGATAGCGTTCGCATTGCGTCCCGGAGGGAACTAGCGCGACCTAGGAATCGCATGGCGATCGATAAGTTAGTTGTCTTTACTATATTGACTAAAACCTAGAGATGGGGCAAAAAGTTGCAAAGGTTTACAGGAGTATAAGGATCTGCAATTTCTTTTGAGGCGACAATGAGTAAATATATTTAGGGAATACAAGCTAATAATCGTCAGCCCAATAGTTTTTAATTTGATGGTTTGTTCTTTAATCGAAATCAAGATATGTAATGACTTTTGACTTCCGCCCTGCGGTACTAGTCGTTTGCCATTGTTGAATTTACCCGATGATGTCTTGGAAACCTTGCGGCAGGGTCAACGAGAATCCACCAAAGCTAGGGCGATCGCTAAAGTTAAAGATGAAGATGAACGTAGGGAACTACTAGATAAAGTTATTCATGAAAATCTATCTTTAAGTGAGATTAAGCAGTTACTAAAGGACGGAGACTTGGCCCGAGGCAACTGAAACTTTAGAAGTGGAAGACCCGAAAGTTGGACGAGTGAAAGTCATGCGTTGGAGTGGATTTCATATGATGTGTATTTAAATGCTAAATTACCAACAGGCTAAACACCAGACTCATTTTATCTTGAATTACTTATGACCGTAGTTAGAGCTATTCCCGAACAAGGTCAACTGGTGAATGTGCGTTCCCGTCAATATGTTGTCAGTGATGTTCATCATACCAGCTTACCTACTAACCCCGTGTTGGGTGGAGTGACAAAAACCCAGCATTTGGTCAAACTCTCTTCTGTAGAAGATGATGGTTTGGGAGAAGAACTACAGGTTATATGGGAATTGGAAGTGGGGGCGCATATTTATGAAAAAATGGAATTACCCCAACCCAAAGGTTTTGACTCACCAGAACGGTTAGATGCTTTTCTCGATGCAGTACGATGGGGTGCAGCTTCCACGGCTGATATTCGCACTGTACAGTCACCTTTTCGCAGTGGTATAGATATTGAAGATTATCAATTAGATCCGGTAGTACGGGCAATTCAAATGCCCCGTGTTAACTTATTAATTGCTGATGATGTGGGTTTAGGTAAAACCATAGAAGCTGGTTTAGTAGCCCAAGAATTAATTATTCGTCATCGTTGCCATCGGATTGTCATAGTTTGTCCATCTTCGCTACAAGTGCAATGGCAAGAACAGATGCGGGATAAATTTGGTTTAGATTTTCGGATTGTTGACAGTGCATTAATGAAAGAACTGCGAAGGAAACGGGGTATTCATGTAAACCCTTGGCAACATTTTCCCCGGTTAATTACTTCCATAGATTTTTTGAAACGCGATCGCCCTTTACGTCTGTTGGGAGAAATATTACCAGGTGAAGGGGAATCTCTCTACCCCCGCAGGTTTGATTTATTAATCGTTGATGAAGCCCATAACGTTGCCCCCTCTGGTGGGGGCAAATATGCCGTAGATTCCATGAGAACGGCTGCTATTCGGCTATTAGTCCCCCACTTTGAACATAAGTTATTTTTGACTGCCACACCCCATAACGGCTACCCCGAAAGTTTTACCGCTTTATTAGAATTACTCGATTCTCAACGGTTTGCACGGGGGGTAACACCAGACAGGAAACAATTACAGGTGGTGATGGTACGCAGGTTAAAACAGGAAATGCAAAATTGGGATGGTTCACCACTATTTGCTAAACGCCAATTAGCAGCCATTTCTGTAGATTATCCAGCCGCAGAACGTCAAGCCCACGCTGCCTTAAAAAGATATACAGAATTACGCTGCAAGGGCGTGGCAGATAATACAGAAAAATATGCCACTGAATTTGTGTTAAAACTCTTAAAAAAACGCCTATTTTCTTCACCAGCAGCTTTTGCTAGTACCTTAGAACAACACCAACAATCATTAACTACTGCCCGTCGTCGCACAGCATCTAGTTTATCTCGACCCAGTGAAGGAATTTTGCGGCGACAGTTACAAGAAATTGAAGAAGATTTTGCTGATGATGATGTTTATGAAGAATCTACAGATGAAGCAATTACTCATACAACTCGGTTATTTAGAGAATTAAATCCTGAAGAACAAAGTTTATTAACCCAAATGTTGCAATGGGCAGAAACAGCAGCGAGATTAGCTGATGCTAAAGCCAAAGAACTCCTCAACTGGATTCATACTTATATTAAACCAGATGGAAAATGGTCTAATGAAAGAGTCATTATTTTCACAGAATATCGAGCCACACAAAAATGGTTATATAACCTCTTAGCGGCACAAGGATTAGTCCAGGAAGAAAGGTTAATGACTCTATATGGGGGGATGAAATCAGACGACAGAGAACAGGTAAAAGCGGCATTTCAAGCTCATCCTGATATTTCCCCAGTGCGAATTTTATTAGCTACAGATGCAGCCAGTGAAGGTTTAGATTTACAAAACTTTTGTTCGCGGTTAATTCATTATGAAATCCCTTGGAATCCTAACCGCATGGAACAAAGAAATGGGCGGATAGATAGACATGGACAAAAGGCTTCAGAAGTATTAATTTATCACTTTGTCGGTAAAGATTATCAGCAAAATAGCACCCAAGGAATTAAACCGGGAGAACTAGAAGGGGATTTAGAATTTCTCATGCGGGCGGCTTTAAAGGTTAATAATATTCGGGAAGATTTGGGAAAAGTTGGCCCAGTTATTGCTGCCCAAGTAGAAGAAGCAATGATGGGAAAACGGACTATTTTAGATACAACAGTAGCAGAAAAGGAATCAGAACCTGTCCGCCGGATGTTAAAATTTGAGCGTCAAGTCCGGGAACAAATTGAAAAATTACGAGAACAATTAAATGAAACTCGTCAACATTTACGACTGACACCAAATAATATTGAAGCAGTGGTAAAGATTGGGTTGGAATTAGCAGAACAACCAGGGTTAATTGAGGCTAATTTAGCAGAAGTAACCGGGAAAGCTTTTTATTTACCACCTTTGAAAAGTAGTTGGGCAGCTTGTAGTGAAGGGTTAGCACATCCCCATACAAAAGTAATTCGTCCTATTGTTTTTGACCCTGAATTATCCCACGGTCGAGATGATGTAGTATTGGCGCATTTGAATCATCGGTTGGTGCAAATGTGTTTACGTTTGTTAAGGGCGGAAGTGTGGTCAAAAGAGGGAAAAAAATCATTAAATCGCGTGACGGCGCGATTAGTTTCTAATTCAGTTTTAGAGACACCGGCGGTAATTGCTTATGGGAGATTGGTAATTTTAGGAAGTGACCAACAGCGATTACATGAAGAAGTAATTACGGCGGGAGGTTTATTAAAGGAAGGTAAGTTTAACCGCATGGGTGTAATGCAAATTCAAGCAGCTTTATCGGCAGTTTTACCAGATTTAGCACCGGAAAAGATCAGAAAGACTTTAGAGAGTTTATGGAATAGTCATGCAGATTTATTAATGCAATCTTTGCAAGTGCGAATGCAAGATAGGGCTAAGAGTTTGCAGCGAGATTTAAGCAATCGGGCGGAAAAAGAAGCGGCGGATATTACTGCTATTTTAACAGAATTACAAAGGAGTATTGAACAAGAATTAAATGAACCAGAGATTAAGCAGTTGGAATTGTTTAATACGGCAGAAAAAGAACAGTTTGAGCGTAATGTTAATAGTTTAAAGGTGAGATTGGCACAAATTCCCGCAGAAGTTGAAAGGGAGGTTGCAGCAGTGAAAGCGCGGTTTACAAATCCGACACCTAGACTATTTCCGTTAGCGGTTATTTATTTAGTTCCGCAGAAATTGGCGAAATAGGGAATTGGGATTAATTTTGTCAGAATCAGGATGTCCAGGATTTGAGGATTTACAGGATGTAATTTTAGGTTTTTTCATGGGGTGTTTTTGATTTTTTTATCTGAAATGGCTAACGCCACGCTGCGCGAACAGGATGTCCAGGATTTAAGGATTTACAGGATGTTATTTGGATATTTTCTGGGTGGTGTTTGATATTTGTTATTTGTCTGATAGCGTGGCGTTAGCCATATCAGGATAACCAGGATTTAAGGATTTTCAGGATGTGATTGTTAAGAATTATAACATAAGTTATAACTTATGTTATAATAAAAATATATACTTGGGAAAAACCAGTTACATAAAAACATTATGGCTGATAAAATTTATCCTATTAATCCTGCAAAAATTGGTAATCAAAATGGGTTTCGTCTCCCGCAATCTTTTTTTAAAGATTATCCCCATTTAGCTAATGCTTCAGGTTATTTACAGGTATTATCTGATAACACATTGTTAGTAAAATTAGATACGGATGATACTAATAATGATGATGAAGATGAAAGTGTGATGTTAAGTTTATTTTTAGATTTTCTCATGCAAGATGCTATGAAAAATCCTGATAAATTGGTTATGTACACCCAGGAAATGAGCGAAGAAATAGATGATTTAGTAGCAAATGTAGAAATCGGGGAATAGGAAATGGAGAATAGGGAAGCTGCATTTACTTGTAATGGGTGGCAGATATTTTTTGACCCATTATTTAATACCCAATGGATAGAATTGCGTGATAAGGTGAAAAAATTAAAAGATGAATTACCCAAAGAGGAATTTATCAAACATCCAGACGCGAAATTATTAAAAGCGTTAAATATTGGGATTAAAGAAAAAATTACCCAAGACCCTTTTGCGTCATATTTCATTTTACAAAAACCTTTACAAAAGTATGGTCGTCTCAAAAAAATGGGACTACCAGAAAGATATAGATTGTTTTTTAGGGTTTTTAAAGAACAAAAGATAATTATTATTCTGTGGTTAGGTTTTCCGCGTAAGGAAGGGGATAAAAAAGATTGTTACCAAGTGTTTACTAAAAAAGTTGAAAATGGTGATTTTCCTGAAAATGTGGATCAATTTATGATTGAATATATGAATGAAGCTAATTTAGATAATTTTAAATAGGGAATTGTCTGATAGCGTAGCGTGGCGTTAGCCATGTTTAGACAATAAATAAGAAAATTTCTCATAAAAATAGTCGGTTTTAACCGACTTTAGCTTTTAGACAGGGAATTTATTCCCTGGCTATTATAATGAGTTGACTATTAAGGTAAAAGTATTTTATAATGTCAACTATTCACAGACAATTTATCAAAAACATCCTGAAAATCCTTAAATCCTGGATATCCTGATTCTGACAAAATACTATCTACAAATAATAGATGATTGAACGCGGATAAACGCCGATAAACGCGGATTTTTAACAGATAATTAATTTTCAATTGTTATCCCATCCTGTACATCCTTAAATCCTGGATATCCTGATTCTGACAAATTATTCCCCATTTCCCAATTATGTCTACCGCCCGTCATCACGCTGAATGGTTATCTTTAGTTGAAGCTTCTGGTCCGTTTCTGAGTTTACCCGTACTTTTAAAGGCTTTTCCCACTGGTTTGGATGCCCATGATCCAGAACATTTAAAAATGTTACGGTTAGCTTATCAAGAATGGCAAGATAATCAAAATGGTGTGAAACCAGAGGTAGCAATTCATCGCGCTTGGGTGAATTTTGTTTTACAACAGACTTTAGAATTACCTGATGAAGTGCTATTAAAAGGGCAAAGTATCCCCACAGGTCTTTATGCTAATATTGCCCAACATGGTGAAACTTTACGTCCTGACTGGGTGGTAGTTGAACCTGCACCTCTGGGGGGAAAAGGAGGTGTGGGGAAAGTCCGGTTATTGGTGCAGATAGTCCCCGCTAACCAAAGTCTAGAAAAATCTTTAATTGATAAGCGTTGGAAAGCTAGTCCTGCTACAAGAATGATGGAGTTACTGCACGCTTGTAATGTGCGGTTGGGGTTGGTGACAAATGGCGAACATTGGATGTTAGTTAATGCACCCAGGGGAGAAACTGCTGGTTATATTTCTTGGTACAGTAGCCTGTGGTTAGAAGAACATATCACATTGCGGGCTTTTAAAAGTTTGTTGAGTGTTTACCGCTTTTTTAGTGTTGATAATTCGCAAATTTTAGAACAACTTTTAGCTGATAGTCTCACAGACCAACAGGAAGTTACAGACCAACTGGGGTATCAAGTCCGTAAGGCTGTGGAGGTGTTGGTACAGGCTTTAGACCGCATAGACCAAGATAGAAACCGGACTTTATTAACAGGAATTTCCGAAACTCAACTTTATCAAGCGGCCTTAACTATTATGATGCGGTTGGTATTCCTGTTTTCCGCAGAGGAACGGGGTTTGCTATTGTTGGGCGACCCGATTTATGATCTGTATTATGCGGTTTCGACGATTCGGGAACAGTTACAGCAAAAAGCAGATAAGGAAGGGGAGGAAATTTTAGAACGGCGTTATGATGCTTGGTGTCGGTTGTTGGCAACTTTTCGGGCGGTTTATGCTGGTGTAGATCATGATAGTTTAAAGTTACCGGCTTATGGTGGGAGTTTATTTGACCCCGATAGGTTTCCGTTTTTGGAAGGAAGGACGGAGGGGACAAGCTGGGAAACGAGTTCAGCCGCACCTATTCCCGTAAATAACCGGATTGTGTTGCATTTGTTGGAAGCGTTGCAGATATTACAAATTAAATTTGCTGGAACTGTAGAACCACGTAGGTTATCTTTCCGGGCTTTGGATATTGAACAAATTGGTCATGTGTATGAAGGGTTACTTGACCATACGGCAGTTAGGGCAACTGCGCCGGTGTTGGGACTGGTGGGGACTAAGTATCAAGAACCGGAAATTGGGTTGGGGGAATTGGGAATAAAGAATGAAGAATTTAGAATGAAGAATTTAGAAATGGGAGTGGGAAATAAAAAGCCTAAGCTGGAAGATAATCAGGATTTGATTAAATTTCTCAAAAAAGCTACTGGCAGGTCAGAGACGGCTTTAAAAAAGGCTTTGCAGGTGGAATTAACAAGCTATGAGGAACAACGTTTATCAACTGCTTGTAATAATGATCTGGATTTGTTTAACCAGGTGCGTCCCTTGGCGGGGTTGGTGCGGTTGGATACTTTAGGTTATCCGGTGGTGATTCCTGCTGGTAGTGTGTATGTGACTCAGGGGACTGATAGAAGGGAAACGGGAACTCACTACACACCCCGGAATTTAACTGAGGAAATTGTCAAGTACACTTTAGAACCTTTGGTATATGAGGGTGTAGCGGAGGGGAAACCGCAGCAGGAATGGCAACTTAAATCTGCGGCTGAGTTATTACAGTTGAAAATATGCGATATGGCTATGGGTTCGGGGGCGTTTTTGGTGCAGACTTGTCGCTATTTGGCGGAAAGGTTGGTGGAAGCCTGGGAAAATGCGGAAAAGGCTAATCCTGGTAAGGTGGTGGTAGCGCCGGAGGGTACGCTGTCTAAATCTGTACCGCAGGAGTGCGTAATTCCCAAGGAAGCTGATGAACGCTTGACGGTGGCGCGGCGGATTATTGCGGATAGGTGTTTGTATGGGGTGGATAAAAACCCGTTGGCGGTGGAAATGGCCAAGTTATCTTTATGGTTGATAACTTTACAAAAAAACCGTCCGTTTACGTTTTTAGATCATGCTTTTAAATGTGGTGATTCGTTAATTGGTGTGAGTTTGGAACAGTTGCGTTATTGGAATTTGGATATTACGGGAACACCGGAATTATTTGCAGAGGAAATACGCCGAGAAATTGATAAGGTGGTGGAGTTACGGCGAGAAATTGCGGCTTTACCTGTGTTGACTCCAGAGGACCAAAATCGCAAGGCGTTTTTATTGACAAAGGCTGAAGCAATTAGTTTTGATTTACGTCAAGGTTGTAATTTATTGGTGGGGAGTTATTTGAATAATTGGAATGAGAAGGAAAGGGAAGGTTTAAGGAAGACTTTATTAAATTCGTTTCGGGAAGGTGCGGATATTCCTGATGGTATGGGTAAGGCTTTACCCAATTTTGATAAGTTGCGTCCGTTTCATTGGGAGTTAGAATTTCCTGAAGTTTTTATTGATAGTTCTTTATCATTGGTTGCTAATTCTTCGAGTTCTCAAAAATCAAAGTCGTCAAAATCTAAATCTTCCAATTCCCCATCCCCAATTTCCCATTCCCAAAAAGGTTTTGATGCTATTGTCGGAAATCCGCCGTTTATGGGTGGACAAAAAATTACTGGTAGTTTAGGTACAGAATATCGAGATTTTATTGTTAAATGGATTGGTAATAATAAAAAAGGTAGTGCTGATTTTTGTGCTTACTTTTTCCTCAAAGCTAAACATTTATTAAATGAAAATGGTGGGTTTGGGTTAATTGCTACAAATACTATAGCCCAAGGTGATACTAGGGAAGTAGGGTTAGACCAGTTAATAGAAGATTGTACCATTTATCGGGCTGTTCCTAGTAGAACTTGGCCAGGTAGTGCGAGTTTAGAAGTTGCTTATGTTTGGTTGAGAAAAGGTAATTGGAATGGTGATTTTATTTTAGATGAAAAGCCTGTAAATGGGATTACGGCATTTTTAACAAATCCTGGTAAAGCATCTGGTAATCCTTATCGGTTAGCAGCAAATCAAAATAAATCTTTTATTGGTTCTTATGTGTTGGGTATGGGTTTTGTTTTGACTCCAGAGGAAGCACAAGCATTAATTGAAAAGGATGCAAAAAATAAAGATGTATTATTTCCTTATTTGAATGGACAAGATTTAAATACAAATCCTGATCAGTCTCCTAGTCGTTGGGTAATTAATTTTAAAGATTGGCCTTTAGATGCTGGACATGATGATCCTACAAAGCCTAAAGGTAAACCCTATGCAAGTGATTATCCTGATTGTTTAGCTATTATTAGAGAAAAGGTAAAGCCTGAGAGAGATAAAAATAATCGTAAAGAAAGGCGTGAAAAATGGTGGCATTATGCAGAAAAATGTCCAGCACTTTATAGTGCGATCGCAAAAAAGGAAAGAGTGTTAGTATCACCTAGAGTTAGTAAATTACTGATTTTTTCTTTTGCACCTGCTAAACAAGTTTTTAGTGAACAATTAGTTGTATTTCCTATAAATTCTAACAATATATTTGCCTTGTTAAATTCTTCTATTCATAGCTTTTGGGCGTGGCAATTTTGTTCAACAATGAGAGATGCAGGTATTAGATATTCACCAACAGATGGTTTTGAAACATTCCCCTTTCCCACATCAACCGCAAACCTAGAAGAAATAGGCGAAAAATATTACACTCACCGCCAAAAAATCATGTTAACCCGTCAAGAGGGATTAACCAAAACCTACAACCGTTTTCACAACCCCGACGAAACCAACCCAGACATAGAACAATTACGCACATTACACATAGAAATGGATAACGCGGTAGCTGCTGCTTATGGTTGGGAAGATATAGAATTAGATCATGATTTTCATGATACAAAACAAGGTATCCGTTTCACCATTTGCGAAAATGCCCGCAGAGAAATATTAGATAGATTATTGCAATTAAATCATCAAAGATACGCGGAGGAAGTCGCCGAAGGTTTGCATGATAAAGGGAAGAAAAAAGCGAAAGGTGGAGGGAAGAAGAAGGTACAGGAGGAAGTGAATAATGATGTGAAACAGATTGAGATGTTTTAGGGAATGGGGAAATTGTCAGAATCAGGATGTCCAGGATTATAGGATTTACAGGATGTGGTTTTGATATTTTCTGTTTGGTGTTTGGTAATTTTAATTGTCTGAATCAGGATTTCCAGGATTATAGGATTTACAGGATGTTGTTGATAAATTTTCTGTTTGGTGTTTGGTAATTGGTAATTGTCTGAATCAGGATGTCCAGGATTATAGGATTTACAGGATGTGGTTTTGATATTTTCTGTTTGGTGTTTGGTAATTTTAATTGTCTGAATCAGGATTTTCAGGATTATAGGATTTTCAGGATGTTGTTGATAAATTTTCTGTTTGGTGTTTGGTAATTGTCTGAATCAGGATTTTCAGGATTATAGGATTTTCAGGATGTTGTTTTGATATTTTTTGTTTGGTGTTTGGTAATTGGTAATTGTCTGAATCAGGATGTCCAGGATTATAGGATTTTCAGGATGTTGTTTTGATATTTTTTGTTTGGTGTTTGGTAATTGGTAATTGTCTGAATCAGGATGTCCAGGATTATAGGATTTTCAGGATGTTGTTTTGATATTTTTTGTTTGGTGTTTGGTAATTTTAATTGTCTGAATCAGGATGTCCAGGATTATAGGATTTTCAGGATGTTGTTTTGATATTTTTTGTTTGGTGTTTGGTAATTGGTAATTGTCTGAATCAGGATGTCCAGGATTATAGGATTTTCAGGATGTTGTTGATAAATTTTTTGTTTGGTGTTTGGTAATTGGTAATTGTCTGAATCAGGATGTCCAGGATTATAGGATTTTCAGGATGTTGTTTTGATATTTTTTGTTTGGTGTTTGGTAATTGGTAATTGTCTGAATCAGGATGTCCAGGATTATAGGATTTTCAGGATGTTGTTTTGATATTTTTTGTTTGGTGTTTGGTAATTGGTAATTGTCTGAATCAGGATGTCCAGGATTATAGGATTTTCAGGATGTTGTTGATAAATTTTTTGTTTGGTGTTTGGTAATTGGTAATTGTCTGAATCAGGATGTCCAGGATTATAGGATTTTCAGGATGTTGTTTTGATATTTTTTGTTTGGTGTTTGGTAATTGGTAATTGTCTGAATCAGGATTATAGGATTTACAGGATGTTGTAAAAAAATAGTCGGTTTCAACCGACTTTAGCTTTTAGACAGGGAATTTATTCCCTGTCTATAATGATGATAAAATGACCAATGTTGGGGATGATTAATCTTGATTTGAATTTAACCAAGTTCCCAAATCATTGATATTTGAAAAGTCTAATAAAGCATCTGCTAAATTATCCAACTTTTCAATATTCAAAGTTTTGATTCTATCAACCAATGATGAATCTAATTCTCCAAACCGACGATTAAGTTGACGGATAATTGTCCGTTGTTCACCTAATTCTCTACCTCGTTGTTCACCTTCTTTTCTACCCTTTTCTTCGCCTTTTTGCAAAATATCTTGATAAATTACTGATTCTCGCATAATATCCTCGTCTTATAGAGAAAGTCCGTTTTAACGGACTCTCATAAAATTACAGTTGTTAGTGTTGATTAATTTTGACCTTCATGTTGATTGTCATTTAACCAAATTACCAAATCATTGATATTAGAAAAGTCTAATAAAGCATCTGCTAAATTATCCAACTTTTCAATATTCAAAGTTTTGATTCTATCAACCAATGATGAATCTAATTCTCCAAACCGGCGATTAAGTTGACGGATAATTGTCCGTTGTTCACCTAATTCTCTACCTCGTTGTTCACCACGTTTCTCACCTTCCTTTCTACCCTTTTCTTCGCCTTTTTGCAAAATATCTTGATAAATTACTGATTCTCGCATAATATCCTCCCTAAGTAATTGACTAATCAGTTGTTTCTCAAACCGTAAACCTGCTAAAATCTCAGTACAGGCTACAATATCCCGCTTGATTTCTATTTCCTCAATTTTAGCAACACTTTCAGCAACCTGCGATAATAAACTTTGAGGTGCATTTGTGCGGGTTAATGGTGCTAATGGTAAAAGTGCGGGATTATTAAGAAATAAAACAGGGTCTTGTTCCCACATTCTAATTACTTGATAATGGTGGGTAGTATTTACATCTTGGTAAACATTGATAAAAGCATTTTTATCTTCTGTTTCCTGGAGGAAAATCACGACTTGGATAATGGTACATTCGGGATATAGTCTTTTTAACCGAATATAATAATCTAGGACGCGGAAAGGAATGGGTTTTCGAGAAGTTGATAGTGTCTGAAATTCGATGTGTAAAATTTGGTTTTCACTTTTCGTCAAACGTGACAAAATCAGCACGAATTGGTTCAATACTCAATTCGGTTTTTAAAACTTTGACGCTTTGTGGTTCTTCTGGTAGTAACCACCGGGCAAAATCAAGAGGGTATTTTTCAGCTAATAGCTTACAAACGTTGTCAAAACTCACAGCTTGAACAGAATTTATATAGTATTTTTAATTATAACTTAAATTGGTAATTGTCTGATAGCGAAGCGTGGCATTAGCCATATCAGGATTTCCAGGATTATAGGATTTTCAGGATGTGATTTTGGTATTTTCTGTGTGGTGTTTGGGAGTTGTTATTTGTCTGAATCAGGATTTACAGGATTATAGGATTTTCAGGATTATAGGATGTACGGGATGTAAGTGTTTTATTGTCTATGAGACATACAGATTTGAGGATGACATATAATGAATAAATGATTTGATGATTTATCTGCTATTATTAGTTGACTATGATGGTAACTCTATTTTATAATCTTAAATATTCACAGACAATTTACCAATAACACCCTGTAAATCCTTAAATCCTTAAATCCTGGTTATCCTGATTCAGACAATATAAAATTATTATTACCCAATTCCCAATTCCCAATTCCCAATTCCCAATTCCCAATTCCCAATTCCCAATTCCCAATTCCCAATTCCCAATTCCCAATTCCCAATTCCCAATTCCCAATTCCCAATTCCCAATTCCCAATTCCCAATTCCCAATTCCCAATTCCCAATTCCCAAACCATGAAAACCATACCTATTCAATTACCAGAAACCGCATTTTCTGCACTGCGAAAAAATCCTGAAGAATTTGTACAAGAAATGAAAATTGCAGCCGCCGTAAAATGGTACGAATTAGGTGATATCTCGCAAAATAAAGCAGCAGATATAGCCGGACTAACTCGGACAGAGTTTATTTATGCTTTATCTCGTTATCGAGTTGATTTTATGCAATATACAGCGGAAGAATTAGCTGAGGAAATGTCAAATGTTGATTAATCGCATCATTATTAATTCCTCGCCTCTAATTGTGTTGTTTAAAAGTCAACAAGCAGAATTATTACCACAATTATTCACGGAAATCTTAGTTCCAGAAGGTGTTTTTGAAGAAGTTACTCAGGGAAGAAAAGAAGATATTGCATCAAGACAATTATCTACTGTTCCTTGGATACAAAGAGTAGTAATTGATAGCATAGCACCTGAAGTAGCGGCTTGGGATTTAGGAAAAGGAGAATCACAGGTATTGAGTCTAGCGTCAAAAAATTCAGATTATGCAGCTATTGTAGATGATAGAGCAGCACGGCGTTGTGGTCAATCATTAACTATTATTACTATGGGTACAGGAGGTTTATTAATATTAGCGAAAAGGAGGGGATTAATTTCTAGTGTATCTCCTAGAATTGAGGCTTTACGTAATGCTGGATTATGGTTATCAGACAGTATGGTTAATATACTTAAACACCAAGCTGGTGAATAAAAATTAGCAACCTAAAAAACAAACTTCCCAATTCCCAATTCCCAATTCCCAATTCCCAATTCCCAATTCCCAATTCCCAATTCCCAATTCCCAATTCCCAATTCCCAATCCCCAATTATGATTATCCAACTTCCTGCAATTCTCCCCGGTGAACTTAATTTAGTAGAGATAAATAAAAAACTCCGTCAACATCAAATTATCTTAGATTGGAGTAGTGTAATTTCTGCACCAGAATCACAATTAGAAATACTTTTAGAAGGAATTGATTCAGTAGAAGATGTTGATTGGTTAGGAATAGATGGAGAAATTAGTGATCATATTGCTGCGGATATTAATAATTATATCAAAACCCATACCAAAACCGAAGAACAACAACCTATTTTATCATCAAATATACCTTCAGCTTATAAAATTCGAGAAGAATTAGAAGCAGCAATAATAGCAGATTTACTCGGTCCTGCTGGTGGTGAAGATGAAGAATTAGATGAAAAGAGTGTAAGCGATCGCTATTTAGTAGGACTACTTGCACCCCAACACCGTCGCATCACTGAAGAAACAATAGAAAAATCCAGTGTTGTTAATCAAATATCCAAAGATGATAATACGGATAAATTAGATGATAAATTAGATGATAATTTACGGGAAGTAGATTGTTATTTACCCGGAAATAATGATGAATTAGCTATTAGTGGTAAAGGTACTGTGGAAGATGGTAGTACAGAAGTTAATGTCCCTCCATTAGAAACTATGTTTCCATCCTCTCTAGGAATGACATTTTGTGTTAATGGTACAGCTAAAGCATTACAAATTACCGCAGGATGGGGACAGTATCACCGCACTGATAGTGAAATCTTGACCAAAGTAGATGGTAAACTTAAAAAGGTTTGGAAACGGGAACAAATTCGCGCTAATTCTCCTACTATTCCTTTAATTGAGGGAGTAATTAATAATTGGATAGTTGATCCACAATATCCAGAAGTTTATGTCAAAGGACAAATCAGGAAACAAAGTAACGGTGATTTTATTGTCAGTTTATTTTTAATCAATGGACAAAGAGAAACAGCTAAATCACGAGATGAGACTTGGTTATTTCAACCAGAATTAAGGGTTAAATCCGCCGATTCTCAACATCCTGATATTTTCTTAAAACGACATCAACCCCGATCATTAGGAAAATTAGATCCTGTAATTTATACTGAAGAAAAAACTATGGCCATGCTTTACCGTAAACAGGTAGAATTTGCCATTGGTCATGGTGTCAGTGTCCATGCAAAAACAGCATCAAGAACTGAAGAACGTGCTGTTGAATTATCAATTTCAGTAATTCCAGCTTATGAAGTTCCTAAAACCTCTCCTCCACAAGTAGACGAAATTCCAGAATTAGCAGGATTGGTTTTAGATATGCAAGAATTATCTACAACTGCAACTGGTGATCTTGCTAATAAAATTAGTCCTTTAATTACAGCTTATCAGAGTTGGATTAATACCCAAAAACAACGGATATCTGACCCCGCAACCGGATTAACAGACTATGAAAATGAAGCGAAAACTGCTATTCAAAAATGTGAACAGACTTTAAATAGAATTAGGGAAGGACTGACATTGTTACAAACCGATGAAAAAGCAGCAGACGCTTTTCGGTTTATGAATCAAGCAATGTATTTACAGAGAGTTCATTCTATTTATTCAGAACAAATCCGTCAAAATAAAACCGCAGATTTACAGCAAATTTCCCTTTCTCAACCTCGCTGGTTTCCCTTTCAGTTAGCATTTATTTTACTCAATTTACCCAGTATTACCAATTTACATCACCCAGATAGAAGTCATCCCCAGGATGCAGTTGCAGATTTACTTTGGTTTCCTACTGGTGGGGGTAAAACTGAAGCATATTTAGGTTTAACAGCTTATACTCTGGGTTTACGCAGATTACAAGGTAATATTGCGGGACGTTCTGGAGAGTATGGGGTTGCTGTTCTCATGCGCTACACGCTACGATTGTTGACTTTACAGCAATTTCAACGCGCTACGACTTTAATTTGTGCTTGTGAATCTATCCGCAAAACAAATGAAAGTAGATGGGGTAAAGAACCTTTTAGAATTGGTTTATGGGTAGGTCAGCGCACAACCCCTAATCATACCAATCAAAGCGAGGAATTTTGTAAACAAGAACGGGGACAGTATCAGCAAAGCGGTAGCGGTTCACCCCATCAATTAAATAATTGTCCTTGGTGTGGTACTAAAATTAACCCCGGTAAACATATAAAAGTTGAATCTGTTGCTAAAGGAAGGGGACGGACATTAATATACTGTGGTGATGATTTAGGACGGTGTTTATTTACTGAAAAACAATCTCCGGGTGAGGGTTTACCCATTCTGGTGGTTGATGAAGAAATATATCGCCGTTTACCAAGTTTACTAATTGCTACAGTGGATAAATTTGCCCAAATGCCCTGGAAAGGTGAAGTACAAATGTTATTTGGTCAAGTGGATGGCTATTGTCAGCGTCATGGGTTTCGTTCTTCTAATATAGAAGATACAGATTCACACCGTAAAACTACTAATTTAGCTGCTGCTAAAACTATCCCCTTTAACAAGCTGCGACCACCAGATTTAATTATTCAAGACGAGTTACACCTAATTAGTGGACCTTTGGGGACTTTAGTGGGACTCTATGAAACAGCCGTAGATGAGTTAGCATCCTGGGAAGTTGATGGTAAAAAAGTACGCCCTAAAGTTGTGGCTTCTACGGCTACGATTCGCCAAGCACAAAGTCAAATATATAACTTATTTTTGCGAGATTTACAGGTTTTTCCTCCCCAATGTTTGGATGTGGAAGATAACTTTTTTTCCCGTCAACGTCAACCTAGTGAAATTAATCCCGGTAGGCGTTATTTGGGAATTTGTGCCACAGGACGCAGGTTAAAAGCGGTATCAATTCGCGTATATATAGCGATTTTATCAGCTTCCCAATTTCTGTATGAAAAATATGGCGATCGCGCTGATCCTTGGATGACCCTAGTAGGTTATTTTAATTCCATGCGAGAATTAGGAGGAATGAGAAGGTTAGTAGATGATGATGTGCGTATTCGTCTAGGAAAAATGGATCGTCGGGGACTAGCAAAAAGACTGAGAATAAATTTAGAAGAACTGACATCACGCAGAGACTCTACAGAAATTCCAGAAATTTTAGACAGACTCGAAACCACCTTTGATCCGCAAAAAGATGCCGAAATTAAAGCCAAGCGGAAAGCAAAACAAACAGTTAATCAATTAGAACCATTAGATGTTCTCCTAGCTACTAACATGATTTCCGTAGGTGTGGACGTAAAACGGTTAGGTATTATGGCAGTAACAGGACAGCCAAAAAACACAGCCGAGTATATTCAAGCTACCAGCCGTGTAGGGCGGACATATCCAGGTTTAGTATTAACAGTGTATAATTGGGCGCGTCCTAGAGATTTATCCCATTATGAAAGATTTGAACATTACCACGCCACCTTTTACCAGCACGTAGAAGCCTTATCATTAACACCTTTCGCGCCCCGTGCCATTGATAGAGGTTTAGCAGCATTATTTGTTACATTAGTGAGGTTAGCAGGTAAGGAATTTAATGGTAATGACCAAGCAGGAAGAATTGAACGCCACCATCCTTATATTAAAGCTGCAATAGAGACAATTTGCGATCGCGCCGGATTAGTAGGGGATGCTGAAACCCAGAAAATGGTAAAACAAGCACTAGAAGCCAAACTAGATATTTGGTTAAGCAAAGCCCAAAACATACAAGGTGGGGGCATTCTTAAATACCAAATAGAAAAGCGGGACGGTTTAACCATAGAACTATTAAAATCAGCAGGTCGAGAAACCTGGCAAGATTTTACTTGTTTAAATTCCCTACGCAATGTAGAACCAACCGTAGGATTAATTTTACAAGACCAAGTACCCGACGACGACATTAACCGCCTTCCAGAAAAAATGACCAAACAGAAACAGAATTTGTAAACATATTCCCAATCCCCAATCCCCAATTCCCAATTCCCAATTCCCAATTCCCAATTCCCAATTCCCAATTCCCAATTCCCAATCCCCAATCCCGAATCCCCAAAATGTATAAATACAAAGTTGGCGAATTACGCCCCAGTCAAATATTATTTTCCTTCGGTGTCGGTGCTGTACTTGACCTACCCAACCTCTCAGTTATGGTCATGGGTTTAGAAGACTGGAACACTCAAAATGCACTCGAATTAAATGAACCAAGACTTTTAGCTGCTGTTCGTAAAGAATTAGGTTCACAAGTAAAACGACTGCTTTCACCTCCCACGCCTCCAGAAAATGTCACATCATCTGGTCCCTTTGATGAAGTCAACAGAATAGGAATCCCAGTCGCACCTTTTCCTAGTTGGATGGTTTGCCCTAAATGTCATTTACTTGCTTCCCTAAAATCAGAACTTTTTCAATTAAAAGAAAATCCTTACCGACCAGATCAAACTAAATATGTTCATAAAAATTGTCCTAAAAGCAAAAAAGAACCAACAGCCATACCCTCACGGTTTCTTGTTTCTTGTGAAAGAGGACATTTAGATGATTTTCCTTGGAGTTACTTTGTCCATCGAGGAGAAAATATTAACTGTAATGGCGCTTTGAGATTTGAAGAATATGGTGTATCTGGTTCTCCCAGCGATATTTTTGTAATATGCAGTTGTGGTCAACAACGCCCTTTATCAGATGCTTTTGGTGAAAGCGGAAAAGAAAATATGCCTCGTTGTCGCGCCCGTCATCCCCATTTACGTGACTTTGATGATACCTGCGACAAACAAATGAAAACCATTTTATTAGGTGCATCTAATAGTTGGTTCCCCATTACCCTTTCCGCTTTGTCAATTCCTGAAAGTTCCCATCAATTATTCCAAATAATCGAGCAATATTGGCACGTTTTAAATAAAGCTACCAGCCAAGATATTTTAAAAAGTAATCTAGATTTATTACAAGCGATCGGTCAATTTCCTGAATTATTAACCGAATTATCAAAACATCCCCTAGAAGAAATCTGGACAATAATTGAAGAAAAACAAAATCAACAAGAAAGTAATTCAGATGATAAAAATGCCAGGGACTTAAAAACTCCAGAATGGGAAATTTTTTCCCAAGCAGACCCCAATTTTAATACACCAGATTTTCAGTTAAAACCAGTCAAACCTCCTGCTGGCTATGAAGATTATTTTTCCCAAGTTGTATTAGCAGAAAGATTGCGGGAAGTTCGCGCCCTAATTAGTTTTACACGGATTCAATCACCGGGTGACTTTATAGATGAAGGGGAAATACTCACGGAACATTTAGTAGACTTGAGCCGGAAAAATCCTCAATGGGTTCCCGCAAGTGAGGTAAAAGGGGAAGGTATTTTTATTCAGTTTAACGAAGAAAAATTGAGTCAATGGGAACAAAGTCAACTATTACAAGATTATCAAAATCGAGCTTTTGAAGCTCATAAACAGTGGTGTAAAATTCGTTCTCTCGACCCAGTGAAAATAACATTCCCTGGAGTTCGCTATATTTTACTACACTCTTTCGCCCATGCCCTCATGCGACAAATGGCAATAGAGTGTGGCTATAATGCTGCCAGTTTAAAAGAACGAATTTACTCCAAACGTCCTCAAGAAGAAGGTAGTCCAATGGCAGGTGTACTGATTTACACCGCAGCACCTGACAGCGAGGGAACTTTGGGAGGCTTAGTAAGTTTGGGAGAACCAAAAAAGCTGGGTTATCATATTGACCAAGCTTTAGAACAGATGCAGTTGTGTACTTCTGACCCCTTGTGTGCAGAACATACCCCTTTGAAGGGAACAACTTCTCTACATTGGGCAGCTTGTCATGGGTGTTTATTCAGTCCAGAAACCTCCTGTGAACGGGGAAATAAATATCTAGACCGTGCAGTTTTAGTTCCCACTGTACCAGGGGAAACGCATCTAATTTATTTTGACAAAATGTAACTTATATGAATGGATAAAAAGGGTACTATTAGTAGCGTAATATCAATCTAAGAAATGTATGCGAAGAAAAATTGAAGTCAATAGACCTCTGGTGAAAATGAATGTAGAGACGTTCTATAGAACGTCTCTACAAGGGTTTCAAACCACGCACATTTAATTACCGGAGATGTCTAATGGGAAAACGAAGGTTGAGACAGGTTATTATATCAGTAGTTTGACAAATAATACCCAATTAAGAAAAAACTATGGGTTTCAAAGTAAACGCGGTTTAATCAAGGATTTTGTAAGCATTTGAATTCAATTATATGTTTTCTTCGCTATTGATACACTAAAATAGTATTTTGTCAAGATAATTTAGATGCGTTCCCCCTGCTCTGGAGTGCCTCTGCGTCTGTGCGTGAGAAAAAACATCATAAAAGGTGGGGAAACCCCACCCCAAAAATTACATATCCAACCTGTAATTTTCCTGTTCACGTTCCACAAAATGCTGGACACGGGCGCGGTAATCTCTGAGGGTTTCATCAACCCAATCCCGATCGCTACTGTTAACATAGAGATGGACTAGCGGCTCACTGGCATCAGGTAAAACCAACAGCCAATTGTCATCATAGGGTTGACGGATTTTCACACCGTCAATTAACTCCAAATTTTGCGCTGGGTGGGTTTCCACCAAATAGCGCATTAACGCCCCCTTAGCAGTCCAAGGACAGCGAACTGTGTAACTTCTATTAATCACACGAGGTAATTCAGAACGTACGGTTGCCAGCGATCGCTCTTGAATGGTTAACATTTCAATTAGCTTGGCAATGCAGAACATCGAATCAAAGCCTGGATGTAATTGGGGAAAAATAAACCCAGTTTCCCCACTCCCACCTAAAACCACATTGGGATTTTTCTGACAAGCTTCCATTAAAGCCGTCGGATTCGCTTTAGTTCTAATCACATGACCATCATGACGATGGGCGACCAATTCCACCGCACTAGAAGCATGAACCGGCACAACCACCGAACTTCTGGGATTTGCAGTTAACATCATATCAACCATTAACGCCGTTAGCATTTCCCCCCGAATGGAAAAACCCGATTCATCAACTAATATGAGTTGTTCCCCATTAGCGGATACCTGCACACCAAAATTAGCATTTACCGCTTCCACAACATGGCCTAATTGAGTTAGCAGTAATTCTCTATCAGCGTTGGAAATGGCCGTTTTATTCAAACTAGCATTTAGCACCACCGCATCAGCCCCAAATTTATCTAACATTTGCGGCAGAACTGCCCCAGACACAGCGTAAACATAGTCAATGACCACCTTTGCCCGACTGTTCCGCAGAGTATCCACATTCAATAATTTTTCAAAAGCCTTACCATAGCAATCCACTAATTGACTAGAATAGACGACATCACCAATTTCATGACTTTGGGAACGACGCATATCTTCTTTAAAATACGCCCCTTCAATTTTCTTTTCTTGGGCTTTAGAGATATTAATCCCCTTAATATCCATAAATTCAATCAAGATATAATCCCGACGTTCTGGGTGAACCCGCACATGAATCCCTCCGGCTACTGACATTGTGGGGATCACAGTTCGAGCGATGGGAATGGCTGTAGTATCTAGATTCTGGACATCCACACCGACAGACATTAAACCAGCAATTAAAGAACGTGTCACCATGCGGGAAACATTGCGCTGGTCACGAGAAACCGTTACCACTGAACCTGGTTTCAAAGTCGAACCATAGGCAGCGCCCAACTTCACCGCAAACTCTGGGGTAATATCAATATTGGCTAAACCCTGGACTCCGCGCTGTCCAAATAAATTCCGTTGGGCAGTATTTCCCCAAATCAGATTAATATTTAAAATTGCCCCAGACTCAATCTTTTTACTCGGCCACACCCTCACCCCAGGGCTGATTTGCGCTTCTTCTCCCACGGTAGACAATGAACCCACTACAGCCGCTTCTAATACGTGAGCGCGTCTGTCTACACGAGTCCCACGAGCAATTACACAAGCCGATAATTGGGCTTCATCACCAATAATTGCTCCATTCCAAATAATTGGTCGCTTTAAATGAGCATCAGCACCAATTGTGACATTATCACCAATTACTGTCCCATCTTCAATTTTTACTCTCGCGCCAATGCGGCAATTGTTACCAATTATGGCTGGGGTTTCAATTTTGGCTGTAGGATCAATATAAGTATTTGCTCCTACCCATAAACCGGGAGCAATTTCTGGATAAGCCACTTCTAATTTTACCTTTCTTTCTAAGCCATCATACTGAGCTTGTCTGTAGGCATCCAAGTGACCCACATCGCACCAGTAACCCTCGGCAATATAACCATAAATTGGCTCGTTTTTGGCTAGTAATAAGGGAAATAAATCTTTAGAAAAGTCGCATTCAATATTTTCTGGTAAATAGTCTAAAACTTCTGGTTCTAAAATATAAGTTCCAGTATTAACAGTATCAGAAAAAATTTCACTAGTAGAGGGTTTTTCTAAAAATCGGTTAATCCGTCCTTGGGTGTCGGTAATTACCACACCAAATTCAATGGGGTTAGGCACACGGGTTAAAATTAAGGTGGCTTTTGATTGTTTTTGTTGATGAAATTCAATGGCCGCAGTTAGATCAAAATCTGTGATACTATCACCGCTAATGACTAAAAAGGTTTCATCTAATAGTTCAGCAATATTTTTTACACAACCTGCTGTTCCTAATGGTTGGTCTTCTTCGATAGCATAGGTCATTTGTACGCCAAAATCACCACCATCTTGAAAGTAATCACGGAGAACATCTGGTAAATAATGTAATGTAGCAATTACTTCATAAATCTGGTGTCGTTTCAGGAGGTTGATAATATGTTCAGCAATGGGACGATTTAAAATAGGCACCATTGGTTTGGGTAAATCGCAAGTCAAAGGACGTAACCGCGTTCCTGAACCACCTGCCATTAAGACTGCACGCATAAATCCTCCTAAACTTGGCTAAAACTATAATGTTTTTCTTCCTTTAGTCTCATACAGATATTGAGATCTAAGGAACTTCCCTAAGAAATATCTTATGAACTACCCCTGGCTAACTTCGTTTGAGCCAGGGGTTTCTACATCCCCTAGCGGAGCCTGAGATTTTTGACGCTTCGCACGACCCAGTTGCTTCATACTTCCAGCATTCTTGCGTTTGCTGGTGTTTGAAGTAGAGCTAGAATCATCCACGTCTGAGAGGCTAGTTCCTAACCCCTGTAGATTATTTGAGTACCAAAGTAGCATTACTTCTGCGGCGGCGATATCACGCTGTTGGGTATATCCGCAGTTATGGCAAACATGAGTTCTTGCGGCTAAACTCTTCTTTTCTTGATTTCCGCATTTTGGACAGGTTTGAGATGGTTTTACCTTCTTTGTAGGAACTTCTACAAATAAGCCACCAATGTCTGATAATTTCGCTTTTAGAGCGTCCCTTATCATCCCCATTCCCACATCAAGAATTGATTTATTTAGTCCTGCCTTTTGTTTTTTACGTTTACCCTTCGACAAGCTCAGGGCATCGCCTTTCTTAGCTTTGGCACTCATTTTTTTGACTTCTAATTTTTCAGTAACTACCGTGCTATTACCGCTGATTATTCGTGTAGTTTCTTGGTGAACAAAGTTCTGTCTTTGGTTAGCAACTTTTCTCGAAAGTTTACTAACTAACTTCTGAACTTTCTTCCACCTTCTAGAAGCCTTAACTTTCTTTTTGACCCTTGGGCTTCGCTCAGGGTCAACAGTGAGCGAAGCCGAACTGTTGAAATTGGGAGAACGTTTTCGACGTTTTGATTTACCCAACTCTTGATTTTTTTGTTCTGCTTTTCGGAAAAACCGAGGTGCAGCTACTAAACCATTTTCTTCACCATTTGTCCAAGCAATTGCATCATTACAACCTAAATCAATGGCCATAACACCATTATCAGTTTTGCGGCTATTCTTTAACAAAGTATCATCAATTTCTAAGACGATGGAAGCATACCATTGACCATTGCGGTTAACGATATCCAAAGCTTTAGGATGATCCCAAAGTCTAGCTTTACCCCGCATTTTAATTTGACCAATCTTTGATAATTCTAAATAGCCGTTATCCCCTGTGCTATGTACTTTCCAACCCGTAAAAGATGGGTAAGTCCAACCGGAATAATGGCGAATTGACTTGAATATAGGATACTTTCCTAGTCCCTTGAAAAACCTTCCAAAAGCAAAATCAACCCGTTTTAATGTGGCTTGTAATGCTTGGGAATTAATTACTTTATATTCTATCCAGACTTCTTTGAAATCCGGTAAACAGTTCTGTTGTTCAAAGTAAGAAACAGTTTTACCAAACTTTTTATATGAAGTAATGCGGTTAGATACAACAGCATTATACAAATCTTTATGAAGTTTGCGGTGGTAGTGCAACATCTCACTGACTTGTTTATTAGGATATAGCCTGAAAGTTGCTCTACGTAACGCCATTGATAATTACCTCTTATTCACTTTCTTAACTTATGCTATATTAGCATTATAAAGGACAGATGCCTGTTGCGTTATTTCCGCTGGTGGAGCGCCATTAGAAATACTAAAAGAATACATAAGATATCAGGAAATGCCGACAACCTAATATTTTGTCAAAAACTCAACTGTCCTCAAAATTCTTTTACTTGCAGTAAAAAACATTTTAAGAACGTTTCGTTTTTGACTTGCTTACATCCCCACCCTATGAGTACATTGAGGGTGGGGAATTACGCAAAACTGTTAAATAATTCAAAATTCAAAATTAATACAGCATGAACTTTTCAGGCATTGAGAATGGGTAGTTTATTTAGGCTATCATGTAATAGGACGAATGGTGGCAGTCTGTGATCCTAATTTAAACTAGAATTCAGTAAGGACAGTGCCGATAAGTAATGAAAGAGGTTTTAACTTTCCTGTAGTCAGCAATCAAGTTTCTTTACATAAAATTATGCCAGTTATTAAGGGAGTTGATGGTCATGATTGATTTACTTGTTTTCGGAATAATCGTGGTTTATCTCGGTGGTGTTTGGAAGTTTTGGACTGGATTTGGTAGAACTAATTTTAATCAAACTTTACCTAATCGGATTGGTTTGGCTTTGCTATGGCCTGCTTTGTTTTTAGCTAATCCATCCTATCGTCGCAATTTTCAAAAGGCACTCAAGGGTAATTAAGTGATAATAATTCAGGTAGGCCGATAAAATCCCCGACTTCTTTTATTTATTGTGTCTACAAATTTAAGCATTCAGCCGTCAGCTATCAGCTATCAGCAAGAGTTGAATTGATAAGCATTCTGAATATTAATTACTGATGTCAGTTTTCCTATTTCAAAACCCCTAAAATCCAGTTTTAGCTGACTGCTGACGACTGATAGCTGAATGCTTACCTACAAATTATAAATTGATGTTAGAAGTCGGGAATCTGGGTATGGTAATTATCAATTAATTATCTTGGTTAAAATTGTACCAATTGACTAAAAAGCCTGAATCCATTCTTTAACAAAATACTCTGTCCAAATGCCGTTTTGCCAATAAGGATCTGATTCCACTAATTGACGAACGGTGTTTTCGTCTTCGGCTTCATAAATGGCAAAAACTTGAGTTACATCTTTTGTGGGTCCAATGGTAATTAAAACCCCAGATTCTTTCTGTTGTGCTAATCCTGTTAAATGGGCTTGACGATAAGGTTCACGTTTGCTGAGAACGTCTTCGCAATAGCTTCCCCATAGAATGTATTTTGTCATAATTTCTGATTTGATTATTGATATTTGTTAATAGAATATAGCAACTTTATCTGAATTTTTGACTATTTCCGGAAAATTTTGCCATACTTGGCGATTTTTTACTTTGAGTCTTGTCATTCTAACACTTCTGATACATAAAATAGTCAACTTTTATGCTTTCAGAACTGACGCACTGTAACAATTAACCGTAGTGGATTACGAATAATGTGATTATATCATCTATGGCAAGTATTGATATGGTAATAGCCTATAAAAATACAAAATAAATTATTCAACATCATAAGTATGTGGTAAATAAATATGTGATAGATACATTTGTCTTCATACAAATAAGTAAAAATGATTAAATTATTGATTTTTGGCATCACCATTTATTTGATGGTTTATGTTGGTTATGCTTGGAATTTTTGGCATGGGTTTAGGCGGACTACTTATGAGAAAACTCTGTCTAATCAGATCAAACTTACGTTGCTATGGCCTGTTTTATTTGTCGTTGATAGAAGATTTCGCCGCAATTTTAAAAGGGCTAAGAGAGGATATTGATAGTAATTAAGAATCAATTATCGTGTTAAAAAGCCCTGTGCGCGATTTGTAGAAACATACAAAGATACAATTCAATTGATAATTGATAATTAATCATTATCAATTATCAATAGACATCTGGTAAAAATTAAATATGCGTGACCCGTACCCTTGTAGAGACGTTCCATAGAACGTATCTACATTCTTTTTTGGAGATGTCTAATTATCAATTAACTTCTGAGACTAACACCAAATTTTTCAACTAAGGCTGTCCGCACCTGATTATGAACCGGTTCAATTTCAGTTTCAGTGAGAGTGCGATCGCTGGCACGATATACTAACCGAAAAGCTAAACTGCGTTGTCCTGTGGGGACGTGTTCACCACGATATTCATCAAACAATTCCACCGAATTTAATAACCCTTTCCCAGCTTTATTAATGACCTTTTCAATTTCGGAAACTGTCACTTTCACAGAAGCAAAAAATGCCAAATCTCTGTCACTAGCTGGATAGGTAGAATAGGAACTGAATTTGGGAACTAGCAAATCATCATGATCCCAAGCATCCAACAGAGCATCTAAATCCAATTGAAACACATAAACGGCTTCTGGTAAATCTTTCTCTCGACGTAATTGGGGGTGAACTTGTCCGAATGTTCCCAGTCTATTACCCTTTACCCACAATGAAGCTGTGCGTCCAGGATGTAAACGAGAATCTCGATTTTCAGGTTGAAATTCTACAGTTAATTTTAGTTGTTTAAAGACACTTTCTAAAATACCTTTGGCTTCAAACCAAGTAATCGCTTCTTCCTTACCACCTCTTGACCATTTACCGGAAGTTATATCACCACCGATAATTCCAGCCAGCATTTCTGCTTCTTGTAAACCGATTTCTTCACGCCAGAAAACGCGCCCGATTTCAAAACCATTTAACGCCCCATTTCCCTGCTCTAAATTGTATTGAAAAGCGGAAATTAAACCGGAAATTAAATCAGTCCGTAAAGCTGAATATTCGGCAAACAAAGGATTACTTAAAACGATTTGATTATCTTCACCCGGTTTCACCAAAGAATAATGAATTAATTCTGTCAAACCTTCAGCGCGTAAATAACCGCGTAACCTACGAATTAATTCTTGTTCTAAAGATAGATAACCAGCTTCGGATTTTTCTGGTAAGGTATCACAGAATTTATCATAACCATATAACCGGGCAATTTCTTCAATTAAATCAATTTCCCGTTCTAAATCGCGGTAACGATAGGGAGGTACGGTAACTGTCCAATTCCGGTCATCAATTTTGACTAATTCACACCCTAAAGCTGTGAGAATTTTTTCGACATCTTCTGGTTGTAATTCTCCTGTTTCTTGTCCTAATTCAATCGGACCTAACACTTCATTAACTTTATCTAAACGCAGGTTAATAGAATGTGACCAGGTAGAAGCATCTGGACGATAATCGGAAATTTCTTGTTGAACAATCACACCCGCAGCTAATTCACTAATTAAGGATAAAGCCCGGTGACAAGCTATTTCTAATTCTGCTCGATTTACACCCCTTTCGTATCTACCAGAAGCCTCACTTCTTAACCCCGCACTGCGAGAAGAACGCCGAATAGCCACAGAATCAAATAACGCAGCTTCTAAAACTAAACTTTGTGTACCTTCATGAACTTCTGTTTCTGCACCACCCATAACACCTGCTAAAGCCACGGCTTTGTTATTAGCAGTAATTAATAAATTTTGGGGCGATAAATTCCGAATATTTCCATCTAAGGTTGTTAAAGTTTCTCCAACTTCCGCAAACCGGACACCAATAATTAAATTTTCCCCCTCACCTACAGATTGTAAACGCTCTTTATCAAAAGCGTGGAGAGGTTGTCCTCTTTCTAATAAAACGTAGTTTGTGATATCAACTACATTATTAATTGGTCTGACTCCCGCAGCGCGTAAACGTTGTTGCAACCATTCAGGAGAAGCAGCAATTTTGATGTTTTCAACAACAGTCCCAATATAAGCAGGACAAGCTTGGGTTTCGGAAATTTTTAAAGTTAGGTTTTTTGCAGTTTTGGTATTTTCAACTTCTGCAACTGGGGGAATTGATAATTTTCCGCCAGTTAAAGCCGCTACTTCCCGTGCAATACCCACCATAGATAAAGCGTCAGCCCGGTTAGCAGTAGCGGTGACATCTAAAATCACATCTTCCAAACCCAACAGGGGACGCACGTCACTACCCACAACCATGTTTTCTTCAGGGAAGATATGAATACCGTCAATATCAGTGGGTAAACCGAGTTCTTTTAAAGAACATATCATCCCATTGGAGGGAACACCACGCAGTTTTGCGGGTTTGATTTTTAAATCAATGTTGGGTAAATAAGTTCCTGTGGTGGCTACGGGAACATAGATATCTGCGCGGACGTTCCCAGCACCGCAAACGATATTTACAGTCTCAGCAGCCCCAATATCTACGGTACAAACGCTCAATTTATCGGCGTTGGGGTGGGGTTGACGTTCTAGCACTTTCCCCACAACTACGCCATTAGCCCAAGTGCGACGATCTTCTATATCTTCTACTTCAAACCCTGCCATTGTCAAGGTTTCCGCCAGTTCTTCTGGGGTGAGTTTGATTTCTACGAGTTCTTTTAACCAGTTTAGAGAAATACGCATGGAGTCTGTTTGTTGAGATTTGTCTTTGGCTCTAATTTTATATATTAAGTGAAAATTATGAGATTTTTTGGTTTCATCTACAAGTAGAGATATTATCTCAATTTTATATGAGACTGCACAGAATCATGAAATCCATGAATTCATCCGTATTTATCTGCGTTCATCTGCGTTTATCTGCGTTCAATAATTCTTGAAATCTGATTCTATGCAGTTTCATCTTAATCTAGTATTACACAAAAAGCCTCTACATTTTTTTCACCGGATGTCTATTATGATTAATTTAGTAGATATCAGAATCTATTCCTATGGGAGATATGTCCAATATGGTACAGCAATTATCAGCAGAAACCACACCAGAAATCATCTACCCTGACAGCGACGGTCAACCAATGGCAGATAATACTAAACAATATCAATGGATTGTTAAAATTAAAGAAAATTTAGAAATATTATTTGCATCAAATCCAGATGTATTTATTGCCGGTGATTTACTTTGGTATCCTGTGGAGGGAAATCCGAAAATTCGTCAAGCACCTGATGTATTAGTAGTTTTTGGCAGACCAAAGGGAGATAGAGGTTCATATCAACAATGGAAAGAAAATAATATTCCTCCTCAAGTAGTTTTTGAAATTTTATCTCCAGGAAACCGTACTCCTGCGATGATTAATAAATCGCTTTTTTATCAACGTTATGGTGTAGAAGAATATTACATTTATGATCCTGATACTTTAGAATTATCCGGTTTTGTGCGTTATCAAGATGCTTTTATAGCCATTGAAGATATTAATGGTTGGATAAGTCCGAGATTGGGTATCCGGTTTCAACTTGTACTTGATAATTTAGAGATTTATTATCCTGATGGTAACAAGTTTCTCACATCTGTGGAATTTGATCAACTTGCTAAACAAGAACGTCAAGAAAAGGAAGCAGCTATTCAGCAGTATCAAGAATTATTAGCCAAGTTGCAAGAAAAGGGAATTGATTTAGATAATTTATGATTATATGGTAGGGTATTACGTAAGGTGGGCATTGCTCACCCTACAATATACATGATTTTGGAGTTTAAATTATGACAAATGCAAAAAACATCAATAAACCATTATTTTCTCAACATTATTTAGACTATCGAATTCAAGAATGTCCAGAATGGAAATTAGATATTAAACTAGATTTTGAGAAACTAAATAAACTCTATTTATCAAAAAAAGCGATTTTACCGACTCTCAATGAAGCGCAAACAGAAGATGTATTTATTAAACCTGTATTAGATATTTTAGGCTTTTCTAATATTCCTCAAGTCGTGACTCGTGGTAAAGGTAGAGCCGAACGTCCTGATTATGCGTTGTTTGCAAATGAAACTGAAAGGGATACAGCTTACTCTTTTCAAAATAATGAAACTGCTTTTTATGGTAGGGTATTAGTTATCGCAGAAGCTAAATATTGGGAAAGACCATTAAGTAAAGTTTCTGCTAATGATAAAAGAGATATTTTCAAGAATGAAAATCCATCTTTTCAAATTTCTAGTTATTTGACTGGTACGGGAGTTGATTGGGGAATTTTAACCAATGGGAGAGAATGGCGTTTATATTATCGTCAAGCATCTTCTACCGCAACGGAATTTTATCCTATTGATTTGGTAGAATTATTAGAAACTGAAGATTTGGAAAAGTTCAAATATTTCTGGTTATTTTTTAGAAGTGCTGCTTTTGAAAAAGATAGTTACAATAAAAACTTTTTGGAAAGAGTCAGAGAAGGAAGTACAACCTATGCGACTCAAGTAGGAAATGAATTAAAAACATTGGTATTTGAGCAAATATTTCCTGACTTAGCAGGGGGTTTTGTTGCAGACGCTATCAGACGGGGAAAAACTGGAGAACCAAAACAGGTTTATGCAGCTACTTTATCATTTTTATATAAGTTGTTATTTCTATTATATGCTGAAGCGAGAAACCTATTACCAATTACCACAGCTTACCGTGATTATAGTTTGATTAAAATTACTCAAGAAATAGCGGAAAGTGTTGATAAACAAAAAACATTAAGTGGAACTTCAACAAAGATTTATAAGAGTTTATTAGGTTTATTTGAAATAGTAGATAGAGGTGATTCAGCTTTAGAAGTACCTCGTTATAATGGTGGTTTATTCCATTTTGATTTTCATGAAGTTGAGGATATCAAAGATTATCCAGATAATTATTTCTTGTATGAACATCAATTATCTGATGCTGTCTTATTTCCTGCTTTGGATAAATTAGCACGGTTTGAAAAATTACCCATTGACTACAGCTTTTTAGGTGTGCGACAATTGGGTTCAATTTATGAAGGTTTATTAGAATATCGCGTAGTGATTGCAGATGGAAATACGGGTAAAGTTTATTTAGAAAATGATAAGGGTGAACGCAAAGCTACGGGTTCTTATTACACACCTGATTACATTGTTAAATACATTGTTAGTCATACTCTCAAACCGATTTTAGAGGAGAGAAAACAAAAATTTGCGGATTTGATGACGCAAATTAGCCAATTACATGAAAAAATGGCAGATGGTAGATTAGGAGTACAAAGCCGTAATGGTTTACAAAAAGATTTACAACGTTTAGAAAGAAAAAGTACAAATACTCTCCTTGATATTAAAATATGTGATCCTGCAATGGGAAGCGGACATTTTTTGGTAGAAGCTGTTGATTATTTTACAGATGAATTAATCAGTATTTTAAATGAATATCCTGAACATAATCCGGTTTTGGAGATGTTGAAACAAACCCGCGAGGGGATTTTAGCAAATTTACAACAGCAGGGAATTACTATTGATGTCAATAAGTTAGAAGATACTCAACTTTTGCAACGGGTGGTAATGAAACGCTGTATTTATGGTGTGGATTTGAACCCAATGGCTGTAGAATTAGCAAAGGTGAGTTTATGGTTACATTCCTTCACAATTGGCGCTCCTTTGAGTTTTTTAGATCATCATTTGCGCTGCGGAAATTCCCTTATTGGTACGACTGCGCGAGAAGCAGAAGCGAATATGGTAAAAGAGGAAAGTGGACAATTAAATTTATTAACTGGTCCCTTTGTCGGGTTGTTACGTGCTGCGGAAATTATGCGCGGTGTGAGTACGTTAAGTGATGCAACTTTTGCGGAAGTGGAAACTAGCGAAAGGTTATTTAAGGAATTTGATCAAGCTGCGAAACCTTATAAACGGTTATTAGATATTTATGTTTCTAAATATTTTGGTTTGAAACGTGCTGATCATTTCTTACGGGTTTATGGTACAAATGCGATTAATGCTAACCCTGAAAGTATGAATGCTGCTGATATTGCAGTATATGAAGACGCGAGAAAGTTATTTGAAGAAAAGCGGTTTTTTCATTGGGATTTGGAATTTCCAGAGGTTTTTATTGATTTAGAAAATGCAAGTTGGAAAGAAAATCCTGGTTTTGATGCTGTGATTGGAAATCCTCCTTATGGTTCTTTTTTAAACGAAATAGATGCTAATTATCTAAAGAATAATTATCAATATGTTCAGTATAGAGCAGAAAGTTATGTTGCTTTTATGGAAAAAACTTTTTTGCTATTAATACGTCATCTTGGTTTAGTTTCACTTATTGTACCAGATAACTGGATGTATCTTGATTTTACGGAAAACTTAAGAGTTACTTTTTTGAAAACAGGTTATTTGAAAGCAATAGTAGCACTTCCTAAGACAGTTTTTTCTGACGCTACAGTTGATACAAGTATTTATGTAATTCAGAAGAAATTATCTGATCAATTAGAGTATAGTGATGTTTTGATTATACCATGCCATAAAAATAAATCTTTAGTGAATCTTGATGACACAGACCAAATAAATTATTATAGAACCCAAGATTACTGGCTAAAGTTTCATCAACATATTATTAATCCATATCTTTATCCAAAAGAGGCTTTAATACTTGAGAAAGTTGCTGATAAGAGTGATGACTTAAATAAAATTGTAACTATTAGCTATGGACTTAAAGCTTATCAGAAGGGAAAAGGGAATCCTCCTCAGACTTCTAATATAATGGATTCTAAACCATTTACATCATTAACAAAGGTAGATAATTCATTTAGTCCTTTCTTTGAAGGTCAGTCTATAAATAGATATTCTATTATTTGGAATAATGATAATTGGATTAAATGGGGTAAATGGCTGGCCGAACCAAGAAATGAGGATTTATTCAATAAAGAACGCTTGCTTTTTAGAAAAGTTGTTGGTACTAGATTATTTGGAAGCTTTTATGAAAAAGAAGCTTATAGTAATACTTTATTATATATTATCAAGACTATTTATCCACCAGTGTCAAATTATCACCTTAAGACATTACTAACTATATTAAATAGTAATCTTATAGGTTTTGTTTTTCGCAAAAAATTTGCTATTAGGGAAGATGATACATTCCCTCAGATCTTGTTAGATGATTTTGCTGCGCTTCCCATTCCCAAAATCTCCTTTACAACTCCCCTAGAAAAACGCCAAGCATATCTAGAAAATATTATTAGTTTTTACCAACAATATCAAATCAATCATAATCCAAATATCCTATTTACCCAAATTGATTACCACCTCAATCAACAACCATCAGAAGCGGATGTAATTCATGATTTTCTCGCATATTTAGCCGAACAAATGATAGAACTAAATAAACAAAAACAAACAGAAACTAAAGGCTTTTTGACATGGTTAGAAAGATTTATCGGTACTGATATTGATAATCTTACCA
The DNA here is from genome assembly GCF_000312705.1 of Anabaena sp. 90. Classification (NCBI taxonomy): domain Bacteria; kingdom Bacillati; phylum Cyanobacteriota; class Cyanophyceae; order Nostocales; family Nostocaceae; genus Anabaena; species Anabaena sp. 90. The sequence goes on from NC_019427.1 coordinate 2,270,609, forward strand.
ATAAATCGAAAATTCAAAATTATTTAGGTGATTATTATAAACAAAAGCAAGGAGATAACCATTTAACCTTTGATGAATTAATTGGTATCCTCAAGAAAAATCAGAAAAAACTAAAAATAGATCCCACCGCGAGAAAAGAACAGGAAACATTAGCAAAAGAATATCAATCAAGTTTAAATACACTCTTACCAATCAAAAAACAACTAAAACAATGTGATTGGTTAATTGATGAAATCGTTTATCGGTTGTATGGTTTAACTGAAGAAGAAAAAGCCATAATTCAAGGATAAAAATATCCCCGACTTCTGTTTTCATTTTGTAAATAAATGATAGATTTTTGTTAGAGGATGTTTGAAAAGTCCCTCATGGTGTATCAAATATTTTTAGATCCCCCTAAATCCCCCTTGAAAAGGGGGACTTTGACTCTAGTTCCCCCCTTAGCAAGGGGGGTTAGGGGGGATCTGTAAGTGCCTAAAATCACAGCCTAAAACTTTTCAAACACCCTCTTAGAAGTCGGTGATTTGGATTACAATGAAAAAAGAATTGGTAATATCAATCATGCTAAAATACAGCCAATTAAATTATTTACCCTCATCTAAGGAATTACCCGACTCTGACGACACACCAGTGGATAACGAACTACAAGATTTAATTCCCGGTTTATTAAAAGCCATGTTAGCCTTAATCTGGTTCCAAAGATGGGATTGGTTTTTTGGCGTAGACATGGGAATATATTATGATCCAGATAAACCTGCAATTGTCCCAGATGGATTTTTAAGTATTGGTATTCCCAGATTAATTGATGAAGATTTACGCCGCAGTTATGTATTATGGGAAGAACAAAAATTACCGATTTTAGTGTTAGAAATAGTGTCTCATACCTATAGGGGAGAATATAGCACTAAGAAAGATTTTTATGCTCAAGAATTGGGGATATTATATTATGTAGTTTATAATTCTCAGCGTAAAAGAAAACAACGTTTAGAGGTTTACAAATTAGTCAATGGAGAATATAAATTACTGTCAGGAAACCCTGTTTTTCTACCAGAGATAGGGTTAGGAATAGGAATGGAAAAAGCAACATATCAAGGAATAACTAGGGAATGGTTATATTGGTTTGATGAAAATGGAAAACGATTTTTAACACCGGAAGAAAGGATGCAACAAAGTGAGGAAAAACATTTAGAATCTGAAAGAAAATGGTTAGAATCTGAGAAAAAAGCTAATAAATTAGCAGAGATGTTAAAAAAATTAGGAGTTGATCCTGAAAATTTATAGCGTGTGAATTAAATCTGCAAAACCGTAAATACTAATTCCTAATAACAGTAATGCGGTAAATTGGGTAAGGCGTTGTTGAGTTAAAACTGTCTGGTTGTTGCCGGTGGGAGACATTGCTTCCCGGACTAATATAGAAGTTGATGCTCCCACGACAAAACTTAAACCTAGTATGATGTAGGGTTTATCTGGGACAATGATGGAGACTGTCAGCAGAGCGATCGCTAATGTTAACATTAATAACTCCACAAATCGGGGTGGATGATGTTGAATCAATAAAATCAAGCTGTTTAACCAAAAATTCCAAGTTCTCATAATTTGTCAGTTGTCAGTTGTCAGTAGGGGCGAAGCATTTGGAAGATAAATTATCGGTCATTGCCAAAAATAGTTCTCCAAATGCTTCGCCCGTACAGTTGTCAGTAGGGGCGAAGCATTTGGAAGATAAATTATCGGTCATTGCCAAAGATAGTTCTCCAAATGCTTCGCCCGTACAGTTGTCAGTAGGGGCGAAGCATTTGGAAGATAAATTATCGGTCATTGCCAAAGATAGTTCTCCAAATGCTTCGCCCGTACAGTTGTCAGTAGGGGCGAAGCATTTGGAAGATAGATTATCGGTCATTGCCAAAGATAGTTCTCCAAATGCTTCGCCCGTACAGTTGTCAGTGGTTAGTAGACAGTTTACTTTCCACTGACATCTACATTATCACTAACGAGCGCCAGCTTTCATCCCTGCACCATTTTTCTGGGTTGAATCTTCTGGAAGTTCCACACCAAAAACCCGACAAAAGACCTTTTCCACTTTATAGCCAGTATCAATAGATTCTAAAGGATCTTTCCGCAAACGGTGACGCAGACATAAAGTAATTACCCGACGGATATCGTCAATTGTAACTTCTGTCCGACCTTCAAAAGCTGTCAAGGCTTTAGCCGCACGGTTCGTCACGATGTCACCCCGCAACCCGTCCACATCTAATTCTGAACAAACTTCGGAAATTTTCACCCGGAAGTCATAGTCTAAATTAACTTGTGGTAATAAGTTTTGGGCATTGACAATTTTCTCTTGTAATGCTACTTGTGGTGCTTGGTGTTTTTCTAAATACACAGGCGGATTTTGGTCAAATTCACCCCGTTCCTCCACAATTTGTACCCGTAAAGCTGGTTCTTTAACGGTATGAATTTCCGCGTGCATTCCAAAACGGTCGAGAAGTTGAGGACGTAATTCCCCTTCTTCAGGATTTCCTGAACCAACGAGAACAAACTTCGCAGGGTGACGGATAGAAATTCCTTCCCGTTCCACGGTATTCCAGCCACTAGCAGCGGAATCGAGGAGTACGTCTACCAAGTGGTCATCTAACAAGTTGACCTCATCAACGTAGAGAATACCCCGGTTGGCTTTGGCTAGGAGTCCCGGTTCAAAAGCTTTGACACCCTCAGATAAGGCTTTTTCAATGTCAATTGTCCCACAAACGCGGTCTTCTGTAGCGCCCAATGGTAAATCTACCATTTGCACCTTTTTGTGAGTGATGGGAATTTCTAACCCCTGTGCTACCTGTTGACGGACTTCATCACTCATCAAGTCCGTGTCGTTGGGGTCACTGTTGAAGGGGTCATTGGCGACAACAGGGATTTCTGGTAAAAGGTCCGCCAAGGCGCGGATAGTTGTAGATTTTCCGGTGCCGCGATCGCCCATAATCATTACACCACCAATTTTGGGGTCAATGACATTTAACAGCAGTGCCAGTTTCATTTCTTCTTGACCGACGATGGCTGTAAATGGGAAGACCGCACGACGCGCACTCGCACTAGCTTGAGCAGTTGAAGTCACTAAATTACCTTAACAATATTTTTTATGACAATTCTTTATTTTGACACATTTTGCGAATGTGGGTCAGTTGTCAGTTAAAAACTGAAGGCTATAAGTTTTTTAAATCAGACTTTTACAAAAAAAGCACAAGACTATGTTTATTGAGAATAAGTCTGCTTCATTCTCAAGATTATTGAGAATGCTTGCAATAAGATAACCATTTTACTAGGTTCTTGACCTCTTGACTTTTTGTGCTATTATCAAGGTGTATGATCTGGCTGTTATCATATCTAGATTTTAAAATACAGAAATTGTCAGCATTAGGATAACCAGGATTTAAGAATTGACAGGATGTGAGTAAAATAAAATCCTGTTCATGGTTTGATCTTGTAAATCCTGATTCTCATAAAATTATTAAAATTATGGGAAAAATAACTGAAATTACTGAGAAACAAGTATTATTGTCAGTAGGGATATTCCTCAACTATCAGGACAATTATACTACTAGCAAAATGGATATTAAGGATTTTTATAAAGCCACTAACCCCGCACGCACTCTAAAAGCGCAGAATGTAGAAGATCAAAAATGTTATATTGACTTTTCTAAAGTGCGTGGTGAGGATATCATCAGCACTATCAAAGATAGTATTACAGTGTGGAATCCAGATGAGCCTACCTGTAACCTATTTACTGGACATATAGGTTGCGGTAAATCCACAGAATTATTACGATTACAGGTAGAATTAGAAGCAGCAGATTTTCATGTTGTTTATTTTGAATCTAGCGAAGATCTAGAAATCACAGATATAGATATTGCTGATGTATTTTTAGCCATTGCTAGTCGCATTAGTAAAAGTCTTGAGAAAATTGTTCTCGAAGAACCGAAAAAATTTCAGGAATTACTTCAAGGTGCATGGAACATCTTAAACTCTGAAGTTACAGGTGTTAAAGGTAAATTTGCTGGTCATGATATTGGTTATACTGTTGACGGACAAAAGTTGTCTCTGTCTTTGGGTATTGGGGAAATCACCACAAAAATGAAAAGTGATTCCACATTAAGAACCAAAGTAAATCAATATTTAGGACCACAGAAAACCAACTTACTACAAGCAATTAATCAAGAACTTTTAGAACCTGCTATTTCTAAACTCAAACAACAGGGTAAAAATGGTTTAGTGGTCATAGTTGATAACCTAGACCGTATAGATAATAGTGTTAAATCCTGGGGTCGGACACAACAAGAATATCTATTTGTTGACCAAGGAGAATATCTCACCAAACTGAATTGTCATGTTATTTATACCATGCCCCTGGCTTTGAAATTTTCCAATGAATATGGCACACTAACCCAACGATTTCCAGAAGAACCAAAAATATTACCAATGGTTCCCGTCAAGTCTTCAGATGGTAAAGTCCATGAACAGGGATTAGCACTAATGCAACAGATGATTTTAGCTAGAGCATTTCCTAATTTAGCCCCAGAAGACCGCTTAAATAAAATTACTGAAATTTTTGATGCTCCAGCAAGTCTAGACCGCTTGTGTCAGGTTAGCGGTGGTCATGTGCGCGATATTTTGCGGTTATTAAACCCCTGGATTATGAAAGATAAAAAATTTCCTCTCCAGAGTCATACCTTAGAGCAGATTATTCGTGAACGACGGAATGAAATGTCTTTAACTATTTCTGATGAAGAATGGGAATTATTACGCCGTGTTAAAAAAACTAAGCACGTTAGTGATGATCAAGGATATCAGAAATTAATTCGCAGTAGATTTGTATTTGAATATCGAGATCAGGGTGAATTATGGTTTGATGTCAATCCGATTTTAGCAGAATCAGAAAAGTTGTTTGAATCAGGATATCCAGGATTTAAGGATTAACAGGATTTAGATCCCCGACTTCTGAGATCAATTTATAATTTATGGACACAATAAATCAAAGAAGTCGGGGATCTTATCATCTCACCTGAATTATTGCCTTCGATCAATGTTATTATTTATCGAGGTTAAAGTTCAGAAGTCGGGGATCTTGTTTATCACAAATTAATACTATGAACAACTCACAACAACTAGAAGATTTAGCATGGTCTATAGAAGCATCCCAAGGAGACTTTAAGCTGATTTTAGCTAAATGTAATTATCTCAACTTACAAAATCAACTCATTCAAGAATTACAAAAAATCTGTCAAATTGAAATTCAGATTTTACGACTTCAAGCATCAGAAAGAACATTATATAATGCGATTCAAGAAGAATTTAATCAGGAAATTGCAGCATTAATGATTGTCGGTTGGGAATCTTTACCGAATTTATCAAAGATGTTCAGTTCAGCTAATCAAGTCAGGGAAGAATTTAGAAATAATTGTTCATATCCCCTAGTGCTATGGATTAATAATCAAATATATCAACAAATCATGGAATCTGCACCTGATTTAGAAAGTTGGGGAATTACTATCAATTTCTCTCTTCCTTTTGATGAATTAATTGATTTACTTAAATCAATAATAGATAAGATATTAAATGATGATTTGAATGTAAATCTACAAGAACTTGAATTAGCATTACAAGACTTACAAAAATATGATCAAAAATTAGAACCAGATTTTCAAGCTAATTGTAATTTTCTAAAAGGATTTATTGAGTATAACAAAGAACGATTGGATACAGCTATTAATTACTATCAACAAAGTTTAGATTTTTGGCAAACAACCGATAATTTAGAAATTCCAGGGAAAATACTTTATCATCTGACAATTTGCAATTATGAAAAATTAAGACCTAACCCCCCAACCCCCTTCCCTACCAGGGAAGGGGGAGAAATAATAAATTGTATTCAACAAATATTAGAAAAGTTTAAAAATGCTCAACGTCTGGATTTAATTGCTAATTCTTTATCAAAATTTGGGTTAATTCTCCAAGATTTAAAAGCATGGGAACAATTAAAAACATTATCTCAACAAGCTTTAGAAATACATCAAGCTGAAAATAATATCTTGAAAATAGCGGAAGATTATCTATTTTTAGCAATAGCTAATTTTGAACAATCAAATTTTTCAGAAGCAGCAAAAATTGCTAATCAAGGGATAGGGGTAATTCATGAGTTACCCCTAATAAATTATTATCGTCAAAGTCTACTTTTAATTCTAGCACAAGCTCAAGAAAAATTACAACAATATGAACAAGCAATTAGTAGTTTAGAATTTGCTAAAGATATTGGGGTTATCAATAATCAACCAAAGCTTTATGTTAAAATTCTCAATCTTTTACAAAAACTATTATTTCAAAAAACAGAATATCTGAAAGCTTTTAATACCAAATTACAATCTCGTTCTATTGAACAACAATTTGGTTTGCGGGCGTTTATTGGTGCGGGTTGGTTAAAACCATCAAAAAATACAAATCTAAATGTAGAGACGTTCCATGGAACGTCTCTACAAACAAATTACGGAACGTCTCTACAAACAAATCAAACCATTAAAAAAGAAAATATTTCTCCAGAAATTGAAGCATCTGGACGGAAAATAGATGTAGATGAATTACTAGCAAGAATTGGTAGAACTGATAAAAAAATTATTGTCATTCATGGACAGTCGGGAGTTGGTAAAAGTTCTCTAGTTAATGCTGGGTTAATTCCTGCATTGCAAAATAAAGCTATAGGTTTTCAAGATAATTTACCTGTGACGATTAGAGTTTATAATAGTTGGTTTACAGAATTAGCAAAAGAACTATTAGATGTATTACCAGAAAACTTAAAATCAGAAGATTTAAAATTAGATACTCAAGAAGAGTTTATTTTAAAATTGGTAGAAATTGAAAAATACCGAAGAACAGTATTAATCTTTGACCAGTTTGAAGAATTCTTCTTTGTGTGTCCTGACGATAAAGATAGAACAGAATTTTTTCAGTTTTTAGGGAAATGTCTAAATCATAAAAATATTGGATTCTTGCGAGTAATTTTATCTTTGCGGGTAGATTATTTACATCTTTTATTAGAATGTGATGAAATTACCGATATGAATATTATTGGTGATGGTATTCTGAGTAAAAATGTGTTGTATAAATTAGGGAATTTAACCCCAGAAAATGCTAAAACTACAATTGAGAGTTTAACTAAAAAAACTGATTTTCAATTAGAACCGGATTTAATTAAGCGACTGGTAGAAGATTTAGCGGGAGAAGTAGGTTCAGTTCGTCCCATTGAATTACAACTTGTGGGGGCGCAATTAGAAACAGAAAATATCACAACTTTAGTAGCATATCAGAAAATCGGTAACAAACAAGAATTGGTGAAAAGTTATTTAGGAGAAATAGTCAATGATTGTGGTGAGAAAAATCAAGAACTTGCTGAATTATTACTTTATTTTCTCACAGACGAACAAGGAACAAGACCGTTAAAGACTAAGGCAGAATTAGAAGAAAATTTACAATCATTATTAGAACGAGATAAAAATGAAACTGAGAATAACTTAGATTTAGTATTAGAAATATTTGTCAAATCTGGTTTAGTGGTGTTGTTACCAGAAAATCCCTGTGACCGTTATCAATTAGTTCATGATTATTTAGCAGCTTTTATTCGTCAGCAACAAGAACCACTCAGCCAAAAACTAGAATGGGAAAAACAACAAAGAAAAATCGGTGAAGCTAAACTCAATCGCTTTCTCAAAATTGCCCTGGCAGGTTCAGTAGCCGCAGGAATAGCATTAACCTTGCTAACAGTCACAGCTTGGAATGCTGCAAAAACAGCAGAAACTCAAAAACAACAAGCTGATATTAATGCAATTCAAGCCTTAACTAAATCTAGTGAAGCCATGTTTGCTTCAGGAGAACGCGGTAATGCTTTGATAGAAGCATTAAGAGTAAATCAAAAAGTCAAACTGGCATCTTGGGCAACATTGGATACTCAAGAACCAACGACAGCAGCATTACAGCAAGCAGTATATTTGCAACGTAATGAAAAGCCAGAAAATAGAGCCTTAGCAGTTAATACCCTGAAAGGTCATGAGAGTTGGGTCAGGAGTGTGGGATTTAGCCCCGACGGACAACAACTGGCTTCTGGGAGTGGTGACAAGACGATCAAAATCTGGGACGTGACCACAGGGAAAGTCCTGAATACCCTGAAAGGTCATAAGGGTTGGGTCTCTAGTGTGGGATTTAGCCCCGACGGACAAAAACTGGCTTCTGGGAGTGCTGACAAGACGATCAAAATCTGGGACGTGACCACAGGGAAAGTCCTGAATACCCTGAAAGGTCATGAGGGTGTGGTCTGGAGTGTGGGATTTAGCCCCGACGGACAACAACTGGCTTCTGGGAGTGGTGACAAGACGATCAAAATCTGGGACGTGACCACAGGGAAAGTCCTGAATACCCTGAAAGGTCATGAGAGTACGGTCTCTAGTGTGGAATTTAGCCCCGACGGACAACAACTGGCTTCTGGGAGTGCTGACAAGACGATCAAAATCTGGGACGTGACCACAGGGAAAGTCCTGAATACCCTGAAAGGTCATGAGGGTGAGGTCATTAGTGTGGGATTTAGCCCCGACGGACAACAATTGGCTTCTGGGAGTGATGACAAGACGATCAAAATCTGGGACGTGACCACAGGGAAAGTCCTGAATACCCTGAAAGGTCATAAGGGTGAGGTCTATAGTGTGGGATTTAGCCCCGACGGACAAAAACTGGCTTCTGGGAGTGCTGACAAGACGATCAAAATCTGGGACGTGACCACAGGGAAAGTCCTGAATACCCTGAAAGGTCATGAGGGTTGGGTCAGGAGTGTGGGATTTAGCCCCGACGGCAAAAAAATGGCTTCTGGGAGTGCTGACAAGACGATCAAAATCTGGGACGTGACCACAGGGAAAGTCCTGAATACCCTGAAAGGTCATGAGAGTACGGTCTGGAGTGTGGGATTTAGCCCCGACGGACAAAAACTGGCTTCTGGGAGTGGTGACAAGACGATCAAAATCTGGGACGTGACCACAGGGAAAGTCCTGAATACCCTGAAAGGTCATGAGGGTTGGGTCAGGAGTGTGGGATTTAGCCCCGACGGCAAAAAACTGGCTTCTGGGAGTGGTGACAAGACGATCAAAATCTGGGACGTGACCACAGGGAAAGTCCTGAATACCCTGAAAGGTCATGAGGGTTGGGTCAGGAGTGTGGGATTTAGCCCCGACGGCAAAAAACTGGCTTCTGGGAGTGGTGACAAGACGATCAAAATCTGGGACGTGACCACAGGGAAAGTCCTGAATACCCTGAAAGATAATGAGAGTAGGCTCATTGTGGGATTTAGCCCCGACGGCAAACAACTGGCTTCTGGGAGTTTTGACAACACCATCAAAATCTGGGACGTGACCACAGGGAAAGTCCTGAATACCCTGAAAGGTCATGAGGGTTTGGTCTATAGTGTGGGATTTAGCCCCGACGGTAAACAACTGGCTTCTGGGAGTGATGACAAGACGATCAAAATCTGGGACGTGACCACAGGGAAAGTCCTGAATACCCTGAAAGGTCATGAGCGTGAGGTCAGGAGTGTGGGATTTAGCCCCGACGGCAAAAAACTGGCTTCTGGGAGTGCTGACAAGACGATCATTTTATGGGATTTGGATTTAGATAATTTAGTCACCAGTGGTTGCAATTTGCTGAATAATTATTTGATTGGTAATCCTCAAGTGTTGGCAGAATTAAAGGATTGCCAAACTCCATCTCGGTTATTATTAGCAGCAACGGTGTTGGTTATCCAAGGTGAGAACTTGGCAGCAAATGATGATATGAATGGGGCTTTAGCTAATTTCCGCCAAGCTAAAGAATGGGATAAAAATTTACAATTTGACCCCCAAGCAAAAGCACAGGAGTTTGCTAACAAAGGCAAAGCTAAACGCAAGTGAGCGGAGTGAGGAAGTGTTGTCCAAAAAGGGCAAATTAGGGATTTGAAGGCGGGGAAAAATCCCTTTACTGATGCGGTGTTGAAGGAATTAACCCCACCCCATTGGTGTCAACTTAGGCTACAGATGGCTTATTTGTTGGCTTCCACACCCACCCAGAAATGAATTTCCGGGCTAATAGCGAAAGTAAACTAAAGTTTACTCAAAAATTTCCGGGTTATTTAGTCATCTTCAGATGACTTCTGCTATTAGACTGGGAATTCATTCCCAGGTGGGCTATGGGTTTTAGGTTAAGTTGACACCAATGAAGCTCTTGCTTTACCCCTACGTTTAGAATCAAACAATCCAGCCGTTTCGAGTATAACTTGTGTGTACACGATAGCCTCACAAAGGGGAGGGGACTGGATTTTCTGGTTTCCCCCCAAAGTATCGAGGGATTAAAGGGGGTAATTATCGGATATCAACAATAATTAGCATATAGTAATCCTATTTGATTTGTGAACATTGCCAGAGTCAGATCCCCGACTTCTTAGAGAAGTCGGGGATCTTGTTTTTCATAACTAATTTACGATCGCTATATAGGGCTTGCTGATTAAAAATTGCCTAGTACAGTGTATATTAATAATTGACAAAATCATTAAAGGAGAAATTTACCCCATGAACAAATTATTAGATGAAACCCTATCTAATGAAATTGCCAAAGCCATCAAAAGTAAAGCTAAAAAACCTTTTGATAATGCTTATAAAGCAGTTTTAATCACCCAAGGGGCAAAGTATATCCAAGGCTTTTTAGTATTTGCTGGTCAGCCCTATAAACCAGTTGAACATGGTTGGATTGAAGTTAATGATGTAATTATAGATCCGACACTTCCTTATTTACAAAAAAATCCCCAAGAACTTTATTATTTTCCGGCTCAAGCTCTAAGTACCAAAAAACTCAAAGCCATTGTGGAAGAATCCAAAGAAGATTATCCAGAGGATGATCCTTTACCTATTTATGGCGAAGCCCCCTATGATTATTATGGTGATGTTATGTTGGGGGGGCTAGAATATTTGACAGCTTATCAAGCCGCACAGGCCAAATGTCAAGAAATCAATGGCTTAAATTTTGAAAAAAATTAGTCTCCCAGGGCAGAATTTCACATTATTTTTTTCCTAAATTGTTATTTATGGGCATCTCTCCATCTCCAACTAAATCCAATCCCGAATACCGTCGTCGAGAAAATGACTGGCGGTTATTTTTACGCTTAGTCCCCTATGGTCGTCGTCATGGCAAACTATTAGCAGTATCCATGTTAATGCTTGTTCCGATTGCTGTTGCTAGTGCTATCAAACCCCTATTAGTGGGACAGGCAATTTCGTTAATTCGCAAAGAACCAAGTACATATCAATTTCTGCAAAATATCCCTCTGGGGCAAGGTTTAAATATCTTGATTGGAATGTTGCTCATTGCAACTACTATCCGCTTAGTATTAATAAGTGTCCAAGGTTATTTAGTGCAAAAATTAGGGCAAAAAATCACAGCAGATATTCGTGAAGATTTATTTACTCATGTAACATCTTTAGCTGTGCGGTTTTTTGATCGCACACCTGTAGGTAAATTGATTACTAGACTAACGAGTGATGTCGAAAGTTTAGGAGATGTTTTTTCCACTGGGGCTGTAGGCATTGTTTCTGATTTACTATCTATGGTAGTAATTGTAGGATTGATGTTTTCTATTCAATGGCAACTTGCTTCTTTGTTGATATTCATCCTGTTTCCAATAACTTGGTTGATGATTTATTTTCAACAGCGGTATCGAAGGGCTAATTATAAAACCAGGGAAGAACTTTCTGTACTCAATTCTCAACTTCAAGAAAATATTGTCGGGATTAATATAGTTCAATTATTTCGCCGCGAAAAATTTAATGTTGAGTTATTTCGAGCTGCTAACCAACGTTATATTAAGGAAGTAGATATTAGCATTTGGTATGATTCCGCAGTTTCTGCAACCTTAGAATGGGTTGGTTTAATTGCTATTGCTGGAGTATTATGGTTAGGTGGTTGGTTATTGTTAAATCAACAAATCTCCTTTGGGATTTTATCAGCATTTATTTTATATGCCCAACAATTTTTTGAACCATTACGGAATTTTGCGGAAAAGTTTACGGTGATTCAATCTGGGTTTACGGCTATTGAAAGAGTAGTGGATATTTTAGATGAACCTATCGAAATTAAAGATTATTCTCAGCCTCAAAGTTCAAATTTAGATTTTGAATTTGGCTATATTAATGAGATAGTTTCTAAGTTAGAATCTCAAGATTTTACACCCGTTCCGGCTTTGGGAGCAATTAAGTTTGAAAATGTTTCCTTTGCTTATAAAGATGATGATTACGTTATTAAGAATTTAGACTTTACCATTCACCCAGGGGAAAAGGTGGCTTTAGTTGGTCCCACAGGTGCGGGTAAAAGTTCAATTATTCGGCTGTTATGTCGTCTTTATGAACCAACCCAAGGACGCATTCTGATTGACGGTGTGGATATCCGCGAGATTCCTCAAGTGGAACTACGACGTTATATGACGGTGATTTTGCAAGAGGCGTTTTTGTTTGCTGGTGATGTTAAAAGTAATATTACTTTAGGTGATAATTACAGTTTTGCAGAAATTCAACAAGCAGCAGAAAAGACGAATGTAGCGACGTTTATTAACCAATTACCCCAAGGTTATGATACTCAATTACGAGAACGGGCGACAAATCTTTCTAGTGGACAAAAACAACTTTTAGCCTTTGCGCGGGCGGCTATTCGTAATCCCCAAATTTTGGTATTAGATGAAGCCACAGCTAGTTTAGATGTGGGGACGGAGGCTTTAGTTCAATCAGCTTTAAATCAGTTGTTAATCCAACGGACTTCAATTATTATTGCTCACCGTCTCTCAACAATTCGCAATGTAGACCGGATTTTTGTGTTGAAACGGGGGGAATTAATTGAACAGGGAAGTCATGAAGAATTGCTACAACAACAAGGATTTTATGCCACTTTGCACAATTTACAAATGTTAGGAGCTTAATCAAAGGTCTTGAAATGCAATCAAGGGCGCATAGCCTGCGCCCCTACGGGTTTTAAGATTTAAGGAAAATCAAAAATTATATTTTTCAATCTATTTCTGTGGCTATTTTGTCCCCACGTTCGAGTTCCCAAAGAATTTGATTTCCTTCCCGTCTTACCCGTGAAACTATCCAATTTCGCCACCGCCATTCATCACCTCGGCTGGTAACGGCGCTAGAGTGAACACCCATTAAGTCTGCTAATTCTGAACTGGTAATTAGGTAGCCTTTTTCGGCAATTTCGTCTGCAATCCGTAAGGTTTCCACCAAGTTGCGAAGTTGTAAAACCCTGATTTCCGTGGGTTGTTCGTTGGTTGTAGTCGCAGTTGGTGTTGTAGATAGTTCCATAGTGCTTGTATCTGATGCAGACGGACTGCTTTCTAGTGTGTTTTTATTAGTTATTGTAGAGTTTATTGGATCATTAGATACTTTTGCTGGGCTTATTTCCCCAATTTTAGGTAAATTTTCGTGAAGAAGTCCAGGTAATAATTGTTTGAGGTGAGGGATTTTATGGTTGGCGAAGGAACGCGCAATGACATCACAGCGTTCATTGCCAATATTACCAGAATGTCCGCGAACGTGTTCCCATTGTACCAGTCGGCTATTGAGTTGATCCAGAATTTCTAGGAGGTCTTGGTTTTGGACGGGATTCCCATCTGCTTTTTTCCAGCCGTTTTTTTTCCAGCCTTTTACCCATTTTGTCACACAATCAATGACATATTTACTATCTGTGTACAGGGTAATCGGTTCAGTTTGTCGAGATGATTTGAAAAATTCCAAGGCAGCGATCGCAGCTTGCATTTCCATTTTATTATTAGTGGTGTGCTGGGATGAATCACCCATTTCATGCACTGAACCATCATGAAAATAGACAACTGTACCCCAACCACCAGGGCCAGGATTACCTGTGCAAGCGCCATCTGTATATATACTTTGAATTAGACTTTGGGTAGACATGATCAAATTAGAGAATTCTCAAGGATTGATATATTATTGATAACGATACATTAATTCTAAGTTCACAACTTCATTAGTGAAACCCCACTGTTGATAAAATGGTATCATCTCTGGTAAACAGAACAAAGCCATATTTTCAACTTCTTTTAATTGGGGATGATTAACGACTTCATCTAATAACTTAGCACCAAATCCCATTTTTCTGTAACTAGGTTTAACAATGACATCATAAAGAACTCCGCGATAAACAAAATCAGTCAAAATACGACAAAAAGCAATTAGTTCTTTTTCCTCATTTACTAAAGCGATGATAATATCAGATGCAGCTAACATTTTGACAACACCTGGATATGTTCGGTTGTGACTCCAGAACTCATTTTTGTATAATTCCACAAGTTCGGAAATTTGGGTTTCATCTAATTGATTAACAACTTGGTAATTCATTTTTTTGATTTTATCAATCCTGTAAATCTCAAGCAGAAATTAAATTTATCTTTTTACGAAAAGCTGAAAATTGACGGCTGAATGCTGACAATATAAACGGTATTTTTGCTCTCATTTTTTCAGCATAAGCTTGATATTCTGCTATTTGTTGTTTAATTTCCGAAAAATGATCATGGTAATAATTAACTTAAATTAAAAAAAATTAACATAGATGACAAATCATAACTAACATCATCTTTTATTAATTTCATTAGACACAATTAGTTGTATGATATGAATGATAGGCAACCTGGTTGTCACTTCACGTAGTTAGGCGTAAATAAACTTAATATTAATCACTCTTCTGCTTGTTGGTATTAGTTTTACTGCTAATCAGTTAATTTATGCCTAAATACTTAACTTGGTTATTTAGCACATCAGAAAAAAACATTCTGATAGCTTGCCTGACGCAGCCATAGCTCAATACTAGCAGCAAAAACCACAAAAACCTTCACGACAAAGACGGAAAAATGATCCAAAAAATTTTGTTGGCTGTCTCCGGTTTAGGACACGCGGAAGAAATGCTCAAGAACTTGAAAGAACTACCTTCATTTCGAGGAGCAAAGGTCACAGTTCTCCACGTTGTCACCCCACAAAGCACTGCGGCTGTAATGACCGACAAATGGGAAGAAGGGGGCAAAATTCTCGCTAAGGCTATTCAGTATTTAAACTTAGACCCCAGCCAAGTTTCTTCTATTTTACGTCAAGGTGATCCCAAGGATGTAGTTTGTCAAGTCGCTGACGAAATGGAAGCTGACTTGATTATTATGGGTTCACGGGGAATGAAGCGGCTACAATCTATTTTCTCCAATTCCGTCAGTCAGTACGTTTTCCAACTGTCTTCCCGTCCCATGTTGCTAGTGAAAGATGACATTTATGTCAAAAACATTAAGCGCATTATGGTGGCCATGGATAATTCTGAATCTGCCAAAAACTCTTTAAATTTGGCTTTGTTCTTACTTAGGGGTGTTGCGGGTGGACAATTGGTTTTAGCTAATGTTAATGCAGATTTAGGTGGTAAATTATCAGGTATTACTGATCTTAAACCAGAGAGAAATTCTGTGTTAGGAATGGCTGTGGCAGAGGCAGAAAAGCAATCTGTAGCAGTGCGTTGTATTACTAGCAGTGGTAAACCTGGGGAAGAAATTTGTCGTTTAACTAATGAGTTGAATATAGACTTATTATTGATTGGTTCCCCGGACCGTCGCCCATCTATTGCTAAGAGTTTTGTTGATATAGATCGGCTCATTGGCTCGTCTTTATCTGACTATGTTCGTGTTAATGCTACCTGTCCAGTTCTCTTGGCACGCACTATTGGATAATGTCTTCATATTAGCGATGACTAAATAAAAACCCCTACACTATATGAGTTTAGGGGGGTTTTTATTTTATAGCCCAAGTATTAACTATCTTTTCCACCGATTTTAAAATGCTCACAAAAGCTAATAGCTGTTCGCAAGGCTGTTAATTAACCTTCAGTCTTGGAGGTTTGGATGTAAAGCATGATTAAAAACACGGCGGGTACTAATACGAACAAAATGCTCGCTACGAAACCCAAATCATTAACTTGCATAGCAAGATAGCCTTTTGTGTAATTTCGAGTCAACTATTCTAGAATAGCATCATCCATGACAGAGTGAAGCCAAATTTTTTTATCAGCCTTTAAGGTTTGGTGATAACAGTCACGGGTCCATTAACTAAGGTTTGACAAGCGAGACGGTAGTTATCAGGCTTGTTTTTGAATTTTTTGGTTTCTAAATCTGTACGCGGAGACAGGTTTTCTAATCCTTCAGTGATTTGGACAACGCAAGTAGTACATTGTCCAGCACCACCACAATTGGTCATTTTGCCGAAAAATTTATATATATCAATGCCATTTTCTACAGCTTTAAGTCGGAGATTAGCACCATCTGCGGCGACTATTTCTTGATTTTCTTTAACAAATTTGATATTTCCCATCGTAGCTTCCTGGTAATTTAGTATGTGACTGGATTAATTATATGGATTTCTTGCAAAATATTAAGAACTATTAATTTTACCAAAAAATAGGACAGGTGGATGTTACCTGTCCAAAAAATTGGCAATGGGTAATTTATCTAAAACCCACTGCTGCTTGCCAAACAAATGCAAGTAACAAGAAGAAGACGGGAATAACAGGTAAAACATCTACCAAGGGGTCGAAGATTTGGTAAGCTTCAGGCAATTTCGCTAGTAATAGTGCTGCTTCCATGTTTGTTTAAATCCACCTAATAATCAAATACAGATTTTATATGCGAGATATATTTTATCATGATTAGCTCAATGATCAGTCCTCAGTTTTTTCTAAATCAATTGCTGATGGTTCTAACCAATGACCAAAATCGGTAACAAAACGATCGCTCAAAATTGATGCGCGAATCTTTTGAGTAAAGCGAATTAATTCGGTGATGTTATGAATAGTCAACAAAGTATATGCTAATATTTCCTGCGATCGCACTAAATGAGATAAATAAGCCCGACTGAAATTTTCACAGGTGTAACAAGGGCAATCTGCATCCAATGGTGTAAAATCTTCACGAAACTTAGCATTTTTGATATTCCAGCGTTCACCGGAGACAATAGCCGTTCCATGTCTAGCCCAGCGGGTGGGAATAACGCAATCAAATAAATCTACACCAGAAGCGATCGCAATGGCCATTTCTCGATAAGTTCCCACACCCATCAAATAACGGGGTTTATTCAGCGGTAACAACGGCGCTGTAGTTTGGACAATTTGCGCCATTAAATCCGTTGGTTCACCCACGCTGACCCCACCAATGGCATATCCCGGCATATCCAACTGCGCCAATTCTTGAGCAGCACGGGCGCGTAAGTCTAAATATACTCCCCCCTGGACAATGGGAAACAATGCCTGATCCTGGCGTTGATGGGCGGATATAGAGCGTTTTAACCAGCGATAGGTTCGGTCAGTGGCGGCTTCAACTTCCTGACGAGTGGCAGGATAGGGAGGACATTCATCAAAAGCCATGATCACATCCGCCCCTAAAATATTCTGAATTTCAATAGAGCGTTCTGGCGTTAATTTAATGATTTGCCCATCATGAGGAGAACGGAAAGTTACACCTTCTTCAGTAATTTTCCGCATTTCGCTCAGACTGAAAACCTGAAATCCACCGGAATCGGTGAGCATGGGACCAGACCAACCCATGAACTTATGTAATCCACCACCACCAGCAACAATGGCTTCTCCCGGTTGGAGATGTAAATGATAGGTATTAGCTAAAACCATCTGCGCTCCTGTTGCTCCCAGTTGGGCAGGGGTGATAGTTTTGACATTAGCTAATGTTCCCACAGGCATAAACCTGGGTGTTTCTACAATTCCGTGGGGAGTAGAAAATATTCCGGCTCTAGCTTTGGTCTGGCTACAGGTAGCGAGACTTTCAAAGGAAAAATTGGCGCTCAAGGCAAAAATACTAGTTAGCTAAATTTATCCATCAACTTAACATTTTTGGTGTTACTTAGGGCGTTCGTGGGGGTTTTTGTCTTGTGAGGGTCATACCCCGCAATCCACTATGACCCCAAAGAGGATATGATTTTTTTGTTAGGGTTTGCTAATACCGTAGGGGGATCTACAATTCCTACGTTGTTACATCCTTTCTTTTTCTCCTTCTTCTGACTCCTGACTCCTGACTTCTGACTCCTGACTCCTGACTCCTTTAAAAAGAATCACAGCAGTCGTCATCAATTTCCGCATCCCATCTAGCTGCTAGGACTTGATCCATCATCGCTTCTATAACCGTAACGTTAAATTGGCGATCGCGTCTTGCTTGCAAAGGAGTAGAAAGAGGAATCAACCGTAAACACATTTGCTCTTGAACTAAGTCGAAGTAGGTTTCTTGCTGTGGGGATAGTTTTAACTCCAGATAATCAAAACTATCCACATTCACATATAGTGCATTATTGGTGACTAAAGTAGAGCGATGGGAATTAGCGAATACTTCCATTACATCCCCGTCACCCTCACTCAGTAGCTTATTTTCTTGGGTGTAGATGTAGTGGACTCTACCTAAATCATTCAGCAATCGGCGGATATCGAGTTTGTTGACAACTATGCCCATGTTGACTATACACGGAGCTGGCGTTTTGGTGTGGGGTAGATGATGACTCATAGAGAAATAGCGGTTTATGAAAGGTGAGTGACAACGCAGCCAGACTATCAATAAGATGGATTGTTAATTTCCCATAGTTCCAAAATATCAAGTTTAGGAGGCGATCGTCTCATCTTTTGAGGTAGATTGTCAGTCTGGGAGTGATTTATGATGAGAACATTTATATTCATGAATACTGGAAGTATTTGACTGATGGAACTCTATATAAAGTATGGCTAACGTTTTGCGCTGGTGGCAACAGCAATTGCTAAATTTAGTTGCGGCTGTGATTTTCTATACAGCTATTCCCTTACCCTATCTGCAAAATTTGGACTTCCAGAAGGTTGCTTGTTTTGCACCGGTGATTGGGTTAATGATTGGGGGGATTTTAGGTGGATTAGATACGGGAATGAATTATTTGGGTGTCCCCGTGCTAACTCGTAATGCTTTGGTAGTAGGTGCGTGGATAGCAATTACGGGAGGGTTACATTTAGATGGTGCGATGGATACGGCTGATGGTTTAGCGGTAGGTGATCCTGAACGCAGGTTAGAGGTGATGATGGATAGTGCTATAGGTGCGTTTGGGGCAATGTCCGCTATTGTAATTATTATTTTGAAAACTTCTGCTTTAGCAGAGATAGCTGAAAACCATTATTTTGTATTAATGGCTGCTTGTGGGTGGGGACGTTGGGGACAACAAATGGCTATTTGTCAATATCCTTATCTGAAACCGACTGGTAAGGGTGCATTTCATAAACTAGCTATTCGTTCTTATTTGGATTTGTTACCAAGTTTATTTTTATTGTTAGGTTTGAGTGCTGTTGTTTGGTTAATTAATCCGCAGAAATTAGTTTTATCTGTGGGGATGGTTTTGACTGGAAGTATAATTTCTGTTGTTACCGCAGCTTGGTTTGATTATCAGTTGGGTGGACATACAGGAGATACTTATGGCGCTGTGGTGGAGTGGACTGAAGCGTTATTTTTGTGTATAATTACCAGCTTTCTGTGATAATATATACCATCTTTCTATTGAGATAAATTTTGTAATAAGGAAGGTATGTATGTATGTATCATAATGATGATGAACAGGATTTTTATCATTTTCTAAAAGTGGAGTCCAGAAAAATTATGATTCTTAATGAACCTCAAGCACTAAAACCAATCTACAAAATGGAAGGTTTCAGCCATCCTTTGCTTCTCCATTCAGGCTCAATAGAGTTGAATGATACGTCGAATCCTCTTTACTCTGATAATGATTGAATTTATGCAATATTTACTTGATACTTGTGTAGCTAAATATCGCCAAATTGTCCGCGAGTTACTAATTTCTCATGCGACAATAAACGAGCCAAATAATGTTAGAATAAAATCACCCCTCTTAGATTTAGCTATGCGTGCGATTGAAACCACTGGTATCCTAAATACCCAAGGGCAAATCAAACTTGATCATCCCATTCCCCAAGCAAAGGACAGGGTTGTGCGCGTTATTCTTTTAATGCCAGAAGATGAACTTAATGAACAAACTTGGTTAGATGCTGTTTCCAATAACCCTAGCTTTGCTTTTCTGCATGATCCAGAAGAAGATATTTATACCCTGAAAGATGGACAACCTGTAGCTCATGAAGGGTAAAATCGTTTTAATTCAATTTCCCTTTGACGATTTATCTTCCAGTAAAGTCCGTCCTGCCTATTGTCTAACCAATACAATTGGAGCATATCAGCACATTATTTTTGCCCTCATCACCAGCCGTATTCCCGAAAATCCCCTTCATACAGATATTATTCTCAGACCAGAAAATCCAGATTTTATTATGAGTGGTCTTCGTAAATCATCAACCATCAGACTTGATCATTTGGTAACACTTCGATTGATGTTTCTCGGATTGTGGCATATCGTGGTAGTCTGACATCAGACATATAAGTTTTTTCAATCTCTCTTTTTCAAAAAAATCACATCCTTGTGTTTATTGAGAATATTCTGAGTTAATTCTCAAGATTATTGAGAATGTAATCAATAAGCTAACGAGTTTACTAGGGTATTGACATCTTGAAATTTTGTGCTATTGTCAAGATATATAATTAGCGGATTTTTATATTCAAAATTGATGTTCCAAAATCCAGGGAATAAATTCCCTGTCTTATAGCTAAAGTCGGTTAAAACCGACTATTGAAAACATAAAATTTTATTTTCTTAGTTTTATTGAGTATAATTTGTGATAAATTAATCAAAAACTGCCTGCTTCTGCTTCATATATGATTACTTGAATTTTCATAATTTATTTCGTTTAACTCGTCAATTCAATTATACCCAATTAAGGATGGATTGAACGCGCAAACCCTACTTCACAGGTTGCAGTTTTGTCACCTTGAGTTTAAACTTCCCTACCCCAGTTTCCCCAAAAGAATGAACGCGCACAATGTAAGTTCCTGTTTCTGTAATGCGGGTAAATAATAGAGAATTACTTGTACCGTCGGGAGCATCATCATTTTCTCCTGCTGTTGAACCATTGGGTGCTAATAGTGTAATAATGCTGTCAAAGTTTTCCGATGACAAATCAATAGATAAATTATCACCCTGATTTAATTTGATTGCATAATCACGAGCAAATCCCCCTTGTCCTGTGGGAATATCTTTGTTTGATAAGGTATCAGAAATTTCTGTCAAATTAGTTAACGGAATAGGGCTATATAACTTATTTTGTGCTGAGGCTGTTTTGATCCAAATCCCCATTGTTAGCAATGTAATAGGAATAATTAAGATGTTTCTGAAACCCACTGCAAAAATCTTTTTCATAAATTGAAATACTGTTCCCAGAAATACAGGGTAACTAATCTAATATAGCTTGATTTTTATTTATTTGTCGTGGCAACAGCAGCTACACCCAAGACTGTAATTTGATGTTGTTCAAGAGTCTGTACAGCAGCTTTAACAGTAGCACCAGTAGTATAAATATCATCCACTAATAAGATTGGTATATGGGGATGACGACGCAAATCTTTACCAATCACAAAAGCATTTACTAAATTTTCTTGTCTTTGAACTGCGGATAAACTAAATTGTGCTTTGGTTTCTTTGATGCGTTCTAAACCATTGATTTTCAATTTGTATCCTGTCACATTACAAAAACCTTCAGCTATTAATGCAGCTTGATTAAAACCCCGTTGTTTTTGTTTTTTGGGGTGCATAGGGATAGGAACAACTAAAAGCTGTTGTTGTGGTTGCGGTGAATGTAATAACCATGATTCCCCTAACCATTCTCCTAACACATAACCAATTTGTGGCTGATTCTCATATTTTAATGCAGCGATCGCTCTTTTGACTGCACCACCATAATTTCCCCACACAAATATTGGTAATGGTTGTTTCCATAAATAAGCAGGATTTTGTTTGTGACAACTTTGAATTTGCTTAATGCAATATGGACAAAGTTCCTTATCTGTAGAACGCTGACACAGGGGACAAGAGGATTTAAGAAAAAGACTCAGAAGGTTTTGGAATATCTTGATCATAGATATTTTACATAGACTAAATCACATCTGCTAGTTTCTACACCTGTTGTTGGTAGATAACCATTACTTTCATAAAGTTTAACAGCTTCAGCTAAAATACTGGCGGTTTCAATCCAAATTTGCTCAAATCCCCGCAAAGCAATTGCTGTTTCTAGTTGTTGTAATAAATATTTTCCTAATCCTAAACCGCGTACTTTTGGTAAAAGATACATTTTTCTAATTTCTACCGCTTTTTCGCCGCGATTGATGGGATAATAGGCAGCAGTCCCGACAATCTGATTCTGGTGTTCAATTACCCAAAATTCCCCACCAGTTGCTAAATAATATTCTTCAATATTTAATACATCCTTGTCTGCTTCTTCTGGTTGCCAAGGTAAACCATATTCTGATAATATAGAACTAATAACTGTGGCTGCTAAAACACGGTCTTTTTCTTGCCAATTACGAATGATAAAATCTTGGTATTGATACATAATAAAATGTGGTTGATAAAGTTACAATTCAATCTAGGAACCTTTTATAGTGTTTTGAATGATTAATCTAAAACCAGTATCAGTTCTAAATTTTTGCATTTTCTCTTTGTGTGAATATGGAAATTGTGGCTTTTTACTATTAGCTATATATGCCATTTTAGATTTATAAATAGCTAAATCATTATGATTAATAAAGACAGCAATTGTCTTTCTAAGTTGCCTATCTCCATCATCTATCCAAACACTATTTGTATACTTTCTGGCTTTTAATTCCACAAAAATAATACTATTGTTGTAAGTAAGCATACCATCACAACGACTATCCATTTTACCATCTGATCTGAGAATTTCAATACATTTATCAATAGCGGTAAATATCACCTCTATTTCTTGAGTATTCTCAACAATAGCAATCCATTTGCTACAATCAACAGTGTCAATATAAGCAGGATTTTCTAAAGGTGGTGGATCATCACACAGCCCAAATTTAGGCTGATTTATCTGACTTTGACAATTAGCATCAAAAAAATTTATACTCATATTTGTTCCTCAATTTCTAGTAAATCATCAAAAAGGTTATTAGTCTCTGCTAAGAAAGTATTGAGATAATTTTCATCAGAAGGTAATCCTTCATAAGTGGAAAGTTTGATAATTTCTCCACTTTCTGTTAATTCATATACAATTGAATCTTCATCAGATACACAAGATGTTTGAGGAACAATATTTTCTAGTTGTGCTTTGAGTAAATTGCTGTTTGGTAAATCTAAAATTTTCTGTAAAACATTATATCCTTTTATTGCTAATGTCAGATAATTAATAATATAAGGACTGTGGGTAGTGAGAATTAGTGTATTACCTTCTGTAAGGTTAGCAAATTCTAATAATTTATATAAAACGTCTTTTTGCGATTTTGGAAACAGGTTTTGTTCTATTTCTTCAACAATATTTAAAAAACATTCATTTTTATATTTAGAAGATAATACTTCTAAAGCAGCTTTTTTAACTTCCTCAGAAAGATTATCATTGGAGAGGATTTTTTCAATTTCTATTTTTAATCTTTGTTGTTCTTCTCCACTCAATTCACTTTGGGAAGAATCTTTATTTTGACCAATAGACAACGCAATATTTCTAGAAACTAAAAACAAAGGAATAAAAGACTGAAACCCGCTTGAAGATTCGGAAATATTTAATTTATAATCCTGTCCTAGAATATTTAAACTACTATTAATTTTATCAAATTCCAACTTTACATCACCCACTGGTAAAGTCAGACTTTCTGATAATTCCTGTTGTGAACGCTCTAATTCCTCAAAAAAAGTAGATAATGATTGAGGTAATCTTTTTAATTTTTCTGCCCCTTTAACTACACTAAAAAAATTTCTCTCTGCTGGTACATACATAATTTTTGGCAGAATATACTTTTGACTATTATTACGTAAACCATATAATTTTCCATTGACATAATTAAAAATATAGGCATTACCACGATATTCTATTTCTGTTTCTGGTAAAAAATAATTTTTTAAGTTTTGATATTTAAAGCACGTATTAAAAAATCTTTTATTGCTTGTAACATCATTTATTTCTAAATTTTCACGATATAACTGTTTTTCCAACCAACTTAATGTTGAAATTAGTTTAGCAATACTACTTTTTCCCGTTCCTTGATTACCGATAAAAACAGTAATTTTGCGAATGTCTATAAATCCATTATTTTCTGCAAAACCCGACTTAATTGGTCCGAAATTTTTAACTTTTATTTGACTCATATATCATCTTTATTTGCTGTATTTACTTCGTTTTCCTTTTCTAGTAAAAACATTATAATTCAAAATCTGATTAACAATAATTTATTTTTCATAATAAAAACGCCCCCCTCGTGGAGAGCGTTTTTTATTTAACTAGACTCTAGTTATTAACCGTTGATAGCAGGAGCGCTTAAAGCAACAGGAGCAACATCAGCAGCAGCCAAGTCTAGAGGGAAGTTGTGAGCGTTACGCTCGTGCATTACTTCCATACCTAAGTTAGCGCGGTTGATTACGTCAGCCCAGGTAGCAATAACACGACCTTGAGAATCCATGACAGATTGGTTGAAGTTGAAACCGTTCAAGTTGAAAGCCATTGTGCTAACACCCAAAGCTGTGAACCAGATACCAATTACAGGCCATGCAGCGAGTAAGAAGTGTAGTTGACGGCTGTTGTTGAAGGAAGCGTATTGGAAAATCAAGCGACCGAAGTAACCGTGAGCAGCAACGATGTTATAGGTTTCTTCTTCTTGACCGAATTTGTAACCGTAGTTTTGTGATTCGTTTTCGGTTGTTTCTTTAACCAAGGAAGAAGTTACGAGTGAACCGTGCATTGCAGAGAACAAAGAACCACCGAAGACACCAGCTACACCTAACATATGGAAGGGGTGCATCAAGATGTTGTGTTCTGCTTGGAACACGATCATGAAGTTGAACGTTCCAGAGATACCTAAAGGCATACCGTCTGAGAATGAACCTTGACCGATTGGGTAGATTAGGAATACTGCGGTAGCAGCAGCTACAGGTGCGGAGAATGCTAGGCAAATCCAAGGACGCATTCCTAAGCGGTAAGAAAGTTCCCATTCACGACCGAGGTAGCAGAATACGCCGATCAAGAAGTGGAATACTACTAACTGGTAAGGACCGCCGTTATACAACCACTCATCTAAAGAAGCAGATTCCCAAATAGGGTAGAAGTGTAAACCGATAGCGTTGGAGGAAGGAACTACTGCACCGGAGATGATGTTGTTTCCGTAGAGTAGAGAACCTGCAACTGGTTCGCGGATACCGTCAATGTCCACGGGAGGAGCAGCGATAAATGCAATTACAAAGCAAGTAATTGCAGCGAGGAGGGTAGGGATCATTAATACTCCGAACCAACCGATATATAAACGGTTGTCAGTGCTGGTGATCCATTCGCAGAAGCGATTCCATACGTTAGCACTTTCGCGCTGTTGTAAGGTAGTTGTCATGTGTTTATAATTGCGTTTGAGTTATGTATGTTTCGGTAGGTGTTTCTACCTCATGAATTTATATTAAGCGATATGTTTCGATTTGTAAAGGGGTTTTCGGAATATTTTTTAATAAATCTTGTAAGTTGGGTCATAGAGAAGGTTATATTGTAGACAGGCTGGGGGTTTCAGGCATTAATTATTTTTGTGATAATTTCTGATTTTCTGGGAACGCAACTCCCTACTTCATTCATGAACCCCTGCATTTTTGGACGCAGACCCTGCTCCCTACTATATATGTCTCTATCTAGTCAAAATATTGTTACCTATAGCCCTGCTTATACTATTGTTCCCACTTATGAGTGCTTTAACCGCTGTTCTTATTGCAATTTCCGCACTGAACCGGGTAAAAGTCCTTGGTTGACTCTTGGGGAAGCTAAAGAGATTTTTTTACAACTTAAACAACAAAATGTCTGTGAAATCCTGATCTTGAGCGGTGAAGTCCATCCCCATTCAGCCCGACGGGAAGCTTGGTTTGAGCGAATTTATGATTTGTGTGCCTTAGCAATAGACATGGGATTTTTACCCCATACCAATGTTGGTCCACTGAGTTGGGTAGAAATGCAAAAACTGAAAACGGTGAATGTGTCCATGGGGTTAATGTTGGAGCAGTTGACACCAAAACTATTAAGTACAGTCCATCGTCATGCACCAAGTAAATTGCCCCAAGTGCGATCGCAACAATTACAATGGGCAGGAGAGCTAAAAATCCCCTTCACCACAGGGTTACTTTTAGGAATAGGGGAAACAGAGACAGATTGGTGGGAGACGTTAGCGGCTATTTCTGAATCTCATGCACATTACCATCATATTCAAGAGGTAATTCTCCAACCCCACAGCCCCGGAACGGTGCAAACCTTTGACGCACCACCATTTAACCCTCATCAATTACCAGAAATTATCGCCAAAGTGCGGGAAATTTTACCAGCAGACATTACAATCCAGATTCCCCCGAATTTAGTTAAAGATGAAAATTGGTTACTTGCTTGTATAGCCGCTGGAGCGAGGGATTTAGGGGGAATAAGTCCCAAGGATGAAGTTAATCCTGATTATCCCCATTTACAGGAACAGGAACTCAGAAACATCTTAAAATCTGGGGGCTGGGAGTTAGTACCACGTTTACCACTGTATCCCCAGTTTGATGATTGGTTGGGTGCAGGTTTACGACAAAATGTAGAAGAATGGCGAGAAAGATTTAAGCTCTAGACACTGAGCTTTACGCTTACTGGGTAATCCTGTAACATTAAATATGCTAATTAATTTAATGTATTCACACTGTAAACCAATATGGCTACTAATACATCCTCTAACACATCCTTCTTGCTCCAGTTAATAGGTATAATCTGTATATTGTTCTTTTCTGTAGACTGTCTATTTTTATTATTCCCTTTGCAATTTACAGATAAACTCTGGCAAATTAACTTGTGCAGAAGTCTTGTAAATCAGGGTATTGTACCATTGCTTGGTCTGGGAACAATTCTAATTGCATACTGGGTTGGTAAATCTAGTGGATCTAGTGAAAGTAGTCGTTCCTCGTCTTCTGGTCTAAAATTGCCAATTTTTATCCTCTCTAGTTTGTTAGGACTGATATTTTTGTTGATTTTTCCCCTACATCTGAGTAACGTCAATCAACTAAAGGCAGAGGGGTTAGCACGGATTGAGAAAGAAGCGGAACAGTCAGAAACCCAAGTGAAAAATCAATTAGCACAACTCCAAAATCAACTTGGTAATGATCAGGTAAAAGCATCTGTAGAGAAACAACGCGCTGCATTAAAAGAGCAACTCAGAACCCAGCTAAATGAACTGGTTAAGGATGACAAAAAGTATAATCAGGCACTTAGCGATAGTCAATTACCTGAGGCACAGAAGGATCTACTCAAGCAGTATAAAACAAATCTTAACTCTCTTGATAATTTTATCGCCCAGCAAACAGACCCTCAAAAACTAGCAACCCAAAGACTTAACCAAATTCAGACTCAAACACAACAACAGTTGCAGAAAACCCAGGAAGATGCCTGGAAGGAATTGCGAACTGGTATTAATAGTTTATTATTGTCAATTGGTTATATCGTCATCGGCTGGAGGGGATTAAGAGGTATGGGTATTTCCAAAAGTAGTTCTAGAGGTTGAGTAGCTCCTTAGTAATTTGCTAACAAATAATAATGTAACCCTGGTTAGTATCCTATGTACACGCTGTTTGGTAGAATGTCTAGGTTGTTTAATCTCATGATCTTCATCTTTGAGTCAGTCAATAGATACTATTAAACTCGATACCTTAGCCCAAGAACTAGCAACCATCCAGCAAACAGGTTCCAAGCGGATTGCCTTGCTAGGTTCTCGTCATGTGCCAATTACCCATCAGAACCTCATTGAAATGATGACTTATGCCCTGATTCTATCGGGCAACCGCATCATTACTTCTGGTGCTACAGGCACAAACTCTGCGGCCATCCGGGGCGCAACCAAGGCTGATCCCAACTTACTCACGGTTATTTTACCCCAAAGTTTGGAACGTCAACCCCAAGAATCGCGCCAGCAATTAGAACAGGTTATGCACTTAGTGGAAAACCCCAGTAATGATAACTTGTCCCTAGCTGAAGCGAGTTACCTATGTAACAAAGAAATCGTCTCTCGTTGTCAACAACTAATCTGCTTTGCATTTCACGATAGTCGCACTTTGCTACAAACTTGTAGTGATGCCGAAGACCAGCGAAAAGTGGTAACACTCTTCTACTTTGACTAGAGTGAACGGCAGTTTTTGCAAAGCTAATGATAGAGATGGAAAATCATTGGGTAAAGGGTAATGATTTCACTAAATTACCCCTTATCCATTGACAAAAATGATCAATACCTGACCAAGTACCCTATTAAATTAGTTGAATGTCTTTATCTCTATTACCAGTACCTGCTATTTTTTTATCCTCTATTGTCGTTGCGGCTATTCTCATTTATCTACCCTATTTATTAGTAGCTTTTGCTAGAGTGCAAGTAGGATATGATTTGTCTGCACCTCGCGCCATGTTTGACAAGTTGCCTCCCTATGCCCAACGGGCAACATGGGCCCATGAAAACTCCTTTGAAGCGTTTATGGTTTTTGCCGCAGCCGCACTAATGGCTTATGTCACTGGAGTGAATTCTCCCCAAGGAGTGAATGCAGCCATCGCTTTTCTGATTGCTCGTTTGCTATACTCTATTTTCTATATTGCAAATATACCTTTGTTAAGATCACTCATGTTTGGTATTGCTTCTTTTAGTTCGGGAACTCTGTTTTTCCTCAGTCTCATGCAAGTTAAATAATTAAGCTGAGGGAATAAGGATTTTTAATTTTGCCTCTTCTCTCTTACCAATTACCAATTACCAATTTTATTTATGGCTGCTTCTTTTTCCTTTGATATCGTCAGCGACTTTGATAGACAAGAATTAGTTAATACTATTGATCAAGTCATCAGAGACGTTAAAAGCCGTTACGATCTTAAAGATACTAAAACCACAATCGAATTAAGCGAAGAAAAAATTACCGTTGGTACTGACAGCGACTTTACCTTAGAATCTGTCCACACCATTCTCCGAGAAAAAGCCGCCAAGCGGAATCTTTCTCAAAAAATCTTTGAATTTGGCAAAGTTGAATCTGCCAGCGGTAGCCGTGTTCGTCAAGAAATTACCCTGAAAAAAGGCATTAGCCAAGAAATTGCTAAACAAATTTCTAAGATAATTCGGGACGAAATTAAAAAGGTGCAAGCCTCAATTCAAGGTGACTCTGTGCGGGTAATAGCTAAATCAAAAGATGACTTACAACTCGTGATTCAACGGCTTAAACAAGAAGATTTCCCCGTCGCTTTGCAATTTACAAATTATCGCTAGAAAATATAATTGACAACTAACAGTTGTCAATTATTAATTGTCAATTACTTCCGTCCCCCAATACTTTTTTGAAATGCCGGACGTTCAGATATAGACTGAATATAATTCACGACTGCTGGGTAAGCACTCAAATCTAATTTGAGCATAATCGGAATTTGACACTCCCCGGTCTAAAGACACGGGGATTCTTGGTTCAACGAGACCACTTAAACTAGACTCCTTGCGTTATCTAGGTCAGAGGTGGGACTCTCCCCAAGCGTTAACTTTCGGTCTGCCCGACCGTAGTTGCATTATTGCAAGTCCTGTTTAACTTGAAACGAGAAAGTTTCAAAATCCTGATTCGTCTAGTCCCTATAAATCTTTTACCTACTGCTAGAAGGAAACTAGAACAATGCAGTAGAACCACATAGATTTAATTGTCAAGGTACAGATTACCGTTAGGCAGTTAGGTTTTTATACAGGTTGATTACCTTTCCTGTTACAAGTAGTATAGCACAGGTCGCTGGGGGATAAATCCCCTCTTGTAGCTTTCATCCCCGGCTTAAAAGACATTATACTAAACACGGGTGAGATTTAAACTTTTGCCAAATGACAAAGAACCCAGATGTGTAGGGGTTTAGCAGTGCTAAACCCCTACGTTTAGAATCAAACAATCAAGCCGTTTTGAGTATAACACCTAAAAATCCTAAAAATTTTTAGGTGACAATTCTAGCCGCATTTAGTACCCGTTTGCGCTCTATCGAATAATTTAAGATGTGGGAATTTGTTTACAGATAGCTTCTAATGCGGCTGAAGGAATGGGTTCTATCACTTCAATTTGATCCACTTCCCCATCTTCTTTATATAAGCACGTAGCTAAACAAAGCACAATATAGTCATCGGTATTGAGGGCGGTAGCATCAGCATAAGCAATTATTGTTGTCATGAGAAATGTCTCTTCTAGAATTGGTAAATAGGGGTTGGTTAGTTGTTAGTTGTCCGTTGTCATTGGTAAAACTCTTATTGCCTATTGCCTATTGCCTATTACCTCTTCCCTCTTCCCTCTTCCCCTGATCATTAAAATTTACACTTCAATTCTTCAGAATTTTACTGATTCGGGAATTGAACTTGGGTATGAAGTATACATTATTAGATTTATGGCTCATCTGTTGTTGGATGTAAAATCCACGTCCTTCAATCATCCTAGAGTCATTAGGACACAAAAACTGTAACTTTATTTGACAAACCAAGTAAACCAAATAGGCAAAGTATGAATAAGCACTCTTTTTTAAATTCTGGTATTCAAAACAATCAAGTATGTCTTTCTGATCAAAACAATCCTTGTCATCAATGTGCGCCGTTACAGGATGGTAATGAATCAATGTTGGAAGAACGTTATTTACGCTCTTGTGCTTTGAAGTTAGCACAACAAGGGGATTATACTAAAGCGATCGCACTGTTAAGTCACCTGATTGACCATCATCCCGAAAATGCGGTCGATTACAATAACCGAGGGCTGATTTATTTTCAAAGTGGTGATAGCCAAAAAGCTATCTCTGATTATAACAAAGCCTTGGATTTAAATTCTAAATTAGCTAGTGCCTACAATAATCGGGCTAATTATTACGCTGCTTGTGGTGAATTAACAGCCGCATTGGCTGATTATGAACAAGCATTGGATCTAAATCCCCATCATGTTCGGGCTTGGATTAATCGTAGTATTACTTTACGCGACTTGGGAGACTATGCAGAAGCTATTGAAAACTTAGAAATTGCCATGCTGTTTGGTCAACTCAAAGGCAACATTTGGGCGGAACAGGGACGGACTTATCATCTCTGGGGTGATTGGAATTGTGCAATTGCGAATTATCGTCGCGCATTGGCAGAACTACCATCTTTAAATCATCAAGATGTTTCCGGTTATCGCTTACGGTTACAAATCGAAAACTGGTTAAACGAGTTGCTCTTTTTTGAAGACTAATTTAGTAGATGGCTTAATTCAGAGTTTTAGGCATTCAATTTGTAAAACTGACTCAAAAATTTGAGTTTCATGACTAAATATAAAGTTGTATCATTTGGTAGTCACCCTAATAACCGTGATGATTAATATATTTTCTGCACTTTTATGGTGCTGAGTTAGATTGTTCCGTTCCAGTCTGCTCTTGATTCATCAATATAACTGGACGCTGATTAGGGTCAAAGCGAAATGATTTTTGTTGCATAATACTTTTAGCTTCCCCAGGATCAAAGTTGCGGCTAAATTCTGTCTGCAAGTTTTGCACACGCCCTTCCATAACTTTTACTTCGGTACGAACTGTTCGCAACTTATCCTGTTGTGACCAATGATAAGGTAATAATTGTACTAAAGCAGATACTGCTGCTGCACTAATAACTATATTAACTGCTACTTTGGCTGTAGTTTCCAGTGCCATTATTTGATAAGCACGTTGGCGTAAATGTCGTTTAGGTCTGGGTACAGTTCGGCGTTGTTCTACGGGCTGTAGAGGAGGTTTAGATGGTTGAAACGCATTCATGGTGCTAACAAAAAACTCGCTGATTTACGGTAATTACCGTCAAAAGCAAACAGGTGCTAATTGCGGCTTAATTTAGCTGCCATATTACTCCATTTTCTGGAAATTTATACAAGTATGAAGATGAATAAAATATTACCTAGTAAAGTAGGGGCGATTCCTAAAATTCCCATAGTTTAGAACTACAAGTATTTGAAATCTACTCCTACTTATGGATTAAGCACCTGTAACAGCGTTACACTGGTGTTATTTGTATAGTTCTGTAGCTAAACGCCAAGCTAGAATTCCTGGAATTAGCGCTACAGCTAATGCAATGTAAACTTGGGTATCTGAGATAGGCATGATGGAAATCCTCCTAAGTTGAACTTGATTTTCAAGACTCCGTTTACTACTTTTCCCTGTTTTGCCAAAATAAGGAAACATCTTGTTACAAGATGCAACAAAAACTGGGGATTTGTCAGTTGTTCATTGTCCGTTGTCATTGGGAAGAAATATTCCCCTACTTCCCCTACTTCCCCTACTTCCCCTACTTCCCCTACTTCCCCTACTTCCCCTACTTCCCCTACCTCCCCTACTTCCCCTACCTCCCCTACTTCCCCTACCTCCCCTACCTCCCCTACCTCCCCTACCTCCCCTACCTCCCCTACTTCCCTTAATTTATGACTTTATCGCTTGGTATTGACTTTGGTACTTCTGGCGCACGGGGTGTGGTAATTGATGAAGAAGGTCGGATTCTGTCCGAAATGCGCCATTGTTGGCAGGTTGGGACTGTTGATTGGGTTCAATGTTGGCAACAGGCTTTATGGAGTCTATTAGGGCAAATTCCGGGGGTGTTAAGGGGGGAAATCGGAGCGATCGCTATTAATGGGACTTCTTCCACTATTTTACTGACTGATGGGGCTGGAAAGCCTGTGGACGCGCCACTATTGTACAATGATGGTCGGGGTGCAGTGGTTTTAGAACGATTGAGCAGGATTGCGCCAGCAAATCACACTGTATTAAGTGCTACATCTAGTCTAGCGAAACTCCTCTGGATGCAAGAATTACCTTCCTTTGCAAAAGCCAGATATTTATTGCATCAAGCCGATTGGCTGGGATTTCTCTTGCATGGAAAGTTAGGTATTAGCGATTACCACAACGCCTTAAAATTGGGTTATGACGTGGAAAAATTGCAATATCCAGCATGGTTGGAACAGCTAGAAATTCCCCTCCAGTTACCGCAAGTCTTAGCGCCGGGTACAGCCATTGGTGAATTACTTCCCCAGATTGCGGCCGATTTTGGCTTTAAAGGCGATTGTTTAGTGGTTGCTGGCACAACAGATAGTATTGCGGCTTTTCTAGCCAGTGGAGCTAAATTTCCGGGGGAAGCGGTAACTTCGCTGGGTTCAACTTTGGTACTAAAACTTTTAAGTCGGCATAGAATCGAAGATGCGCGATATGGAATTTATAGCCATCGTTTAGGAGATTTGTGGTTGACTGGAGGTGCATCCAATACGGGTGGTGCTATTTTGAAGCATTTTTTCAGCGATGTTGAGTTGGTGAGGTTAAGTGCGGAAATTGATCCAACTCAAGCCAGTGTGTTAGATTATTATCCATTATTGAAACCAGGCGATCGCTTTCCCATTAATGATCCCCAATTATTACCCAGACTAGAACCACGTCCAGATCAACCTCAAGAATTTCTACATGGTTTATTAGAAAGTATGGCTAGAATAGAAACTAGAGGATATGAACTATTACAAAATCTAGGTGCAGATCCTTTAACTCATATTTATACTGCCGGTGGTGGTGCTGCTAATTCTACTTGGACATCTATTCGTCAACGTTGTTTAAAAGTACCAATTGTTTCATCAATTAATACAGAAGCAGCTTATGGAACGGCACTTTTGGCAATGGGGAATAAATTAATAGAAAAACGAACCACAGAGGACACAGAGGACGCGGAGGAATGAGGAGGGAAAGAATTATTTATAAGTTGTAAAGTTAAGTTTAATTCAGTATTCAATTGTTAATTTATATGGTTATGAATCTAATCACTAAGCTAGTTTCCCAAATGTATAACAATTTCAAGTTTCCGCAAATCTTGGTCTTTGGTTTGATTATTACCAGCTTGTTTGCCTGTGGTTTAGATGTCACTGAAAATAGTACATCTGCAAATGCTAAAAATCCCGAACAGTCACAATTAAACCACAATACTTTACCTAAATCTATTTCTCAAAAATTGCTAAGGGATGCTGCTAGAGTTTCTGGGGTGAAAGTTTCTGATTTGCAAATTACTCAAGTTACATCTACTATTTTTAGCAATCCCTGTAATTTTCAATTTGGGGAAGTTTGCACAAGGGAATATAATCCTATTCCCGGTTGGATTGTAATTGTGCAAGTCAAAGAACAATCTTGGACTTATCATGTGAATAAATCCGGTTCACAAATTCTTCTAGATCCGAAAATTAGCAGTAATCAATTACCGAAAAAAATTGCTAATGCGGTTTTGAGTAATGCTTCTAAACGTTCTGGTTTAGCAGTAAGTTCTTTGAAAATTACCCAGTCAATTCAGAAAACTTTTAGTAATTCCTGCGTTTTTAATTTTGGTGAAGTCTGCACCCAGAATTTTGCTCCCATTAAAGGTTGGGAAGTAATTGTCAAAGTTAAAAGCCAGTTTTGGACTTATCATGTAGATATCACTGGTACACGCATTGTTTTAGATCCTCAAGTTACTAAGATTTAAGAATCAAACACATTTTAACAACGCTGCTTTAAACTCAGCCGCAGTTTGAAAATAAATTTTTGGCTTTTCTGTTAAAGCCAAATCTATCACTTCTGCTAATTTTTCAGGAATACTACTATCACGTTGACGAATGGGGACAGCCTCCTTTCTTAGCACACAAGTCCAAGGTTCACCGACAAAATCACGGGGGAAATATCCCGTTAATATATTATATAAACAAGCAGCACTTGCCCACACATCAACCTCTGGTAAGGAATTTTTTAAATCTAGTAATTGTTGACGACACATAAACGCAGGAGTCCCCATTTTCGCACCTGTGAAAGTGTGTCCACTTAAACCTGCTAAATCAAAAGCTTTGGATAATCCATAATCTCCTATTTTCGCCACCATTTTACCGTTGATATTGGTGATAAAAATATTATTCGGTTTTAAATCTCGATGTACTAAACCTTTTCCTTTTCCTAGTCTTCCGTCTGCTAATTTCACACAAGGAACTTCAACATTATGGGTATAGATTAACCCGTCAAGAACTTGCAGAATAATATCAACAGCTATATTAACAGGTAAACGTCCTCCTAATTTCTCCATCAAATCCCAAACATCCCCACCTTCGCAATATTCCATTGTGAAGAAAAAGGTATTTTCTGCATAGCCATGATCTAACATTTTCACCACATGAGGATGTTGTAAATATTTAGTGTTTTCTGTTTCTCGCAAAAACATTTTTACACCCAGTTCTTTAGCCGCGACTTTAGGCAACATTAACTTTAGTGCTACCCGTTTTCTAGTGGGGATATGTTCAGCTAAAAATACTTCTCCACATCCACCTTCACCTAAAGATTTTATAATCTGATAATTAGAAATTTTCTGGAGATTTTGATTACCTTGATTTGCTAAATTTAGGAGATTTTTAATAATTTCAAAAAAGTTCGGTTTATTATTTTCTTGTTCGACTGGAATATAAGGAGTTTTCTGTTTTTCCAGTTCTATTTCTGTACTAATATCAAAAATAATATCTCCTACCGCTACCTGATCATTATTGACTAAATCATATTCGGGAAAAATTGCCTTTAATGCTTCTTCTGGAGATTCACCCGCTTTCCTTTGTCCGATTTTTTTATCATTAACAATCGTACCGTTTAAACTCCCTAAATCACGGATTCTCATTTCAGGAGGATTGATATCTAATAAGCAATGATAGCGGGAAACTGTCATATCAATATTATCAGCAATTTGCAAATTGCAATCTTCACCTCTACCGATAATACAACTGCTGCGGCTATCAAATATATATTGTTTTCCTGAAAGTTTCCCTGTAGTAATGGTGAGGGTAACGGTAGATGGCATTTTTTATAGTTGATTATTTAAGTTTTCCATAAATATTATAGTAGGGTTGTGCTTTTTTTGTTCAACCGATTTAGATCCCCGACTTCTAAATTAAATATTGATAAATCACAACATTAATCAAAGAAGTCGGGGATCTTGTTATTAAGATATAAGTTATTTGTATGGGATTTTGGCAAAAAAGAACATTCTCAATTATTGGGGGTTTATTCTCATTATTATTGAGAATTTTATCAATAATCTAACGAGTTTTGGTAATTTCAGCTAGGGGGGTTGACAGTGTTCCGAGTTTCGGGTATGCTTATGATATGAGTGGGAAAGTGTGCGCCCATATATATAGAGTTTTTATTTATCAAGATAATTATTTCCCAAATAAATCCCTCCAAGCAGGGAAATAAGAAAATAAAATTTGTCCTCATAACCAAAATACCAAGACGTTATCTCGTATCTGAGAATGAAGATGCAATTACAGTAGATGGAGAACTGGGAAAGATGGTTAAAATCAGCAGATAAATAAGTAATAAGAAATTTCAAAATCAGGAATAATGCACACAGACACAATATTTTATCAAATCTTCCTCACTTTTCACACCCTATTATTTGAAATTCTGGGAGAACCTACAGAAAACGCCACAGATTATAAATTTACCTCTGTGGAAGTGAAAGAAAAAGCATTTCGATTTGATGGAATTTTTATGGCAGATAGTGTAGAAAAACCCATCTATTTTGTAGAAGTGCAATTTCAACTAAAACCGGACTTTTACTGGGAATTAATCGCCGAAATCAACATTTATCTTAATCAATTTAAACCTGTACAAGATTGGCAAGCAGTAGCTTTATTTGCGAAACGGAGTTTAGATGTAGGAGAATTGACTGCTTATCAACAAGAATTTATTAATAGTGGGAGAATTAAACGAATTTATTTAGATGAATTACTACCAGGTTCAATTGGTATGGGGTTAATTGAGTTAATTGTCAGTAAGGAAGCACAAGCACCGGAATTAGTTAAAGCTCTCTTGGACAGAACTAAGACAGAAGTTGAGAATGACAGAGAAAAACAAGGTATTATAGAATTGTTGGAGACTGTTTTATTGTCCAAATTTTCACAATTAAGCCGTCAGGAGATAGAAGCAATGTTTTTAGTGAGTGATATTAAGCAAACAAGGGTATATCAAGAAGCCAAGCAGGAAGGGAGAGAAGAAGGTAGACAAGATGGTGAGATGATTTTATTGATACGTCAGTTATCGAAAAGATTTGGAAAATTGAAAGATATTTACATCGAAAATATCAACAGTTTGAATATAGAACAACTGGAAAAGCTGGGAGAAGCATTGTTGGATTTTACAGATATTAATGACTTGAAAACATGGTTAGAATCTGAGATAGACAAGTAGGTTTATTTAATTGTCTGATAGCGAAGCGTGGCGTAGCCATATCAGGATATCCAGGATTTTAGGATTTACAGGATGTTCGTTTGCGTTGAAGTTTTTTGGATGTCAGGATTTTTGTGATGTGGGGAATTTTTTAGATATTATTTGATTGATGATCAAGATTCTCATTTAATAAACTATCCTATTCTGCAAATAAAGCTTCTAAATCTTGACGACCATTTACGACTCTAAGAATTTCCACATTATTATCAACAACTTGATAAAAAATGATGTAACCATTTAAAGGAAGTCCACGCATTCCCTGTCTTATGTATTCGTAACTGCGTCCCATATTAGGAAATTGCAGTAATTTTTCACACTTTTTTGTGAAATCTTGAAAGAGTATTTCTCCCGCTTCAATATTTCTGTTTAAAAAGTATTCAGAAATGCTATCTAAATCTCGAATTGCTAGAGGTGAAATCAAACATTGATTCATTTTTTCTCCTCTCGCGCATGACGAAATTTTGCCTGTATCTGTTCAACAACTGTTTCTAAAGGAACTCCTTCCCCTCGTTCTAGTTCTGCTGCGGCTTCATTAACTTTAATTTTCACATCTTCTACCCAGTCTTCATATTCTCGTTGTTTTTCTTGTAAAAGTTCTAGAGCTTGATTAATGACTGCTTCAGCATTAGGAAATCTCCCTTGAGCTAACTGGTTGTGAATAAACTGTTCTTGTTCTGGTTTTAGGGTAATATTCATTGTCTATTTCCTATAACTGATAATTTTCATTATAAACGTAATTGTCTGAATCAGGATGTCTAGGATTTGAGGATTTACAGGATGTTATTGGATGATTTTTGGTGGGGATTTGGTGATTTTTATTTGTCTGATAGCGTAGCGTGGCGTTAGCCATATCAGGATTTCCAGGATTTGAGGATTTACAGGATGTTGTTGGATGATTTTTGGTGGGGAGTTGGTGATTTTTATTTGTCTGAATCAGGATATCCAGGATTTGAGGATTTTCAGGATGTTATTGGATGATTTTTGGTGGGTATTTGAAGGTTTAACTCTCATGTTTTCAATTTTAAAATTGATGATTACATATTCAATAAATATTCTTTAATAATTTAGAAATTTAAAATATTATATTGTAAATCAAACATTTCAAAATAATATCCTGTTAATCCTTTAATTCTGTACTTCGACTTCGCTCAGTAACCAGTTATCCTGATTCTGACAAATACAACTTTCATCACCAACAAACCATCTAAAAATTACCATCCTGAAAATCCTTTAATCCTGGACATCCTGATTCAGACTTAATAATTTACTGTAATCCTTAAATGCTACAAGTTACAAGTCTGGACGCGAGAGAAGAACCAAGCAAACCCTCCACCGCAACAACCAATACCAATCAACCACCCCCCAAAAATAATCCTCGTCCCAAAACAACACAGGGAGGTGTCCTTTTGCTGCTTTTATATCAAAAGTAATATTTTTGTAGTATAAGCAATCGTCTTCTTTTCTCCATCCTACCTTGTCCCCGAACTTCTCCCAGATTTCAGAGTTATATTCTCTCGTTCCCCCAAAACCTTGATAAATACGCTTCTGAACAGAAAACCCAAATTTATCATTACTGTATTTTACCCACAATTGGTCAATGCTTCGCAGGTCTGCACAAGGAAAATTATCAATATCTTTAACATTTAACCAACCTTCCTTTTCCCGCTTCGCAACTGCTAACATTACCCTTGCTGTTTCCTTGTCTGCTTCCTGCCATTTCTCTTGTGCGAGGAAGTCACGCAGTTGTCTGTAGTCCATTCCACAGGATGATTTTAATTCTACCTCTTGGTTTATTAAACCCAAAATTTCCCGAAACTCCCGCACAGTTTGGGGACGGTTTACAGGTTCTAACTCCATGCCTTTGAGAATAGCAGCATTTACTTTATCGCTAATCTGCTGATTATATTTTTGCGGTGGTGATAACTTAACATCTTCCTCAGCGCGATAATTAGCAGGAATGGGAACTCTATTCGTTAATAAACTATATAATGTCGCTGCTAAAGCATAAACATCTGTATAATAACCAAAATCTCCACGCCGTTGATATTGTTCTATCGGTGCATAACCTTCTGTTTTCGTCGCTGTCATGCTTCTGATTTTACCAGGTTGAAATTCCCGCGCTAACCCAAAATCAATTAATACCGCTTCCTTGCTTTCCCGTCGCAACAAAATATTATTGGGTTTCACATCTCGGTGTAAAAGTTTCCGTTCATGAACACATTCTAAAGCTTGTCCGATTTGGTCAATGTAGCGCAAAGCTTCGGTTTCTGACAAGTAACCATTTTCAGCCGTGTAGTTTTCCACATAAGCTGCTAAATCATCACCGTCAATGTGTTCCATGACAATAGCCCAAAGTCCATCTTCGGGAAAATTGTCGTAAACTTGGACAATATGGGGATGATAGCATTTTGATAAATCTAAGGCTTCTTTTCTAAACCTCTTTTGTCTTTCCGCAAAGTCTGGTTTTTCGCGTTGTTCGCGGTTGAGGGTTTTAATCACAACCAACCTGTTTTCTTCTGTATCTTCTGCAAGATAGGTTTCACCAAAGCCACCGCCACCGATCGCTCTTTTAATGATATACTGTCCGTTCTGTAGTGGGGTGTTAGGTGTCCAGGTTTGCATATTGTCAGAATCAGGATGTCTGGTTACTGAGCGAAGTCGAAGTACAGGATTGGGAGAGAAATTAATAATTAGTATAACATCCGCGTTTATCTGCGTTCATCTGCGTTTAATTGTCTTAATCAGGATATCCAGGATTTAAGGATGTACAGGATTTAGATCCCCGACTTCTAGGATAATTTATTTTGATACAGAATCACCGATAAAAGAAGTCGGGGATCTTTAGTTATTAGTTTAAAAATTGACTCTATATATGCGCGGATATATTTCTACTCCTAACATTAGTGTAAACCAATTATCGCATCTTGTCAAGTCTTGATGTCAAGAATCATATAAAAAACTGAAAATCAAAAATCTCCACCGCAAACCAACATCCTGTAAGTCCTAAAATCCTGTAAATCCTGATTCAGACAATCCAAAAGTTTACTATATATGCGCGGACAGATTTCCACTCCTAACATTAGTGTAAACTAAAATTTTCTCCTTGTCAAGTCCTGAATTAAGATATTTTGGGAATCCTTGCCGATCTTGCCAAGGGGGCATACAATTTGCCTTTTCTCATATATAATAGTAGATTGTGTTGAATTAAAGCCAGACCATGCCTAAATTAAAGACTCGCAAGGCTGCGGCGAAGAGATTCCGCGTCACCGGTACCGGTAAAATCGTCCGCCGTAAACCGTTCAAAAACCACTTGTTAGAGCATAAATCCTCTAGCAAAAAGAGCAATATGTCCAAGATGGCAATTGTTCATGAACGGGACGAACCTAACGTGCGTTTAATGCTTCCATATTTGTAAAAGATCACAGGTAATAAGATATGACTCGGGTAAAACGCGGTAATGTAGCTCGTAAACGCCGCAATAAAATTCTCAAATTAGCTAAAGGTTTCCGTGGTTCTCACTCAACTTTGTTTAGAACCGCTAACCAACAAGTAATGAAGGCTCTTCGCAGTGCTTACCGCGATCGCAAAAAGAAGAAGCGTGATTTTCGCCGTCTGTGGATAGCGCGGATTAATGCAGCTTCTAGACAACACGGTTTAAGCTACAGCCGTTTGATTGGTAATTTGAAAAAGGCCAATGTGGAACTAAACCGCAAAATGTTGGCACAATTGGCAATTCTTGATCCTGCAAGCTTCGCTAAAATTGCCGAACTCGCTAACTCGGTTAACGGATAAAGGTGGCAACGGATGAATAACGGATGTAACAGATGGCACTTCGGAGAATTGAAAATTAAAAATCAAGAAACTTTTTGGCATTTTTAATTGGAGTAAAACGCAGAGCGATTATGAATAAGTTACATCTGGTATTATCCGCTACCCTATTTTTGATTTTTTGGCTGTCTTTTCTCAGTGGAAATTTAACTGCATCTGCCGCAACAATGGCGGAAATTCAGCAGCGAGGCTATTTAAATATGGCAGTTAAGGATAATCTTCGTCCTTTGGGATTTAGGGATGACAAGGGCAATTTACAAGGGTTAGAGATTGATTTAGCCAAACGTTTGGCCAGTGATTTGTTGGGTAAAGCTGATGCTGTGAAATTGCAACCAGTAGCCAATAGCGATCGCTTACCTGTAGTCTTTAATCAACAAGTTGATTTGGCTATTGCTGGAGTCACAGCCACAGAGTCACGTTCCCGCATTGTTAGCTTCAGTGTTCCTTATTATTATGATGGGGCGGCAATAGTTACAAAAAATACATCTATTCAAGAATTAAAAGATATAGACAAAGGGAAAATAGCCGTTCTCAACAACTCTAGCACTGTTGGATACTTAAAATATTTTACACCGTCTGCTGAATTGGTCGGCGTAAATTCTTACGCCCAAGGCTGGGAAAAAATAGAAAATAATCAGGTAGATGGTTTTGCAGCGGATGTCAGCGTTCTTAGTGGTTGGGTGCAAGTACATCCTGAATATCACATATTGACAACTAAATTATCAGCACAACCATTATCTGTAGTTATGCCAAAGGGATTGCAGTATGATGAGTTAAGACGTAACGTGAATGAAGCGATCGCTCGTTATACAGTTACAGGTTGGCTAAAAGAACGGATAGAATATTGGGGATTGTAGTATTTTAGTGAGAAATATACAACCTAATAACTGATAATAGATAGGGTATTTTAATAATTTGTATTTGTAGAAAATGGATAGCAATTTAGTCGTCATTTATCTGTCAATTTTTGTTGGTTTACTTGCATTTGCAGGTGTGAGTGTTTTTCGTCAAGTATTCAAAACCCGCAAACTTGAAAACTCTCTAGGTAAGTTAAAAAACAAATTAACTAAAGAAAAAGGTACGGCTCAAGAATATTATGAATTAGCTAGTATCTATTCAGAGAAAAAAGTATTTAGCCAAGCCATACCCCTATTTCAAAAATCTCTCAAAGCAGCCGAAGAAGAGGGAGAAGAATCTATTGCTCCCATTTACAACGGTTTGGGATATGTTTACTTTGCTCAAGAGCAATATGACTTAGCAATTCGTCAGTACAAAGAAGCGATTAAATTGAACCCAGATTATGTATCAGCCTTAAATAATCTCGGAC
This sequence comes from Anabaena sp. 90, assembly GCF_000312705.1. NCBI lineage: Bacteria > Bacillati > Cyanobacteriota > Cyanophyceae > Nostocales > Nostocaceae > Anabaena > Anabaena sp. 90. The sequence continues at coordinate 2,313,267 of NC_019427.1, forward strand.
ACGCTTATGAGAAGAAAAAATTGAATGCTCAAGCCTTGGAAATGTATGAAGCAACACTCAAATTATCACCTAATAACCCCGTTGCTAAACGTCGGGCTGAATCTTTACGTCGCTTAGTTTCTATATAAGTAAATTATCTCGTTCCCAGTCTCTGACTAGGAATGCTATCATAGATGCTCTGCCTCTACTTTTATCAAAGGCAGAGCCTTCTAGAATTCATTCCCATACAGAGTATGGGAACGAGGAACGAGGAAAGTTAAAATATCCTCTTAATCTTACTGTTTCTCATCTTTAGTTGAGGAATCAATAAATGTACTTTTTCAGAAAAATGTGCAAGATGATTAAGAGGCTAAATCTTTTTTACAGGCTAACTATTAGCATTATTATTTTCATTAATATCTGCTGGGGATTTTCTAACATTGTATTAGCTGAAGAAGCGATAATTCCACACCCTCTCAACCCCTTAACAGAACAAGAAATTAATACAGCAGTTACCATAGTTAAAGAGCAAAAAAATCTCAGTGAAACCGCAATTTTTCCCATAATTGCCTTACAAGAACCCGATAAAAAAGCAGTCTTAAATTTTACATCTGGCAAATCATTTATCCGCCAGGTTTTTTTGCAAGTTTATGAACGAGAAATTAATAAAACTTTTACAGGAATAGTTAATTTAAACACTAAAAACCTCACTTCCTGGCAAGAAATACCTCACGGACAACCTGCTATTTTAAACCCAGATTATGCCATAGCTAACGAAGTCGTAAAATCAGATTTACGTTGGCAAATAGCTATGCAAAAACGGGGAATTAAAGATTTTGAAAATGTAGAAATAAGTTGTTGGGGAGCAGGAATACTCAATAAAGCAGAAGCAAAATCTGGTAATCGAATTTGTCGAGCATTATCTTATTATCAAGGTAAACATTGGAATTTTTATGCCCGTCCCATAGAAGGCGTTTTAGTTACAGTTAATTTAAATAAAGGTGAAGTTGATAGCTTTGTTGATAATGGGATAGTTCCTCTTTCCCAAGAAAATTGGGATTATGATGTTAATGCTTCTAGTCAAGTAATTGCACCACCAAAAACATTAAATATTAATCAACCAGAAGGAACAAGTTTCCAAATTAAAGGTAATGAAATTACTTGGCAAGGTTGGAAATTTCGTTATTTAATGCACCCCCGCGAAGGTTTAGTTTTGTATCTTGTCAAATATAATGATGGTGAAAAAGATAGATCAATTTTATATCGTGGTAGTCTTTCAGAAATGGCAGTTCCTTACGGTCATCCTCAGCCCAATTGGTCATTTCGTAATGCCTTTGATGTGGGAGAATATAATTTGGGATTATTAGCGAATAAACTAGAATTAGGTAAAGAAATTCCTGAAAATGGAGTTTTATTAAATACAGTGTTTGCTAATCCTGAAGGAGAACCTTTTACCATACCTGGATTAATTGGTATCTATGAAAGAGATAACGGTATCCTGTGGAAACATTTTAATTACAGAAATCAACAAAAATATATCCGTCGTAATCGTGAATTAGTCATGAAAATGATGGCAACAGTTGATAACTATGATTACAGTATCAATTGGATATTTAGGCAAGACGGTACTTTAGAAGTAGAGAATGAGTTAACGGGAATTGATTTAGTCCAGGGAACAGCCAGCATAAAACAAACTGAAAATAAGTCATTTGGTAGATTATTAGCTAAAAATATCTTTGGTGTAAATCATCAGCATTTTTTCAATTATCGCTTAGATTTAGATATAGATGGACAAGCTAATTCTGTAATGGAAATGAATGTAGAAGCGTTACCAATGGGTGATAAAAACCCGTTAGGCAATGCCATAACTGTAGAAGATACTCCACTAAAAACCGAAAAATCTGCTGTGCGTGATATGGATATTCAACACAGTCGAGAATGGATGATTGCTAGTGCAGATAAACAAAATAATTTAGGTGTTTCACCTGCATATATGTTAATGCCAGGAGGAAATACAATTTTGTATGCGGTAGAAGGTGCCAATATTAGGAAAAAAGCAGGTTTTGCAACTCATCATTTTTGGGTGACAAAATATAAACCCAATGAAATGTATGCAGGTGGAGATTATCCCAATCAAACGCAATTGGGGGAGGGTTTACCAAAATATATTGGTGATAATGAATCTGTGAATAATGAAGATCTAGTTGTCTGGTACACAATGGGAATCACTCATATTCCCCGTCCAGAAGATTGGCCTGTAATGCCCACTCACCGCGTTGGTTTTAAATTGATGCCCAGGGGATTTTTTAAGAGGAATCCCGCGATTAATTTGGGTGAGTGAAACAAAAATAATATGTAATTTATTCACCCAGAAAAAAAGAAGCCCAGAAATAAATTTTGGGCTTCTCATGTCCCCTTTTAGGGCGCAAGGGCGTTACCACGAATTAAGCTACCAAGAGTTTTGGCAGTAATTTTTAATTGGGTGAAGGGGTTAGCGGGAACTACAGTTTTATAAAGATAACTATCAAAAGTTAGCTTTTGTACATCCATGTCATCACACATTTCTACAAATGCTTCGCGGGTAGCATCGGAACGATAGAAGACGTTTTGGAGAATGTCTAATACTTTGTAGGTGAGTCCGTATTTCTTATCCCAACGTTTCAGGTATACTTTGAGGTCGGCTTCTGTGGGAATCCGCGCACCGCCGTTAGCTGCTTCTACAATGGACTCGGCGCACATTCTGCCAGATTTAGCCGCAAAATAAATACCTTCACCAGAAGACTTGGTAACATAACCAGCAGCATCTCCTACCAAGGCTATGCGTCCAACAACGCGACGGGGACGGGGATGTTCCGGGATGGGGTGTGCCTCTATTTTGATGATTTCACCGCCGGCTAGTTTTTCAGAAGCACGGGCGCGAATACCAGCTTGGAATTGTTTGATTCTGGCTTTGTTGATGTGCATTGTGCCAGTACCTACCGCTACGTGATCATATTTGGGGAATACCCAAGCGTAGAAGTCGGTAGAAACATCATCGCCAACGTACATTTCGGCGAGTTCATTGTAATAGGCCATTTTGTCTTGGGGAAGACGAATACGTTCTTGGAAAGCGATCGCATAATTGTAATCCCCAGCACCCATATCCTTAGCAATGCGGGAATTTGCCCCGTCCGCACCAACGATTAAATCCACTTTCAGGGTTTTAGTAACGCCCTGCGCTCCTTCTCCTGTATGGTCAACGTAGTGGATTGTATAGGGGTCAGACTTGCCGGCAGGAATATCAACTTTATGAACAGTGGCGTTAATTAAATTTGCCCCTAATTTTTCCGCCCGGTCTCGCAAGAAGCCATCCAACACTTCTCTGCGGCACATTCCTATGTATTCATCTTGATTTATTAGATTGATATCAACCTCACGATTAGAGGGAGAAATCATTTTCATTTTGCGGACTTGACGGTCAATAATTTCTGGAGGTAAGTCAAATTCCTTCACCATACAGAGGGGAATAGCACCCCCGCAAGGCTTGGCGTAATCTAGCTTCCGCTCAAATAAATAGGTTTCAATCCCAGCTTTAGCTAGTGTTTCAGCAGCGCATGAACCCGCAGGTCCTGAACCAACAACAGCAACCCGTAGTGTCAAAGGTTTTCTCCCAATTATAAACATTTTCCCAAAGTATCCTATCACGGACTTTTGGCTGAATTCCTTCTATAGCTCTATGTTTTGATAGAAATGCAATATTCCTTAATATTTCGATATAAAAACCCCACATTTCTTATCCTATAAGTAGAGATTAATCAATGGTAATTAACAATACCTTCACTATTTTCTGTTGATGAATTTATTGAGTGTTAAAGGCGTTAATGGTAATTATGGCGGTGAAGCTTACCGCACTGGCGAACTTTGTAAGGTTTGTGGTAATATTATCCAACGCATTAAATTAGGTGGGCGTTCCAGTCATTTTTGTTCTCAATTTCAAAGTTAGTGTTAAATTCATATTTCTGTCTTCAAATCAACTTAAATGACTCGCTTTATCCATGATCAATTTGCCAAACAATATCTAACTGAACTATTAACACCCTATGGTCAAGTAGAAACCAGTAAAGATATCACAGCAGAAGTCAGACAAATTGACGTTGTATTTATTCCTTCACCCCAACCAACACAAAGCCTGGAAGCCCTAGGAATATTGGGACGGATGGTGAGAAATTATGCTATATTCGAACCATTCCGTAATGCTGTCACTAAAAGTGAAATTCGCAGTTGCATGGGTAAATTATTTGACATCCATGGAGACATAGAGCGTCAATCTAATCGCAATAATAACCGTATAAATGAAGCCGAATTACCCCGGCTATGGATTTTTTCTCCTACTGCGTCAGCGGAACTTCTCACAAGTTTTAATACAACTGGAGATGAAGAAAACTGGGGAAAAGGGATTTATTTTTTGGGAGAAGGCTTAAAAACCGTAATTATTGCGATTCACCAACTCCCCAACACACCAGAAACCCTATTTCTGAGAATTTTAGGGAAAGGGAAAGTACAACGACAAGCGATTGAAGAATTAGAAGCACTGGCAAATAATAGTCCCTTCCTTGCGGATGTCATACAATTGGTACATAACCTAATTGCTGTGTTATCTGCACGTCAACGACAAGAACACGATATTGATAAAGATGATCAGGAGTTGATTATGAAATTATCGGAAATGTATCAACAACAATTAGAAGCACTTAAAAAACAAGGACTTCAAGAGGGACTTGAGGAAGGACGACAAGAAGGACGACAAGAAGGACGACAAGAAGGACGACAAGAAGGACGACAAGAAGGACGACAAGAAGGACGACAAGAAGGTGTAGAAAGGGAACGACGCGCTATGATTGAAAGTATCATGCAAGTCCGGTTTGGACAGGTTGATTCTCAGCTACAAACAATTATCAACCCTCTAATTGCCATGAATAGGGAAGAATTTACTCCTTTGCTTCTACAATTATCTCGTGAGGAGTTATTAGCTAGATTTGCACAATAATTGAGGCGAAAATCAGCAACCCCCCGCAGAATTTACAAATAAATCAAAGCGCGAAAATAGAGAATTGGGGGGTTGACAATTGCTTTGGGATTTGTTATCATGAAGTTGATAAGGAAGAACTATCTTGAACTAAATATTAATTTTTCCTAAACCGCTTACTACCAAAATAGGCGGTTATGTTTTTTGAGGAAAGAAATTACCTTTGTGTCTGGGTACAAGATAAAATTTTGAGTAAAAGCGTTTATTTTGGAACGAGGGGAATTTATGGCTGTTAAAAAAGGAAATATGGTGCGGGCTATTCGGGAAAAGTTGGAAAATAGTCTAGAAGCTAAAGCTAGTGATTCCCGCTTTCCTAGTTATTTGTTTGAAACTAAGGGGGAAATTGTCGATATTAAGGGTGATTATGCTTTGGTGAAGTTTGGACAAGTGCCAACGCCAAATATTTGGTTAAAGTTAGAACAGTTGGAAGAGTTTGTTTAATTGGTAATTGTGCTTTAGCTTAACCGACAGAAGCCCCACGCCTGACCCTAAGGGCAGCGTGGAACTACCCAACAAGTGGTAGAATCAAGATTCAGCCCCAATTCCCTCCCTAATGTATATTGCGGTTGGGAATCTAAGGTTGATAAGGTTTATAATGTATAGGTGAAATTTTTCACCAACATACCAGGAACTAAACTTCCTCCTAATTGTCGGCTTTCGTAAGTTCCGACTTCGGGAATAAATTCCTGGAAGTTTGTTAAATCAATGAGATTTTCTGCGCTCCAAAAACGATAGAGACTTTCATCAAAGCGTAGGTTAGCAATGGGGGCAATAATTTCGCCGTTTTCTACCCAAAAGCAAGCATAACGAGTCATCCCTGTAATTCTCCCAGATGGGCGATCGCTCCAGTTTAAATAATGTAAATTAGAAACATATAACCCTGTATCTAAACTGGGTAAAATCTTCTCAAATGCCAAATTACCAGGATTAATTTCGGGAGAACGTAAGGTTTCTGAACCATTCGCACCATTAGCGGGTTTATGATATTCTTTCGCTGTGCGAGAATTAACTAAGCTATTAATTAAAATCCCTTTTTCAATTAAAGTTAATTCGGATGCAGCCATTTCTCCTAAATTATTAAATCTGGGAACTAAACCACTTTGAAAATTTTCTTTTAAAGTGAATTTTGAAGAAAGTTGTTTTTCTTGACGTGATAAAGCAGCTAAAGCACTATTACCTTGTTGAATACTAGCTTCACTGATAGCACCCCAGGAAAGCATACCCAATAAATCAGCCACCGCAGCGGGAGCAAAATAGGTTTTATATTGTCCTTTTGGTAATTCTTTAACTGGACGAGATAGCATTTCTAGCTGCTGTTTCCCATCATTTATTTTAGCTAAATAAGCAGCTTCATTCCATTCACTGCCGGCAAAAGTTCCTTTTACAGCTTGTCCTGATGCCATAAATAAGGAATAATCTAAATTAAAGGAATCAGTCACAAACCAGTGTTTTTGTCCGCTAGAATCACCATAACCTCTGATGACAATTCCCCCAGCATACATCCCCGTAAAATCTAAATTAGTCACAGTTTCGAGAATACTAGGAACTAATATTTCTGGAGTTAGTAATTTACCAGTATTAATTTCTCGACTGCTATGATTTCCTGATGGTAAAACTAAATAAGGATCAATTGGTAATAATGGTAATTCATCACGTAATTCTTGTAAAGCTGTGGATGATAATTCCCAATCTATATCCCAATTTCCAGTCAAAGGAAACTGACGAAAACTACTGCGTTGATTGGCCATTAAAGTTAGTTGAATCGAACCATCATGAACATAACCTGTTTGTCTAACTTTGGCAGAATTAAAGCGAGTAAATTGACTGCTTTCGCTGCTAAGTCGCACAGTAAAATGTTCATTTTCTGCTTTTTTAATCAGCAGGGTTTCCACAAGTTGATTAAAAGTTTTTTCTAGCGTTGATAATTCTTCTGGTTTCATTTTTTAAATTGTATCTGGATCAATATTTAATTCTCGCAATTTTGCTGCTAAACGTTCTGCTTTTCTAGCTTCCCGTTCTGCTCTTTGGGATTCTATTTCTGCTCTTTGAGTTTGTATTGCTGTTTTTTTAATTTCAGCTTCTGCGGTTTCTTCTGGTGTAGATACTAACTCTCCTGCTGGAGTAAAATACCTCAACAATCCTTGATGGATCCCTAAGTATAAACCTAACTGTTCACTCCATAAATGTCCCTTTTCATTTAGTCCTAAAGGTTGATATTTATTATCAACTAAATGAAAACCTGCAAATTCTAATGTATAAGGGTCAAACCAAAAATAATCCGGTGTGCGGAAAGTATTTTGATAAAGTTCCTTTTTATATTCTCTATCAGTATTAGCTGTACTGGGTGAAAGAATTTCTAAAATGAAATTAGGATATTTACCATCTTCTTCCCACACTATCCAGCTTTTGCGGGTTTTGCGTTCAGTTTCCAAGACCACAAAGAAATCAGGACCTCGGAAATATTCTGATTTTTTCTGGTTAGGACTATAGTAAATACTAAGATTTCCCGCAGCATAGAAATCATATCTATCTTTCCACAACCATTTGAGACATTTAATTAAGAGCATAATCTGCTCTAGGTGCAGTTCTGATTCCACGGGAGGTTCATCACTATATAAATCACTAGGAGGAAAGATGACATCTGCGGAGATGTCTTGTTGAAGTTCTAATTCTTGAGCAATGATCATATTGATATGGCATCAAGTAGTTACTTGTTCATTGTAGCATTAATTAAACTTTGCGCCTTTGCTCCTTTGCCTCTTTGCGCGAAACATAATTCATTAACCACCACCAAAAACCTCCACATTTGCAAATTCACAAACTGGTGAACCATGACCTACAGAAATGGCTTGATTTGGTTCTCCTTTGCCGCAATTAGGCGCTCCATAAATTTGCCAATTGCTATTATCTCCAACTTGAATTAAACTATGCCAAAATTCTGGTGTAGTAGCGCGATAATTAGGATTCCGGAGGGTTTTGGTAAGTTTACCATTTTCAATTAATCTTGCATATTCACAACCAAATTGAAATTTATAACGTTGATCATCTATTGACCAAGAACGGTTAGATTCCATGTAAATTCCATGGTCTATTCCTGAAATAATTTCCTCAAAAGTGGCATTTCCTGGTTCTAAATTTAAGTTAGCCATTCTGTCTATGGGAGGACGATTCCAGGAAGAAGCCCGCGCACAAGCAACACCGGGTAAATTTGCTCTGGTTTGACTTTCTAAACTACCTAAACCTCGTTGTAAAATCCCTTTTTTAATAATAAATTCTTTGGTAGCTACTGCACCGTTATCATCAAAACTATAACTGGCAAATTCACCTGGTACTGTAGGATCAAAGGTGATATTCATGAGCGGTGAACCATATTCTAATTTACCAAAATCATCTTTGGTGACAAAACTACCTCCAGCATAGTTGCGTTCATCTCCTAAAATGCGGTCAATTTCTAAAGGATGTCCGATACTTTCATGAATTTGTAGCATCATTTGATCTGGTGCTAAAACTAAATTAGTCCGAGTATTTGGACATTCTGCTGCTGTTAATAATTCTAATACCTGTTCACCAACTTGTTGAACTTGATGCCATAAATTATCTTGTTTAAACAGTTCCCAACCACCTTGATAGGAGTTAGCGTAAGCACCATTGTTGGTGCGTTGTTGGACAATTGTACCATCTTGAGCGATCGCTCCAAAATGATGACTAAGAGATAGAATATTCTGATATATTTCGGAACCATTACTACTCACAAACCAAGTTTCTTTTTGATCTGTGCCGACGGTGGCTGTAGTTTGAATGATTTTATCGTTAATTTTGAGTTGCTGACAAATCCGAATTAGTAAGTTGTTGATTTCTCCAGGACTAAAAGCGTTAAATGGTTCTAAAAATGGTGAGTTATATTCACCAACTACTTGAGGACGGGTATTTTCACTCAGGGGATATATCCACCATTTACTAGCTGCTAATGCTTGTTTATAGGCGATTTCCGCAGCGTTTTGTAAGCTGGAAATATCTAAGGAGTTGGTGGCTGCATAACCTAAACAACCATCAACTATGACTTCTATCATTGCTCCCATGTTTAATGATTTACCATTGCTTTGGGGTAAACCATCACGCACGGAATGATGGGTTGAAGTTGTTTTTACGGCTCTAATTCCTACCCAGTCAGCGGGGATGTTTAAATGAGAAATTGCGGTTGTTAATTGTTTCCACATTGTGTTAAGTAAAAATTGAGAATTATTTTTTTTGCACGCAGAGACGCTCCAGGCGCAGAGAGGAATTTTAAATTTATTATCTGTGCCAGCGTGTAGCTTATTTCGTATCAATTAAATTAAACTAATGGTCATTTTGTTAAAGGTATAATCTCAGGGTGCCAAAATGTTCCATCTTTTGTGTCAGTTAAGACCACTCCCTTTTCTAAAAGTTCATCACGAATGCGATCACTTTCTGCAAAGTTTTTTGCTTTTCTTGCTTCCCATCTTTTTTGAATTAACTCCTCAATTTCTGCATTACTTATACCATCCTGTTTAGGAGTTTCTGTTTCTGGTTTGGCGGTTAAACCTAAAACTTCTGCTAATGTAATTAGGGTTTGCCATTTTTGCAGTAGTTCGTTAGCTGGGGTTGTTGTTTTTCCTTGATGAACAATGATGTTTCTTTCCCGATTTAGTTCTTTGGCTAATTCAAAAATTATTACTAAACCACCAGGAAAATTAAAATCATCATTAACGGCTTCTTGAAATCTCTCAATCTCGGAATTTTGGATTTGGTTAGATTCATCCCACTCTAGTTTTTTACCATGTTGATGTCCAAATAATAAAGCTTCTTTGATAGTATGCCAGCCGTTGGTTGCTGCCAATATAGCATCATCGGTAAAATCTATGGGTTTACGATATTGTGCCATCATCACAAATAAACGCACGGCCATTGGATCTACACCCCGATCTAATAATTGACGAATGGTGATAAAATTACCCAAGGATTTGGACATTTTTTCCCCATCTACTTTGACCATGCCGTTGTGTAACCAATAATTGGCTAAAGGTTTGCCGGTAACGGCTTCCGATTGAGCAATTTCGTTTTCATGGTGGGGGAAAATTAAGTCAGCACCACCAGCATGAATATCTATGGTATCACCCAAGCGATCGCGTACCATGGCCGAGCATTCTATATGCCATCCGGGGCGACCTTTTCCCCAAGGAGACTCCCACGCGGGTTCACCGGGTTTTGCAGACTTCCACAGGGCAAAATCAAAGGGGTATCGCTTCTTTTGATATTCTGGGTCTTCGACGTTTACCCGTTCACTTGCACCGGCTTGCATATCTTCTAATTTCCGTCCCGAAAGTTTGCCATATTCGGCAAAATTCTGGACTGCATAATACACATCACCGTGAGACGGATACGCAAAACCTTTATGTTCTAAATCGTGAATTAATCTCTGAATACCATTCATTGTATGTGTAGCGCGGGGATATTCATCAGCTTCTTTAATTCCCAACCGCGACATATCTTCAAAATATGCTTGAATATATTTTTCGGCGACAACTTCCATGGAAGAACCTTCTTCTCTGGCGCGTTTGAGAATTTTATCATCAATATCCGTAAAATTTTGGATATAGCGGACATTATAACCGATAAATTGCAGATAACGACGCACTACATCCCAAACAATACAAGCTCTAGCATGACCCAAATGGCAGTAATCATAAACCGTCACGCCGCAATAATACATCTTAACTTTGCCAGGTTCAACGGTGGTAAATTGTTCTTGACGACGGGTGAGGGTATTGTAAATAGATAGGGTCATAATAGAGGAATAAGGCAATCTGACGATAAACAATGATAACGCAAGTTGATGACAATGGCGTAAATGAAAATTTTAGTAGCTAATAATTGGCTATGATTATTGTTAGTAATACTTCGTAATCTTGTCAACACCTGGAGGTAAAGTATGATTCAATCTATCATTTAATCAATGGAGAATATCGAGTTAGTCAATTTAGAGAAAATCAAACTATAGTATCACCAACTTTCCCAGAGCTTACCCTCAGTGTTAACCAGATTTTTCAAGCTGGTATGTAAATATGTTATACCAATTTTATATGAGACGGCACAGAATCATGAAATCCATAAATTCATCCGTCTTCATCTGCGTTTATCTGCGTTTATCTGCGGTCAATTATTCTTGAAATCTGATTCTATACAGCTTCATCTTAATTTGGTATTACTCTAACGCCGAGTGGACAAAATCAAGATAAAATTTAGAATACACCAAAATCCTCCTTTATGACTATGACATCATCAGTTACTACAGAATCTCACCCAATGGCAGCGACCAAACAAGGTTTACCAGTAACAATTATTACGGGTTTCCTTGGTAGTGGTAAGACGACTTTACTCAATCATATTCTCACAAATCAGCAAGGTGTAAAAACTGCTGTGTTAGTGAATGAATTTGGCGAAATTGGTATTGATAATGAATTGGTTGTTTCCACTGATGAAAACATGGTGGAATTAAGTAATGGCTGTATTTGTTGCACAATTAATAATGACTTGGTTGATGCTGTTTACAAGGTTTTAGAAAGGGAAGAAAAGCTAGATTATCTAGTTGTAGAAACAACTGGTTTAGCAGACCCTTTACCCGTAGCTATGACATTTCTGGGTTCAGAATTGCGAGATTTAACTCGGTTGGATTCTATTATTACTGTAGTTGATGCGGCAAATTATAGCTTAGATTTATTCAATTCTGAAGCGGCTTTGAGTCAAATTACTTATGGTGATGTCATTATTCTCAATAAAACTGATTTAGTTGATGAAACCACTTTGCAGGAATTGGAGAAAAAAATCAACAATATTAAGGAAGGTTCCAGAATTATTCGCACGACAAAATCCCAAGTTCCCCTACCTTTAATTCTTAGTGTTGGTTTGTTTGAATCTGATAAATATTTTGATGACCACGCAGAAGAACATCATGATCATGATGATTGTGGACATGAACATCACGATGATCATGATCATTCTACCTGTGGCCATGACCACCATGATCATCAACATCATCATCATTCTGACCACTTAGAAAATGATGGTTTTATCTCTATTTCTTTCCAAAGTGATAAACCTTTTTCGATTAGAAAGTTTCAACATTTCTTAGATAACCAATTACCCACAAATGTCTTCCGTGCTAAGGGAATTATGTGGTTTGATGAAAGTCCCCAACGTCATATTTTCCATCTTTGCGGTAAACGCTTCACTATTGATGATGATCAATGGAAAGGAGAAAAGAAAAATCAGTTAGTGTTAATTGGTCAAAATCTGGATACCGAAACCTTACTTCAGCAGTTAGAAAACTGTATTTGTCTTCCTTCTATTAGTAAAGGTAAAGGATTTGGGAAGTAGTAATTAAATAATATCCAGAACTCCGACTTCTTCAAGAAGTCGGGGTTCTTGTTTTTTGTCAATGCTATAATACAGCAGATTTCGCTCTAATGAGGTACAAACTTGAATTATAAAACTTTTGTAGTGCGGGCATCTTGCCCGCTGGATATGTACCTCATAACACCGGAAAGTGCTGTATAAGGAATTTTATTGGTAATCCTAAACAACCGACAATCTCTGTTTGTAATTTAATTGATCAAGAATATCAAATTAGCAAGTTTCGAGATCATGAACGGATTATTTCCCAAACTTTTCCTGAATTAGATCTTACTGCAAATCATATTTTTAAAGCTTATATATAATCAAATCATAATTTATGAATAAATTGTTCCATGACATACTCCCTGAGAACAGGTTGCAAAGTGTACTTACCCGCTTCTTTCTCTATTAAAGAGCGTGAATATAGCCTTTCTATTGCTTGTAAAAGTTGGGATTTAGAAACAGTCGGTAATATATTTTGATTTGGTGCTAAATCAGTAATAGTTGTTAATTGCTGGTCAGTGGACAGACAGTACATAATTTGCCATTCTAGAACCGAGAGGGGATTTAACTGCTGTTCCAGTAAGCTGTTAATATAATTACTGACTAATAATGTATCTTGTTCTAGGAATTTTTCAATATTACCATTAAATAATTCAATGATGGTATTAACAACAATTTTAACTTTCAGAGGATTATTACTATACAGATGACATAATTCAAACTTTTGTTCTTCAGTCCCTAACAATTGTTTTGATTGTATCTGTAGCGACCTGCAATTATAAATCCCTAAACCTGCAATCATCGTTGTTTTCAGCCAGGATTATTTGCAACTATAATTTCATTTGAACCAGAATTAACTGCAACTGAGCCAGGATTAATTGCAACCAGCCTGCAATCATCCGTTTCGACCAGGATTATTTGCAAATAGACTCAACGCTTTGCCAGAACTGAGTTTTCAGTATTGACAGAGGTTTGTTAAAAAACTCATTAGAGAATTTGATAGATTAACTTTGAATTCAAGACCCAAGTTTTTTAACTGAAAAACCAACGGTTTTAGGTTCTCTAAGCCTTACCAGTGTGGCAGTAAAGAAAACATTCGTTTGTTTTACTTTTATAGTTGCAGATAATCCTGGTTCATACCGATGATTGCAGGTTGGTTGTAAATAATTCTGGTTCAGTTGCAATTAATCCTGGCTGAAGCACAATTATAGTTGCATTTAATCCTGGTTTGAAAGTGTCTTAATTGCAGGTTTGAGTGATTAGTATTGCAGGTCGCTACACTTATCTGCCATGTCAACTAGCAGTGGGTGAGTTTGTGTAAATTTGTCCAGTTCTAAGATTTGGGGGATGTTGAGCGATCGCAATAGATTGACTATTGTTGAACTTTGGGACTTGTTAAAGTCTGGTAGGAAAACTGATTGATTTTCTCTCATCTTCTTAGCAGATGTTTGATCCTTTTGTGGGATGCTCTCAAATCCCATTGTCAGAAAATAATGGAGACGTAATTGGGGAAAATATCCGTCGTCATCTTTCAAAATCAAGTCAGGGGTAACATCAACTTGGTAACGCTTTTTAATTGAGTATTTTCTTTGTCTTTGTTTGTCCGTTTTAGTTTTCGCCTTTTGATTTGATAGTCTTTCGTAAGACCGATCATCTAAGTCATCAATATTAATTGAAGCTATATTGTCCAGTTCCTCAAGGTAGTTCTCATCTCGTATGCTGGTTATCTCTTCCTTGATAATTTCGTCGTCGTCGTCACATTTATTAGTGAGTGTATTGCCTTCACTGACAAGATTTTTCAGGATAATTCCCCTATAATCGCTCATCTCATTATTGATTCTACAAGCCATTTTCGCGTAACAGTTCAATGCTGAATCATTTGTATTTATATAATCCTCTAGTATCTCAAAACCAACGTTTTTTAATTGCTGAAGATGTATTTTAAATTGCTTTCTGTTACTGCTCAGAATTGAATATAGCGACGTTGATCCGTCCCCCTGCCACGATAAACCAATGGGAGCTATCCATAGGTGACGGGGGACATTATCACGAAGTCTCATTAATTGTTGACGAACCGCATTTTCACTTTGCACACCCTGAAAACATCCCCGCACACTATCAAAATGATTCTTGACATCAATTGATATTCCAGTTCCCACAGATGGAGAAATTAAGACTACATGATATTGTTTGATAATGTTGTTAATTTTGGTGATACAACCATAAGCAGGATGTTCGGGATCTGCAATTGTTTCTGAATCAATTCTCAGGATTAAATCTTTCAGGTGTGGGAATTTTTTGATAATAATTGACTCAATATTTTGAGTAGAAAATTTGCCATTGATTTTCTGAGAGTCAGTTGCTATAAGGATTTTATCGCCATTATCAATTGCTGCCAACAGGTCACGCAACAAGTTTACCGGGGTGGTTTCTTGGTAATTATTAATCTCATATCCCCCTTCTTTGTACTCGTTATTGATGATAAAGATATCGTCATCTTTGCAGTTGGCAGCACTTTGCACAAAGTCTAAAGATACATCTGTTAAGTCTGCATCTAAGCACACTATTTTATCTGCATTAAGTAGTAGTAGTTGAAGCTGTTTAATAACTTCTGTTCGGTGTTCTTTAACTTCTGTAGTTGAGTTGAGTAAGTGCCATAAAACTTGTTCTATCTCATCAAGGATAACTACATATTTATTAGTTAGTAAATATGTATCATTCTCAACATCAAACTGACCCTTACCTTGACCGTGTAATGAATCAACTACTACGCCAAAACCTTGAGAGCGATCTGTTTTCCCGTTGATAATATCGTCAATGTAAGGAGCGCCCAAGCGACTGCATAAAGCTTGACATAATTGGACTCTATGAGAGATTAAATAAGCGCTATAGCCCTCGCTAGCCAGCTTATCAACTAATGGCTTTAATGCTTCCGTTTTTCCCGTCCCCTTGGGAGATTTTACCCCTATAATTTTGTGGGGAATGTTGGTCAAGATATCCCCTAAATATCTTTGGTTAAGGGTGAGGTTAATCTTCCTTGATAGCTGGTAATAGGGCTGCGTCTGCCACTGGGAAACGGGTAAAGCAGTGGTAATAATGTTCTCTACAACTTCTCTACCATGAACTACTAGGACGTCATCTATACCTTTTTCTGGTATATTTTTTTCTTTTGTCCAGTCACAGATTTTGACTTGACATTTTTTGGATTTTAGCAGTTTAGCAGTAACGTTGATCGCTATCCTGACATTTTTTCTGGTAGTTGGTTTGGGGTCATTGTCAAAACAAATTGTTATTTCTCGTTTTGGCGTTGCAAATATTTCTATGTCAGGAATTAAATTGTGTTTTTTCTGGTTGGTTTCAACTTTGCGATATGCTCCGTTAATTCCGGGTAATGCCACTGCGATAAATCCACAGGATAGCAAAGCAGCGGCTTTCTTCGCGCCTTCACAAAAGATGATGGGTAGGTTGTTTATTAACACCCACTCCCAAAACTCCTCATAATCCCCAATGGGTACACCGTGAATATCGCTGATCATCTGCCAAATACGTTTGGGCACTCGCAGGAAAAAAGCACGGGTAGCAACGCCGGGGGGATGTTCATACTTGATGGGTTTATTTTTCTTGTGGTCAAGCCTTGGGGTGTCGGGCTTGAAACATCCCCATTCCATCGGGGCGTAATTGTTCAACGGGTCAACACCGGCACACCACCAACCACCATTTAAGGTGTGTTTGTATCTGTATAGAATCCTGCTTACTTCTGAAGTGGTGTATTGGCTACTGTGGGGTGTTTGTTTGCCGTCTCCCAGTTTTGCTAAGGCATCCGATAACAAATACTCATGGGTGATGTTTCCTGCTAGGGATTTGACGTTAAGAGCGATAAGTTCTGGATCTACACCACAAGAGAGCCATTCTTGCCAGTCGGTAAAGTTGATGTGGTCAGGTGGTTTAATCATGGCTGCACCTCCTGTAATTTGTTGAGGTCAGCACATATCAAACAAACTTGATTGACTATACTACTTTGTGTTACAATAGTAATATAAGAAAAAACTTGCTCAATAACTGCGATGCAGTTTAATATAAAAATATCAAACTGCCATGATTTGCTATTCATGGTTCTTCGTGAATTAGATCCAGCCCCTTTACTTAGTTCCGTCGCCAAACATCGCTAAGTGAAAATGGATTGGGTGAATTTTTAAACAAACTAAAACTCCCTGGTTGCTTATGTAGCTTGGGAGTTTTGATTTAGGCACTGATTGACAAACTTACTTTGTTTTTCTTGTGCTTGGGAATCTATTATACTGTCTATTGACTGATTAATGTGCGTTACAAATTGTGATATTTTAATCGAACTAATACAAATGTATTTGTTGGTGGTGATTTATCGGTGGAAGACTTTGACACTTCAATTTTACCGCGTGACCCTTACCAATTTAAGTTTATTGACGCATCACCTAGTAATATTAAATTAGAAGCTGCACCGTTAAAAACTGTGGTTAGATTTTTAGGAGATGAGTTTGCCACTGGTAGTTTGCAAATCCGGTCAATAGTTAGTAGTCAATAAGGTTAGACTGTGCCGAAACGGGAGAGAAATTGGACAGTAACCACGATAATTACTGTCCGTTCGCTGATTTTGAAATCGGGAGGGGAATTAAAGCCCTAATGCAAAAAGAAATCGGTGATTTTCAAGTAACCTGTTAATTTTAAGTAAAATTTGCAACCATCACAGAAGGCTTCCAAAGGTGATTATTTAAGGTACAGGGATAGCATCAATCATAAAATGGCAAAAGCTCTATATAAGATGAAAATGCCTGAATCAATTGAATAGCATGGATTACAAGCCCTGTAGGGCTTAATTAAATCTTGCAAGTTAAAAATGAGCGAACGGACAGTTATTAAGCTCAAGCCTCTCTATAAAAAACTACTGCCAAAGGATGAAAATCTTTTTTCTCAAACAACCGATGAGCAAGTTCATTGTCTATTCCAGATTCTAAGAGGAAATATTTAGCATTATGCTTAGTACCCCATTCAATTACTTTGTCAACTAATTGACTCCCAATTCTTCTACGTCGATAATCAGAAAGCACACCGAGGTCATTCAACCAGCACTCAATATGACCAGCTTTAGTAGTCTCAAGATTAGCTAATGCAAAGCCAGCAATAACATTATCAACAATACCAACAAACTGTTTAACTTCTGAATTTTCAGCTTCAGACTTAGAAACTAGCCCAACAACCTCTTCCCGGAAAATTTCGAGAGCATTTTCAGCACGCTCAAAATGAACACCACTTTTAATTGCCAAGCCAGCAGCCAATTCGCCAAAACTGATGTACTTAGAGTTATAAACTCTATCGTAGATTTCGATAACTGAATCTACATCATCAATTGTCATTTCTCTAACAGAGATAGCTTGTTCCATAATTTTATTCCACACAAAATAACAACACTCAATGAACTGTTCAAAGATGAGATTCAGCTAAGTTCATTAGTTGAATCTGGAAAAATACTCACTCTATTCAATAAAAATACTACTCTAAAACTCAACAAACAAATCAAGTCTTACCTAAATTTGCTATTTTTCGACTGCCCCTAGACTAATCAAGGAATTTTTTATTGGTTCTGTTAATTCTTTTAATTCAGTCTCCGTATTACTCTGTGTAACCCATTTAGCCCTTCTAATATTCATATCTTCATAAGGTCTCTTAGCTCTCAGATCAGCTTTCAAATTAGCATTTCTAGGATCACTAACATCCCAAACCTTAATTGTTTCATCTGAAGAACCACTTGCAAGCATCTGACTATTATGGCTAAAAGCAACAGTCCAAACGCAATCTTTGTGATCATTAAAGATTTGGAGGCATTCACCTGTTTTTACGTCCCATAGCCTGACTGTATTATCGCCACTACCACTTGCCAGAAGTGTTCCATCATGGTTGAAGGCAACTGACCAAATCCATTCACTGTGTCCCTTTAAAATATGTAAGCAAGTTACAGACTTAGGATTTCTGATATCCCTGATATCCCACAACTTAACAGTCTTATCTTCGCTACCACTTGCCAGAAGTGTTCCATCATGGTTGAAGGCAACTGACCAAACCTCATCTTTGTGATCTAACAACGTAATGCACTCACAAGTGGTAACATCCCATAACTTGATTGTGCCATCGGTACTGCAACTGGCTAGGAGTTTACCGTCTGGACTGAAGACAACAGACCAAATCTGATTTTCATGTCTTCCTAATTCTTGACATTCTTCCAACCTTGGATTACTTTCAGAATCAACATTCCAAAGCATTATTTTTGCGTCATAACCTGCACTTGCTAACTTTGAACCATCAGGACTAAAGCAGACACACTTGATTCTATCTTTATGCCCTTCTGAGTTAGTATTAATACATACTAAGTTTGTTATACTCCCTTCCTGGTCTTTTTTCATACTCCAAAGCTTAATATTCTGATCATCACTACTACTGGCTATAATTTTTCCACCTTTTCTAAAAGCAACTGACATCACTGCACTTGTATGCTCTTTTAGAGCTAGGCAACACTCTTTTTGTTTCTCAATATCCCACAATCTGACTGTCCCATCACCATTTGCGCTTGCTAGATTACGATCATCAGGACTAAAAGCAACAGACCAGATCCAATTTGTGAACCCTCTTAATGTTCTCAGACATTGTTGTTCCGATACACTCCACAACCTTGTTTCACGATCTTCTCCACCACTCGCTATCATCAGTCCATCGTGGCTAAATCCAACTGATTCGATAATGTCCGTGTGTCCCTCTAAGGTTTTGATATACTCTAGTTTATTTACATTCCACAGCATTATATTGCTATCACTACTTCCACTTACTAGTAGTTCTTCACTTAATGGGCTAAAACAAACTGATTTAACTTGTTTTTGGTGTTCATCAAACGTTTTGATGCACTTATCTTTTTCATCTTTTTCCAAATCCCAAATTTTTATAGTTGCATCTTTGCTTCCACTAGCAAGATACCGACCATCTTTACTGAAGCTGACTGACTCCACACCATCAGTGTGTCCTTTTAAAGTTTGAGTACACTTACGCATTTTTACATTCCAAAGTTTTACAGTTTTGTCAGCACTACCACTGGCAATAAACTGACCATCTGCACTGAACGAAATTGACAGTACCTCATTTTCGTGACCTTTTAGGTCTCTTAAAAATTTGGGTTTTTTAACATCACTTACATCCCAAAGTTTCACAATGTGATCAGCACTACCACTCGCTAGAAGAGTACCATCAGGGCTAAAAGCAAGAGACCAAATCCATTTAGTATGTCCCTTCAAAGATTCTCCAATACATCGCCCTGGAGCATTTCTATCATTCAAACTTGCTTTCAGATTCCAAAGTCTGATCGTTTGATCATCACTCCCAGTAGCAAAGAATTCGCACGTAGGACTGAAAGCAACTGCGCGAATCCAATCTGTATGCTCATGGCAAACAAATAGAAGATTACCATTTTCAACATCCCACAAGCGAGCTTTTTTATCAGAATGTCCTGTTAAGAGGTAAACTTTTTCGCGTTCTGGATGTTTTGGGCTAAAAGCTAGTGATGTTATTCTATCAAAATCCTGAGTAAAAATTGAATTTATAAAGGTACATTGAGAATTTTCAGCAAATTAAAAGCCAATTTTTTCGGCACAACACTTAATGAAGACTGTTGTTGTGGTGATGAATAGATAACTTCAGCATTAGTCTTACCTCCTAACGGAGGTTTACCAGACTCACCTCGAATACCTCTAACAAGTTGCTGAAAACCATTTTCATAATTGTGATCATTTATACTGACGTATAGAAGAGGTTTTATAAAAGCTGGCTTTTCGCAATCTTTATAAAGAACAGGTATCAAGCGACGATTGGGAGTACGCGATTCTTGTTTTGCACGCATCTCTTCCTCAATTAGTTGAGTCAGCCATACGTCTTTTTCATAGCTAACCCACTTTGAATTTACACTCTCTGGCGAGAGGATTAGGAGAAAAATACTTGCACTAGACAGAGCCTCTTCCAGCTTTGTTGCTATCCTGTCACCAGGAAGAATTTCCCATTTATCAAGCCAAGCATCAATACTTTCGCGGGTGCGTAAATCTCCAGCTAGACGCTCAACAAATGGTTTGTCTATGCCACTATGACTCATGAAGACTTTCATTCATTTTTCTCCATTACTGTTCCACTCCAGCAATTAGTGCCAACGCATTCGCATACTGTTCCAAATCTTGTCTCAGGGATTCCAGTTCTTCTCTCAATTTTGGTTCTTCAGACCATTTGCGCTCATGCTCTCTAGGACTCAGATGTGGGGGAAGCTGGGCTTCCCAGGTTTGCAAAAGTGGATGCCATTTTGATAAAAAAGGACGTAAACCATTATTCAACACGGCTATGGCAATTCCACCAACCGAATCATGAGATGCCCCCACATCTGGACCACCTTCTTTGAGGACTTGTCGGGTTACAGGAAACAAGCTATACAGAGATGCCAAGGCTTCTCGCAAAAGTCCTTGGTCAGATGCCAAAGGTTGCACAGCAATGCGGGTAACAAGTTCGACATATAAAGACCAAGCTGCTTTACGTTCAGTTGAGTCGGCTTCCCATTCGGCTGAACCAATGCCAAAGGGAAGACTAACAGATACTTTTTTTAATTTTGCTGGGTCAAATCTAGGCATAAATGTATAGTAATTAATTGATACTGTGATTGTTTCTAAACTCTAATTGGGGCTGTTTCTGTACGTTTGCGACACTAATGTTCATAACTAGGGTTATTCAGGGATTTTTCTATACTATTATTCACTTTACTATAAAGATCGCATTAAGCAACCCCTGAATTAACCTTCATGCGTGTACTTTTAGGTGCGGAAACGCCAGTAAATTGTAAAATAACTTCAAGTATAAAGTATAATGAAAAGGGTTGATAAATCGCCTCAGTAATTTATATGCCTAAGCCATTACCACAAGCGATACTTAAACCACAAAATAAAGTAATTGAGAAAGAAAAATCGCACTCTGGAATATTCTTAGGCGATAAATGCTATTAGAATCTGGCTAATTTACGAAATGGTCATGCAGTTGTTTTAGGGACTTCTGGCAGTGGTAAGACTCAAACCTTAAAATCAATGAATAAAAATCTGCTGTACATTAGTAACTTCTGAATTTTTACCAATTAACATCATTTAATTATCGGTAAATTCCACTGTTATAGTGTTAATAATTTTCAGAATTATGTTAAAATACATAAATAGTTATTCTGTAAAAATATGACACCAGAAGAATTATTAAATCAAATATCAGACGGCATCTGGATTAATAAAGGTGGGTTGAAAGTTCCCGATGATGTCGTTCAGGCTTTGCAACAAAAAGAAGATTGGTTTGATGGATTAAACCCCGTTGTTTATTCAAAAGACAATCTTCCTGATATAAAAGGAATTTTAAATTTTTTCTCCGAACAGGAATTAGATCAAGAAGTTGGTTTCGCTGCAACTGAGATTTTACAATCTTGTTATGGTGTGAATAAAGTAGTTAATTCAAAAGTTCACGATAATCCCCAAGCATCAGGAGAGAATAAATTAGATTTACTTGCTGGTCAAGCTACTAAACCGGACGATTACACAGCAGCAGTAGAAGTAAATAATTTATTTATGAATTGGGGGAATATTGTCAAAAGTAATTATACAAATAATAGTGATGATATTTTTCTAAGAATCAAAAGTATCGAAGAGACTAATAAAAATTGGTTTCAAGATAAAGTTGATGATTTGAAGGCACAAGTATTAGCTGCTTATGATGATTTAATGTACCAATTTGATGAACAAGAAGATCCTGTACCCCAAGAGGTAAGGAATCACTTTATTGCAGTTAGACAAAAAACTGAACAGAACTTTTCTGAAGCCATAACTGACTTTCCACAAGACAACGACAATTTAGTAAATATATTTCTAGAATTATTTAACAAACTCAAAGAAGAATTGAATAACATACTTCAGCAAATTAAAGAAACAATATTTGGGAAGGATGAATCTAAAGCTGCCAAGGCAGAGGCCAAACAAGAAAATAAAGGCAAAGTAGATATAATCAAATTCCTAAAAAGTAAAGTCATTCGTCCTGCTATGGTAGGTATCAGAAGGCTATTTACACAGGGTAAAAAGTTGGTTGAGTTCAAAGACCAAGCTAACTATGCTCAAGATAATCTAAAATCACAGTTTGGAAGTGTTGTGAGTAATTATGGTGGAATCACACCATTACCAACGCCAACTAATTTAGATGTTGTCAATGTTCTTGGTAAAATAGCCGAAAGTTTGCTATCAACATTTATATTAAAAGGCATTTCATTACCAAGAGCATTTTTTGATGCTATTAAAAATACTGTAGTTTCAGTCATCACCAAAAGATTATCTATCCCTGCTAGTGAAGCAATTCGATATATTACCGGAGGGTTATTAAGAACAGTCAAAGACTTATTACCAGCAGTTTTCAATAATACAGGAATGTTTGCAGGTGCATGGGGACTTTTAACAGCTTGCGCTCCTTATATTTTAGCAGCAGCAATAATTATAATTATTGCTATCAATATGGCTAAAAAGAATCAGTTAGGTAATTTCATTTGGTTGTTGGGAATTAAAGAAGGTCGTCCTGAACCTGACTTGGGAATTGCTAGAGTAAGCGGTGATTCTTTGGAAAGGATGAAGGATTTTGAAGAATTTAGATTTCAGTTTCTTGAAGAAACCAACAAGCAATATCAATACTTGTATGCTCTAACTTTTAAAAGTGAAAAACTTGGCAGAAGTTTTGACATGACTGGAGAAACGCCAACGATACTATCAGAAGAAGCTGCTAAAATTATCCATCAAGGGTTTTCTTACCTAGAAGATATGCCACCTTACTAGACTAGAATTGACAATTAAAACGATAGGGTAAAATAGGGTAAAATCATGTCTACACAATTCACAAATATCAAATATGAACCCGATGGTTCGACGGGAGAAATCCAAGTAGTGACAGAATGGCCAGTGTGGAACTGCAAAAAGCAGGAATGGATTAAAGGAGAAAAAACTACACTGAGAAATATATTACTTTCAGCAATGCACCCTGGATTAATTTTCGCCATTGGGGAAATTCCCACTACAGAGAAAAATCCATCAACATTAAATCCGTTTAAGCCAAAAAATTATGAAAATGCGTTCTTTCTGGATTTAGCCAGTGGTTCTAGAAATCATGGTAGATTTACCTTTACCAATAAGTCTACAGTTGGTAAATATTACTATGGTACTGCTGATAAAGAGCAATGGAAACGCATAATTTACGGTTCAATTCTTCATACTGGCTGTAAGAAAATCATCTATTTAGAAATGAAATACATTGTTGTAGATGATGAAAATCGTGATCCTGATGGTAATTTGTTAGATGACCCAGTAAATAACATTCATTGGAAAACTGGCGATTCCCATGCTAAAGCTAGTCTGCGTCTGATGAAAATATTAGGTTTACCTGTAGAAGAAACTGAGAACGTAGATATAGACAAGCCAATTCAATTTAGAGCAGCTTTATTTAAAGAATGGATAGGAAAAGGTACACTTGCCTATAATCCACATCTGGATACTTCAGGATTTGATTTAGCAATTCCATTATCTTCACTCAAGGGTAATAAGCCAGCGTTAGGAAACCATCAAGGTAAAATATTAATGGGATTAGTATTTGATGGGGAAGTTCGTAGGGCTAAACCTGGTTGGATGCTTTTACAATGGTTTTCGTTTGAAGTCTTAGAAAAAGACAACATTATTGATAACCTGCGGGGAAAATGCGAACTGCTTGCAGCAGCGCTTCGCTATCGCCTATCTCAAGCCTACAATTCCATTGTTGATTTAGCTGAAATTCTCAGAATTGACCAATCAGAAGCTGAAGCAGAATTACAAGAAGGAAGTGAAGAATTACAGTCTGAAGCCGAATATGAAAATACCATGATTCGTGTCGTCAGAGTTGATAAAAATGGTGTTTTGTTACTACATCCCTACATCGTCAAACGGATTAAGGAACGATTACGGGCTTTATCCCGGATTTCTCACAAGCGAAAAAAAATATTCATAAAAAGCGAAAAAAAGGAAGTTTATTTGATACATAAATAGCAAAGATGAAAAAAGGAAATCTTCTAAGTATATATTTGAGAAACTCAGTTAAATATCAAGAGCTATTCAGGCAATATATACTGATAT
The DNA here is from genome assembly GCF_000312705.1 of Anabaena sp. 90. Classification (NCBI taxonomy): domain Bacteria; kingdom Bacillati; phylum Cyanobacteriota; class Cyanophyceae; order Nostocales; family Nostocaceae; genus Anabaena; species Anabaena sp. 90. The sequence goes on from NC_019427.1 coordinate 2,337,948, forward strand.
AAATAATTTAATAGTAAAATTAGGCATCTGAAAACAGAGTGAAGAAAAAACTTTTATCCCCACCCTAAATTAAAGCTAAAAATGAGCGTAATAATCGTCCCAAAAGAATTAACCAGGATTGGGTAACAACTGCAAACAACGGTAAGCAGTAGCATAAATATGCTGATAGGGACAAGAACTATTAATCGCAATTAAAACTCGTCTAGTTGTTATTGTAATCAAAGCTCCTAACTTCAACAACTTGGTACGGATAGTCCCAACTTGAGCATTCTGTAATTCAGTTTTAACTAAACATTTATTTCGCAAAGCATTCATCAAAACATAAGCAATGGAAGAGAACCACAAACGTAATTGATTACCTGCAAATGTATGGGTACTGGTTCTATCACTAAATAATTCTAATTGTTGTTCCTTCTCTTGACTAATGCTTTTTCCTAATGCCAGTGCGAACATGGGATCATGACGTAATTCTTCATGGTCATTTAAGTCTTCATATCCCATGATTAAGCCATATATCCGTTGTGTTAATAAGCTTTCTATGGGATGTAACGTCTTATTTGGCTTTCTGTAGTCTTGGAAACCCAAAGCTAAACGTGATGTTATTTGCAATTTTCGGTCTATTTCCGCAATTAAACTTAGACCTGCATCCGATGTTACTTTACCACCCTGGAAATTCACTACTACTGGAGGGAGTTTTTCTTGTTTAAAAGTGAACTGTTTTGGTGTACTATCTGTTCTTATTGGGGTCATATTTTATAATTGCTGAAATGCTTTTTACATATACATTTTCGCAGTTTTTGACCCCTTTTTTTCTTTTCTTTGTGAGAAATCCGGGTTAAAGGGTTTTAAATCTATACCACTCCATTCTTTTGTATAGCCCAACAACACCTTTTTGGCATTGAGTTTCGTAATGACACCTTTAATATCTAAAAACTTCTCTCCGTCTGTTGCATCAACCCCTAACAGGTCTTTTGTTTCGTCGTCAAAGCCATGTAGATAGGCTTCAAAGTCAATGTTGAAGGATTTATCGTTCTGGCAAATATCTTTAAGGGTTTGGCTTTTCTCAAAGATATATTCGTTATAACCTTGCCCTTTATCTTGAATTAGGTCGCTTTGGTCTTGTTTATCCATTTCAGCCCAAGCTTCTTCGCCGATTTCTGCTCGCTCTTCATCAAGCATTCTTACAAGTCGGCTTTCAATCATCACCAGGGCAAAAAACGGCATCATAAATGATGGCCATTCAGATTCCTTAATGCCACAGCCCCGCAGTAGATCCGCAGTTGCCCAAATTTTAGATTCGTATTGAAGGATGTTGCTTGTTGTCATGTAGTGATTTTGCCATAGATTGAGGGTGCGGGAGGGTAATTTGTCGTATTCTTTTTTTAAAGGGGTAGGCGATCTCAATCCAGTTGTGATAATTGTGCGATCGCCTCAAATTACACGAAAGTGCCATTTCGTTGAATTAGAGGTAAGTGGGTGCGTTACTAGGGGCAATTTTTGTAGATTCTCCAGGCGATTATCGCTACCCTACTTAAAATTTCCCCTAAGAAAATTTTGTCATTTTAAATTGTTTTAAATTGGTACTAACTCAATCTTAATTACTGCATTACTGCATTACTTACTGCGTCATGTAAGTTAAGAAAGTTTCTGAAACTGTATCTGTGCCTGGACTGGTGTGGCCGTTAAAGAAATTGCCAACAAAGTCAGAACCAGATATTTGTACATTATTTACTTACTGCATTACTGCATTGATTACTTAACTACTGCATTACTCATCTACTTCCTGAAGTGCTTCATCAAGTAAGAAGCGAACAATTTCAGCCTTTTTACGCCCTGTTCTAGCAGCCATCATAGATAATTTGCGGTGCATTGATTCAGTTAAATCAACGGTTAAACGCACTGTTGCTTCTTTGGGGGGAACTTGTTGGAGTTGAGACATAATTGATGATTTAGGTTGTGGGGATGGAGTGATAGTTGGGATTATGGCTGATGCTTCCGGCAGGGATACGCCACTCAAGCTATCGGTTGTCGGTGCTGATATGGTTTCTGCCACGTTATCAACCTGGGGCTGTTCTGTTTCCGGTGGTGTACTGCCAAAGACAAACTCATTTGCCAGGGCATCATCGAGGGACTTTCGAGGTTTCTTGGTACTCACTTCAGCATCCCCACAATTTCTTTAAACAGTTTTTCATATTCCTTTTGTGATTCTGTCGCCGGACGACCGGACAATCCCCAAATAGTTGTACCTTGACCAAAGGTATCGGCTATTGCTTGTTTTTGGTGAATCACCGTTTTTAATACCGACACTTCTTGGATTTTTGATAGCAGGGCGATCGCCTCATCTTTTAACTTAGTACCCTTAACAGCACGACTAATAAATACTGCCGCTGTTGGTGAACCACCTCTAACAGATTGAGCTTGTTTGATTAAGCGCACGGCATCACTGGCAGACTGTAAATCTAAACCAGTGGGTTGACAGGGAATAACAGCTAAATCAGTCCTAAATAATATTGCTCGACTGGCTTCTGATAAACCTGCTGGTCCATCCACAATTAAATAGTCACATTCGGCTGCTAACTCTGGGATTTGTTCTAAAAGTTCATCGGGTACGTTTAATACCGTTGTGGCAATTTCCGACTCCATAGACTTCAACCACACTGAACTACTGCGCTGTGCGTCGGCATCTAACAACCTGACCTTATGACCCTTGCGCGATAACCAATAAGCTAAATGCACGGCTGAGGTGGACTTTGAGCAGCCCCCTTTCTGATTGATAAATGCAATTACTGATTTACTTACTGCCATACTGCATTGATTACTTAATTACTGCATTAAGTATATACTATATATAACTAAATTAAAACTAAGTTGGCTTGAGGAAATTAACTAGTTAATTATTTGCTAACTTTCCCTAACTAATGCTATATTATCCTTATGGCATACATACCACTCAGAAAAGCGGTCGAATTTCTGGGATTGCATCCAAACACTTTGAGGAGATATGCAGATGAGGGGAAAATCAAAAGCATTAAAAACCCAGCAGGACAAAGATTGTATGATGTCGAGTCATACATCAAAGGGAGTTCAACTAGCACTCCCTCTATTTGCTACTGCCGAGTCAGTTCCTCCAAGCAGCGAGATGACCTCGACAGACAAATCGCTTATATGCAATCCCTCTACCCAGAAGCCGAAATTATCAAAGATATCGGCTCAGGACTCAACTTCAAAAGAAAAGGTTTGCGCTCCCTATTGGACAGACTTTTGCAAGGAGATAAATTCACACTTGTTATTGCCTGTCGGGACAGACTCGCAAGATTTGGATTTGAGCTTGTACAGTACATGGTTGAACAAAACGGTGGACAAATCGTGGTTCTCGACAAAACTGTACATTGTCCACAATCAGAACTTACTCAGGATTTACTCTCAATCCTTCATGTCTTTTCCTGTCGAATGCACGGACTTAGAAAATACTCTAAAAAAATCAAAGAAGATTTATCTCAAACTGAGTCCTATCCAGAAGCGGAAAATTAAATATTGGTTTGGTGTCGCTAGATTTGTTTACAACGAGACAATTCGTTATTTGCAAAAACCAGAAACAAAAGCCAATTGGAAAGGAATAAAAACTGGAATCATCCAAGAATTACCTGAATGGTGTAAAGATGCACCGTATCAAATTAAATCTATTGCCATCAAAGATGCTTGTCAGGCTGTTAAGAATGCCAAGAAAAAAATATATTGATGGTGGTGGAATTAGTAAGTGTAAATTTAGGACTAAAAAAGATCCTGTACAATCTTGTTATATTCCTAAATCTGCTGTAAAAGATGCGGGAATCTATCACACCGTACTAGGTAAATTAGAGTACAAAGAATCTTTACCTGATGGGTTTGGAGATTGCAGACTAGTTTCTTTTTATGGAGATTACTACATCTGTTTGCCTATAGAAAGTCCACGACATAGAACCGAGAACCAAGGGCGTGTTGTGGCTTTAGATCCCGGAATTAGAAATTTCTTAACCTTCTTTTCTGATAATTGTTTTGGATGGTTAGGAGAAAATGCTAATTTAAAAATCCAAAAACTTTGTTTTAAATTAGACAAATTAGTTAGCAAGATATCCAAAGCCAAAAGTAAACAAAAGAAAAGATTAAAAAATGCGGCAACTCGACTAAGAGGAAAGATTAAATATTTAGTAGATGAGTTGCATAAGAAAACAGCTAGATTTTTGGTTGATAATTTTGACGTAATTCTACTTCCAACTTTTGAGACATCTATTATGTCCCGAAAAGCTCATAGAAGAATTAGGTCTAAATCAGTCCGACAAATGCTTACTTTAAGTCATTACAAGTTCAAGAAATTTATTAAACACAAAGCTAATGAATTTCATAAAATAGTAGTTGATGTCAATGAAGCATATACTTCAAAAACAGTGAGTTGGACCGGTGAAATTATCAACAATCTAGGGGGATCTAAAATTATTAAATCTCGGATAGATAGTCAATCTATGAACCGAGATTTGAATGGTGCGCGGGGAATTTATCTTCGTGCATTGGTTGATACGCCTTGGTTGAGAGATAATCTCAACTTATCTATTTGTTAGCATTAGTTAGCAAAAAAGTATCGGTTGGCGATATTGTCAGATTTATCAATTTAGTTAATATTGAGGTGATATTGGCAAAAGCTGAAGTTAGCGAAAATATAGCCAACGATTTTGTCATTTCATTTCACCCCGCACCCAAACGGTTAAGCCGTTACGCAACTAAATTTAATATTTTGTAGCCTAGAGTTCTTGTAGTAAGGCTTTTGGGCATAAAAAGTAAATGGGTAATAGCTTAACAGACAGAAATCTGGGAAGATTCCCAAATATATCTGTCTAGCCCGTTCCAAAGGGTAACGAGCGCCTTATAAGTGCCATTAGCCAAGGTTTCAGCCGTTTTGAGAACCCCACCGACCCAGGCTTGACCTTGAGCGTCCCAAACAAAACAATTTTGGGGGATGTGGTCCTGTTGGGTAGTTTGGTGGTTAGCGTCCTGATTTATGGTCACGTCCTGATTAGCAATATTATTAATATTAGAATTTTGGGACGGATTTGGTATAGTATTGATACAGTTTTCATTTGCATTTTGTAGCAATACGATACATTTCACGGACTGAGATTTTGCCAAGTCGGACTCGTACCACTTCTGGAATATTTCACTCCGTCCATCGGTGAGGCCACATATCCTATATATCCGGTGGCGATCGCCAGAACCCTCGCGCCCTGCTTTGTCAAGTTTCAGTCCCAATAGTTTCAGTATTTTTCTGAGAATTTGAATAGGAGTCATGTCTGGGTGCAGCTTCCCAAGGAACATTCCCAAATCCCAAAGATGATTCTTGACCTTATCTGTAGCGACCTGCAATTATAAATCCCTAAACCTGCAATCATCGTTGTTTTCAGCCAGGATTATTTGCAACTATAATTTCATTTGAACCAGAATTAACTGCAACTGAGCCAGGATTAATTGCAACCAGCCTGCAATCATCCGTTTCGACCAGGATTATTTGCAAATAGACTCAACGCTTTGCCAGAACTGAGTTTTCAGTATTGACAGAGGTTTGTTAAAAAACTCATTAGAGAATTTGATAGATTAACTTTGAATTCAAGACCCAAGTTTTTTAACTGAAAAACCAACGGTTTTAGGTTCTCTAAGCCTTACCAGTGTGGCAGTAAAGAAAACATTCGTTTGTTTTACTTTTATAGTTGCAGATAATCCTGGTTCATACCGATGATTGCAGGTTGGTTGTAAATAATTCTGGTTCAGTTGCAATTAATCCTGGCTGAAGCACAATTATAGTTGCATTTAATCCTGGTTTGAAAGTGTCTTAATTGCAGGTTTGAGTGATTAGTATTGCAGGTCGCTACACATAATTGTAAATCGCTATCATATAGTTTATGAGACATCTTTTAGGTGTACTCCCATTAATCAGCCATACTACTACTGTAACTTACAAATTTTTTGTGATCTGCACTTTAGTACCATAAATTAACTTATTTGTCAACAGTACATTTTTCTCCCAGTCAACTTCCATAATTTCTTGGCTAATTTTTGTCCAAATTTCTCTCGGAAATTGCCGCTAATTTATGAAGTTTTGTATTCTTTTTAGGGATTGATTTCTGAAACGACTACAAATAAAGGGTTCTGAAGATCATCTTGTCAGACACACACAAAATTGACAATATAAACCCAATTATGAAAATCTCCATAATTGTAGCAAATCGCCGAAAGTATTGCAAGCTCGTTGCTAAATAAAAATAATTCTCAATTAATTATTAAGAAAATCTAAACTTGAATTATGATGAGTTATGAATATTAAAAGTATTGTTATATTTTCATAAGTTTTAATTATATTTTATTTCTACTATAGCTTTAGCAGAATTTGATGCTTATACCCGATTCAAAGCAATGACTGTCACAGGAAACCCAGAAGCAGGTTTAAGAATACTGTCTAAACTTGATAATCTCACAGAATAGCGCGATCGCCCTACCCGTAATCTAAAATAGTACCAAAGAGTAAAAACCGTAAATCTGGATATGACCACAGCTACACCCGTAAAAACTGAATACGAAGCGATTATTGGCCTAGAAACCCATTGTCAACTTAGTACCAACACCAAAATTTTCTCCAACAGTTCCACAGCTTTTGGTGCTGACCCCAATACTAACATTGACCCAATATGTATGGGTTTACCAGGAGTTTTACCTGTACTGAACGCCAAAGTTCTCGAATACGCCGTGAAAACTGGTTTGGCGCTAAATTGTCAAATCGCTCGGTATAGTAAATTTGACCGCAAACAATATTTTTATCCTGATTTACCCAAAAATTACCAAATTTCTCAATATGATTTACCCATAGCCGAACATGGTTGGATAGAAATTGAATTGGTAGATGATGAGGGAAATCCCAGCCGTAAACGCATTGGTATTACTCGCTTACACATGGAAGAGGACGCGGGGAAACTCGTCCACGCAGGTAGTGATAGGCTTTCCGGTTCTACCTATTCTCTCGTAGATTATAACCGAGCTGGTATTCCCTTGGTGGAAATTGTTTCTGAACCTGATTTGCGAACCGGACAAGAAGCGGCTGAATATGCCCAAGAACTGCGGCGGATTGTGCGGTATCTTGGTGTCAGTGATGGAAATATGCAAGAAGGATCTCTGCGTTGTGATGTGAATATTTCTGTCCGTCCGGTGGGACGAGAACAATTTGGTACTAAGGTAGAAATCAAGAATATGAACTCCTTTAGTGCGATTCAAAAAGCGATTGATTATGAAATTGAACGCCAAATTGCTGCTATTGAATCAGGAGAAAAGATTGTTCAAGAAACCCGACTGTGGGAAGAAGGTTCACAACGCACCAGCAGTATGCGGATTAAAGAAGGTTCTAGTGATTATCGTTACTTCCCAGAACCAGATTTAGCCCCCATTGAAGTCACTCAAGCAGAATTAGATTCATGGTTAAGTGAATTACCCCAACTACCTGCGATAAAACGCCATCATTATGAAAATGAGTTGGGACTTTCGGCTTATGATGCGCGGGTCTTAACTGAGGATAAACCAGTTGCGGACTATTTTGAAAGTGCAATATCTAAAGGTGCAAATCCCAAATCTGCGGCTAATTGGATTACTCAAGATATCGCTGGGTACTTAAATAAACAAAAACTCACCATCTCTGAAATTAAACTGACTGCTGTTAATCTAGCAGACGTGATTACTCGCATTGAAAATGGTAAAATCAGCAACGCTCAAGCTAAGGAAAAACTCACAGACTTATTAAATGGAGTTTCTCCAGAAACAGCTTTTGCTGGTCAAGAACTTATTTCAGATCGTACCATTCTCGAACCGATTATTGATGAAATCATGGCTGCTAACGCCCAACAAGTCGAAAAATACCGCAAAGGTAACACCAACCTCAAAGGCTTTTTCGTCGGACAAGTCCTGAAAAAAACCGATAAACGTGCAGAACCCAAACTCACCAATCAATTGTTAGAAGAGAAACTCAATGCCCCAATGTAGGGTGACACCCCTCACCCTGAAAATGGTATAGTGTGATAATAAGACGCAACTTGATTATCAGGAGAGCTAGTTTAAATTGGCTCTCTTTCTTTTTAGAGGGAACAGGGAACAGGGAACAACGGACAACGGACAACGGACAACGGACAACGGACAACTGACAAAAATAAAAAATAGGGGGTTTGACCCCTTGGTGCTAGAATTATATAATGTGCTAAGTAGATGCACCCTGATGATTTTAGAGAGCTATCCAAGTAGCTCTCTTTATTTGCCCTAACTTGGCGACGACAAATGGTAGCAAAGAAAAAATGGAACTATCTAGAAATATTAATAAATGATAGTTTATGGACTGAGATAGAAAGTATTGCTGCTAATGTTGGCAATAAAAGAATTGCAGAAATGACAAAAGATTTATGTTTAATAGAAGCAGCACTAGCAACAGATAAAATTGTTATATCATTGGATGATAATACTGCGAGAAAATTTTTTAGTGAAGCATCTGTAAAAATAGATGAACTCAAGGATATTGTATGGGTAAATCCAGATAAAGTAGATGAAGAACAACCAATTGAATGGTTGAGAAATGGAGCAAAAGTAGAAAGCGATCGCCTACTCATGAAGTATTGTAAAAACAAAATATAGAATCTGTAGGTTGGGTTGACGTAAGGAAACCCAACATTAACCAACAATAATACATAAGTTGGGTTGCATTTCATTTAACCCAACCTACAAACTAAAAATATAAATAACATTCCTAATTCAAGTTATAAATTAACCATTATCAACATCTTCTGAAACAGATTCTAGATCGTCTGAAGCCTTTAAAAGATCATCCCAACTATCTGGAGGATTACCACTTGCAAGCATTTTAGTAAAAATGTTGTATGGATCTGTTTTTGCTCCCTCTTTCCGCAGCGAATATTCATCATTTATCCAAGCATAAATAATAACTTTTTCCGTACTGCTATAACGAAAGAATAAACGAAATCTTCTATTAAATTTAGCTCGAAACCAATGCTTTTTATCTGTTCCTAATGTTTTACCTTGCCTAAATTCTGGTGCGCTGGGATCTTCAGGTATTCGCCTAAAAATAAACTCATTAATATTGTTGAGAAACTTTGTAGCTGGATGTTGCTGATATTCTTCAGGATTTTTTTCTTTAAGTTCCTCAACCTGAATAATTAATTTTTTATATTTTTCACCAAAGGCAGGATGAATTTTTAACGTCCACCCATTAACATTCATACAAACATGAAATCCTCTGGTAATTCTTCATCCAGATCAGCTTCCATACCTTCTGTTAGTATAGAGGCACGATGATACATTTCTTCTGTAAGTGTTTCAAGATTGCTAGAATTTTTCTTGATATCTCTAGCCAGGAAATCTAAGAACGCCTTGACAAAAGAATGCTTTTCCATATTTGGAGACAATATTCTATTCATTCCTAGCGTTTCTCCCTTTTTATGATAAACAACCGTATACTTAGTGAAATGATTTACACCAGTGCGAGAAGAATTTGCATTGTTACGAAGCTTGACTTTCATTAATTGAACGGATTTTTATTGAGATCCAATGATTTATATACTCACTCCTTATAGTACCAGATTTTTCTAAAAAAGTCACTTATAAAATTGTAGGTTGGGTTGACGCGAGGAAACCCAACATCAACCAACAATAATAAATGTGTTGGTTTGCATTTCATTTAACCTAACCTACAAATTACTAATTGCTACATACAACATAGTTGAAAATATTGTATCATATATGTATCGTCTATATAGTTTATTTAGTTATGAAAGTCTTTGATATCTACTCAAAACGGCAAAAAAAACTCCCTGATGTGTATCAGTGTGATAATATTCCTGAGCCTCTCCGTATACAGATTGTTCATATTATAAAGGATCTTATTGATCTTTGTGGGAAAGATAAAAGTGAAGAAGTTTTTCTGCATATTGACAATATGATATGTCGTGAACATGGGAGATTGAGTTTGGTTTCAGATCTCTCATTGGCTTTGAGTCCAGATATTGTGCAATACAATATGAAATACACTAAAGGAGTATTGAATTTTATATTAGAAGAGGAAGAAATAGAACAGGTTCTTTCTAGCGTTGAATTAACCTTTAAATTTTTTGAAAATTTATATAATAAAGGTGATACAACAAAAAATATATCAAATACAATTGATCAATTAATCAAGGAATTGAACTTTAGATTTAGGGAACACGGAGTAGGTTATCAATATGAATCAGGTAAAATTATAAGAGTTGATTCTCAAATGATACATTCTGAAGCAGTCAAGCCAGTTTTACACTTATTAAGTGATCCTCGATTTCAGGGAGCAAATGAGGAATTTTTGAAAGCCCATGAACATTATAGACATGGTAATTACAAAGAATGTCTTAACGAATGTCTGAAGGCTTTTGAAAGTACCATGAAGATTATTTGTAACAAGCAAGGCTGGATTTTTCAACCTACAGATACAGCCAAACCACTTATTAAAATTTGCTTTCAAAATCATCTAATTCCAATTTATTTACAAGATCAATTTTCATCACTCAAGCAAAGTCTTGAAGGTGGTATTCCTACTATAAGGAATAAACAATCAGCGCATGGACAAGGTTCTCAACCTGTTAATGTTCCACAATATTTTGCAGCTTACCAGCTTCATCTAACAGCAAGTACAATTTTGTTTTTGATAGAAGCCGAAAAATCGCTTTCTTAAATACTAAAAACACATATTTTGTAGGTTGGGTTGACGTATGTTACCCAACATTAACCAATAATAATACATAAGTTGGGTTGCATTTCATTTAACCCAACCTACAAAAATATTAACCCAAAACGAAATTCACCAACTTACCAGGAACAACAATCACCTTTTTGATTTCCTTCCCTTCCAGATAACGTTGTCCGGCTTCCGACTCCCGCGCATACTTCTCCAACTCCGCTTTATCAGATTGGGAAGGAACTTGAATAGCACCGCGAGTTTTACCCATAATTTGAATTACCAAAGTAATTTCATCAGCTATCAAAGCCGCAGGATCAAAACTTGGCCAAGTTTGGGTATGCACAGAATTTTTATTCCCCAACAATTGCCATAATTCATCACCAATATGGGGGGCAAAAGGCGCTAACATAATCACCAAAGTTTGCATCCCTTCCGCGTAAATTGGCGAATTATGACAATCAGCATCAGTCAAGGCATTGCTTAACTTCATCAATTCCGAAATTGCCGTATTGAATTGATATTCATCTACCACATCTTCCGTAATTGCTTGAATAGCAATATGAATGAAGCGACGTAAATCTTTTTCGGCTTTTGTCAGTTGTCCGTTGTCATTTGTCAGTTGTTTTGGACTTGCAGCATAATCTGTAACCAACCGCCAAACGCGATTTAAAAAGCGGAATTGTCCCTCAACATCTGCCTCATCCCATTCTAAATCTTTTTCAGGAGGTGCTTTAAATAAAATGAACATTCTCGCCGTATCTATGCCATATTTATTAATCACATCTTCCGGTGCTACACCATTGCCTTTTGATTTGGACATGGTAGCATAGAGACGTTGTAAAGGTTCTCCAGTTTGTGGATCTATAGGATTATTAGCATCAACTAAATTTGAAGGAATCCATTTATCCTTACCACCTTTATTTGGGTTCATGTAAGTTAAACCCTGTACCATTCCCTGAGTCAACAGCTTTTGAAATGGTTCATCAAAGTTAAATAAACCTCTATCTCTTAATACTTTGGTGAAGAAACGCGAATACAATAAATGTAAAATTGCGTGTTCAATTCCCCCTACATATTGATCTACGGGCATCCAATCATTTACCTTACCAGAATCAAAAATCTTTTCTTCATTCTTTGCATCTGGATAACGTAAGAAATACCAAGAAGAATCAATAAAAGTATCCATTGTATCGGTTTCCCGTTTCGCAGGAGTACCGCAACTTGGACAGGTCACATTTACCCAACTTTCCAATTGTGCTAAAGGTGAACCACCACGTCCACTTAATTCAATATCTTCTGGTAATTGTACAGGTAAATCTTTGTCAGCTACAGGCACAATTCCACATTCAGGACAGTGAATCACAGGGATAGGTGCGCCCCAATAACGTTGTCGAGAAATTAACCAATCTCTGAGGCGATATTGTATTCTTAATTTACCAAAGTTTTGGTTTTCGGCAAATTCGATAATGGCTTTTTTCGCATCTACAGAATTCATGCCATTGAAGTCACCGGAATTAACTAAAATTCCCGTTTCTGTATATGCTGATTTTAAAGTTTCTTCTGCACCAATTTCCGGGACAATGACAACTTTAATAGCTAAATTTTGTTCTTTAGCAAATTTGAAATCTCGGACATCATGTGCCGGTACACCCATTACCGCACCTGTACCATATTCATAGAGTACATAATCTGCAATCCATATTGGTACTTCTTCCCCAGTGAAGGGATTCACGACTTTTCCCCCCGTAGGAATACCCCGTTTTGGTTTATCTTCGGCTGTTCTTTCTAGCTCGCTTTGGTTGCTGACTTCCTTGATAAAGGCTGCTACTGCTGCTTTTTGGTCTGAAGTTGTCACCACTTGAGTTAAGGGGTGTTCTGGGGCTAAAACGACGTAACTCACACCATAAACAGTATCGGGACGGGTGGTATAAACGCCGATTTTTTCATCTAAGCCGACAATAGGAAATTCTAAATAAGCGCCTGTGGATTTTCCTATCCAGTTGGCTTGCATTAATTTAACTCGTTCCGGCCAACCTGTGAGTTTATCTAAGTCATTTAATAATTCTTCGGCGTAGTCGGTAATCTTGAAAAACCATTGACGCAGTAATTTACGTTCTACTATTGCTCCACTGCGCCAGGAACGTCCTTCGTTATCAACTTGTTCGTTTGCTAATACAGTTTGGTCAATGGGGTCCCAATTCACTGCGGCTTCTCTTTGGTAAGCTAAACCTGCTTGTAAAAATTGCAGAAATATCCATTGCGTCCATTTGTAATAATCGGGGGAACAGGTAGCAAGTTCAGTTTCCCAATCTAAGGATAAACCCAGACGTTGTAATTGTTGCCGCATTTGGGCAATATTTTGATATGTCCATTTGGCAGGGGGTACACCTCGATCAATGGCGGCGTTTTCTGCGGGTAGTCCGAAAGCATCCCAACCCATTGGATGTAATACTCGATACCCTTGCATCCGTTTGAGGCGAGCAATCACGTCTGTAATTGTATAGTTACGGACGTGACCCATGTGCAAGCTACCGGAGGGGTAGGGGAACATGGAAAGCGCGTAGAATTTGGGCTTGTTTGTATCTTGAGGGGTTTTATCTAAGCCAAGTTCTAACCATGTTTGTTGCCATTTTTCCTCTATTGCGGCTGGTTGGTATGACGGTTTTTGGGGGGACTCCACAATTAAAACTCCTAATGCTTTTATCTAGTTTCGCTATTGTGGCATAATCTAGATATATTTTTTTCTCACGCAAAGGCGCAAAGACGCAAAGGTAAGAGGGTAAATTGTCAGAATCAGGATATCCAAGATTAAAGGATAAACAGGATGAAAATCAGAGATTTTATCACCAATTAGCAATTACTTTAAAGATATCTTAGATGTTGCCAGATCCCCGACTTCTTTAAGAAGTCGGGGATCTATTCTATGCTATTATCTACTTGACTAAATCTAAAGTTTTCTGTATTATGGACGAAGCACTCATCAAGCATCCGAAAATCTAAAAAAATATTTTTTATCGCTCCACTCCGTTACGCTAGGGAAGGGAAAAATCAAGAGCGCAAAGTGTAAGAGGGGAAAAGTATAAAGGGCTACTGAAGAATTCTCCCAACAACGCAGACAACACGAAAACCAAAAGAGTAGTAGTGGTTGTCGCGGTTGCCGTAGCTGCGATACGCGGAACGGCAGAGCTGAGGATTGTTGAACCAAGACCCGCCCCGCAGCGTTGCGTAAGAATTGCTACCATCTGACCATGCACTACCGTCAGTAGGAGCATTTATATAATTTTCGTGCCACTCATCTTCGCACCATTCCCATACATTACCACACATATCGTATAAACCGCAAGGGTTAGCAGGAAATTTTCCTACTTCTGTGGTTTTTCCTCGATATTCTCCTTTTGCACCACCACCATAGGTGTAGTTACCATTATAATTTGCCAATTCTGTGGAAATTGTTTCCCCAAAATAAAAGGGTGTAGTAGTTCCTCCACGACAAGCATATTCCCATTCGGCTTCACTAGGTAAGCGATAGGCTTTATTTGTCTTGCGGGAGAGTCTGGCGCAAAATTCTTGAGTATGATTCCACGATACACGCTCAACTGGCAGATTGTTGGTGAGCGAAGTCGAACCATCACCTTTAAACCTCGATGGATCAGATTCTAAATCAATCTTAACCTTGGGTAAAGCAGCTACAAGTCGCCATTGTTTTTGAGTGACTGGATATTTACCCATAAAGAACGAAGGAACGGTAACTTGATGTTGTGGACTTTCAGAAGAATTTCGGTCTTTCTCATTTTCTGGAGAACCCATAAGAAAAGTCCCTCCAGGAATATGTACCATTTCCAGTAATACACCATTTCCTAAGTCTTGGGTAAAATACTCGGCGCTTTTGGCAATACGTTTAATTTCCGGTGTTTTTACCAAACCAAGCATTGAGCTTTTTAAAGTTATCTGAGCAGTTTTAAACTGAAAAGTCTTTAACTGATAACTAGATTTATTTTTTTCTGCTTCTGCCTCTCGCTGACGTTGCAATCTTTCTGCTTCTTCCTGCAATCTTAGTTGCTCGGCTGCTTCTGCCTCTCGTTGGCGTTGCAATCTTTCTGCTTCCTGCTGCAATCGTAATTGTGATAATGCTTTTGCTTGTTGCTGAAGTTGCAATGCTTCCTTTTCTTGCTGCTTTTGTATTTGAAGTTGTTTCTGATATTCTGCTTCTTTAACAGATGTAGTTTCTAACTTAATTGATGCTACATCCTCATCTCTCAACCCTAAAACATCTTGCTGATAATCTTTAAGTATATTTAAAATATGTTCATCTAGCGGATATTTTTGCTCAACAGCTTTAGCAAAGGCTTGTTTGTAACTTTGCAAATTTGCTAACCGTCTACGAAAAGGTTCGAGAAATTCTGTTTCTATTTCTTCGGCTTTTGTATCTGTGATTCCCAGAATTTTCCGTTTTGGCTTTAAGACTAAAAAAGCCAATTCATTTAGTTCACCATTTGGAGCATATTGTTCAACCAATTTGCGATACTCTGCTTCTGGATTTTTGGGAGCATAAGCCAATAAAATATTGTATCCTTCCTTATCCAGAATAATATCTGGTGTCATGTTAGGCTTCACCGCTTGGACTTTGGCTTTAGCGTAAGTGTGTAGTTCCTGGACATGAATATTGCCATCGTTATCTGTATCTGCTGCACCTGTCTCGATTCCCTCAACTAAATATTGAGTATAGAGGGAAAGTGTTGCACCTTCTTGTGCAAAGGAAGTTTGAGTTGCACCAGAAGATGTAAGCACAACTCGTCCTTCTGCACCTAATTGCTTTTTGATATCTACTCCAATACTTTTTGTGTGCCAACCATTAGCAAAAGCACCACTATAACAAGCATCTAAAATTAAAACTTGTCGTTTAGAATAACAACTTTTTGATTGTGTTTGAATAAAATTTGCATCTACAGCAGTGGCTTCAAAGTCATTTTTAGCTGTATTGCGAGTTGCTAAATAGAGATGATTGTCATCATTAGTAATCCCATGTCCAGAAAAAAAGAATAATAATAAATCTTCTTTACCTGCATTCTTAAACAGCTTTTGAATTGCTATTCTCATAGCTACTGAATCAGGATTCAGCAGCCGTTCTACCTGTGCAAAATTTCCCAAGTTGGGATTTTGCAAAACTCGTTCCATAGCCTGGACATCATTGAGTGCAGATAATAGGGGTGGGATACCTGCACCATACTCACTGACTCCAATCAGTAGAGCCATTTTTTTAGCCATTGTCACCACCCATTGCGGCTAATAGGTCTTTTGCTATTTTTTCGCTTTCTAGCAGTTCTTGGCGGCTTTTGGCTTTGATACTGACTTCTTTATCACCGACTTTGACAGTCAGTTCGATGGGTTTGTCTCCCAAGCGATCGCCCAAAAAGGCTAAAAATGTTTTAATATTTTTCATACTGACTTGTGCTGTCAGCACTCCGATCAAAGTTGCAAAACCTGGCTTACTTCCTGCTTCTGGGTTAAGATCTTCAGCACGGTCTGCTTTTTCCACTTCGTCGGAATCTCGTAATTCCCGCAGCAACTTACTTGCTATTTTTAGCCGTCTGTCATCATCTAATTCTGGGTCATTAACAGCAAAAGTAAATTGAATTGTGTAATCATCTGTCATATTCACCACCACACTCCGATTATTTCCCTAGTAATATAGCATACGGTAAAACTCTCCACTGTCTTGTCAAAAAAAGCCGAGAATTTTTTTGTTCCCTATTTTCTTACTACTCACATTCCGCACTTCATTTTCTAGTACAGACATAAGTGTAATAAGTAACAGAAATAGCTTAAATATAAAGTTGCGTAAGAGGATGTTTGAAAAGTGGTATTCCGTAATTTTCATCACATTGCTACCCCCCTTTCCCCTATGCTTTGGGGGGAAACAATAAAAATCCAGTTCCCTCCCCTTTACAAGGGGAGGGTTAGGGTGGGGTAAAAAATATTTGATACATCAACCATAACTTTTCAAACACCCTCTAAATCCTGTTAATAAGGTATTGACAATAAATTCAGAAGAAAAAATGAGAAAATGAGTCTGAATGAAATCAAAATACCAAAAAATATAAATAACCAAAAAGAAGAATTTGAGTTTCTTCTTTGTGAATAATGACTTTTATTTTCATAGTTTGAATTTCAAGTTTTTCAGTAGGGGATGATTTTAAATCCTTATATCTTAATAATACGGTTGAGAGCCTGTTGTTCGTACTTTCGTAAAACCTATCTTGAAAAGCAATTGTTCTAGGTCAGGAAACTGAATATCTCTCATCATATTAATGTCAGTCATCTATCTTAGGGTTAATTTAAAATATCTAACTCAGGATTAATTAAATTACTTTTATTAAAGCATAATCTGTTTATAGCAGGTTAATTCCAACTATTTTATTTTGGAGATATAAGATTATGTTGCAAGCAAATTTGACGACTTCCCAGACAAAAAAAGATACTTCTTTAAACGCTTTTGATGAAAATTGTTTATCGGAATTAAGTTCGGAACAAGCTTCTAATATTGCTGGAGGATTTACACTTAAAAATAATACAGAAGCACCGAGGATTTTTTATAATTTTGGGGAGAAGTCACCCCTACAACAACAAACTTTAAAACCGGGAGAAAGCGGCACTTATCCAGGAGAGTTTCTTTTGTATAATTCTTCAGCAGGAAGTTCCGGAATTAGCCCCGCAGTATTCAAAGCAGATCCTTCCGGTACATTCAGTTTAAATCAATCAGGAACTAAGATAATTCCTACTGATCTTAACTCTTCTAATGGAAATGGGAATGGTGGAAATGGGGATTGCTAAAAAAGCAATGAAAAGCTAAGAGTCGGTAAATAGATTTTAAATAAAAAGCCTCTATAATTCCATAGAGGTTTTATTTATAGTTATGGAAATTGCCAATTATTTACACCACTTCACAAGCATGAACTAAAGGTAATAAAGGGCCAATTTGTTCCTGTCCATTGACAGCCAAATCACTGTGACACAAATACAATTTATCAGACACCCGCGCCAGCAAATCAGCGACAATTCTTTGTAATCTTTCTTCTTCGGCTAATTCTTCATCTGCTGCTGTCCAAGGTTGTCCTAACCTATCCTGTAAAAATAAGGTAGCACCAAACAATGTAGCTGCACCACCTTTTGCCCACAAAGGTGAACCAATATCTAACCAAAAATGCCAACGGTGATTTTTTCTACTTGCACGATACTGAAATATAGTTGCTAAAGTTACAGCTTTTCTACTGCTACTGATAGCACCTACAGGATAGGGATTTGCGGTAATTGTCCCCCGTCGCAGCAGTTGAATAAATATGGCTATCGCCACGCTATCGCTATCAATAATGGTAATACTGAGAGTTTCTGGTGTATGCAGCGAAAGAAATAGAGGATCAGTTTGTTTTAAGCGGGTGTCTATTTCCCAATAATGTTGGGCTGTTTCTAATAATTCTCTTAATGCTGCTAATTCTTGATATGAAGGGTTTTTATCATTACACACAAAGTCTTGAATAGCTTGGTATAAGAAAAAAATAGGTGTGAGGAGAAGGCGCTGGTGATATTGCTCCCGTTGTGCTTGAATCCATTGTAATATTTCTTCATAGGACTGAGTAGCAATATAGCCAATTCTATCCCAACGTTCAAAGGTTTTCACGGGTAACAAATTGGGTGTGTCGGGGTGGGGAACAAAACAAGCATCGGCGATTAACCCAGCCCGCACTGGATCTATTTTAGAATGATGGAATTCTTTTTCCTCTCCATTTTGAGTTTGATATTGACTCAAAACCACCAACATTTCCGCCACCGCATCCCTATCTACTAACCGTCCTAAACCGGGGTAAACTAGAGCCATGAGGGTAAGTAATGCTCTGACTACCGAGGAACTGATTAAAGGGCGTTGTTCGTTGAGAGATGCAACTTCGATATTTTGTTTAGTTAATATTTCTACCAAGGTATAACGAGCGATCGCATCTAAACCCGGTGCAATAATTGCTACCTCATCTGCCGCTACTTCCCCGGATTTAACCCCATCAATAATCATCTCGGCTGTTTGGCGTAATAGCTGGGCGCGGGAAGTGGTTTGAATCGGCTGGACATAACTGGGTAAACTCAACATCGTCATCGGCTGTGTTACCAATTCTACCATTTGACTGGTGAGAGAATAACCCAAACTATCCAAAGGTGGGTTAGTTAAATTTTCTACTTGACAACGGGCAGATAATCTGGATAGATATTCAGGATCTCCACCTAAACCCCAGCGTACCTTCCCATGAAAATTGTAGCTAAACGCGCCCACAGCCCCAGCATCTAATAAAAATTCAAATAAGTTAGCAGCGATCGCCGGATAATCATCTACATCATCTGCTATGATGCCCTGATAGCGTTGTTTTAGATGTTCCTGATAGCTACTATTAGTTAATAATTTTTGGTGATACAGTTCAGTAATTAGCGCATAAGTCAATAACCCCCGTTCTAAACACCAATTCCGCCAATTTAGTAGTAAAGAACCCAAAAACTGTGGTTCTAAATTGATAGAACTATCTTCTAAACCACTGTGCAATATTTTAGGAATGTCTTCACAGGGTACACCGCTATAAGCTGCTAATTGCCATAAATCCAGGATACGTCTGACTAAACGATTTTCATTCATCCCTACACGCCGCAAAACCTCTGAATCTAACTGACAACTCCAGAGTTTTGTCGCCAATTCTTGTTCCGTTTCTGGGCGTAATCTGACGGGAAATTGAGCTTTAATTGACAACGAATCAATTAGTAACGGCCAAAATAAAATCACCTCATCTTGGAAAAAACCCAAAGCTGTTTTAACGCGAATAGGATATTTTCCTAATGTTAAAGTGGTAACTCTATCAGCTAATTCCCTGCGGTTATCATCATTAGCAGCTAACAATAAAATACCTAGTTCTTTTTGGTGTAAATTCACCTTTGAATCTATAGGTTGAGGTTGGGAATTGTGAATATTTTTATTATAAAATAAATCAGGTACTTGACTATCAATTTGCAACCAAGCACTAAACTGGTTTACCAAGCGAGTAGTTTTACCACTACGACTAGTACCAAAAATCCAAAGGGAATCAGAAAGCATGGTTTTTGCGTTAACTTAAGTTTAAGAATTTAGTGAATAATGCCAAATAATTGTCTCGATGAAAAATACCGTGTTTAGCCAAAAAATATACCCCTTTTTACTAGCTGCTTACAGATGGTATCTACTGACACCAGAACGTTCTTTAGATACAGCTTATCAAGCGGCTATACAAATTAAGGAAATTGAAGATAAACACTTCAATGGTAACAAAATAGACTCCGAATTTACCATGCACAGCACCAGCGTCATGGATTATTTTCAAGGAGATTTGCAAAAGTTATTAAAAACTGTCCAAATGCGGCTGACGGAATTCAAAGCCAGTCGGTGGTTTGCGAATGAATCTAAACAAAAAGCTGCTATCAAAGTGGGGATAGAATATTCTAGCCCAGCATCAATTTTACAGAAACTAGAATTCATTGATCAAATTACATCTAAATACACTAATAATGATATAGACGCAAATTATAAAAATGTCAATTCTCAACCTGTTGAATCTTCCACAGATTTAGTTAATTCTCCACAATTTATCCCTAAAACATCAAATAAATCCCCCAAAAATATAACGAAAGGAAAAACTAATACTACAGGTATTTTACCCCGCTCAATTTTAAGCACAATTACGCGGCTACAAGTAGAATTAGATCCAGAATCTGAACAAAATGTAGTTAAAAATTTTCGTAAAGCCCAACAAAGAAGTATTATCTCAATTCGGTTTATACTGCTACTTATTATCGTTCCTCTTCTGACTCATCAATTATCCAAAGCTTTAATTGTTGGTCCATTGGTAGAACATTTCCGAAATGAGAAAACAGTAGAAGTTTTCTTAAATGGAGAAATGGAAGAAGAAGGATTATTAGCATTACAAAGGTTTGAAGAAAGAATCAAATTTGAAGCCTTAATTAGTAATGCACCTGCGCTTGGGGCTGAAGAATTAGAAACAAAAATGAAGGAGAAAGCAGAGGAAGTAAAAAAGGAATTTCGCAAAGAAAGTGATAATGCCATTAAAAATGTATTTGCTGATATTTTCGCGGTAATTACTTTCACTATCTTATTACTTGTTAGCAGATCTGATATCGCTGTATTAAAAGATTTCTTTGATAATGTAGTCTATGGTTTAAGCGATAGTGCTAAAGCATTTATTATCATTTTATTCACCGATGTTTTTGTCGGCTTTCACTCTCCTCACGGTTGGGAAGTTCTCTTAGAAGGAATATCACGGCATTGGGGATTACCAGCCAATCGAGATTTTATTTTCTTATTTATTGCCACATTTCCCGTGATTTTAGATACGATATTTAAATATTGGATTTTCCGCTACTTGAATCGGATTTCACCTTCTGCCGTTGCTACCTACCATAACATGAATGAATAACCAGCATTTTGCTAACATTACTATTAGGTATCCGCTCAATATATCGGGGAAAGAGTTCTGTTGATAACCACTTTCTGTAGAAAAAAGCGTCCAAAATTCCGACCTGAGTTCGTCAGCTTGCTCCTGACAAGGAGAATCTCGATAAGCTAATAATTTCCGGTAATATTTCCAGAAATTATCCAGGAAATCTTTTAAAATCGTTTGGTGACAAGCAATAAACGGACTTAACTTTTTATAATGTCGTCCCTCATGCACCCAACATAAAGCAATATTATCAGTCAGTAACTTGAATTGGGGGGCATCATCACAGACGAGCGTTTGCACCACTGGCCAATTAGTTTGTTGATGATAGAAGGCAATAGCTGCGGCTTCCATGATTCGAGTTCGTTGTTGAGAACCCAGTTTGGGTAGATAGGTATCCAGTAGAGCAAGAAACTGTTCGGAGTTCAACACGGTTTCTTGCGGTAATAGTTGGAGAGCGTCTTTATATTTATTCGGTAGCGGGAAATTTATCAATAACTCATAAGTAAATTGATTGAGAATAAATTCCAGTTCTTTAGCATTCTGCAAGCCTTTGAGTACAGTCAATCGGTCTTTCTTGGGAGTTGTCAAGTAGACTGTATATAAAGGGTTACAGATGACATTAGTGGTATGGTTGACCCCACCAACGCGGGCAGCAGTCTGGTCAAAGTGTTGCCAAGGACTACTCTCTAGTCCTGCTGAATATACTTCTGTTTTTTCTGTTTCAAAATCAGCATGGTTTTTAATCAGTAGATTAGATAAATACCCCGCTGACATGGAAATACCAATATCCTCTAAAAATTCTAACAACTTGCCTTGGGTCATGTTGCCCCCGTAATACAAGCTGATAACTAAGGTTTTTATTCCTGGACCGAATTCTCCTTCGTAACCGCTTGGCAGTTCTGCCAAATAGGTTTTCTTTTCTAAGGGTGAGTAGTATTTCTCTTTCCGAAATAGTACGTTATCGGTTGTCAGGATGATGTCTTGGACTATTACTTCTTCATATCCTTTAAACTCTGCATCTGCTGGTAGTTTGTCTTGGGGGTATTCTAATATTTCTTCTCTGTTTATTTTAATTGCTTGATTTTTACTGCCCTTGGAGTGCTTTTTTGGGGTTTTTCTTTCTTGTTCTGATGAGTGCTTATTCTCAAACCCTTTCTTATTCTTGGCTTTTATGTCTGGCTGACCTTGTTCTCCCTTCAAGCGGTTGAAATCATCTTTTAACCGTTGATTTTCTGACTCTAAGCCTTTGACTTTTAATTCTAATTGCTCTATTAGATTCAGTAATACCTCTACTGTATGACGCATTGATTCGTCTGCAATCCCTTTTGGCTCGATGGTTTGCAGTAAATCTGATATTGATTTGTCACTCTCAATATTTTTTTGCTTCATGTCTCCTATTCTATGACACTGTGTGTACCTCGTTTCATCTATTTTCCTCTCTTACCCCTACTTATTGAGCCGATACAAATATTGTTTGTAAAGTAATTAAGATCATGACGTAATTCTTCATGGTCATTTAAGTCTTCATATCCCATGATTAAGCCATATATCCGTTGTGTTAATAAGCTTTCTATGGGATGTAACGTCTTATTTGGCTTTCTGTAGTCTTGGAAACCCAAAGCTAAACGTGATGTTATTTGCAATTTTCGGTCTATTTCCGCAATTAAACTTAGACCTGCATCCGATGTTACTTTACCACCCTGGAAATTCACTACTACTGGAGGGAGTTTTTCTTGTTTAAAAGTGAACTGTTTTGGTGTACTATCTGTTCTTATTGGGGTCATATTTTATAATTGCTGAAATGCTTTTTACATATACATTTTCGCAGTTTTTGACCCCTTTTTTTCTTTTCTTTGTGAGAAATCCGGGCATGAGAGCGATCGCTCTGATTATCTCATTTATCTGCCGCTATAGATATTTTTGCACAACAAATAAACAGATCCCGGACTTCTTAAAGAAGTCCGGGATCTCAAATCCTACATGGAATTTACATTGTCAGCAAAGCGAATTTTCAGATAATCATCTTCCATTTTTGCTCCTGCTGGTTGCAGTGCTGCCAAAGCTTGAGGTAATACCAAATTACGGCGATGATTGCCAATAGTAATGTTTAATTCATCTCCCGTTTTTTTCAGTTGAATTTGGCTTTTAGGAATATTGGGGAGATAAAGTTCCAAACTGTATTGGTTATTATCTTTTACCACTCTGATTGTGGTTTCTTTATAATAAATCTGAGTTGGATCTTCATCTTTGTACAGAGTTTCTTTCAACCTTTCCAAAGCTGCTAAACCACACAGTTCTTCAGAGTAGAGAGGGACTTCTTTGACTGGGAGAGGGAGAAAATTGTCGTGAATTTCTTGACGGTATTGTTCTTGATTTTCCTTCCACCGTTGGAAAAATGGATCTGTAACTTCTTGAGGAATAATCCGGTTAGCAATAACTAAATCTGTGGCTACATTATACAAACTTAGATAAGCGTGAGCGCGAAGAGATTCCTTAATTACCATTTTTTCGGGATTGGTAACTAGACGGACTGAGGTTTGAGTATTATCAGTTAAAACTTTTTCCAAAGCTTCAATTTGCTCGTAAAACTCATAAGGTGCGTCCATTACCTCTTTATTTGGTAAAGAAAAACCAGCAATGGGTTTAAAAATAGGTTCTACAAATGGTCTTAGGGCTACGGAAATATTTTGGAACGGTTTATAAAAACGACGCATATACCAACCGCCAACTTCAGGCAAACTTAACAGCCGTAATGCTGTACCAGTCGGGGCAGAATCAATAATTAAAACGTCAAATTCCCCTTCATCATAATGACGTTTCATTCTCACCAAGCCGAAAATTTCATCCATGCCTGGTAAAATTGCTAACTCTTCCGCTTGTATCCCGTCTAAACCACTGGCTTGTAAAACTTGGGTAATATAGCGTTTGACAGCCCCCCAATTACCTTCTAATTCTCGCAGTGCATCCAATTCTGCACCCCATAAATTAGGACGAACAAGGCGGGCATCATGGACTAATTCAACGTCAAAGCTATCAGCAAGGGAGTGGGCTGGGTCCGTACTTAAAACCAATGTCCGATAGCCGAGTTCTGCACAACGGAGTCCAGTGGCTGCGGCAACGGAGGTTTTACCCACGCCACCTTTCCCTGTCATTAAAATTACTCGCATCAATGATTCCTTACTGCCTGAATTTTGTTTACATTTATTTACATTATGATTGATTTTTCACAGAAATGAAATGCTGCTTAATGACATCCAAACGGGAACAGTGCCAATAATCAATATGGGAAACGATTAAACCGTCAGCATTTAGACGTAATTCACTCCAACCAGAAACAGAAATGTGAGGTTTCCAAGGTAAAGGAGAATTCCAACTCATAGTCCATTCAGTTTTAATATTTTCTTGCTGAGATTGGATAGTATGTAAATCTAGTTTGAGATTGGAGAAAAAAGTTTGAATGAATTTAATCATCCATTTGTAAAGTTCAATTCCCCGAAACTTGAAAACAGCATCTTGAAAATAAACATCATCGGCATAAATGCTGTAAGTTTGATTTACCGGAAATCTAGCATAATCGGCTTTAAGAGTTTCAACAATATCCATAAATTGATGTTTTGCTGGTGGTAATAAATTTATTGCGGAAGTTAAGCAGTTTTAGGAATTGATCCGGAAGTTTATTACTACTTTACAAAATTACCTATGATAGATTGTAGCTTTACTCTTGCACAATCTCTTTCTTCTACAGGTAAACAGGATAAAGCAAATTCAAAATCATCTAGTTTCTCCGTTAAGGCATTGACCAATTCTTTTTGACCTTCTGCAATACTAAGTTCAGATTTTTCTAGATCAATTTCTATAGACCCTAAAATTAAACTATTCTGGTTATATTCTTCTATGTCAAAGTCATTTTCTCCTTCAGGGCTAATCATTTTTGATTTAGTGATGTCGAGAATATCTTCATTCGTAAACTCTAAATCAGCTTGGGCTTCTCTTAATAACTGGACGGCTGCTTTAATTTTTTTGTATGCTACTTGTTCCATGATTTTTTTCTTCTCCAAAAGCAAAGATAATTCTTTTTGAGAATCTAACAATGCTTGTTGTTGCTCTTCAATTTTAGCTACTTGGTTTTTGATTTGAGTTTGGATTTCTGCAAGTGTCATTCCCCGGATTCCTTAGAGTTTGCTTTAATAATTTTTACGATGTTGTTATTTGTAATTGGTAAATATCTCCCCTATTTCCCGATTACCTTCTTTACATTTCCACCCAAAGACGTTCTAATTGTCGTTGCCAAGCCGCTAAAACTTGTAATCTTGTCTCGGGATTTTGGTCAATATCTCCTAATAATCCTTCCGCATAAAAACGGTCTAGATTTTGCATAGTGGCTTCTAGAGATTGTCCCTGTTGTTTAGCTGCTTTAATAATTTCGCGCATACGAGCTTCCACCAAATTATTAAAAACATCATTAACACCGGCTTGATATAATGAAATCAGGCGAGCGATGGCATTAGCAAAATCTGCATTACTTAAAGTGCCACTATTATGCTGAAATACCCCCCATACTACCCCGTCATATACAGCATACCGTGCTTCTTGGGTATCATCAAAATTAGCTTCTAGAAACTGGGTGAGAAATGCTGCGGCCTCTTGTAAAGGCATAATTGGCAGCAATACTCGCAACCAAGAATTATCATCTGAAAGCAGCACCAATAACCGAAAATCAGGAGTTTCTACCTGCCAAGAACCAGGGGCAATAGATTTTACAACTTCAGCACTAAATAACTCTGTTAACGTACCTGCTATTTCTTCCGGTGTCATAAAACTTCGCGGGATGTGGGAAACTCAGTCACAAAGCGTGCTGAGAGGGAAACGGCACGAGCGGTTTTAACCGCAGTCAGTCTTTGCTTAACCATTACCGCCTTGGAGTTGTTCGATTCGGTGTGCTTTTGTATTGCACTTTCAATGGGACAATTACCATTTCAAATTTCACAACCCTGTACGCATAATGTTTTGCTCAATAGAGCCTCCCATTTCTGGGGTGATGTTAGCTTCGACCTGTTATAAGAGCTTGTTAGGCTGAAAGCACTGTTCCAGTGACTTTAGAACTGTTTAACTTACAGCGACAGAGCGGGGAACTAGCTATGCCTGACGGCACGCTGGCGCGAACGCATTCCGAGGTGTCGTGACTCAAATAACGGCTACCCTTCGACTACCCTTCGACATCGCTCAGGGCAAGTCGCTCAGGGTGGTCTGGTCAGTACAGCTTGTTTGATTTCTCTTACAAGCTCAATCCCTTTAGGGTTGAGTTACTGACAATAATATTTGAACTTTACCGTCTAGAGTAACGCTTATTGGATAATTAAAACTTCAAATTTCCAAAAATTTCTTCCTTTGCGCCTTTGCTCCTTAGCGTCTGGGCGCGAAACCCTCTTTAACTTACCTTTGGGGGTTAAAGTCCCCTGCTTCTACAAGCAGCGGGTTTTGCGTCGGGGTAAAATCCCCGTTGCAAAACGTAATTCTAAATTCTAAATTCTAAATTCTGCATTCATTTAACTTTTCATCCCCTTAAACCGTTCTTTTGCCCCTGTAAAAGCCTCTTGCATGACTGCTTGAATTTTTTGAGGATCGGGTTTTTTCCCACCCATTAAATCGCCAAAATACACACAAGCAGCTTCACCTAAAGCCCATGTATAAGCCCCTGCCCACGATGCCGCAATAACGCTGCCAAAACCAGGGATAAATTTAATTAATTCCCGTGCTACCGCTTGGGCGACAAAACCACCGGCAATGGTACTGACAATACCCCCAGCTTGAGATGGTGTGATAGTCTGTCCATATAATTTACCCAACAATCCCACCATGGACACCTGCAAGGCAGTTAAAACGGGCATAGTCGCAAAAGGTAAAGGCACAGCGGACAAAGTTGCCGCCATGATAGAAAATGGCAAAATATAACGTCTGCCAGCGTTTCGATAAATATTACCTAATTTTTCGCCAGCTTGTTGATCTAATAATTGATAAATTGCCTTTGATTCTGCTTCTGGGAGGAGTTGGGATAAATTATCTCGCAGTCCTTCTAAACCGTAAAATACAGGATTATAACCATCTTCTTCTAAAGTGAAATCAATTAAAACCGCACTATTATATAAACCTGAAAAATTTTCTTTAATGGCGATAAATGCCCGCTGCAATTCTAGAAAATCTGGGGGATAATCAGGATGATTGGCAACTTCTGACGGATAAACTTCATGTAAGCAGGTTACTACTAATAAACAGGGAATATCTGGATATTGCTGTCGTAATTTTTCAGCAATTTGCCGCAAAGTATCAGTTGCAAAATCATGAATTTTGACAGTGATAATCAAAACTCTAGCTTTATTTGTTTCCTGTTGTAAATCGCCGATTAATTCCTGAATAATAGCTTCAGTATCTTGACTGACATCTCCTAAACCTACCGTATCTGTAAAAATCAGCAATGGTAAATCATTAGCAGGATATGCGTAACGTTGGGTATTTTGGGTATGAGGACGAAAACCCTGTCCGATAATTTCCGCAGATACCCCAGTTAAACCCCTGACAATCGAACTTTTACCCGCTTGGGGTTTTCCTAATAGCAAAGCTTCCGTAGTTGGTAATTCAGCCCGAATAGTTTCGAGAATTTCCGCAACTTGAGTATCACTCACACTAAACCATTGTCCTACAGTTTGTGTAACTTGTTCTATTGGTAAAAGTTGGGTTAATTTATCGGTAGCTTGATTAAACACCCCAGTTATCTTTTTTTTCCAGGAGTTATTATTATCTTGTTCAGTCATAAATTTCACTCCCTACAATTTGATAGAGAATATTTTTAGGAACTATATATATCATACTATTTTACCGACAAAGAACTGATATCGAACCACAGAGGCACAGAGAACACAGAGGTAGAGAAGGAAGAAATTTTAATATCTTATTTTAGGATTGCTAAATATCTCTTCCCATTTCTAATATCTCTCTTCCGACTGATTCTATGACAGGATTGATTGATAGACGATTACCTTTTTTCACTA
This sequence comes from Anabaena sp. 90, assembly GCF_000312705.1. NCBI lineage: Bacteria > Bacillati > Cyanobacteriota > Cyanophyceae > Nostocales > Nostocaceae > Anabaena > Anabaena sp. 90. The sequence continues at coordinate 2,366,291 of NC_019427.1, forward strand.
CTAATAATTCATCATCACTAAACTTTAATTTGAGTGTTGATAGTGAAAGTGGATTACTAAAAACTTCCACAAATTCCACTTTCACAGTTTGCCAACGGGGAGATTCAAGAGTTGATTTGCTATCATAATATTTACTATTTATATCAAATTGTGTCGGGTCAGCAATACCTGTTTTCACAACTCGCATTAAGCCAAAAATCCCCGGAGGTTCAGCATTAGAATGATAGAAAAATGCTAAATCTCCTATGTGCATTTGTCTGAGAAAATTCCGGGCTTGATAATTACGCACACCGTCCCAAATTGTTTCTCGTTGTTGTTCTAAGTCAGTAATACTATAAACTGCTGGTTCTGACTTCATTAACCAATAATTAATTGCATTCATCTAATAATTAATTCAATATGATCTTTTCTCTGTGTTCTCTGTGCCTCTGTGGTTCGATAAAATACTACCACAGAGGCAAAAAGATCACCGACTAACTAGCTGCTAAATGACCCCAAGCAATGTAAGGTAATTTTGCTGCTGTTGCTTTTACCTGTTGGGCATTTGCTACCAACTGTCCGCAAGCGTCCCAAGTTCCCGCAATAAAAGCGCTTCTTGTGCCTTCACTCATGACAACTGAGGCAGTAAAATTACCAATTTTTACTTGCAATTTTTCCAAATCTATGGTAAGGACTTCTTGAGGATTAGCGATAACTAATTCTTGCAACTGTTTAACTACTTCAAATTCAGCAGTTACGCATGGTATCCCCATTGCCACGCAGTTACCAAAAAAGATTTCCGCGAAGCTTTCACCAATCAGGGCTTTAATTCCCCATTTAGCCAGGGCTTGGGGCGCGTGTTCCCGTGATGAACCACAGCCAAAGTTGCGGTTAGCGATGAGGATTTTCGCGCCTTGGTAATGGATTTGGTCAAATGGGTGTTCACCATTTAAGGCTTTTCTATCGTCCACAAATACGCCTGCTCCTAAGTCGTCAAAGGTGATGGCTTTTAAGTAGCGGGCGGGGATAATTCGGTCGGTGTCTATGTCGTTACCAATGAGGGGAACGGCGTTACCGGATATTTGTTTTACTTCACTTACCATAGTTTTGAGTTAATAAAAGGCTCACGCAAAGGCGCAATCACGCTTCGTGATCTCGAAGAGTAGGCGCAAAGGAAGAGGAGGGTTACAATAGTTCGCGCACGTCGGCGATTTCGCCTTTTATGGCTGCTGTGGCTACCATTGCGGGACTCATGAGTAAGGTGCGACCGGAGGATGATCCTTGTCTGCCTTTAAAGTTGCGGTTGGAGGAGGAGGCGCTGATTTGTCTGCCTTGGAGTTTGTCGGGGTTCATGGCTAAACACATGGAACAACCTGGTTCTCTCCATTCAAAGCCAGCTTGAACAAAGATTTTATCTAGTCCTTCGGCTTCGGCTTCTTTTTTGACTCGTTCTGAACCGGGAACTACAAAGGCTTTTACACCTTTGGCAACTTGGCGACCTTGGGCGATTTTGGCGGCTTCTCTGAGGTCGCTTATGCGTCCGTTGGTGCAGCTGCCAATGAAGCAGATATCAATTTTTGTTCCTTGAATGGGTTGACCTGGATATAAATCCATGTAGCGATATGCTTCTTCGGCGATAAAGCGGTCTTCTTCTGGGAGTTCTGCGGCTGTGGGGACTTTTTCATCTACACCAATTCCTTGACCTGGTGTAATTCCCCATGTGACTGTGGGGGGAATGTCTTCGGCATTAAATACTACGACATCATCATATTCGGCATCAGCATGACTACTGAGAGATTCCCACCAAGAAACAGCTTTTTCCCAGTCTGCACCTTTGGGGGCAAAGTCTCTATTTTTTAGATAATCGTAAGTAATTTTGTCGGGGTTGACGTATCCGCATCTTGCCCCACCTTCTATGGCCATGTTACAAACGGTCATCCGTTCTTCCATGTTCATCTGCTCAAAAGTAGTGCCGACAAATTCGTAAGCGTAGCCTACACCACCTTTTACGCCCAGGATTCGGATAATATGCAATATTACGTCTTTGGCGTAAACTCCGGGTTTTAATCTGCCGTTAACGGCGATTTTGCGGACTTTTAATTTTGATAATGATAGGGTTTGGGAGGCGAGAACGTCTCTAACTTGGCTTGTACCGATACCAAAGGCGATCGCTCCAAATGCACCATGACTTGATGTGTGGCTATCTCCACAAGCGATGGTCATTCCCGGTTGCGTCAGTCCCAATTCCGGGGCAATGACGTGAACTATACCTTGATTCCCTGAACCAATATTGTAAAAAGTTATATCATTTTCTTGACAATTCTTTTCTAATGCCTGAATCATTTCTTCGGCCATGCTATCCACAAAGGGACGGGCTTGGTTTTCTGTGGGAACAATATGATCAACTGTGGCTATAGTCTGTTCTGGAAATAATACTTTTAAATCCCTTTCTTTGAGCATCGCAAAGGCTTGGGGACTTGTAACTTCATGAATAAGATGTAGTCCAATAAATAGTTGCGTTAATCCTGATGGCATTGTACCAACGGTGTGTAAGTCCCAAACTTTGTCAAATAGTGTACCCTTGCTCATACGTCAATCTATGTTAAAAGAGTCGGATTTTTGATTGTATCAGAAAAATGTCACATTAGAGAATCTAGTTGATCATGATCTGATAGTGTTTCTTTGGGCAAAGTCTTGTCAAAATTAAACCCCCCACAAAAAGCAGAGGGAATAATCAAACCTTACACCTTAGGTTTAAAAGTCGAAGCAACGTGCAACTCTTTCAATTGTTTTGCGTCTACACTTGCAGGAGCATCTGTTAACAAACAACGAGCTTGTTGAGTCTTGGGAAAAGCAATCACATCACGAATTGATTCTTCTCCAGATAACAACATTACCAAACGGTCTACACCGTAAGCAATACCACCATGGGGAGGAGTTCCATATTCAAAAGCTTCTAACAAAAAGCCGAATTTACTTTGTGCTTCTTCCGTTGATAAACCAATAGCTGAAAACACCTGTTCTTGAACTTCTCGCTGATAAATTCGCAAACTTCCCCCACCAACTTCAAACCCATTTAAAACCAAATCATAAGCTTGAGCGCGGGCGGTTTTTAAATCATTGATATCATCAGGATGAGGCGCTGTAAATGGGTGATGTAATGCTTCTAAACGTTTTTCATCAGCATTCCATTCAAACATGGGGAATTCTGTCACCCACAGGAAGTTAATTTTGTCTTTCTCAATTAACTTAAATTCCTTAGCCACAAATTGACGGATTCTGTCTAAAGTCTTATTAACGGTGTTTGTATCAGCAGCCGCAAATAATAACAAATGTCCAGCTTTTGCACCTGTTCTTGTTAAAATTTCCTGCTTTTGTTCCGGTGTCAAATTATCTTTAATTGCGCCAATGGTGTCAATTTCGCCATTTTCCCGCACGCGGATATATGCTAAACCTTTCGCACCTGCTTCTGCGGCTTCTCGGAAAATATCTCCACCTGGTTTAATGCGAACATTAGAAATTGCATCGTTACCGTTAGGAATGGGGAGAATTTTAACAATCCCACCGTTAGCAACAGCTTCTCGAAAAACTTTAAAACCGGAATCTTTTAAAACGTCAGAAACATCAACTAATTCTAAACCGTAACGGGTATCTGGTTTATCGCTTCCGTAACGGTTCATAGCTTCCGCGTAAGGAAGACGAGGAAAAGGACGAGGTAAATCAATTCCTTTAACGGTTTTGAAAATATGACAAACTAACTTTTCGTTAAGTTCGATAATTTCATCTTCAGACATGAAACTCATTTCCATGTCTAATTGAGTAAACTCCGGTTGTCTATCAGCCCGTAGATCTTCATCTCGAAAACATCGCGCAATTTGATAGTATCTATCCATGCCTGATACCATCAATAATTGTTTGAAAAGTTGGGGAGATTGCGGTAAAGCAAACCATTCACCCTCATTCACGCGACTGGGAAGAATATAATCTCGCGCCCCTTCGGGAGTAGAACGGGTGAGAATGGGGGTTTCAATTTCAATAAAACCTTCTAAGTCTTCCAGGTAGCGCCGCATGGCTTTGATGACTTGATGACGCAATTGCATATTTTGCGCCATGCGTTCCCGTCGTAAGTCCAAATAACGATATTTTAACCGCAAGTCTTCCCTGACTGTTTCCGTGTCTGCGGTGGAAACTTGGAAAGGTAATTGTTTACGGACGGCGTTGAGTAGTTCTATTTTATCCGCATAGATTTCCACTTCGCCAGTAGGAAGTCGAGGATTTAGAGATTCTGGAGGACGTTGGGTAACTCTACCGGTGATAGCTACAACATATTCATTTCTGAGTGCGTTAGCCTGTTCATAGGAGTCTGGGGTGCGCTGGGGGTCGCTGACGATTTGGACAATACCAGAGCGATCGCGCAAATCTAAGAATATCACACCACCGTGATCGCGGCGACGGTCTACCCATCCGTAAAAGGTAACAGTTTCACCAATATGTTCTTTTCGGAGTTCGCCGCAATAGTGAGTTCGCATAGTTGTTAGTTCTTTGGTTCCGGGCTAGGTTGGGTAAATGTCAAGGCTTCCCCATTATCTAGCATTAACATTCATTGTAGTCATTTTCGGTGAAGAAAAATCAGCAAAAATCCTCAACTGGTTATTTTCAGTCTTTATCTCTGGCATAGGTAGTAATAAGCAATTTTCACAAAATTTAACATAATTTGACTAAAACCTGGAATAATACTCGCAAATAAGTGTACAATTTAACAGATAATCTCTTGCGGATGTGATTATGCCACCAGACTACAGCGGTCAAAATCTTCAGGGACGCTCTTTTAAAGGTCAAGACCTGACAGGTGCGAACTTTAGTCAAGCTGATATTAGAGGAGTAGATTTTACCAACGCTACCCTTAAAGGTGCTGATTTTACAGGCACTAAGGCTGGACTACAAGGACGTTGGATAATTGGGTTACTAATAATTACGTTGTTACTGTCAGCGCTATCAGGGTTCTTTTCCACGGTTTCTGCTGTATTGTTATCCTCTGCTTTAAGTAAAAATATAATCGCTGGTATAGTCGCACTCATTACATTAGCTATTTTTTGTATCATTACTGCTCGTAAAGGTTTATTGGCAGGTTTAGGAATGGTCGCCGTCGCCTTTGGTGTCGTAGCAGTTTCGGCTGTTACCTCGGCTTCACCCATACAAGGAATTTCAATGGGATTACTTGTTTTGGCTTTTACTGGTGTAGTCACCTGTTCTGTAACCTTCACGTTTGTCTTCTCCTTCGCTTTCACCTTTATTTTTGCCATTTTCTTTACCATTTTCTTTGCCTTGATCTTTGCTGTTATATTGAAACACTGTTTTGTATTTCCCGTCGCTGTAGTTTTTGTAATTTTTAGTGCTTATATCGGCTGGCGTAGTTTAAAGGGAGACGAAAGAGATCCTTGGATTCGCTCTTATGCTATTGCTTTTGCTGCAACAGGAGGCACAAGTTTTTATGGTGCTGATTTAACTGACGCTGATTTTACTGGTGCAATCCTGAAAAACACGGATTTCAGAAAAGCAAATCTAACGCGCACTCGTTTTTATGAGGCCAAAAAACTCGATTTTGCTAGACCGGGAAATACCATATTAAGTAACCCTGCTGTTCTCAATTTGCTTATTACTTTAAATGGTAGAAATAAATCTTATATTGGTGCTAACCTCAGAGGTGCAAACCTAATAGGTGGAGACTTGAAAGAAGCTAATTTTAAAAATGCTGATATTATAGAAGCCACCTTTCAAGAAGCTAATTTAGAATGGGCAAATCTGACTCTTACTCAAGCCATTGGTACTAATTTCACCAAAGCTCAAATGACAGGTGCTTGTGTGGAAGCTTGGAATATTGAAAGTACAACGATATTAGATCATGTAGATTGTCGTTTTGTCTATCTTTTAGAAGATCCCAAACCGGGAACAGATAACCGGGAACGTCGTCCGAGTAGTGGAGAATTTCAACCAGGAGAATTTACTAAATTATTTGAAGAGGTTTTAAATACTGTTGATTTAATTTTCCGTAATGGTATTGACTGGAAGGCTTTTATTACTGCTTTCAAAAAAGTGCAAGTTGAAAATCAAGATACAGAATTAGTTATCCAAAGTATTGAAAATAAAGGTGATGGGGTAGTTGTTGTTAAAGTTGCTGTTCCTGAGAATGCGAATAAAGAAAAGATTCACAGCGATTTTACTGAAAATTATCAATTAGCATTAGCAGCAGTTGAAGAAAAATATAAATCACTTTTACAAGCAAAGGATGAGCGAATAGACGATCATAAACAGCAAATAAAAGATATTAAACAATTTTACTCAGAACTTGTTAATATAAGTAAGTCATTAGCAGATCAACAGACAAGTATTGAAAACAAGATTATACAGGAGATTAACAACGTGAATAATGATTCTAGCCGTAAAATTGAAATTGGTAATATCGGTAGAGATTTTAACGCCAGTGGACAAGCTTTGAATTTAGGTGAAATCAGTGGTACAGTCATAAATACTATTAATGAATTAGCAACAGCACCCGAACCCGATAAACCAGGAATTAAAGAATTATTGACACAATTAAAAACCGCAATTGAAACTGATACTGATTTAACAGCAAAAGACAAAGAAAAGGCCTTAAAACAAGTCAAATCTTTAGCAGAAGCCGCCCAAAATCCTCAAGAAAAACAGGATTTAGCAGATACAGCAATCACAATGTTAAAAGGAACAATTGCTAATTTACCAACGGCGGCCAAATTAGTTGAAGAATGTGGTAAGTTATTACCGTTAATTGCTGGTTTTTTAGGTTTAAGTTAGAAACCCATTTTTTAGCCTAAAAGATTGATTATATAGCGGCTATACAAACAAAGTCCTTCCAAGAGGAATTTAACCCACGAAGGTGGGTTTTGTCTGTGTAGACGCGGTTTCTAACCGCCTAGTTTGTATAATTCTAGCGGGCAAGATGCCCGCACCACAAAGTTCAAGTAAATTATGGTTATCAAATTTAGCTGCGTAACAGCTTATGATAAGAAAGAAATCTTTTAACCTGCGTAGGCAGATTTTGCCCGTGTAGACGCGGTTTCCAACCGCCCAAAAATGCCTTAAACCCCAGTCGTTGCTGAAATATCAATTAACCAGCGAACTGTTTGCGGGAAAATAATTACAATTAACAAGACAATAAACTGTAAAACCATAAAAGGAATCGCACTTTTATGAATATCCAATGTACTCACTTCTTTAGGGGCAACACTTTGTAAATAAAACAAAGAAAATCCCACAGGTGGAGAAATAAATGCGGTTTGTAAATTCACTGCCATAACCACACCAAACCACACCATATCAATATTTAAAGCTTGGGCTGCTGGTACTAATAAAGGCATAGCAATAAAGCAAATTTCAATAAATTCTAAAAAAGCTCCCAAAATAAAAATCACGATATTACTAACAATTAAAAACCCCCAATATCCTCCAGGTAAACCTACTAATAAATTAGTAATCAGAGTTTTGCCACCCAAAGCATCAAACACCAAACTAAACATCGAAGAACAGAATAAAATCATCACAACTAAAGCTGTAATTACTGCGGTAGAATGAGCAGCATCACGAATTAATTGTGGTGTGAGACGTTTATTAAAAGCGGCGAGAATAGAAGCCCCAACAGCACCTACAGCCCCCGCTTCTGTGGGAGTGGCTACACCAAAGAATATACTTCCTAACACTGCAAAAATTAAAATAATCGGCGGAACAACAGCTTTGAAAACTTGTTTAATTAATTGAGTCCCTTGAGGAATTACCACATCATCAGGAATCATTGGGACTTTTTCCGGTTGAAAAAAAGCTAGTCCTAAAATATAGAGAATATAAGCACCAGATAACATTAATCCGGGAATTAATGCCCCTAAAAATAAATCTCCCACAGAAACACCAATTTGATCACTGAGAATCACTAAAACTAAACTGGGAGGAATTAACTGGGCTAAAGTACCAGAAGCAATAATAACTCCTGAAGCTAATTTTTTATCATAGCCATAGCGTAACATTAACGGTAATGATAACATTCCCATGACAATTACTGTGGCGGCTACGACTCCAGTTGTGGCTGCTAAAACAGTTCCCACTAAAACAACTGCTAAAGCTAATCCTCCCCGGACACGACTTAAAATAATGCCGATAGTTTCTAATAATTCTTCTGCTAATCCTGACTTTTCTAGAACTGCACCCAGAAAGACAAAGAAGGGAATAGCAAGTAAGGTAAAGTTGGACATTGTGCCAAACCAACTATTAGGTAATAGGAGGAGACGCGCCGGATTAAAAGCCCCAACTGCTGTACCAATAAGTCCAAAAACAATGGCTGTGCCGGCAAAGGAAAAAGCGACAGGAAAGCCACTCATAAGAATAAAGAAAAAGCCGACAAACATTAAAATTGCTAACCATTCAAAACCCATATTTTCTCCTATTCAATATTGATATTTTCTGAAGTTTCTAAACGAATTTGTTCCGCTACTTGTTGATAGCCTAATAATACTGCTAAATACTTAATTGCTTGAGAAATACTTTGCAAAAGCAGCAGTAATAAGGCTATAGGAACCATAGTTTTGATTGGGGCGCGGGGTAAACCATTAGCGTCAGAAGATATTTCCCAAGTTCCCCAACTACCGTCACTTAATCTGCCCCAAGATTGTAAAACCGGATTGATTGTTACCCAAATACCAAGTAGACAAAAGGGAATTAAAAATAAAACTGTTCCCACAAAATCAACTAAGGCGCGTTTTTTTTCACTCATATTAGTATAGAGAAAATCAACGCGGACATTTTCCCCATGACGTAAAATATAAACGAAGCCGAATAAGAATGTGAGAGAGAATAAATACCATTGCAGTTCTAATAAGGCATTAGAAGACAATTGTACGCCAATGAAGCGACCCATATAACGGGCGACAACATTAAAAAAACCAACTCCAATTGTTAGTAAAACTAGCCAATTCGATAACCATCCCAATTTATCAGCACCATTGTCAATAAACTGCGAAAATTTTAAGAGTTTACGAATTAAAGAAAATCTGCTTGAGTCACGCATAGAACATAATAAATTAAAGGTAAGACTTGAGAATACAGTCAGCCAGTCAGCCAGGGAATAAATTCCCTGTCTAATAGCTCAAGTCTGTTAAAACAGACTCAGAAATTTTCCCAGTGTTTAGTCATCTAAAAATGACTTTTACCTCGTTTCCAGTCTCTGACTGGGAATGACTTAACGGAGGCTCTGCCTTTGCTGTTATTGAAGGCAGAGCCTTCTGGAATTCGTTCCCATACTCTGTATGGGAACGAGAAAAACTTTAGTGAATTTTTACTATTAATTCATCAATTGTTCCACCTCCAAAATATCTAAATTTGTCAATTGTGCCACTTGTTCTATAGACATTCCATTCTGTAACAAATTAATGGCAACTGCCCTTAATTGCAATTCAGCTTGTTCTGCCCTTTGTTGTGCAATTCCTACCATTTCTTGAGAAGTGGGAAATAATTCACCGTCCAAAGTTGCCCAGCGTAACCAAGTGGCATCAACGCCTCTATAATTACCTTCCCAACGTACCAAAGCTAAATCTAAAACTTTACTTATCAGTTGGTTTTTATCATTTAGAGCAATCTGTTGATATGCACCACTGTTAAGATCAAAACCTGCAAAATCATCTGGGTTAAACGGGTCATACCAAAAATATTCAGAAACGCGCATTTGATTTTGATAAATCAATTTTTTCTGATTTTTATCATTATTAGATGTGCTTTCTGAAAGTAATTCAATTACTACATCTGGGGGTTTTCCTTCTTCCCAAACTACCCAAGACAATCGTTCTGTTTTCGGTACACCCAAAACAGCAAAGAAATCTGGACCTCGAAAATCTTGATTTTTCAATTGTGCTAAACTGTAGTAGACAAACATATTGCCACCTACGTATCCATCAGTCCTTTGCTCTAACCAAGGCTGAATGGTATCAATTAAAATATCCATTTGGAATTTATGTCTTTGTGTCTCCATGGGGATACCATCATCACAAGGAAGTTCTGCCTGGGTGGGTGGCAGTTTAATGCTAGGTTCAGCTAAAACAGTTTCTAACATAGCCGTTAAATTTAGTTAGAAATTACTTAATATTTTTATACTAATCGGAAATGATCAGCAATTGGCAAAATTATAAGAAATAATAAGTTTTCAGTGTATTAACACAATCAAATCAAACATGATATTGTAGTGAAATCCTCCAGTTAGTCAATAATAGTAACTTTTATGAAACGCCGAGCTATTGTTAACAGATTATCTCAAAGTGCGATCGCTGCCACAGGAGTAGCAATTATTGGTGGTTGTCAAAAAGCTCAAAATAAAACAGCAACCGCTCAAACCGACACCAGTAATCTACCGACAATAAAATGGCAAATGGCGACAAGTTGGCCATTGTCCTTAGAAACTATATTTGGTGGAGCGCAGGTATTAGCAGAACGTGTCAAAGTTCTCACTAACGGTAAATTTATTATCGAACCCCGTGCGGCTGGAGAAATAGCCCCCGGTTTAGAAGTTCTGAATGTGGTTTCCCAAGGTGCTGTACAAGCTGGACATACTGCCGCTTATTACTATATTGGTAAAAGTCCTGCCCTCGCTTTTGGTACATCAGTACCATTTGGACTCAATGCCCAACAACAAAACGCTTGGTTATATGAAGGCGGAGGTTTAACCAAACTGCGAGAAATCTATGCCAGTAAATTTAATGTGATTCAATTTCCTGCGGGAAATACGGGGACACAAATGGGGGGATGGTTTCGCAACGAAGTGAAAACCCTCAATGATCTCAAAGGCCTAAAAATGCGAATTCCCGGTTTAGGAGGGCAAGTTATGGCTAAATTAGGCGTAACTGTGCAGACTCTTCCAGGGGGGGAAATCTTTCAAGCTTTACAAACAGGGGCTATTGATGCGGCAGAATGGGTAGGCCCCTATGATGATGAAAAACTGGGTTTAAATAAAGTCGCTAAATTTTACTATTATCCAGGTTGGTGGGAACCAGGTCCAACTTTAGAAGTACAAGTGAATTTAGACGAATGGAAAAAGCTACCACCGCAATACCAAGCAGCATTAGAAACTGCTGCATTTCAGTCGAATACAACAATGTTAGCTCGTTATGATGTCCGCAATAATGAGTCCTTAGAGAAACTATTAAAAACGGGTACTCAACTACGTGCTTATAGTCAGGAAATTTTGGAAGCTGCGGAAAAAGCCTCTTTTGCTTTATATGATGAGTTTGCAGCTAAAGACGCTGATTTTAAAGCCGTTTATGAACAGTGGAAACCCTTTAGAGATCGGATGTATGCGTGGAACAATCTCAATGAAGGCAGTTTTGTTCGTTATGCTTATGGAAAGATGAAAGCAGGGAATTGAGAATTTCCTAAATTATAATGTAGAGACGTTTCATGAAACGTCTCTATCGAAGTTGTGAAATACATACAAGTGGCATTTTGTCAAAAAAAATTAGATGCGTTTCCCCTGAGTATAGAGAAGTTGCTAAAAAATTATCTAGGCTGGGATGTGATGAAGGAGATGAAAATAAAAGTCATTATTCACAAAGAAGAAGCAGGTTACTGGGCAGAAGTTCCTGCTATTCCCGGTTGTGCTACCCAGGGAGATACTTTTGAAGAATTACTACAAAATTTATATGAAGCCGTTGAAGGTTGCTTACTCGTTAATGTTGATTCATTAGAATTTGATTAGAAGATGATATTAAAATTTTTCTATATTTTGTGCCTTAATCTAAAACTTGACACGCTACGAACAAAGAGAAATTTTATTGAATTCTATCTAACCACTGTTTTGGGTTGCGTTTTGCATGGAAGCAAGCAAATATAAAAACAGTATCTTGGTCAAAAATGTAGAGAATTACATAAGGAAATCGGCGGATTAATACTCTTCTTACCTGTTTATAGGTAACTTGGTAAGCAAGGGGTTGTCTTCCAATTCCAGACAGACAAGCATCAACAGCACGAACAAATTCCGAACCTAAACCCGGATTTTGGGATTCGTATATTCAAAAGCATTTTGGATATCGTATTCTGCTTCTGGCTGAATAATTAGGTTATAGTTCATTGGGAAAATCCTAACCGTTTCTTAACATCTTCCCAACTAGAACCATTTGTAGGGTTTTTTTTATAATTTTCTAACCGTCGCTCTAATTCTTGTTGTTGTGCTTGACTCAAGGGAAGTTCTTCTTGCTGTTCTAAGATGCTGTCCCATAAATCTTCAGCAAGTTGGATACGTTCGGCAATGCTGAGTTCAGAAATATCAAATTTTAAGAGGGGATGGAGACTCATGAGTATAGAGTGAGGGGTGAGATTTTATCTATTTTATAACATTGGGGCTTTTGAATCTTGTAGGGAAAATTTCTGTATATGAATGAGGAATATGCTGAAAAGACTATACTTACGTAGAAGATCAGGTAGTTGTGTGGACTAATTTTGTATAATAGCTGTATATTGATGATCTACAGAAAAAAGATTTAGTTATAATGCCGAAGGTACTTATTATCCCACACTACCATTATGAGAGTGAATTTGAAAACTTTCTGAATGAGGCAAACTCAACCCAATCAGACTTCAAATTCTATCTTCTGCCTCCAGAAGGTGGGAGCGAGTCACCCTTAAAAAAGCCGATTGCTGATTATCTTGAAATTTTGAACTTTCTGGATTCTCAGAAAAAACAAATGGGATTAAATGCAGATGATCTTCTAATTGCTTTATATGATGGTGTAATCACTGCTTTAGATCATGGTTTCGTCAATTTGTTCATAGCCGGAGCAAACGCAGAAGATTCTTATCCGTGTACGGCTACTATTTCTCTACAATTTATATCATGGGGTATTCTTGAGCAGAAATATGATTACTCTCTTCAACGCCATGCTTTATTTCATCTTGTAATTTGTGCTTTGCTTGGTGCATACACTAAAGTTAAAGCTCATTATCAAACTCATGGATGTCTTCTTGATTTCAATAATCAACTTATTGATTTTAATCGTAAACTTCAGATGGGTTATTATTTATGCTCTGTTAATCAGAGTAATTGTTATAATACTGTCAAGGCTGAACGGTATGGAAATTCAATCATAAGACTATGCACAGTTATAAAAAATGGCATTGATCAAAAAAAGCTGGAAGTTATTATTAAGGAGTTAGTTATGGGTGATAAATTTGAAAATGTTAGTAATTCCACAATTGTTAGCCGTTCACAGGTAGATAATGCTTTTAATAGCAGTACCTCTGAACCGAAGAAAACTCTTGCAGAAACTGCTGCTGAAATTCAAGAACTTTTGAAACAGCTTGAAAAAAGGAATCCGACTGCAACTGAACCAGAACAGGTTGCTTACATTAACATTGCAAGCAAACCGGATCTAAAAAGACGTGCAATTGCTGCATTAAAGGAAGCAGGAGATACGGCAATTGACGAGTTCATTTTAGAGAATAAATATCTCAAAGTTGTGAAAGCAGTTGTGAAGGGTTGGTTACAGTAGAGTAATTAAAAAATGGTAGTTGCGATCGCCTGTGAGATTCCTGAAAGCGATCGCTATCCTTCTGTTTTGCGTAAGTCCTGTATTTATATAATGTAAAATGCTATAATTAAACAAGTGTAACTTATTCTTCTTCTGAAAATATGGAAACAATTGCCATTAAAGTTGATGCTGAAATAGCCAAAGCTTATCAAGAAGCAGCACCACAAAAACAGCAAAAAATTCAGACCATTATTAACGATTTGCTCAAATCAATTATTCAAGATAAATCCCTAGATGACATTATTCAAGAAATGCAAGAACAAGCTCAAGACAGAGGGTTAACTCAAGAAATTTTAGATGAGATTCTTCAGAATGGATGAATTACGTTTCGTTATTGATACAAATATTCTAGTGAGTGCAGTCTTGATTAAATCATCTGTTCCTGATGTGGCATTAAAAAAAGCCAAGAATTTAGGAACAATGTTATTTTCAGAGGCAACTTTTCAAGAACTACAAGAAATTCTCAATCGCTCAAAATTCGATAAATATATTTCTTTGAGTATTCGTACTCAGTTCTTAGCCAAATTAAAACTTGAATCAGAAGGAGTGGAAATAGTCAAGATTATTAAAGAATGTAGAGATCCAAAGGATGACAAATTTCTAGAAGTTGCTATTAATGGTCATGCAACTCATATTATTACAGGAGATAAAGATTTATTAGAACTTCATCCATTTAGAGGAGTTGATATTATTACAGCTACCCAATTTTTAGAAATTTTTTCATAAAATGGAGAATAAAACCAAAGTTTCGTAACTTAGGAGATATTGACTAAAACCTTATTTTCTTCTTTGCGCCTTTGCTCCTTAGCGACTTTGCGCGAAACAATATTTAATATTCTAGGTAAATATGAATAACTTGATTAATGGTGGGTAAGATAACCCACCCTGCAAAGTATTTTATCCTTACTGTCGCGCCATAATAGTCCGCATTTCAGCTTCCCGATCTTGAATCAAATCACCACTAACATCCACCATCACACTATAAATCTTACCCGTAAACTTAAAAGGCGGTTCATAATCCGGTGTAACAGGCGCACCAGGGGCAATTCCACAGGTGACACCACTGGTCAAACCTAATGCTAAAGGAGTAGTTACAGGCACATCAATTTGCCCGACCAAATTCTCATCAATATACAATTGGCCGCGTCCTGGCGTTCCTTTTCCCTTGGCTAAATCTGGTTGTCCCGTGACCTTAAACTCAAAGCGCAACTGGTGACGACCTACCGGCACAGATGACCCAGATTCAACATGATACAGCGATCGCCCCACATAATTATGAACCCAGTGCAGTTTACCACTTTGGACATAGAAAGAATAGCCACTATCATTACCTCCGTGTGCCAGTAATATCCCTTCCGCGCCACCTGGGGGAATCTCCACATCAGCCGTAATACTGTGGGGACGATTTAACACCCTCACCGCACTACCGGCGGGAATCGCTTGAGTATCAGGATAGTAAACATAGCGGCTACGATTGACAGCAATTTGCGGGCGTTCTTCCGCGAATCGTTGCACGCCACGTCCATCCACAGGCAACACATTATACTTGCCAGCCTCAATATACCAAGTGGCAATCATCTCTATTAACTTAGGACGATTATCAGCCGCAATATTGTGATTTTCCGCAAAATCTGAGGCAACGTGATACAGTTCCCAATGATGAGTATCCAAATCCGTCAAAGTTTCCGCCGAAATTGCCTCCCCAAAAAACTGCCCCGCTTCCGTAAATGAAGGCCCCGGCCAAGGACAAACCGCCCGCCAACCATCATAGTAAAGAGAACGATGTCCCATCATCTCGAAATACTGGGTAATATGCTTAGTAGGTGCGGTACTATGATTAAAAGTATGGGCAAAACTGACACCTTCAATGGGAGATTGAGTCACACCCTTAATCGTTGTCGGTGGTGCAATTTCCAGTAATTCTAGCACCGTCGGTACAAGGTCAATAGCATGAGCGTACTGAGTCCGAATTTCCCCTTTAGCCTCAATACCCTGACTCCAATGCACAATTAAAGGGTCGCTGATTCCCCCTCGATAGGTTTCCCGTTTCCACCGCCGGAAAGGTGTATTCCCTGCCCAAGTCCAGCCCCAAGCATAATGGTTAAAAGTTTCGGCACTGCCTAATTTATCCAATGCTTTGAGATTTTCCTCTAGGGATTCTGGCACATTGTTAAAAAAGAGGTTTTCATTTACTGAACCGGTTGGTCCCCCTTCGGAACTTGCACCATTGTCTGAAATCACCATAATGACGGTATTCTCGAACTCACCGATAGATTTAAGAAAATCGAGTAAACGACCGATATGATAGTCAGTATGGGTTAAAAAACCAGCATATACTTCCATCATCCGGGCATAAAGCCGTTTTTCTGCGGCTGAGAGAGTATCCCAGTGCGGGACATCGGGATCATGACGAGAAAGTTCGGCATCTGCGGGAACAATCCCCATTTCTTGCTGACGGGCAAAAACCTTTTTTCTGTAAGCTTCCCAACCATCATCAAATTGTCCAGCATAGGCATCAGCCCATTCTTTGGGGACATGATGGGGGGCGTGCATTGCCCCTGGACAAAAATACATGAAAAAAGGCTTATTTGGGGCAACCTGCTTGGCATCAGCGATAAAGCTAATGGCTTTGTCTGCTAAATCTTCTGTTAAATGGTAGCCTTCTGCGGGGGTCTTTTCTGGCTTAACGGTGTGGTTATCATAAACCAAGTCTGGATAATACTGGTGGGTTTCTCCGCCCAAAAAGCCATAAAAACGCTCAAATCCACGACCGAGAGGCCAGCGATCATAGGGGCCTGCGGCTGAAAGTTGGTCTGAGGGGGTTAAATGCCATTTTCCTAACGAGTATGTGTTATAACCCTTCTGGAGTAATATCTCTGAGAGAAACCCATTTTCAAAGGGAATATTCCCATTACCTCCGGGATAACCTGTAGAACCTTCTGTAATGCAGGACATGGCGTTAGAATGGTGATTGCGCCCAGTCAGAAGGCAAGAACGGGTGGGAGAACACAGTGCCGTTGTGTGTAAGTTGTTGTAGCGTAAACCATTGGCGGCTAGTGTGTCTAGGTTGGGTGTTTTGATGGGACTTCCGTAACTTCCAAATTGTCCAAAACCTGTATCATCAAAGACGATAAATAGGACGTTTGGTGTATTTTCTTTTGCCCGCAATGGTTCTGGCCAAGCTGGACTGGATTTATCAACTGTCCGACCGATGACTCCAGGGAAGGTAGTTCCGGGTTTGTATTCACGCAGAGACATAAATCTGACCTCTTGAGAATATTTAATTTTTAACAAAAGCCCCGAAATTCTATATCCTCTTTAGGAGGGGTTAATTGATAAATTTATGGACTGAATTACCATACCAAGAAAACTAATTAAGGGACTTCCAGTAAATAAATTATCCTATCCCAATAAATGAATGAATAAACGAACCACAGAGGCACAGAGAACACAGAGAGAGAAGAAATAGAGAGGGTTTTTGGCAAAAAGGGCTATTTAGTTATGAAAAACACGACTCAATTAACTCAGCTAGAATTTATTTTACTAAAATTAGTTGAGAAAGGAAAAGGTCAATGGAGTTGGTATGAATTAGCGAATGCGCTTTCCCGTCAAGATGTTCCGAGAGAACCTGACATGATGGAAGTTTTAAAAAATCTTGCCCATCGGGGATTAGTCAACCGTTCTGTAGAGCAAGATTCACCACGCGATCGCTGGGAATTAACGTTAGAAGGAATTGTCGTTTTAGAGGCGTGTAAACTAGGCAATATTAGCCATTAATCTGACTGCGGGTCTATCGGCACAAGTTGGCAAGCGAAAACAACTCATTGGCAATGTGACAATCGCCACAGTATTGCCAAGCATATCGAAAAACTCAACGCTGTAGCCTGTTTCTATTCCGGGAACATCATGTTGTTCAACTACTGTGCCAATATCTCCAGCATATACATTGTCTTCGGCAAGATCACGCAATAAGATTACATCTGAGTAAAGAGTGAAATTCATTGCAGCCTCCAATATTGCTTGCTAATCAGGAAATAAAGTGATCAATCGCGGAAAGTCTGTACCTGTATCTATTTGCCAGACTGTCTTAACAAGGAGTGGCCTGTTAATAGGGGTAAGCAGATTTGCGCTCACTTCATATCTTGTACCCAATACTATTGCCAAAATAAGAGCCTTGATAATTTTTGGCAAAAACGGCAAAAATAATCATATATAAGCGTTTCGATGAAAAGGTAGTTTAGAATCTAAAACCCTTATCCTACCGTCAATACATTTAAAAAATCCTTGTCGGAAACCTTTAAGGAATTTTTAGGGGTGATTGTTTTTGCCAAGCAAGAGCGAGGAACGGGAGTTCATGGTTAAAGCATTATCATCTCACCCTCGTAATTTGACTAAGGTATTGGTACCATAAGCAGTTTCTTTAATTAGATTAACATCTACAGTTAGATGAAACTTACGGATATCTGATTCTAGCTGCTGCCAGTTATCGGGAGAATAGCCAAATTGGAGTAGTAATTTCGCTTTTGTCCCACCACGTTTATGTTCAGTATTCAGTAAATACTCAGTCAGCTTGGATGGTTCGATTACTGCGCGATCGCTATTTGGGATTTTCATCGGAAGCATTCTCCTTAATTTTACTGGAGACTGCCCTTGAAGAGAGTTAACTGCAAAAGAAAAATTGAGAAGCGAATTTTGTAGATTTGCAACTCTGGTTTTTCGCGCATTACAACTCAATCACAAATTACCACCATAAAAATTGGTAAATCGTGACCAGCACTAAAAAACTGTATGTACTTACAATACAGTGATTGAGTGTTTCTTCAAGGCGCAGCCTTAAAGTTAGGTTGTGAATGCTACGAATTGACCATTGCTGCTGCTTCCTTAAAATCCTTTTGCAATCCTTACATTGCAAACTCCCCACCCTTTTTACATCTGTTTTACCTTTGTTTTACCTTTGTTTTACCTTTTTGGTGTGGAAGCACACGCAAAGAATTCGAGCGTCGAGCGTGAATGAAACTAGGGTGGGAAAAAAGGAGTAAGTTAAATATAACACAAATTTTTTGGCAATGTCTAACAATTCTCTAGCGGGGTTATCCTATTCCTAAACTCAATGGCAGAAAATAGCCAACACATTTTGGCCAAACGATGGTACTAATGACAAAATATCAGCCTGAAAAATTCTCATCCTTATATCGTAATAAGGAGAGAAAATAGAAGGGGAAGTAGTACCACCGTGAAATCAAAAGTCAAAAATTCATTGCCCGAATTACCACACCAATAAAACTAACTAAGCCAATTACAAGTAAAGCCACTCCGATAATTTCCGCACTGTGAGAAGTTTCGTAGGTATAGCGATCGCTTTGAATTTGTTTAAGTAACTTACGGTGTTCTCTCAACCCTAAAACCATTCCCAACATTCCCGTAACAATAAAAGACAGTCCCACAATTACCGAAAATCTGACTGGGTTCAGGTGATGACTCAGACGAGTATTTTCGATCGCTCTGACAATGGTGGGAATACCAAAGCCAAAACCAATTAACGATAAACAGGTGCGTATCCACGCCATTAATGTGCGATCTGCTGCTGCTCGACTGCGGTATTTAGCTAGTTCTGTCCGATCTTCGGCTAAATCGTTGGTAGACAATTGTTCAGGTGTTTCTGATTTGATAAGTGGCTGATTCATTGTGTTAGGATGTGCCTGTAAATTACCTCTGAATAATTACTTTTATTGTTGTTTATTGAGTTCTTGATTCAGAAAATAATTGAGGAAAGTTCTAATTAAGGCAACAATTCCTAGTTTTCCTAGAGACTCAAATGTTGAATGGTAGGTTGTAGACAGAATATCTGCTCCTAATTGAAATTCTAATGCCAGCACTAGCCAAATGCCAAAGTTGAGCCGGATTTGCAGAAATCGGTTTTGACTATGATGATGATTTAGAGAAATCGCTATTTTTCCGCTTTTTAATACACCCAATAAAATACAAAAAACAGAAATTAATTCTAGTAAGAATTTGAGCAAAGTCACAACAAATGATAACCCGCTCTCTAGCTGTTCAAATAATGCCATAATTTAGCTTTTTTCACGCTCCAGACATAGAGATTAATTACAATAGCCTTAGTAAATCAAAGTATTAAATTGGAAAATATCAAATCTCAAACTTTGCGTCTTTGCTCCTTTGTGTCTTTGCGCGAAACATAATTTATACCGCCATTATGTAACGGAAAAAACCGCATTTAGCTAGGTTGTTGATCTAATTTGCGTTTATTCCAAATTGAGTAAAAACTACCTAGAAATGCTCCTAAAATTACATAAGCTATGAGTGTGGGAATTACCTTTTGTTCCACGTTATTCAAAATAGCGATAAACAAGGCTAAACCAACATTACGAGCAATACAGGAAATTGCTAAAATCGGTCGTGTATCATCATTGTTACCTCCTAAACTGTGTCCTATTGCTAAGGAGGCAATTACCATGATGGTAATAACAACCATTGGTAATCCCCAAACTTTGAAAAATAGGGGAATCCCTAAAATACCAGCCAAAACAACCAGTACGAAAAAAAGACTATTAGCCATAAAATTTAAAGGTTGAGCGATATTTTCGACAAATTTAGGTACAAACTTTTGCAGCAACAGACCGATACTGACAGGCAATAACTGTACCATGATCACTTGTCGGGTAACTTCTAAAATTGTCACTTTTTCTGAAATATTCTCAAATAGGGTGACAAAAATTTCCAAGGTAATAGGAGTAACGCAGACTGCAAGTATAGCGAGGGTTAGCTGAAAACTCGCTGAGTAGGAAAATCTACATCCAGCCATTTGCGCTCGTTTTGTGGTCAGAGGCGCACCTGGAGAAGCCGCTAACAAGGCTAATCCTGTCATTACTTCTGGGGGTAAGTTAAACAGTTTTAGCAGGACAATAACCACTAGAGGAACTAGCACCACAACGGCTAAAAGCGCACGGAATAGTAAAGCAGGTTTTCGCCATAGGGAAAGCATTTCTTCAAAACAGAGATTGCTTCCTATGGCTAACATCAAAGAAAAAATCGTGATTTTAACGAAAATCAACAGTAAAGGATGGTGCATAGCTGGAAATTGAACCTCTTTCCTCTGCGTCCTCTGTGCCTCTGTGGTTCGATAAATTACTTCTTAAACCGCAGAGGAAAAAAAGATATTTTTCGGGTCACTTGTTAACTACTATTGAACAAATAATATCTCTTAACCCAACTTTGTATTACTATCCCTGGTCATAGATATCTCCGAAATATTTATTGTGATAATTTCTACTCAAGCGGATAAAAGAATTACATAAAAAATCCTTAATTTCTCATTGCTGAAGATAATAATCAAATCTAGTTCGCAATTGTTCTATTGTTAAATCTTGCGTCCAATATTCTATTAAAGCATGACCAAAAGCCCAAGCATTACGACCTGGTGTAGATGGGTTTTCTAACAACAATGGCCATAGAGATAATAAATCAAAGTTGCGGGATTTGGAATTGTCTATATTTAATAGGGGAAAAAGTTCATAAGCCATTTGTAATTTGCCAATTACTATGGGTAATTGTTCAATGGGTATTTGTTCTGCGAGTAAATGAGCAAGAGTAGGAGAACCTGTTGATAATGTGGAAATAAATTGCAAAACGGGACTTTTTAGTAATGCAGCAATTCCTTGGGTAGTTGTCATCTGAAATGTGTAATGCTCAATAATATTAGCTGCTGCTGTGGTGCGAGTTTCTAAATTCCGTAAAAAGCGAGTTAGTCGTAATTGTTTAGCCGGATCTATTGCTGCTAATAATCCTGAAGATAAGGCTTCTATATTCCAATCATTGCGATTAGTTTTTGGGTCATTTGTAACGACTGGTAAAACTAAATTAGCAAAATTTCCTAATAGGTGTTGGCGATATTTTGTCGCTTCTCGAATAGAAATATCTTTTGGTTTTTCTCCGTTTTCCCAATCATAAGGAGGTTGCCATTCACGGATAGGACGTAAACGATCTACTTGAGTTACAATGGTAATAATCGGTAAATCTGCCACTTCTGATTTGACATCTTGGAGAAAATCTACATCCATTTGTAAAGCTGGATCTAGTGCTGGAGTAACTAATAATAATAAATCAGCATTAATAGCATAATCAATGACTAAATCTCGCAAATCTTCCCGTTTTACCTGTTCATAACCGGGAGTATCCCAAAGGTTGAGAGTTTCCCCATTTTCTGTTTCCCAATGATAATTTTGAATTGTATCTGTACTGGGTAAAACATCAACCGCAGCCAATTCATTTTGAAAAAGAGTATTAATTAAACTACTTTTACCTGCACCTGTGCGCCCAATAATGAGAATATTTACGGGTTTTTGGGCAACGATTTCCGGGGGTTCAGCTTGGGTGAGAATGTCCCGCAGGGTTTGGGTTTTAACTTGGGGTAGGGTGGGGATAGGTAATTCAATTTTAGTTCCTGCATAGAGAGCGATAGCTTGTTTACATAAGTTCCGCAAAGCTGCTTCTCTTAATAGTTGACTCAAGTTTATTAATAATTCCTGAGAAGCGCGATTTCCCCTGCCTTCACTAGCTTTTTTTGCCACCGCAGTAAGAGGATTTAATACCCATTGCGCCCAATTCCAAACTTTCCATAATTTACGGGCAGATGGTTCTAATTTACGATAAACTTCATAGGTTTGATAAGCTTGGCCAACGGTAACTTGATTGAGAACAGGAGATAATTTTTGCATCCATTGATCCATATCATCTACTGTACCCCGAATTAAACCGTAAACTTGGGGAATATAAATATTTAAAAGCGGATATTTAACTTGAGGATTATAAATATGAGAAATTGCTACCACTAAATCTTGACATCTTCGCCAAAAAGTTTGCCAATCTTCCCAAATAGGTAAATCATTTGCGGCTGCGGTGAGAATATTTTGTAATGCGGTTTCTACTGCTTTAGTCCTATCTGTTTCGATGACTAAATTATTCTCTGTGGTAGTTTCTAATTCTTCTCGAACTTCTGCAAAAACAGCTTCAATTTGATTTATTGCCGGTTTAGTCCAGCGTACCAGCAACCACCGCCAACCGACAAATACAAATGTAAATAAAGCCCAAATCCAACTTAATCCCCAAGCGTGAATTTGCGTTCCTGCGGAAATGAGAAGGAAGGAGATAATTACCGCAATTGGTGAAACTAAGATTATCCATTGCCAGGGTTTTAAACGGATCATTGTTTGATAACTTTTTGGGTTGTGGATGTTGGATTAGTAATTTATTACTTATTTTACCAGGGAAATTTACCAGGAAAATAACACTCACGGTAGGTGATAAAAATTTAGGGGCAACTTCCCTCTGGTTGCTTTCCTCCATAGAAAACAATCATAAGGCTGTTACCCCTAGATATTGTGAAAAAAGTGAATATTTCTCAATTCATTATTCCGCAGTTACCAATTCAGTGCTACCTTTTGTCCGTTTCCGAGTCATGGCATTGTAAACCATGATGCCAATGGCTTTAATCAAATTACCTTCCAACTCTTGGAACATCTTCATGTTCACACCAAAAGCGGCATTTGCTTCTTCAGTAATGCGATCGCCTGTAGTATCATCAATAGGCATAGCATCTAAATTGGCTCTATACTTAGCCTTAAATGCCTTCTCATCGGTAATATCTGCAAATTCATAAAAAGCAGTTCCTTCACCTTCACCCAATTTCATCGCCGTTTGGGCAATATTTTTGAGGATTTGTCCCCCGGATAAATCACCTAGATAACGGGTATAGGAATGAGCAATTAATAATTCTGGTTCAGTCGCAGAAATTTCCCGAATCCGGTTTACATAAGCCGCACCCGCAGCAGATAATTTGATTTCCTCTCGCCAATTGTAACCATAGTAGTAAGTTAAGTCTTGCTCCAAGGTATGCTTGCGGTTAAGTTCAGGAAAGTAAATTTTGCTCAAAATTTGGTGATGCTTGTGTTTTTCCATTTCCTCTTCCATAGCGGAGTAAATGAAGTAAAAGTTAGCAACCAACTTGCGGTAGGAGTTTTTTTCCACAACTCCCTTCAAAAAACACTTGACAAAACCCACGTTTTCTGCCATTGTGTGTGCTTTCTTTGTACCCACGCGTAATTTGCTTGCTAAATTGCTGCTCATATTAAAATTCTCAACTGTAAAAAAATTAACTGTGAAAGTTTTCTGTCCGTAATGGTGAAAAAACCCCATTAAAACGTAAGATTAAAACTATTTGATGAGAATTTATATTAAAAATAATTAAGCAATGAGTTCCTTTGGCATTTTATTAACGTCAAGAATGATGGAAGAAAGTGCTATTCTCCTGTGTGATTGTGTGGAGTTTTTAAATTTATGGTTTCATCAATGGCTCGAACTCAAGGCTGCATTTCCGAAGTTGAAAATAGTGGGATGTTCAATTCCATACCACTGCCAACCAACGCTTTATTTGGTACAGATGGCATTCGCGGCAAGGTGGGAGACTTACTGAATGCACCTTTGGCTTTACAAGTGGGTTTTTGGGCGGGAATTGTCCTCCGTAATTATGCCACTGATCTAGGACCAATTATCCTGGGACAAGACTCCAGAAACTCCAGTGATATGTTAGCCATGGCTTTGAGTGCTGGGTTAACCGCTGCTGGTTTAGAAGTGTGGTATTTGGGATTATGCCCCACACCTTGTGTAGCCTATCTGGCCAGCATCACCAATGCCATTGGGGGAATCATGATTTCCGCCAGCCACAATCCCCCAGAAGACAATGGAATTAAGATCTTTGATGCCCAGGGTGGAAAGTTATCTAAAGCCCTACAAGGCGAAATTGAGGCGGGATTACGAGGTCAATTATCCCCCGATTTGAACATAAATAATTGCGGCAGACATTATTCACGAACAGAGTTAATTAAAACATATAGCCAGTCTATCCAAACACCTTTAGCATCTGGACTGACTCTCCAAGGCATGAAGATTGTTTTAGATTTAGCTTGGGGTGCAGCGGTGGGTTTAGCACCTGCGGTATTTACAGAAATGGGTGCGGAGGTCATTTGTTTACATAATGAAGCTGATGGCGATCGCATTAATGTCAATTGCGGTTCTACACATTTGGATATTCTCCAAGCCGCTGTAGTCGCCAATCAAGCCGATATGGGTTTTGCTTTTGACGGCGATGCAGATCGGGTTTTAGCTGTGGATAATACGGGCAGATCCGTTAATGGTGATTACATTCTTTACCTTTGGGGTCGCCATTTACAACAAAAACAACAACTCCCAGATAATCTAATAGTTTCCACTGTTATGGCTAATTTAGGCTTTGAAAGAGCTTGGGAACAAATAGGTGGTAAATTAATTCGTACCGCTGTTGGTGATCAATATGTGCAAGCGGAAATGCAGAAAACTGGGGGAATGTTGGGAGGAGAACAATCGGGACATATCCTGTGTAGTCATTATGCCATGACGGGGGATGGCTTATTAACAGCCTTGCATATTGCAGCGGTAGTGAAAGAGGCTAATCTTTCCTTGGGAGAAATGGTAGATCAAAGTTTCCAAACCTATCCCCAAATCTTACGGAATGTGCGAGTATTAGATCGGGAACGACGGTTAGGATGGGAAAGTTGTCAACCTGTGCAACAAGCGATCGCTATTGCCGAAGTAGCAATGGGTGATCATGGTAGAATCCTAGTTCGGGCTTCGGGAACAGAACCCGTAATTAGAGTTATGGTAGAGGCCGCTAATGCTGAACTTGTCCACCATTGGACAAATGAATTAGTTGCAAAAGTTGAACAACACCTGGCTTAAACTTAAAATTTTGTTGCAAACCGCGACAGCCCGATGGGGTAATCGGTCTTTTGTGTCATACTGTCACGGTAGAATATAGATGTTTTCTTAAAATACAGGGAATCTTACATGACTCTTCGTCTTGGTGATACAGTACCTAACTTTACTCAAGCCTCTACTCATGGGGAAATTGACTTTTACGCCTGGGCTGGTGATAGCTGGGTGGTACTATTTTCTCATCCTGCTGACTTTACACCAGTTTGCACCACCGAACTCGGCACAGTTGCCAAACTCAAACCAGAATTTGATAAACGCAATGTGAAAGCGATCGCTCTCAGCGTTGATGATGTAGAATCTCATAATGGCTGGGTTGGTGACATTGAAGAAACCCAAAGCACCACTCTCAATTACCCAATTTTGGCAGATCCAGATCGTAAGGTTTCTGAACTTTATGATATGATTCACCCCAACGCAGCGGCTACTGTCACTGTGCGTTCTGTGTTTGTCATTGACAATAACAAAAAACTGCGTCTTTCTTTCACCTATCCTCCCAGCACTGGCCGCAACTTTGATGAAATCTTGCGCGTCATTGATTCTCTGCAATTAACTGATAATTACAGTGTTGCTACTCCCGCAGACTGGAAAGATGGTGAAGATGTGGTGATTGTCCCTTCTTTGAAAGATCCTGAAGTCCTCAAAGCTAAGTTCCCTAAAGGTTATGCAGAAATTAAACCTTATTTGCGGATGACTCCTCAACCTAACAAATAGGTTTCCATAACAGTAAATATTTCATTGTCGGGTGGGTTAGCAACGGTGTAACCCACCATTACTTGTTTTATTGTATAATAGACAAGTTAGTTATTAGGCTCTGATATTTGCCTATTTAAAAACTTTATTACTAATCTATTTATCAGATTAAGTGCCTCTAATTCATTTTTTATTTTCTCATTGTATTCATTTTCATCTATATTAATTTCAGTAAATTTTGTATTCGATAATAAAGTTATATAATTTGTTGCATCTGGTAATAAATAATTAATATAAATCCCTTTTCTATCCTTCTCAATTACAAAATTTCTGGAATAACATTCATCCTCTATACGTTTTGATAATGCTGTTTTTGTGAAAATATCTTCAATCAATAAAGCCATTGATTCAGTAATTTCTTGATGATTATACTTATCTGTTATCTTATTTGACTTTGAAACATAAGGATATAACTCGGCTTTATGATCATATTGAATAGGTAAAATAATAAAGCCATTTGAAGCTAACTCCGCTATTTTTTTAAATGGAATTTGTGAATTATATGGAGTTAATAAAATTCCTTGATATTTAATTTTTAGTTTACTAGGTAAATGATTAGATATCTCATTTTGTAAAATTTCTTTCAATTTTAAAATTTGTTCAATTCCATTTTCTAAAGAGTTGTGATTCTTCCCTTTCATTTCAATAATTGTGCAAATACAAGAATTAGAATCAAGATAAAGAGACATATAATCTGGACGCTTTAAGGCTTGATTTCTAATAAGAGGATCATTTCTTCTATCTATTTCAAACAAAATACATATAGCTTGATTTTCAGAATCTAAAGTTATCCGAAAATGTACTCCACTTTCTTTAGGAACGCTTCTTCCTGGTACTGTACAGAAAACTAGGAGATTTTCTAGAAAGTTAAAATTTTGCCAATCAAGTTTATCTTTTTTGTCTTTGAGAATTTGAGCAGGATTATTCTTCTGTTTCATCTGCTTTTTCTTGTCCTGCTTCATAAATTTCAAAAAACTTTTGTTGTATATCTACAGAAACATCACTTAAAGTATCCCATCTTATACCATAATCTGGATCATTTAATGAAACTAATTTATTATCTTTCATTTCATAAGCACTAACTTTATCCTTATGTAAAAATGCTCTTTCGTCTTGAAGGTATAAAGATGAAGATTGACGTTTTAATATTTCATGATTTTCATGATTACCATTAACTAAATTATTCAAATGTGCCATAACATAAGGACTATGGGTTGTGAGTAAAATTCTCACACCAAGATTAACAAGAATAGATAATGCTTCCAGCAGCTTTGCTTGTGATTCTGGGTGTAAGTTCATCTCTGGTTCATCTATTACCAGAAAATCACCTTTACTTGCACGATATCTTAAATATAACAGTAATGGTGCAAGTTGCCTGATAGAAGATGAAGCATTATATAGATCAATTTCTAAACCTTTTTTAACTAAAACTTTTATTTCTTTTCCACCTAGCTTAGTAGGTTTTAAATTAGTTTTATTTTTGTTTTGTAGCTGTTTTTCAATCTCATCTGCTAATTTCTGAAATTCGTTTTTATTGCTTGAATTAATCTTGGTTGTTTCTTGAAGTTCTATTTCAGATAGAAAATCTAAAAAATCTTCTACTGGTTGTGGATAACGGATATCTATTGCTATTAGCGGTTGAGGTAAGCCAAATTTCTCTTCAGAGGTACTGTTGATAAATGACTCTCTTTGTTTTTGTTTAAGAATTCTATATCTTTTAGTTTCCAATATTTTATATATATTTATAAACGCATTTCGTTCAGCAGGAAATGGAAAAATATTAGAAAAAAGCACTTCTGCAACACTAGAGATAAATCTATTGGTGATAAATCTATTGGTAAAATGTAATGTTTGATTTTTACTTAGTTCTTCATTTTTAGGTTGAATTTCAAAGAATAAAACATCCTCTTTACGAGTAAGTTTAAGAGAAATTTCATCTGTCAGAGGAATAGCATCTTTATGAATTAATTGATTGATAGCATCTTCTACTTCTTGTTGAGAAATTATCATTTCAAATGATGTTGTCGAGAAAAGTTTACGACTTGAATCCTGAAAAAATTGTTGTACACCAAAATATTTGTCTTCTCCAAAACGTTTTGCTGTTTTTTCAATATCTCTGATAAAAAAATCAAGCAAGTTATGATCTATTTTAAGCGACCACCTATCGTGTTCTTCGGGCTTAAGTTCTAGTTCTGATTTATTATCACGTCGTAAGCTTAGACTGCTTCTAGCACGCTGCCACAAACCGTAGGTAGAATAGGCAATATAGGTTTTATTTGAATTATTCAGTCCAATAATTACTGTTAAAGGACGCAAATCTAACTCTGTTTCTTGAATACTACCTAAGTTTGAGAATTTGATTTTCATTTTTCGCCTATATTCCAAATAGAAAATACCATTTTAGTATTAACAGCCTTCATGCAGCATCTCCCGTGTAAAATGAGGTGCATTTAATGGAATCGGATTTTGCTGCATTCGTGAAATTAGAGATTTGAGAAAACGTTGTTTACTTTCTACATCTGAAATGGGAGGTGAAACAACAGAACTTGATTGGATGAGTAATTCCACCTCAGAACCTTCAGGTAAATTACAGGCTGTTTCCAAAATGAATGTGCCGTTACGATAGATTGCTTTTAGTGTAGGGGGCATAATAGAAAACTTCATAATTTAATTATTGTAGAGCAAGTTAAGCCAATAATCAGAATCACCCATCAATTAACAAGTTAATATTGCATTCAAACACAACCATTTCTCTCCTACCTATCACATTGTCCCTAGCAGTAATAGAATAATAACGATATCCTTGTAAAGCCTACCAGGAACAAAAGGTAGAGGTTAAGTAGCAGATTTGACAGAATTGGATCGCCAAAACTCTGTATCCAGAAGACATTAGTAGCATTTTAGAAATTAGCAAGATTTTTATGGTTTCCCAAATTCGTTTTTTGATGTGCGCTCCTGACCATTATGATGTGGATTATGTGATTAATCCTTGGATGGAAGGGAATATTCATAAGTCCTCACGCGATCGCGCCGTAGAGCAATGGAATAAATTATACAATGTCATTAAAAATCACGCCATTGTTGATTTAGTTGCCCCAGAGAAAGGTTGGCCTGATATGGTATTCAGTGCTAACGCGGGTTTAGTCCTTGGTGAAAACGTCGTTCTTAGCCGCTTTTTACATAAAGAACGTCAAGGTGAAGAACCGTATTTTCAACAGTGGTTTGAGAATAATGGTTTTAATGTTTACACTCTTCCTAAAGACCTCCCCTTTGAAGGTGCTGGTGATGCACTCCTCGACCGGGAAGGGCGGTGGTTGTGGGCTGGATATGGTTTCCGGTCAGAATTAGATTCTCACCCCTACCTGGCTAAATGGCTGGACATTGAGGTGATTTCTCTGCGGTTGATGGATGAGCGTTTTTATCACCTGGATACCTGCTTTTGTCCTTTGGCAAATGGTTATTTGCTGTATTATCCTGGCGCGTTTGATTCCTACTCTAACCGCGTGATTGAAATGCGCGTCGCACCGGAAAAGCGGATTGCTATTGAAGAAGCTGATGCTGTTAACTTCGCTTGTAATGCGGTGAATGTGGATAGCATCGTGATTATGAACAAAGCTAGTGATAATTTAAAATCACGTTTGGCTGAAGTTGGTTTCCAAGTCATTGAAACACCGTTAACAGAATTTCTCAAAGCCGGTGGGGCGGCTAAATGCTTGACTTTGCGGGTAACAGAACCTATTGGCGAGGAAATTCACGCTAATGCTTCTGTAGAAAGTCGTGTCATTCGCATGGAAGGACACTTGCTAGATGCAGGTTTAATTAACCGCGCTTTAGATTTAATTGTGGAAATGGGGGGAAGTTTCCAAGTTCTCAAATTCAACTTGGGAGAACAACGTCAAAGTACATCTGCGGCTGAGGTGAGGGTATCTGCACCATCTCACGAAGTGATGGAAGAAATCATCTCCCAGTTGATTGATTTGGGTGCGGTTGATTTACCCCAAGATGAGCGCGATTCTAAGTTAGAACCTGTGATTCAAGCGGGTGTAGCTCCTGATGATTTCTATGTCAGCACGATTTATCCCACTGAAGTCAGGGTAAATGGAGAATGGCTGAAGGTGCAAAATCAACGCATGGATGGGGCGATCGCTATTTCCACAACTGCTAATGGTATAGTAGCAAAATGCAAACTCCTCCGGGATTTAGAAATCGGCGACAAAGTAGTTGTAGATGTATTGGGTATTCGCACCGTCCGCAAAGCCGAATCACGCGAACAACGCAATTCTCAAGAATTCAGCTTTATGTCTTCTGGAGTTTCCAGCGAGAGACGAGTGGAATTAGTCGTGGAACAGGTGGCTTGGGAATTACGTAAAATTAAGGATAGCGGTGGTAAAGTAGTTGTTACGGCAGGTCCTGTGGTGATTCACACAGGTGGGGGTGAACATCTCTGTCGCTTAGTGCGAGAAGGCTATGTACAGGGTCTTTTGGGTGGAAATGCGATCGCTGTTCATGATATGGAACAAAACCTGCTGGGAACATCCCTGGGTGTGGACATGAAGCGGGGTGTAGCTGTCCGGGGTGGACATAGGCATCATTTAAAAGTAATTAATACTATCCGCCGTTTTGGTAGCATTGCTAAAGCTGTGGAAGCGGGAGTGGTGAAAAGTGGGGTGATGTATGAATGTGTGAAAAATAACATCCCCTTTTCCCTCGCTGGTTCAATTCGGGATGATGGTCCGTTACCAGATACCCAAATGAACTTGATTTTAGCACAACAGGAGTATTCTAAAATCATTGAAGGTGCAGACATGATTTTGATGCTGTCTTCCATGCTGCATTCTATTGGGGTGGGAAATATGACTCCGGCTGGTGTGAAGATGGTTTGTGTGGACATTAACCCGGCTGTGGTGACAAAATTGAGCGATCGCGGTTCAATAGAATCTGTAGGTGTGGTGACTGATGTGGGTTTGTTCCTCAGTCTGTTAACTCAGCAATTGGATAAGTTAACAAGTCCTTATGTTGCTAATGTAGGTTAAGAAATATCTCACGCAAAGGCGCAAAGACGCAAAGGGTTTTTCTGGGCGTTTTTGTGTCTTTGGTTTGGAAGTTTTTTTCACGCTCCAGGCGCAGAGGACACAGAGAAATATAATATAAGCAGTACCATTTATTCCTGTACTCACTATCAAAGCTAAGGTATTATTGGAATTGGAGAAAGAAAAAAATCATAATTTTCATTTACAAGATTTACCTTCTCAATTTGAATATCCGTTAATTATGGAGGTATAATGGGGGGATTAGCGGGTTTTTCCTATCGAGAAGAGTTAAAAATAGAATTATGGGAAAAATACAAATAATTGACTCTAATCAATCCTACACATTTGCTGATTATTTCAAATTGAATTATGAACCAGATGAAATTATAGGATATTTTGGCTATAAGTTTCAATCACAATCTCTAACTTTACCAACAACTCAACAAAATTTAGAAAGATTAACAGACCTAAAAAATCGTATTGAAGAAAGTTTACCCTATATTAGTTTAACCAGTGAAACCGCCAGAAGAGAATTTTTAATTGCTCCTGTAATTATGGAACTAATTCACTATACCCATGCTAAAGTTAGAGTAGAGTATGGGTTAAATATCAATAATCAATTAAAAGGAGTTGTTGATTATTATATTAAAGCTGATAACCAATTATTAGTTATTGAAGCTAAAAATGCCGATTTAGAAAGGGGAATTGTCCAATTAGCCGTAGAATTAATTGCCTTTGATAATTGGTCTCCTATTGATAATCCTATCCTGTATGGTGCAGTTTCTATTGGTAATATTTGGCAATTTGTAATTTTACATCGGGAATCAAAAGAAATTACTCAAGATTTAAACCTTTATCGTGTCCCCAATGATTTAGAAATTTTAATGAAAATTTTAGTAGCTTTAATGAAAAATTTATAATTATCAAGTAGGTTGGGTTGCAAAACCCAACACCACAAATTATTATTTCTAATGATCTTGTTGATTTAACCAAGTTACTAAATCAGCAACTTCAGAAATATTAAACAACGCAGCACCTAAATTTTCTAACTGTTCAACAGGTAAACCTTTGACTTTTTCAACTATTAAAGAATCAATTTCCCCAAACCGTTGATTAAGTAAACGTAGACAAAATTTAACTTCTCCTCTTTGTTCTCCAATTCTTTCTCCCTTCTGCAAAATGTCCTGATAAATGACTGATTCTTGCATAATATCCTCACTTAACAATTGACGAATAAAGTCTTTCTCAAACCGCAAACCTGCTAAAATCTCTGTGTAAGCTGCAATATCCTGTTTAGTCTCCCTATCTGCAATTTTAGCAACATTATTGGCAATCTGGGATAATAGGCTTTGAGGTGAATTTGTCTGTGTTAATGGTGCTAATGGTAATAATGCCAGATTATTGAGAAATAAATCTGAATCTTGTTCCCACATTCTGATTACACGATAACGGTGTCTGGTTGTTTCGTTAACATATTCTTCAGTAAAAACAATTGGATCATTTGTTTCTTGCAAGAAAATCACGACTTGAGTAACAGGAACTTGATATGTACGGATTAATCTCAGAGGATGTTTGAAAAGTATCAGAATTAATCGAGATCCCCCCAACCCCCCTTACAAAGGGGGGCTAAATTCCTCAAAGTCCCCCTTTTTAAGGGGGATTTAGGGGGATCTGCGGGTGTCAGATCCCACACGAAAAAGTTTTCAAACATCCTCTCACTGAATAATCTAACTCTCTAAACGGAATTGGAGGTTTAGATTGTGGGTTGGTTTGAAATTCAATATGTAAAATCCGATTTTCTGTTTGTAAGAAGGTGACAAAATCAGCGCGAATTGGTTCTATACTCAATTCGGTTTTTAAGACTTTGATGGTTTTTGGTGCTTGGGGAAGTAACCATTTAGCAAAATCAAAGGGATATTTTTCTGCTAGTAGTTTACAAACGTTGTCAAAACTCATGAGGTTATAAAATTAAATTGTCAGAATCAGGATATCCAGGATTTAAGGATTTCCAGGATGTTTGTTTGAGTTGTGTTTTTAGGGTTTAAGAGTTTATGATTAATGTTAATATATACGATTTTCAACATAAAATTTTCAAAATAAAAATTATAAATACTCAATTCATTTAAAATAATTTAGGGATAGGGATATGGATATTACAAAAATCCTGATTCAGACAATATTCATTTTCACGCAAAGACGCAAAGGAAAACCAGCAATTTATCAATAACATCCTGTAAATCCTTAAATCCTGGATATCCTGATTCTGACAATATTGAATATTCATTTTCACGCAAAGACGCAAAGGAAAACCAGCAATTTATCAATAACATCCTGTAAATCCTCAAATCCTGGATATCCTGATTCTGACAATATTGAATATTCATTTTCACGCAAAGACGCAAAGGAAAACCAGCAATTTATCAATAACATCCTGTAAATCCTTAAATCCTGGATATCCTGATTCTGACAATTTAAAAAATGTGTGCTATCCTAAGCAAAGACACCACAATCTGCTTTATTGTCGAAAGAAAAAATTTTATTTTTCCGCCTAACGGCGGGGGTTAAGAAGGGAAAAGAGAAAGAAAAGAAAAGGGCAAAAGAGCAAGAGTGTAAAGGGCTACTAAGTCCTCGCCGCACCACTACATACAACCCGAAAACCAATACTGTAGTAGTCGTAGACGAGAAGGTCGTTGAAGCGATAAGCAGAACGGCAATAGTCAGGAGTGCTGCGCCACGAACCACCGCGCAGCAGCTTTGTACTGCTTTGCCCTGTCAAGGCACTACCATCTGTAGGCGCGTTATTATAACTATTTATATAATTATCCTGACACCATTCCCACACATTACCGTGCATATCATACAAACCAAAAGCGTTAGGGGGAAAAGAACCTACATCTGTGGTTTGTTGACGATACTGGCCTTTTGGTGCAGAAGCATAAGTGTAATTACCATCATAGTTTACCAATTCTGGGGTAATACTTTCACCAAAATAAAATGGTGTAGTAGTTCCGGCTCTACAAGCATACTCCCATTCAGCTTCACTGGGTAATTTATAGTTTTTTCCTGTTTTTTGACTTAACTTTTCACAGAATTTAACTGCATCATTCCAACTGACTCGTTCAACTGGGCGATTATTGCCTTTGAATCTAGAACGGTTACTACCCATGATAGCTTGATATTGTGCCTGTGTCAATTGATATTTTCCCATGAAGAAACTAGGAACAGTAACTTGATGTTCGGGACTTTCGTCTGAATCCCTTCCTGCTTCGTTTTCCGGTGAACCCATGATAAATTTTCCCCCTGGTATTTCCACCATTTTCAATGTCACACCATTTCCTAAGTCTTCTGTGAAGTATCTTGCACTTTCATTGCGTCGGTTGATGATGTTACCTGATGCGTTGGTGCTGACAACTTCAAAACTAAAGGTTTTCAGGTTATTTGTAGAAGTTTTATTTTCAGGAGTTGGTGTATTTTCAGGAGTTGTTGTATTTTCAGGTGTTGTTGTATTTTCAGGTGTTGGTGTATTTTCAGGTGTTGGTGTATTTTCAGGTATTGAGGTTTGACTTTTCTTCCCAGAAAATAAACTTTGTCCTACAAATGCGACAGTTACACCACCTAAAAATAATCCTCCATAGATAAAACCGCGACGATTGATTGTAGTTGGAGAATTTCCCAAAGATTGATTTTTATTTCCCCCTTGAGGTACATAAATAGTAGGAGGAACTTGTAAATCTTTAATAACTTCATCCGCAGATTGATAACGTTTTTGAATATCAACTTTCAACAACTTATCTAAAACTTTACCCAATTCCTGACTCACCGGACTAGGTAAATGTTGTCGCCAATTATTCACCCAACTAAAACCATTTATTGTCCATAAATTAAAAGGATGAACCCCTGTTAAAAGATGAAAACAATTTGCACCCAAAGCAAATAAATCACTGGCTGGATAAGCTTCACCAAGCTGAATTTGTTCCAATGGACTATACCCATAAGAACCTATTTGTGTTCCTATTTGGGTGTGAACTGTGGTAGTTAATTGTTTAGAAGCCCCAAAATCAATTAAAACCAACTTTCCATCACTGGCTCGGCGCATGATATTCTGTGGTTTAATATCCCGATGAATAACCTGGTGCTCATGAATAAACTTTAAAGATGGTAATAAATCTAGTAATAATTCCCGAATTTGGGTTTCCTTGTATTTTCCCTTTTGTGCTAATTCATCTAATAAATTTTCCCCTTTAATAAACTGTTGTACCAAATAGAGAAACCCATTATCTTCAAAATAAGCAAACAGCGTTGGTATTTGCGGGTGTTCTCCTAAATCTTGTAAACGGTTAGCTTCTTCAATAAATAATTCTGTGGCTTTTTTTAAAGCGTAAGTTCCTGACTGTTTAGGTGCAAGTTGCTTGATTACACAAGTTTCATTGAGTTTCTGGCTATCTTCCGCTAAATAGGTTCTCCCAAAACCACCTTCAGCAGAAAGCACCCGCAATACTCGAAAGCGATTGATTAATAATGGTATTAACGGGGTTCTGCAACTTTGACAGAACTTGTTATGATCAGGGTTGATAGGCTGGGAACAATCCGGGTTTAAGCAGCAGATCATAATCTGTGATAGATGACTGTATAACCTTTATAATACAATATTCAGTAATTCCGCGCTTCCTGTTCTCTGATATAATACTAAATAAACAACTGCAATCTTTTAAACAGTATGAGTGAAACCCTGGCTGATATTGCTATACCACCGCAGTTTCCTGATCATACTCAACTACCAGAGTCTGATGGTACTTTCGTGAAAAACTTTCAAGAACATCCTCAAAGTATAATTATCACAGATTCAATAATTCAAACTTTACAAATATTACATCCCGATGGACAATTTTGTATAGGTCAAGATTGTGGTATTTATTGGCGCGAAACAGAACCACCAGAAAAAGGTACAGTTGCACCAGATTGGTTTTATGTCCCTGATGTAGCACCACAATTAGCAGGTAAAATTCGCCGTTCTTATGTTTTATGGCGGGAATATATTCCCCCATTAATTGCTATAGAATTAGCTAGTGGTAATGGTGAAGAAGAAAGAGATACAACTCCTCTACCGGGTTTAAAAGAAGGTGAAAAACCTGGTAAATTCTGGGTATACGAGCGCATTATCCGCATTCCCTACTATGCTATTTATGAAGTGAATAATGGCAAATTAGAAGTTTATCATTTGGTTGATTTTTCTTACCAAAAAATGCAGCCTAACGAACGCGGACATTATCCTATTGCGCCATTAGCTGTAGAATTGGGACTATGGCAAGGAAGTTACTTAAATAATCCTGAACAACTTTGGCTACGCTGGTGGGATTTAGATGGTAATTTGTTATTGGTAGGTCAGGAAGAAGCCCAATTACAAAAATTAAGGGCTGAAAAAGCAGAAGTTAAAGCTGCACAATTAGCAGCACGTTTACGGGCAATGGGGATAGATCCAGATGATGATTTATAATCATTTTGGGTGTTTTCTACCCTATAATACTAATTGCAGAAAACGAACCGCAGAGGCGCAGAGGACACAGAGAGAATATGGAAAGGGTAGTTTTGTTAAGAGGGTTACAAGTTAATTGGGTGAGTTTTTTTGCGGATTTCCTATTAGCTGGGATGGTTTTTGGTCCCCCTCTTGCTCCTTTTTTGGCTGCGTCTGGCGTGTTTTTGCTTCCGGGGATTGCGGATATTATTTACTTTATGGGTAATCATGTATGTCCCCAGCCTACTATGGGTTTGGAGTTATCTCCACCTTTTATTATGGCGGTTTGTATGCGCTGTTATGGAACGGTATCAGGTTTATTGATGACTCGGATTTTGTATGGTTTAACTAATGGCAAAGGCGTTTTTTGGTTAAGTCAATATGGTTGGACTGGTGCGGCTTTTGCTAGTGTATTAATGATGGCTTATCCGTTGGAGTTAGCAGCGCAGATTTTCGGTTTATGGGATTTTAATAATTATATTGTTACGCCTTTTGGTTTGATTACGGGTTTGGCTTGGGGTTTATTTGCTATGCCAATTTTGCATTTTCGCAGATAGGAAGAGGGAGATTTACTCCCTATTTATCAGTCGTATTCTTTGAGGAATTAGGGATCAATAAATTAAATGAAAATTTATCTAACCTACCAATTTTTGCCAAGTAATTGCCCCAATAATACCATCAGCAGTTAAACCGTTTTGTTGTTGAAATTTCTTGATTGCTGCTTCTGTTTGTGGACCATAGATACCATCAGGATCAGCACCGACACGATATTGTAAATATCTGATAATTACACCACTAGTATGAGTTCCTTGCACAACTCGTTTAGCTAATATTTGATTGATAGCATCCCAAGTAGTATTACCTGCTATTCCTGTGGGTAAAACTCCCACAATTCTCTGAAATTTTTCCGTTGCGGAAGATGTAGCTTGTCCCATGCTATTATCTTCGACTAGGGTCCGATTATTTTTATCAGTAATTTTCAGCCGATTTAAAGCTTTTTGTAGTCGGAGAATGCTCTTATCTTTATTCTGTTCTTCATCTATAACAGTATTTACAGAAGCATTAGGAACAGGAACAGCAATAGGAATAGACACACCAGGAACAGGATTTACAGGAGTATTTGCTACTTTACCTGTTAAGCCGGCAACTATGGCATTAGCCATTGTTTCACCATCATATAGTTGTATATCTTTGGCAGAATCAATGAAGCAACATTCTATAAGAATTCCTGGCATATTTGTTCTTCTGAGAACATACAAATGTGAGCCACTTTTAACACCACGATTAAAAAAGCCCAATTTGACAATTTCATCTAATACTTTTTGGGCAACTTTTTTGCCAGCGTCGCTAATAGCAAATACTTCTGTTCCATTAGCTTGTCCATTAAAAGCATTAAAATGAATAGATACAAAAATATCTACTCGGTTACTATTGGCTTTTTCGCACCGGCTACCT
This sequence comes from Anabaena sp. 90, assembly GCF_000312705.1. Lineage (NCBI taxonomy): Bacteria > Bacillati > Cyanobacteriota > Cyanophyceae > Nostocales > Nostocaceae > Anabaena > Anabaena sp. 90. Next base: position 2,404,435 of record NC_019427.1, read on the forward strand.
AAAGATTGATTTACTGTCCTGGCACTATTCGGTTTACAGGCAATTACTGTATGTCCTAAATTTTCTAATTTAGCTATAACCTTATTACCCACTTCCATTGTTAACTTATTTTCGGATTTAATTCCCTCTGCACCACTATCGGGAGGGCAATTGTGACCAATATCAATACCGAATTTCATTTGTATCTCCTTAATTGACTTTTTTACTATGCCAAGAGTCTGCTACTGGTTAATATAGTTCCAAAAAGCATAGACATTATTTTAATCTCTAGGTAGAGATTCCCCCATTAATCTCCAAAAATGTTTAAGATCAATGTAAAGAAATATTTCGTAGCAAAAGCATAATGAAACGCATTGTCTTGATTGCTGGGTTTGAATCGTTTAACGCGGACTTGTACCGAAAAGCGGCTGATTTGGCTAATTCCCGGTGTCCAGAGTTGGATATTCGAGTATTTAGCGATCGCAATATTACCACCAATAGCACGGAAGTAGCAGCGGCACTTAAAAACGCAGATGTATTCTTTGGTAGCTTACTCTTTGATTATGACCAAGTTGTATGGTTGCGGGAGCGTGTCGCTAACATCCCTATCCGGCTCATTTTCGAGTCAGCACTGGAATTAATGAGTTTAACCAAAATAGGAGCATTTGCGATTGGTGACAAACCCGCAGGAATGCCCAAACCCATTAAATTCATCCTGGACAAATTCAGCAACGGTAAAGAAGAAGACAAACTTGCCGGTTATATCAGTTTCCTGAAAATCGGACCAAAGTTATTAAAATTCATCCCCGTCCAAAAAGTCCAAGACCTTCGTAACTGGTTAATTATCTATGGTTACTGGAACGCCGGCGGTTCAGAAAACGTCGCTTCCCTATTTTGGACAATTGCGGAAAAATACTTAGATTTAAAAGTTGGAGATATACCCCCACCCATGGAAACCCCCGATATGGGGTTATTACATCCTGATTATCAAGGATTTTTTACATCACCCAAAGCATACTTAGAATGGTATCAAAGAAGGAGTCAGGAGTCAGGAGTCAGGAGTCAGGAGAAAGAAAGGAATAAAATTACCCAGTCCCCAATTATCGGTATTTTACTTTACCGAAAGCACGTCATCACCAAATTGCCCTATATTCCCCAACTAATCCGCTATTTTGAAAAAGCGGGTTTGACTCCCTTACCCATCTTTATCAACGGTGTAGAGGGACACGTAGCCGTTAGAGATTGGATGACCAGCGACTACGAAACCCAAGAACGTCAAAGAGGTAAAATTGAAACCCTTTCCCTTTCCGCAGAATCGGTAAAAATTGATGCCATAGTTTCTACCATTGGTTTTCCCCTGGTTGGTGGTCCGGCTGGTTCAATGGAAGCCGGAAGACAGGTGGAAGTAGCTAAACGCATTCTCACAGCTAAAAATGTCCCGTATATCGTCGCTGCACCCTTATTAATTCAAGACATTCATTCTTGGACAAGGCAAGGCGTAGGCGGTCTGCAAAGTGTTGTCTTATATGCTTTGCCAGAATTAGATGGCGCAATTGATACAATTCCTCTCGGTGGTTTAGTTGGGGAACAAATTTATTTAGTTCCTGAACGAATACAGCGATTAACTAATAGAGTTAAAAGCTGGATTTCTCTCCGCCAAAAACCTATTTCTCAACGGAAAATTGCCATTATTTTATATGGTTTTCCCCCTGGTTATGGTGCTGTAGGAACTGCTGCATTATTAAACGTTCCTCGCAGTTTAATTAAATTACTTCATGCACTGAAAGAACAGGGTTATACAGTTGGTGAAATTCCCGAAGATGGTGAAGAATTAATTCGCCAAATTAAAGCAGCGGATGAAATTAATCCCCTGGTAGAAAATAACATAAAAGACATCACAACTGTTAATGCTAGAACATTAGAAAAATGGTTAGGCTATCTTTTTACATCTCGCATTGAAAAACAATGGAAATATCTGACTGGTAGCGGCATTAAAACCTATGGAGACGAGTTTAATATTGGTGGTGTGCAATTAGGAAATGTGTGGATAGGTGTCCAGCCACCTTTGGGAATTCAAGGTGATCCCATGCGGTTAATGTTTGAAAGAGATTTAACCCCCCATCCTCAATATGCAGCTTATTATAAATGGTTACAAAACGATTTTCAAGCTGATGCAGTTGTTCATTTTGGAATGCACGGAACGGTAGAATGGTTGCCAGGTTCACCATTAGGAAATACTGGCTATTCTTGGTCTGATATTCTCTTAGGAAATCTGCCCAATCTCTACATTTATGCCGCAAATAATCCTTCAGAATCAATTTTAGCCAAACGTCGCGGTTATGGCGTGTTAATTTCTCACAATGTCCCTCCCTATGGACGCGCTGGTTTGTATAAGGAATTGGTAAATATCCGCGATTTAATTGCAGAATATCGAGAAGATCCAGAAAAGAATTATCTGTTAAAAGAAGGCATTTGTAAAAAGATAGTTGATACTGGATTGGACGTGGATTGTCCTTTTGATGATGCGAAAAGGTTGGGTATTCCCTTTACGCCGGAAAATGTGAGGATGTTTAGTAATCACGCTTTTGATCATTATTTGGTGAAGTTGTATGAGTATCTCCAAGTTCTCGAAAATCGTCTTTTTTCTTCTGGTTTACACGTTTTAGGTGAAGCACCAAATCAGGAGGAGTTAACTGGGTATTTGGATGCTTATTTTGGAAACGAACCACAGAGGCACAGAGAACACAGAGAGGAGGAGGAAATTACAAGGTTATTAAATCAATCTACTGATGAGTTAACGAATCTTTTAAGGGGTTTAAATGGTGAGTTTATTCCTCCTGCACCTGGTGGGGATTTGTTAAGGGATGGTGCTGGAGTGTTACCTACGGGTAGGAATATTCATGCTTTAGATCCTTATAGAATGCCTTCTCCTGCTGCTTTTGCACGGGGTAAGGAAATTGCTAAGAAAATTATTTCTCAGTCTTTAGATGAAAATAAGAAATATCCCGAAACTGTAGCAGTTTTATTATGGGGTTTGGATGCTATTAAGACTAAGGGTGAATCTTTGGGAATTCTCTTGGAATTGGTGGGTGCTGAACCTGTGAAGGAGGGAACTGGACGCATTGTTAGATATGATTTAAAACCTCTTGCTGAGGTGGGACATCCCCGTATTGATGTGTTAGCAAATCTATCGGGTATTTTCCGGGATAGTTTTGTGAATATCATTGAATTATTGGATGATTTATTTCAACGGGCTGCGGAAATTGATGAACCGGAGGAAATGAATTTTATTAGAAAACACGCTTTGATTTTAAAAGCCCAAGGTGTGGAAAATTCTTCCGCAAGATTGTTTTCTAATCCCTCTGGTGATTTTGGTTCTTTGGTTAATGATAGAGTTGTTGATGGTAATTGGGAATCTGGCGAAGAGTTGGGGGATACTTGGGAAAGTCGCAATGTTTTTAGTTATGGTAGAAATGATAAAGGACAAGCTAGACCAGAAATATTGCAGACATTATTAAAAACTAGCGATCGCATTATTCAAGAAATAGATTCGGTAGAATATGGTTTAACTGATATTCAGGAATATTATGCCAATACGGGAGGTTTGAAAAAAGCTGCCGAAAAGCAAAGTGGAAAAAAAGTACAAGCCAGTTTTGTCGAAAGTTTTTCTAAAGACACCACACCCCGCAATTTAGATGATTTATTGCGAATGGAATACCGAACTAAGTTATTAAATCCCAAATGGGCTGACGCAATGGCTAATCAAGGTTCTGGTGGTGCTTTTGAAATTTCCCAACGCATGACGGCTTTAATTGGTTGGGGTGGTACTGCTGATTTTCAAGATGATTGGGTTTATGATCAAGCCGCAGAAACTTATGCTTTAGATCCAGAAATGGCGGAAAAATTACGCAAAGCCAATCCTGAAGCTTTTAGAAATATTGTGGGGAGAATGTTGGAAGCATCGGGACGCGGTTTATGGCAAGCTGATGGAGATAAGTTGGATAAGTTGCGAAAGTTATATGATTTGACTGATGAGGAATTGGAAGGAGTGACGTAAAAAATCTCAATAATCACCCACTTCTCAGGGCAACAATTGGGTCTAACATTGCTGCTTGTCGGGCTGGAAATACACCAAAAATCAAGCCTATACTCCCGGATATTCCCACGGCGACAACAATCGCATATAGAGGAAATTGAGGAGTCAAAGGCGTGAAGAAGGCTAACGGCATAGTTCCCCCAACTCCTACAATTATGCCTAGCAAACAGCCAGAAAGAGAGAGAATAATTGCCTCAATTAAAAATTGCGCTAAAATATCATTCTGAGTTGCCCCAACTGCCTTACGCAACCCAATTTCTTGAGTACGTTCAGTCACAGAAACCAACATAATATTCATAATACCAATGCCACCCACTAACAAAGAAATAGCCGCAATTAATGCCAATAATAATGACAAAACACCAGTTACCTGAACTACCAATTCTTGAAACTTCTTATTAGCAAAAACAGCCACATCTTTTTTCCCATGTAGTCGAGCCAGAATATTAGTAATTTGAAAACCTGCGGCGCGAATACTATCTCTATTTTTGGCAGTCACTAAAATATAACTGAGAGGAATATCAGATATTGATCTGCGTCCCACTAACCTATTAGCAAATGTTGTGAGGGGAACAATAGCAGTTTGATCAGAATTCTCCCCACCAAATGCACCCTTTGATTGCAATAAACCAATCACTTGAAACGATATATTATTAATGAGAACTTCTTGCCCTACAGGATTTTCATCGCCGAAAAGTTTCCGACTAGTTTCTGCACCCAAAACAGTAACTTGAGCCTGTTCTTGCTGTTGTATTTGGTTAAACATTCTGCCAGTGACAAGAGTAAGATTCTGCACAGCAAGCAAATCGAACGTAGTGCCTTTAACAGTTGTTGATGTTAACTTGTTATTAAAACTAATTGACATTTTTTGCTCATCTATAGGCGCAACTTTGCTAACACTAGGAACTTGAGCTTTAATTGCTTCTGCATCTGATAACACCAATTGAGCATCAGGAAATTTCATGCCTTCATCATCTTCAAAAGTGCTATATACCGTCAGTTGATTTGCTCCAAACGCCTCAAGTTTACCCAACACAAGATTCTGTGCGCCCTGTCCAATCCCAATCATACTAATAACTGAAGCATTGCCAATAATTATTCCCAACATAGTTAATCCGCTACGGAGTTTATTAGCAGCGAGAGTTGCAAAAGCCATATTCACACTTTCCAGCAAATTCATAATTTAAACTCATAAAAAGAGAAACTTACATAAAAAACACCCAACCACCTAACACAAAAAATCTCTTAAACTCTCATTCCTCCGTGTCCTCTGTGCCTCTGTGGTTCGTTTATTTAAATATTTTTTATTAGAAGTCCCTAAGATCCAGTAACACGATCAATACCATCAATTAATTGATTAGCTGGTGGTTGAATAAAAACCCGTTCACCCTCAGAAAGCCCGCTCAAAATTTGCGTTTTATCACCAGAAGTAATTCCTACCTGTACAGGATGAAATTTTGCTTGATTATCTTTATCTGGTAACAGTACACCCACCTGCCCTCCCTTCCCAGAAACCACCGCAGCCGAAGGAATAACCAAGGCATTGCGAATGTCATTCACCAAAAAAGTTAACTTCACATTTAGCCCTACCTTGAGTTTATCTTGACCCGTTGCCAAAGCAATCTTGACTCGCATAAAAGTGACATTTTCTTCCTTAACTCCTCTAGGAGCAATCAGACGGACTTTCCCTTGAAAAACTTGATCAGGAAAAGCATCAAGGCGAATTTCTACAGGCTGATTTTTCTGAATTTGCGCCATATTCACTTCGGGAACTTTAGCTTCTATTTCCAAACCACTGGATAATTCAGCAATGGAGGCACTAGTTCCCCCTTCATTGGTAGAAACAGAAGTATTTGGAGTTACGAAGTCACCTGCTTGGGCAAAACGTCGGGTAATTAAGCCAGCAAAAGGGGCGCGAATGAAAGTATTTTCTAACTGATTTTCGTAAAATTGTAATTGGGCAGTTGCTTGAGCTACTTCAGCACCAGCTTTGGTAATTTCCTCAGTTTGATAACCGGAAAGTAGTTTTTTCACTTGTTGTTGGGCAGATATCAGACTAAATTTAGCTTGTTGTAAGTTATCCCTAGCGCTTTTTTCTTCGTTCAAGACGGCATCTAAATCATCACGGGATACTGCTCCTTGAGATGTAGGATATTGCCTGCGCTTGACTCGTTGAGAGGCTAATGCCAAGCGAGATTGAGCTTCCCTCACTTGCGCCGTGTACTTACGCACATCAGCTTGAGCTATGGCAATTTCTTCCGGTCTGTAACCCTTACGCTTTTCTTGTAATTCGGCTTTTGCCTTCCATAACAGCGCTCGATACTGATTCACCTGGGCTTGAAAGGCTTGACGCTCCATTTCTGCGATTAATTGTCCTTTTTGGACAGAACTACCTTCATCTACATAGAGTTTGGCAATTCGACCGGCTTCTCTTGGGCTAATATTAATTTTGCGAACTGGTTGGACAACTCCATTGGTTTTGATTTTAATGTTTAAGTTGCTGGTAGTGACAGGGACTGTTAAATCTGTAATATCATTTTTGCTTGGTTGATACCAATGGCTGAAGTAAGCAATACCCATTCCAGATAAACCAAATGCAGTCAGCCCAATTAGCCAAGGAATCGGATTTTTGATGTTCATGACTGATGGAATAACGAACCACAGAGGCGCAGAGGACACAGAGAAATGAGAGTGGAAGATGATTTCTGCGTAAGTCCTAGAATTAAGTTTTTTTGTATTACACTCCGTACTGTTCTACCTGCATATTCCATAGGGATGTATATTCTCCTCCCAGTTGTAAAAGTTCTTGATGAGTACCATCCTCAATTAAATGACCATCTTTGAGGACTAAAATCCGGTCAGCCATTCGCACTGAGGCTAATCTGTGGGTAATTAGGATGGTAGTTTTGCCTTCAGCTAGTTCCACAAACCGCAGGTAAAAATCACACTCGCTGCGGGGGTCAAGGGCTGCGGTAGGTTCATCTAAAAGTAGTAGTTGGGCTTCTTTGCGAACAAAAGCACGAGCTAGAGCTAATTTTTGCCACTGTCCTCCAGAAAGTTCTGTACCGCCAAACTGTTTACCCAATTGTGTATCTTCCCCACTGGGAAAATCATCAACTAGTTTGACGATATCGGCTTTTTCTACTGCATATCTAAGAATCTCTCGATGTTCTAACGCTGCTAAATTTCCTAATGCAATATTTTCGCCCAAGGTAAGTGAGTAATGGCCAAAGTCTTGAAAAACCCCCGCAATTTGCCGCCGCCACTGTTCTAAATTTAAATCTCTAAGGTCTATCCCATCAACCATAATCCGTCCTGTGGTGGGGTCGTAAAGCCTCGTTAATAGTTTGACTAGAGTGGTTTTACCTGCGCCATTTTCGCCAACGATAGCGACTGTTTGTCCTGGGTAAAGGGTAAAAGAAATATCCTTGAGTGCTAATCTACCATCTGGATAGTGAAAATCAACTTGCTCAAAAGTAATACCTGCACGAATCGGAGTGGGGATTTTTTCTCCGGGTATGTTCAATACCATGGGGGTAGGACTGTCGAGAAAGTTGAAAAACTGCTGCATATAAATAATATTCTCGAACAAATCCAACCAATGACTGACAAATCTTTCTAAACTATTCTGGAAGTAAGTTAATGATTGTACGAACAGAAGTACACTTCCTGGACTTAACAGTCCTCTAAAGGCTTGTTTGACTACCCAATAGAAAGAAAATCCGTTTCCTAATGTACTCAAAATAGCTAAACTAGATGACCAAAATGCTTGTTTACCTCGCAAATGACCCATGGATTGATGTAACGATTGAAATGCTTGTCCGTAAAGCTGCATAAAAAATGCACCTAGCTGAAATAATCTAACTTCTTTGGCATAGGTGTCAGTTAGCATTAAAGAGGTGTAATACTGCATTTTTCGGGCTTGAGGACTGTTTTCAAATAAGGTGATCCAAATCTCTCTACCATATTGGGAAGAAACTACTATTTGGGGTATAGTAGCGATCGCAATTACCAATGGTATCCAAAAAGCCAGGGGAATTAATAGCCCAATTACCACGATTAAAGTAATCAATGAGCGACTTAATTCCACCAAGTTCTCAACTAAGTTTAAGGGTTTATAGCTAACTTGTTGTTGCAGAATTTGTAATTCATCATAAAATTCAGCATCTTCAAAACGGCTCAAGTCAGCAAAACTATCAGCTTTTCGCATTAATAATAAACTAATATGAGCCGCTAATTTATCATTGAGATTTCCTTGAAGTGCCAATATCCAAGGATAGAGAAGGTTTTCTAATAGCAAAGCTCCCACCCATGCTGCTACCAAATACCACAAAATTGAATCATCTAATGCTTGACCAGTTGTTAAGGCTGTAGCAACAGTATCTACTACCAGTTTGGTAATCCAAACACTAACCCCAGGAAGAAACCCTTGCAATAAAGTCACAGCAATTAAAAACACCATTTCTTGAGGTGCTGCTGTCCATAACAAGGGTAAAGAACGAAATAAAATTCTAGTGTAGTCTCCAAACCAAACTCTTAAATCGCTCATTAATTAAACCTGAATTTTTATAAAGGGTTAGATAATTCTCTGATTTCCGAAAGTTTGATATTTTCTGAGTAATAACTAGATTTATCACTTGGGAGAGTTTATTTTTCAAGAATCAAATTTTATCCTTTTCCAACTTAACCAGCAATTAGTCGCTGCAAAGTTGATCAGGAATTTTTTCGGATTCTGCTATCTATTACTTTAATATTCTACTTTTGAAAAATTTTGTTCTCCACTTCTTAGGGATGAATATTTCAAAAATTTTCAAATGTCTGTTGTTCAGAATTTTCACGGATATCAAAACAGCCTAGAACCAATATAACCTTGATCATTAAAGGATGATCAGATATTTTATTTGCTATTTTTAGATAAATCCTGAAAAGTAATCAAGTCTGATAACCTTACTAAAGGAGTAATTATAAAGAAATAGAGCTACGCTTTTAAATCGGTCATAAGCATTATTGTAAATTCGCTTTAACTATAAAATTATTCTCTGTTACAAGAATTTTCATTCACCATTAGCACGATTTCATAAATTTATTCCTCCTCTATCAAGAGATAAAACAATACTACTTAAGAAAGAAGAAAATTATCTAGAAAAAGATATTCTTGTAAGAATCGGATAAGCAAACAAAGACATAATTGGCGACTCCGAAAAGAGCAATTTTCATAAAAGACAAGGTTTTACAGAATATAAATCCCATCTGATAGTTCCCCACACTAATCAGAAAGTGATTTTGCTCTTTTGTGGACTAATACCGCAGGGCGGAATTAAAAATTAACAATTAAAAATTAAAAAAGCAGATTGTATAAGCTTTTTATGAATCTTTAATGGTTAGTTGACTTACGCCGTTGTGGACTAGTGTAATTTTGAAGAATTTGTGAAAACTGGTTGATTGAAAAATATCATTCCAGCTTTTTATCAACTTGAATAGAGATTTGCAAACAGGTTATTAAATTTAAGTTCAAAGGAGTAGATGACAATGCTTGCAGAAAAAACACTCGACCAACCAATATATATAGAAATGCGTTTGGTAGATCAAGCAGACAAACTAGAAAGACTTCTGTTGTCTGAGGAGGAAATAGCAGCTTTAGAAAAATTAGCAATGTCGGGAGAATTCGACTCTGAAACCACCCAAAGATGGTTTGCTAATTGGGGTGGTGGTGGTGGTGGATGTGGACACTGTAGACACTGTAGACACTGTAGACATTGCAGACACTGTAGACATTGCGGCGGTGGCGGTGGATGTGGTGGTGGTGGTGGATGTGGTGGTGGTGTTGGTCATGCAACAGTATCAGGTGTATTGGAGGACACTGATGAAATTGGATTTGGATACTAACTAAACCTAGAGAAATAACAGAATGTAGAGACGTTACATGGAACGTCTCTGCATCTAGAAAACGCACTGACAAGCATTCAATTCCTAAAACCAATTTTATGAAATTAAATGATGGTAAGCGGTTACGGCTATTAGAACACGTTGTTATTAATGTGATGCCGTCAGATTGTAGTGGCGAAGAAAGTATGATCTTCAATACGACACGGCGAACTTTGAGAGTAAAAGGTCAAGCTTTACATAATGTGGAAAACATTGTTTTACCTTTACTAGACGGCTCTCGAACCATAGGAGAAATCCGCAATGCAATTGGCGAACAATTGACAGATTCTTCCCTAAATCAATGTTTAGAGTTTTTGATGGACAATCGCCTAGTAGAAGAGTCTCTAGAAAATACAAATGATTTAGATAGTCGTGCTTATTTACTTCCTCAAATCAGCCTTTATCATGAATTAGGCTTTGACCAAAAAGATGCTCGAAAAAACTTAGCCAATGCGAGGATTGCTGTTTTTGGACTGGGAGGTTCGGGACTGATAGCAGCAATTAACCTAGCTACTGCTGGGATTGGTTTTGTCCGTTTGTGTGATGATGCCTGTATCCTGCCGGCGGATTCCCTGATGATGTCAGGTTCGGGATTGAATAAAATTGGCACTTTTCGCAGTGTAGAAGCAGCGCGACAGATTGAGTCCATTGGCGGAATCACCGAGGCTGAGATTGTCACAGATGGTTTAAATGACGACGCAACCATCACTTCTTTGCTGGAGGACGTTGACCTTGTAATTGTCGCTACTGATGCCGTATCTGTGAATCTAGCCTATCGTCTGAACAGACTATGCTTGAAGATGCAGCGCCCATTGCTACCCGGTGGAGCGGCTGGGGTGGAGGGAACTGTCGGTCCGTTGGTTTTTTCCCAGGACAAACCCTGTTATCTATGCTATCGGATGCGGTCTATGGCTTGTTCCAAGTTTCCAGAGGCGGAATTGGCGGTTGAACAGTTGCTCAACCGAGAACGACGTTCTCAACCAAGGCTACGGGAAAATTTACCGATAGGTCAGATGTTGGTGGGTAGCTATTTAGCTCTTGAGGCTGTGAAAATGATGCTCGGTTTGGCGATCGCTACTGACGGAAAACTACTACATATAGACTTACTTGGCACAAAACTTACTCATAACGTTGTCCTCAAAAAACCAGGTTGTCCCCATTGTTCAGCCAAGATAGGGGTAGAAACAGCTTGATAATTTCTACCCATAACTAGCCTTATGTTACTGTTTGTCCAAGTCTTCAATAAGTTGATCAACAAATTCCCTTAACCGTTGCTGCTGTGTTAGGGACGGTTTTAATTTTTTCTCTGACCCCAGGCAACACCTTAAACTGCAAAGGTGATTTATCGTACGCTACCTGATTTTGTGGTTTAAATTTAATCCGAGGCATTGCCAAATCCTAATATGTCTGATATACTAGATATCATAGCCCAACATTGAAAGGTCGAATCAATGCTTTTATCATTCAAAACTGCACTAATTCCAAATAACCGACAGATTACAGCTTTTCGCAAAGCCTCTGGAGTAGCTAGACACGCCTATAACTGGGCAAATGCTCAAATCATAGATATTTTAGCTACTCAAAAAGAAGGCGAAAAACTTAAATTACCATCAGCTATTGACTTGCATAAAAAGTTAGTTGCTGAGGTAAAATCTGAGCATATTTGGTATTACGAAGTTAATAAAAATATCCCTCAGAAGGCGTTAGCTGATTTACGCCAAGCATGGGATAGGTGTTTTAGGAAGACATCAAAACAACCACGATTCAAGAAAAAAGGTCAACGTGATTCTTTCTATTTAGAATCAGGAACTAAGGCGAAACCGTTAATTAAAAACGATGGTAAAAGAATTAAATTACCGTCAATCGGCTGGGTACGTTTAGCCATACCTTTACCGATTACAGCAACTCATAATTGCGTGATTTCTAGACAGGCTGATAAATGGTTTATTTCTGTTAAATACGAAGTTGAAAAACCTCCTATACTTGCAGACAGACCGACCATTGGTGTTGACATTGGTATCAAAGAATTAGCAGTTTGCAGTAATGGTGAAGGATTCTCGAATCCTAAAGCCTACCGCCATAAGAGTAAACGCATGAAACGTTTACAGCGTAGTGTGAGCAGGAAAATTAAAGGCTCTAATAACCGTAAAAAAGCTGTGAGAAAATTAGCTAAATTACACGCCAAAGTTTCTAATATTCGCCAGGATTCTATTCACAAATTAACCTACTATCTAGCTAAAAACCACAGCATAATTAAGATAGAAGATTTGCACGTTAAGGCATTTTTGAAGAACCACAAATTAGCAGGTGCAATTGCAGATTGTGGGATGTATGAATTTAAAAGGCAATTAGAGTACAAAACTGAGAAGTTTGGCAGTGAATTAATCCTTGTGGATAGATTCTTTCCTAGTTCCCAAATATGCTCTAACTGCGGTAATCATCGTCATAAAATGCCATTAAAAAACCGCGTTTATATTTGTCCTGATTGTGGCTATAAAGCTGACAGGGACTTAAATGCAGCGCGTAATATTGACCGATGGTTTGTGGATATTTTTATCCCTGTAGCGTAGCGGTTCCTTTTAGGAACTACGGTCAGAAACGGTAAGTTCTACCGAGATTGCCTGTGGAGCGGAAAAACCTCTTAGAAGCCATTCTAAGACCGTGATGAAGCAGGAAGTAAACACTAAGGTTATCGCTGTCCAGATGTGTCTAGACTTTGGTAATTTTGGGTAAGTTTTATAGAACGGAACGGAAAAAGATAGGAGAGAACACAGTGAATACAGCGATTGCAAGTCCCCGTTGGCAAGATCTAGTCAGCCCCCATACTGGCGTTATCCGCTCCTTAGATAGATTCACCAAGCCTTATACAGAGTTCGATTTTCCCGTTTTGTGGCAAGCCGAATTAGCCAATTTTCAGCTTCGTAAACAGTCTGATGATTTACGCTACGGTGTCGGTAGGGGCATGACGGATGAACAAGCCATTTTTGGGGCTGTGGGGGAAGCTATAGAAAGATACTGCGGTGGTATTGTTGATTATCGGCAAATAATTGTTAGTAGCTACGAAGAATTAGGTAATCGTGCCGTCCCTTCGACCGTTTTTTCTCCTTTTTCTGACCAACAATACTCTCACCCAACTTTCCCTTTCCCGGCCTTTAATCCCACAACGCAGACTTCGTGGATGAATGCCCTTTCCTTAACCAGTAAGCAACAGGTTTTAGTTCCAGCCTTCTTGGTTTATTTAGACTGGGGTGGCGACCAACCAGGAGATCATATTTTACCTGTTAGTTCTAACGGTATGGCTAGTGGACCATCTTGGGAGTTTGCTGCCTACCGGGGTTTGTGCGAATTAATTGAGCGTGATGCTTTCATTATTACCTGGTTAAATCGCCTCCCTGCCCCACGCATCTATTTTGACCACCTACCAGGAATTGAGACGGAAATTGCTCGCCACTATGCCCGATTTGGCATTGAGTTAGTTGTCTTCCAGTTGATTACTGATATTCAAGTCCCAGTTTTCATGGCCATGTTAATTGACCGTTCGGGCAAAGGTCCCGCTGTGTCCACTGGTATGGGATGTCATCTTGATGCACCAACGGCTTTCCACAAGGCAGTTTTTGAAGTTTGTCAAGCTCGCTTTGGTGACATAGAACGGATGAAAACTGGCGCTGGGGCTAATCTCCATCAATATAGTGATATTCAGAATTTAGATGATCACAACGCTTTTTTTTACACAACGGCTCGGCTAGGTGAGTTGGATTTTCTATTTCACCATGACCAATCTTGCCAAGTTGAATATTTACCAACTTATGAATCTGAGTCTGAAGCAGAGAATTTGCAATCAGTAGTTGCCAAGTTAAATTCAGTAGGTGTTGAACCTTATGTAGTGGAAATTACTGCCCCTGATATCGCCTCTCTTGGTTTTCGAGTGGTGCGGACTTTAGCCAGTGAAATAGTCCCTATATATTTTGGTTATGGACAAGAACCACTGGGGACTCGGCGGTTATTCGAGGTCCCAGAAAGGTTGGGTTATGGTGGCCGACGGACTAAAAATGACTTAAATCCCTGCCCACATCCTATGGCTTAAAACAGCCGTCAGCGGGTTGTTGATTAAACCCAGAATTAGCTTACTATACTCAAAACGGTTGGGACATGGACTTTTGTAAAATCACGAAAAACCTAGTAGTCCGTCAAATTTATTTTGACGGGTTTTTGGTAGTGCGGGCATACTTCGACAAGCTCAGTACAAGTCTTGCCCGCGTGAGCGAGACGCTCACACTACAGGGCATCTTGCCCGCGTGAGCGAGACGCTCACACTACAGTCCGTCATTTTTGGATTGACAGACTACTAGATTTGTAGGGGTTTAGCATTGCTAAACCCCTACCCGCTTAAATCAAATAATTAAGCCGTGTTGAGTATAGTTGAATGCTGATAGGTGATAGTTTGTTAAAACGAGGAAATTAGCACAATGCACACAGCCAATGAACCTCTGGAGTTAGCTCTTCTCTATCATTTAAACTCTCCAGTCCCTAAAAGTTATGTTAAGCGGGTTCCGGCTACTGAACTGCGATATCTGCCAGAAGCTCCTTTTCTGGAATTGCCAAAAGCACCACGTGATAACCCGCTGTCTGAGCTTTTAGCGCGACGTACTTCTGTGCGATTATTTGAGCATCAGGTAATGCCACTTGTCGCCTTAGCTCAACTGCTCGACTCAGGATGTGGACTCAACGGACTGCGGGAAGTGGATGGTCAATGCTATGAGGCTCGTAACTCTCCTTCTGCGGGGGGGCTTTATCCTCTGGAGGTGTTCGTATCCACACAAGCGGTAGCAGGTTTGGTTAGCGGACTATATCACTATGAACCTCGCGGACACGGGTTACATTGGGTAAATGATGCAGTCCCAACAGATTTTGTAGAACCATTATTGCAGCAAGATTACATTCTCAATGCCAATGCTCTGTTTGTATTCACATCGGTTTTTATGCGCTCAATGGGCAAATATGGGGCGCGGGGCTACCGCTTTGCACTTTTAGAAGCTGGTCATCAAGCTGAAAATATCTGCTTAATGGCTGGGCAATTGGGGCTGGACAGTCTTTGTATTGGTGGATTTCATGATCTGGGTTTGAATGCTATGTTGGGTATTGATGGAGAACGTCATGCTGCTCTTTATTGTGTTGCTGTTGGGAGGAAGGGATAATTTTTTTAGGCTTCGCCCCGCTTCGCTAACACGCAGAGTCTCAGAGGCTCAGAGAGGAGGAGTTTGAGGAATTTTTCTTTACTGTCATTAGGGACTTCCAAATAAAAAAATGTCCCAAAACTAACGCAAAAACCCTCTCTATTTCTTCTCTCTCTGTGTTCTCTGTGCCTCTGTGGTTCGTTTGTTCATTTATTTATTGGGATAATTTATTTCCCGGAAGTCCCTTAGCAGCTATGACTTAAATATTGCTAAATTAACAAAGGATGCAACTATCTCATTCAATATGGTATCTAGTTCTATAAGATTCTCGGATATTCAAGGTCATTGGTCCCAAGGGTTTATTGAAGCTTTAGCAGCACGGCGAATTCTCAGCGGGTATTCTGATGGAACTTATCGCCCTAATAACCCTGTGACTCGGGCTGAATTTGCAGCTATTATCGCTGCAATTTTTTCCCTGCCTGTCAAACGGGAATATGTACCTTTTGTAGATGTTCCCCAGACGCATTGGGCGATAAACGCGATTAAAAAGGTCTATGAAACTGGATTTTTAACGGGTTATCCAAATCGGCGGTTTGGGATAGATGAAGGTATTGCTAGAGGTGATGCTTTAGTAGCAATGGTCAATGGCTTAGAACTTGCTGGTCAAGTTGACCTAGATTTAGTAAGTAAACTAGCAGAAATTTATCAAGATGGATCTTTAATTCCTTACTATGGGATTAATCAAGTCGCGTTAGCAACTCGTGCTGGTTGGGTAGTTAGTTATCCGAACAGAAAAATACTTAATTACAAAAAAGCCGCTACTCGTGCAGAAGTCGCAGTAATGGTTTATCAGGCTTTAGTATATTTAGGAAAAGCGGAAAAAATCCCGACTGATTATATTGTTGTTCCTCCAACCATCCCTAAACCTACCACTGCTCATACTGTTAAGCTAAATCATCGGCGGGAATTTCGGGGGGCTTGGGTTGCGTCTGTATGGAATAGTGATTGGCCTTCTCGACCGGGACTGGCTGTGGAACAGCAAAAAGCCGAATTATTAGCGATTATTAAACAGTTACAAGCTTTGAATTTCAATGCTTTAGTTTTGCAGGTAAGACCAGAAGGTGATGCTTTATATGCTTCGGAATTAGAACCTTGGAGTGCTTGGATAACGGGAACTCAGGGAAAAGCCCCATCACCATTTTATGATCCTTTGGAGTTTGCGATCGCCGAATGTCATCAACGCAATATTGAATTACACGCTTGGTTTAATCCTTATCGTGCTAGAGCAAATAGTCAAGTTTCTACCGTTCGTCCCCACATTGCAGTTACAAACCCCGAAGTTGTTTATCAATGGGGTACTCAACAATGGATGGACCCCGGTGCAAAAGTCGTTCAGGACAGAGCATACAACGTCATTATTGATGTTGTCCGTCGTTATGATTTAGATGCTATTCATTTAGATGATTATTTTTACCCCTATCCCATATCTGGTCAACCTTTTCCTGATCATAAAACCTACGCAGCATATCAAACCAGTGGGGGTAAACTAAATATAGAAGATTGGCGACGCGAAAACGTCAATCAAATGGTATTGCGACTTTCTCAAGGAATTAAAGCCACCAAACCTCATGTAAAGTTTGGAATTAGTCCCTTTGGTATTTATCGTTCTGGAGAACCTGCGGGAATTGTCGGTTTAGATGCCTACAGTGTCCTCTATGCAGATTCTAAAAAATGGTTACAGCAAGGCTGGATAGATTATATTGCTCCTCAACTCTACTGGCGTACTGACCAAACCAAACAAGCCTATCAAACTTTACTGCAATGGTGGACCGAAATCAATACTAAACAGCGTCACATCTATGCAGGTAATAATCTCGGACAATTAGATGGTAAGGAATGGAAAAATAGCGAAATTGCCAAGCAAATTCAGATTTCTCGGAATTTAGCAGGTAATTTGTCTTTAGGTAATATCTTTTTTAGTATGACTGGCATTCAGGAAAATCGCCAAGGCATCGCTGACCAATTTAAAACCTATTATCCCACACCTGCCTTAATTCCCACTATGTCATGGCAAAGTTCCATTACGCCACCACCTCCCAAAAACCTCAAGTTTATGGATGGTAAATTAAACTGGGAAGCAGGAGATGATCAACCTGTGCGTTCTTGGACTCTGTATTTGCAAAATAGCAATAATTGGCTAATTCAACGCATTTTATCCGCTGGTACTACCTTTGCGACAGTTCTACCAGGAACTTATGCAGTCTGTGCTGTGGATAGATTAGGGAATGAAAGTGCAGGTATGATGATTACCGTAACTTGACAATTAGCAAGTTGGGTTTTCTCCAGTCAACCCAACTACTTTTTAACTTATGTTTTTTCCAAAACCTATAAGTTTTTTCAATCAGATTTTCAAAAAAAAGCGCATTCCTCTATATTGTCAATAATCTTGAGAATATTCTCAATAATTGCCCCTAAAAACGTTCATTTCAGGACTTGATATTCTCAACTATTTTTTTTACAATAATTTTGATTATGATCCAAGGGTTATTTTTTATTTAATTTATTAATACATCAAACACCCTCTTAGCAAAATTCTCAAAATAAATATGAACTCGGTAGATATATAATTAGTCTACTGAGTTTTTTTATTTATTGGTACTGAGTAATTATATGAATGAAAGTAGTTCTTCTATTCCTCATAAAATTATTGGTGTTGCTGTTATTTGGAATGACCAAAAACAGATTTTAATTGATAGACGACTTCCTACAGGTACAATGGGTGGTTTATGGGAATTTCCAGGGGGGAAAATTGAAGTTGGTGAAACTATTCAAGAATGTATTAAACGAGAAATTTCGGAAGAGTTGGGTATAGAAATTGTAGTTAGAGAACATCTGATTACTATTGACCACACTTATGCTCATTTGCGGGTGACTTTGATAGTTCATCATTCTCAGCATTTAGCGGGTGTTCCTCAAGCCATAGAATGTGATGAAATTCGCTGGGTAAGTTTGGATGAATTAGATAATTTTACTTTTCCAGAAGCGAATGGGGAAATTATTGCGGCTTTGAGAAAATATCATCAGGAGAATTGATAAATTAGATAGTTATTAGGAAGGGTTTAGCAATGCTAAACCCCTACGAAATCTGAATTTAATTATCAATTTTGATTTTAACAAAAACCTGTTCCTTGGCATTTTTGACATTTTGAGGATCTGCGTGAACCGTAAGGTTGGATTCTCCCTGTACCTTGACAGGAAGAACATTCAGTTTTATGTTCTTTGTTCTCAGAACTGTTAGTATTTTGAATGTCTGGTGATTTTTCATTAGCCATGATTTTTGCTTTTATTTGCTGCTTTATTTGATCTGGGAATATCGAATTTATTTAGTTAAAACAAGATAGGTTAAAATTACATAATTGATATAATGCGTCACAAAATTACTATTCAAGAATGATAAAAAAAGCGAAACCTTTCATAAGTGAAATATTAATTCTCAATATCATCAGCCGCAGCTTAGGGATTTGTAATCTACGTTCCAAATCCGAGCTAGTCCCTTAGCACTTAGTTCTGCTCTAATTGAATCTTTGGCTTGACAAGCCTCGGAAATCATTTTGATATAATCACGCCCAATCTCACTCTCACTTCTTTGTTTTTGAATATCTACTAATTGACGATTAGTTTCAGCATTTTTTTGATCAGGTGAGCTAAAGGAATGAATTACACCAACAACTCCTTCTATTTGATTGCCTCCTGTACCATTAATATTATTAGTGGGAGTGGTACGTATAATTGCAAAACCACAACTACCACCGCAGTTTGGATAGTTTAGAGATCCTATATTAGAGTTGACGTTTGCATAATTATTTGAGCCTGTTTGTAGTAGTGTTGTGGGAGTAACTGTTACTGATCCAGCGCTTTGTGTAATAGGAGAGGTAACAGAAGCTTGTTCTGTTGTAGACGTTGCAGACTGCGTTGTATCTCCTCCTCCTGATAATGCTTTATCTATATTTATTGAGAAAGAGAAAAAGCTTGTTAGTACAGCAAATAAAATTGGATTTATTGATCTGTTTTTATTATTCATGAGTGTTGGCATAATTGTTTTTAGTGATTTCAATCTATAAAAAGAAGTGGAGATCGCTATCCATAGAAAAAATGCGATAGCGAAGCTCCGTAGGAATCGCCAGTCTCCAAAGCAAGAGTCATCTAATAAACACTTATGGACGAGTCAACGCTCTCTTGAAATGAGTTTCGCTACCTACTAAATCCCCAACATTCTCAAGCTGAAATCCATTAGCTGCGGTTAGAGGTACTGAAGAACCAGGAGTACATCCAGCACTCTTGCGCCCCTCTAAATGGATGTGAGAGAAAGAACCATTTGCAGGGTTTTGCGAAGATGTAGTGCCTAAAACATCACCGCGATTAACAGTTGCTCCATTCTGAACAGAACGGTTCATATGACCAATTAGCATACTCCGATTATTGTCTATTGATAGACAAACTAAGTCCGAGTTAATGTGATAAACTTTTCCAGCCGCAGGAGCAAGTACCGGGCGGTTAGCAGAACGATTTTGGTCTCCCCAACAAGCATTATTGCTACCAAAATCTTGACCCACTGATAAATCTAGGGCATAGGAATTTTGATGAGATACAGAGCCTCGATATCCTTGACATACATACCAAGTTTCACGCGATCTGAATGGTAGAGTAATCTGACCAGAAGGAGGTGGTGGTGGTGGAGTCACTGTACCATTCCTAAACCGTTGATTGGGACTGTTACGATCGCATTGCCATACGTGGATTTTACCGCCATTGTCACGGGTGGGGCTGTCTACACAGAGATTTGTGCCTGTACGTTGAATCTGAGAGAGGCCATTACCCAACGAGATGATATTGAAATTCTGGTCAGGATCGTTAGCGTCGCAAGGCCAAGTATTAACTACACCTCCATTTGTTAGATAATGTGAATTTAAACACTTGCCAGTAGAACCATGTCGAAGGAGAGTACCACCACGATTGCCAGAGATGCGATCAAATTGTTGATCTCGGTCAGTAGAACTGAACTCCCAAAGCGACATAACAGGATTTCCATCTACTTTGCGGAAATTGTTGTTGGTATTGAGAGCCTTATTGCTACCATCAACGACAAAGTTTTCGGCTAAAGCGGCAGCACCACCAATAAAGGTAGCAACTATCGTAAATAATACAAGAAGGTTAAATTTCTTCATGTTTTCTCTCTTAATTGACTGATTTTTGTTTTTTCTATGTCTAAAGTTTAATGCCGTGTATTCAGTGTGTCAGTGGTTTAAAGTGTTGTGTTGGGTTAATCTAATAAGTGATATAAAGTAACTTCAAGTGACATTGGGACTCAAAAATGAGATAAACTACAGCTTAGATTACTCAGTGTGAAATCAGACATGAATGTAGAAGACGCTATCAATTTTGCAAGTACGTTAGTTCATCAACAAACAAATAAACCTTTAAGCACACCTCAAACTATTATTATTCGTGAACTGTGGTTAAATCGTGAACTTACATATCTAAGTATTGCCTTGGCTAATGGATATACTGAAGACTACATTAAGCAAGTGGGAAGCAAACTGTGGAAAACACTAAGTGCTAAGACCGCATTAGGAGAAAAAGTTACCCAAGAAAATTTTAAGGTGGTTTTCGAGAGAAGATGGAATTTACAATTACAACCACCTCCACCTATCATTGACAATCATTTTGTAGGTCGGGAAAGTGCATTTACCCATATTAACGACCTCATCAATAAAGGTGCGAAAATCATTCTTATTCAAAGTCCAGGTGGTGGTGGAAAAACGACTCTTGCCAAGAAATATCTGCAAAATATGTTTAAAATAGTCATAGAATTTCCTATTGCCAGAGAAACAAAAGATATTGCCTCAATAGAAAGTTTATTAGAGGAAAAGCTGCGTCAACTAGGAGAAGAACCTGGACGGGAGTTGATGGTATCCTTACAGCGATTAAAACAGAAACTTGAAACAGAGGAAATAGGCATATTAATAGATAACCTCGAACCTGCTTTAGATGCTTCTGGAAAGTTTATTGAACAGCATCGTAGTTATGTAGAATTGTTGCGAGTTTTAACAGATTCTAAAGTTAAATCGCTTACCTTAATTACCAGTCGTGAAAAATTGCATGAAGCGAGTATTGAAATTGAAACTTATGGGCTACCTGGTTTAACTTTAGCAGCATGGCAAGAGTATTTTAATCATCAAAAGATAATAATAAATAGTGAATCTCTGCAAGAAATTCGTGATGCTTTTGGTGGTAATGCTAAAGCAATGGATGTTATTAGTAAAGCAATAATACAAGATTATGATCGTGATTTAGAAAAATATTGGTTCAAAAATAAGGAAGATTTACTGATTGAATCCACATTAGAAAACTTAATTAAAGAACAGTTCAAACGACTTGAAGAAATTAATCTTCATGATGCTTATAATTTACTATGTCGTATGGGATGTTATCGTTATCAAGATGTGCCAACTGTACCAGAAAAAGGTTTATTTTGTTTACTTTGGGATGTGGCAGAAAATAAGCATCAAAAAATTATTAGAGTTTTAAAAGAACGAGGTTTAGTTGAATTTAATCATGATGATTATTGGTTACATCCAGTAATTCGGAAAGAAGCAATAGATAGATTGATAAATAGTGAAGATTGGGAAAAAGCAAATATACAAGCAGCAGAGTTTTGGACTGAAAGTGTTGAAGAATTTAAGACTATATACGATGTAAATATAGCATTAGAGTCTTACTATTTATATCTACAAATTGGATCTTTAGAAAAATCTAGAGAGGTAATTTGTCAAACCAGAATAAATCAATTTGATGAAGTTGAACATCTTGGAAATTCCCTAATGAGATTTGGGTTATTAGAAAAATTAATAAACGTAATAATAGAAGTAGGAGAAATTGATGGATATTCATTTGTTTTAGCAAAACTTTATAATATGTTAGGTACAACATATAGATTAATAGGAAAAATAAGAAAAGCTATAGAATGCTATTATAATTCAAAAAAAATATCTGGAAAATGTTTAGAAGATAAAAATTATATAACAAATATAGATTCTCAAGATAAATTTTGGATAAAGCGGATGAATATACTTGCTTTATTGCATCAAGGAATGTGTTACTTAGAATTATATGAATTAGAAAAATCATTGATTTATTTTGAAGAATTATATTATTTGATCAATAAAAATAAAGATTGTGGAGAAATTTCACAGAAAATTGGATTATGGGAAAATGAGACAGATCAATTTGATGGATTGGCTTATGTTAACTCTTGTCTTAATAAAAGGAACAAAGCTGAATATTTTGCTAACATAACATATGAAAGAATATCTAGGACAGGCATCAGTGGTTGGGGAAAAAGTTTTGAAGCTATATTAATTGGAATAACTTATAAAAATATAGGTGATTTTGAAAAAGCATTTGAAATGTATTCTAAATGCGTTCAATTCTCTAAAAATTATGCTTTTTTACAATGTGAAGCAAAATCTTTATATTGTTTGGCAGAACTTTACCGAATCCAAAATAACTTTAAAATAGCGCTTACCCATCATCAAGAATCAATCGAAATCTTAGAAAAAATTGGTGCAAAATGTGATCTAGCAGAAGCATACTTTCAACTAGCATTAACCTATCAAAAAATGGAAAATAAAGCCAACAGTGAAGAATATTTTCACAAAGCAATGGATCTTTGGAGTCCCCAACAAATAGATGCACCCAAGCAAATCGAGCGAGTATTGAAAGCAATGAATGATTAAAAATTATTTGTGTGATGTGGGCAATATTCAATAAATACTAAATTAGTTGATGCGATCTCTGTACGTGGAGATATTTATGGTTTTAATTAATTGAAAAATTAGGCTTTTATGGTATAATGGCATTACTAAAAGTGCTTTTTCAACAAAAACAACGTTTATTTTTAAAATGAAAAGTAACAATCTATTAACTGTATTTTATTTGTTACCAATAATTTCCTACAATAGTTAAAAAGACTTTTATAAAAGGTGTAAGTAAAAAAATGTCTAAAACCGTTGCTGACGTAATGAGTCGTGATCCTATCCTTGTCCATCCTCAAACTCCCTTAAAAGAAGCTATCCAAATTCTGGCAGAAAAACACATTAGCGGTTTACCTGTAATTGATGACGCAGGTAAATTAGTCGGAATTATCTCAGAAACAGATTTGATGTGGCAAGAAACTGGTATAACTCCCCCTGCATATATCATGATTTTGGATAGTGTGATTTATTTACAAAATCCTGCAACCTATGAACGAGATTTACATAAAGCTTTAGGACAAACCGTAGGGGAAGTTATGAGTAAAAATCCCCTAACTATTTCTCCTGATAAACCATTAAGAGAAGCTGCAAAACTAATACAAGAACACAAAGTTCATCGTCTCCCAGTCCTTGACAATGCGGGTAAGGTAATTGGTATTCTAACTCGTGGTGATATTATTCGCACTATGGCCGCAGAGTAGCAAAGGAGAGAAATATTATCTGACAACTAACAACTGTACGGGCGAAGCATTTGGAGAACTATTTTTGGCAATGACTGATAATTTATCTTCCAAATGCTTCGCCCCTACTGACAACTGTACGGGCGAAGCATTTGCAGAACTATTTTTGGCAATGACCGATAATTTATCTTCCAAATGCTTCGCCCCTACTGACAACTGTACGGGCGAAGCATTTGGAGAACTATTTTTGGCAATGACTGATAATTTATCTTCCAAATGCTTCGCCCCTACTAACAATTAACAACTGACAAAGGACAATTAAATGAGTGTGTCTGCTGATAGTATAAGAGAATTACTGCGTTCTGACAATTTAGGCGATCGCTTGCGTGCAGTCAATCAAATTCGGGAACTAGAACCACAAATCGGTTTAGAATTAGTCCAAATTGCCATTCAGGATAAAAGTGCGCGTGTCCGTTATTCGGCCGTAAGTCAAATGGATACCCTGGGAACACAGGATTTACCATTATCCTTGAATATCCTCCGAGGTTTACTTCATGATCCAGAAGCAGATGTTCAAGCAGCCGCAGCAGACTGTTTAGGTGCGCTGAAATTACATGACGCTTTTGAAGACTTGCAACAGCTTTACCAAGAAACACCAGAATGGCTGGTACAGTTTAGCATTATTGCGACATTAGGAGAATTAGGAGATCCGCGAGCCTTTGAATTGCTTACCCAAGCACTGGCTTCCGATAATGGC
Source organism: Anabaena sp. 90 (assembly GCF_000312705.1). NCBI lineage: Bacteria > Bacillati > Cyanobacteriota > Cyanophyceae > Nostocales > Nostocaceae > Anabaena > Anabaena sp. 90. The sequence continues at coordinate 2,428,860 of NC_019427.1, forward strand.
TTAATTCAAACTGCGGCCATTAGTTCCTTTGGTGAATTGGGAGATCCAACAGCAGTTCCTCTCCTAGTTCCATACAGCACTAATCCAGATTGGCAAGTACGTTACAGAGTAGTACAAGCTTTAACTCGTTTGGGTAGTGATGAAGCTAAATCTATTCTAGCAACCTTGGTAAATGACGAAGTAGAGGCAATTGCCAAAGAAGCAAAAGCTGGTTTGCAGTTAGTTTAATTTAGTAGTTGCGTTTACGTAATCAAGCGCAACTGCTCACCTAATTTTGGCAAATAGCTTAATTTTTGATTCATACAAAAACTCTATCTAAGTTAAAAAACCAACCATCAGCCTATATTACTACTGACGACTATTTCTGTGACTCAGTGAATTCTGCTTTGTGAATAGTCCTAAAAAAGTAGTACATTGAAAAGTGCATCTAGTAGCATTAAAATCTTGATTAAATCACCTGTGCGGAAAATCGTTATTGCTGGAAACTGGAAAATGTTTAAAACCCAGGCAGAATCCGCAGAATTTTTAAGCGGATTTTTGCCTCACCTGGAGGAAACCCCCTCAGAACGAGAAGTGGTATTATGTCCTCCCTTCACCGACTTAAGCCTGCTGTCCAAATCTTTACATGGTAGCCGTGTAAATTTGGGCGCACAAAACGTCCACTGGGAAGAACATGGAGCATATACAGGCGAAATTGCCGCCCCCATGCTCACGGAAATCGGTGTGCGTTTTGTCATTGTTGGACACAGTGAAAGACGGCAATTCTTTGGAGAAACTGACGTAACTGTCAATCTCCGTCTTAAAGCCGCCCAAAAGCATGGACTCACACCCATTCTTTGCGTTGGGGAAACTAAACAACAACGAGACGCAGGGGAAACAGAATCAATAATTAGCAACCAATTAAAAAAAGACTTGGTAGATATTGATCAAACTCACCTAATTATTGCTTATGAACCAATTTGGGCAATTGGTACTGGTGATACCTGTGAATCCAAGGAAGCAAATCGGGTAATTGGCTTAATTCGCAGTCAATTAACTAATCCCCTAGTTCCTATCCAATATGGCGGTTCAGTCAACCCGAATAATATTGATGAAATTATGGCACAACCAGAAATTGACGGCGCTCTCGTTGGTGGCGCTAGTCTAAAAGCTGATAGTTTTGCCAGAATTGTCAACTATCAATAATGGGGATTGGGGATTGGGGATACATCAATTAAAAGTTAAAAAATTTCATGTCTAACAACTTAACTATCCGAGATCACTGTTTTACCTGGGGAAAGCGGACTTATCTCATGGGAATTTTGAATGTCACCCCGGATAGTTTTAGTGATGGTGGTAAATTTAACACCACCTCAGCGGCTTTAACCCAGGCAGAAGCAATGGTTTCGGCTGGTGCTGATATTATTGATATTGGTGGACAATCAACCCGTCCAGGGGCAGAACAAATATCCCTAGAAGCAGAACTTGAGCGGGTGCTATCTGTCTTGGAGTTGCTACGTCCAATTATTGATATTCCTATTTCTATAGATACAACTAGAGCAGAAGTAGCTAAAGCAGCAATTATCGCTGGAGCAGATATAGTTAATGATATTTCTGCTGGAACATTTGACCCCCAAATGTTGCCAACTGTTGCTAGTTTAAATGTGCCGATTGTCTTAATGCACATCCAAGGAACTCCCCAAACTATGCAAAAATGTACTGATTATGAAGATCTAATTGCTGATATTTATAACTTTTTATCTGAGCAAATTACAAAGGCTACACTTTTGGGAATTGACAAAAATAAAATAATTATTGATCCTGGTATTGGTTTCGCTAAAAACCATGACCAGAATTTAGAAATTTTTCGCCGCTTAAAATCACTAAAAACACTTAATTCTCCAATTTTGGTGGGAGCATCTCGTAAGAGTTTTATAGGTAATATTCTTAATCAACCAGATCCGAAATTGCGAGTTTGGGGAACAGCCGCAGCCTGTTGTGCAGCCATTTTCAATGGTGCAGATATCCTCCGAGTTCACGATGTTCAGGAAATGCAACAAGTTACTTTAGTAGCAGATGCTATTTATCGTGAAGGTTAGGAGTCAGTAGGGGCGAAGCATTTGGAAGATAAATTATCGGTCATTGCCAAAAATAGTTCTCCAAATGCTTCGCCCGTACAGTTGTTAGTTGTCAGTTGTCAGTTGTTAGTTGTTAATTAAGTCCATTACCATTACCGTTACCGTTACCGTTACCGTTACCATTGCCATTGCCATTGGCTTTACCATGATTTTCTTGTACTGAATCAGAAATCAATTCCTGAAACATTTCTGTTGAGTTAGCAGGATCTACAAAGACAATTTTGGCATTATTGCTTTCACCTAATTTTTGACTAGCATCTACATAATCTTGGGCAACAAGATACCTTAAAATATCCTTACTTTCAGGATGATTCCGCAAGGCTTCTGAAATTATTTCTATAGATGTTCTAGTTCCTTCCGCTCGTTTAACTGCCGCTTGTCGTTCCCCTTCTGCGGCTTCTATAGCTGACTTTTTCTTAATTTGTGCGTTTTGTTGAGCTTCCATTGACTTGCGGACACTTTCCGGTGGAGTGATGCTCTGAATATCTAAACGGATAATTTCAATTCCCCAAGCGGCTGTAATTGAATTTAATACGCCTAATATGCTTCGGTCTATCTCGTCTCTAGACATATTAGTATCCTCTAAAGAATTCTGAGCGATATTTTCCCGGAGGGTAGTTGTGGCTAAGTTAGATAAGGCAGTTTGTAAATCATCAATGGCATAAAAACTTTTCTCAATATCTTTAATCCGCCAGTAAAGAATTGCATCAACTTCTAAGTAAACTCCGTCTTTAGTAATGACATTTTGGGGTTTAATATCTAACAACTGCTCTCTGGTTGTATCCTCCATCACAATCTGATCAAGAATAGGAACGATAAAGCTGATTCCCGGATTAAGTTTGCGATGATACCGCCCCAAGCGTTCAACTAAGGCCACATTCCCTTGATTTACCATCTTTGCAGATGCCAAGGCATAACCTACTAGAGCTAAAAATATGATAAAAATTATTGGGTCCATTGAATTATTCTCCTCCTTCAGCTTTGGGCAGAATTGATTATTAGGGTTATAGCTTGCAGTAAATTAAAATGGGTTAAGTGCGTAATTTCCCAATCAGTAACTATAAAATGATAAACCTGCGATCGCATTATAGGCGATCGCTACACCTCTAATCATAAATTGCTGAAAAAATAAACTCAGATGTATAATAGACATCCCCGAAAAAGATCGTAGAGACGTTCCATGGAACGTCTCTACAAGGGTTTCAAGTCACGTACATTTAATTCTCGGAGATCTCTAAAATCCAGTAGTGAATAGTCTGATAATCCCCAAAATAGTACCTAGAGGACCAGCTACAGTATTAACTCTATCACCAGTTTTAGCTAAACCGTTGCGATCAACTATGACAACATCATTGTTGCGAAGGATCGGATTGGTTTCCTCATTAATTCCTTTAGCTAAATCCACTTTAACTGGACGTTTAGTAACTGTACCATTGGTATTGAGGCGAATTAATTCTACAGTTCCTTTACTAGCTCTACTATCATTGAAACCACCAGCCGCTAATAATGCCTGATTTAAAGAACTATTCGGTTGTAGTTTTACTGCTCCTGGTTTTTTGACTTCACCCACTACACCCACTTCAATAGTATTTGGGGACAAAGTAGTTGTTGCTAATTGGGTAGATTCAGCGGCACTAATGTCCGTAGCTGTAGGAATGACAATTGTATCTCCATCCTGCACCACAATGTCTTGATTGATATCACCGCTTTGTAGTAATTCCCATAGATTAATATCTATAGTTTGTTCCGTACCAGTTCGGGTAGGACGGCGTAATTTAATCTTCCGCACATCCGCAATGGACGTAATTCCCCCTGCTAGTTGTAAACTCCGCATTACAGTTGGTAAACCACCACCAGCACCACCACCCTCTGCTCCACCTGCATTTCCAGCAGTAACAAGATAAGAACCAGGACGGTAAACTTGACCAATTACCACCACTGAGCGGGGTGAAGTTTGACTAGCGGCAAAATTAGCTGCAAATAAATTTCGGGCTTCAGCCACATTCAAACTGGTAGCTGTGGGGACAACGATGGTATCTCCATCTCGTAAAGTAATCTCTTGGGATATTCTGCCTGTTTGCGTTAATTCCTTTAAGTCCAAGGAGACTGTCTGCTCTCCAGAACGTCCTACCTTGCGGCGTAATTGTACTTGAGTTACATCTGCTGCCAGTGTCACACCTTGGGCTATGGTTAATGCAGCTAATACCGTTGGATATTGGACACCGGGGTTATTCCCTGCTCCTCCTTCTAAGCTGAGGGTATAAGCACCTGGTCTTGTTACCTCTCCCGCAACAAATACATTGATGGGACGTGGTGATAATAAGTTGACGGAAATCAGGGGACGTTTGAGAAAGCGAGCATATTTTCTGGCGATTGTATCAGCAGCTTGTTCTGTGGTTAGTCCCGAAACAGGGATACTGCCAATTAAAGGCATATTAATTGAACCACCGGGAGGGACTTGATATTCACCTGTATATTCTGGTACTTCAAATACATTAACACGGATGCGATCGCCGCCGCCTAATAAATAATCTGTAGCGATACTACTGGATGTTGATGCTACTGGCTGTCTTTGTGCCAAACTCACAGATGGCAAAATGATATTCACTGTTGTTAACAATGCTAAACCCATCGTTGAGTGGGTGAGAAATTTACACAAATCTTTATTAAGCATATTTACCTGAGAATTGAAAATGGCGATATTTAGAGTTATTCGGAAACATTTTAACATCGAGTATACTGAAGAATCGTAGTGACTCAACAATTTTATTTTCTAATAAATCTTTAGTTTTCCGGACATAAATAATTTGTTGCGTAAGGAATTTGATTTTAAATCTTCTTTGAGGTTAGGAAATATTTTCAGTGCTTTTTGCAGGTTAAGTTTCCTAACTTATAACAATTTTCGATCCTATATTAACAACAAATTTATCAACTGATAGTACAGTCATAGCCCTAAATTGATCAGGAAGTATTAACACATAAGTAACTGATTTTTAGAATGATCAAATAATTCGCAAAAATTACTACTTATGGGTGATTCATTCCTCTTATTTTCTAGTTGTTTGTGCTAATTAAGGGGATGATTTCGGATTTGAATTTGATGGATAAAAAACTCTTCTAGAGATTGACGTGACAGATTCATAGTGATAATTTTTCCCCCCATTAATCTCAAACTAGACAGAAAATCATAATAATCTTCTTGGAGTATACCCTGCCAAGAACCATCAGCCCCAAATTCTAAATTACCTATCCATTTTTTCAAGATTTCCCCGTCTCCGCCTTGACCTTTAACATGATAGGTGTTTTGATTCCCTAAAAGTTCACTGAGAGAACCGCAACAGATTAATTCTCCTTGAGCAAGAATAGCCACGCGATCGCAAATTTGTTCAACTTCACTCAACACATGACTATTAAAAAATATGGTTTTACCAGATGCTTTCAGCGAAAGAATAATTTCTCGCATTTGGTAACGTCCCAGCGGATCAAGTCCAGACATGGGTTCATCCAAAAAAACCAAATCTGGATCATTAATTAAAGCCTGTGCCATTCCCACACGCTGAAGCATCCCTTTAGAATAGCGCCGCATTTGCTTTTTGCGAGCATCAGATTGAGATAACCCCACTAATTCCAACAATTGGGGAATGCGTTGACGTTGTAACTTTTGGGGAATTTGAAATAAACCCGCTGTCAACTGCAAAAATTCCCAACCGCTCAGATATTCATATAAATAGGAATTTTCTGGGAGGTAGCCAATATGCTGCTTGACTTTAGCGTTGCCTATGGGTTTACCTAGCAATAATCCCCGTCCAGATGTAGGGCGAATAATTCCCAGCAACAATTTTAACAGCGTGGTTTTACCCGCACCATTGGGACCCAACAAACCAAAGGTTTCTCCTGGGTACACTTGTAAAGAACAGTTTTTGAGCGATACAACTTTTTGATTGAGCCAAAATCCCGTGCGATAGACCTTTCGCAATTCAGAAGTCAGGACTACGGGTTTTTTATCTAGGGGATTTTGTTGATAATCGGGGTTGTCTACAACAGAATTCATGGGGATGAAACTACCAACTACTGACTATTTAGAGCTAACTAATAGATTAACCGATGCTGAGGATTTTTATAAGAAAACAGGGTGAAAACCCCATAATTGACACCTAAAAATCCCAAAATTTTTTAGGTGTTGATGTCTTTTAAGCCGGGAATGAAAGCCTTCTGGGGATTTATCCCCCAGTGACCGAAAAGACGGGACACAAGCCCCGTCCTTCCAGGACGGCTTTATGTTAAAATTTGGTCATAGTCGCCATAGGGCATTGGGAGACTTTAAACGGACATGGAGGGACGATAGGACCACTTGTGGCGTGTTCTGGCGAAGTGTCAAGTGTTTCCCCGCACCTTCAGGTCGGTGAGTATGTCAAAAATTGATTATATTTGATGTTATAATCTCAATCAACAGGAAAGGTAATCAACCTGTCTAAAAACCTAACTGCCTAACGGTAATCTGTACCTTGACAATTAAATCTATGCGGTTCTATTGCATTGTTCTAGTTTCCTCCTCGCAGTAGGTAAAAGATTTATAGGAGCTAGACTTGTGTTGAGCGAAGTCGAAACACGAATCAGAATTTTGAAACAAATCGTTTCTAGTTAAACAGGACTTGCAGCAATGCAACTACGGTCGGGCAGACCGAAAGTTAACCCTTCGGCTTCGCTCAGGGTTAAAGCCGAGCGGAGTCGAGGCTTTAACGCTTGAGGAGAGTCCCACCTCTGGGCTGGATAACGCAAGGAGTCTAGTTTAAGTGGTCTCGTTGAACCAAGAATCCCTGTGTCTTTAGACCGGGGAGTGTCAAAACACACCTTTGGAACTAGGAATTGTTTCTGCCCGTCGGGAATCAATTTCCACCGCCATTCGTATTGCTCTAGCAAAGGCTTTAAATGTAGCTTCAATAATATGATGGGAATTAATTCCATCCAATTGGCGAATATGTAACGTCATTTGGCTATGATTCACCAACGCCACAAAAAACTCCCGCACTAGCTGGGTATCATAAGTTCCCACCCGTTGAGTAGGAATCTCTAAACCATAACTAAGATGCGGTCTACCAGAGAAGTCTAAAGCAACTTGCACTAATGCCTCATCTAAAGGCGCAAGAAAATTCCCAAAGCGGACGATTCCCTTTTTACTACCCAAAGCTTGGAATAAAGCCTGTCCTAAAGTAATCCCCACATCTTCGTTAGTGTGGTGATCATCAATTTCCCAATCACCTTGAGCTTGAATATCCAAATCAAAAAGCCCATGGGAAGCAATTTGATGGAGCATATGATCTAAAAAAGGAATACCTGTAGAAACTTTACATATCCCTGTACCATCAAGATTGATAGTAACGTAAATATCTGTTTCCCCAGTAGTGCGGTGAACTGAAGCTATCCGAGAAGTTTGTTTGTTGGTCATTTGTCAGTTGTTAGTTGTTAGTTGTTAGTTGTCAGTTGTCAGTTGTCAGTTGTCAGTTGTCAGTTGTCAGTTGTTAGTTGTCAGTTGCCAAGGAATATTTCTCTTCCCTACTTCTTTCTTCTTTCTGACTCGGTGACTCCTGACTCCTGACTCGGTGACTCCTGACTCGGTGACTCCTGACTCGGTGACTCCTGCCTGTTACTACATTCCCATAATTTCATAACCTGCATCTACATACAGGATTTGTCCAGTAATACCGCTGGCTAAATCACTGCACAAGAAAGCCGCAGTATTCCCTACTTCTAATTGAGTAACGGTGCGACGGAGAGGGGCGACTTGCTCAACATGATGAATCATATCTAGAATACCACCCACGGCTGAAGATGCTAAGGTGCGAATGGGACCTGCAGAAATGCCATTGACGCGAATATTTTCAGGACCGAGTTCTGCGGCCAAGTAACGAACACTGGCTTCTAAACCAGCTTTAGCCACACCCATGACATTATAGTTAGGAATTGCTCTAACTGCTCCTAAATATGTAAGAGTAATAATACTTCCGCCTTGAGTCATCAAAGGTTTGGCTGCACCGCTTAACTGTACCAGTGAATAAGTGCTAACTTCCAAAGCTGTATTGAAACCAGAACGAGAAGTTTGACTAAAACCTCCAGTCAAATCTTCTTTTTTTGCAAAGGCCAAACAATGCACTAAAATATCTATTTTCCCCCATTCTTGCCGGATGGTTTCAAAAGTAGATTGAATTTGCTCGTCATTTTCAACATTGCAGGGCAAAAATAGGCTAGGACTGAGCGGTTCTACCAATTCAGAAACTTTTTTTTCCATTTTACCCTTGTCATCTGGCAAGTAGGTAATGCCCAAATTAGCCCCGGCTTTGTGCAGTTGTTGGGCAATTCCCCAAGCGATAGAACGGTTGTTGGCAATACCTGTAACTAGGGCATTTTTTCCAGATAGATTCAGCATAAACATTGCTAATGTAATTCATCATTAGGAGCATACTAGAATCTGAGTCTAGTTTGACTGTGTTGGGCTAGAGATTTTCCAAAATACTCCAAGCATAAGCAGTAAGCCCCCAAAAAACCATGACCATGTTCACAAAAATTCTCAAGAAATTGGCAATTTTTAGAGGCAAAACCTTGAGACTATAATTAGTGAAACTACTTATCAATAATTACTAGCTAAACGGAACAACAATTATGTATCATTATAAACGAAAGACTAGGAATTCCGCGTTTGAGTATAGGAAAAAACAGAAAATTTAATGATGATCTATTGATTTTTCAGGTGTATTCTTAGGTAATTAGTTTTTGTTTTTCTGGCATTGGGTAGGGGAAGGGAGAAAATGATAGTGACACAAGATAAAGCCCTAGCAAATGTTTTTCGTCAAATGGCAACGGGGGCTTTTCCTCCAGTCGTGGAAACATTTGAACGGAATAAGACGATCTTCTTTCCGGGAGATCCTGCCGAACGAGTTTATTTTCTTCTCAAGGGTGCTGTAAAACTGTCGAGAGTCTATGAGGCAGGAGAAGAAATAACGGTAGCTCTGCTCCGGGAGAATAGCGTTTTTGGCGTGCTGTCGTTGCTGACAGGGAATAAGTCTGATCGATTTTATCATGCAGTGGCATTTACCACTGTAGAATTACTTTCAGCCCCAATTGAACAAGTCGAACAGGCACTGAAGGAAAATCCAGAATTATCCATGTTAATGCTGCGAGGTCTTTCTTCGCGGATTCTTCAGACGGAGATGATGATTGAAACTCTTGCTCACCGGGATATGGGTTCAAGGTTAATTAGTTTCTTGTTAATTCTTTGTCGAGATTTTGGCGTTCCTTGCGCTGATGGCATTACCATTGATCTGAAGTTATCCCATCAGGCGATCGCTGAAGCAATTGGCTCTACTCGCGTGACAGTCACTAGACTGCTGGGAGATTTACGCGAGAAGAAAATGATTACAATCCATAAAAAGAAGATTACTGTGCATAAACCTGTTGCTTTAAGTAAGCAATTTACTTAGAAGTTATGGGGGAATGGAGTTGGCACGGGTTCTATTTTTGAGGTAGTGCGGTCTTGGGATCTCTCCAAGCAGAACAACTACCGTAGAGATTCAACCGTTAATTTGGGGGAAGATCTCAAAATTGGATAATTTCTACTTTTGCCTAACTCCATTTACCCACAGACAATGGTTAAACGTAGTAGGCTGGATCAGTCAGCATTACGGTAGCTAAAAATGACCACCGGGTACATTCTGATTGCAGCAATTCTCATTTTGGGAGGCGTAATTGCCACCGTGGGCGATCGCATCGGCACACGAGTTGGCAAAGCTCGTCTCTCACTCTTCAATTTACGTCCGAAAAAAACTGCTGTAATTGTCACTATTTTTACAGGTGGTCTAATTTCTGCATCAACTTTGGCAATCCTATTTGCGGCTGATGGCGGATTGCGAAAGGGCGTATTTGAGTTAGAGGATATTCAAAGAGATTTGGGTAACAAGCGGGAACAACTAAAAACCGCAGAGGCGCAAAAAAGCCAGGTAGAGAGTGAGTTAAATAAAGCCAGACAAGAACAAAGTCAGGCACAACAAGAATTACAGAAAATTAATAAATCATTACAGGCAGCAAATACTAAACAAAAGGCTACACAAGCCCAACTCAATCGCACTCTGAACCAGCAAGCTAAAACTCAAGCCCGACTTAATCAAACTCAAAGTCGTCTTGGGGGAATTGTGATTCAGTATCAACAAGCTAGAAATGAATTACAAACTCTTTACAATCAGCGACAAACATTACAAACGGCGGTGGAAGAGTTAAAGACGGAACGAAAAAGATTATACGCCCAAGCTAAAGAAGCTATTGATGAAGCAAAGACGGTGATTGAAAAACGCGATCGCAAAATTGCTAAATTAGATAAACTTATTCAAAATCGTAATCTCGAAATTAAACAGCGGGAAGAAGTTATTATTACTAGAGAATCTCGCTTGAAAGAATTAGAGAAACAACAACAATTTTTAGAGCAGGAAGTAGCCAGACTAGAAAAATATTATCAGTCCTACCGTGACCTCCGCTTGGGTAAACTAGCTTTAGTGAAAGGTCAAGTGATAGCCGCAGGGTTAATTACTGTGGACAAGCCTGATGCGGCACATCAGGCAATTATGCAAATTCTCCAGGAAGCTAACCGCAATGCCAACATTCAGTTAACTGAACCTGGTGGTACACCAGTAAATAAAGAAATACTCCGTGTTCCCAAAGATAAAGTTGAGCAGTTAATTGCACAAATTAAAGATGGTCGAGAATATGTAGTGCGAATTTTCTCCGCAGGTAATTATGTCAGAGGTGAAAAGCAAATAGAATTCTTTGCAGACGCAGCGAGAAATCAACTCGTATTTTCATCAGGTGAAGTGCTGGCTACTACTACAGCGGATTTAAAAAATATGACATCTGAACAAATGCGTCAACGCCTAGATTTACTAATTTCCGCTTCTCAATTTCGCGCCCGGAACGCGGGAATTGTCGAAAGTGTCCAAATAGAAGGCACTTTTCCGCGCTTTGTTACCCAATTACAGCAGACGGAACAGGAAGTAGAAATTAAAGCCGTAGCCGCAGAAAATACTTATACTGTAGGTCCGCTAAGAGTCAAATTAGTAGCCATTTTGAATGGACAAATTCTTTTTAGCACCTGACAAAGTAGGCAAGGGGGCAGGGGGCAGGGGAGTAGGGGAGGTAGGGGAAGTAGGGGAGGTAGGGGAAGTAGGGGAGGTAGGGGGAGAAAGAATTTTTCCAATGACAACTGACAACTGACAACTGTACGGGCGAAGCATTTGGAGAACTATTTTTGGCAATTACCGATAATTTATCTTCCCAATGCTTCGCCCCTACTAACAACTGACAACTGTACGGGCGAAGCATTTGGAGAACTATTTTTGGCAATTACCGATAATTTATCTTCCAAATGCTTCGCCCCTACTGACAACTGACAACTGACAACTGACAACTGACCAATGACTAATACACAACCTGTAATTTTAGGATTTGATCCTGGTCGTGATAAATGTGGGATTGCCGTGATGGGATTGGATAGACAAATATTCTCTCATCAAGTTGTATTGGCAAATGAGGCGATCGCTAATATTGAAACACAACTGCAAAGATTCCCAGTATCCTTAATTGTCATGGGAGATCAAACAACAGCTAAAAAGTGGAAACAGCAACTTAATCAAGAATTAAGTAAACCCACCAATATCATTTTGGTTGATGAACGTTATTCCACTTTACAGGCACGCGATCGCTATTGGCAGATGTATCCACCCCAAGGCATCATCAAACTATTACCCAAGGGTTTGCGTCAACCGCCCAGGCCAATAGATGACATTGTAGCCATTCTCCTGATTGAACGATATCTCAACCGACTAACTGACAACTAATTTACAATTCAGCCCGAATTGTAAAAGCATAATCCCCCCCAGGTTCTAACTGATAGTCCTGTTGTTCTAAAAACCGCCCTAGAGGTTCTTTGATTAAAGCACGACCTTGGGAAGGCTTTACAGAAAGTTCTCCCCGGCGGAAATGCCACTGGAAATGCCACTGAAAATTACCGGCGCTAACTTCACCTTCTAGAAAGCCTTGTTGCCAAGATTGGCGGGTAATTTTCACATAAGCAGTAGTTTCTGGCAGACGTTTAGCACTCACGCTTGTTTGATGTCACGGATGGGATAAAGGACAATTATTTATAGGGTTACTTATTCTATGTACCAAAAATAGCTTAATTTTACAAACTAATAAAAACAAGATATGTTAGCAAGCCCTAATTAGTCCACCCCAAATAAAAAAGGTTGCTGAATTGCTGCAACCCTAATGTTTAGCAGTATTGTGTTTTTAATCAATAGATGCCAATTCAACGGCTTGTAAAGATTTTGTCGTATCTAGAATTTTTTTATTATTTTCTGACCTGATCGGATTACCATTACCAGAATTTATGCTTGGAGATGAGTTCTCTTCTGTCTCATCATTGCTAGGTTCATGGATAATCAGGGTATTACACGGAATCGTATCTGATATAATAGCACTGGCCATCATCCCAGTATGAACTTCCATTTGTGCTTCTGGAAGAACTTCAAACACCAGCCTTTGTCCGGGAAATACAACCCTTTCAAAATACCAATTGGGAATATTGGAGATACGAGTCACCTGGATCTTACTCGTAGCATTGACGTAGCAACAGAGAATCTTCCCCGAATGCTCTGGTGGTAGAGGATCTAATATCTGAGCCATAACTGCTGAGGAGCTTATTTGCGCCACAATTTTACATTACATCAGTAAAGCTAACACCCGATGATCCCGAGTAACTGTAACTGTGACTACCAACTGCAATTTTCTGCATTATTTCTATCTAAAGATATATAGAGATTTTGACACTCTCCGGTCTAAAGACGCGGAGATTCTATAGAGAGTTTCAGTCTATATCCCTCAGTTATCCCAGTTTCAGGCATTGCCTTAAATATTTGGGTTCTTGCCCTGATTTCGTTTGCCCTGGCGGGCGAAATCATATCTGACAAGCGTAACTTTCCGAGAGTCCTTCGGTAGCTTTTTATGTCTTTAGTGACAATTTGATTCTATCACGAATATGGATTAAAATTTGAAATAATTTCAAATTTTCAAATTAACGTCAATGCAGGATAAAGGAAAGCAACTAGTACATCACGGCGTAAATAAAGCAACCATATTCAATCGCCAAAAAGCCTACTGTATATTAGTTTTGACTTTTGACTTTTGACTTTTGACTTCCGCCCTGCGGTACTAGCCTTCATCCCTTGTCTAAAGCCCAAATGTGGCTGACTGAGTCAGCCACATTTTCAAGGGTTTTCGGCGTTCTTCCTTATAAAAGTTTTCAAGAACTAGAGAAAATCGCTGATGTTTTGCAATACTGTAGCCAAAAAAAGTAAAATTGTACCTCACTGATTTGAAAATTGCTATGATTATAATTGATAAAGCTGTAAAAGGTGTTCACCATTGAAGTGAATCAAATGAGTTGCATCTTCTGCTACCCATACATCAGTCTCCCAAGAAATTTCTGGTAAATACTCTTTCATGGCTTTGCGGTTAAGGAAAGCTGTCACCATAACAAGGGGTATTTTAGAGTTTTTGAACAAACTTTCAAGTTCAGTTTTACGTTTAGCATCAATTGGTCCATGGGATGTCACAGCTTCAATTAAAACTAACCAGTTTTGAGCCAGGAAATGAATGATGATATCCGGCATTTTTCCATGAGTATCAATTTTAATTCCTAATTGCAACAAAGCTGATTCATCAAAATGGACAAATTTTTCATCTGTATCACCAACATAAATGATGTTACTACTAGGTGTAAATCGTGGACAAAAATCATTAATTATTTTCTCAATTAAAATATTTTGACCACCTGGTGAAAGTGCGATTACTTTACCTAGAATATTCACTTCTATTCTGGCTTTTAACCTTTCTTGAGCATATTTGGTTTTGAGGGTTTCAATAGATGCTAAATAGGTTGACAGACTTTTATCCCATTCATCAGTTTTAAATGTCCGCAGCAGTTCTAAAGCACTATCTTCAATTTGGTATACTGTTTTTGGACTATTAACAGGACGCTCAATATTATCAGGATTTACAACAATTAAACCTGCATCAATAAATTGGTGTACAGTTTGACGACGGACTGTTTCTCGCGTATTAGGTGCATACTTTTTAGCATATTGTTGTTCCATAAATTCCATCATTGGTGTAATACCTTGAAGTGGTGCTTTTGCAGATATCCAAGGTTCATGGGGTTTTAAATCAAGCAATGCTAGTAAAGTTAAACCAGAACGTTCATTTAGTTGCTTACGTGGAAAACCTAAAGTAGTCAGTATTTCTATGGCTTCATCAATACGCGATTTAATGACAATTGGATTATTTTCTGATGAATTAGTCATATTTAATAATATGGTATTTATTAGTTGATCTATTTCGGACTGGTTAGGAAATTCTGCTCCTATATGTTTACCTAGTGCATAAAGTTGTGCTAAATTGGGGTATTTTAAACTTCGTAAATCAGTAGCATTTACTTGAGTATGTCCATTAAATAGACGGAAAAATGCATCTACTAGACTAGAGTTAAGATAAGCTGCAAGACCTCTAGCTACAATTAAATCTAGTCCATGTCCCTGTTGATGAAAATAATTCAAATGGTTTTCAAAGCCAATACTAGGAGTATCAATTTTTGTGGAATCATAAACAACAGCAACAAGTCTTTTTTTTTCCTCCTTAGCAGAAACCCGTTTAATTAAAACATAATGTTCATTAGGAATTACAAGATTAGTTGTCTCTTTACATAATACTATAGCTTGACATTTTTTAGTATTCTTTGGGTAGCTGATATAACCATCATGAAAATGAGTTGGATATATCAATGGAACTGTACCTTTTTCTTGATTGAGTTTCAAATATGATTTGATTCTAAAATCAACTACTTTACCTGTAGAAACATTTAAACATAAATCTTGAATTTTGCAACTAAAATGGTTGATTTGCTTAACTATTTTCTGGCTTAAATTATCTGTTATAATGTGAATAAATTTTTCTGTGTCATCAGGATGAATAACATCTGTGTAAGGGATTTCATGAGATAGGATTATATCATCTTCAGCATTAATACTAGAGCTAATTAATATATTAGCTGGATTTTTTGGCTGTTTATTTGCATGAAAAATAACAGTTTCTTGCAGTATCTTATCATCAGAAAATACTTCTTGACGAGAATCGAATAAATGAATTTTATCTAACGCCATATTTTCTAGAAAAAATTGCCGAAACTCTCGAAAATATGAGCCATTGCAAAAACTTCGGGGAGTAATTGCTACTAGTTGTCCATTTGATTTTAGTAATTTAATTGTGGCAAAAATAAAACCTGTATATATGTTAGTAGTTTCTAAGCCTATAGAACGTAATAACAGACGGTATTTTGATTGAGCATTGATTTTATGATATGGTGGATTAATAATGGCGTGTGTAAATTCAGTTGTTATTGAAGGAGCAAATAAAGGAAATTGTAATAAATTAAATACTGATTCAATAAAATCACTATGATAGATTTTGTATGTAAATTTTATACCTAATTGCTTACAAGCATTATGACAACATTCTAAGGTTTTTTCTAAATAATTAATCAAAATAGGGTCAATTTCGTAAGCGGTAATATGTAAAGATTTTGGTTTTTTCTGAAGTTGACACAATTCAGCTACAACGGTTGTTAATAATGCACCAGCCCCTGCACCCGCATCTAGTAATGATATTTCTGATAAACTAAAATCAAACATATTTGCCATTAAACTGGCTATTGATAAGGGTGTTAAAAACTGCCCTTTTTGATTTTTATGATCTTGGCTAATTTGATTATTAGCTGCTGTATGTATTAGCTCAACTTGATATAATAGATTTTCGGTAATAGTTTTGCCCCTATCTATAAGCGTCAATGTTTGATTGTTGTTAATAATCATTTTGTGTTTAGATATTCACATTTAAATATCACTAAAAAGTAATCTAACTATATGTGACAAATATAGCATATCTTAATACTTAAATTTATCCTATATTAAATATAATTATCCATACTCCCCACAACCACCCCCCAATTTAGATACAATCTATAAACTGACATAACCTTGACTTAACCAAAATGACAAGCATCTCCACCCCTACCCTCAAAATCCCTGAACTCCTAGCACCTGCGGGTAACTGGGAATGCGCTCAAGCAGCAGTAGAAAATGGTGCGGATGCGATTTACTTTGGTTTAGAAAAGTTTAACGCGAGAATGCGGGCTGAGAATTTCACAGCAGCAGATTTACCCGAATTGATGGAATTTCTGCACCTGCGGGGTGTGAAAGGTTATATCACTCTGAATACCCTGATTTTTCCCCAAGAACTAACGGAAGCACAGCAATACCTCAAAACCATCATTTCTGCGGGTGTTGATGCTGTTATCGTGCAGGACGTGGGTATTTGTCGGCTGATTCGTCATCTTTCCCCTGACTTTCCGATTCACGCTTCAACGCAGATGACTATTACCAGTGCTGCGGGGGTAGAATTTGCTAAATCTTTGGGTTGTCAATTGGTAGTTTTAGCGCGGGAATGTTCGATTTCGGAAATTAATAAAATTCAACAACAAATATCTCAAAAAAACACTTCCTTACCTTTAGAAGTTTTCGTTCACGGTGCTTTGTGCGTCGCATATTCTGGACAATGTTTAACCAGCGAAGCACTAGGAGGACGTTCTGCAAATCGGGGAGAATGCGCTCAAGCTTGCAGAATGCCTTATGATTTAATTGCAGATGGAGAAGTTATTAATTTAGGTGATCGAAAATATTTATTAAGTCCTCAAGATTTAGCAGGTTTGGAAGTTTTACCAGAATTAGTAAAATCTGGAGTTACTTCCTTAAAAATTGAAGGACGTTTGAAAGCACCAGAATATGTTGCTAACGTGACTCGCGTTTATCGTCAAGCATTAAATCAACTATTAGAAACAAATATAGAAACATTTTCTAGTCGAGAAAAAGACCAATATAATTTAGAAATGGCATTTTCTCGCGGACTATATACAGGTTGGTTTGAGGGAATTAATAATCAAGAATTAGTGCATGGGAGATTTGGTAAAAAACGGGGTGTTTACTTGGGAGAAGTTACCCGAATTAGAAATGCAGAAATCACAGTGAAATTAGAAGCACCTGTGAAACCGGGAGATGGCATTGTTTTTGATTCTGGACATCCTGAAAGGAGGGAAGAAGGGGGAAGAATATATGCAGTTATTCCCAATGGTCGAGATGTAATATTAACCTTTGGTAGAAATGATTTAAACTTCCATAGTATTCACATAGGTGATAAAGTTTGGAAAACAAATGATCCAGAATTAGATAAACAAATTCGTCAAAGTTATACTGGAGAACATCCCCAATTTACCAGACCGATTAATATCGAAGTGCATGGAGAAATTGGTGAAAAATTAATAGCTATATCCCGTGATCAATCTTGGAATATAGTTCAAGTAGAATCAGAAATATTGATAGCTGAGGCCCATACAAAACCCCTCTCTACAGAAAGATTAAAAGAACAATTTGGACGGTTAGGAAATACACCTTTTCATTTAGACACTTTTATAAATAATCTCAACGGTAATATTATGTTACCCGTGAGTGAGTTAAATCGAATGCGTCGGGAAATAGTTAGTAAATTAGAGGAATTAAGAAGTAGACCAAAACTTTGGGAATTAAATCATCAGGGAAAATGGCAAGATCTAATTAGTTCTAAATCTACACCAATTCCTGATTTTCCTTCCCTGATTGTTTTGGTGAGAAATATCGAACAATTAAAAGCAGTATTAACAGCAGATATCAAAACTATATATTGTGAATTTGAAGATCCTCGTAAGTATAAAGAAGCAGTAAAAATAGTCCGAGAATCAAAACAGGAAGAAATTAGTATTTTTGTCGCACCACCCCGGATAACTAAACCTGGAGAAACCTGGATTTTAAACCAAGTTCTTGCTTCCCAAGCTGATGGTTATTTAATTAGAAATTATGATCAATTAGAATATTTTGCCACAGAAAGATGTGTTGGTGATTTTTCCTTAAATATTGCTAACCCTTTAACCGCAGATTATTTTCAACAACGCTTTAATTTAGAACGATTAACCGCATCTTACGACTTAAATATTAACCAACTTGAAGCTTTAATTACAAATTATCCACCGCAAAACTTTGAAGTAACAATACATCAACATATACCAATGTTCCACATGGAACACTGCGTATTTTGCGCTTTTCTATCTGACGGAACAGACTACACCAATTGTGGTAGACCTTGCGACACACAAACTGTTACAATTAGAGACAGGGTAGGTAGTGAACACATTCTTAAAGCAGACGCAGGATGTAGAAATACAGTATATAACGCTACTGCACAAACTGGAGCAGAATACGTGCAACGGTTGATAGGATTGGGTTTACAGTATTTACGGGTTGAATTTGTCAATGAGACACCGGAACAAGTGCAAAAAATAATACAAAGCTATCAAAAATTACTCGAAGGAGAAATCATCGGTTCGCAACTTTGGAGAGAATTGAAACTACAAAACCAATTAGGTGTGACTCGTGGTGCGTTGGGGATGAATTAGATTAATAATGATAAATATTATTACGATATTTACAGTCACTGTTAACTAATTTACGTATCAGTAATAGCGTACTAGTACCATTAAATTCAAACATACAGCGGTTTCCGCTCTTATGAGGTACAAAGTTGAATCATGAAACTCTTGTAGTGCGGGCATCTTGCCCGCTAGATATGTACCTCATAACACCGGGAAGTGCTGTAAGTTAAAGCTTTACTGAGATAAATGGTATTGAAGTGATGAAAGAAAACTTAAAAATTTTCCAATGTTCTGAAAATAAATATGTTGATGCAAAAATTTTGCCTTTATCTCAGAAGCATCTTGAAGAGATAGAATTGTCTTGGAAACCTGAACTTAACAAGAATAAATGCTGGGACAAAGATTTAGAATTTAGCAAATATTTACATGAGAAACCATCCTTAAAATTCTATGTATTGGAATGTAATTTAGTTGCCCAAGGTATAATTGGGTTAATTCCTGGTCGTCCGTCAATGTTAGAACGGGGTGAAAATTTAGTTTACGTGGCTATATTAACTGTAGCACCTTGGAATCGCGCAGATATTAACAATTCACCGAAGTATAAAGGAATAGGTACAACTTTAATAACATTCGCAGCTATGTTTAGTATTCACTTAGGATTTGAAGGTAAGATAGGTTTACATTCTGTGAAAACAGCAGAAAGTTTTTATAAACGTTTAGATTTTCTTGATTTAGGGAATGATATAAATTACAAGAATTATCACTATTTAGAGTTACCTATTGGTAATGCTGAGTTATTAGTTTTAAACTCTTTATTGCTTGACAATTTAAGTAATTAGGGTGCCAATTTTTGTCGTACCACTCCAGATAACTAAACCTGGGTAAACCTACATTTTAAAATAAGTTCTTAACTTTGGCCAAAATTGAAGCTACAAAACCAATTAGGTGTGACTCGTAGTGCATTGGGGATGATGTAGCTAAACTATGATAAGTAGTATTACAATATTTATGCACCTTGTTTACTACTTTTTATGTCAAGTTTAAATCCTCAGTGTCAGCAATTGCAAGCACAAGTTGAATCTATTCTCCAACTTCTACAGCAAGAAGCAGCTTTGCGTTCTCAAGATATTACATCTGTGAAAATTTCTTTGGATAAAGCGATTTCTCCCAAGTTTGAAATTGTGTTTGCGGGTGCTTTTAGTGCGGGTAAATCAATGTTGATTAATGCACTTTTGGAGAGAGAATTATTATATAGTGCAGAAGGACACGCAACTGGTACAGAATGTAAAATTGAATATGCACCTGTAGATTCAGAAAGAGTTGTTTTAACCTTTTTGAGTGAAAAAGAAATTCAAGAACAAGCGGTGTTTTTGTGTCAACAATTGGGATTTAATACCGTAGAGAATATCAATAAACAAGATGTAGTTGATTTATTGCATCAAGGTTGTACAGCAATTATTCAACAAGAAGGAGGAGAGAGTAAATCAGAACGTGCAAAACAAGCAAAAGCATTAATTTTATTGTTAGAAGGATATGTTGCAAACAAAGAAAGAATTAACAGCTTTAATAATGCAACCTATTCCATGGAACAGTTTAATTTTACTAACCTCAAAGAAGCCGCAGGATATGCGCGTAGAGGTAGTAATAGCGCGGTTTTGAAGAGAATTGAATATTATTGTTATCACCCGCTTTTGGAAGATGGTAACGTGATTATAGACACACCAGGAATTGATGCACCAGTCGAAAAAGATGCACAATTAGCTTATGCAAAAATTCAACACCCAGATACATCAGCAGTAGTTTGTGTTCTCAAACCTGCTTCAGCAGGAGATATGACAAAGGAAGAAACCCAACTGTTAGAAACAATGCGGGAAAATGCGGGGATAAGAGACAGGGTTTTTTATATCTTTAACCGCATTGATGAAACTTGGTACACTAACCAACTTAGACAACGGTTAGAAGATTTAATTAACAGTCAATTTCGAGATACTACTAGAGTTTATAAAACTAGTGGTTTGTTAGGATTTTACGGAAGTCAAATTAAACAAACAACGCGATTAGATAGATTTGGTTTAGATTCGATTTTTGCAGAAAGTGTTAAAGGTTTAGATGGGAAAGAAGAAACACCACAATTTGTAAATGAATTTAATCGCTACTGCGTTGCTTCAGGTAAACTTTCTCCCAGTCAATTTAGAATTTCTCTCCATAATTATGAAACTTCTAATCACAACTATGTGAGAATTTTAAGCGAACAGGGAACACCATTAATTAACCAACTAATTCAAGATAGTGGAATTGAAGAATTTCGTACATCAATTACTCGCTATCTGACAGAAGAAAAACGTCCCCAATTATTCAAAAACCTTGCAGATGATTTAGAAGATATTTGTATCAAACTCAAGAACCACTATCAAAGTGTGCAAATTGATTTAGATAGTCAACCGCGAGAAATCGAAAGTATGAAAGAATATGAGTTGCAAAAATTAAATCAGCAACTCCAGCAAGTTGGAAGAGATTTTCATCAGCATATTCATGATGAAGTTAACAGATTAATTAATAATAATTGCGAAGAATTTGAAACAGATTTTCGACAATTACAATCACGCATGATTCGTCGTCTTGATGAATTACTAGATACCTTTTCCGTTGCAGAAGCTTATCGTCGCGCAACTTTGAGTCATCCTAGAAACGCAACCGCACCCTTATTAGCTATTTTAGTAGAGGCTTTTTATTACCTATCAAATCAGTTGGAAGACATTTTAATAGAGTCTTGTCAACAAGTTATTGCTAATCTATTTCAACAGTTAATGACAAAGATTAGAAAAGCAGAATATTACCGTCAATTATATCGTTTGTTGGGTAATGATGGGGGAATTGAATTACAGGTAAAAGAGATAGAAAAATTGATTACTCAAGCTTTGGTAACTGTTGCTAGTGTTGAATGCGATCGCTTTGTGCGAGAAAGTCCTAGATTTTATAATGAAGGAACTTTTTCTATCTATCAATTTCGACAAGTGTTGGAACAAACTTCTCAAGGTTATGATGCAGAAAGTATTGTTGACGCTGAACCTGCAATTAGACAATTATTGAAGTTAGACTTTGAACCGAAAGTTTCCCATACTATTCGTCAATCTTTCCGTCAAACTATCAACCAAACTATCAAAATTCAGTTGTTACCAATGGGGGAAAAACAAGCAGATGAGATATTACAACAATATCCTTATGCGAAGGCTTATTTAGAGAAGACTTTACAACAAGAAGCTGAGGAAAAGATTGCTAATAATCAACGTTTGTTGAGTCAGGTTGGGGAGAAAATTCAGGAATATAATACAGCAGTTGCGGGAATTAATAGCTGTTTACAAGCGATGCAGTTATATGAACATTTACTGCCGATAATTGGGGAAGAAGAGGTATAATGTTTGGGGTGAATGCAGGATTTTTCTGTGTTCACCTAATTTTGAGGTTTCGCGCAAAGTCGCAAAGAAGCAAAGACGCAAAGGAAGAAAGAGATGGAAGAGAAGTTTCAAATTTTGGATTCTGAAGAAGGTGATGTTGTGATTGATTTTGGAAATAAAACTTTCAAATTAAGTCTGTTAGTTTCACTAATGACAGAAATCATTTTGAATAAAAAGCTAGAAGAATTGAACAATAAACTCCGTGATCATGGTAGTGGTAAACTTCCATCTTATGACGAATCTTATTGGTCAAGTGCAGGTGTAGATTGTCAGATTTTAAAACCTAGTAAAAATTGGCAAAAAGGAAAAATAAGAATGAAAGTTTCTCTAGAATTTTGTCCTGAAGAACCAGAAATCAAAGAACCAGAATCACCCCTTATGGAGATACAACGTAAGCTAAATGAAGCTACATCATAACTCTTACCTTTGCGCCTTTGCTTCTTAGCGCCTTTGCGCGAAACCAAAACATGAACAAAACCCCACGAATCCCCATACCTCAAGAAGTGAGAACCTACGTTTTCCAAAGAGATAAAAATCAATGTCAAAGCTGCGGTAAAATCTCCCAAGAAACGCAACTCAGCATTGATCATATTATCCCCTTATCTCGTGGGGGAAAAAACGATATTAGTAACTTACAAACTCTGTGCTTAATTTGTAATCAGCAAAAAACTAATAACATTGATAACCGTTTTCGCCGACATTTTGAAACTTAGTGACATTTAGATCCCCGACTTCTCTAAGAAGTCGGGGATCTGATTCTTATTCTTTCACAGTTTTAAACCACTTAGTTATCCCGTCAGCTAAAATATTAGCCATTTTCTTCTGTGCTTGAGGATTAACTATCTCTTCAAACTCATAGGGACTACTCATAAAACCCAATTCCAATAATACCGCCGGTGCAGCACTAGGACGAGTCAGGGCTAAATTATTCCAAAATACACCGTAGGAAGGTTTACCAAGTTTTTTAACTACGTAATTTTGTAAAAATACTGCGAGGCTGTGTGATTGAGGATGATACCAAAAAGTACCAAAGCCTTTAGTTTTTTCCGCATCACCATTATCTGGTAAAGAGTTATGATGAATGGAAACAGCGATCGCAGGTTCTTGTTTATTAATTATCGTCTGACGTTCCCCCAAAGACACATCTCGATCATCTTCCCTCGTCATCACCACCTTAGCACCGCGCTTCACCAACTCATCTCGCAGCAATTGAGAAATTATCAAATTCACATCTTTTTCTAAATACCCAGTTGGTCCACTCGCACCAGATTCTTTACCTCCATGTCCTGGATCAAGTACAATTTTGATGCCAGATAAAGGTAGGCGTTTACTATTTTTAAGCTGGGGTGGATGACGTAAAGTTAAAACCAAAGTTGTATTGTCATACCTCAGCTTATAGCCCCACTGTTGGAGCTTTTTGAGGTTAAAAGTATATTTGACCTGTGTGGGGCTTACCTGTTGCCAATCTAGGCGAGAAATTAGGGGATCATCATCTAGACGAATTGTGTCTGTTTGAGCAGTGGTATTGTAGAGGGTGAGAATAAAGGAGTTATTTCCCTGTTCTACACTCACGGGAACAGCAGTTTCTAAGGGAAAACGCATCTCCGTTGCTTCAGCCAATTGCCGATAGCCGACACTCCGAATAACTGTCTGTGGTGCAACCGCACCTGATATAATTGTAGTTTCCTTGCTATTAATCCAAGCCCCATAGTCTAAGCGCAACCATTCACCTTCTTTTCCCGTAACACTTGCCATAGTTCCCTTTGGCAATGGTGTCAGTCGTGAATAATCGGTACTAGGTCCCGTGCGAGTAACGCCTGATTCTGATGCAATTTCTGCAACTGCTAATTGTGTGGGCGCGAGAATTTCGATTTTACCTAAACCAGTTTGAGTTATTCTTTGATCATTCAGTTGTAAATTAAATTGAGGTTTTCCTAAATCAGCAGCATTTGCGACTGTTGTACAACCTTGGTATTTGGTAAGAATAGAAAGATTAGGCTGATTTAACCCCGTCAAAATACTCGAATTTGGAGGTAATTGTGCAAGTGAAGGCTGGGGTAAAAGGGCAATATTTTGATTTACCAGATTAACCGAGACAGTAGCTTGAGGTGGTGCAACTGCACTAAAACAAATTAATTCTCCTGGTAATCTGGCAATATCGACAGCAGGAGTCAAGGAATCCTTAGCAAAGCCTAACCCTTGGGGTAACTCAGGTTGAGTAGATACCCTGATGATCTTAATCTCTCGTTCTTGATTTTGGTAACGAACTTTAAATATATTTTCTCCTAACTGTAAGGGAAAACTGGGGGAAAAATGCCCGGCTTTGCTACGGTTAACGAGCTTACCATTAATTAAAACTTGCCCGTCGGGGGGCGCTGTACCGATAAAAAATATTTTTTCTGTGCTGGTTTGGTAGTTTGTCGGGGGAAAAACTACTAAAAGTGGTTCTTGTGCTAATGCAACTGAGGAGGTGACTAAAAAATTAAATAATACTAATCCTAAGAGTTTTTTCATGGACAAACACAGAAGATTTCAGAATAGGGACTGTGGCACAATGGCCAAGATGGAGTCAAACATAAATGATGTGGAAATGGCAATACATTGGCCAAAAAGGTTGGGACGTGGAGTTATTGGGCAAAATTCATCCTCCAAACAAGCCTCGAAAATCGTCTACACAAATTCTCCTGCGGGAGCAAAATCTATATTTAGAAGTTGCTAGAAATTGAAAATACTATGACTAAGTTTATCTTTGTGACTGGGGGCGTGGTTTCCAGTATTGGTAAGGGAATTGTAGCAGCAAGTTTGGGACGTTTGCTCAAATCACGGGATTATTCGGTTTCGATTCTCAAGCTCGATCCCTATATTAACGTTGATCCAGGGACAATGAGTCCTTTTCAGCATGGGGAAGTTTTTGTCACCCAAGACGGTGCAGAAACAGATTTGGATTTGGGACATTACGAACGGTTTACTGATACTTCTATGTCTCGGTTAAACAGTGTTACTACTGGCTTGATTTATCAGTCAGTTATTAATAAGGAACGCCGAGGCGACTATAATGGCGGTACTGTTCAGGTAATTCCGCACATTACCAATGAGATTAAAGAGCGAATTCTCAGAGTTGCTAAAGAAACTAATCCTGCCGCGGTAATTACGGAAATTGGCGGAACTGTGGGTGATATTGAATCACTACCTTTTCTAGAAGCAATTCGTCAACTGCGAAAGGAAGTAGGAAAGCGTAATGTGTTGTATATGCACGTTACTTTGTTGCCTTGGATCGCTGCGGCGGGAGAAATGAAAACCAAGCCTACTCAACATTCTGTCAAAGAATTGAGATCAATTGGCATTCAACCAGATATTTTAGTATGTCGGAGCGATCGCCCCATTCCGGTCGGCTTGAAACAAAAGTTATCAGAGTTTTGTGATGTCCCTGTAGAATGTGTTATTACCAGTCCAGATGCTCGCAGTATTTATGAAGTTCCAGTAATTTTAGAACGGGAAGGATTAGCTGAACAAGTTCTTAACTTACTACAAATGGAACAGCGTCAACCCAATATGACCCAATGGGAAAACATGGTAGACCGGATGTATAATCCTAAATATACCGTCGAAATTGCTATTGTTGGTAAATATGTGCGGTTAGGTGATGCCTATCTTTCTGTAGTCGAGTCTTTACGTCATGCGGCTATTGCGACCCATGGTGATTTGCGTCTGCGGTGGATAAACTCGGAAGTTTTGGAAAATGAACCACCGGAAAACTATCTTGCAGGTGTTGATGGTATCATTGTTCCGGGCGGTTTTGGTAGTCGGGGCATAGATGGGAAAATTGCGGCGATTAAATACGCCCGCGATCGCCAAATTCCCTTTTTAGGTTTATGCTTAGGAATGCAGTGTTCCGTGATTGAATGGGCGAGAAATGTCGAAGGCTTATCTAATGCCAATAGCGCCGAATTTGACCCATATACTGACAATCCGGTTATTAACCTGTTGCCAGAACAACAGGATGTAGTAGATTTAGGCGGGACAATGCGCTTAGGACTTTATCCTTGTCGGGTACTTCCCAATAGCCTAGCTTTCCAACTTTATCAAGAAGAAGTCATTTATGAACGCCACCGTCACCGTTACGAGTTCAATAATGTCTATCGTAGTCAGTTATTAGATTCTGGTTATTTGGTGAGTGGCACATCTCCAGATGGTAGATTAGTGGAAATTATTGAATATCCCAAACATCCTTTCTTTATCGCTTGTCAATTTCATCCTGAATTTCAATCTCGCCCCAACGCACCTCATCCTTTATTCAAAGGATTTATGACCGCTGCAATTTCTCAATTTCATTCGACAACTACCACACCCAAGCCTGTACAAGTTTCTTAGTTGTCAGTTGTCGGTAGGGGCGAAGCATTTGGAAGATAAATTATCGGTCATTGCCAAAAATAGTTCTCCAAATGCTTCGCCCGTACAGTGCGAAGCATTTAGAAGATAAATTATCGGTCATTGCCAAAAATAGTTCTGCAAATGCTTCGCCCGTACAGTTGTCAGTTGTCGGTTGTCGGTTTTCCGTTCTATAAAACTTACCCAAAATTACCAAAGTCTAGACACATCTGGACAGCGATAACCTTAGAGGATGTTTGAAAAGTGGTATTCCGTAATTTTCATCACATTGCTACCCCCCTTAGTCCCCCCTATGCTTTGGGGGGAAACAATAAAAATCCAGTTCCCTCCCCTTTACAAGGGGAGGGTTAGGGTGGGGTAAAAAATATTTGATACATCAACCATAACTTTTCAAACACCCTCTTAGTGCTTATTTCCTGTTCAATACTATTGCCAAAATAAGAGCCTTGATAATTTTTGGCAAAAACGGCAAAAATAATCATATATAAGCGTTTCGATGAAAAGGTAGTTTAGAATCTAAAACCCTTATCCTACCGTCAATACATTTAAAAAATCCTTGTCGGAAACCTTTAAGGAATTTTTAGGGGTGATTGTTTTTGCCAAGCAAGAGCGAGGAACGGGAGTTCATGGTTAAAGCATTATCATCTCACCCTCGTAATTTGACTAAGGTATTGCTGTTTAATGGCATTTTATGACGATGATTACCGCAGTTAGAGGATGTTTGCGAACTAGGAAAGAACCTATCCACAAGGATTAGTTCACTCCCGAATTTCTCAGTTTTGTACTCTAATTGCCTTTTAAATTCATACATCCCACAATCTGCAATTGCACCTGCTAATTTGTGGTTCTTCAAAAATGCCTTAACGTGCAAATCTTCTATTTTAATTATGCTGTGGTTTTTAGCTAGATAGTAGGTTAATTTGTGAATAGAATCCTTGCGAATATTAGAAACTTTGGCGTGTAATTTAGCTAATTTTCTCACAGCTTTTTTTTCTTGAATCGGGGTTGTTTGATGTTTTTTACAAAACACCTATCCCAAGCCTAGCGTAAATCAGCTAACGCCTTCTGAGGAACATTTTTATTAACTTCGTAATACCAAATATGCTCAGATTTTACCTCAGCAACTAACTTTTTATGCAGGTCAATCGCTGATGGTAATTTAAGTTTTTCGCCTTCTTTTTGAGTAGCTAAGATATCTATAACTTGAGCATTTGCCCAGTTGTAAGCGTGTCTAGCTACTCCAGATGCTTTACGAAAAGCTGTAACCTGTCCGTTATTTGGAATTAACGCGGTTTTGAATGATAAAAGCATTGATTCGACCTTCAATGTCGTGCTATGATATCTAGTATATCAGATATATTAGGATTTAGCAATGCCTCGGATTAAATTTAAACCACAAAATAAAGTAGCCTACGATAAATCACCCTTGCAATTTAAGGTTTTACCTGGAGTCAGGGAAAAAATTAAAACCGTCCCTAACTGGCAGCAACGGTTAAGGGAATTTGTTGATCAACTAATTGAAGACTTGGACAAACAGTAACATAAGGCTAGTTATGGGTAGAAATTATCAAGCTGTTTCTACCCCCATTACCAATTACCTATTGCCAATGCTAACTTAGCAGCGCCTACCATTCCCGCTGTATTTCCTAATTCTGCGGGGAGAATTTGCAAACCTGCACGGGAAGTTGGTAAAACTCGTTTTTCGATTTCTGCTGTTAATGCAGGTAAGAAAAATTCAAAACTCCCACTGACACCACCACCAATAATAATTGCTTGGGGTGTCAGCACATAGAGTAAACTGGTTAAACCAATTCCTAAGTCTTTACCATATTCTTGCCAAAAAGTCAAGGCTTCTATATCTCCAGCTTGGGCAAGTGCGCCTAATTCTGCTGGTTCTTTGCCTGTGCGGCGACGGATAGCAGAGATTGAAGTATGCTGTTCTAATGAGCCTTGATTGCCACTATTACACATTGGTCCATCAGGATTTAAGGTAATTAAACCTAATTCTGCTGCTGCACCTTGATGTCCGACAAATAATTTACCATCAAGAATAATTGCCCCACCAACGCCAGTCCCCAAAGTTAGTAAAATCAAATTGGGGAAATTTCGGCCTGCACCTAACCAAGCTTCTCCTAAACCTGCACAGTTAGCATCATTAGCCAAAATTGTCGGTTTACCCGTTTTGGCTTCTAACCAATCTGCTAGGGGGACATCATGCCATCCTACTAGATTAATAGCAACTTTCGCAATTCTTCCCGCAGCATCAGCAGGGCCAGGAGTACCTAAACCAATGGCGACACTTTCATTATTGGGGTCAATTTGTGATATTGCATCTACTATTGTCAATAATACAGCCTCTGGTGTTGCGGGTTGGGGAGTATCCACAGATAAAGATTGCAAACAATTACCATCTGCTGTGAACCGACCAAGTTTAATCGCAGTTCCCCCTAAATCAATACCAATTACTTGCTGCATAATTTTAATTTATTTTATTTTTACTGATAATTTGCACGTTGACAATGGGGTGTAAATTATTATGTGCCTGTTGCCAATTTGCGATTGGCGCACCTTTTAAAATACCAGACAAGGCTAGAGAAACCATAAATCCACCTGTAGCAGCCGCAATTAAAGTAATATTATCGTTCACAAAACTCTCTCAGTAATAATTAAATTTTTGTTGGTTGACAACTAACAACTGTACGGGCGAAGCATTTGGAGAACTATTTTTGGCAATGACCGATAATTTATCTTCCAAATGCTTCGCCCCTACTGACAACTGTACGGGCGAAGCATTTGGAGAACTATTTTTGGCAATGACCGATAATTTATCTTCCAAATGCTTCGCCCCTACTGACAACTGACTATTACCTATTTTCTCTTCTTAGACGAGGATTGACAAATTCATTCAACCCCTCACCAAGTAGTGATAACCCTACAACTAAAGTTGTCATTGCTAAACCAGGAAACAGAGTAGTCCACCAAATGCCTGTAGGTAGTGCTTCTAGAGCTTGTTTTAAATCATATCCCCATTCTGGCACGTCTTCGGGTAATCCTAACCCTAAAAATCCTAACCCGCCTAAAACTAAGATGGCATCTGCGGCGTTGAGGGTAAAGAGGACGGGGACGCTTTGAATAACATTGAAAAATAGATACCTTGATAAGACAACCCAGGTAGAAGCACCCATGGCTTGTGCAGCTTCTATATATACTTCAGTTTTGACGCTGACGGTGTGGTTACGGACAACGCGATAATATTGGGGAACGTAAGCTATACTAATAGCGATCGCTGCATTTAAGATTCCTCTTCCCACGACAAAAGCCAATGTTACTGACAGTAGTAAACCTGGCAAAGTATAAATACTATCCATAAGAAATAATAGAGCTTTATCTAATTTTCCCCCCAAATAACCGCTGACCATGCCCAAAGGTACACCGATGATCATGCTCAATGATGTCGCTAAAGTCACAACTTGCAGCGCGGCTTGTACACCAAACACACTGCGAGAAAAGACATCATAACCCAAACGGCTCGTTCCAAACCAATGTTTGGCCGAAGGTGGTTCATGAATAGGGTTAGAGAGAAACTCTCTGGGGTTTTGCAACCATCCCCAACTTTGGAAAACAGGAGCAAAAAAGGCTAAGAAGATGAAAAATAGGGTCATACCAATCCCAATTAGCATTAATCGCTGGGATAGGCTCGGATTTTTCGTAAATTTCCAGAAATTTGGTAATTGCTTTTTTATAATCGTCATGGGGAAATTCAGAACTGGGTATATTCAACTCGTTCCCAGTCTCTGACTGGGAATGTAGATGTGAGGCTCTGCCTCGAATCAAGTATAGTAGAGCCACAGCTTTTTGGAGTCTATTCCCCGGTAGAGCTAGGGAACGAGGGATAGTAGCCATGTCTATTTTCAGCCTCTAGATAGTGAAAGTACGTCTATATAAGGATTTTAGCCTATTTTTAACCCCCCAGTTAGAACTGTTGAACAGATGGGGAAAAAAGTTTTTTCCTGGAAGTGATATGAAATTGATCGGAATGGGGTAAGTTATTTCCATCAAGAAACGAACAATAGTCCAAATCAGGGAAAAATACCATGAAAACCGAACTAAAAGCCAAATTCATCCAACAAATCCTCAGCAAAAAGAAAGATAGCGAAGGTTTCACCCTTATTGAACTGTTAGTTGTTATTATCATCATCGGTATTCTATCCGCTATTGCTCTACCTTCTTTCATCAACCAAGCAGCAAAAGCTAAACAAACGGAAGCAAAAACCACCGTTAGTTCAATCAACAAGGGGCAACAAACCAGACGGATAGAACAAGGCTCATTTGCTTCCACTATTCCCGATGTAGCAGTTGGACTAAACACCACAAGGACTGGTAACTATGACTATATTTTAAATGCTAGTGCTACATCTGCCACTATTGCGGCTTCTGCTCTCGATACGAGTTCTCTCAAAGGCTATGGCGGTGGTGTATTTATCTCAGCGAGTGGTGATGCTCCGAGTATCATTTGTCAAACAGTTAATGTCCAAGGCGCTACTACTTCAGGTAATTTACTTCCGACTAGTGGTACAAGTTGTAACACTCCTACTATGGACGTTCTCAAATAAAGTTTTTGGCACTGCTGAATAGACATCTGAAGAGCAAGATTGTAGAGACGAGAATCCCTACCCGGGTCGAGTCTCTACAAGGGTTTTAGGTAACGCCTAATTCCCAGCAGATGTCTAAGAGGTTGTTTGAAAAGTTATGGTTGATGTATCAAATATTTTTTACCCCACCCTAACCCTCCCCTTGTAAAGGGGAGGGAACTGGATTTTTATTGTTTCCCCCCTTTACAAGGGGAAAGGGGGGTAGCAATGTGATGAAAATTACGGAATACCACTTTTCAAACACCCTCTAAGAGGTTGTTTCAAAAGTATTGTATGAAACCCATAATCTCCAAAAACCTAACCCCCTCCCCCCCTTCCCTACAAGGGAATGGGGTTTTTAAAGCCTCTCCCCTACCAGGGGAGAGGTTTGGAGAGGGGTCTGTTTACACATTAAAAACTTTTAAAACATCCTCTAATCAAAAAATTCATTGACAAGATAATTAGATCAATACCTTTGCCATTTTCCCGTAGGTTGGGTTGAACGAAGTAAAACCCAACGTAAACTCAACGTATTTGTTGGGTTTCGTTCCTCAACCCAACCTACAAATCTAATCAAAAAGTTCATTGACAAGATAATTAGATCAATACCTTTGCCATTTTCCCGTAGGTTGGGTTGAACGAAGTAAAACCCAACGTAAACTCAACGTATTTGTTGGGTTTCGTTCCTCAACCCAACCTACAAATCTAATCAAAAAATTCATTGACAAGATAATTAGATCAATACCTTTGCCATTTTCCCGTAGGTTGGGTTGAACGAAGTAAAACCCAACGTAAACTCAACGTATTTGTTGGGTTTCGTTCCTCAACCCAACCTACAAATCTAATCAAAAAGTTCATTGACAAGATAATTAAAAGTAGTTCAATTTTTAAATGATTACCACCAACTTAAATACTCAAATTTCTGCTATCCCAAGCTTATTAACTATTCAAGAATATGAACAAAATATTACAGAAAATCCCCAGGAAGTTACTAATTATTGGTATTTAGGATTAGCTTTGTTATTAGCAGGAAGAGAAGAAGAAGCGCAGATAGCCTGGATGACTCCACTGCTAGAATTTGGAGAGGAAGAATCAGAACAATGGCTACTGCAATTAACAGAAATTTTATTCAATGCTGCCCAACAACAGGAAACAGATTCTCAATCTCAACTAGCTTGGGTAATTCGTCAACACATTAGAGAATTTGTCCCTGGTGATATTAATAATCTTTTAAAAATAATTGAACTAAATATTGATTTAAAAATTGAGGATTGGGAAACAACTATTAATCAATTAATTGCTATTATATCTGAACTAATAGAACCCCCTATTTTTGATGAGACATTATTAGTGCAAGTGATTGAGAAGTTGCTTCTTCCTAACCCAGTTAATCCTCCTGCTTTGATAGATAAATTAGTAGAAGCCTTTATACCTTATTTAATAAATTCTGAAACTATTATTAAATTATTGATAGATAAGGCTGATAGCTATTATTTTTGTTTTAACCTTGGGATGTCAATTTATTTCTGCAAAATTGGCTTCCGCTTAGAACCTGATAGTCTATATTTTACTGTCAAAATAATCAGTACCCTACAATTACTAGGAAGAGATTATTATCAAGAGTCTATTGATTGGGCAAACAAATATTTAGCAACGTCCCCAGAACCAATTAAGCAAATATATGGCACTCACTACTTACTTGCAGCATTTTTAGAGTCTCTCGAAAATCCAGAAAAAGCTCTACAAACGTACCAAAAATATAAACAACTTTTATGTGATCTTGTCAGCAGTGAAACAGAAAGCAAAAGTTTACTTACAAACTCCCTCTTAGCATTTGGTCACTTTTTCCTATACATGGAAGATAATCCCCATGAAAATAGATTAATTCGCAATAGATTAGCTACTTTATGTCAAAAAATGATCTGGAAAGAATTTCCTGAAGAGATCAACATTTATCAACAGCGTTTGAATAAACCTCGTCCTGCTTTGAGTAAGCGTCCTTTAAGGATAGGCTATGTATCGGAGTGTTTTCGTTCCCATTCTGTTGGTTATTTAGCTTGGTGGTTATTAAAATATCATAATCGCCAAGAATTTGATATTCATTTATATTCTTTAAAAGAGAATATTTATGATCTACAACAACAAGCTTATCAAAACGAATTTGGTGATCATTTTCATCAATTATGCCCGCCGATAGTGACAATTGCAGATAAAATAAATGAAGATGAAATAGATATATTAGTTGATTTAGATAGTTTAACATCCTATGGAAATTGTGCTATTTTAGCCCTGAAACCTGCACCAATTCAAGTTACTTGGTTGGGGTATGATGCAACTGGTTTGCCCGGAGTTGATTATTTTATTGCTGATAACTATGTCTTACCTGCATCAGCACAGGATTATTATACAGAAAAGATTTGGCGACTCCCGCAAAATTATATTGGTATTGATGGTTTTACCGTGGGAACACCAACTATTAGTAGAGAATCTTTAGATATTCCTAATGATGGAATTATTTATTTTAGTTCTCAAAGTGGATTAAAACGTAATCCCGATAATATCCGGTTACAAATGCAAATTATCAAACAAGTTCCTAATAGTTATTTTCTGCTGAAAACTTCTCGCAGCAATCATGAAGATATGCAAAATTTTATTGCCCCCCTTGCTGAAGCCCAAGGACTTGATTTAGAATGTTTTAGGTTTTTACCCACTGCACCTACAGAGATGGAACACCGCGCCAATTTAGCCATTGCAGATATCGTTTTAGATACCTATCCCTACAATGGTGCAACTACTACTTTAGAAACATTATGGATGGGTGTACCGATAGTGACAAGAGTGGGGGAACAATTTGCAGCCCGGAACAGCTATACAATGATGATGAATGTGGGTGTAACTGAAGGTTTAGCTTGGAGTGATGAAGAGTATGTCGAGTGGGGTGTGAGGTTGGGTAAGGATGAGAAATTAAGACAAGAAATTGTGTGGAAATTGCGAAAGTCCAGACAAACATCACCGCTATGGAATGGTCAGAAATTTGCCCGGGAAATGGAGAATGCGTATCAGCAAATGTGGCAAAGGTATATTCATCCATAAAATCAGCAATGCCGGAAATCGAAGCGCCGGAAATTATGTTAATCTTTAATCAAAAGGCTGATTTTACAGCACTTCCCGGTGTTATGAGGTACATATCTAGCGGGCAAGATGCCCGCACCACAAGAGTTTCATGATTCAACTTTGTACCTCATCAAAGCGGAAAACGCTATAAATGACCCATCCTAACAAAAAAAGGATTGTGATTATGTTAAATAAAACACCAAATCAACTACAAAGACTGTATGAAATTGACGATTATCTCTGGTTGGAAGAAACTATTAAGCTTCTAAAAGCAAAAAATTTAGAAAACTTAGACTTAGAAAATTTAATTGAGGAGTTAGAAAGTTTGGGAAGAAATGATTTAAACAAAGTTAGAAGTCTATTAAGACAAATTATAATTCATATTTTACTATTAGAATATTGGCAAGACGAATATGATCGAAACCATCGGCATTGGCAGGGAGAAATAATCGCTTTTAGAGATGATTTAAACAATAGCTTAACTACTACATTAAAAAATAAGTTAGTTCAAGAATTAGATCATATTTACAATGTTGCTTTGAAAGTTGTTGTTCAAAAAACAGGATTAGCATCAAATCTATTCCCTGATAATTGTCCCTATTCTTTAGAACAATTATTAGAGGATGTTTGAAAAGTATCAGAATTAATTCAGATCCCCCCAACCCCCCTTACAAAGGGGGGCTAAATTCCTCAAAGTCCCCCTTTCCAAGGGGGATTTAGGGGGATCTGCGGGTGTCAGATCCCACACGAAAAAGTTTTCAAACAACCTCTTAGATGATAATTGGTATCTTCAAAAGTAACTGGATTTGATACAGCGGTTCTTGGTTGAGTGAAATACAAGGACTTCAGCTATCAAAAAGAATCAAAAGTTGCACTATTGCTTAACCCAACCTACATTTCTAAGACTCTTAAAATTGACTTATCAAACTATCCAATGGATAACTTTCTAAGTTACTAACTGGTATTTGTGCTAAATTTATTTTAGCTTCATTACTCAAGATAACTCTACCATAAATGCGGGGTAATAAAGATTGCCATTGCATATCCCCTAGTTTACCTACCAGAGAAATATCTATGGTATCGCTAATATCTAAATCTTCCATTAACAGATTCATAGCTACACTAGATAAAAACATTTCTGCATCTTCAATAGCAATATTACCTGTGTGGATAATCAGAGTAATTTTTTTATTTTCAGAATGATTTGCTAATGTTTGAATCACCTCTTGTAACTCTAAACCTAGTTCATCTTCTGGTAGTAACCAATCTGGGAATATAATTAAGTTAATATCTCTGAGGTTTAAAGATAACTGTGTTGCATTAACTAAAGCATTACTAACAGTTTCAGCCATCTTTCTCCAAGAGAACTTTTTAGCCTGTGCTAAACCTGCATTGATTAAACTATTTCTGATACTGGGTTTTTGGACTTCACATAAAGCATCTGCTAATCCCATAACATCATGATCATTTATATAAATAGCTGCTGCTCCTGCGACTTCGGGAAGGGAAGCGTTACGGGTGGTAATTACCGGACAACCACAGCCCATAGCCTCTATTACTGGCATTCCAAAACCTTCATATTTAGAGGGATAAACTAAAGCTACTGCACCAGCATAAGCTAATCGCAATTCTTCATCAGTTAATTGCAGTCCATAAAAAGTACACCCTGGGATATATTGTCGCCATTCTGAAGGTAATTGGTTGCCTGTGCCAGTAGAAATAATATCAAAACTTTGTTTATTGACTAATTGACTCAAGGCTTGGAAAAAAAGAATTGAATTTTTATATCCTTGTAAATTACCCAAGAGAAAATAAGGTTTATTAATACCATACTTGTGTTTGAAAGTATTAATTTCTTTTTCAGAAGCAGGAGAAAAAAGAGGATCTACACCACAGTGAGCAACAGTAATGGATTCTAAGGGTATATCAGGGAAACATTTATGTAAGTCTTTGGCTGTATGTTCAGAGATGGAAATATAAGATGATGCGTGTTGTATACCGTTATGTTTTTCACGCCACATAGGTTCATTTAAGTTTCCTCCTAATACTTCGGGAATCATATCATAAGCCATAAATACCGAAGGTGTTTCTATCGGTGTGGTGTAGTAGGTGGAAATAAATAAATCTGCTGATTCCTCATGACAAACATCTTGCAGCATTTGTTTATCAGCTTCGGTATTGTTATAGTTGTAGGCGGAAATTGTCCGATAACGAATACCGTTAATTTTAGGCGCAGTATTGGCTCTATCTAAGACTAGAATATGACTAGCAAATTCTGTGTTTGCCCATTGTTCTAAAAGACTTTGCCATACTCTAGCGATTCCTGTTTGATATAGTTGGAAAAAGACACCATCAATAAGAATAGTTGGTTTTATTTTTTGGATTTTATTTTCTTGTTCCTCTACTTCTTCTGGTTGTAAAAACTTCCAATTATTACTATTAGTGGCTCTCTGTGCTATTGGTACAATACCAAAAGACTCAGCCAGGTCTACCCTCGTTTCATCTCCTACCCATGCAAAATAATCTCGCAGCAAAGTGGGAAATTCATTGTTTGCTTGTAAAGCTAACCATTGAGAAACAGCATTACTATAGCCATAGTATTCTTGTTTAAATTGTAATTGTTCTAGTGTTACATAGGCAAAGTGTTGAAACACTAAACCATTCTTTTCAGTTTCATTATGTAAAAAAGGATTTATGGCTGCGATATTTTGATGTTTTCCATCTAGAAGAGATTTAACTAATATGGGAGGTTCATGTGCTGCCCAAAATGCACCAGGTTTAAATTGCCAAGTTCTCAACCAGTCTTGCTGAGGATTTTGTGCATAACAGTTACGGGTACTGATTATGAGTTTTTCCCCAACGAAATACCAACACCAATAAAATGCAGCAGTTTTTTCAGGGTTACTTATGAACAGTTCTCTAACAGTACAAATCTGCTCTAATGTCCACAGTTCATCTACATCAATTTGCCATAATAAACACTCTTCTTGAATATTAGCAAGCGGTGCATTCACCATTTCCCTTTTACCATCCCAAAACGCGCCTTCGGGTTTACGGTAAATTGTAATGTTATTTGGATATAGTTTCGCTAGTTCATCCAGATATTCTTTAGTACCGTCATAGCTGCGACCATTTTTATGAAGTTCGTCACTAATATTTCCACCAAGTTGTACACTCCAACTTGTATCGTGTTTTAAGTCAGCTACGCCTTCAATAATATGCCAATGCCATTTAAATGGAAGTTGTTTTAAGACTTCTATATGATATTGAATAAATGGTTGCCCATTCAAAACAATGGTAAAAAAGTTAATTGCTAATGTTAGTGTTGAAATAGCGTTGATTTCTTTTTGCCCACAAGCTAAACTGGACGAATATTCGTGATTTTCTAAATAAAATTTAGCCGTTTTATGCCATACACGTTCTGGTCCAATCCAAGTATGTATAACATCATGGAATGCTATCCAGCCACTGGTTTTTACCAATGGAAAAGACATTTCAAAATCTTTTAAGACATCTAGGTATTGGTGAGAGCCATCAATGAATATAAAGTCAATAGCTTTGCCACCTGTAAATTCGTGCCAACGACCTATTATATCATGAGAGTATCCACGTAAGGGTATTACATATTCTTCTAGACCATTCGATTTAACATTATGCTGCCAAATTTCAAAAAATTGCCGCTCAGAAAAATCAGAATCATTGCCATCCCATGTATCAATTGAATAAATTTTTCGCTTTGTTCCTATGCAAGCATATCCCATAGCAACTGTCGAGCGACCTTTAAATGAACCAATTTCTACTATCACTGCGTCTTCAGGTAGTGACACCACCTTATTGAAAAGGAATTCTTCCTGTCCAGGAATCATGAATCCTTTAACAGATTCAACAGCAGACCGAATGTTATTATAGCTAGTTTGCTTCATAGACGTTTTTTTAAAAATAGCATACCCATTACGAACATTATGATTAGAAGTAATTAGAATATATTCATAGTCATACTCTTATTTACTTACCCTAATAATTAAATTTTACTAGTGATCAATCTTACTTTCCCCCATTCTCTTCCTCACATCCGCCAAAACAGCTTGATAATCATGTCTGTCTGGATGTAATTTTACCAACCTTTCCATCAAAGCGATCGCTTGCTTTGTCCCCTAACCCCCTCAATTACCCCTACCTATATATAGAGAGTACCCACAATTTCCAAAAATCTATCACTTTCTGGATATACTAATGTTAATTTTCACAGATCTTTACAATTGACATGAAAATGTCAGTATCAATCCCTTGACTCCTGCTATAATCTATCCATATTTTATGATACAATTATTAACAAATATCCAAGTGATTTTAGAAACGCAATTGATTCTTCTCTACATACTCACCGCAGTCACCGCTTCCATACCTTGTATTTAAGGAATAAAACCCATAACCCGCCTGGGAATTAATTCCCAGTCTCATAGTTCAAGTCCGTTAAAACGGACTAATAAACTTTCCTAATATTTAGTCATCTTTAGATGACTTTCGCTATTAGCAAGGAACTTGAGTTCCTTGCGGGATAGAGGTTTTACATCATATCAGATTACTCAATCATCAAATTCAACGCCTAATTCTCGCAATTTCGCTGCTAATTTATCAGCCCGTTGTTTTTCCTGTTCCGCCCGTTGTTTTTCTTGTTCAGCTTGTTCTTCTCCTGTTAACAAGAAATTTCCTGCTAAATCCCACCACCTTAACCAAGGTAACTCGACATTTTTATATGTTCCTTGCCAAATTCCTAATTCAACACCCATTTTTTCAATCACATAATGACCCCTTGCATTAGGTGGCATCAGGTGATATTGTCCTTCGATTAAATGATATAATTCTAATAATGATTTCTTTTCTTCATAAATACCGTAAAAAGGTACTCTAATCGCTTTTTCATAAACCCAAAATTTTCCTTGATATGGAGTTTCGTCCCTTTCTTCTCTACCATTACCTGATACAAATTCAATGACAATTAGGGGAGCAACTAATTCTTGCCACATCACATAAGAACGGCGCATTTGACCATTTAGAGCCGGTGGCACATCAGGAACATAAAACCAATCTGGCGCTTCTGCACCTCGTTCTGGTGGTTCTGTAATCCGCCAATAAATACCGCTATCTTGTCCTATGCAAAATTGCTTATCTGGATGAATTGTTTGTAATTTTGACCAGATAGATTCTGTTAACAGAATACTTTGAGGATGTTCTTGAAAATTTTTCACGAAATTTCCATCTTCACAGGGTAATTGAGTATGATCTGGTAACTGTGTTGAAGGAGCAAGTTTCAGGGTGTCCATAATTTTCCATTTTGGAAGAATATGTTTGGTGTTAGCTAAGACGAGATATAGTTTTATATCTCATCAAACTATATTATAAACAATTCTGATATGATTTTTATTTTCCTATTGTCTTCTTTGTATTCGCTAAAACAGTTTGATAATCCTGTCTCTGTGGATGTAATTTTACCAACCTTTCCATCAAAGCGATCGCACTTTTATTATCCCCCATTCGCAATCGAATCATAGACAACTTCTCAAGTGCAGTTTGATTATTTGGTTCACGTTGTAAAACCAACTCATACCCCTTAACCAGTTTCTGTAAATCAGTCTCAGCAGATTGAACTACTGCTTGCTTTGGTTTTTCCCAAGCCTGTTTGATGGTATTAACCCCTCCAAACAACATTGAACCACCAAATGAAACCATTCCAATATATGTAACAATTCTTTTCTTTCGCTCAATCTGCTTACCGCGCTGAACTAAATAATCATCTCCTGAAGTAGCCATGTATCAAAAATTGCTGTTATCCAAATTGCAGCATCACTCCTACAATATAGAATACCCACCACCAGCAAAAAAAATATCACGCATAAATATTTTTTAGAGGATGTTTGAAAAGTATCAGAATTAATCGAGATCCCCCCAACCCCCCTTACAAAGGGGGGCTAAATTCCTCAAAGTCCCCCTTGGAAAGGGGGATTTAGGGGGATCAGATCCCACACGAAAAAGTTTTCAAACAACCTCTTAATTATCCCCAAATCAAACCACTACGGGGAGGAATAATTAAACAAACATTTTCCTCTTTCCAGATAATTTCCCCATTCCCAAATAAAACTTGATTTGGTTGACTTTGTAAACTACTACAATCTAGGTTGACTGTAATAGTTTCAGTTCCTATATTCACAGCAATAATTAATTCTTCACTTTCTAAAATTCGCGCAAATACATAAACTGTTTCTTTTGCATAGAGAACTTGGTATTTACCAATTCGCAAAGCCGGATAATTTTGCCGAATAGCAATTAATTGTTTATGAGTATTTAAAATTTTGGAATTCCAGTCAGATTCAGGAGGGAAAACACGGCGACAATCAGGATCTATTCCTCCAGGTAAACCCACTTCATCACCATAGTAAATACTAGGCGCACCGGGAAATGTGAATAATAAGAGATTACATAATTCTACACTTGCTTGATCACCGTCAGCAATGCTAATTAATCTGGCTGTGTCATGGCTACTGAGAATGTTTAATTGTGTTAGTTGAATTTCCCAAGGATACAGTTCCAAAAGGCTGTGAATTTTGGCTGCATAACCAGCCGCATCTAAAGGAGGATAGGGATAATAACTCTGAGATTCTACGAATTCTAATACTACTTTATCGCCTACTGCAAACGCCAGCACTGCCTCATTAAATAAATAATTCAATACCCCATCAAACTGTGTACCATCGAGCCATTCACGGGCATCTGTCCAAACCTCACCGACAATATAAGCATGAGGATTAATACCTTTAACTCGTTGGCGAAATTCCTGCCAAAAACCCGGAATTTTAATGTCATAAGGCACATCTAACCGCCAACCATCAATGCCAAATTCCAGCCAATATTCGGCAATTTTCATGATATACTCCTTCACATCTGGATGATCATGATTAAAGGTTGGTAAAGAGCGAATCCCCGCCCAAGCATCATAGTTAGCAGGTAAATTACCATCATAAGGGGCAAGCGGCCAATCTTGAATTTTAAACCAATTTACCCAAGGAGAATTAGAACCATTTTCTAACACATCATGGAAAAAGAAAAAGCCTCGACTAGAGTCAGTAACTCAGCCCTAAAGGGACTGAGCTTGTAAGAAATTGCAAGCTGTACTGACCAGTCTAAGTCTTCACTGACTACGTTTTTTGAGTCACGACACCCCGGAATGCGTAGCTAGTTCCCTGCTCTGTCATTTGCAATTAAACAGTTTTAAAGTCACTGAAACAGTGTTGCAAGTCTAAAAAGCTCTTAAAACATTGACGAAGCTAACATTACCCCAGAAATGGGAGGCTCTTCGGAGCAACACATTATGCGTACAGAGTTGGGAATTTTGAATCGGTAATTGTCCCGTTGAAAGTACATTACAAAAGTACACCGAATTTACCAACTCCAAGGCGGTAATGAAAAAATATTCAAGGCGGTTAAAACCGCACGAGTCGTTTCCCTCTTAGCACTGAAGTGTCTGAGTTTCCCACTTACCGGGTATTTTTATGATTAAATACGCCATCAAGAACTATTTTCATATTGCGGGCGTGGGCGGCATCTATTAATACTCGCAAAGCCTGATTACCCCCCAACATCGGATCAACCTGGTAATAATCATGGGTATGATAACGATGATTACTAGCAGATTGAAAAATGGGTGTAAAGTAAATTGCATTCACCCCTAAACTTTCGATATAGTCTAATCGTTCTATCACACCCCACAAATCACCACCTTTATAGCCTTGGTATGTAGGTGGTGCATCCCAGACTTCTAAATTGCTATTATTTAAGAAGCTGTGACGGGAATGCTGACTTCTAGCAAATCTGTCGGGGAAGATTTGATAGAAAACCGCGTGTTTAACCCAATCTGGCGTTTGAATTTCCATAAATACATCTATGAGCAACTTAACATATAGCAATTTTAAACCAGATGTAAACAACCCCCTTGTATTTCCCTCTGTGTCCTCTGTGTCTCTGTGGTTCGTTTAAAATATATTGTTGCCATACATTTAGTTACCAAATTTCCCTTCTTTCTTGGTCACGAAATGATAAATAATTGGTACACTTAGTTATTTAACCCAGTTTACAGTTAACCAGTGCCTCATGGTATATGTCAAGCGCGTTGAACTTACCAATTTTAAATCCTTCGGTGGGACTACTGCTGTCCCTTTGTTACCGGGGTGTACCGTCATATCTGGTCCTAATGGTTCTGGGAAGTCAAATATTCTAGATGCTTTGTTGTTTTGTTTGGGACTGGCTAGTTCTAAGGGTATGCGGGCGGAACGTTTACCGGATTTGGTGAATAATGCTCAAAAACATAAGGGGCGTTCGGCGCTGGAAGCTAGTGTAACTGTGACTTTTGATATTTCGGATGTCTCTCGCAGAGGTGCGGAGGCGCGGAGGGAGGAAGTGGGGGAGGTAGGGGAAGTGGGGGAGGTAGGGGAAGTGGGGGAAGTGGGGGAAGTGGGGGAAGTGGGGGAAGTGGGGGAAGTGGGGGAAGTGGGGGAAGTGGGGGAAGTGGGGGAAGTGGGGGAAGTGGGGGAAGTGGGGGAAGTGGGGGAAGTGGGGGAAGTGGGGGAAGTGGGGGAAGTGGGGGAGGTAGGGGAGGTAGGGGAGGTAGGGGAAGTAGGGGAAAATCTAAAATCTAAAATCCAAAATCCAAAATCGTCTGAGTGGAGTGTTACTCGGCGGTTGCGGGTGTCTCAGCAGGGGGGGTATACGTCGAATTATTATATTAATGGTGTGGCTTGTACTTTGACTGAGTTACATGAGGATTTGGAGGAGTTACGGATTTATCCTGAAGGGTATAATGTAGTATTGCAAGGGGATGTTACCAGCATCATTTCCATGAATGCGCGGGAACGTCGGGAAATTATTGATGAGTTGGCTGGGGTGGCGACTTATGATCGGAAAATTGTCCAGGCTAGGTCTACTTTGGATGAGGTGAAGGATAAGGAGGATAGTTGTCGGATTATTCAGACTGAGTTAAGTATACAATGCGATCGCCTGTCTCAAGATAAGGCTAAGGCGGAAAAGTATCAATTATTGAAAGTTGAATTTATCCAAAAGCAGTCTTGGGAATCTGTATTATCTTGGCGTTCTCTCCAAGCACAGCAAGAAAAGCTAGTTGCACAAGTTCAAGAGGGCGATCGCAATTTCAGTGATTTTACTACTCAGTTAAATACAACTAATTCTCAAATTGATCAAAAAACTACTGAATTAGATCAACTCAATCTCCGGGTAAAGGCTTTGGGGGAAGAGGAACTTCTCTCTGTTCAATCAAATCTCGCTACTCAGGAAGCGGAACGGAAACAACTCCAACGTCAACAACGGGAGTTAGAAGCATCTATTCAAGAATCTACAAGACGGTTAAATCAAACTTATCAAGAAATTCAACAATATCAACTGGCTTTAGAGGAAGCTAAGAAAAAACAAAATATAGAAACGGTAAATGTAACGTCTCTACAAACAGAACGTGACACCGCCCAACAAAATTTAGAATCTTCTCGTCAAGCTGCTGCGGAAATTGCCTCAGCTTCGGAAGCTTGGGTACAACAACAAACAGCTTTAAATCGGCAAATGGAATCTTTGCTGCATACTCTTGAACCGCAACGCACTGAACAAGCGCAATTACAGGAACGGAATACTCAATTACAACAATTGATTTCTGAACAATCTCAGTTAATTGCGACTTTAGAACCCGAATTAGCCCAAAAACAAGCTGAATGTGCGCGTCTGGAAACGGAATTTAATGCTTCTACTCAACCTATTCAAAATTTAGCTGAAAATCTCGCTGCGACAGAACAAGAGTTACAAATTCAACAAGATACCCAAAAGCGACTTTTACAAGAACAACGAGATAAACAACGTCAATTAGATAAGTTAGAGGCACAAACTCAAGCGCAACAGGAAATACAAGGAACACAAGCAAGTAAGGTGATTTTACAGTCGGAAATGCCCGGTTTATGTGGTTTAGTGGTGCAGTTGGGTAAGGTAGATCCCAAATATCAAACAGCGTTGGAAATGGCTGCGGGTGGACGTTTGGGGCATATTGTGGTTGAAGATG
This sequence comes from Anabaena sp. 90, assembly GCF_000312705.1. Taxonomy (NCBI): domain Bacteria; kingdom Bacillati; phylum Cyanobacteriota; class Cyanophyceae; order Nostocales; family Nostocaceae; genus Anabaena; species Anabaena sp. 90. The sequence goes on from NC_019427.1 coordinate 2,473,283, forward strand.
ATAGTGTGGCATCTGCGGGCATTGAACTGTTGAAACAAAAACGGGCAGGGAGGGCAACTTTTTTACCTTTAAATAAGATTAAAGTCCCGAAATTTACCCAGGATGCAACTCTGCGTTTAGCTGATGGTTTTGTTAATTATGCGGTAAATTTGGTAGAATGCGATCGCCGTTATCATGATGTATTTGCCTATGTTTTTGGGGCAACGGTAGTATTTGCGACTCTTGCCCAAGCTCGGAAAAACATGGGTCTATATCGCATAGTCACCTTACAAGGGGAATTATTAGAAACTAGCGGAGCCATGACTGGAGGTAGTAGCAGTCAACGTTCGTCTTTACGCTTTGATAACGGTGAAGCCGGGGAATCTCAGGAAGTCGCTAATTTGAAATCTCGCTTAATAGATATTGACCGGATTTTAGAACGTTGTGGAGAAGCAATTTCTCATTTAGGAACTCGCACTAAAACATTAACTTTAGAATTAACGGAAGCACGTCAAGTCCGCAGGGAACAACAACTATATTTAGAACAGTTAAAGAAAGAGATTAAGAGTTTAACAACGCAGTTAGAAAATACTCGTTCTCAACTTTCCCAAAATACCCAAAAATTCACCTCTGCACAATCACGGTTAGAAATTTTAGATCGGGAATTACCAGAACAAGAAACTCAATTACAACAATTGAGACATACTTTAGCTGAGTTGGAATCTTCCCAAACTCCCAGCGAATGGCAACAAATCCAAGCTATCATTAAAACCCAAGAACAGGAATTACAACAACGGGAAACAGCGTTAAGAGATGTTCAACAGCAATTAAAAAATCTCGAAAATCAACAACAACGATTACAAGAAAAAATAGAAGAATCCCAAACCAGAGTTATTCAATATCAACAAGAAGAAACGACAGGAAAACAGCAACAAGCAACAGTTAATAGTCAAGTTGAAGAATTGAATAATTTAATTACTGCAATTCAGGCTAAATTGGGTCAATTAGAAGAAAATTTAGGGGAAGAAAAGAAAAATCGAGATACAGCAGAAACCGAATTGCGATCGCTCTTATTGCGTCAACAACAATTACAATGGGAAATAGAGAAACTGCAAGAAACTCAACAAAAACGCCGGGAAGATTTAACAGCACTACAAAACCAATTGCGAGATTTAGGTGCAGAATTACCCAGTCCCCTCCCAGAAGTTCCCAATAAAGTTGATTTAGAAGACTTACAAAAAGAATTGCGGAGTTTAGGTAAACGTTTACAGGCAATGGAACCTGTGAATATGTTAGCTTTGGAAGAATTCGATAAAGTCCAAAGTCGTCTTCAAGAACTTACCGAAAAATTAGAGACTTTGGAAGGGGAACGGACAGAATTATTATTAAGAATTGAAAACTTTACCACCCTCCGTCAAAAAGCATTTAAAGAAGCTTTCGACGCAGTAAACGAAAATTTCCAATCAATCTTTGCTATTCTTTCCGATGGTGACGGTTATTTACAACTAGATAATCCCGAAGATCCTTTTAACAGTGGCTTAAACCTAGTCGCACACCCCAAAGGTAAACCCGTCCAACGGCTTGCTTCTATGTCAGGGGGAGAAAAATCCTTAACTGCATTAAGTTTTATTTTCTCCCTACAACGTTATCGTCCCTCTCCATTTTACGCCTTTGACGAAGTAGATATGTTTTTAGATGGGTCAAATGTGGAACGATTAGCGAGAATGATTAAACAACAGGCGGAACAGGCACAGTTCATTGTAGTGAGTTTGCGTCGGCCGATGATAGAATCAGCACAGCGTACAATTGGGGTGACTCAAGCTAGAGGTGCTTATACTCAGGTTTTGGGTATTAAATTACAATCATCTGACAATTAACATCTGAACTTTGGCATTTTACAGGAAAATTCTGGATATCAGCGAGAAATAAGCTCAAACTACTGTGGTTGCGTACAACTCAGATGAATAGTCCGAAAAATTCTGTATAACACGCCCATTTGGGTGGATAGCCCGAAAGATTCCGTATAATACCCGGATATTGACGATATCCAGAATTTTTCTTGCTATTACCTAGGCGTTATGGTAGGGTATAATTGATTATAACTATTTCATTTACTGAGTTAACATAACCAGGGTAAAATCTGGGTGTGTTATACAGAAAATTTCCATCTAATAACTACTAGTTAGACTTTCTTCGGAAATTACGAATACCATGATTAACCCCATTATTGATTTCATTGCGGAAGCTACCCTCGGTGCTGTTTCGTCAGATACTGTTGCTGGTGAGCTTAAGAAACGCGGAATATCAGGATTTCCCAAATGGATACTAACCGCTCTGGGAGGATCGGGATTAGTACTTGCCTTGAAGAAGCTTATTGATTTTGCTGGACATGACAATGAACTAGGACTTAATACTTTGAAGCCCGTAGAACTATTAATTCCTCCTCTTAAATCCCAATTCATTATCGAAAATACGTGGAAGAAATTTAACAACATGCCAAAGGCTCTGGGATGGCTAGAAAGTCTGCCAGATGAAGATAAGTCTACGTTATTCGCTTTCTTTTCAACGCAAACGAGTGTAGCGGACTACATCAGGCAGGCTAAATAATTTGATAGCTCTTTGGTAGCCGATCTTGTAGGGTGCGTTAATGAATGTAACGCACCTTATTTTTAATTGAACAAAAGTGCGATCGCTCATAGGTTAGATTGATAAAGTGCGATCGCTCGTAGCTTAGATTGATAAAGTGCGAGTTCGCCACTTACACCCTGACCAAATGCGAAAAACCCAATAACAGCTTAACCAAACCTACAGTTTTAAATACATCAGCCAAAAAATAATTTAATCATCATAATTCTACCCAATTCTCTAAACTTAAACCCTCAACTCTGGCCAAATCACTATCATTAGAAACCACAATTAAATCTTTAAGAATAGCAGTAGCAGCGATTAAAACATCTTCAGTTTGAATTGGTACACCCCTTAATCTCAAATTAGCATGAATTTGGGCAGCTTTTTCTAAAATTGCTAAATCATCTAAGAAAATAATCGGATATTCTTGACAAAATTCCTCAAATCTTGCTCTTTGTTTTGGTGCATCAACCGCTAAAAAACCTCGCCTAATTTCAAAATAGGTGATACAACTAATAAAAATCTTTTCTTCCTTAGACTCACTAATTGTAATCTTGTGAAGAATTTGGGAATTTTGTTTGAGTGCTAAAGAAACAATATTAGTATCTAATAAATAATTCATAAATTTTCTATTTTCTTTTAACTGCATCATCAAAAATTGCCATTTGTTCAGGAGTAAAATCCTCTCCTATTTTAGCCAAAAGGTGTAGAGCCATGATACCACTACAACGCTTTTTAAGACTTTCTTCTGATATCTGACTAAATTCTTCTAAAGAAAAGTTTTCTTTAAATACTTTTACTAAATCTTGAACCATTTTCGTATAATTTAGATCCTCTTTAAATAAAGGACGTTCTTCCATTAAAATAGCAACAACATTCTCAATTCTCTTAATTATTGATTCTTGTTTCATAAGAATACCCGGTAAGTGGGAAACTCAGAGTCTTTAGACCTGAGAGGGAAACGACACGAGCGGTTTTAACCGCTGTGGATATTAAAATTGAAACCAGATTTTTGATTGGAATCTGGAAACCAACTCCCATTTCTGGGGTAATGTTAGCCTCGACCTGTTATAAGAGCTTGCTTGAGCTTGCAACACTGTTCCAGTGACCTTAGAACTGTTTAATCACAAGCGACAGAGCAGGGAACTGGCAACGCATTCGGTGGGTGTCGTGACTCAAATAACGGCTACCATGAGAGTAGACTCAGGGTGGTCTGGTCAGTACGGCTTGCTTGATTATTCTTGCAAGCCCAGTCCCTTTAGGGCTGGGTTACTGACATCAGTTGATAACATAATTATTACCTCACTAAATAGTCTTTATGTCCATTATATCAAGTTTGTGAACTTTTGGGAATTATTTATACTAACACTTTTAAATCACCAATGAGTCCCCAAAAGTTTGTAGCGACTGTTTTGAATGTCAAGCGATAGCGAAGCGCGACCTAGGAATCGCTTGTAGGTTAGATGGATAAAGTGCGATAGCGAACGCATTGCGTCCCGGAGGGAACTAGCGCGACCTAGGAATCTCTCGTAGGTTGGATTGATAAAGTGCGATAGCGAAGCGCTCCGCAGGAATCGCTCGTAGGTTGGATTGATCAAGTGCGATAGCGAAGCGCGACCTAGGAATCGTTTGTAGGTTAGATTGATAAAGTGCGATCGTTTATAATATACTGAATAGACAACATATATTAGACAACCATTCAAGCATAGGAGCTATCTATGTTGTTACAAGAACTTAAAGAGCAGATATTCAAACTACCATTAAGCGAACTGACAAGTCAGCGCTTACGCTATCGCAAAACATAAATAATTGTGTATTCCTTACCCAAAATATTCGCAACAATATAGTTTTATTTAATATTAGGAGAAGTAAATGGAAGGTAAAAGATTTATTCATAAAATCAAATTACAAAACTTTCTTTCCTATGGAAATGCGGGGGAAGAAATAGAACTACAACCGCTAAATGTGTTAATTGGTGCTAATACATCTGGGAAATCTAATTTAATTGAAGCTATTGGAATTTTAAAAGCAACACCGACAGATTTACCTGTGCCTTTTCGTAAAAGTGGAGGTATTAATGAGTTTTTATGGAAAGGTAACAAAGATACTCCGATAGCAGAAATTAAAATTACTGTTGATTATCCTCAAAAATCAGAGTCACTTTTACTTGATTATACGCTTAGTTTTACCACATATAATCAAAGATTTGATTTAGTGGATGAATTTATCGAACCAGAAACGAGAAAAGAAGGTTTTCAATTTTATTATCTTAACAATTATAATGGATTTCGTTCTTTTACAGTAAGAGATAAAGATCCCTTATCAGGACAGGAAAGACGAAGTGAACAACTTTTGGAACTACATTCAATTAAATCAGATCAATCAGTTTTATCTCAAATAAAAGATCCAAATAGATATCCAGAACTTTCTTATTTAAGCACAGAATTTTCTAAAATAAGCTTATATCGTTACTGGCAAATGGGAAGAGATTCAGAACCAAGAAAGGCTCAACCTACTGATTTACCTCAACATCCTTTACTAGAAGATACGAGCAATTTAGGTTTATTTATAAAAGATTTACAACACAGAATAGGTATTAGGAAAGTCATTGAATGCCTCAAAAAATTTTATGAGCCAGCAGAAGAATTAGATGTCACAATATACGGTGGTACTGCACAAATATTTATTCGGGAAGAAGGTGTAATTCAACCAATTCCTGCAACTCGTTTATCTGATGGAACATTGCGATATTTGTTTTTAATGGCTTTACTTTTAGATCCTACTCCACCACCACTAATTTGTATTGAAGAACCCGAATTAGGTTTACATCCAGATATTTTACCAACTATTGCAGAATTGTTAATTGAAGCATCTCAGAGAACTCAATTAATTGTCACAACTCATTCTGATGCTTTGGTTTCTGCGTTGAGTGAATATCCTGAATCTGTAGTAGTTTGTGAAAGAGATGATACAGGAACTCATTTAAGGAGACTTAAACCAGATAAACTCAAAGACTGGTTAGAAAATTATACTTTAGGTGATTTGTGGCGGATGGGTGAAATAGGTGGAAACAGATGGTAAAAGAGATTAGAATTTATATAGAAGGTGGTGGAGATTCCAAAAATCAGAAATCTTCACTTAGAAAAGGATTTAGTAAGTTTTTTTTAAAATTAGTAAAGGAAGCAACAACCAAAAACATTAAATGGAATATCATTATGTGTGGTACTCGGAATAATGCTTTCCGTGATTTCAAAAATGCTTTAAAATCTCATCCTGATGCTTTTAATGTATTATTAGTTGATGCTGAAGCACCTGTAAATAAAAAATCTCCTTGGGAACATTTAAAATTTAGAGATAATTGGGATAAACCAACAGAAGTTGATGATGATAATTGTCATTTAATGGTACAAACAATGGAAGCTTGGTTTATTGCTGATTTTGCAACGCTGAAAAAATTTTATGGCCAAGGTTTTAAAGAAAATGCTATTCCCAAAAATGCTAATGTGGAAACTATTGCAAAAGATAATTTAGAACCTACTCTCAAAACTGCGACTGGTAGAACTACTAAGGGAGAATATCACAAAATAAAACACGCCTCTGAACTATTAGAATCATTAGATGTAACTCAGGTTCGTCAAGCTTCTCCTTATTGCGATCGCTTATTTAATACTCTAAGATCAAGAATTGGATATTTACAGGATGAATCATAACCTAGTAATTGCTCCTCTTGTGCGATAGCGAAGCGCGACCTAGGAATCGCTCGTATGTTAGATTGATAAAGTGCGATAGCGAAGCGCTCCGCAGGAATCGCTCGTATGTTAGATTGATAAAGTGCGATAGCGAAGCGCTCTGTAAGAGTCGCGCAACGGTGACTTTCAGTTCGCTTTTTTCTATTGTCATAGAACTCGAAAAATCAAGTACAATTAATTTAGTGCCAACATAAAATCTAAATATCATGAATAACCTTCTATTAAATAGAATAACAATTAACCATGATATTTGTCATGGTAAACCGTGTATTCGCGGATTGCGCTATCCGGTGGAAATGATCTTAGAACTTTTGAGTTCAGGCATGAATATTGATGATATTTTAGAAGATTATGATGATTTAGAATACGAAGACATTTTAGCAGTTCTCAGCTTTGCTACTCGACTCACTCAAGTTAAAAGTATTCTCCAATTAGTTTCATGAAATTCTTGATTGATGCTCAATTACCAATGCGAATTGCCAATTTATTAGAGAACTTAGGTTGTGATGTTAGAGGATGTTTGAAAAGTATCAGAATTAATCGAGATCCCCCCAACCCCCCTTACAAAGGGGGGCTAAATTCCTCAAAGTCCCCCTTTTTAAGGGGGATTTAGGGGGATCTGCGGGTGTCAGATCCCACACGAGAAAGTTTTCAAACATCCTCTTATACATACCAAAAATCTTCCTTTAAAAAATGCAACTCCAGATTCGGAAATCAACAAACTATCAATCCTGGAACAGAGAATTGTTATTACCAAAGATAAAGATTTTTTAGATTTTTTTTTAATCAAACAAGAGCCTTACAAACTACTACTAATAACCACAGGTAATATTAGTAATAAACAAATTGAACAACTTTTTCTACAAAATATTACTCAAATAATCGAATTGTTTTTGACCTATGATTTTTTAGAAATGACTAGAGATAGTTTGATTATTCATTAGTGCGAGTTCGCCTGTTGGGGAAGCGTAATCAGCGATCGCTCGTAGGTTAGATTGATAAGGTGTGATAGCGAAGCGCTCCGCAGGAATCGCTTGTAGATTGGATTGACCAAGTGCGATAGCGAAGCGCGACCTAGGAATCGCCTGTAGGTGGATTGATAAGGTGCGATAGCGAAGCGCGACCTAGGAATCGCTCAAATTAGACTTATAAAGCAAGATCGTTTATAATATACTGAATAGACAACATTAGACAACCATTCCAGCATAGGAGCTATCTATGTTGTTACAAGAACTTAAAGAACAGATATTCAAAAGAGGTAAATAGTTATGCAAAGTATGAGAGTGCGATCGCTAATTGGTAAAAATGGACTTTTACAAATTCAATTACCCGAAACAACAGAAGGAACGGAATTAGATATTATTCTTGTTTATGAATCAGCATCACCAACAAAAACAACAACAAAATTGAGTGATTTTTATGGTTGTATTCAAGATGAAACATTTATCAGACATCCACAGCCAGAACAAGCAGAAAGAGAGCTATTTTGATGATTTATCTGCTAGACACTAATGCCTGTATTATTTATCTCAAGGGCAAAAACTTTCATTTAAAACAAAAGCTGGATAATATCCCACTTTCAGAAATTGCTGTTTGTTCAGTTGTGAAGGGTGAATTATTTTACGGATCAATTCGTAGTGCTAACCCAGAGCGTAATCTGACGTTACAGCAAGGATTTTTGAGTCAATTTGTGTCTTTGCCTTTTGATGACCAGTCTGCTAGAATTTTTGGCAAAATTCGCGCCCAACTTGCTGCTAACGGAACACCTATTGGAGCTTACGATTTACAAATTGCGGCTATTGCTTTAGCGAATAATTTGATCTTAGTTACCCATAATACTAAAGAATTTTCACGCATTCCCCAACTACAATTGGAAGACTGGGAAATAGATATTTTGTAATCTTTTAACTGTAAGCATTACAGCTATCAATGCGATAGCGAAGCGCTCCGCAGGAATCGCTTGTAGTTTGGATTGATAAAGTGCGATAGCGAAGCGGTTTTTAAATTTTATTGCAAGAGATATCGAGAAGAATCCTCAGCACTTACAAGCCATTAGCTCTGATTTAGTCAGCCGTGTTCAGTCCTTGGTTGCTGAAGTCGATCTTGATCTTGATGCACCACTCTCTGATGAGGATGAATAAGTTTGTCTGTAAATCAACCGCTAGTGATTAATGAGTGGAACATATTTGCTCATCCTCTCTTCCTTAACCAGTTTGAAGAACTTCTGACCCAGGTTGAACATTTGCGTCAAAAGTATCCTCAAGAATACAAGAAAAAAAACGCCACAAAGCGTCTATCTGCCATAGCAAAGCTGGCATTTGATGTTATTCCTCAAGACCCAACACGTAGTGATTATCGCCAAGGCAATACGCTTGTTGACGATTACAAGCACTGGTTTAGAGCTAAATTTTTTCAGCAGTACCGACTGTTTTTTCGATATCATCAAGAGAGCAAAATAATTGTTTTCGCCTGGGTTAACGATGAGAACTCTAAGCGATCCTATGACAGTAACACAGACGCTTATAGAGTTTTTAAGAAAATGCTGGAAAGTGGTCATCCTCCAGATAATTGGAATGACTTACTCAAAGATGCAAAAGATGAAACTAATCGTTTAGAAAAAGCAGTCAAAGCAGAAATTTAACTGGCTAGAAATAAGACACATACACAGCCTAACGAATCATTGGAGCGGATAATATTGTGATATTTTGGTATTGAGTTGAGTGCGATGCCTGCGGCGAGCGAAGCTATCGCAAAATCAAGAAATTTATAGGCGATAGCGAAGCGCTCCGTGAGAGCCATTTTCCCAAGACGCAGAACTGCTGTTTCGAGGTTTCTTAGTTTCTTCTCTCAGTTACTCGTTGATCATTCCGAGTCACGTCTAATTCTTCACGACGAATAGTATCTTCCGCTTCAACTGTATCCTGTTCAACTATTTTCTTGATTTTTACTCCTCCTTCACCTAAATCAGCTTCAGTTAGTGATACATTTTTAACACCCGTTTCTGCATCAGTGTGTTCAATGACTATACGTTCTCTTTGCACAGGTACAGAAACTGTTACCATTTCAGTATATGATTGCTTACTAACAGTTACTTCTCCTGTCTTCACACGAGATTTATTAGCTACTAAACGTTCTTCATATAGTTTCAGGTTTTGGTGATCCTGCTCATTCACATTGTAAAGATTTGGTTCTTCCTCATACCTATATGTATTCCGTTCAACAGGAACAGCAGGAGTAACTATTGTGCGCTCATGAGAAACTAGTGGAGAATCTACAGCTATCGGTGACTCTAGCGGTGTTGATGACTCTAAAGGTTCTTGTGCTATTGGTGGACGATAAACACCCCGCACCCGTTCCTCATAGTCGTAATCAATTTCTTGCAAATCTTTAAAATCTGGTAAATTTTCTACCTGCTGCTTTGTCAGCTTATTCGCGTACACCCGACGTTTATCATAGTCAATTCGGGAACGTCCAATTGGTAACAATACTTGTCTACCAAAGAACCAAAAACCTGTGTCCACAACTAAATAACGCAACCGCCCTGAATCATCTACCAATATGTATTTAATAGTGCCAACTTTATCATCATCTATGTCTGAATAGACATCAAAATGCTTAATCTTTTCAACTTCACTGCCATCCAACCCTGGACTATCATAGTTAGAGTCAGGAGTAAAGTCTTCAATTTTGTATAAAGCCATATTCGTTTAGCTCCAAACAGCTATACTTATAATTTTAAAAATAAAATTTTTTACTTCTTCTTTCTCAAGGAAGATATTAATATCAATAAATCTTGCTGTTCTGGTGGAAATGTATTATCAGGATATCCAGCTACAATTACGAAGTTGATATGTTTTTAAATGGGACAAAGGTGGAATGATTAGCTAGAATGATCAAACAACAGGCGAAACAAGCTTTATAGTTGTGAGTTTGCGCCATCCGATGATAAAATCAGCCCAGCGCACAATTGGCGTAACTCAAGCCAGAGGCGCGGATACTCAAGTTTTGGGTATTAAGTTAGATAACAGGTGACAGGGAACAGGGAACAGGGAACAGGGAACAGGAAAAAAGTTTACCAATGACAACTGACAACTGACAACTGACCAATGACAAATTTCTGTTAAAAATAGTGATATACATAAACCGGATTCGAGATTGCCTACGGCACGCTACGCGAACAGGAAGAACTATAGAATGACTTCAGAACAAATAGTTAGACGTTCAGATATATTAAACACTCAGGTAATCACCCGCGACAACGGTAAGCGGTTAGGTATCGTGAGTCAAATCTGGGTTGATATTGATCAAAGAGAGGTTGTGGCACTTAGTCTGCGAGACAGCCTCATCTCTATTTCTAGTTTGCCTCGCAATATGTATCTCAACACCATTAACCAAATCGGTGATGTTATCTTAGTTGATAACGAGGATGTCATCGAAGATGTGGAAGTAGAGATTCTCAGTAACCTGATGAACTGGGAAGTCATCACCGAAACAGGTGAAGTCTTAGGCAAGGTGAGAGGCTTTAAATTTAATGGCGAAACGGGTAAAATATACTCCATAGTCATTGCCTCCTTGGGATTACCGCAAATTCCTGACCAGTTTTTGAGTACCTATGAACTGTCCATAGATGAAGTTGTCAGCACTGGTCCGAGTCGCTTAATTGTGTTTGAAGGTGCTGAAGAAAGAGTAAACCAATTAACCGTAGGCGTTTTAGAACGGCTGGGAATTGGTAAAGCCCCTTGGGAACGAGATGCAGAAGAGGAATTTGGCTATACGCCCCCCCGCACAGTTGCCCCCAGCAATCAATTACCTAGCGGTGTACCCCTCCAAGCACCCCGGCCAAAAGTTCGCATTCCTGAACCTATAGCCCAGGAAGAGGAATGGACGGAAGACTACGTAGAGGAAGAAAGACCCCAGCGGCAAGTCATGAAAGCCCGTTCCTACGAGTCAATTCAGTATGATGAAGATGAAGAAGATAACTGGAGTGACGAAACAGTCAGAGATAGTTATCAGGAAGCACCCAGAACCGCAGCCAAACCTGCTAAAAAGACCTACGCAGATCAGTATGATGACTATGATGATGATCTCGAAACTGATGCTTGGGATGATGCACCAAAGCCTGTGAATATTCCCAAAAAGGTCAAGGAACGACAGGTGGAATACGAAGAAGAAGGCGGATATTAAGTTTTGTAAACCCCCTCTACTATAAGTATGAGGGGGTTATTTTTTTGGAAGGGAAAATTGTAGTTGAATATTAATGCTCTTATGGCTGCTAAATTGTAAAGTTAATGGTTTACCTGATGATACAATATATTTAATTTTTATGAGTTATTCAAATGCCCAATTTTAGGTACAAATAACCCTATGCAAGTGAAAATCATTGGAAAAGCAAAAGATTTACGAACAAATACAGATATTCTTTATGCTCAATTATCTATACAAGACTATTTAGATTTAGTAGGCGATAACTTTGATGATTATGAACCTCAAAGAAAACGCGAGAAATATAAAGCATATGAACGCATGAAAATTGACATCATGGATGGTGCTTTGTTACCTTCCATAACTCTCGCAGTAAAACCAGAACTAGTGAGTGATATCTTACCCATTGTACAAAAAGATGACTGGCAAGAACTTGAAAGCGCGTTAAGTAAACCAGGACAAGTAAATATTTTAGATGGATTACAACGGACGTTTATTCTAAGCGACATAGCCAAAGATAAATTTAACTTTAATCCAGAACAGAAAGTTCTTGTGGAGTTCTGGCTTGAAGGTAACATCCGAAATCTTATTTACCGGATTATTGTCCTAAATGCAGGACAGAAACCTATGTCGATGAAACATCAGATTGGTCTTCTATTCATCACTCTAAATGACACACTGAAAGCCGAAATACCAGATATTGAAATTTTCAAAGAAAAAGAATCTGCACGCCGAACAAAGGCTAGGAAGTACCCTCTCGATAGAATTGCCACCGCATATCAAAGTTTTATAACCAAAAGCCCAGAAACACAGAGACAAAATGTTGTCGCACAGAAATTAGTGGAAGAAGAAATTTTAGATTCTACAGAAGAACAACTTGGAGATCAGTTTGATGCTTTCAAAAATTATCTAAGAATCTATGCTGATTTAGATGTTGAAGTATCTCGAATATATATAGGAAATGCTGATCAAGAAATACCAAATGGTATAAAATGGTTTGGAGAAGAAAGTGTGATAAACTCTTTTTTCGCTGCCCTTGCCCTTGTATCTAGCAATAATTCAGAGCGAGTACAAAAGGCTTTAGATACTCTTCTAAAATTACTTAGAGATACCAAAGAAGATGATGATCCTCTCGCATTAGAAAAATTACAGGAGTTAGAAAGTGGATTTAATGCGCGTAAGGTAAGTCTGGGCTTTGCAAAAATGCAAAAAGGAAACTTCTGACAAATGGATTCAAAGAATACTTTCGTGAAGCAGGAAAAGAAAGTTTTGTTAATTGTTGGATAACAGCAGCAGAGTAACTATGAAATATGACGATTATAAAAATAAATATATGGATTCTGCACCTATTTGGGGAGGATTTTTTCATTCAAATGCTGCATCTAGCTTACCAGAAGCATATCGTTTTACGCCTTCTAAATTGATTGCTAGACCTGGAATTGATATTCCAACTTCCTATCATAAAGAAAGTTGCATTCGTTCGGTAGTCCAACCCTATGCCTTTGAAAGATTTTTGAAGCTTTATCACCTTCTAGAACTGATTTTTGACTGGAACTTAGTTCAGCAAATAAAAAGTTTAAATGATGATTTACAAGGAATAGGACAATTACTCAATCAATATAGTAACAATAGGGAACTTGATTTATTAAAAAATCTACTCAAAAGTAAATGTGATGATAAGAAAAAAGTTGATAAAATTGCAGACTGTCTAAATAAAATTAACTCTTCAGACTATTTAGATAAGGGAATGAAGATTTTTTTCGATTATGGTAAAGACGGTAATCCTTAGAGGATGTTTGAAAACTTTCTCGTGTGGGATCTGACACCCGCAGATCCCCCTAAATCCCCCTTAAAAAGGGGGACTTTGAGGAATTTAGCCCCCCTTTGTAAGGGGGGTTGGGGGGATCTCGATTAATTCTGATACTTTTCAAACATCCTCTTACAACAAAATTAATAATATTACTCCATTTAAAGATTTGATGTCTGAAGGAGGTTTCATTGCAGCTAATAAAAGTAATACGAGGATCAAAGGCATATCAGAAAACAACTATGATGATTTGGTGATTAATTTTTCGGCTTATTGTATATATCGTGTGAGATGTTGTACTGCTCACAATCGCATAGGTGAGTACGTTATGTCCAATGATGACGAAGGATTCGTTGTTGAATTTGCTGAACCACTGCTTCGTGAGGTACTTTGTCAGATATTTACTGAGTGAAGATTCAGAAAGATAGATTTAAATCAAAGTTTTCTGGTAATTCAGCATCTACAACCAAAATCCCCTCTTTTCGATATACATTTGCTTGGTTAGAAGAAACTACATTAGTTGTTTGTAAGTTTGTTTCCGTATTTCCTTCAGCAAATAGATTAGTCAAAGCATCAATTTTTTCTGCAACTGCTTGCAAAATAAACTGTTCCGTTGAGATTCCCTGACTGCTTGCTAATTTTTCTATCTTTCGTTGTATTTGTAGAGGAAAGTTCATAAACATTAACGGCATTAAGTTTACATAAATTATAGCTAGAATCTAACTACTGATTTTGCCATTTTTGTTAAAGAATTGTAATTATTACCCATTACCCATTCCTTTGGGTACAACTAATACCTTATCAACCCGATTTCCGTCCATATCCATAACTTCAAACCGCATATTATCCCATTCAAAATGATCAGCGGCTGCGGGAATCCGTCCTAAATGGGTAATCACAAAACCGCCTAAAGTTTGATAATTTCCTCTTTCTTCAGTTTCTAATTCTTCCAGATCAAATAGTTCTAAAAACTCTTCTATTCCTAACATTCCATCTACTAACCAAGAACCATCTTCCCGTTGTACAGCTTGGGGTTCTTCTTGTCCTGGTTCTGCGGGAACATCACCGACGATTTCACTCATAATGTCGTTAAGAGTGACTAAGCCTTGAATTACGCCATATTCATCTACAACTAAAGCCATGTGTGTAACGGTTTGTTTGAATAATTCTAAAACTTTTAAACCGCGGGTGCTTTCCGGGACAAATACGGGTTGACGTAATCCTAGTGTTAAGTCAAAGGGTTCATTCCGTAAACTTCTCGCTAATAAGTCGGTGACAGGAATAATTCCCAGGACGTTATCTAATCCTTCTTGACAAATTGGATAGCGAGAATAGCCGTTTTCCACCATTTTGTGGCGATTTTCTTCAGGAGAGTCGTCTAAGTCTAACCAAACTATATCAGGACGGGGTGTCATAAAAGAGGTGACGGCGCGATCGCCTAACCGGAAAACTCTCTCTACCATGTCCTGTTCGGCTTCTTCAAATGTCCCCGCTTCTGTTCCTTGTTCTATGAGTATTTTAATTTCTTCCTCTGTAACCTGCGGTTCAGCAGAGGGTGTAATTCCCAAAATTCGCAATACCAAATCCGTAGAAGCACTCAAAATTTTAACTATAGGTGAAGCTATTTTTGCTAAAGTCCCCATGGGGATAGCTACTAAAGCCGCGATTTTTTCAGGGTTATTTAAAGCCAGACGTTTGGGGACGAGTTCACCGACAATCAGGGAAAAATAGGTAATTAGTAATACCACTATGCCAAAAGCGATCGCATTGCTATAATTCGCTAAAACTGGGACTAATTTCACATACTCTTCCAGTCTTTTGGCAATGGTAGCACCACCGAAGACACCATTAAGGATATTAATGAGTGTAATCCCTACTTGGACAATAGATAAAAAATGGTTGGGAGATTCTGCGAGTTTTAATGCAGCCCTTGCGTTGATATCTCCTTGATTGGCTAACTGCTGTAGTCTAACTTTCCGGGCTGAGACTACGGCCATTTCCGACATTGAAAATACACCATTAGCGAAAATTAGCACCAAAATCGTTAAAATTTCAAACGTGAAGGAAGACATTTTTAAAATTGCTGGTATAAAGAGTAAAAGTATACACAGGATGAGAAATCCAGTTTATTTAGACATTTTATTAGTATCCATTATTTTAGGTAATTCTCTGAATAATTTGACTATACACAAAGTAGTAGCTATATTTCTTCTATCTATTAGTAGTTAAGCTTGATTCTTTGGGAATCATCCTCTAGAGTGCCATGAAAACTTTTAAAATAGCTAATATAAACTGCTTTTAGATTTTGACATCAGCAGCGACTTCCTTTTTTAGCGTAAGATATTTGAAATATATGGCCTTTTCTTCTATTGTGCGTGCTTTGGCGCGATCGCCTCTTACCGCCGAACTAATTACCAAACTCAACAAACAACGGGAATTGCGGTTAAATGGGATTTCTCGTCTCCCCAAGGGACTGGTAGCTTCAGCATTAGCAAACTATGAAGATCAGGATTTGTGCGTCGTCTGTGCCACCCTAGAGGAAGCTGGCCGGGTTTTCGCCCAAATGGAAGCAATGGGCTGGAAAACTGTGCATTTTTACCCAACTTCTGAAGCTTCTCCCTATGAACCTTTTGACCCTGAAAATGAGTTAAGTTGGGGTCAAATGCAGGTTTTAGCGGATTTGGTAAATGGTCAGTTGCAAAAGCAAAAAACTGCCATAATTGCCACTGTGGGGGCATTACAGCCACATTTGCCACCTCCGGAAGCGTTTAAATCATTTTGTGTAACCTTAGAAAAAGGGATGGAATTTGATTTAGATGGGTTTGGGGAAAAAATCACTCTTTTGGGATATGAACGAGTTCCTCTGGTGGAAACTGAGGGGCAATGGAGTAGACGGGGGGATATTGTGGATGTGTTTCCGGTGTCCTCAGAGTTGCCTGTGCGCTTGGAATGGTTTGGCGACGAAATTGAACAAATTCGAGAATTTGACCCCGCTACCCAACGTTCTGCCTTGGATAAGGTGGAAAAAATTACTCTCACCCCGACAAGTTTTGCACCTATTATTTCAGATGCACTGAAAGATTTACCAAATGTAGAGACGTTCCAGGGAATTTCTTCAGAGTTAGGAACATTAGAAGGAAGTCGGCGGTTTTTGGGGTTGGCTTTTGCAAAACCCGCTTCATTATTAGATTATTTATCTGAAAATACTCTTGTCGCCATTGATGAACTAGAACAATGTTATGCTCATAGCGATCGCTGGGTGGAAAATGCTAATAGTCAGTGGTCAGTAGGGGAGAAGCATTTAGAAGACCATTTTTTGCAACCACCGATAATTTATCTTCCAAATGCTTCGCCAGTACAGTTGTCAGTTGCATTACCGAAAATTCATCGAAATTTTGATGAGTGTATAGCGGAAATTGGCAATTTTAGGAAGTTATATTTATCGGAATTATCAGAAGAAAATAGTGGACTGAATTTAGCTAGTAGACCTTTACCTGTTACACCTCATCAATTTGCAAAATTAGGGGAAACAATTAGAAAAGAACGCGAACGCAATTTTGCAGTTTGGATACTTTCGGCTCAACCTTCCCGTTCTGTTTCTCTTCTGCAAGAACATGATTGTCCCGCGCAGTTTATTCCCAATCCTCGTGATTATCAAGCTATTGATAAACTGCAAATTAATCATATTCCAATTGCCCTTAAATATTCCGGTTTAGCAGAATTAGAAGGTTGTATTTTACCTTCTTATCGGTTGGTTATTGTCACCGATAGAGAATTTTATGGACAACATTCCTTAGCTAATTTTGGCTATGTCCGCAAACGTCGTCAAGCGACATCTAAACAAGTTGATCCTAACAAATTACGTCAGGGAGATTATGTAGTTCATCGTAGTCATGGAATTGGTAAATTTGTCAAATTAGAAAGTCTGACAATTAATGATGAAACCCGTGATTATTTAGTTGTTCAATATGCAGATGGTTTGTTAAGAGTTGCGGCTGACCAAGTTGGTTCTTTATCTCGTTTCCGCACTGGTGGAGATCAAGCCCCAGAATTACACAAAATGAGCGGAAAAGCTTGGGAAAATACGAAGAGTAAAGTTCGCAAAGCCATTAAGAAATTAGCGGTAGATTTATTAAAATTGTATGCAGCCCGTTCTCAACAACAGGGTTTTTCCTATCCTCATGATATGCCTTGGCAAGAAGAAATGGAAGATTCTTTTCCTTACCAACCTACCACAGATCAACTCAAAGCGGTACAAGATGTGAAACGGGATATGGAAAGTGAAAGACCGATGGATAGGTTAGTATGTGGAGATGTGGGTTTTGGGAAAACAGAAGTAGCAATTCGGGCGATTTTTAAAGCTGTTACCGCAGGAAAGCAAGTTGCACTTTTAGCCCCAACAACAATTTTAACTCAACAACATTATCACACAATTAAAGAACGTTTTGCCCCTTATCCTATAAATGTAGGTTTATTGAATCGGTTTCGCAGTGCGGAAGAAAAACGTAATATTCAAAAACGACTGGCTACGGGAGAATTAGATATAGTTGTGGGGACGCATCAATTATTAGGTAAAAGTGTCCAATTTAAAGATCTAGGACTTTTAGTAATTGACGAAGAACAAAGATTTGGAGTTAATCAAAAGGAAAAAATCAAAAGCTTAAAAACTCAAGTTGATGTTTTAACTCTTTCTGCAACTCCCATTCCCAGAACCTTATATATGTCATTGTCGGGAATTCGGGAAATGAGTTTAATTACCACACCACCTCCCACCAGAAGACCAATTCAAACCCATCTTTCACCGCTCAACTCCGATGTTATTAGAAGTGCAATTCGACAAGAATTAGATCGAGGTGGACAAGTATTTTATGTAGTTCCCCGAGTAGACGGAATTGAAGAAACCACGACAAAATTGCGAGAAATGGTTCCTGGAGGCAGATTTGCGATCGCTCATGGTCAAATGGACGAAAGCGAGTTAGAATCAACTATGCTCACTTTTGGCAATAATGACGCTGATATTCTTGTTTGTACGACAATTATTGAATCTGGTTTAGATATTCCGCGAGTTAACACAATTTTAATTGAAGATGCTCACCGTTTTGGTTTATCTCAATTATATCAATTACGGGGTCGGGTAGGACGGGCAGGAATTCAAGCTCACGCATGGTTATTTTACCCCAAACAACGAGAATTATCTGATGCTGCTAGACAAAGATTAAGAGCAATTCAAGAATTTACTCAACTCGGTTCTGGATATCAATTAGCAATGCGAGATATGGAAATTCGCGGGGTGGGAAATTTGCTAGGTGCAGAACAATCTGGTCAAATGGATGTAATTGGCTTTGACTTATACATGGAAATGTTAGAAGAAGCAATTCGAGAAATTAGAGGTCAAGAAATACCCAAAGTTGAAGACACCCAAGTTGACCTTAATCTCACCGCATTTATTCCTGCAACCTACATTCCTGATCTTGATCAAAAAATGAGTGCTTATCGGGCTGTAGCTACAGTAAAATCAAAATATGAACTCAAACAAATTGCTGCTGAATGGACTGATAGATATGGGACTATTCCAGTTCCAGCTAGTCAGTTATTACGAGTTATGGAACTCAAACAATTAGCTAAAAATCTCGGATTTAGCCGCATTAAACCAGAGAATAAACAGCACATTGTTTTAGAAACACCAATGGAAGAACCAGCTTGGAATCTCTTAGCAGAAAACCTCACTCCCACAATGAAAGCAAGGTTTGTTTATTCTCCTGGGAAGGTAACAGCGAGAGGTTTAGGAGTGTTTAAAGCAGACCAACAATTGCAGACTTTAATAGATACTTTTGTAAAAATGCAAGGGGCAATTTCTGAAACTCCTTAAGTGTAGGGTGGGCAATGCCCACCATTTTTCATATATTCCTGAAATTATAGTGTAAAATCTTAAGATAACGAGCAAGGTAAAATAATGATATTTTTGGGAGGTTACGATGTTTAAACAAGTTACTTTAGAGAATTTTAGAACTCATAAATCAACAACTATAGAATTATATCCAGTAACTTTGTTAATTGGTAATAACAATTCTGGTAAAACAAATTTTTTAGCAGGAATACAACATTTTTGTAATCTTGTCAAAAAAGGAAACCCTGATAATAAATATAGAAATGTCACTGGAATAGATTTATATCCATATAAATACAGACTTGCTAAAGATGATGAACCAATGTCATTTTCCATTTTATGGAATAACAAGAGGGGAGAAATTAATTATAAAATAGAAATATGTGAAAGCTCTAATTTTAGATACAATGCTAGTTGTCAAGAAAAAATAACTATCCAATTAGCTAATAATCAAATATCTAAAGAGCTTGAAAGTGGTTATAATCAGCCTACAAATATACTAGAATTAAGCAAAAAAATACAATTAGATCCATCTTTAGAGGAAAATGAAAAAGCACTATGTGAGTTATTTTTTCTTTATTTTACTAATACATTTAATTATCATTTTCAACCTGCATTCCTCAAACAAAAAAACAATCAGGATATAGATGAAGAACAACACAATGAATTTAATAACAGTCTTGAAATAGAACAAAGGAGAATACCAGAATATTTAGGAGAAACAGGAAGTAACTTTCAGTCACTTCTACGCCATGTAAAAGAAAAAGAACAACGTATATTTTCATCATTTATTGCCAAAATGAGAACTGTTGATACAAGTTTTATTGGAGTTCGTTATGATCCAAATCGTTCCAGTTTAATCTGGGAATTCGATTTAGGACGTAAAGGTTCTGTAGAAGAATTTATGCCAGAAGTTGTATCAGACGGCTTTATGAAAATTGCTGCAATAAGTTTGCTTGCATCATTGAGAAGACCACCTGCTATTATTATGCTGGAAGAGATAGAAAATGGTATTAATCCAGGTAATATACAACAACTAATGAATTGGATTTGGCAAGCAACATCACCTAGTCAAGATGGTTTTGTAAAAACACAATTTATTTTAACTTCTCACAGCCCTTCAGTTTTGAGAGAATTTAATCAACATCCTGATCATGTTTATACAGTTCGTTTAGATAAACGTAGTCGTCAAAGCGATGTGAGAAACTTAAATACTGCACTTGATACCCTTGTAGGAATTGGAGCAATTAAAGATGATGAAGTAGAATATGAAATTGAAGAAAACACAAATAAAAAGTTAATAAAAATACCAAAATATCAGTTAGCAGAACTTTGGTACACAGGGACAATTGGGTAAAATATCATGAATACTATTAATGTGGGAATTGTTGGAGACGGGCTAACTGACTATAAAGTGTTTGGAAAAATTGTTGAATGTATTTTATTAGAAGAAATATCAGAAAATGTCAAATTTGATATTATTCTACTGATTAGAAAAAACATTTTTGATCATGTTCAAAAATACAAAAATGCCTGTCGCAAAAATCCTGAAGGGTATTACTTACCCAATAAAATAGCAGTAGAACTAAGAGATAGTATATGTGGTACAATTATCCAAGCTTTTGAGGAGTTTAAAGATAATGTAGATATTTCCTATAGTGATATTCTTTTAATAACTACTGATACGGAACATATTCTTAAAGATAAAAATCAATATTTTGATACTTGGGCAATTAGTTTATCGCATATTTTGAGAGAAGCAATTGAAATATCTCGTTTATACTGTATGTGGTATTTACATCACAGATAAAAAAGATCTAAAATAAATGTAGAATATTTAATAGATTCCCTAGTTTCACCCCTATTAATTAAAATTCCCATAGAGGCGACAATGGTTTTACAATTACTCAGACACCAATTTACAGTTAAGCAATTTCACCAAATGGCTGAATCTGGTATTTTGTCAGAAAATGAAAGATTAGAATTAATTCGCGGAGAAATGATTGATATGTCCCCTATTGGTACAAGACACTCAGGTTGTGTTTTATTTTTAAGTAACTTACTAGCGTTGCTATTAGGAGGTCTGGCCTTAATTAATGTCCAAAACCCAGTAGAATTAGATGAAACTTCTGAACCTCAACCAGATATAGCATTATTAAAACCCCGTGCAGATTTTTATAGAACTGCACACCCCCAACCAGAAGATATATTTTTGTTAATAGAAGTTGCCGACACAACGATAAAATATGACAGAGAAGTAAAAATTCCTTTATATGCAGAAGCAAATATTCCTGAACTTTGGTTAATAGATGTTAATCAGGAAGTTATAGAAGTATATCGAAATCCTCTCCAGGGAGTTTATCAAGATATACAGAAGTTAGTAAAAAATCAGACTTTATCAATTTTAGCTTTTCCTGATGTCAGTATTAATGTGACTGAAATATTTTAAATTATCCAGTCATCTTAAAAGGGCTATTTCTGATATACATTTACAGGGTTGCAGATTATGACATCACCTTTTGAACCATCCCAGAAAATTCCCGTTAAACTACCATCTAATCATCCTGACTTATTATTAGGATTAGATGATTTATTAAATCTCGGTTTAATATCTGATGATCAAGTTAAACAAATATCCCGTCAATATCTCACTTGCACTGTAGTATTTACACCTCAAACTGCATCAGAACCAGAGGAAATTTTCACCCCTAGCACACCCCCACGAAAACCATTAATTGCGACTTTACCTCCCATACCAACAGTACCTAAAAAACCCAGCTTTGTTAATTCGATGCTGCAATCTTTTGGTGAAGAATTAAGTGTGCGGTGGTTGCTGTTTTTGGGTATATTTTTAGTAGTGCTTTCCTCCGGTGTTCTCGCTGCAAGTCAATGGGAAAGATTCCCCGCAGTTGGACAGTATGGGGTTTTATTTGCGTATACTTTGAGTTTTTGTGGATTTACATTTTGGGCGGGTAAACAAAGCAATTTAAGGTTAACTGCACAGACATTATTAATAGTCACATTGTTATTAGTGCCTATCAACTTTTGGGCAATGGATAGCTTTAGTTTGTGGCAAAATCCATTGAATTTAATTGTGATAGGAATTGCATCTCTGACTCTCACATTTATTACTAATCAACTTTGTCAAAACCGCAATATTATTACTAATTTTCCCAGTGGTAAATTACCTTTAATCAATATTATCGGTTTGAGTTATTTACATTGGGGTTGGAAGTTATCAAATTTCCCCCTAATTGCTGTTTATTTAGCAATGATAGGCACAACTACTATTACTGTTTACAATCAATTAACCCAACCCCAAGAAAATACAAATATAGAAACTCCACAATGGGGAATTAGTTTATATTTTACTTTCCTGATTTACGCTTTATTAACTTTACTGACAAGGGCTATTTTTATAGCTGGAGTTAATATTACTCAATTAGGTTTAGCAATTGGGATTTGCGGTGGTTTAGTAATTTGGTTATCAGAAAAAAATTCTTCTACAAATCCTTCTATCCTTTGGGAAGAATTAGGAAGAAGTTTACTTTTATTAGGTTGGTTAGTTTCAGTCATAACAGAACCAGTCCAAGCTATAATAGTCAGCATTTTAAGTTTGTGGGTTTTTAGTCGTCGGTTACAAAGATATAATTTACAAAAAGATTTTTTAGCTATTTTCTTAATTGGGTTACAGACAATTTGGCTAGGTTGGAGATTAATTCCTAATGAATTAAAAACATTACTAATTAGCACCGCTACCCATTTAACCAATTCTCAAAATGAACCTTGGGTATTATTGAGTATTGCTTTATTTCCCTACATCATATTAATGTTATGGTTAACAGATAAATTACATGATCAAGAAAATCAAGAATTGGCAGATTTTGGAGAATATCTAACTTTATTTTTAGGGATTTGTTTAACAATAATTAGCTTAGTGAATCCGACATTAAGAACGGCTAATTTTTTATTATCTACTATTACTCTAGCCACATTTATCCAACGTCGTGCAGCTTTTTATCCTCCCTTGATATACTTAACTCATGGTATGGGAGTATTGACGCTAATTTCTAGCATTAATTGGTTTTTACCCAGTTTAAATCAAGAAATTTGGGCTGGTATCTTATTAGCTATCATGATAGCTGAATGGGGATTTAGTCTTGGTGAAGGCATAACGCGACGGAGTGCATGGTATATTGGTTTAGTATTGGCTGCAATCAGTTTTTCTCTATTATGGGTAAATGCTCAAAATTATTGGGCTGGTAATTGGCAAAATCAAAACTCTTTAGGCGTAATTTGGTTAATTACACCTTTAGCATTAACAGGTTTAGCTATTCGTAACACTGAACCAAATCGCACCAATAACAGGTTTTTAAGTGTCTTCGCTGTAGGGATTTCTCAATTATTAACTTTACCATTACCAGGAATAAGATTAATCGGTTTGGGTGTGGGTATAGCGGTAATGTTAGTCCATACTCGCTATTCAAGAAACCAAATATATGCAGGAATAATTATTGGTTTTGGATTAAGTTTCCTGACTGCATTATTAGGTGAAGGTGTATTTGGTTTAATCCAATTAAAAATATCAGGTTGGTTTGTCGTTACTGCATTAACAATACTGAGTTTATGGCTATGGCGTGGTGTACTTTTACGCAAAGGTACAGAATTGGCAATAATTTATGCAGCCGCAAGTGATAAATGGGCGATCGCATTATGTACAATAGAACTATCAGCCCTAACTTTGCACTCCAGCTTAATTTATCAAGGAACTATCAAAACCGAATATTTCTATATTATCACCACAGCCATAATTTTAGGGGCAATTGTCTATCGCAGTTGGGGACAATCTAAAGAAGCAGCATTTTATGGAATCGGTTGGTGTTTAGAATTATTAACAGCAGAAATCTTAGGATTTGGCGAACATTCAATCATTAGAATCGCCATAGCAAACATCATTCTCGGTTTAACAACTCAGCTATTTGGTGAATGGTGGCGACGCAAACATCAATTACAAACATTACCTAATAGTTTTCATATTCTCCCCCTTATTTATGGTGCATTTAGCGTCATTTTGCGATTAAATACCTTTGCCAATTTTACAGGTTTTTGTTCCCTGGGTGTAGCCTTAATTATGATTGGGGTAGGAAGACGCAGGGAAGCATTTAAACCCCTCCTTTATTTTGGTATTATCGGCCTATCAATTTCCGCCTACGAACTCCTATTTTATCAAATGTCCCTATCTAAAGGAGAGGCTTTAGGTGATGGTTTAATTGCCATGTCAGCCCTTGGTACTAGCATCATGTATGCTTACCGTATCCTCACACCCTGGCTGATTAGTTATCTGGGTTTAAATTCTCAAGAATTAAAAAATATTGCCCATCTTCATTGGGTTTGGAGTAGTATTTTATTCCTTTTTGCTATGACTTTACCTATCCAAATTAACTCGTCTATCGTATTAGGAACAGGATTATTTTTAGTTCGCTATGCGATTTGGCAAGGAAAAGAAAATTCCCAAGAAACAAATCAAGAAATCTGGGTTTATTTAGGTTTAATAGAAGTAGGAATTATTGGTATTTATTTACAAAATTTACCAATAGGGAGATTAATATCTGAGCAATTACTACCTTGGAATGGGGCGATATCCTGCCTATTTGCCTACTTCCTATATATCCTACCTTGGCAAAGATTAGGTTGGTCAAAAACGCCTTGGCAACGCACAGCATACATTCTCCCATTAATTATTGTAGGAACAACGGGACTAACAACCTATCCTATTACTTTAATTATCGTTGCTGCTTACTACGTCTTTTTAGCTAACGCTGCCACACAAATCCGGTTTACATATATCAGTTTAATATTAATTGATTGGGCATTATTTACTTGGTTTAATGATTTAAACTTCAGAGATTCTCTTTGGTACGTTATACCAATTGGTTTATCTTTACTATATATTGCCCAAATAGATGAACAACTAAAATTATCAACAACCAAACCTCTCCGTCACAGTTTGCGAATGTTAGGAAGTGGTTTAATTTGCGGTTGGACAATTTTGTTTTATCAAAATCTGCCTTTTATCCCTGGTGTTTTTAGTCTGATTACTATTTTCGCTGGCTTAGGTTTAAAAGTCCGCGCTTTTCTTTATGTTGGTACAGGTACTTTTTTAATTACTAGCATTTACCAATTAGTAATTTTCAGTCTGAGTTATTCTTTCTTAAAATGGATTGTTGGTTTATTAGTTGGTATTTTGTTAATTTACATTGCTGCTAACTTTGAAACCCGACGCACTCAAATCACTGCCCTACTTCGCAATATTAGTGATGAATTTGCCAATTGGGATTGATTAGACATCTGGTGAAAAAAGTAGAGACGTTCCATGAAACATCTCTACAACAATTTTAGAAAACGCACATTTAATCAATTGGATCAATACCCAGTGCGCGTAATTGTTCTGCCAATCTTTCAGCCCGTTGGCGTTCCTGTTCAGCCCGTTGACTTTCTTGTTCAGCCCGTTGGCGTTCCTGTTCAGCCCGTTGACTTTCCTGTTCAGCCCGTTGGCGTTCCTGTTCAGTCCGTTGCTGTTCTTGTTCTACCTTTTCGACTGCCCAGGGTAACAGATTACCTGCTTGATCCCACCATCTTAGCCAGTAACCTATACGCCCCTCTTTTTCTCCTTCCCACAATCCCAAAAATAATCCCATATCTGTAATCCAGTAGCGATTATTCTCGTCTGTTGGCTGTAATTTATACTGTCCTGACTCAATTTGATGAACTTCCAATTCAACCGTCAGGGGATCAAAAATTACATAGGTAGGGACTTGGAGAATTTGTTCATAAAAAAACCATTTTCCGGGGGGGAAGGCGCGTCTAGCTGAGTATTCTTTCCCGTCTGTATCTGAACAAAATTCCATGACAACGCGGGGAATTTCTCCTTCCAGATGAGGTGTATAACTGCGTCTATCTGTTGTCCCAGACAAGGGTAAAACCGTCTGCACAAAAAACCAATCTGGGGCTTTAACAACAAGTTTGTCATTCATTGTGGCACATATGCCTAAATTGGCAGCTATCAGCATGGTGGATTCAATATATCCACTTAGTTCCAGACTTTCTCGTAATGCCCCAGCAATTAATGGTTGTGCAGTGTTTTCCACAGGTTCTTCTTCTAGGATAAAATCTTCGGGTAATGCTTCCCAAGAGATTGCTATTGTTGATAGTTGTGGAGCAGTTGAGATTGGAGTAGCCACCATAACTCTAACTCCCTGTTGTGAGGATTTTTTCTAATTTATTATCGTCCCATTATAACTGAATCTTTAGATTCTTAATTTAACTGTTTGTGGAGTTGCTGAATTGGAAGATAAACTTGAAAAATCAGCAATTTCAAACTTCGTGTCTACCCTGCGGGATCTCTCTTAGAGATAGGACAAAACATAATTCATCTCCCTATTATCCAATGCCAAAAATTAGTATTAATCAGGTTGAGTAGAGGTCGAAAAACTTTCCTGAAAACTTAACTCCTCATATACAGCCAATGTTTCTTGGTGTACACGGGCAACATTTAACCATTCTAGATTTTCCTGCGATCGCTGTTTCCATTCCTGAAGTATATTTGCATCACTCAATAATTTTATTAATGCCTTAGCCAACTGATGACTATCCTGCGCTGGCACTAATATCCCCGCTTTACCATTATCTAACGCCTCTGGAATACCATCTACCTCAGTGGCCACAATCGCCAACCCTGCTTCCCTCGCTTCTGAAAGCACCAAGGGACAGGGATCACGGTGGGAAGCCAAGACAAAAATATCACAGGCTAGTAAATAACGTTGGGGTTCAGGCTGAAACCCTTCAAAGTGAATCCGATGACTAACAGCCGTTGCTTGGGCTTGAGACTCAAATATTTGTTTATCTGGGCCATTTCCGACCAAATATAAATGTACTGCGGGAAAATCCTGGGCAATTTCTTCAAAAGCCGCGATTAACTCAGTAATGCCTTTTCGTTTATACATTCCTGCTACGGTGGCTATCGCTGGACTTTGTAAACTTAAAGGTTGATAATCTGATATTTTCCGAGTTCGAGGACTACCCAATGTCCCATTACAAACTACCCGTAATTTCTGTTCAGGAATTCCCCGTTGCACCATCGAATTTTTGACAGCCTTACTAACAGCAATTACTCGATCTGCTAAACCCATCAATAAGCTACTCCGTTGAAATTCATTATGAACAGTAGCCACTAAAATATATCCATTCTCCCATCTCAAAGCCCGTGCTAACACCACACCAGTCATCATGTGAGCATGAACTATATCTGGTTGAAATTCTTGCACAATTGTTCGATAAGCGATCGCCGCCTTAATCATTGTTATTGGCTGACGATTTTGGTTAACTGCGTAATGTTTAACACCAAATTGATTTAATAATTTTTCGTATCCCCCTCCCGCTGAAATCACCGCCACATCATCGCCAGATTGGGATTGCAAACAAGCCATATCCACAGCTACATTGACAATACCATTACCGATTTCCTGGACATGATTTAATATATGTATGATTCGCATAAAGTTAAAAATGTGTATCAAAATTTAAATTGTCGGTCTTTTTTATAAGTCATGCTTACTATATACAAATTCATTATAATCTAACTGTACATTAAGAAACATATATCAAAGATAATTTGGGGTAGTTAACTTACGGCAGAATTTAGGAGTCACCAATTCATGAGTCACAGAGTAAAACTGGCTTTGTGTATAGGTCGCAATTTGGATTTTGTACCTCCTAACTACGCAACCTGTTGTATACTGAATTATTAATTAATAATCACTGTTTTCTAATCTAATCAGGATCTTCTTAATTAATTATCATTTAAACATTCAGTCCTCAGCTATCAGTTTTCAATACGGAAATACAGAATGTTAAATGTGTATAACTTTCTTCTTCTTCACCATTACTGCTGATAGCTGAATGCTGACATCAAATATTCAATCAAGGTGATAAACGCTCAATTTCCCAGCTGCCATCATCTACACGAGTATATAACAGGCGATCATGTAAACGACTCGATCTTCCTTGCCAAAACTCAATTTTTTGAGGAATCACCCGAAAACCACCCCAATGCGGAGGACGAGGAACTTCCTGATTTTCATATTTGCGCTGAAATTCTTGCAATTGTAACTCTAAGATTTCTCTGTTCGCAATTACTTCGCTTTGATTAGAAGCCCAAGCACCTAGCCGACTATATGCAGGACGGATTTCAAAATAGTTATCAGATTCTGCTGCGGAAATTTTTTCCACAGTTCCCACAATCCTCACTTGGCGTTCTAATTCCGCCCACCAAAAAACTAAAGCAGCATGGGGATTTACGGTCAGTTCCTGTCCTTTTTGGCTATTGTAATTAGTAAACAAGACAAACCCCCGTTCATCAAAATCTTTGAGTAATACCATTCTCGCTGAAGGTTGACCCTCGGATGTACAAGTAGCCAAAGTCATAGCATTAGGTTCAGGTAGCTGGGCTGCTAGGGATTGACCGAACCAAATTTTAAATTGTATAAATGGATTTGGATCAATTTGTTTCTCATTCAAATCCTGTAATGTGTAATCTTTGCGAAGATCAGCTATGTTAGTATCCATTTTTGTTATTTCCTCAAACTTTATCTAATGGCTTGCATTTTATTTCATTCTTTGTTTATGATTGTGTTTATAATACTTAATTAAGTATTTGAGTTCATAATGCGATACATTTACATTTGGTAAGTTTCGCTAACGCATTCATTCCACCGTTAACCAACAAACAGCGATAAACGATCGCTCTGCATTTTTGTTATTTTTAGGATAAAGTCAAGTATTTACTCATCTTCTTCATCTATTTCTTCCAAATTTAAAAGTGGTAACTCACTCTGAACTTCTAAAGAATTAAATTTTTCTAACTCTGTTGGTTGTGGAAACTCAGCAGATGTAAACAATTGACTTTTAATCACTTCATCGAATAAAGAAGATAAAGAGGGATATAAATCTACAGTCGCATCTAAAACCCAAAGTAAATCAAGTAATTCAAGATCAAATTGCCAAGTTTGAGGACGAATATCATCTAAAGGTGAAGACTTTTTACCAGCACCGTCTCTCATTCTATAAGCTAACCAAGATTTGACAACTTCTAAACCAGAAACACTAAAATTATAAACTTCTGGACGGACATTTTCAAATACACCTAGACCAACTTTTAATTCTTGTGTACCGACATCATAAGAAAATTCTGTGGGATAATCATTTACTGTATTGGGTATTCCTTTTTGACAACGAACTCTACCAACAGGAATTTTACCTGGTTTTTTACCACTGGGAACAAACCTTTCACAATGGGTATGTAACCAAACTAAAGTGCGTCCTATTTCTACTACTTTAATAAATAAATCCCTATTTTTGGTAATGGAAATCCTTGGACCAGGTGTTTCTAGTTCATTCCAAAATTCTTTTACATATTTGGGAGTTGCAAGTATTCCATAACAGTAAGCGAAAAAGTCCTCTGGGGAAATATTGTAATTGAATTTATTACTAAGAATTTCTAAAACTCCATTAGTAATATTAGGTTCAGTAGCTTCAGAATTTCTCCACAGAGGAATAATATGTTTAGCACCAAAAGAACCACGAAAATGATCTAAATCAGGAATTAATGAAGTAGCAACTGCTGATGGACCATTACCTAAAACATTAGTTAATAAACTTGTCATATAAACTTGCTTATCACTGTGATAACGCAGTAAGCCAGGTTTAGCATAATCACAGAGTCTATTATCTAATAAAGCCCACTGACGATCAAAACTACGATAAGCATAACGAATTGGTTCTAGAGAAGGACTTTTAGGTAATAAGTTCGTAATAGGGGGTAATAATGTTCCATCTTCTAATGATTTATATTGTTTAGTAATTTTGCGGTCACGGGTTTCTTTAAACAGTTTTTTCTGTATTCCTGGGGATTTACTAGCATTAATCAAAGTTTGCCAACGCTCATTTAAAACTTCCTTATTTTCACCAATTGTCCATGTTCGTTTAAATTGCACTCCACCACTTTGCCAAGGAAATAAATCAGTTAACTTTGCCCAATTTCCATAATCTGTATCACTAACAGGTAAAAATAAATCAGTCCAATTATTTGCACATTCTCGCCATTGTAAATCTTGAAAAGAATGAATATTCTCTAAACTTGCTAATTTTTCTTCAGTTGTACCATCAATTCTGGTAAAATGAACTTTAGCAGGAACTTCAGGTTGAGGTTTATTGTAACAAACACCAATAGCAATAGCCACAGGAGTTTGAATTGCAAATACATTTTCGGTTTTTCTTGCCCCTAAATTATCACCTTCTAAATCAATAATCCAAAGTTCATCAAATGTTTGACGCATGACTTTTCGCATTCCCGCAAATCCGGGTCCACGCAAATAGGAAGAAGCAGTAATAAAACTGATAATTCCGGCGCGATTTTCTGTATTAGCTTCAAATACTTTCCACAATGCCCATCGCCAAAAATAAACATAGTCATTATATAAATTTTTTGCATGAACACCATAACCCATTGCTGTTAATGGTTCAAGAAAATCCTCTAAAATAGGACGTTTTTTGATCAATTGCTCATTTTCATCAATCTTTTGTTCATCGTCTCCAAATCTTACCCATCCACCTTTTCTTTTCTGATTCATTAAATCATCTTCATCAATTGTTTGACGGTTATAAGGTGGATTTCCTAAACAAACCATCACTGGTGTATTTTGTTTAATTTTTTGAGCGCGTTTATATTCTTGCCCTAAAGATTTATAAAATAAAGGTAAATTACCACTTAATTTAGCATAGGGAGATTCTAAAGTATCACTTAAATAAACATGAACTCCATTTTCTGGTAAAGTACCACCTTCACTTAAAATCTGTTGAGTTAGACGTAAATGGGCAACAGCATAAGGACCTACTAAAATTTCAAAAGCGTGAATATTTGCTGCCGCATTTGTAGCAGCAGAAACTTTCATTCCTTTTCCTCTTAAATTACTAATTTGATCCAGTCCATGTTTAATAGCTGTTAAAATATAAGTACCTGTACCACAAGCGGGATCTAAGGTAATAACTTTATCATCTACAAAGGAAAATTCAGCATCAAAATGTTCTGCTAATAATTCAGCTACTAATCTAACTTGTGTTTTAATTACAGGAATGGGTGTATAATAAACACCTCTTTCTTTTCGCATTTTTGGATCATATTTAGCCAGAAAATCCTCATAAAAATATAACCAAGGATCTTCAGAACCATCTTTATTTAGTGCTGTAACATCAATAGCTGCAATTATTCTTTCTAATAAATTTACAGAAACTTCTATTTGTTCCCGTGCTGCTTCATCACCTAATATTTTTAAAGCATCAGCTAGTAAATTATGACCTGTTCTAATAGTTTTAACAGCTTGTGGTAAAGATAAATCATCTGCACCAGAAAATCTGGCTAATAAAAGTGCATAAGTTAAAGTTTGAGCATAAGCATCTGCAAATTGTTGATTATCTGCATCAGGAAATAAATAATGTCGCCAGTCTTTAGCTACTTGACTTAAATTAGATTCAGGATCTTCAAGAGCAGTTAAAACATCTTTTCTTAATAACCGACAAATAGGAGCAAGCATTTCTGCTAAAGCTTTAGGTGTAGAAGGAACAATAGGTTGCCAATTTAAAAAATCACGTAATAATATTAGTAAATCATTAGCATTTTGAGCAGTGATAGCTGATGCACCCTTAGCAGTAATATCTCCTGAAAATTTAATTGTTTTTCCTACTTTTTCACCTGTGCGATAAAGTCCCCAACTATTACCATCTGTGTAAATCACATTGGGGAGACTTTTAAACTTTTCCCATTGTTGTTTATCATCTCCTTTCAATTTATTGGGATCTGCGCCTTTTCCTGGTGCTTTTAGTTCAATATGTCCCATTAAAAGACCATTAATTGTTATTCCCATATCTGGCCTTCCTGAAAGTACCTTTTCTCGGACTTCCGTAACTACTACAATAGATAAATTTAAAATATTGGCCGCTGATTTTAATAAATTTTCAATAGGTGATTTTAGTTGGTCTTCCGCACCAAAAGAAACAGAAGAAAGTGAAAATTTAGTAGTTAAATCTTTTGCACAGTCTTGAAGATGGGATAAAAATTGAATTTCAGGATTACTAGACATATTACAAAAACCCTAATAATGATTGACGCAGGAATATATGTGTTTAATTATCTTAGTGTATATTTTTCAGGTTGATTTTATTGATACAGAGAACTATATTAAACTTAACAATTAATAGATAATTAGGTTAATAAAATAAAACCAAACTGTGTAAATAAAGGTAAAATTCCTGGAAACTTCTTCACTCTTGCCTTGCTATACTACAATTTTCAACCCCAACCTTATATCTTAGAAGTGGGCTTTCCCTCCTACATCCTGCTATATGATCAAAATCAGGAATTATTTACACAATAGATAAAGGAAGTGACAAAAGTATGGCAACACCATCCTCAATCATTCCTCTCTTACCCCTGAAGTCCTTGCTTATACATTAAATCAGATGCGCCGTTCCGCTTCTCTGCAAACTCTATTAATTTATGGACTCAGTGGACCAATTATCGCCCTCAATATCTGGCTACTGTCTGTATTATTTCGTTTTTTCCAGAATCCAATTACTATTCTCAGTATTGCGGCAATTCTGGCTTTTTTACTGAATTACCCGGTTAAGTTACTTGAGAAAGTCAGAATTACCCGCACTCAAGCGGTAATCATTGTTTTACTACTAACTTTAACTTTGTTTATTGTTTTGGGTGTTACTCTCGTACCCATGCTAATTGACCAAACCATTCAACTTTTAAATAAGATTCCGGATTGGTTGGCGACTAGTCAAGCTAATTTAGATCACTTAGAAAGTTTAGCAAAGCAGCGGCGCTTATCTATAGACTTAAAGCTGGTAACAAATCAAATAAATGCTAATATTCAAAATCTGGTACAGCAAATAGCTTCAGGGGTAGTAGGATTTGCAGGAACACTATTATCAGGAATACTGAATGTAGTCTTAGTCATCGTTTTAGCTTTTTATATGCTTATATATGGCGATCGCGTTTGGTCTGGTTTAGTTAATCTGCTACCCTCTAATATTGGTATTCCCTTTAGCCGATCATTGCAGTTAAATTTCCAAAACTTTTTCCTAAGCCAATTATTGCTGGGACTGTTCATGGTCATAGCCCTCACACCCATATTCTTATTTCTAAAAGTCCCATTTGCTCTCTTATTTGCCATTATAATTGGTATTTCTGGACTTATTCCCGTTGTTGGCGCAACTTTAGGCATTGGTTTAGTCACAATGTTAGTATTAATCCAAAATTGGTGGTTAGCCTTTCCGGTCGCTACAATGGCAGTTATCATGCAACAAATTAAAGATAATCTGTTAGCTCCAAAATTAATGGGTAATTTTATCGGACTCAACCCCCTGTGGATTTTTATCGCCATTTTAATGGGATTTGAAATTGCCGGATTATTAGGAACACTCGTTGCTGTGCCAATTGCTGGGACTATCAAAGGCACTTTTGATGCCATCAAAAGCAGTAACCATAGCGATTTTGTCTCAAATTTTCGAGTTAATTATGGCTCAGAATTTCAAGAAGATAAATAAGTTGGGCATGGGGCATGGGGCATTGAGAAAATTCTTCCTTCTTCTGACTCGTGAACTCCTGATAGCGAAGCGTGGCGTTAGCCATACTCCTGAACTCCTGGTATATTAAATTTTAAATTAATGGATGCAGCCGAATTATTAGAAAAAATTACACACCTGATTGAGCAAGCTGAAAAAGGGGAAATTGACCCTTGGGACGTGCGAGTTATTGAGGTGATTGATCATTACTTGGAATTAATGTCCCCAGAAGCAAAAACCATCAGAGGCTACGAAAGTGACTTATCTCAATCTGGACAGGCTTTTTTATCAGCATCAATGCTCGTATTATTTAAAGCTAATACATTAGTTCAGTTATCAACAGTATATAATACTCCAGAAAAAGTTTTAGATGATACA
The DNA here is from genome assembly GCF_000312705.1 of Anabaena sp. 90. Classification (NCBI taxonomy): domain Bacteria; kingdom Bacillati; phylum Cyanobacteriota; class Cyanophyceae; order Nostocales; family Nostocaceae; genus Anabaena; species Anabaena sp. 90. The sequence continues at coordinate 2,507,598 of NC_019427.1, forward strand.
CTATTAGGAATGGAAGACGGCTTGTTATATCCGGCCCATCGTTTGCACCTAGAGCAACACTTGCGTCGTCGTCCGGCCGCTATGCCACCGCCAAAACGTCGGGTGACTTTGCAAGAGTTAATAGACCAGTTGCAAATTATGGCCAGCCAGCTAAAACTGGTAGAAAAAGTTGATAAACCTAGGCGGCTTAAAGGTCGGCCTAGTGTGCAGACCATGCGAGAAGCTCTAGAGTTAGCGCACCAAGAAAATTTAACCCAAGTCGCGTTAGAAATAGAGCAGGTGTTATATGGTGCTGCTAAAGAGCAAAATTCAGAGGAACAATATTGGAATCTAGAAGAACTGATAGATTTATGGATACAGACAAAACAACCAGAGAAAAATGGGGAGCATCATGAATCAGAACACGGTAACTTAGTTAGCGTTTTTTGGGCTTTACTACTGCTATCGGCTCAATCTAAGGTAGAACTATTTCAAAAAGAATTTTACCAGGAAATTCAAATCCGCTTACCTAGCTAAAAGCAGGGGCAGGGGGAGAATAAATTTCTATCTATTCCAACTGACAACTGTACGGGCGAAGCATTTGGAGAACTATTTTTGGCAATGACCGATAATTTATTTTCCAAATGCTTCGCCCCTACTAACAACTGACAACTGTACGGGCGAAGCATTTGGAGAACTATTTTTGGCAATGACCGATAATTTATCTTCCAAATGCTTCGCCCCTACTAACAACTGTACGGGCGAAGCATTTGGAGAACTATTTTTGGCAATGACCGATAATTCATCTTCCAAATGCTTCGCCCCTACTAACAACTAACAACTGTACGGGCGAAGCATTTGGAGAACTATTTTTGGCAATGAGCGATAATTTATCTTCCAAATGCTTCGCCCCTACTAACAACTGACAACTGACTAAGGAATAAAATTTTATGAAAGCGATGATTCTTGCAGCGGGAAAGGGTACTCGTATCCGTCCCATCACATATACAATTCCCAAACCCATGATTCCTATTCTGCAAAAGCCAGTTATGGAATTTTTACTGGAGTTATTACGTCAACATGGATTTGACGAAATTATGGTCAATGTTAGCCATTTGGCGGAAGAAATAGAAAGTTATTTCCGTGATGGTCAGCGGTTTGGAGTGCAGATTGCCTATTCTTTTGAAGGTAAAATTGATGATGATGGTAAACTCGTCGGCGAAGCTATCGGTTCAGCCGGGGGTATGCGGCGGATTCAAGACTTCTCACCATTTTTTGATGACACATTTGTAGTGTTATGTGGTGATGCTTTAATTGATTTAGATTTAACTGCGGCGGTAAAGTGGCATAAATCCAAAGGGGCGATCGCTACTATCATCACCAAATCAGTTCCCAAAGAAGAGGTTTCTAGCTACGGTGTGGTGGTTACTGACGAAAATAATCGCGTTCAAGCTTTCCAAGAAAAACCTTCAACAGAAGAAGCCCTTAGCACTAATATCAATACAGGTATTTATATTTTCGAGCCAGAAGTGTTTAAATATATACCCTCTGGAGTGGAATATGACATTGGTAGCCAGTTATTCCCCCAACTTGTAGCAGATAACGCCTCTTTTTATGCTATTCCCATGGATTTTGAATGGGTAGATATTGGTAAAGTTCCCGATTATTGGCGAGCAATTCGTGGTGTTTTATCAGGAGAAATTAAAAATGTCCAAATCCCCGGACATGAAGTTGCTCCCGGTATTTTTACTGGGTTAAATGTATCTGTAAATTGGGATAAAGTTGATATCACTGGACCTGTTTATATTGGGGGAATGACCAAAATCGAAGATGGGGCAAAAATTATTGGACCAGCAATGATTGGTCCAAATTGCTGGATTTGTAGTGGGGCTACTGTAGACAACAGTGTAATTTTTGAATGGTCGCGTTTAGCTCCAGGAGTCCGCTTAGTAGATAAGCTGGTGTTTGGGCGTTACTGTGTAGATAAGACGGGAGCATCTATTGATGTGCAAGCTGCGGCTTTAGATTGGCTAATTACTGATGCTCGGCAAACTCGACCTTCAGAAATACCTTTAGAACACCAAGCGATCGCTGAATTATTAGGAGCAAATGTTAATTAGTTAGTTGTCAGTTGTTCGTTGTCAGTTATTCGTTGTCAGTAGGGGCGAAGCATTTGGAAGATAAATTATCGGTCATTGCCAAAAATAGTTCTCCAAATGCTTCGCCCCTACAGTTGTCAGTTGTCAGTTGTCCGTTATCCGTTGTTTTTTTTGACCACTGACAACTGACAACTGACTATTAACTATTCAAGTAAGTATACCGTTGTAAACTTTGCTCATAAGTTTGTAGTAGTCGCTGAGATTCTGTTATAGTAATGTGCTGTTCTTCTAAAGCTCGCTCACACCGTTGGCGAATATTTTCTATCATGTCCTCAGCATCATACTGGACGTAGCTCAGAACTTCACTCATGGTATCGCCCTTGACAACGTGTTCAATTTGATAACCTTTGGGTGTTAAATTAATGTGAACAGCGTTAGTGTCACCAAAAAGATTATGTAAATTCCCCATAATTTCCTGGTACGCTCCATTCAGGAACATTCCCAGATAATAAGGTTTCCCCGGCTCAAATTCGTGCAGTTCTAACACTGATTTGACATCTCGCAAATCTATGAAGCGGTCTATTTTCCCATCACTATCACAGGTTAGATCCGCTAAAATTCCTCTCCGGGTTGGTTCTTCATCCAGCCGATGTATAGGCATAATGGGAAATAGTTGATCTATCGCCCAACAGTCCGGTGCTGATTGAAACACGGAAAGATTGATATAATAAATGGAAGCCATGATTTTTTCTAGGTCTTCCAACTCATCAGGTACGTATTCTTCCTGACGGATGAGAGTTAAAACTTTTTGACAACAAGCCCAGTAAAGACGCTCGGCTTTAGCGCGTTCCTTGAGGCGCAAAATTCCTAAGTTAAAACGACTGATGGCTTCCTCTTTGAATTGAGCCGCATCGTGATAGAACTCTTGGTAATTTTCTTTGTTGATGGATTGGTAGGTTTCCCAGAGATATTTAATGATTGGGGATTCTCCCTCTTGGTGAGGAGAAGGGGGATTAAGGGGGACATCGCTGGTGCTGAGAACATCAAAGATTAAAACCGATTGGTGGGAAGAAATCGCCCGGCCACTTTCACTCACTAATGTTGGTACGGGAATATGCTTTTCATCACAGGTATCTTTTAACTCTGCCACGATGTCGTTAGCATAGTTTTGCATATTGTAGTTTTTCGAGGTGTAGAAGTTGGTTTGAGAGCCGTCGTAATCTACACCCAAGCCACCACCAACGTCTAAATATTTCATATCTGCCCCCAGCATGGCCAACTCCACATAAATGCGGCTGGCTTCTTGGATGGCATCTTTAATGACATTGATAGCAGAGATTTGAGAACCAATGTGAAAGTGTAATAACTGCAAAGAACCGAGTAAGTCGGCTGCACCTAATTTTTCCACAGCTTCCATAATTTCGGGAATTGTCAGGCCAAACTTAGCGCGATCGCCTGTGGAAGTTCCCCAACGCCCCATTCCCTGGGTACTTAATTTCGCTCTTACTCCCAAGATGGGTTTAATGCCTAATTGACGGCTGACCGCAATGGCCAAATCTACCTCTTCAATTTGCTCTAGGACGATCACTGGTGTTTGTCCTAGTTTCTGGGCTAACATCGCTGTTTCGATGTATTCCTGGTCTTTGTAGCCGTTGCAAATTAACAATGCGCCTGGCGTATCCAACAAGGCTAGAGCAATCATTAATTCTGGTTTAGAACCTGCTTCTAAACCAAATTGATGGGGTTTACCAAATCTCACTAAATCTTCGATCAGGTGGCGTTGTTGATTGCACTTAACGGGAAATACTCCCCGATATACCCCAGGATAGTTATAGCGAGCGATCGCTTTGGCAAAACAAGCATTTAATCGCTCAATTCGGTCTTCCAAAATATCGGAAAACCGGATTAACATGGGTAGCCCCAAATTACGCTGCTTTAAAGCATTTACCAACTCGAACAAGTCTAATGACCCACCACGTTCACCCTTGGGGGAGACAGTCACATGACCAGCCGCATTAATCGAAAAATAAGGCTTTCCCCAACCTTCAATCCGGTACAGGTCTTCACTGTTCTCAATTTTCCAAGGTAGAGGTAAATCTCCCGTAATTGGACTAGGGACTAGTAGTTGCTTCTGTTTTTGGCGTTTCAATTCAGCTTTATGCCCATTAGACGGCATTTTCACAATTTCATCAGCGGTTGACTCGACACCCATTTCTTCCTGACCTCTGTGGTTGCCTACGAAAATAATAATTTAACAAAATAGTCTGGTAAGGGATATACAACTAGAAATAATTTCTGATTAAGAATTAGTAATTAGGGGCTGCTGAATAAACCTAGAACTGAGATATATCAAGAGTTTGAAGGTAAAAAAGGTGAATCAGGTGCAAGGAATAAGGGTTGAAATCAGCAAAAACCTATCACTTGACCAGATTCAATACTATTCTTCTCTTCTTCTAATTCTTCCTCCTGACTCCTGACTCCTGACTCCTGACTCCTAGCCCTCACAGACAACTTTTTCAGCACCCCCTAATTATAAATATCGTCATTACCATGCTGCGCTACCCGTAGAGGGGTAACTAAGCCTTGCTGCGTCTTTACTAGCCAGAAAAGAAGACAATTTTTTTCTTGTTCCCTTATCTCTGCAATTTTTAGGGAATATTCACAAGACTACTAGACAAAAGACATCAATACAACTGACAATTAACCCATCAAAATTTGATTATGTTTTTGGAGACAGATTTGGAACGCACATTTTTAGCAATTAAACCTGACGGTGTACAACGCGGCTTGGTGGGTGAAATTATCCGCCGATTTGAAACTAAGGGCTTTACCCTAGTGGGCTTAAAGTTTATGAAGGTTAGTAAAGAATTAGCGGAAAAACATTATGATGTTCACCGTGAAAGACCTTTTTTCCCTGGTTTAGTGGAATTTATCATTTCTAGTCCAGTGGTAGCCATGGTTTGGGAAGGCGAGGGCGTTGTGGTAGCAGCCAGAAAAATTATTGGCGCAACCAACCCTTTAACAGCAGAACCAGGCACAATTCGCGGCGATTTTGGCGTTAATGTCGGTCGCAACCTCATTCATGGTTCTGATGCTCAAGAAACCGCCCAAACAGAAATTGCGCTGTGGTTTAAGGAAGAGGAATTAGTTGCTTGGCAACCTCATTCCACACCTTGGTTAAATGAGTAATTAGGGATGGGTAATGGGTAATGGGTAATGGGTAATAAAACTGTTACCTGTTACCTGTTCCCTACCTAATTACTTCAAGACTTCGGCTTTTTCCTTTTCTTCTGGAACTAACTCCACAACGGTGCGTTTAGAGAAGCCCCAGGCTAAGATGATACCAATAGCTGTCACCATGAGCCATTGTGGTGGGACTAAATCATCGTTGATGACTTTTAATAACAGACGTAAACCTACAAACGCTACAGTGATGTAACCTGCGTCTTCTAAGTTTGCATATTCATCTAACCAGCGGATAAATAATCCAGCCATGAATCGGAGGGTGACAATACCGATGGTTGTACCAGTGATTACTAACCATGTTTCTTGAGAAACGGCGATCGCTGTGGTTACACTATCCAAGGAAAAGGCTAAATCGGTAAAGGCAATCACGGGTATAGCTTGCCACAGAGATTTAAAACGTGGTCCGTGATGGTGATTGGATTCGTCTTCTTGAGAGCTAAAGTGTTGGAATACTAGCCATAAGAGATAACCAGCGCCCAATAGTTCAAATTGCCAAAATTTTTGTACCCAAGTAGCTGTTAACAATAGGGTGATTCGGAGGACATAAGCAAATACTAAACCAATGTTTAGGGCTTGACCTTCTAGTTTTTTGTCTTCTAGTCCTTGGGCGATCGCAGCGAGGGCGATCGCATTATCAGCCGATAGCACTGCCTCTAAAAACACTAAGATTAGGAGGACTATAGAAGCTTCGACGCTGAAATGAAAATCTAGGTAATTAAATATTTGGTCTAACATTCCAATTTCTCAGGCAAAAATCAATAATTTACAGAATTAGAGCTTAAAAGTTTTTCTTGTAGAAAGCACAACAAATTACTACTTTCATCTATTTTAACTTGCATTTAGCCTAGTTTTAATGAGTAATTTCCGTCACCACTCTAAACTAGATAACTAAAAGTTAGCATACTTATATTCATAAATTGACTTTATCATCTTATTTACCTGATATGTCATATCTTCCTGACATTTTGGTAATTCTTATTATTAACTATTATTTTCCTCATTCATTCCACAGGATTTCCACAGGTAATTTTGTAGTTTTCCACAGATGTTTGACGAGTTAATCAGCTATTGCTGACTTATTGGGGATTGTGAATTTTTCACTACTAACAGGCTTGATAACCGAGTTTTCATGAAGTTATGTAACAAAAATATAGTTATAAGCCTGATTAATTCGTCAAGATTTATTTTTGACTGCTAATTGTTAACATTTCGCAGCATTGACAAATCCACCTGTTGTGAGCGCAAAATGATGAGTCTTAGTTTGATTCCCTTAGGCATCTGCATTTTGTATTTTGGTTTATTTTAATTTCCTTCCCTACTTTCCTCACAGGGGATGAATCAGCCCTCAGTCAAACTGAACACAAGTAACTTCTCTTGATTAATCTACAGGAAAATTTTATGAACACAACAGTTCCTCTCTTTACCGAAATTCCCGAAACATTACAGGAATCCATGAACAACTATCTGCAAAACCATCCTGATTGGGATCAAACCCGCGTATTAACAGCGGCTTTATCGCTATTTTTGCTGCAAAATGGCGAAAGCGATCGCCGAGCGGCTCGTGTTTACTTAGAAACTTTATTTCATCAATAATCCAGATAAATACTGGATTAAATTAATAAACCAACTCTGTTTCTGTTCACAACATTTTGCGTTGATAGCATAAATTTTGCAGCCCTGCTCCCACGCCTTGAAGGCTTGGGAGCGGCGGAAGTTTAGAGATAGTAGTCAAGTTTTAGTTAGAAGTAGCGCATTCAAATTTGTACCCTACACCACGGATAGTGTGAATTAATGTTGATTGAGTCGGATCGATTTCAATTTTCTTACGAATTTGACCAATATGGACATCTACAACCCGTTGATCCCCAACATATTCATAGTCCCAAACTTTTTGGATCAGTTCAGATCGTCGCCAAACTCTAGCTGGATGACTAGCTAAAAAATATAATAAGTCAAATTCCAGAGCAGTTAAGAGAATGGGTTCGCTATTAAGCATTACTTCCCGTCCTATGGAATCAATAGTTAGTTTGTCAAAGATAAGACGTTGCTGTTCTGCATTAGTTACAACCCGCTGCCGCCTTAAAATTGCTGCTACTCTAACTTCTAACTCTCCTAAACCAAATGGCTTAGTGAGATAGTCATCAGCACCTTTAGAAAAACCGCGAATTTTATCCGCTTCGTCTGTCCTGCTAGTCAGTAGTAGCACAAATACACCACTACGGCTCTGCATTTCTTGACAGAGGTTAAAACCAATCACATCCGGCAAATTAACATCTAGAATTACTAAATCAGGGTTAAATTGCTCAAACATACTTAGACCAGTCTTACCATCTTCGGCAGACTCAACTTGATAATTTTGTTTCAGTAAAAAGCGTTGGATTAAATTCCGAACCGCAGGATCGTCGTCAATTACAAGAATCTTGGCAGCAGCCATGGCTATTATTTTTTACAGAAGTACATAGAATTAACAAAGATGATTGCGTAAAAACGCAGGTTTTACTTTGGCAGTAATTCAAAATTTACGGGGGATAGGGATGATTATCCTGATTATTTCTATAAACTGTAATTTTTATTGTGAATATTGAAGAGGTAAATCTGCTGGTATAGCAGGAGTTAGGGGAGGATGAAAGTAGTTTCCCGACTTCAGCCCACAGTCCTGAGTATTCAAATTTTCAACAATCTTAAAACCACAATTTTCTTATGTGCGGTTGCCCCGACTCATGCTATTATTGTAGTAGATGGATAAAATTGCCTACTTTCTCTAATGCAGGTAGCTACTTGTCTAATTGTTGTCTTTATTTCTATAAAATCTAAAGTTGTTTTTCTGTAAAATAAAAAGTGCCGCTGATTAAGGCTAAAGTAATAACCTCCCATGAGTGATCAAAGTCCCTACGAGAAACTTGGGGTATCAGAAGATGCAAGCTTCGATGAAATTCAGGATGTTCGGAATCGCCTGTTAGAACGACATGGTGGTGATGGCAATGTCCGAGAAGTTATTGAAGCTGCTTATGATGCGATTCTAATGGAGCGCCTGCGGATGCGCCAAGAAGGTAAAATTAAAGTGCCTGAACGCATCCGGTTTCCAGAAAAGCGAGTTCCATCTTCTCCCCAAACAAGTCAAACCCTTGGTCAGCAGTCTCCTGCATGGCTACAGCGGAGTATAGATCAGCCTACTTTAACTGATGTACTGCTACCAGGAGCTTGGTATCTGGGTTTAAGTGCAACTAGTGTGTTATATCCCGGTGGTAGCGGACAGGTTTTACAACTGTCCTTGGTAGTTGGGGTAGCTATTGGTGTTTACTTCCTCAATCGCAAGGAAGGAAAATTTGGTAGAGCGGTTTTATTCACGTTAGTTAGTTTAATTGCTGGCTTAATCGCTGGCGGTCTAATTGCTGGCTTGATATTACCATCACCATTAATAACTTTGACAGCGAATCAGTTTTCGACGCTGTTGACTTTTATATTGATGTGGTTAGTAAGTAGCTTTTTACGTTAGGTAATGGGTAATTGGTTAATGACCGATTACCCATAATTTTTTTATTGTTTGAGGATAAAATCTACAGCCGTTTTTAAATCGGTCACAATCATATCAGGTTGATAAAATGCTAGTTGACTGTGATCTCGGATACCCGACTCAACTGCAATAATTTTGATATCGTGTTTTTTGGCAGCAGCAATGTCGGCTTCTGTGTCTCCCACCATCCAAGTATCAGCCGCAGGGGGGAGTTCAGCTAAGGCTCTAGCCATTAATAATGGTTTATCTTCGATATCACGAGTTTTTAGATAGTCGTTACTTAGGCAATAACGGCGATTTTCTGGGAAAAACTGGCTCAAATTATATTGATTAAAAGCATAATCTAATTCTCGTACCCGTCGCATTGTCATCACGGCTAAATCAACACCGGCTGCTTGAACTTTGGTGAGTGTTTCTAATGCAGTGGGAACAAGGACATCATACTGGAAATAGGGGAGGGTGTGGACTATTTGTTTACGGATTTGGGAAAATTCTTGCCCTTGTTGGGCATCTAAACCTGATTGTAGAGCAATTTGGAGTTCGGGAGTGTGCGATCGCTTGAGTTGCCAAAATTCGGCTTTAGAAAGTTCTGTAATTGTTTGTTGAGGATATCGGGTTTTCTCTAGACACAATTGATAAACACGGTAGTAGCGTTCCGAAACATCCATGATTGGCCCGTCAAAGTCAGTAATTAATCTCAGCATGAGTAGATAATTGGATATAGATCCCCGACTTCTCAAAGAAGTCGGGGATCTGGGTATTACATCAATAATTGTAACTGTGAACCTTGCTGATTTTTACTCACTTCAATTCTGGCTTGGAAGGCTTCTTTGAGGTGGGGCATATGGGTTACAGTGAGGATACAGGCAAAATCAGAGGATATGGCGTTAATTGCCGCAATTAAGCGATCGCATCCTTCCCCATCTTGAGTCCCAAAACCTTCATCTATTACTAATAATTGTAATGAGGCTCCTGCCCTTTGTGCCAATAATTTTGCCAAAGCTAAACGAATCGCAAAGTTAATTCTAAAAGCTTCTCCTCCTGAATAAGTTTCATAGGATCTCGTTCCTCTGGAATCAGCAATTAAAATATCTAATGTATCTATTAATTTAGCATTTTTCTTACTTGATTTGCCACTGCGTCCCGCTTTTTGGGTGATAAATTGGACGTGAAATTGATTCGCACTCAATCGAGAAAGTAATTGATTAGCTTCTGCTTCCAGTTGGGGTAAAATATTTTCAATCATTAAAGCTTGAATCCCATTTTTGCCAAAAGCTTGAGCTAATTCTTGATAAACACGCTGTTGTTGTTTACAAATTTGCACCTGTTGGATATCTTGTTCATATTGATTTTGCAAAGTTTCTAATTGCAGAGACATTTGTTTTAATTGTCCCAACTGAGATATTTTATGATCTAGTTCCCGTCTCCGGTTTGCTAATTGTTGTTCTAAAGCATTAATTTGGGCTGTTGGGTTCGCACTGTCGGTTAATTGTTTAACCATATTATCAATTTGTTGAGTTAATATTTCTCGTTCTTTGAATATTCTTTGCAATGAATCTTCCAAATCTTGACTTTTATTACTTAATTGAGGATATTGTGCTTGTGCTGATAATAATTGTTGATGACGTAATTGCCAACCTTGCCCTTGTCGCACACCTTGACGCAGATAATTATGCTGTTCTGAACTATAGCCAATTTCGGCAATTTGCTGTTCTAAATTAGCGATTTCTTTCGCACAATCAGAATCAGTTTGTCCTTGTTGCAGTTGGAATTGTAATTGAGCAATATTCGCTGTTAATTCTGGTTTTCTAGCTATTAGTTGTCCTTGACGTTTTAAGGCATCCTTAATTTGTCCTTGTTTAATTTCTGCCCAACGTAATTTATCCACATCACTACGGGCAAGAACGTGGTCTTGTTCACTATAATTAAGTTGCTGGAGATATTGATCTAATTGCTGAATTTCTATTTGTTTTTCTGGTGCATAATCACCGGTTTCTAAGGAATTTTCTAAATGTTGTTTTTCAGAAATAATTTGCAGTAACTGTTGTTGAACATCACTTGTAGCTTCTAACTGTGCTGCTAATTGTCCCCGTTTTTCTCGCAATGAATCATAACCTGATAACTTTTGGTCTATTTCTCGATATTCTTGTCTGAGTACCTGAATTTCCCGATCTGAAACCGCTATTTGTTCCCGCACTACCCAAAATTGTCCTTGGGTATCTTCATATTCTAATTGAGTTTTTTCGATAACTTTACTCCAATGATGTTCGTCTAGAGGACGTTCACATAAAGGACAACTAGCATCGGGATTTTGTAACATTTGCAATTTTTGTTCTAGTTCCCCCAATAACCTTTCATAATCTCCTTGATGAGCTTGTAAACGCTCCAGAAAATGTCGTCTTTCCTGTCCTTTTTCCTTGACTCTTTGGAGATAAACTCGCTTTTTATCTAATTCTTCAATTTGCGTTCCTATCTCTATTACTGCTTGTTGTAATTGGGGTTGACGATGGTGTTGATTTTGTAATTGTTTTTCTGTGGCTTGCATTTGCTCCAATCGCGCTACTAGACTAGCATGAGTGCGATCTAATTGACTTTGCAAACTGGCTCTTTGTTGTAATAATGGTGTTACCTGCATTTGCAATTGATCTAAGTTAGTCAAATGCTGACGAGCGGTATTTAATTGTAATATAGCTGTTTCGATATCCCCAGATTTACTCAAGGTTTGGGAAATTTCTTGTTCTTGTTGTTCTAAAGCTGCTAATTGAGCTTCAGCTTGTTGTAATTGACGTTCTAAATCTTGAGTTTGTTTATATAGCTGTTGTTGTTTTTGTTGTTTTAAATTGGTAGCGCGGGTATGTTGTTCAAATTTAGCTGCAAAAATTTCTTCTTGAGATTGCAGACTTTGATATTGAGCATAACCAGCTTGAATATCAACTTGTTGATTGATAATCTTTTCTAAATCTGTTAATTGGGATTTTACGGATATTTGTTCTTGTTGTAAGCGATCGCTATCTTGGTTCAGATTATCATATCGTTGCCGCACAAAATTTAATTGTTGTTCCCAACTTTGTCTTTGATGTTGGATAACTTGTAAACTTTGTAATTGAATATTTTCAAAAGCTTGCACTTGTTGTAAATTATTCAATTGCGCTTCTAACTCAGCGCGTTGAGTTTCCGTTGTTTCCCGTTGTTGGAGTTGAATTTTAATATTCGCTAAAGAATTTTCTAAATCTTCTCCTCGGATTCTATAAAGTTTAGATTTATCCTTAGCGCGTTCTTCTAACTCATCATACTGATTTAGTTTTAATAACTCCGCCAAAATTTCCTTGCGTTCAGCAGGACGTTTGAGCATAAATTCATCGGCTTTCCCCTGACGCAAATAAGCTGAATTAATAAAAGTCTCATAATCTAGCTTAATATGTTCGAGAATGACATCCTGAGTGGCTTTTAATCCCTTACCCGTCAAAGGACGAAACCCAGCAGGAGTTTCAATTTGAAATTCCAAAATACTAGTTCCACCTCTTACCCGGTTGCGAATTACCCGATAAGTTTGCAAACCACTCTGGAAAGTGAAATCAATTCGGACTTCTTGTGCGCCAGAATGAATCACATCATCCTCAATAGTAGCACGGCTTTCACCCCAAATTGCCCAAGTGATAGCTTCTAAAAGGGAAGATTTCCCCGCACCATTAGAACCACAAATACACGCCGTATGCAAGCCGCTAAAATCTAAAGCTGCGTCACGGTAACTAAGAAAGTTTTTGATGATAAGTTGGACTGGAATCATTCAGGCTATAGCGCCACATTTACAATTTTAAAAGTTAACAGTACAGATGCACTTAGTTTTTAGTTTAGCTATCTAATTAGCAAGTTTCTAGTTCTAAAGACATCAACTTTACAAAAATTTACAATAGGAAGATGATTTTTTAAATGTAATGTGATTTTCTGATTCTGAAGATGTAATTTTTGTTACATTTATTTAGAAGCGTTGCACAAGTGCTGACTTATTGGTTTTATATTTGATGTTATGATTTATTTCAATATCCCTATTGATTGCAAAGTGCTAAGTAACTGAGAAATGCCTTGTGCAGCTAATCCAACACCAGCAGCTAAAGTACCTGCTACTTCGATGATTTTTAGAAAACTTACAGACTTATCTTTTGCATCATCTAAATCATCTTTTCCAATTTGAATTTCAAATTGAATAGTATTAGGTATATGATCATTTTTATGCTTAAGAGAATCAACTGCATTCTCCATTTCTTCAATACGTTGTTCTTGTGCATTCATACCTTTTTTGAGATTCTCTAACTTACCATCCATTTGTGTTTTAATTTCACCAATGTTTTGTTGACACTCCTCTACATTAGTTTCACGAGTTTGAACTGCTCTTTCTACAGTAGCAATCATTTTATGATCCGAATTTGCGTAGACTCCTTTTGTACTTTTTAACATCTTCAGTCTTTCCTGTAGACTTTCTATGTCTTCCTGATACTCTTTTTGTGATTCTCCTAGAGTTTCAATTTGTTTACCATAGTCTTTCACTTCTCTTTCTAAATCCTGGCGATCATTATATTCTTGTGACATGATTCTTAACCTCTTTTATTTCTTAATTTTGACAAACATATCTTGTAAATCTGCCAAATCTATGCTATTTACAAAATCTATCATAATTTGGCAATCATCGGCAATATTTTTCAATTGTTCCGCTTCAGGATTGATGATAAAATGTAACTGTGCTTTAGCAATGAATTTTGATAAATCCTGAAATTTACATACAATTATCTTTTGTTCTTGCTGCATTGAAGCAATAGTTTTGAATAGTGAACTTCCAGATTTTTCTAATTCAGCAAACCAGTCAGGTGCTAAAATTAGTTCTTCATATATTTTCAGTAATTGCAAATAAGCATGATTGAACTTTATAGCTTGATTTGCTAAAGTTTCGTAAGATAAAACCAGATTTTTAACTGCTATATCCAAAATAATTTTCTCCTATTTATTGGAGCTTGGGTTGAGGAACGAAACCCAACATTTACGAATGTAACGTATACACAATGTTGGGTTTCCTTGCGTCAACCCAACCTACAGTTATTGTACTCATATTTGTAAATCATGTTTAACTTTATTAATTTTCGCTTGCTGAATAGCTAAACTCAACACCTCCGTTAACTTATCTTGTAATTCTTGTTTTTCATTTTGCAGACGTTTTAAAGTGTCTTTTAAAGATGATTCCTCAACATCAGTAATGCGTCTTTGTTCATAAGCAAGATTATCTGCTAATTTTTGAATATCCGCAACCTGTGATTCTCTATTTAAAACCTGCGCTAAATTTATTATCTGTTGCTGAGTATTTTTCATCTGACGAGATAATTTTTGCCAAAGTTGTTGATAATGACTACGACGAATCTGATTATTTTTATCCAACACCTTTTGATAGAATTGATCAAATATTCCCAATTTAACATTTACCAAAGATTGTAACTCTACCAAATCCGTTAAAGTTAAATTAGCAGCAAGTTGTAAATACTTCAAACTGCGGATATTATTAGCATCAATGCGTCTATCTATTTGTAGTGATAATTCATCAGGAACAGGGTTTAAATCAAAACGTAACTCTCCAGCTAAACGATGAAAGATTTCCTGTTTTATATTTGATAACAAAATTTGTAATTCTGTACAATCTTGAGAAACTTGTTTTAACTCCTCCCGAATATCAGTTAAACTTTGATTGTGTTCTTTATACAAACGTTGATATTCTTGTAAAGCAGTGGATAGTAAAGTTTGCTGACCTTGAATATACCAAGGACGGGATTTAATCACATCTTTAATTTTATCATTAGTAATCGAACTTTCTACCCCTAACTTTTCCTTAGCACTATTTTCATAAGGAATTTTTACCGGGTGGGGACGATACCAACCTTCCATATATAAGAAAGATTCACCAGGTTGTAAACGCGCAATTTCTTCCATTTGTGATTGGTCTAAAAGCATCCCTTGACCTATATCTTTTCTATCATCTGCTGACACCAAACGATGAGCAATTTTCACATTTGTATTTTTGACAACCTCTGCTGCTACTCCTGTTGGTAATTGGTCAGCAATAATAATAGATTCTCTCAAAGCCCGCATTTCTGCTAACATTCTAGTGACATAATTTGCGGCTTCTTGTTTTGTATTTGCATCTTCACCAGAGGAAGTACCTAAATTTCTCCCGACTAAATTATGTGCTTCTTCTAATAATAAAATATGTTCAGGATTTCCGGCTTTTTCTGTCCGTTGACGCTTGATGTATTCCCGAATTTTCGTTAATAACAAGAACGTCATCAAATTTGCTTGGTCTTGGTTCAAATAATCTAATTCTAAAATTGTGGGATATTTTAATAAATCAGCAATTGTGGGACTACTGCGTTGAGTATTTAACATCGCACCCACACCACGTTTTAATAAACTCCCAATTCGCACTTCTAAAGCTGTTTTTAGGTTAGATTTTACCTCACCTGCGTAATCTTTGGTTTCAAATAAAGCGGTGATTTTTTTATATAAATCCCGCATGGTGGGAATTTGTAAATTTTCGGGTGTTCCTTCTTCGTTTCCTGTCCATTCTCGGTCATAATATATTTCTTCCAATGCTTCGGAAAGCAAAGCGGGTAAAGGACCAGAAAGAGGTAACGCACCCCGAAAAGATGCTTCTAAATTAGAAATATGTTCATAAAAAGGAACACCTTGGGAAACTTCAAAGGGATTAAATCGAAAAGGAGAAATTAAATCATTTCCTAAAGTGTAAACTCGTAATTGTTGGGTGAGGATTTTTAAAGATTTGAGAAATTCGATATCAGCGCGAGTAAATTTACTCAGATTAGGATTGATAGCCAAAAGTGAACGATATTCAGTTTTCGCAGGTTCAAATACTAAAAATGGGATTCCATGACTCCACAACTGAGTTAGTAAATTAAAAGCTGTGGTGGTTTTTCCACTTCCAGGAACACCACAAATAAAAGCGTGTTTATTCAGTTGTTTTAATTCTATTTGTATTTTGTTTTCTTCACCTCGGTTAATTTCATAACCACCAAAATCAATCCATTGTTTATCTTTATCTAAACTGGTAATATCATTTTCTTGACTAATTCCCGCTACAGGTGCATCAATGGGTACAACTATGCGAAATAAACCACTAATTTCATTTAATGTTGCGTAGCGGTGTAAAGGTTTTAAATCTAAGACGCGCACACTACCTTTACCTGTGATTGAATCACCTCCAAATTCTGCTTCTCCTAATCCTTTATCCCATTCTTCCCAGTGGGTAGCGGTGGAAAGTTTTCCTGATTGAGTAGCTGCGAGACTGTCTGTAAATGTGGGATGATTGGGAGTGAGAATAATAGTCCGGTAGCGGCTTTTTTTAGTTCCACTTAATAATAATGTTCCCAAGACGCTGCGAACTGCTAACTCATTTTTTCCCAAAACTTTGAAGCTATAACGAAATAAGCTTTCTGTGAGATAGGAAGATTGATATTTTTCGTAAATCCGAGAGACTAATTGTGCATTTCTGTCTCCTTCTTTAGCGGAACTTAAACTAGAACCACTACTAGCTTGTCTGAGTTGAGATAACATTTGATCTAAGGCGTTTATCCAATTAGATTTTTCTTGTAATGTGGTGGTATCTGGTTGAAAAGTTATTTCCAACATCAGGGGACTATTGAAGCGAGAAATAACTTGACAAACTACTAACATATCGTTAGCTTCATCTGCTTCTAATTGCAGTGGTACATAATAATTTGGTAATCCTTTTGTTTTCAAAGACGCTAAGGAATCTTTAGGACGAGTGCTGATAATTTCTTCATGTTTTATTGCTTCACCAATACAATTTACCCAACTGAGATTTTGAATTTGGGGAACTTCTGTTTGTAATTCAATTTTATAAAATTGGTTGAGAAATCCATCTGTGATGATTTTTTTAATATCTTCAGCTATTTGAGTTTCGGTATCAGGTGAAATAGGTTGTGATTGACTGACGACTAAATAAATACCCAGTCGTTTATCGAAGGGTAAACCAGGTGTATAGCAATAGCGTATGGAAAAGGTGAGGTTATAAACTCTACCAATATCGCTGAGGAGAAGTAAGAAGTCTTTTTGACTGCTGAGAACTTTTTGACGTACTCCTTGTCCATATTGGGAGGTGTATTTTTGGGATTTTAGATCGGGGAGTTGGGGTATTTGGAATATGAGGGGTAACATGGTGAAATAATTAAATTGATAATAGATTTAATATCTTTTGTTCTTCATCATTAAGTCTGTAGAGTTCATCTGCTTTTTGATTTTCTGCTTCTTTAATATTTTTCTTAGCAAGTTTTACTTCTCCTTCAAATATTACAATGGCTATGATTGTAAGTATAGCAGTAGGTACAAGTGAAGAGGATATAGCTTTATTAATATTAAAATTTTGTATAACAAATAATACTAAGCAAACAATGATAAATGAAGCAAAAGGAGATATTATTTTTGCTAACTTAGCTTTTTTAAGACTTGCTTTTCCTTCTGCAATATCGATATTTATAATAGTTAATGGATTTTTTTCACCGAATTTAGCCAATTCAGATGCTGTACGATATCTATATTCTAAGTCATTTAGTTCTATTGATAATTGTCTTTTTGTGTCATCTTCATAAAATTTAGTTACTTCACCTTTTAATCGTGATAATTCATCACGTAAAAACTGTACATAATTATTTAATATTAAATCATATTGATCATTTTTTTCTATGTTTTCTATAAAATTTATCCTTTCTATATCCTCAGTGGAAAAAGTTAGGGAATCATAAGTTAAGTTTTTTAAGAAAATCTGTGTGAATATATCATCTATTCTAATTCTATATCTCCAACTATCATTTATATGTCGAATATCCTTAATTTTATTATTTGAAATCACTTTTCTATACACCTCAAAATTAATAGATTTGATTTGTTCTAGTTGTTCATCAAGTTTAAATTTTAAATCTACTATTTTCTGAAAGCTACTATCATAAAACTTAGTTACTTCATCATTTAAATGTGATAATTCCTCATTTAAAGACTGTAAATAATCATTTACAATTAAACGATATTCATCATTTTCTTCTATATTTATATAGGGAATATCCTTAAATTTATTATTTGCAATTACGCTATAATATACCTGGGAATTAGTAGATCGGATTTGCTCTAGTTTTTCATCAAGTCTAGATTTTAAATATCGTATTTCTTTGCATTTAATATCACATAATTCTTTCCTTTCTTTCATTTCATTCTTTATATTATCTACAAAACGCTGACAATCATTTTTTACACCTTTTCTAAGCAATATTGGCAACAAAGTGATCACACAATTAGCTATATTTTTCAATTTATTATAAGAATGATCTTTATAATAATGAGAATAATAATTATAAAGATGATGTTCATTATTTACATTATATTCTTCTTTAAGTAAAGAGATAGCTGTTAATAAAATTGGCTGATAACACTGACTAAATTCATCCAACAATGAACTATCTATTTCATATATTTTATCAAGATTAACAGCAGCCATATTTCTAATCTCTCGATTCCTACTTTGTAAACAATGAATTTGACTAGCTATTAACTCATCATTGAGAACTTGATTTTTTATTTGCTTCATTGCTTCTTGACAAGCAGCTAATTCAAACAATTCATTTTCATCAACGTCTAATGCAGAAATTCCCATAGATTCTGCTCTTTCTAAACCTTCGTTTACATCTTTAATAGCTCTTAAACCTAAAGCACTAAATATTTTAGAAATCACTTGTTCACATTGAGGATTGTGTCTATATATAATAGATGCTGTTTTAATTTTTAGCTTGGTTAAATTACCATATATCCAAAAATTCAAATATTCATCAAAATCATTGCTTGATAGCAAACTTTTATCATCAAGCATTTTCAGTTTAGCTCGCATTATCCTATCAGCAATATTTTTAGGTTCTACCATCAAATGTTGAGAAAAAGCAATAAAATTAAATCCCAAATTTACAATATTAGTCGCAGCAGACCAACGAATTAAATCTGTTTGTCCTGACTTTGCTTGCTCACTTAAAATGGTCAACAAATCATCACTTTGCTTCAATCTTTCCCTAATATCTGCATCTGTAATCTTGCCAAAAGCCTGAATAGTTAAAGATATTAATGCTTCTAATTTAACATTTATTAATATTTCTACAAAAGCCTCAACAGGTGGTTCATGACTTGTCGCTAAAGCTTCAAATAAATCAATTTGTTCACCTGCATTTTGACATTTATGAAAAGCGGTAATGATTTCAGAAGCAGTTTTGAGACTTGAGTAATCCATACTGGTGGTAGATGTGATGAGTAACTAGCATTTAGAATAGCACAGGAATAAACGTGAGTATACAGTGCTTATACTTAATTAACAATTGTCCAGATCCCCGACTTCTCCAAGAAGTCGGGGATCTAATTTCACTGTCTGAATCAGGATGTCCAGGATTTAAGGATTTACAGGATTAACTGTTATCTAATATTCAGAATAGAATGAAATATATACGCCCAATTTTCATCCCCACAACCCACTATGACACAAATCACCATTTCCGAACTCCCCCAAACCCTTCAGACTCTAATTAACGAAGCTAAAAAAACAGGTGAACCCCTGACAATTACAGAAAATGGTATTCCTCTGGCGATTATTTCTCCTATTAAGAAAAAATCCCTTCTCGAAGTCTTTGCTAACCTTGAGGATATTGATGAAGAATTTCCCAATGTTGACGAAGGGTTATTACCACTAGATGAAATAGAGCTTTAAAATGTCTTACTCTTACTTACTCGATACCAATACATTATCGGACTTTATTAAACATCCAACAGGTAAAATCTTTTCTAAAATTCAAGAAGTTGGAGAAGAAAAAATTTGTACCAGTATCATTGTTGCTTGTGAATTACGATTGGGGGCAGAAAAAAAGAAAACGTAAGTAAGCAGCGCTTATGCTTAATTAACAATTGTCCAGAAACTATCCTAGCCAACCCACGTCACCATACATATCACATATTATGGGCAATCTTATCATGAGTCGTTCTACCCGTTGGCAATCTCGCACCGCTGCACTCATGGCCATAGCCATTACCACAGGTGCAGCTACCCCGTTATTATCTTTTAGTCCTGTTCTGGCCCAAGGATACAATCTCAATCAATCGCGGACAATTAGTATTCCCGCTAACGTAACTTTACCTGTTACCTACGACAAGGAAAAAGTTATTGTCAAACCGGGTGAAACATTAGCCCTAACTCTGAAAATAGCTGACAATGTTACTGATAGCAACAGAAATATTTTAATTCCTGCCAATACTGAAGTGATTGGTGAATTACAACCAGTAAGATTAAATACTCGATCTTCTGGGAATAATCAGCAAGGTGTTCGTTTTGTAGCCAGAGAATTAGTATTTCCTTCTGGACAACGACAACAGATTTTTGCTAATTCCCGAACCATAACCAAAACAGAAACAATCTCCAAGGGATCAAGCACTGGACAAGTATTAACTGATGCTGCTATTGGTGCCGGTGCAGCTAGTGTGATTTCCCTAATTACAGGTAACAAGAAAATTGAAGTTTTAGAGCCTGTGGGTGGTGCAGCAGCGGGTGCTTTAGCTAGTGTACTATTGCGGAAACAAAAAGCTGATGTTTTTGTCCTCAGACCAGAACAAGATTTAGCTATTACCCTGACTTCAAATTTGGTGATCACTCGTCAATAGAGTTAATAGCATTAGTTAAGTTGTGAATTTAATCATATAAATAAAGCGATTGTTTCCCTGAATTATGGTGAAATGTCGCTTTATTTTTATTTTTATGTAAAAACTATTTTTATTCTCTAAGAGGATGTTTGAAAAGTGGTATTCCGTAATTTTCATCACATTGCTACCCCCCTTTCCCCTTGTAAAGGGGGGAAACAATAAAAATCCAGTTCCCTCCCCTTTACAAGGGGAGGGTTAGGGTGGGGTAAAAAATATTTGATACATCAACCATAACTTTCCAAACACCCTCTAAGAGGATGTTTGAAAAGTGGTATTCCGTAATTTTCATCACATTGCTACCCCCCTTTCCCCTTGTAAAGGGGGGAAACAATAAAAATCCAGTTCCCTCCCCTTTACAAGGGGAGGGTTAGGGTGGGGTAAAAAATATTTGATACATCAAGCATAACTTTTCAAACACCCTCTAAGAGGATGTTTGAAAAGTGGTATTCCGTAATTTTCATCACATTGCTACCCCCCTTTCCCCTTGTAAAGGGGGGAAACAATAAAAATCCAGTTCCCTCCCCTTTACAAGGGGAGGGTTAGGGTGGGGTAAAAAATATTTGATACATCAACCATAACTTTTCAAACACCCTCTTACTTAATCAACAGACTGTAGCCAAATTATAAATGTAGTTCCTGGGATATGCGGTAATGTGATAATTGAGTGAATGGCCGGACTGAAAACCTCTATACTTCCCTGCATTTCTGCTATTAGCTGTTTAGCAATACTAATTCCTAAACCAGTTCCGGGTATTTCTGTTTTTGCCTGTACACCTCGATAATGTCTTTCTCCAAGATGTTCTAAATCTTCTGGAGGAATACCAGGACCTGTATCACTAATAGCAATACCTTGTAAATTTCCTTTTTGTTGCCCACATTGGACTAAGATTTTTCCACCGGGGGGAGTATATTTCAAAGCATTATCTATAATATTACTCAACACTTCTGTTAATGCTTTTTCATTCACTTTTACTAAAGGTAAATAGTGGGAAATTTCCGTAATTAATTGTAAATTTCTTTCTTGGGAAATAGCTTGAGCCGATATTAATAAAGGTGCTAATAAATCTGCTAGACAACAATCAGTTAATTGTTCTCCTGTTCCTGGCAATAATAATGCAGGTTTAACTGGCTTTTGCACATTTTCATTAATAACAACCTTTGATTCTGGTAGAGGTAGAGGTGCTAAATCTGCTGTATTTAAATCAATAACCTGATCAAATTGTTGCAATAGCTCTTGCAAGCGATCGCTCTCCCTGACTATACTGGTTGCTACTTCCCGATTAGGATCAACCGGTCGCATTCGCTTAAATAGTAACTTACCAAAGGTGCGAATAGCAGTTAAGGGGTTACGAAGCTGATGCAAAAGATTATCTAATAAATCCCGTTGTCTCTCTTGCAAAATTTGTTCTTGCTGGAGTTGGTGTTGTAACCAAGCCCTCCGCTGGTCTATAATGCAAGCGATCGCTAAAGTTTTGGCAATGCGTTCAATTTCCCCCTCTTCCCGTTGATTCCATTCCCTATCGTCCCTCGCAGTCACCAATAAGCCCATCATTACACCCTCATAAATCAGGGGTAAAACAATTTGGTTATGACTGAGTAAGTATTCATCCTGTTCATCGTGTAAATTTTGTTTTTCTGTTGTTTCCGATTCCACCGACGGATGAGAAGATACAGAAGTCGGTTTTAACAACCTCGGTTGCTGATTTGGGAATGCTAAAACATTAGCAAGCCTTACAGAATAGCTATTCTCTGGTTCACCATATTCATTACTAGAATTTAATGCTATAGTCTCTGGATACACCATTACCGGAATTAGTCGCGCCTCACTTATAGGCTTTTCTACCAGTTCCTGTGTTAAATAAACCACCGTAAAAGATGCCCCCATTCCTTGGGTTAGCAGGGCTATTTGTTCTCGACATAGAGCAAGGAAATCAGAACTGGCAGACATTAGCATGAGTTCAGGAATCTAGGAGGAAGAAAGAATCTAGGAGTCAGGAATCACCGAGTCAGGAGTCACCGAGTCACCGAGTCACCGAGCAAGGAAGAAGAAAATTACCCAGTCCCCAGTCCCCAGTCCCCAGCCCCCAGTCAAGGCTTATAGCTATCTAGTTTAATCTGGTAATGGGCGAAGAGGTAACAAGTAATGGCTGAAAAGGCAGCGATTTTTTAATTTTTAATTCTTGATTTTTAATTGTTTTTTCCCCAGTTGTATCAAAACATTAAAAACTATTGATTTTTTGAGATAGAACTTATATAATGACGACGGATTTTGTAGCCATAACTACAGTCTATAGCTTGAAACAGGAGGACAATAGGTTGGCACGGAGACGCAAGCGGAAGAGTCGTCGGAGACAGGAAGGACGGCGCATACTTGAGCATATTCCTCAGTACAGCATTGAAAGTGGCGAAGATAAACCTGTGACAGCAGCAAGAAAATTTATTCAAGCTGAAGGTATTTTGCCACCCGCGCTGCTACTAGTAAAACGTAATGAACATACAACAGACCGTTATTTCTGGGCGGAAAAAGGTCTGTTTGGCGCTCAATACGTAGAAG
This sequence comes from Anabaena sp. 90, assembly GCF_000312705.1. Lineage (NCBI taxonomy): Bacteria > Bacillati > Cyanobacteriota > Cyanophyceae > Nostocales > Nostocaceae > Anabaena > Anabaena sp. 90. The sequence goes on from NC_019427.1 coordinate 2,530,783, forward strand.
AGAATCATTTCTTGTTCCCTAGTCTTAGGACTTTAGAATCACCAACAGCACAAGAACCTGTTGCTGTTGCTGTTGCTGTTGCCAGTAACTAAACAACAAATGACCATCATATCTTGTAAGTGTGACTTCTGAATCTGTGAATAATTAACTGGTAATTTTGACCAGCTTATTCAAAAATTCCTTTTTTTAATTTTGTTGTTGAATTTGCCAGTAGGGTTTAAATGAATTCTCTCAAGTCATGGCATAATTAATTCCTCATCAACTAAATTTGGTTAGATGAATCAGTTTATTATCAGCTTATACACCAAGAGAATAGCGACAGAGCCAAGGTCATCCAAAAAATGAAGCATGAATTATTTATGCTCTCATTAATTTGGACTACTATCAAGCTCTGTCCACCAATTTAAATTTTTCCTTATGACATTTCAGGCATCAGGAAGATTAACAGCACAAGCAAAATTTTTCCTTCCTACTGCTGATTTACTCAAAATTGTAGTCAGAAGCCTACATGAATGTGGAGAATGCTGGTTTTTATCCCCAAAAATCAATCAAGTGTCCAGCGTCTTTAGCTGTAATGCCCTTTGTAACTCAGCAAGTTCATCTCTATGGGCAGTCACAGTAATTATACTTGAGAAGTCTTGTCCACTCAGGATATTTTCCATCTTGAGTGACACCTTCTCAAGTCTTCCAGATTTTTTCCAATACAATAACCCACTTAAAGGCGAAAATAGGATTATTCCCAGAAAAAACTGCCCAAAATCGGGAAAAAGCATTGATAAAACCAACGCCAGACAACCTAAACCCACAGCAGCTAATACAGTCAAAAATACTGCTAAAAACCAGCTAGGGCTGACAAATCCCTCAAAAGTGACTTGATTTTTGGCAGAGTCTACCGCTAAAACTCGATAAGCACGAGAGCGAAAATACTCCTTTAATGAAGTCATGAATGTATTTTCGTCCTGATCCGAAGTCAAGCGCATCATTTCTGTACGGTCTTTAGTTGAAGCACGTATAAAGAAAAATAAACCAACTGATAAGAGGAAAGTTAACAGGAAAGTAGATTGCAAAACGGTAAAATCCATAACTAATTTTTAAGTCGGAAATTTTCAGTAGACTTAAACCATTATCAATTATTCTGGAAACAGGTAACAGCTAACAAACAACAAACGGAAGTTGTTTTTAACTTTTAATTTTTAATTTTTATATGTCACAAAACTCCGAAACACCATCATCTAACATCCGGGCTATCGCCCAACAATTTCGCCTAGCAGGTTGGATTAGTTTCTGGATTCAGTTGGTATTAGGTGTAATCTCTGGAATAATTGTCTTATTATTTGGCATTTTTAGTCAAAAAGCCAACAGCCCCAATAATAATCCAGGCACAGGCTTTGGTGTATTTTTAGCAATTTGTGGCATAATTCTGTTGGGCGTTGGTATTTACTTGGCTTATCGCTACACCAGAATTGGCAAAAAACTAGAATCCCCTAATGCTAGTAATCGTCCCCGTAAGGCGGAAACCGTGCAAGTATTACGTTTGGGACTATGGATAAATTTAGGCGGCATATTAGTCACCCTGTTGGGAGCGCAGGCGATTGTTGGTACATTGGTAGCTAGGTCAATATCTCCTCAAGCCGCAACTACTCAATTATTTGACCCCACTCGGATTATTAGCGGTTTGGATATGCTCATAGTCCAGGCAAATACAAATACTGTATCAGCGCATTTTGCAGGTTTATTAGCATCTTTGTGGTTAATGAATCGGATTAATAAACCATAATTGACAGTGGTTGTAATATCCTAATCTTTGAAAACAGGTAGTTCTAAAATAAATCCTGGTAAAACATTTTCTCCCGATAAACTTGTCGGTAATGATACTATTTCTACAGATTGATTTTGACGGTAAATTTCTACTTGTTGATTTTGAGGATCAATTAACCAACCTAAACGTAAACAACTATTAAGATATTCCTGCATTTTCTCCTGTAATTGACTTAAAGAATCTGTACGAGAACGCAATTCTATGACAAAATCAGGACAAATTTTCGCAAATTTTTCTTTTTCTTTAATGCTTAAAGATTCCCAACGTTCATTAGCAATCCAAGCCACATCAGGAGAACGTTTACCACCATTAGGTAGAGTAAAAACAGTGGAAGAACTAAATACTTTTCCGAGTTTGGTTTGACGATTCCAAATCATCAAATTTCCATTTAATTCTGCTTCTCTATTACCAGTAATTAGATTAGAAGGAGGGAGGATAATTAATTCATCTTTAGCTGTTTGTTCAAATTTATAATATTCGTTAATTTGAGATAATTTATAAAATTGTTCATCACTTAAACCAACATTTTTGATATTTAAAATAACTGATTGAGTTGTCATCATTGCTGAAAACTCCTTAACGCTTAGGTAATGGAGAAGAGTATCTGAACTAATTATCAACCATATTTGGTAATTTTACCACTGATCATAATCAAACGCAGATGAACGCAGATGAACGCAGATAAGAAATGTGATATTAGTATATAGGGTTTAGCATTGTTCATAGGTGTCAACTTAACGTAAAACCCATAGCCCGCCTGGGAATGAATTCCCAGTCTCATAGCAAAAGTCATCTAAAGATGACTAAATAACCCGAAAATTTTTTAGTAAACTTTAGTTTACTTTGGCTATTAGACCGGAACTTAAGTTCCGGGCGGGTTTGGAAGCTAAACAAATAAGCTATTTGTAGCTTAAGTTGACACCTATGAGCATTGTTAAACCCCTACGATTAATCATCTCAATCAAGTATAATTGACAAAACTTAACGAAATTCACCAATGCTGGATATTAAACAAATTAGAGAAAATCCCCAACTGGTACAAGAGAAGTTGAACAGTCGTAGTGGCAAATACGAGATTCAACCTATATTAGATTTGAGTCAGAAACAACGGGAATTGGAAGTAAAACGCAATGAACTCCAAGCCCGGAGTAATGAAATTGGTAAACTGGTGGGACACAAGGTAAAATCTGGTGTTAATCCTCAAGATGCAGAAATTCTGGCTTTAAAGGAAGAAGGAAACAGCCTGAAAATCACATTAAGCTCATTAGAACCCCAGGAAAAGGAGTTAAAAGCCCAAATTCACCAATTACTCTTAGCACTTCCTAACCTTCCCAGTGATTCTACCCCCATTGGTAAAAGTGAAGATGATAACCAAGAAGTGAAAACATGGGGAGATGAATATAAACCCGAAAATCCGAATATTATACCCCATTGGGAAATCGGCGAAAAGTTGGGAATTTTGAACTTTGAAAGAGCGGTAAAAATTGCCCAAACTCGGTTTGTAAGTTTGATAGGTGCGGGTGCAGGTTTAGAAAGAGCATTAATTCAGTTTATGCTTTCTAAACATATTGAAAATGGCTATATAGAAGTTAGTCCACCGTTATTAGTAAATACAGATTCTTTAACGGGAACTGGACAATTACCCAAGTTTGCAGAAGACAGTTTTAAATGTGCAGAGGATGATTTATGGTTAATTCCTACCGCAGAAGTTCCAGTGACTAATTTGTATCGGGGGGACATTATCAACGGGGAAGAATTACCAATTTATCATACTGCATATACGCCATGTTTTCGGCGGGAAGCGGGAAGTTATGGACGGGATATGCGGGGTTTAATTCGGTTACATCAATTCAATAAAGTAGAGTTGGTGAAGTTAGTAAAACCGGAAAATTCTTTTGAGGAATTGGAGACGTTGCTAGTCAGTGCTGAGAGTATTTTACAGGCTTTAAAATTGCCCTATCGGGTGATTAATTTATGTACTGCTGATTTAGGTTTTTCTGCAACAAAAACTTATGATTTAGAGGTATGGTTGCCTTCTGCTGGGAAGTATCGAGAGATTTCTAGTTGTTCTAATTGTGTTGATTTTCAAGCGAGAAGGGCAGATATTCGGTTTAAGGATGCTGGTAAGAAGGGGACGCAGTTTGTGCATACTTTAAATGGTTCTGGTTTGGCTGTGGGAAGGACTATGGCGGCGATTTTGGAGAATTATCAGCAAGCTGACGGGACGATTAAAGTACCGGAGGTGTTGCAGGTTTATTTGGGTAGGGAGGTTTTGTAGATATTTTACCTATCTGAAATTCTGTATAATCACTGTGAATAGTGATTATACAGATAATTTATTGTTAAAATGTTAGTTACAAATATCAGATAAAATATTGTAGGTAGGTAAATTATGGCACATAGAATTTTTCCAAGTTGGGATCAAATGGGCGAACTTCCTGATAAATTCACGGCTGGTGAGATTGCTTTGGCGAGATTCTTAGATAAGTATTTACCAGAAGAATGGAAAATCTACATTCAACCCTTTTTGAATGGTCATCGCCCAGATATTATAGTTTTTAATCCTTCTGTTGGTATTACAATAATTGAAGTAAAAGATTGGAATTTAGTGCATTATCATTTTGCACAAGATACATTATTTGTATCTGACTCTAAAGGTAGCTATCCAATTAAAAATCCTGTTTATCAAGTTGAACAATATCGAGAAAATATTATTGGACAATTGATTCCAGATATCGGAGAAAAAGTTGACAAAACTATAAATGCACTGGGGTTAATTAAAACTGGTCTATATTTTCACAATGCAACAACAGCTTCAGCTAAAGAACTATTTAAGGATTTTTCAAAAGATTATCGTCCAATTTTTGGACATGATGAACTTAAAGCCGAAAATTTATTTAAGATAATTCCAGATTCAAACAAGAATAGCAGTTTTTACTGGAAAAAAGAATGGAATAATGATATTTTGTTCTGGCTTGATCCACCTTTTCATACTCTAGAAAGAACAATTCCATTAGATTTAACATCTCAACAGAAAAATCATGCAGAACCAAAATCAGGTCATTTTCGGTTGCGTGGGGTAGCAGGTAGTGGCAAAACTCAGGTAATTGCCTTTCGTGCCGCAAAACTAGCATCTCAGGGCTTTGATGTTTTAATTGTAACTTTTAATATAACACTATGGCACTATATCAAAGACCTCATACAACGTGCGCCTTTTCAATTTGATTGGAAGAAAATTACTTTTAAACATTTTCATGGTTTTTGTTCAGATATCCTAAATGAAATTGGAGTTGATTTTCCACAAGGAGAGGGAGATGATTTTTTCAGAATAGTAATCCCCAGCTATGTTGAGGAAGCTTTGGAAAAGTCTGGAATTAATTCCAAAAGATATGATGCGATTCTCATTGATGAAGGACAAGATTTTTGTCTTGAGTGGTATAAGTTGCTTGTCCGCTTTCTTAGAGATAGGAATGAATTACTATTAGTGTGTGATAAAAAGCAGAATATATATGGTGTAGAGCTTAGTTGGATAGATGGATCTTTGAAAGGCAAAGGCACACAATTTAGAGGAGACTGGCGTAAGTTGGAAACAGTTTTTCGCTTACCAGAGAAGGTAGCTATTGCTGCTGAAAAATTCAGTCTAATGTTCAATCTAAATCAGGAATTGAAGACTGAGAGAATTGTACAGCAAAGCTTGTTTGAACGCCCACTTAATCCTCACATTGTATGGCTTAACGTTGAACCAAATCAAAGATTGAAACTGATTTGGTACGCATTCAATCAACTAAAAGAAGAAGGATACAAAGCTTCAGATATGGTTATACTGCTACCAAATCATAAAATTGGTATGGAGTGTGTTAATCATTTTGAATCAAAAAATATATATGTAAATCATGTTTTTGATACTGACAATGAGTCATCTCGCTATCATAAAAAATCATTTTGGATGGGTGATAGCAGGATAAAAATGTCCACAATTCATAGCTTCAAAGGATGGGAAATACTAAATGTAGTTCTATATATTGATGATACTTTTTGGGGTGATAATTCACAACTTGATGCCGTTATTTATACTGCGATAACTCGAACTCGTGAAAATTTAATTGTATTTAATGCTCACCCAAGATATATTGAGTTTGGTAACATATTACCGACTAAATGGAATGAACAGTAGCGAATTAACAAATTAAATTATTAGTGCGATCGCTCATTTCATAAGGTGCGTTACATTTCATTAACGCACCTTTTTTATTAATATTTAACTGTCTGAATCAGGATAACCAGGATGAAAGGATTAACAGGATTGTATTTGAGTTTGATATTATGGGATATTTGAATTAGCGCAATTTCAGAAAATGCAGATTAATTTTAAAAAACATCCTGTACATCCTCAAATCCTGAGCATCCTGATTCAGACAATTTTTAGCTACAATTAAAGCATTAGAAGTGATTCAGAAAGCAAGCTATTATCCCCATTTGCTTACAGAAACAAAGTATATGATACATGAAAAAAATCTCCCAATGCTTTGGCTTGATTTTTGCTAATACTTCTTTTACCATTTATTACTTCTGAAGTAATACCTTTTGACCCAAAAATTTCGACGATATCCTTTTGTTTGAGTTGTCTTACTGACATTAACTCATGTAATATATCTAGGGGAGTTACAGCTTTCATTTGATAGACTTTATTTTCATATTGCTCAATTAGTGTTACCAGCAACTGCAAAACTTCAGCTTGTTCATCTGTCAAATTTTCCCCTAAATCCATAAATTTATCTACTTCATTTAGTAGACGCTTATGCTCTATTTCTGTGTCAATTATACGTGGCACAGTTTCAGAAAGTAGCTTAATGTATTCTTCCTTGTTTAGTGTAGTTGTCATATACAACCCCCTTTGGGGTAGAATGTTTTCACTAGGGACATAGTAAAGCCATATCCTAGATGTTTATGAGCTTCTGAGTAGTGTAATTAGACTATTAAGAAGCGAAATCCTCTAATTATTCGTTATTTTTTCCACTTATCTTCATTATATTCACTATGAGTTAATACATCCTCAATCTTAATGGTCTTGACTTTATAGGTAATTTTAGTAATTAACCGAAACTTATTTCCTCCTATATTAAAGACTGTGTACCCTTGTACAAAATCTGCGTGTGGATAAACTTCCCTTACATCTATAATGTGTTTCCATTCTTCCTTTTGAGCAGTTTGGAGCCAAACATTAAGACTAATTTCAGAATCTGGATGAATCTTACTAAATTCAGTTAGGTTTTCGATGCCAATTACTTTCATAATATATTATTAAGTTCGATTTTTTTAGTTTAAACATATCTACTTTACCTTGTGTCCTTATTCGTGTAACTCTATGTTCTCATAAAGAGAACCAAATGTCAAGCCTCTGTAAAGGAATTTTTGGAAATTCATTTCAAATTAGACGAAGTATTGAAATTAGCAGCACGTAAGCGTTGCGTTGCTGCAAGTATGATCGCTCATTTCGTAGGGTGCGTTAATGAAATGTAACGCACCGTTTTTTATTAATATTTAACTGTCTGATAGCGAAGCGTGGCGTTAGCCATATCAGGATATCCAGGATTAAAGGATTAACAGGATTGTATTTGAGTTTGATATTCTGGAATATTTGAATTAGCGCAATTTATGAGGATGTAGATGAATATTAAAAAAACATCCTGTACATCCTCAAATCCTGGACATCCTGATTCAGACAAAATGCAATTTCTGAAAATGTAGATGAATATTAAAAAAACATCCTGTACATCCTCAAATCCTGTACATCCTGATTCTGACAATTTTTAGCTACAATTAAAGCATAAACAACTAACATGAATTAGAGGAAATAATCATGAATACAGCCAAACTTAGCAGTGACGGTACTCATCAAATGGTGATATTACCAACAGATTTTAAAATGACGGGTACAGAGGTTTATGTTAAAAAAATTGGTAATGCTATTATTCTTATTAGTACAGATAATCCTTGGCAAACTCTAATTGATAGTTTAGATCAATTCTCTGATGATTTTATGATGACTAGAGATCAACTTCCTATTGATAAAAGAGAGGAATTTTAAATGCAATATCTTCTCGATACCAACATCTGTATTTATCTGATTAAACAAAAGCCAGAAAAAGTTATAGCTCGATTTCAAACCTTGTCAATTTCTGAAAATATAGATTAATTTTAATAAAACATCCTGTTAATCCTCAAATCCTGAGTATCCTGATTCAGACAAAAAGGATTAACAGAATACAGTATAGTAAATTTACCAAAGTAATCGCATTGGAATAATATGACCAAAACAATATACATAGAAACAAGTATTATTGGTTATTTAACAGCAAGACCTAGTAAAAATCTAATTATTCTGGAATATTTGAATTAGCACAATTTCTGAAAATGTAGATGAATATTAATAAAACATTCTGTACATCCTCAAATCCTGGACATCCTGATTCAGACAAAAAATTAAATTTCATGCTATTATTTATTATAATGTAATCTCAAAAAAAAAGATTATGATTTCAATTAATCAAGCAAAACAACAATTACAGGATTTAATTGATTCAGTCAATCAGTCTCATCAACCTATTGTTATTGCCGGAGACAATAGCAACGCAGTATTATTGTCTGAAGCAGACTGGAAATCTATCCAAGAAACTCTTTATCTTCTTTCTATTCCAGGAATACGGGAATCAATTAAAGAAGGATTAGCAACACCGATTGCAGAATGTGATGGGGAATTAGAGTGGTGAATTGGAATTTAGTTTATACTAAACAAGCTCAGAAAGATGCTAAAAAATTGGCTGCAAGTAATTTAAAAGATAAAGCACAAAGCTTACTTGATATTATTCAAATCAATCCGTTTCAAAATCCCCCACCTTATGAGAAATTAGTCGGAGATTTAGAACGTGCATATTCACGACGGATTAATATTCAACATCGGTTAGTCTATGAAGTAATTGAATCTGAAAATACGGCCAAAATTTTACGAATGTGGACTCATTATGAATAGTATGTTTTTTTATCTGATTCTCAAACATCAATTACCAGCCAAAAAACGCCGTACTCCTCCTAATACTATCATTGGTAAAGGTAAAACATTGGGTGATATTGTTAGTCCTATTGTTAACGCAGAAGAGTGGGAATGTCTCAAATAATAGTCCTTGTAAATTTGCCCCTAACTACAGAAATTCCCCATTTTTTAACTCAAAGTCTGGAAATTGGCGAAATTGCCATGATTCGCTGCTTTCGGGATTGGATTAGACAACAGATGAAAAATTGACATCAGCCGATTGAGTCCCTGCGCCCATTCCCAAACTACAATAAGAATATATTTCCGAATATTTTGATTAATTTGCTCTATGTCAGTTTTAGCAGCGATCGCAGTTTTGGCTATTTTGATCTTAGTACATGAGTCTGGACATTTCATAGCCGCCCGTTCTCAAGGTATTTACGCTAACCGTTTCTCCTTGGGTTTTGGTCCGATTCTTTTAAAGTACCAAGGATCAGAAACGGAATACACTATCCGCGCTTTCCCCTTGGGTGGCTTTGTCGGCTTTCCCGATGATGATCCAGATAGCGAAATTCCCCCCAATGACCCCAATTTGCTGCGTAACCGCCCAGTTTTAGACCGTGCTATTGTCATTAGTGCCGGTGTAATTGCAAATTTAATCTTTGCGTATTTGATGTTGGCTTTGCAATTGGGAATCGTTGGTATACCCCAAGAATTTCAGTATCAACCCGGTGTCCTTGTCAAACCTGTCAATGAACAGTCTGTTGCTTACCAAGCAGGAATTCGAGAAGGAGATATTATTCTGGCTGTAAATGGTCAAGAAATTCCTCTAGGTAAAGACGCAACTACATTATTGACAAAGGAAATTCAAACCCATCCTAATCAGGAAATTGACTTAAAAATTCAACACGAAACCCAACAAACTAACCTAAAACTAACTCCTAAACAGGGTGCTGATGGTAAAGGTCTAGTGGGAATTGAATTAGGTCCCAATGGTAAAGCAATTTATCGCCGTCCCCAAGATATTGTGGAGATTCTCAAAGTTGCAGCTAATCGTTTTCAACAGTTAGTTGTGGGGACATTTCAAGGTTTTGGGCAGTTAATTACTAATTTTGGGCAAACTGTGGGACAAGTCTCTGGACCCGTGAAAATTGTCCAAATTGGCGCACAATTAGCCGCTAGTGATAGCACAAATTTATTTTCTTTTGCGGCAATTATTAGTATTAACTTGGCAATTATTAATATTTTGCCTCTTCCCGCTTTAGATGGTGGACAATTAGCCTTTTTATTAATTGAAGGATTATTTGGTAAGCCTTTACCTAACAAAATTCAAGACGGTGTGATGCAAACTGGTTTGGTGTTACTGTTAGGATTAGGTATTTTCTTAATTGTGAAAGAAACAACTCAATTGGAATTTATCCAACAATTATTTCAGAAATTGTAAATCCAGTAATTGTAGGGGGTTTAGCAGTGTTCATTGGTGTCAACTTAACGCAAAATCTTCATCCCGCAAGGAACTCAAGTTCCTTGCTAATAGCGAAAGTCATCTAAAAGATGACTAAATACTAGGAAAATTTATTAGTCCGTTTTAACGGACTTGAGCTATGAGACAGGGAATTTATTCCCTGACGGGTGTGGAAGCCAAACAAATAAGCCACTTGTACTGAGCTTGCGATGCCCTGAGCCTGTCGAAGGGTCGAAGTATCTGTAACCTAAGTTGACACCAATGAGCAGTGTTAAACCCCTACACCAAATAATAATCTTAAATTTAAAATCTCCGACGTGACTCGTAAATCATTAACTAAAAAACAACGGGCTTTAGAAATTCTTGCCCGTATTCAGTATCTTTATCCTGATGCAACTTGCTCTTTAGATTATGCAACTCCTGTACAATTATTAGTAGCAACTATTCTTTCCGCTCAATGTACAGATGAAAGAGTGAATAAAGTGACACCTGGATTATTTGGGCGATTTCCTGATGTAGAAAGTTTAGCAAATGCAGATTTAACAGAGTTAGAAGAATTGGTACGTTCGACGGGTTTTTATCGCAATAAAGCCAAGAATATTCAAGGTTCTTGTCGAATGATTGTCAATGATTTCAATGCTGTTGTTCCCAACAAAATGGAAGAGTTATTAAAGCTGCCAGGAGTAGCACGGAAAACTGCAAATGTAGTTTTAGCCCATGCTTATGGTATCAATGCTGGAGTGACAGTAGATACTCACGTCAAGCGGTTAAGTCAGCGTTTGGGGTTGACGAAAAATACCGAACCTGTAGGAATTGAAAAAGATTTAATGCAGTTATTACCCCAACCACATTGGGAGAATTGGTCAATTAGATTAATTTATCATGGTCGGGCTGTGTGTAAAGCTCGTTCTCCTGGTTGTAATCTTTGTGAATTGGCTGATTTGTGTGATATGAATTTGTCTCTCGCAGAGTCGCAGAGTCTCAGAGAGTAATATTGGGGAGTATTGGGTTGGGAAAATTTATTTCTCATGTCCCTATAATTGTGAGTAAGGGTGTAGAATAGAGAATGCTGTCTTTCATTACATTAGGGAATTCATGGCGAAAAAGAGTATGATTGAGCGCGAGAAGAAACGCGCCAAAATGGTAGCTAAGTATGCTGACAAGCGGGAAGCACTACTAGAAGAGTTCAGAACAGCAGCATCTCCGTTGCTAAAGCTAGAAGTTCACCGCAAAATTCAACAATTACCCCGCAACAGTGCGCCTACTCGTAAGCACAACCGTTGCTGGTTAACTGGTCGTCCTAGAGGCTTTTACCGTGATTTCGGACTATCTCGGAACGTCCTCCGGGAATGGGCCCATGAAGGTTTGTTACCCGGTGTTGTTAAGTCTAGCTGGTAGTTAGTTGTCAGTGGTTAGTTGTCAGTGGTCAGTTGTTAGTGGTCAGTTGTTAGTTGTCAGTTGTTATTACCAATTACCAATTACCAATTACCAATCACCAATTACCAATAACTAAGATATTATTGACCACAACAATGATCAATTCCCAGACTATCTAAGAGTAGATCGCTAACGGCGTTGGCGATCGCAAACTCCCCAAAAAAGCTTTTAGAAAAATCAAATGATTGCATCTCTGTAACAATAGCAATTACCAGAGAACCTAAATCATTTTCTCCTTCCATGCGTTGTCTCACAAAAATCTGTGATGCCCGCTGGGCTATATTTTGATTTATTGCTTCAGGAATAAACTCTTGATCAAGCCAATGCAACAAGTTTTGTTGTAACCATTCTCCTTCTTCTTGGGGATTTTCCGAAGGTGGTAAGGTAATGGGTGGAATTGCTTGAGTCATTTTTGTTTGTATATTTTATATAGAATTTGTTTGCTGTGGGTAATCTCAGAAGAAGACAATGGAATACGATGTTGCTGCTATTATTCGGGGTTATGCTCAAGGTTATTTTCTCATGTCTGATGAGAGTAATAACCTGGGATGGTATGGAAGTAACGAACGGACTCTAATTCCTTTAGATGAACGCTTTCGCTATCCTAAATCATTACAGCGTGTTCTTAATCAGGAACGATTCACAGTAGCCGTTAACCGGGACTTTTTGGGTGTGGTTGCTGGCTGTGCTAACCGCGATACAACTTGGATTTCTCCAGAATTAGAAAAGATTTATTGGTTACTTTACCAAACTGGTTACGCTTATAGTTTTGAAACTTGGCAAGGTGATGAATTAGCTGGGGGAATTTTAGGGATTGTCATTGGTGGTATTTTTATTGGTGAATCCATGTTTTTCAATATTTCTGAAGGTTCTAAAGTGGCAATGGTGAAATTGGTAGAAAGATTACGAGAAAGAAAATTTCTACTATTTGACGCGCAAATGATGAATCCTCATTTAGCCAGATTTGGTGCTTATCATGTTAGTAGTGAAGAATATGAAATTTTACTAAAACAAGCATTACCAAGTCCTTGTAAATTAATTTGATTGGTAATTGGTAATTGGTAATTGGTCATTGGTGATTGGTAATTGGTGATTGGTGATTGGTGATTGGTGATTGGTGATTGGTAATTGGTAATTGGTCATTGGTAATTGGTAAAGGCAGGGTTTGGGAAGTAGTGAGTTGTCAACCGTGACAGAGAAATTGGATAAAATCGGGTTGATTAATTAGTAAGCGGTTAAGAAATTGTTGAGTGAGAGAAATAAAACTCTTGCCTGTTTCCTAATTAACTTTTTCCAACACAACACAGCTAACAGAAATATCTTTGAACAACCATAATGCGTATTTTAGAGAATCGAACCACCTCAGAGGTTGGTAAATGGGTAACATAAGTCGAATGACCATTGCGAGTGTATATAATACAGGTGTAATGGTAGTTGATTGCACTAAATAACCTCCTGCGAGAATTTCTCCATTGACAATTTTGAAATCGGGAAATAGGCTACTCAATTCCTGGATATCAGGTCGAAACATGGTATCTATAGGATCGCGGTGGTAGGGATATTTATAAGGAACTGTAACGAAAATATAGCCAGATTTAGGGATAATAGAGCTAATTATTTGACATATTTCTTCTCTATTCGTTACGTGTTCCAATAAGTTAGAACACAATACAGATTGAATATTCATTTCTGAAAGTTTCTGTAAAAAATCAAGGTCGCATAAATCCCCCACTAGATCAACACCTGTATCGTTTTTCATGTCCGCATGAATTACTGAGTAGCCCTTTGTTCTAGCAGGTTTGAATAATAGTTCATCAATCCAAGGTTGTTCATGTTCTCTAAATTTTTGGTTTGAACTACCAATATTGAGTATAGGGAATACAGTGTTTGGGTCGAGAGAATAGATAATATTTGCCAACCACCTAGCTTCTTCTTTGAACATAATGATTTAATGCACCGTCATTGGACTATATCAACTAAGAACTAGACTACTAACGATAGAATTAGATTGGTAAGATTATTCACTATAAAGCCATCAAGAACCATGCCCTCTGATATTGCTGTCGAGAAGAAAAAGTTAAAAAATCCACCTTTGCAAATGCACTACTTAGGCGATCGCGTGTTGCGACAACCTGCAAAGCGTGTTACCAAAATAGATGACGAACTCCGCCAAATAGTGCGCGAAATGCTGCAAACTATGTATAGCTCAGATGGCATTGGTTTGGCTGCACCTCAAGTTGGTATCAATAAACAGCTGATCGTCATTGACTGCGAACCAGATAACCCAGATCATCCGCCATTAGTATTAATTAACCCGACGATTAAACAGGTTAGCAGTAAGCTCTCTGTGGCTCAGGAAGGGTGTTTAAGTATTCCCAACGTCTATCTAGATGTAAAACGTCCAGAAGTGGTAACAATCGCCTATAAAGACGAGTATGGCCGCCCCCAAACTTTAAAAGCCGATGATTTACTGGGTCGCTGTATTCTCCACGAACTTGATCACCTTAATGGCGTGGTATTTGTAGATCGTGTAGAAAATTCCTTGACTTTAACCGAGGAGTTATCGAAGAATGGCTTCTCGTATCAAGCAGTGAAACCAGTAGCATAGGGTGGTCTAGTAGTGTATTTAACTCCAAAAAGCGGTTTATTTTTAGGTGGTGCTTGTTTTACAGCGATTGCGGCTGTTGGTTCGGTGTTTGAATTGAGTTATGGAGAACCAAATTTTGGTTTCCAAACCACTGCCATTATCCTAGCTTTGAGCATTCCTCTCACCGTATTCTTTTTTATTGCCGCAGTGAAGGATGCACGAGCTAATATGAAATAAGCATCAGGTATATGAAAAAGGTAAGGGGATGAACGAAGAATACACACTTCACCCTTTTACCTTTTATTTTTTACTAAGTAATGGAACACTATCAAGAAAAGTTACAGCAAATTGCTTGATTAGGTTAAAAATCGGAAAAAAACTACTCAACTACGCTATAATAAATGCTCTCTATACTTCAATAATAACTAATTATGAAAAAAATAGAAATAGAACTAGATCAAGAAACTTATGACAAAATACAACAATTAACTCAGACTAATCATTGTCAAATCTCAGACTTAATTAAAGCCATGATTGAGCAATTGACTCAACCAGAGATTCTCAACGATTCATTTATTGGCAAATGGTCAGATGATGCAGAATTAGTTGATCAACTGATTGAAGATATGTTAAAACATCGAACCTGAAAAATGCTAAATTAACAGTGAAAAATAAAACTTTAATTGATACAGATATTTTATCGGAAATTCGGAAAGGTAAAAATCCCCAAGTTATAGCTAAAGCTATTGCTTATAAAACTATTTTTAAAAATTATACAATATCTGTAATTACAGTCTCAGAAGTTATCAAAGGATGGAGAAAATTAAACCGCAATGATCGGATTCAGGAATTTTTAATAGATTTACCACAAATGGAAATCTTATCTTTAGAACAAAAAGGTGCTGAATTATCTGGATTAATTTATGCCGATTTAGAAAAAACTGGACAAACTATAGGATTAGCAGATGTATTAATTGCTGCAATTGCTATAGAAAATAATTTAATTTTAGTAACAGGAAATACTAAACACTATCAAAAGATTCAATTATTAGGTTATCCTTTACAATTAGATAATTGGAGATACTGATTTTGGGATAATTTAAATTCTGCCAAATAAAATTATGCTACCAACTTCTACCCAAATACTCCGACTTTCCCAAGGACATCTCAACTTACTCGCAGCTTGTCCGCGCAAATTCCAGCATAGCTATTTAGAACAACTGAATACTCCTTTAGATCCTAAACATGAAGAATATCAAATTTTAGGGAGTCGGTTTCACTTACTTATGCAGCAGCGAGAAATGGGTTTACCTATTAATAACTTACTACAAGCAGATCCTCAATTGCAAAATTGGATGACTGATTTTAGGAAAATTGCTCCAGAAATATTTATAACTAATATTGATAATCAAACTTTTCGAGAAAGTGAACATTATCGAACCTTGCAAATTGGAGATTATCTCCTCACAGTTATTTATGATTTATTAATTGCTGATCAAAATCAAGCCCAAATTCTCGACTGGAAAACCTATCCCCAACCACCAAAATCAGAAACATTAGCTCAAAATTGGCAAACAAGACTGTATATGTATGTCATGGCAGAAACTAGCAACTATTTATTAGAAAATATTTCCATGACTTACTGGTTTGTGCAATCAAAAGGGCAAACTAAAAAAATCAAATTTTTATATAATGAAAAAGAACATCAAAAAACAGCAGAGGAATTACATCAACTATTAAACAATCTTACAAAATGGATAAAAGATTATGAATATAATATATCCTTACCGCAAATTAAGGAATCTCAGAAAATCTGTGAATCTTGCCAATATGCAGTGAGGTGTCAACGTCAAAAAATCAAACAAGTGAATATAGATATTAATCAACAGTTTCCTAGTTTGGAAAATATTGCAGAAGTATCACTTTGAACTTTTAAAAATGTTAAAATAGAAATAGAAATAATATCCAAAATTATCAACATGGCTCCATTACCCGATTATCGTCCCAAACAAATGTCCCTAGGTCCCCTAGAAGCAGAAATCCTCAGTATTATTTGGGAATTGAGTTCAGTAACAGTCAAAGATGTACATGATCGGATTCTGGCTGATCCTAACCGCGAATTGGCTTATACTTCTGTTACCACCGTTTTGCGTCGTCTCACGGAAAAAGGTTGGTTAGCTTGTGATAAGCACAGCAAAGCCTTTTATTGGCGGCCATTGCTCACTAAGCAACAAGCAGATATTATTAAAGCCCATGATCAATTACAGCGATTTTTAGCAGTAGGAAATCCTGATGTAATTGCGGCATTTGCTGATAGTTTAGATCAAGCTGCTAGTGACCAAATCGAAGCGATCGCTAAACGCATCCAAGCCGCACGGGAAGCCAGAGGAGAAAAATAGAATTATGCACCTACTCATGATTATCACTGCTGTAACCATTGCTTGCTGGTTACGATCCTCTGGCAGTATCCAGCCAAGAAATTGGCATTTAAGATGGCAAAAAACCTTGTTTTTATTCCTTTTTCCCCCCTTACTCATATTCATGACAGTCACTTCTATAGTCTGTATGGGTACGCAGGGAAAAATGGGCGGAATGTATACCGACTCTTTTAGCTATCTCCTCGCATTAATTTTTCTAGGATTTTTGAATACCGTAGGTATCAACCTCGCTTTTCAGGGCTGGAAAGCCATTAAATCTGCCCGTGAATGTCCCCAAATTACTCTAGATGGTAAATCAGCCCGACTTCTACAAACAGAAGCTTTATTTGCTGGACAAATGGGTTTTTGGCAACCTGAATTAGTTGTTAGTCAAGGACTACTACAAATTCTCTCTCCAGCCCATCTGGAAAGTGTTTTAGCCCACGAACAAGGGCATTATCAGTATAGGGATACGTTTTGGTTCTTTTGGCTGGGCTGGGTGCGTTCTTGTACCGCCTGGTTGCCGAATACAGAGTCTTTATGGCAAGAATTGTTAATTTTACGAGAATTACGGGCTGATAGTTATGCTGCATCTCAAGTAGATCCTTTAGTATTAGCAGAATCCTTGCTGTTAGTCGTGAGGAATAATCTAATTACATCAGATATTTGTTGTGCTGCTTTGGGTGCAGGCGATCGCTTGGAACAAAGAATAGAGGCTTTATTAACACCATCTGAACCAGTATCAGAAACGCAATTACAATCTTGGCATATTTTTTTATTGGCGTTTCTACCCTTGATTACAGTAGTATTTCATACTTAAATGATTTCCTCTCTCCTGATGACGATACAAGGGGTTTAGCACTGCTCATTGGTGTCAATTTAAGACCCACCAGGGAATAAATTCCCTGTCTCATAGCTCAAGTCCGTTAAAACGGACTCATAAATTTTCCTAGTGTTTAGTCAAATTGGTAAGTATCCTCTAGCTCTATTGGAAAAAGTAGCTTAGGACACAATATATGAGATTAATGATCTTCACAAATTGATTTTTTTAGGAAATATTTACCAATATAACTGGTAAATATTATGATAATCTTGGTAAAAGTATACTGAGTGTCAATTCCATGAATAAAAATTTCTCTCAGTCCAGTTTGCCAATCAAAAGAAGAAAGCTACTAGTTTTAATAGCGACAGCATTAGCTACTTTACTACTGGTTATGGGCTTACCAATCCTGACTTCTTCTCCTGTATCAGCACAATCTAATAACAATTTACTCATATCCGCCGCTGCTAGTTTAAAAGAGGCACTGGAAGAAATTAAACCCCTCTACCAACAAAGTAAACCAAACGTCAAAATTAATTATAACTTTGGTAGTTCCGGTGCATTACAGCAACAAATCGAACAAGGTGCGCCGGCGGATATTTTTATATCTGCGGCTAAAAAACAAGTAGATGCTTTAGAACAAAAAGGACTTTTAGTTGCAGGGACTCGGAATATAATTGCTAAAAATCGGTTAGTTTTGGTAGTACCTAAAAATGTTGTTGGTATCACCAGTTTCTACAGTCTCAAAGATGCGAAAGTTAAAAAAATCGCTATTGGTGAACCGAGAAGTGTACCCGCAGGACAATACGCACAACAAGTATTAGAAAAGTTGAAAATTTGGTCAGAAATTAAATCAAAACTGGTTTTTGCTAATAACGTGCGTCAAGTTTTAGCATCTGTAGAAAGTGGCAATGCTGATGCAGGTTTAGTTTATATAACTGATGCCAAAATCTCTGATAAGGTCAAAGTTGTAGTTACAGCAGATGAAAAATACCACTCTCCCATTATTTATCCATTAGCAGTTGTTAAACGTAGCAAAAATGTTGATGCTGCTAAAGAATTCTCTCAATTTTTATCTAGCAATCAAGCTAAAACTGTATTTAAGAAATATGGGTTTATTTTGCCTTAATCATAGGTGAAATTTCAGATTCCCGACTTCTGACAAGCAATGAAAAGTAAAATCGCCCAAACCCTCTTCACTCTTGCCTCTGGTTACTGAGCGAAGTCGAAGTATTGCCTCAAGCCTAGTGCCATAAGGACGATTTTCAATGCTAACCTACTTAGTCAAACCTTAAAAACTATGCCACAGGATTTGTCACCGCTTTGGATATCTCTCAAAACTGCTTTACTAGCAACGTTTATTACTTTCTTTTTGGGTATATCTGCTGCTTATTGGATGTTGGGATATCGCGGTAAAGCCAAATCTTTAATTGAGGGGATATTTGTTGCACCGTTGATTCTACCACCTACTGTGGTGGGATTTTTACTGCTGCTATTTTTCGGTAAAAATGGTCCGGTTGGTAAACTGCTAGAACCGTTTGATACCACAATTGTGTTTACTTGGTATGGTGCAGCGATCGCTGCTACAATAGTTTCCTTCCCATTGATGTATAAAACTGCACTGGGAGCTTTTAGCCAAATTGATGCCAATCTGCTGCGAGTAGCGAGAACGTTGGGTGCGAAAGAATTCACAATTTTTTGGCGGATTAGTTTACCCCTAGCATTTCCTGGGATTTTAGCTGCCACTACCTTAGCATTTGCGCGGGCTTTGGGTGAATTTGGGGCAACTTTGATGTTAGCAGGTAATATCCCTGGACAAACTCAAACAATGCCAATGGCAATATATTTTGCTGTGGAAGCGGGGGCAATGAATGAAGCTTGGTTTTGGTCAATTGTAATTATGATTGTTTCTCTTTCAGGAATTATTATAGCTAATTTATGGCAAGAATTTCCAGCTAAACGCAAACTCACAAAAGTACCAATAAAGCAAATAAAATTAGCAAGTAAATCTGATTCTTTATTAATTGATTCCTATACATCTAGTTTAGTTTTAGATATTCAAAAAAGACTAGACAACTTTTATCTACAAGTTGCCTTTAATACTGACAATCAACCATTAGGATTATTGGGAAGTTCCGGGGCAGGAAAAAGTATGATTTTGCGTTGTCTAGCGGGGATAGAAACACCGAATAAAGGACGAATAATTTTAAATGGTAGAGTATTATTTGACTCAGAAAAGAACATTAATATTCCTATTCATCAACGACAGATTGGTTTTTTATTCCAAAACTATGCCTTATTTCCACACATGACTGTGGCGCAAAATATCACTTTTGGTTTACCGAAATATCTAAATGCTAAAGAAGAGGTAGAAAAGCAATTAATAGCCATGCAATTACAAGGATTTGGCGATCGCTATCCGCACCAACTTTCCGGGGGACAACAACAACGGGTAGCATTAGCTAGGGCTTTAGCCAGCAAACCAGAAGCATTACTTTTAGATGAACCATTTTCTGCCCTGGATACACATTTACGCAGTCAATTAGAACAACAAGTTGCAGAAATTCTGGATGATTATTCTGGAGTAACTTTGTTTGTGACTCATAATATGGAAGAGGCTTATCGCCTATGTCCCAATTTGTTAGTATTAGAACAAGGAAAAGCCGCTCATTATGGTTCTAAATATGAGATATTTCAACATCCTGCTAGTGTAAATGTTGCTCAAATTACTGGTTGTAAAAACTTTTCTCGTGCTAATATTTTATCACCTCAACAGATAGAAGCAATTGATTGGGGTTGTACTCTGGAAGTTAGAGAAAAAATTCCTGCAAAATTATCTCATGTTGGTATTCGCGCTCACCATTTGATTTTCACTAAAGATCCTCAACAAGTAAATACATTTCCCTGTTATTTAGTTCGTACCAGTGAAACACCTCACAGAATGACAGTATTCCTTAAACTTAATTCTGTGGGAAATCATCCCCATGATTATCATTTACAAGGAGAAATTTATAAAGAAAAATGGGTAAATATTCAAGATCAACCTTTTCCTTGGTATGTACATTTAGATCCTTTGAGGTTACTGTTAATGGAGTAAATAATATGTAGGGGTTTAGCAATGCTCATTGGTGTCAACTTAACGTAAAACCCATAACCCAACTGGGAATGATAGCGCAGCGTGGCGTAAGCCATATTCCCAGTCTAATAGCGCAAGTCATCTAAAGATGACTGAATACTAGGAAAATTTATTAGTCCGTTTTAACGGACTTGAGCTATTAGACAGGGAATTTATTCCCTGGCGGGTGTGAAAGCCAATAGATAAGCCACCAATGAAGCTCTTGCTTTACCCCTACTCTTAACTTAATTCCAACAAACCTTGATAACCTGTGACAATACGATTTCCATCTTTGAGAATGTGAACTTCAATTTGATCACTAGCCCAAGTAATTTTATCTGCAAATTCTGGGTTAAAGATATTTACATTTTGATTACTAGAAGAAACGGGAGAATCAGGAGAATTAACTGCTAGAGATTTGACAAAAGGACCATCAATTAAAATATCTAATTCTGCTAACAATTCTTTTGCACCTGGAGGGGCAGAATTAGATTGTAATTGTTGAAGAGTGAAACCAGTAAAAGACATGACATTTAAACCCGCTGCTTTTAACTTTTTCGCTAGAATTGTTAATGCAGGTGCTTGCCAAAATGGCTCACCACCGGAAAAAGTTACACCTGTATTCTGGGGATTTTTGAGAATACTTTCAGCTAGGGTATCAATAGCCACTAAATCATTAATCTCAAATGCCCAGGAGTCGGGATTAAAGCAACCAGAACACTCACGGTTACAGCCTTGTACCCAGACCACAGCCCGACAACCAGGGCCATTAACTTCTGATTGGTCAACATAACCCATAATGTTAAGATAACCGGGGGGAATGTCCGCGAGTCCTAGAGATGGGTTCATGGGCTTGGTTTCCATCTTTTGTCAACTCCTTTTCAACTTTTCCTATTACTTGCTAATATAGCGAGACTCTGAAAAAGTGTGGAGAAAGAAATTATAAGCTTTTTTAAAGATTGATTATTTTGTGTAATCAACCTTTAAGTTATCTTAAGATTTTGCCCAGGAGGGAGTGGATGAACGCGCAGCAGAGATAGCATGAAAGAATGCAAATAGCCTGTGGCTGGCTTGACCAGAATCCCGGCATTTTTGCAGATCGAAAGACCGTAATTCTTTTTCTATGACGTTTTCGACATCAGCAGCTAAATTTAACCTCCCTTCATTGAGATAACATTCAGTTAAAAATAGCAATTTCTCAATATTAATTTCATTGGTTTCCCATTGAATCTCGACAGGAAACTCATAATTTTTTTCTAATGTTCCCCCATGGTAAACATTTTCCATGAGTTTATTGCTGATAATATATTTAACTTTATGGGTGTTAGCCAATTCTAGCAAATCATCAGCAGTTGGCTTCAATCCCAGACGACGACGGAACACAGAATCAATAATTTCATACTTGCTATTGTCTGGAAATACTGTGACAACCACAGCCGCAATTCCTTCAATATTTCCATAACATCCGATGATGTTTTTACTTTCTTCACCGTGAACAAATAAGATATCCATAATATGCACCAACTAAATTAATAACAGGGAATTGAGTTGATAAAATTCTCTTAGATCAGAGTGAGAATGCAAAACTCAATACCGATAATCTACCAGACTTTTTCCAAAAATTGCAGCTTTGTTCAAAAAAAAAGAGCCTTTTTATAAATAGGTTAATTTTAGATTAATTACAAACTAAAATCTATTTCTCTAGATAGATGAAAGGGCAGATTTTATTTTGTTTAATCAAGTGTTGCTCAAGTCAGTCAGATCCCCGACTTCTTTAAGAAGTCGGGGATCTTATTGTTCATAATCTTAACCTGAATAAGAAATATTATTAAGATATCGTTCCGCACCTGCACCTAAAACCCAGCGAATAGTTGTAAAAAACCGAGGCCAATTACCTGTACCATTACCAAAATATTCTGCTGCAACTTTCTCTTCTAAATCATTTATATCAATTGTTTCATCATCAAGTTCTTCATTGATTTCGTCAATTATAGCTAATCGTTGATCTTTTAATCTTGTAACATTAAGTCCAAGGTGATCAATAGTAAAATGAATATTTTCAATAGGAATACCAGCTTTTAAACAAGCGATTTCATCAGGTTTAATTTCACCAGTTAAACTACTGAATTGAAATAAACATAATGTTGGTAAATTCAGAGGATTTAATAACTTACCATCAGGGATAAAACCATCTTTTTTGTGACCACAACAACGGGAATACTTGAGTAATTTTGAATTTTGCTCATGATCATCTTTCCTCGTTTGCTCGTTCTCACACTCTGTATAAGAATGAATTATTGAAGACGCTGCTTTTTTTTATTTTAGTGTTTGTACTTGGGGATAATTAAGAATTTTGGCATCAGCGGTTAATAAATTGCAATTATAATACCTAGCAGTAGCAACAATCATTTGATCAAATGGATCACTATGAAAACCATTTAATTTAGTTGAATCGACTATTATGGGCAAATTTAAATTTAATAATTGCACTCCTGGATAAGTTAATGCTAATTCTAACCATTCATTAATAGCTAATGGTAAAATTAAGCGCTTTTTTTCCACTAATTTTGCTATCTCCCAACAAGAAAGAATACTAATTCCTAAATCATCTTGTTGATAATTTTCTAGCCATTGTCTATGTTGTGCTGTCAATCTTGCATCATTTTGTACCCACCAAACCCAAATATGTGTATCAAGTATAATCATTGTAAAAACTCCCAATCTTCTAAAGCTACAGGTTCAGTAGGATCATCATAGCGGTAAGGCTGAGTATTCTGTAAAGGATAAAGATTGGTATTTTGTGTTTCTAGAGATTTAATTTGATGTTGTGCGGTTTGAGGTTGTAAAATAATCACTTCCACAACATCACCAGCATGGAAAGGCAAACCTTTTAATACCAAAGTTCCATCTTCAGTTAAAGCAGTTTCGATTTTATGAGCATTCATATTATCAATTTGGTGTGTTACAGTTGATTTTATTTTAACATATTACCTCGTTACCGTTAATTGCATTTCTTTGGTGTTAATAATTCTAACTTATTCTCTAAAATCGTCCCTTTCAAATTTGCACCCTGAAAATTTGCCCCCCTAATAGTTGCACCTTTTAAATTTGCTCCTGCTAAATTTGCACCTTTCAAATTAGCCCAACTTAAATCAGCTTCCGTTAAATTGGCTTCCGTCAAATTAGCTTTAGATAAAAATGCGTTTCCTAAATGAGCTTTGGTTAAATTAGCCTTATGTAAGTTAGCTTGATAAAGTTGAGCAGTCATTAATTCTGCTTCATATAAATTTGCTTCACTCAAATTAGCAGTAATTAAATTAGCTGCCATTAAAGTTGCAAAACCTAGATTACTACGAATAAGTTGGGACGCTGATAAATCAGCACCTTTTAAATTAGCATTTTGCAAATCTGTACCAATTAAATTTGCATCATTAATCATAGCATTTTCTAGATTTGCACCACTTAAATCAGCACCAATAAAGTTTCCAAAACTTAAATCAGCCTGTATCAAGATTGCACCACTCAAATTAGCAATACTCAAGTTAGCTTTACTTAAATTAGCTTCAATTAATTTAGCTTGGTAAAAAATAGCATTACTGAGATTAGCATGACTAAAATTAGTTCGCACTAATAAAGCGTGAGCTAAATTTACTTTATTCAAATTTACTCCTTGAAGATTTGCCCCCCGCAGGTTTTCTCCTAGTAGATTTGCACAGCTAAGATCAATTTCAATGTGGGGATTTTTGTTTCTCCATTCTATCCAAGTAACTGCACCTGATCGTAATAAATTGAGATGTTGTTGATTTGCCATTTTTTACTCCTTTACTCGTTCCGCTTACCTTGAGGATTTTCTCTTCCTGGTGAATTTTCAATTGCTGCTAAAGCGCCCGCTGCTCCTGCTAAAATATCCTGTTCTGAGCCACCTAAATAAAGTCGGCCAAAACTACCTACAGCTTGAACTTCCAGAATATTAATTTGCGCGGCTTTTTCTGCTTCATTGGCTGCTAATGCAGCATAAGCCGCTGGTTCAACTTCTAATACATAAAGGGTTTGTCCTGCTAATAGCAGTTGTCCCCGACGGGTACGGTTAATTAGTTGGGTTTGATAAGCGTCAATATTACGGATAATCTGACTAGAAACTACACGAGGTTTGAGACATTCCTCTTTTTTCACACCTAGAAACGCCAAAATTGCATCTCCAGCGGCTCGCGTTTCCCCTTGAGAGCCGGAATGCACTTCTAATAGTCCATATAGCCGTTCTACTACTTGCACTCCAGGACGAACAGAAGCAGATTTTAGGGCTACGTCCGTAATCTTGTTTATTTCGATACCAGGGGAAATTTCAATCCATAGGGATGTATCCCCCGGTAATGGTAAGAAACCCTGGGCTACTGTTCCCATGTATGCGGCGTGTTGAGGTTGTAGATTGTCTAGAAATACGAAGCTGCGTAATTCTATACCCAAGGTCTTAATTCTCCAGTTATGATGGTAGATTTAGATCCCCGACTTCTCGAAGAAGTCGGGGATCTGCAATATATGAGTTTACCGTTAAAGTGGACTGATTTGGTAATTGGTGTGCCTACCCGCTTTACCCAAGTGCCTAATGCTAGAATAAAAAACAGCCAATTACCCAGACGAATCTTGTAAAAACCTAGCTTGAAGTTAATAGAGAGGAGTCTGTAAATTTAACAAGTTTTTTACCGTCTCGGCTTTTAATTACTCGTGCTGGTACGCCCACAGCTACGGAAAATGGGGGAATATCTTTAGTGACAACAGCACCAGCACCTATCACACTACCTCTACCGATAGTGACACCATCCAAAACTTTCACTCCATCTCCTAGCCAACAGTCATCCTCAATCACGATTCCTTGACTAGTAATGCCTTGGTATTTGATTAGCTGTGTTGGATCTGTAAAGTTGTGATTATTAGCATATATCCCAGTATGGGCTGCAATTAAACAATGCTTGCCAATTGTAATATTTCCGGGGCCAGCAATACAAGCACTAGGTCCAATAAAAGTATCTTCACCAATGTGAATCCGAGTATTATCTAACGCCCCAATCACCACATTATGCTCAATCACAACTCCATTTTCTAGCTGAATTCTATTATTTTTATGTCCTCTTCCATCTATACGAACTCCTTTGAAAATATAAGTTCCATTCCCAATTTCAATAGCATCAGCACCTAGAAATTCAACGCCATCTTGAAGATAAACTGAGCTACCTATGCGCGAAAAAATAGCGTGATATAGAAAATTGCGTAACTTTACACCACCAAAAATTGTGGGGATATCACCAAGAAAAGTAGTTAAAAGAAGTTCTTGGAATCTTTTCAATCTTGAGAAATGTTGCCCGTGATTCATGACTTTATTGCTGCCAACTAAATTGTGATATTGGAGATTTGTGGAATTATGAACTGCTCAAATAAAGACATCCCGTATTTGAATCTTGCCGTGTACCATATATATTTCTATGTCTGCATTTTGAGTAAACAGATCAATAGAAAATAATATGGCTAATATGAAGTTTTCCAAATATTTGAAAAACCCAACGCAAGTTTTTAAGGCTAAAAGCTATTAAATACAGGTATTATTTAATTGTTAGACATAATTCTAGAATTACAGCAGTTTGCAACTGTCTGCATTCGTTATATATGTACTACTCGGAAATTAAGGCAATACTTTTTATATTTAGAAATAATAATAAATACTGAATTTTCATGCTTTAAGGCAACATCAAATTTCTAACTATTGCTGCATATAAGTTAGTAATTTGACAAACCATTATAAGTCAGATATTCAATTACCAAATATCAAAGTATTTATTTCAATTCAATTACATCTATTTATGCTACGCTGAAATAGGCGTGAAATTTCTTCACTACCATCCAGATGTAATTGTTGAATTATTCATTAAATTTCCCAGTAAGTACAATCACTTCAAATCAAGGGGGAGTGTCTCCAACTTCCGCCATCACATTAAAATTAATCATCGGAGCAAACAAATAAATACTTCCCCGATTACTATAACGGCTTACTTGCAGCCAATTTTTAGAATCTGCCGCTGTTGTAATCATAGTATGCCAATAAAATTTACTTATGCACTCTTCCTATAAAACGCCTTGATAGTGACATAAATAATGTCCTTCTACTATCCTAAAAGAAAGTTGCAAAATAAATATAAAGTAATAATAAAGTTTAAACATAAATTATGAAGATTTAAAAGTAAACTTAGTTTTATGATTAGTATGGTTACAGCCAGGATACTCTATCAATAAGACATGAGTATAAATAATAATTACGAAAAATAGGGTATTGATTATTGCTGTAGTTTGTGATTTATTAGCCCAATTTAATCTAATTAAAAGTAAAAATTGTATCTATGCTTACAACTTTAATTTTCCGAAATATACTTTTCATTACAGCTTTAAAAGAAAATAATAGCGAGAATAGGGGCAGAAGAAATTATTGTTTATTTATTTACTCTTGTGAAATCATGGTAGCGATATCAGAGAACATTCAGAACCGATTAACTATACAAACTGTAGAAATTGCCCCTAATACCACTGCGATTCGTTCTCTTGACTGGGATCGGGATCGTTTTGATATTGAATTTGGTTTACAAAATGGTACAACCTATAATTCATATTTGATTAGAGGTGAACAAACCGTTTTAATTGATACTTCTCACCAGAAGTTTCGTGATCTTTATTTACAGACTCTCAAGGGTTTAGTTAATCCTAAAACTATTGATTATATAATTGTTAGCCATACTGAACCTGATCATAGTGGCTTGGTAGAAGATATTTTACAGTTAGCTCCCAGAGCCACTGTTTTAGCTTCTAAAGTAGCTTTGCAATTTTTAGAAGGTTTGGTACATGAGCCTTTTTCTAAGCGAATTGTCAAAAGTGGCGATCGCATAAAAATTGGCAAAGATCATGAAATGGAATTTGTCAGTGCGCCAAATTTACACTGGCCAGATACTATTTTTAGCTTTGATCGCCAAACCCAAGTTCTCTACACTTGTGATGCCTTCGGAATGCACTACTGTGATGATCGCACTTTCGACGAAGATTTAGAAGCAATTGAAGCTGATTTTCGCTTTTATTACGATTGTTTAATGGGTCCTAATGCTCGTTCTTTGCTAAATGCAATGAAGAGAATGGGTGAACTTGGTGAAATTAAAATTATTGCCAATGGACACGGACCATTACTACATCATAACCTTGATATTCTTAGAGAATGTTATCACAATTGGAGTCAAAAACAAGCGAAAACAGAAACTACTGTCGGTTTGTTTTATGTCTCTGGTTATGGACATAGCGATCGCATAGCACACGCAATTGGTGATGGTTTACAAAAAGCTGGTGTTGGTGTCGAAGTATTGGATTTAAACACCGCAGAAAGTCAAGAAATTCAAGAATTAGCCGGGAGAGCTTCTGGTTTAATTGTAGGTATGCCTTCTACCAGTGCAATCAAAGCTCAATCTGCAATTAGTTCATTATTAGCAGTTGCTAAAAACAAACAAGTTGTGGGTTTATTCGAGTCCTATGGTGGTGATGATGAACCCATTGATACTCTCAGACGCAAATTTATTGATTTAGGTATTAAGGAAGCTTTCCCGGCTATTCGCATTAAGGAAACCCCCACTGATGCTACCTATAAACAATTTGCAGAAGCCGGAAATGGTTTAGGACAATTGTTAGTGCGGGAACGCAATATTAAACAAATCAAATCTCTCGACGTGAACATGGAAAAAGCGTTGGGAAGAATTAGTAATGGTTTATATATTGTCACTGCCAAAAAAGGCGATATTAGCGGCGCAATGATCGCTTCTTGGGTGACACAAGCCAGTTTACAGCCTTTAGGTTTTACCATTGCTGTAGCTAAAGATCGCGCTTTAGATAATTTATTGCAAGTAGGCGATCGCTTTGTTCTTAACGTTCTGGAAGAAGGCAATTATCAAGACCTGAAAAAGCATTTTCTCAAACGTTTAAATCCCGGTGCTGATAGATTTGCAGAAGTAAAAACCCAAACTGCTAAAAACGGTTCACCCATTCTTACCGACGCACTCGCATACATGGAATGTGAAGTTGTTAATAGCATGGAATGTAGTGATCACTGGATTTTATACTGCACAGTTGCAGATGGAAAAGTTTCCAAACCAGATGGAATTACCGCAGTCCGTCATCGCAAAGTCGGAAATTACTATTAATTAGTCAGTTGTTAGTTGTCAGTGAATAATTTTCTTTCTTCTTTCTTCTTTCTTCTTTTTTTTCTTTCTCCTGACTCCTGACTCCTGACTCCTCATATTTACCCATCTTTCATAATTATTATGACACTTCCAGATTCATTTTCTAACGCTGTTGAATCCGCTAAAAATTGGGTTTCTCAAGTTTTTTCGACCCAACAAGCATCCATGAGCGATTCCAGACCAAGAGACGTACAAATCCTACCAATTGCTACTAACACAAAGGTGATGAGAGCGCGGAGTAAATCGCGGTTAAGATTTGAAATTGAGTATGCTCTAGAACGGGGAACTACTTCTAATAGCTATTTAATAGAATCCGATAAAACTGCTATTACAGATCCTCCAGCAGAAGGATTTACAGAAATTTATTTGGAAGCATTACAGAAAACAATCAATGTGCAAAAGTTGGATTATGTGATTTTGGGACATTTTAATCCCAACCGTGTCCCAACTTTAAAAGCAATTTTACAATTTGCACCACAAATTACCTTTGTTTGTTCTCTTCCCGCTGCGAATAATTTACGTGCTGCTTTCACCGACCAAGATATCAAAGTTTTAGTCATGCGGGGGAAAGAAACCCTAGATTTAGGTAAAGGTCATGTTTTGAAATTCTTACCTACTCCTAGTCCTCGTTGGCCAGAAGCACTTTGTACTTATGACCAACAAACCCAAATTCTCTTTACAGATAAGCTATTTGGCGCACATATCTGCGGTGAAGAAGTATTTGATGATCATTGGGAAACTTTCAAAGAAGACCAACGTTATTACTTTAATTGCCTCATGGCTCCTCATGCAACTCATGTTGAGTCAACTTTGGAGAAAATTTCCGATTTCCAAGTCAGAATGTATGCTGTTGGTCATGGACCCTTGGTACGCACCAGTTTAATCGAATTAACAAAATTATACAGTGAGTGGAGTCGCTCTCAAAAAGATAGAGAAATATCTGTAGCACTTCTCTATGCCTCTGCCTATGGTAACACTGCCACCTTAGCACAAGCAATGGCTTTAGGATTAACCAAAGGTGGCGTTGCAGTTAAATCTGTGAACTGCGAATTTGCAACCGCTGACGAAATCCGCACTGCATTGGAACAAGCAGATGGTTTTATCATTGGGACTCCCACCATAGGTGGACACGCACCTACTCCTATTCATACCGCTTTAGGAATTGTCCTCTCTACAGGTGATAATACCAAACCTGCGGGAGTATTTGGTTCTTACGGTTGGAGTGGTGAAGCTTTAGACTTGGTAGAATGCAAACTCCGAGACGCTGGCTATCGTTTTGGTTTTGATACCCTAAAAGTCAAGTTTAAACCTGATGAAGTTACTCTCAAATATTGCGAAGAAGTCGGTACAGACTTTGCTCAAAGTTTGCGAAAAGCCAAGAAAGTTCGTGT
Source organism: Anabaena sp. 90 (assembly GCF_000312705.1). Taxonomy (NCBI): domain Bacteria; kingdom Bacillati; phylum Cyanobacteriota; class Cyanophyceae; order Nostocales; family Nostocaceae; genus Anabaena; species Anabaena sp. 90. Next base: position 2,561,122 of record NC_019427.1, read on the forward strand.
TCCCCAACAAGCTGCAACCCCCACAGAACAAGCTGTAGGCCGGATTATTGGTTCTGTCTGTGTCATTGCAGCCAAGCAGGGAGAATTTTCTACAGGGATGATGGGTGCTTGGGTATCTCAAGCTACTTTTAACCCACCGGGAATTACGGTAGCGATCGCTAAAGATCGAGCCGTTGAATCTCTATTATATCCTGGTGGTAAATTTGTCTTGAATATCCTCCCTGAAGGTGTTCATCTGGAATACATGAAGCATTTTCGCAAGAGTTTCCAACCTGGAGAAGATAGATTTGCTAACTTCCCCAAAGCCGAAGCGGATAATGGCTGTACCATCTTAACAGAGGCTTGTGCATATCTAGAATGTTTAGTGCAGCAGCGGCTAGAATGCGGTGATCATTGGGTAATATACGCAACCGTAGACAACGGTAAATTACTCAAGCCTGATGCTATGACTGCTATTAACCACCGGAAAACAGGCTCATACTATTAATTAGTAATTGCGATAAATTATAGAGCCGTCTAGGAACATTACCAAGGCGGTTTTTTGTAGTCTTTGAGATTTTAAAATTTGTAAAAGTAAAATGTCAGTTGTCAGTTGTTAGTAGGGGCGAAGCATTGGGAAGATAAATTATCGGTCATTGCCAAAAATAGTTCTCCAAATGCTTCGCCCGTACAGTTGTCAGTTGTTAGTTGTCAGTTGTTAGTAGGAATTCCCAATTCTCAATTACATAGATTGACTCAAAAATAGAAATCCTACTTGCAACAAACCGACAACAAAACCTAAAACACCACCTAAAGTGACAATTGCTTGTAATTCATTTCTGACAATTCCCTCAATAGCATCTTCTAATTCAGCAGGTGAGGTGGCTTTTACTCGTTCCACAATCACTTGATCTATAGATAAAATAGGAATTGCTTGAGCAACAATAATTTCTAAATCTTGAGTTAAATACTTTTCTAAAATTAATGCTAAATCCCGTGCCACAACTTCTAAAGAAGTGTTGACAACGGCTGAACTACTTAAGCGATTTAACAAGACAACAGAAATTCTTTCCCAGTCAGCCGATTCTGTTAATTCTTTGAGCAAGTCCCTACCACTATTTTGGAGATATTCACGCACACTATCTCTAATCGTTTTTCGCAGTTGACGGACTGTACCAACAGGAAGATTTTGCAAAGATAAATTTTGTAATAATTCCTTAATGCGATCGCGCATTTTTAAATCTTTAATTAATTCTTGCAATCTTTTATTAGTTGCTTCCTTTTCATCTAAACAAAATGTCCGTAACCGAGTCAAAGTATTCTTCAACCCAAACAGATTTGCCACTACCCAATAAGTACCACTGGTTTTTTCGCGAAAACTCTCATCAATGGTGTGAATTGTCCGATCTGTTAAAAAATCAATAATAACTTGTCGTAATCTATCGGGAGGTAAAACTATCTCTAATAACCAATCAGCTAACCGGACAGATTGTTCTTCACTAAGTTGAAACTCTAATAATACCTTATCAAATATTTGGTTAATTTGCGTCTCTAAAAATGTTTCTTGTCGCGCTAAAACCTTCAAAAGACGTGGTAAAGATTCACCCAATAAATCACGTAAAACTCCCGCCAAAATCTTAGTGCTACGAGGGTTTTTATCACCTTTAACTTGATCAACTACCAGACGTAATAACCAGAAAATTCCGCCTTGTAGTCGTTCAGGTTGCAGGAGTCTTCGCGCCAGATTTTGCATTTCCTCTGGAGTCAGTAGCGATTTCATAATCGCATTAGCAATATTTTGTCCTAACCGTTCCTGATTACTAGGAATTAAACCTGGCGTAAACGGGACTTTTTTCCCCAAAACATAAACTGCTTTATAGGGACGGAATAACATTTTTATGGCTATGTCGTTGGTATAATAGCCAATTAATCCACCCAGGATTGGGGGTGAGATATACAATAAAATTCGAGACAAATCCACAGGCTTTTGGATTAGGTAATGGGTAGTGGGTAATAGATAATGGGTAATTACCAATCATCTAATTACTACTAATACTCCCATCATACCGTTAGCAATGGGATAGTGTGTGACATCCACAAAACCAACTTGATGCGCTAATTCTATTTGCTCTTTCCCAGTAGGAAAGCGGTCTAAACTGGGGCTAATATAAGCATATTCGTCTTTTAAGCCGAGATTAGTGGCCATGGGAACTACAAGATTATCTAAATACCATTGTTGCACTGCGCGGAACTGTTGATTGCGGGGACGATGAAAGTCTAAAATTGCGGCTTTAGCTCCTGGTTTGAGAACACGGTATATTTCTTGGAGACTACTAGGAATATCTTTAACATTTCTTAATCCATAACCCATAGTGGCTGCATCAAAATAATTATCATCAAAAGGTAAATTTAATACATCTGCTTCTACCCAATTAATAGGAGGTAGGGGATAGTAATTTTTGCAGCGCTCTTGAGCAGTATTCAGTAAGTTGGCAGAAAAATCAACTCCGTAAACTTGACCTGTTACCCCTACATGACGTGCTAACCGAAAAGTTAAATCACCACTACCGCAGCACAAATCTAAGCCAGTATCACCAGGTTTAGCTGCGCTCCATTTGACTGTCATTTCTTTCCAAAGGCGGTGTTGTCCCCAGCTTAATTGATCGTTAAGTTGGTCATAAACAGGAGCAATACGATTAAATATAGCGCGGACTTCGTTACTCATTTGTTGAGGGAGTAGGGAACATTAAGTTTTTTGGCACTTTCAGGGGTTAGGCGTTGACAGCGAACTTGGTTTATATATCTCACTTATTTTTTCTGACTATTTTCATAATTAAAACACACATAATAGAAGAATATAGTTTCCCAACTTTATATTTCTTCGCACTCATCAGACAGTATTAACTTTAAAGACGCACTTTTTAATTATGACCGAAACACAGCCCAATCTTCAAAATCCTGCAGAGGATACAGCACAGACAGCCACAGAATTATTAGTCAAGCTGAGACAAAAACAGGGGACTTGGGTGGAATGGGGACAAGCGATCGCTTACCTGCAAAAAAACGGTTACAATCCCCAAGATATCTTTGAAGCCACAGGATTTGAACAGATTCAACAAAATCAGGTGATTGTTGGTTCTCAGGTTTACAATTCTCTGGAAAAATGCGGCTCATCACCAGAAACATTAGCATATTACCAGTACAAAAGTAGTGATGTGTTATATGAGTTACGTGGACTAACTCAAGAAGACCGAGCCAGGACTGCGGATTTGACATATCAATACAAACTTGATGCCGATGTAGTCAGGGATATAGCCAAAGCAGTGAAAGACTATTCTTGGTTTCCTAGTTTACCAGAAGGTTTTAGTAAACATCCAGGAGATGCGATCGCTTATCAATCCTGGAAATATGCTAAACAAAAATCTGACTTATCCGAGCGATCGCGCTTAATTGCCAAGGGATTACGCTTTGCTCACTCCGAAACAGCCAGAAAACAACTAGAACAACTGTTAATGGATTTTAGCGTTACGGCTAAAGTAGCACCGCCTATTTTGCCATTTTATCGGCTAGAAATTGATGAAGACTTACCCCGGATTTTACCAGTAGTAGGTGAATTGCCATTAACTCCACAGGAATTAAAAGCCGTACCATTTATTACCGAAATTCAACCCTTTCGCATTGTTAAATTTGCCGGAGAACAAGCTTGGGTATCTTTACCAGGTTGGAAAGTGCTACTAAATGCCGAAGATCCTGTAGTTGTCATTGGTAAAAGCGATATTTTCCCCAACCCCCATCAAAACAAAGTTGAACCAATTATGATCGTTATAGATCGCGCTCAAAGAGAATGGGATATTTCCAATTACTTTGTGTTTGAAAACGGCGATAGTATTGACTTTCAATGGTTTGAAACTGCACCAGCAATTCCCTTGTTAGGAAAAATGATTGTTTTGGTTCGTCCTAAGAAAGTATTGGATGAAGAATATACCAAAGATGCTTGGCAGATTGACGAGTAATGCAATAGGAGACTTCCAAGAAATAAATTATCCCAAGAAACGAACCACAGAGGCACAGAGTACACAGAGAGAGAATTTTTGCATCAGTTTTGGGACATTTTTTTATTTGGAAGTCTCTAGAAGTCACCGAGTCAGAAAGAAGAAATTAATTTAACAGTTTTGCGTAGATGTGTAAGGGTTTAGCAGTGCTAAACCCCTACCCGTACAATCAAGTAGTTAAGATATTTTTATTATATAAGCAGGTTTAATAGAAGACCAAGGGATTATTTTCTGTTGAAAGTTGATGAATTACGCATTGAAGATGTGATTCTTATATTAAGAATATGGCATGGGAAGGAGTTTCGTGATTTTGGGTAGAAACTGAAGCTAGATAGAGACTACACAAGCTTTTTGTGCGAAAATTAATCCAAGTATTTGGGGAGTTGCAAAAATGGCTTGGGTAGCAGGTGATCAGTTGCAAGGTGGAAAATACACTATTGAGAGAAAGTTAAAAACAGGACGATTTGGCATTAATTATATTGCTAAAAACAAACAGCACGATTTTCTGCTGCTAAAAACTTTAGATGTTAATTCACTTACATCTCTTAATCAATTAGAGAAAGAACGTTTAGAAACTATGTTTATGCGAGAAGCGGTAAAACTTACCCTTTGTCAACATGAACATATTGTCAAATTTTACGAACCTTTTAAAGAAGCAGGTTATTCATGTTTAGTAATGGAATATATTCCTGGAGAAACTTTAGATAAACTGGGAAAAATTTCTTCAGAAGAAGCATTAATTTATATTCAACAAATTGGCGCGGCTTTAACAATTGTACATCAACATCATTTAATTCATGGAGATGTACAGCCAGAAAATATTATTTTACGTGCGGGAAAATCTGAAGCTGTATTAATTGATTTTGATTTAGTTTTAGATTTTGATCATGAATTAACAACGCGACGAGTTAGAGAAAATGTCGAGGGTTTTGCATCTCTTGAGCTTTGCACTAAAAATACTAAACCAACCGCAGCTAGTGATATTTATTCCTTAGCTGCAACTTTTTATTATGCCATAACTGGTCAACTTCCTGAAACTGCTTTAAAACGTAAAATTGACAATAAACGTTTAACACCACCACAAGAGCTTATTTCTAGTATCAGTAATGAATTAAATCTAGCAATTCTTAAAGGAATGGAATTAGAAGCCAAAAACAGACCAAAATCAATAGAATTATGGCTAAAACTATTAAATAGCAATTCTTACAATGCCAATGCAGAAAGTCAAAATGCCAATGCAGAAGATCAAAATGTCAATGCAAAAGGTCAAAGTACTAATGCAGCAAGTCACACTAATAACGGAACAGAAAACAAACTTTCTGTAAATTGGGATAAAAGAATGCAGATTTTAACATTAGTTATAGCTGCAATTGCAGCTTTTGGGGGTTTACTTCAAGGTATAGCTAGTTGGAAGAGTTCAACAACACCACCTCCCAATCCTACTTCTACCAAAAAATAAACAGTTTTTAATCAATAAATAGCTTTTTTTAATTTAATGAAATACAAAGTTATCTGTGTTTATCTGCGTCTATCTGCGTTTAATTCTTTTTTGTATTTTACTTAAATCAGAATTGCTGTAATTTGCTACTCAAAATTAGTATTAATTTGTAAATCAGAGGTGTTTATGACTTGGGTAAAAGGACAAGAATTACAAAATGGTAAATATGTAATTCAGCAAGTTCTCGGACAAGGAGGATTTGGAATTACTTACCAAGCATTACAAGTTAATTTAAAGCGGTCAGTTGTCATTAAAACACCTAATGAATATCTGCAACATGATCCAGATTATGAAAAATATATAGAAAAATTTATTGCAGAAGGACAAATATTAGCAGAGTTATCTAAAGATCCTCATCCTCATATTGTTGGGGTAATTGAACTATTTCAGGAAGGTAATACCTATTGTCTAGTCATGGAATTTATACCAGGTGAAAATTTATTTCAAGTAATTAACCGTAGTGGAGCATTACCAGAAGCAGAGATTATAACTTATATTCGCCAAATTGGAGCAGCTTTGATAAAGGTACATAAAGCGGGTTTAGTGCATAGAGATACTCACCCTAGAAATATCATGATACGAAATAATAGTAAAGCAGTTTTAATTGATTTTGGCATTGCTAAAGAAATAATTTTTTTAAGTAGAACGTTGACAGATAGAGATGCTAATAGGGAATTTGCACCTTATGAACAGATATTTAAAGGAAGTAGAGATCCACGAGTAGATATTTACTGTTTAGCTGCTAGTCTTTATTATGGAGTAACTGGTCAATACCCGACAAATTCTTTAGCTCGTAAAGTTGGTAGAGAGCGATTAATTCCACCGCAGAAAATTATTTCTGGTATCAGCAAGGAATTAAATCAAGCAATTCTCAAAGGTATGGCGTTAGAAGCAAAAGACCGTCCTCAGTCCATGCAGTCATGGATAGAAATGTTAAATTACAAGCATAAAATTCCTAATACAGTGGCAAAAGGTGGTGATGCAGGAAAAAAAATTGTTAATGTAGTGGTAAAAGGTCGCAATGCAGGTATAGAAATTGTTAATGCAGTGGCAAATATTGTTAATGCAGGAACAAAAATTGTTAATGTAGTGGTAAAAGGTCGTAATGTAGAGGCAAAAGATCCAACAGTAACACCTCCACCTCCAGTTGAAGATACTTACAGAAAAGAATACGTTTACTCTAGACCTACAGTAGAGGAAGAAACTATTAGGAATAAACCAGCTAAAACAATTCCTTGGGTTTCGTTGACTATATTATTATTGACTTATTGGCTAATTGGCTACATCATAACCGGCGTTAATACTCCTTTTTCGGTTTGGGCAGTGGCAGTGGCTTGGGCAGTGGCTTGGGCAGTGGCAGTGGCTTGGGCTTGGGATGTGACTTGGACTCTGGTTGGAGCTATGACTGCGGCTGTAGTTGGGACTGTGGTTGGAGCTATGGGTGGAGTTGTGGTTGTGGGTGGGGTTGTGGGTGGGGTTGTGGTTTGGGCTATGGCTGTGTTTGTTGCTGTGGCTGTGGCTGGGGAAGGATTAGAAAAATCATTTAACAAGTTTCATTCTTTTCTGATTTTAGCTGGCACTTCCAACATCGGTTTAGGTTTAGGATGGATAGTATACCGACTCTTTAAGCTGGTTGGATAGTTTGTATGATCTATACAAGAAGTAAATAGAAACCGTATTCTTGGGTAGAGTTAGATAAATGATCCCTAGCTTCCTTAAATAGCCCAAAAACCATCTGCGTTTATCTGCGTTTATCTGCGGTTAAATTACTCCATAAATTATAATCTATTTAAAGAAAGTCAATTAAATCAAGAGAACCTAAATTAGGGTGACATTAGAACAGGCAATTTTAACTGTTAATCAACTTCCTCTTGAACAAAGAGAAATGTTATTAGAAATTATTAAAAATCAAATGATTGAATCTCTTCGTGAAGAAATTGCTGAAGATGCAAAAAAAGCGATTTTAGCCTTTCATAAAGGAGAGTTAAAACCTCAATCTATGGAGAGTATTATTGTTGAATTACAAGCAAGTTTAACAGAAGATTAATGAGAGAATTAGTTTTAACGCCTAATATCAAATTTAGTCATCTTTAGATGACTTTTGCTATTAGACTGGGAATTCATTCTCAGTCGGGCTATTTGTTTTTACTTCCATTAAATCCAAAACCGTCACCATTACATTTAATTTAATATTACGCTTCTGGTTCAATTCCCAAAGCCCGTAATTGTGCAGCCAAGCGATTTGCTCTTTCTTCACCAGTTAATAACAAATTACCTTGCAAATCCCACCACCGCAGCCAGGGTAATTCTGCATTCTGATATTCTCCCTGCCATAAACCTAACTCCACACCCATAGGTGTAATTGAATAATGTCCTCTTTCATTTGCTGACAATAACTGATATTCTCCACCAATTAATTCATAAACTTCTATACTGGCTTTATTCACTTCATAAATGCCGTAAAAAGCGGGTTTAATCACCTGTTCATAAATCCATAATTTACCCTTCCAAGGAGTTTTATCTCGTTCTTCTGCACCATTACCAGAAACAAATTCTAAAGCAACTAATGGCGAAATATGTTCTAACCAACGCACATAAGAACGTCGGATTTTACCATCTAGTAAAGGTGGGACATTGGGTATATAAAACCAGTCTGGAGCTAGTGCGCCAATTTCTGGCGGCTCAGTAATGCGCCAATAAATAGCACTATTTTGACCTATAATATATTGTCGGTCTGGATGATGTTTTTGTAATACTGGGTTGATAGAATCAGTTAGTAGAATACTTTGGGGATGTTCCTGGAAGTTTTTCACAAATGTGCCGTCCGACTCTGGTAGTTGGGTATGATCTGGAAGAGAGGTTTCTGGGTAAGGGCGTAAGTCTTGATCTTCCTGGACATCAGTTGTAAAAGTCATTATGTCCTCCTGCTGGTGTGAGGTTTATTCTAGTTTAGCAAAATTAGGGGGTAAAGCGATCGCCCAGCGCTCCGCAGGCATCGTACGATGTAATAAACCTACCCCTGTAGATATTCCTCTCATTGAGGATATTAACTTAAATCAAATTACACAGCTTGTATAAAAACTAATGACTAATGACCAATCACCTATTACTAAATTAACAGAGAATATCGCCGTCATTCGCGCCCAACTGCGCCCAGGACAGACACAAATGGCGGATTGGCAATCAGGTCCATTGGCGGTGTCTGCTGTGCCTGGAGCGGGCAAATCAACGGGAATGGCGGCAGCCGCAGCGATCGCTATTGCTCGTCAATATGAGTATTATTTAAATACAGGTAATAAGGATTATAAACAGTTAATTGTTGTCACCTTTACCCGTTCTGCAACTGCAAATATTAAATTTAAAATTCGGGAAAACTTAAAAAAATTATCTTTACCACAAACAGGATTTGCAGTTTATACTTTGCATGGTTTAGCCTTAATTATCGCTAGTCGTCATCCTCATTTATCCGGGTTACAGTTAGAAAATGCGACCTTAATTACACCGAATCAAAGTCATAAATTCATTCGGACAGCAGTAGAACAATGGATTGCTAATGATCCAGAAATTTATCTACGTTTACTTGCAGGAAAGCAATTTGATGGAGAAGAAACCGAAAAACTCCGTCGTCAGTCAGTGTTAAGAACGGAAGTATTACCAGATTTAGCTTATACGGTGATTCATGAAGCGAAAAGTTCAGGAATATCACCCGCAGATTTATTCAAGTGGAGTGAACAAACTTCAGATAAATATGGAATTTTGAAAGTTGCAGCCGGATTATATGCACAATATCAAAAAATCATGCAGTTGCAAGATTTCATTGATTACGATGATATGATTTTAGGGGCTTTAAAAGTTTTAAAAAATCCTAGTACCTGCCGCATTGAACAAAATAAAGTTTTTGCTGTTTTTGAAGATGAAGCTCAAGATTCTAGTCCCCTACAAACAGATTTATTAGAAATACTCGCTAGTCAAGAATTTGGAGATAACTTAGATAAATCAGCCTTAAATTTAATTAGAGTTGGTGATCCTAATCAAGCGATTAATTCCACTTTTACACCTGCTGACCCGATTTATTTTCGGGAATTTTGTGAAGATTGTCAAACTAAAGATAGACTGGCAGAAATGGATCAAGCTGGTCGTAGTACACAAATAATTATTGATGCGGCTAACTTTGCTTTAGAATGGGTAAATAATCAGGATTTTGTCAAAACTAATCATAGACAACCACCATTTAGAATTCAGAAAATTCAACCAGTTAATCAAGAAAATGGCAATCCTGAACCTGTGGGACAAGGTTTGGAACTTTATACTCCTAGAGATATTCATCATACAGTTGAATTACTTTCCCAAAGAGCAATTGAACTATTTACAGAAAATCCCCAAGCTTGTGCAGCGATATTAGTGCGAGAAAATCGTCAAGGAAGATGGTTAGCTGCGGCTTTAGAACCAATATGCAAAGAACATAAAATTAAACTTTATGATGTGGGAGAAAAAGAACGCCGTTCTCATGTTCCTCAAGAGATCTTATCATTATTACAGTTTTGTGATCGTCCCCATTCTCCCGATTATCTCAAAGCTACTTTAGATGTTCTCGTCGAACGGCAATTAATTCCGACTCAAGATATTAACACTCTAGCTAGTCTACCCGAAGAATTTTTATATCCAAGTCTTTTAAGCGCACCCCAAATAGAAATAGTGCAAAAAGCAGCTCATCTTTGTCGGAGTTTACTTAGGGCTTATTTAGAACTACCATTTTATCAAATAATTTCCTTTTTTGCCTTAACTTTAAAATATGATCAGGCCGAATTAGCTACTGCTGATAAACTTGCAGAACGGGTAAATTTGCAAATTTTTGGGAATAGTTCTATGGGGGCAATGATATTAGCTTTAAGTGAAATTGTCAGTTCCGAAAGATTTGAATCTGTAGAACCAGAGAATGTGGAAGCACAATATACTAAAGCAGGGCAATTAACAATTATTACCATGCACAAAGCCAAAGGGCTAGACTGGGATTATGTATTTTTGCCTTTTCTTCATGAAAATTTAATTCCTGGCAGATTTTGGATTCCCCCCCAAGGACAATTTTTAGGTGATTTTACTTTATCAGAAGTCGTCCGCGCCCAAATTCGTGCGGGACTTCACAAAAAACCTATACCTGATATTCCTCAAGCTTGGGAAGAATCAAAATACCTGAAAATCGCCGAAGAATATCGCTTACTTTATGTTGCCATGACTAGAGCCAAAAAACTTTTATGGATGTCTGCGGCTCAAAAAGCCCCCTTTACCTGGAGTAAACCGGAGAATTTACAAACATCAGCCCCTTGTCCAGTTTTTGCAGCTTTAAAACGGCAATTTCCGCGCTGAAATTGGGACGGGACTAAAATAATACTCTGATAAGCTTCAAATCCCATGACTTTTCCCAATTACCCAATTCCGGCGAAAAAACCGCGCTAATGCCGATTCTTCTAAAGATAAATAAATTGGTCTACCATGAGGACAGGTCCGCGGGTTGCGGGTTTGTTGCCAATTATCTAATAACGTCTGCATTTCTGGTAAACTCATTTTTGTACCATTGCGAATTGCACTCCGACAAGCAACAGCAACTTGAGCAGTTTGTAAATCTCCTCCCCAACTTAACTCTAAAATGGCATCAGCAGCATCTTCTCGTTGTTTTAACATATTAGGGATGTTTCGCACTGCCCAAAGTTTATCACCAAAAGGTTCAATATCTAAACCAATCCGTTGTAATTGGGAAACCTGCGCTGGTGATAATTGATAAATAATAATTGGAGTTTCCACAGGGACTAATTGCCAATTATCACATAATTGTTCATATAATACTCGTTCATGGGCTATATGTTGTTCTACTAGCCACATTCCTCCAGAATGTTCAGCCACAATATAAGTATTACTCAGTTGAGCAATAGCTTTTAAATAATTTTGATTTTCATTACTTTGGAAATTTTGAGAACTTTGAGAATTGAAATTATATTCACCTTTAGATTCTGCTACTTTTAATAAATTACTAACTCTGGTTGTGTGAACAGATTCTTTTATATTAGTTTCCGAAATCCGCAATGATTTATCAATGGCTTCAGTAATTTGTTCTTGCCAAAAAGGTAGTTCATTCAGATAAATTTCTGTTTTCGCTGGGTTACGATTCCAGTTAATTTGTTCAGGGGAAATAGTTAAATGTAAAAAACAAACAGGATAGCGATCGCGTGGTAATGTTTTATGAAAAGCTGAAAATATTGTCTGTTCTAATTCCGGCGATTTAATCATTCTCCCATTAATTGCCACTTTCACCCAATCAGGACGATGACGATGACATCTATCGGGTAATCCTATCACTAAATGCAAAGACCAATTTTCCCGATTGGGGATTTCTAAATTTACCTCATGTAAATCATCTTGTCGGACTTGGGTGAGAATCTGGGGAATTAGTTTTCCCACAGTTAATGCGGGACAAATCGTAAACCATTCTTTATCATTTTGCCAAACTTGATAATTAACATGAGGATGACATAAAGCTATTTGTTGAATTATCCCTTGTACAGCTTTTAATTGCTGATTTGTCGGAGGTAAACCTTGACGACGGTTTTCACAATTAGCAAATAAATTATTAACTGTTACGACAGTACCAGGAGCGATCGCCGCAAAGTCTACTTCTGTTACTTCTCCTTCATTATTGTAATTAATTCGCCAGCCTTCACTTCCCCCTAAAGGACGACTTAAAACTTCTAAATTTGCCAGAGTTGTTAAACTATGTAAAGCCTCACCCCGAAACCCCAAACTGTTAATCTTCCATAAGTCTGCACTAGAATGAATCTTACTGGTACTATGTGCAGTTGCGGCTTGTTGCAAATCATCCAAATTCATCCCATGACCATTATCAGCCACCCGAACTCGCCACAGTTGCGGCCATAAAGAAACAACAATGCGCGTTGCCCCAGCATCAAGAGAATTTTCCACCAACTCCCTGACAACAGCTACCAAAGAATCAATTACTTCTCCTGCCGTAATTAAATATACAACTTCTGTTGGTAAAGCTTGAATAGTAGATACCATAGGAGGAATTAACAATTAAAAATTAAAAATTAAGTATTTTTTGCATCTAGAGAACATTAGCTTACAATATTATGATTACAAAAGATTAATTTTTAGAATCTGCTGTCATTCTAAAGAAATCCGCATTAAGAAGAGATATTTGGTAGATTTCTGATGATATTAGCCGCAGAAAAAACTTATGAGTATTGATTTAGTTGCTGATGTTAATGACTTAAAGACAAGTCTTCAATGGGGTCAACCTGCTTTTACAATTATTGATGTGCGCGATCGCTCAACATACAATCATAGCCGCATCACAGGAGCGATTTCTATCCCCCTCAATGACTTAGAATCTCGCGCCCAAATATCCCTCTACAGAGAACGCCAAATCTATGTTTATGGCGAAAATGACAGCCAATCAGCCCAAGCTGTGAGAACCTTACAATTCCTCGGTTTTACCACAGTAGCTGAACTGGGCGGTGGCTTATCAGCCTGGAAATCCATTGGTGGTGCTACAGAAGGCGTAGAAGGTTAAAGGAGTAGGGGGAGTTGGGGAGGTAGGGGAGGTAGCGGATAAAAGAATCTTGCCTCCCCCAACTCCCCAACTCCCCCAACTCCCCAACTCCCCAACTCCCCCAACTCCCCAACTCCCCAACTCCCCAACTCCCCAACTCCCCCAACTCCCCCAACTCCCCAACTCCCCAACTCCCCCAACTCCCCTGTTCCCTACTTCAACAACCCAGTTAACAAAGATGCTGGACGTTGACTGTGAGGCCAAGCAAAAGCATGGCGGAAAGCTGCATCTTGACAAGCTTGTAATTGTTGAAAATTAATAATGTCGTAAGTCAAAAGATTTTCATATTCAAACGGGAGACGCATATTATGTAATCCCGCATTATCCGTACAAATAGCGATATCAACTCCCGCTGCAAAACAGCGGTCAAAAACTAACTTGAGTTGGCGAATATCCTGTAAAGTTCCTGTTTTCAAGTAAGTTGTCGGACAAACTTCTAAACATTGTCCTCTTCTGGCAATTTCTGGCAGCAATTCAGGATATAAAAGCGGAATTTGGATACCGTGACCAATTCGCATTAAATAGGGTAACAATTCGGGATAACAACCATCCTTAGTTTCATAAAGATGCCCCGTGGTGTTAATACCCAGTGAATGGGCGTAATTATATAAACTGATCCATTCTGCCATTCTTTGGGCATAATAGCGATCGCCACCAGCCATATCTACCGCACAGACATATTCTCTATTTTGCGCCGCCAAATCAATAATTGCCTTATTTACCTCAAAAGATAAACGGGAGTGCATACAAAGAATTTGACTAGTAACAATGGGATATTCGGGTACATGACTAGATTTACCCACAACATCTACAATCTCCGCCATCTTATCAATTCTTTCACCTTGACTTAAATGTTCAGGAGTTCGCAAATAGGGAGTATAGCGTAATTCCAAATAAGCCAAATTCTCAAAAATATATGCACCGCGTAATAAGCGGTAAATGAAGTAAGGTAAAGTCTCCACCGTTTGCACACTTTCCACAAGGGTATGCAATTCTAGATATTCATCCAAAGTATTACGAGGACGAGTATAAAAATCTTCAAACTCTGCATATTCACCAAAGCGAGAAATCAACTCAGTATTATGACGCTGGAAATATCGCCATAGGACACGAGGGACAACGGAACCACCTAAATGCCGATGTAATTCTGCATATAAAGCCATAGTGGTATTTCACCAGAAAAATTTCATCAATCTTAACAAAAACCACTATAAAAAACTAGGACTTACGAATTGACAAAGTTTACCACTTGTCTATTCCCAATTGCTGATTTATAAAAAGAAATATCAAGCTTGTAGTTTAAATCAACATTTTTTCGCCAATTAGTGAGATAATGAGTTCGTGAGGACAAGAACAGACATAACTATATTGTGAGAGGGGGAAATTGTATGAAACTTCAACTATTAGCCGCTATGGCCTTGATAACTCCCCTGTTTCTAGCTAATTCAGTTCAAGCTGGAAGCCAAAAAGATTTACAGAAACTTTTGTCAACTAGAGAATGTATCCAGTGTAATCTATCAGGACTCAACCTCAGTGGCACTCATCTAATTGGTGCAGACTTGCGAGGCGCAAATCTTCAGGGTGCTAACCTTACAAATGCTAACTTAGAAGGTGCTGACTTGACCGGAGCAAACTTAGCAGGTGCTAACTTAACATCAGCCTTTGTTACCAACGTCAATTTGAAAAAAGCCAATTTAAACGGCGCAAATCTTACCCGCGCCACAGTCAATGATTCCAACGTCTATCAAGCATCAATGGACAATCTTAACATTACCGATGCTGGCATATATAACACAGGGATTGGTATTGGTGGCGAAGATGGAGCTATGTTCCCTGATTGGGATTAATAACAAACCTGCCTGCCCGGAACTTAAGTTCCGGGCTAAAAGCTAAAGTGCGTTAAAACGCACTCTATTTAATTCAAAATAAAAAAATTATCCTATTTATGCTAAAATAGTCGGTTTAAACCGACTTCAGCTTTTAGACAGGGAATTTATTCCCTGGCTGGTGGGCGTTAAAACTCTAGGCGGGCTATTCTCAAAAAAGAGGCTATAGATAATTAAATTGTCTATAACCTCAAAGTAAATCTTGTTATCAAACTAACTGATTAAGCAAACGCCGCTTTCTTTAATACATCCACTTTATCAGTGTGTTCCCAAGGTAAATCCAAATCAGTTCTTCCTAAATGACCATAAGCCGCAACGTCCTGATAAAAACGTCCGCCTCTTTCACTTGGTAAGTTACGTAAATTGAACACATGGATAATTCCCGCTGGACGGAGTTCAAAGTTTTCTTTGACTAAGTTCAACAGAATTTCATCATCCACTTTACCTGTACCGAAAGTATCAACAAAGATACTGACAGGACGCGCTACACCAATGGCGTAACTTAGCTGCACTTCACATTTTTCTGCTAACCCAGCCGCAACAATATTTTTAGCTGCATAACGAGCCGCATAAGCCGCAGAACGATCTACTTTCGTGGGGTCTTTACCGGAGAATGCACCACCACCATGTCGAGAATAACCACCGTAGGTATCAACAATGATTTTCCGTCCTGTTAAACCGGAATCTCCTTGGGGTCCACCAATGACAAACTTCCCAGTGGGGTTAACCAAAAACTTGGTTTCCTCACTTGGTTTGATAGCAATATCACCAAATATAGGTTCTACTACTTCTGTCCACAGGTCAGCCTTAATCTTAGCCTGTACCCCAGCATCATCGGTAATATCCCCAATGGTAGCTGTATGTTGGGTAGAAATTAAGATGGTGTCAATGCCTACAGGTTTGCCATCTTCATAAACAATGGTAACTTGGGTTTTACCATCAGGACGCAGGTAAGGGAGAATACCAGCTTTGCGAACTCCTGCCAATCTCCGGGCAATGCGGTGTGCTAAACTGATGGGTAAAGGCATCAGTTCTGGGGTTTCGTTACAAGCAAAACCAAACATTATCCCTTGATCACCAGCGCCGATTTTGTCGAATAGTTCTTCACTATCCTCGGTTCTGGCTTCTTTAGCAGTATTTACACCTTGAGCAATATCCGCTGACTGTTCATCCAAGGCAATTAGAACACTAGCGCTATCCGCAGAAAAGCCGTTACCAGCGTCAGTATAGCCAATTTCCGCAATTTTTTTACGGGCAAGATGGACATAATTGACATGAGCTTTAGTGGTAATTTCTCCAGTAATTAGCACCAAACCAGTATTGACTACAACTTCTGCTGCTACACGGCTATTAGGGTCTTCTGCTAATAGCGCGTCAATGATGGTATCCGAGATTTGATCACAAATTTTATCTGGATGACCTTCTGTAACTGACTCGGAAGTAAATAAATAGCGTCGAGACAAAGGAATTTCCTCCTGATAGATTCTTTTCACTAATGAAATACATTAGTTACTAATTTCTGAAATCATAACAATAATTACAGTTTTTGCAATAAGTATCTTTTATCCCAGTGTCTAAAGGCTTGTATGTATAACAAGAGGCACTCAGATCCCCGACTTCTCAAAGAAGTCGGGGATCTTGTTGTTCAAGTTCTAAGAGGATGTTTTAAAAGTTTTTAATGTGTAAACAGACCCCTCTCCAAACCTCTCCCCTACCAGGGGAGAGGCTTTAAAACCCCCATTCCCTTGTAGGGAAGGGGGGAAGGGGGGTTAGGTTTTTGGAGATTATGGGTTTCATATAATACTTTTCAAACAACCTCTAAATAGCCTGAGATTTGATCACCGTTACGGTTTTGGTAACTATAAAGGATACAATACTTCACATACACAGTATTGGTAACTATATCTTTATAAAACGACGGTGATGAAAAAAATTCTTATTTTAACCGCTAACCCCACCAACACAAAACCGTTGCGTTTAAGTGAGGAAGTGAGGGAAATCAAAAGTGCTTGGGAGCGTTCCCTAAACCGTGAACAATTTGAAATTAGTATAGGAGAAGCAGTCCGTCCTCAAGAATTTCGTCGTACCCTATTAGATCATAAGCCAGATATTGTGCATTTCTCAGGACATGGTGGAGGAGAACAGGGTTTAGCTTTAATGGCAGATAATGGAGAAGCCTTTTTAGTCAAAGTTGCTCCTTTAGCCAAATTGTTTAAAGCATTACAAGAAATCTTTTTTATTGATTGTGTTTTTCTCAATGCTTGTTATTCAGATGTACAAGCAGAAGGTATTTATCCTTATGTTAATTATGTCGTCGGGATGAATCAAAAAATTGGTGATCAAGCCGCTAAACAATTTGCTATTGGTTTCTACGATACTTTATTTGCAGGACAATCAATTAAAAGTGCTTTTGATTTAGGATGTAATGCCATTGAAATGGAAAATATTCCAGAGCATTTAACTCCGGTTTTGAGGACAAAAGATGCAACGACTAAAAAAGCTTTTATTCAGGGTGTACCTGAGTCGAAATCTGAACCTATTCAACCAAGAGATATTAATATTCCTTTTGAAAATTTAGATGGTCAAGTTCCTCTAAATTCCCCTTTCTATGTTGAACGTCCTCCCATTGAAGCTACCTGTTACACTGCTATTGTAAAACCTGGGGCATTAATTAGGATTAAAGCACCTCGACAAATGGGGAAAACTTCATTAATGAGTAGGATTTTACATCAAGGAGAAAAGCAAGGTTATCAAACAGGATTTATTAATTTATGGAGTCGAGAATTATTTAAAAATCTGGATAGTTTTCTAGAGTCTTTTTGTGCCAATGTCAGTTTAGAATTAGGGATTGAAGAAAAGATAGATCAATATTGGAAACCTCAACGTTATAGCAGTCAAACTAATTGTACAAATTATTTCCAATCCTATCTTTTAAAAGAATTGAAACAGCCTGTAATTCTAGGATTAGATGAGGTAGATAGAATCTTTCAATATAGTGAAATTGCTGATGAATTTTTCACTATGTTACGTTCATGGCATGAAAAAGGCAAAAATAATGAAACTTGGCAAAAACTGAGATTAGTTATTTCCCATTCTCAGGAAGTTTATATTTCTTTGGATGTGAATAAATCTCCTTTTAATGTGGGTTTACCAATTGATTTAAATAAGTTTAGTTTAGCACAGGTTCAGGATTTAGTTAAACGACATGGATTACAATGGTCAGATACAGAAGTTAATCAATTAATGGGGATGATTGACGGTCATCCTTATTTGGTGAGAACGGCATTATATCATATTGCTACTAGCGACTTAACTTTAAAGCAATTTTTAGCAATTGCTCCCACTGAGGAAGGATTATATGAAGACCATTTGTATCGTCATCTTTTGATTTTAGAAGAAAATAAACAACTAAAATCAGCTATGTTAAAATTGGTTAATAGTGATGATGCCGTTACCTTAGAACCGATTTATGCTTTTAAATTAAAAAGCATGGGATTGGCAGAATCAAAAGGTAATAAGGTAATTCCACTATGTAATTTATATCGGCTTTATTTTGGCGATCGCTTGCAAGATTAATTGATGTCATTTAAAAAGCAAAATTTAGGTACTAGTAAAGTTTTGTTACATGATGTTTGATAGAATAGTTGTCAAAGTCCTGTCATGGTATATAATGCAAGTATTATCGGTTCTTTGGTTATTTTTATGGAAAGCCTGGTTCAAAATCATTGAAAGCGCTATTGTGTAGGCATTTCATTGAAAATATCGAAATAATTGTTTATAACTCTTGTCCCGTAAGGGTTTTGTTATCATCGATCCTCAATCACCATAAAAGAGACGCAAGAGCCGTATTATCTTACTTATCAAAGTGCTATGAAAGTAGATATGGAATCTAAATAACCAACAGTTAACAAAAAAATGTCTAGGAGAGATAATTTACACTTATCATTACGTCATACCTTAGAAAAGGATGGTTGGCAAATTACCGATGATCCCTTAATTTTAGCACTAAAAAAAACATTACTCAAAGCCGATCTAGGGGCAGAAAAATTTTTCAGTGCTGATAAAGAAGACCAAAAAATTGCCATCGAAATTAAAGATTTTGATGCTCCTTCTGTAATCAGTGAACTAGAAAAAACCATAGGACAACTTCAACTTTATCAATGGGCTTTAGAAGAACAAGAACCAGAACGAAAACTTTTTTTAGGAATTAGTCAAGCTATTTATTCAAAACACTTTCAAAAACCTATTTTTCAATTGGTTATTAAACGTAATAAAATTAATCTAATTGTTTTTGATCCTGAAAATGAGGTAATTTTACAATGGATAAATCACTAAAGTATACTCAGATTTTAACCCAAGTTTTAAGAAAAGAATCTGCTATTCAACCTCGATTACAAAAACTTAAACTTAGTTCAGTTTGTGATCAAGAATCAGGACAATTTTTGATTATTATGACAGGTTGGGAAAAACAAACTTGGACTGATACTATTTTATTCCATGCTAGATTACTAAATGATAAAATTGTTATTGAAGATGATAATTTTGAGCAAGGATTAACAAATGCTTTAATTCAAGCAGGAATACCTCCAGAAGATATTGTTACCGAAATTCTTCAATAATAAGTAGTGAGACAGAATTAATTACACAATGTCATTGCGTAAGCGTTGCGTTAGCCATATGGAACGAAGTGAAATGAAGCAATTCCAAGGATTGTGACTGCTTGCCTTCCCTCGCAATGACTGTCAATATTTTTGTCCAATTACTGAAGATTATAATATAACGATATGCACTTGAATGAGATACATCATAAGCCCCCTCCTCGCTTGCGGGGAGGGGGTTGGGGGTGGGGTTCTTATATCTCACTCAACCGAGAACCGCTATAGCATAGGAGCTACGCTAATTTATTAGTATTCAACAAGTGAAATGGAAAATTTAAACTCAGTTAATTATGAATATCAAGTAGGTGGTTCGCTCCCAGCTTCTGCTCCTACTTATGTTACCAGAAAAGCCGATAATGAACTATATCAGGCTATAAAAAAGCGAGAATTTTGTTATGTGTTAAATTCTCGACAAATGGGTAAATCTTCTTTAAGAGTTCAAACAATGAAACGACTTAAAGAAGTAGATGGATTTGCTTGTGCTGCTATTGATTTAACTGAATTTGGTTCAGCTAATATTACCCCTTTACAATGGTATTCAGGAATTATTAATGAATTAATTAATACCTTTGAATTAAATGAAAAATGTGATATAGACAGTTGGTGGGATAAATATGATCAAGAATCTTTGTCTGCGGTAAATTTCTTTGGTAATTTTCTGCGAGATATTCTTTTAAAATATGTTGATTCAAATATCGTTATTTTTATAGATGAAATTGATAGTATCATCAGTTTACAGTTTAATATAGATGATTTTTTCGCTTTGGTTCGCTCTTTTTATAATCGTCGAGTTGATAATGTTGAATATAATCGTCTGAGTTTTGTGTTATTAGGAGTAGCTACTCCCAGCGATTTAATTCAAGATAAAACGCGGACTCCTTTTAATATTGGTTATGGCGTAGAATTAACAGGTTTTACTTTTGCAGAATCTCAAGCATTAGCAAAGGGATTAAGTGTTAAAACAAATCAACCGGAAAAGTTATTAGAATTAATTTTAAATTGGACTGGAGGACAACCTTTTTTAACTCAAAAAATATGTAATTTAGTTTTAAATGATCCCTCCCAAACCCCCTTAGAAAGTGGGGAGTATGCAGAATGGTTAGAAAATTTAATCAGAACTAACATTATTGAAAATTGGCAAGCAAAAGATGAACCGGAACATTTACGCACCATTGAAAGACGGATTTTAATTGATGAACAAATGGTAGGTGAATTATTAGATATTTATCAAAAGATGTATCAACAGGGAGAAGTGGTTAGTCAGAATACTGGAGAGGAAGGAAAGTTACAGTTGTCGGGTTTGGTGGTAAAAAGAAATAATCATTTACAAGTTTATAATCCCATTTATAAAGAGGTTTTTAATCAACAATGGATTGATAATCAATTAGCTGCTTTACGTCCCTATTCTGAGTCTTTGAATGATTGGGTAAAATCAGATTATTCACATAAGCACCTGTTAAAAGGTAAGGTGTTAAAAGAAGCTACAGTTTGGGCAAAAGATAAAAGATTAAGCTCTTTAGATAAACGGTATTTAGATGATTCTCAAAAATTAGAATACAAAAGAAATATTAAGAATATATTTGTGGTTTTCGCAAGTGTTGCTACAGGGGTGGTAGTTGGACTTATCGTTGCATTTAGGTGGTATCAGTATAAATATGCTTTTTGTCCTATTGGAGAAAGAATAGAAGGGAGTGATAAATGTGTTAGAAATATTAAAACTAGTGGTGAACAATCTAAAATATTTATCGATGATATAAATTTTCATCTGGATAAGGGAAGCGAATATTTTAAAAAAGGATATTATCAAAAGGCAGAGAAATTTTTTTATTTAGCTACAGAGGCTAATCGTAATGACCCAATTCCCCAAATATATTTGAATAATACTAAAGCTAGGTCAACAGGAAAAAGAAACCCTTTAAAACTGGCAGTTGTAACTGGAATTGATTTTTACGGATATACGTCCAAAGAAATTTTTATGGGTGTAGCTGATGCTCAAGATGAATTTAATAAAAGTGGAGGAAAAAATGGCAGATTGCTAGAGATAGTTATTGCGAATGATGGTAATCAAACAGAAATATCAAAAAAAGTAGCAGAAAAGTTAGTTAATGAGTCAGATATTTTAGGAATTATTGGACATCATGCAAGTGAGAGTAGTGAGGTAGCAATACCCATTTACAGACGAAAAGGATTAGCAATAGTATCTCCTACAAGTTCTAGCAGCAAATTGAAGGACAATGTATTTTTTCGAGTTATCCAAACTACAACAGAAGCAGCCAAACTTTATGCAAAGTATATCAAAAATACTTTACATTCAGATAGTATAGCAATTTTTTACGATCAGAAAAGTGTTTATAGTCAAAGTTTGCAAGAAGATTTTATAAAAGCTTTTGATGATTTAGGAGGAAAAGTTGATATTAATAATACTTCTGTTTTTGATCGGGAACAAACAAGTCTAACAGATATTGATGCAGAAATTGATAATATCATCTCAAACCAAATAAAAACAGTTTTTTTAATACCTGGTGTAAAAACAAGTTCAGTATTAAGAGCTTTTGCAAGAGCGAGTCAGGAAAAAACAAAAAAACTGAACATAATATTCCCTATGTCTGTTTTTGAAGAGCCAACTTTAGATATAGGAGGTGATGCTGTTGAGGGTGCAAGTTTGTCCACACCTTGTGTAAACAAAACATCTTTATATATGAAAGGTGCAATAAAAAGATGGCAACAAAAAAATATTTATTGGCGTACCATGACTGGATATGATGCAACCCAAGCATTCATTGGAGCTATTAATAAATCATCGAATGAACCGACAAGATCAGAAATTCTCAAGAATTTGAAAACTCTGACACTCCCTGTTGAAAAAACCTCTGGCTATGGATTAAATTGGTCAAAGGAAAAAGACTATTTGTATCAATCTAATATTAATAGTTCATATTGTATGTATAAGATTGAAAATGGTCAATTTAAAGAGGTTTTGGTTAAGTAGTCTACCAGAAACTTATCCAATTTATTCCACATTAGGGACAATCATTGATTTTGTTGGGTTTCACTGCGTTATGGGTTGGTTCATAAGGCAATAATGAATGAATTATAACTTGCTTAGTTTCCTCTTCTCTTCTTTTGCGGAGTATTTATCTCGTTCCTAGTCTCTGACTAGGAATGCAGTTGATGAGGCTCTGCCTCTAATCTCATTGAAGACAGAGCCTTCTAGAATTCATTCCCAGTCAGAAACCGGTAACGAGATAAACCGAGAACCGCTAGATGATAATATAAATACTAACTTAATTAAAAGATAATTTACCTTTATGTCACAACTAACGCCGATTCAACTAGAAGACGGAACAATTATTTATATTGAAGCATCAGAAAATATTGCTGTATCTATTCCCCAACCTCCAAAAAACGAGAACCTAGATTTTATAATTCCCACCCCTGAACAAGCAGACCGCAGTTTTGGCTTAGAAAAACTGAATGAAAAACTGAATATTAAAGAACAGGGAGACAAACTCCAAAAAACTATTCAATCCTATTCAAAACATATTATTCAATCCTTCAAAGATTTAGCTTTAGCCGAAGTTTCTGAAGTTACATTAGAATTTGGGGTTAATGTCGGAGGAATGACAGGAATCCCTTATATTGTCACAGGAGAAACTAGCAGTAATATCAAAATTACTGTTAAATGTAAATTTAATCAGAAATAAAAAAGAGGGAACACATTCAACTGTTCCCTCCACTAATTTTTGACACAAACTGCTGTTTTAGACTTGAACCGCTAGTTTTGCTTCTTTAGCTGTCAATCGTTCATAAGCATCACGCATTTTCAACCCTGTCAATACTTGGAATAAACCAGTACCATTATTAGAACCTGGATATTCACGGTGTTGTAATAACAAGTGAGTCATCTCACCTTGATATTTAGTGGATGTTTTGCTCAAATGAGTTTCGATGTAAATTATTTCATCGAGGTTATCAAATTGACCGTCTACTTCCAAAACTGAGACGTAACGACCATAGTAAACATCAGAACCGTAGTAAAGTTGCATACCGGGGTAAGAACAGGTCAGTTTGCGTCCGCAAGGAGTCCACTGAATTGTTGAACCTTCGTCAAACAGGTAGCTGGGTTCAAAGCCTTCTTTATCTTCCCGTTGTAACATCCGTACCCGCAAAACTTTACGTTCTGTATCGTTTTTAATTAAGTTTGTGGGTAATACTTGCAGAACCACGTCAGCAAATTCTCTTTGCGGTTCGATGAATTTTTCAAAATCAGGTTTACGAGAATTGATTTGTGCGAGAACATCTTCATAGCGGTGGCCTCTTTCAGCCATATCCCGTTGGATTTTCCAAGCAATTTTGACTTCATCACTGATATCAAAGTAAACGCTGAAGTCTAGAAGCGCTCTTACCCGTTCGTCATACAAGGGATGTAGCCCTTCTACGACGATAATATGATTTGGCTCAATCCATTCTGGTGGATCAATCATACCTGTCTCGTGGTTATAAATCGGCTTATGTATTTTTTGACCTTCTTTGAGAGCTTTAATTTGCTCATACATCAAGTCAAAGTTATTTGCTCTGGGATCAAGTGCAGTTATGCCTGTTTCTTTACGTTGTTTACGATCTAGGCTATGATAGTCATCTAAACAGATAACTGTCATAAATTCTTCGCCAAATAAATCAATCAACCGACGCAAAAACGTAGATTTACCGCACCCAGAGTCTCCGGCTACTCCAATTAGTACCACGCGTTCCGGCTTAGTCATAAATTCCCTCTAAATACTAAATGTGTCAATCAATAATTTTTCTCACAGCAGATTTTGAATCTAGGAGCTTACCCCAAAAGTATCGTCCCACGTTCTGGCTATCCAGCATAACGATGACAGATTTAAACAAATAACTTATCCGCCTATAGCAGTTACTCGTCCTAATTAGCCTAATTTTATAGCTGGTAAGTATTTAATCTTAGTGTTGCCCTAAATTTTAACAGAAGGGGTGTACTCTCACAAGACTTATGCTCAGAAAGAATTTAGTTCTCTAGCAATTATCTGTTTAACATTCTGCCACAGATGATACATTTTTTTTAGATTTGAGAGAAAATAGGAGTTAGGACTTCGACTTCGCTCAGTGACCAGTCAGAAGAAAGAAGGAAAAAAATAGGTTAGCGCACTGTCATGCTAGAATGGGACAAGTGGTTTTATTTCAGTAACCAAACAAGGTTATAATATACTCTTTAGGGATATTTTCTGAATGGAAAGGCTTGTCCTCATACCCAGGATTTTTGTAGTGCCAATATACTATAAAATCCTGTTTTGACAAGTCTCAAACTATGTATTTTCGGAAAAAAAGATTAAAGTGATTCACTATTAACATTCTCGCAAAGACTTATCCTCTAATTTAGAAGGTGAACAGGTGTGTTTTTTGCCATACCTACTGGTCTTGGGCGAGTGGACAGAGCAAGGCATCATGATGAATGATGTTGTTTTCCCAGATGGCTAGTTTTGTGATCCGAAAATCCGGTAAACTAAAGCTCGCAGAAGGATGGGAATGATTTTTTTTGATAAACGGTTAAGTAAATATCGGAGTGGTATAAGGAATGTACAATCAAGGTGCTGTTGAGGGTGCTGCCAATATAGAATCAGGTAGCCGCGTCTTCGTTTACGAAGTGATGGGTTTGCGTCAGACTGAAGAAACTGATCAGACCAACTACCCCATTCGTAAAAGTGGCAGTGTATTCATCAGAGTACCTTACAACCGCATGAATCAAGAAATGCGACGGATCACTCGCCTGGGCGGTAAAATTGTTAGTATCCAACCTGTTACAGCTTTAGAGCAAGTCAACGGCAAAGTTGAATTGGTAGCTGCTGAGATTACAGTTAGCAGAGATTCACAGCCAGTCAACGAAATAGTTGAATTAGCAACTGCTGACATTCCCGTTAGCACAGAAGTTAAAGCTGAGGTAAATGCTAATGAAGAGGAACATGGTAAAGCCACACCTGTAAGTAATGCTAGTGAAGCTAAAGGCTTTGCTAAATCACCAGCTAAGGAGAAAAAAGGCCAGACCATGACTCAAGCAAAAGCTAAAAAAGATGCTCATGCTGATGTTCCTGTGAACATTTATCGTCCTAATGCTCCGTTTATTGGTAAGTGTATTTCTAATGAAACCTTAGTTAAAGAGGGCGGAATTGGGATTGTTCAACATCTCAAGTTTGACCTATCTGCCGGCAACTTGCGGTATTTAGAAGGTCAAAGTATCGGGATTATTCCTCCTGGCGTAGATAAAAATGGTAAGCCTGAAAAACTCAGACTGTACTCCATTGCTTCTACTCGTCACGGCGATAATCTCGATGATAAAACAATATCCCTATGTGTTCGTCAGTTAGAGTACAAGCATCCAGAAACAGGTGAAACAGTTTATGGTGTTTGTTCTACCTATCTGACTAAAATCAAACCAGGTGATGATGTTAAAATCACAGGTCCTGTTGGTAAAGAAATGTTATTACCTGAAGATCCTGAAGCTAATGTAATCATGTTAGCAACAGGTACAGGGATTGCACCAATGCGGACTTACCTGTGGCGGATGTTTAAGGATGCAGAAAGAAAAGCTAACCCAGAATATCAATTTAAAGGATTTTCTTGGTTGCTGTTTGGTGTGCCAACATCTCCCAATATTCTTTATAAAGAAGAATTGGAAGCAATGCAAGAGAAATATCCCAAAAACTTCCGTCTTACCTATGCTATCAGCCGGGAACAAAATAATCCCGCAGGTGGCAGAATGTATATCCAAGACCGAGTTGCGGAACACGCTGATGAATTGTGGCAGTTGATTAAAAACGAAAAAACCCACACTTACATCTGCGGTTTGCGCGGTATGGAAGATGGTATTGATGCAGCTTTAAGTGCTGCTGCGGCCAAAGAAGGTGTAGTTTGGAGTGATTACCAAAAAAACCTCAAGAAAGCCCACCGCTGGCACGTAGAAACATACTAATTTGTTATTGGTCAGTGGTCATTTGTTATTGGTCATTGGTTATTAGACAATTAAAAGCAGATAATTAGTAGGTAGGGCTTATGGCTCTGCCTACAATTGTTTTATGTAAATTTCATGTGGGTGCAAAATCTGTGGCTGTTAAATTAGGAATACTTGGATTAGGTACAGTCGGAACGGGGACAGTTCAATTGTTGCAAGACAAAGTAGGTCGTCATCCGCTGTTACAGGAAATTGAAATATATCGGGTGGGTGTGCGATCGCTCACGAAACCCCGTGCTGTAGAATTATCTCCAGAGGTGATAACTACGGATTTAGAAGCAATTGTTAATGATCCAGCCGTAGATATAGTTGTAGAACTGATGGGGGGATTAGAACCCGCACGCACACTCATCTTGACAGCTATTAAAAATGGTAAGCACGTAGTTACTGCCAATAAAGCCGTGATTTCTCGATTTGGTGGCGAAATATTCACCGCTGCTAATCAAGCGGGTGTCTATGTGCTGCTAGAAGCTGCCGTTGGTGGCGGTATTCCTGTAATTCAACCCCTGAAACAATCTTTAAGCGTTAATCGCATTAGCGCTATCATGGGCATTGTCAATGGCACAACCAACTATATCCTCACCAGGATGCAAACAGAAGGTAGTGAATTTGATCATGTCTTAGCAGATGCTCAAAAATTGGGTTATGCTGAAGCTGACCCGACAGCGGATGTGGATGGTTTAGATGCTGGAGATAAAATTGCTATTTTGGCATCTTTAGGATTTGACGGGCGAATCAATCGGGAAGATGTCCATTGTGAAGGAATTCGTCAAGTTACAAAAACAGATATTGCCTATGCTGCTAAATTAGGATTCGTAATTAAATTACTAGGAATAGCTCAACATTTAGATGAAGATAACTCCCAACTTTCCGTGAGAGTTCATCCTACCCTAGTTCCCCACAGCCACCCTTTAGCTAGTATTAACGGTGTTTATAACGCTATTCTGATCGAGGGAGAACCGATAGGACAAGTGATGTTATTCGGTCCTGGGGCTGGGGCTGGGGCTACCGCTAGTGCAGTATCATCAGATATCTTAAATCTTGTTGCTACCCTCAAAACCAATACCACGAAACCAAATTCTCTCCTCGCTTGTAGACATCAACATTACTCGCAAATTACCCCCATTACCGAGTTAATAACCCGGTTTTATGCCCGTTTCCTCAGCAAAGACCAAGCGGGAGTCATTGGGAGATTGGGAACTTGTTTTGGTAATTATGGCGTGAGTTTAGAGTCAGTTGTCCAAACTGGCTTTCAGGGAGAACTAGCCGAGATTGTCGTTGTTACCCACAATGTCCGGGAAGGGGACTTTAGACAAGCCTTAACAGAAATTCAAGCAATGGAATCAATAGACAGTATTCCCAGCGTATTACGAGTGCTTTGAAACATAAAAAGATCAAAATATCCCCGACTTCTCAAAGAAGTCGGGGATATTGTCATTCTATTCTTAATTAACAATAAGATAGTTCTTCCTTATCGACTTTATGATAACATTTTTAAAATTGTTTGTCAATACCATAAATCTCTTTTTTCCCGTTGGCGTTTTTGCGTTTTTTAGCGAAACATCATGGGATGATGATGTATACTTAACACGGCTTATTTGTTTGGCTTCCACACCCGTCAGGGAATAAATTCCCTGTCTCATAGCTCAAGTCCGTTAAAACGGACTAATGAATTTTCCTAGTATTTAGTCATCTTTTAGATGACTTTCGCTATTAGCAAGGAACTTGAGTTTCTTGCGGGATGAAGATTTTGCGTTAAGTTGACACCAATGAAGCTCTTGCTTTACCCCTACAAATCTAGGTTTTTCGTAATTTTGTAAAAGTCCATGTCTCAACCGTGTTTAATATAAATCAGGAAGACAGAGAATTTATTCCCTGTCTTCTAGCTAAAGTTCGTTTTAATTGAACAAGAAATTACCACCAAAGAGGTTTAAGTTCGCATTGGCGCTGGTAAATCCAGATGTCCCTGATAAGGTCACTAATAACTGACCAGTACCAAAACCAGTATTACCACCAATACCATCCCCAACTCGCACTAATGTAGAAGTACCTGATGTAATTACATCAAAATTGGCAATACCTGTAAAGTTCAATTTATCACCACCAACACCGCGCACAAATTGATAAACTGTATCTGTAGCATCACCAAGAACGTAATTAACGTTATCCACAGCATTATCGTTTAAACCTAAATACAGGCTATCATTACCGAAGCCACCAATTAGAGTATCTGCACCTGCATTACCAGTGAGGGTATCATTTCCTAAACCACCAGTGAGAACGTTAGCTGCTGTATTACCTGTAATGCTGTTATTGAGGTCATTACCTGTACCGTTAATCGCTGTTGTTCCTTGTAAAGTCAGGTTTTCTACGTTGGTGGTGAGGGTGTAAGTTACACTGCTGAAAACGGTATCAGTTCCTTGATTCAGATTTTCTGTAATGCTATCTGCTGTATTATCCACATAGTAGGAATCATTACCAGCGCCACCAATTAAAGTATCAGCACCCGTACCACCTGTGAGAACGTTATCGGCTGCGTTACCTGTAATGATATTATTGAGGGTGTTACCTGTACCGTTAATAGCGGTTGTTCCGGTTAAGGTGAGGTTTTCTAAGTTGGTTTTTAATGTCCAAGTGATAGAAGATTCAACGGTATCTATTCCACTATTTAAACCTTCAGCAATGATATCGCCAATATTGTCTACGACAAAGGTATCATTTCCTTTACCACCGATTAAAAAGTCTGTACCTGTTCCCCCGTTCAAGTAGTCATTACCATCTCCACCACTTAAATCATCGTTTCCTGTACCACCTTTAACCCAATCATTACCAGTAGTACCATCAAAGCTGACTGTACCTGTAAAGCTAGTTAAATCAAAGCGTTCAAATCCGAATACTGTTGTCCCAGGAATATCTAATTGATTGGTGGTGTTACTGGTATCTATGGAGATAATATCATTAACTGTTCCGCCGGTGATAATTAAAGTATCTGTGCCATTACCACCTTTGATGGTGTCGTTTTGTTGTAAATTGGCAAAAGTGCTGGTGATGGTGTCGTCTCCATAGTCAGCATCTATGATATCCTGTTGGGCTGTGGTGGTGAAGCTTTCGTTATCGTTAAGGTCAGTTACTCCAATGGTTAATTGTCTTTCAAAGAATAACCCACCCTGGTCTGTGGTTCTAACTCGAATGTTGTAACTATTTTGGGTTTCGTAGTCAAATACAGTATTGGTTGTGAGTTGATTATTGGTAATGGAAAATAAACTATTATCAGTTGCACCTGTTCCTGTAACTAAGCTATAGGTAAAGGTGTTTCCTGTATCTGGGTCGGTGCTGGTAAAACTGCCGATCGCTGTTCCTACTGCCAAGTTCTCAGTGATCGCGCTATTGGATAGGGTAAGGTCAGTTGGGGCTTGATTAATGGAAGGATTAGTAAACGTACTCACATCAATAATTTTTAGCCCCCCATCTCCGTCAGCAACATAGGCGTAATCTCCTATCACCCTCACATCAGCTACAGAGCCAGAGGTATCATAATTTCCTGCTAAAGTCGGATTAGTCGGATTACTAATGTTAATGATTTGTAGCCCATACATACCATCAGCAACATAAGCATAATTGCCCACTACAGATACACGGGTCGCATCCCCAGGTGTATTGTAAGTTCCTTTAAGGGTCGGAGCCGATGGGTTGCTAATATCAATAATTAAAAGTCCCTGGGTTTCACTAGCGACATAGGCATAGTTTCCGACAACTTCTATTCCTCTCTGACGATAACTACCACTACCCAAAAAATTGCTGATGAGGGTTGGAGTCGTTGGGTTGCTAATATTAACTATTTGTAATCCTGAGTAACCATTAGCAATATAGGCATAGTTACCAATGATTTGTACATCATAACCCTCACCAGCATAATTTCCTTTGATAGTAGGAGCCGTAGGATTGGTAATGTCAATGATTGATAGTCCTGAGTTAATGTTAGTCACATAAGCGTAATTACCGATTACCCGTAAAGCTGTAGTGCCGTAATATTGACCTGGAATAGCAAGCGTTGCTTTGGAGATGGGATTATTGGGATTGCTAATATCAAGAATTTTTAGCCCCTGATCCCAACTAGCAATATAAGCATAACTACCAACTACCTCTACGTCTTTTGCACTAAAACTTACATTGGGAGTAGAGTTGTAGGAGCCATAGTGACTTTTTAGTGCTGGGCTAGAAGGATTACTGATGTCAAAAATTTGTACTCCCGAAGAATTTTTGCCAACATAAGCATAATTATTCGATACCCATACCGTTACAGATTCCCCACTTGAGGTATCGTAAAATCCTTTTTTGACTGGAAAATCAGGATTACTAATATCAAAAATATTCAAGCCAGTCCCAGAGCCTGCATTATAAAGATTATTGCCAGAAACGTCTATGCCATCAGGCCAGCTAGATGCGTAATCACCTTTTTTGATTGGATTAAGAGGATTGCTGATATCGATAACCTGTCCTCTAGTATAAGCATAATTACCACTCACATTTATATTTTTTACCCAAAAAAAGTCATCAGGCTTGTATGTTGCTTTGAGAAGGGGGAGAGCAGGATTACTGATATCAATGATTTGTAGTCCCGATCTCCAATCACCGACATAGGCATAATTACCAGCTACCTGTAAACCCCAAGCAAGGTCAGGAGTATCGTAACTGCCTTTAAGGGTGGGAGCAGTGGGATTGCTGATGTCAATAATTTGTAGTCCTGATTGTTCATCGGCAACGTAAGCATGGTTGCCTATAACTTGTACCGCAGAAGCCGAACCAGAAGTATTGTAAGTTCCTTTGAGAGTAGGATTAGAAGGATTGGTAATATCAATGATTTGTAGTCCTGATTGTCCATCGGCAATGTAAGCATAGTTGCCTATAACTTGTACCGCAGAAGCTGAACCAGATGTATTGTAAGTTCCTGTAAGGGTAGGATTTGTGGGATTGCTGATGTCCAGAATTTGTAATCCAAAACCTGAAGCAGCAACATAAGCATAGTTTCCTACAATCTGTACATCCTTGGCGTAATACCCAGCACTATCCTGAGTTACAGTAAATTCATAAGTTCCAACAAAAACAGGGCTAGATAGGTTGCTAATGTCAATGACTTCTAAGTTGTCCCCCACTACATAAGCATAGTTGCCCACAATTGCGATCGCATTTGCTATCGTTAATCTGTCCCATTTACCCACCAGAGTTGCCGCTTGTTCAACCGTGATAGATTGCCCATCAATAGAAATCACCGCATAATCATTTTCCGCTTGAATACGAGCCAAATCAGACGCAGTTAAATTCACCCCGCGCACCAAAGCCGAAAATAATTCCCCCTCATCACCAGCACTATCCGAAGTATTGATGTGAGCATCCACAAAATGCCCATATTCTTCTAATATCACCGCTAATAAAGACTGCTGACTCGCCGTTGTCACAAACTGGCCTGATAAATAAATTTTATTCGTGCTAATTGCGTAAGCTCCATTGGCACTGCCCAAAACATCGCTACTTACCACCTCAATCGTGGGAAATTGGCTAAAATCACCCATCTGCCATTGAGAAAGAAACGACTCAGCCAAGACGCGATTATATTGACTACCAAAAGCCTCATCGAAACGCTGCCAAAAACTTTCTAACCCAGCAAAGGCAGTTAATTGCCCATAAACCGCCGTTAAAATCGTCGCAAATGGGGATGCAAATATACCCTGATAACGAGCTAAAGTGTCTGCACCAAACACCGGAGATTTCCCCTTCTTTTCAGGAATATTAACCTCTAACTCCCAATTTCCCCCTAAAGCTGCATTTCCCGTTTTTGTGGCTGACGCGCTAATGGTTGCGTTGGTAATCTCATGTAACTTTCTAATAAACTCTTCCCCAGCGTCCCCGGCAGCGACGTTACAGCCATAGAGTAAAATATTCTGACGTTGCCAGTGTTGTAACTGTTGGGTGTAATTGTGAATATTGGTTAAGTTTAATTGACTATTGCCTAAATACAAGCATCCCGGCGCACCGTGGGAAAGGATATGAATGGTGGTGATGTGGGGATGTTGTTGTAAAATTTGGCTAATTTGCTCAATCCCGTCTTGATTTGGGGAAATAATAACTGATTTTACGCCCTCGATAATTCCTGTTTGTAGGGTCTGATAGTCGGAAACGGAGGCATCAATAAAAACAATAGTTGTCGCGGTTTGACGGAGAAAAGAGTTGTTTAACATATTTTTTTCCTTTTCACTTGGTAACTAAGCTTTCATACCCGCCCGGAACTGAAGTTCCGGTCTAATAGCTAAAGTGCGTTGAAACGCACTGTGATAACATCGAAATCAGAAATTATCCTATTTATCGAATAAGTACCGCCAAAATAGTCGGTTTTAAACGACTTGAGCTATTAGACAGGGAATTAATTCCCTGGCTCAAGTCTCTGATGACATCGAAATTAAAAATTATCCTATTTCTCGAATAAATACCGCCAAAATAGTCGGTTTCAACCGACTTGAGCTATTAGACAGGGAATTAATTCCCTGGCTTGAAGGTACTTGACACTGTTGAGCAGTGGTAAACCTTTACAAATTCTTATCCAAACAGGTTAAATATGTATATGATGGTAAGATGTGTTATTTATAAACACAACCGTGATCTTTAAGTTATAAATAATCTTCTTGTGACACATATTTGGACTTACGTATGTGAAATATTCTAAATTCACAAAAAAACAACGAACTCTTGGCTTTGTAAAAAAGAAAAAAGAAAAGAAAAAAGATCCCCGACTTCTTTAAGAAGTCGGGGATCTAAATTTGTCTAAAGTTGTGAGTTAAGATTTAGAAGTGTGCTTACCGACAACTTGGGATTTGAGGGTGGTAATTTCTTCAGATAACTCCTGTCTGCTGGAGGCTTTGAGTAAATAGCGATAGACAAACCACACAGAATAACCAATACCAATTAATTCAAAGGTAGGTGCTACTAAAGGAACATCATTAAGAGCATCTAATACAGCCAATAGTACCTTAACTGTGACTACTGCTGTCACTACTAAACCAATACTGACAATAGGTTGCTGATATTGACCAAAGAATTTACCTACATAGTCTGGTAATGTCCCCAGAAAACCGGAAATCTGTTGTCCGTATTTCAGCCACTCTTCTTGAGGCTGCATAGGAGGTTGAAGTTTGGTCAAATTCCCGGTTTGAGTGTTAATTTCGGGTATGGTTGTTTCTTTAGACTGGGTTTCTTTAAATTCTGGTTCTTGCATTTTCGTTTCCATGATTTTGAAATTTGAGTTTCTTACCTAATAGTTTGTCAAGATAAAAATGATGGACTGTAGTGTGAGCGTCTCGCTCACGCGGGCAAGATGCCCGCACTACCAAAAACCCGTCAAAATAAATTTAACAGACTACTAGATATTTACAACCAAAAGGCTGTTAATCGGTACTTTCTCTCATTAATCAGGGTGAGAGATTAGGGATTATGGTTTATCTTACATCTACAGTTCTTCACAGTATGACAAAACTTTACACAAAGTCTAGTAACATTAAGTTGCTAGTTAGGAAGCAAGAATAAAACTAAATAGCTTAACATTATATCAAATTTTCTCAAACTTTAGCAATTTAAGTAAATTTTTATTGTTTTTGCCCCATTATGCTGCTTTCGTTTTATTCTTTGTACTGAGTTTTACCCTTACCGATTAACCCGATAACAAATTGTCCTTTTCATCATTTTTATAGTTTATGACCACAAATATTGATTTCCTGAGTCATCTTAACCCTAGTCAACGTCAAGCCGTAGAACACCACTGCGGACCATTGTTGGTGGTTGCTGGCGCTGGTTCAGGGAAAACCCGGGCGCTTACTTACCGCATTGCTAATTTGATTCTCAAACATGGTGTTAATCCCGAAAATATCCTCGCGGTGACGTTTACTAACAAAGCCGCTAGGGAAATGAAGGACAGAATTCAAAGGATATTTGCTGAACAATTAGCCATATCGCAACATGGTAAAAAGTTGGATTTGCTGACAGAATATCAACAAAGCTTACTAAAATCAGAGGTTTACCGCACTAAAATCAAAGATATGTGGTGTGGAACTTTTCACAGTTTATTTTCACGGATTCTGCGATTTGATATCGAAAAATATCAAGATGAAAAAGGCAGAAAATGGGATAAAAACTTTTCTATCTTTGATGAATCCGATGTGCAAAGTGTAATTAAAGAAATAGTTACTAAAGATTTAAATTTAGATAGTAAGAAATTTGAACCCAAGTCTGTACGCTACGCCATTAGTAATGCTAAAAATCAAGGATTTTCTCCCCAACAATTTGAAAGTGAACAGCCCAATTATCGCGGTAGAGTCATAGCTGATGTCTATAATCGCTATCAGGATAAACTTTCCCAAAATAACGCTTTAGATTTTGATGATTTAATTTTAATTCCTACCCGATTATTTCAACAAAATGAAAAAGTTCTAAGTTATTGGTATCGAAAATTTTGTCATATTCTAGTTGATGAATATCAAGATACCAACAGGACTCAATATGATTTAATTCAGCTTTTGGTCACAAATGGAGAAAGCCGTAAAAGTGAATGGAAATGGCAAAATCGGTCTGTGTTTGTGGTTGGTGATGCTGACCAGTCAATTTACAGTTTTAGAATGGCAGATTTTACCATTTTGCTAGAATTTCAGGAAAATTTTGGCGATGGTTTGGCAGATGATGATACTCGTTCTATGGTGAAATTAGAAGAGAATTATCGTTCTTGTGAAAATATTCTCCAAGCTGCGAATGAATTAATTGAAAATAACACTCAACGCATTGATAAAATTCTCAAAGCCACAAGAGAACCAGGGGAAGCAATTTATTGTCATAAAGCTGATGAAGAAATGGCAGAAGCGGCTTTTGTGATTAACCAAATTAGAAATTTAGAAAATCAACACCCGGAATTAAATTGGGGTAACTTTGCAATTTTATATCGAACTAATGCCCAATCTCGACCTTTTGAAGAATTATTAGTAAAATATCAAATTCCTTATACAGTTGTGGGAGGAATGAAATTTTATGATCGTAAAGAAATTAAAGATGCTGTGGCATATTTAAGGGCAATTAATAACCCTGCTGATACTGTAAGTTTATTACGGGTGATTAACACACCGCGCAGGGGCATTGGTAAGGCTACTGTGGATGCTTTGGTGAATGCTTCCCAGCAATTAGGAACAACTTTATGGGAAATATTAAGTGATGAAACATCTGTAAATACTTTAGCAGGACGTTCATCGAAAGCTGTAAATAATTTTGCAGCCATGATTTACAATCGTCAAGAACAAATCAAAGTAGTTCCCGGTTCGGAAATCTTACAAGGTATTTTAGAAGATTCTGGTTATATTAAAGAATTGCAAGATCAAGCTACAGATGAAGCTGATAATAGAATCAGTAACGTCAATGAATTGCATAATGCTATGTTGCAATTTCAAGAAGAAAATGCTGGAGAAGATATTTCTTTACAGGCATTTTTGCAAAGTGCGGCTTTGAGTTCTGATTTAGATAATTTAAAAGAAGGACAAACAGCGGTTTCGTTAATGACTTTACACGCTTCTAAAGGGTTGGAGTTTCCGGTTGTCTTTTTGGTGGGTTTAGAACAGGGGCTTTTTCCGGGTTATCGTTCCTTACAAGATCCTTCATTGTTAGAAGAGGAACGACGTTTATGTTATGTTGGTATTACTCGCGCTCAAGAACGTTTATTCTTATCCCATGCCAGAGAAAGGCGTTTATATGGGTCTAGAGAACCGGCAATGCGATCGCAATTTCTCGATGAAATACCAGCAGAATTACTGACTACCCAGAATAAAGTTACCCGGAGTTCTACTAAAACTACATCTGCAACTCCTAGTAAACAAAGCACTTCTGGAATTTGGCAAGTAGGTGACAGAGTATTACATAAGTCCTTTGGGCTTGGGGAAATTACTCACATTTTCGGAGAAGGAAATAAGGTTTCTGTAGCGATTAAATTCCTGAGTTTAGGACAAAAAATAGTAGACCCCAGAGTAGCGCAATTACAGAAAGTTTAATTTTGCATTAGTCCACGCAGATGGACTTTGCTTGATCAATACCTTGTTCAAATCGAAAAAAGTCTTGATTTGTAGATTGGGTTGAGGTACGTATCCCTGACGGGGGGTGAAGCCATAAGCCAACAAATAGACATCTGGTGAAAATTAAATATGCGTGACTTACAACCCTTGTAGAGACGTTCCATGGAACGTCTCTACATTCTTTTCTGGAGATGTCTAATCCCTTGGGTTGCTGTTGCTTCATCAAAAATTTATATAATTATTGGTGCAATTGTCTAAGCAAGTAGATATACTATCAGTATTCAGGAGAAATATAATATTTGCAGTTGAAAAATTCAGTATTTTCCAGTTTAGAACTTGCGTATCAACAATGCTATAAAAGAAATACGATGAATAGAAACAGGCAACTATTCCCATAAAACTCCAGTAGTTGCTCCCACCAATATATACTCAAAAGGGTTGGGACATGGACTTTTGTAAAATCACGAAAAACCTAGATTTGTAGGGGTTTAGCAATGCTAAACCCCTACCCGCTCAATTATTTATCAGGGAAGCAGTCATGTCTCAAAAACGTCACCCATTGAAAATAATCACAAAAAACTCCACAAAATTTATCCGGCGGTTTTTAGCAAATATAAAAAAACAACTCATTTGGTTATTGCGAACTGTTTTTAGTAGTCAAAAACAACAGCAGGCCGCAAACGCAGGTTTCGTATTGCCAACAGTGGTAATGGTATCGGTAGTAGTAGTTTTATTAACCACTGCTATCATGTTCCGCTCCTTTGACCGGCTGAAAAATGCTAGTAATGTCCGTGTCAGTGAGTCTGTTATCACTGCTGCTACTCCAGCAATTGATAGAGGTAAAGCAAAAATTAGTAAATTATTTCAGGATAAAACTCTGCCAAAAACTACACCAACAGACGATGATCTATATGATGCTCTTGTTAATAACATAGATAAATATACATTTGGTGATGAAACTAAACTAACACTATCTTTACAGGCACAACCATCACTACAAATACAAACAGCTTGGAGGTTTCCTGTTGATACTGACAGCAACGGGAAATTTGATAGCTATACCCTCTACGGTATTTATTTTAAAACTCCACCAGTGGGAATAAATGGTCAGTATAGCAGAGCCAGAAATGCTTTAGAAGCCAGAAATCCACCAGTAGTCAAAGGGACATTAAATGCTAATTGTGGAAGTACCAACACCAGTTTAGTAGGTAATACTGGTTGGGTAAGACAAGATAATGAACTGAAGAAAGCCTTTTTTGTTTATACCGCTACAGCCAGAATTACTGATCCTCCCAACACTACTGACTATGAAGTATATAATGGTAAGATCGCTGGTAGTCTGGGTGGGGCTGTAGAGTATCAACAAGACAGGGTACAAACACCAACAAATAACAATGCTGTTGTTTATGACGATGATCTAGAATTAAATTCCGATACAAATTTGAATGGTGGGGTTTTTACAAATAGTAATTTACTAGCTGCTGGAAGTGTTAGTAATATTAGTAATCTTAAATTATATCAAGTTAGTAGTGAAGCGTCTTGTTTCTATAAACCTAAAAATGCCAAAATTATTGTTGGTGGTAATTTAGCTCTGGGTAAGTTTACTGATGCAAGTGATACGGGGGGAGCGACTGTTGATTTATACAACGGTAAAATAGATAATGTTACTACTGGTACTTTAACAAAATCAGTTACAAATAGTCCCAAAGATACAGCCTATAATAACCTAGCTTATGTAAGGCGGATTAATAAATTAATTGAAGCTCAAATTGCTGCTGATTCTACAGGTGCTAATGATCCAACAGAAGTTAAAAACGGACTTGCACTCAAACAAACAGCATTAGGAATAACTTTTAATAATACAGAGACCACTAAATACCGTCGTCAACAATTAGAAATTTACTTTAAAAGACGGACTCGTCGTGTACCTTATACAGAAGTTGCTTTCGGTGCTACAGAAACATATCCTAACTCATTATTACAAGGTTCTGCTAATACCCTGCGTCCCATTGATAACTGGGTTTATCCTACAGACCCAACAGACGGTAAAACAGGTGTTAATTATACTAATCTATCACTCAACATTAGCGGAACATCCTTAGAACCCAAGGCCAGCGACCCAAAAGAATTGAAGAAAAATAGCGGAAAAGAAGGACTATTGGGTGATAGAGTTCTAGTTAGTAACAATTTACCCGAACTGAGGTGGGATACAAGTAAAAATCAGTTTATTGGTTCATATATTGAGGATACCCAAGATATTAGTGGCATTAAATGGGATTTACCAAGTGGTACTACGCAAACTCGCACACGACCCTCTTTAGTACGGAATTTAGCAGATATTGGTTCTAATGAAAGAGATGGAGACTGGGAATTAGCAGCAGCTAAAGTACCAACAAGTACCACAGAACCCGTGGGTGGTTTACGAGTTGTTACGGGGGCAGGTGTTTATTTGAGTAAAAATGATACTCCTAGTAGTATTAACAGTAACGTAAAAACAATATGGCCTGATAATGTAGGAACAATAAGTTCTACGGATACAACAACACCTTATCTAAAAATGCGGGCTACAGCAGTTTATCACTACAAGTCTACTGGCTACAATGCCCAAACGCCCAAACCTATAGCTTGTGTGAGTAGTTATTACGATCCTACTGATAATAATAGCTACAAAAATATGAACAGTCTACCAGATGCTTTTAATATTGAAAAAGGTTCTCAAGGTAAATCTAATAGGGGTATAGTTTATCCTGCACCCACTAAAACAGTTAGTGATTATGCAACAGCTTTGACATATCTATCTCAATTAAATTATAGTAATGGACGTTTCATAGATGAGGGATTACTAGCTAGAGCATTAAACAAAGCAGCAGCAAATATAACTATATCAGAGCAGTCTGCCATTGATGCTCAGATTTGCGCTCTACAAATTCTAGATGGTAGTCTTAGTCCTAATAATTCCGTTATTCCCCATGGTGCAATTTTTGAAACCTTCTTTTCTGACCAGAGAGAAAATCAAAAAGTTCGCGCTACAGTTTTAGACCTGAATCAACTACGGACAACAACCATTGGTGGTTCAGAATATTTATTACCCAATAGCGGTATTATTTACTCGACTCGTGATGATGCTTTACCAGATATGAGTGCGGGTAATACCGACGCTGAAAAACTTGAAAGAAAACTTGAAAGTCCTGTAGATTATTCAGACGACACCACACGCCGTCCCAGTGCAATTATACTCATTAATGGCGAGAAACTGTGGCGAACAAATAGCTACAAGGAAGAGGAAAAGGGTTTAACTTTAGCTACCAACTTACCAGCGTATATTAGAGGTGATTTTAATCTACACACTCAAGAGGAATTTAACGAAACAATAGCAGATGATTGGGATAACTTCTACACTCGCAGCACTTTTAATAATAACTTTGCTTGTCGTTCTGGTGACTCCAGATTTCCTAATTGTACCACAGGTGATGAATGGCGACCTGCGAATATTTTAGCTGATGCTGTTACTTTGCTTTCTGGAGACTTCGACTTCAAGGAATTGGGTTATGCAATAGGTAGCCAACAAATAGCTAAGAACGATACTACTTTTAATCTGATTATTGCTGCTGGTGACAATCCTGCTAAACCTACAGTAGATAATGGTGGTCTAAATGGTGGTCTAAATAACTTGGTTCGCGTTATAGAGAATTGGACTAGTAGTAAAATCAAGCGCAATGGGGCTTTTATGCAGGTAAAAAAGAGTGCCTATGCTACAGGGACAAATCCACCTCAGAAACTTAATAGTCCCCCGACAAGACAGTGGAGTTACGATGTAGGGTTGTTATTTCAGTCACCCGACTTATTTGCCAGTAAACTCGCAGTCACACCACCTGAACCACCGGATGAATATTTACGGGAAGTTAGCAGAGGTGATACATGGGTAAAAACTTTGTTATGTGCTAGGGAGACTTCTAATCCTCCTACTAATCCTCCTACTAACTTTGCCATAACAGATCAAAAACAACGACCTGATAGCTGTCAATCATAAAACTTATAAGGAGGTGAGAAACAATGATCAAAACCAAACTACAGCCCAAAAATTTATCTTACAATGACTCTGGTTTTACAATTATTGAGGTACTAGTAGGGGTAGTTTTCATTGCTATTCTCTTGGTTACTATATCACCCGTCCTGGTCATGTCCACGGCTGTCCGGGTGCAGTCGAAAACTACAGAAAAAGCTGTTCAAGCTGCTAAGACATTTATTAATGGTGTCAGCAATAATTCAATTTCAGCGCCCACTAAAGTAATTACAGAAACTCCAAATACTCCTATAAATCTAGAAACAGCAATGCCGGTTCCTCAACAAACAGATACAGATTTGTATTTCTTTAAGAAGGATAGCACCATCACGGCTTGTAATCCAATTTCAACTTGTCAACCAGATCAAAATAGCCCATTTGATGAATTTTACATTCAAGCGGCTCAAATAAAGCCCGCAGGTACGAAAACAAGTGATGGCTATCGTCTAGCGATTAGAATATATAGAGAAGACTTGGATTTTGATCAAACTATTCTAGGGTCTAGGACAGGTGGTATTTTAGTTAATAAACAAGCGCCAATCTTGATAACAACAGTTGAGATTAGCGGTAGTACCACTTTTGGCAGTTTATGTTCCCGCTTGGGTTGCGTTCAATAATCAACCTTGTCAATAAATTGGTTTATCCCTGAGGTTAATTCAATCAAATTCACCATTAATTTTCCCATAAAAAGCGAGTAAAATCCCCACCGTGCAATAATTTAATCTAAAACAGAAACATCTGAAAATCTGCCTTTGGTGCATTTAAAAAAGGACAATACAATGATGATCAAGATACTTCAATTTATATTCAAAAATCAATTCAAAGCCTCAAAATCTCTTGATAAATCTGGTGGGTTTACTCTCGTTGAATTGTTAGTAGCTTTAGCGATGTCATCTATAATTATCACACTATTACTAGAGTTTATGATTAGTGTGATAACCACAGATAGCAATGAGCAAATTAAGATAAATTCTGAGCAAGAAATCCAAATAGCACTGGATCATATTTCTCGTGATTTACAACAAGCTATTTATATTTATGATGCTGCTGGTATTGACAAAATAAAATCTCAATTGCGTTACCCAAATGATGATACTAAAACTCCTATATTAGTTTTTTGGAAACGGAATTTTGTTAGTCAGGTGATTCCCACTACATCAGGAAAAGATGATACTTTTGTATATTCATTAGTTGCTTATTATTTAATTAAAGATACTAATACAAATTGGTCACAATCTGCTCGTATCGCTAAATGGGAAGTTAAAGACGGTGTGGAAGTTTCTACAGGAGGTGTAACTTGTTCAGGATATACTAAGAAGTATGTTAATGCTGATAACTGTCCTAATCCAGGTTTTAATCCCTTTAATATAGCTCAATCCAACACTGTAGAAGATGCCATGATCAATTGGCAGAAATCTGGAGATTATAGTAGTGGTAATACGGCTAATGTGTTAATTGACTATGTAGATCAAACCACACCACCACTCGTTCCAACCATACCACCCACACCACCAGCGGCCACCTGTCCAGATAATACCATAACACCTCCAATTACATGGTCAAAAAT
Source organism: Anabaena sp. 90 (assembly GCF_000312705.1). NCBI lineage: Bacteria > Bacillati > Cyanobacteriota > Cyanophyceae > Nostocales > Nostocaceae > Anabaena > Anabaena sp. 90. The sequence goes on from NC_019427.1 coordinate 2,603,561, forward strand.
AACGCCAAGCACAATAACGCCAACGCCAAGTAATGATATGACAGGGTTTTATGCTTGTGTAGATAAAGCCAATACAACAGCAAAGGTATTTATTCGCGGTAATGCCCTAGCTCGTAGAGAAAGTAATCCAAATCTTATAAAATATGAAAATGATAAAAAAAGTTATTTTCCCACGGCTAATGCCATAGTTCAAGGAGCAAAAAGTGGCTATTAATCATTAACTTAAAAAGTTAGTTGTCCGACTCTTGACACTGGTTCATAAAGTAATAATTTCACAATAGCTATAAAAAAATCAAAAATTCAGAAAAAAACGGCATATAAAAAATCATCCCACATCGCAATATATATATGTTTTGCTTGCAAATAATCAGGGATGAATTATTTACAAAATAATCGCTCTAATAGCGGTTTTACTGTGATAGAAACGATTACGGCACTATTAATGATTGGTATACTATCAGGAATAGCTGCACCAAGCTGGTTCGCTTTGATCAAGACTCAGCACTTAAATATTGCCCAAGACCAAGTTTATCAGGCCAAGCGTCAAGCCCAAAGTCAAGCAAAAAAAGAAAAAGTGAAATATCAAGCTAGTTTCCGCACACAGAATAATATTCTGCAATGGGCTGTTCACGAGGAAAAGGAATCTGACCTAAATAATCCTATGATAAAGTGGAATGATTTAGATGACAGTGTGCAGTTAGATCCCAACTCAACATTACAATTGTATAACGGTGTGAGACGAGTCCGGTTTGATGATATTGGTGGTGTGACACCTCCACTCGGCAAAATCACCCTATCTAGTAAATCTGGTGGGACAGCAAAGCGTTGTGTTATTGTTTCCACTATATTAGGCGCAATGCGAACCGCTAAGGATAACTCTTGCAATTAATTTGTATGATTGTAGCGGGCAAGATGCCCGCACCACAACATCTAGCTATTAGGATGATCAAATTTAGATGCGTAACAGCTAACCGGGTATTTAGCCTGGGGTTTTCACCTGACGGGCCATGTCTAAAAAGCTATTCATATTTACCCCTGGACGACGACGAGGACTATTCAGAGGAATGAGATATTTGGTGGCAAAATTGGTTTCCGTGGGGACTGATATTTTCACGGGTTCAGGCTTAATAACTTTTACTGCTGCTGGTGTAACTTTTGGTTCAGCTTTTGGTGCTACTGTTGCTGGTGCTTGAGTAACATTAGCTTCTTCAGCTTCTTCTTTTAGCTCTAAGTAGTAGTTATTACCTTTTTTACCAAAAAGTCCGGTAATAAAACCCACGATACCCGCAATGATATTTTTGATAAAGCCCATAAAAAATGCTCCTGGTTTGAATAGTCTAGAATGTGACCGAAATTATTAAAAATCACGGGTAATATTACATTTGATTGCGTTATCTGCGGTCAATTATTAGACCTACTGCTTGCTAATTAAAAGCCTACATTTACTACTAGCACCGCAGGGCGGAATTAAAAATTAACAATTAAAAATTAAAAAGCAGATTGTATAAGCTCTTTAGGGACTTTTAATGGTTATCTTACTTACGCTGTACTGTACTAGTAATTATTTTTAGGTTTTTTATGTTAACAACGGTATCCGGTAAATAACGCAAATTAATTATTAAATTTTATTATAACTATAAGATTATGAGAATTTATTTAATAAATCTTAATAATTTTTCGGCAGTCACAAATTTGGTATATTTTATATATTTTCGATTACAATACTGAGATAAATAATCAAGATTATGGCAACAAAACAGCAAAATCCCGTTTTATTAGTGCATGGGATTAACGATACTGGGGCAGTTTTCAATAAAATGGCATCTTATCTCAGAGAACAAGGTTTGTCTGTGCATACGGTGGATTTAGTCCCTAATAATGGTGCTGAGGTTCTGGATAAATTAGCGCAGCAGGTAGCTAATTATATAGCTACTACCTTTGAAGCAGAACAACCGTTTGATTTAGTTGGTTTTAGCATGGGTGGTCTTGTTAGCCGTTATTATATTCAGCGGTTGGGGGGAATAGATAGAGTCCAGCGATTTATCACCATTTCTTCACCCCATAAAGGGACTATAGTTGCTTATGGTACTTGGTTAGCTGGTGCTGTGCAAATGCGTCCTAATAGTGATTTTATCAATGATTTAAATTCTGATGTCGAAATGTTAAAGCAGTTAAATTTTACATCTATTTGGACACCTTATGATTTGATGATTTTACCTGCGGAAAGTTCGCAACTTGGTATAGACAAAGAAGTAATTTTACCCGTAATATTACATCCTTTAATGTTAACAGATATTAGGGCTTTAAGAATAGTAGCAAAAGCCTTAATAGCACCACTAAAACCATGAACTTGGATTTACCAAAAAATGCACTTCTTTTGTGTTTCTGAAAGATTCTTAGTCAGTAAAAGTAAATCTTTATATCCGAGAGTAGATGTACCATATAATGTTTGTTTATATCGTCTAGAAGTGTAATCAAAAAATATCGCAAATCTGTCTGAATTTATAGGTGGCTTACCACGATGAAAAATATTAGAAGTCTCGGCAATGATGACTGTACCAGCAATTCCTGTACATGATTTATAAACTTCTGAAGATATAACACCTTGCATAATCTTATCTTGGATGTAGCCAGATGTGTATTTTAAAGAATCAGATATTTTTGAGGTTAAAGATTTAGGAATATATTGAAATGGTCCATAATCTTCGCTAACATCATTTAAGTAAATGATAATCTTTAAGATTTTTCTATCTTCTTGATCTATGTGCCATAATCTCGAACCTGCTTCTAATTGATTGGCAATATCTCGACGAAAATATACACCTTGATAAGCTACTGGTAGACAAATATAATTTTCAACTATATTCAGTAACCGTTGTTCCAGTCCCCACAGGAAAATTTGGGGATACTTCATAATTTGTTCTGAACTAGCATGAACAACAATTTGATCTGAATGATTAAATGTATCCTCTGATATTTTTTGCATCAGGTATTGGGCAGATTTCCACATATCAATAGTAGATGTAATTCCCAATTTGTCTAATGTCGTTATGAAAACTCCTTCTCTTTTGATAATCTCAATTAAATCAATATCGTGTGCTGAAAGAAGAGGCAGATTTTGCAGATTTTTTTCTATAGCTTGTTGATAAAAGCAATCAGCTTGATATTTAAAAAATGGATATTGATAAATTTTCTTGAATATTTTCGTCCTAATTTTCAGTAAAATTTTATCCACAAATTCTTGTCCTTGTATTGTTAGAAATTAATTTCCATTACAAAAGAAGGGAACAGGGAACAGATAAGAAACACTCATTTGCAATGAGTTTTTCCTGTGAGAAAGTTGCCCATTCCCTGTTCCCTCTGAATTAGATTAATTTCAAAACTATGAATACAGCACTTTCCGGTGTTATGAGGTACATATCCAGCGGGCAAGACTTGTACTGAGCTTGTCGATAGCGCAGCGTGGCGTTAGCCATAGTATGCCCGCACTACAAGAGTTTCATAATTCAAGTTTGTACCTCATGAGAGCGAAATTTGCTGTATCTATCAATGGAATTGACATTAAGATATCTATTTTTATAATCATAAAAATCATACTATTGATACTTGTCATAATTAATTGGTTCTGTTTATGATAATTTGCATAAAAAAAGTGGATGTTTTTACCCACTTCACAATATTTATACTATCAGTATATGTGGCTTATTTACTGCCCTCTAAGTTTTATCACCAATTGCAGTATATTCAGTACCTTCAAAAATTGCCTTTGGATGACAATAATACTTAAATTCCATTAAGTTATAAAAAGGGTCTTCTAAAAAGAAAGTGCGATGTTCTAGAAGAGAATCAGTAAAGCGGTTTTTTGGTTCTTCTCGAAATTTTAGATCTTTGTTTTTTGCCCTTGCTAGTAATTCTTGCCAATCTTCTTCTTTGGTGAAAATTAGGCCAAAATGTCGCGGATAAATGGCTTTTTGTGGTGTTAAAATATCCTTGGTAACATGAGCTACTAATTGATGTCCATAAAGATTGAGAATCAAAGCATGAGGGCTTTCTCTTCCGGGTATGCAGCCTAAACCGTCCACATAAAAGGCTTTGGTTTGGGGAATATCAGCAACGGGAAAAGCGAGATGAAATAAAATTTTGTTCATAGATTGAGCAGTTATGTCTGATAATATTATGGCAAAAATACTCATAATTTAGCAGCCATGTTGTCTTTGATTGATTCTTTAAATCCCTGGTTAATGGGATTAGGCTTAAATACGATTTTACTGGGAATAGTAGCCATTATTCCCAAAAAGTTGCTCACGCCCGCAGGTATACTTAATGCTGGGTTATTGGGAATTATCATTTGGGGAACACTAGGTTGGCCAGGATATCTAGTGGTAGTGTTTTATTTTCTTGTTGGTTCTGGGGTAACACGGATTGGTATGGCAGAAAAAGAAGCCGCAGGAATTGCCGAAAAGCGTGCCGGTGCAAGAGGTCCAGAAAACGTATGGGGTTCAGCATTAATAGCGGCTTTGTGTGCGTTGGGACTGTTGGTTTTCCCTGATTTTAAATATTTACTATGTTTGGGTTATGTCGCCAGTTTTAGCACGAAACTATCTGATACTACCGCGAGTGAAGTTGGTAAAGCTTATGGTAGAAGCACCTTTTTAATTACGACATTGCAACCAGTTCCTAGAGGGACAGAAGGGGCGGTAAGTTTAGAAGGAACTCTAGCTGGTATGGTAGCATCAATAGCGATCGCACTCATTGGTTGGGGAGTAAATTTAATTAATCCTCTGGGGATAATTTGGACTGTCTTAGCTGCATTTATCGCTACCAATTTAGAAAGTGTCATTGGTGCAACTTTGCAATCTAAATATACTTGGCTTACCAATGAAGTTGTCAATATTATTAATACCTTGATTGGTGCAACTGCGGCAATTATCATGGCGTTAATTTACCAAAGTATCTTTGTTTAATTATTGACTCAACGCCAAGATTAATTGTTAAGTTTCTTTGAGGTAAGGGTTTAGTAATGCTAAACCTCTATAGGATCTAAAATTTCAATGTAAAAAAAGCCCCATATAATTATCAAGAGGCTAAAGAAAAGATATTCATTGTTAACAGATATTTGACTACATAGACAGATAAGGATCTATATTGCCAACTTCAAATTCACAAGCCCTAGAAACCACATCTGGAGGTAATTTATCAAAACTGATTAATGGTAAATAATCAGGATTATCTATGAGTTCCTTTGCTAATAAAAATCCAGCAATTGTCCAAGTTTGATATTTCCTCGCTTGTTTACCAATTAATCTCCCTTTTTTACCATCGTAATATTCTGGCCATTCATCTTCACTCAGTCTAGCTGTAGCAATTTCAATGGCTTTTTCTGCTAACTGTGGTTTTTTGGTTTTCACTGCTGCTGCTGCTAACATCCACATTAAAACAGGCCAACTTCCGGCATTATGATATGACCAAGGAATGTTTTTGGGATCACATCCTGTGACTACTCGATATTCTTCACCTTGTAAGGCAGGATAACAGATTTTAATAGGCATATCTCCTACTAAATCATCCCATCGTTTTTCAATCAGATTCATAATGGCTTGGGACTGTTCTTCAGTAGAAAGATCAGAAATCACAGCCATCAAATTTCCCAGAGTAAAGAACCGAGTATCCATTTGTGATGGTCCAACATTTCCCGCAAAATAACCACCTTTTTTCGGTAGCCATTTATCTAATTCATAATAAGGTAAAGAATCTGCATAGATATTGAAAAGATTGACCGCAGTTTTTCCGTATTCTTCACCTTTAAAGCGATAAATTGCATTCAGACGATTAATATCTATCCAATAATGCTGACGAATATGTCCACACAATAAAGGTAAGCGGTTATCAATTGCTTCGATAATATCCCCATTCCCTGTGCAAATTAGTAATTCTCTCGCAGCCCGTAAAGCCGCAAAAAATAGAACTTGAATTTCTAAAGGATGCCCATAAATCCCCATGCGTCTATCTATCATACAAGCACCGTCAGGAACTAACAGCGTGGGGTACATATCAAAACGATTGGCCAAACAGATATCCATAATTAACCTAATTCCTGTTTGGAATTCAGGTTGATAAGCTAAGGAAGAATCATTTGTAGCGACGACATAAGCCCGTAATAAAATTAGCCACCATAAACAAGAATCTACAGGTGTAACTCTAGCAATAGCGTGTTCACCAAAATCAGCTTCTAAAAATTCTTCCCCATTGGCAGAAACAACTTTGAAACTGGCTGGAATTAGCCCTCTACCGGGTTTATAGGCATCTAAGGCCTTTTCTTTCGGTTGCAACTTTAATGTTTCTTCTAGGAAATTTTTGACAATATCTGTTCTGCCTTTAATCAAAAAAATTAAAGCCGAAGAAACAAAATCTCGGATAAAACATTGGTCGTAATTTAGGGCTTCTACGGATGAATCATAAGCCGCTAGAGTTCCTACTGGCTGACCTTTGTAGTAGAGAATTGAATTCTCTAATGCAAGCCAAGCTTCATTTTCTATATTTTTACTTGTCTCTAATTTGTTTAGTTGCATTACCAGACTAACTCCATTTGGATAGTAGATTTGTTGGGAGTAGATGCACCTTTAATTATTCTTTATGCCCTTTTCATGATAACTTTGAAATAGCAAATATCAATCCAGTCAAAATACTAAAACTCGGTCAATGTCAAAATCTAACTGCATCATATTTAGCAGTTTTTTCAATCTCTGAAAATGCACTTTATTCTCCGTGTAAAATCACTTCAATAGAGTATATCTGCTTAATCAGGAATTGATCATGGACATGACAAAATATATTATTCCCCTACAACTTAACAATTTATAACGTTTTTTCCGAATATGCAATATAAACAATTAAAAAAAATTGAGGTATTAATACTGATGAAGCGATATATATTTTACAAGCTATTCATAAGCTGAAACCTTTGATATGCTTGATTGACTGCTTGCATGGCAGTTTTGGCACTGACAGAAGTGTTAATATCAGGATGATATAATCTGGCTAATCTCAAGTAGGCAAGTTTGACATCTTTGGGGTGAGTTTTCGGTTCTATGCCTAAAATTTCCCACCATTCCCCAGTTAAGGGTAAATCATCACTGCTGTGAACCTGCCGCCAAATCTTGAGAGTGCCACCTTTACCACCACTAATCAATATTTTACCATCTGGACTGAAAGCTAGGGGACTAAACCCAGAAATAGTTTCTAGCAATTCCCCAGTTTCAAGATTCCAAAGTTTGATAATTCCATCTTGACTACTACTAGCAATAATTTTACCATCAGGGTGAATAGCGATCGCAGAAATAGCCGTTGAGTGTTGATACCAAGTGTAGCATAATTCCCCAGTATGGAGATTCCATAATTTGATTGTACTATCTGCACCACCACTAATTAAACTTTGATTATCTGGAGTAATTACTAATGTATTGACTGCTGCTAAATGCTGATTAATGCTATAAAGTGGTTCACCAGTTTGTAAATTCCAGATTCTGATAGTTTTATCAGCACTGCCACTAACAAGAGTTGTAGAATCAGGACTAATAGCAATAGCTAAAACTGCATCTGTATGTCCATTTAAAGTGTGTTTAATCGTTCCTGTATAACTTCCCCAAACTCTGATAGTTTTATCCGTACTACCACTAACAATAATATTACCATTGGGACTGAAAACAAGTGCATTAACAAAACCATTATGACTATAGGGAGAAGTTAAATAAGAGGTTGTTTGAAAAGTATTATATCAAACCAGTAATCTCCAAAAACCTAACCCCCCTACCCCCCTTCCCTGCAAGGGAATGGGGGTTTTAAAGCCTCTCCCCTTGCAGGGGAGAGGTTTGGAGAGGGGTCAGTCTATACATTCAAAACTTTTCAAACATCCTCTAAGAGAATGTGCGATTATATTTTTTTGTTTCTAATTCCCAACTGCTGATTTTCCGATCTACACTACCACTAATTACCTGTTTTCCGTCGGGACTAATAGCTACAGATAACACAGCTTCAGCTTGTCCAGAAAAAGTATATAGCAACTTTCCAGTTTGCAAATTCCATAAATTAACTTGTCTGTCATTGCTACCACTAACTAAGGTTTTATTATCAGGATGAATAGCAACACTATTCACGGTGGCTGTGTGTCCTTTGAGGGTTTTCACACATTGCCAAACTTCCGTTATTTGAGGAGTTATATTTAATATTTTGGGTTCAACTTCTGGTTTAAATTGAGGAGATTTACCTTTGATTTTGGATTTTAATTGTTTTAATTCTTCCTCAATTTCTAAAGCTGTAAATTTGGCATTTATATCATCACCAGATAGTTCTAGTAATGCTTCCAAATAATAATAATCATCATCATTATTTAAAACTTTTGTTTCCATGCGTTCAAAAACTTGCATGGGAGTTTCCCTAAATTCAGAATCATCTAATAATTTAGCCACACCATAAGCAGCAAGTCCTAAAACTGCACCAATTCCTGTCATTGATACTGTACCAATACCAAAAGCTAAACCAATTTTAGGTGCAACAAATCCTATGCCACCGATAACATTAGAAACGCCAACACCACCAATAGCACCAATACCCATTGCACCAAAAACGGCGCTATCCCCTGCTGTAATTCCTTTAAAAGCACCATAAGCAGCAGCGCCAACAACCGCACCGGCAACAGTTACAGCAGCAGCACCTATTCCCACACCACCAAAGCCTCCAGCTATTCCCATACCTCCGACTGTGGAGGAGATACCCGCACCTGTTAAAGTTCCGGTGGTGATGAATGCTGCACCTGTTGGGGATGTTGGTTTCATGCTTACGTCAGAATCAGGATTTATAGGATTTAAGGATTGAACACTAAGTTGCTGGTAATTTAAGAACTAGATTTTTTTAACTTTTGTTTTTTCCGGCGTTTTTCTGTAATGGCTACACCATGTTCTACGGGATAACCAGCTACGGGAATTACCTGATATTTTCTGTCTGCTTCTAAATTTTTCAGTTCTGTGTAATCAACCCAGTGAATACAATCAACAGGACAGGTATCTATGGCTTCTTGAACTACCTCTTCTATATCTCCATCTTGACGGAGGACACGCGATCGCCCATAATCTTCTTCAATGAAAAAAGTATTTCGGGCAACATGGGCGCAATGTTTACAGCCAATACAGGTAATTTCATCAACATAAACACCTTTTTGCCGCACTAATCCGCCTAATTCCGGTTCTAAACCAGAACGTTCGGGGACATCTCGCAAAAGACTCCCTAATTCTGGTTCTAAACCGGAACGGTTATATTCCTCTTCTGGTGACGACGGCGGCAAATTAGACATTACGCACTCCAGCGTTGTACTACTAGGCGAATAGAACCATCTTTCTGTTGTTGTTGTTCGGCTACCTGGAAGCCAACTTTAGTAGTTTCTTTAACTACTGTTTGATAAGCATAACGTTGAGTTACTTGACGAACAAACCCATCCACAGATAGATTTTGTTGCCAATATTGTAAATCTGCAACTAATTCGTATTCTTGACCATTCCATCTAAAACCGATATCATAACCATTTTGCTGTTCAATTGTGACTTCGGCTGCATGAGTTTGACCACGATAACCCCGCACCTCACCAGGTCCAGGTTTCCAGTCTATTCCCAAGTCAGAAAGGGCATCTTTCAAGGATTCCAGATTACGGATCTGTGTCTTAATTTGGCTAAAGTGTGACATGGTGGTTTGTAATCAATGAAATTAACTAGTTGGAAAACTTACCATTCGCTGTGGGCGGTTTGTGTATCCACCACACTATTTTGTTGCGGGTTAGTGGCAAAAAACTCTGAGGTTGGTTCATTACTCAACACTCGTCCTAGCTGGGCTTCTATGGCTGCTGTTACCTCAGTACAAGATGCACCGATAATACCGGTGACTTTTTCTTGGACTCGACCATCTGGATAAATGATGAATTCTAATGTTTCCATGCTTTGAAAGCCAACCTAGATAGTATATTTGAACTTTGCTGGTTTACCAGACCTACTCAAAATTTAGGGATAGGAACTTAGATACAAATTTGCCACTTGTCTCATAATGTTCCATATTTAAGCACATATATTTCATAATGTTTACAAAAGTTATTATTTTAGATTAGTATTTACGTTCGTTAGTTATAAGTTTCTCTTAACCTGATCAATTAGTCAAGATGAGGACTGCTAAAGACCAAAAATTATCAAAAATCTGATTAAATAAAGCTTGTAGGCAAAATCCCTAGTCAGGAATGAATATGAAAAAAATCTAAAATTCATTGAAAGATCTTATCATTATCATTGAATTGAACCAAGTCATAGGTTTTACACTGGTGATCAGGTATAATTGTTACTGGCTCTGCCATAAATATTCACAGACATTACACTATATTACCAATTTTAAATAAAAATATGAGATTTAGAGACTGGGCGACTAGAGTAATACTAATTTTTTTGATGTTAGCTACCCTAACTTTGGCTGTATTCATTGGGGGTGCGAGACAACAACACAATCAGACAATTGCATCAACATCGGAAGGGACAACTGAGTATCAATATCCACCAGCGCAATTACAGTCAACAATAACTAAACCAGAAAAAAAGCGAAATTTAATCCCGTCTCCCGCAAAGATTAAAAAAATTAATCCTCTGTATATAACTACTAGAGATTTCGCTAATTATACACCTAATTTTGCCCAGGTTACAGTTGATCCTAGCAATTATGGCGATCGCTATACCGCAGATGTTAATGGTGTACCTTGTAATAATCAAGCCATTATTGTCCTTCATGAAACTACTAATTCTACTTCTAGCGCCATTAATTTTTTTCAAACACCTCATGATGATGAAAGTGTTCAAGCCAGTTATCATGCCATCATTACTTTAGAGGGAAAAGTTATTTATTTAGTTCCTCCAGAAAAACGCGCTTTTGGTGCTGGTAATTCAGTTTTTAAAGGTGCTAATGGTGTGGAAACTGTGCAAACTAATCCTAATTTACCCCCATCTGTAAATAATTTTGCTTATCATGTATCTCTAGAAACCCCGACCGATGCTTGGGGGAAAAGTAATATAGAAGCACATTCAGGATATACAGAAGCTCAATATAATTCTTTAGCTTGGTTAATTGCTCAAAGTCAAGTTCCAGATGATAGAATTACAACCCATCGTGCGGTAGATGTGGGGAATGGGAAAGTTGATCCTTTAAGTTTTGATGGTGAAAAGTTTATCAATAAATTGCATTCTTTTCGGCAATTACAAACTTTCAATTAGTTAGCAAAACAAAATTCTGAACATTTAATTTAGTTAAAACTTATGCAGAATCTCAAATAATGTGATTAAATTTAGAGGATATTTAACAAATAGATAGAATGCTTCATGCGTCGAGACTCCATTTTCTATAAACTATTTCAACAGTCTCCAACTTTGCTATTTGAACTGTTGACAAATCCACCCATAAATGCAGATGCTTACCGATTTGATTCGGTAGCTGTCAAAGAACCCAAGTTTGAAATAGATGGAGTATTTCTCCCCCCAGAAAATGAAGGTGCTGGGATTGTGTATTTCTGTGAGGTGCAGTTTCAAAAAGATGAACAACTTTATGAAAGAGTATTTGCAGAATCTTCACTATATTTCTATCGCAACCGCGTTAGATTTAGTGACTGGCAAGCAGTTATAATATATCCATCTCGCAATACCGAACAAAGGGACATTTACCCTCATAGAACCTTACTAAAAGGTGAACAAGTACATAGAGTGTATTTGAATGAATTGGGGGATATTCGTCAATTACCTCTATGGGTAGCATTGATGGTATTGACTACGGTGGAGGAAGAACAAGCGCCAGCAGCAGCACGGGATTTGTTAATAAGAACCCGTGAAGAAGATCCTCAACCATCAAGTCGCGCCATAATAGAGATGATCACGACTATCATGGTGTACAAGTTTGAAAAACTTAGCCGAATGGAGGTAGAGTCTATGCTAGGAATAACACTCAAGGAAACTAGAGTTTACCAAGAAATTAAGGAAGAAGGACGAGAGGAAGGACGAGAGGAAGGACGAGAAGAAGGACGAGAGGAAGCAACTGTTAATGTGATTATTCGACTGTTGACTAAGCGGTTTGGAAAAATCTCTGAGGAAATGCGTTCCTCAATTTCTAGTTTACCTTTGCCGGTTCTCGAAGATTTGAGCGAAGCATTGTTAGATTTTACCAGCTTTGCTGATATCCAAACTTGGTTAAAAGGGCGGGTAAATTAAATTATTTGGGCTGAATATTCGCGTAAGTTGCTAGTTAAGAAAAAAGGGAATAGGTGAAAATCAAAAACTTACCTATTTCCAAAATTACATTTTTTTCGCCAGTTAAGAAGCGTTAATACTGCTAATAGATAATTGCTCATTCAAAATTTTTTTGTTTTTGTAGTTTATCAATTAGAATATGTACTTTTGTTGATGGTTTTGTACATCCATTTTCGTTAGGATGATTTTGCTCTAATTTAATAGCATGACTAATTGCTTTTTCTTGATTGGATTTGAGTTTTTCATATAGCAATTTATCACTTTTATTATAATTTTCTCCTGGTCTTAAAATACCCTCTTTTCTCATTTCTGATTCTAGCTTTGGACGTAATTCTTTGTAACTACTAAAGGGACTGGTAGTATAACAACAATGGAGTAAAAACCAAAATTCAAAACAGGGTATTGATGTTATAGATTCAAAATCATGTTCTTTTGCTGTGCTGAGAGCTTGTTTATATTTTTCCGGTTTATTATCATCATCAAATATACAAAATACTTGATCATATTGTTTTTGTTGATATAGATCATAAGCTGTATTTACAATCTCTAAAGGATCTCCACCATTAGCGGAAACTATTTTAATCTTAATTGTTGATAATTTCAATTCACGTTTTAAAGAATCAAAGTAATTATATTCTGTTTGTTCACCCTCAACTACAATTAAAAGGTCTCCTCTAGGATTTTTATTCCCGGAACTTCGTTTTAAATTATTGGTAGATTTTCCCCGTGACATATTTTTAAAGACTCAACCCATTAATAAAAGGAATAGCACCATAGCGACCTAGTAAATAACCTTTTTGTAAAGATTCATCTTCACGAGGTCGAAAGTCGAACAATGAATATAGTTTTGTCATGCTGTTATCTTTCTCAGTAAACCACACTTGGTCAGGTCTGAATATTTCACCATCTAATAATGTAGTATCATGAGTTGTAAATATTAATTGAGCATTGTTTTTATTAATTTCTGGATTATTAAACATTTTTATTAATGCTTTAGAAAGAACTGGGTGTAAACTTCTATCTATTTCATCTATTATTAATATTTCTCCATTTTGCAATACATATAACCAATATCCTGCTATTTCAAATAAGCGTTTTGTACCATCAGATTCTTCATCAATTTCAAATTCTACCGTTTTATCAGAGTCATTCATTTTATGTACAGTGATAATATCTAATCTGCCAAAATCAGGAATATCTTTGCTTATTGCGTTGATTCCTAGCTTCTGCATTTCCTGTTGAATTCGATGAATCATATCATCATTTAATGTTTCAGGTATAATTTCAATTTTTAGATCAGCAATACCTATATCTGCTTCATTTAGTAATTTAACCATATAATTATAATAACCTTCATTATTTGTATCATCAACTATGAAGGGTGTATCTATATGAAGAATAATTTTTAGTTCATCTTGGAAAAAATCGAATACCTCTGTTAATTGAGGATGATTATTTTGTGCAGCATGAGATATAAATAAAGAATTAGAACGAACAAATCTTTGAATACGCTTTTTTTCCCCTTTTAATCCTTTACCAAAAGACCATTTATAACCTTCATTTGGTTCAAATGTTGGATTATCTGGTAGATATTCACGAGAAAACCAGTTTTGTTGAACTTCATTCGGATAAGCAATTAACCACTCTTCAAATACTCGTTCTCGATTTAAAGAAACTCCATATTCATAACGAATTTTTTCATGAATAAAAATCACTTCAAAACTACTAGGCTTTTTTGCTGTTTCACTATTTAATCTAAATGGTTCAACAGGTAATTTATCCCCAATTTGCATTCTACTAGCTGAGTTAATGACAAGATTTTTCAGAACTTGTATAGCTTTGAGTAAATTACTTTTACCAGAAGCATTTGGACCATAAATAGCAGCACTTGTAACTAAGCATAAATCATCATTATCAGGGACAGGAAAAGTATTACTATCTAGCATGGTTTCATTATCAGCAGCTACCATACTTAATGTTTGCTTTTCTTGGATTGAACGATAATTTTCTACACTAAATTCTACAAGCATGACTTTATTTTTAGTTGGTTATCTGTATATAACCCACAAATTATTATAAATAGTAAAAATTATACTTTTTGTCCTTGCTAATGTCTAGTTAATAGCAACTTTTATTTGTGGGGTTATTCAAGCATACATAAATAATCAACAAATAGCTCTAGTTATAAAACTAAAGCTATGATTAATCTATGGAAATTCAGCAAACCCTACTTACTAAAACTGTAAATGTGCTGTGTTTGAAAAATACCTTTTAAAGAAGAAGGTAGTACACCATCAGCGAAAGTTTGCCTATCTAACTGTACTTGCAAATTACTCAAAGGATCGCTACCTGTCGCAATCAGAAATTCCATTTTCTGAATATAGGGTAAAGTTGCAATTTCATCTAAAATCTGGCAAATTGCTTGCAGGTAAGGATGACCTTTTTGTTGATACCAATTGGATTCAGCAATATTAGCTTGGTCAAAACCTAAATGTACAGTTAAAGAGGGTTGATCAAATAAAGCGATTCCCAAGGGACGGGCTTCTTCCTGTAACAATAAATGTTGATTTTTGGATAAATACCGTAATTTCTCTAATCGTTCATAACGTTCAGTCACCGATTCCGGTTCATCTTGCCAATGTATGGCAACTGTAACTAGATAAGTTTGTAACAGCATATGTCCCAATTTCTTAGCTTTAGTAGCTAGGTAATAGGAATTAAAATCATTAGACTCAATTAAGAGGGGAACACGATCTACCACGTCTAATCCATAACCTTTGACACCAGCAATTTTACGGGGATTATTAGTGATCAAACGAATTTTTTTAATGCCCAAATCCATGAGAATTTGCGCTCCCATGCCATAATCACGCAAATCAGCAGGAAACCCTAAACGCTCATTTGCTTCCACTGTATCCAAGCCCATATCCTGCAAAGAATAGGCTTTCAACTTGTTAACTAAACCTATGCCCCGTCCCTCTTGACGTAGGTAAACAACGACACCTTGACCAGCATTTTCAATCATTTTTAATGCGGCTTGTAACTGCATCCGACAGTCGCAACGCAAAGATCCTAAAGCATCTCCTGTTAAACATTCCGAGTGCATTCGCACCATTACGGCTTCATCTCGGAAATTTGCTGGATCTCCCTTGACAATGGCGACGTGTTCTGTCCTATCTAGGGTGTGACGGTAGCCGTAAATATCAAATTGACCGAACTCGCTGGGTAGTTTGGTAACGATTTCTCGATATATCAGGCGATCATTTTGGAGACGATAACTGATTAAATCAGCAATGCTAATAATTTTCAGGTGATGATTTTTGGCATATTCCATTAACTGATGTAACCGCGCCATTGAACCATCAGGGTTTTGAATTTCGCAAATTACCCCGGCTGGATACAGTCCCGCTAGTCTGGATAGGTCTACAGCGGCTTCTGTATGTCCTGCCCGTTTGAGTACGCCTCCTGGTCTAGCCCGCAGGGGGAAAATATGACCAGGACGACGTAATTCTTCCGGTTTGGTGGCTGGGTTGAGGGTGACTTGGATCGTGCGGGCGCGGTCTTCGGCGGAAATGCCAGTGCTAACGCCCAAATGGGGACCAGCATCAATACTAACGGTAAAGGCGGTTTGGTTAGTATCTGTGAGTTTGCTGACCATTAATGGTAAGTCTAATTCATCAAGGCGATCGCCTGTCATTGCCAAACAAATCAGTCCTCTGGCTTCTACAGCCATGAAGTTGATCATATCCGGGGTGGCAAATTGGGCGGCGCAAATTAAATCACCTTCATTTTCTCGATTTTCGTCATCTACGACAACAATGACACGACCTGCTTTGAGATCGGCCAAAGCGGCATCAATAGGATCAAATTTAAAGGTTTGGGTAATATTAGGCTGTGACACAGAAAATTTCCAGCTATTAACGTAAAGTTTTTTAACAATTTCTTATTTTAGATTGTAGCTTGTTTATCGGAATTAGAGGTTTTGTGAGATAACTAAGTAGGTTAGCATTGAAAATCGTCGTTATGACAAGGCAAGAGGCAAGAGGCAAGAGTGAAGAGGGTTTGGGCGATTTTACTTTTCGTTACATATTTCGGTTTTTTTCCGTTCACCTACTTAAACTGTTACTTGACAATAAAATAGTTCATATATACTATTAATAGTTTAGAGTCCCGTATATACAGATTATTAAGCTATGAATTTCAATGATATAAGTAAATTACTAGGTAAACCCTACTTTCAAACGTCTAATTGTCTCATTTACAATTTAGATTGTTTAGAGGCAATGAAAATTTTACCAGATGAATCAATTAATTTAACTGTCACCAGTCCGCCGTATAATATTGGCAAGGAATATGAAAATTTATTACCATTGGACGATTATATAAATTGGTGTGAAAAATGGATAACAGAAGTTTATCGTCTGACTTTATGTGATGGAGCTTTTTGGCTAAATTTAGGTTATTTATCTATTAAAAATCGTGCTAAAGCAATTCCTATTTCCTATTTACTTTGGGATAAAATTCCTTTTTATTTAATTCAGGAAATTGTTTGGAATTATGGTGCTGGAGTCGCAGGAAGTAAGTTCTTTTCACCTAGAAATGAGAAATTTTTGTGGTATGTAAAAAATTCAGAAGCTTATACTTTTAATTTGGATGATATTCGTGATCCTAATGTTAAATATCCCAATCAAAAAAAGAATGGAAAAATCAAAGTTAATCCTTTAGGTAAAAATCCCACTGATGTTTGGGAATTTCCGAAAGTAACTTCTGGTAAAAACCGATCTTCCCAAGAAAGAACACCTCACCCAGCACAGTTCCCTATTGCTGTAATTGAAAGAATAATTAAAGCATCTTCCAATGAAAATCAAATAATTTTAGATCCATTTCTAGGTTCGGGTACTACTGCTGTGGTAGCTTTAGATTTAAACCGTGTGGTAATTGGGTTTGAAATTCGTGAGGAATATTGTGATATTGCTGCTAATAGAATTGATAATTTTTTGAGTGAGAAAAATAGTAGAGTTAAACAGTTATCACTGATTTGATAAAGGTAATTCAAGTAATTTATAACTATATACATCATTATTTAATGATGCACTTTGTCCAGTTGGTGAATCTTGGCCTTGCCAGTCTTCTTCATCTATCCATCCAAAGCGTACAAGTCTAATTTTAGGTTTAACTAAAGATGAGTTAGATTTTGTAAGATTTTTTTCAATTTTATCAAAATTAACCGTTAGATAGTATCCTGATTTATCTTTCTTGGTTCTTCCTGTTTTACTTTTTTGAGAAACACTTCTATTACCTGCTATCTTCCGAGAATTAGAAGATGTTTTAATTTCTACTGAAAAACTAGGATCTGGTATATAAACTCAATCTTTTTCTTTGGCATTCTCTTCACGTCGCCATAGTTGGGGATATCTACTAGATAACTCTAATGGAATTAATTCATGCAATAAATGACCAATAATCTGTGGACTGGGAAATATATCTTTTCCGATTTTATATCCGCGACTGGTAATACTAGATTCAAATATTTCCTCCCATACGCTCATGACAATTTCATATATTTCATTAACATCTAGAGGATGTTGTTCTATCAGTTCTTTAGTTTTATCTGCCCACTTTTCAACAGGAATACCATAATAAGGAGATACCATTTTTCAATCTAAACCTTTTAATAACTCACTGGGTGATATTCCCAGAGCCTGAGCAATACGGATAATATTTAACAAAGCAATATTTCTTTCACCACGTTCAACACCACCGATGTAGTTGCGATGTAGTCCTGACAGTTCTGCTAACTGTTCTTGGGAAAGATTTTGTGCTTTTCTGATTGTGCGAATGTATTCGCCAAACTTTTGAAGTTGAGAATTTTCTGTCACATAGCAAACATAATCTTTAGTGGTACTGATTTTCTACACACTATGAGTGTGATTATTTTTTAAAGATATTTGTGATTATAGGTACGCCAAAAGATCCGCTTTGCTATACAATGCAGCGAAAGTTCAATAATAAAGTCATCAGTAATTAGCTACTAGCTTGACTGCTGATGATTGATAATAGATAACTAAAAGTGGATAAGGATTTAAGATCATGGGAAATTTAAGACGCGTACCAGTTGGAATTGTTGGCGCGTCAGGGTATGGCGGAGTACAGCTAGTGCGACTGCTGATGGATCATCCTCAAGTGGAAATTGTTTATTTAGGTGGTGAAAGTAGTGCAGGTAAATCCTTTGCTGACCTTTACCCACAGTTCGGTAATATAGTAGATTTGCCCATTGAAGCAGTACAACCGGATATTATTGCTAGTCGTTGTGAAGTGGTATTTCTGTCTTTACCCAATGGACTGGCTTGCCAAATTGCTCCCCAACTTATAGAAAAAGGCTGCAAGGTACTGGATCTGAGTGCTGATTATCGCTTTGGTGATTTGAAAACTTATACAGATTGGTATGGTACAGAAAGAAGCGATCGCACCATAGCCGCGACAGCAGTTTATGGTTTACCAGAATTATACCGCGATCGCATTGCCGAATCAAATCTAATTGGCTGTCCCGGTTGCTATCCTACAGCCAGTTTACTGGCACTTTCCCCACTTTTAAAACAAGGGTTAATAGTCCCCGAAACAGCCATTATTGATGCCAAATCCGGCACATCTGGGGGCGGCAGACAAGCCAAAGTTAACCTGTTGTTAGCCGAAGCTGATAACTCTCTAGGTGCTTATAACGTTGGTAGACACCGCCACACGCCAGAAATTGAGCAGATTTGTAGTGAATTGGCAGGACATGAGGTAAAAATCCAATTTACACCCCACCTCATCCCCATGGTGCGGGGGATTTTAGCCACTGTGTACGCCACTATGCGCGATCCCGGTTTAGTCCGTGATGACCTCATTACTATCTACAGTGCCTTTTATCGTAATTCCCCTTGGGTGAAAATCTGCAATAGTGGCACTTATCCCCAAACTAAATGGGCGTGTGGCAGTAACAATTGTTATATCGGCATAGAAGTTGACCCCCGCACTGGTCGCGTTATCGTCATGTCAGCCATTGACAACCTGATAAAAGGTCAAGCCGGACAAGCGATTCAGTGTATGAACCTGATGCTAGGCTGGGATGAAACCTTGGGATTACCTAAAATTGGGTTTTATCCTTAAAAGGGAACAGGGAACAGGGAAAAAGGGAACAGGGAACAGGGAACAGGGAACAGAAGGCAAGAGGCAAAAGTTAATATTCTCCCCCTGCTTCCCCTGCTTCCCCTGCTTCCCCTGCTTCCCCTGCTTCCCCTGCTTCCCCTGCTTCCCCTGCTTCCCCTGCTTCCCCTGCTTCCCCTGCTTCCCCTACTTCCCCTGCTTCCCCTGCTTCCCCTGCTTTCTTCACTGTCACCTGTCACCTGTCACCTGTCACCTATTTCGGTCCTAAACCAACAGTACCAGCATAGACGGCGCGATCGCCTAATTCATGCTCAATGCGGAGGAGGCGATTGTATTTTGCTACCCGTTCACTGCGACACAGAGAACCGGTTTTAATTTGACCGGCGCGAGTAGCTACAGCTAAATCAGCAATGGTTGTATCTTCAGTTTCACCGGAACGATGGCTAATTACTGAACGGAAACCGTTGCGAGTGGCTAAATCAATGGTTTCTAAAGTTTCAGTTAGTGAACCGATTTGATTCAACTTAATCAAAATCGAGTTAGCGGCTTTTTGTTCAATGCCTTTTTGTAAGCGGGTGGCATTGGTGACAAATAAATCATCACCCACCAATTGTACTTTTGAGCCAATTTTCTGAGTTAGTAATTGCCAACTTTGCCAATCTTCCTCATGTAAACCATCTTCAATAGATACAATGGGATATTGGTCAACCAACTGACCTAAATAATCAATAAACTCAACAGGACTATGGGGTTTACCATCATAGACATACTGGCCATTTTTGTAAAATTCACTAGCAGCCACATCTAAAGCCAAAGCTACTTCTTCACCAGGTTTATAACCAGCTTGTTTAATCGCCGCTACCAGCAATTCTAAAGCCACTTGGTTAGATTCTAGATTAGGTGCAAAACCACCTTCATCACCCACACCAGTCAGCAAACCTTTATCATCTAACACTTTGCTGAGAGTCGCAAATACTTCCGCACCCCAACGCAAAGCTTCTTTAAAAGAAGGAGCGCCAATAGGGACAATCATAAACTCTTGAAAGTCTACGTTATTAGATGCGTGCGCTCCACCGTTGATCACATTCATTAAGGGGACTGGCAATAAATTTGCCAAAGGTCCACCCAAATAGCGATAGAGAGGAATATCTAAAGCTGCTGCACCTGCTTTGGCTGCTGCTAAGGAAATACCTAAAATGGCATTTGCGCCTAAGTTAGATTTGTTAGCTGAACCATCTGTAGCAATCATTGTCCGGTCTAACAATTCTTGGTTGAGGACATCCAAACCTAATAATTTGGGTGCTAATATCTCATTGGCGTTTTTTACCGCCGTGAGGACTCCTTTACCACCATAACGGCTTTTATCCCCATCTCGCAGTTCATGAGCCTCAAATGTGCCTGTGGAAGCACCGCTGGGAACTTGAGCTAGTCCGACTGCACCACCAGCTAAATGTACTTCCGCTTCTAGTGTAGGTCTTCCCCGTGAGTCGAGGATTTCGCGGGAGACAATGGCTTCAATAGCGGTGTCTAGAAATTTAGTCATTCGTGGTTTGTCCTTGATTTTGAGTATGTCGTCAGGGTTTAACCTTTACAGTTTACTAATAACCCAATCGCTAGTTTATGTGTTTCTGGGGGAAAATCGGCTGACATTAAAGAAGATTTCCAATCGTGACGGGTGATAATGCTCGCTGAGTATGGAAGGAAACATGGAATTTGTCAGAATCAGGATTTTTAGGATTATTTATACTGCTTGACTGTTTCTGAAGAAATTAGTTGCTATTTTTAATATTTAGGTACAAGATTCTGAGAATCCTCAAATCCTGTAAATCCTGATTCTGACTAATATGAATAAGAAAAGCGATCGCTCTTTTGAAGTGAATATTGCTATACAGCGATCGCTGTATAGCAATATTCAAGATTTAGCTAACTACCATTGAAGAGAATCTTAATCTTTTAGCCTTTTTGATTCAGAGTGGTAATTATTTCATACCCAATTTGAGTTTTTTGTTTTTTACTCTTAATATTTCGGATTTTAATGGAACTAATTTGATTAGCATTAGTCAAATGTGTTCCACCACAGGCTTCTTTTGTTAAACCACCAACATCCAATTTACGGACTCCTGATTCATCAACTATTGTCAGCGGCATACTATTTCTAATTACTTCATCAAGTCTTTCCTCTAGCATTAGCTTTAACTTATCTTCATCAATTGGACTACCTATAAATGTGACTTTAGCTTCTCCAGGAAAGTGATGTCCTTGGACGGCTTTTAAATTTGGTTCAATTTCTTCAGCTAAAGCAGCTAATATGTGTCCTGCGGAATGTAAAGACATTTGTTGAAAACGCCATTCTTCATCAACACGCAGTATAACCATACTTCCAATTTCAAAATCAGGTTTCTCCTTCACAATGTGATTAATTTGAATGAGATTGGGATTAGTAGGATCAAGAACTTCCTTTTGCACAAAGTCAACTTCCATGTCATTTATTCTTCCCTTATCTGAACGTTGACCTCCTCCTTGAGGGTGAAATATTGTTTCATCAACATGAATAGAATAGACATTATATCCACCGAATTCTATCTGCTGAATATCCGTAACTTTAGCTGTTGATTCATATTGGTACTGATGAATCATATACAATGGATTTGTGACAAGCTGCATAATTTAATTTCCTTGACTTAGTTTTGGCAAAATTTAGATGAATTTTTGAGACTACCTACTATTATTAATTCATTGAGAAAATTCTAACTCCAGTAGGTAAGTGGTAAATTATCGTTTCGATAACCAATAAAACATGAAGCTGTTAATCTATGTGTATTTCCTGGACGAATTGAATGAAGATTTTGGGCATTAAACAGAATTAAATCACCAGTAAATGCTTTAAGACTAGTTGATGGTTCTGGTAAATGACAATGATTAATACCATAAAGACCATCCGACTTATTTTGATAAGATCCATGATCTAAGCCAAATGACCAAAGTTCCAAATCACCTCCATTTTCAGGGACTTGAAGATATATATTCGCTGCTAACTGGGTTTTTATTGACTTTAAACTAGACTCATTTGAAACATTCCATGTAACCATATCTTGATGTGGAAGCACGTATGTTTCTGGTTCTATAACCCGACATAAACCCACAAACATTAATTGTTGATTATAACGTTCAATATTTGCTCCAGATGGCCATATTTCATCTAATTCTAATCGCAGAATATCTATAGGTGATAAGGATGGAGTAAAGTATTGCCGGATTCGATCAATTGATGGTTTAGCTGAGGTAAAATACTGACTTGCAATTTTCTCTGATGACTGAGTTTCAGAAAAAGATAAACCATATCTACCAACTTCACCAGGCGCATAAGCATAAAATTCATACTCATCTCGTAAAATTGTATCTGCACAGTTTTTTGCTTTATTTATGGGAAAATAATTAGGAACCCATATAGCTAATATTTCACCTCTTATGAGTTTTTTGAGAGACTCTAAATCTAATTTTTCTTGTTGGATGTAATTCATGTCTGATCTCCAATATTATTCAATTGAGTCAATTTTTACGCATATTGAATTTAATAGCAATTCAAAAAGTTCATAACTTTTATTTGTCAAAATTGCAACAAAATAGTAAAATTTTCATAAGATTCAGAAAAATATACTAAAAATTCAGAAAATTCAGTTATTATCAAATTAGTTGGGTAAATTTGTAATTATTCGTACATCTCTAACAAATGACTGCGGAAGAAGCATTGAAACTAGTGGAAGTTGCCAATAGCTGGGTTTTTGCCAAGCTAGAAGAAAACCTCTCAGATATCCAGAAGGCCATAATTCAACAGATATTAGAAGGTCAAAAGCTTAAAAATATTGAGTTTCTAGGCTATGCAAATAGTTCTATTCAGCGTGAATATGCGCCTAAGTTATGGAGACTGTTAGAGGAGGTAACAGGAGATGAAAAGGTCGGCGTGAAAAACCTACAGGTGATTCTAGAGAGATTGCAAAAACGCGAATTACCGAAAGTTTCAGACACCATAACAGCACAAGCTGAGGAAAGAGAAGGAGAAAACAGTCAAATACAAGAGATTTCAGAATCTTATATAGAGAATGTTCTATGCCATTCATCTGAGCGTGATTTTGTCGGACGTGACGCAGCTATTACCCATATCAACAAACTTGTAAATGAAGGTAGAAAAATAATTGTTATCCAAGCCGCAGGAGGAGTAGGAAAAACAACCTTAGCAAAGCAATATCTAACTCAATTTGACTTGATATTACCACTAGAAATGGCGAAAGATAAAGAAACTATTACTGCTGTTGAAAGTGTGGTTGAAGAATGGCTAAAACAATATTTTAAAGAAGAACCCGGAAGAGAATTTGGAATTACTTTATCAAGATTAAAAACACAATTAAAAACTCGCAAAGTAGGAGTATTAATTGATAACTTAGAACCTGCACTAGATGAAAAAGGAAGATTTGTTGAAAAACATAACGGTTATGTAAGATTATTGGGAATTTTGGCTGATGAAAATGTGCAATCTGTTACCCTAATTACTAGCAGAGAACGCTTATGTGATGACCGTGTGAATGGTATTTATCATTATCCTTTATCTGTGTTGGATGTAACCGCATGGAAAGAATTTTTTACATTTTATCAAATTAAAATTGATACCTTTTCATTGGCAGCAATGCACAAGGTTTATGGGGGTAATGCAAAAGCAATGGATATCCTCCTGGGGGTAATGAGAGAAGATTATAAAGGGGATATGGCCGCTTATTGGCAAGAAAATTGTACTTTCGTGGAAACGGAATTAAAAAATTTAGTTGAAAGTCAATTTAACCGGTTACAAATATTAGATACAGAAGCATATAAACTGCTTTGTCGGCTGGGATGTTTTCGTTATCAAGATGTACCCAGAGTTTCTATTGATGCGCTTTTAGCTTTACTTTGGGATATTTCTGAAGAGAAACAGAAAAATGTAATTAAGTCTTTGCGAAATCGGTGTTTAGTGGAGTTTGAAAAGGGAGAATACTGGTTACATCCAGTTATTCGGGAACAGGCGATAGAAAGATTGAAAGCAAGTGGAGAATGGGAAGAAGTAAATCATAAAGCGGCTGAGTTTTGGACTGAGAGCGTAAATACTATTGAAGCTATAAATGATGCTATAAGAGCATTTGAAGCTTACCATCATTATTTAGCTGTTCCTAATTATGAAGAAGCTGCTGCTGTGATTATAAAAGGGAGAGATAATAAATGGGAGCAAGGTGAGTACCTTGGTAGATCTTTCTATAGGATAGGTTTATTACAGCCAATGATTTCTGGAATTTTATTGTTATTAAATAATTTGAAAAATTGCTACTATTTAAGCTATCTTAATAACATTTTAGGAGATATATATTGGCATACTGGAGATATTAATAAATCTATTAAATGCCACCAAAATTCGAGATTTTTAGTAGTCAATTATTTAAGTTTAAAACATCAGATAAACGAAGAGCAGGATTTATTATTTAAACTCAAAAATCTTGAAATAGGGTCTTTTATGAATATAGGTATCTGTAAACTTGATTTATGGGAACTTGAAGAAGCAATCAATTTTTTTGAGATAACTGTTTCTATGTCTAAAACAACAGGTTATGATAGATGTTTAATTCCTGCACTTTTTGGCTTATCTTTTGCAAAATCATCTTTAAACTGGAAGGATGCAAAAAATGCAGATTTTCATTTAATTGCCAACTTACACTTTTATACCACTACAGTTGATAAAAAAGTAACTACATGGGCTACCATATGGCTTGTATATTTAGGTTTAACATATAAAAATTTGAGAAGTATAGAAAAATCTTTTGAAATGTATAACCAAGCTATTTCTTATGCAGAAGAAAGTAATTATACTCAAGTTAAAGCTAAAGCATTTACTGGTTTAGCAGAACTATATCGAATACAGGATGATTTTGAAAAAGCACTTTCCCATCATTCAGAATCAATCGAACTATTAGATAAAATCGGTGCTAAATGTGACTTAGCAGAAGCATATTACCAACTAGGTTTAACATATCAAAAAATGGGTGAAACCGAAAACAGCCACACCAACTTTAATGAAGCTATCCAACTATTCAACGAAATGGAAGCACCCAAACAAGTTGAGAAAGTGCAAAAAGCGAAAAGAGAAAATATTGATTCATAAAATGTAGGGGTTTAGCAATGCTAAACCCCTACCGCGTTGATATATAATCCTGAAAAATGCTATAATATAAACCAATCGCAAGCTATGTATGAAATATGAAAATAATTCTAGATAACTTAGAACCCAACTTAGTCGAAAATCTCAGATATCAAGCAGAACAACATGGACGGACTCTAGAGACTGAGTTGAAACTAATTTTAACACAAGCTGTTACCAAAAATCCTCAAGAAAATTTTCAGGAACAAACATTAATTCCCCTAGAAATATTAGCAGCACAGGTAAAAGAATCCTTAGATAATACAGGATATAATTCCCATGAGCAAATTATTGATTTAATTCAAGATGTCAAAAAAGAAATGGCTGAAGAACATTTATTAAAAGCACATCATCACAATGAGTTATGATATTCCTCAACGTATTTGTCATAATTTTTTCCAAAACTTCTGATTTTATTTTACACTTTATTTTAAGCTACAGAAAAATCTGTAAACTGCCGATATTCAGGACGAATAAACGCTAAAATAATATCATCCTTTTCTACTCCTAATTCCAATAATTCCGCAGTTATACCCCTTTCCGTACCATCCCATTCAATGCAGATTTTCCCATCAATAATTCGCAAATGAAACACCACTGCATGAACTCTACCTGTTTTATCCCAACCTGTATCCATTAACAAATAATTATCAGATTCTTGATCACAAATACATAAAGCCTCAATTTTTCCATGACTAGGTTTATACTTAGCGTGATTTCCAACAATACTAATTATAATTCTTCTGTATTTTTCTAACTTATCCATTGTACAATTACCTCCTGAATTGGATCGAAAATAATGTAATTAATCTGCTGTTGATCACTTAAAATATCTTGAATAGCTGGTTTAAGAAAAAAGTCTTGATAAGCAGCTTCAGGAATCGCTAAATATAATTTACGTTCTGGATTGATTCTTTTAATTAAACTAACATAAATATTATATTGTCCTAATGTTTTTTCTAATTCTGTAATTAAAGAAGGGCTATTAAAAACTTTTATTTCAATTACAATATTTTGCTGCATCTTCTGGGCAGCAAATAATTTTTCTGCTCCTAAATCAGCATATAAACGCAAGCCTTTGTATTCTAGTATAAAGGGGTCATCGGTAATTACCCATCCATCTTTGGTTAGAGCATTTTTAACTTGATTGTGATATAAATCGTACTGTGGCATTACTAAATCAAGAATATTAACTTTAGCTTAACAAAAACCACCTTCATCACCCACACCTGTCAGCAAACCTTTATCATCTAACACCTTGCTGAGAGTGGCAAATACTTCCGCACCCCAACGCAATGCTTCTTTAAAAGAAGGCGCACCGATAGGAACAATCATAAACTCTTGAAAATCAACGTTATTAGATGCGTGCGCTCCACCATTGATCACGTTCATTAAGGGGACTGGCAATAAATTCGCCAAAAGTCCACCCAAATAGCGATAGAGAGGAATATCCAAAGCTACTGCACCTGCTTTGGCTGCTGCTAAAGAAATACCTCAAATGTGCCTGTAGAAGCCCCGCTAGGAACTTGTGCGAGTCCCACTGCACCACCAGCTAAATGTACTTCTGCTTCTAGGGTAGGTCTTCCCCGTGAGTCAAGGATTTCGCGGGAGATAATGGCTTCAATAGCGGTGTCTAGAAATTTAGTCATTCGTGGTTTGTCCTTGATTTTGAGTATGTCGTCAGGGTTTAACCTTTACAGTTTACTAATAACCCAATCGCTAGTTTATGTGTTTCTGGGGGAAAATCGGCTGACATTAAAGAAGATTTCCAATCACGACGGGTGACAATGATCCCTGATTCTGACATATATTTCTACATTTTTGTATGTTATAATTTTCAGAAAATAGCAAAGATTATTTATGAATACAGTAGAAATTCGTCAACAAATTCAAGAATATGTTGATAAACTGTCACCAGAAAGATTATTAGTGGCTGTTGATTTTTTGGCGTATTTGGCAGATAAACAAGATAATGATGCTACTGAAGAGTTATTGAAAATTCAAGGATTTAAAGAAGATTTTGCTAAAGCGAAAGAAAATGTTAAAGAAGGTAAGGTAATTTCTGTTAATCAACTTAAACGAAAATATTAACTATACGGTTGTTATTGGCATTGATGCTCAAGATTTTTTTGAATCTGCTTCTGCTACTTTACAAAAGAAGTTAGACAGATGTTTTGAAATTTTAAAGATTGAGCCGCGTAATTATCCTAATATAAAAGCACTGAAAGGTGAATTCTCAGGTTATTATCGTTATCGAGTGGGTGACTATCGAGTGATTTATGAAATTGATGATAATTCAAAGCTGGTAACTATTTTGCTGATTGCACATCGAAGTAAAGTTTATGAGTAGTTGCAATAAATATTCGTCCCTTCCCACCGTAACTTATCTCATTTGTAAATACTCTTTAAATACAGCAGATAAATTAAATAAAACTTTTTCTTGGACAACTGTTTTCAGTAAATATTGAATGTGAGATAATTCTTCATCTTCAAAGTCCATATCTGCACATTTTTCTTGAGTGATTAAAATTAAACTACTTTGATGTTCAACTTCTGTTATCATTGTGAAAAAATTTTGATAATTTTTATATTCATTTTGATAACTTCCTGCAAATTGACCACTAGCAAAAATATTTTCCAGATTATCAATTAGGTATAAGTGCGATTACAGCAGAACAAGTAATTACTGTCAGGTCTGTACGTCAGAGACTAGGAGGAAAAACAACATCTGTACCAAGTTCTAATTTTGAGAATTCAGTTCCATCTTCTTCATCTTCTTTAAGTTATAAAACCGATGATAAAGCAGTAAAGAAGCTGTAGCCAAATTATTCAATCCGATTAGAAAATTAGATGCAGAAAAAACCCCTATCGCGTTGATATATAATTCTGAAAAATGCTATGATATAAGCCAATCCCAAGCATTGTTATCAATTTAATTACTACCAAATTTTCCCCATATTCAAAACAAACCCTGGTAAAACAGATTCAAAACTCACAGTGTCAGGATTTTCTAAACACTCTTCTATTTGTCCAGGACGATAAATATAAACTCGGCGATTTTTGCGGTCAATTAATAACCCTAATTGGATTCCTGGTTCTTGCATATATTCCTGCATTTTCTCTTTTAAAGGCTGCAAATTATCAGAATTTGACCTTAATTCAATGACAAAATCAGGACAAATAGGTGCAAATTTCTGTTGTTGTGTAGGTGTGAGTTGATTCCATCTTGCTAATTTTATCCAGGAAGCATCAGGAGAACGTATTGCACCTGTGGAAAGTGTAAATCCCGCACTGGAAGAAAAGCCAATTCCTGAACCATTTTCATCTGACCAAATTGCTAACTGTCCAATAATATGAAATTCTCGATTTCCCGTTTCTGAATCAACAGGTGGCATAATTAATATATTTCCGAATTCATTCCTCTCAATGCGTAAATCACGGTTTTCTTGACAGAAATCAAAAAACTCTTCATCTGTCATTTGCATTGATGAGGGAAAATGTAATATCAAAGGTGATGAAATCATAATTATTTCCTCCATCTGAAATTAAAATCAATTTTACCACAAGCTCTTGCTGAAATTAGTTAATATATAGTTACCAACGGTTGAGCAATTAAAAGCAGAATTAAACGCAGATTTCGTGGAAATTCCCTATAGAATATAAGATACAGGAATTAAACAAAGGGTAAATATGCGATTACTACATACAATGCTGCGGGTAGGTAATTTAGAAGAGTCCTTAACATTTTACTGTGATGTACTGGGAATGAAGTTACTCCGTCGGAAAGATTATCCAGCGGGAGAATTTACCCTGGCTTTTGTCGGTTATGGAGAAGAAAGTGATCATTCAGTTTTAGAACTCACCCACA
Organism: Anabaena sp. 90; assembly: GCF_000312705.1. Lineage (NCBI taxonomy): Bacteria > Bacillati > Cyanobacteriota > Cyanophyceae > Nostocales > Nostocaceae > Anabaena > Anabaena sp. 90. The sequence goes on from NC_019427.1 coordinate 2,633,106, forward strand.
ACTGGGGCGTAGAAAAGTATGATTTAGGTAGTGCCTATGGTCATATCGCCTTGGGTGTGCATAATATTTACGCTACCTGTGAGACCATTGGACAACTGGGTGGTAAAGTAGTCCGAGAACCAGGACCAATGAAACATGGTTCAACGGTAATTGCTTTTGTGGAAGATCCAGATGGTTATAAAGTTGAATTGATTCAATTAAAAACTCCAGAATAATTTAGGGTAGAGGGTAGGAAGATAACTTCTTTATCCATTACCCAATTCCCCCCTAAACTTAAATTACAAGTCTAAAATCTAAAATTTTACAAATGCAGCCTACAGATCCTGATAAATTTACTGATACAGCCTGGGAAGCGGTAACAAAATCCCAAGACGTGGTTCGTGCTTATAAACAACAACAATTAGAAGTTGAACATTTAATTCTCGCCCTTTTAGAAGAACCTACCAGCCTAGCTACAGCCATTCTCACCCGTGCGGAAGTTGATTCAGTCCGATTCAAACAACAACTAGAGGCTTTTACCCAACGTCAACCCAAGGTTGGAAAAAGTGATCAACTTTACCTGGGGCGAAATTTAGATTTACTTTTAGATAAAGCCGATGAAATTAGAGCCAAAATGAGAGAGGAGGAAATCTCAGAAGGGCATATAATTTTAGCGTTTGGTAATGATGAACGGGTTGGTAGAAGATTATTTAAAAGCTTAAATATAGATATTGCTCAAGTAGAACTTGGGGTTAAATCTGTTCGCGCTACTCCCAAAATCAAAGCATCTCCAAAAGCAGAAGCGGATGTGCAAGAGGAAGCTTTAAAAAGATTTGGACGAGATTTGACAGAACAAGCCAAAGCAGGAAAATTAGATCCTGTGATTGGGAGAGATGATGAAATTCGCCGGGTAATTCAGGTATTGTCTCGACGTAGTAAAAATAACCCTGTGTTAATTGGTGAGCCAGGAGTTGGCAAAACTGCGATCGCTGAAGCATTAGCCCAAAGAATGGTAAATGGCGACGTTCCTGAGTCTTTAAAGAATCGCCAATTGATTTCCTTGGATATCGGTAGTTTGATTGCAGGAGCAAAATACAGAGGTGAATTTGAAGACCGTTTAAAAAATGTCCTCCGTGAAGTTACGGAATCAAACGGGCAAGTAGTTTTATTTATTGATGAACTGCATACCGTAGTCGGGGCTGGTTCTAATCAACAAGGGTCAATGGATGCCGGAAATTTGCTTAAACCTATGTTGGCGCGGGGCGAGTTGCGTTGTATTGGGGCAACCACCTTAGATGAATATCGCAAATTTATTGAAAAAGATGCAGCATTAGAAAGACGTTTTCAACAAGTATATGTAGATCAACCAACAGTAGAAAATACAATTTCGATTTTGCGAGGTTTGAAAGGGCGTTATGAAGTGCATCATAACGTCAAAATTTCCGATTCCGCTTTAGTGGCTGCCGCAACTTTATCAGCGCGTTACATTGCCGATAGATTTCTACCAGACAAAGCTATTGACTTAGTTGATGAAGCCGCAGCGAAATTAAAAATGGAGATTACATCCAAACCTGCGGAATTAGAAACCATTGACCGGCGTTTAATGCAGCTAGAAATGGAAAAGCTGTCATTATCTGGAGAAGAACAGAGTATTTCTCCAACTAGAGAACGATTAGAACGAATTGAACAAGAAATTGCCAGTTTAACAGTTAAACAGCAAATATTTAATGAACAATGGCAAGGGGAAAAGCAGATTTTAGAATCTATCAGCGGGTTAAAGAAAGAAGAAGATGCCATGCGGGTGCAAATTGAACAAGCAGAACGAGACTATGATTTAAACAAAGCCGCTCAATTGAAGTACGGTAAGTTAGAAGGTGTGCAACGAGAACGAGAAGTTAAAGAAGCGAAACTTTTAGAAATGCAAACTCAAGGTTCGACTTTGTTGCGCGAACAAGTCACCGAAGCCGATATTGCCGAAATTGTCGCTAAATGGACAGGAATCCCTGTAAATCGCCTTTTGGAATCAGAACGGCAAAAATTACTGCAATTAGAAAGTCATTTGCATGAACGGGTAATTGGTCAAGAAGAAGCCGTTTCCGCCGTCTCTGCGGCGATTCGTCGCGCCCGTGCGGGGATGAAAGACCCCTCTCGCCCCATTGGTTCATTCTTGTTTATGGGACCAACTGGCGTGGGTAAAACCGAACTCGCCCGCGCCTTAGCTCAATTTCTCTTTGATTCTGATGATGCTTTAGTGCGTTTAGATATGTCTGAATACATGGAAAAACACTCAGTTTCCCGCTTGGTGGGTGCGCCTCCCGGATATGTGGGTTATGAAGAAGGGGGACAACTTTCGGAAGCAATTCGCAGACATCCTTACTCGGTGGTGCTGTTAGATGAAGTGGAAAAAGCCCACCCCGATGTATTTAATATCTTGTTGCAAGTTTTAGATGATGGTAGAGTTACTGATTCCCAAGGACGGGCTGTAGATTTTCGGAATACTGTCATAGTCATGACTAGCAACATCGGCAGTGAACATATTTTGGATGTATCTGGGGATGATTCTAAGTATGATTTGATGCGTAATAAGGTGATGGAAGGTTTGCGAAGTCACTTCCGTCCCGAATTTCTCAACCGCATAGATGACTTAATTCTTTTCCACGCTCTTAATCGTTCAGAAATGGGGCATATTATCCGTATTCAACTCAAACGGGTGGAAAATCTGCTCAAAGAACAGAAAATCTCTTTCGAGATATCCCAGTCCGCTTGTGATCATCTTGTGGAAGCTGGTTATGATCCAGTTTATGGCGCACGTCCATTAAAACGGTCAATTCAACGCGAGGTAGAAAATCCTCTGGCTACGAAGTTACTGGAAAATACTTTTGTTTCTGGTGATACTATCATCATTGATAAGGCTGAAACTGGGTTAAGTTTTAGTAAAAAAGTTTAGGCATTTTCATTAGTAAATAGGGGGCTTTCTATGGAATTGATTTCTTCTTTAGGGATTACAAGTTCGCAATATCTTTCCAAGGAAAGATTTATTAGTTATCATCATCGGTCGCGGTTATTGTTTTCCTTGGGTAGTCAAGTTAAAAATGTTCTAGAAATTGGTATTTTTAATTCTTTGTTTACAGAAATACTCCGACAAAGTAATTATAATGTAACTACTGCGGATATTGACCCCAATCTCAAACCAGATATAATGTTGGATTTGACGGCGGACTTTATACTACCAAAAGATAAGTTTGATGCAATTGTTCTGTTTCAGGTACTAGAACATTTCCCTTACGAAAAATCTGAATTAGCATTGCAAAAACTCGCCGCAATTACTAAGAAATATTTGGTGATTTCGATTCCCAATGCTACTGAATATCTATCATTGCAAATCAAAACTTCTTTTCTACTTAAAGCCAGACATTTACTCTGGGAAATTCCCCAATTTTGGAGTACAACACCACTTTGTGATGAACATTATTGGGAATTGGGATTGAAAGGATATCCCAAAAAGCGGTTTTTGGAATCTGTTGCTAAAGCTGGTTTGATAGTGAGGGAAGAATATGTTGATCCTACTTTCCCATATCACTACTTTTTGATCTTAGAAAAAATATAAGTGCGATCGCTTGTCTAATACCAATTCTGTATAAAGATGCCCCAAATTTAGAAAGGAACGAACCACAGAGGCACAGAGAACACAGAGGAGGAAAAGACAAGGTTACAAAATTCAACGCAGCTTCATAAAGAAATGGTATAAGATCATGAGAATATCCTACTCGGTTTTCTTTTTGGTGGGACGTTTCCGTTCTGATTTCTTCTTGAAACCTACTGCTTGGGCTGCATCACTATCTGACCCAAATTGACCTTTTACTGCTTCTTTCATGGCTAAAACAGCATTATGGAACTCCCATTCTGCTTGTTTGGCTGCATCTGCGGAGGCTTTAAATAATGCTTGTTTTTCGGTTTCTTCTTGTTGTCTTGTCACCATTTCTGCATAAGCTTTTTGTAATGCTTCTGGTGTGGCTGCTACACGAGCAGTGGTATAACCAGTTACGGCTTTGAGTCCGTTGTAAGAATCTATATCTTGCTGGAGGTTGCTAGGGGTGATGCGGCGACTAGTATCTGGGGCTGGCATGATAACTTTGTTGTTAAAAATATTTGTATCAGTTTACTATACAATGTGTATTTATGGCAATACGTTATTTAGATTTTTTATTTGAGTAGATTTGGATTGCTAAACAATGCTTGTGTATTGATATCTAATCTTTTTGTTTTTTTATGCAATGCTTAAAGAATAAATGACAATGATTTAAAATTACAATTTAATCTTTTTAGCATTGCTAACATTAAGTCATCAGCTATCTGTTTATTGTGGTTTCTGTTGCTTTAACCAAGTTTCTAAATCAGCAACTTGTGAAAAATCTAACAAAGCATCTGCTAAATTTTCCAGTTGTTCTATAGACAATGATTGAATTTGCTCGATTAATGATAATTTAATTTCACCAAATCGGCGATTTAATTGTCGTAAAACTAGACGTTCTTCTCCTTTTTGTTCTCCTTCTAGTCTAGCTTGTTCTTTATCTCGTTGATAAAATGGTGCTAATCGCATAATTAACTCCTTATTTTCTATATTTAAGATAGTTCTTCCTTATCAAGTTCAGGATAACATATTTTAAATGAGATGTCAATAGTTTTATTACCTTTTTTTGGCGATGCTTTTAAGGTGTTAAGAGTTAATGTTTTATTGGTTTGGCAAATAGGTTTATTATTTTTTTCTCACGCAGAGACGCAGAGGCACGGAGAATTAAGTTGTTTGTTTGCGAGATAGTTCTTCCTTATCAAGTTCATGATAACATATTTTAAATAGGAAGTCAATAGGTTTATTACCTTTTTTTGGCAATGAGTTATGAATGGATGATGAAAATATTTTTCTGGATTGTTATCTGATGCTTTTGGAATAATTGTCTGAATCAGGATGTCCAGGATTATAGGATTTGCAAGATGATGGAAGATAGTTCTTCTTTATCAAGATACTTCGGGAATAATTGTCTGAATCAGGATATCCAGGATTTAAGGATTTGCAGGATGATATGTATAAGAGTCATTATTGTGGATGATTTAGGGGTTTTACTTTAATTATTGCGTTATTTTCTATCTAAGCAGTTTTATATTTATGGGTTTGGTAGTTGTTCTCAATGGTTTTTGGTAAGTTAATGGTGAATTACGCAAAGCAGAATTAGTTTTGTGAGAGTTTCCCACAAAATCGCACTATATTTATTTAACTCAAGCATGATCTTTTTGAGGATTTTAGTAATTTATCAAGTAATTTGACACTTATAATCCTGTAAATCCTTTAATCCTGGACATCCTGATTCAGACAATTTTATGATTGTATCGTAAACCTGTTTTTATGTATTGTCATCAGATGCGTCTGTTTGCTGTTGCAAAGATTCTCGAATAGATAACAATAGTTCAGGATTATTTTCTATTCTTTCTAGTAAGGTTAACGCTATTTCTTTATTAAATGCGAGAAAGTTTGCTTGTTGTGCAAGTTTTTGGAGAATATCAATCAAAGTTTTTTTATTACAATGTAAAAGTCCCATTACATAAAATAACTTTACACCAACTGCTACGTTTTGTGTATCAGGATGTTCATTACCTAATCTGGTTTGATATATTGCCAATGCTTGTTGAGCTAAATTTTCAGCTTCTGAATATTTACCTTGAGATTCATACAATCCTGCCAAATTATTCAAACTGGAAGCAACATCGGGATGATCATCACCTAATTGGCGTTTCCAGATATCTAAAGATTGCAAATAAAGAGGTTCAGCATCATTGTAACGTCCTTGAGATTCATACAATCCTGCCAAATTATTCAAACTGGAAGCAACATCGGGATGATCATCACCTAATTGGCGTTTCCAGATATCTAAAGATTGCAAATAAAGAGGTTCAGCATCATTGTAACGTCCTTGAGATTCATACAATCCTGCCAAATTATTCAAACTGGAAGCAACATCAGGATGATCATCACCTAATTGGCGTTTTCTGATATCTAAAGATTGCAAATAAAGAGGTTCAGCATCATTGTAACGTCCTTGAGATTCATACAATCCTGCCAAATTATTCAAACTGGAAGCAACATCAGGATGATCATTACCTAGTTGGCGTTTTTTGATATCTAAAGATTGCAAATAAAGAGGTTCAGCATCATTGTAACGTCCTTGAGACCTGTACAATCCTGCCAAATTATTCAAACTGGAAGCAACATCGGGATGATCATCACCTAATTGGCGTTTTCTGATATCTAAAGATTGCAAATAAAGAGGTTCAGCATCATTGTAACGTCCTTGAGATTCATACAATCCTGCCAAATTATTCAAACTGGAAGCAACATCAGGATGATCATCACCTAATTGGCGTTTTCTGATATCTAAAGATTGCAAATAAAGAGGTTCAGCATCATTGTAACGTCCTTGAGATTCATACAATCCTGCCAAATTATTCAAACTGGTAGCAACAGAGGGATGATCATCACCTAATTGGCGTTTTTTGATATCTAAAGATTGCAAATAAAGAGGTTCAGCATCATTGTAACGTCCTTGAGATTCATACAATCCTGCCAAATTATTCAAACTGGAAGCAACATCAGGATGATCATCACCTAATTGGCGTTTTCTGATATCTAAAGATTGCAAATAAAGAGGTTCAGCATCATTGTAACGTCCTTGAGATTCATACAATCCTGCCAAATTATTCAAACTGGAAGCAACATCAGGATGATCATTACCTAGTTGGCGTTTTTTGATATCTAAAGATTGCAAATAAAGAGGTTCAGCATCATTGTAACGTCCTTGAGAATAATACAATAATGCTAATTTATTAAGCGTATTAGCCAGAGCATCTTGTTGTTGAAATTGAGTTTGCAAAACTATTGCTTGATTCAAATATTTTTGAGCTAGTGCTAATTCCCTTTCCCTATCTGCTGATTTTCCTGATTGTACTCGTTCAGAATATAAATTACCTAACTGGCTATAGAGAGTTTCTAGTTTGCTACTATTTGCTCCCCATTGGTTAATGGCTTCTGCTAAAGATGCTTCTAATTGTTCTGGGGAAAAAATCGAACTTGCTTGATTATCTAGAATTACCTCAGAATTGCGATTGATTAATAACTCACCTGTCACTAAAGACGGTTCAGGCTGAAAATGAAATACACCATTTCGCCAACTCCAGAAATCAGGTGCTTGCTTGGCAATTTGAGCGTAAATACGTGATGGTATCCATAAAATAATCGGCATTTTTAGTTCTCGCAATGCTTCCCTTGTCCATTGCAAATAACCAAAAAACTTTTTCAACAATTCATCTTGATTGAATGATCCTAATTTTTCTGCACCTAATACTGTGGCTATGGCATTTTCTTTTAATGTAACTTGTTGTGTGATGGCTTGCTTTAAACTAGGTTCTTGACTATCAAGATAAACTCGATAAATATTGTCAGTATATGCTAATTCCTTTTCATAATTAGCTATAATATTTTCACGCTGACGATCTGCATCACACACAGCAATGAAAATCTGTAACATCCCAATGCCAGCTTCAATGGAAACTAACAAACTCATATAAGTCTGTTTATTTGTGTTGATAATGGATTCATTGGTTAAGGTGTTCATTAAATTAACTCTTCTAACTTTAACTGTTGAATTACAAGAGGATGAAGATCATACCAACTCTCAGCATTTCTATATTCAATCACATAAACATTGTGGAGCAAATCAAGAAATTCTTGCTGTTTAGGATCATCAGGGCGATAATTCGTATATGTTTGTTGTAAAATCTCCCGGTCAGTTTTGCTCAAAGTAATTGTCATATCATTTCGCAAAATATCAAGTGCTTGCTGCAAAATTGTCGCATCAATTTGCACATCATCAATCGGTTCTAGCTTCCTTGCTTTTTGTCGTAACTGCACTAATACTAAACTACAACATTTTTGAGCAATGCGAACCAATTCCCGAATGACACCACCACTAGATAAAGCAATCTCCAGCAAAATATCATCTGCTAATAAAGTGCTATCAATTCGTTTCCGCAAAATCTCCTGTAATTTAGCTATTGTTGCAGTTACAGGTTGAGCTTCGTTTTTATGACTTTCACCTTTAGGATAAACTTTTAAAACTGGCATCACAAAAATCGGATTACTCGTTTCATCTTCGATATGTCTTTTTAAAACACCATCACGAATTGTGGCAATAGGAATTGTATAAATAACAAAGAAATTAGGTTGTAATAGTGCTTTAATATTTTTGAGAAATATACTTTCAATAGCTGCTAAATCTAGTTTATCTAAATCATCAATAATTACCACAATCTGTTTTTTACAAGCTAAAGAAACTTCTGTAGCAATCAGATTGAGAGTATCTATTAAATCTCGAAAATCACGTTTAAATTTAGTTTCTATAACTTCGCGGATACTTGCTTCAGCCTTTAACTTGCTTTTCAGAAAACTCCAAAAATCAAAACCTACTTCTAATTCAGCCCCAATTTTACTTTCTTCAATTTCTGTCCGTTCTTGAAACCAATTAAAAAATCTTTGTTTTTTGTTAGCATCAATCTCAATTTTTTGCTCCTCCGCTTTATCCATAATTTGGACAGCAATGGCAAAAAGAATATTAATATGATTGATAGCTGTAGCTTCAATTAAATCAGATATAGAAAAAAAGATTGTCAGATAATTATCATCAAATTCTCTGGCAAATTCTGCCAACAATGTAGACTTACCACAACCGCGATGTCCTGCAAAAATTAATTGATTGGTATAATCATTACCATCCAAAACTCTCTGTTCTAATTCTGCAATGAAATCATCACCATAAGGAACTCGAAAATCTGCGGTTTCTTCTGTTGTTACCAAAGGTTGCAATTGCAGATTACGAAATGCTTTTTGAAACGCCTCAATCCGATCAGTTGCCATTGTTTATGCTCCTCATATGTTGACAGTTTTTATGTTATGTCAGTTATATCAATTTTATCTATCTAAAATCAAATATTATTCCTATAGATAATTCTTATTCCACAAATCGGGTAATACTGCTAACACCCTCACATTAATGCTAAAATTCACTATATTACGCAGTTGGGCTTTACCACTGTCTTTAGTCTTCAGTCCCCAGTCTAGCATGATGGTAGTGTAATCCGAATCATAATGAAGAGGTATTCCTGACCCCAAAAAGGATAAAATCACGGAAAAATGATTTTCATAAAATATATCTGCAAGTAAAACCGACGGATAACTATGTTAGAACAAGGCAATATCAGTATTCATACCGATAATATTTTCCCGATTATCAAGAAGTCTCTCTACTCAGATCATCAAATCTTCTTGCGGGAACTGGTATCCAACGGGGTAGACGCTATCCAAAAGTTAAACATGGTATCCCGCGCTGGGGAATACAATGGGGAAATTGGTGAACCAGAAATTACCATTAGCATTGATAAAGACAACAAAATCCTCTCCATTACTGATAATGGCATTGGAATGACAGCAGAGGAAGTCAAAAAATATATTAACCAAGTTGCTTTCTCTAGTGCTGAAGAATTTATTCACAAGTATGAAGGTAAGGCAGATCAACCTATTATCGGTCATTTCGGTTTAGGTTTCTACTCTTCCTTCATGGTAGCGAAGCAAGTAGAGATTGATACTCTTTCCTATCAAGAAGGCGCACAAGCTGTGCGTTGGAGTTGTGATGGTTCACCCAAATTTGTTTTAGATGAATCTCCTCGCACCACTCGTGGAACTACAATTATTCTCACATTGGAAGGAGAAGAAGAGGAGTTTCTCGAACCAGCACGAATTAGGAATCTTGTCAAGACTTACTGCGATTTCATGTCAGTTCCCATTAAAATGGATGGGGAAGTTTTAAATAAACAACAAGCTGCATGGCGTGAATCTCCCAGTAATCTTAAAGAGGAAGATTATTTAGAGTTTTACCGCTATTTGTATCCTTTCCAAGAAGAACCCTTGCTGTGGGTGCATTTGAATACAGATTATCCCTTTGTGATTAACGGGATTTTGTATTTCCCGAAAATGCGTCCTGATGTAGATGTTACCAAAGGACAAATTAAATTATTCTGCAATCAGGTGTTTGTCAGTGACAACTGTGAGGAAATTATTCCCCAGTTTTTAATGCCCATGCGGGGCGTGATTGATAGCACTGATATACCTTTGAACGTTTCTCGGAGTGCATTACAAGGCGATCGCACTATTAAGAGAATAGGAGATTATATCGCCAAAAAAGTCGGCGATAGACTCAAAGAATTATACCGCGATAACCGCGAACAATACGTAACAGCCTGGAAAGACTTGGGAACATTCGTGAAATTTGGCGTTCTCAACGATGATAAATTCAAAAAACAAGTTGAAGACATCATCATCTTCCGCAGTACAGCCAAATTAGAAGCCCCTGTAGCCGACACCGCAGCCGTTGAAGTTCAATCTACCGATGGTGATGTTTGGCAAGATGTTACCCCAGCAAACGCGACTAGCATCCCCTACACCACCCTGAAAGAATACCTAGAACGGAACAAAGAACGTCACGAAAACAAGGTATTCTACAGCACCGATGCAGCTACTCAATCCACATACATAGAACTGCACAAAAATCAAGGTTTAGAAGTCCTCTTTATGGACTCCTTCATTGATACCCACTTCATTAACTTCCTAGAACAAGAATATCGGGATGTTAAATTTACACGGGTAGACTCTGACCTCGATAATACCCTCCTCGATGACAAAACCAGCGAAATTGTTGACCCCACCACCAACAAGACCAAAGGAGAAGTCATTAAAGAACTATTTGAGAAAGCCCTCAACAAGCCAAAACTCAACATCCGCACCGAGTCCTTAAAATCAGATGACCCACAGGGAACACCACCAGCAATGGTATTATTACCCGAATTTCTCCGGCGGATGCGAGAAATGAGTGCTATGATGCAGCAACAAAACGCTGAATTTCCCGAAGAACATATTTTACTAGTAAATACTGCTCACCCGTTAATTCAAAACTTGGTTAATCTCAGTCAAGGCAGTATTATTCAAGGTGATGGTGAATCCCCATCCAGTCAATTAGTTAATATGATGTGTCAGCACGTTTATGATTTGGCACTTATATCTCAAAAAGGCTTTGATGCAGACGGGATGAAATCCTTTGTAGAACGTTCCAATGACGTACTGACCAAGCTAACAGAACAAGCCAGCAAATAAACAACTAGATAACCGACTTCTGCGAGAAGTCGGTTGTAACACTTGATTTTTTTTAGAGATTTTCTTGATGGTTAATATAAGAACGAAGCACAGTATTAATCATTGATTGATAGCCTTTTCCCTGGTGTTTAAACCATTCCAAAACATCACTATCTAAGCGAATGGAAATAGCTTTTTTAGTGATAGGTTTCACCATTTTAGCTGTTTTCCAAAAGTTATCGTCTAATTCGGGAATATCGGCGGTATCAATGGCAGAATCTGGGATATTTTGGATTTCTTCAAGACGTTTCGGCGAGATATTCATAGTATTGTCTCCTTTCTTTAGGGGTAGCTTTTCGGGCTGAAATCAGACGAATTTTGCCGTTTCTTTCGGTATGGGCGACAGTGACAACAACAATTCCTTGTATTGCACCAATAGTAATTTCTCTAATTTCTTCATCATAGTCAAATCGTTCATCAATTGACGTAAAAACGATTCCCTGAAAAATTTCTTGTGCTTCCTCAAATCTAAGTCCATGTTTTTTCTGATTTTGTTGATTTTTATGTTCGTCCCATTCAAATTCCATTAGACCTGTAGATACATTTTGTATATACACTATGGTAGCATTAGTGATAAATGGTAAAGATTAAGATTTTCTAAAAGGTTTGATAATACTTGCCATAATTCCCTAGATACTAGATGATTATTCTTTTTCCCGAACTTGTTGGGATATAATGGAAAGGTTGTCTTTAAATAACACTCTAGGAGATACTTATTATGTCCCGTCGTTGTCAACTAACTGGTAAAAAAGCCAATAACGCTTGTTCCGTTTCCCACTCCAACCGTCACACCAACCGTCTACAACACGTTAATCTGCAAAACAAGCGGGTTTGGTGGGCTGCTGGTAACCGTTGGGTGAAATTGAAACTTTCCACCAAAGCTATCAAAACCTTAGAATTCAAAGGTTTAGACGCAATGGCAAAAGAAGCAGGAATCAACCTCAACCATTACTAAATAGCAGGGAATAGGGAACAGGGAACAGGAAACAGGGGAAGGAAAAGTTTTTTGATTATACTTCTTTTCTTTCTTCTTTCTAACTCCTGACTCCTGACTCCTGACTCCTTTCATTAAACACTTTTTAACTTAATTACACCCCGATCAAAAACGCGATTATTAGTACCAATAGCACTCACTTCCATTCTATCTGCATACACATCATAGGCCGCAAAACTCAAATCACTGGTTGAATATTCTGTCCATTGAGAACGGCCAACCGGACGATTACCGGCACCAGCGCCACAGATTAAATAGGTAGTTCCATTAATAGCGCGAGTTCGTTCATAATTATGTTCATGACCATTGATATAAAGCTGAACATTGTATTTTTTAAACAAAGGAGTAAAGGTTTTAATAAAACTTTTATTATTCCCATAATGACCAGATGAATAAATAGGATGATGACCAAAAACAACTTTCCAAGGGGCTTTACTCAGACTTAATTCTTGATCTAACCAAATTAATTGATTTTTCCAATCAGCATTACCATTAGTGTCTAAAGCAAAAAACTGAACTTTATTTTGACTAAATGTGTAATAACGTCCCTGCATATTAAAACCAGGATATTTAACTTGGGGAACACCATTATCAGTGCGAATATCATGATTACCTAAACAAGCATGAAACTTGACACCATTTTTTAGTAAAGCTTGATAGGGACGTTCAAAAACTTCATTTATTTTCTCAATTTCCCCATTATTATAGATATTATCACCAGCTAAAATCACCAAATTATAAGGATTTTGCTGATGATAAAAATTCATAGCATTAGCTACAGCATATTGTCCTTTTGTGCCAGTTCCCGTATCAGCAACGGAGACAAAACGCAATAATAAATCTTTTTTGACTGGTTTAGCGGCTATTGCTGATTCTATGAGAGAATTTGTATTTAATAATTTCCCACCCAAAAATCCAGATCCTATGGTGCTGATTCCACTTAAAAACAAAAATTGACGGCGGTTAATATTCATAATTCATTAAATGTCACAATAATTGATTATAGTCAAAATATGTTTTCTCTGTTTTTGATTTACTAATTTGGGTAAAAGTTCCATGTCAGGAGAAAAACGTAGAAAATCAAGAAATGAACCCGCAGCTATACTTTATCAAAAAAATCAACCAATTTGGAAAACGACAATTATCCAAGTTTTGCGGGGAACAATTGGTGTTTTAGAAACTACAGTAGTGAAACTGGAGACAGAAACACCCGCTGATACTCAGAAAAAAACTAATTTTTTATCGCGTTGGGATGGATTTTTAAGGACATTCCGCTTATTTTTACCATCAAATATATCTAACAATGTATCAGATACGGTGCTGACAGGAATTTTTGCTGTAATTTTTGTGGTGACAATAGGGATAAGTACATTTACATTTATTCCTAAATCTGCTGAAGTTGCAACTGTTCCCCCAGTAGAGGAAGTTATCCCCCCAAAATCAGTTATAGAACCGGAAGTAATACCAACCCCAGTTGTCGAACCGGAAGTAATACCAACTCCAGTTGTCGAACCGGAAGCAATACCAACTCCAGTTATAGAACCGGAAGCAATACCAACTCCAGTTATAGAAACTGAACCAACTCCAATTCCAGTTGTTGAATTAACACCTGAACAAGCTTTACTAGCAGCAATTGAAAATCAGTTTTCAGAAATTAGCGTTTCTGTTAAGAATACCAAAGACAAAAATATTATTTCTCAACTCATAAAACCTCTTCAAGCTAATTTCCGTACTAGTGATTTAACTGTGAAAATTAGTGATATTTGGTATAACCTGGAAAAATCCCAACAGGATAAACTAGCTGCGGAAATATTACAACGTTCTCAAGAACTGAATTTTATCCATTTAGAAGTTGTTGATTTTCAAGAGAAAATAATTGCCCGGAGTCCAGTGGTGGGTAATGAAATGATAATTTTTAACCGCTGAAATTTGATAGATGTTTGTTTTATTAAGAAATGTTAATATCACAAAACATTTCATCTTGATTTCATACTGCCATGAAAAGCTATAATTACAGTTAAACACATAACTGGGTGAAAGTATTTGCAATAGTTAGGTTTGATGACTTTTACTATTAAATCTTCATATTCTCAAAGAAAAACAAGTTATGAAAAGCAAAAATTTAATTTATGGTTTGATTGGGTTAGTAAGTAGTAGTGCTGTGAGTGGATTATTACTCGTCAGTAACACACAAGCACAAAGTCCCAATTCTGAACACAGTTCTCATCATTCATCTAAACAAGCTAATCCCCCCAAAAAAGGGATGATGATGCAAACAGATCAGCATTTTATCGAAATGATGATTCCACACCATCAGCAAGCAGTAGAAATGGCTGATATCGCATTCACTCGCGCACAACATCCAGAAATTAAGAACCTCGCGGTTGCTATTAAAAAAGATCAAACCAGCGAAATTGAACAACTGCGAACCTGGTATAAGAAATGGTACGGTAAAGAAGTACCTGTAATGGCTATGACTGATCAAGGAATGATGGCAAATCATGGAAATATGGGACAACAGATGAACCCAGACATGATGAAAATGCCGATGAATTGCAAAATGCAGTGCATGAATATGGATTTAGAAACATTAAAAAATGCACCAGATTTTGACCAAGAATTTATCCGTCAAATGATTCCTCATCATCGGATGGCTGTACAAATGTCGCAGATGATTGCTAAAAAAACTACCAAACCACAAATCCGTAATTTAGCCAAGTCTATCATTAAAAGTCAAACAGCGGAAATTAGGCAGATGGAACAATGGTATCAAAATTGGTATAAGTCCCAGCCTCTGTAAAACATTGTGAAAACCGGACTCGAAAATTTTAGGGTGTTTTCGACTCGATAATTGAGGTAAATTTGATAAAGTTTCATATCTGATTCACCCTAATAATTAGTATTATTAAATATACCTTTTATATATGCGGTTATTATTAGTTGAAGATGAACATGATTTAGGAACTAGTATTCATCATGCTCTTACCCAGCGTGATTATATAGTAGATTGGGTTGAAGATGGACAAACGGCTTGGGATTATCTGAATACAGTACCACAAAGGTATGAAATTGCAATTTTAGATTGGATGTTACCCAAGTTATCAGGATTGGAATTATGTCAAAGATTAAGAGGGCAAAAAAATCAATTACCAATTATGCTATTAACAGCTAGAGATAGCATGAATGATCGGGTTACGGGTTTAGATGCGGGTGCTGATGATTATCTTGTTAAACCTTTTGGGATGGCAGAATTATTGGCACGGGTAAGGGCATTACAAAGAAGATTACCAAATTTCCAACCACCGCAATTACAAATAGGTTCATTAATGTTAGATTATAGTAATTTTTCAGTTGTGAATTTAGGATTAGAACCTTCTTTACCAATTATCCTTACAGCCAAAGAATTTCAACTACTAGAATATTTAATGCAGCATCCTCAACAAATCCTAACTCATGAACAAATTCGCGCTAGATTGTGGGATTTTGAAAGTGATACAGTGAGTAATGTTGTGGCTGCACAAGTGAGATTACTAAGACGCAAATTATTAGAATGTGGTTTTCCTAAAGCTATTGAAACTATGCGAGGTTTTGGTTATCGTTTTTGTGGATAATGGATGGTGTGTTACCAGGGTTGAGATCCCCGACTTCTGACATTAATTGATAATTTATTAACAAGATAAAAAAAGAAGTCGGGGATCTTATATTTACAAAATATCAAATTAGATGAATAATAATTCAATCTTTAATAATTCTCGGTTAAAATTAGCCTTTACCTATGCTGGTGTGATGGGTGCAACTTTATTAATATGTGGTTATGTTGCTCATATTGTGATGATTCAAGCTTTTACTCGCACTGTTGATCGAGAGTTAGAAGTTTTTGGCAAGGTATTTGAGGATAAATTAAAGACAGAGTTAAAAGTTCCTGGAGAATTATCTATTACAACTCAGAAATCTTTGCCAGGAATTTGTTTTAAACAAAAATCTTGTTTACCAATTAAATCAGAATCAGAGTTACTGGGTTTATTATCAGAAGGATATTATCTCCGGTTTTTAACACTATCAGGAGAAGTAATTGCAGCTATTGGTAATAATCCCGATGAGTTTCCTCCTAATCTACAAATTCATCATTCTTACGATATTCAAAATCGCAATGGTGAACTATATCATTTACATTTAATGCCCTTAAAAATCAAAGGGAATCAATTGTGGGGATACTTACAAGTAGGGCGATCTATACAACGATTAAATGACTATATGAATAGTCTACATTGGTTATTAGGATTGGGTGTTCCCTTTTCTATGATCTTAATTGGTGGTGCTGGTTGGTGGTTAGCAGGTTTAGCTATGCGACCAATTGAAAAATCCTATCAACAATTACAAAAATTTACGGCTGACGCAGCCCATGAATTAAGAACTCCGATTACATCTTTACAAACAATTGTCGAAACAAATTCAATTAATCAAGAAACTCAAAAAGCTTTGGAGAGACAAATCAAAAGATTAGTAACTTTAACCCAGGATTTGTTATTATTGTCTAGGGTAGAAAGTGGTTTACAAGAAGCAAAATGGCAGGAAATTTGTTTAAATGATTTAGTGGCAGATGTGGAAGAAGAATTAATGCCAGTAGCCATGAATGCCCAAGTTTTATTATCTAGTAATATTCCGATTGAATCTTATTTCTATATTCAAGGTAATGAAGGTCAAATTTATCGAATGTTGTTGAATTTAGTTAGTAATGCTATTAAATACACTCCTGAATCTGGGGAAGTAAAAATTAATCTGACAACTAATGATCATCAAGGTTTAATTACTATCAAAGATACAGGTATTGGTATTCCTACTTCAGATATTCCCCACATTTTTAATCGCTTTTATCGAGTTCATGCAGATCGTTCTCGTCATACAGGAGGATCTGGATTAGGTTTAGCGATCGCTTTAGCAATTGTCCAAAATCACAAAGGCAAATTAGAAGTACAAAGTGATGTAAATAATGGCAGTACATTTACTGTAATTTTGCCACTCTTTTCCAAAGTAAACAGCTAATTTCAACTAACATAGATGTAATCATGGCAATAGCAGCGGCCATTGCGCCATTCATACCTTTGTTAATAGCAAAAGTGGAAATTATTAATAAAGTTCCTGTTCCCAACCATGTAGATAGATTCACATGACCTGTCCGATTTTCACTGACTAAAAACCCCTGAATTGCATTCTGTAAGGCCACAAATAATGGCACAATTGCACAAATCAAAAGTACAGGTTTAATACTTTTAGCTAAGGTAAGATCATTGCCGATAAAACTTTGGACAATGCGATCGCCGATAGGTGTTACACTCATTAATAATAGTAGGCTGGAACAAGCAGCACCCACACTCATAGCAAAAGTCAGTAATTGCTTATCGCTCACTTGATGACGATATTTAATCACCATTTGCTGTACCATCCGGGTAGAATTGGCAATTACCAGAACTAATCCCCAAGCCGCAGACCAAGCAGCAATAGCAATTGTCGAATCTTCAGCGCGGGCAAGAATGCTAATTAATATCGCCCTTCCGCCCCAAACCACCATCATCGAATTAGCTAGGGGGAGATAGAATTTCCATACCTGTGCTAAATTGCGGGGTAAATTAGGTTGTTCTATTTGTGGTGGTAAAATTGCCCCACTGCGACGGGCAAAAATTGTCACAACGATAGCCTCGACTATCACCCCGCCCATAAGTCCCAAGCCAGCAATTACGCCCCCAGATAGTTGGTAGAAAAACCCGAATGTGAGGATTACGGCTAAAGTCAATAACCTGCAAATACTAGCTTTAGCCACAGCACCGGACTGACCATGATAAATTAATAGTCCTTGAAAATAACGCCGCCAAGCGATCGCAAATGGCCAACCTCCCATTAGTAATAATACTTGACTAACTGTAGCTAACATTGCCGAGGGAATACCCAACAGACTCACACCGACAAAATTAAATATGATCGGTAGTCCCAACAAACTTAATAAAAAAGTTAATCCTCCACCTACCAATAATGTAAATCGCCACAATGCCTTGCGTGAATCTTGAGAACCCGCTAAAGCATTAGCAGCGTGCAAAATCATAATAATTGGACTTTCAAAAAATATCGCCAAAGATTTAGCAATACCTACAGCCGCTAAGTTAATTTGAGCATCAGGAAGATGAGCCAATGTAGTAGTCATCATCGGATCACCACAGGCCATAGTTACATCACTGAGGGATAAAGGCAAAAATTCCCGCCATAAAGTCCCTAAACTAACTGATTGAGATTCTTGTAATTTCACTCTTGACTCCTACCAACAATATCCAATGGTACAGGTAGAAGATTAGTAATTGCTGCGGTGAGATGGGAATGTTGAAGGATGTTGATATTTTGTGCTGTTAACCAATCGGCATTGTAAACTGTTTCCAAATAGCGATCGCCCCGGTCAGGATTAAGTAGTAACATAGTTTGGGGTTTAGTAAATCTTCGGGCATCTGCTAAAGCAGCAGCCACAATTGCACCAGTGGAAGCACCTAAAAGCATACCTTCCTGTTTAGCCAAACCATGACAAACAGAAAACGCCAAACCATCATCCACGCTATAAGCCGCGTCTAACATTTGCGGGTCAAAATTGGGGGGAACGAAAGATAAACCCAGTCCAGTCATCTTATAGGGGTGTCTGGGAGTCCCAAAAATTGCCGATCCTGCCACATCTACACCGATAATTCTTGTTTGGGGATAATACCGTTTAAAATAGCGACTGATACCGCCTAACTGTCCGGCTGTACTGACTCCAATCACTATAGCATCCGGCGCACCGCCAAAAGCAGCTTCAATTTCCCGCGCTGTCCAAATTGCATGGGCATCAGTATTACTAGGATTTTTATGTTGACAGGGATACCAAGCACCAGCAATATTTGCAGCTAATTCCTGGGCTTTTGCCATTCTTGCTACCTGCATTGAACCCTGACTATCAGCCTCACTCAAAGGCACTTCTACCAATTCTGCACCATAAGCAGTAAGCATTCTTCGCATTGTTACAGGGGTTTTGGCATCAATCACAATCATCACCCTGTATCCCTTAGTTGCGCCTACAATTGCTAACCCAATCCCAAAGTTACCAGAACTAGATTCAACAATTGTCCCACCTGAGCGCAATAAACCTTGTTTTTCGGCTTCATTCACCAGATAAGCCGCATTTTTTTCCTTAATACTCCCACCAGGATTACAAGATTCTAGTTTGAGATATAAATGATGATCTTCACAACTTGGGTGAATTCGATTTAATCGGACAATGGGAACTTTACCTAATGCTTCTGTCACCGTGGCAAATAGCGGTGATGCTGGTAAGCTAGTTTTCAGGGTTAGTTCTGGGGAGCAAGTAACCATCATTAATAACCAAATACTGTTCATCTCTAAGGATGCCAACCTTAGATGAAATAGAGATGAAATCAGACACGCCAGGGAATAACGAACCACAGAGGCACAGAGGTCACGGAGAAATGAGGGTTATCTCGTTCCCAGTCTCTGGCTGGGAATGTGGGCTAGAAGGCTCTGCCTTCAATAAGATTAGAGACAGAGCCTCATCAACTGCATTCCTAGTCAGAGTCTAGGAACGAGATATGGTAAAGATTTGAGCTTAAATTGACACCAATGAACATTGCTAAACTCTTACAGATACAGCAGTTTCCGCTCTTATGAGGTACAAAGTTGAATCATGAAACTCTTGTAGTGCGGGCATCTTGCCCGCTAGATATGTACCTCATAACACCGGGAAGTGCTGTAAGTTTAATTTTCTAATGTAGAAATATAAGCTTTAACTAACAAATCAATTCCGGTAATTGCCCCACCCACAACCACAGCATTAGCCCCCAAATCTAAGGCTTTTCTCGCCATTTCTGGTGAAGAAACACCTCCTTCACAAATCACAAAAGTATCAAGATTTTCGATGATTTGGGTGAGTAATTCCCAACCAGGAGGAGAGAAATTTTTAGTTTGGGCAGTATAGCCAAATAGAGTAGTTCCCACAAGATCTGCACCTGCATTCACAGCTAATTGTGCAGCTTCATAGGTATCTACATCTGCCATAACTGGCTGATTTAATTGCTGATGAATCAAATTAATAATATCTGCTAACTTTTCATCACCAGGACGATTTCTAGTAGTAGCATCTATGGCAATAATATCAGCACCTGCTTCAGCTACGGCCACAGCATGATGAAACTGTGGTGTAATATAAACATCAGAACCTGTGATTATTTGTTTCCAAAGTCCGATAATGGGAACTTGGACTTTTTTCCGCACCGCTTCGATATGAATAGGTGTGTCAATTCTCACTGCTACAGCCCCATTATTCACTGCTGCTTGTGCCATTGCGGAAATTACATAAGGATCATGTAATGGGGAGTTTACAGGCGCTTGACAGGAAACGATTAATCCTTTTGGTAAATTAGTCATGTTTGATATTGTCTAAAAGTTGTAATAAAATACTGTCAGTAATGCTTTATTTCTTGAATAATGCTTAGTAATTCAGTTGGACTATAAATAGGCAAACTAGCAGTTTTAAAATCCTTAGGCTCACGCTCTAGCAAAATATCAAGAACAATATTGGTATCAAATACAATTTTCAAAGATACTTCTCCTCTAAATGTTTTTTATAGTCTGCTACATCAACATGATAACCTTTCAATATACCAACTAGCGATCGCGTAATTGGCAAAATTTCATCATTGCTAGTTTGGTGTAACAATTCTCTCTGTTCAACTAATAAATCATGGGTGGCTCGTCTGCTTTGCTCTTCTAATAATATTTTTTCCACAGCTTTCTGTATTAATAGCTGCATATCAGGCATTTCCAAAAGTTGTTTTCCCAATTCATCAGGTAACTCAATTTTAACTTGCATAAAATCCTCCATTAAAACGGCGGTTTAATTCCTAATTCTTCACAGAATAATGTAATTATAGCATCTGTGACCTGACTTTCTTGTTCAATGGCTTCTTTAGGTTCTGGGGGGTATTCTGTATAGTTAAAGTTTACCGATTGTTGATCTAGACTGTGCGATCGCATTCTTTTAATGGCGCGACTCAGAAAGAATTAGTCTTCACCAAAGTACAAATATGCTGGCATAGTGGTATGTCAATTGTATTGTCGTACATGAACATAAGCTCTAAACCTACTATTTAAATTTTATTTCATTGTAAATACCTATTTTGTGTATTATTTATATAATAATCTCATCCTCTCTTGTATATGCCAGTAGAAGCTAAAGTTTATCGAGTTATCATTGCTAGTCCCAGAGATGTTGAAAAAGAAGAAAAAATCATCAGAGAGCAAAGTTATAAATGGAATGCTGCCAATACTACGGGTATGAAAATAATTTTAATAGTTATTGGAGCTAATGATGTTTTTGATACTGAACTGGGAGAAATTATTAAATCCTCTAGCGTTCAAGGTCAATTTCTCAAACAAATTTACAAAGGTAAACAGGATGAGCTAGATGTAGATATTGAAACTGCTCTTCAAGAATACATTGGTAATCGCAACTTAGACCCTGATAAAAAACGTGGGAAAGCTTGGCGTTATCCCATTGGCACTACAATCACGCTTGGTTCTTATGAAAAACGCTATTTCCTAACTGCCTACGGATAGATGAGAAATAATTTAACAGTCAAGTCAAATTCTGATTATATTTCAACTTCGCTAGATAACCTCTGGCAAGAAGTTCGTCTGAAATCCCACGGGACAGATGTAGTAATACCAATTATAGGTTCTGATCTGGCTCGTAGTGGTTTTTCTCGAATGCAGCTATCTAAGCTGATAATAACTTCATTCGTAGTGGCATCAAAAAGAGAATTTATTACCAGAAAACTGACGTTAATGATTTATCCAAAAGATTTAGATTCTATAGATTTTTATGAACTTGAGGACTTTATTAAGTCAATTTGCTTTTGAGCTTTATATGTCCGAGATGCTTGTTCATTAAATTAATATCTATATAAATTATTCCCCCAACCAAAGGGGGAATACTAATGTGAAAGCAGAAGTTTAATTTCTTTGCATAAATTCCCGCAATTCATCAAGACTATTGACAGTTAAAATGCTCCTTTGGATGTTTTTTAACCGTTCTAAATCAGCAACCTGTGATATTTTGGGCATAAATTGTAAACCTTCTTGACTAAATTTTATCTCTAAACTTAGTTCAATAGATGACAGTATAGCTTGTCTTTCACCCCGTTTTTCACCTTCTCTGAAAATCTGTTGATACCAAGGAGACTCTTGTAATATTGCCATATCCCACCTCATAATTTGTTGAACTAAGGCGCTATCTAATACGAAGGTAGCAAAAAAAGCCATAACTGTTTCCAACTGGCTTAATTTTTCATCAGCACGAAGCATTTGCAATGCTTGTCTAACTGTTGATTCTTCTCCACCACCTTTGAGAATTGGTACAAAGGGAAGCAGCGAGGGAATAGGTTGACTCAAAGCTATTTTTACATCAACTTTCCAAAGATTTATCACATGATAGTCTTGTCGCGCTTGTAAGCCAGCAAACTCTGATTCATAGCGTTTGGGAATTTCTGTTTCACTTTCTTTGAGAATGTTAATTAATACAGGGTATGTGGGAAGATCATATTTTTCCTCTGCTAATGCCGCATAAGCCCGCATTCTTTTGGGCATTTCTGGCTTATACCGTAATTGTAACTCATTGAGAACAAGGAATTCGCCGTACTGGGGACTGGTGGCTTTGACTAATACATCACTTTCTCTGCTTATCCATTGAAATTCGGAATTAAGAATTTCTCCGGTGGTAATGTCGGGGATTTGTGTCACCCATTTTACCCAATTTTCGGGACTGAGGCTGATTAATTTTTTAGTGCTGATATCGGCTTTTTTGACCATCAGGGATTACTATAAATTACTGAGTATGGTTTTAAATTTATCAGATAAATTTGCAAGCTGTTATCAATGTTAAACTAATATTTACTGATGAATTTATTTATTGCCTTATTTAAAAATAACGTAAAAAAGCCCAAGTTTTAAACTCAAAATTTCCATTATTAATTACCAACTATGCACAGAATCAGCGCCACACCAGGCGGATTAAATCAGTCTGAAGGTTTATTTTTCCTCGAACAAACTCCCGCCCCTTTCGTGTTGATTACAGCAGCCGATACTGATATTCAAACCCTAGCGGCTGTAGTTCCCAAATTACCTAGTCAATTCCCTGAACTTCGAGTAGCCAACTTATTACAACTACAGCAACAAATAAGTATAGATGCTTATGGTGAGCAAGTTTTAGAATCTGCCCAAATAATTGTGCTTCGTCTCATAGGAGGAAGTTCCTACTGGGCTTATGGTTTAGAAGTAGTCCAGGAAATTGTCCAACGTAATGGCACAACTTTGATTGTGATGCCAGGGGATGACGGATTTGATCCTGATCTTATTTCCAAATCTACAGTTTCTCAAGAAATTGTTCAGAAAATTTGGCAATACTTTCAAGAAGGTGGCATAGAAAATTTCTTCAACGCGTTGCAATTTATCACTGATACAGTCCTATCAACAGCATTTAATCCACCAGCACCCCAATCTGTTCCCCGCGTGGGATTGTATGAGAAGAGTCAGGAGAAGAAAGAAGAAGAAAGAAAGAATCAGCCTAAAGTTGGGATTTTGTTTTATCGCGCTCATTATTTAGCAGGAAATACCAAAGTTATTGATGCTTTGTGTAATGCTTTAATAGAGAAAAATTTACAACCTGTACCTGTTTTTGTTTCTTCATTACGTGAACCTGGTGTCAGCGATAAGTTATGTGAATTGTTTGCAGAAGAAAATAATAATCATGTTAGTTTATTGATGAATACTACCAGCTTTTCCCTAGCAAGTTTAGAAACAGAAACACCACAAACTGAAATTTGGGAAAAATTAAATGTACCTGTTTTACAAGTAATTCTTTCCGCTAGTTCCGTTGAACAATGGGAATCACAATCACAAGGTTTAACACCCCGTGATATGGCGATAAATGTGGCATTACCAGAAGTAGACGGGAGAATTATTAGCCGGGCTGTGTCTTTCAAAACTTTGCAAACTCGGAATCATAAACTAGAAACCGATGTCGTAGTTTATGAACCTGTGAGCGATCGCATTGAATTTGTCGCCCAACTGGCTGCAAACTGGGTACGATTGCGGGTAAAACAGCCCCAAGAACGCCGCATAGCCCTAATTTTAGCAAATTACCCCAACACCAACGGCCGCCTCGCCAACGGCGTAGGATTGGACACTCCTGCCAGTTGTGTAGAAATTCTCAAAGCTTTAAAATTAGCTGGTTATGAACTGGGAAATACTTGTACTGAGCGAAGTCGAAGTATTCCCGAAACCGGAGACGAATTAATTCAAATTCTCACATCCAGCGTTACCAATGATCCAGAAGGAAAAGATTGGAAACCAATCAACCAAAGTTTATCAACAACAGAATATAAAAACTATTTTTCTACCCTACCTATAAACATTCAAAAACAAATTATCGAACGTTGGGGAGAAAATTTTTCCCAATCACCAATCACCAATCACCAATCACCATTTCCCATTTCTGGAATTCAATTTGGTAATGTTTTCGTCGGTATTCAACCATCAAGAGGTTATGATCTCGACCCTAGTTTAAATTATCATGCGCCAGATTTAGAACCAACTCATAATTATTTAGCCTTTTATTATTGGGTACGAGAATCTTTTCATGCTGATGCCATAGTTCATGTCGGCAAACATGGCAACTTAGAATGGCTACCGGGAAAAAGTGTCGCTTTATCTAATACTTGTTATCCAGAAATTGCCTTGGGACCAATGCCCCATTTATATCCATTTATTGTTAATGATCCAGGAGAAGGTTCACAGGCAAAAAGACGCGCCCAAGCCGTAATAATTGATCATTTAACCCCACCAATGACCCGCGCCCAATTATATGGACCATTGCAACAGGTAGAAAACCTAATTGATGAATATTACGAAGCCGAAAGTTTAGATCCTTCCCGTTTACCAACAATACGAGATCGTATTCAAGAATTAGTCATCAAAGAAAACCTATATAAAGACTTAGGAATTACCAACCCCAAAGACATCACCAACTTTGAAACCTTAATCTTAAACTCCCTAGACGGTTACTTGTGCGAACTCAAAGAAGCCCAAATCCGTGACGGCTTACACATATTCGGCCAATGTCCCCAAGGAACACAACTGCGAGACTTAATAGTAGCGATCGCCCGCATCCCCAACCGCCATTATATCGGCATTACCAGAGCGATCGCCAAACAATGGCAAATAGACATAGACCCCCTCACAGACAACCTCTCAACCCCCTTCACCCCACCGATAACCCACTTTGCTCCTTTGCGCCTTTGCGCGAAACTTAAATCCTGTCATATCATCGGCGATGTCATCGAACTCCTAGAAATAGAAGCAGCCCACTTAGTAGAACAAATAATCGAGGGAACAGAAACCCAAAATTGGATAAGCGACAAACTCCTCCCAGCCCTGCGAAAAACCAGCGAAGAAACCACCAACCTATTACGGGGACTTGATGGCAAATACGTCAAGAGCGGTGCTTCTGGCGCACCCACCCGCGGCCGCCCCGAAGTCCTGCCCACAGGTAAAAACTTTTACGCTGTTGATATTCGCGCCATACCCACAGAAACTGCCTGGGATATTGGCAGAAAAGCCGCTGAAACCCTGATTGAAACCTACACCCAAGAACATGGAGAATATCCCAAAACCCTGGGTTTATCCCTGTGGGGGACAGCTACCATGCGGACTGGTGGTGATGATATAGCCGAAGCTTTAGCTTTACTTGGTGTTCAACCCGTTTGGGATGGTGCAGCGCGACGAGTAGTAGATTTTGAAATTTTACCTTTATCCATTGTCGGTCGTCCCCGTGTGGATGTCACCCTGAGAATTTCTGGCTTTTTCCGGGATGCTTTTCCTAATTTAATCACCTTATTTGATCAAGCTGTGAAAGCGGTTTCGGCTTTAGATGAACCAGCAGATCAAAATCCTCTAGCAGATACAGTTCGCAAAGAAACTGAACAATGGACTCAAGAAGGTTTATCTTTAGAAGTAGCAGCCGAGCGATCGCAATATCGCGTTTTTGGTTCAAAACCAGGGGCTTATGGTGCAGGACTCCAAGGACTAATGGCCTCCCAAAACTGGGAAAATGATCAGGACTTAGCCCAAGCTTACACAAATTGGAGTGCTTACGCCTACTCCTCTAGTCAGGAAACAGGGAGCAATAATGTGGAAGCTTTTGAACAACGCTTGAAGCAAATGCAAATTGTCCTGCATAATCAAGACAATCGAGAACATGATTTACTCGATTCCGACGATTATTATCAATTTCAGGGTGGTTTAACCGCAGCGGTGCGTTCTCTTCAAGGTAAAAATCCTGAAACTTATTTTGGTGATAATTCCAACACATCCCAGCCCAAAGTCCGTCAACTTAGTTCAGAAATTGCCAGGGTTTATCGTTCTCGCGTGGTTAATCCTAAATGGATAGCTGGAGTTATGCGTCATGGTTATAAAGGTGCATTTGAAATGGCTGCAACCGTAGATTTTCTCTTCGCTTACGATGCTACCGCCCAATGTGTTGAAGATTATATGTATCAAGGTGTTGTTGAAGCATATTTAGAAGATGCTGCCGTTTGTGAATTTATCCAAGATAAAAATCCTTGGGCATTACGCGATATTGCAGAAAGACTACTAGAAGCAAATCAGCGCGGGTTATGGCAAGATGTAAGTATACAAACTTTAGAAAATCTCCGCAATTTAGTCCATCAGGCGGAAGCAACTATCGAAGAAAAATAATTTAATTTAGGAAACGAACATGGAAAACCTTGCGTATTTACATTTAGCCTTTGCCAATGAAGACATAGAAACCACTGAGTTAATATCTCTCAGTTCTTTATTCAAAAAAGCAGCAGCACCAAATTGGCAACTCTTTTCCAGCAATGCGTGGAAATACATGATTCCCCTGGTTCTGACTTTATCTATTCTTAATAGTGTTAGTAGTGTTTTCGCACTCGAAAGCGAAAATAACGGTGATGTTGTTAAAAATCTAGAACAAAATTCGACATCTCAGGTTGAAACCGAAAATAACGGTGATGTTGTGAAAAATCTAGCACAAAATTCGACATCTCAGGTTGAAAAAAGCAACAAACAATTTATCAGTACAGCCCCTACAACCCTCACTACGCCACATAATATCATTTCTGTAAGCAACAAACGCAAAAACCCCAATTTCTTTGTTAAAGGTGATGAAGGTGCCGATGTCAAAGTTTTACAAGAACGCTTGAAAATCGCTGGTTTCTATTATGGCAATTCCACAGGGATTTTTGGTCCAATTACTCAAGAATCTGTCAAACGATTCCAAAAAGCTTATAACCTCACAGTTGATGGCATTGTTGGTAAATCCACATTAGCGAAATTACCAGCGGTGACTGATGAAAATGACATAACTACTTCCCAAAAATCAGATAATCAAGATACACTTAGTTTAGGCGATCGCGGTGAAGCCGTCAGAATTCTCCAAGAACAATTAATCATAGCCGGATTCTTAAAAAATCAGCCCAATGGTTACTATGGTTCTAACACAGTTGATGCTGTAAATCGCTTTCAAAAACAGCACAAACTAGAAGCTAGTGGTATGGCTGGACAAACCACCCGTTCTAAGTTATATAGTTTAGTTAAAAATTCTGCCAAAAGTGATTTTACCACTTTAGAAATTCAAAGACGACTACATGAAAAAGGTTTCTATAAAGGTCAAATCAACGGCATGATGGCATCTGATACCAAAAAAGCAATTAGTCGCGCTCAAGAATTTTATGGTATCAGCCTTAAAGATGTTAAAAGCGGAAGTTTTTAATCCCGCTTTTTCAATGCAGTTAGATTCCCGCACTACTTGATTCATCTTCCAAAATTGCAGATGTCTATCCGTTCTATAAAACTTACCCAAAATTACCAAAGTCTAGACACATCTGGACAGCGATAACCTTAGTGTTTACTTCCTGCTTCATCACGGTCTTAGAATGGCTTATAAGAGGTTTTTCCGCTCCACAGGCAATCTCGGTAGAACTTACCGTTTCTGACCGTAGTTCCTAAAAGGAACCCTATAATACCAAGTTCCTAGTTATCTAAATAGGCATTAATGCCCTTTGGCACTTAGGACATACAGCATGAATTGTCATTTGACAATCTAATAAATGGAAACCTTCTTTTTGGGCTGTTTTTCCGCCAATCTTTAAAATTGAGTCATTTTTAAACTCAATAGTCGCATTACAGCGGACACAAATTAAGTGATGATGGTGATGGGGATAAGGCTGATTAATTTCATAATGTTTATGCCCTTCACCTAATTCCAACTCCCGCAAAATCCCCATTCTCGCCATCAACTTTAAAGTGCGATAAATAGTTGATAAACTAATTCCTTCACTGTCAGCTTCTAAGCGATGATATAGATCCTCTGCGCTTAAATGCTCACCTTGGGGGAGTTCTTGAAAAATATGCAGAATTGTTTCGCGTTGTGGAGTTAAACGCCAGCCACGGTCGTTTAATTCCGCCTTGAGTGAACCAGTTGTGTAGACAGTCATACTAAATTTTCTCAACAAAGCTCATTAATTGAGAATATAACAAATGTTGGGGTTGATTTGCAACAATCATTGCCTATTGAGAATATTTGCTGATTGTCAGTTGTCAGTAGAAAATATCTTTCTATTGCCTCCTGCCTCCTGCCCCCTGCCTTCTGCCTCCTAACTTAATGACTCTAGATAGTCGCGGACTAGGTTACGGCGCTTGGGTTGGCGGAGTTTTTGCAAAGCCTTGGATTCAATTTGTCTGACTCTTTCCCGTGATAAATCAAGGGCGCGGCCAATTTCTGCTAAAGAGTAAGCATGACCATCGGATAAGCCAAAGCGCATTAAAATCACATCACGTTCCCGACCAGTTAAATCATCTAGAAGACTA
Organism: Anabaena sp. 90; assembly: GCF_000312705.1. NCBI lineage: Bacteria > Bacillati > Cyanobacteriota > Cyanophyceae > Nostocales > Nostocaceae > Anabaena > Anabaena sp. 90. The sequence goes on from NC_019427.1 coordinate 2,662,364, forward strand.
TGCAAATCTTTATGTAAAGATTCCCGCATTAACATCTCCTCTGGAGTAATCGTATCAGTCTCTAACAATTCTCCTAATTCAGTATCTTTATCCTTCCCTACCTTGGTTTCTAAAGACACAGAACGAGGAACTCTCAATAATACTTCCCGGACTTGGGCAGGTGTCATATCTAACTCAATTCCCAGGTCTTCTAAAGTCGGGGTACGACCTTTTTCTTGGGCAATTTTCCGTTGCGCCTTTTTAATTTTGTTGAGCTTTTCGGTAATATGAACAGGCAGGCGAATAGTCCGGCTAGAAGTAGCGATCGCCCTGGTAATACCTTGACGAATCCACCAGTAAGCATAGGTACTAAAACGATAGCCCTTGGTGGGGTCAAATTTCTCCACGGCTCGTTCTAAACCTAAAGTCCCTTCTTGAACCAAATCCAACAATTCCAAACCCCGATTTTGATACTTTTTAGCGACAGATACCACTAAACGCAAATTCGCCTTAATCATGTGGGATTTGGCTTGCAGTCCTTGAGTTTGAACTTGTTCTAGTTCTTCTACTGTTAAATTAGCAATTTCGGCCCAGCGTCTTTTGCCATTGGCTAGGGTAGGTTTAAGATCAGGTAAACTTATGCCCGCAGTAGTCGCCCACCGTTCTAAAGAAGGGCGGTGTCCTAATTCCGCTTTCAACCGCTCCTGTACCTCCATTAACCGCGAATAGGGGATAATTACAGCATCTCCTTCAGCAGCAGCAGCACTAAGCATTAATCGCATTCGTAAGTATCGCTGTACTTTTTGGGCTTCAGCAACTTCTTCATCTCGTCCCAATAACCGGACTCGGCCAATTTCTTGCAGATAGAGACGCACTAAGTCGGTACTGCGTCTGGTACTTTGCGCGGCTAAAGCTAAATCAGATTCAATCGCAGCCATGTCTAAATCTGGCAAATCATCATCATTATTGATTTCAATCTCCAAAGGTGGACTAGGATTTTGCCCGTCGTGGGCGGCATTTTTATAAAAGGATGTTGCTGGCATGATGTCTCAAATTACTCCAGGTAACAATAGATTATGGTTAGCTAAAATTACGGTTATCTAATCAACTGTTGCTATTCCGTAACTCGTCATCAAATAACACGGTTTGGGTTTCGATGTACAATTCTTTGCAAAACTTTGTACTAGTCCAAGCGCGGAGGAGAGGAGAAAACTTAATTTATCAACTTTTGGACTGTTTTAACTGGATAGTTATTTTCGTCACAGTTTACTAGTTTGAAATAATACATTTTCAATGAGTCGTTTGTTGCTAGTATCCGTGTGATTAAACAAATAGCTATGGAAATCTTTAGCCAGATTTTCAATTATGATTTAACTGGTCAATAATACCATGCTTAGGAATATTAACGGTTATTTTTTTAACTGATTATAAACTCACTTCTAATTATGATGATGTTTATAAACTACATAGTCATATTTACATCACTCAAAAAGTAATTTCCTGACAATTTGACAAATTTTTTCTAGGGATTTTGCGGTAGTCATTTAATTTTAATTGGACACCTTATCCTGTCAGCATTTCTCCCTTATTTACCAGATTTGTTCTGTGGGAAAATTATCAAATTCAGGTTTGATATCTCGGATCATCAGTTTATCTAACGCTTGTCTGGGTGTAACTGCTCCTTCAAGTAGTTGATAAACTTGTTCAGTAATGGGAATAGCAATACCTCGTTGTTGGGCAATTTCCATTAATACCCGACAAGTGTTCACACCTTCGGCTGTACCTGGAAGATTTGCCAGAACTCCAGGCAGCGTTTGTCCATTGGCTAATTGATAACCAACTTGATAATTACGGCTTAAAGGGCTGTTGCAGGTTGCTAATAAGTCCCCTAGACCAGATAAACCATAAAATGTTTCCGTTTTCGCACCTAAAGTATTACCGATTCGTACCATTTCGGTTAACCCACGGGTGACTAGGGCAGCTTTGGCATTTGTGCCTAAGTGTAACCCATCACATACACCAGCGGCGATCGCTATCACATTTTTCAGTGTTCCTCCTAATTCTACGCCCACAGGGTCAGGGTTAGTATAGACACGAAAGCGACTGGAGGAAAATACCAATTGGACTGTTTGGGCAGCTTTGGTATTTTTACTCGCTACTACCGTTGCTGCTGGTAATTCCTGGGCAATTTCCTGGGATAAATTCGGACCCGATAAGACCACAACAGGAGAATTAGGAAAAGCTGCTTGCCAAATTTGCGAAGGTGTGTATGTAGTGTGTGGTTCTAGTCCCTTAGTTGCAGTCACAAAGATTGTCTGTGGAGACAGGGGGCAAGATTGCACCATAGAGGCCACATCTCTGACCCCTTTCATAGAAATAGCCGACAAGACTATTTGAGCATTTTTATTTTCTAATACTTTTTCTAGAGGTTGCGAGTCAGAACGTGACCATAAATGCACCTGATAATCATTAATAGCTGCTAATTTAGCCAAGGCTGCACCCCAAGCCCCCGCACCAAGAATAACGACAGATTTTGAATTTGGTAATTGGTGATTGGTCATTGGTGATTGGTAATTGGTGATTGGTGATTGGTGATTGGGGTAGAACAACTGACCACTGACCACTGACAACGAACAACTGACTATCTGGGATAACGTTTCATTAATTCTCTGACTTGTTCTGCATGATAGGAGCTTCTTGTCAAGGGTGAAGAAACAACTTGTAAAAATCCTAGTTCTTCCCCAAAAGTTTGCCAGGCGGCAAATTGCTCAGGTGTTACAAAATCAGATACTTGTAAGTGTTTTTGACTGGGTTGGAGATATTGCCCAATTGTCAAAATATCACAATCTACTCTTCGTAGGTCTTCCATGACTTGGCAAATTTCTGCATCTGTTTCACCCAAGCCGACCATAATACCAGATTTGGTGTAAGTGCTGGGAGAAATTTGGCGCGAGCGCTGTAATAATTCCATTGTCCGCTCATAATTTCCTTGGGGACGCACACGGCGATATAAGCGGGAGATGGTTTCTGTGTTGTGGTTAATTACTTCTGGTTTAGCTTGGAGAATGATTTCTAAAGCTTGCCAATTACCGCATAAGTCGGGAATTAATACTTCTATTGTTGTATGAGGCGAAACTTCATGAATAGCATTAATACAGTGGACAAATTGAGATGCACCACCATCAGGTAAATCATCTCGGTTAACGGAAGTAATCACGACGTGATTAAGCTGCATTCGCCGCACTGCTTCTGCTAGTCGTGTCGGTTCGGTGGGATCTAATGCTTGGGGTTTCTTTTCAAAATCAATATCACAGTAAGGACAAGCCCTGGTGCAAGCTGGACCCATAATCAAAAATGTGGCAGTACCCGCGTTGAAGCATTCCCCAATATTGGGACAGGAAGCCTCTTCGCAAACGGTATTCAGGGCTAAATCCCGCAAAATTTCTTTAACGTTACCAACACGCTCCCATTGAGGCGCTTTTACTCGCAACCAGTCTGGTTTTACAGTCACAGTCTACTTTTACCATTTTAGTTATACAAATCTTATGGTAGCAAGCAAAGACCTTTGTGGAAAAGAGAAAGTTTGTTATTTTCTGCTGATTGTGGTAATATCTTTTTATAATGCCATTTTTGTGGCGGGATGTGGCGCAGCTTGGTAGCGCACTTCGTTCGGGACGAAGGGGCCGCTGGTTCGAATCCAGTCATCCCGATTTTGAACTTTACAGCACTTACCGGTGTTATGAGGTACATATATAGCGGGCAAGATGCCCGCACTACAAGAGTTTTTAAAGGCAACTCGTTGATTATAAATTAACTATACAATAGTTTATGGCTGCATGAATTATGTTATGCCTACGGCACGCTGCGCGAACGCGCAGAGGTACAAAGGAGCAAAGGCGCAAAGGTTAAGATTTTTATTTTACCTCTTAGGTGTAGAATTTTAGTCAAGTTATTAATAATAGAAATTCTAGAATAAAGCTAAATGTTTGAACAAACTTTTAAAAATATTGATGATGTTCTCTGGAAAGAGGCAGGTTGTACTACAGAATTAGATTACACTGAGCAAACTTCATGGCTACTGTTTTTGAAGTATTTGGATGATTTGGAGCAGGACAGAGAAGACAAAGCCAAATTAGCGGGGGATTCCTATCAGTTTATCATTGATGAAACCCATCGTTGGTCTGTTTGGGCTGCACCTAAAGATCAAAATGGGAAATTAGATCAAAATCATGCGCTGACTGGTGATGATTTGATTGATTATGTCAACCGCAAGTTATTTCCATATTTACAGGGTTTTAAGGAACGAGCTACTAGTCCAGATACGATAGAATATAAGATTGGCGAGATTTTTAGCGAGATTAAAAATAGGTTTCAAAGTGGTTATAGTTTGCGGGATGCTTTGGAATATATTGATGAATTAAGATTTAGATCCCAACAGGAAAAACATGAGTTATCCCATCTCTATGAAGCGAAAATCAAGAATATGGGCAATGCGGGGCGTAATGGTGGGGAATATTATACACCACGTCCTTTAATTCGGGCAATTATTCAGGTTGTTAAGCCGAAAATTGGGGAAAAAATTTATGATGGTGCTTGTGGTTCTGCGGGTTTTTTATGTGAAAGTTACGACTATTTAAGACAGGGTTTCGGCTTCGCTCAACCCAAGGGTAATCTGACAACTAAACAACTGGAAATACTCCAGAAAAATACTTTTACGGGTAAGGAAAAGAAGAGTTTGGCTTATGTCATTGCGATCATGAATTTGATTTTACATGGCATTGATGCGCCGAATATTATTCATACTAATACTTTGACGGAAAATCTTAGTGATGTTCAAGATAAAGATCGTTTTGATGTGATTTTAGCAAATCCGCCATTTGGAGGGAAGGAACGGAAGGAAGTACAGAATAATTTTAATATTAAAACTGGAGAAACAGCGTTTTTATTTTTGCAGCATTTTATCAAAATGTTGAAGGTTGGCGGTAGGGCGGCGGTAGTTATTAAAAATACCTTTCTTTCTAATTCTGATAATGCTTCGCGGGCTTTGCGTCAAGAGCTTTTGAGTAGTTGTAATTTACATTCTATTTTAGATTGTCCTGGGGGGACTTTTATCGGGGCGGGGGTGAAAACTGTTGTTTTATTCTTTGAAAAGGGAGAACCTGTAGATGCTATTCAGACAACACCGATTTTTAATCAAGGGAAGTCTATAAATGAACAAATGGCGACTCGGAAAATTTGGTATTATCAATTAGATCCGGGGCGGAATATGGGGAAAACTAATTCCCTGAATGATGATGATTTACAGGAGTTTGTGGAGTTACAATCCACTTTTTCGGAATCGGAAAAGTCTTGGTTGGTGGATGTTACGGATATTGATCAGGAGAGTTTTGATCTGTCGGTGAAAAATCCGCATAAGGGGGAGGAAGCAGCTTTACGAGAACCCCAGGAAATTTTGGATGAAATTGCAGTTTTGGATGGGGAAAGTGCGGAGATTTTGGCAAGTATTTTACAGTTGACAGTTAACAGTTGATGGACTGTGTTAGGCTTATTTTTGGTGTCTTTTTTTTGTGATGAGGTACTATGAAAAATATCAAAATCATTGTCGAAAAACACGCTGATGGTTATGTTGCTTATCCTTTAGAGGTTGTTTGAAAAGTATTATATGAAACCCATAATCTCCAAAAACCTAACCCCCCTTCCCCCCTTCCCTACAAGGGAATGGGGGTTTTAAAGCCTCTCCCCTGGTAGGGGAGAGGTTTGGAGAGGGGTCTGTTTACACATTAAAAACTTTTAAAACATCCTTTAGGTATTCAGGGGGTTGTAGTGGGTGAGGGTGATACTTATGAAGAGGCTTTAAATGATGTGCGTTCGGCTATTTTATTTCATATTGAAACTTTTGGAGAATCGGTGCTTGAATCTGAATCTTCAATACTAGAGGCTTTTGTGGCAGAGGCAACGGTATAATGACAAAGTTTCCGGTTGATGCTCCTAAAGCAAAAATGATTAAGAGGATGTTTGAAAAGTTTTGAATGTATAGACTGACCCCTCTCCAAACCTCTCCCCTTGCAGGGGAGAGGCTTTAAAACCCCCATTCCCTTGCAGGGAAGGGGGGTAGGGGGGTTAGGTTTTTGGAGATTACGGGTTTGATATAATACTTTTCAAACAACCTCTAAGGTGCTTGAAAGTTTTGGATTTTCAATAGTACGAGAAAAAGAGCATATTTCTATGATTAGACAAAATTCTGATGGCACAAATACTCCTTTAACTTTACCAAATCATAAACTTATTAAAGGTTCTACTCTCAGAAGTATCTGTACTCAATCTGGTATTTCACGGGATGATTTTATTGCTGCTTATGAACAAGATTAGAAATATATTTGCTCTGATTGGGGGATGTTGTGAGTGAGATAAGTTCTCAGGATTATGCTAATTTCTGCTATGAGATTAAACAGCGAATCCGCGATCGCCAATTGGCAGCTTTACGCAGTGTAAATCGGGAATTAGTGCGGCTATATTGGGAAATTGGCGAGTTAATTCATCACAAGCAGGAAACCCTGGGCTGGGGTAAATCTGTGGTGGAAACTCTAGCGCGAGATTTACAAGGTGAGTTTCCAGGACGGAATGGGTTTTCGGCGGCAAATTTATGGTTTATGCGCCAGTTTTACGGTGAATATGTGGATAAGCCAAATCTCCAACCATTGGTTAGAGAAATTAGTTGGACGAAAAATCTGATTATTTTTAGTCGTTGTAAAGATGATTTGGAGCGGGAATTTTATCTCCGGGCTACGGCTCGTTATGGCTGGACAAAGGCGGTACTTCAGCATCAAGTAGATAATAAGAGTTATGAGAAATATTTACTGAATCAAACTAATTTTGATGCCACTGTAACCGATGATATCAAGGCACAGGCGGTACTGGCGGTTAAAGATAACTATACCTTTGATTTTCTGGATTTGGCGGATCAACATTCAGAACGGGATTTAGAGCAGTCTTTGGTGCAGAATTTACGGGGGTTTCTGTCTGAGTTGGGGGGTGCGTTTGCGTTTATTGGTAATCAATATCGGCTGGAGGTGGGTGGTCAGGAATACTTTATTGATCTACTATTATTTCATCGTCGGTTACGCTGTTTGGTGGCAATTGAGTTGAAAATAGGTGATTTTAAGCCGGAACATAAGGGCAAAATGGAATTTTATCTGGAGGCTTTGGATTGTCAAGAAAAGATGGAGGGTGAAAATCCGCCGATAGGAATGATTATTTGTCGTTATAAAAATAAAACGGTGGTGGAATATGCTTTGCGAACGGCTTCCCGTCCGATTGGGGTGGCGACTTATACGATTGTACCGCAGTTGCCTGATGCTTATCGTGAGCAGTTGCCTAGTCCTGAAGAGATTGCTAAACGGTTAAGATTATGGCAGGAGGGTAGTAATGATGAGTAGTGAAGAGATGGAATTGATGGTTGATAGTAGACGGTTGCCAGTGGGGTGGAATATAAAATATTTAGATGAACTTTGTGAAAACCTAGATAGTAAAAGAATACCTATAACAAAATCTTCAAGAAAATCTGGCAATATTCCTTATTATGGTGCTTCGGGTATTGTTGATTACGTTGCCGATTATATCTTTAATGAAGATTTACTTTTAGTGTCTGAAGATGGTGCAAATCTTTTGGCAAGAACCTATCCAATAGCATTCTCAATTACAGGGAAAACGTGGGTAAATAACCACGCTCATGTACTCCGATTTAAAGAAAAAATCACACAAAGTTTCATTGAATATTATTTAAACTCTATATCCCTTGAGTCGTATGTAAGCGGTATGGCTCAACCAAAACTTAATCAAAAATCGCTAAACTCAATAGCGATTCCTATTCCCCCACTTCCAGAACAAAAGAGGATTGTAGCGATCGCAGATGAAGCATTTGAGGGGATTGATAGAGCGATTCGTAACACGGAAAAAAACCTCTCTAATGCCCGCGAATTATTTGAAAGTTATCTAAATTCAAAACTACTGCCTATAGTCTCCAGTAATTTAACACAAACACTTTCATCTGTTACCGATCTAATTGTTGACTGTGAACACAAAACTGCTCCTACTCAAGAAACAGGAATTCCATCAATTCGTACTCCTAATATTGGTAAAGGTTATCTAATTTTTGACAATGTAAATCGTGTTTCAGAAGAAATTTATGAACTTTGGACAAGACGAGCCAAACCAGAACCAGGAGATTTAATTTTGGCAAGAGAAGCACCCGCAGGAAATGTTGGTGTTATTCCTGAAGGATACAAAGTTTGTTTAGGACAAAGAACTGTACTAATACGACCAAATAAAAAGAGTGTAGATTCTCAATATTTAGCTTTCTTATTACTGCATCCACTCATGCAGAAACGACTCTTGGCTAAATCTACAGGGGCAACAGTTCAGCACGTAAATATGAAAGATATTCGTGAACTTGCCATAAATGAATTACCACCAATTCAGACACAAAGAGACTGTATAGAAGATTTAAAACAGTTAGAGTCACAATCCAACCGCCTCGAAAGCATCTACCGCCAAAAAATCGCTGCATTAAAAGAACTGAAACAATCCATCCTACAAAAAGCATTTACAGGAGAACTCACAGCAGATAAAGGGGAAAAATAGAAAAGATGATAAAAATATTTTGTCTGAATCAGGATGCTCAGGATTTAAGGATGTACAGGATGTTTATTGATATAATCAAATAGTATTTATTTCTGACAGAAAACGAGGAAATCAATCCTGAAAATCCTCAAATCCTGGAAATCCTGATATGGCTAACGCCACGCTACGCTATCAGACAAAAAATGTCCTGGCTGTTTATTGATATTATAAAATAGTATTTATTTCTGACAGAAAACGAGGAAATCAATCCTGAAAATCCTCAAATCCTGGAAATCCTGATTCAGAGGGTGTTTGAAAAGTTTTAGGCTGTGATTTTAGGCACTTACAGATCCCCCCTAACCCCCCTTGCTAAGGGGGGAACTAGAGTCAAAGTCCCCCTTTTCAAGGGGGATTTAGGGGGATCTAAAAATATTTGATACACCATGAGGGACTTTTCAAACATCCTCTCAGACAAAAAATGTACAGGATGTTTATTGATATAATCAAATAGTATTTATTTCTGACAGAAAACAAGTAAATCAATCCTGAAAATCCTCAAATCCTGGAAATCCTGATATGGCTAACGCCACGCTACGCTATCAGACAAAAAATGTCCAGGCTGTTTATTGATATTATCAAATAGTATTTATTTCTGACAGAAAACGAGGAAATCAATCCTGAAAATCCTCAAATCCTGGAAATCCTGATTCAGAGGGTGTTTGAAAAGTTTTAGGCTGTGATTTTAGGCAATTACAGATCCCCCCTAACCCCCCTTGCTAAGGGGGGAACTAGAGTCAAAGTCCCCCTTTTCAAGGGGGATTTAGGGGGATCTAAAAATATTTGATACACCATGAGGGACTTTTCAAACATCCTCTCAGACAAAAAATGTACAGGATGTTTATTGATATAATCAAATAGTATTTATTACCGACAGAAAACAAGTAAATCAATCCTGAAAATCCTCAAATCCTGGAAATCCTGATATGGCTAACGCCACGCTACGCTATCAGACAAAAAATGTCCAGGCTGTTTATTGATATTATCAAATAGTATTTATTTCTGACAGAAAACGAGGAAATCAATCCTGAAAATCCTCAAATCCTGGAAATCCTGATTCAGAGGGTGTTTGAAAAGTTTTAGGCTGTGATTTTAGGCAATTACAGATCCCCCCTAACCCCCCTTGCTAAGGGGGGAACTAGAGTCAAAGTCCCCCTTTTCAAGGGGGATTTAGGGGGATCTAAAAATATTTGATACACCATGAGGGACTTTTCAAACATCCTCTCAGACAAAAAATGTACAGGATGTTTATTGATATAATCAAATAGTATTTATTACCGACAGAAAACAAGTAAATCAATCCTGAAAATCCTCAAATCCTGGAAATCCTGATATGGCTAACGCCACGCTACGCTATCAGACAAAAAATGTCCAGGCTGTTTATTGATATTATCAAATAGTATTTATTTCTGACAGAAAACGAGGAAATCAATCCTGAAAATCCTCAAATCCTGGAAATCCTGATTCAGAGGGTGTTTGAAAAGTTTTAGGCTGTGATTTTAGGCAATTACAGATCCCCCCTAACCCCCCTTGCTAAGGGGGGAACTAGAGTCAAAGTCCCCCTTTTCAAGGGGGATTTAGGGGGATCTAAAAATATTTGATACACCATGAGGGACTTTTCAAACATCCTCTCAGACAAAAAATGTACAGGATGTTTATTGATATAATCAAATAGTATTTATTACCGACAGAAAACAAGTAAATCAATCCTGAAAATCCTCAAATCCTGGAAATCCTGATATGGCTAACGCCACGCTACGCTATCAGACAAAAAATGTCCAGGCTGTTTATTGATATTATCAAATAGTATTTATTTCTGACAGAAAACGAGGAAATCAATCCTGAAAATCCTCAAATCCTGGAAATCCTGATTCAGAGGGTGTTTGAAAAGTTTTAGGCTGTGATTTTAGGCACTTACAGATCCCCCCTAACCCCCCTTGCTAAGGGGGGAACTAGAGTCAAAGTCCCCCTTTTCAAGGGGGATTTAGGGGGATCTAAAAATATTTGATACACCATGAGGGACTTTTCAAACATCCTCTCAGACAAAAAATGTACAGGATGTTTATTGATATAATCAAATAGTATTTATTTCTGACAGAAAACAAGTAAATCAATCCTGAAAATCCTCAAATCCTGGAAATCCTGATTCAGACAAAAAATAATGAACGAAGCAGAAACCCGCGCCGAATTAATAGATCCTGCCCTCACAGCCGCAGGTTGGGGAGTTATTGAAAATAGCCGTATTCGCCGCGAAGTCATCGCCCCTGGTCGTTTAATTGGCAACAGTAAACGGGCAAAAGCAGACATCGCCGATTATGTATTAGTTTATCGTGGGGAAAAACTCGCCGTTATTGAAGCCAAAAAACGCGACTTACCCGACACCGAAGGTTTAGGACAGGCGAAAAAATACGCCGAAAAATTACAAACTCGCTTTGCTTACTCTACCAATGATATTGGCATCTACCAAGTAGATATGCACACCGGGAAAGAAAGTTATATAAATCAATATCCCACCCCCCATGAGCTATGGGAAGCCACCTTTAATGAGTTCCCTGAGCGACTTGCCCTGAGCGAAGTCGAAGGGAGTCGAAGGGAAGCAAATACATGGCGCGATCTTTTTGCAGCTATCCCCTTTGAAGATAAAAGCGGTACGTGGGAGGCTCGATATTATCAACATAATGCTATCAAATATGTTTTAGAAGCGATCGCCCAAGGACAAACCCGCATCTTATTAACCATGGCCACAGGTACAGGTAAAACCTTTATCGCCTTCCAACTGGCATGGAAACTGTTTCAAAGTCGCTGGAATCTCAGTCAAAAACCCACACACCGCCCGCGAATCCTGTTTTTAGCAGATCGCAACATTTTAGCCAATCAAGCCTACAATTCCTTTTCCGCCTTTCCTGATGATGCCCTAGTCCGCATAGACCCTGAAGAGATTCGCAAGAAAAAACGAGTCCCCAAAAATGGCAGCGTCTTCTTTACCATTTTCCAAACCTTCATGACCGGAAAAGATCAAGAAGGTAATCCCACTCCCAAATTTAACGACTATCCTCCCAACTTCTTTGATTTTATCATTATTGACGAATGCCATCGAGGAGGAGCAAAAGACGAAAGCACCTGGCGAGGCATATTAGAATACTTCTCACCCGCTGTACAACTGGGACTCACAGCCACCCCCAAACGCGAACACAACGCCGATACCTACGCTTATTTTGGTGATCCAGTTTATATCTACGCCCTCAAAGACGGCATTAACGACGGGTTTTTAACTCCCTTCAAAGTCAGACAAATCGAAACTACCCTAGATGAATATACTTACAGCCTTGATGATGATGTCATCGAAGGTGCAATAGATGCAGAAAAAACCTACATTGAAAGCGACTTTAACCGCATTATTGAAATTCAGGAACGGGAACGCTACCGGGTGCAATTATTCATGACAGAAATCAACCAAAATCAAAAAACTTTGGTATTTTGTGCTAACCAAGATCACGCCCTAGCAGTGCGAGATCTAATCAACCAAATGAAGATTAGTAATAATCCTAATTACTGTGTACGGGTAACAGCCAATGATGGGAAATTAGGAGAACAACACCTGAAAACTTTTCAAGATAATGAAAAAAATATTCCCACTATTTTAACAACTTCTCAAAAACTTTCTACCGGGGTTGATGCTCGCAATGTGCGGAATATTGTCTTAATGCGTCCTATCAATTCCATGATTGAATTTAAACAAATTATCGGTCGGGGAACGCGTTTATATGATGGAAAAGACTATTTTACTATTTATGATTTTGTCAAAGCTTACGAGCATTTTAATGATCCTGAATGGGACGGAGAACCCCAAGAACCTGTGATAGTTACCCACAGAAAAGAACGGGAATTATCTCCATTTGATCAAGATAGAAAAACAGATCAAGATCCAAAAGAAAATATAGAAATCTCAACTCCTAAAACCATTAAAATTAAATTAGCTGATGGGAAAGAGCGGACTATTCAACATCAGATATCTACCAGCTTTTGGAGTCCAGACGGTAAACCCATGAGCGCGGAAGAATTTATAGAACGTCTTTTTGGGGAAATTCCCGAATTATTCAAAAATGAAGCCGAATTAAGAACTATTTGGAGTCGTCCAGATACTCGTAAAGCCCTATTAGCAGGTTTATCAGAAAAGGGTTATGATTCAGAACAATTAACAGAAATTAGTCGGTTAATTAATGCTGAAAAAAGTGATTTATATGATGTATTAGCTTATATTGCTTATGATTCCACACCTATTAGCCGCAAAGAACGAGTTTTAGCCCATAAATCCTTAATTTTCTCTCGATATATTGGTAAACAGCAGGAGTTTCTCGACTTTGTTCTAGATCAATATATTAAAGATGGAGTAGAGGAATTAGATCGGGCTAAATTACCACAACTGTTAGAGTTGAAATATCATACTGTTAGAGATGCTGTGACACAATTAGGAAGCGTTGCTAATATCAGCGAAGTATTTATCGAGTTTCAACAATATTTGTATTCCCAGAACAAAGCAGCTTAATACAGCACTTCCCGGTGTTATGAGGTACTTATCTAGCGGGCAAGATGCCCGCACTACAAGAGTTTCATGATTCAACTTTGTACCTCATAAGAGCGGAAACCGCTGTATTTTAGATCAGTGGTTCTCTTCATTCTATGTGAATTATTTGCTTTCCGATAATCCCAAGGATCAATAAATTTTCGATCACTCCAAATACCAATCCTTTGTTTTTGCGCTTGTGCTTCGGCTTGTTGAATAATATCCCTACTAGGACATTTGCTTAAATAGGGACGATATACTTTAGCTAATCCTTCTTTTAACAAGACTTCCTGTAAAAACGTACCATCTTTTGAACGAACTTCAGCAACTTTTCTCCCATAGCGATCGCTATCTGTAATATTTAACTTTACACGATTATCTGTTTGTTTAATCAGTTCCTCTATCCGTGTTTTCGCTTTCATACCCCAAACAAACTGATTGACATCTTGAGTAATTTTACTCTTCTTTTCTGTCTGAGAATGCGCTATTTCTGGAGCATCAATACAAGCAAACCGCACCGTGAACTTTTTACCATCAGCACTTTTCAATATTAATGTATCACCATCACTTACTCGTTCCACTAGCTCACCTTGAGGAGCAAACAAACTATCACACGCTATTAAGCTAACTGCAATCATAGCTGCACCTAGCCAAACTAATCCTTGTTTCACTAATTTATTCATTAGACATCTCCAAAGACAATTTAGCCTGTTATTGTGTAAAATTGCGCTAAGTGGGTCAACATAATAAAACCAAATTGTGTAAAGAAAAGTAAAATCTCCAAAAACCTCTTCACTCTTGCCTCTTGCCTCTGGTTACTGAGCGAAGTCGAAGTATTGCCTCTTGTCTTTCCACAACGATAATTTTTAACGCCGACCTACTTAGAATTTATTCAACTGTTACCGATTTCGCCAAATTCCTGGGTTGATCTACATCCAAACCCCGCCGCGCCGCAATATGATAAGCTAACAATTGCAACGGAATAACCGTGAGAATTGGAGACAGAATTTCCTCAACTTCAGAAACCGGAATTAAATCATTAAAAATCTCCGCCGCTTCCCCATCTTTAACAGAAGTTATCCCAATTAACCGGGAATCTCTGGCTTTTGCTTCTTGAGCGTTAGAAATTACCTTTTCATATACACTACCAGGAACAGCGATCGCTACTACCGGAACTTTCGCATCTAACAACGCAATTGGTCCATGTTTCATTTCCCCTGCTGGATATCCTTCCGCATGAATATAACTAATTTCCTTTAATTTCAAAGCCCCTTCTAACGCAATGGGAAAATTAATTCCCCTACCAATAAAGATAAAATCTTTGGTTTCTGAAAAATCATGTACTAAATGTTCAATATAACGTTCTTGCGTTTCTAAAATCGCTTCAATTTCCCCTGGTAACTGACGTAAACCTGTAAGAATTTCCTCAAATCTCGAATCACTAATTTCCTGACGACGATAAGCTAAATCTAAAGCCAAAGCATAAAACGCCATTAATTGTGCCACAAAAGTTTTCGTTGCCGCCACACCAATTTCAATTCCCCCATGAGTATTGATAATATTCGCCACCATATTACCTAAACTACTTTCTGGACGATTAGTAATCCCCAAAAGTCGTACTTGATACTTAGCTTCCTTCCCTTGTCGGCGGTCTTTTTCCATAGACAAAGCTGCCAAAGTATCAGCAGTTTCTCCAGATTGAGTTACGCCAATAGTCAAAGTATGAGGCGTTAGCGGTGATGGTGCATACCGAAATTCCGAAGCATATTGTACCTGAGTAGGAATTCCTGCCAATTGTTCTAATAAGTATTTACCTACTAATGCAGCGTGCCAACTTGTACCACAAGCGACAATTTGAATTTGTTCTAAATCTGCATAAAAATCTGCCGGTAAATCTAATTTTACTGGTGATTCCGAACTAGCAGGGAAATAAGCCTCCAAACAATCCCGCACTACTCCCGGTTGTTCATAGATTTCCTTGAGCATAAAATGTTTGAATCCCTGTTTTTCCACCATAATGGGATTCCAGTTCAAAGTGCGGGGATGCTTTTTTAAGCGATGTCCAGCGAAGTTATAGACCTCCACGCCTAAAGGAGTCAAACGAGCAATTTCGCCGTTTTCTAGGGACAATACAGCGCGGGTATAGGGGGCAATCGCCGGGGTATCGGAAGCACAGAAAAACTCACCTTGGCCAAAACCAATGACTAAAGGCGCTTGTTGGCGAACTACAATCAACTCATCGGGGTAGTCAGCAGAAATAGCCGCAATAGCATAAGCCCCCTCTAATTTACTGACAGCTTCCTGCACAGCGTCTAAAAATACTGAAGGGGAAAGAGGATTTTCAGGAGAATGCTTTAAACACTCAGCAATCAAATGGGGAATTACTTCTGTATCTGTTTCTGAACGGAATTCATGTCCTAATGCTTTTAATTGTTCCCGCAATTCTCGATAGTTCTCAATTATCCCATTTTGTACCACTGCTATCCGCAATGCCGTATCTAGATGAGGATGGGCATTGTACTCTTCTGGTTTACCATGAGTTGCCCAGCGCGTGTGACCAATCCCTATTTGGGCAGGATTTTCGATTTGTTCCAGTTTAGAACGCAGGTTGAGTAATTTGCCTTTAGCTCGGACACAATGCACGTCACCTGCTAAAATAGTGGCAATTCCGGCTGAATCGTAACCTCTATATTCTAATTTTTCTAGTCCAGCCAGTAAAATATCTGTCGCTGGCTGAGTGCCTATATATCCAACTATTCCACACATTGCTTAAACCACTCCGGTTTCAGGATGATTAAATTTTAAGTATAGTTGCTGGAATTGGTGATTGGTCATTGACAACTGACAACTGTACGGGCGAAGCATTTGGAAGATAAATTATTGGTAGTTGCGAGACATGCTTCTCCAAATGCTTCGCCCCTACCAACTGACAACTGTACGGGCGAAGCATTTGGAAGATAAATTATTGGTAGTTGCGAGACATGCTTCTCCAAATGCTTCGCCCCTACCAACTGACAACTGTACGGGCGAAGCATTTGGAAGATAAATTATTGGTAGTTGCGAGACATGCTTCTCCAAATGCTTCGCCCCTACCAACTGACAAAAAATGCTGAGGAATGAGGGAAGAATCTTGATGTTTCTCCCGTTTTCACTCCTCAGCACTAAAGTACCAAGAATTTAGAAATGAAATTCTTAGTAAGCCAAGCCCATGCTGCGAGTTGTTTCAGCGCCTAGATAAACGCGAATACTCAAGAAATCGGTGGGGCAAGCAGTTTCACAACGCTTACAACCTACACAGTCTTCGGTGCGGGGAGAAGCAGCCACTTGAGCAGCTTTACAGCCATCCCAAGGAACCATTTCTAGCACGTCCGTAGGGCAAGCGCGGACGCATTGTGTACAGCCAATGCAGGTGTCGTAGATTTTAACGGTATGAGACATTTAAAAAACTGCTCCTTGCGGGTGTTCTTCTGGAGTGAAAGAATCATAATCAAGGCATAGTTTACCCCAGGGCTTGATAGCTTGTAAGCAAAAGGCTACATAACTTTAAACAATGTAATAGACACTTTAGATAATTTATCTACTAAGATCGCTGTTATCTAGCTGTAATCAGGAACATCGCCATCAAGTGTTTACCCAACTCACTCTCTTCCCCAGATGGCGAATTGTAAAGATGTGTAAATTAATAGTCGTTTTTTAGAGGTTATCTATCATACCCATTATCTATAATCTATAGATTGATTAATCCTGGTCGAGTTATGATGAATCCCCAACAATATTAAAGGTTATAAAATAATTAATTATGAGTGAAGCTTTATTGAGTGTTGAAAATCTCCGTGTGGCTTATCCGCGACGGAGTGGAGAGGTAGAAAGCTGGGCGATTGATGGTGTATCTTTTATTCTCAAGCCTGGCGAAAGAATGGGATTGGTGGGAGAGTCCGGTTGTGGTAAATCCACTATTGGAAAAGCGATAATGCGTTTATTGCCTGCCTCTAGTCGCGTTGAAGGAATAGTAAATTTTCAAGGAAAACCTGTATTAGATTTAACACCAATTAAGATGCAAAAGTTTCGAGGTGAAGAGGTAGCTTTGATTTTTCAAGACCCCAGGACGCGCCTTGATCCATTGATGACAATTGGGAATCACTGTATTGAAACTCTACAAGCCCATTTACCGGAATTATCGAAACAGCAAGCGAAGGAAAAGGCTTTAGCGACTTTGGCAAAGGTGAAAATTCCCGCTAGTCGTTGGAGTCAGTACCCCCATGAGTTTAGCGGGGGAATGCGTCAACGGGTAGCTATTGCTTTAGCTTTACTTTTAAGTCCTAAGTTAATTGTGGCTGATGAACCAACGACTAGTTTAGATGTGACTGTTTCTGCTCAGATTCTCCAAGAACTAACGCGACTGTGTGCAGAGGAAAATATGGGATTATTATTAATTTCCCATGATTTAGCAATGGTGGGGGAATATTGCGATCGCATTGGGGTAATGTATCAGGGTAAAATGGTGGAAATGGGAAAAACGGAAACTGTATTTGCTCATCCACAACATGAATATACTCAATCTTTATTAAAAGCCGCTTTACATATTCAAAAGGAAGAGGGAACACTTCGACAAGCTCAGTGCATCGCAGGGAAAAGAGAACAGGGAACAGAAAAGGCAAATCCCATTTTAAAAATTACAGAACTCAAGCAACATTATACCATAGAACCGAATTTTATTGAACGGATATTTAAAGGAGAAGGACAAACGGTTAAAGCTGTAGATGGGGTTAATTTAGAATTGTATGCTGGGGAAATTTTAGGATTAGTTGGAGAGTCTGGTTGTGGGAAAAGTACACTTTCGAGAACTATCTTACAATTAATTAGTCCGACATCGGGAACAGTCGAATTTTTAGGACAGGAATTAACCAGTTTATCTCGGCAAGAAATCCGTTCTTCTCGGAGACAAATCCAAATGATATTTCAAGATCCTCATGCTTGTTTAAATCCAGCGATGACGGTAGGACAAAGTATAGCAGATCCTTTATTAATTCATAATATGGATATTGTTGTAAAAGCTAAAGAACAGGTTTTATGGATGTTGGAAAAAGTGGGTTTAACCCCAGCAGAACTCTATTATCACCGTTATCCCGCCGATTTATCTGGAGGACAACAACAACGGGTAGCTATAGCCAGGGCTTTAATTACTCGGCCAAAACTGGTAATATGTGATGAACCAGTGAGTATGTTAGATGCCAGTGTGCAAACACAAATTCTCGATTTGATGTTACAACTAAAAGATGAATTTAAATTAACCTATTTGTTCATTACCCATGATTTGTGGTTAGCGCGGTTTTTGTGCGATCGCATTGCCGTAATGAATGGTGGTAAAATAGTTGAATTAGGACAGACTAAGCAAATTTTTGCTCATCCTCAACATCCCTACACCCAAACCCTCTTAGCTGCTGCACCTTTATTAGCAAAAGCTTAATAACAACTAACAACTGTACGGGCGAAGCATTTGGAGAACTATTTTTGGCAATGACCGATAATTTATCTTCCAAATGTTTCGCCCCTACTAACAACTGACAACTGTACGGGCGAAGCATTTGGAGAACTATTTTTGGCAATGACTGATAATTTATCTTCCAAATGCTTCGCCCCTACTGACAACTGTACGGGCGAAGCATTTGGAGAACTATTTTTGGCAATGACTGATAATTTATCTTCCAAATGCTTCGCCCCTACTGACAACTGTACGGGCGAAGCATTTGGAGAACTATTTTTGGCAATGACCGATAATTTATCTTCCAAATGCTTCGCCCCTACTGACAACTGTACGGGCGAAGCATTTGGAGAACTATTTTTGGCAATGACCGATAATTTATCTTCCAAATGCTTCGCCCCTACTGACAACTGACAAAAATAATTAATGTCTAAAAATTTGCCTTCTAATTCTTATCAAAGAAATAGCTATTCCTCAGATAAATGGCAAGAGAGAATAGGACAAATAGCATATCGCTTTAATCATCAATATCAAAATCAGAAATTTGCAGTTCCCGACGAAGTAGAAGCAATGCCAATATTTCGAGAATGGATTAATGGCAGATTAAGTGAGAGAATAGTTTCACCATTTTGGGAAATTGCTCAACCTCAAAAAAACGAACATTGTTTAGATATTGGTTGCGGTGTCAGTTTTTTAATCTATCCTTGGAGAGATTGGCAAGCATTCTTTTATGGGCAAGAAATTAGTAATATAGCCAAAGACACCCTTAACTCCCGTGGTTCACAGTTAAACTCAAAATTATTCAAAGGTGTAGAATTAGGACCGGCTCACCATTTAAACTATGATCAAAGTCAATTTGATTTAGTCATTGCTACAGGATTTAGTTGCTATTTTCCTCTAGAATATTGGCAAGCTGTCTTGGTGGAAGTCAAACGAGTATTGAAACCAGGGGGACATTTTGTATTTGATATTCTTAATTCAGAACAGCCTTTAGCTGAAGATTGGGCTGTACTAGAAACCTATTTAGGTGCAGAGGTATTTCTAGAAACTGTCGCGGAGTGGGAAAAAACCATTAAAGTTGGAGGTGCTAAAATCGTTAAACGGCAATTAGGAGAATTATTCGAGTTGTACAAAGTTCGGTTTTAAGATAAAACTATCGAATAAATAGCCTCTTAACGCTGTATTATTTGGAAAGATTTTATCAAGAATTTTGCCCAAATAGCCGCAATGATGATCCGCCATGCCCTAGAATCTGATTTACCCGCCATTGTCGCCATTTACAACGCTGCTGTTCCTAGTCGCATGGCTACCGCTGACTTAGAACCTGTGTCTGTGGAAAGTCGTTTAGCTTGGTTTCAAGGACGAGTCCCCTCACAACGTCCCCTGTGGGTAGTGGACACGGATGGTGTAATTGCTGGATGGTTGAGTTTTCAATCATTCTACGGCAGACCAGCCTATTATTCTACCGCGGAAATTAGTATTTATATTTCCCCAGATTTTCAAGGACGTGGTTTGGGAAAACAACTTTTAGAAAAAGCCATCCAAGAAAGTCCCAATTTAGGTTTAAAGACGTTAGTTAGTTTTATTTTCGCTCATAATCAACCCAGTTTAAAATTATTTGCCTGGTTCGGTTTTCAAGCCTGGGGGAATTTACCGAAAATTGCTGATTTGGACGGAGTGGAACGAGATTTGATGATTTTAGGTTTGCGGGTAATGTAGTCAGGAAAGCCTTCAAACAAATATTCAGCCCCAGTGCTATAAATGACTGAAGGCTGAAACTATTGTATATGATATTGTTTTTAATGGCTCAGGTCAGATTTGAACTGACGACCCCAGGCTTATGAGTCCCGTACTCTAACCAACTGAGCTACTGAGCCACGTTGTTTTATCAACTTATATTAAGATAGCATAGAAATTTGCATCTGACAACTATCAATTTCCAAATTTTTGCCCCAAAAATAAAGAGAGGGAGTTTACCTCCCTCCATTAACCAGAGAATCACTTAATTCCAGATTATCTGCAATTAAATCCGATTTGGTAAGAAAGCGATAGGGTTAACAGCACCCTTGCCAGATGGATGAACTTCAAAATGAGTGTGAGGACCAGTGCTAAAACCAGTGCTACCCATAGCCGCAATTGTCTGACCTTGTTGCACTCGTTGACCAGGTTGCACCAAAATCCGGCTATTGTGTCCATAGCGAGTTAAACTACCATCCTCATGGCGGATATCCACAACGTTACCGTAACCACCGCTATTCCAGCCAGCCTTCTCGACTGTACCAGCAGATGCAGCATAAATGGGTGTGCCTGTTGAGTTAGCAATATCAATCCCTCTGTGCATTCTTCCCCAGCGCCAGCCATAGCCAGAGGTCAGAACTCCCTTAGCTGGCCAAATGTAGCCTGTAGCGGCAGAATTAGAGGGGAAACTGGGATTGTCTTCAGTGGTTTGAGGCAAGTGTATATCTACTGCTGCTATAGGTGGTAAAGCTGGAGAAACAGAAGTTCCTCGCAATTTTCCTAAAGAGTCAGACGCATTAGCACGAGCAGGAGGCACTGTCAACTTAATACCAGATGAATTGCGGGGAGAATTCCATCTCGCACCAGTTTTACCGGGCAGGAATTCTGGGTTAATCGGCTCATTGGTGGGAGCAGATGCTGTTACTAGAGTCTTGAGCGGTTGATGACTATAACTTGGCAATATTGCTTGAGGTACAGCAATCTGGATGGCATTGGCTTGAGACACTACCGAATTATTGGATGATTCAATAGCAACAGGTACAGACTGACTATTGTTTTCAGATCCTGTAACAGCCACACCAGCTTGTTGAGCGCGGTATTTATATCGCAATCTCTCAATTTCTGCTTGCAAGCTGCGGATACGTTCATTACCTTTGGCTTTAGATACCTTTTGCACGGGTTTTTGTGACCCATGCTTTTGGTAAGAAGCTCTTGGTAATGGAGCATCACCACCTAAGCCATAAGAGTCACTGGGTGTAGGTAAAGCCTGTGGAACAACAATAGAAATAGCAGTCTGTCCTTGGCTGTCTGTCTCTATTGGTGCAGGAACATTAATCCGGTTAGCGATACTAGGATAATTTTTCCGTTCTTGCTCACCTGTCACCACTGGGACTGGGATAGTCACACCAGGAGTTTCCGTCTGTTCTAGCGGCTCTATTACTCTTGGTGGAGGAACGGGAACGCTGGTATTGTTAGCAACAAATGATCTGGGGTTAAAACTAGGATTATTTAAAGAAGAATTATCTACCCGGCCAGAGGTTTCTAATATCTTGTTCGGAGGAATAATTAACCTTTGATTAATTTGCAGTTGATTAGGATCACTCAGATCATTAGCTCTAACTAGCTCAGAAACTGAAGTACCGTAATTGTTAGCAATTTCCGCTAAGGTGTCTCCAGGCTTAACTTGATATGTTGAGGGAGACAATTGTGCGACAACTTTTGTTGATGCTGATGCAGGTATGGGTATTTCCTGTATCGTCGGACTTGTTTGTTTATTCGGTTTCAACCGAGAAATAAGCTCGGATTGTTGAGAATCAGTCAAATTTTCCGATTGTTCTGGTACGGATTTATTAGCTACAGTGGTTGGTTGTGCTTCCTTAATCCCAGTTTTTAATAGATCTTGGGTTTGTTCAGACCGCAAATCTGCCAAACTATTTCTTAACCGAGTTGATTTTTCCTGTAAGCGATTCAGGGCAAACTCTTGCTGTGCTTTGAGTTGAGCATTAACATTACCGCTGGCTAACTCCCCTGCTGGCAAATTTTGGGTACTGCCAGTTACCGCTTCCACTTTAGACAACTGTGGCGCTGTCTCAGGCAGTTGGTTATTTATTGGTAATGTCGCTTGAACTGGACGATAGCTCACTTCCTGCCCTAGTTGAACAGAATTTCTATCAGCGGGATTGGCTGGGGAAATTACATTGGATGCAGTGCCTTCGACGGCTATGTTTTTGGTGGCAATTTGCCATTTAGCTTCAAGCCCAGGTACTTGTGAAACCACTGTTGGTTCCAATATAACGGGAGTTGCTACCGCGCCTGTTGGTGAGATGCTTGGGGACTCCAGTTTGGAGGTGGCAAATTTCATCTCAGTCTCGGAAACAACCGGCATTGTTGAAGCTGCTTTTTGACTGCCAACAGGAGCCGCTGCTTGGGCTTGATCGCTTTGTCGAGTCACCAAAAGGCTGGTTGCTCCCATTGATATTGCCAAGCCAACCATAGCTGCCCGATGAGTCCGCGCCCGGCGGGTCATTTTGGGATTGATCTCATAATTTGTTTGCTCTACCTGGGCATCATCGCCGCTGGGGGTATTGTTCAACACAGCCTTATCTCTTTTTTTCAATGCTCGTTTCAAAGACGACCTCCTAATGATCACTAGCGTTTAACTGATCTCGATTTTTAAGTTGGATATTAATTCATGATTGATCTCACATCAAACCATATATCAAGATCACATTCACCAGAGACACTTACGCAAGATTAACGTGCTTCTCTGATTTAAACAAGTTCTACACCTGACTAAACTTTCAAGTTTTTGGTGCTGTCTTGTCTAAGTCACTCCTCACAACCTAAAAATTCTCACTCTTGAGAGTTATCTCCACTCATTTTGCTACAAAACCACTGAACTAAACAAATATCATAACTTGGCTAGGTCTATTGTCTTTATTAGTTCATGAGCTTGGACAACTTCTGCAATAGCAATGATCCCGCTGTAGACGTTTTCAAGATTTTTTGACTAAATCCGTTTTATCAATAGGACACTTTACTTTTATTTTTCCCTAAAAAACAACCGTATACAACATCTGCAATTTTCGCATTATTTTGTTGTATTTCTGGATACAAAGTTATCCAAATCATTGAGAGTAATGGTTTTCGGTAATTTTCCTGTTTCGAGTCATCATCTAAAGAATTAACTAAATTCTATCCTTGGTGGTTAGATCACCCTGAAAATATCTATACAAATTTCTTATGTCATGTTAGCGGAGCTTATCAGTATTTATCACTATTCACCTTTTGCTTATGTATGTTATACAACATTATTATAGCAAGTTTTGGTGTGATTGATCTGATAGATATGTTTCTATCACACTTAATCCTAAATTTTTGTTGGTGAATATGAATTATTGTAAATAGCCTAACTGACGACGACATTCAAATAAACCTATGGCCACACTGACTGATAGATTCAGGCTACGAACACCAGGTTCATACATGGGAATATATAAGGTAGAGTCACAAGTTGAGAGAGTAGCTGCTGGTAAACCTGCTGTTTCACTGCCAAAAAGCAGCCAATCATCCGCTTGGAATTCAAAATTAATGTAGTTAAAATCACCACGAACACTAAAACCTAAGCATCTACCCCCACGTTGTTTTTGTACGCTTTGAAATACTTCTATGGAGTCATGATAATGGAATTTAACGTAAGGCCAATAATCTAACCCGGCTCGTTTCAGATAGCGATCGCTAATTTCAAATCCCAAAGGACCGACCAAATGTAATTCCGTGCCTGTAGCGGCACAAGTCCGGGCAATATTGCCAGTATTCGGAGGAATTTGTGGGTTCACTAAAACTATCTGGGGCATCTTTTGCAAATCTAAATTGTATATTAGGAAATTTCTTGCTGTCTAAAAATCTACCAAAATGTAGAGGCGATATATAGTTTTTTTTAATATGTTACGAAGTATTTTCCATTGATTATTTTTTTTAATCATTTCAGCGAGAGGAAATAAGAATCTGAGTGAGGAGAATATGTATCTTTGCCTATTCCCTCTTGCCTATTCCCTCTTGTCTGGTGTCTATTCCCGCACAGATGAACATAGTTTACTTTCTAGTTCGGTTTCCCGTTCTTGGGTAGAAATAATGGCTTGGGCAATTACACGCTGAATATCAACGCCTATTTTGTGTAGTTGTAACCATTGTTGAGCTTCATTACCTTCTCGGAGAATTTTTTGCAAGGGGGAGAGGAAACAACTAAAGCCCTGTTGTTTGGCAATACTCCAAACTTCATCATATATTTCTGCTATCCAATCTCTGGCAAGAATACTCCTACCATCTTGCCATCGCTGCAATCTTCCATCAAGACTGTCAGTAGCAGCGGCCATTTCGTTTTTCATGGTTAAGGTGATCAATTCTTCGGGAGAAAACGGACTTTGAGTTAAAGGATCAATAGCTGGGTTATTGATAATTTGGATTAACCGCGCTTCTAATAAAGCTGTCATTGCTAACAAAGCAATGGGATCTGTTACCAAGTCACAAATTCGCAGTTCTAAGCGATTTAAATCATAAGGACGGCGATCGCCATTTGGACGCACTGATACCCACAAATGTCGGACATTTTGCATTGTCCCAGATGCTAACTGTTCATTTACCCATTGAATATGATCCGCATGACTAGCAAATAAGGGGACATGATGGGGAGTTTGGGGAAATAGTCCCCAGCGGGTGGAATGATAACCAGTAGTTTTACTATTTAGGAAAGGAGATGAGGCACTCATAGCTAGGAATAGAGGTGCTTCCATTCTCATGATCCGACAGGCACGCATTAATACCTCTGGGTCACTGATACCAACATTGATATGGACGCTGGCAGTAACTACCTTTGTGCCATAGGTTTGTTCAATGTAATCATGATAGGGATTGGTGGGGTCAGAACGCAAAAAGAGATCGCTTCCTTGCAAAGATAATGTACTACCCGGTATCAAAGTATAATTATCCAAGCTTTGGAGATAGTTCCGCAACTCTTTTCTAGGACGTAGTAAAGCGCACAATAAATTGTCATAATTCATAGATGGTTGAGTTATATACTCCACATTCCGGCTATCCGGCTCACGCATAAATCCATCTAAATTTGTAGTAATTTGATCCGATAGTCCGACAATATCACCTTGATGCGTACCAGTGTACATCTCAATCTCAAAGCCTTTTAATAAGACCATATTATTCTCCAAAACTTCTTCTAATGTTCATAAATTGTATCTAATTAGACGATTTTTTGCATTTTTTATGTATATATAAATTTAAGTAAGGAAAAAGTCATCAGAATTACAAAAAAGGGAACAGGGAATAGGGAATAGGGAACAGATAAGAAACACTCATTTTCACCAGTTTAGAGCTTCAGTCAAAAAAAAGATGTTTTTAAAAGATGCGTAGCCCGAAAAAAACAGTGTCATTATTTCAATCTCATGCCATAATGCCATCTAGTAAAATCAGCAATATTAGAAATAACTAAAAAGTCAATAGTTTTAAATTGCTGATCAATAGCTGGTAAACTGCATACTTTAGCCCCAATATTTAGATATGCCTGAAAAATATTAGGAATTGATATATTAGACTTTTCTGGATAACTTTGCGGAATTTCTATCAAGTATTTTGCATGAGGACATACTAAAATATGAGGATGGATAAAATTATTTTGTTTTAAATAATTAAAAGTACAAGCTGCTTCTCGATGAGATTGTGTAAGTAAAGATGCACAGCCAAAAAAATATTGTTGTTTAGTCCAAAGTAAATAATTAGCTAATCCTTTCCACAGTAATAATAGAGTATGACTATTGCGGTACTTCTTAGCTATACAAGCACGTCCCACCTCAACAGAAGATTGAAGAACAGCATCAGGAATACCATGAAGATCAAATATATCAGCCGCATCAAATCCTAGATATTGAGCAGCCATTGTATAAGTTTGCATTCTATAAGTACCAATCGTTTCACCCGTATTTTTAGCAATGAGTAATAAATGATGACAAACTTGATCAAATTTATCTTGATCCATTTGGGCAATATTAGAATTAGATAATCCTAAACCGAGTTCTAAATTAAATACTTCAAATCGCAATTGGAAAATAGATTCTAGTTCTTGAGGATTTGCAGCTAGACGCAGGATATATTTATCAGTTTGCAAAATGGGAAAATCAGAAAGATGGAGTTGATAATTATTGTAGCGATCAGAAACTTTCATCTATTTTCCTACATAGATTTGTAAAATATTTGATAGAAGATACATCCCCGACTTGTTAAAGAAGTCGGGGATCTGGTTATTATCTTTTTTTCATTATGAGCTTAACTGCTCAAAAAATCTGGTAATAAGATACAAATTTAGTTATACAAGTAGATTAGCGTTAAAATTTGGCGTTAGAGACTTCCAAATAAAAAAATAGAGAAGAGGTTTTGGTCTTTTAGTAGTTAGTGTATCTCTTATAGGATCAGTAGGCTCTATTATATGCTCCTAGAACCTGTTAAATACTTTTTGAAATATTGACTTGTCGTTGTAGATGTGATATTTTAGACGGAAATACTGCAAATAATAATGTAATAATAGAAACTTTTTGAAATATTGACTTGTCGTTGTAGATGTGATATTTCAGACAGAAATGCTGCAAATCAAATAATAATGTAATAATAGAAACATAAGAAGGTGAAAATATGAGTAATTCAATTGAGTCTGTTGACGATTTAATTCTAGCTAGTCATGGTAACTGGAAATTTGATCAGCAAGTTAGTGAAAGTTTTGACAGTCATGTTATAAAGAGCGTGCCTTTTTATGAAGAGATTCAGAGAATGGTAGTTGAAATTAGCGAGTATTTTATCAAAGATAATAGTGTTATATATGATATAGGTTCTTCCACAGGCACAACTTTATCACTACTATCTCAACAACATATTTCAAAAAAGAATATTAACCTATTTGGGATATAAGAAAGCCCATCCATGATATAGAGCGCTAGATATAGATGTACTTCTCCAAATGTGAATTTTCTTCTTCAAGATGTAACCAGTAGTAATATATGTTTTGAAAATGCTAGTTTTGTAACTAGTATTTTGACAATGCAATTTGTACCCTTCAATTACAGGCTCAAGGTACTACAAAGGATCTATGATGGTATAATAGGAGGCGGTGCTAAAATAGGATTTTACTGCAAAATTCTGCTGTAGTCAAAAAATCGTCATCATGTAATTTCATATTTGTAGTTATTTATGAAATTTTCTGTAGGGCAAAACCTCTTCAAATCGGGCTTTTTATACGATGCTATTATTCCCCTTGTCAGGTAAATATCAATTTATCTCTCGCTTTTATCTAATTACCCTTACTAATATTTTATCTTGCACTATTATACCGTTAGCTGGTTTTACCAGTACAGTTTTTCTAGGTCATTTGACAGATATCCGCTATTTTGCAGGTGCTTCTCTGGGTGCAATTCTTTTTGATTATATATACTTTAGTGTAGGTTTTTTACGTTTAGTAACTACAGGCATGACAGCAATAGCTGTTGGTGAAGATGACCGAGAGGCTATGTTACTAGTAGGAATACGGAATAGCGCGATCGCTTTAGGTTTGGGGATACTCATTCTGGTTATACATGAACCCTTAGGGAATTTGGGGTTTGCACTGTTTACTACTTCTCCAGAGGTCAAGGATGCTGGTCTTGCCTACTTTAATGCCCGTATTTGGGGCGCACCAGCAGTTTTACTCAACTATGTACTAATTGGCTGGTTTATTGGACAGGAAAAAAGTAGTAGGGTATTGCTAATGACCATTGTTTACAATGTGGTTAATATACTGCAAGACTACCTATATATTAACCAGTGGCATTGGGCAAGTACCGGAGCCGGAATGTCTGCCGGAGTCAGCCAATATTTAATGTTGTTGACGGGGTTAATTTTCTTACTCCGTGATGTCCCTTTAAAAGAGGTAGCAGCATTAAAGGAGCAAATTTTGGAATCGTCAGGTTTCAAATCCATTGCTCGGTTGAATGGAAATCTATTTGTGAGGTCTTTAACTATTGCATTCACCTACGTCATTTTTTCCTGTTTGAGCGCAACAATGGATACAATGATATTTGCTGGCAATGCCTTACTTTTACAGGTGTTACTGCTGACTATAGATATTTTTAATGGTGTAGGAATTTCTACCGCTGCTTTAACTGGAACATTTAAAGGTGAACAGACAACTCATAAGTATTTGCCTTTATTGCAAATAGCAATAGGAACTAGTCTTTCAATAGGACTTACCTGCGCTGGTCTTTGTGTGCTTTCTCCACAAACCATATTTGGGTTGTTAACCAACCACAGCGAAATCATAGAGCTAATTAAAACCTATGTTCCTTGGTTATTAGTGGTTCTGGGATGTGCCTCAATTTGTTTAGTTCTGGAGGGATACTTTACGGGTCTAGCGGAAGGGGTTGTTCTCCGCAATACTTTCTTAATCAGTACCTTGGTGGGATTTATCCCTCTAGCTATATCAACATGGTTTTATCACAATAACCATATGTTGTGGTTGGCTATGTCTATGTTTATGGTGATTAGAATGGTGATTCTTGGAGTATATCTAGTGAAAAGCAAAGAGTTAAAAATCGAGACCATATTAAATTGAATCAATACACCTAATTACAAGAACTTACAAAAGAGAGTTATTAGGTGTTGATGAAACTTCGTTGACAACTACTTTTAACTTCTGAATTCTGATTCGGTAAATTCTGACTCCTGCTATAGTTCATACTTTCAATTGTGAGTAAGAATAGATATTAAAAACCCCCAAATATCTTAAAATTGGGGGCGAAGTTGAATTTACTATGACGGACTTAACGGGACAATATTTAGAAAAGATACATAAAAATCAATTGCGGTGATTATTGTTGTAGCGAACTCTCGTTCCAGCCCAAAGTAACTTCTCCCGCAGTGTTTGATAATATGAGTTATTTGCCCGTAATACAATAAACTTAGCGCGGCAATCAGCCATTCGGACATCAACACGATGTCCTGGCCAAATGGAAGTAGATAACACACCATCCATCCAGAGTTTGGTACTTAAATCATAATCGCCCAAAGGCCAAATACTGACCACAGAACCAGGAGGTAAGACAAGGGGACGACTTGAAAGACTCATGGGACAAATGGGAGTGATGGTAATTGCTTCCATCCCATCGTGCATAATTGGTCCACTGGCAGAAACAGTATAACCAGTAGAACCTGTGGGAGTAGAGATAATTAACCCATCTCCCACATACTGATCTACTATCTCACCATCAATTTCCATTTCCAAAATTGAGGTAATCATTCTGTCAGCAGAAGCCGGTTTGACACAAAACTCATTTAAAGCCAAGTAACTTTCTGTTACTGGTTCTAAATTTGAGCCAGTCCCTTCATATACCGCTGCTTGTAACATCATGCGCCGTTGAATAGCATAACGATCTTCTAACAGCCTGTCCCAAACTATTTCTGGATCTTGAAACTCATCTACTGACTCAGTTAAAAACCCCAAATGGCCGCCTACATTCACTCCGAGAATGGGGATACCAGCTGGGGCTAAATGTCTGGCACTTGTGAGGACAGTACCATCACCACCAAGTACCAAAGCAAGATCAATTGGTTGATTAGCAGAGGCCAAAAAAACCGGATAGGGGTTATCTTTTGGCCCACTAGGTCCCATCAATACTTGGCAATGACGATTTTCTAGTTGTTTAGCACAAAGTTCAGCCCAGCTTTTACTCTGGGGATCTCGTGCTTTATAAGCAATGATTACCTGCTTGAGTTGCACGCACTATTACCACTTCAGAAGATTAAACTGCTCCATATCAACGGTATCGCGGTTGCGATAAATCGTCAGCACAATCGCTAAACCCACTGCCGCTTCTGCGGCTGCGACTGTAATCACAAAAACTGTGAAAACTTGACCTTTAATTAAGGTTGAATCAAGGAAGTTGGAAAATGCCATTAAATTTAGATTAACGGCATTCAGCAATAACTCAATTGACATCAGTACCCGCACTGCGTTGCGACTGGTAATTAAACCATAAATCCCAATGCAAAACAAAGCTGCGGCTAGTAATAAAAAGTATTGGAGTTGCATGATTGTCGGTTGTCAGTTGTTAGTTGGTAGGGGCGAAGCATTTGGAGAAGCATTTTTCGCAACTACCGATAATTTATCTTCCAAATGCTTCGCCCGTACAGTTGTCAGTTGTCAGAACTTCTACCAGTGCCGATGAGTTCTTTGGGGCGTTCTGGTAGGGTTAAAATTGTTTGTTGTAGGTCAGAAGTTGGTACTTGGTCAGGTAAATATTCCCGACGTGCCAAAATAATTGCTCCTACCATTGCTATTAGCAACAGAACGGAAGCTAATTCAAAGGGTAGCAAAAAGTCGCTGAAGAAATGCTCACCAATGACAATGATGGAATTTTGACTAACTACGGGATTAGTTGTATAAGCCCAAGGCGTAGCTAATACCATTGTACTTAAAAGCGCAAATAGTCCAAAACTCACTAAAGCTGTAAATACTTTCCGTAATCCCGCACTAGGTAATGGTGAAAAATCCTGTCTTTTGTTTACCAACATAATGGCAAACAGAATTAAAACGTTAATTGCACCAACATAAATTAGGATTTGTGCTGATGCGACAAAATCACCATTTAGCAATAGGTATATTCCCGCCATGCTGATGAATACACCTCCCAGCAAAAAGGCGGAATAAACAATGTTAGAGAATAGCACCACACCTAGTGCTGTCCCAATCATCATTACGCCAAGAATGCCAAGTGATACAGACTGTACTCCTTCGGCTAGATTCACTGTTTTTGTCCTTAGTTAGTTGTTAGTTGTTAGTTGTCAGTTGTTAGTTGTCATTTGTCATTTGTTAGTTGTTAGTTGTCATTTGTCATTTGTCATTTCTTAGTTGTCAATTATTTTTCTACTAGGTCTTCTGGACGAGAACCTGCACGGGGGGCATCGGCGGGGACTCCGTGGGGGTCCATTACGCCTTTAGGTAGGTAAACAAGTTCTCGTAATGGTGTCACCATTGGATCGTTTGTAACTTTATAGGGCAAACGTCCCAGGGCTACGCTATCGTAATTAAGTTCATGGCGATCATAAGTAGCTAGTTCATATTCTTCTGTCATGGATAAACAGTTGGTGGGACAATATTCCACACAGTTACCGCAGAAGATACAAACTCCAAAATCAATACTGTAGTGTTTGAGCTTTTTCTTTTTAGTGCCTTTGTCCATTTCCCAGTCAACGACAGGAAGATTAATGGGACAAACACGCACACAGACTTCACAAGCAATACACTTGTCAAACTCATAGTGAATGCGACCGCGAAATCTTTCACCAGGAATTAATTTTTCGTAGGGGTATTGGACGGTAACAGGTCGCCGTCTCATGTGGTCAAAAGTAACAGATAATCCTTGACCAATATAACGACCTGCTTGGACTGCTTCTTTGGCGTAATCACCAACTTGTTTGAGGAATTTAAGCATTTTTGTGTCTCTCTCTTTACAATTTTGGATTTTGGATTTTGGATTTTAGATTTCAGATTCAATCCAAAATCTAAAATCTAAAATTGCCTTACCCACCGAAGGCGAAGGGAAAGGCTAGTTTGAAGGCTGCGGTTAATAGGAGATTTACCAAGCCTATTGGTAAGAGAAATTTCCATCCTAAGTCTAGCAATTGGTCAATCCGTACCCGTGGTACTGTCCAACGAATGAGGATGGCGAAAAATACTAGTAAGTAGGCTTTGATTACGGTCATGGTAATACCTATAACCGCTGTGACTACCTGAATTGCTGGGTCACTTTCGCTGACTCCTAACCAACCAGTGATCATCTCCAGGGGTATAGGACAATGCCAACCACCAAGGTACAAAATTGCTACTAGTAAGGCAGAAAGTACCAGGTTAATGTAGGAACTGAGGTAGAAGAGGGCGAATTTCATGCCTGAATATTCGGTTTGATACCCTGCAACTAGTTCTTCTTCTGCTTCTGGTAAGTCAAAGGGTAGGCGCTCGCATTCTGCTAGGGCGGCTATCCAAAAGATCACGAAACCTAATGGTTGTCGCCAAATATTCCAGCCGAGAATGCCAAAGTTAGATTGCTGATTAACGATGTCAACGGTACTAAGACTATTGGACATCATAGCGATCGCTAGTACACTCAATGCTAAGGGAATTTCATAACTGATGGACTGCGCTGCTGCCCGTAAACCTCCTAACAAGGCATATTTATTATTGGAGGCATAACCCGCCATTAATAAGCCAATGGGCTGAATACTCGATAATGCAATCCACAAGAATACGCCCATGCCGACGTTAGCAATGATAATATTCTGTCCAAATGGCACAATTAAATAGGACAGAAATACTGGTAAAACGACAATAATTGGACCAATGGTAAATAGCCAAGGATCTGCTTTGGCGGGGATGATATCTTCTTTAAATACCAGCTTCAGACCATCTGCTACAGGCACTAACAATCCAAAAGGACCCTGGTATTCAGGACCAATTCGTTGCTGTGCTGCCGCAGAAATTTTCCGTTCTAGCCATGTGGCAACTAGGACACCTACTGTAGCCCCAATCAGCATCAATACCATTGGTAATGGCATCCATAGGGCTTTGGCCGCTCCTGGGGGTACGCCTAAGTCCTTGACAGATTGAATAAAAGTTCCTTGGAGGTCAATTCCTGGATTCATGTTTGCTGCTCTTTAAGTCAACGTGCTGATGAACTGTGAAGGATGAAATCAGTTATTCTAATTTTCATAAGATCACGCGGTAAGCGGGAGACTCAGTCCCTTTAGGGCTGAGAGGGAAGCGACACGAGCGGTTTTAACCGCTGTGGATATTAAAATTAAAACCAGATTTTTGATTGGAACCTGGAAACCAACTCCCATTTCTGGGGTAATGTTAGCTAGATGCCTCCGGCACGCTGGCGCGAACGACCTGTTATAAGAGCTTGCTTGAGCTTGCAACACTGTTCCAGTGACCTTGGAACTGTTTAATCACAAGCGACAGAGCAGGGAACTAGCTTCGCATTCCGGGGTGTCATGACTCAAATAACGGCTACCCTTCGACTACGCTCAGGGTGGTCTGGTCAGCACGGCTTGCTTGATTACTCTTGCAAGCCCAGTCCCTTTAGGGCTGGGTTACTGACCTTTTGTCTTCAGCTTTAGTAATAATCTCTGCTGAGATGATGACCGATTGAAGTTCAATACATTTGCCAATTCATGAGTCTAGTATATCCTTGGATGGTTTTCACCATGAGACTCCACAAGACAACTTCTACTTATGGTTGGGATTGGGAATTGATGATTGGTGGGTGAGGAAATGGGCAAAAGTTTCCCCATTAAGTCGTTAAACAAGACAAATTAGCCGCTTCCGAGTTGGTAACGGTTGTCTATGGTCTACAAATTGTCTGATTTTCCCACACTGGCTGCTGCTGTCAAGTTGCCAATTTTAGCGGGTTTTGATTTTGGACGACAAGCCTCAATGGTAGATAGGACAGTTATCAATCTGCCCATTAGAGGACTTGAATTAAACATCCAAAATCTAGAGTTAATTTATTTGTTAGTTAACGTTGGTCAATGGGAGTGTAGGCGATTTCGTGACGACCGTTGTAAATTTGGGTAGGACGGAAAATCCGGTTTTCTACCAGTTGTTCTTTCCAGTGTGCTAACCAACCTGCTACACGAGCGATCGCAAATACTGGTGTAAACAAGTCTGTAGGAATTCCCATTTTCCTATACACTAAACCGGAATAAAAGTCAACATTAGGATAAATCCCTCTGTCACCCAGTTTTTCCGAAACTACCCGTTCCATTTCCACGGCAATTTCATAGTATTCATCATAGCCAAACTTCTCAAACAACTGCTCTGCCAAGCCTTGTAAGATTGTAGCCCGGGGGTCTTTGACTTTGTAAACTCGATGTCCAAAACCCATAATTTTAGCTTTGCGTTGCAGAAGATTATCCACATAAGGGACAACATTTTCTACAGAACCGATTTCTTCTAACATCTGAATTACTTCTTCATTCGCTCCACCATGCAATGGTCCACCTAAAGTACCTACGGCACTGGCAACTACTGCATAAGGATCAGTTAAGGTTGAAGCTGTTACCCTAGCACTAAAGGTAGAAGCATTCATTGTATGCTCAACATGAAGAATTAAGCAGATATCAAAGATTTTAGCGGCTAAAGGATCAGGCTCTTTCTCGTTGAGCATATACAGGAAGTTAGCCGCATAGCCTAAATCATCTCTGGGCTTAACTGGATCATTACCTTCCCGCATTAACTGGAACGCTGCTACCATCGTGGGAATAGTCGCTATTAAACGGACAGCGGCGGTACGAATGTAGACCGGATTATGTAAGTCCCTAAGAGAATAAAATAAACCTAAAGCAGCAGCAGAAGCTTGAAGAGCATCCATCGGATGACCACTTTCAGGAAAGCATTTCATCATATCCCGAATGCGGTATTTGATGCGTCTGTGGAAGAGAACTTCATGCTCAAATGCTTTTAGTTCTTCCTGATTTGGTAACTCACCCCAAATTAACAGATATGCAGTTTCTAGGAATGTACTTTTTTCGGCTAATTCCTCAATCCTGATACCACGATATTCTAGAATTCCTTTCTGCCCGTCTACATAACTAATACTCGACTGGGCTGCGGGAATACCTTCTAAACCAGGCTTGTATTCGCATACCGTCATGGCAACACCATTTACTTTGTAAAATATCTGCTCACGCTAACTCACCAGAGACTATTTTCACCACAAAAGTTGCAGATGTAACAACTATTACAGCAGGTACTTGGGTGGTGTCAACCAAAACATTTGACTACGACCCCAAGCTGAACCATCATCTGGTAGTTTTATTCCCATCATACCTGCTTTTTTGAGGATGAGGCTCTCTTTTGCTTCTCCCCACAGGAGAATTTCTGCCCAATGGCTTAAATTAGGCTCATGGCCTACTAATCCTAGTCGGGTTTTTTGGGGATAATTTCTAGGTTGAAGCCATTCTTGTAGCCAATTTTGAATATTACCATCAAAGCTAAGATGATCTGATGCTTCTAACTGGGAACTCAGTCCAGCAGCAATGAGTATTTCTGCTGTTTGGTAAGCACGGACTAGGGGACTGGTGAGAATTAGATCAAAGTGTAATTCTAGCTTTAGTAATTTTTGAGCTATTTTCTCGGTTTTTTGTCTTCCTTCTGGGGTGAGTTGTCGTTCTTCATCTTTTAGTGTAGGTTGATGTTCTTCGGCGATACCATGACGGATTAAGTATAGTTCCATGTTTTTAGTTGGGCGTTTTTATATTATTTTTGTTTCGCGCAAAGACGCAAAGAAGCAAAGGCGCAAAGAAGAATGCAGGAATCAGTAGTTTATACTCAACACGGCTTAATTATTTGATTGTGTGGGTAAGGGTTTAGCAGTTCTAAACCCCTACAAATATAGGTTTTTCGTGATAAAGAATCTAGATTTTTCATACTTTAGCCTTTTCTAATAATCCATATAACATTTGAATCCGTTTGTAATTAACTATATCAATAATAGTTACTTTTTTAGGTTGAACTTCAAAAATGATTCGATATATGCCTACCTTGGCAATAAAATCATTATCTGAGCTTGAATTCAGTTGAGAAACTTCAATTTCTGAACAATCAGGAAAGTTTTCTAGACAACTAATAGCATAACTAATCTTTTCTTTCTCTTGAGTTGGTAAAGCATCAAGTGCTATTTGTGCGTTATCATCTAAAATTATTTCATTTTTGTTTACCTGTTGATTTTTAGATTCAGTAGAAGTATCGTAATACTCATCAGATAAGTGTTGAAGTTCATTGAAAAAATTATTTCCTCCTTCTTCTTTTTCCACTGCGTGCTTAATCTTTGCCAATATTTCTTTTTCTCTTGGGTGATTATGTAACTCAGAAACTGCTATTTCTTGAATTTCTTGATTCGTTTGTGCTGTGTTTTCCTGATTATTTTTTGTCATACTGTCCATAATTTGCCTGGAAACCTGTAGAACTGCTATTTTCTCAGATATATTAGAAGTCCATTCTATCAATAAGTTAACAACCAACATTATAAACGTAGGTAAAACCTCCGAATCTAGCTTTTGAATATATCCATGAGCTAGACGATTGCGCTTTTCAAAATAAGCTTGAATAATATCAAATTCAGAAATTGATAACTCTCCCAAAGAGTACATTGTTTTTAGCAATCTTATGACTGGTAAACGTTCAACAGGAATTGATACATCAACTGCTCTTTTTCTTAATGCTCCCTCAAAAACACTCCAGAGAAAAAGAAAAGCAGGTTCAATATTATTATTTTCAATAAGCTTGCTAACTTGACTAAAATAGTTGATTAGTTCTTCCCAGGAAGGTAGTTCTTCCGATGTTCCAGGTAATGATTCGGCTTCTATATCTTCAAGTGTTACCAATAAAAAACGCCAGCCCGGATGTCTACTAATTTCTTCCGCTACAGATTGTAAACGCTCAACTGAAACTGGACTAATGCTGGTTTTTACTTCAATTATTAAACCAGATTCATTTTGATTCTTAGTAGCAAGAATATCGGGTTGATAGTTATCCAAATCAAAGGGTAATTGATCCGCCTTCGGGTTTTGTATAACTGTAAATCCTTCATCACGATACTTTTTGATCAAAGATTCAACTTTATCATCACGTAAACTTTTAGTATTGTCTATCATAAGTATTGTTCCAATGGTTGAGATTCACTTACTTTGACATAAACACACTCTTCGCCAATGATGGCACCTTCCCGCAATAATAAAGGTAAATTTGTTATATCAATCGGATCTGACATAAACCGACGATGACTATCTACATCTAATACTAAATTATCATCTTCATAAACTAAGCCTATAAGTGCATCCTGTATTGGTTTGATAATGTTATCAGTATCAGGTGGAGAATCATCACTACAAATGTAAACTAGCGTAAGCTGTAGATAAGATACTTTAATTGGACTGTCACCTTTCCAAAACTTTTCGGCTTCAGAACGAACAAAATTTTTCCATTCATTCAGTCCTTTTGGTTTTGCTTGTAATGAAACAGGCCGTCTGGAAATGAGAAATTCAAAAGGTATTATTGGCATTCCCAGTGCATCTCTTGATTATAACTTAACAAACTTATAAGCACCTTCAACAAATCTTGGATATATTTCTAAATTGTACCAAATTTATACCTGCTTCTTTGACAGCAAAAGCTAAATTCATTTGCATGGGTTCAGCACTGCTAAACCCTAAATCAATCAAGTCTTTTAATCCGGTTTAAGACTAAATTGGATTATCTCTAGGATTCACCAATCTCAATAATTTTTGTTTGATTTGTGCGTCGAAAACTTCCCATTTGATTTTGGCATAAGCCGAATTTTCATTACCACCAGATAAGAAACCCATGGGAATTTCAAAGCCTCCCGCACCCGTTCTTCCACCACCAAAAAATCGCCCAGTGCTATCCTGTCCAAAGGCTTCTTTAATAAATTCATCAGGATCTAAAGTAAGTTTTGTGGTTCTCAGAGATCCTATCACCACTTCTAGTTCGTCATCTTCATCATGAACGATTCCATAAACTACTGCGGTATGCACATTTTCTTCCGTCACCAGAAAATCAGCCGCTTGGGGAATTGCATCCCGGTCATCATAGCGCAAGTAACCAACACCAGCTATGGAAAAGTTATTTTGAACGATGCGGTTTTTAAGCGATCGCTCGATCACATCCATCACCCGCTTAGAACGATTTGCTTGCAAAATAGCATTTAGTAACTGAGCATCATAAAACCTACTCAAATACCCAGCAGCCATAAAATCTTCTTCTTGGGCTTGCATCAACCGATTTGTATCTGAGCGCAAACCGTGCATTAAAGCTGTAGCACATTTAACGTGCTGGCTAATGCTGTTATCTAAAGTTAATAATCCTGCTTGTAAGTATTGAGTAAAAATTGTGGCTGTAGCTCGTACATAAGGACGAACATCAACAAATTCTGACTTGAGTTCCCCTTGTAAACTATGATGATCCACCAGCACTATCAGGGGAATTCCTGCTTGTTGGATTGCTGGTAATAATTGAGATGTAGTTCCCTGGTTGTCAATTAACACAAACCCTTGATAGGACGACAAATCTTTATTTTTTAAAGTTTGCATCGTCCAGCGTTGAGCAGGTAAATTAGTTAGCTTAACTAAAGCAATATTTTCCTGATGGCTTAAAGTTCCCGCGTAAACAATATCACACTTAATATCATACTGTTGGGCAATTAGTTGGTAAGACCAAGCACAAGAAAGAGCATCAGGATCGGGAAAATCCTGTAAAATCACTAATTGACGTTCATGGCGATGTGCAAGCAGCGTTTTCTGTAACTCTTCTGATTTTTGAGATGCTAGAGAATTGCCACGCTGAACTAAATAGATACCTCCATCACCATTAGAGGATGATAAGGAAGTTCGGGTTAAAGTTGGAAGCTCAATTAGCTCTTTCTCCTTCTCTTTCTCTATTTCCTCTGGATGCGGATCTGTGGTCAATGATAAACTCTCAAATTGAGAAGCCGGATAATTCACGTACATAAGTAACTGTATTTTTAAGCGGGGAAAGGGGGGTGTCCATTCAGGCATAATCCAAGCAATAATGCGCTTGTAAAGCTACAGGAGACTTGGCAACAATCTAAAATTAATTGTCTTGGCACTTTGTCGGGCGGTTTATTTTTGTCAATAGCATGAGTCAAGGATCTATTACATCTACCTCAAGTGCTACAGAGATGCTGAAAATCAGGTACGCTTTACCTCTTGGGTTATATAAAACCTCATAATTTGTGGCTTTGTCTAAACAAATATGCAGATTTTTATGAAAAAAATTTGATAATTATCTTGAATATTTATTTGACTTGTGTTATCTTGGACATTCCGTGTGCAAATTGACATCTCAATTTCTAGCTGGCAAGTCATCCACTTATAATTGTAACAAATTATCAGTTAAGAACAAAATCTATCTATATATCGTTTTTTAAAGGACAAAACGCCAATTCTGGAAATTAAGGTTGTTTGATGCTGCGGACATGAAAATATCAGCTTAGTGGAAACTTGCCATAAGCTGTATTCAATACTCATCAAAAGCAAGTGAAACCCCTACTTGTAGTCACTATCATTGACTTTATTTAGTCAAACGGATATATCTACAGGTAAATTTTGACCTGAACTTTTGTAGTTAATTTTGGGTAATGTCAAAGACCTATGACATACTTTTGCCACTCCTGGTGAAGTCCACTTTTCAGATGCTTCGTTACCTCAAAGTAGAGACTACTGTAAGGTTGACGGGGTAAATTACGCAAAGGCATTCGGGCTTCTTGAGGTGTACGACAGCCTTTTTTGATATTGCAGCGTACACAAGCAGTAGTAATATTCTCCCAGGTATCTCCACCTCCTCGTGATCTCGGTATCACATGATCTAGAGTTAACCCGTCCCCTGTGTGACCACAGTATTGACAGGTATGGCTATCACGATGCAGGATATTTCGCCGAGTGAGAGGAATTTCCATATAAGGAACGCGGACATAATGGCGCAACCGGATCACGGTCGGCATGGGAAAATCCGAGTAAAGGAATTTACCGTTGTATTCTAAGCGTTCAGCTTTGCCTTTAATCAACAACACGGTGGCACGTCGCCAACTGGTGATGTTGAGCGGTTCGTAAGAGGCGTTCAGGACTAAAACCTTCCTCATGAATCTGCGCTCAAGGTATTAGTTTTACACATATTAACACAAATATACTCCGCTGGGGATATGAGAATAATTTATACTTTTGTCCTTGACTCAGATCCCGGACTTCTTAAAGAAGTCCGGGATCTTATTTACCTAAAATCGCCATAAAAGAGGATTTAGGGGTTGACATTTGATTTTAAATTTGTTATGATGAAACTGATAAGGAAGAACTATCTTCCAATAATTTTTGGAATTATTGAGTATTCAGACACACTAATAATATTGCTCGTGCTACTATCTTGTGTAAATTACCGGATCAAAGTTAAACTTCCTGATTAAAGTGATATAGCTTCTAGGGGATGTGAGAAGCTTTTCGGTGGTGTGATAGGAGTGAAGTGCAATGTTAAGTCGCAAGCAAACCCCGATTTTTGCTGACAATCAGGAATGTGATACTTATGCTTGGTTTTCTCAGCGGGCTTGGGTAGAAATTGATTTAGGGGCGTTGTCTGATAATGTCAAGCAGTTGGTCAAGTTTTTATCAC
The DNA here is from genome assembly GCF_000312705.1 of Anabaena sp. 90. Classification (NCBI taxonomy): domain Bacteria; kingdom Bacillati; phylum Cyanobacteriota; class Cyanophyceae; order Nostocales; family Nostocaceae; genus Anabaena; species Anabaena sp. 90. The sequence continues at coordinate 2,703,089 of NC_019427.1, forward strand.
CACGCACCCAATTAATGGCAGTTGTTAAAGCGGATGCCTATGGACATGGGGCGGTAGCAGTTGCTAAAACTGCCTTAGAAGCGGGTGCTGGTTGGTTAGGTGTGGCGACTGTTCCTGAAGGTATTCAATTGCGGGAAGATGGCATTAAAGCCCCGATTTTAATTTTAGGGGCAACCAACACGCCAGAGCAAATTCAGGCGATCGCTCATTGGCAACTTCAGCCCACACTGTGTAGTCCTAAGCAAGCTTTAGAATTTTCCAACACATTAGAAACTATTAACTATAATTCTTCTTTATCTGTACATATCAAATTAGATACGGGAATGTCTAGATTAGGCACTAATTGGCAACAGGCGGCGGAGTTTGTGCAGTTGGTACAAGGATTACCCCATTTAGATATTGCCAGTATTTATTCTCACTTAGCAACAGCAGATAGTCCCGACGCTACGGTGATGATGGAACAGCATAGCAGATTTGAAGAGGCGATCGCCCACATCAAAGCTAAAGGGATCACAATTCCCTGTTTACATTTAGCCAACTCAGCCGCTACCCTGGCAGATTCAAGATTACACTATGACATGGTGCGGGTAGGTTTAGCCATTTATGGGCTTTATCCTGCTAATCACTTACAAAATCACATCAAACTGCAACCCGTTTTACAACTCAAAGCTAGAGTTACCCAAGTTAAAACCATAGCCGCAGGAACTGGAGTTAGTTATGGTCATCATTTTATTGCTCCTCAAGAAATGCGTCTGGCTGTAGTTGGCATTGGTTATGCCGATGGAGTTCCTCGTCATCTTTCTAACCAAATGCAGGTGTTAATCCGTGGACAGCGTGTGCCACAAATTGGCGCAATTACCATGGATCAAATTATGTTAGATGTGAGTTCCATCCCCGATTTGCAAGAAGGGGAAATCGTCACTTTGCTAGGAGAACAGGGAAAAGAACAAATATCCGCTGATGATTGGGCAAATTGCCTCAATACCATTTCTTGGGAAATTCTTTGCGGCTTCAAGCACCGTCTACCTCGTGTAGCTGTGATGTAGAGCAATACCCCATACCCTGATTTTAAATTTTGTATTTTTACCTATTGCCATAAATATTTTATTGTGCTAAGGTAAGGTATTGATGCGGATATGGCGAAATTGGCAGACGCGCTAGATTTAGGTTCTAGTTCCGAAAGGAGTGAAGGTTCAAGTCCTTTTATCCGCACTTTTAAATAAATAGCCAAGTTAAAAGCACTCAGGAAAATTAAATCCTGATAGTGCTTTTTTCTGTATATTATACTCATTGATCAAAACATAGCAGAGTGATTTTAGACATATATTTTACAAAAAAAACAGCAAAGGTATTGCTATATAACCCCATAAATTAATGTTCATAATAGTCGCCCATGAAAAAATTACACATTGACTTTAATCATCAAGCAGCCGTATACAACAGCCGAGAAAATGGCTATCTTAAATTTCAACTTAATCAACAAACTGGTGCTGTTTTATCCATTGCTCATACTCAAGAAGCAGTTGTTGTGCCTGTGACATCGGTTACAGCTATTCCGAATATGCCCGCTTGTATATTAGGATTGATGAATTGGCGCAGTCATATAATTTGGGTAGTTGATTTACCTAAGATGTTTAATTTAGAATGTCTTGATCATCGGTTGCGTCAGTATAATATCATTGTTATTCAAATAGAATCAATGATCTTGGGTTTAGTTGTTCAAGAGATTAAAGGCACAACTAAATTTATTGCTGATGATATTCGTTCTCCCGTAGGACAAGTAGCATCTAGTTTAGTACCTTACTTGTGTGGTTGTGTGGTGCAACAGGAAGAAATTTTATTGGTATTAGATGCAGTGCATATTTTACGTTCAGATATTCTTGGTATTAACTAATAATTAATACTCGGAAAAAGGGGTAGTTTTTTTATTTTATAGATGTGGTATGAGGAATATATGTTGAATAAAACTGATATCAAACAAAGTGGCAATTCTCAAAATAACCCATCTTTAATTTCTTCAGCAAAAGTTGTTGATGTTAGAGGAGAAAATTCTAGTTATAATAGGGTGTGGCATCAGGGAATAGGATATTTACGACAATTTAAATTGAGTACAAAAGCTATAATTTTATCCATAGCTATTGGTACTTTACCAGTTTTGGGAATTGGGGCGATCGCTTATCTTTTTGGGAGCAAATTAATTACAAAGCAAATTATTACATCCCAAGAAACTAAAGCAATTAACTTGAGTGATAAAGTTAATAATTTTATTGGACAACGTTATGGAGATATTCAAGTATTATCTGGTATATCTTTTTTAAGTCCTCCTAATTCCGGAAACAAGGCCGGATCAGAAAAATCTAGCAAAACAAGTAAAGTTGATGTCAGCATCATTAATATAGAAACACAAGCATCCTGGGATCGCTTGATGAAAACTGTTAAGGTTTATGATAGTGTCGCTGTATTTGATCTTAATGGAAAAGTGATTATTCAATCAGCCGGAGAATCTTTAATTTCCGAAAAACAACGGATCTATTTTCAAGAAGTAATCAAACAAAATACTCCTATTATTAGTCAAGCAGAAATAGTTAAAAATATAGGCGCAGTAATTTATATAGCTGCACCAATTAAAGATCCAGTGCGGGGTAATACTATTGGTATAGTCAGAACCCGTATGCCTGTAAAGGCTTTAGAAACAGTAATAAAAGGTTATATAGATGAGACTAATCAATATTATTTTTTAGATGGAACAGGAAGAATTTTAATTAGTTCCGATCAAAATTTATTTGGTGAGAAGTTGATAGGTATATATCCTAGTTTAACTAATGTTTTGAATGCGAAAAATATTGATACATTTACAGCCAAGTCCAAAAATAATCAAAAGCAGCAACTAATTAGTTATGTACCATTGCCAATATTATCAGGTTTACCGGATATGAATTGGCAGTTACTTGTGGCGAAAGATGCAGCAATTGCCTTTAAGCCGCAGAGGGAATTTTTGATATTAATTGCTAGTACAACACCATTAATTGCATTATTGATGACGTTGTTTATAGCTTGGTTAAGTCAGTGGATTAATTCTAAAATTTCTAGTACATCTATAACATCCTCTAAGGAAATTCAAGAGCAAATACATTTAGATGTATTTAATAAAGAAGAGGAACAAGAAAAAGAAATTGAATGGCTAAAATTACTCCTAGAAATTACTAGAAAAATTCGTCTAAATCTTCAGTCTGAGGTTATTTATCAAACTGCCATTTCCGAAGTTAGTCAAGTTCTAAAAACAGACAGAGTCATCGTTTATAAACTGCATCGAAAAACCCAAGCTGTTAAGGTAATTGCTGAATCAGTAATTGATGATTACCAAAAAATGCTCGGTGTATATAACAATGATTCCCACTGGCGAGAACTTGGTAAAAATAGTCAATTTGAGGCAATATCAAATATTGAAAAAGAGTCAAGTTTAACGAGTAGTTATATCGAGTGGTTAAAGAAATTTTCTGTGCAAAGCAGTTTAACAGCACCAATTTTAAGTCATGGAGAAATTCAAGGATTTTTGATTGCTCATCATTGCCATAATTCTCATATTTGGCAATCTGAAGAAATTAATTTTTTGACCCAAATTGCCACACAAATTGGCTATGCTTTAGAACAATCCCATTTACTAGTAGAGATAAAAAGATTAAAAGCACATAGTCAGACAAACACTAATCAAGACACTTCAGAACTCCAGAATTTTCAGAATAGTATTCAGCAAATTGTCAATCAAATTCAACAAGCTATTGGTGAAGTAAATATTTATTTGGAAAAATTCACAACAGAAGCAATTATCGAACCTGAAAAAATACACCTAAGCTTAGAAACCATTGACAATATGACTATTGCTATTCAATCTATAGCTGATATAGCACAACAAGCTGTTACCATTGTTAATGATGTTAACCATAGGGCTACTAAAACTGAAGCAGCGATAGATTTAACATTGCAAAATATTTTCTCTGTCCAAGAAACAGTTGATGAAATAGCTAAAAAAGTCAGACGGTTAGGAGAATCTTCCCAACAAATTTCCCGTGTAGTTTCTGTAATTAATCAAATTGCTATGCAAACTAATCTATTAGCAATTAATGCCGGAATTGAAGCTGCAAGAGCCGGGGAAGAGGGTCAAGGGTTTGCGGTAGTAGCTGAAGAAGTAGGAGAATTAGCCGCCAGAAGTGTAGCCGCAACTCAAGAAATTGAGGAAATAATTGAGAAAATTCAACGAGAAACTGGTGAAGTATTAAAAACGATGATCATGGGAACTAATCAAGTTACCCAAAGTAGCCATATTATCGAAGATGCCAAACATAGTTTACAACAAATTGTTGATGGATCACAGCAAATAAATACCTTAGTTCAGTCAATTTTGATTTCTACTACATCTCAAGTCCAAACATCACAAATTGTTAGTCAAACTATTAAGGACATTACTATTATATCAGCCCGTAATAGTGATAATTCTCTTGAGGTTTCCCAATCTTTACAAAAAGTAGTAGATATTTCTCAGGAGTTAAAAGATACTATTGAGACTTTTCCACCTAATTAATATTCTCATTTGTTCTGAATTAATAACTAATGACTAAGGACTAATGACTAATGACGAAAGATAAAGAATTAGAAATCCAGATCCAATTTCTGGAAGAAGCAACTGATTATCTCAATACTTTAGAAGGAATATTACTGGAAATTGACACCAGTAAACGCATCGAACTAGAACATATTAATGCTGCTATGCGAGCCGCCCATTCTATTAAAGGTGGAGCAGCTATGATGGGATTTCGGGTATTAAGTGATTTAGCTCATAAATTGGAAGATGCTTTTAAAGTTTTAAAGACTCAGAAAGATTCCTTGGAACTTGATACTCATTTACAAAGTTTATTACTATCTAGTGTTGATTGGCTGCGACAGATTGTGGAATTACTGGCCAAGGGTAATGATTTAGATGATAGTTGGTTAGGAAAATTTTGTTACCCAATTTTTGACGAACTTTATGAGCGTTTAGGTGAACCTACCCCAGAAGATATCACAACTTTACTATCATCAGAAGATGATCCAGAAATTATTTCTTTATTATTTGAAACTGAAGTTGAAGAGTATTTACAACACCTAGAAGCTAGATTAAAAAATAGTAACAAATCGGGATTAAGAGCAGAGTTAGTAATGATGGCAACTGAGTTAGGTGGGTTAGGAGAAATGCTGCAATTAACGGCATTTACCCAACTATGTCAATCAGTTAGTCATTACTTAGAAACTGATCCTGATAGTGCTGTGGAAATTGCTGATTTAGCATTAAAAGCATGGCGACAATCTCAAACTTTAGTATTAAGCAATCTTCGAGGTAATTTACCAACAAAAATTGATTTTGGTGAAGTTATTAATCATAATCTTTCTGAGCCATTAAATAAACAGGATTATTTATTAAATAAATCAGCTATTTCTGATTTTCAATTATTAGAAAATGTCGAATTATCTCCAGAAAGTGCTGATTTTGTTAGTGCTGATAGCGGATTGGCTTCAGAGAATCTGCCAATAGATTACAAATATACCGAACGCAAAACTGATATTCATTTATTTCCCAAAGAAAGAGAAAATCAGGAAAATACAGTTAGAGTTCCTAGTAAACATTTAGAGAAAATTAATGATTTGTTTGGAGAAGTAATTATTCAACGTAATGGGTTAAATGTGCAAATGGAAAGATTACGTAAATTGGTGCGTAATCTTAGTCAAAGAGTCCAAATTCTTGATCAAGAAAATCAAGAACTGCGAACAGCTTATGCAAAAATGATAACCCATAATCATCTGGTAGAAGAATCAACTAATCATGGTAATCAAGGAACAGAAAACAATTTTATAGAACAAGATAGCTATCAAAAATTGAATCTTTTATCTCAAAATGTCATGGAAACTATTGTTCAAGTTGCAGAAGTTACCAGTGATATCCAATTAAGTGTGGATGATACAGACCAAATAGCGCGAAAACTGAATAAAACTTCTAAACAATTGCAAAGACAATTAACTCAGGTGAGAATGCGTCCTTTTTCTGATTTAGTGGAACGTTTTCCTAGAGCTATTAGAGATTTAAATGTTGAATATGGAAAAAATGTGCAGTTGAAAATTGAAGGTGGAAATACTTTAATTGAAAGAGGTATTTTAGAGGCTTTAAATGAGCCTTTAATGCACCTGTTACGCAATGCTTTTGATCATGGAATTGAAGATCCTACTACTCGTAGAACTCAAGGAAAACCCGAACAAGGGTTAATTGAAATGAAGGCAGTTTATCATAGTAATCGCACAATTATTACTATTCGTGATGATGGTCAAGGTATTTCTTTAGAAAAAATTCGTCACCGCGCTTTAAAAATGGGTTTGGATGATTCTTTATTGGCGAGCGCTAGTGATGAAGAACTACTATCATTGATTTTTGAACCAGGATTTAGCACCTCGGAACAGGTAACAGCTTTATCTGGTCGGGGAGTAGGCATGGATGTAGTCCGTAATAACCTGAAATTAGCGCGAGGAGATGTGAATGTTGACACCCAAGCCGGAGTGGGGACGAAATTTACTTTATCAGTCCCATTTACCTTGTCAGTCGCGCGGGTTTTATTGGTTGAGAGCGATCGCTTAGTGTTAGCATTTTTTACAGACGTAATCGAGGAAATTTTCCTCCTAGAACAGGAGCAAATCTTCTTCCTAGACGGCAAAGAATTTATTAACTGGCAAAACCATCAATTACCATTGCTGCGTCTAAATAGTTACTTTGAGTTTAACTGCTCCCGCTACAATAACCTGGAATTAGAAACTTTGCCGATCATTAATGCTATAAGTGTATTGATAGTCAAACATGATCATCAACAGGTCGCAGTTCAAGTAGAACGCTGCTGGGGTGAGCAAGAGGTAGCTATTCGTCAAGTAGAAGGTAATATTCCCCTTCCCAGTGGGTTTAATAACTGTACAATTCTTGGTGATGGTCGAGTAGTTCCCCTGATTAATACTAATGATTTAGTCTTATGGATTACAACAGGTGAACGTCCCCATATCAGTAATAAATTACCAACAACAAGATTACAAACTGCATTCCTCAAACCGCCAAAAGTAGCAACTGTCAAACAACCTAGTCGCCAAAAAGGGGTGATTTTAATTGTTGATGATTCCATTAATGTCCGCCGTTACCTCGCCCTAACTCTCGAAAAAGGTGGGTATCAAGTAGAACAAGCTAAAGATGGTCAAGAAGCTTTAGAAAAGCTGGAAAGTGGTTTACAAGTGCAAGCGGTAATTTGTGATATTGAAATGCCCCGTATTGATGGTTATAGCTTTTTAGAGCGGATTAATAACAATACAGAGTTAAGAAATATTCCTGTAGCCATGTTAACTTCCCGTAGTAGTAGTAAACATCGTCAGTTAGCTATGCAATTAGGGGCAAAAGCCTATTTTTCCAAACCATATAATGAGCAAGAATTATTAAGGACATTAGAAGAAATAATTTTCCAGATTGCAGAAACAACATGATTGAATTAAAAATATATAAAATACAATAAAGCAATTTTAAATTTGAAAATCTTGGCTGTTTTTAAACCAATGATTCAGTCCACACGGGGTTTATGGCACTTTGGACAAACGGTACTGGGTATTATATTCCGCCACCCCATTACTGGTACAAGTATTATCCCCATTTTACCTGATGGTCAGATTGTTCTCATTAGAAGAAAGGATGATGGTCGTTGGTCATTGCCTGGTGGTATGGTGGATTGGGGAGAAGATGTTCCTCATGCAGTCCGTCGGGAATTGATGGAGGAAACAGGGCTAGAAGTGGTCACAATTCGCCGTTTAGTGGGAGTTTACTCTTCACCAAATCGTGATCCTCGGATACATTCTATCTGTATTACTGTTGAAGTCGAAGTTCAGGGAAAAATGGCAATAACAGATTCCTTAGAAGTCATGGAAATTCAAGCTTTTCCTCCTAGTTCTTTACCAAAACCAGATATGTCTCATGATCATTTTCGTCAGTTGCAAGACTATTTAAATGGCTTAACAACACTTGCATAAAAGATGAAAGATTTTGGGTTTGAAAATTAAATCCAAAGTCTATAATTAAAAATTGCCCAACTTAGACAACTAAATTAGTAAATTAAAATGAATCTTTTATTTCGTAACTCCCGAATCAAACTTAGTCAAGGGGTACTGTTTTGGCGTGAAGTTGGTACAGGAATACCCATGATTTTTCTACATGGTGCATGGAATGATGGCAGCGAATGGGTATCGACAATGGAACTATTGGCTAAAAATATCCATTGCTTCTCACCAGATTTGCTAGGTTTTGGTGAATCAGCAAATCCTAATATTCACCATTCTATAGATTTGCAAGTCCAGTGTTTAGCTGATTTTTTAGAAGCTTTGAAATTAGAAAAAGTCTATTTAGTTGGTAATTCTCTTGGTGGTTGGATTGCGGCTAGTTATGCTTTAAAATATCCAGAGCAAATATCTGGTTTAATATTGTTAGCGCCGGAGGGTGTCGCAGCAAAAGGACAAAAAAAGGAATGGCAAAAAAGACGGCGGTTATTTAACTGTTCACCATTGATAATTAAATTTTTACGCTTCATTCTGCCGCTGATGAGATTGATTGGTTGGGAAGAAAGAATTGTTAAAGATTTAGAATTAAGAAGAGAATTATTACAATCCTCTACGGCTTGTCAATTACTTTTTAACCGCAAGAAACCAGAAATAGAAGCAGAATTATTAGAAAACCACTTACCAGAAATTAAAGTTCCCTGTTTGATTTTACAAGGTAGTCAAGATACAAAAACTGCTATATCAAAAAGTAATACTTATGCTCGATTAATTCCTCAAGTTCAGTTACATAATATTCCTCATGGGGAAAGTAATTTACCAGAAACTTGTGCTGGGGTTGTTGCTGAAGCTATTTGGGATTTTATTAATAAGTAGTCAGGAGTCACCGAGTCACCGAGTCAGGAGAAAGAAGAAGAAAGAAGAAGAAAGAATAGTCTTAAATCTAGGAAAGTGATCATTGAGATTAAGACTAGATTGACTCTAAATATCGGCGTAACTTACTACTAAACCAATCAATAACTGTGACTACTACTAATAGCACTAACATCATGGTTGTGGCTTTGGTATATTCAAAACCATCTATATAGCTTTTTAATTGAAACCCTATTCCCCCAGCACCAACTACTCCTAAAACCGAAGCAGCACGAATATTATATTCAAACATCCACAGGGTGTAACCTAATCCTAAAGGTAATATTTGGGGTAATATCCCATACTGGACAATTTGTATTTTCGATGCCCCAATTACCTGTAAAGATTCTAAGGAACGATGATCTACAGATTCTATTGCTTGTTGATAAAATTTAGCAAGATAACCAATAGTATATATTGACAATGCCAATGTTCCAGCAGGTGCGCCTAAGCCTGTAGCAGCAACAAAGATTAAACCTAAGATCATTGAAGGTACGGAACGAACAGCATTTTGCAGTAGGTTTGCTATCCATCTTAGCCATAAAGGGGCGATATTATTAGAACTGGCTATGGCAATTGGTAATGATAAAACTGCACCTAGGGATGTTCCCCAGACAGACATTTGCACGGTTTCAATTAATCCTTTAATAGCAATATCTAAAACTTGTAAGTTGGGAGGAAATAATCGTGAAATAAAATCTGTAATAAAAGGCCAACTATCTCTTAATAATTTAAGATCAACTTGTAATCCTTGTAATGCCCAAATGTAAACTCCTATCATCAATAGAAATACAAGTGAGGGAATAAGCCAAGGATAACGATGAAAAATTTGTGAATTAGAAATTTTTTTCATTGTTTTTAATAACTAAATATAAATTCAACTTTCTTAAATGATATGTGATGAAAATTGCGCTTGTAAATTTTCACATTTACCATCATAAACTACTTTTCCACTATCTAGAATTATCGCCCTTTGAGCGTATTCTGTAGCTAGTGCTAAATCATGTAAAACGGTAATAATAGTTAATCCTTGTTGATGCAATTCTGATAAAGTTGTCATGACTTGTTGTGAGGCTACCACATCTAAACCTGTGGTGGGTTCATCGGCTAAAAGTATTTGTGGAGATTGCATTAATGCTCTAGCAATTGCTACTTTTTGTTGTTGTCCACCACTCAATTGACTAGTTTTTTGATATATTTGTTCTCTTAAACCTAATTGTATTAATAATTCTAAGGCTAATGTGCGATCGCATTGCGGAAATCCCCATAAAGTTTGTCTCGTCTTTCTCACTCCCAATTTTCCAGATAAAACATTATCAATTGCTGATAATTGACGAATTAATCCCCCTCCTTGAAATAACATTCCCACATCTCGACGAATTTGCGGTAAGTTTTGATCACCCACAGAAACACCATTAATTGTAATTTCTCCCTTAACTAAGGGAACTAAACCCACAAGTGATTTCAATAATGTTGATTTACCTGCCCCATTCAATCCTAACAATACGACAAATTCACCTTGATTAATTTGGCAATTGATATTATTTAAAATGGGCCGGTGTAGAGATGCAATATAATCTGTTTCTAAATGACAACATTCAATAAAATTCACGTTACTTTTAGATAAATGATAATTTGTAATTACTTCAGAGAAAGGAGTCATGGTTAGTTTTGTGAAAATTTCATCAGAAAATGATAATTTTGTCAGAATTAAGAATTTTATTCCCAATATTCCTAATTCTGAATGCTGACCTTTAAAGATTATTCTATCCCCGCATTTTTCAGGGCTTCCCGCACTGGTTGAAGATGACGATTATGATCAACTCTTACCAATTCTGTGGAATTATATAAACTGCTTAGTAATTGATTGTTTTCGGATTTGTTTAACTTTAATAAAGCATTAATTAGCTTTTCTCTAATGATAACTGGGACATCATCATCAATCGCAATCCCATGAGCCGGAACACCAGAAATTTTATGTAATATCCTGACTTTATCTCTATTCTCAGCCGCCAAATAGGGAGGGAAAAGAGCATATTCTGAGACTACCGCTACATCTGCTTGACCTCTAACTACAGCATCTAAGGCTTTACTATAATTTCCACCATAACTAACTTTACCAAAGAAGCTATCCAAGCGATCGCGGTTAGGGACAAAACCCTGTTTAACTAACTCACTTACCGGAAAAATAAACCCAGAACCAGATGTTGGAGAAGTAAAAGCAATAGTTTTTCCTCTGAGTTGTTCTAAAGTTGCTTTCGGAGAATTTTTACTTTTTAATTGGCTATTATTGGGAACAACAAAAATAGAATTATAAGTATACCTACCAGAGTAATTTTTGCGAACTTCAGCCAAATATAACCGAGAATTTGCTAATTGTTCAGCCTTTAAAGCCGGACGGCTACTTAAAAACGCTACATCAGCCCGATTTGCTCTTAAAGCTTCTACTGCGGCTGTCTCATCACCTACTTGCGCTTTAACAGGTATCCCTAACTCCTGAGATAAAAAAGCAGCCACATTATTAGCTTTATTTTGCAAGTCTGTGGAATCAGCACGACTAGGAAAAACTATAGTTAAAGGGCTCATCTTCTGAGCAACTAAGCGTGGTGCTGGTTGATTTTTCAAGGGGTTAGCTATGGCTATTTGCATAGAACCCAAACCACTCAAAGCCATTCCCGTCAAAGCTAACAGCCCTCCACTAATCCCCCAAAATCCCTTTTTATTTATTGTCATTTTTTTAACTCCAATTAGAATATTTTTGCGAATTAGTTGCAATTATTGCCATAAAAAACCTTAGCCTTTTTAACAATAAAAGTCAATAAACAAAAAAAAGAATTATTCATAACAGTGTTAAAAATCTTTTTATCGGATTTTTATACCAATTCTATTAAAAATGCACTGAATATTAATACCTTCGCCATTGTTCGTAGGTTGGGTTAAGCGACAGCGCAACCCAACGCATTTTTTGGTTTTAAGTAGGTTAGCATTGAAAATCGTCGTTATGGCACTAGGCAAGAGGCAATACTTCGACTTTGCTCAGTAACCAGAGGCAAGAGGCAAGAGTGAAGAGGGTTTGGGCGATTTTACTTTTCGTTACATATTACTCTTCGAGAAGCCGCTCCGCGTCTACGGTTTTTTTCCGTTCACTTACACAGATTGGTTTTATTCTGTTCACCTACTTAGTGCCTGAAGTTGGGTTTGGTCTTTGTTCAACCCAACCTACGAATCAAGGCTTTTTCAAACCTTTAACCTTTAAAGCTCTTACCTTTGCGCCTTTGCGCCTTTGCGTGAGACTAAAATTCATAACCCTGGGGTTTTACTTACATCCTAAAGATGCACGAGTATCTACACCTGTTTTAGAATTTACACCACTGGCATTAATACAGATTTTTTTTATCTGTATCATATCTAGAATTGCATTGGTAAAATCAGCACCAGTAACATCAACCTGATCAAAAGTGGAACGCAACATCATGGCTTCTGTAAAAACTGCATCACTTAAATCAGAATTTTTGAATCTTGATAAATAAGCAATACCTTGACTAAAATCTACACCGTGAAAATTCACAGTATCCAGTAAAGTACCGTTAAATACAGCACCACGTAAATCAGCATTGTTAAAATTAGTATTCTCTAATTTCACACTTGTAAACTCAATCCCAATTAAACTTTGTCCAGAAAAGTCCTTCCCCCCGACTCCCTTGTTAGTAAGAGAATTAGTTACACTCGAAGAGCTTGCAGCTTGCGCTGATAAGGGAAACACAAACAACACTAAGGCTAAAATCAGACTAGCTAATATTGAGCGATACTTCATAATCTTTGCTTAATAAATCTCAACAATTCCACTATTAATCATTAAACCGCAGGAAGGATGCAGAAGTAATTCTCTGCTAAATTACCAGCAATCCCGTAGGATAGATAAATGTTGAGGTGCTATCCCAAGTAAATATAAATAACCACCTGTGGCTAATCAAGAAAATACTCCCCTGTCGGCAGTCGCTCATGGAGGAAACCCTCAAGACCGCGCTGCCTCCCAATCTCTGACGCGAACCCCTTTATATCAAATGGGTGTAGAACTCAAAGCCAGATTCACCAGCTTTGGGGGCTGGGAAATGCCCATACAATACAGCGGTATCACCCAAGAACACCACGCTGTCAGAAATACTGCGGGAATGTTCGATATTTCTCACATGGGCAAATTTACCCTCCAAGGTAAAAACCTGATTTCCCAACTTGAGTATTTAGTTCCTTCCGATTTAAGTCGTTTACAGCCTGGACAAGCGCAATATACCGTCTTACTTAACCCCCAGGGCGGAATCATTGACGACATCATTATTTATTACCAGGATACAGACAGTGCTGGTAAGCAAAATTTAGTCATCATTGTTAACGCCTCAACTACCGACAAAGACAAACAATGGCTATTGGCACATCTTGATCTTGATGTAGTTAAATTTCAAGACCTGTCACAGGATAAAATCTTAATTGCTGTTCAAGGCCCAACAGCTACTCATTCGCTGCAATCCTTAATTTCAGCAGACTTATCACCTATTAAGGCTTTTGGGCATTTAGAAACAACCATTTTTGGAAAACACGCATTCCTCGCCCGGACAGGGTACACTGGCGAAGATGGTTTTGAGGTGATGGTAGATTCATCAGTGGGGATAGACTTGTGGCAGAGTTTATATGATCTTGGTGTTGTGCCTTGCGGACTTGGTTGTAGAGATACATTGCGTTTAGAAGCGGCAATGGCACTTTATGGGCAAGATATTGATGATACCACCACACCGCTAGAAGCTGGTTTGGGTTGGTTAGTACATTTAGATACTAAAGGTGATTTCATTGGTCGGGAAGTTTTAATACAGCAGAAAGCCCAAGGAATGTCCCGTAAACTCGTAGGTTTGCAAACACAAGGACGAAATATTGCTCGCCACGGCTACCCTGTATTATCATCAGATCAGGTTGTAGGAGAAGTAACAAGTGGTACTCTCTCACCTACACTTGGTTATCCCATAGCCTTAGCTTATGTTCCCACCCAGTTAGCAACCCTCAAGCAGCAGCTAGATGTGGAAATTCGCGGCAAGGCTTATCCTGCGGTAGTTGTAAAACGCCCATTTTATCGCTCAAAGAATCGTGTTCCTAACTGATAATCTTTGCGGTTTTTGAGGAATAATGTTGTTTAGGTTACTGTTGTAACACTATTTTTTTAACAGAGAACGTGATATGTCTTTTGAATATCCCCAAGATTTGCGATACTTAGATTCCCATGAATATTTTCGTCTAGATGGCGACATTGCTACTATCGGTATTTCCGAATTTGCTGTTGATCAATTAGGTGATATTGTTTTTTTGGAACTGCCAGAAATTAATGATGTTATCACTCTAAATGACCAATTTGGTACAATTGAATCAGTAAAAGCCGTAGAACACCTGAATTCACCAATCAGCGGTACTGTCATAGAACGGAATCAAGCTGTAATTGACTCTCCTGAAGATATAGCAGAAGATCCCTATGGAGAAGGTTGGTTAATTAAAGTGCGTATTAATGATGCTGCTGAAATAGAAGACGCTATGACAGCAGATAAATATCGCGCTTTGGTAGAAGGTGAGTAAATAATTTAACATTCATATTACTCAAAATGTAGAGATGTTTCCCAGTAACCTCTCTACATATAGCAGGAGTCAGAATTCACTTGATAGCGCAGTGTGGTGGTAGCCATTTTTTGGTTTAGATTTTGGATTGTGAATTCTGGCAATTGCATTTAAATTTAGGTTTTTAGCTACAGTCTGCTTAGGCTTTTTTCGCAACTTGAAAAGCTGAGATATAGGTAATTTGGATATTTCCTCCATAATGATCTTCGATCTTTTTTCGTAATGCTGTAAATAAACAAGTTCTGGTTTCTATATCTAGTTTTAGGTATGGTGTATAGGTGCTTAAAAGCAGTAAAAAGTCATCCATATAATAATTAACTCTACAGACAACTTGTTCGGAAACTAAATTTTTGAATTTACCTGAATCAATGGCTTTTTGTCCTAAAGCTTGCACTATCTCTTTTTGAGTTTCTATATCTTCATATCTGTCTAAAAGTGGAGCATACTTTTGATAAACTTCCCGAAAATTTTGATATATTTCATATTCTGGTTGCGGTGTCATATTCCACAGCAAAATTAAATTACCATGATTCCGTAAAGCTTGAGAAATTTTGCTATTACCAAATTCAGGATTAATCCAATGGTAAGAAGTTGCTGCTAAAACAGCATCAAATTTTCCGGTTTCTAGTTCCCATTCTTCAAAGGTTGTTTGCTGAATTTCCACCTGTGGATAGATTACACAATTTTGTTTTGCCAAATTACAAGCTGCTAAACTTGGTTCTAAACAAATCATAGAAAAACCTAATTGAGCAAATGCTAAAGTTGCATTTCCCGGTCCACAACCTAATTCTAGAATATTGGCTTTGGTGGAAAGTTGAGCTACTTCTACAGCACCATTAATAATTTCTTGTGGATAGCGAGGTCTGAATTTATTATAGACTTCTGCTACATGAGAATACCAGTTTTTTCTAGTTTCTAAATCTTGAGAATATAAGTTTTTTAGTAGTTCCAGTTCTTTCATAAGTTATTCTTTAAGAAGATTGCTATTTCATCTGCTGTGGAAGTAACTTCAATCATTATAATAATATTATTTTGACCGTGTATCAGTTTTTTTTCGTAGCTTTTTCTCTATCTTTCTTAGCTTTATTTTTTTTATCAAGTTCTTCTTGAATTTTAATAAATCTATCTGTATCGAGCCAATTTAAAAAAATAAGATTTTGGCATTTTATTGATAAATATAAGCAATAATTTAATATATTTGTATTAATATCAAGGTTATACTTATTAAATATTTCAAGAACTTGATCCCCTGGCTTTTCATCATTAATATTTTTAATATCTTCCTTTATTGCATCTATTTTTTTATCTACTTTATCACTATTAATACTTTTTACACAATTATATTTTAAATTTTCAAAGAATGTGTTTATCTCATCTTGATTAGCAAAATCAAAAGAAATGTTGAAGGTTTCATATCTTAATAATAGCTTTTCTAGACAAGACTCAGAAACAAAATATTCCATTTTATCTTTTAAAATTTTTTCAGTTTCTTGAGTTAAAATATTTATAATATTATTATGATTTTTTTCTTCTAAGGAAGTAATATTCTGATGATCAACCCAACGGTCATCCATTAATAACTCTCTCCACTCTTCCACCATATCTTCCTTGGATTTTGTAAAACAACTTTTAAGATCAGAAGATATGCTATTTTGACATTCTTTGATTTTTTGCTTTTCCTTGGGAATTTCATCTAAATATCCTAGTATTTTTTTAGGAATCCAATGACCAAATTTTGTTCTAATACTGTATTTTCCCCAGTCGATATTATAAGTGTTATTATATTTTATAAAAATTGTCTCTATATCTTCGTTAATGCCTTGAAAATAATTTTTACTAGCTCCATTTCCTTCTAAAAAGCCTTTTTGCTTATACTTATCAGTTCTGGATTCTTCCTTTCCTTTTTTATTGAAGTTATATGTATGCTGTAGTACAGCATTAATAGTTATATCATTTGTTTCAACAAAACACCCCAATTGAATTAGAGCATATTTGAAATAGTAATCATCATCAGCTACAAATGTATTTATTTCTGAAACATCCATAAAGTCGTTTTCTAAGATTTTTAAATCATTACAAAAGTTTTCTATATCACTTTCATCTTGAGTATTATATAATATTTCTATATTTCCGTTATTGTCAGTTAAGCCCCTTCCTGTTAAATTAGCTGATCCTACAACCAAACTTCCTTTTTTAGAAGTATCCGAAAATAAACAATATGCCTTTGCATGAAATAAGCTAGAAGAGTTATTAACTTTAAAAGATATCTCAATATTATTGGAATGCTTATTTTTAATCCAATCATTGATCTTGTCAAGTCCTATACATATAGCTTCTCCTCTATCTATATATATTGATATTTTATATAAGCTTATTTTTTTTTGTAATACTTGAATGATTGTATTGGTAGATTCTAAATTAAAATAACAGCTTACTAAAATCAAATGGTATTTTTCATCTATTACATTACCATGCAATAAAAAATCAACTAATAATTGTTGTTTGTCTTTTTGAAAAAAAAAAGTTGTGTGTGGAAATCATTGATACTCCTGGTAGTTTCACAGATTTAAATTTTTGAATAATTATTCGAGGTTTTACGAAAACAACAACTTCATTAATCTGTTGCTATCTTACGAAAATTCTTGTAGTAAATTCCTTAATCAAGAATTACCTTACTTATCAACATCCATTGCTAAAGCTTCAAAATTAGTAATTGTTACTTCCACATCAGGGAAAATTGCCGTTATTTTTAACTCTCCTCCCATAGCTTCAATAACTTGTCTTAGATGACTAACATACATATCAGTACGATTCTCTAATCTAGAAATAGCAGGTTGTTTAATTTGCAACTTTTCAGCTAATTGAGCTTGAGATATTTTTAAAGCTTGACGTAATTCAGCTAATGCCATTTCTTCTTTTAATGTAGCTGTTTGATTCGCTATTTTGGTTTTTCTTTCTGAGGAGAAATCTTTGGTAAGATTGCTAAACTTTTTATGTCCTGTCATATTAAACCCTCACGACTAATTTCTTCAAGATATTCATCATAAAGACTATCTGCTATAGGAATATATTTTTCATAAAATCGGTTATCTCCTGTTTTATCTCCACCAATCAGTAAAATTGCCACTCGTCGCGGATCAAAAGCATAAAATATTCTGATTGGTTTACCACCGCTTTGAATACGTAACTCTCTTAAGTGGGAATTTTTTGAACCTTTAACATCGGATGAATAAGGAAAGGGTAATTGAGTTCCTTTTTCTTCTAGTAGTTGAACAATGCTGACAATATCATCTTGTTGTTCCTCTCTAAGAGTTTGCCACCAATGTTCAAACTCATTAGTATATTCTATTTCCCAACTCACTTTCTATTATATTACGTTGATGTAATAAATTATAGCTCTAATTTATCAATTTTCACAACTAATAAAAATTTTTACTTGTTCCCAAAGCTATCACGGCATTTTGTCCCCCAAAGCCAAAGCTAAAACATAGCACTTGCTGAATTTTACTTTCTTGTGCTGATGTGATGAAATTTAAATTAAATTCTGGTTGCTGAAGTCCTACACAGGGAGGTAAAATTTGGTTTTGCAATGCCATGAGTGAAAATGCTACACCTAAAGCTCCAGATGCTCCTAATGTATGACCTGTGCTACCTTTTGTGGAACTAATCGCTAATTTTGGTGAAAACAAGTGTTGAATAATTTTACTTTCAATGCGGTCATTTAACTGGGTAGCTGTACCATGAGTGTGAATGTAGTCTATGTCTGTGGGTGAAATGTGACTACGTTCTAAACATTGCTTAATTGCCATGATTGCACTTTTACCTGATGGTTCTGGTGAATTTCCATGATATGCGTCTGCTGTCAAGCCAAAACCTAATATTTCTCCATAAATCTTGGCTTGTCTTTGGGTGGCTAATTCCGCAGATTCGAGAATCAAAACAGCACCACCTTCACCTAGTACCAAGCCTTCTCGCTGCAAATCAAAGGGATAAGCTCCTGTTTTGGCTAAAGCCCCCATTTGCCTAAATCCGGCAATTGTCAGGGGGGTTATGGGTGCTTCTATTGCTCCTGTAATTGCTCGTTGGTATTGCCCAGTTTTGATCAACATTGTAGCTTGAGCGATCGCCCAAATTCCCGTTGCACAAGCCGCCATTGGGGCTAAAACTGCTGCTGTTGCCCCAATTTGTCGCGCTACAGCGATCGCATTCATCTGAGGTAAAGTATTTAACCAATTATCTAAGTTTAATTCTGCCTCTTCCTGATACATCTGTCGCGCCATGATCTCCCAAGATGCTTGATAACTCCGACTAGAACCAATTACCACCGCGCAATCAGGTAAAGGCGTTATTAATTGAGCATCTTGTAAAGCTGAGTTAACAACTATTTCCGTGAGTGTATTTAATAAAGAGGGTTTTTCAGCAATTAATCCCAGGGGAATTATTCCCAATTCTGGAAATAGTTGATGTAATTTAATTCCCGTTTTTCCTAATACTAAATCTCGCCAACTACCCTCCAAGCTTTTACCTAAAGCGGAAACTAAACCAATCCCAGTCACAACAACTCTAACCAATTTTAGATCTTATATAAAAATACATGAAGAAGGAGTCAGAAGTCAGAAGTCAGGAGTCAGGAGTCAGGAGTCAGGAGTAAGAATACTTGTAAAATTACGAAACAACTTTAGGCTAGTTATCAATTATTTTGACCACTGACAACTGACCACTGACCACTGACAACTGTACGGGCGAAGCATTTGGAGAACTATTTTTGGCAATGACCGATAATTTATCTTCCAAATGCTTCGCCCCTACTGACAACTGACAACTAAACTATGGAGCAGTTTTTAGATTTTCCGCGCCTTGAGTAACTTTTGCCGATACAATGCGATCGCCTTGCTCAATTTTGTTCACTACCTCAAAACCTTTGGTAACATTACCAAACACCGCATAGTTACCATCCAAGAACGATAAATCTGCTAAAGCAAAGTAAAATTGAGCAGAAGCAGAATCAGTTGGTTGTGATCTAGCCATAGCGATCGCCCCTTGCTTATGCTGTAATACAGGCTTCTCAGTAATTGTTTTACTGTAAATAGGCTCTTTTGCGCCTTTTGGTTTAATTTCTAACGGTATCCGGCGCTCATTCCCAGTTTTAGGATCAATAAAACCACCTGTTCCCAGTCTATTTTCGGGAAATTTCGGATCTTTACCTTGGGGATCTCCACCTTGAACCACAAAAGGTTGAGGTTCACGGACAACACGATGGAATGCTAAACCGTCATAAACGCCTTTTTGAACCAAATCCACAAAATTACCCGCAGTAATTGGTGCATTTGTGCCATCTATTTCAATTGTAATTGATTGGGGGTTAACTACTTCTCCACGCTTCACCGTCATCACCACCGTAGCTTTACCCTCAAGGCGTGGTAAACCTTTGGTTCCAGGAATACTCTCACTAACAGTTTCTGATACTGTTTGTGCGCTAGTAGTAGCACTGGTAGTAGTTGCCGTTGGGGATGAATTAGAAGATGTTGTACTACCAGTACATCCTCCCAAAGTCAAAGAGCCAATCATCAACAGAACTACAAAAAATTGTGGAAATTTTAACCGCATTGTTAGTGACTGCATTAAACAAAATATCTTCATCTTTTCTGGCCAATTATTCCTTATATCCCCAGATCCCCGACTTCTTAGAGAAGTCGGGGATCTTATGTTATGGATCTTATTGTTCACCAATCCAAAATCCCTAGAGTCCTTCTAAGGATACTCCTAAAAAACGGGCTAATTCTGCACCTTGGGTTTCCAAATCTGCCAAAGATAACGGTTGACCTACTCGTGTGAGGGGAATATCTCTTCTACCCTTAACCCTAAGATACAAAGCACGTTGAGGATTCAGACCTTCTTTAATCACAATCCTGACAGATTGTACATCTGCAATCCTGCCGTCAATTTGGATTTGACGGTTTTTCCCTGGAAACCCCCAACGAAAGATTTTTAATGTCCCCGTTTCCCGATTGAACTCATTATAACCGCCGCCTAAATCCCACAGCACCACGAGCCACAGATATGTAGCTAATAGCAAGCCAGCAGAACCATATAGTCCCATCACCAATCCTTGAGGGACAAATATTAGTTGTGTTGCATCAGTAACTATGAGTAAATTAACTTTGAGATAACTAGAGATCCCAGCTAAGAAAAAACCACTGGCTCCCATAGTTACAATGCTTGCCCACCAGTAGTTACTAAACCGACGTGAACCAAGAACCTTTTGAGAGAGGAGGTTCTCGCTTTTGTTAATTGTTGTTGATACGGTCATTAAACTGCCTTGGACTATCTTTCTCAAGTCTGCCACTGAAGCAGTCTGGATTGCAAGTTATCAAAGAATTGAGCAGAAATTTTATCCTGAACTTGAAGGATTTTAGGCCGCAGGGCCTGCGCCCCTAGGAAGATTTCTGAGAAAACCTATGTCCAATTGTTAAAATTCTGATATGGATAGAGAATATTTAACTTCCTGTTCCATATCCAGCCCAAACCCTGAGGAATGTGATAAGTTAATAATCATTACGCTACCACAATCTAAATTGCCGGTTAACGGTAGCTAATCATGGCCTAATTTATCAGGTAAATGCCGAAAACCACTGAAAAACAGCAACGCAGTTGAGTATGTTCGTGCTTTAGGGGATGAAGGCTAGAAACAGGATTTATCCTGCACTAAAAATGGTAAAATGCCGTTATCAGTACAAGATTTAAAAACCTACCCCCGGACTGTGGGAAAGTCTACGCCCGAAAAACCTTGAGGAGATATCAGCACGCCTAAAGGGCAAATGTGTTGAGCCTGGGAACCTTAGAAATAAGGATATTAAGAGCGTCATCTCTTAAGAATCCCCTCGGCTTTAGCCGAGGGGAGTGTCAAGAGAAATGATCACTTTGTCAAGTAGTCAGTTCTCACAATCTTAGCTTCTGCAAGGCTGCTGGGTTTGTAAAAAAAAACGTTGAATTCCTCACGGCAGATGATATAAATCAGTAAAACTGTGGAAACACTGCTTAAAAAAACGGGGCAATTTTAGTAAAAAACGAGGATTTTAGTTAAATGACCATCGCAGTTGGACGCGCCCCCAGTAGAGGGTGGTTTGACGTATTAGACGACTGGCTAAAGCGCGATCGCTTCGTATTCGTAGGTTGGTCAGGAATATTATTATTCCCCTGTGCCTTCCTCGCATTAGGCGGTTGGCTGACCGGTACAACATTCGTCACTTCCTGGTACACCCACGGACTAGCATCTTCTTACTTAGAAGGAGCTAACTTTCTAACAGTAGCAGTATCCACACCAGCCAACAGCATGGGGCATTCCCTGTTGTTCCTGTGGGGTCCTGAAGCTCAAGGTGACTTCACCCGTTGGATTCAACTCGGTGGTTTGTGGCCTTTCGTAGCCCTACATGGCGCATTCGGTTTGATTGGCTTCATGTTACGCCAATTTGAAGTCGCCCGTCTCGTCGGTCTGCGTCCTTATAACGCTCTTGCTTTCTCCGGTCCTATCGCCGTATTCGTCAGCGTGTTCCTGATGTATCCTTTGGGACAATCTAGCTGGTTCTTTGCACCTAGCTTTGGAGTAGCCGCAATTTTCCGTTTCCTCCTATTCCTACAAGGTTTCCACAACTGGACACTCAACCCCTTCCACATGATGGGTGTAGCGGGAATCTTAGGTGGAGCTTTACTTTGTGCCATTCATGGTGCGACAGTAGAAAACACCCTATTTGAAGATGGTGAAGGATCAAATACCTTCCGCGCCTTCAACCCCACCCAAGCTGAAGAAACCTACTCCATGGTGACAGCAAACCGTTTCTGGTCACAGATTTTCGGAGTTGCTTTCTCCAACAAACGTTGGTTACACTTCTTCATGTTGTTTGTCCCTGTGACAGGCTTGTGGATGAGTTCCATTGGTATCGTTGGTTTAGCATTAAACCTGCGGGCTTATGACTTCGTTTCCCAAGAATTACGGGCAGCAGAAGACCCAGAGTTTGAAACTTTCTATACCAAAAACATTTTACTAAACGAGGGTATCCGCGCTTGGATGGCTCCTCAAGATCAACCCCACGAACAGTTCGTATTCCCAGAGGAGGTACTCCCACGTGGTAACGCTCTCTAATAGAGTTATTAGTGGTGGACGCGACCAAGAATCCAGCGGCTTCGCTTGGTGGTCTGGCAACGCCCGTTTAATCAATTTATCTGGTAAACTACTTGGCGCTCACGTAGCCCATGCTGGTTTAATCGTCTTCTGGGCTGGAGCAATGACTTTGTTTGAAGTCTCTCACTTCGTCCCAGAGAAGCCTATGTATGAACAAGGCTTGATTCTGCTTCCTCACCTCGCCACACTGGGTTGGGGCGTTGGTCCAGGTGGTGAAGTTTTTGATACATTCCCCTACTTCGTTGTCGGTGTACTTCACCTGATTTCCTCCGCAGTTCTAGGCTTTGGCGGTATTTATCATGCCGTTCGTGGTCCTGAAACCCTAGAAGAATACTCTGCCTTCTTTGGTTATGACTGGAAAGACAAGAACAAAATGACCAACATCATCGGCTTCCACCTGATCATCTTAGGATGTGGTGCGTTGTTGTTGGTGCTGAAGGCTATGTTCTTCGGTGGAGTTTATGATACCTGGGCTCCAGGTGGTGGTGATGTGCGTGTGATTACTAATCCCACACTCAACCCCGCTGTTATCTTTGGCTATTTAATTAAAGCTCCCTTCGGTGGCGAAGGCTGGATTATTAGCGTTGATAACATGGAAGATATTATCGGCGGTCACATCTGGATTGCTTTCACTTGTATTGCCGGTGGTATTTGGCACATCTTCACCAAGCCTTTTGCTTGGTCACGTCGGGCCTCCATTTGGTCTGGTGAAGCTTACCTATCTTATAGTTTAGGTGCGCTTTCTTTGATGGGGTTCATTGCCTCTGTCATGGTGTGGTTTAATAACACCGCTTACCCTAGCGAATTCTATGGTCCTACGGCTGCGGAAGCTTCACAAGCTCAAGCCTTAACCTTCTTGATTCGTGACCAACGCTTGGGTGCTAACGTCGGTTCTGCCCAAGGGCCTACAGGTCTAGGTAAATACTTGATGCGCTCTCCTACTGGTGAAATCATCTTCGGTGGTGAAACCATGCGCTTCTGGGATTTTCGTGGTCCTTGGTTAGAGCCTCTTCGTGGACCTAACGGTCTTGATTTGGAAAAAATCAAGAATGATATTCAGCCTTGGCAAGCTCGTCGCGCTGCTGAATACATGACTCACGCGCCTTTGGGTTCTTTGAACTCTGTGGGTGGTGTGGCTACAGAAATTAACTCCTTTAACTATGTGTCTCCTCGCGCTTGGTTGGCGACTTCACACTTCGTTTTAGGATTCTTCTTCCTGATTGGTCACTTATGGCACGCAGGCCGCGCCCGGGCTGCTGCTGGTGGTTTTGAGAAGGGTATTAACCGTGAAACAGAACCAGTAATGTTTATGCCTGACCTCGACTAGGTTTTTCTGGGCTTAATTTCATTACTGACAATATAATGCTTTTGATAGCTCTTGCCTCACCGCAAGGGCTTTTTTTGTGGTTTTCTGTGTAAGTTCACACATTAAGCTTTATTAAGTAAGAGTAAAAATTTAAAATAAATTTTGCACAGGTACTTACAATAATTAAACATTGCTGCTAATATATAATGTAACAAATCAATCTTACTCAGGGTTAAGCAATGAATAAGCTAAAGTTCGGCACATCTGTATTAACAGTTGCTGCTGGTTTGGTAATGGGGACATCAATAAATCAAGTTGTTATAGCTGAGGAAGTTGTTGTAGAACCAATTACTCAGCCAGTAGTTACAAATGAAGTTATTGCCACATCAATCACTCCTGAAAAAACTGAAACTCATCCTCAACCAGGAACTTTCAGTTATAGTGCTGGTGATTTACTGGCAAAAAGACCACTGGATTTAGATATATTTTGCAAAAGTTATCCTTTAAATTCTCGCTGTACTGAGCGTTCTACTCCATCAAAACCACAGGGGGGAGAGTCAAAACCTACTCAAGAATCTAAACCTAGCGAAGAAATGAGCCAAACTTCTGTAAAAACTAGAGGTTGGGCAATTACACCTGAAATTAGTACATTAGGTGTTGGTGCAACAGTCACTAAGTCCATAACACCTAATGTCAATGCTAAATTAGGCATTAATGGCTTAGGTATAAGTAGAGATATTAGCTTGTCCGATGTTGATTATAAAGCTAACCTCAACCTATTTAATGTGTCTACCCTCGCTGACTACCATCCCTGGAAAAATGGCGGTTTCCGTTTGACTGGAGGCTTAGTATTTCAGGACAATAATATAGAAGGAACTGGAAAACCCAAGAATGGTGTGACTATTAATATCAATGGCAAAGACTATAATAGCAAAACTGTGCTTACATCATTGAACGCTAAAGTTTCCTTTGAAAATAGTGTAGCACCATATATTGGACTGGGTTGGGGTAATGCTGTGAAGCCTGGTAAACGTTGGGGATTTTCGGCAAATTTAGGGGCAATGTTTTCTGGCTCCCCAAAGGTATCATTAACACCTGGGTTTGGTCCAGATGCAACGGATGCTATAAAAGCGGAAATTAATAGTAACATCGAAGCAGAAAGGAAAAAACAAGAAAGTGATCTGAATTGGTTGAATATTTATCCTGTTTTTTCTCTTGGTATTTCTTACCAATTCTAGTTGACAATTTGGGGTGTGTCAGATGTTGGAAATATATTCATTATTACTGAGTTATCGAGTCTGACGCACCCTAAAAAAATATTTAGTATCA
Source organism: Anabaena sp. 90 (assembly GCF_000312705.1). Lineage (NCBI taxonomy): Bacteria > Bacillati > Cyanobacteriota > Cyanophyceae > Nostocales > Nostocaceae > Anabaena > Anabaena sp. 90. The sequence goes on from NC_019427.1 coordinate 2,728,564, forward strand.
CATTTGCGTAAATCCTAGTTTTAACTTTCCTCTCTACCAGTTACTATATTAAATTAACTTGTATTTTATTCTTAGATATACAAATGATCATCACCAAACATCGCGCTGATAGAGTTACAGCACTTCCCGGTGTTATGAGGTACATATCTAGCGGGCAAGATGCCCGCACTACAAGAGTTTCATGATTCAACTTTGTACCTCATAAGAGCGGAAACCGCTGTATAACATCAGTTGGCAACAATTTGAGAATCTGCTGCAAGATTTGGGAGAAAATCGGGCGGCTAGAGTGGCTTATGATGATGAAACTTTGGAAATTATGACACCTTTACCAGAACAGGAATATTATACAAAAATTCACACTATCATGTGAAACGTCTCCCAATATCTCTGCTAACCTACTGCACCCCCCAACTTTGGCTCTGACAGTAAAAATAAGGTGTATAGGTCTAGATTGCATTGCGCTGTGGATGGTTTCGTAATTTTTCTGATTGTCCGATACCTCGTAAGTAGACGACCTATATTTATCAATGCAAGATTTTGTTATTCTGTCAATGAGTAACTCCTAATATCTTGACATTTTTTGCTTTTACTCCAATATCAGAAGTGTTGAATCCTCCAATAAAACTTGACAATGTTTGGGTTTTAGCCAGGTAAAATCCCTTGTCTATTGAGAATAGAGTCATTAACTGCTCAAATTTGGTATCATCAATGTCAATGCACAACTTGGACAATATCATCAAAATCCTAACATTCAACACTTCTGGATTTAATCAAGATGTAGCTAAAAATCGAATCTTAAAAACAAACCCTGCCCATCTAGACAAGGTTCTGTTTTAGGTTTATGATTTTTGCAAAGCAACTGGAGGTAAAACCTGATTTAATTTACCACTACGATAACCTTCTAAATCCAAAGTTATATAAATAAATCCCCAGTTTTGAAATACAGATACTAGACTTGGTAAATCTGTCATGGTAACAAAATCTTTAATTTGATCTGGTGATAATTCAATTCTGGCTGTATCACCTTGGGAACGAACCCGTAAATTTTGCCAACCTAAATTTCGCAAATAAATTTCGGCTCTTCCTACTCGCTGTAATTTGGCTATGGTAATTTCTTCACCATAGGGAAAGCGCGAACTTAAACAGGGTTGCGCCGGTTTATCCCACCAAGGTAAACCTAATTGTTGGGAAATTTGCCGAACTTCGGCTTTTGTTACGCCAATTTCTGCTAAAGGCGATCGCGCACCTCTTTCTTTTGCAGCTTGAATTCCGGGACGATAATCATGTAAATCATCGGCATTTACACCATCCACCACATAAGGATAACCCAATTCTAAAGCCAAAGGTTTGAGGGTGTCGTGTAATTCGCTTTTACAAAAATAACAACGATTGACTGGATTAGATGTGTAATTGGGATTGTCCATTTCCTGTGTTTGGACAATTCTATGAGATATTCCGATAGTTGCGGCTTGAATTTTTGCGTCTTCTAATTCTTCTGGTAATAAAGAAGGAGAAACCGCAGTTACAGCCAAAGCGCGATCGCCTAACACATCATAAGCAATCTTAGCTACTAATGTACTGTCAACTCCGCCAGAATAGGCTATTAAAGCCTGCTCCATTTCTGTAAAGAACTCTTTTAACTGCTCTAGTTTTTCTGTCCAACTCATCTTCCTAAAACCCCATAATGCCTAACCACTCCTATTTTAGTCATTAGTTGTTATTAGATCACTAATGTTTTCGAGAATTTCTCGCCCCATACGTCAACTACGGATTATAATATTCTTCATAATCTATTCTTTACTTGCTACTGAGTGAATTACAAAGATGAGATGAAATGTTATAAACTTCGCTAATTTTTATTGAAAACTATGAGAGTTAAACGGCTACAAATGCAATCTTTTCGCGGAATTGGTGATTTAACAATAGATTTTGATAAAAAAGAACCAACCGTTTTTATTGGTATTAATGGTGTAGGTATTTTACTTTTCGTTACATATTACTCTTCGAGAAGCCGCTCCGCGTCTACGGTTTTTTTCCGTTCACCTACTTATGATTCCTGCTATTATTCCTAAGTGATCTAAGTTTTTACTCTCAAATTCTTCTTTTTGGTAATTCATATTTTTTGGTATTTTGATTTCATTCAGACTCATTTTCTCATTTTTTCTTCTGAATTTATTGTTAATACCTTATTAATTTCAATTTGTTGGCAATTTTTATATTACTGTCTATATTTATTGCCAATTTAGTTATGTGTTTATATTTAAGCTGTTTCTGTTACTTGTTACACTTGCATCTGTACTACAAAATGAAGTGCGGAATGTGGGGTATAAGCTTTTTATATGCAGATTTATAAAAAATTAGTATTAATTTTTGACAATGCAGTAGGATAGTATCATGGGATTAGCTGTAACTTAACGTACCTGTTCACAAACTGTCACAATAGTTGTTACCAGCAATACACAATATTTGGTATACTTACCCGTACTAATGTCATTTTTTAGTTAGGGAATAGGTAATAGGCAAATGGAAAGATCAGTCATGAGTAAGTATTCTTTCCACTTACCTCTTCCCCAATCACCAATTATCCACTACCTCTTTCCTTAACTACTACATGAATCTAAATCAAGTTAAATCCATCCCCAAATGGACACAATTACCATCTCCATCTATATTTTGTGCAGAAGTATCTATGCAATTGAGTATAGATACATCCGTTGCCCAATTACAACAGCAGGTAGAATATTTACAAATCCAATTGGAGTCAGAAAGACAGGAACATATTCAAGAAATCCAGCAAATTCAGAAATTTCAGACGTTACTTCAACATATTACTGAACACATCCGCGATAGTCTAGATGATCGAAAGATATTAACAATTATTACTCAAGAATTAGTTGATGTATTACAACTTAATCGCTGTCAAATTGAACTTTATAATCCCTGTTTAACTTCTGCCACAGTTACCTATGAATATAGTGCTACTTTACCCCATTTTCAAGACTTAACCACAGTAATTGCTGATTTTCCTCAAATTTATCAATCTCTATTGCAAAAACAAATTTGGCAATCTATAGAAATTGTCCCAGGACATTATTCTGGATTACAGATGATGAATCAATTAGCTTGTCCAATCTTTGATCATCGAGGCATTTTGGGTAATATTTGGCTAATTTGGCACACAGAGGCAAAATTTGGAGAACAAGAAATATCCTTTTTGCAGCAAATAGCTAATAAATGTGCGATCGCAATTCGTCAATCTCGACTACAGGCAAAAACCAAAGCGCAGATTCAGGAAATAGAAAAACAAGAACGGCAAAAAAATGAATTTCTCAAACAGCTTTCCCAAGAGTTACGCACACCGATTACTAATATTAATCTTGCTGTACAAACATTAGAAAGTCTGATGACACCAACGGGAATTTTAGATATAGAAATAGGATCTCAACTATTACAAATTCTCCATCATGAATGTGGACGAGAAAATAAATTACTTAACGATCTTCTCAGCTTTGCATATCTGAAAACCCATTCGGAATCTCCTACTTTAATTACTATTGATTTTCCAACTTGGTTATCTCCCATTATTGAATCTTTTCGAGATGTTACCAATTGTCAGCAACAACGGTTACACCTGGATATTTCCACAGAAATTCCCCCTTTCTCCACAGATATCACTGATTTAGAAAAAATTATTACCTTGCTACTCAACCAAGCTTGTCAATGCGCTCCCGCAGGTGAATCAATTACAGTTACCGCCGATTTGAATGCAGCCACGGTAGAATTAAAAATCAGTATTTCTGGTGTAGAGATTCCTCACCATGAACTATCACAAGTCTTTCAGCCATTTTACGGCATTCCCAAACATTCCTCATGGCAAGCACAGAACACTGGCTTAGAATTAATCTTGGTAGAGACAATGGTACAGCGTTTGCATGGATTAATTCATGTTGCAAGTGCAAATAATCGCATCACGTTTATCATGCAATTTCCCCTGCGACTAGTTTTTTAGCTGCCACTTCCAACTAAAAAAAATATCCCAATCCTGAGTATAAATGTAGGGGTTTAGCAGTGCTAAACCGTTACTCAGTGTATTTGCGGTATGTGGGATAAATATTGATTTATTTTGGTAATTGGTAATTTTATTGGTTACAAATCCGATAATTGTCTAGAAAAAAAATATTGATTTTTGTCTTATTTACATCAAAATAGTCAATATTATGTGAACTTTGTCCAAGTAAGAAATAAAATACTTATAATATCTTTTTAGTTAAGTAGGATACTGAATATGAACGCCCAAGCCAAGAATTTACAGACTTTATATGCTAAAACTCGCTTGCTGCTTGCGTTGTGGGACTTAGGAGGAAGTCAGCAGAAGGTAGCTAGGGGTAAATTGACGAAGCGGATAGACTCCAAGAGTCAGAATAAAGCGGATTATCAAGCTATTTTAGAGGATTTGGAAGCACAGGGGGCTGTTACTGTTACTAAAAAGGGATCTTCAACCAGTTATACTCTCACGTCACCGACGGGCTTAGATGTGTTAAAAGCGGGTTTGCGTAGTGATGAGTTTGAGTTTAATACTAATCTTGGTGCTTGGGTAGGAAATTCTTTGTTGCGATTGTTGCGTCAGATTGATGTTGTAGTAGCTGCGCCGGTTGCATCTGGTGGTGCGGTGATTGGTTCTTATGAGGAGTTTAAGTCTGTCGCGTTGGATATTTATGACAAGTTGAACAGGGACTACAGCCTAGATGATTTAGTACCTATCTATCGCATTAGAAGAGAAATAGGTGAACAAGTTAGTCGTGAAAAATTCAATCAATGGCTAGTGGAAATGCAAGCTGATGACATTTTGCAGCTAATTGCCGGAGAAATACCAGACTTTACCTCTGATAAACGGGAAGATTCAATTTCTATACCTGGTACACAACTACGTTCTTACGCTAAACGCTTGAGTTAATCAAATTATCCCCGCAGTTTCTAGTTCCTCGCACCATACGAAATCACCATGACAGATACCCCTATTTCTCCCATAGAAGCCGTTAATGCTGCAATTAATAGTCACAATCCATTTACTAACGCTGGGATTGTTAAAGAACAAGATGTTTGGGGAAAAGGAGTCCCCGACGTACCCACATTAAATGCCCATGCTTCTAATCAAGTTTTTAAAGCCATTGAATTTGTTCGCAAAAGTCAATCTAGTCAAGATAAAGTAACTTCAATTGCTATTACTGCACAGCAGGGAGTTGGTAAAACCCATCTTTTGAGTCGCATTCGTCATGAACTGGAAAAAGTAGGTGGTGCTTTATTCGTTTATGCAGGTGGTAATAACTATACAGACTTAAATTTAGTTAAGTATCAATTTCAGCAAACTTTAGCAGATAGTCTCAGTAAGACTGGTAGCCAAGAAGTCATGCAATGGCAAGAAGTAGCCGCAGCTATGGCCAACGAAGGTAGAGAAAATGCTACTACTCCAGCAGAGTTAGTCAAAAAATTTGACCAGGCATATAAAAGTAGTTTAGCTAAAAATAAAAATCTCATGAATGCTCTGCAAAAACAGATTATTAAAAATAAATCTGATGCAGATCCCTATATTATTCGAGCTATTCTATGGACACTTTCAGAAACCCAAGCCCCTTATGCAATTAAATGGCTATCTGGTGAAGAATTAGCTCAATTAAATGCTGATGAATTGGGATTACCCAATCCTAGTAAAACTAATCAAGATAGAGAAGCTGAGGCTCTTAAAAATATTCAACAAATTTTGAATTTAGTTGGTTATTACAACTCGATTATTATTTGTTTTGATGAAATAGATGTTAAAAATAACTCCACTGAGGATGGGTTCCCAACAGAAAGTGTAATTGCTAATTTCGTGAAAATTCTCCATGATACTTTGGAAAATTCAGACCTTAGCCAAGGTGTAGTTATTCTGACGGTAATGCTACCAGAAACATGGAGAGATAAAGTAAACTCCATTCAAGGTGGTACGCCTGATAGAATTTCCAAATTTACACAACGAAAACCAATAGATTTAAAACCTGTTAGTGCTGATTATATGGTACAGTTAGCAACGGTGTGGTTACGAGAATATTATAGTTCAAAAAACTTAATTCCTCCACATACACTTTACCCATTTAAAGAAAGTCATCTGAGAGAATACGGTAAAAATAAACCAACTGTTAGAGAAGCTTTGCGATGGTGTGCTGATAACTTTAAGGTTGAAGAAGAGAAACTCCCTGCTGATCCATTTGAAAGGTTTGAATTAGCATTTATAAGGGAAGGTGAAGTAAAATTTGAAAAATATATCGAGGATAGTTCTCTCATAGCTGAAGCCCTATATTTTGGCTTTAATACTTTAAAAGGACAGACTTTAGAAGAAGTCATGATTCAAGAAATTACCAAAGATATTCTACCTAAATCCAAGAACAACAACTTTATCAACTTCAAAATTATTGGTAATGAAAATGGTAAAGAGGTAAAAATTGGTGTAGCAGTTGTCCAAGATTCTCAATTTACATTAAATGCGTGTTTAAAACGGTTAAATGACTATCATACTTTTGATTTAACCCGTGGTTGTTTAGTGCGTTCTCATTCCAAAATAAAACAAATGAAAAAAACAGCGGCAACATATAGTTTGCTTAATGAGTTAATTTTACACAAAGGGGGAGAAAATGTAGATTTAATAGAAGATCAAATTCGTCCACTTATAGCAATATTCGCTATTTATCAAAAGCGAGAAAATTATCAATTAACAGAAGAACAAATTTTTGATTGTATTTCTAAGAATAATATTACCTTTGATAATCTGTTACTGAAAGAGATTTTAAGTGATCCATCTGGTAATATGCCTGATATTGATGATGAAGATATTATAGATAAATTTCTCACTCCTTCAAATATCAATGAAACAGAAGATACCGATGATTTAAGTGATTTATTTGGTTAATTAATTATGAATAAATCTGTTTCAATCTATAACGCCTTATGTTTATATCCTCCCGATGTTGAAGCTTTAATACAAGGGCGAATTATTGCTGCTATACCTAGTAAATTGCTTACTCATGGGCATAAATTTGCTCTTTATCCTGTTGATACTTCAGTAAATATGCTTTCAATTAAAGCATGGGCTAAATGTGAACTTTGCGAAATTCTAGATCAAACAACTCCTTTAGATATGTTATCTCAATTAACAATCTGGAAACCAGAAATATTTCAGGAAATATTACAAAACCGTCCGCATTTTTTTCTGGCTTATTTGCGGGTTTATCATTTACCTGAACCTTTGGAAATTCGAGCTATTCCCAACATTCAAGAAAAACTAGGAAAATTTGCACCTTTACCTAATAATATTTCTGTATCTGAATATAAACCCGTATTAAGTGATCAGGTATTTGTTCAACGTAAACAACAATTAGAAAAACGAGAACCTTCTCTAAATCCTGAACTGGAAGAGTTACAAAGTGCGTTATCACAAATAGCCAATAATAACCCAGCAGCACAACAATTAGACAATGAAATCAAAGTATTTTTAGGTTGGAGTAATGCAACAACTACAAATACAATAGATTCTGATTTAGATTGGATAAAAACAATTACAACATTAGGAGATAGAAGCATAGAAAAAGATGATACTATAAGCAACTATCAAGCAGGTACAAATTTTGAAATTGTTACACGCAAAAGCCTTAATTTTTTAGGATTTAAAGTAGAGGAAGATCATAAAGGTGGTGCTGGAGGTTTAGATTTATATTGTTCACAACCTTATTCTCTAGTTTGCGAATGTAAAGCAGGTAAAAGCATTCCTCATAACACAGTAGAAGAATTAGATAGAATTGGTAAAAGACATCTTCAAGAAAATTATCTTCAAGCTGTGCGGTTAATTATTGGACCTGGTGAACCTACTAAAAATTTGAAAGAATCGGCTCAAATCTCTAAAGTCAGTATTATCAAAGCTATGACATTACAAAAATTAGTTGAACTTAAAGCAAAATATCCCGGTGCGATCAACTTAATTGAATTAAAGCAATACTTAGAACCGGGACAAATTGATGATAAAATTAACGAATATATAGATAAAATAGAAAAAGAGATTAAATTGCGATCGCATATTATCCAACTCGTCAAAAAACATCTAGAAAAGACAGGTACTAAAGATGCTCAATTTAGTAATCTTTGCATAGCATATCTTTATAATAATCCACCACAAAAGCTAGAAGATAGAGAATTATATGACATTCTCATAGAACTATCATCACCATTAACAGGCTACTTGGGAAGAATTAAAGAAGATTTTTGGAAAAGAGATCGCTTTTACTATTTGCGCGACTTAGAGGTTGTTTGAAAAGTATTATATGAAACCCATAATCTCCAAAAACCTAACCCCCCTCCCCCCCCTTCCCTACAAGGGAATGGGGGTTTTAAAGCCTCTCCCCTGGTAGGGGAGAGGTTTGGAGAGGGGTCTGTTTACACATTAAAAACTTTTAAAACATCCTCTTACCAATAAATTAAAAATAACTCTTTTCTTCCTTCTTTTCTTCGTAGCATTGAAAATCGTCGTTATGGCACTAGGCAAGAGGCAAGAGTGAAGAGGGTTTGGGCGATTTTACGTTTCGTTACATATTACTCTTCGAGAAGCCGCTCCGCGTCTACGGTTTTTTTCCGTTCACCTACTTATCGGGAAAATCAACGACTTGAAAGCCTTGCTGTAATAATCTTAGAGTAGATGCTAATTGACCAGACTGCATGAGTAGAATAAGCTCAAAACTATTTGTATTTTTTAATTGTTCCCAGTCTTCATCCCGCAAATCCTTAAATCCTGGTCATCCTGATTCAGACATCCTCCCATACAACAGGCTTGATAAAAAAGTCAATTAGTCTTAATTTTAGTTACAGTTAGATAACAAATAAATCGTGAGGGGTGAGACTATGCGTGTTTTGCTAGTTTATCCAATATTTCCAAGCACCTTTTGGTCTTATGAGAAAATTCTGGCACTAGTTGACAGAAAGGTATTGTTACCACCATTGGGTTTAGTAACGGTAGCGGCAATTTTGCCCCAAGAATGGGAGTTTAAACTTGTAGATCGTAACATTCGCGCCGCCACAGAAGCAGAATGGGCATGGGCAGATATGGTGATTTTCTCCGCCATGATTGTCCAAAAACAAGACTTACTTGAGCAAATTCGGGCAGCGAAAAGACGCGGTAAGCTGGTGGCTTTGGGCGGTCCTTATCCTACCTCCACACCCCATGAAGTGGAAGCAGCAGGGGCAGATTACCTGATTCTTGATGAAGGGGAACTGACTTTACCCATGTTTGTGGAAGCTGTGCAACGGGGGGACAAATCGGGAGTTTTCCGGGCTGCTGAAAAACCTGATGTTACCAGTACACCTATTCCCCGCTTTGATTTATTAGAGTTTAATGCCTATGATATGATGTCGGTGCAGTTTTCCCGGGGTTGTCCTTTCCAGTGCGAATTTTGCGACATCATTGTTTTATATGGACGCAAACCCCGAACCAAAACTCCTGCACAACTTTTAGCCGAGTTAGATTATCTCTATGATTTAGGTTGGCGACGGGGTGTGTTTATGGTGGATGATAACTTTATTGGCAATAAGCGAAATGTGAAATTGTTGCTAAAAGAGTTAAAAGTTTGGATGGCAGATCATCAATATCCTTTCAATTTTGACACAGAAGCTTCCATTGATTTAGCACAAGATCAAGAAATGATGGAGTTGATGGTTGATTGTGGTTTTAAAGCGGTATTTTTGGGGATTGAAACCCCAGACGAAGATAGTTTACAACTAACTAAGAAATTTCAAAATACTCGCAGTTCCTTAACTGAATCTGTAGAAACCATTATCAGAACTGGACTGCGGCCAATGGCTGGGTTTATTATTGGTTTTGATGGTGAAAAAGCGGGTGCAGGCGATCGCATTGTCCGTTTTGCCGAACTTGCAGCTATTCCTTCTACTACCTTTGCCATGTTGCAAGCGTTACCCAATACCGCCTTGTGGCATCGGTTGACCAAAGAAGGCAGATTGCGGGAAAACCAAGATGGAAACATCAATCAAACTACATTGATGAATTTCATTCCTACCCGTCCTCTAGAAGAATTGGCTAGGGAATATGTGGAAGCTTTCTGTGCTTTGTATGACCCTGCTGCTTATTTAGATCGCACCTATCGCTGTTTTATGATGTTGGGTTCTCCCAAATGGACAGCACCAGCAAAAACACCAGAATGGGTAGTTGTTAGAGCTTTACTTATTGTAATTTGGCGACAAGGATTTAAACGACAAACTCGTTGGAAATTCTGGCATCACTTCTTTAGTATTCTCAAGCATAACCCCAAGGTAATTGAACAATACGTTTCTACCTGCGCTCACATTGAGCATTTTATGGAATATCGGCAAATTGTCCGTGATGAAATCGAAAGTCAATTAGCTGAATATTTAGCCCAAGGTGCAGAAACACCTTATGTACCTGTTAAGGAAAAAGCAGAAGCTGTAGTTTAATAATACCCAGATCCCCGACTTCTCAAAGAAGTCTGGGATCTATTTTGTGATCGGCAAAGTCACGGTAAATGTTGAACCTACTCCCACTTGACTATTAACTGTAATTTCTCCTCTGTGGGCTATAATGCACTGTTTGACGATTGTTAATCCTAAACCACTACCAGGAATGATTCCCACATTTTCTCCTCTGTGAAATGGTTGAAATAGTTGTTTTTGATCGGTTTCTGTCATCCCAATTCCCTGATCTTGAAATTTTAAAATTACGGTTTTTTCTTGTTTGATTAATTCAAATAGGACTGTACTATCGGGAGGTGAATATTTAATGGCATTATTGAGTAAATTACTGACAATATGCTTTAATAGGGTTTCATCTCCCAGGAATTCAAAACAGTTTTCGGAACTGGTAAAAATCAAATTCAACGGTTTTTCTTGGGATTTCAAAAGTTCCGCAGTTTTTTCTTCCACTTGAGTTTCTAATGTTTGATTAATTTGATTTAATTGTTCTAAAAATTGTTTACGTTCTATAGCATATCGTACAGAACGCACCAATGTATCTGGATTTACGTGTCTTTTGACTAGATAATCTTGCGCTCCTTGTCTGACTGCTTCAATGGCTAATTCTTCATCATTGGTGTTAGTCAAAACTATGATAGGGTTGCTAGGATTTTGCTTGAGTAACTGGGGTATGGAAGCTAATCCTTGACTGTCAGGAAGGGTTAGATCTAACAAAATTACATCGTATTTTTCGCTGTTTAATTGGTTGATTCCGTCTTGGAGTTTTTGGACGTGAACTAAACTAAAATTTTGAGATTTTGTGAGTTTAATAAACTCTTGTAATAACCTGGCTTCTGCTAAGTTATCTTCAATTAATAGGATTTTTAATGTGGAAGTTGCAGTAATCATTCCTTGATTTTACCTCTTGCGAGTTTTCAGCCCGTCTCAGAATGAATTCTGAGTCTAATAGCAAAAGTCGTCTAAAGACGACTAAAAGAAAGTTTGTAGTCCGTTTTAACGGACTTGAGTTATTAGCCCTGATAGCGAAGCGTCGCGTAAGCCATACTTTAGTTCTGGGTGGATTATGTTTAGAACGAAATAGCCCTGGACATTGAGTAGTTTTCTTGTTATTCTCATGGTAAGGTCGCGGTAGAAAACCAAAAGTCTTCAATACCTTTGATGATTTGGAATAGCTCACTTAGATTACGAGATTTGGTAATATAGCAGTTAGCGTGTAAGTCGTAACTATGGAAAATGTCATCTTGATTTTTTGAAGTTGTCAAAATGACGACGGGAATGCGTTTTAGTTGAGGATCAGATTTAATTTCTGCTAATACCTCTCTCCCATCTTTTCTGGGTAAATTCAAATCTAATAAAATTAAATCAGGTCGTTGTGCATTAGCATATTCTCCTTCTTGATGGAGGTAATTCATAGCTTCTACACCATCCCTAACTGTGACCACTTGATGAGGTAATGAACTGGTTTTTAAGGCTTCTTGAATGAGACGAACATCAGCTTTATTGTCCTCCACTAAAAAGATAATTTTGTGTGTTCCTGTCATTTCGATGCTCATGATCACAACCTCTGACGGGAATGGTAAAGTAGAAAGTTGTACCCTGACCGAGTTGGGACTCTACCCAGATTCGTCCCCGATGACATTCGATGATTTTTTTACAAATAGCCAAACCCATTCCTGTACCTGGATATTCATCTCTAGTGTGTAAACGTTGGAAGATAATAAAAATGCGATCGCTAAATTGTGGATCTAACCCAATTCCATTATCTTGAACTGAAAATAACCATTCATCTTCCAATCTTTTCGCACTAATATGAATCTTTGGTAGTTGACTGCTGCGGAATTTGATAGCGTTACCAATGAGGTTCAAAAATAGCTGAATTAATTGTGTTTCATCAGCCATAACTGTGGGTAAAGGATCATGGGTAATAATTGCGCCGGTTTCCCCAATGCGTTGACGTAAATTCTTCAAAGTCCGATTTAAAGCTGTTTCTACTTCGGTAACTTGAAAAGCAATTCCTAATGTATCTACTTTGGAATATGCGAGTACATCATCAATTAAGTTCTGCATCAAACTTACACCTTCGACAACATAACCAATAAACTCTTTTCCATCTGCGTCTAGTTCTGATTCATAGCGCATTTCTAAAAGTTGTACATAATTACCTACTTGATTGAGTGGTTCTTGCAAATCATGGGAAGCGACATAGGCAAATTTTTTCAATTCTGCATTAGAACGTTGTAGATCTTCAGCTAATTGGGCTAATTCATCAGCTTGACGTAAGACAATATTGATGATTGATTTTCGCAACTCCAATGCAGCTTTGATTTCTACATTTTGCCAGGGTAAAGATGTTAATTGAACTATTTCTTTCCATAATTCAAATGATTTACGGGGACACAAACGGACATTTCCTTCAGATTGATCAACTGAAAAAGCCTGATGGGGATTTCCACCCCAATTGACAGTTTGAATCATTTCTGGTCGAAACCATAATATATAATTTTTCCCAGAGATGGGGATAGCTAATAAACCACTAGCGACATTTTTAAAGCTGATCGCATCTGGATAAATACTAGGTAAGGAATTTGTGGAAAATACCTCATCTTTGACATTATTTCTCAGCCATTCTCCTAAAAAATTCAGTTCTTCCTCTTGAGGAGTATTCCCAATCAGAGTATACTTTCCAGCAAAATAGATTGCTGCACCTTCAGCATTAGTTAAATTGAGCAGATTTATTTGATTTTTGACTAAACCATCAATAAAGTTCTCTTTTTGAGACATATATTCAACCAATAGTGATTGAACTTGTTTTAAACTTATTTGATAGTCGTAGTCTTCTGTTTCTTCCTTTCCAGAAATTTCTGAAAATATGATTCTTCCTAAAAATTCACAGGCTTTCCGTAATTCATAGGAAACGTATTTAGGTGATTGATGATGACAAGCAATTAAACCCCAAAGTTTGTGATCTTTAATTAAGGAAATTGTCAAAGATGCAGCCACGCCCATATTATGTAAATATTCTAGATGACAGGGTGCAGGACTTCTGAGAATTGAATTAGTTAAATCAATTGGTTTACCGCTAACTGGGTTAATTTTAGGAAAAAGTTCGGCTGATAATTGAACGTTTGTATCGGGAATAACTCTAATAGAATTTTCTAGGAATAATTGTCGTGCTGGCTGAGGAATATCTGATTCTGGATAATGTAATCCTAAATAAGACTCTAAAGTAGCTATTTTTTCTTCAGCAATCACAGAACCATGTCCATCATCACTAAATTTATATAACATCACTCTGTCAAATCCGGTTATTTTGCGGATTTCTTGCACAATTATTTGACTGAAATCACGGAGACTTTTACTTTTTTCTAAGCGATTAATTGAGGATTTAGCTAAATGATAAAAACTCAAGAAAGGAATATTTTCTTGAGATGCTGTAGGTTCTAGTTCTAAGATTAAAAATCCTTCAGAGTTACGATAGAAAGTGGCATCAAATATTGTATATTCATCCCCTTGTTTCTTAATCCAAATTTTTGTAGGATTAATAAAATCCAGATTTTCTTCTGACAACCAAAATTTGATTTTCTGGATTTGGTAAGGATCTAGTAAATCTTCTAATTCCTGTTGCACGATATCTTCTGGCGATATGCCAAAAGTGCTGAAAGTATTTTGACTAACTTGTAATATTTGTAAATCTGGCTCTTGTAAGACTAATAAAATTCCATGAGGTTGAATTTCACTAGTTAGATGTATCGCTGCTTCTTTTAAGCTAGTGATATTAGTATGTTGCTGCTTGATATTGATATCCATAAAAGCCTTCCCCGATAATTTTGGAGAATAAAATATGTAGATTTCATCTCAATTCCTCACACCTCTAAAAATCACCATTGATTTAGTAGCCTTGATAATGGCAAAGTCTATATTTATAGTTGCTCTTACCTACTATTCTTACACATAAGAACTAACTGTTCCCAAATATATAGATAAGAAATGTAAAAAGTAATATGATTCAAACTACAGCATTTGTGTATATATATTAAGAATTAATAAATTTCAATTTTATGTGTGGCTGCACAAAATCATGAAATTAATTCGTCTTTGCATAATGAAGGTATGAATTGTGTTTCGCTCTAATTTCATACTTCAAGTCAGCAATGCCATTAATTCATTAATTTATCTGCGTTTATCTGCGTTTATCTGCGTTCAATCTTTCATAAAACTTCACGGGATGTGGGAAACTCAGTCACAAAGCGTGCTGAGAGGGAAACGGCACGAGCGGTTTTAACCGCAGTCAGTCTTTGCTTAACCATTACCGCCTTGGAGTTGTTCGATTCGGTGTGCTTTTGTATTGCACTTTCAATGGGACAATTACCATTTCAAATTTCACAACCCTGTACGCATAATGTTTTGCTCAATAGAGCCTCCCATTTCTGGGGTGATGTTAGCTTCGACCTGTTATAAGAGCTTGTTAGGCTGAAAGCACTGTTCCAGTGACTTTAGAACTGTTTAACTTACAGCGACAGAGCGGGGAACTAGCTATGCCTGACGGCACGCTGGCGCGAACGCATTCCGAGGTGTCGTGACTCAAATAACGGCTACCCTTCGACTACGCTCAGGGTGGTCTGGTCAGTACAGCTTGTTTGATTTCTCTTACAAGCTCAATCCCTTTAGGGTTGAGTTACTGACTATTCCTACTTTTAACTAAATCCAGGAACTAAACCACATCCGCATTCTATAACCATCAGGAGACATGGGTAAACCTAGATAAATAGGCATCCAGAAAATAAAGGCAGCGACAATGATAAAAGTTATAGTCACACCTACTGCCCGAATTTGCCGATAATAACTAAGTAGACATTGATCAACAAACCAAGCGATCGCTATAAATGTAAAAACAACCGCAGACATATAATGGTAGATGAAAGTACACCTTGTTACCTCCACCCAAGGGAGGAGATTAGCTCCATAATTTATGACTAAAAATAAGCCAATCCAAGTATCAATGGTGAGATTTTTCGGGATAAATAACCGCTTTTTTTCAATTATCGGCATCGTAATTGTGATGATTACCATACCAATTAAAAAGATCATTGCAGCTAAACCAAACCACCATAAAAAAGGATTCCCCATAGCATGAACATCATAAATTACTTTACCAGCACCATCAGGTAAGGGCGGTCCAAAGACAGGTAAGGAATTCTTGGTACTTTGAGCAGTTTGATAATAATAAGCCATTGGTCGAGTTAACAATGGCCATTTATACCATGCAGCGCAATAAGGATGAACGCTAGGACTATTTCCACCTAATTGGAGATGAAAGTGTAAAATTTGTTTATGAACTTCAATAAATCCATATCTTTTATCAAGTTGGAGATGAGGAATCCAAATCAGACTATAAATAACTGCCGGAATAATTCCTAAATAGGAAAACATCTGCCAAATATTTATTTTTGTCAGATTTTGCAAGGGTGATTTTATGGTATCAGTTGGGGAATTATTAGGGTGATTAAAAAAGTGTAAATAAGAAAATAATGGCACGCGAGATGTATGATCAAATGATTGCAACCAGCGAATTATCCAAGCTGCTATCCATACACCATAAGCACCAGTTAAAAACCATAAACCATTCCATTTTGTGCCAATACAAGCACCAAAACTGATTCCAGAGAGAATTAACCAAAACCACCGTTTTTGCTTTTCTAATGCTAATAATAATAACCATTGTCCGAGTAAACCAAAGATAACTATATAGACATTACTTAAAGCATAACGAGATTCTACTAAAAATAAGCCATCACAAGCTGTAAAAAATCCTGCCAATAAAGCAAACCGATGACGATAACTAAATTGATAAGTTAATAAAGTTATGACTACGGGAATTAATGAACCAGTTAGCGCATTTACCCACCGATAATTCCAAGGAGATAATAAAGAATCTGTGAGACTATTTACAGTATCTCGACCAAGGGGAATGTATTTACTAATCCAAATCCCCAACCCGATCAAATATTGGCTTAATGGTGGATGAGCATTAAAAAATGGTGTATGAGTAAGATAGTTGTTACCAAATTTGGCAAAATAAACTTCATCAAATACTAAAGTATTAAATCGGCTGATTCCCCAAAAACGTAAACTCAAGGAAAGTAGAAATATGCCTATTATGCCTAATCGAAACCAAGTTTTTTTCATGATGTTCTTGAGGTGTTTTTCGAGTTAGGTCCCCGACCTCTCTAAAAAGTCGGGGATCTTGTTGTCCACAAATATAGAATAATAGCTCTAATACAGTCAAAAAACTTAATCTACTATGTCACAATTAGAACGACTGCTAAAAATGGCAGAAGATGAACTTACGGAGTATAGCACTGATGCCCGCAAAATGGAAAAACTCCGCCGCAAGATTAGTTTATCAGTACCATTAGCGGAACAGAGGCAACTAAAAGCGACATTATTAGCTACAATGCCATCTGGTAAAATTGCAGAAGTTGTGGAGGAGCAAAGACAGACGGTGGCCTTGCCATTTTGGGGAATTGCTGGTTTGGGTTTATTATTGGGGATTTCCCTAAATCAACCCATGGGCTTATTAGCAGCTATCGGGGGGACTGTAGCGGCTTTTAGAATTCAAAAATGGGGTTGGCAATTACAGGCAAATCGTCTATTATTACGGACACTAGAAGATATTGAAACCCGGATTTCTCAACCTAGTAATTAAGTGCAAACAACAAATTAATTGAGGAGATAGAAGTTATGACAAAGTATGATTATATTTTCAAATCGAAAGAGCCGATCAAAGAATCATTGAATGAACAAGAAGCCGTAGCGGCAATTGCGGTGATTACCACCATAGTTGATTCTGGCAGTGAAGACATAGATGCAGAAAGTTTAGCTGATATTCTCTGGGAGTTTGAGATATTTGATGAATACTCAGAAGAAGAAATGCTAGAAACGGTGGACAGACTCATAGAAATTGCCGGAGAGGCTGGATTAGGTTCTTTATTTAATGCTGCCAATGCGGGGATTTCTGATGAGGCAGTTTTAGATGGTTTTGCGGCTGGAGTGATTATGCTTTTAGATGCGGAAAATTTAATTATTCCAGCAAATAAAAAAGTTTTTCTGAAACAACTACAAATAGCTTTAGAATTGGACGATGAAGAAGCAGAAGAAATTATCAAAGAGATAATTGACTCAGTAGAAGCTGGGGATGAGGAAGAATATCTCGAAGAAGAATATGAAGCAGTCATTTTTAATCAAGCTGGTGAACAATTTTATCAATCACCTTTGGGTAACTTTATAGTTCCTATTCCTTTAAATGTTGAACAGGGAGGAAAACTGCAAACAGAGGAAGGAATGGTAAGTTTTTCGGACGATACTGGTACTTTACTCAGAATTGATTATTATCCTCTCTCTCTAGAACAAATTGATGATCTAGAATCCCAAGAAAATGAAGTATATCTGCATGAAGTTTTGGTAGATAAATATGTGCCTCAAGCAATTATTTCTCATGTTCCTACGGCGGAAGTGAAACATAAAGAATATTGGCAAGATACTTTAGAAAGTTATTACTATGTATTAGTAAATATGCCTCAAGGTTCAACTATATCCAAGCATGAAACTAATGGCAATGGGATGAGATTAGATGCCTATAGAGGATTATTGTCCTTTGTCAATAATGAATGTTTGTATATAGTTAGTAGTCAACGCAGCTTTTTAAATGGTGAAGTACCTGGTTCTATGAAAGCAGAAGCGAAAAAAATGAAAAAAGCTATTTTAGATTTTGTGCGTACGATTGAGTTTGCCTAAATCTAAGGGATAACCCTATTTTGGGCGTAGTCCCTGCGCCTCTAGCCCCTACCTCCTGTGATATTAGCGATCGCATAGGACACAATTGCGAGAAACTAAGAACAGCTTTATTGAAAATTAGGAGAATCTCATGGCTTGGACTCAAGTTTTAGCTGCTAACGCCCTAGCTGCCGGTGCGCGTGAAGTAGTCAAAGTGGGCGATCGCAAAATCCTACTCTTAAACCACGAAAATCAGCTTTATGCTGTAGATGATACTTGCCCTCACTTAAAAATGTCTTTGAAAAAAGGAAAAATCGAAGATGGGGCGATAGTTTGTCCCTTCCACCGCAGTGCATTTGATTTGGGTAATGGTGAAGTCAAAACTTGGTGTCCCTTCCCACCCGTAGTTGGTAAATTACTGTCAATGGTTTCCTCAGAAAAAACCTTACCAACCTATCCTCTGAAAGTGGAAGCAGGCAACATTTTGATTGATGTATAAGTAGCTAGGGTAACAGATCCTGCGCCCAGGGACTAAGAGGATGTTTGAAAAGTGGTATTCCGTAATTTTCATCACATTGCTACCCCCCTTTCCCCTTGTAAAGGGGGGAAACAATAAAAATCCAGTTCCCTCCCCTTTACAAGGGGAGGGTTAGGGTGGGGTAAAAAATATTTGATACATCAACCATAACTTTTCAAACACCCTCTAAGATGCCATAACTCATCTATAGGGGTAAAGCACAATGCTAAACCCATAAAATTTTCTTGCTAAAAATTAACTAATTTCTGAATATTTAGTAATCATTGTTTTCACATTTAATAAATGTTCTTCAACAATTTCGGGAACTTCGGTATTGGTTTCAATAATTAACTCACCAATCGTATTAGTCGCAATTTCATTAATAGCATCAATCAAGAGATTGGGCATAGTAATATTAGCTTCAGCAATTTGTTTAATAGTATCTCTGGGGTTATCTTGCTCAAGGATAGCTTTCAAAACTTGAATTTCATAAGCGGGGAGATGGTTTAAAAAAGTATCCCATTCCGTTGGTAAATTTCCTGTGTGATCATGTTTGCCATTTATGGAATCTAATGGTTCTAATAATTCGTCAAAAGGAAATAAATCTAAATTATCTTCTTCATTATCGGTAAATGTTTGGGGATTAATAGTTTCCACTTGTTGCAGTAATTCCCAAACTTGATTTTGCAATAAATCCCGTTCGTCTTGTAAGACAGAAATTTGATTTTGCAGTTGATTAACTTCAGATTTTTGTTCTAATGTCTTATTTTGTAAAGAATTGAGAATAGTTTCAAGATGATATTTAGTTGTACTTGTCTGTACTATTAAATCATCTTGTTTGGCAATTTTCAGTTCTTGAGTTTGAACTTCTATTCTTAGTTCATAAAGCTTTTCTTCTAGTTGTGGCTTGAGTCTTTCCAGCAAAGTTACATCATTTTCTAGTTCTTGTTTTTCCTGTTTTAATATATCAATTTGAGGTTGAATTTGGTTAAGTTCGGCACGAGAACCATGACAATTTATTTCTAATCTCCGCTTTTCTGTGATCAGATTATTGCAGCTATTATTCAGTTCTATATTACTATTTTCTAAATGGACAAATTCATTTTTAAGATTATATACTTCGGCTTCAATTTGCTTTTTCTGAGCAGCAAATGTCCCTATGTCTCGATGTAAACTATCCCTTTGACTTCGACAATCTCCAATTTGGTTTTCTAGTTGCTGAGTTTCTGTATACAATAAATTTCTATATTCTTCTAATTGCTGTATTTCTCTAACAATGCGGGATTTCAATCCTTCTATATCCCGAATGCGTCTCTGAAGAGAACCAATCATCCTCAGTTCATCATTTCTGCGTCGTTTATCAACAAGAAATGCGGCTGCATAGGTAGCCAAAACTGTAATTATCCCAGTGAGAAAGGCTTTAGGGAAATCCCAACTGGGGACGAGGCTTAAACCAAAACTGATACTAAAAGCGGCTATGCCTAAGACAACTTGATAATTAAATATTGTTGATTGGACTTTACGAGGTTTTATTGTACTCAAGTTGTTAGTATTATTAGTAATTAACGTCATTATTCCTCACATTTTCATTGGTAAATATACAGTTATAATTAGGTTCATATTACATGATAAGTGACTTTTGTCATGAGTCTATAGGAAGATTTTTAGTTTCACCAAACACAGCTAAATCTGAGTTTAAAAAGTCAATAAACTGCCTTGCGGTTCTGCCAGAACGACCATTATGCCGAGTTGCCCATTGTAAAGCCTCAAATTCTAAATCTTCGGCAGAAATATTGATGTTTGCGGCTAAATGTTGGACAATTTGTAAATAGGTTTTTTGATCTGCGGCTGTAAAAGTTAATGTTAAACCAAAGCGATCGCTAAAAGATAACTTTTCTTGCATTGTATCCCAACCATGAACTTCATTGTTATCCTTGGGAGCAGGTCTATCAGTAAAATATTCCCGGATTAAATGGCGACGGTTAGAAGTAGCATATACAACTACGTTTTTTGGTCTAGCAGTTAAATTTCCTTCCAAAACTACTTTCATTGCTTTAAAACTATCATCATCTTCTTCAAAGGAAAGATCATCAACAAAAATAATAAATTTCTGGGGAACACCTCGCAACAATTCGACAATTTTCGGTAAATCTGGCAATTCTGACTTAGAAACTTCTATTAAGCGCAGGTTTCTATGACTATATTCATTTAATAAAGCTTTAACTAAAGAAGACTTACCCGAACCACGACTACCATAAAGTAATACGTGCAACGCAGTTTCTCCTGATAATAAAAACTCTGTGTTTTTCACTAAAGCATCTTTTTGCCACTCATAACCCACCAATGTAGACAGTTTCACCGAATCAGCATCAGCAATACCCACTAACTGCCCATTTTGCCAACGAAAAGCCGCATATTTAGCAAATAAACCAGTTCCATGTTGCCGATAATAAGCGGCTAAATCTGCCACAGCATCACCCCAATTCTCTAACTCAGGAATAGATGCGATTAAACCCATTTCTGTCCCCACTGCTTCCGGTTCTCGATACCAAACCACAGGGGAAATAGGTAAATGAGTTGCCATTTGTACCCACTCGCTTAAAACTGCACTGTTACATTCATATAAACTTTGTAGTATTTGCAAGTCATGTTGTCCAGCGACTACTAAAGCTGAGGGTAATTGCCTAAATTCCTGCTGTTGTGCCAATTTACTCAAAGGATTATCCGCAGTGAGAATTTGCTGAATCAGATATTCTTCCCAGGTTTGATGACTACTGGCTAAAGCTTGGAAATAACTACCGTAAGCCAGGAGGCAATCCCGCCCATCTCCATCAGTGTAACGGATGGTTTGTAATAAATTCAGAAACGCTCTGCCTACGTCGCTTTCTAGGACAGATTGGTACAGTAAAAGGGACGCGGCCTGGCGTTGTAGAAATTGAACTGCCGAATAAGATGTAGTATTTGCCGTAAGCATTGCTAGATGATCCATCAATCAACTGAGTAAATTATCTCTCACTATGAGTTTAAGTATAATAGTGACTTTTGACTATGGCATTTTTATCTTAGCTGATTTGATGAAGGAAGAGTAAATTATAACACCCGTGAAAAGTTACATAAAACTTATACCTACAGGAATACAAGTGTAGCCATTTATATATTAAAGTAGAGAGGATTGGGGATGAAAGTAAATCAATACTGATTATAATCAGGATAAATTACTAACATATATACAGAGAATATGGATCACTGACGACTGTAAGTAACCGTTGTTGTCGCTGGATATCTACTACCAATTAATTTGGAAGCAGTAATGTTTTATTCAAGGTGCAAGGCTATACTACAGATATTGTCAAGATCTTATAGTTTCTTCCGTAGATTTGAAAGTAAAAAAATAGCTAATATTGCCATTTTGGCAGGTCTTTCTGACACAAATGGGATATTAGTAGATAGTAGCAATGTTTCGTAAATTTTTTACCATTAACTAAGAACTGCTACAGCCACCTCAATATTGACTGCGGTAATTCTTTAGCCATTAAAATCATTAGGAAATAATTCATGTTATCATCACTATCTTCTCAAAATGTTATCCAGTATCTGCTCAATGCAGGACTGTGTAGCGCGGAAGATGGCGCTGCATATAGATCTGTATTGCCAGAAAATACCAAGAAGAATCGAAATTTACTGGTCATACTAGCAGATAATCGCCAACTGCTAATTAAACAGGAACGGAACATTAATAATGATCAAAGTTCTCATGAACTTTTTAATGAGTCGCTATTTCACCAGTTATTACAGCAATTTCCAGTAATTGGTAATATTGGCGCGATATCATCATCATTGCTCCACTTTGATGCGGAAAATTCTATCCTAGTGCGGAGCTACTTAAGCGAATATGTGGAGTTAGGAAAATTTTATCAACACAGCAGTATTTTTCCCACAGAAATTGCCAGCGCGATTGGTACTACGTTAGCAGGATTACACCGAGCCACGTTTAATAAACGTGAGTATCGTGATTTTATGTCCACTGCGCCCGCAGGACAGTTTCGCTATAATTTTTACAATCCCGCCCAAGGCATACCATCAATAAATCCAGACACATTTGGGATAATTCCCACTGAAGCACTACAATTTCATCTGCTTTATCAGCGTTACGAAAGTTTAGAATCCGCTATTGCTGATTTAGCTTATGAGTGGAAACCATCTTGTTTAACTCACAACGATTTACATCTAAGTAATATTTTAGTTCATTCCCGATGGGAACAGCTAGATAATTGCCTGATAAAATTGATTGACTGGGAAGCTTGCAGTTGGGGAGATCCAGCTTTTGATTTAGGAACGCTATTAGCAAGTTATTTAAGAATTTGGCTGTCTAGTTTAATAGTAGATCCAACATTAGAGTTAGCAGAATCTTTAAGTTTAGCCATGATTCCTCTAGAGGAAATACAACCTTCAATTCTGGCTTTAATCCGGGCTTATCTTGATGCTTTCCCCATGATTTTAGAATATCATCAAGACTTCATTGTGCGGGTAATTAAGTTTGCAGGTTTAGCATTAATTCAACAGATTCAAAATAGAATTGAATGCCAAAAATCCTTTGATAATAGTAACTTATGTATGCTCGAAGTTGCTAAAAGCCTTTTGACTATGCCCGAACAATCAGTATTGACAATTTTTGGGATCTCCGCAGCAGAAATTTTCCAATCTGTCCCCACATTGCAAAAACTTCCTCAACCCCAAAAGGAACAACAATTAGTCCGTCTTTATTACGAAAAAACTCGTCTGCGCGGTTGTTAGTCATGTTATTCCTGATAATTAGAAATATATTTTCCTGAAATTTGAGGTGCAAAACAAGTTAATGTTTGATGATTCTCCCAATCAAATTTTCCAGTCATTATGCGATATTGCCAGTAATATCCAGATTAAACCTAATTTTTGTATTTACCATCCCCATTATCAACCTTTTGCTTTACCCGCGAATATAGCAAATAGGTTTCAACAAAATCCACCTTCTTTAAAACAGAAGTATTTGAACATACTGCTGAGAAATTTTCTCTATGGAATTTATTATAATGGTTCACTGCAAACAGTCTTAGCTGCAAATAATAATAATTGCCAATCTCAGGTAAATTTCCTAGAAAATAATAGTTTAGGTGTAGATGAAAATTTCTATGAACAGCTACATCATAGCAATCATGGTACAGGCCATTATGAACCCAATTGGCAGATTTTGCGAATTGAACCTGATGGTAGTATGGCTGTGAGTAAGGACGGATTAACCTTATATATTGAGCCAGAATGTCATCTACAACCCCGGAAAAAGTTGCCCAAAGCGGGGGAATTAATAGCAATATGGATGCCTAAAAATCGCTTGCAAAATGGCTGTTATGTGGCAGTTAGCAATATAGGAATAGAAAACCAAGATGCAGAAAATGCTGATTTAGGAGGAGGACGAATTTATTTTAATTTTACGTCAACAGGGGCAATTGCTATTATGGAGAGCCTAACCCAAGCCTTAAATAATGCGGCTATTGCCTTTAGTTTTCAGGTTCTTTATAATCCCGCAGCTTATGGGCGTTATGATGCCGGAGTGCTGCATTTTGAATGCCAAGATTACCCGACAATTCGGACTATTCTTCAAGATATTTATCAAGAACATCAAGCCTATTTTCAGCCAGAAATTCCCTTATTTACTAAATTTTTAGCACCGGGGTTAGGGTTAGCAGAAGAACCAAATCAAAAATTTGCTCCTCAAGAAAGTTTTGGGATGAATCGTTGTCAAATTGTGGCCAATGCGTTGTTAGAATCTTGGCAAAAGGGTAAAAATGCCCTGGAGGAACGGATAGAAGTTATTAATCAACACTTTGCCCAAAATTTAGTTGATATGCAGCATCCTTATCTTAATCCTAGTTCTGAGGATATTTATCAGCCTATGAACTACCCCATCTTACTTCGTTGAAGATGGGGTTTCTAGGTCCCCTTAAACTCAGTGGCGATACCTCAACTACTGAAAGGATAATTTCCCAATTGCGCGGGAAACATCCAGGACACACAGACAGATGGTATATCGAAAAAGCAATTTTTGACTGGGAACGCGATAAAGGACGTTAAGTAGGTGAACACAATAAAAATAAATAATAGCAAGTCTGGTGACTATATAGGTATGGAACGGGTCATTAAAAGTGGGATTGGTTGGCGCATAGGTTGGAATCCAGTTGCACCACAATTTACAGGATTAGTCGGTACAGAAGATTGGGCGGTAGAATTAACGGAAGCAGAATTAAACGAATTTTGTCGCCTTTTTAATCAGCTTGCAGATACCATGAAGCATCTAAGTACGGAGTTAATGGACGATGAAAAAATTGCCTGTGAAGCCGAAAGCGATTTATTATGGATGGAGGTGGAAGGTTATCCTTGTGCCTACAATCTCCGCTTCATCCTCAATACAGGAAGGGGGACAGAAGGTAAATGGGTTGCTTCAGCCGTGTCAGAATTGTTGCAAGCAATCAGAATGCTCAAGCCATCAGCCTGAGTGCAAATCTATCGGCACGAGTTGGTAATTTCATAATAGCGTATTTGCGAAGTTAGGAGTAAGTTGTGCGTTTTGAGGAGATTTTCTCTACTTTTAGGAATTATTAATTGCTCATTAATCCAGTTCTATCCGTAAACAACGTTCAACGGCCAATTCCTAATTACCAATTACTAATCCCTGTGTTAGATTGGGCATACTTGATATATATTTTTTCCTTTGACACAGCCGCCATTATGGTAATTACAAAAAGTAAACTGGTTTTGAGTGCTACGGTGGTAACGCTTTCTACAATCGCCGTTACTGGTCTGGGTATTCACTCAATTGGTAAGGCTTCATTTAAAGATAGTCACAAGGATTTGGTAGATGAAGTTTGGCAAAATATTTACTACCGATATGTAGATGGCACTTTTAATCAGGTAGATTGGCAAGCTGTTCGCAAGGAATATTTAAGCAAGTCCTATACTGATGATAAAGCGGCCTATAAGTCCATTCGGGAAATGCTGAAAAAGCTGGAAGATCCTTACACCCGGTTTATGGACCCAGAGGAATTCAAGAATATGCAAGTTGATACCTCTGGTGAACTTACGGGTATTGGTATCACTATCAGTCAGGATGAAAAAACTAAACAACTGGTTGTGATTGCTCCCATTGAAGATACACCAGCATTTAAAGCCGGTATTTTAGCTAAAGATATTATTCTCGAAATTGATGGTAAAAACGCCAAAGGTATGGATACTAATGATGCAGTATCCCTAATTCGTGGACAATCAGGCAGCAAGGTGAGGTTGACAATTCTGCGGAATGGTCAGAAAAAAGAATTTAATATTCAACGAGCGCGCATTGAAATTCATCCTGTCCGCTTTTCGGAAAAGAAAACTCCAGCGGGGAATCTTGGCTATATTCGCTTGAATCAATTCAGTGCTAATGCCAGCAAGGAAATGAAAAATGCTATTCAAAGTTTAGAAGCTAAAAAGGTTTCTGGATATGTTTTAGATTTACGTGGTAATCCTGGAGGGCTGTTATACGCGAGTATAGAAATTGCTCAAATGTGGATGAATAAAGGCACGATTGTCTTTACTATTGACCGCCAAGGTACACAAGATAAACAAGTTGCCAATGGCAAGGCTTTAACTGATAAACCTTTGATGATATTAGTAGATAAAGGGTCAGCTAGTGCTAGTGAAATTCTTTCTGGGGCATTGCAAGATAATAAACGAGCGACTTTAGTTGGAAATCAAACTTTTGGTAAAGGTTTAGTCCAGTCTGTACAACCTTTAAAATCTGGCGCTGGTTTGGCTGTAACTATTGCTAAATATCATACTCCTAGCGGTAAAGATATTAATAAACACGGTATTGATCCAGATGTGAAGGTAGAATTAACTGATGCCCAACGTCAAAAGTTATGGTTGGGAGGAAGGGATAAATTAGCGACTCTTGAAGATCCTCAATTTGCTAAGGCTGTGGAATTGTTAGGTAAAAAATCGGCTCAAAACACCAATACAATTCAGCAGAATTAAATGATTTCTTCAGCCATTACCAAGAAACCTGGCTTTTAATTCTTCTAATTCTTTATCTATGGGATTATTGCTAGGAGATTGTGGTTGAGAATTAGGGTTTTGTGGTTGGGGTTTACCACCTGTAAATTGAGTTTTTAGTTCTTGTAATTCTTTCTCGATTTGGGTGGAAGTTTTAACCACAGCGGGAGGTTGAGACGTGGGTGGAGTTATTTGTTTGGGTGGTAAAGATGATGGTTGAAAATTCAAATCTTTGATCACTTCATCAACTGTTTGGTAGCGGTGACTGGGGACGGTTTCTACCATTTTGTCAATGATTCGGCTCAATTCTTGACTCACAGGAGTTTTTAGATATTGTCCCCATATCCAAGCTGCGTTATGGGTATCGTAGGAGTCGAAAGGCGATCGCTCTGTTAACAGATTAATACAAGTTACCCCTAAACTATAGATATCACTGGCGAAAAGTGCCTTCCCGCGCATTTGTTCCGGGGCGACATATTCGAGACTACCTATACTGGTTCCCGTGCGGTTTAGGGCTGTTTCTGTGGCGGATTTCGCTGCCCCAAAATCAACTATAACTAATTTGCGATCGCTATTGCGACGAATGATATTTTCTGGTTTAATGTCTCGATGTATGACTCGTTTACCATGACAAAATTGCAGCACTGACAATAAATCATGCAGTAATTGTCGAATCTGCGTTTCATTGAAAGCCCCATTTTGTTCTAATTCTTGGTGTAAATTTAGTCCATTAATAAATTCTTGAACTAAATACTGTCTGTCATCTTGGTTACAATATGCCAAAAGTGCAGGAATTTGGGAATGTTGTCCCAATTCATCCAACTGAACAGCCTCTTGATTAAATAATTCTACTGCCTTTTGTACCGTATTTGTCCCTTGGGATTGGGGGAAAAATTGCTTAATTACACAGGGTGGCTTTGAGGGTTTATCCTCATCTACAGCGAGAAAGGTTCTACCAAAACCACCTTGTCCGATAGGTTTAATAGCGCGGTAACGTTCTTTTAGGAATAATTTCGTCCCACAGGTTTGACAAAACTTAACATCATCAGTGTTTTCTGGGTGAGAACAATGGGGATTAAGACAATAACTCATAAATAAATAAATGATACTTGTCTTTATTGTGCCTTATGCTTGTAAAAACGTGGTTATTAACTTTTATTTTGAGTATCTAAGTCCTCATCTTAGAGGATGTTTTAAAAGTTTTTAATGTGTAAACAGACCCCTCTCCAAACCTCTCCCCTACCAGGGGAGAGGCTTTAAAACCCCCATTCCCTTGTAGGGAAGGGGGGAAGGGGGGTTAGGTTTTTGGAGATTATGGGTTTCATATAATACTTTTCAAACAACCTCTTAACATTTTTCCATCAAAACTAGGTATAAACATCTAAAAACCCGATCAAGGTTGACCGGGTTCTAGTGAATTTGCAGGTTTCAAATGATTAAAGTAAGTAAGTGATTGTAAGTTACTAAGGGTGGACTTTCTAAAACGCAAACACAGCATCTCTACGTCTTTCCGCTCTGGGATTTGGCTTCGCCATCTTATCTAAAGTTTGGCTAGTTGCCACTTTATGATCAATAATGCTGTACTTGTGGGGCTAATGACGGGGGACACTAGATCAATTGCCCTTTCTCTTAGTTGGTTTCTTCTTAACTTGGTGTCCTATGGATTTAATATATCATTTCATTTTGGATGTGGAATATGTTCTTTACATTTATTAACAAATAGGTGGAAAGGAAGAAGAGTAAAATAAAATCGATATTTACCGTTATTCAAAATTACAAACTGTTGTAAAATGTCGTCAGAATTCCCAATTGGTAGTAAAGTCCGTGTGGTATCATTGCCACCTTATGTCAAAACCGCTGACCCAATGCCTATGTTACGTCCTGCTGATGTAATTTATGTTGGTGAGGAAGGTATAGTTCTTGACCGTCGCCCTGGTGGTTATTGGGGTATACGCTTGACTAGAGGCGCTTTTCTTATAGATAGCCAATACATTGAGAGTATCGAAAAACCACTAGAAAACCAGTCAGATTCAGAATAGCGGCTAACAAGAATGTAAACTTATATTAAGTTATATTTCTGGTGAAGACTATGATTTCGCGCCGCACTTTTATTAGCATTCTATTTGCCACTTGCTTGGCTGTTATCAGTTGGTTGAATTTTACTCCTCCTACTCAAGCTTTAGGTGGTATATTACCGGCAATTGATCAACCTGCACCTGAATTTACCTTACCAACTAATACGGGGAATGGTGAGGTTTCCCTGGCTGATTTCCGGGGTAAGTGGGTGGTTCTCTATTTCTACCCGAAAGATTTTACCTCCGGTTGTACTATTGAAGCAAGACGGTTTCAGCAAGATCTACCTAAGTACATTGAGAAAAATACTGAAATTATTGGTATCAGTGCTGATGATATTGATTCCCATGCAGAATTTTGTGATTCAGAAGGGTTAAAATTTCCTTTGTTAGCTGATACTAAGGGTGAAGTTAGTAAAGCTTATGGTTCTTGGATAGGTGTTGTCTCTATGCGCCATAGTTTTATTATTGATCCTCAAGGGATATTAAGAGCAACTTTTGTGGGAGTTAATCCGAGTATTCACAGTATGGAAGTTTTAGCAAAGTTAACAAAATTGCAATCTGCTGTTTTTTAAAATAAGTTTTCACTCTGTCTCTCTGCGGTGAAAAGGTTTTTTATCTAACCACAGAGGCACAGAGAACACAGAGAGAAGGAGGTTATACTAAATTAAGATGAAGCTCCATAGAATAAGATTTCAAAAATAATTAAACGCAGATAAACGCAGATAAACGCAGATGAATTTATGAATTTATGAATTTTATAGGAGTGCTAATTTTTTTATGAATCATGATCCTTATATTGTTAAACCAGGTGATCAAATTTCTTTGATAAAGGACTATAACCCAGGTTATAAATGTGAGTTTCACCAAAAAGGTGATGCGGTGAAAAAATTAAAGGTAGGTATTTTACAATTAGCGAAATATCAAGATATTCTTTATGCTCAAAATACCTATTCTTTATTGATTATTTTTCAAGCAATGGATGCTGCTGGTAAAGATAGTACCATTAAACACGTGATGTCTGGCGTGAATCCTCAAGGATGTCAGGTATTTAGTTTTAAATCACCGAGTGAAGAAGAGTTAGATCATGATTATTTATGGCGTTCGATGAAGTCTTTGCCAGAAAGGGGAAGAATTGGCATTTTTAATCGTTCATATTATGAAGAATTACTCATAGTCCGTGTCCATCCAGAAATTCTTAAAAAACAACAATTACCCAATTTTCCTCAAGATAATCATATATGGAAACAGCGATTTGAGGAAATTAATAATTTTGAAAAATACTTGTTCAATAATGGGGTAATTGTCCTCAAGTTTTTTCTAAATGTTTCAAAATCGATGCAAAAAAGACGGTTTTTAGAACGGATTGAATCACCGGAGAAAAATTGGAAACTTTCTGTTAGTGATGTTCGGGAAAGGGCTTTTTGGGATGATTATATGGATGCCTATGAGCAGGTTTTTAACCATACAAGTACAGAATTTGCACCTTGGTATATTGTTCCTGCTGATCGTAAATGGTTTACACGCTTAGTGGTAGCAGATATTATTTGCCAAAAATTGCAGGAATTAAATTTGCAATATCCGCAAATGAGTGAAGAACATAAACAGCAATTATTAGCAGCCAAAAAAACTTTAGAAGCAGAAAATTAGTGAATTAAAAGATCCTCTGTAGAGACGTTCCATGGGTAGGGATTCTCGGCTCTACATTTTTGTCCCCAAATGCTTATTTGGAAAGTTCTATACGTCTGTGGATACAGGGAATGAATTGAAAATTTTGATATTTTGAGGATGGGGGAAACTATAATCTTCAAGATAAATATGCCAAATCTTCCTAACTTTGATATTGTGGCTTTAGCGGCTTCTGCTGGTGGGTTGACGGCGTTAATTGAGGTACTTTCACATTTACCGGCAGATTTCAAAGCAGCAATTGTGATTGTTCAACATTTAGATCCTCGTCATCCATCTCTCATGGCAGAAATTCTCAGTCGTCGGACTCCACTGACAGTAAAACAGGCAAAGGAAGGAGACAAACTCACACCCGGGACTGTTTATATTGCTCCTCCTAATAATCATTTGTTGGTGAATAGTGATGGTACAGCCTCTTTATCGCAGTCGGAAATGGTGCATTTTCTCCGTCCTTCGGCAGATTTATTGTTTGAATCTCTGGCTGGAAGTTATAAAGAAAGAGCGATCGCTGTTGTCCTCACAGGAACCGGCAGTGATGGGGCAATGGGAGTAGAAGCAATTCAAAAAATGGGTGGGACGGTAATTGCCCAAGATGAAAAAAGTGCTGAATTTCCAGGAATGCCGTCCGCAGCAATTAAGACTGGGAATGTAGATTTTATCCTGCCTTTAGCAGAAATTTCTTCAGCTTTGCTAACTTTGGTGATGCCTCATCCTGATTTGTAATCTATTACCAATTTAGTTTATTATAAAAGATTGACTATAAAAACATAGATACCCGACTTCTTTGAGAAGTCGGGTATCTGGGGGGATCTGGTGATTCTGTATCTCTATAACGTAGTTCATTTATTAGCAAAATCCTGATTTATTTTATGAATGTCCCACAGAAAGACCCTGATTTTGAAAACCTCCTCGAATATTTACGAATCAACCGAGGCTTTGATTTCACAGGTTATAAACGTTCAACTTTAATGCGCCGTGTTACGAAAGAAATGGAGACTTTAAATATAGATACTTTTGGCAATTATCAAGATTATTTAGAAGTTCATCCAGATGAGTTTAAAAATTTATTTAATACTATTTTAATTAACGTCACCGCTTTTTTTAGAGATGCTTCAGCGTGGGAATATTTAGCCAAAGAAGTTATTCCTAATATCATCAAAAATAAACAACCAGATCAACAGATTCGATTTTGGAGTGCTGGTTGTGCTTCTGGGCAAGAAGCTTATACTTTAGCAATAGTAATAGCGGAAATATTGGGAATAGAAGAGTTTCGTAATCGGGTAAAAATCTACGCAACAGATGTAGATGAAGAAGCTCTCGTTCAAGCTCGTCAAGCTAGTTATTCAACCAAAAATATTGATGAAGTCCCGTTAGAATTACGCGATAAATATTTTGATATAGTCAATAAAAATTATGTTTTTCGCCAAGATTTGCGTCGTTGTGTAATTTTTGGTCGTCATGATTTACTTCAAGATGCACCGATTTCTCGGTTAGATTTATTGATTTGTCGCAATACCTTAATGTATTTTAATTCGGAAACCCAAGGAAAGATTATCAATCGCTTTCATTTTGCTCTTAATGATCATGGCTATCTGTTTTTAGGAAAAGCAGAAATGCTAGTTATGCACTCTAATTTATTTATCCCTATAGATTTAAAAGACCGTGTATTTGAAAAAGTAGCTTTAGGAAACTTCCGCAGTCGTCAAATAGTTATGAACAATTTAGAAAATCAAGAATCAACTACTGATTTGTCTCAAGAAATACGCATTAGAGATTTGGCTTTTGATACAGCATCTAGTGCCCAAGTTGTAGTAGATAATGATGGCATATTAATTATGATTAATGAACAAGCTCGTAATTTATTTGGTCTGACAACAAAGGATTTAAATCGCCCTTTTCAGGATTTAGAATTATCCTATAGACCTGTGGAATTACGCTCAGTAATTGAGCAAGTATATAATGAACGTCATCCGATTACACTCACAAATGTTGAACGTTATCAGTCTAATTCAGAAATTCAAAATTTAGATGTGCGGGTGATTCCTTTACAAGATAATAATCAAATTATTCTTGGTGTAACAGTTGCCTTTAATGATATCACCCGTTATCTGAAACTCCAAACAGCATTACAACGTTCTCGACAGGAACTAGAAACAACCAATGAAGAATTGCAATCAACTAATGAAGAGCTAGAAACAACCAATGAAGAATTACAATCTACCAATGAAGAATTAGAAACAACCAATGAAGAATTGCAATCAACAAATCAAGAAATGGAGACAATGAATGAAGAACTGCAATCGGCTAATGAGGAGTTACAAACAATTAATCATGAATTAAGCGATCGCACCAGTGAACTTGACCAAAGTAATATTTTTCTTTCTTCTATTTTAGGCTGTCTGCAAATGGGAATGGTAGTCTTAGATAATAACTTGAATATTTTAATTTGGAATCATACAGTTGAAGATATGTGGGGTTTACACAGTGAGGAAGTAGTTCATAAATCTTGGTTTAGCTTGGATATTGGTTTACCTGTAGAAAAATTGCGAAATCCAATTCGTGATATTATGTCCGGTAAAAAGAAGTTCCAGGAAATACTCCTTAATGGCACTAATCGTCGCGGCAGACAAATCCAATGTTATATTGCCTGTAGTCCCCTAATGAATGAAACAGTAAAAGGTGTTATTATCATGATGACAGATATTGAAAAAATCAACAGTATGATTTCTCCAACAAAAATTGAAGAAAGACAACGGGAAGGATAATTGTCAGTGGTCAGTGGTCAGTGGTCAGTAGTTAGAATATATGATCTTAGAGGTTGTTTGAAAACTTTTTCGTGTGGGATCTGACACCCGCAGATCCCCCTAAATCCCCCTTGAAAAGGGGGACTTTGAGGAATTTAGCCCCCCTTTGTAAGGGGGGTTGGGGGGATCTCGATTAATTCTGATACTTTTCAAACATCCTCTTAGTTTTTAATTGTTAATTTTGAATTTTTAATTGTTGATCTATGTCTATAATTATTGCTGGAGAACGGAGTGGAGTCGGGAAAACAACAGTTACACTTACCCTATTAGCATCTTTACGTCGTCGTGGTGTGAAAGTACAATCTTTTAAAGTCGGACCCGATTATATTGATCCGATGTTTCATCAATATGTAACTGGTCTTCCTTGTCGAAATTTAGATGCTGTACTAACTTCAGAAAATTATATTCAAAAATGCTTTAACCATCATTCTCCTCAAAGTGAATATACTTTAATTGAAGGTGTAATGGGTTTATTTGATGGTATTGGTCAGTTAGCAAATACAAATGGAAAAACAGACTTTGCAAGTACAGCGCACGTTGCCAGATTATTAGATATCCCCATCATCTTAGTCATAGATTGTAGTCGCTTATCGGGTTCAGTAGCCGCAATTGCACACGGTTATTGTTCTTTAGATAGTAGAATTAAAGTTGCTGGTTTGGTATTAAATCGGGTAGGAAGTGATCGACATTTATCATTATTAAAAACTTCCCTTGCACCTTTACAATTACCCATACTTGGTGTTTTAAGAAGACAAGATAACATTACCATTCCTGACCGTCATCTGGGTTTAATTCCCACTTCAGAATTACCAGAATTAGATCAGATAATTAATAGTTTAGCAGATATAGGTGATACTTACTTTGATTGGGACAAACTTCTACCACTTTTAAAATCATCATCTTCCCCAATTCCCAATTCTCAATTACCAATTACCAATTCCTCAGTAAAAATTGCCGTAGCGCGAGATCAAGCTTTTAATTTTTATTATCAAGATAACTTAGATTTACTAGAACAATTAGGAGCAGAATTGGTATTTTGGAGTCCATTAAATGATTCTCAATTACCAAAAGATATCCAAGGAATGTATTTTGGTGGTGGATTTCCTGAAGTATTTGCACCACAATTAGCTGCAAATATTAGCCTAATTCAAGCAGTCAAAAATTCAATTTCAGCAGGAATACCCACAATTGCTGAATGTGGAGGATTGATGTATTTGTGTGAGCAAATTATTGACTTTGACGGTAACTCCTGGCCAATGGTGGGAATATTACCCACTCATGCACAAATGGATAAAAGATTAACATTAGGATATCGTCGCGCGGTAATTTTAGAAAATACTTTTTTACTTGATAGCAATAAACATATTTTTGGCCATGAATTTCATCGTTCTCATTTAATCACTAATTCTCCTCAACCATTATTTAATACCTATCGCTATGATTGTGATGAAAATACAGGTTTTGAAGGTTGGTATTTACCTAATGTTCATGCTTCCTATATTCATCAACATTGGGGAGAAAGTAGAGAAATACCTCAAAGATTTATCCAGGAATGTTTAAAATCCTAGTGAAAAATGACATTAAATGTTTTAGAAATGAAAACTATTAGAGTTTTTATAGGCTGTTTGGGTTTGTGGCTATTCTTAGATATAGCTGCTCATTTGGGTGCGGAAATTTTTTGGTTTCAGGAAGTTGGTTATCTAGAAGTATTTCTACAAAGATTGTTAACTCAGGGGAGTTTATGGTTATTTATTGTGAGTTTGAGTGCCATTTACTTGTTAGGAAATCTCACTTTGGCCCAGAGGTTAGAATATCCCCCTTTTCCTAATTCTATGCCGATACAGGAAATAAAAATTAGTCGGAAATTAACCACTTTTCTTAGTCCTCAGTATCCCACAAATAATCAATCTCCTCAATGGCATAATTATACCAATAAAATTAAATTGCGATGGCTTTTACCTCTAATCCTAGGATTAATTTTTTTGATGTGTTTAGTGTTAGCACAATATGGAGAAATTGCCCTCTCTTATTGGCCAGGGAAAGTTAATCAATCCAGTTTATCAGTGCCACTGCTATTGCGAGTAGATATAATTTTGCAGTTGGGAAAACAGATAATTTCTCAACCTTTGTATTTAGGATTATTTGGGGGATTGTCCATGGCTATATTAATTTATAGCAAATTCTTCCTCAGAGCGATCGCTATTATTTTTAGTCTCAGTTTGGGCTGGATAATGTCTCAATATTGGTCAAAAATTCTCTTATCTTTTCATCCTATTTCCTTTGATCATTCTGAACCATTATTTGGCAAAGATATCAGTTTTTATATTTTCCATCTGCCGATCTGGGAACTCTTAGGATTTTGGTTAATAGGATTATCTCTATATGGTTTTATTAGCGTTATTCTCACCTATTTATTATCAGCTAATAGCTTCAGAGAAGCTATTTTTCCAGGATTTTCTTCTCCACAAATGCGCCATTTATTGGGCTTATCTGGCTGTTTAATGTTAGTAGTATCTTTAAATTATTGGCTGAGTCGTTATCAACTGCTTTACTCGGTTCGTGGAGTGAGTTATGGAGCTAGTTATACTGATGTTAAAGCCCAATTACCAGCAGATACAATATTATATATTTTATCGGTAGCTATAGCCTTATATTTATTGTGGTTAACTGTATTTTGGCAACAAAAATCCTCACATCATCGCTGGGCAATTTATACATTAGGTATGTATATAACTTTTATATTAATTGGTAATTTTATTTTACCTATGGCTGTACAAAGTTTTATTGTTGAGCCAAATGAATTACAAAAAGAACAACCTTATATAATGCGAAATATTGACCTTACTCGTCAAGCATTTAATTTAGATGTCATTGATTCTCAAATATTTAACCCCACAGGAAAACTCACAGAAGCAGATATTAAAGCTAATGAATTAACAATTAAAAATATTCGGCTTTGGGATCAAGAACCATTATTAAAAACCAATCGTCAATTACAACAAATTCGTCCTTATTATCAATTCCCTGATGCTGATATTGATAGATATTTAATTAAAAATAACGGGACTCAAGAAAAACAACAGGTACTAATTGCAGCGAGAGAATTAAATTATCCAGATGTTCCTCTCCCCGCACAAACATGGGTAAACCAAAATATGATTTATACTCATGGTTATGGCTTCACTATGAGTCCAGTTAATACCGTTGCTGCTGCTGGATTACCAGAATATTTTGTCAAAGATATTAGCCAAAATGGTAGCGTCTTAAATACTTCTAATGCCAATATTCGTGCCAGTATTCCCATCGGACAACCCCGAATTTATTATGGAGAAATTAGTAATACTCATGTTATGACTGGGACAAAAGTTAAAGAATTAGATTATCCCAGTGGCAGCGATAATGTTTATAATACCTATGATGGATTAGGTGGTATTCATATCAACTCTCTATGGAAAAGATGGCTATTTTCTATATATTTAAAAGATTGGAAAATGGTATTTACCAGAGATTTTTTGCCAGAAACTAAAGTATTATTACGACGAAATATTAACCAACGAATTCAAACTATTGCCCCTTTTTTAAAATTCGATAGTGATCCTTATTTAGTTGCGGTAGATGCCCATATAGATGGTAAAAATCAACAATTTCCTGGCCAAGAAAATTATCTTTATTGGATAGTTGATGCTTACACCACAAGCGATCGCTATCCTTACTCAGACACAGGTAAAAATAGTATTAACTATATCCGTAATTCCGTCAAAGTCGTTATTGATGCTAATAACGGTACAGTCAGATTTTACATTGCCGATGCCGCCGATCCATTGATTACAGCTTGGTCAAAAATATTTCCCAAAATGTTTCAACCACTGAGGAATTTACCAGTCAATCTCCGCAGTCATCTCCGTTATCCAGTAGATTATTTCAAAATTCAATCTGAACGCTTAATGATCTACCACATGACAGATCCTCAAGTATTTTATAACAGAGAAGATCAATGGCAAATTCCCAATGAAATCTATGACAACGAAAGCCGTAAAGTTGAACCCTACTATTTAATAACCAGTCTCCCCAACGTCTCCTTTGAAGAATTCATCCTCTTACTTCCCTACACACCCAAACAACGCACCAATTTAATCGCTTGGTTAGCAGCACGTTCTGATGGCGAAAATTATGGCAAATTACTATTATATAACTTTCCTAAAGAACGCTTAATTTATGGACAAGAACAAATTGAAGCCAGAATAAATCAAGATCCAGTTATTTCTCAACAAATTTCTCTGTGGAATCGTCAAGGTTCAAGAGTAATTCAAGGTAATCTGTTAATAGTTCCCATTGAGCAATCATTACTATATGTTGAACCAATTTATTTAGAAGCCACACAAAATAGTTTACCAACATTAGTAAGAGTAGTTGTAGCCTATGAAAATCGCATCATTATGGCACCCACCTTAGAACAAGCACTACAAGGAATCTTTCAACCAGAAATTGCACCACCAACAACTATCATTCGTCCCCTGTAGGGGCAATGATCCTGTGCTTACCCCAAAACCCTATCAGGACAACCACGAGGGTTTACCCCTACCATTAAATTAATAGACATCTCCGGTAATTAAATGTGCGTGGTTTGAAACCCTTGTACAGACGTTCTATAGAACGTCTCTACATTCATTTTCGGAGAGGTCTAATGTATCGGTCTTCTAGAAATTCAAAAATTTAAACAACTATTACAATACTGTATTTTTAATATCCACCTACCACTTCAGGTATATATTCACATAATAAAAAACAAAACTATTGACAGAGATAACTAATCTTTGCTTTTGCTAAACCTATAATCAGAAGCTATATACAGCTTTACCTAAACAAATCCTAGACTTAAATTAAAAGTTTGAAAATTCAACATCAGTCACAATTAAAACAGACTTTATATTGAGGGGTTTGCCACTTGGTTCTGTCACACTTGTTAATTAAGAACCATTATAGATTATTAAGGAAAATAAGATGTATATAGAGCAGGTATTGGGAAATACACTCATGGCCGACAATACCAATTTGTCCATTGCTCAAAGTGCAGTTCAACAGGAAAAAGTCCAAGTCCAATATCACAACATCCAAATACCAGATTTAGCACTATCTTTAGCTCCTCTGGGATTTATTTTTGTTTGGGCTATGTTTCTCCTACTTTTTCATAAAATCCGCACCAATACAGATGATCGGATATGCGTGAAAAGTAAAATTCTACAAAAAGTTCCCTGTAAAAAATGTCAATTTTTTGCCAATAACCATTATTTAAAATGTGCTGTCAAACCTGATTCTGTTCTCACAGAAGCAGCCATAGACTGTTCTGAATACGTACCTAAAAAAGTTGGCTTTTCCCATAAAAAGTTATTTCGCTAAATACCAAATCATACCAGATCCCCGACTTCTTCAAGAAGTCGGGGATCTATTTCCGATTAGTCCATAAGTGCCATCTATCCGTCCTAAAAAGCGTCTGTGAGTACGTGGAATCCCGATTTCTAAATAGGGCTTGCTGAAAAAGTGGAAAAAGGCAAGAAAAAAGATGACTAAGTAATTAGGCAAAAGTAAGTATAAGTTTTTGTTGTTTAAAATTAGGCAAAATATCACCTTTACTAATAAAATCAGAGAAATTAAAGAGAATTGCGGTAAAATTGCTGTTGTAATTCGTTTTTCAGAGGATGTTTGAAAAGTTTTAGAAAGTGAAAAATTAAGCAAGCCGTCTAACCATAATACGGATCATGGCAAGGTAGATAAAAGTTTCAGAAGTTTCGGGCAATAATTCATAATCTCTAACCAAACGCCGACACCCCATCAGCCACCCAAAAGTGCGTTCTACGACCCAACGCTTTTTGAGCAAGACAAAGCCCTTGGTTTGTTCTGGGCGCAAAACTACCTGTACAATCCAACGAAAAAAATCCATCACCCATTGCATGAACGGTTCACCGTCAAAGCCGCCATCTACCCAAATAGTTGTTAAACCTCAGAAACTCATATTGGGCAAGGGTCAGGTTACTGGGGTATGCTTTACTCATCTCACTCTCTCGGTGCTGTCTATTATCTATTTACAGCTTATACTGAGAGAGCTTTTTTACCACCTTTCCGACTTTTCAAACATCCTCTTAGACTTAGCAGGAAACAATCACGGTACGGTGATTGAGGCGATTACTGTAAATGATCAGACTTTACCCATTGCCTCTAATGCCCTGCTGTGTAATGAGTATAGTAGCGTTTCCTTAGATTCCAATACGAAGCGGAAAGTAGCGATGATGCGCCGTTTCTTTGCTCATCCCTCACCCAATGGCGTTACATTACTCCCTGATAAGCGGGTTGAGGCTTTGGAATTGAAATGGATTGGTAACGCCCAGTTTGCGCCGACGTTGTTGGGCTACATCGAAGGACCACCTCCCGTACCCAGTGAAAACCTGACCTTAGAGGACGATTACAACGGTGCGACATCTGTGGAATTAACCATGTCGGAAGATGTGGAATTTAACTGGACGCGATCGCAGGATTCTGGTTTAGGAGGAACTTTGGACACCTTTATCGGTGCCGGAGGTGCAATGTCGATTCTAACCGCGCCAATGGGTGTCGGTTCGTCAATCGAAACCACTGCCAAGGTGGGTTTCAAAGGGAATTTTGATTTCAACTACCAATTCCAAAATGAGAGTAGCATTACCTCTAGTTCGTCTTTGAGCATGACGGATAAACTAGAACTACGAGGAACACCAGAAGTTACTCCCAAATTCCCTCATCTAGGGACTCGTTTTGTTCCTAAAAACATCGGTTATGCCTTAGTCGTTTCGGCTATGGCTGATGTTTTTGTGACTCGTCTTGCTCGCAGTGGTAAAATGATCGGCTATCAAGTGCAACCTGTGGATGGCATTCCTCCCGATGTCAATACCATCACCTTTTTAATGAATCCTGCCTATACCATGAATGGCAGCTTAGATGGGATGACAGGTAGCAGTGCTACGAGCGATCGCTTCTTTAAGCACGTTCCTGAAATGCGCTCTCAGTATGGCTCTCTCTATCCAGCTAGTTACTACCGTCTGCAAGAAGCCTACGATCTCAAACGGCAAATTGAGGCTGAGGATAAACGCCGAGAATCCTATTTCTCTAACTTTGATGTGCGTTTAGTGGATGAAACCTCCTTAAACCGCAATATTGACAGTGGGGATGCCCCCTCAACGGTGGGATTACAACGGGAAGAAGACAAACCGGGTACTCAGATGACAGATGAGGAAAAGAAAAAAGCCCAAGACGACAAAGCACAAAATTTTCAAGATAGTGCGGCTCAGTCTGCTGACAAGACGAGTGCAGCTACTAAACGGAAACAGGCCGAAATCCAAAGCAAAATCGACGACCAAGAGAAACGGGTACAAGCTACTGACAGTTTTGCGGGTTGGCAAAAACGCATGGAAAGTATCCAAATTCGCTCCGGTAAGCGTAATATTGTCAATACCTACGTTTGGGATGCCGATGGCGGACTACGCACAGAAGCTCAAAGTTTTGCTAATACGGTAGAGCATACCATTGGTGGGTCTTTTAGCATGAATGCAGGGTTAGGGCTTCAAAGTGAGTTTTCAGCCTTTGGCGTTGATGTAGAACTCACCGCCCAAGCTACGGTAAACTTAACTCAAACCATGAGTAAAACGGAACTGCGGAGTAAGGGGTTTGAGTTGAATGTGGATTTGAGTGGTTTAGAGTATAAAGGAATTACGGATTATAAAGACCGACCCATTTTACCCGGGGAAAAAGTCGATCGATATCGGTTTATGAGTTTCTACCTCGAAGGTAGCACCAATCACTTCCAAGACTTCTTTAACTATGTGGTTGATCCCGAATGGTTAGCAAGTAATGATGAGGAAGCACGAGCGTTACGTCAAGCTCAAGCCGGAAAACCCAATAAAGCCTGGCGGGTTTTACACCGTGTGACTTATGTAGAACGTCCAGCTTTGATGGGTTTTGGTCATGATGTTCGCAAGTTACGGGCGGCTACTGAGACTTCCGAAAATCAAAGACTCATGGATAAAATTGGCGATTTGGAGAAGAAAAACCAAGAATTAGAGAACAAACTTGATCAAATTCTTGACTACCTAAAACCAAAGCAATAGTTGATCATTGAAGAAGAGCTTAAAAG
This sequence comes from Anabaena sp. 90, assembly GCF_000312705.1. Classification (NCBI taxonomy): domain Bacteria; kingdom Bacillati; phylum Cyanobacteriota; class Cyanophyceae; order Nostocales; family Nostocaceae; genus Anabaena; species Anabaena sp. 90. The sequence goes on from NC_019427.1 coordinate 2,770,159, forward strand.
ATCCCCGACTTCTTAAAGAAGTCGGGGATCTATTTCTGATCTATTTCCTGAGTTGTAAATCTACTCCAATCCGATGAGCGCAAGCAAACCCAGAAAAAGCCACAGCATTCACACCTTGTCCGGGGAATGTACTATCTCCTACACAATACAAATTAGGAATCACAGTACGATTGAAAGGCATTCCCAATAACCCCGACAACTTACGTTTAGGTATTGGTCCATAAGTTCCATCTATCCGTCCTAAAAAGCGTCTGTGAGTACGTGGAGTCCCGATTTCTAAATAATCTAACCCAGCATTTAAACCAGGAAAAATAGCCTCTAATCTGTCAATAATTTGCCCCGCTGCTATTTCTTTTTTATCCGCATACTCGCTTTCGGAAAGTCCTTGCCAATTACTAATCCAGTCAGGTGTAAAGGCATGAATAATATGATATCCTGGTGGTGCTAAATCCGGGTCAAGGAGGGTAGGAATAGAAACAAAAATTGTTCCTGTTGCTGTGGTCATTTCCTGCCAATCTGTTAATAAAATATGATGGCATTCTGTTCCTAGAGGTAAAACAGATGATTTTACCCCTATATGCAAACTTAAAAAACTAGGTGATTTAATATATCGTTGTTGCCAATTTTTTTCTTTAACTGGCATTTTTTTGGCTGGTAGTAGTTTTGTAAATGTGTCCCAGCGAGTGGCATTAGATACTATTTTTTTACCATAATAAACTTGACCATTTGCTAATTGTACACCTACAGCTTTTCCCTGTTTGGTAATGATTTTTGTGACTCGCGCTTGGTATTTAATTTCACCCCCCAATTGTGCTAAACCTGTGACTAATTTTTCGGCAATTTTCCCAACTCCACCCCGAGGATAATTAACTCCTCCATAATGTCTATCAGAAAAAACCATACCAGCATTAATCATTGGTGTCATGTCCGCTGGAACGACTGACCAGCAATAACACTCGATATCAATAAATTTTAATAACTGAGGATCTTGAATATACTTTCGTGCCACTTCTCCCACATTTAAGGGTAAATACTTGGCTAAACCTAGACAAGCTAATGGATTTTTAAGAAATACCCGCAGTAGATATTTAGGTTCTTCTAATGATAATAGTTCAATGTTATTCAGGCAATTAAAAACTTTTTGACATTCATCATAAAATCGCCTGATTCCCTTGGCTTCCTGGGGAAAATAAGCAATTAGATTTTGGAGAAATTTTTCATAATCTCGATCAATTTTTAAGTCCAAGCCATTGGGTAAATGATAGTGAATCTGGACAGAATCAGGAATGGTTTCGAGATTAACATTGACTGCATCTAAGGCACGGGTGAGTAAGTTGGTTGTTCCTTTATTTCCCATGCCAAAAATCATTGATGCACCGACATCAAATGTATATCCTTGGCTTTGAAAATAACCGGCACTACCACCGGGAATAAGATAACTTTCAAAAACTATAACTTTTGCACCTTTGGCTGCTAATTGGGTGGCTGTCACTAAACCACCAATACCAGAACCAATGATAATGACATCAAATAATTCAGAACTCATAATTTGTAATTTAATCCAAAAAAGAGGGAAAAGTCTGCTGCTGCTGACTAATCCCGCCTGCCGATTCTTTAAAGAGAGGAGAACACTTGAGAATAATATAACTCTGATTGAGAATCTTTGTCAACTATTAATGAGAAGATTTATCAATAAATATATTTAGGGCTTGCACATAATTCACTTTTTTAACCCGGAAACTCTTAATATATCTAGGTTTTCGGTTTATATGGCTAACTATCAGCAACCCCTATTTACTCCTGACTTCTTCCTGGGCGCAGACCCTGCGCCCCTACCTTCTTCTTTCTTCTTTCTCCTTTCTCCTTTCTTCTTCCTGACTCCTGACTCGGTGACTCCTGACTCGGTGACTCCTGACTCGGTGACTCCTGATTCGGTGAATTCTGCTATGATGTTCCAGTAAAAAGACAATTATCCAGTCGCCCTTTTCTAGCTATGACACAACAACTCCGTGTTTATGTTCCACCTCATCCTTTAATTCAGCACTGGTTGGGAGTTGCTCGTGATGTAGCTACGCCATCTGTATTATTTCGTTCTGCTATGACTGAGTTGGGTAGGTGGCTAACTTACGAGGCTGCTAGGGAGTGGTTGCTGACTCAAGAAACAACGGTGCAAACGCCTCTGACTACCTGTTCAGCAACTTTTATTAATCCTCACATACCTGTGGCTGTTGTGCCGATTTTACGGGCTGGTTTAGGCTTGTTGGAGGGAGCGCAGGGTGTACTGCCTTTGGCATCAATTTACCATGTTGGCTTGGTGCGAAATGAAGAAACTCTAGAACCTAGTTGTTATTTAAATAAATTACCTGAAAGATTTGCCCCCGAAACGCGGGTGTTAATTACTGAGCCGATGTTGGCTACTGGAGGCTCTATAATGGCAGTAATGGCGGAATTGAGCCAAAGAGGTGTTGATCCGGCGTTAATTCGGATTATATCTGTAGTTGTTGCTCCCCCAGCGTTAAAAAAATTGGCTGCTGTCTATCCTGGCTTAATCCTTTACACCGCTACTATTGATGAAACGCTTGATGATCATGGGTATATTGTACCAGGGTTGGGTGATGCGGGCGATCGCATTTTTGGAACTTGAGCTAGGATGCCGCTAAGGCCGGAAAATAGCTAAAGTATTGTCAAAGTTGCTTATTTTCGAGAAGACGGTAAAAAATATGAGTCAGCAAGATGGTTTTGCTAGTGGTTTGTTACTGGGGTCATTGATTGGGGGTGTAGTTGGTGGTGTTTTAGGGGCGGTGATTACTTCGCGCTTAGATGCTAAGTTTGCAAATGAAGAGAATGAAGGGTTAACTGCTGGGGAAAATGATGGACAGACAGGGACTAAAAAGCGGCAAATGAGGGCTTCTGCTCATGAAAGTTTGGAAATAGAAGCAACCAGGCGATCGCTCGAAGATAAAATTGCCCAACTTAATGCCACAATTGATGATGTGCGGAAGCAATTAGGTAATGTCAACAGCAACTCATCCCAGGAAGTTAATGAGCATTCTTAAGCTTTCCCTTAGTTATATTGATTGGCTACACAATGCGACGTGAGCTAAATTAAAATCAATCATGAATCTATGTTTGACATTTAACAGGAAAGTTACCCATGAATTTACTAATTACAACCCTAGCCACCTTTGTCTCCCTTTACAGCTATTTGCTGATTATTCGAGTCTTGTTGACTTGGTTCCCTACGGTTGACTGGTCTAGTCAACCATTTGCGGCTTTAAGCCAAATTAGTGATCCCTACCTCAATCTATTTCGTTCCATAATTCCCCCCTTGGGTGGCATGGATTTCTCCCCTATCCTGGCATTTTTGGCATTGAACATAGTTGGTGGTGTTTTAGATAGTTTAGCTCGCGCCACCTTGGTACAAGGGTTTTAAGCCCCAAATTACGATTTTCAATGTAAGGACGTTCCCAGGAACGTCTCTACACTCTTATCTTCTCACTTGTCCGCTAAATCCAGCAGCTTTAAATTGTTTAAGTTGTAATGGTAAAGGTTGATTACTAGGGACAGTGATTCTAAATTCAAAATCACTAACTCCGGGAGGAACTTCCGCGATTAAACCCAGACGAGTCCGATTTTGTAAGGTTGAATCACCGTTAGCATCATATATGCGCCCAAAAATATCCGCATCATAGACGGTTTTACGAGTGCTATTTTCCGCTTTACCTGTAACTATGAAGCAACTAGCAGAATTTGAACCGCTACTACCCACTACTCCGCTTGTAAGTTCTGATGGACATTCGTGGTAGGAAATATTAGATAGTTTAATCTGTGTTAATGCTAAGGCTGTGGGTGTCCATATCCAGGAAAGTAACCCCATTAGTCCTGCTATAAAAATTAACTGCATTGAGCGTAACCGCATAAAATACACCTTTGATTGGAAATTTACGAATGTCACGAGTACAATTTTACCTCACGCAGAGGCGCAGAGTCCCAAAGACTAAAATTTCCAGTTATTGATTTTTGGTGTTACATGATATAGATATCAAAGTCTGCTAAAGCTATTTTAGGAATAAATCATAATTAAAACTTATAAAAATATAATAATACTTTTAATATTCATAACTCATCACAATTCAAGTTTAGATTTTCTTAATAATTAATTGAGAATTATTTTTATTTAGCAACGAGCTTGCAATACTTTCGGCGATTTGCTATAATCATGAAGATTTTCATAATTGGCCTTATATTGTCAATTTTATATCTGTCTGACAATATGATCCTCAAAACCCTTTATTTATAGTCGTTTCAGAAATCAATATCTAGAAATAATACAAAACTTCATAAATTAGCAGCAATTTTTGAGAGAGATTTAGACAAAAATTAGCCAAGAAATTATGGAAGTTGACTGGGAGAAAAATGTACTGTTGACAAATAAGTTAATTTATGGTATGTAACCCGTGCGACTTAACGGAAGTTTTCTTACCCAATAATCAATCTAAGTAGGTAAACACAATAAAACCAAACTGTGTAAAGAAACGTAAAATCGCTGAAAACTTCTTTACTCTTGCCTCAAGCCTAGTGCTATAACGACCATTTTCAACGCCAACCTACTTATGTGACGGAAAAATTTATTCATGATTTTATTGTCAAGAAGCTTGAAAAATTTGATTTGCTGTAATATTTAAGTCAGGAAAAGTTTGGGAAATAATCCGTTCATGATCTCTAAACTTACTAATTTGATATTCTTCATCAACCAAATTACAAACAGAAATTGTCGGTTGTTTAGGATTACCAATAAAATTCCTGCCACCTAAAGCTGCATAATCTACAATCCAATATTCAGAAATTCCCATTTCTTCATAATCAGCATATTTCAAATGGTAATCATCACGCCAATTAGTTGAGACAACTTCAATCACCAAAGGTATAGATGCACCATTACTCAGAATAGATTCTTTTTTCCATAATTTTTCGTTTACCAGATTTTCACGATTTAGCACCAACACATCTGGAAAATAACCAGAATCTTTACCTTCTGGTCTAACTATAACTTGGTTGGGAATACCGTAGGGTAATCCAAGTCGTTTGATTTCAAAGGGAATTTCTACGCCTAGAAATCCTTTTACTTCCTCGTGTTCTCCTACTGGTTGTGCCATTTCAATGATATTCCCATTATGTAGTTCGTAACGTACCCCAGAATTTTCAGGAAGCCCAGCGACAAATTCCTCAAAGGTAGTAACTTTAGATAAGGTTTGAATCATGGCTGTTGAGTATTGCTGACAATAAAAATATTATAACGGCATCGTCATCTTAGAGGATGTTTGAAAAGTATCAGAATTAATTGAGATCCCCCCAACCCCCCTTACAAAGGGGGGCTAAATTCCTCAAAGTCCCCCTTTCCAAGGGGGATTTAGGGGGATCTGCGGGTGTCAGATCCCACACGAAAAAGTTTTCAAACAACCTCTTACAGTTATCACAATCAAGGGCAGGGTTTCCCCGCCCCTAAAGGTTTTGCATACCGCTATATCAGCAACGCCGATTTTTTAAGTTGTATACTCAGCGTTAATTTTCACATAATCATAACTCAAGTCACAACCCCAAGCCTGACCTGTTCCATGACCATTACCAACACCGACGGAAATTAACACCGTGTCTGATTGCAGATATTCACCATTAGCTGCTGCTTTTAAATATGCACTAGCTGCGGCTTTATCAAAGGGTAAAGGTTGACCATTTTCAAATAGCAAAATATCCCCTAATTTAACGGAGAGGTTTTCTTGTTCAAAGGGGACTCCAGCCCGTCCAGCAGCAGCAGCAATCCGTCCCCAATTGGGATCATGACCGAAAATGGCAGCTTTGACTAAAGATGACCCGGCAATGGTTTTGGCGATTTGTCGGGCTGATAATTCATCGTGAGCGCCAGTGACTTGGACTTCTATTAAACAAGTTGCACCTTCGCCATCACGAGCGATCGCTTTCGCCAAATGCTGACACACATAAGTTAACATAGCTTCTAGCTTCTGTGCCTCTGCCCCCATTTCGGTAATTGCTGGGGTGCGAGATTGACCATTTGCTAAAGCAATTAAACAATCATTTGTACTTGTGTCACCGTCAACTGTGATAGAATTGAAGCTTCTATCCGCTGCTCTGGTTAACATTTGTTGCCAAAGCGTAGAAGAGACTGCTGCATCACAGGTAACAAAGGCTAACATTGTCGCCATGTTGGGGTGAATCATCCCTGAACCTTTAGCAATGCCACCAATTCGCACTGGACGGTCATGGATAATGGTTTCTAAGGCTATGGATTTGGTGATTAGATCTGTGGTGACTATTGCTCCTGCGGCTGCGTCTGAGCCTGTTTCTGATAGTTCTGCAACTACTTTGGGGATACCACCCCGCAATATATCCATTTTAATCCGTTGACCAATTACGCCGGTGGAAGCTAATAAAATGGATTCTGGGTTAATACCCAATTCTTTACCTAACAAGTCTGCACTTTCTTGAGCATCTTTAATCCCTTGTTCACCTGTTGCGGCGTTAGCTTGTCCCGCATTACAAAGAATGGCTCTCGCGCTATGTTTCCCTTGTAATACCTGACGACAGTAATCTACACAGGCTGCTTTAACTTGGCTAGTGGTGAATACACCTGCGGCGATCGCTTCCACGTCTGATACAATTAAAGCTAAATCCGGTAATCCCGAAGCTTTCAGTCCTGCTGTAATTCCCGAAGCTTTATACCCCCGCGCTGCTGTCACACCACCAGTAATTATTTGCCAGTCTGCCATAATTTTGCTCACAATTATCTATATCACGTTTACTGCTCAATTACCTTCCGCCTCTGGTTTGATATCAGCGTCCAGTATTTATCTCTATAAGTGAGTTTATCTGTTGACGACAATCTTTTTTAGGTTGGCGTTGAAAATTGTCGTTATAGCAAGAGGCAATACTTCGACTTCGCTCAGTAACCAGAGGCAAGAGTAAAGAAGTTTTCAGCGATTTTACGTTTCTTTACACAGTTTGGTTTTTTCCGTTCACCTACTTACCGAAATTTAGTTTTATCAAGTACCAAACCTCGACGGGAAAAATTTTCGTCATTATTGACTGGAATCTGCCAAATTTTAATTAAATTATCTTCACCACCACTAACTAAAAACTTCCCGTCAGCACTAAAAGCAAGGGAGATAACAGCATTACTATGTCCCGTCAATGTTAGCATTTCCTCTCCTGTAGCCACGTTCCAGAGTTTAATGGTGTGATAGATTTGTTCTTCAGAAATATTTCGTCCAGCACTTGCTAAAATTTTACCATCAGGACTAAAAGCAATAGTATTAACACTATTATCTTCTACCATGAGAGTCCGAATTTCTTTTAGGGTTTGTAGATTCCATAATTTAATTGTGCGGTTGCGGCTGGAACTTGCTAAAATTTTACCATTAGGACTAAAAGCCACAGCTATGACTGTTTGTGAACTGGTACTTAAAGTCTGAATCGGTTCTTCTTGATTAATATTCCATAGTTTAATAGTTTTATCAAAACTACCACTTGCTAAGGTGACACCATCAGGACTAATATCTACAGAACGTACCCAATATTTATGACCAATTAAAGTACGAATTAGCTTACCTGTTGTTAAATTCCAAATTTTGATAGTTTTATCATCACTAGCACTAACTAAAGTTTTACCATCACCACTAATAGCTAAACTATGAATTGCATCAGTATGACTTTTTAAGGTGTGAATTAATTGATTTGTTTCTAAATTCCAAATTTTAATAGTTTTATCATCACTACCACTAACTAAAGTTTTCCCATTAGCAGTTATAGCTAGTGCATTAACATTTTGGGAATGTCCCTGGAGACTGGTAATTTCTTTACCTGTTATGACATCCCATAATTTAATATTATGACATTGACTATTACTACTTTTCTCGCAATCACCACTACTGATAATCAGTTTACCATTTGGACTCATAACCACTGACAAAACTTTGCTTTTATGTCCAGAAAAAGTATTGACTAAAGATAATTTTTTTGCTGATATTTCAGATATTGGTGGACTATTGTGAGGTTGACTCCAACTAAAAGAAAAATTAGTTTTTAACTTGCGAAATTCTCGATAACCAGATTCTGCTAATCCAAAAAAAACAATTATCCCCAAGATGAAAATTAAATTTCTAACCCAAATATATTTTGATGAATGTGGGTGAGAATTTTTTCTAGGTGATTCTATAATTGTAAGATTCGCTGCTGGTAGAATATGAGTATGCTTTTTCATCAAATCTCTAATTACTTCATCAGCAGATTGATAACGATCCTGTATTTCTTTTTGTAGTAGCTTATCTATAATTTCTGCTAATTCTAAACTCAAAGGAAAACGTAAATAATGCCGCCAATTTCCTACCCAAGCATAACCATATTCCATCCATAATTGAAAAGGAGAAATTCCTGTTAATAGATGAAAACAAGTCGCACCCAAACCAAATAAATCACTTGCAGGATAGGCTTTTCCATCTCTAATTTGTTCAATGGGAGAATAACCATGGGAACCGATAGAAGTACCATTTTTTCGCTGTACTTGTGCAGTTAACTGTTTAGAAGAACCAAAATCAATAAGTGTTAATCTCCCATCAGATTTTCGACGAATAATATTTTCTGGTTTAATATCACGATGAATTACCCCATGTTGATGCACAAATTTGATAATTGGTAATAAATCTAATAAAATAGATTGAATATCCCAATCTTTATAAATTCTTCGAGACTTTAATTCATTAAATAAATTTTGACCATCAATAAATTGTTGTACTAAATATAAACAATTATCTTGTTCAAAATAAGCTATTAATGTGGGAATTTGGGGATGTTCTCCTAATTCTTGAAGTCGTCTTGCTTCTTCTGAGAATAGCTGAATTGCTTTTTTTTGTGACCAAGTACCTTGAAATTTTGGTGCTAGTTGTTTAACTACACATAATTCATTTAATTTATCAATATCTTCTGATATATAAGTTCTGCCAAATCCGCCTTCATCAGAAAGAACACGGAGTACACGAAACCGATTTCTCAAAAGTGGCACTAACGGAGTGTGACAAGTTTGACAAATTTGATGATGATCTGGATTTTGAGGATTTGAACAATCGGGATTTAGACAGCAGATCATAATCTATATGGTGCATCTGCATGATAAAATATATAGATAAACCTAGATTTTACTAAGGCAATTAGTAATTATATTTAACCTGGAACTTCACAAGTAGGGAAGATGTATTATTGCCAATTATTTTGATGATATCTCATTTTAAATAGAAAATAACGGCATTTTGCCATTATTATGGTGATGTATATTTTAGTGGAAAATGGCAGTTATATTTTAGGTAAAAATAATTATTTCTTTACCTATATTCTCCCATACAAATCATTTGTTAAACTGTATTTTTGTTTACAGATATGTCAAATTGTGATGAGAATTTACAAGATTTTATCTAGCTTCTCAATAAAAATGTCCAAAAAATAAACTTGCCCAAAATCTATTGCTTTGTCACAACGTTTCACAAAGTATATTTTATTTGATTTCTGTTGCGGATATTGCGTTTAGAGGATATAAAAGATATGATGTAGATATCAAAAATATATTCATTATGAAGACTATCACTGAGCAAAACCTGCCTTTAGAGTCAGTTATGGCTCAAGAACCGGAAAAATCATCTATCAAGCATCTTGAAAGTATACTCCAGCTTGAAGGCTCTCAAGCAAAATTAGTAGGAGTAGACGGTCAAGAAATTCCCATTCCCGAATCGGTTTATCAGATTTTACATCAAGCTGTTCATGCACTAGCATTAGGCAAGGTAATATCTGTAGTCATTCAGGATAGAGAACTAACAACACAAAAAGCCGCAGACATTCTCAAAGTTTCCCGTCCTTACCTGATTAAGTTATTAGACCAGGGTGAAATTCCTTGTATTAGAGTGGGAACACATCGCCGTGTCCGGTTTGATGATTTAATGAAATATAAAGAACAACGTGATATAAACCGGAAAAAATGCCTACAGGAACTTATTGAAGTAACTGAAGAAGCGGGACTGTATGATTATGAGGAATGAGTAAATTTTCTTGGTGAACTATTTGAAGAATACCCTCAAACAATGGTTCAAATTTTACTCACACAATCTCAAAAATATAAAAGAACTCCTTTAACTTTGATTCAATTACTAGATAAATTAAATAACCAAATACCAGGATTTGTTGAAAAAATCCATACTTCCATAACCTAAAGTTGACCACAAAATGTTAAATCTAGTAACGTTAAATAGTGGAAAACCAACGTGAAAGCACAAGTATTTAGAGGCGTAAATCAATTATCCTACGAAGAAGTCCCAGTTCCTACCCTAGACGCAGATGAAGTGCTGGTGCAGGTGCGGGTTGTGGGTTTGTGTCAGTCAGATATTAAAAAGATTCGTTATCCTTTGTATGAACCGCCACGCATATTTGGACATGAAACCGCTGGAACTATTGCGGCTGTTGGTTCACAGGTAAAAGGGTGGCAAGTAGGACAACGGGTAGCGGTGATGCACCATATACCATGTATGCGTTGCGCTTACTGTTTAAATGATAATTTCTCGATGTGCGATGTTTATAAAAATATCTCTACTACCGCAGGTTTTAACGCCAGTGGTGGCGGTTTTGCGGAGTATGTGAAAGTTCCAGGTCACATTGTCGAAAATGGTGGCTTAATTCCCATCCCTGATGATATCAGTTTTGAAGAGGCGAGTTTTGTTGAACCAACTAATTGCTGTTTAAAAGCGGTGAAAAAAGCCCAAATTGCACCGGGACAAACTGTATTAGTAACTGGTGCAGGTCCAATCGGGTTAATGTTTATGATGTTGGTGAAGTATTTTGGAGCGAAAGCGATCGCTACTGACCTCTTGCCATCTAGAATTGAAAAAGCTCTAGAAGTAGGCGCAGAAGCGGCTTTTGATGCCCGTGACGCTGATTTATCTACCAAAATTCAGGCTTTAACTGGGGGAATGGGTGTTGATGTCACCTTGTTAGCTGTTCCCAGTGATAAAGCGTTTTTCCAAGCTTTAGACTGTACTCGCAAAGGTGGAAAAATTCTCTTCTTTGCGGAGTTCCCAGACGAGTTGACAATCCCCATTAACCCCAATACTCTCTACCGTCGGGAAATAGATTTAATGGGCAGTTATAGCTCATCCTACCGCCTGCAAAGCCTATCTGCGGACATCGTATTTAATCGCCGCATTGATGTGAAAGCCTTAATTAGCGATCGCTATCCCCTCCAAGATTTACCACAAGCAGTAGACCAAGCGATCGCCCCCACGGCGGAAACTTATAAGATTTTGATTTATCCCTAGTGGAGGAGTAGGGGAGTAGGGGAGTAGGGGGAGTAGGGGGAGTAGGGGGAGTAGGGGGGGTAGGGGAGTAGGGGGAGTAGGGGAGTAGGGGGAGTAGGGGAGTAGGGGGAGTAGGGGGAGTAGGGGGAGTAGGGGAGTAGGGGGAGTAGGGGGAGTAGGGGGAGTAGGAGGGGTAGGGGAGAGAAATATTCTTTTGCAACTGACAACTGACAACTGACAACTGACCAATTTCATGAAGTTTTATAACAAAAATATCATTTTGTAGTTTACGCTACAGATTTTTATGTTCTCATCGAAAATGCAAGCAGGATAGAGGAGATATAATCATATCAATCCTATTCATTTAAGATTCTGTAGCGTAAACTACAGATTTTTGTGTTATCATCAGATCGCAGGGAATAGTAAATTATTCCTTAGTAAATAAATACAGGGAGGTAGTGTCATGTCTATTCAAGAAAAAGCCCGTCAATCAATGGTACGTCAACATCAGCAAGCTAAGAATCGTCAACAATCCATGTTGATGCGGGCTGCACAGGAACTTAATTTGCATGAAGGAATATCTCACTACTGGAATCCCATTCAAGGTAAAATGGATGCAGCTACTCAGACGCTTTATGGACGTAGCCAAGCGACTATGAGTTAAGTGAAAAAGAAAGCCACCCTCTGGGGTGGCTAAAAAATTCACTAGTTGTACGTTAGTAATTGTTGTAATTAGCAATCGTAATACAAGAAGAATTCATAAGGATGTGGACGCAATTGCATTTGCTTAACTTCGTTAGCAACCTTGTAGTCAATCCAATTTTGGATAAAGTCTTCAGAGAAAACGCCAGTTTCAGTTAAGAAAGCGTGGTCATTTTCCAAAGCTTCCAAAGCCAATTCTAAAGAACCAGGAGTAGAAGGAATCTTAGATAATTCTTCTGGTGAAAGTTCATAGATATTTTTATCTAAGGGTTCACCAGGATGAATTTTGTTTTTGATACCATCAATCCCAGCACAAAGCATAGCCGCAAAAGCCAAGTAAGGGTTAGAAGTAGCGTCTGGACAACGGAATTCTAAACGCTTGGCTTTGGGGTTGTCTCCAGAAAGAGGAATCCGCACAGAAGCAGAACGATTACCTTGGGAATAAGCCAAGTTTACAGGTGCTTCATAACCAGGTACAAGGCGTTTGTAAGAATTGGTAGTGGGGTTGGTGATTGCCAACAGTGCTGGAGCGTGTTTGAGAATACCACCAATGTAGTAAAGTCCCATTTCGCTCATACCAGCGTACTTGTCACCTGCAAATAGGGGCTGACCATTTTTCCAGATAGATTGGTGACAGTGCATACCAGAACCGTTATCGCCAAAAATGGGTTTTGGCATGAAGGTGACGGTTTTGCCATACTTTCTAGCCACGTTTTTGATCACATACTTGTAAGTCATCAACCAATCAGCGGCTTCAATCAACTTACCAAATTTGAAACCAAGTTCGCACTGACCACCAGTCGCAACTTCATGGTGTTGCTTTTCAATGGGTACGCCACAATCTTTCATGGTTAGCAGCATTTCTGTCCGCATATCTTGAAAGCTGTCAGTGGGAGGAACTGGGAAATAACCTTCTTTGACGCGGGTTTTGTAACCCAGGTTAGGTCCTTCTTCTCTACCAGTGTTCCAACGACCTTCTACAGAATCAACGTAGTAGTAACCGGAGTTGGTGGTTTGGTCGTAACGGACATCATCAAAAATGAAAAATTCAGCTTCAGGACCAAAGAAAGCTGTATCACCAAGTCCAGTAGAAGCTAGATAATCTATCGCTTTTTGGGCAATAACGCGAGGACAACGGTTGTACCATTGGCCAGTACGTGGTTCTTTAATACTACAAATGATACTGAGAGTTGGCTCTTTCATGAATGGGTCAATCCAAGCGGTGTTAGGATCAAGCACCATGGTCATGTCAGATTCTTCGATACCTTTCCAACCCCGAATACTAGAACCGTCGAAAGGTACACCGTCAGAGAATGAACTTTCATCAATCTGGTCTTGGTACATGGTCAAATGTTGCCAAGTTCCCAGTGTATCAATGAATTTCAGATCAATCATCTGAATTTTTTCGTCTTGAATCTTCTTCAAGATTTCTTTTGGGGTTGTCATTTTTACTTTACTCCTGATGTAGCCAATTACCTAATATAAACCCAGAGTCTGCCCAAGCGTCCTCACCTTGTTACGCTAACCCAAGTTGTCATACACCACCTGGAATATCGTAAATAGTTAACTTGACATGATTTTGTCATGTTTGTTACAGATTGTCTGGATTACAGGTTATGTTAACCTTTCTTTCTTAATCTGTACAAAACTAGAAAATTCATGATCAGGGGTCAACTTTGGCATAAAATCCTTAGATAGCAGATGGATAGTTTTTGTGCCAGTGTCTATTTTATGTGAATTGGCACGGAATCTTGTTGGTGCTTCATGGCAACCAAATTAATATCAAATCATAGATAACTCATGATTGGGAGAAAAAAGAATGCGTGATGCCGTTACAACTTTAATTAAGAATTATGACGTAACCGGGCGTTATTTTGACCGGAATGCCATTGATACCCTCAAATCCTACTTTGATAGTGGAACAGCTAGAGTTCAAGCTGCAGCAGCGATTAATTCCAATGCTGCCGCAATTGTGAAACAAGCTGGGGCAAAGTTATTTGAAGAACTACCAGAATTAATTCGTCCTGGTGGCAATGCTTATACAACCCGTCGTTTTGCCGCTTGTTTGCGGGATATGGACTATTATCTCCGCTACGCTACCTATGCGCTAGTTGCTGGTAATATGAATGTTCTTGATGAGCGTGTATTACAAGGACTCAGGGAAACTTACAATTCCTTGGGTGTACCCATTGGTTCAACTGTTCAAGGTATTCAGATAATGAAGGGTATCGTCAAGGAACAGGTAGCGGCTGCTGGTATTGCTAATACTGCTTTTGTGGATGAGCCTTTTGATCATATCACTCGTGAATTGAGTGAGATTGATGTTTAGGATTTCAAAAATAGACATCTGAGGACAAGGTAGAGGCGTTCTATAGAACGTCTTTACTCATAATTGCGCCCGAAAACATGGAGATGTCTATTAATATTCTGGAACTATTAGTTCTAAGGTGGGAAAATAAGTGCGGTAACGATTCACATCTCTGGTTAAAAGTATCATATCCATAATTACCGCATGAGCGCCTATGTAGAAATCAGGTAAAGGAGATTTTTTAGTTCCACCTTGTTGACGATATTTTACAAGATTACTCGGTAAGCGTAAAGCTCAGTCACAAAGCGTGCTGAGATATAAGCGACACGGGCGAAAATATTTAGCCTAACTCGTTGACTAGTAACAGTAGGTGTGATATACTTTTAAAAGTTCCATAATTTAAGTATAACTAAACAACGTAAAAACTTAACTAATTTGGTTGAGTGCGTAGTCATACCTAACAGTATTGCAGTTTAGGAAAGCTAAATTTGGTGAAAAATGAAATACAAAAATCGAGTACGGTAGGGATACGGTCATTAACGCTTTAGGAGAATCGACCTCTGTTTTTGTTGGAGTAATCCAGCAATTGTAAGTTGGCTCATTGATTAAAGAATCTCAGTGTCTTTAGACCTGAGAGTGTCAAAAAGCATTTTCCCGCTAAAAATGCTGATTCCCAAGGTAGGTCTAAACGGTGAAAAAACTTGATAGGTAATATGGCTTCTAGTTCTTCTATCTTTTGAAAACCAATTGAGACTTCAGCATAGATAATGGGATTAATGTTAAGTTTTGTCTTTTCAGCATATTCAGTTAACTTATTAGCTGACCAATCAAACCAATTTGGATCTTCTGTAACAATATCCAAGATTATATTGCTATCAACGAGTATTTCTTTCATTAGTCTTGTCTCGTTAATGCCATTATTTCATCGGTGGTCATTTTGACTGTAGCTTTACCTCGCATCATTTCTATGAGAGTTTTACCTGGGTTGGGTTTCGCTTTGGTTTTTTTTACGTAAACTGCATCTCCGATGATTTCAAATTCTACTTCTGTGTTGGGTGTAAGTCCTAATTGTTCACGTATTTCTACGGGAATAGTGACTTGTCCTTTGGATGTAATTCTCATGGTTTTGATCTCAAGTAAGAAAATTATTACTTTTAGTATTACATAATGGTTTTAAAATTGAATATCCACCCAGTTTTTTGCCTCAGCAAAGCGACTTAAATGTTTGACATTTGTAGTTGCTATCACAATATAGCGACCAGGAAACTCTTCTTTAAGTTTTTGCCAATGACTACAGATAATAATATCAATATCCAAACTTTTATTATCTGCTGTTGGTATTCCTTGACTACGAGCAGAAGCCCAAAGTGTAGATGCTTCTTTTAATAATTCCCAGTCTATAGGTAAAAACGAGATTATTTCTTGGAGTTCATCTAAATTCTGAATACTAGATGATTTAGGTTTATTTTGAGAGATTAAGATTAAACTTCTTCTAATTTCGTAATCACATAATTGAGAAGAACAAATATACACTCCACGAGCAAGCAAAGCATAAAGCCATTCTTCACAATCTTTAGCTGCATCCATTTTATAGGGATTTGTGAGCAGTCCTAGCACACCTGAATCAATAAATACTATCATAATTCTGAATATAATTTTTGTCCTATTGGTCTTTGTGAATCAACTGTTTTTTTTAATTCTTCAAAAAACTCTTGTTGCTGTAATGATTCTTCATCGGACATATTTTTATGTTCTGCAATACGTTGTGCTAAAATTGCCATTGCTTTTTGATTTTTTTGGAGTTGTTCTTGTTGATTCCATGTTGATTTATGGGTGCTAATTGGGGTATTTTGATCTAGTTTTGATTGCAAAATTATTTTCAGATTTTGAGCATCTGATGATTCTAAGTTGATAGGATGAGGATATCCTTCTAAAATTAGTTGATAATCACTATCAATATTATTGTTATTGGGAATTAGAGCAATAAATCGGGTGATGTTGAGGATTTTACCGCTGGGAAGTTCTATGGAGGTGTTCATGGTATTCTCCTTGGTTTTACTAATCAATATTTCTTCTATTCTATCATATAGCAATCCTAAATTAGTTATGAACAACAATATATAGCAACTGCTCTAAGAAGTCGGGGATTTTATCTCTTGCAATAGAATCAGGATGTACACCAATTGTAGTTATACTCAAAGATACTTTTTTAAAACTTCAACTGTAACCAGTCCGGTTTTTTCCCAACTAAATTGATTTGCTCTTTTTAGACCTTTTTCTGAAAGTTGTTTTCTGGTTTCTGAATCATTAATTATGATTTTCATTGCTGCTGTAATTTCTTCTATATTATAGGGATTAATTAAAATAGCAGCATCTCCTGCAACTTCTGGAAGGGAGGAAACATTAGAGGTAATAACGGGAGTACCACAAGCCATTGCTTCTAACACTGGTAAACCAAATCCTTCCCACAAACTAGGAAAAACTAGCGCAATTGCTTGATTTATAATTATTGGTAATTCGTCATAGGAGACATAGTTAAGGAATTTAACAAGATGACTTATTCCTAATTCTTGAGTTTGTATTTCTAATAATGGGGAGTAACGTTGATCATAGGGTCCCGCTAACCATAGTTCATAATCATTTCTGTGAGGTAGTGCGGAAAAAGCGGTAATTAGTCTTTGCAGGTTTTTGTAAGGGTCTTGACGACCAACATATAGGAAGTAATTGCGGGTGGGGAGGTTGAGGAATTGGAAATGCGAGTTATCTCCCGCCAAGAGAATTGGTGTTATTTTATGACTAGGAATCTGGTAAAATTGGATAATATCATTGGCTGTTGATTCTGATATACAAATAATATGCTCTGCTTGTTTAAAAACTTCAGGAGTATAGTATTTATGGTATGTGGTTAATGGTGAGAAGCGGTTAGGAAACCGCAAGGGTATCATATCAAAGGCTGTGACAATAAAACGACAGTTGGTATATAGGGGTGCTTCGGGAATAGGGGAAAATAAAAGTTGCGATTTGAGGTTTTGATAGATTTTTGGAAGTTGGAATTGTGTCCAAACTAAGCGGTTTAAATGTCCTTTTAAACCTTGTTCTGATGTGAGGTTAGGAGGAGTTGGATAACATTTATAGTCAGGGAAAGATTGGGAAGTTAAAAGTATCGGATCAAGTTTCTGTAAATGAGGTAGAAGATTAAGAGTGTAAGTAGTTGTACCTGTGGGTTTGGTTAGGAGAAATGAAAGATTGATTAATAAAGACATAATTATTTATACATAAAACTTAATTTGATAATTTCCCAACTATAAGGATTAGATGTTTTGAGATATTCAGATAAAAACTTAAACATTAAATATATTTTTAAAATCAAAATCTCCCACATTGGACGATGTTTATGATAGTAGTAAATCTGGCTACGTCTATATTCTACAGCCATTCTATTAGATATTTTATTAACAGAATATCCTCTGATATGAATTAGGGATACATGGGGAGTATATAGAATTTTATAACCTTCATTTCTGACTCTTTGACACAAATCAGACTCTTCAAAATACATAAAGAATTTTTCGTCAAAACCACCTAATAAATTAAATAAATCTGCTCTAATAAAAAATGCTGCTCCGACAACAATATCTACTTCTTGAATATCTTGAAAATCCTGTTCTATAATATCCAATTTATTTTTATTTTCAGCATTCTTATGTAATTTTCTTGCTGTAAATTCTCCTTTAATACTAATTTCCGGTGAGAAAGAAATTTGAAAACTTTTATCTGGAAAAAGTAATTTAGGTCCAATAATTCCTACATCTGGATTTTCAGACATTAATTCTAAAAGATGGGGAAGAATGTTATTAGTAAGAATTGTATCAGTATTTAATAAAAATAAAAACTCACCTTTAGCTACTTTTGCACCAGCATTATTTCCTGATCCAAAACCAACGTTTTTTGGTAGTTTAATTAATTTAATATGAGGGAATTGATTTTCAATAATATCTACACTATCATCTTGAGAGTTATTATCAACTGCAATGATTTCACAGTTATTTCTAGGAATAAATTTTTCTAGAGAGTTTAAACAATCTATTAAAACATCTACACCATTATAGTTAACTAAGATAATTGATACTGAATTAGTTAATTGTCTATTCATGCTTATTATTATTTTTGGAAAACAGGTATCTAATTTTTTGTGAATCTAATAAAACTTTCAAAACCCAAATTCTCAAAGCTATACCTTCTGAGTTATAGCCTGACAATAAACTTTTATAGCATAGTTTGAGTATTTTAAAACCAAAATCTAAATTTTTATCATCAAAAGGATTAGACCAATTTACATTATCTAATTCTTGTTGAAATCGTTCATAGAATAATTTACTAAAGTCTCTATGAACTAAATAACTATTACCAGTAATTTTAAATTTTTTACTTATCCAAGCTAATAACTCACGGTAAAATTTACCTGCATCTTGTGTTACTCCCACATTATTTAAACCATGAATTCTATACATAACTAAAGGTTGATGAATATGTGCAATTTTACCTTTTTGGGCTGCAATTAGAGCTATCCACCAATCATGATACCAGTGAATTCGTTTTTGAGGAGGAAATGGCAGAACATCTTTTATTAGAGAAGTGCAAAATAATACGGAACAGCCAGTTACTACATTACGCAGTAATAATAAATCAGTAGATAATTTCTCAGGTTTACGTGCTTCAAATTTCCACGTAGAATAATTAATGATTTGATCATTACTATCTATCATTTCTAAGTCTGAATGTACTAATACTGCTTTTTCAGAACGTAGTTTTTCCAGTGATACAGATAATTTTTTAGGATACCAAATATCATCTTGATCTGCTAAAGCTATGGCAGTGATTTCTGAATCTTGAATAGCATATTTTAAACCTCTTTCAAAGTTATGATAATGATTGAGATTATTATTATGGAAGTGGCAAATAAACCTTAGATCTTCAGCAATAACTTTTTGAATAGCTATTTGATATTCCATTTGAGAACAGTCATCAATTATGTGACAAACCCAATTTTTATAAGTTTGATTTTTAATTGATTCAATCTGTTTTTGGAAATATTCCAGGTTAGGGTTGTAGGTGGCTAAAACAATAGCAATTTTTTGTGTAACCAACATATTTATTACTCAATACTCATATTTACTTAAATAAATGAAATTTAATGGCTAATCTTCTTATAAATTCCCAAATTCCAAAGAAGTTTTGCTTAAAATAATCAAAATGTTTTGATTTTTGAGAAAGAGGTACTCTTAAGTGTTTTTTAAGCCGCATATTATTAATAATAATGTTATTAATTTCTATATCTAATTGAATTTGTTGTATTTTTAACTGTGTTTCTTCTAGTTGTTTTTGTATAACACTTACTAAACTTGTATCAGTTAAATTTTTATTATTTATTTCAGTAATATTAGATGTAATTATTTTTTCGTAATCATCAATCATTTGCTGTAAATTTGAATGTGATTCTTGTGAAAGATTTTTTGCTACTTCTAAGATAAGATTTCTATTCTCTGACAAATATTTTATTTTTTGGATCAAGGCATTTTTTTCAGCTAAAAATAAAAAGCCATTTAATTCATCAATTATGCGGTTTTCAAAACTACCTAGCTTTGTTGCTAATGGTGGAACACCTAATAGCATTAATTCACTTAAAGTATAGCTAAAAGTTTCTGGCAAAACTGACAATAAAAGACCTATATCTGGTGATATTTTTTTTATATGTCTTGGTAAATCATTTAATGAATAATTATAGGCTGTAATTTCAATACCTTTAGTTCCTGTAAATAATATACCATTGTCTCCACATCCTAATAGTATAATATCAGCATATTTGAGAATTTCCTCATAGCTTTCTTTAAAAAGATTTAAACCTTTTTGGATAGATAGTCTGCCTAATATAAGAATTTTTAACTTTTCTTGAATGATTGTTTTTTGCTGATTCAAATTTTTATTTTGATATGATTTTAAATCTTCTACTTCTATACTATGAGGAATAACCACAAAATTTACATTACCAAATTTAGGTTCTAAAAGGATTAAGTTGGTCTTTACAGATAAAGACGGTACAACTAATGTAATTTTATAATCTAAAATAAGTTTGATAAAAATTTTGCGAATTAGTATCCATTCTGAAGCTGATATACCGGGAAAAAATTTATTATATTGATTTTCTACTAAACAACTCTGTAAATGGCTTAACTTACATTCACGGCATATTTTTTCAAAATAAATATTTATAGCAGGACAGAAAGGATAATAGTCATGACAAATAATAATAGTTTTAATTCCTGTGTTTAAAATATCTAATGAATGCCCGATAAATGAAGATATCATAATTACACTAACATTGAAATCGCTAATGATTTCTTCTAAGGCAAAGTAATAATCCAAGTTATAAATAGAAGTAGCAAAAATAGAACTTGTTAGTGACCACACTCTAATAGGATTTTGATCATCAATGTGCTGATAAAGTGATAATTTTTGACCAGGGATTCCTGATATACCAATAGATTTTAATACTATATTTTTTCTAGAAGTATCTGTACGACAATAATCTTGTACCCATCTTTCTACACCCCCTCCCCAATTGTGCATGATATGAAGAACTGCTCTTTCTGAAGGATGAGTTTCCATTTGTGTTTTTGACATATATCCTATGTTAAATCATGATAATTTTTACTTTTATGATTTAGACCAAATAACACGATTAATATAGTCAACGTAACTTAAAACAATACGTACAATCTGCTTTGATACATGAGAATTTTTATAATCAGCTACTGGCAAAATAGGCGTTGTAGATTCAGCAAATTGGGTAGTAACTACTCTTACAGCATCTAAGACACTAATGCTTTTAAGTCCACTCATCACAAGCACACCAGCATCCATTCCTTCAGGCCGTTCATGTGCGTTGCGAATCGTAATTGCTGGTAAATTGAGTAATGACGCTTCTTCAGTAATTGTGCCACTATCAGACAACACACAAAATGCTTGCATTTGTAATTGTATATAGTCCAAAAAACCAAAAGGATTACTAAAAACAATCTTCTCACTCAAAGCTATAGGTTCAATATTTTCTAACCGCTTACGAGTCCGAGGATGGGTGGAAACAATTACAGATAATTCATATTCCTTGACCAAGGCATTTAAAGTATCGAGAAAATCGGTTAAAACTTGAGGAGAATCTACATTTTCTTCCCGGTGTGCGCTGATCACAAAATACTTACGAGGTTCCAATCCTAACCGCGTCAAGATATCAGACTGACGAATTTTGGGCAAATAATAATCAAGCACTTCCGGCATATGAGAGCCGGTTTTAAATATCATATCGGGACGAATTCCTTCGGCTAAGAGATAGCGTCTTGCGTGTTCCGTTAGAACCATATTCACGTCCGAAAGATGATCGAGAACTTTTCTGTTTATTTCTTCTGGTACTCTTTGATCAAAACAACGATTGCCAGCTTCCATGTGAAAGATAGGGATTTTTCGGCGTTTAGCAGACAAAACGGCCAAACAGGAATTTGTATCTCCGTAAAGCATGACAGCATCAGGAGTTTCTTTTTCTAAAATTTCATCAGTTTTACCAATTACTTGGGCAATAGTTTGCGCCGCATTAGCACCAGCAGCAGCGAGAAAGTAGTCAGGTTTACGAATTTCCAAGTCATCAAAAAAAACCTGATTCAGTTCATAATCATAGTTCTGTCCAGTATGCACCAAAATATGCCTAGTATACTTATCTAATTCGGCAATAACTCGGCTCATTTTGATGAGTTCTGGACGCGTACCAACAATGGTCATCACCTTAAGCATTGAGTTGCTCCTGAATGAAATCGAGTTTTAACAGCAATTGTTTGACTCCTTCAACTTCTAGCTGTTCTGTATTATGAGATGTATAGTCAGATAACTTAGCGATCGCTGGTTCACCCTCTGTAAAGTAAAGATTGTAATTCAGATCACGATTATCTGCTGGAATGCGAAAATACTGTCCTATATCCTCAGCTTTTGCCATTTCTTCACGAGACACTAAAGACTCATACAATTTCTCACCATGACGAGTACCAATAATACGAATTGAGCTATTCCCCTGGAATATCTCTTTTAAAGCCAAAGCCAAAACTTCTACAGTCGAAGCTGGAGATTTTTGCACAAAAATATCTCCCTGTTCTCCATGTTTAAAAGCATAAAGTACCAGATCCACAGAATCCTCCAAAGACATCAAAAAGCGTGTCATTGACGGATCAGTTATGGTAATTTCTTTTCCTTGCTTCAATTGGCTGACAAACAGAGGAATTACTGAACCACGAGAAGCCATTACATTGCCGTAGCGAGTCCCACAAAGAACCGTTTCTCCAGCACCAAGCGTTCTTGCTTTGGCAACTATCAGCTTTTCCATCATAGCTTTAGATAGTCCCATAGCATTGATAGGATATACAGCTTTATCTGTACTTAGTGCTATTACTCGTTCTACACGATTAGCAATAGCAGCATTAATTACATTCTCAGCACCAAGTACATTAGTCCGTATTGCTTCCATCGGATAGAATTCACAAGCAGGTACTTGTTTCAATGCGGCTGCATGAAAAACATAGTTTACGCCTTTCATGGCATCTTGAATACTATCGTAGTTTCGCACATCACCAAGATAAAACTTTAACTTGGGATTACCGAAAGCAATCCGCATATCCTCCTGTTTTTTCTCATCCCGGCTGAAAATCCGAATTTCTCGCACATCAGTTTCCAGAAACTTCTTCAGGACGGCATGACCAAAAGAACCAGTCCCACCAGTAATCATTAACACTTTATCTTTAAACATATTTCCTACCTTAATTATTTGAACTCATACATTTGTGCTACTAAATCTTGCCATGCTGGGGCTACATAACCAGTCTTCTCATAAAACCTGTGAGCATTCAAAGAACGATCAATAACAAAGCCATCATCAGCCACAATTTCTATTTTTTTGCCATAGATTTCGGCTACTAGCTTCAGCAAATTATGCTTATCAATGGGCTTTGCTGCTACATGATATAAACCATGCAAATCTGGATGAGGCAACACAAAATCATGTACCACCCTTCCTAACTCCATAGTTGGTAGTCCTGAAAATATAGCACGGGTGAAACCCTTAACTTTATTTTCCTGTGAAAGAAACCAACCAATCAGACTATGATTCCCAGAAAGTTCATGTCCAATTATTGAAGTACGCAGTGTTATAGCATGAGGATAATCTACCTCTCCTAATAACTTAGAACGACCATAGAGATCCTGGGCATCAGCAAAGTCAGACTCAAGATAATTCCCCTTGTCCCCTGAGAAAACGCAATCGGTACTAATATGAATTAAGCGAGCGCCGACAAGAGAACACAAAGCCGCAAGCCGATGTGGTAGCAAGGTATTGAGGGGTACTGCCAACAGTGGATTATTTGCTTCAGCAAGTTGTTTTACTAAACCAACACAATTTATCACTATTTGTGGGCGTACTTTTGCGAATATCCTAACCAACGAGTCATGGTTTTCGACATCAACACCTGTAATAATCTGCTCAGAAGTTGCTCCATCAAACCAATCTAAAGCATTTGTGCTACGTGCCGTACCCACTACATCGTGACCAAAATTGCTATTTAAGAAGGTTCGGAACATGGCATTGCCTAACATTCCCGTCACACCAATGACCAGAATTTTCATATTTTGCTATCTATAAACTATAGGATTTCAACTACAGAGGTTATACGGAGAGAGGAAAATATCTGAATTTATGGCATTAGTGAAGCCTATTCCAGAATCTTTCCTTTTTTGGGTCAGTATGACTGTTTTAAGACCTGTTTAGTATATAACGATTCCAGGTCAAGTTTACACTTGATCATAGATATAACTATTTGGGCTGGATTTGTATAGGGATTTTTCCCTGTATGTCGCTAAAAGCCAGGACTTTTAAAAACTTTTCTAATTTTTCTCAAAACTCTAACTACTGGGTGTTCGGAAATTTTCTGTAGTTGATGTTGTGTGTTGACTAATTCATCTTGTATGTTAACTAATTGATGTTGTGTGTTAACTAAAGCAGCTTGAGTATTCATCAACTCTACCCTAACTTTTTCCAGTTCAATCTCAGATGGTAAAAGTTTACGAATATTTGGAATTGATTGCGGTTCTGGGGTGGGTTTACCAAAGAAATTCTTAATGGCAAAAAAAGCACCATATTCTTTATTCAGCAATTGATTCCTAAAATCAAATTTATGAAATGTTTCACAGATATGAAGATCCCATCCTGAGCCAAAATCTTCGGGAGTCCAACCAGAAAGATGTTCTTGGACTGATGCACCTCCTAATCCCCAACCATCTTTTTCTCCTTCATGAACAGTTTGAGGCATAAAACCCAAAGGAGTAAACACAATGATCTGCTTTCTTGCCACCCGTTCAGCATGGGATAGTATATTTACACCATCTTCTTTGTGAAGATGCTCAATTACATCCAATAAAAAAACTGTATCTACAGAATTGGCAGCAAAACTACTCATTAACTCTTGGGCTGTACCAGATATAACAAAAATACTGCCATCATTGGCAAATCTATGGTTTAAAATTTGCACATACTCATCAAATGGTTCTAATAATATATGAAATTTTGGTCTGAAATAATTCATTGGTGCAATACCTGGACCAACATCCAAGACAACATCTACCTGTTGAATGGCTTTTTCTGCTGCTAATAATAAATCTGTAGGATTTTTATAACTAAAATAACGATTCTGAAACTGAAGAATAGAGTCTTGAGAACAAGCCAACATTTCTGTTTTTACATATTCTATAGTTACTGGTTGAATTGGAAAGTCAAACATTTCTCTAACAGGAGGTAAACCTTCACGACTAGCTACACACAGGATCATATTTGCGTCAGATGGTTTGTTAGCAGCATCATAAATTGTGCCGTCTAGTCCTTCATAAAATAACTCGTAGTTTTCATAATCTTGAAACGCATCCTCTTTAATACCAACAATAATATGATGATCATTTCCCGGTTTTTCATTATAGGGAACATCAATAATTAAGCGTTGAGTATAATTCGAGTTTTTGGTTAAACTAAGTCCATTGGGTATGTGTTCTAAGACTCCTCTTGATGTAATGTAACCAAAGGGGTGTTTTTGTGCTAGGTATTCTCCAGCATCTACTACCACAAAATCAATGTTTCTTGCTCCATAGTTTTCTTGAGCATAAGATTTACAAGCATAGGATACATCTATTCCTGTTACCTGTTTTATACCTGGTATTTTAGAAAGTATTAAACAACCATATCCACAGCCAAAGCCAACATCTAAAACATCAGCTTCTTCAACATTATTGTTTTCAACATCCATCTTAATGATTTTAGCAAAGAAATCATAGGAGCTAAAATGTCTGATTACCTCATCCTCGTTGTGAGTGATAAAGGGAATTAATCTTTCACCCTCATTGTAAATAACATCTAAAATGTCGTTATTCATTAAAAACCTCTTAATCAATTAAGTAAAATTTTGTGGATTGATAATTATAACTATTGCATAAGATAAACACTATCTATTAAAGGTTCTATCATTACTCCACGATAGTCAAATCTTTCAACTCCAAATTGTAAAGCATCATAAATCCAGTGTAATTGTCTATAGTTATCTACACTACCTTCAGCAATTGCCAAATCTATAGTGTAATTACCATTTGCTATTTTGGGTAAATTAAACTCAAATACAACGGCATAAACTTGATTCGCTAAAATATTGAGCGGCAATTTACAATCAAAGGAATTCAATCCTAAGATATACTGACCAAGCTTATCTTTGACAATAAAACCAACTACAGCATTAGGCAAGTCCTTAAGTGATCGCAAGTAAACCACTAATCGGCAAGACTCATTACCTGTAAATACTACAGAATCACTTGGATTGATCTTTTCAAATGATGCGTCTAGTATTTCTGCTTCACGAGTGCCAATACAATCATATTTGTCGAAAACCCCAGATTTGGCATGAGCTAATAAGTCAATTTTAATTTTTTTCTGATCTGATATCTCATCAGACAATTGTACAGTATTTGATTTTGATATAGATATATTTTGCTCAAATTTAATGTCTTGGATGTTTTCAGTATAATTTCGTCCAAATTCTTCATTAGCAGCGCCAACATATCTATCGCAAATTTCCTTAGCATCGCCAAATTCTCTAATCTTTCCGTCTTCAATCCATAATGCTTTAGTGCAAATTTTTTTAACAGATGATGGATCGTGACTTACAAATAAAACAGTTCCTTGAGTACAAAACTCAATCAGGCTTCGCATACATTTCTGTTGAAATAAAATATCTCCAACTGCCAATGCTTCATCAATAATAAGAATATCTGGAGCATTAATAATATTCATAGCAAAAGCCAAACGCACAAACATACCACTAGAATAGGTCTTAACGGGTTGATCGATAAAGTTACCAATATCAGCAAAATTGATGATTCTTTCAGTAGCATCTTTGGTAATATTTTTACCAGAATTTAAGGTTGTAGTTAAAAAATCTACATTTTCCCTCCCAGTTAATTCTGGATTAAATCCCGCTCCCAATTCGAGCAATGCAGAAACACGCCCATTGATTTCTACTGTTCCGCTAGTAGGAGTTAACACCCCAGCCAAAATCTGTAAAAGAGTTGACTTACCAGCACCATTCATCCCGATAATGCCCAAATGTTCGTTTTTTTGGAGATCAAAACTAATATCTTGAAGGGCAAAAAAAGAAGAATGATAAGTACGCCAAGGGAACAGTAATTCTTTGAGCCGATCAGCAGGCTTAGAATAGAGACGATAGGATTTACTTAAATTACGAACAGAAATTATACTATCAGACATAGATTAAAGCACATCGGCAAAATGAGTACGAACACGCTGGAAGAAAAACATACCAAAAAAGAAAATCAGTAGTGCAGTAATCCAGAATATGATAGTTTCCACTGGACGCTGCCAAAAAGGTAAAGCATCAAATAGACTATCACGGTATCCAGTAACAATATAGGCAAATGGACTATAGAGCAGAAATCGAAATTTTGTATTGATAATTAGATCAGTTCTCCAAAAGATTGGCGTAGCCCAGAATAAGGCTTGTAAAATCACTCCCATAATACTACCAACATCCCTGGTAAAGACCTGAGCGGCTGAAGTAAGATAATTTATGCCCAGGGTTAGAATTGTTGCACAGAGGAAGTAGTAGGGCAATTGTAGCCAGTACGTAAAAGATCCAACACCTTGCACCGCCATTACCAGCATGAGAATCAACATCAATAAAATATGAATTGGCATGGCAGAAACCACCTTTACTATCACTAATAGGCGCAAAGGAAACCGAATTTTTGTCACTAAATGGGAGTTTTCTACAATAGCATTAATTCCTGTGGACATAATTTCTAGCATAAAAGACCAAGCTAACATCCCAGAAATTAGCCAACTAACATAGGGTGCATTCCCTACTGCACCTCCAGCTTTTAATCCATATATCATCACAATATAGATTAAACTAGTGTTTATTAAAGGGGAAAGAATTGCCCAGGTACTACCTAACAGAGTGCCAAGATAACGTTTGCGGATTTCCATCTTCGACATCTCTATCAACAGCCGTAATTGAGGATATAATTTTCGGTTCATAGATGAAAAATGAAATAATGTTAGTTACAAAAAGCAGTAGAAATAAATAATTGTTATTCAGGATTTTTGTTCAAAAAAGGCTTTGGTCAGTCTGTAATTGTTATTTTTAAAGGTTTGAAATTCTTATTAACTTTAACTGTCACCGTAAACCCAGAAAACTCTTCAACATCGTCTTAATTCCTGGGGGGATAGCTGAACGGATATCTTTCATTTTTATAAATATGTATGTAGCAATAGTATCTTTTTTTATCTTGACTAAATTTCTACTTCTTTTAAAGTAAGTTATGCCAATAACACTGGGGTCAAAAAATATAGATTTACCAATGTACTTAAATTGCAACAGTTTGTTACTACCGCAATAAGCAGAGGCTATAAAATGTGCATTCGCTAAAATTACCCGATTTTTCTGAATAATGGATAATGGCAACATTGATGATTTTAGGCTGGATGTAGCTAGACGAAGGACTTCTTTTGCCATTAAACTTCCTTGAGATGTTGAAGAAGCTGCTCTAGAATGCACTCGGTGTGTGGCCAAAAAAACCGGAATGTGAGCTAAACTACCCTCTAGAGCCAAACGGAAAGATAAATCTAAATCACCAGTATATTTTAAAGATTCATTTCTATATCCTACCTTCATAAGGGCGCTACTTTTGATAAACATCCCAGGTCCTAAAGCGACATTAAATTCCTCTAGCATATTTTTGATAGTATATTGGGGCAAAATAATACGATTGATGATATTTCCTTCTTCATCAATAGAAACCCAGTCAGGATATACGGCTAAAGCATTGGAATTTTTTTGAAAACATTCGACTATACGAGAAACTGCTTCATCTGTAAACAAAGGATCGTCTGAATTAACAATACCAATTACATCACCAGAACACAGATGATAACCTTTATTTACTGTTTTACTTTCACCGATATTTTCGTGACGAACATATTTCAAACGATCAATATAGGACATCAAAATTTGATCTGTACCATCATTTGAACCGTCGTCCAAGACAATGTACTCAATGTCAGGATAATCTTGATTGAGTACACTATTAATTGTTTCTTCAATAAATTGTGCTTGATTATACGCAGGTGTTATAATAGATACTTTCATGCTTTGAATTTTTAGTTTCCTGTATTTTTATGAATTTGATAATACCTGCTCGTATACACGAAAAATAGAATTGGCATATGTGTCAAAATCATATTTTTTTTCGGCAAGATATCGAGCTTTCTGCCCCATAGCTAATCGCTTTTGCTGATCCTGTATTAGTGAATAAAGTGCTTGGCTTAGTTGCCAAGAATCACCTCGGGTTACCGCAATTCCACCTTCTGGAGCAAAACAAATTTCGGATAATGGTGTGCCATAAAATATAACTGATGGAACACCACAAGCAGCAGCTTCCATAGCCATCATCCCAAAGCTCTCAGCCATAGAAGGCATCAGGTGGATGTCCGTCGCCCGAAAAAAATCTACCATTGCTGTATCACTATGAAGTTCCCCTAGTTCTGTGATCGGAAACTTATCTGCAAGAGATAATAGTAAGCCTTTTGTTTGACAAGTTAATATATGGATTGGTGCATTAGCAGGTAATAATCCCAGTGCTTTAATAGAATACTCAAGTCCTTTATATGGGCCTGGAAGAGACCTTAGCCCGATCACAATTTCATCAGCAGGAATTCCAAGTTTTGTTTTGGCTTCAGCTTTGTTACCGGGTGAAAATAAATTCAAGTCTAATCCAAACGGTATTTGATGCACTGGAAAGTTACTCAGTAATGGAGATTGCTCAACCAAATTTTGCATCCATTGACTTGCCACAATCAAATGTAACTGAGAATTTTGATAAGCAAAATTTTTAAGTTTGTAATTAAGCCATGCACGGTCATGATGTATGGCAAATGGATAATCAAGGTGTGGACAAGGATTACAGCCTGTTTTCCAACCCTGACAATCGAATGGGTGAATACAATGCCCTGTAATTGCCCAAGGGTCGTGTAATGACCACACTGCTGGCTTGAGTTTGGTTAACCAAGGAAAAGCTAGATAGCTGAAAAATTGATTGTGGATAATATGATAATGGACTACATCTGCTTCTTTGAATATTGAATTAAAAGGTAAAAGGAAAGACTGTGGATACAGAACATTATGAATACTAATGAAGTTTTCTATCCGGTTAACTAATTGGGAAAGTTTATTCGACTGAGTTGGAATTAGATTAATAGAAGTATCTCCCATATTTTGTTTTATTCCTACTGCTTGAATTGCATTGTGTCCGCGATCGCGCAACCAAGGAATCAAAGATCCACCGTTAAAACGGTGTCCTAATATATCTGTGTAATTGACTTGTAATATATTCATCTATCAAATTTAATTTAATTGCCACAACCCTAAACACTTGTCGCCAAACAAATTACCACCCTCTGTACATCCTTCGTTGATGTAACGATGTGCTTTAGGCAGATTATAAGGAGGTTTCTCCAGATTTAGAGGTCGCCAAATAGCTCCTTCGTATAGATCAGTATTGCTGTCTCTTTCAGTAAATGTGGTTGTGAGTAACCATTTTGCCCCACTTTTACGAAACTGTTCCAGGGCTGTTAATCCATCAATAAAGTTTAGATGAACTAAACAATCTCGACAAAGGATCAGATCAGCCTTTGGTAGCGGTCCAGTAATAATGTTTAGATACTCGAATTTGCAATTTTCATTACCATGTAATTTGTTATTATTATCAATAATAGTTTGAACTATATCACCACCAGTGTAGTAGATGTTGGACAAATTCACATATCGCATCCAATTCCAGTCTCCGCAAGGAACATCAAGAAGATATTTGACTTCTAACTCGTCTAATAGTTTGATAATTTCCTCACGGATAATGCGAGTTTGAAAGAGACTAGAGCCTTCTCCTGATCGGGATTCTGTGCCAGCAAATCCATTGTTTTCATAGATTTTCTCAAAATCTAAGGAAGCAAGGCGTGTTTTCTCGTTCTCTTGGGTAGCAGGCTGACTTGATAATAGGATATGTCGCAGATTATATCGCAATTGCTGAAGTTTAATCCTCACCTGTGGTGGTAGCCATCGGCGTGCCAATACTTTGAGTTTGTTATCAGTATATGGTGCAGATGAATGTTGATCTGTTTGAATATTTAGCTTTTCCACAGTCACAGAATAGTCTTTGATAGTTAGTTGATAAATAGCTTGCCACAAGGATTCTGGTTCTGCTCGTTGTGCTTCGCAATAAATTAATTGCTTGGCAACTGTGAGCAAAGCATTCGGAAAGTGGCGATCGCACATCTGTTTGCCTAATGCCAAAAACGCATCAATACTTTCCTGACTTCTGAAGTTAGTAGACATATACTCGGCTGATAGCAAAGGGATGTGTTCTGCAAAAAAATGTTCAACTTCTTTCAAATGTCCAAGAGTTAAACTTCCCTGTTCTGAATGTGAGCGTGCTTTTAAAAGTACCTCTGGTATCTCTATAAAAGGGTGTTTCAGTCCAATTTTTACTAATAAATCGTAGTCTTGTGTAGTTGGTAAGTCTTCCCTAAAACTACCACTTTCCAGATACAAGGATGTGGGTGCTAAGATG
Source organism: Anabaena sp. 90 (assembly GCF_000312705.1). NCBI lineage: Bacteria > Bacillati > Cyanobacteriota > Cyanophyceae > Nostocales > Nostocaceae > Anabaena > Anabaena sp. 90. The sequence continues at coordinate 2,801,782 of NC_019427.1, forward strand.
GTACAGCAATGAAGCCACTGTTTTAAAATCAATTGATAAGCAGCTTGATGAGGTGGAAACTGAGGTGGGAGGGGAGCATCATATAGATATTGTCCATCAGAATTGATAATGGAATACCGACAGAACACTACACTATTGGGATCAGGTAGTGACAGCAGCTTTTCCATTTCTTTGGCTACTTTATCTGGAAGATAGACATCATCATGAGATAGCCAACAAAAATATTCACCTTTAGCTTCTTTTAATGCCAAATTTAAAGCTGAAGCCACTCCACCATTGGGCTTGGAAAAATAACGAATGCGATCGCCATAGGAAAGAGCTATTTCCTCTGTTGTGCCTCCATCTCGTGAGCCATCATTGACTACCAATACCTCAAAATTAGAATATGTTTGTGCCAAAACACTGTTAATGGCATCACGCATATAATTTTCACCGTTGTAGACTGGAATAGCAACGGACACTAAGGGATACATATCTTCTTGAACCTTACTGGAGTACATTAGCTGCCACCATTGATACCGGAAAAACACTGACTGGCAAGCGAATTTTATTTAATAATGCACCATTTCCAACCACGCTGGATAAAGCTTGGGATGTGCAAGCTGAGAAAAAATTGATGACCAACAGCCCCGTCAGTGCTGCCAGCATATAGTTAATAATGGAGTTACCATAATAAGATGCAAAGGTAGCACCAAAAATGGCAGTATACAGCCCTGTCATGATTAAAGGGTTTAATAGTGACCAATAAACCCCCAGAAAAGAACCCCGGTAGCGAACTTTCAGAGTCCTTCCTACTAAGACGTGCAGGAGTTCAGAATAACGTTGCACTTGTAACCAATGTAAATTATCTTTCAGGGAAAGTGTCATTTTTATAGCACCATTACACACCAGAAAAAACTCATTTGGGCATTATATACTATATAAGTCCGATTCTTTACGATTAATTTTAAGATTAGTAAAATTTCATCTATCTTTAGGTATTACTTACAAACTATCAATACTTTCGCCATTTTTTGCTTTGTTGGGTTAAGCGACAGCGCGACTCAACAAATACATTGGATTTCATGCTATTGCTTGCCAACGCTAACGTTCCACAACCCAACCTCCAAATCAAGGCTTTTTTCAATTTGGCGAAGGTATTGAACTATCAGGATCTATTGCCATAAAGTAATGAGTACATTTAATTATGAATAGTGATTTATCTGGCTTACGAGTTCGAGATATTGGCGAACAAGGTCTTTTAGAAAGATTACAACGCTTTTGTCCACCCGATATAATTGGTGATGATGCCGCAGTTTTAGAAACCTTACCAAATCAATCTTTGATAGTTACTACAGATATGCTCGTTGACGGTGTGCATTTTAGTGATGTTACCACCTCTCCAGAGGATGCTGGTTGGCGGGCTGCGGCGGCTAATTTATCCGATTTAGCAGCAATGGGGGCGACTCCCGTGGGCATAACTGTGGGATTAGGTTTACCGGGAGATGTAACTGTAAATTGGGTTGAGCGACTATATCAGGGCATGACAGAATGCTTGTCAAAGTATCATGTTCTCATAGTTGGTGGTGATATAGTGCGATCGCCCATTACCACTTTAGCAATTACTGCCTTAGGTCAAGCTAACCCCAATTTCATCATCCGTCGTGCCACCGCTCAAGTAGGAAATGCTATTGTCATCACAGGTATACATGGAGCCTCCCGTGCAGGCTTAGAATTACTCTTACATCCCGAAATAGCTCAAAACCTCAAAACTGAAGCCAAGGCAGCCTTAATCACCGCCCACCAACGCCCCAAACCCCGTTTAGATGTAATCTCTATCCTCAAAGAAATTCTCATATCCCCCTGTTCCCTGCCTATGTCCGGTATGGATAGCAGCGACGGTTTAGCAGACGCAATATTACAAATTTGCCGAGCCAGTAACGTCGGTGCGGTTATAGAATCTAGTAAAATACCCTTACCATCAGCCTTTGAAGGGTGGCTCACACCAGAAAAATCATTAAAATACGCCCTCTATGGTGGCGAAGATTTTGAATTAGTCCTGTGTTTACCACCAGAACCTGCATTAGCATTAGTGCAAAAATTAGGCACAGGTGCAGCCATAATTGGCACAATTACCCCAGGCTCAAAAGTGATTTTACACCACGAAAAAGCAGAAATCCCCGACCAAGTTCTCAGCCTCAGCCAGGGATTCCAACATTTTGGTCAGTAGGGGCGAAGCATTTGGAAGATAAATTATCGGTCATTGCCAAAAATAGTTCTCCAAATGCTTCGCCCGTACAGTGGTCAGTAGTCAGTAGTCAGTGGTCAGTGGTAAAGAAAAACAACGGACAAAGGACAAAGGACAACTGACAAAGGACAATTAAACCCATTTTTCAGCTACTAATTCCGCCAAATCAAGAACACGTTGGCTATAACCCCATTCATTGTCATACCATGCCATGACTTTCACCATGTCATTGCCCATAACTAGAGTCAAGTTGGCATCAACAATAGAAGATTCATCTGTACCTTGATAGTCAGAAGATACAAGTTCCAATTCGCTGTAACCTAAAATGCCTTTCAATGGACCTTCAGCAGCTTCTTTCAGAGCTTGGTTAACCTCTTCGGCAATAGTGCGCTTTTCAGTTTGTACTACAAAATCCACCATGGAAACATTAGGGGTTGGTACACGCAAAGCCACACCATTTAGCTTACCCTTCAACTGAGGAAGTACCAACGCTACTGCTTTTGCTGCACCAGTAGAGGTGGGAACGATGTTGATAGCTGCTGCTCTTGCCCGACGCAAATCACGATGAGAAGCGTCTAGTAAACGCTGATCACCTGTGTAGCTGTGGGTAGTGGTCATTATGCCTTTGATGATCCCAAATTTTTCATCTAATACCTTGGCAATGGGAGCTAAACAGTTAGTTGTACAACTGGCATTACTGATAATGTTATGGATGTTGTGGTCATAATCATGATGATTGACACCAATTACAAAAGTACCATCTTCATTTTTGCCAGGAGCGGTAATCAGAACCTTTTTAGCTCCGGCATTTACGTGCCTCATTGCCCCTTCTTTGCTGGTAAAAACGCCTGTTGATTCGATAATCAGGTCAATTCCCCACTCTTTCCAGGGTAAGTTATCTGGGTTGCGATCAGATACGCACTTAACTGTATTACCATTAAGGGTTATAGAGTTATCATCAGCACTAATATCTACACCTTGCAGCTTGCCTAACATTGAGTCATATCTAAGCAAGTGAGCATTAGTTCTAGGGTCAGATGTGTCATTAATCCCGACCAGTTGAATATTGCTATTTTCTCTACCCACCCAGCAGCGGGCAAAGTTACGTCCAATGCGCCCAAAACCGTTAATTGCAACTCTAATCACAGTATCTTGCCCTCTGTATTTATGCCTATAAGTTGATATCGTTGACCCCAATCATATCGCAAAGGGGGCGGCTATTTATAACGATAAAGTCTTTGATCAACAAAAAAATACAGAATTTTATAAGAAGGAGTCAGGAGTCAGGAGTCAGGAGTCAGGAGTTAGAAAGAAGGAAGGAAGAAGAAGAAGAAGAAAATTCTTCCCCTGTTCCCTGTTCCCTGTTCCCAATAATGATTTCTATTTAAACAATAATTTCACTACCAATGTACTATTGTAGACAATTCCGACAGAGGCTTTTGGTAAGTGATGCAAATTGCTATATCTAAAGCCATCCTACTTAGTGCTAAAAAAGTCATCACGAAATGTATTTAAATTTACACAATTTTCTTTCCCGATGTAGCAGATATTTTCAGAATAATCTTATGAGCAGATTAAAAATAATTTTCGGGGGGTAATCTGGCTCAGGGGGCAAAACAAAAGTCAAAATTTACTCATTCAGCAGGGATGAATATTTTAGATGGGATAATTAGGATCTGTAAAAATCAAAATCCTGGTATGATACGCGTGTCTTATGTGATTCTGGTGTGGTGTGGTGTAAGAGGTAAATAAAATGAGTAATTCTATAGATTTTAGTGGTAGACCATTTCATTTCATCGGAATTGGTGGGATTGGAATGTCTGCTTTGGCTTATGTTCTAACCAAACGTCAATTACCAGTATCTGGTTCAGACTTGCGTCCTAACCATATTACGCACAAGTTAGAATCTCTAGGCGCTCACATTTTTAGTAAGCAAGAAGCAAACAATCTGGAGTTCTTTGTCCCTGAAGCATCAGCTGATGATTTATTGTTAACTTCACCAGAAAAGTTGTCTGCGGCAAAAACAACCTGGCCTCAAGTGATTTGTTCCACAGCTATTAATGCTAATAATTTGGAATATAAAGCGGCGCTGGCATTAGGTTGCCCAATTTGGCATCGTTCTGATGTTCTTGCGGCTTTGATTGCTGATTATTACAGTATTGCTGTGGCCGGAACCCATGGGAAAACTACTACTAGTAGTCTGATTGGTTATATGCTTTTGCAAGCTGGACTTGATCCGACGATTTTGGTCGGTGGTGAAGTTAAGGCTTGGGAAGGTAATGCCAGAATGGGGTCTAGCCGTTATTTAGTAGCGGAAGCAGATGAGTCTGATGGTTCTTTGGTGAAGCACGCTCCAGAGATTGGTATTATTACTAATATTGAATTAGATCATCCTGACCACTACGAAAGTTTAGAAGAGGTAGTTAATACCTTCCAAACCTTTGCTCAAGGTTGCAAAACTTTGGTAGGTAGTATTGATTGCGAAACAGTGCGCGAGCGCCTGAAACCAACCATTAGCTATAGTCTTTACCCAGATAAAGGTGCTGACTACACCGTTACTAATATAGATTATCGGGCTGATGGGACAACAGCTTTAGTATGGGAAAAAGGTCAAGCCTTGGGGGTACTAAATTTACAGCTATTAAGTCATCATAACCTCAGCAATTCTTTAGCAGCAGTAGCTGTGGGTAGAGTTTTGGGATTAGAATTTGGAGAAATTGCCAAAGGGATTACTAGCTTTGAAGGTGCAAGACGACGGTTTGAGTTTCGAGGTGAAGCTGCTGGGGTGACTTTTATTGATGACTATGCCCATCATCCTAGTGAAATTCGTGTTACTCTAGCCGCAGCTCGTCTTCAAACTAGACCTGGACAAAGGGTAGTTGCTATCTTCCAACCCCATCGTTATACTCGGACATTAACGTTTTTAAAAGAGTTCGCTGAGTCTTTTACCCATGCTGATTTAGTTGTGCTAACTGATATTTATAGTGCGGGTGAGCCTGATTTAGGACAAGTTAGTGGACAGGATTTAGCCACTGCAATTAGTAAATACAACCCTGAAGTGGTTTATCAGCACACTTTACCTTTAGTGAGTGAATTTTTACTGCAAACCCTCCGTCCGGGAGATTTGGCATTATTTTTAGGTGCGGGTAATTTGAATCAGGCTATTCCTGAACTTATTACCACTATGAGTGAACCGGCAATTGCCACATCTTAGGATCAGAACTGCACTCTGGCAGGGTTTGATTAGTTAACTCCAGTACCGGATTTTTCTGGTAAATAAAGAACATAAGTCAAAAATTACCAATTTAAGTAAAGATGATAACTTCCCAGGGATTTAGCAAAATCTGCAAATTTTCTGATTTGACTCCACAACTACAAACTAAAGATGATGTGGATAATAGCAAATTAATTTACTTACCAGGAACTGATTGTCCGCTCAAAACCCATACTTCCTTGTCGGCATTTACTTCTTATCGGGTGGGAGGAGAGGCTGAATGCTACGTTTCTCCCCGCGATTTAGGAGCGTTGCAAGCAAGTATTGAGTACGCCAAAGAGAATGATTTAGCAGTCACAATACTAGGTGCTGGTTCTAACTTGTTGGTGAGCGATCGCGGTATCCCCGGTTTAGTCATCGCTACTCGTCATCTCCGGTCTAAAAACTTTGATCCAGCTACAGGTCAATTAACTGTATCCGCGGGAGAACCTATCCCTAGTTTAGCATGGGACGCAGCGGCTTTGGGATGGGAAGGATTGGAATGGGCTGTGGGTATTCCTGGAACTTTGGGCGGTGCGGTGGTGATGAATGCTGGAGCGCATGATAGCTGTATCGCAGATATGTTAGTTAGCGCTCAAGTTCTTTCTCCAGATGGAACTTTGGTAACTCTCACCCCAGAAGAATTAGGCTACAGATACCGAAGTTCACTACTACAAGGTGGTAAGCGGGTTGTGACTCAAGCCACCTTCCAACTGCAACCAGGAGCAGATCCGGTGCAAGTGACAGCTAGAACTAAGGAACATAAAAAACACCGCCTCAGCACCCAACCTTACAGCTATCCTAGTTGTGGCAGTGTGTTTAGAAATCCTAAACCTTATACTGCTGGTTGGTTAATTGAACAAACCGGACTCAAAGGTTATCAATTAGGGGGAGCGCAAGTTGCCCAACTCCATGCTAATTTTATTGTCAACCGGGGAGGAGCTAAAGCCAGTGATATTTTCTGCCTCATTCGTCATATTCAACATGAGGTACAAGAACGCTGGTCAATTTGGCTAGAACCAGAAGTGAAAATGTTGGGTGAGTTTCAAGTAGTTGCTTAAAGGCAAGAGGCAAAAGGCAAAAGGCAAAAGGCAAGAGGCAGGGATTTTCTCTATTCCCAATTACCAATTACCAATTACCCATCACCAATTACTCATCGCATCTATAATTGAATTTGATTTGTAAGTAATCGTACGGCGGATAACCAGTTATGGCAGAAAAAGGACAGGGATTTGGCTTTGGCTTAGGCAAAATGAAAGAATTAGCGGAAGCGTTTAAAAAAGCCCAACAGGTTCAAGAAGGTGCAAAGCGTCTTCAAGAAGAATTGGAGAAAATGGAGATTCTAGGAGAATCTGGTGGTGGACTTGTTAAAGTTATTGTCAGTGGTAACCAAGAACCCAAACGGGTGGAAATTGCTCCATCTGCTTTAGAAGAAGGTGCAGAAGTGCTTTCTGATTTGGTAGCTGCGGCCATGAAAGATGCCTATCAAAAGTCTACCGAAACCATGCGGGAACGGATGGAAGATCTAACCAGTGGACTGGAATTACCTGGAATGTAGTCATTAGTTAATAGTCAGTGGTCAGTAGTATAAAATAACTGGCGACTGACACAAAAATTAAATCAAAATATTATGCCTCCTATTATGGGGGAGTTGAGGGCTTTAATCAAGTTATTGATTTACTGATGGATGCTTGTGAAGGTTTGCTGAAACATATTACCCAGAAGTAATCAGGTATAAGGTTTGATTATTCCCTCTGCTTTTTGCAGGGGGTTTAATTTTGGTTGAAATATGATTTTTTTCACGCAGAGACGCGGAGCCACAGAGAAGAGCGCAAGAGTAAATTAGAGTTGTTTTGACAATTTTGATTTAATCATATTACAAAATTGTATGAAGGTTTGGAAGGTAGGTAAATGTTCAGTTTCATTTTGAACCCTGGCTATTAATTGTTCTAAATATTCTTCTTTTATGACTTCATTTGTAATTTTATAATGTTTAAGATTGTTGATCTTAAACAATTCTCTTAAATAATCCTTATGAAATTGAGCATGAGTATTAAAATGTAGTTTACCCTTAAAAAGATAATAGTTATTATGATCAACTTGATGGGGTAGTCCAATTCGTGTTAATTCTGGTAGAAGATACTTAAGCCAAGCTTTATAAACTTTTTCTTCAGTATCTCCCTCCACAAGAAAATAGATATTCATTATGCTGATATTCCTTCATTATATTCATCGAGATTAATCAATTGCATAAATGCTTCATGTCTGGATTTACCTAATCCAAAATCTTTTGCATCTTTAGCAGTTACTACACCACCCTGCGAGTAACTATTTTCCAGTGTTCCATTCCTACTTTATTGATTATATAAGGATGATGACTGGTGATTATAAATTGTAAATTTCTGCTTTCAGCTAGTAAATCACTTAAAACATTAATGCAATTAACTCCTAAACTATTCTCAAACTCATCAATTAAAATTACCGTACCTTCAGTAGATAAATAAATTGCACTGATAAGCATCAAAATTTTAAACATTCCTGAAGAAATTCGATGTTGATTAATCCAAGTATTTACACCTTTCTCCTTGATTTTCACAAAAGGATATTCTGTTAAAATCAGATGTAGATCTTCATTTTCATCTGGTCTTAACTTTATATCTTCTACTTGGTTAAAAATTTCTATAAAATTCTCTTTTATCAAATTAAATTCATTCGGAAAATGATCATATACTAATGCTAGTTTAATTTGAACTGGTAAGTTACTTCCTTTGAGATCACATAAAGTTAAAGATGAATACTTTTGAGTTAATGAAGCATATTTAATCGTCGGATAAATTGCATTAACTGAACTAGATTGATCGCTGTAAATTATTTGATTGAAACTATCCTGCACTGGTGCGATATCCGGTTCTTCACTTAATAGTGATACTGCACTTTGAAATCGAGATAATTTTGGTACAAATTTATCTTTAAATTTTATTCCTTTATCATCTCTTTTAATAAGAATTTCTCCATTTACAGATAAAGATTCATAAATAATTTGAAATTCTTGTTCTTCATTTTCTTCGCCATCTAAAATATCTTCCAAAATAAAAGCATCAAAATTATCAAGTTTTTTAGTTTCAAATTCTCCAACCCAATGATATTGTGAATTGTTATTTGCCGTAAAACAAATATCCCATTTTACACCATTTAATGACTTACCTTTGGCTATGCTTCGCATAGTAACTATTGCTTTCAGTATTTGTGTTTTACCTACACCAGAAATACCAACCAACAGCGTTAGTACAGAAAACTGAATTGGCTCAAAACGCCACTCAAATTCACGGTCATAGTAGGTTATTTCATTTATTCTCATATTTTTTATATTTAGTATTTAGCGAATGTTTTGAACAAAAAAAGTGACGCAACTTATTTTAACTTAATCTTTTTGGCTTAAATAAAAATTTATAACCATAAATTGATTAATTATAAATATCTGGTAAATTTTCTTACCCATTACTATAGCTCAACCCTCAATAAACCTTATATCTGCTACAACTAAACAATAACTCTCTCGTAGCTGCTCCTGTAACTGAACTAGTAAAAACTGAAATCGCCTCTAAATATACGCTAAAATACCGAATGTAACTAGCTTTTTAAACTTTTAATTTTTAATTCTTAATTGGTTATGACCATGCACAATGCCGCTGAATTTCCAGACGCTTATGATGTAATTGTCGTCGGTGCAGGTCACGCAGGTTGCGAAGCAGCACTGGCTACTGCCCGCCTCGGTTGTCGGACACTGCTATTGACCCTAAACTTAGATAAAATCGCTTGGCAACCTTGTAACCCCGCTGTGGGTGGACCTGCCAAGTCCCAATTAACCCATGAAATAGATGCTTTAGGGGGGGAAATTGGCAAAGTAGCAGACCGGACATACCTGCAAAAACGCATCCTCAATTCTTCACGAGGTCCTGCGGTATGGGCATTGCGAGCGCAAACTGATAAGCGGGAATATGCGGCGATAATGAAGGGAATTGTCGAAAATCAAGAGAATTTGACAATTCGTGAAGCCATGGTAACAGATTTAATCTTAAATGATAGTAATGAAGTTATTGGCTTAGAAACTTATTTTGGCGTATCTTTCCACTGTAAAGCGGTAATTCTCACCACTGGCACATTTTTAGGTGGTAAAATTTGGGTGGGAAATAAATCCATGGCCGCAGGACGCGCGGGAGAGTTTGCAGCAGAAGGTTTAACACAAACTCTCAACCGCTTAGGATTTGAAACCGGGAGACTGAAAACTGGCACACCGGCACGGGTTGATAAGCGTTCCGTTGATTACAGTCAAATGGAAATTCAACCGGGTGACGAAGCTGTGCGGTGGTTCAGTTTTGACCCCCAAGTGTGGGTAGAACGGGAACAAATGCCTTGTCACATGACCCGCACCACTAAAGAAACTCATCGTTTAATTCAAGAAAATTTACATCTGTCCCCTGTGTATGGTGGTTGGGTAGAAGCAAAAGGACCCCGCTATTGTCCGAGTATTGAAGATAAAATTGTCCGCTTTGCTGATAAGGAAAGTCACCAAATCTTTATTGAACCGGAAGGAAGGGATATTCCTGAATTGTATATCCAAGGGTTTTCCACTGGTTTACCTGAAACTTTACAAATTTTAATGTTGCGGAGTTTGACAGGTTTGGAAAACTGTGTAATGTTACGTCCTGCTTATGCAGTAGAGTATGACTATTTACCCGCAACTCAGTGTTTTCCCACATTAATGACTAAGAAAGTCCCCGGATTATTTTGTGCAGGACAGGTAAACGGGACTACAGGTTATGAAGAAGCCGCCGCTCAAGGGATAGTAGCGGGAATCAATGCAGCGCGGTTTGTGCGGGGTGAAGAAATGATTATTTTTCCTCGTGAGCAAAGTTATATTGGCACTCTAATTGATGACCTGTGTACGAAGGATTTACGCGAACCTTATCGAATGCTTACCAGTCGCTCAGAGTATCGGTTATTACTGCGTTCTGACAATGCTGATCTGCGTATGACACCTCTGGGACGGGAAATAGGTTTAATTGATGACCGGCGCTGGGACTTGTATACTCAAAAACAAGCACAAATTACTGCGGAGAAAGAACGCCTACATTGTACTAGAATAAAGGAGAATGAGCCGATGGGGCAAGCGATCGCTAATGATACCCAACAAGCAATTAAAGGCTCTATTACCCTGGCTGACTTACTGCGTCGTTCAGGTATCCATTACATTGATTTAGAACGTCACGGACTCCATAACCCCAAGCTCAAACAAGCGGAAAAAGAAGGAGCAGAAATTGATATTAAGTACGCGGGTTATTTAGCAAGACAGCAACACCAAATTGACCAAGTTGCCCGTCAAGCAAATCGCCAGCTACCTGGTGATTTAAACTACTCAACCATTGAAACTCTCTCTAAAGAATCTAGAGAAAAGCTGAACAAAGTTAAACCCCTCACCATTGGACAAGCTGCGAGAATTGGGGGAGTTAACCCAGCCGATATCAACGCCCTGCTGATATATTTAGAAATAGCTAAAAACAAGGGTACTCCAGCGATTTCCCAATAAGTAATAGATAAGTAGGTTAGCATTGAAAATCGTCGTTATGGCACTAGGCAAGAGGCAATACTTCGACTTCGCTCAGTAACCAACTTCGACTTCGCTCAGTAACCAGAGGCAAGAGGCAAGAGTGAAGAGGGTTTGGGCGATTTTACTTTTCGTTGTTGGTTATTTACTGACTCCTTTTTCCCAACTCTGGCCATAAACTTTTCTAACTAAATATCACCAAAATTTTCCAGAACAGATTAAAATTCAGGTAAAAGAGCTAGTTGATTTCCACAGCAGTAGCGGCGTTGTTTTTTATTATTTTTAGCTACAACCGAAAAAGCCTATGTTACCCAAATCTAGCACTGATTTACTTGTTTCAGAAGCATCCGATAGCACCAGCATGGCGTTAGCCATAGATTCCGTCACCAGCGAGCCTGGGATGATAGAAACCTATGCTGAAAGTTTAATGGATGAACTTTTTAATGATATTGAAAATATTTTAGATAGTCCAAGTAAGCGGAATCATCATATAGACAGAAGAGAATCTATACCTGTCCAACCCATGTCATTTAAAATGCCTGATGTGGTTTTGCCATCAACAGTTAATAAGCTGTTACAGTCCGCTTCACCTATTAAAAATATCCAAACTACAACACTGGTAGTTAATCCTCCATCTATCGGGGGAATTACTACCAAAGGTGAACCACAAATTAGTAGTTTAAGTAAAGTAATATTCATGGGATTAAGCTTAACTTTAGGGACGCTAGGGATGGTTTACTTAACTGAGTCTGGTTTATTAACTACAATAAATACTCAATTAACTTCCCAAAGTTGGCCAAATCCTCAAATATCATCACCTGTTTCTGTGACAACAGATCCTCAATTAGATTTAGTAAATTATATGTTGGCAGCCTTGACTTTAATAGAACAGCAGGGAACAACTAATGATAAAATAACTATTAAACCAGGATTTCCTGCTGGTAATATTAATCAAACAACTGCCGCACCTTTATTAAATACCCAACCTACTGCAACTTTGCCTTTACCTGTAGCAGCGAATAATGCACTACCTGCTACTAATCAGCCAAGTTCCCCTAATGTGATTGAGCGTATGTATATTCCAGTTGATCAGTCACCAGTAACCCAATATCAACTACCAACTGTTACCCCAGTACCAATACCACCCAAATTACCTTCATCTTCTTCTTTAGCAGTTCATAATCTTCCTATTAATGATAAACAACCAGCAACTAAACCCATAGCAGAAACAACGCAGGTTAAGCCCAACCCAGTCGCAGTTAATCTTCTACCAGCAAAAGAACCTACTAACATAGTAGAACAGGTTTCTGTGCCTAGCTATTCCGCACAATTAGATGGATTATTGGAGTTAGGGAATGAATCCGTGGCTTTGTTTAAAGTGGATGGTATCAGTCACCGGATTAGTTTAGGTGAAAATATTGGTCATACAGGTTGGATATTAGTAGAAGTCAGTAACGGTGAAGCTATTATTCGTCGTAATGGTGAGGTGCGATCTATTTATACAGGACAAAAGCTTTAATTCTACTCTTGACTGAAAATCAGGTAGAATTTCCTAAGTTGAGTTACAATTAAAGATGTTCACACAAAAAAGCTGGAAGGATTTTAAGGTATTTGCAGGTGTATTTTGTGCTGTTGCTCTGACACCGTTTTTTGTAGTTAACACCTCTGCACAGGCTGCAGATACCGTTGTAATTCGCTATGGACCTTTGGAGGAATCTGTATCCTTAGAAGAGTTAAAAAAGTCTACAGAAACTGGCAAATTACCAGCTAGTTTGGGAACTTATACCAAGAGAATGACTGAAGAACAACGGCGCTTTTTGGTGGAGGGACTAAAAATCCGAATTCCCATAAATGTTATTACTTTAGATAGATTAATCAATACCCAAATTGGGACTACAATCCTCAGTGATGTCTCTACAGCTATTAGCCGTGGGGATCAAGCTGGATTACAAGCGATGAAAGGCGGATTAGTTTTAGGCGCTAATTCTCCACAGGGTTTATCTATACTGAGTTTTATAGCCGCATATCCCAGTCAACGTCTAGAAATTAATTTACCTCAAGCTATAACTGTAGCGAGGAGTTTGAATGGTGCATTTATCCGCACTCAGCGGTTTATGTTTGGTCTTTCTCCCCAGGTTAACCCCAAAGATATCAAAGATATCAAAGTTGCTTCTTTAGACCCGACTCAAGGAGGAAGCGCGCAGGTACAGACACTCAAGTTAAGTTTTAACGACCAAAAGCGTCAACGACAAATTCCCCTAGATGTTTATTTTTCTAGTGCTGCAAGTACAAATAAACCTGTAATTGTCTTTTCTCATGGTCGGGGTTCAGTGCGAACTGACTTGCGTTATTTAGCTGAACATTTAGCCTCTCGTGGTTATGTGGTTGCAGCTTTAGAACATCCTGGTAGTAATGAAACTAGTTTTAAAGCAGTCAAAAAAAATAAAAACCAACTGGTTGCACCCCAAGAATTTTTAAACCGTCCCCGTGATGTCAGTTTTATTTTAGATGAATTGGAAAAACTTAACCAAACTGCGAATAGTCCCTTACAAGGAAAACTAGCAACTAATAATGTGATGGTTGTAGGTTATTCTTTTGGTGGAGGAACGGCTTTAGCATTAGCGGGAGGTGAGTTACAAATCGAAAACCTGAAACAAAGCTGTCAGCGGAAATTAGGTAAAACTAACTTGAGTGAAAGTCTTCAGTGTGCGGCGCAAGCATTACCAGAAAAGACTTATCAATTGAGAGATGCTAGAATTAAACAAGCGATCGCTCTTAATCCTACCACTTCTTTAATGTTTGGAGAAACTGGGTTAACAAAAGTACAAATCCCCACATTAATCCTCTCCAGTTCCGCAGATAAAATCACCCCACCATTAACTGAACAAGTTATCGGTTTTGCGAAAATTCCCTCTCCAAAATGGTTAGTTGGTGTGGTTGGTGGTTCTCATTTGAGTGTGATAGATCCTAAAATCACTCCATATCAACAAGGAAAACCAGGTAAACCTATATTGAATAAAGAAGTAACTGGAAAACAAGCTCAAGACGTGCGGAAGTTCCTCAAAGGTGTTACCCTAGCAATGGCGGCACAGTTAACGCCTGAAGCTAGTCAATATGCTCCTTTTTTGACTTCTGACTACGCTCAAATTTCCTCAACTCGTCTATTTCCCTTGCGGATAGTGCGAGAACTTTCTCCTGAGATGATACAAGAAGCACAAGGTCCAGGTATGACAGCCAATAAATAATAGGTTAAAGGACGAGCAAATAAGTAAAAAGGCTTGGAGGGTAAACCAAGCCCAACTTCACTCAGGGTAAAATATATAATCCATCCTACAGATTATTAATATGTTAATAATCCTTCTCAAGAGAGAATATTCAACATGATATTATATATTAATTATTTAATATTACAAATCATTAAACTTTAAGCATAAATAAACTTTCTTAATCTATATCTATAGGAAGATGAAATTTGCAACCCTCATGAGGATTTCCCCTAATGAAAAAGATGATCGTTGCCTTCTTAATGATGCCGTCTTTATTCTTCTCGCTAGTACAAGAACAAGCATTAGCTCAAGACTGTATCCAAACAGTGTTACAGGGTGCGGCTACTACAGCTCTTGGTATTTATGAACAAAAGTGCCTTACACTTAATTATTCTGGAGGCGTAGTAAAAAAAGATGTCCAATACAACTGCTGTGGTCCATCTGCCACAATCCGCATCAACGCGAATGACTGGGAATTACTCAGAAAAGCTGGAAAACTAGATGGTCTGCGCTATCAAAAAGTGACAGTAGGTGATGATAGCCGGACAGTTGAGTTCAAAAAGATTACGAATGACACACCTTCATTAATCGACGGCAAAGATTTCTTTAAATAAGCCAGATGAACGAAAATTTTTAAACTTGATTTTTTTAGGGACATAACAATGTTGTGTCCCTAGTTTTTTGACTCACACTTGCACTTCCATAAGGATGCTTATTTATTTGTGTTAATCAATAAATTTTGGGTTGCGCTTTGCTTAACCCAACCTACGGTACTATGGTACTAGGAAAATGTTTTTGAATTGAGCCAGTCAAGTCTTCGGTTTCCCTACCAAGCTAACTGGCTCGGTTTTATATTTGGATATAGTCACCCACATCACTGGGTTTGAGTTTGGACTCTCTGGTGTACGCTTGATAGAATCCCTCCTATCAACTCTGACTGTAGAGAGTGCTGGCGAGGAAGACCCGAACACAACACGAAAACCGAGATTATTGTCTTGATTACGCGCGTTGTTCCTGTTACGATTCGCCGAACGGCAATTGATAGCATTGTTGTACCAAGAACCGCCCCGTTTAATAACTCAACCCCAAGCTATGTGCCATACATACTAAGAAGTATAAGCAAGGATAGCCACCCTCAATTTACAACATCCGAATATTAATCGGCGATATTGTTTACAAGTCTTTAACAAATGATTTTTGATGATATTAAACCCTTTGTAGAGACGTTCCATGGAACGTCTCTACATTTTTGAAGATGTATATAATAAAAAAAATTCGCTCGCTGGCGCTCGCAAGGGTAAAGAAATAAAGAGAAGAGCGCAAAAGCGCAAGAGGGTAAAGGGCTAAGAAAGTCCTGGCGAGGAAGACCCGAACACAACACGAAAACCGAGAAGATCGACCTGATCACGCGCGCGGTACCTGCTACGATCCGCCGAACGGCAATGGATAGCAAAGGTGCACCAAGAACCGCCCCGACATATATAAGCACGGTTATCTTCTTTAACTACCTTTAATTCTCCCCAAGGTTCATTGCCATTACTTTTTAAACGCGCTGGCTTTTCGCTATAACTGTCGTGAAATTCATCCCAGCACCATTCCCAGACATTCCCGTGCATTTGATATAAACCCCAGGGGTTAGGGGTGAAACTATCCACATTTACGGTACATTCTCGATATTTGCCCTTGGGGGTATCCGCATAAGGATAATTGCCGTTATAGTTAACTTGATCAGTTGTAATAGTCTTACCAAAAGCAAAGGCTGTAGTTGTTCCAGCCCGACAGGAATATTCCCATTCTGCCTCTGTGGGCAATCTGACAGCCCGCTTTGTTTGTTCAGATAGCTTTTCACAAAAAGCCTGGGCTTCGTGCCAGGAAACGCCAATTACAGGCTGCTTATCGCCTTGAAACTCGGAATCATATTGCTCAGATGGCTTAGTTTTCATGACAGCGTACCATTGGGCATTGGTAACAGCATATTTGCCCATTAAAAACTCTTGCAAATACACCTCATGCTGGGGGGTAGACCAGTCTAACCATGTTTCAACATCTTCACGCTCTACGTTATATTTCAGAGCATTTTCTAGGGCTATTTGGCGTTCTTCTGGGGGCATTCCCATCATAAACTTCCCTGTAGGCACTCGCACCAGTTCCAGGGTTAAACCTTGACCTAAATTTACAGTCAACTCAGAGCCTTTTACTACTGCTATTTTCTGTCCCTGTTCCTCTGAAGAACCTCTCTCCAAACCTCTCTCCTGGGAGGAGAGAGGCTTTGATTTCTCCCCCTTCCCTGGTAGGGAAGGGGGTTGGGGGGTTAGGTTCTGCTTATTTGACAATCTCCCAAAGGCTGCAATGGCTTTCATATCCTGTCCACCTGCGGCCACGTTCACACGCACCCATAACTGAAAAGCTAAATCAAAATTTCCTTCAATTTCTGCTTGCATAGCATCTTCTCTGAGGGTGCTAATATCCCTGTCAGTGGCAGATTTAGGCAATAAAATATAATGCAATTTTGTAGCAGGTTCTATGGCAGCATAGGGAGTCTGAGGATAATTTTTATGCTTTTGGGTCAATTGGGGAACTTGATAGCGCAAATAGTTATACAACCGTTCAACCGTCGCGCAGTTGCTTTCACCTTGAATTTGCAACCCATTGAGTAATACATGAGTAAAAGCGCCTTGTTTAATTTCCTCAATTTCGTAGGAAACCTGACTGGGACTACAGGAATAGAAGGTAATTACACCTTGCTGTTTTTCTTCACCAATTCCCAAACCAGCGCTTTTTTGACCAGTGCTGCGACAAGCATCAATAAACAACACTACATTATCCGCACCACTGCGCCGCAAACGTTCTGTGATGTAGGTAATGGGAATTGCTAAATTGGGTACAGTGCGAGGATTTCCATCTATGGGTAATAAATAATCTCGTCCTTCGTGGGGCATCCCATGACCGCTAAAATAAAACCAGAGGGTATCCCCAGGATTTAAGAAAGGGGTTTGAAAAGTTTCGTCTAAAAATGACAATAGCGTGGTGTAAGTTGGTTGGGTTTCTCGTGGGGAATCATCACAGAAAAACCTGAGATAATCTGATTTTACAGACAAATGATGCTGAAAATAATCCCGCACCTTTTCTGCATCAGTTTTTGCGTAATTAAGGGGCGAAATGCCGTTATAATATCCATTGATGCCAATGACAATAGCGCAATTTTCAGCCATATTCTGATCAATTTACAGGAGATTGGGAGGATGAACGCTTAAATTTTAGCTCAATTGCGCCTTTACCAGCAGCTTTTACACCTGTACCAAGCCATTTAATTTCCCCTTCACTACCAATTTCTACAGTGAGGGTAATTTCATCAAGCTGGAGTTCTCCTTGGGTTGTGATTTGCTTTTGGACATCAGTAAACACACCGCTGATTACTCCCACAAAATGCGACATCTGCTTCGCTAACATCCCCGCGTTTATGCGACTGTCTTTCGTTTCTTCATCTTTCGGAGGATTAGCGCTGGGAAAACCACCTTTTGCACCTGATTTTAAGCCATTATCGGAACTACTTGCGGTGACAATCCACAGTTCTTCATCTTGCCAGTTTTTGTCTGTCATATTACATCCTCACACCTTCTTGGACAATTCTCGCACATAAGATGAGTAAAGTAGGTAGTCGGACAAAATTAAATTCACTCGTTAAGAAAGGGAACAGAGATCAAAACTATAACTTACGAATTGACAAAAAAAAACAGAATATATATTAGTGAAAAATCAGGTTCCTCGTAGGGGTTTAGCAGTGCTAAACCCCTACCATACTTGTCTGTTTACGATCAATGTAATCATCAATGAAAGCCTGAAACAACGTATTTCCTTCAATACATAAAATGATTAATTTGTATAGTGCGTAAGTCCTAAAAACATATAAATTTGATTAATATTAGACTTCCTTGCATCAACCTAACCTACAACGCTACTCATCCTCTCTGCGTCTCTGCGTCTCTGCGTCTCTGCGTGAAATAAATCCATATTTTCATTCACCAAAGCCAAATGCTGGGTTTCCTTGTGTCAACCCAACCTACGATACTAGATACTTTTGACACAATTGCCGAAAGTCTTCACCCCGCATTTCAAAGTTAGGATATTGGTCAAAACTAGCGCAAGCTGGAGATAATAATACCACTGATACTTGATGTTTTTTCGCTAATTCCGCAGACATGGGTAAAGCATTTTCCATTGTCTCAACTATTTGATAATTACTATATCCCACCTCTTCCAGCCGTTTAGCAAATGCTGGTGCTGCATTCCCAATGAGTAAGACGGCGGCGGCTTTGGCTTGAATTTGAGCTAACCAAGCGGTATCATCTCCGGCTTTGGCTTCCCCACCAGCGATTAAAATGGCGGGACTTTGCACAGATGCTAATCCTACTTCGGCTGCGTCGTAATTGGTGGCTTTGCTATCGTTAATAAAATCAATACCTTGCCAAGTGCAGATATGCTCTAAGCGGTGGGGAACGCCAGGGAATTCACGGACAGCTTGAGAAATGGCGGTAATATCTATACCTGCTAATCTGGCGGCGGCTACGGACATGAGGAGATTTTGCTGGTTATGTTCCCCTACCATTCGCAATGCAGATACCTCTACAATGGGTTGGGGTGTGGCGGTGATTTTTTCGATTACCCAGCCATTTTCTATATAAAAGCCTTTTTCACCTATGAGAAATTCTTGACCTTTAACGCTTGTCCAATAGGCGTTTGGCCAATGATTTAATCCTAATTTGCTCAAATAAGCATCATCACCATTAAATATTTGAATTTGGGAATTATGTAATAATTTGGCTTTGATATTATAGTAATTTTCTAATGTTTTATGCCGGGCTAAATGATCTGGGGTGAAGGTTGTCCAAATCCCAATACGAGGCGCTAAAGTTACAGAAGATTCAATTTGATAACTACTAAGTTCGCCAATTATCCAATCTGGTTTTTTCGGAGATAAAGCAACTTCACAAGCAGCATAACCAATGTTACCACAGGCGGGGGCGTTTAATCCTGCGGTTTGGAAAATGGCCGCAGTTAACGCGGTGGTGGTGGTTTTACCATTTGTACCAGTGATTGCTACCCAAGGAATATCTTGTAAATTTCGCCAAGCTAGTTCCATTTCGCCAATAGTTTCTATGCCCAATTCTCGCGCTTTGGCTAGAATAGGAATATCCCAAGGAACTCCGGGACTGACAACTATTAACTTGGATATATCAGAATCGGTAAATTCTGGTGTGTTTCCTAATTTGACGGTAATGTGTTCACTGGCGAGTTTTTGTTGTTGTTCGAGGAGGGTTGGGGAGGTGCTACTATCGCAAAGTTCAACCTCCCAGCCTTCCTGTTTCAACAATCTTGCCGCAGCAACACCGGATTTTCCGAATCCAATAATTAGCGCTTCTGGCATAGACTATGTAGCATCCCTGGTTAAGCTTCCCTATTGTAGTGTTAATTGGCAGAAATTACACCACTTTTTGTTGCTTTAGGCTACAAATTTTTGACTATTGCGCCAAAGTCCGCCAGTACACGGGCGTGATTTCGCAGTAATCCCAGTAAATTTAAGCGATTTTGCTTAATATCGGGATTTGCGTCCATGACTAAAACGCTGTCTTCACCATCAAAAAATGTACCCACGGTAGGAGCGATTTTTGTCAGTGCGGTTACTAACAGTTGATAATCCCGGTTTTGTTGTGCTGCTTGGGTTTGGGGAACTAGTTCCAGCAAAGCGTTATAAAATGCAGATTCGGATTTTTTCTGGAACAGTTCGGGATTAATTAAAGATTGTGGTTCTAGGGTTTGAAAATCTAAATTTCCCTGTGCTGCTAACCGGGTGGAACGGTTGACAGTTTCGTAGATTTTATCTAATGTACCATCTTTGCGGATTTTTTGTAAATAGAGAGAGCGATCGCGGACATCTAATAAATCCGTTAATGCCCGTTCTGTGTATTCAGGATCATTTTCTCCCAAAACTGCATTTACTAAATCGTAATCTATCTGTTTTTCGTCTTGTAATAAAGTGCGAATCCGTTGCAGGAAAAATTCTTGCAAGGTTTTAATTAAGGATTTGGCATCTTTATTAAAAGTTGTAGCAAAATCTGTGGCGATTTGTTCTAAAAGGGTTGATAAATTAATTTGCAAATTCGCCAACCAGGTAATATTAACAATCGCATTTGCCGCGCGACGCAATGCAAAAGGATCTGATGAACCTGTGGGAATTAAACCCAAACCAAAGATACTAACTAATGTATCTAATCTATCAGCTAAACCGACAATTTGCCCTGTGAGAGTTTGGGGGAAAATATCATCAGCATTTCTGGGTAAATAATGCTCAAAAATCGCTTTTGCAACTTCTGGATTTTCACCATTTGCTAAAGCGTATTTTTCGCCCATAATTCCCTGTAATTCAGGAAACTCATAAACCATTTGCGTGACTAAATCGGCTTTACAAAGTAATGCGGCTCTTTGTATATTATGGGTTTGGACTGGATTTAATTGTAATTGAGTAGTAATTTTTTCGGCATTTTTAACTACTCTTTCGACCTTAGCGCGAACTGAACCTAAATCTTCTTGGAATGTGACTTTTTCTAATTGGGGTAAATAGCTTTCTAAAGGTTTAGATAAATCAGCTTCATAGAAAAATCTGCCGTCTGCTAACCGCGCTCGAATTACTCTCGCATTCCCGACAGCGATAATATCTGATTTGGCAGGATCTCCGTTACTAATAGTAATAAAATTGGGTAATAATTCCTGACAGTCAGCATTTTTGAAGACGGGAAAATAACGCTGATGACTTACCATGACTTCGGTAATTACTTCTTTTGGTAAGTTGAGAAATTCTTCTTCAAATTGGCCGATAACTGCGGTGGGATATTCAACTAAGTTGATTACTTCTGCTAGTAAATCGGGGTAAATTGGGGTATACCCACCTAATTTTTCGGCGGCGGCTTTGACTTGATTTGTGATAATTTCGGCACGGTTTTCTGGGGGGACATTTACATAACCGGAAGCCAATGTTTTCACATATTCTGTAGCGTGGGAAATACTGACTGGTTCGGGGTGTAATACTCTATGGGTGCGAGAAATGCGATTACTCTTGACAACTTTTGCCCCATTTTCTAATTCTAATGGTAAAATTTCCCCATCTAATAATGTGACTAAAGTGCGAATTGGCCGGGAAAATCGTCCGTCACCATGTCCCCACCGCATTAACCGCTTACCTTCTAAGTTCCAGACCCATTGGGGGACAAGTTCGGTTAAAATGTCGGCTATGGGACGACCGGGAATTTGTTTGTTCACAAAGACGAAATCGCCTTTTTCTGTGGGACGAATTTCTAAAGCGGAAATATCTACACCTTGCTTAGTCGCAAAACCAATGGCGGCTTTAGTGGGTTGTCCATCTTTAAAAGCTGCTTGTGCGGGTGGTCCTTTAATTTCTTCTTCCCTGTCTGCTTGTTGGGAGGGTAAACCGGTAATGAGAACTGCTAACCGTCGCGGTGTTCCATAGACTTCAACCACAGTGTTGGGGAGATTGTGGGTTTTGAGACTTTCAGGAATGCGCGATTTCCATTGTCCAATAGCGTCACTCAAAAAACCTGCGGGTAATTCTTCTGTACCGACCTCTAATAAAAATGCTGGCATAAGATACTGTTTTTAACTTGGCGTGGCTTAATATTAGTCAATTCCAGTATTGTACGCCAGTTCTGACTCTTGGGAGTAACTCCATTCATAATTGTAAGGTTTATCTTTATAAAACACTATTCATGGCAATAAATACCCCAATTGAGAAAGTGTAATCAACTATCTTTATTGTCTGAATCAGGATGTCCAGGATTAGAGGATTTACAGGATGGTAATTTGTAAGTTGTTGGTGGGATACTGAAATTGTAATTGTCTGAATCAGGATATCCAGGATTTGAGGATTTTCAGGATGTGATTGTTTATTTGAAGTGGCGATTTTGAGGATTTTTTCGTCTGAATCAGATATTTTCATTATGTTGGGTTGCGTTCCTTAATCTAAGCTCCTACTGAACCGAATTGACAATATCAGCGATAGCACTTAAAATTTTATATAATAATTAGCTGACTGCTGAAAGCTATTAATTAACTATAAGCCTCTATCGGTAAACAAGAACAAACAAAATTCCTATCCCCAAAAGCCGCGTCAATTCTCCCCACACTTGGACATAACTTATATTCCTTATTCCAAAGTGCAGGATAAGCAAAGTCTACTTCCCCATGAACGATTAGAATTAGTAAAGGAAAATACACGGGATAAAAAACGAATTTCGGTTTTTAATTAATCAGAGTGCGTTGAAACGCAATTTAGCGATAAGACCGTAAGTTTATTAGACATCTGGTGAAAATTAAATATGCGTGACTTACAACCCTTGTAGAGACGTTCCATGGAACGTCTCTACATTCTTTTCTGGAGAAATTTATTTCGTGGTTGGGGTAGAAGCCAATAGATAAGCCATTTCTAGCTTCAGTTGACACCTCCTGATTCCTTCCTTGTGCTTCCGACTCCCGACTCCTACTTTTTTATTTTTATCACTTGTGTTATTACAGATAAAAATAACTAACGCTGTATAATTAACCCATCTTCTCAATCAAAACGATATTTTGAGTATTGGCGTTGGCGAGTAGTTCATTTATATTAGCTAAATCAGGGATATATGTGGCAACAACAAAAAAAAGATCGTGTAATGATCAAACTGGCCTTATTAACGGCTATAACTACCAGTCCAGTGGGAGCAAATCTCTTGATTTCCCTACCCGTCCGCGCGGAATCTGAGAGTAATACCCCGGCTTTTGCTTTACCGAAAAAAGTAGAAAATGGTACTGTCATTAAAATTGACGGTTCTCTTAACTCTATCATTGTCAACCAACGCCTCAAAGAAAACTTTGAAAAACAGTTTTCAGGAACTCAGGTAGAAATTGGCGTAAATGGGAATGAATATGCTATAAAATCGGTTTTAGATGGTAAAGTTGACCTAGCATCCCTTGGTCGTAGACTCACCCCAGAAGAAAAAGCACAAGGGTTAAAACAGGTGTTGGTGCGTCGAGAAAAAATTGCCATCATTGTTGGTATGAATAATCTCTTTTCTGACAGTTTAACTATTGAGCAATTTGCCAAGATTTTTCGAGGAGAAATTGCAGATTGGTCAGAAATAGGAAAAGGTAAAGGTAAGATTAGATTTATAGATCGTCCCTTAAATAGTGATACTCGCAGTTCTTTTGGTGAATATTCAACATTTAAGTCTGGACAATTACTAACAGGTGCTAATGCTGTGCAAATGCTGGAAGATAACACAACTGACATCATTAGAGAATTAGGTAATGATGGCATTAGCTATGTTTTAGCAAATCAAATTTCCAATCTGCCAGATGTGCGAGTATTAAAAGTACAAAATTACTTACCAAATGATTCTAAATATCCCTTTTCTCAGTCTTTTGTTTACGTTTATAAAGAAAATCCCAGTCCTAAAATTAGAGATTTTCTAGGCTTTATTTTAGCTAAACCAGGAGAAGAGTCAATAAAAGCTGCTAGAGAAACAGAAGCAATTGCTATTGCAGCCAGAACATTACAAACTATTTCTAGACCTATGGCTACCACAGCCACTCCTCAAGTTTCTCAAACTCCATCTTTAACAACGATTCCCGAAACATTAGTTACACCCCAATCTATAAAAAATAAAGGGGAAACAGGGTTGATAAATCCTCTTGATAATCCTTCAATGATTACCAAGAATATGAAGTTTTTCTTACTACTACCTTTATTTTTTATTGCGGGATTAAGTATTTTTTTACCATTGTGGTTGAGAAGAAAAAATCGAGTTGCTTCCAGCGGCGCTTCGCTATCCTCAAATCCGGAAACCGATTCCCTTCCAGAAACAGTTTTTACTCTGTCAGATTCAGAAGCATTCGCATCAATTCTCGCTAACAATGGTAATGGCAATGGTAATGGTGCAAATCACTACAAACAAGAAAACTCCGAGGAAATAACAGCAATTGGCAATATAGCTGTCATAGATATACCGCAGACAAGTTCCCCTCACAATCAAATAAACAAAATTTCTGAAATTGATCTGAATATAGATTATGATGAAGTAGTTTGGGATACGGAAGACCCGGTAATTGTTGTTAATAATCACTTTCCCCCAATCCCGAATATTCACCACCAACCAAATGATGCAGATATCTCCACAGATGAAGTCAGCAATTTTCTCTTAGAAGTACTAGAACTACCTGTAACTAGATCTAATCAAAATATTACATCCCTATCAGAATTACTTGGTATCACTTCGACACCAGTTAAGCCAGATAGCAGCCTATCAGAACTCCTGAATACAACCCCTAAACCAGTCAACCAACCACCGCAAAATCAAGATTTACCATCAGAGTTAGGAGAGGCTTTAAACGCTATTAACAGTCCAATTGCACTCACACAACTGGAAATAGAAGAAGAGATATATCCTACTCTATTGCATCCCACAGCCACAAATGAAGACATAGCTATCGAGTTAGATGCAGAGATAGAAGCTTGGACTAATATTAATCCCATGACTGTGACTGGAAATACCAGAATTATCTTCACACCTCGCACTCCCAAATGGGCTTACCTGTCTTGGTATATTTCCGATAATCATCAACAAACATTACAGAATCAAGGACTTACCATTTTAGCAATTCGGGTCTATGATGTTACAAACCTTGATCTAAGCTATCAACGTCCTCAATTTGATGCACAATATGAATGTGAAACCGCAACATCTAGTCGTTATGTGCCTATTCCCAGGGGTGAACGGGACTACATGACAGAAATTGGTTATGTGAATAATGATAATCAGTGGTTGTGTTTAGCGCGTTCTGGTACAGTCCGTATTTTCAGTCGTCCGAGTACGGATTTCTGGGTTGTCGTTGATGCAGAATTAGTTCTTCATGGTGCAACAGAAGAAGGTGCAAATGTCACTATTGATGGTCAAAAAGTCAAAGTAAATCCTGATGGTACATTTAAGTTAACGATTCCCTTTGTAGATGATCTACTTAGTTATCATATAACAGCAACTTCTGTCAATAGAGAACATACCAAAGCTATTGATAAGAAGTTTTTCCAGGAATAAAAAGAGAGTTAAAAGGTAGGTTGGGTTGTTCGCGTTAGCGTTGCGGAGCAATGGCTTTGCGAAACCCAACAAAACCAATTATTTCTAATGTTCAAATGTTGGATTTTCCATTATTTCTAATGTTCAAATGTTGGGTTTTCAATTATTTCTAAGAGGTTGTTTGAAAAGTATTATATGAAACCCATAATCTCCAAAAACCTAACCCCCCTCCCCCCCCTTCCCTACAAGGGAATGGGGGTTTTAAAGCCTCTCCCCTACCAGGGGAGAGGTTTGGAGAGGGGTCTGTTTACACATTAAAAACTTTTAAAACATCCTCTAATGTTCAAATGTTGGATTTTCCATTATTTCTGATGTTCAAATGTTGGGTTTCCTTACGTCAACCCAACCTACGAAATGAGATTATTTACCAATCATGGCAACAATAATAGATAGAGGAACATGAGAAAAATAATCTCTTTGAAATTGTTCTTCTCTGACTGCGGCTAAAAATTGACTAATAGCATAATCAGCAGGTTTTTGATAATATTTAAAATCCCAACTTATTTGTAAGTGATGATTTTGACGTTGGACGATAAAGCCTAAATATTTTAAAGCTTGAAATCCTAAATATAGGCTTTGGTCACTGATACCCAATTTCTCTAAAATCTGCACACGGGTAACTAGCTGGTTTGTGCGACCAAGATATTTAGCAATACCTACCAGAGTTACTAAAACATCTCTAGGAGTCTGATTTTGGGGTTTTCTCCAAGCAATCACTAATTGTTTTTGTTGATTTAGCGATTGTTTCCACCATAACCGGAGATTATCCCAATTAGTAGGACAATCTTTCATAATTAATAATGATTTTTCTGATTTTAATTCTCCTAAATCTTCCTGATTTCTCCAATCTAAAATCATTGCCGAATTCTGAGTTTTCAGTTCAGTTTCCGTATGGGAACGTACTGCAACTAATCTAATTTCATAGCGTTTTTTAAAGCTATTAAAATCAATTTCGGCAATACAATCACATTTACCTATAGGCAATTCTTCCTTATAATGTCCCCACCAAATTCCTGGAAAGGGATTATTAGTAGAATCATCTCGAAGATTAAAATCAGTTTTAATATATTGGATTTTATTTCCTTTTAAATCTTGTTCATTTCTATGCCAAGAATTTTCAAACCAACAATTTTTAATTAGTAGCTTGGGAATAGGATTTCCCATACCACAGGGTTCTAAAAGTTTCAATTCTAAAAATAAATCTTTACCCAAATCTGCAACCGTCACCACCAAATCAGCTTGGACTGTGGGAGTAAGATTAATTCCTCCTAAAGATTGGCGTAATTTTTGGTTAATTGCGGCTGTAAATAAGGGGATATTTTCTACTAATAAACTCAAACCCGCTGCAAAAGGATGTCCACCAAAACGATGTAATAAATGGGCTTGTTCTTGAACTAATTGATATAAATCAACAGAATTAATTGAACGTGCCGAACCTCGCGCAAAGGATGGGCTAGAATCTGCCCCATTTTCTTTTCCTTCTGTACTTAATAAAATTGTCGGTCGTCCCGTTTCCTGGGCAATTTGACCAGCAACCAAACCCAAAACACCACCTGCCCATTGAGGATCTTCTAAAACAATGACGCTGGTAGTGGATAAGTCTAATTGATTGAGTTTTTTCGTAACTTGGACTTGGACATCTTTTTGTAAAGACTTACGACGGGAATTAGCTAATTCTGTTTCTTCTGCAAGTTGTTGACAACGCTGCATATCTCTACTCGTCAATAATTCTACACAAAAACTAGCGTCACCATGAATGCGACTAACCGCATTAATTCGCGGTCCCAAACCAAAAGAAATATCTGTAGGGCGATCGCCACTTTTCTGGCATAATTCTAATAACTTACCCACACCTGGCCTTCTTCTGGCTGTTGGTAGTTTTTGATAATCCGTGTGTAATTGTTGAATTCCCAATTGTGCCAAATACCGACAATCACCACTTAATTGGACCAAATCGGCAATTAATCCCACTGCAACTAAATCTAGTAAATCAGTTAAAGGATGTGCAGGAATATCTGGCAAACTTATATATAAAGCTTCCACCAATTTATAAGCAACAGCCACACCTGAAAGATGATATAAAGGATGTTCCTTAGCTAAATAACGAGGATTGATAATTGCGACTACGGGAGGACGTTCTGAGGGTAATGTATGATGGTCAGTCACAATCACATCTATCCCTAAACTTTGGGCATAAATGATTTCGGCAATATTTGTACTGCCCGTGTCACAAGTAACAATTAACTGACAACCTTGTGCAGCTAAAATATCAATTCCTGGTTTATTTAAACCATGAGATTCAGTTAAACGATTGGGAATATAATAACTTAATTGACGATGTTGCTGAAAAAATTCACCCAAACCATCCCATAATACCGCAGTCGAAGTAATTCCATCTGCATCAAAATCTCCCCAAATAACAATTTTTGCTCCCGTTTTCCCCGCAGTGATTAACCTTTCTACAGCCAAATTCATTTCCTGTCCAAATTCAAAAGAACTGGCAGGTTGATAACTTTGATAATTAATAAAAGCCGCTAACTTTTCCTGATCTTGAATTCCCCGTTGCCAAAATAATTGAGCCGCAAAATCACCACCTGTTGGGTAACTTTTCACTAATTCAATAAACCAATCAGGGGGTTTTTCCGTTCCTGTTAAAATCCATTCCATTTTAGATCACATTGTGAACTACCTACACTTCCCTTGCGGGTAAGTATAGGCTTCCTACCCAGTTAACAGCTTTTTGCTTGCTCTTCGAGAACAACAAGACTGATGTTAAGGCGATAGGCTGACCCCTCGTTCCAAAGGCAAAATCAAGGTTAATCAACAAAAATGATCATGTATCTAGCTTGGTTATCGCTATTCTCTCGCCTTGCCGAGATATTCAATTCATAACACAAATTTTGTGAATTGTCTCCATGTTTTCCTTCCTTGCTGTCGCGTTGGTCGGAAAACCGTCGTCAATTCACGCGCCATTCATCCCCCGCTGCCCTATCGGGTCAGACGTGGGGCTTCTGTCGGTTAAGCTAACTTTTGTATTTCTTTCTTTCTTTGCGCCTACTCTTCGAGATCAGGAAGCGTGATTGCGCCTTTGCGTGAGACAAGGAATTTATTCATCATTATTAATTATATCTGTGCTTAATTCATTGATTAAAGGATTGATAACTACATCATTAGGAATTACTTCTGTTTTGCCAGGACTCATGGTAGTTCGGGTACGCTTATAACCATGCTTAAACTGCTGTAATATTTGTGCAATATAGATTTTAGCAGTTTTTGACCCCGATTTTCTGTTTATTTGTGAGAAATCCGGGCTAGGAGAAGCATTATTAGACTTCGTGGACATTACCGACCTAGAACAATAGCTAACACCCACACAGACCTGATCTAAGCTACTTTTTTGAAATTTTAATTTCCCTCTGCGGGACTAGCTTATAATTACCAAGGGGCTGATGATGCTCCTGTACTTGTAAGTCTAAGGGGGATAGATGACAATTAAACGGTTGCTGTTAATTGGGCTAACTTTGTTAGCAATAATGTTGTCGGGCTTATCTTTATTGAATAGCTGGCAAAAACCTCAGTTCCAGAGTCGTCTAGAATTGTACCAGACTAATATCGTCTTACAAGCCCAAGCATGGAAACCAGAAGATAGCAGCGACAAAAGTATTCAAACACTTCAAGAATCTATTCTCGGTGCAAATCCTTTAGAAAGCGCGATAAAGCAATATCAGGAAGCAAGTGAATCTATTCAAACTAGTTTAGAGACAACTAATAAAAAATTAGCAGCACTACAATCTTCAGCAGTTACTCCTGTTTCCGCAGAGGAAAAAAGTTTACAGAAATCTAGCCAACAACAAGGAAAATTGTTAGCGGAAGTAGATTTGCGGTTGGGAATTTTGCAAGCACAGCAACAGGAAGCAGATAAGGCTATTAAAACTTGGAATCAATTACAGCAACATTCAGATATCAACCCCAAATATCAAGAAACTGCTCAAGTATTAAGCGGAATATGGAGTAAACCTCCCCGTCTATTACCCAAAGCTGAACAAATAATTCAACAAAATTTAAATAGTTGGTTTCGTTTTACGGCTTTAGATCAATTATATCAACTTCAACAACGTCAAGAAGCTTTATTATCTCTAAAAATTGCCCAACAAGCAGCAGCAACCCAAGCATTGTTAAAATTAGCGATAATTGCTACTATCCCCACCTTAACAGCTTTTATAGGGCTAATTCTGCTGATTTTCTTATTGTTTCAACGCTTGCTTAAAGGTCAAGCATCCCTATTAGCGACAAATGGCAATTTGGTTTGGTCAACTCCTTGGAATTGGGAAATAATTATTCAGGTTTTTATCCTGGGATTTTTCTTGATGGGGCAATTATTTATACCAGAGTTATTATCTATTTTGCCTATTCCTCGTGGTACAGGAAATGCCAGAATTGAGGCTTTTGTGGTTTTAGTTAGTTATATGTTTGTGGCTTTTGGTTGCTTTTCAGTTCTATATTTTTCCATTAGGCGTTTTTTCCCCCTTCCTGAGAACTGGTTTCGCTTCAATTTCTTCAGTAATTGGTTTTTGTGGGGACTCGGTGGCTATTGTACAGCTTTACCGATTGTGGTGATAGTATCACTGATTAATCAAAAATTGTGGCAAGGACAAGGTGGCAGTAATCCACTTTTACAAATGGCACTAGAAAGCCGGGATAATACCGCATTGGGGATATTTTTCTTTACCGCAGCCATAGCTGCACCGTTTTTTGAGGAATTCCTATTTCGCGGCTTTTTATTACCATCTCTGACTCGTTATACGTCGGTTTGGGGGGCAATTTTGATCAGTAGCTTGTTATTCGCGGCTGCTCACCTAAGTTTATCAGAAATACTGCCGCTGACAGCATTAGGAATCGTCTTAGGAATAGTTTACACGCGATCGCGCAATTTACTTTCTTCTATGCTTCTCCACAGTCTTTGGAATAGTGGCACATTAATTAGTTTGTTTCTTTTAGGTAGTAATAATTAAGTTAGTTGTCAGTAGGGGCGAAGCATTTGGAAGATAAATTATCGGTCATTGCCAAAAATAGTTCTCCAAATGCTTCGCCCGTACAGTTGTCAGCATTTGGAAGATAAATTATCGGTCATTGCCAAAAATAGTTCTCCAAATGCTTCGCCCGTACAGTTGTCAGCATTTGGAAGATAAATTATCGGTCATTGCCAAAAATAGTTCTCCAAATGCTTCGCCCGTACAGTTGTCAGCATTTGGAAGATAAATTATCGGTCATTGCCAAAAATAGTTCTCCAAATGCTTCGCCCGTACAGTTGTCAGCATTTGGAAGATAAATTATCGGTCATTGCCAAAAATAGTTCTCCAAATGCTTCGCCCGTACAGTTGTCAGCATTTGGAAGATAAATTATCGGTCATTGCCAAAAATAGTTCTCCAAATGCTTCGCCCGTACAGTTGTCAGCATTTGGAAGATAAATTATCGGTCATTGCCAAAAATAGTTCTCCAAATGCTTCGCCCGTACAGTTGTCAGTGAACAGGTCAAGATAATTCATTAGGTTGTTGGTAACTGTTTTTATTATCACTGCTAACTACTTAATTACTTCTCAAACAAAATCCTCCGGATTTCATAACAATAAATATGTAGAAAAATCTATAGTGTCGGATCTTTACTAACTTTGAGGTTAATTACTACCTGAAAATTAGCGAAGATACTGCACAATATTTTTCTGCCAAATTTGTGATGTTTTATCAGAAAATTTGATATTTTTACGATTACTTTTCAGGAAAATTTATCCACATTTAAATCTTACCAATTACCAATCACCAATTACCAATTACCAATCACCAATCACCAATCACCAATCACCAATTACCAATTACCAATTATCAATCACCAATCATCAAGGAGTATAACTAAATATGAGTAATCTCAACCCATCTTACACTACTAAACAACTGTTGGCTGGTTATGCTGGAATTATTTTTGGTGGATTTGGGCTGCATAAATTTATTCTTGGTTACACATCAGAAGGTTTTATTATGTTAGCAATTTCTGTAATTGGTGGCTCTTTTACCTACGGATTTACATTGATAGTTATGCAAATCGTTGGTTTGATTGAAGCCATGATTTATTTCAATAAACCCCATGAAGAATTTGTTAATACTTATTTTGTGAATAAGCAAGGTTGGTTTTAGAAAGTTTATTAATTAATTGAAATTGATATGCAAATTATCAAACACAACCGAACTCACTTACTCATTTTACTAATGATGAGTATGGGATATTTCAGTATCGTATCAGATTGGGAAATTAATTATTTCTGCAAAAGCCTGATTTTGATGTTACCAGTACAATTAACGGCTGTAATTTACACAGCTAAAAGCAAACTATGATTTTTGTGATTTAAATGATTTTTAGGATTTTGGTGAAAGTGGCAGATTTCGCTTAACCTCAAAAATAACATCTGAACTATGATTTTTGTGATTTTGAGGATTTTGAGGATTTTGGGGAGTTGGGGAAACTTAATATTGTTCACTTAGTCAAAGTGGCGGATTTGGCTTAACCTCAAAGTAGAGACGCTAGTTATTAAGCGCTAAACTAACAAGAACGAACCTAAAAACTGGCCATGCAACTGATCCCCAAATCTGAAATAGTTATAGAATCTGCCCCTCCCACAAAAATACTTAACTCAGAGAAAATTATTTTAGATGTTGGAGGGATGAAGTGTGCTGGATGTGTTAATGCGGTAGAAAAACAGCTTATTCAGCATCCAGGAGTTAAAAGCGTTTGTGTTAATCTCGCAACAGAAGTCGCAGTCGTAGAGGCGGAAATTGGTACTGTAGATGCAGAGGCGTTAATTCAGGGATTAACGGCTACAGGATTTCCTAGCCAATTACGGACGGCTAAAGGTGCTGGTGATAAATCTACAATCCCTAACCCAGAAGTAAGACAACGCCAAGAAATGCAGGGGATAGTTAGACAGTTAGGAATTGCTAGTTTACTACTGTTACTATCGGGAATTGGTCATTTTGGTAATATTGGATCTGTTATTTTTCCCTTTTTAAATGACATTTGGTTTCATTGTGGACTGGCTACTATCGCCATTATTATTCCTGGTAGACCAATTTTAGTGGAAGGTTGGCTAGGTTGGCGACGGGGTGCGCCGAATATGAATACTCTCATTGGTTTGGGAACGTTAACAGCCTATACTGCAAGTTTGGTGGCGTTATTGTTTCCCCAAATGGGTTGGGAATGCTTTTTTGATGAACCGGTGATGATGTTGGGTTTTATTCTTTTGGGGAGAACTTTAGAAAAACAGGCTAGAGTCCGTGCTGCTAAAGCGTTTCGCCAATTGTTGGCTTTAGCCCCCCAAACAGCCCGGTTAATTATTAACCCAGAATCGGAAAAATTGATTGCTGGGGCTAATATTATGGAAATTCCGGCGGAACAGGTGCGTGTGGGTGAATGGTTGCAGGTGTTACCGGGGGATAAAATTCCGGTAGATGGTGAAGTGCGCTTTGGACAAACTACCATAGATGAATCCATGCTGACAGGGGAATCTGTACCCGTGATCAAGCAAGCAGGAGATACTGTGACTGGAGGCACTTTAAATCAGTCAGGAGCGATCGCTATTCAAGCTACTCGCACTGGTGATGATACAATTCTAGCCCAAATTGTGGCTTTGGTAGAAGCTGCCCAAACTCGCAAAGCCCCAGTTCAAAAATTAGCAGATACGGTGGCTGGATATTTTACTTATGGTGTCTTAACAGCGGCTGGTTTAACCTTCCTATTTTGGTATTTGTTGGGAACTCATCTTTGGCCAGATGTGACGATGACTGGTGGCATGATCATGGCTCACAATATGGGACATAATCCCCAGCATTTAATCCCCCATACCCAATATTCTGCCCTGTTAATTAGTTTAAAATTAGCGATCGCTGTCATGGTAGTTGCTTGTCCCTGTGCTTTAGGATTAGCTACCCCTACAGCCATCTTAGTGGGAACAGGTATGGGTGCAGAACGGGGATTATTAATCAAAGGTGGCGACGTTTTAGAAAAAGTCCATAAACTAGACACGGTAGTTTTTGATAAAACCGGAACTCTCACCACAGGTAAACCCACCGTAACTGATTGTCTAGTTATTACCGAATCAACTTTACCATTATCTCTCATTCAACTAGCCGCAGCCGTAGAAAGCGGTACTTATCATCCCCTGGCTACAGCCATTCAACAAGAAGCCAAACGCCAAGATTTAGCTATTCCCCATGCTGTAGAATTCCATACTGAACCAGGTATGGGCGTATCCGCTGTCGTTGAGGGAAAAAAAGTTCTTTTAGGTAACTGGGAATGGTTTAATTACCACCAAATTAATATTACTGAAACCGCAGAAAAACAGGGACAAAAACTAGCTACAGAGGGAAAAACCGTGATTGGTGTAGCTGTAGATGGAACTTTAACCGGATTAATTGCTGTTAGTGATACCCTTAGACCAGATGCAAAAACCGCAGTAGATAAACTCCGACAAATGGGTTTGCGAGTTATGCTCCTGAGTGGTGATAGATTAGAAGCAGCCAGTGCGATCGCTAAACAACTAGGAATCGCCAACACCGACATCATGGCAGGTATCCCCCCAGCCCAAAAAGCCGCCACCATTCAATCTCTTCAATGTGGGAAAATCAAAACTTATGTCGCTATGGTAGGAGATGGCATCAATGACGCTCCAGCCTTATCACAGGCAGATGTGGGCATAGCCTTACATTCAGGAACAGATGTCGCTATGGAAACGGCTGAAATTATTTTAATGCGAAATTCCCTAACCGATGTTGTCAAGGCGATTCAGCTAAGTCGGGCCACTTTTAATACCATTCGTCAGAATTTATTTTGGGCTTTTGCCTATAATACAATAGGTATTCCCCTCGCGGCTGGTGTATTATTACCTAGCTGGGGTTTTGTTCTCGGTCCTGCCAGTGCAGCGGCATTAATGGCCTTTAGCTCCGTTAGTGTTGTTACCAACTCAATTTTATTAAGGAGGTTTGCCCCATAGTTAATTATTTAGCCAATTTTTCTGTAATCTCCAAGAATTGCAAAAAAAAGATTCCCCGGTAGTGCGGGCATATTGCCCGCTACATAAGTACCTCATAACACCAGAAAGTTCTGTAAATTAAAATTTGTCCTTTATTTAATTCCCATTCCTCAGTAGGTATACTAAACACGGGTGAGATTTAAACTTTTGCCAAATGACAAAGAACCCAGATGTGTAGGGGTTTAGCAGTGCTAAACCCCTACGTTTAGAATCAAACAATCAAGCCGTTTTGAGTATAATCAACAACCAGCAATATCAATGAAAATAGCAATTAGTGGTGCAACAGGATTTGTGGGTAGTCGGTTGGTAGAAAGACTACACACGGAAGGTCATAGAATTTTGGTATTAACCCGCAATCCTACCTTTGCTCAAAAAGTATTTCCCTCCCCAGCTTTTCCTAACTTAGAAATTATTGCCTATACCCCCAGTGTATCCGGCTCTTGGCAAGATGCCATATCTGGTTGTGACGGCGTAGTTAATTTAGCCGGAGAACCCATTGCTGAGGGACGTTGGACACCAGAACGCAAGCAGGAAATTCTCAACACTCGCAAACTAGGAACACAAAAAATTGTCGAAGCTATAGCTAAAGCTAATCCTCACCCCATTGTCCTAGTCAATACTTCGGCTATTGGTTATTACGGAACCAGTGAAACTGCCAGTTTTGATGAAGATAGTGCTTCTGGTAATGACTTTCTCGCTCAAGTCTGTCAAGAGTGGGAAGCGGAAGCGAGAAAGGTAAAAGATACCAATGTGCGGTTAGTAATTTTACGCTTTGGGATTGTTTTGGGTAATGGTGGCGCTTTAGGGAAAATGATTACCCCCTTTAAACTCTTTGCTGGTGGACCTATTGGCAGTGGTCAGCAGTGGTTTTCGTGGATTCACTTAGATGATATTGTCAGTTTAATTATCCAAGCTTTAACTAAACCAACAATGGAGGGAGTATATAATGCCACTGCTCCTCAACCAGTTCGCATGAATGATTTAAGTACCACAATGGGTAACGTCATGAATCGTCCCTCTTGGTTGCCTGTGCCGGGATTCGCTATAGAAGCTATATTAGGAGACGGGGCTAAGGTGGTTTTGGAAGGACAACAGGTTTTACCCAAACGCACTTTAGAGTCAGGTTTTGAATATCAATATCCGAATTTGCAATCAGCACTAACACAAATTCTTACCTAATTCTTAGTTAATAGATAGTTAAAAAATTCACAAATGCTATACAAACGTTTTGGCCGGACAGAAATACAAATGCCTGTGTTTTCCTGCGGAGGAATGCGATATCAATATAAATGGCAAGATGTCACACCAGAGGAAATTCCCGTAGATAATCAGGAAAATTTAGAGGCTGTAATTCGTCGTTCTGTAGAATTGGGAATTAATCATATTGAAACTGCACGCGGTTATGGAACATCGGAAATGCAGTTAGGAAAAATCCTCCCCCAATTTCCCCGTGAGAAATTAATAGTCCAAACTAAACTTTCTCCTGTTGCAGACCCTCAAGAATTTCGCAAAACCTTTGAAAAATCTTTGGCTTATCTTCAGTTAGATTATGTTGATTTGTTTAGTTTACATGGCATTAATAATGCAGAAACTTGGAATGATAGTATTTGTGAAGGTGGTTGTTTAGAAGTAGCAAAACAGTTACAGTCTGAAGGTAAGATCAGATTTATTGGCTTTTCTACTCATGCTCCCACAGAGATAATTTTGCAAGCAATTAATAGTAATCAATTTGATTATGTGAATTTGCATTGGTACTATATTAATCGCCAGAACTGGGCTGCTATTGAAGCTGCAACTAAATTAGATATGGGTGTATTTATTATTAGCCCTTCTAATAAAGGTGGGTTATTATATCAACCTCCCAAAAAGTTAGTGGATTTGTGTGCGCCTTTAAGTCCAATGGTGTTTAATGATTTATTTTGTTTGAGTCATCCTCAAGTGCATACTTTGAGTATAGGTGCAGCCAAACCAACTGATTTTGATGAGCATTTAAAGACTTTGGAATTATTAGATAATGCGGCAGAAATTCTACCACCAATTATTTCCAGATTGGAATCAGAAGCAATCAATATTTTAGGAGAAGATTGGGTAAAAACCTGGGAAACTAATTTACCAACTTGGGAAGAAACACCAGGGGAAGTAAATATGCGGGTGATTTTGTGGTTGTTAAATATGGCTTTGGCTTATGATATGATTGACTATGGCAAAATGCGTTATAATCTCTTAGGACAAGCTGATCATTGGTTTCCTGGTAATCGGGCTGATAAGTTAGATGAATTAGATTTACGAGAATGTCTTATTAATAGTCCCCAAGCTGAAAAAATTCCCCAAATGTTGGCGAAAGCCCACAATATTTTAGGAAGTGCAGAGATAAAGCGTTTGTCTCAGAGTTGAAAACTGCAAAACCTAGTATATTTGATCATATACTAGGTTCTCACATATATTTATTCTTCGACTAAAGACTATGAGCAAGAATTACAAGCAGGCTTTTAAACACATATTTCTTCAAAGTATCCAATGAATTCAAAATATTTTATCGTAAAATGGGTAGTGCAATAGCGAAGCGCTCCGTAGGAATCGCCTATTTACGAAATGTTGCTAGGTAAAAAAACAAACTGTTGCTCAAGTTTTAAAATATCGTTGCGCTATCTAAATGACTACTCTCTTTTGAGTATTTATGCTTATTGCACAATTGATATGCTTTGTGTAATAATAACTATACTCAAAATAGCTTAATAATCTGATTCTATAGGTAAGAGTTTAGCAGTGTTAAACCCCTAAACATCTAGGTTTTTCGTAATCTTGTGAAAATTCAAATCTCAGCCGTCACAAGTATACAGTATTTTTTGAATAAAGATAGTCTTCGTTATGTTTTATTCTTCAATAAATCCTCAAGACCTTTCTATTTTTTCAACAGGTATTTCTACCTCCTACAGCGACGGGGCTTATGGGCTTTCCTCCGAAGTTTTCAACCCTTTGACTCATATTCAAAATACATCAGCAATATTTAGCATAGAAAGCGAATTAGTTAACGGGATAACAAATTATTCTCTCCCAGAAAAAATTATCTCTGCGGATTATTTAATCAGAGAAAAGTTTAGCAATTTTATCACTAATTCTAACATTGATGACTGGTTAGGTATTGCTTATGGAGGAGATTATCAAATAAACTTAGCACAATCTTTGTTACAAAGTCAAATTAATGACGGTTTTAAAGATGTACAAATTAGTGTTATCAATTCAGAAATTTTAGGTAATGCTAATGGAGCTTATGCCGAATCTATTAATACTATCTTTTTGGGGAATGAGTTTGTAAACTCTAATTCAACAGAAGTAATTGCTCAAGTAATTACAGAAGAATTTGGACATTTTCTTGATGCTCAAATTAATGAGACAGATAGTCAAGGAGACGAAGGAGATATTTTTGCAAAGCTAGTATTTAATCAATCATTGACATCAGAAGAATTAAATAGCTTAAAAGCAGAAAATGATCATGGAATTATTCAATTTAATGATCAATTTATCAATATTGAAAAATCAGCATTTAAAATAACTAACAATATAGGAGAAACTTTAGCCGTAACTGAAGATACGACTTTAGTTTTTCAATGGACACAACGAGAAGCACAATATAACAATGAAGTTGGAATTATAGTATTTGATAATCCTGAAGGAAAAATAGATGGAGTCTCACCCCAACAAGCAGGTTATTTCCAAAAAGTATTAAATTCAGAAAAAAGCGAAGTTATTTTTAGCAAAGGAAGTAGTGCAGGAAACTGGAAACAACTAGATTTTAAAGCTGGAGATTATGTTGGTTTTTATTTAATTCAAAATGGTAATAGCGCAGAATATTTAAATAACCCCAATTGTATCAATATTTTCTCATCCATTACATCTGCAAATACAGACAATTTTGATCATGTTCTCAGCACCAATCTAGGTAATAATATTTATCGTTTTAATTGGGAAGACTTAACCGGAGGAGGAGATAAAGATTTTAATGATGTAGTGTTTAATGTGTTCGAGAAGGGCTTTAAAGCTGGAGAAAATAATACTCAAACAGTGCCATTAACCGTTGAATTTTTATCTAATGAAGCAGCTTATAAAAACGAAATTGGTTTTTATTATGTTGATGATATCAATGGTAATATTAATGGCATTTCTCCTGATGATGCTAATTATGCAAAAGAAGTTTTTAAACAAGATAATTATCAAGTCACTTTTGGAGAAGGTAACTATAGCGGAGTTAAAGAATATTCTCTAGAAGGAAATCAATATATTGGTTGGTATTTGATTGCTGACAATACCAGCCAAGGATTTTTACAAACTAATCCCAATAACAATCCTAATGGTGAAGCTTTAGCTTACTTTTCTTATGCTGAAGCTAACCCAGATAACTTAAATCATCTAATTCATTATTCTAGTAACCAAATGGGTTGGGAAGATATTTTTGATGGTGGAGATAAAGATTTTAATGACTTAGTGTTCCGCTTTGAGTTAGGAAATCCCATTAGTGAGCATAATGATGAAAATCAAGCTCCTAGAGAATTAAAGTTAACGCCAAGTAGTAAACAAGAAAATGTTAATCATAATACCGTTATTGGAGTATTTAATACTATTGATCCTGATCTAGAAAACATTTTTACCTATAACCTAATTTCTGGAGAGGGAGATAGTGATAATATTGCTTTTACGATTACTGGAAATGAACTTAAAATTAAAGATTCCCCTAATTTTGAAGATAAACCGAACTACAGAATTCGTGTTAGGACTACTGATGTCAAGGGATTAAGCTATGAACAATCATTGATTGTCGATATTATTAACGTTAATGAAACATTGACTGATATTGCCTTAGATAATGACATTGTTGAGGAGAATATTTCTGGTGCAGCGATCGCCACAATCTCAATAACTGACCCAGATACGGTAGCTACCTTCCGCAACAATACCGTTACGGTCAATGATAGTCGTTTTGAAGTCATCAATAACAACGGCATTATCCAATTAAAGCTCAAAGGTGGTCAGAGCCTTGATTATGAAACCGAACCGACAATTGCGATCGCCCTTACTGCCACTGATAATAGTAATAGCTCTCTGACCTACAGTGAGAACTTCACCATCAACGTCACTAATGTTAATGAAACCCCGACTAATATCGCCCTAAATAACAATAGCGTTACCGAAAATAGCGGAGGTGCAGTTATTGGGAATATTACTGTTACTGATCCTGATCAGGTAGCTACCTTCCGCAACAATACCGTTACTGTCAGCAACAATCGCTTTGAAGTCATCAACAATAACGGCATTCTCCAATTAAAGCTCAAAGGTGGTCAGAGCCTTGATTATGAAACCGAACCGACAATTGCGATCGCTCTTACTGCCACTGATAATAGTAATAGCTCTCTGACCTACAGTGAGAACTTCACCATCAACGTCATTGATGTTGATGAAAACATTGAAACTCCAACCATTAGCGCAGCGCTCACCAACGATACGGGAGTAAGTAACAGCGATCGCCTGACTCTCGACCCCACTGTTAACGGACAGACACAGGGGGCTACTTCTCTGCAAGGGAATCTCAACGGCAATGGCTTTGTTGATATTAGCAGTGCGCTGAATGAAGACGGCAGTTTTACTATCTCTTTTGAGCAATATGATGTTTTAAGTAATGATACCTTGCCCAATGGAATTTATCTCCTTGAGTTAAAAGCAAAAAATAGCTCTGGTCAAGAATCCGAGATAGTTACGGTCAGCTTTACCCTTGACTGGATTGCTCCGCCTCTGAGCTTTGAATTAGCTTCCGAAAGCGATACTGGAGAGAAGGGGGATAACGTTACCACTGCCTATAAAGTTAATCTCATCGGCCAGACAGATCCGGGTCTGGAAGTAATGTTGGTTGAGACTCAGCAGAAAGCAGTCGCTGATGACACGGGAGCATTTAGGTTTAATGATGTTGCCCTGCCCTCTGCCGGAAAAGCTCCCTACTCGTTGATGGTGTCAGATGCGGCGGGAAATCAGGGACAAACGCGCCAGTTTTTGACAAGGGAAGGAATCAACGGCGCACCGGAAATTACCAGCACTCCTGAAATAGTCTTCGATACCACCCAGCAAACAACGTACACTTATCAAATCGCAGCAATTGACCCTGATAACGATGCACTTACTTATACTCTTCTCAATGCCCTACAAGAAGTAGAAATTGACGAAGATGGATTATTGAGCTTCACGCCATCAGGAGTTTTGAAACCATTTTATAACTTTAATCTCGAAGTCAGCGACGGTCGCGGTGGAAAGGATACTCAAACCTTTACCGTTGATGTTATGAATGAGAATCTAGGAACTATCAGAGGTACAAAGTGGGAAGATTTGAATAAAAATGGATTGCGAGATTTAGCGATATTTTCCAATTTTGACGACATATCAAGATTAAGCCTAAAAGGTGACACCACTATTGTTGAGTCTGACTTAAGCGGAGAAACTGCCTTAAGATTAACGAGAAATAGAGGTTTTCGTGTTGACACTTCTGGTAATGCTCTACTCCAAAATCCTTTTGATCTTGTAGATGAAGATGGAAATATTTTATCATTTTCAACCAAGTTTGAATTTGCCATCACCTCTAGTATGGGCATATCTGATGAAGATGGAGTAGGTGCTGATGGTATTACATTTATTATTTCTCCCACGGATACTTTAGGTAGTTACGGAGGAGGACTAGGCTATGGCGGCTTACTCAATAGCATTGCGATCGAATTAGATACTTTTAATAATAATCCCTTTGGAATCAGTGATGTTAGTGGAAATCATATCGGTATTGATCTGAATGGAGATTTGAACTCCATAGCACAAACTAATATTGACGGTCGTTTCAATGATGGAGAAATTTGGACTGTTTGGATTGATTATAATGGCGAATCACAAACTTTAGAGGCTAGGGTAGCTCAAGGAGATACACGTCCTCAAGAAGTATCTGTCTCCACAATAGTTAATATTCCCGAAGTTTTAGATCAAGAAAATTTCTTTGTTGGTTTTGGTTCGGGTATTGCTGCTGGTTGGGGAAATCATGACATTTTATCTTGGGAGTTCGGTCTTAATGAACCAGGACTAGCAGGAGTTAGTGTTTATTTAGACAGCAATAATAATGGCAAGCTTGACCCAGATGAACCTGTTAAATTAACGGCAGAAGATGACCTCAGCACTCTTGATATTGATGAAACAGGGAAATATGAATTTAATAACCTTTTGTCTGGTAATTACACTGTTCGGGAAATAATTCCACCTGATTTTAAGCAAACTTTTCCAACTGGCAGTATTTCTGGACCTGACTTCTATACTGTTGAATTAGATGTAGGAGGAATTGTCGAGAATATTAATTTTGGCAATGTAAGATCCACTTCAGAAAATCGCTCTCCACTGATTATTTCTGAACCTGTTACTCTTACTGTTCCTGATGTTCCTTATCGTTATCAGATAAGAGCTACTGATGCTAACGGAGATACTCTAACTTACACCTTAAAAAATCCTCCAGATGGCATGGCAATTGATGAAAATGGACTAATTACTTGGAATCCAAATGCCATTGGCAATAATGCCGTAGCGATTGAAGTTAGCGATGGTAAAGGTGGAGTAGCTACGCAAAACTATAGTCTTAACGTTATTGAAGTTACGGTTGATACCGAAGTTCCTCAAGTCTATCTGGGATTTAGCAGTAATGTTTTTGAGCGGGGCGAAACTATTAACTTACAAATTCAAGGTTTTGATAATGTTGGTTTGGCTGATTTAGACCTTTCCTTTGACGGTAATTCCTTAACTTTAGATCCAGATTACGCCATTGTCGGTGGAATCAGTACAGCTTCTGTGCAGCTTACTCAACCGGGAATCTTTACAGTAGTGGCAACGGCCACAGACTTGGCTGGCAATAAGGATACGGAAACCCTTTCTGTACGGGTACTCGATCCCAATGACACCTCAGCACCGATCGCCAAGCTTGATTTAAGTGGTTTTGACCCATTGAATCTGGTTATTCGTCAAAAGACAGAAGTTAAAGGTAAGATTAACGATCAGAATTTAGAATTTTATCGAGTTGAACTTGCTCCTGTTAGCTTAATCGATCTCAGTAATCCCGCCGCTAAAGATCCTGATTACATCACGATTGCAGAAGGAACAGGCAATATTGATGGGATATTAGCAAGCATTGATCCTGCTCTTTATCGTAACGATAATTACTTTGTCAGGATTTATGCCCAAGATATTAATGGGAATATCACAGTTGAAGGGTTCGGAGTCGGCATTGACTCTCAAACGAAACCCGGAGAGTTCAGCCTCGACTATACCGATCTATCCATTCCCTTAACCGGAATTCCCATTGAAGTGACTCGTCGTTATAGCAGTCTCGATGCTAATTTCCAAGGTGACTTTGGTTATGGTTGGGAACTCGGCTTACAAGATGCCCAAATTGTGGAATCAGCACCCACAGGGGTCGATCTCAATTTTGATGATTTCTTTGGCGGCAATTCCTTTACGGAAGGAACGCGGGTAACACTGACCACACCTGATGGACGGCGTGTGGGCTTTACCTTTACCCCTGAAGTGTTTAGTGCCAGTGCTGGAATTTTCTTGGGACCAGACTATTATGCTTGGCAACCGAAATTTACCCCAGATCCAGGCGTTTATGAAACTTTGGAAGTTCCTTATGTACCGATTATGCGCCTGAAGGATGGCTCTTTTGGTATCTACTTGTTTGGTTTGACCTACAATCCCAGCGATTACATTCTGACGACGAAGGATGGGACAAAGTACACTTAT
Source organism: Anabaena sp. 90 (assembly GCF_000312705.1). Lineage (NCBI taxonomy): Bacteria > Bacillati > Cyanobacteriota > Cyanophyceae > Nostocales > Nostocaceae > Anabaena > Anabaena sp. 90. The sequence continues at coordinate 2,845,193 of NC_019427.1, forward strand.
GACCAATATGAAGGATTAGAGACTATAGTAGACCGCAACGCCAACAAACTGACCTACACCGACAACGGCATTACCAGTTCTACGGGAGCAAAAATTGACTTTATCCGCGATACTCAGGGGCGGATTACGGAAATCATTGACCCCGATGGCAAATCCTTGAAATACAGCTATGACACAAATGGCAATCTCATCGAGTTTGGCGATCGCACTAATAACGAAACTACTTTCAAGTATCAAGCTCAACGCGACCACTACCTCACTAAAGTCATCGATCCGTTAAACAGAACTAGCGTTCGCACGGAATACGATGAAAATGGACAAATTAGCAAGATTATTGACGCTAATGGCAATGAATTAGAAATTAACTTTGATGCTGCTGCTTCTAGTCAAACTATCAAAGATCCTTTCGGTAATAACATTACTCGAATTTTTGATAAACAAGGTAATGTGATTCAAGAAGTTGACCAATTGGGAGGTATTACTTTAAGAACATACAACGCTAATAATAACCTTTTGAGTGAAACAGATCCAGAAGGTAATACCACCAGTTACACCTATGATAATCGGGGTAATAAGCTTATAGAAACTGATGGAGAAGGTAACACTAAAACCTATACCTACAATGCTAAAAACGACATCCTTACAGAAACCGATGCTTTAGGCAATAAAACCACTTACACTTATGATGTTAGTGGCAATCTCACTCAACGAGAAGATGCAGAAGGTAATGTCACTACCTATAACTATGGTGCAAATGGATTATTAACAAAAGTCATTGATGCTAATAATAAAACCAGCACTTTTAGTTATGATAATTTTGGCAATCTCACTGAATTAATCGATCCTACTGGTGCAAAAACTACCTTTACTTATGATAATAATGGACGGGTTAAAAGTGTCACCGATGCTTTAGGAGCAATTACCAATTACATCTATGATGCACAAGGGCGGTTAATTGAAAAAGCAGATCCTGAAGGTAGTAGCTGTGGTTGTGCAAGAGGTATTACCAAAACTGAATACAATGCCGCAGGAGAAAAAATCGCGGAAACAGACGCATTAGGAAGACGAACAGAATACCGTTACAATGAGCGCGGTTTATTAATTGAAACCATCCTTCCTGATAGCACTCCAGATATTTTAACCGATAATCCTCGCACCAAAAATGAATATGATGCTTTAGATCGTTTAACGATTTTTACTGATGAATTAGGACGGAAAACTTACTATGTCTATGACAAATTAGGACGACAAATTGAGGTTATTCATCCTGATAGCACTCCTAATAATTTAGAGGATAATCCTCGCACTAAGAAAGAATACGATAAAGCCGGATTAGTGATTGCGGAAATTGACGAATTAGGAAATCGGACTGAATTAAAATATGATAATGCTGAACGCTTAATTAGCCGGACTAATGCCCTGAATGAAGTCACCACCTATACTTATGATGCAGACGGGCGACAAATTTCCATGACTGACGCTTTAGGGCGTAAAACGACTTACAGTTATGATAATTTAGATCGTTTAGATTCTACAATTTACGCTAATAACACAGCAATGACTACCAGTTATGATGGCTTAGGAAGAGTTATTGCAAAAACCGATTTAGCAGGAAATACCACTAATTATGAATATGATGCTTTAGGAAGACTGACGACGGTAATTGATGCTTTAAATCAACGCACGGAATATAAATATGATGCGGTGGGTAATTTAATTGAACAAAAAGACGCAAATGGAAATATCACTAAGTTTGAATATGATAGTTTACGCCGTCTTCAAGCCACAATTTTACCGGAAGGACAAGAAAATGAGACAATTCATAATAAGATTGGCAATTTAATTGAGGTGACAGATTTTAACGGTGTTGTTACTACTTATAAATACAATGAGCGTAATTGGTTGATTGAAAAATCTTTCTCTGATGGTACACCAACAGAAACTTTTACCTATACTCTCACAGGAGAATTAGTCACTGTTACCGATAATCGAGGAGTGACAAGTTATGTTTATGATGAGCGTGATAGGTTAATTTCTCGGACTGAACCTGATAGCCGTAAGATTCAATATACCTATGATAATGCAGGAAATATCCTTACTTTAATCGTTCCCTCCAGCACAACTACTTACACCTACGATAAAATCAACCGCATTGATACAGTCAAAGACGCTGATAATGGGGTGACTGACTATGATTATGATGCTGTAGGTAATTTGATTAAAACAGAGTTTGGGAATGGTGTGATTGAAAATCAACAATATGACCTTTTAAACCGTTTAACTTACCTCGAAAATCGCAATCAAACGGATGTTATTTCTAGTTATACCTACACTTTAGATGCGATGGGTAATCGTCTGAAAGTGGAGGAAAATGACGGGCGGATTGTTGAATATAGTTATGATGATATTTATCGTCTTACCCAAGAAAAAACCACTGATTCTGTTGTTGGTAATAAGACTATTCAGTATCAATTTGATGCTGTAGGTAATCGTTTACAAAAGATAGATTCTGTTGAGGGAACAACTAGCTACAGTTATGATGATAATGACCGATTATTACAAGAAACCCTTGGCGGTAAGGTTACAAACTATCAATATGATAATGAAGGTAATCTCAAAGCTAAAGTTGAAAATGGCACAACTCAAGCTGAATATGAATGGAATGCTAAAGGGGAATTAACAGCAGTAGAAGTCACGGAAAATGGGGAAACGGGACGGATTGAATTTGAATATGACCATAATGGGATTCGAGTTGCTATTAATGTTGATGGTGAAGAAACTCGCTTTTTAATTGACAATAATCAACAGCAATATGCCCAAGTGATAGAATATCAAGTTAATGGTGATGTTAAGACTACCTATACTCACGGTTGGGACTTGATTTCTCAAGATAATGGCAATAATCGTATTTACTATCAAGTAGATGGTTTAGGTAGCGCTCGTCTATTAACAGATAATAATGGGGCTGTTGTTGTTGAATATGATTATGATGCTTATGGTAATTTAACCCGTAAAGTGGGGGATGCGGATAATAATTATCTGTTTGCTGGTGAGCAGTTTGATGATGCGGTAGATGGTTATTATTTACGTGCAAGGTATTATGATTCTGCTACGGGGCGGTTTGTTTCGACTGATCCTTTTGAGGGTTACAATAATCAGCCGATAACGTTGCATGATTATTTATATGCTGGGGTTAATCCTGTAAATGCGATCGATCCTAGTGGGGAGGTTTCTATGCTAGAATATACTATCTTAAGCACTACTATTCTGGCAAAGCAAATTGCCGCTTCATATATTTGTCCCGATTCTTCGTTTGGTACAGCAACAACTGTAGCTACTTTCTTCTTAGGACTTGCTCTTCATTATTATCAAGTATCACTTCTGCTTAGTTTAGCCATAGGTAATATTGCTGCAACTGGTGTATTGGCGATCAGTCCTCTTTGTAAGCTTTTATAAATTTTTGTGTTATCGCTGATGTTCTAATGTGATCGCTCTTGTGGATGCGTTAAGTGGCGATAATATTTGACAAAAAAACCAAATTAACAATCCACCGTAACGCACCAACTCTATCATCAATTCGGTGCGTTATGCTGTCGCTAACACACCCTACTTGTTTATTACCTAAACATCATTTTTAAAAATAATAAAAAATGTTTTTTACGAATATTTAGTATAACAATTGGAGGAGTGAAACAATGATGTGGCTGAATTCAATTATTAGCGCCCTTCCTGGAGCTTTAATTAGTGGTGCTGTTATATCATCAATATTTAATTGGCAATTAAATCAAAGACGTTTACAATTACAAACAACCTTTGAGCTTCATCGTGAATGGAATGGTGAATCACTATGCCTTGGGTTGAGTGGGATGGAGTTTAGAGGGTGTTTGTAAAGTATCGGAATTGATCTAGATCCCCCTAAATCCCCCTTAAAAAGGGGGACTTTGATTGATATATTTCCTTACTTAAAAAGGGGAATTTCTTATTTATTGTTGCCTCTTTAGAGGTTGCTTTAAAACTTTTTTCTGTGAGATATGACACCCGGAGATCCCCCTAAATCCCCCTTAAAAAGGGGGACTTTGAGGAATTTAGCCCCCCTTTGATAAGGGGGGTTGGGGGGATCTCGATTAATTCTGATACTTTTCAAACATCCTCTGAGTAAGGGGGGCTAGGGGGGATCTAATCCTTCAATAATAGTGACAACACCAGCTAAATTATCCAAAACATCATGATTATTAAACCTAATCACTTTTAAACCGTAACCTTGTAATATTTCCGTTCTTTGGCGATCGCACTCCTGAGCATTTTCTGTGTAGTGACTATCACCATCTACCTCAATGACTAACTTTAATTGAGGACAGTAAAAATCCACAATAAAGTTATCAATGGGGCGTTGACGATGAACCCTATATTTGAAGTCCCGTAAATAGTCATACCACAGCTTTTTCTCCGCCAAAGTCATATTTTTTCTTAATTCCTTGGCTCTTGGTACAAGGTTTTTGTTGTATGGTAAATACATTTTGATCCCCCCAACCCCCCTTAACAAGGGGGGCTTTTTAGGTTTTATTTTAACCTATAGTCTGTGCGATCGCACTCTTGTGAAATAGGCGTTCAGGTTGGTTTGGTTATTGAAATAGCGATGATGGTACTGTGAAATAGGCGATAGTGCAAGCTTTTAGGATGCGTTAATTAAATATAACCGACAATTTAAAAAAATGGAGGATTTGAGAAGTATCTCCTATCTTCCTAACAAATTGAAGAATGTTTCTTTATCAATACCAACATCTTGAATCATTCCTGTTAAAGTACCTTGTTTGATATCTTTTCCCGAATGAATAGGAATAACAACCCTACGCCCATCATTATGCTTGTAAATGACGTGACTGCCCTTTTGACGATCAAAATAAAAACCTAATTTTTCAACAACTTTAATAAACTCTTTAGCTTTGACACTTGGAAAAATACTCATACTAAAACAGTTAATGGCTTGACAATAAAATCTTCTTTAGGAATAGGTTGATTATCAGCCATGAGACTTTCAAGATATAATTCTACAGCTTCTGTGATATTGGCGATCGCTTCTTCAAAAGTATCTCCTTGAGAATGACAGCCCTTAAGAAGGGGACAAAAAGCATGATAGCCTCCATCTTCTTCCCTTTCGAGAATGACGGTGTAATTATAAACTTGTTTGCCCTGATTATTCATATACTTGTAAGTTACTCACTAATAACTATTTTATTATAAACTGTTTTGATAAATTTTAAAGTCAGATTTTAATAATTATTGACCGCAGATAAACGCAGATAAACGCAGATAAAGACGGATGATTTTATGATTCTGTACCACAAAAAATTGATATTAGAAATTTAAAATATCTAAAGATGCTTCTATTTCTAATTCTATTATTCTAGCTTGTGTATCTTTATATTCTGCTAATTTTCCTGCTTGCCAATATAAATTTGCTGCTTTATGGAAATCCTCAACTGCTCCCTGTTTATCTGCAATTTCTAATAGGGCATTTCCTCGATTATAATAAGCATTAACATAGTGAAAATTCATTTTAATTACCTGAGTATAATCGGCAATTGCTGCTGCATATTTTCCTAAATCAAAATGAGCATTACCCCGACAATAATAAGCATCAATATCATCAGGATTAATTTGAATTACCTGATTATAATCAGTAATTGCTCCTTCATAATCTCCTAATTCAACCCGATCATGTCCACGATTTTTATAACCAATAGCATCATGAGGATCAATATCAATTATTTGCTTTAATTGCTGTTGTTTATCTAATAAATATCGAGATATTTGTCTATCTTTTTGCGTGGTAGCATAATCAGGATTAAGGTTAATTGCCTGATTATAATCTTCAATTGCTCCTTGAGTATCACCAATATGAGAACGAACATCAGCACGATTTTTATAATTAATCGCAATATGAGGATTAATTCTAATTGCTTGGGTGTAAGCTTCTATGGCTATGTGATAATTACCTATTTGATAATGTACTAAACCTATTTGATTGTAAGCTTGAGGATGATTTATATTAATATTTATTGCTTGACTATAATTAGTAATTGCTGTGTGATATTCACCTAATTGATAATTAACTAAACCGAGTTTATAATAAATATCAGCATCACTATTATTAAACTGTAGAGCTTGATTGTAACTATTAATTGCCGCTGCATATTCCCCTTTTTGGAAATATTCATCACCGAGATTTAAATAAAAAATAGTTAAATCAACAGGTGTAGATTGGGGTTTAATTATTTGACTTTGAGGTAAATCAGATTTATGAGAATTTGCCGAAATTGAAAATTGTTCTAAATAGGAAAATAAACCACCACCATACAATAATTGATTAATTCCAAAGGAAATTTTCCCAGTTTTCAATTTAATCATTTGCGTGGGGAGAAATCCAGCTAAAAAAAGGTGATATGCAGATTGAGCTTCATTGACTTCTTCTTGAATCAAAATACAAACAATTACTGCATTTTTTTCCACTTCTTCTGCACTCACTGACCATCTAACTCTATCAATACTACCGTGACGAGATTTGACTTCAACGCCAATTACAGAATTAGCAGTGAGTGTAAAATCACTTTTACCATCACCACCAAAGCGTTTTTCATAATCTACTTCCGTAATAAAATCCGCTAATCTTTCTTTAACAACTTCCTCGCCTAATTTACCTTTAAGATTATTAATAAAAACGTCACGGACTGGGGAAGTGCGTTTATATTTTTCCGCCATTAACCAGCAAAATTCCCGTAATGCCTTTAATCTCTCACCAGAAATGATAGTTAATTCACTATGTTGACCTTCTATTTCACAATGAAGTAGACAACTAGATGTTAACCTTTTCAGAAAGTCAGATTGTAGCGATCGCAGGAGAGTAATCCAATCCATGTCTAATATTTCTGCGGTCTTTTTATGTAAGGGTAAAGCAAGAGCTTCATTGGTGTCAACTTAACGCAAAACCCCATGCCGAACTCAAGTTCCTTGCTAATATCGAAAGTTCTCTTTTGATGACTAAACACTAGAAAAATTTATTAGTCCGTTTTAACGGACTTGAGCTATGAGACAGGGAATTTATTCCCTGGCGGTTCTTACGTTGACACCAATAAACACTGCTAAACCCTTACAAATCTATAGAAATCCGGTTTGATTCTTAAAAGATACGTAAGGTGTGTTAACGATAACGTAACGCACCAGATCCTTGATCATGGTGCTAAGGATTTTTTCTTTCTTCCTTGATTTGGCGTAAAGTTTGGATAAGTTTCTGATTAGATTCAGTAGATACAGCCGGCGAATTACTACTGGATTTTTCAGAAGTGACAGAATTAGAAGTATTTACTGATGGAGTTTCGGGACGATTTTTAGTATTTTCAGGTTCGGGTAATTTTTGAGAATTTGGTGTGGCTGTTGGTTGGATTTGGAGTTCAGGTAATTTTTGAGAATTTGGTGTCGCTGTTGGTTGGATTTTAGATTCAAATACTTTTTCAGTATTTGAAGTGGCTGTTGGTTGAGTCTTAGAACTTACTCCCGCAGAATTGGGATTATTTTGGAACTTGAGTTGGAAAGGATAAGAGCTAATTAACTGCTTATCAGCTTGAGGTGGATTAGCACTGAAAAATTCCCTAGCCTTAGATTGTAACTTAGGCGATTCTGTTCCTGCTTGGAATTTAATATCTAAAACCTTACCATCTGGATCTACAACTAATCTACCCACAACTGTCCCTTCCATCTCCGGTGTATCTGTAGAGATGGTTTCACGAATTACCCCTTTCTCTTTAACATTGGGATATTCTTGACGAATATTTTGTCTAAGAGTATTGTAGGAGTTCAGTTTAGCCAGTAATTGTTCAGTTTTTTTACCTTTTGATTCAGATTCATTTGTGATGATTTCTGGCGATTGTCCCCTAGAATTATCTGTTAAAGCTAATTTTTCTCCACCTTGAGGAATCTTAACAGCATTATTTCCTGATGCCACTGTTTGTGGTGGTGAAATACCTGCTGTTGTTGTACTGCCAATATCAATAGCTTCAGCAGACGGATTATTCAGTGGTTCTCCAGGTATTTCATGACTTTGTCGCAGTTCTGGTAACCGATTAATACCGAGAGATCCGGTTTCTTTCATTCTCTGATCTAGATTATTGACAAAAGGAGAAGTCGAGGAAGTCGAGGGAGTATATGTACTTCTTGGTAATCTAGACATTGCTATCTGTAAATCATTGCGAGTCAATCTTTCAATAGATTGCTTGCTAGGCAGATAAGAAAGGTTCAAGTTAGTTGGCGAACTCGGAATAGCTGGTAATACCGACTGACTAGATAATTCCGGTTGTAAAGCGGGATAGTTAGTTAATGGACTGCTTAAATTAGCACCTGGTAGTTGTTGCTGTAGCGGTAATTGGGGTTGCTGTAAAGCTACCGGGGATGTACTAGGGGGTTGTGGTAATCGGCTTTGATCAGCGGTACTCAGTTCCATCAATCCCACTGCTTTGGGTGAGTCAGTTTTAGAAGATTGACCAGAGTTAACTGGCATTAATGGCACAATTAAGGCAATAGCGCCGTGGATACCAAGGGAAGCTATAGCGGCTATTCCCGTTGGTTGGCTGAATATTTCTGGTATGTTTTTTAGGAGAGATACGTAAGACATACTGTTATGGTTGATTCTGATCAGTTAAACTTGAATAGAAATTTTATCAACAAAGAATTCAGGGGTTATCTTCATAATACCTGCGCTATTTTTGCTTTGTTGGGTTAAGCAACAAACCAACCTACGAATCAAGGCTTTTTTCAATTTGGCGAAGGTATTGCTCAATAATGAAGTTAATATCCCACAGTATCATCTACTTAGGGAAGGGGAATAATAATACTCAAGTAAAACTGATTAACTCCTGAAATTTGTGTCTTCTCAATTATTTTTGATCTTTTAGGCTATTTTGTCATAAGAATACCCGGTAAGCGTGAAACTCAGCGGCTTGGCTCCCTGAGAGGGAAACGACACGGGCGGTTTTAACCGCTGTGAATATTTTTTCATTACCGCCTTGGAGTTGAGAAATTCGGGGTACTTTTGTGGTGTACTTTCAACGGGACAATTACCGATTCAAATTTCCCAACTCTGTACGCATAATGTGTTGCTCCGAAGAGCCTCCCATTTCTGGGGTAATGTTAGCTGAATGCCTCCGGCACGCTTGCGCGAACGTCAATGTTTTAAGAGCTTGTTAGGCTTGCAACACTGTTTCAGTGACTTTGAAACTGTTTAATCACAAGCGACAGAGCAGGGAACTAGCTACGCATTCCAGGGTGTCGTGACTCAAAAAACGTAGTCAGTTAAGACTTAGACTGGTCAGTACAGCTTGCAATTTCTTACAAGCTCAGTCCCTTTAGGGCTGAGTTACTGACTGCCAAGAAGCACCTTACTCCCATACATAATAACTTCCCAAGGGGATAAGTTCAACAGGGGAATTAATGATATCTTCAGTTTTTATGTTCCCGTGATCTGAATATGACACATAACCTTAGCAACAGACTAAGTCTGAATGATGTCTAGGACAAGCTACGCTGAAGCATCTTGGGAATAATGGGGTGCAATCAACATCAAAATTCTCCGAATGCTATACTTTTCCCTGTTCCCTGACTCCATGAATGAATTTAATTTTATTCAACTACTTATATGATAATAAATCAAGCAATTTGATACTTAGGAGTATTAAAATGGGACTGAATGAAGAATTAATGAATTCTGGTCATAAGGACTTGATTGTCCAAGACTGCTGCACCATGATAGACGCACAACTGGCATCTAAGTCAGGCATAAGCGGTATGGCCATGAAAGCCGCCTTTGCTGCACTCAAGGGAATTCAACCGGGTTATATCACCAATGTGGTTGAGTCCCTCCTACCGGTTTGCTTAACTGCAATTGATCCCATTTGGAGTGAAGGAGTGCAACAGGGTGAACCGGTGGAATACCTCACAGCCAATAGTAATCAGACCGCAAATGCGCTGCTAGGTGTAACTGATGCCAGGGTTAAAAATACCAAACGCCAACTGGTGCGAGGAACTTACGAAAAATTCCGTAATTCCGCAGAAAAACACGTACAAGAGGCAGTACCAGATTTTGCTCAGGTGATTGGTAAGTATGTTAATAACTAGCTGAAAAATAGAAGTTAGTTTTTAAGTCTTCAGATGCGCTTCCACATAAATAATGGGAGCGCCTATCACCAAAAGCCGATTTGCTGATATATTCCTTCATGATATAATCGTCTGCTGAGGATATTAAGTTAAAAAGTCCCTAATTGAGCCGAAAACATGAGTTTTTCAAGACTCTAAAAGTTTCAATCTAACCGATGTGCCTGCGCTCAAAAATAAATCCAACTATGATATAAAGTTAAAGGAGAATTAGATTAATGACACTTACCTATGGAACAGAGGGATGTCTCCGGATTGGTCAGCAGGCTCCCGATTTTACAGCAACAACCGTAGTAGATCAGGAGTTTAAGTCAATTAAATTGTCTGACTATCGTGGTAGATATGTTGTTCTGATGTTCTACCCCTTGAATTTTACCTTTGTTTGTCCCACTGAAGTTACAGCATTTAGCGATCGCTACGCAGAATTTAGCCAACTAAATACAGAAATTTTGGGTATTTCCGTTGATAGTGAATTTTCTCACCTCGCTTGGATTCAAACAGATCGTAAATCTGGTGGAGTCGGTGACATAAATTATCCCCTAGTTTCTGACATCAAAAAAGAAATTAGTGCCGCTTATAACGTTCTCGATCCCACCGCTGGTATTGCTTTACGCGGTTTATTTATCATAGATAAAGATGGCATTCTACAACACTCCACTATTAATAATCTAGCCTTTGGTCGGAATGTAGATGAAACCCTGCGAACATTACAAGCAATTCAGCACGTTCAGTCCCATAGCGATGAAGTTTGTCCTGTTAATTGGCAACCTGGGGACAAAACCATGAATCCTGATCCCGTGAAGTCTAAAATTTACTTTGCTGATATTTAGAGAGTTGGGAATTTGGTAATTAAACTTTTAATTTTGAATATCTTATGTTGACTTCAACTGATTTTACTGGCTTATTTAACGAGCGATTTTTCCATAATTTTCTCCCTATACCCGCGTTAGATAATTTCAGATTGGGTATAGGCACACCAGATTTTAAATTATCAGATATTACTAACAATACTGTTGTTAAGCTATCTGATTTTCGAGGTAAACAACCTGTAATAATTGCCTTTACCAGAATTTTTACCGAAAAGCAATATTGCCCATTTTGTTATCCCCATATTCAAGCCTTAAATGAAAATTATGAACAGTTTAAAAATCGGGGAATTGAAATTCTATTAATTACTAGCACCGACAAAAAGCAAAGTCAAATAATAGTTCAAGACTTGGGCTTAAAAATGCCATTATTGAGTGATTCCAGTTGCCATACATTTCGTACTTATAGAACTGGACAGGCATTAGGAGCGCCATTACCAGCACAATTTATATTAGATAAAGATGGCAAACTGCTCTACAGACATTTATTTTCCTTCTTAGATCATAATGCCGGTGTAGAGACACTTCTAGAAAAATATAATTGAATAGGACACAGTTCATTTCCAAGATTCTAACCTACCTGTACCGCGATTGTATTGATAATTTTTCTGAATTAAACTAGGATGAGGATTGACACAATATTGTTTACCATCAATCATAATTTGCACTATTTTTTCTCCAGAGGTACAGGAAACATTTGTTAATTCCCAGCTTTTAATTAACTCTATATTGGCATCAGTGGTAAGCTGGGAAGTTTGTTTTGGCTTTTCCTCGACTTGAGAAGTAGATTTTTTAACATAACGTCTATTAAATATTTCTGAAGATTTTTGATAATCTGCAAGAGCGCCTTGATAATCATTAGTCAGAGTGCGAGCTATGGCACGATTTGTGTAGGCACTGAAATTATCAGGATCAATCAAAATAGCTGTACTTGATACTTTTATAGCTGATTGATAGTCTTTTAAAGCATTAAAAATATTTGCCTGAATAGAATACCCATAACTATTGTTAGGATCAAGACGAATAGCTTGTTTAGAAGATTCTAATGCCGCTTCATAGTTTCCTAACTTTAGATAAGCCATACCTTGATGAGCATGAGTAATAGCATAGTTAGGATTAAGACGCATAGCGCGATTAAAATCCTCAAGGGCTGCTTGATTATTTTGTAACGAAATCTGAGTCCAGCCACGATTAAGATAACCATCCAAATAATTAGGATCAATAGCAATAACTTGGTTAAAATCTACAAGAGCTTCTGAATATTTTCTTAACCATGTGTAGACATATCCCCGTTTAAAGTAAGCTTCTGAATATTTAGGGTCAAGCTTGATTGCTTGATTAAAATCTTCCACCGATTCTTGATAATTATATTGATCAAGTTTAGTAATACCCCTAGCATAAAAGTCTCTTGCTGACTGAGGATTACTTAAACGAGTAGCAGGAGGTTCATTCGTAGAACTCTGATTTTTTTGAATCGGAGTATTTTTAATACTTGGTTCACTTATAGCTAAAAAAGTATTAACAGGAATCCCCGCATTAAATCCTGTCTTCTGAGTCACGATTTCTCCTGTTTCTGTTTTATTCTTGGCTGATGTATCAGCTAATCCATGAATTGCCACAACTCTACCAATAATATCAAACACAGGACCACCACTATTACCAGTTACAGTTCTGGCATCGTAAATCAAACCATAGCCATTAATAGGACTATTATTCCGAGAAACAACTATTCCCTTGGTAAAAGCAAAGTCTCTGGCAGATCCAACTTTACCAAATACGGCTGGAAACCCACCAACAAAGATATCCGTACCCTCTACCATCTCATCAGAATTGCCTAAAGTAGCAATGGGATAATCTTCTGTAGCCACAAAAGTAGCTAAAGCTAAATCTGGGTCGTTTCTACCCTTCTGCAACACTTTGATATCTTTAACAGCATAATCTTTCCCTGTATTTGTCCGAATAGAATAAGTAATGTCTTTAGCGCAAACAATTTCTCCCGGTCTGTCTAACACATCACACACCACATGATTAGCTGTAAGTACGGTATAAGTATTACCTTGTCTAGCAATAATTACACCTGAACCTCCAGGAGTAATATCACCCTCTGCATTAATTTGGACTGAGGTGTTTTTGGCAATTTGGGCAATCTTTTGAAGACTGATAGGATCAGCAGCAGGTGTTGGGATAGAAATGACAATAGCTGCCACTATTGCCGTAGTCAAAACTGGATAATTTACCCTAGTAAAATATAAACTCATATGCTTAATTATTTTTGTAAATTCTGGTAATGACAGGAATTCGGTTTAATTTCTGTATCTCTGGCAGGAGACGTAAGCAGGTTGGCGTTCAAAATTGCCCTTGTCGTTATGACAATTTTTAACATCAACCCACTTATAGCAACTTCAATTAATAATTACAAGCCACTAGATTTATTTTCAACAGCAGGTTTTCTTGTAGTTTGCCGAAGTGAGCGATTGACATTGTTTGTGAGTAAATCGCTCAATCTAACCTTTACACGACCTTGTGTTTCCCGAATTACACCAGCGCTAGAACCTTTACGACTGATTTGGATGATTTGGGCAAGAATTTGGTCTGCTTTCTTGGCATTTTCGGGTTTGAGGGTAAACAGAGTATTGCGTCCATTACAACCAGTATCATTTGCAGAAACTACGCAAATGACAGTGTTGTTATTAACTCGACCGTTCATCAATACAACATCTTTGAGGCTACCCCCACTTTCAGCTACGGCCGCATTTAATTTCGGTGTGACGATTTGGCAACGACTTTGAGGAGTAAATTTCTGACCAAAGTATTTTGAAGATGCTGAAGTCCAGATAATTACAGGGATTGGCTCTCCACCAGGTCGCTGACCCACTGTAGCCACGTTACCATCACCTTGGGATACACAGGTAAATTGAGTTCCAGTGTTGGCTTCCTCCGATGGGTCTACATCTGCCACCGGACTACTGTTGCTATTATTGACTTTGTTGTTGCCATTATCTACTGGTGGTAAGGCTTGAACTGAAGATCCCAAGGCAACAATGCTGGATATGGCTAAGGTAGTAACTAAAATTGCTGTCTTCAATTGATGTTTCATAAAACCTCGTAAATTTTAAAAGTGAACTACCTACACTGACCTGACGGTACAGTGTAGGCTTCCCAATTCAATGGGGACTGCCTCGGACTTCATGGATTTTTTACGTCCCGAAGACTTTGGTCTTACATCCCCTCCAAGGGCAGAAGCGCTAGTTCCTAACGCCCAAAGTCGCAAACCTTCATTTCTAATATTTATTGCGGCATTGATATCTCTATCATGCTGTTTTTGGCAGTGAGGGCAATCTACAAACCTAACTCCTAACGAATCATATCCTTTTTGCCACACCGGAATTGGTAGTAGAGTTTCACTACAAAGTTGAGAAGACGGGAAGAAACGACCTATTTCTTGATAAGTATGACCAAATCTTTCAGCTTTGTATTTGAGCATGGTTTGAAACATTCCCCAACAAGAGTCACTAATAGCTTTTGCCAAGTTGGGATTTTTAACCATATTCTTAACTGCCAAATCTTCTACACAAATAACTTGGTTTTCGGATGCTATTTTGCGAGATAGTTTGTGTAGAAAGTCTTCACGGACTCTAGCTATTTTGCTAGAAACTTTTGCGACTAAACGTTTGGCTTTACGACGTTTATTAGATGTTTTATCGGTCTTCTTAGCTAGTTTTTTCTGCTTGCGCTTTTTATTCTTTTCAAGAAGAGCTAATTGCTTCTTAGGAAGGTCATATTTTGAGCCTTCGGAAGTTATAGCAAAGTTTTTCAATCCCAAATCAACACCAATAGCTTTTCTAATTGCAACTACCGGATTGTCATTTTGGTTAAAAAGAATAGATGCATAATACTTACCGTCTGCATTTCTTGATATTGTTACAGCCGTGAATTTTGCATCGGGCAATTCTTTATGGAACACGGTTTTCATCATCCCTAAATTGCCAGGAAACTTAATCACAGAATCCTCTGGCATCAGTTTCACATTTTGGGGATATTGAATTGATTGTTTACCATGTTTAGATTTAAAGTTAGGAAATTTAGCACGGCCTTCAAAAAAGTTGACAAACGCACTAGAAAGATTGAATGTGACTCGTTGCAACACTTGACTGTATGCAAGTCCTAACCATTCATATTCCTTTTTTAATCCTGGAAGCAACTTATCCATAGCCGCTTTAGAAAGCCCAATGCTTATTTCTTTATCCGCGACAGTAGTGGCATTAAGCATATAATTCCACAACCATCGAGTATTACCAAAACATTGAGCTAAATATGATTCTTGCTCATCAGTGGGATAAATTCTAACTTTAATTGCTCTATACATGGTATCGACCTTACCGTGTTCGTATATTCATGGTAACACAAATAATCAAAACATACCGAATAAAAAACGAATATTTTGCTCGTTTCGTCGTTGTAGTCTTTCCGGTTTTCGCGGCGCACCCTGCGGGAAGCAAGCTACAAATCTGGTCAGACTACACTCCTTTCCTCACGCGCAATTCATCTCAACACTGACCTGAGTACAGGTACAGTGTGAGCCTTCTTGCTGTTTAAGGTAATTACAAACCACCAGAGTTATTTTCAACAGCAGGTTTTTTGGTAGTTTGCCGCAGTGAGCGATTAGCTTTCTTGGTGAGCAAATCGTTCAATCTAACTTGCACACGACCTTTTGTTTCCCGAATAACACCAGCGCTAGAACCCTCACGACTGAGTTGCATCATTTGGGCAAGAATTTCTTCAGACCGCTTGGCGTTTTTTGGGTTTAAGGTGAAGAGAGTATTAGTCCCATCACAACCAGTATCACTGATAGAAACTACGCAAATGACGGTTTTCTCTCCGACTCGACCGTTCATCAATACAACATCTTTGAGGCTACCCCCACTTTCAGCGACGGACGCATTTAATTTCGATGTGACGATTTGGCAACGGCTTTGAGGAGTAGATTTCTCACCAAAGTATTTTAAAGATGCTGAAGTCCAAATAATTACAGGGATTGGTTCTCCACCGGGTCGCTGACCAACTGTAGCTACGTTACCATCACCTTGGGATACACAGGTAAATTGAGTTCCAGTGTTGGCTTCCTCCGATGGGTCTACATCCGGCATGGCGGTACTGTTACTATTATCATCTGTATTATCCACAGGTGGTAAGGCTTGAACCGTAGATCCCCAGGACAAAATACTGGATAGGGCTAAGGTGGCAATTGTGATAGCGAAGCCCGACCTCGGAATCGTTGTTTTCCATTGATGTTTCATAAAACCTCGTAAATGTTTAAAGTAAGAGGAGCATCAGCATGAGATGTAAGTAGGTGGGCGGAGGAAAATCAAAATATATTTCGTTTTGTGAAATGGCTAAAACTCAAGCACAATAACGCATTGAGGTAAATTTACATATCGTTATACATTTTGGTTATTTTACGTCCACCTACTTAGTACCCATTAAATTAATAATTACAAACCACCAGACTTATTTCTAATAGCAGGTTTTTTTCTGATTTGCCGAGGTACGCGATTATTCTTATTCTTTCTGGGTAGTAAATCGCTCAATGTTACCTGCACACGACCTTTTGTTTCCCGAATTACGCCAGCACTAGAACCCTCACGACTGATTTGCATCATTTGGGTAAGAATTTCCTCTGGCTTTTTGGCGTTGTCCGGGTTTAAAGTAAATAGAGTATTATTACCATCACAACCAGTGTCATTGACAGAAACTACGCAAATGACAGTTTTATTGCGGACTTTACCGCTCATCAGCACGACATCTTTGAGGCTACCGCCACTTTCAGCTACAGCCGCATTTAATTTCGGTGTGACGATTTGGCAACGGCTTTGAGGAGTAAATTTCTCACCAAAGTATTTTAAAGATGCTGAAGTCCAAATAATTACAGGGATTGGTTCTCCACCGGGTCGCTGACCAACTGTAGCTACGTTACCATCACCTTGGGATACACAGGTAAATTGAGTTCCAGTGTTGGCTTCCTCCGATGGGTCTACATCCGGCATGGCAGTACTGTTACTATTATCATCTGTATTATCCACAGGTGGTAAGGCTTGAACCGTAGATCCCCAGGACAAAATACTGGATAGGGCTAAGGTGGCAATTGTGATAGCGAAGCCCGACCTCGGAATCGTTGTTTTCCATTGATGTTTCATAAGACCTCGTAAATGTTTAAAGTAAGAGGAGATTAGACTTTTCCGTTTTCTGACTAAAAAGGTGGAAATAATTGATAAAGAACAAAAACACAGATCCTATAAACCCTCTTTTTTCGGACGGGAAGCTCTGTTGGGGGAATTGACTAAAGCTTTGAGGTTGCCATTACTCTGATTATATTCGTAACTATTGGCTGTTAAGTCAGGATGGGGCATAACACAGTATTGTTTACCACCCATCATGATGGTAATTACTTGGCTGCCAGAGGCACAGGAAATGGGTGTTAATTCCCATTTTTGTAGCAATGCGATGTTGGGATCGTTGGCTGATAAATCATCGCTTTGGGAGGAATACGGTGTTGATCTTTGGCTGTTACCTATTTCGACTGAACCAGCAATGCGTGAGGCATCAACATTGTTACCAACAGCAGAAATGAAGTTTTTGGTAGCATTGTAGAGGTTGTAACGACCATTATTGCTGATACTATTGCTACCAGGATTATTGTTAGTCCCCAGATCTGGTGAAGCATTTAGAATGAGGACAATACCATCCCGTTGATTATTCTGAATTACATTTTTACGCAGTAAAGGTTTGGCTGATTCAGAGATGACCATACCATCTTTATTTTGGACTATTTGATTTTCTGTGATTAAGGGTGTGGAAGTATCACCAATAGCTAAACCAAAGCCATTATTTTGAAATAGATTATTGCGAATTTCTCCCCGGCTTGATTTTGTGATAGCAATGCCATTGGCACTGTTTTGCACAAATTGGTTATTTTCAACTTGAGGATTTCCCGTGCCTGTGACAAATACACCTTCCCTGAAGTTGTTAGTAAATGTATTGTTTATGATTATGGGGTTGCTTGATTCTACCCATAGACCCGTACCCCTTTCATTGGTATTGGTGACTGTGATACCAGCAATTGTGGTATCTTGATCTGCCAGGATAGTAATGTTCTGTTTAGCGAAGGTGCGACTGATATAAATACCACCACCGGAAATAACTACTCTTCTACCTTTGCTTGATTCGTCACCCCGTAATGTTATTCCTGGTTTGAGTAATATAGGGAATGTTTCGCTGCTATAGTTGCCGGGAGCTAACTGAATCACTGAACCCGGTTTAGTCTGACTCAGTGCGAAGGTAATGGTTTTGTAAGGAGTTGTTGCAGATGTGCCAGCCTCAGCAGTATTTACACCAATAGCTGGATCAACATAAATTACCTGTGCAACGGTCGGCAATTGCGCCTGGACTGGAAAAGTGACGATTAAGGAACTAGATATAGCTAAGTTCGCCAATAAAACAGAGGTTTTTGATCTAAACTGGCTGCTCATAAGTACATCCTTGATTTGATACGTGTATCGTTACATGACTTAATAGGAATTAAACCATAAATTCTCTGATAAGACAAGTAAAACTTATAACGAAATTGGGTGAAAACTCTGGTAAGCTGTTACGCATCTAGTTTTTGAACCCAATCTGGGCTATAGGCGGGTTTCCACCTCCAAATTATACAATTTAAGTGCGCGACAGCTTAGTTTAGTCATAGAGAACCCATCAAAAGCCAAAAAGTTTTGATGGGTGAGTGGAGAACCCCGTTAAAAAGAGAGATTAAAGCGTCAAGTCAGTTCAATTTGAGAATCATCACCAATTAAAAAGCGTAATGCTTTAGGACGACGGGGGGCAATACTTAACTGGGCGCGTTGTCCAATTAAACTATCAATAATTCGTTGCTGAATTCCAGTAATTTTAGCACCTTCTAAAACCACGCTGTGTTCTAAATCTGTTTCTATGAGTGTTGAATTATCAGCAATACTACTATATGGACCGATAAAACAGTTTTCTAAATAGCAATTATTACCAATTACCACGGGTCCGCGAATTGTACAGTTGATGATTTTAGATTCAGTCCCAATTTGCACTCTGCCAGTAATTTGAGTTTTCGGATCAATATCGCCTAAAATTGATTTTTGCAAATAGGTATCAAGAATGAGACGGTTAGCTTCTAATAAATCATCTTTTTTGCCCGTATCTAACCACCAACCATCAAGATTATAAGCTAAAACTTCTTTTTCTTGATCTATTAAACATTGAATTGCATCAGTAATTTCTAATTCTCCTCTAGCTGAAGGTTTAATCAGAGAAATCGCATCATGGATAACTGGTGAAAAAAAATAAACCCCTACCAATGCTAAATTTGACGGGGGAACTTTTGGCTTTTCAATTAACTGTAATACTTTGCCTTTTTCGTCTACCTTTGCCACACCAAAAGCGCTAGGATTTGTGACTTCACGTAACAGAATCAAAGCATCTGGTTGTTGTTGAGTAAATTTATCTAAAAATGAACTTAAATCTCCTTGTTGAATCAGGTTATCTCCCAAATACATGGCAAATGGGGAATCTCCTAAAAAAGTCTGGGCAACTTGGACAGCTTGAGCTAATCCTGCTGGCTTTTCTTGTAAAATATAGGTGATATTAACACCGAATTTTTCGCCATTTCCAGTTTTATTCTTAACTTCTGCCCCTGTTTCTGGGCTGATAATAATACCAATTTCAGTAATCCCCGCAGCAGCCATTTCTTCAATGCCATACCATAAAATTGGTTTGTTGGCAACTGGAACAAGTTGTTTTGCTCCTGTATAAGTTAAGGGGCGTAATCTTGTCCCTTTTCCACCGGATAAAATCAGTGCTTTCATAGAGATTTTCCTTGTAATTCTTTTAACATTAATCTTAGTTCTTGTCGCCAATGAGGAGGATAAGTTCCTAAGATTTGAGATATTTTCTCACAAGCTAAGACAGAATAAGCAGGACGTTTTGCGGGTGTGGGATATTCGGGGGTAGTAATGGGAATAATATTGGCAATTTTGAGGAGGAAACCGAGTTTTTCTGCTTCTTCAAAGATTGCTATGGCAAAGTCATACCAACTGGCTACACCACTATTTGTATAGTGATAAATTCCCGCATTTTCTGAGGTTAATTGGGGGATAATTTGGGTAATTGTTGAAGCTATATCTTGCGCCCAAGTAGGACTACCAATTTGATCGGCAACTACTCTAACTTCTGATCTTTCTTGACCAACTCGTAACATGGTTTTTACGAAGTTGCTTTTTCCATAAGTTCCATAAACCCAAGCTGTCCGCAAAATTATGTGGTGGGGACAATTTTGTTGAATTGCTATCTCTCCCGCTAATTTTGTTTGTCCATATACACTCAATGGATTGGTACTATCTGTTTCTCGATAGGGATAATGACTATTACCATTAAATACGTAATCGGTGGAAAGATGAATTAAGAAACTTCCTAATTTTTGACTTTCTTCAGCGATAATTTGCGGGGCGACAGTATTGATCAGGTGAGCATTTTCTGGTTCACTTTCGGCTTTATCTACTGCGGTATAAGCAGCAGCATTGATAATTATTTCGGGTTGGGTTTCTCTGATAATTTGGCGTAATTTGTCAGGGTGAGTTAAGTCTATTTCTGGACGGGCAAGGGCAATAACTTTGTAGTTGGATGCTAGGGTATGTTGTAGTTCTGTACCAACTTGTCCGTTACTACCTATTAGTAATATTGATTTACTCATAAACTTCGGCGTTTTTGAAAGTTGGAGCGTTGCTATCTTTAGCTGATAAAATTGGGGGTGTTTCTAGAGGCCAATCTATAGCTAAATCTGGATCATTCCAAAGGATAGCGCGATCGCCTCCTGGTGTATAATAATCTGTAGCTTTATAGATAACTTCGGCAATTTCTGAAAGCACGAGAAAGCCATGGGCAAAACCTGCTGGTATCCACAATTGGCGTTTGTTTTCGGCACTGAGTTCGTAACCTACCCATTGTCCAAAGGTAGAGGAATTTTTTCTAATGTCTACTGCAACATCAAAAATTGTCCCAACAATAGCGCGGACTAATTTACCTTGAGGTTGGATGCTTTGATAATGCAATCCTCGCAGCACATTGTATTCAGATTTGGAGTGATTATCTTGGACGAAGTTGGCTGTGATTCCCAGTTTTTCTGTGAATGTTTTTTGATTGTAGGATTCCAAGAACAAGCCCCGTGAGTCTTGGAATACTTTGGGTTCTAGGAGGAGGATATCAGGAATAGAGGTGGGGATAATATTCATTGAATGGTTGAATATTTCAAAGAACACTTAAAACAATATCACTATTTCAATTTGACTATATAATTTGTTTATGAATAAATGTAGTTGCTTTAATGCGAGGATTAAAACTAGCTCCAGTTCGATTAGTCACAATCCACAAAAAAGATCGCCCACAATCTCGCATGACTCGCAGCAGAGATTCTGATTTGTACACCGAAGAAGGTACAGCAATAGGTGTAACCACAATCCCTTGACTACCAAGGACAATAGTAGCGATAGCTCTTGATCTTCGGATATGATAATCCGATGTAATTAAATAAAGATGCTGTAACTTACTGTCAGCAAATTTTTCTACCATTGTTGTAAAATTAGTTACTGTATCTGTCGCTATGCCATCAAACCGTAATTTACTATTCGGAACACCAAACCTTTGAAAAATCAGCCGATTATAATTTAATTCAGAGTCAAAATCAGAAATCCAAATATCTAAATTTCTGTGAGATTGCCAGAACTGGGCGGCAAATTCCATCCGACTACCATTACCACCCAATACAAGAATTGCTTGGGGTACAGGAACTTGGTGAAAGGCTATCGCTATCTTCACAGGAATTATGCCCACTAACCCCAACATGATCCCGAAAACAAACCAAGCTAATTTCAACTTCCATTTCATAGGCTATCAAGTTCTACATAATTCTTCTTCCTCTTTCTTCCTCCTGACTCCTGACTCCTGACTCCTGACTTCTAACTCCTAACTCCTGACTCCTGACTCCTGACTCCTGCTATAGCTTCCAAAACTGTTCCCCGCAAACACACCCGATCTAAATTTGCGCCATTTAACTTCACTGCATCTAATTCAGCACAGAGTAAATTAGCTCCGGTTAAATCAGCCCCTGCTAAATTTGCTGCTCTTAAATCTGCTTCTTCAAGATTCGCTTCAATTAGTACAGCACCTTGTAAGTCTGCACCGCTTAA
Organism: Anabaena sp. 90; assembly: GCF_000312705.1. NCBI lineage: Bacteria > Bacillati > Cyanobacteriota > Cyanophyceae > Nostocales > Nostocaceae > Anabaena > Anabaena sp. 90. The sequence goes on from NC_019427.1 coordinate 2,867,523, forward strand.
ATCTGCACCTTTGAGATTAGCTGCAGTTAAATTTGCACCTCGTAAATCTGCACATCGCAAGTCAACACTCTGCAAATTTACACCATGCAAATTAGCACCACTTAAAAAAGCACCCGCTAAGGACGCATCATTGAGGATTGCTCCCATCAAGTTACTACCCCGTAAGTTGCTACCACGTAAATCCGCACTTGTCAAGTTAGCCTGCATCAAGTTTGCACCCATGAGGTTAGCCCGCAAGTCGGTTTCTTGCAGATTAGCCCCCATTAAATTTGCACCTTCAAAATGACCACCCTCTAATTTAGAACCAGTGAAGTCAGTCCCCACCAGTTTAGCCCCTGTTAAATTTATCTTCCTTAAATCTAGGTGAGATAGATCCTCATCTTCTAAATTTGCACCGGGGAGTTGTTTGTTTTGTCCTAATCTAATGGTTTCTATATTCATTTGCTGTACACTGAAATCTGCTCACTACTTTTGCTGTCGGTATCCCAACGGGAGTCAAGTAACCATAAACCGCTGCTGACCTTGGGTGTCATTATCGGTAAATCAAGCCCCTGTTGTAAACCCATCACTAATAAAGTTAATGTATCTACAAGTTTAGGATCAAAGCGAGTAGATTGTTGTTTTCGGCACTGATCTAAGGCTTGAGAAAATATCTCTGCTCCCCCTTTGCTAGAGTATTTATACTGGTTAACTTGTAGCTGAAATTCTGCAACCAATGATAAAATTCTTGATTCTAAAGGAATATCATCACCAGCTAAACCGGCGGGTTCGCCTGTACCATTCCACCATTCGCTTTGGTGGGTGATAATTTGAGCTATAGCCCGTAGTCTTGGCATGATTCGTAGTGCTTGCGCTGCTGGTACGAGGGGACAAGCCAGAGGACAACTAGGAGATTGTTCTTGATAAGCTGTTGTTATATGACTGGGACTAATCAGGCTTTCGGCTTTTTGCAGTGGGTCTAAGCGATGCAATAAAGCAGCTAGGCGTAATCTTTTAATTTGCCATGCTGGTAAATCCAATAATTGCCCCATTGTTTCAGCGAGAGATGCTACTTCTGACGCGGCTACAGGATTACGGCTATCTGCTAGATCAATCAATTGTGCCATCCGCAAAAATGCCTGAATTTCGTTAGATACCAAGTTATGATCTAGAAATTTTTGGTGAGATGCTGTGAGAACAGGTAAGTTACCTTGTCCGGTTTTGAGGTAATCAACAACACGAGAGACAACGGTAGCTACTTCTTCTCCTGGACAGATAGCTGGGTGAATTGCTTGTTTATATTGACTTAGTTTGAGTGCTAGTTCAGGATGATAGTCTTTGATATGAGCGATCGCTAACTCTGCGGTTTCTTCCACTAATTCCGGTTCAAATGTCCATAAACCGTAGAATTTACGCTCTAAATCGCAAGTTGGCAAACCATCCTTCCCATAGTCAGCTTCAGATAACTCTTGACAAATTACCATAGCTGTGTAGTCAGGAGCTAAAATCATCAAATGCCACTCCTGCGCCACAGGATCATCAGCAGCTAATCCCACTAAATCAATGTTAGATAATTGACCAGTAGGATGTTCGGCAAAACCAGCATCAGCCGCCGCCATAATCACAATTGCCCGGCTGTGTTGCGCGATATCTGCGTATCTTTGAGCCTCTTCCAGATACCATTTACCCTGCTGGAAAGCCGTAATCACCAAAGGATCATTATCTTTCGTTAAAATATGATCTTCCAAGGCATGGCAGAGAGACACTAAGGTATTTTTATAGTACACGCCAAAATGAATAGGTCTAGCACTATGGCGGTGAGATGCTTCTAACTGTTGAAGAATTGAACCTTGTAACATGGAATTAATTGGGGATTTCGGATAATAGGGCGGTTAGAAACCGCGTCTACACAGGCAAAACCCACACTTCGGCAAGCTCAGTGACCGCCTTCGTGGGTTCAATATCTTAAGTTTTAATTAGTCCGCACAGGCGGACTTCGTTTGTGTAGCCGCGTATCCCTAACGGAAGCGAGAGGCATCTTTCTGATCACCTGGGCTTATGTTTTCTATAATACGCCAGCCAATTGTTTCTCTGGTTTTTCTATCGGTGCAGAAAGTGCATCTTCCAAATCAGCGCAACCCAATTTGATTTCCAAAATATTCATCACTTCCCGTCCGAAGTCATTGGGATTTTGTCGCCAAGCTTGTAAGCAAACTTCACCAAAGAAAGAACCTAATGGTTCAGGATTCCAAAGGAGTTTTTTTGCTGTCCAAGGCATTAAACTCATGGGATCATAACCAGGTTTGAGAATCCCCTCTTTAAAGGCATATTCTTCTAAATGGGTATGGGGTTGGAGTCCAATAAAGAAAATAGCAGGTTCAACTTTATCAGCCCCAAAAATCCGTTCGAGTTCGCGGTGATAAGCAATAGTTTGGCGAATAGTTTCAGGACGTTCATCTATTACATTAAAGGAGTAGTTAACAGAAACTACATCATTGAAACCGGCGGATTTTAAATCACGACAATTTTGTAAAACAGTTCGTAAGTTATAACCCATTCGCATTTTGCGAACCAGTTCTTGAGAACCGCTTGTAATACCGATTTCAAAATAATTCATGCCTGTTTTTACCATCAACTCACACAATTCGGGTGTTAAGTTGTCGGCTCTAATGTATGCTGCCCAATGAATATCTGACATTCCCGAATCAACGATTTTCTGGAGAAGTTCTACAGCATCATCAATGAATTTACGGGCGGGAATAAATTGAGCATCTGTAAACCAAAAGTTACGAATTCCTCGATTGTATAATTCTCGAATTTCCGCAACAACTTCGTCACTAGGGTTAATGCGGACTTGTTTACCCTCGACTACTGTATAAACACAATAACAGCAATTATGAGGACAACCACGTTTGGTTTGGACACCAATATAAAAATCCTGTTCTTGCAGGTAATAATTAAATTCTGGCCAAATGGTTTCGATGTAATCGTAATTACAAACTGTTTTTTCTAGGGGTGTAGGTTGTTCGTGAATTAGGCGTTGACGGGGTTGATTTTCTCCCACTACATAACAGCGTTCATCCTGAAAATCTTCACCCTTGAGTAGTTTTGTGAGTAGGGTTTCTCCTTCACCGACGGAAATAATTGTTCCGGGCGGTAAGCTTTTACCCAACTGTTCATAAAAGACGCTAACTGCACCGCCACCTAAGACTACACGGGCTTGAGATTGATATTTTTGGGCGCGTTTTAAACCCCGTTTAACTAATCCTAAATTGCGCCATAATTCTACATAATAAGCAATAAAAATTCGTAATCCGCCAAAAGCACCACGCAATTTAATCAAGGGATTTTTTGCGTAGTAAAATTCAAAGGCGTTTTGGAGAGGATTACCGCCCCGTCCACCTACTGGCGCATAAATTTGAATATCCCGCCAAGAAAAGACGAGCAATGTGGGTTGAAACTCGTCAATACATCTGTCTAAGGCAGAAGTATAATCTAGTGGGGGGATTGTGCCTAAGTCAAAAATCCGCTGTTCTGCATGGGGAAATAGCTTGTGAACATGATCTGCAAGATAGACAACACCAATGGGAAAGATGGGGTTACAGGGAAGGCGAACGTAGAGGATTTTATTTGCGTTCATACGTATTTAAACTGTAATGCTTGCCGTAGTTGAGGAAAAGAGAGTTATACCAGCATTATCTTTGACATTTCAGTTGTTTTGTGGTGTGCAAAAATTTTTGCCGTTAGCAATCAGATTGAAAGCGAAAACTGCACTGCATAAAATTTGCTTTTTATATTATGTGGATGGTGTTTATACCACGGGGATTAAAATCCCTCCTGTCGCGGCTGGTGAGCCATGTCGAACCATCCCTTTCAGGGAGCCAAGCCCCCGAGTTTCCCACTTACCGCGAGATATTATGAACAAAATTTTCATATACATTTACCATAACATCGAGTTTATAAATTTAGCGATGATTTTTAGTTGTAATTCTAGAGATAGAGTCAGAGATAATTCAACTTACCAGCGAGAATAAAGTTTGGGGATAAGAGGCTGAAATTCTTATCTACAAACTATTTACAGAGATTCTATCGAAAATAAACAGCCAGATTTTCGTTTATTAGCTATTTTGTAAAGTAAATATAAATTTATTTACAAAATTTTTAGAGAAACACTTGGTAAGCGAAAAACCCAGTGACTTCAGCCCTGAAAGTGTTAATCAACTTCGCTATTATTAGTTTCTGTGCTTTGCATAACCGTATCAAAACCCATTCTTTGTTCTGCATTTCGCAAAAAATAACCACTAATCATCGCAGATGCCAATAAGCGACCTAAATTTTCCCGATTAGTAGAAATAGTAATCCCGAACTGTTCAGAAGGTAAATTTCCTAAAAGTCCGATAATATTCCGTTCCATTACCTGCAAAACTTCCGTAGAAGTAGGTTTAGATAATTGGTTAACTGTTTCTGGACTTAATGATTTAACGTATTGCCATAATAAATTACTTGTTTCCGACTCACTATTAAAAAATTCTGATACTCGATTAGATTTGTTACTCACCTTTGACCTCCTGTACTGCCACTACTAACGACGGTGTTTGTGACTGGAATAACTGGTAGTTATTGCTGATTCTATTTAGCTAACTATTATATAATTCATGTCAACCAATCTAACAGTTTATTCCTTTCGAGGGAGTCGGTTTAACCGTACTAAAATGGGAGTGTTTTTCACCTATTTAGTGAGTATGGGTGGGGAAACTCCACCCACAAAGCAAAAAATAACTGACCATTGACTAATAACAACCGACTAACTGGCAAGGTACTCATTCATAGTGGCTTTAGATTTGCGAAGTTTGTTTAAAGCTTCGCGTTCAATTTGGCGGACTCTTTCCCGGCTAATATTCAAGACTTCACCAATTTTAGCCAGAGTTAAAGATTGTCCATCTACTAACCCAAAGCGGAGACTAATGACTTCCTTTTGTTGGGGAGTGAGTTCTGACATGATCCGTTCTAAGTCATAGGAGAGGGAAGTTTGCATGACAAAATCTTCCGGTGTTGCCCCTGTGTCTTCTAACATTTCTCCCAGTTCAGTATCATAGTTATCTCCTAACCGCAAGTCTAGAGATAATGGCAGACGGGCTTTTTCTAAATATTCTCGCACCTGCTTGGGTGTTAGATCTAACTCTTGGGATAATTCCGCTACTGTGGGCGCACGTCCTAGACCTTGGGACAGTTGCCGCTGGGCTTTTTTAATTTTGTTGAGTTTTTCCGTAATATGAATGGGCAAGCGAATAGTCCGGGCTTTTTCGGCGATCGCCCGAGTAATAGCTTGACGTATCCACCAATAGGCATAGGTAGAAAATCTGTACCCTTTGGTGGGGTCAAATTTTTCTACACCTCGTTGCATTCCGATGCTGCCTTCTTGAATGAGGTCAAGTAAATCAACATTGCGTTTAATGTACTTTTTGGCAACGGATACAACTAAACGGAGATTGGCTTCTACCATTTTCCGTTTGGCTATTTCACCAACAGCGATCGCCTGATTTAATTCTGATACTTCTATATCAGAGGCTGCTGCCCATTCTTCTACAGTTGGTTCATGACCTAACTGGGCAGCAAGACCTTCCCGGATCTCATGCAAAGCAGTAGATCGTTGCACCTGTTTACCATAAAAAATTTCTTCTTCGTGGGTGAGGAGTGGCACACGGCCAATCTCACGCAGGTAAGTCCGCACGAGGTCGGTGGCTGATTGAGCGGTCTTCATGGCGCTACTCTTGGGTAATGGTGGGTTTGCTGATAGGGTCGTTAACGGAATAATGTTTTGAGTTGGTCACACCCGATCAACTCAGGTTACTCTTATTTGGGAAATTAGGTACTTTACTGCTAAAGGTTACACCTGTCTGCTTGTTTCCACAAGTATCTATAGTTAGATACACAGTAGCAAGTCAAACATTTTTTGTGTTTTCGGGAATATTAATAATTGTAACATTTATGAGAATAATTTGACTATAGGGAAACCCGCACTTTGGCCGTAATTTGAGATCACCTCAGACGCTGAAATTACTGAATAGCATACATTTACTGGGATAACGATCAATTCTCTAGCCCGGAAATAGCTTCCTCATATTTGTTAAAATATCTCAATGATAACCATAATTATTCTTTTGTAACAATTGCTTAATAATGTCGGACTATGATTTTTAGGATTATTTTGATGAAGATGAGGAAAACGTCTGAACTATGATTTTTCTGATTATTTTGATTAATATGAGGGATTTTCCCGATAAATCCGCAGGATTCATCATAAAAATCATCAAAGGTCTGAACTATGATTCTTGTGATTCTTTTAATTAAGATGATATATCTGTCGTAAAAATCATAGATTTCTGCGAAAAACTAGCCAAATAATCATAAAAATCATCAAAATCACAAAAATCATAGTTTAGACAATTAACTCATGGGACAGTATTCTTGGATTACCTTGACATCCAAAGTTGTGTTTTGCAGAGAATAGATAGCAGCGGCTGTGGCTCTAGCACCTGCAATAGTGGTAATAATGGGGATTTTGTAGCCTAAAGCCGTGCGACGAATTAGCTTAGAATCGGCATGAGCTTCTTCTCCAGAGGGTGTATTGATGATGAGTTGAATTTTTTGATTTTTAATCGCATCCAGGACGTGGGGACGACCTTCATGGAGTTTGAGGACAGATTGAATTTCTAACCCTTGTTCCTGAAGAACTTGACGCGTTCCTTGGGTAGCCATGATTGTAAAGCCTAACTTAATAAACTCCTTGACTACATCTGCTGCGAGAGGTTTGTCTCTGTCACTCATGGAAACAAATACAGTTCCTTGAAGCGGTAATTTTTCCCCTGCGCCTAATTCTGCTTTAGCAAAGGCGCGGCCGAAATCGCTATCAATACCCATTACTTCGCCAGTTGAGCGCATTTCTGGACCCAAAATGGTATCTGTACCAGGGAACTTACTAAATGGTAAAACCGCTTCTTTGACGGCAATATGAGAGGGAATGACTTCTTTTGTAAATTTCACTTCCTCTAAGGTTTTCCCCGACATAATTAAGGATGCGAGTTTGGCTAATTGTACGCCCGTAGCTTTAGATACAAAAGGAACTGTCCGTGATGCTCTGGGGTTAGCTTCCAAAATATACACTTGGGGAGAATAACCATTTGCACCAACTACAGCAAATTGAATATTCATTAATCCCACTACAGATAGAGCTTGTGCTAGTTGAACTGTCCATAACCGGATTTGGTTGAGGACTGCGGGAGAAAGGGAAATGGAAGGTAAGGAACAAGCTGAGTCACCGGAGTGAATTCCCGCCTGTTCAATGTGTTCCATGATGCCACCAATGACAACATTACCAGTATGATCGGCGATCGCATCTACATCCACTTCAATGGCGTTTTCTAAGAACTTATCAATTAAAATCGGGTGATCTGGTTCTACTTGCACAGCAAAGGTCATGTAGCGTTCTAACTCAGTATCAGAATAAACGATTTCCATCGCTCGTCCTCCCAATACATAGCTAGGACGCACTACCACAGGATAACCAATGCGCTTGGCAACAATCAAAGCATCTTCATAACTTCTCGCCATACCATTAGGCGGTTGAGCGATATTCAATTCTTGCAGAATCTTTTCAAAGCGTTCCCTGTTTTCCGCCATATCTATAGAATCGGGAGATGTTCCCCAAATCTTGGTGATACTATTGGAGTTTTGTAAATATTCTTGCAGGGGAATGGCTAATTTTAATGGTGTTTGTCCACCGAATTGGACAATTATCCCCACGGGGTTTTCGGCTTCAATGATGTTGAGAACGTCTTCTTTAGTTAATGGTTCAAAATACAGGCGATCGCTGGTATCGTAATCTGTAGAAACTGTTTCTGGGTTAGAATTGACCATAATTGTTTCATACCCGGCATCATGTAAAGAATACGCAGCATGACAACAACAATAATCAAACTCAATTCCTTGACCAATGCGGTTTGGTCCACCACCCAAAATCATCACCTTGGGTTTATCTGTTGGTAATACTTCCGTTTCTTCTTCGTAGGTAGAATAGTAATATGGGGTCAGAGCCTCAAATTCAGCAGCACAGGTATCAACGGTTTTGTAAACGGGGATAACTTCTAGCTGTTTGCGATAGGTGCGAACTTCATCTTCTTTGGTTTTTGTAGCATAGGCTATTTGGCGATCGCTAAAACCATTTCTTTTGACATCATACATTTGTGCTTTTGTCAACTGCTTTAGAGGAGTGCGTTTGAGAAATTTTTCTATTTCTAGCAGTTCTTGTAATTTATCTAAAAACCAAGGGTCAATTGCCGTTAGTTCATAGATTTCCTCATTACTCATTCCCAACTGCATAGCATGACGCACAGAAAAGATGCGTTCTGGGTTAGGAGTCCGTAATTGAGCGCGAATTTGTTCCCCACTGGGCAATTTTTCGGCTTTATCACAACCCCAACCAGCGCGTCCGGTTTCTAGGGAACGCAAAGCCTTTTGAAAGGATTCATTAAATGTCCGGCCAATAGCCATTGCTTCTCCCACAGACTTCATTTGGGTAGTTAAAACCGCTTCTGAACCAGGGAACTTTTCAAACGCAAACCGGGGAATTTTCGTAACTACATAATCAATTGTTGGTTCAAAGCAAGCGGGAGTTTTTTTGGTGATATCGTTTTGCAATTCATCCAAAGTGTAACCTACAGCTAACTTCGCCGCAATTTTGGCAATGGGGAAACCTGTGGCTTTGGAAGATAAAGCCGAACTACGAGATACACGAGGATTCATTTCAATTACCACCACGTCACCATTAACGGGATTTACGGCAAACTGGATATTAGAACCGCCGGTTTCTACACCAATTTCGCGGATAATTTTAATGGCCATATCCCGTAACCGTTGATATTCTTTATCGGTCAGGGTTTGGGCGGGGGCAACGGTGATAGAATCTCCGGTATGAATCCCCATAGGGTCGAGATTTTCAATAGAACAGATAATCACGACGTTATCGGCTAAATCCCGCATGACTTCTAATTCATACTCTTTCCAACCCAATAAAGATTGGTCAATGAGAATTTGGGAAACGGGACTAGCGTCAATTCCTACTTGCGCCATTTCTTCAAACTCTTCTTGATTATAGGCGATACCCCCACCAGTCCCCCCCATTGTAAAGGCTGGACGGATAATTAAGGGATATGTGCCAATTTGGAGAGCGATCGCTTTTGATTCGTCTAAAGTAGAAGCTGTACCACTGGGACATACTGCAACCCCAATCTTAGCCATAGCTTCATTAAACAGTTTTCTGTCTTCGGCTTTTTCAATTGCGGGTAACTTCGCACCAATTAACTCGACGTTGTATTTATCTAAAACGCCATTTTTCGCTAACGCTACAGCCAAGTTAAGGGCGGTTTGTCCTCCCATTGTTGGCAACAAAGCATCTGGTCGTTCTTTGGCGATAACTTTTTCGACTATTTCCGGTGTTAGCGGTTCAATATAGGTGCGGTCGGCTGTTTCCGGGTCGGTCATAATGGTAGCTGGGTTGGAGTTTACCAGCACGACTTCATAGCCTTCTTCTCGCAAGGCTTTACAGGCTTGAGTTCCAGAGTAATCGAATTCACAGGCTTGGCCAATCACTATTGGTCCTGAACCTAACAGGAGTATTTTTTTGAGGTCTTGACGACGGGGCATAGTTTTTACCTTAGATGACAAAAATACAAATCTTGACTATTTTAAGGGTCTTTATGTCCTCATTATCAACTTTTCCGGGTAGCGGTTGCGTTAAGGGGAAGAATTTATGGGAATGGGGGATTTTTGGTAATGGTTTTTACGTTTTTTTTCTCACGCAGAGGCGCAGAGGCACTCCAGAGAATCTAATTGTTTATTTATTCGTTATGGATTATGACAATAAAGCTGCACAGATAATTAATTTATCTTTTTTTATCTGCGTTTATCTGCGTTCATCTGCGTTCAATTATTTATTGTTAGATATATAAAATAGGCAATAAAAATAATTGGCTTTAAAGTCCTGATATAGAAAATGGCAGAAATGGTAATTTACTCTTTTCTGCCAAAAGGATTAATTTTGTAAAATTCTCAATTACTAAAATTTTCTCTGTCTTGATTTTGTTAAATTGAGATTATGAGAAGTTTAATTTTGAGCAAGTTGCACAAAACCCAAGGTTAAGCTATCTTTAGCTAGAAAATGAGCTAAGTGATAAGCTCTTTCTTCAGTTTTTAAGAGGATTTTTTCGTATAAGTAGCGTGTGCCTCTATCACCTAAACTCTCTGCCTGTGCGGCTTGACGGCGAATTACTCCAATTAATGCTTGTTCGGCAATTAGGTTATTTTCTACCATCTTCCGAGCAGAAAATACGCCATCTGCTTCTGGTTCAAAACAGCATAATTCAGCTAATTTACTAAAACTTGCTGCGGGTATACCACCCAAACCATTCAAGCGCTCGCCGATTTCATGGATGTGATCTTGTACTTCTTTATAACTGGCGTTAAAGAATTCATGCAGTGAATTGAATTCTGCACCTTCAACTACAAAATGATGTTTTTGGTATTGTAAGTACAATGCCTGAAAACTAGCTAATACGACATTAAATCCTTCAACAACTGGGGCGGTAACACTGTGATCTAGTAATACAGGATTGTCGTAAACCTGACCAAAATTGTGTAATATAGTTTGCGTATCAGACATGGTTTTTCTCTCTTTTTAACAGTTATAGTTTTTAACTGCTTATTTTTAACATCTTAGCATTTTCAAAATAAAATCAAGGCTACTAAATCTAAAAAATTTTGGCATTATTACCAATCATAAGTATCAATTTTTCTGCGATATCTATGCTTAAAGATATATATTTGGTATTTATCTTGACTTCAGCCTCAAAGTGTGCATATATCTCTATAAAGAAAAAATGAGATTTTTTCTCAAAATTAATGATAATATTTTGCAGTTAGTGTATTCTAAAGAAAGAAGCTAAACTCCGACTAACTCGCAAATTTAGGCTGTGGGTTTCTAGTTTTACTGCAATTTTATGGCATTTTGAGGGCTACTCGCTTGAAATCTTCTAGCTCGGACACAGATAAAAAGCACGTTATTGATATAAGTTGGGCAGATCGTTGGCAGGTTTATCAACGCTTACAAGAATTAGATATAATTTGTGTTTGTGAGACTAACCAACCTTTAATGGTAGAAATAAATAACCCCACCGCAGCTATTCAACTTTGGAGTGTGATTCAACAATTTACTGCTTCTCGTCAAGACTTGATTAAGAATCTTGAAGCTTGTTGGTAGAAAACGTCGGAACTGTGATTTTTTTGATTCTTGTGATTTTTGTGATGATGATTTTTTACTTCTGACTCTTAACCATTATTTATAGTGAGCGAAGTTGAACCATGAGTATATCTACTAATGCAGCAGTAACGGAATTTTGTTTTGAAGGCAGATTTTTGGATTTTGTCATCAAGGATGGATATAAGCTGAAAGGTTTGTTATTAGGAACTTCTGAGGGTGAATGTTATATAAAATTAGCCAAGCATTTACGGAGTGCTTTTGATTTGCGTTTACCTCAAGGGACTTGGCTGCAAGTTGTGGGGACAAAACAATATAATGCGAAAAAAGATCAGGTAACTCTGGTAGCAGAACGAGTTATGGCTGCAAGTGCTGATATGGGAACAGTTGCAGCGCAAAGTCCAGCTAAGACGAAACCAGCCAAAACCCAAACAATTCTGATTTGTCAAAAATCTGATTGTATGAAGCGCGGTGGAAAGGCTTTGTGTCAAGCTTTGGAGTCGGAGTTAATAAATAACGGGTTAGAAGATTCAGTCACTATTAAAGGGACTGGCTGTATGAAAAATTGTAAAGCCGGTCCTAATTTAGTGATGCCCGATAAAACTCGTTATAGTAAAATTAAAGCTGAACAAGTTCCAGATTTGATAGATAAGCATTTTTCTGAGGAAATTCGGGAGAAAGCAGAGGATATGGTAGTAAATATTCCCAGCTTTGTGGAAGTTTAGTTGCTGTTTATTGTTGGGTTTTCTTGCGTCAACCCAACCTACAAATATATGGTTAGTTAATTGCGACAAAAGACGGAGTAAGTGATGATAAAAATTCCATTATTTCTTGTATTAATGGATGTTGTTGTAATATCTTAATTTGTTCATCATTTATATTGCTAAATATTTTCTCATTAATTGATTGTTCTTTTCCTAAAACTGTCTCTAAAAATTCTTTAGGTTTACTTTGAGCAAATTTCCATTCTAAATCATTAAATTGACGTTGTGCTATTTTTTCAATTAATGATTTATCTTGGATTAAGATAATTTCTATTTGTGGAACAGCTAGAGAAGCTTGAAAAGGGATACCGGCAGATGCTCGACGCAATAAATAATTAATTAAATCTTGCTTTTCAAATATTTGAGATTCATTATCTGTATCTGCATCTAGGATTAAGATAACAGGAGTATTTCTGGTAGCAAGTAGTGAACTTGCTAATGATCTGACTTGATACTGTCCGTTTCCTACAACGAATTTAACATCTTGCAAAAGATGTTTAGGAAGTAATTTCTGCAAGATTTCTTGATCTATATTACCTTCTAACACTATATAAGCTAATGTCATAATACAGCCTCAGTTTTAATGTTGTAATTAGCTAGTCCTTGTTCAACACAAATACGATATTTTTTGATTAATGCTCTACGTATACACTCATTTTCTAAGGAATATTTAATTTCTTCTCCTCCCCACAATAGAATAGTTTGAGGTGCAACAAATCCAGCTAAGGTTTCCGATGCTTCTGTAAATCCACTACGACTAAATATACTCCCAATAGTTGCTGCTGGTCTGCGTAATAGTTGATTTCTTAGCTTGGCTATAGGTTCAATTTTAACAGGTTTTGCTGTGTCTTTACATTCTATTATACAAGATAAGCCATCTGCATAAACTACTCCGTCAATTTGTTCTATTTCTTCTCCATCTAAATACACGCTGTAAGGCCAGGTTACTTCGGCGTTGTTGAGTTGAAATGCTCGTAAAACGAGATATTCTAATGCTTTACCTGCATCCCAATTTGGTGTATTACCTGATTCAATTTCTGACCATAATTTGATTAAATCATCCCAGTTATAGCTGGTAATTCTTGCTTTATATTCTGCTTCTGTGGTCATGATTCTATCTGAAGTTTCGTATGTTGTAACCTTTATTATTAATTCTACGTTACGCTGTTATTGGTTATTGTTGGGTTTCCTTGCGTCAACCCAACCTACTAAATTACAAAAGCCTACTAAATTACAAAAGCCTAATTACCAAGTAATTCTCTTCTCCGTCGCTCCTGTTCCTGCTGCTCAATTCTTTCGCGTGTTTCCTGATATTCTTCTACTGCTTTTTTGGATTCATTCTTTAGTGATTGCCGCAGTGTTCTAGCTTCATCTTCATCCCCTAAAAGAGAAATCACTTCTCTTCTTTGTGGTTTATCAAGTTTAATAAACCATTCGATAAAAGCTTTTAAAATTACCTCTCTTGAACCTGATACTTCGTCATGAGCTACAACACAAGAAGGACAAACATATGGTAGGTAGGATGATATTCTCGAATAAGACCTATATTTTTGGCCTCGTGAAATATTTTGTCTGCTGTTCATGCATACGTCACCAGAGATATTGTTAGCAATAATACAGTCTAACAACTGCTTCCTATTATAAATAAGGGTGCTTGCTAGTTGTCCAACAGCTACAGAACCAGGATATCCAGGTAAAATTTCTCCTGTTGAAGCGAGTTCAGGAAATTTATCCAAAATTAAGGAGTAATGATATCGAGAGTAGATACATTGTTCTAAATCACTGTTATCCCACTTATCAACATTCAATAGCATTTGTTGATAGTATTTTTTAGAAGGAATATCTTTCTGGCAACTATCAGCCACCTCAGCCAGTGATTTCATATTAACCTGAGCATCACTTTTCATTGGCGTTAAAAACAAAGCCGAGCTAGTGACAAATAAAGCAATTAGACCTTTAACTGTGAATTTCATTATTGATTACCCTCTTTGATTACCTGTTCTAATTCATCGGAAGCTTTAGGAATGGGATGTTTATTTTCCCAAGGTTTAGTGGCATCAACTATATTATCATGTGAATGTGGTGTATTTTCTTGTTTTTTCCTCGCTTTTTGTGGTTTAGGTAGTAATTGTCGTTTCTTTGGAGTTAACACAATTGTTTTTTGTGATTTTCTTCCCAAAGCTTGTTTAGCCTTTTTAGCTTGCATTTCTGCTTGTCTTCTTTGTTTATTTTGCAGTGCTGCTTGTTCTTTCTGTTGTGCTAATATGGCTGCTTCAAATTCCCTCTTTCGTCTCTCAGTTTCCAGCTTTTCCTGTGCTTCTTTAGCTGCTTTTTGTTTCCTAATATCCTTTAGTCTTTCTTGTTCGGCTTTAGCGGCTGATTCTAATTTCCTTTGTTTCTCTATAGCGTCTTTTCTCTCTCGTTCAGCTTTTAAAGCAGCTTCACGTTTTTTTATTTTTTCCCTTTTCGCTTTTTCAGCTTGCAAATCTTCAGATGAAATTACATTTACAGGACTTGGCTGAATTTGCGTTTTAGCCTTTGGTGTAGATTCAGAAATAGGAATAACTGGTGATGAATTAGAAATACTAGGACTAACAATAGGTGTTGTATATACATTTTTCTTGGTTAATACAAAACTAATAGAGCGTCCTAAAACTAAACTAAATATGATTAGAAAAACTTGCCCCCAGTTGGTACTTTTTCCACCAGGTTTACCCGCGCTTTGAGATAATTTACCTGGACTAACAGAAACCGTCGGTAAAGAACTATTTTTTGATTGAATATTGGTGGTATTTCCGAAAATATACGGTTGATTTAATGCCTTTTCAATTTTCTGCAATCTCTGTAAAATAACTCTCGTATTTTCAGGACGCTGATTTGCAGTTGGAGCAATTAAATTATCAATTAAATCTGCTAAAAGCGGAGAAATATTAACTGCATATTTTCGCCAATGTAATTCATTAGTCAGAGGATCATAAATAGCTTTATCCTGGGGTTCTTTACCTGTCAGCAAAAATATAAAAGTCCGTCCCAATGCAAAAAAATCAGACTGTTGTACAGAATAACCGTTTTGTTGTTCTGGTGGTGAATAACCTTGAGAAATAATTCTCGTATGGGAATTTCCGGCTAAAATTGTGGTGGTGATTTGTCGCACTGCACCAAAATCAATTAAAACCAGTTGCCCACTTGGGCGTAACATGATATTCTGAGGTTTAATATCACGATGAAAATATTTTTGAGCGTGGACTAAAGCCAGAATTTCTACTATTTGTTTGAGCCAATTGAGAGCTTCTTTTTCAGAAATAGGTTGATAATTACGAAATTCCATCCATTGCTCTAAATTTACTCCTGCAATTTTCTCCATTACCAAGCAATGCAATGGTACAGAAATATTTTTAGGTAAAACCGTAAAATAACCATCTGCTTCGACTTTGGGAATACCCACACTGTTTAACTGACTCAAAACCTTGGCTTCTTGTTGAAACAATTCCACGGCTTTGGGATTATTTTCAGTTAGCACTTTTAAAACTTTTGTTTTCCCAATGTCGTCAATTTCAAAGGTGTTCCCAAAACCACCTTGTCCTAGTTGTTTGAGTACCCGATAACGATTTTGCAGCAGTAATTGTGACCCACAGTTACGACAAATAGGATTATTTGCATTTGCTAGGTCAATAGGTTTGGGACAGTGCGGGTTGATACAATAGCTCATTACGCCATACTACGTCTTGTTGGCAATTCGTTACCCTATTTATGATTAATTTTATTTAGTCTTGTTTCGTTTAATGATAAATAAATTTGCTTATGCACAGAAGATAGTTCTTCCTCGTCAAAACTATGATAACACGGTTTTCAGTTCGTGTCAATAGATTTCCTTCTTTTAAACGCGAAAAAATAATATTTTTGAAATCTGATCATGTAGCGAAGCCATATTACCCTATTTATTCACTGCTAATAATTGTGAATTCTCTAATCTTGCTAACCACTTCTCTAAATAGATTTGATTATTTTTTTGCTCAGATAAATCTTGAGTATCTAAGGGATAAGGTAAAAGTCCTAAAATCGCGGCGCTAGTTACACAAAACATCGACTTTTGGAAACTCATACAAATTTGTATTCGCAAATCATCTTCACTTCTGAGACTGCGACGATAAATATTATGTAAATATTCTGGCAAATAATGACGCATATCTTGCATTAATAATGTGGGAGGAATTCCTGCACCACCAATAGGTAAAGGATCTGCGTATAATGCACCATATTGGAATCGAGATTGATCTGGAGGAACTTGATATGCTTGAGCGTTTAAAGACACTGTTCCTAAAAATGGTGTACCTCTAAAAAATACGGCTTCTACATAGGGAATTGCGGTATCTGCAAGGAAGGTTAAACCAACTGATTTGGGAATCAGATCATAGACTTTATCGCCTATTTTGACACTGTATGTAATTGGTGTCATTGCATCTGCAACTAAAGCCAGTTTAATATGTTCTACAACTTGGGGAATTGATTTAATTTGTCCGTTGTCATAGCGATCTGATAGACTCAGAAACATATCAGCCATGACTCGCCAAAATTGACCTAAACCAGTGTAATAAGCGGAGACTCGTAACTGTTCTATTAAGAATTCGGGAAACAGTTCATTAAGTCCCAAAATCAGGGGATTATATTTAAATTTAGCAGCAATAACAGCTTTAGCTCTATCTTGAAATTCTTTAGTATCTAAATATGCGTCTAAACCACCACCACCATGCCACATCATGGTTTTCATGCAATATTCAGCATATTCAAAATTAATCCGATCATGCCATAAATGGCGGAATAATTTAGCAAAAGAAACATCACCATCAAAATATTTAAAGAAGGGAAAAAATATTAAAAATTGATGTTCAGCAATGTAGATAAGATTTTTAGAATAAGCATCTAAAACCACTCCATAACTTTTAAGAATGCCAACAACTTCTAAAACGTTTTCGGGACTATCTTTGAGTAATGCTTCTCCAGTTTGTAATCGGTGAATATATTCAGACAAAGGGTTGTAGGTGGGATTTTTTTGAGTTTTCATGATGTCAATTCTCCTGGAATTCAACTGTCTTAACTATGATTTTTGGGATTTTTTTGATTTGTTTGATGATCTGGTTGTGGTGATTATCGGCCTCCACTGTCTTAACTATGATGTTTGGGATTTTTTTGATTTGTTTGATGATCTGGTTGTGGTGATTATCGGCCTCCACTGTCTTAACTATGATGTTTGGGATTTTTTTGATTTGTTTGATGATCTGGTTGTGGTGATTATTTTTCTCGGAAAGTTAAGAATCCAATAGTTCCCGATTTGCTACTAGATGATGATTATTCGTTTTTACCATTGTGGTAATTGTGGCTTGGGTATAATGGACTAACCAATTAGGTTGAATGCCGAAAATAACGATCGCTACTGCTAGAATGATGGCAGGGATGCGATCGCTCCAATACACACGAGGTAAGTTCATCACTGCTGCTGATAACCGCCCAAAAAAGGCACGATTCAGGAGAATTAGGAAGTAAACCGCAGTTAAACCATTTCCGAGCATTGCTAACAATGTTTGTACCGGAAAAACTGCAAAACTGCCCCGAAAAACAATAAATTCGGAAATAAATCCCACCATTCCCGGTATACCTGCACTGGCCATAACGGCAAAAATCATTAAACTACCAATAACTGGTAAACCTCGTTCTGGGTTTAATAGTCCCCGAATGACATTTAAATCTCGACTACCAGCTTTTTTGTAAACAACTCCTACCAACAGAAATAACATAGCGGATATTAATCCGTGACTAATCATTTGCATTACTGCCCCCAAGACGCTGAGGGGTGTGGATGCGGCTGCTGCTAACAAAACATAGCCCATGTGGCCAATAGAACTATAAGCCACCATTTTTTTCATGTCTGTTTGCGCGATCGCACAGGATGCCCCAAACAAAACGCTAACTACTGCCCATGTAGCTAACCAAGGTGCTGCATAAGCCCAAGCATCTGGCAATAAATTCATGCCAAATCGCAGTAAGCCATAAGTCCCTAATTTTAATAATATCCCAGCCAACAGCACAGATATGGGTGTGGAGGCTTCCACGTGGGCATCTGGTAGCCAAGTATGGAAGGGAACGAGGGGGATTTTAATACCAAATCCTACTAAAATGCCGACAAGGAGTAAAATTTGCGTTGCTAAGGGTAGAGATTGGCAATTTAAGGTTGCTAGTCCAAAACTGGGAGAACCACTCAACCAAACCATACCCAGGAAACTGGCTAAAATAACGATTCCTGAAAAAGCTGTATAAATCAGAAATTTTGTGGCTGCATAACCTCGTTTTTCACCTCCCCAAATCGCAATTAGCAGATATAGAGGTATTAATTCCAATTCATAAAACAGGAAGAATAATAATAAATCCTGTGCTAAAAATGCTCCTATCACCCCAGCACTTAATAGCAGAATTAGAGAGTAATAAAATCTCGGACGTTGTTGGGATTCATCGCTGCTATAAATAGCAATACAGGTTAATAGTCCATTGAGAATTAATAACGGGAGAGATAAACCATCTATCCCCAGATTGTAGTTTAAGCCAATAGCATCTACCCAAGGTAAGGATTCAGCAAATTGTTGACCAATTTCTCCTGGGTTAAACTGAGTTGCTAGGAAAATACTCCATGCGAAAATAATCACGCTAAAGACGAAAGCAATGATTCGGGATAGTTTACCAGAGATGGTAAAAGGATAGAAACCAATAAAAGCCGCACCAATTAACGGCAGTAAAATCAATGTACTCAGCATAGAAGTTGGGGAGGTTGGGGAGGTTGGGGAGGTTGGGGAAGAATATTACCAATTACCCATTACCAATTACCCATTACCAATTACCCATTACCTAAAAAGGCAATTTGTCGAATAAACCTAATGAGAAACTAATGGCAAAACCGAGGATGCTAATGACAATGAGGATTGTTAGCATATAGCCTTGGGATTGACCAGAAATGCTGTATTTCAAACTTTGTCCGCTAAAAATCGCAGCAAAGCCGACTAAGTTGACTAGACCATCTACCAAAAAGCGATCGCTCCACGCGGATATCCTCGATAACAGCGCCACAGCACTTACAATCGTTAAGCGATAAATGCGGTCTATGTAAAAATCATAGCCTAATAAATCTTGGATAAATCTCCAAACCAAAATTCTCGATCTTGACCAGGCTTTGTGGAGATGAATTGTTGCGCCAATAGTTACTCCAGCAACCGTAGAAGCGACTAAAGATCCAACTATATACCAATCGAGGCTTTCCCAGCTAGGTAATAAATACCATTGCTGTAGCATCAGCGGTAATAATAGAGTGAGTATAGTTAAAGTCACCATTGGTAATGCCATTGGCCAGGCAACTTCTGGAGCGCGGCGGCTTTTGGGTTGGGGTTGTCCCCAAAAAACTAACCGGAATACCCTAGTTAAATTCAAAGCCGTTAAGCCATTAACTAAGATTAAAACCACAATTACCCAAGGGCTAATTTTGACTAAGCCATCAGCCCATGCTATCATTGCCCAAAAACTGCCCAGTGGTAGTAGTGTTACCATACCTGCTGAACCGACGACAAAAGCTGTGGTTGTGGCTGGCATTCTTGACCACAAACCCCCCATTTCTGTCAAGTCTTGAGTTTGGGTAGTGTAGATAACTGAACCAGAACTCATGAATAACAAGGCTTTGGCAATAGCATGACTCAGAAGTAACATTAACGCCACTCCACCCTGTTCCAAGCCTACCGCTAAAAATACCAATCCCATGTAAGCACTGGTGGAATGGGAGAGCGATCGCTTAATATCAATTTGGGCAATAGATACCAATGTTGCTCCCACTGCTGTCATTATCCCCAGCACCACTAAAGTATTTAAGGCAATGGGGGACAAAGATAATAATGGTTGAACTTTGTAGAGAAAATAAGCACCCCCACCTACCACTAGAGAGTTTCGCATCACCGAAGCTGGGTTTGGTCCTTCCATCGCTTCGTCTAACCACAGGTGCAGGGGAAATTGGGCGCACTTACCCGCAGGACCAGCAATTAAACCTAAACAGAGTAAAGTTGATGTGACTGGATTTAAATCAGCAGTTTGCGCCCACTCATACAAATCCGAAAAATTTAAGCTGCCGGCTAAAGTAGAAAGAGTCACTACAGCCATCAATAGCAACAAATCTCCTACCCGCTTCGTTAAAAAGGCATCTCGCGCCGCGGTCACTACCAAGGGTTGAGCATACCAAAATCCGACCAGTAAATAAGTAGAAAGAGTGAGAACTTCCAGCAAAGCATAGCTGAGAAACAAGGAATCACTAATTGCTAGACTACTGAGGGCGGCTTCAAAAAATCCCACCAGACCAAAAAACCGGGCTAAGGACCAATCTTTTTCCATATAGCCTAGTGCGTAAATTTGCGCCAACAGACTTAATCCAGTAATTAAAACTGTCGCCCCCACACTGACTACGGAAATTTCTAAAGCAAAAGATAATTGAAAATCAGCAGCTTGAAACCAAGTAATTACTAAATTTTCTTGATCCCGATTCCAGATATCTTTAAATACTAATAAACTATGGACAAAACCCAAGATGGTAGTCAATAAGTTCAAGTAGGCCGCAGGTCTTGGTCCTGTACGTTGGATGATTCCTATGCTCCAAGGCAAAGTTAAAATTGCCCCTAGTAAGCTATAAAGAGGCACGAACCAACTTGTTAAAAATAGAAACTCATTCATCTAATATTTTCCTTGACAACTCAGTTCCGATTCTCTTAAACAGCCTTTAAATAATCATTTGCTCAAAAAACAATATCTTTGAGAAAATCTATGTTTTCTTAACTTTTCTTAGCTCAATATGCCTAAGCACATTTACTTTAGATTAGCCTATTGTTGAGCTATTAAATATAATTTAACATTTTAGATATTCTAATAATTGTTGAACAACATTTTTTATTTTTCTGCTTTTTTTAAATTTGTTTTTTAGATACGTTGGTAAAATTTGCAGATTTTTACCCACTGTTTATGGCAATAGCGAATCACAGGAAAGATATAGCCAGTAGCTCGTCTATCCCATATATAGCACTCACCAATCCTCCTCATCAAAGAATTAGCTTGGGCTATGAACTATAGTAATTCTCAAACTGATAAAGAAATTATAAAGCATAAGTTGTCACTGTAGGGATCAGTAAACTTTAATGTCACAAAAGACCCTATAAAGTTTTGTTAACTTTTTTTAATCTATTTTATTACAAACTATTATAGTAATTTATGTTGCCAGAGATGCCAAGGTTTCATAAGCTAAGATGTGGCGGTATTTTGAAATCAGGATGAGCATCCCCGTCCAAAATTTCCATCCATAGTTCTAATTCGATTAATTTTTTAGGAGTTCTGCGATGCCAATTGCAGTTGGAATGATTGAAACTAAAGGCTTTCCCGCAGTAGTAGAAGCTGCTGACGCAATGGTGAAAGCCGCCCGTGTGACTTTAGTAGGATATGAAAAAATTGGTAGCGCTCGCGTTACAGTCATTGTCAGGGGAGATGTTTCTGAAGTGCAAGCTTCGGTAGCTGCTGGCGTTGAAGCGGCAAAAAGAGTCAACGGTGGTGAAGTGGTATCTACCCATATCATTGCTCGCCCCCACGAAAACTTAGAATATGTCTTGCCAATTCGTTATACAGAAGCCGTAGAACAGTTCCGCGCTTAGTTTAAATCTGGTACAAGTAAAAATTTAATTTAAGGACAAAAACAAATGTCAATTGCAGTAGGAATGGTAGAAACTCTAGGCTTTCCAGCCGTAGTCGAAGCTGCTGATGCCATGGTAAAAGCTGCTCGTGTTACCTTGGTGGGTTATGAAAAAATCGGTAGTGGTCGGGTAACAGTTATCGTGCGTGGTGACGTTTCCGAAGTTCAGGCTTCTGTCGGTGCGGGAGTAGAATCAGTTAAGCGCGTCAATGGTGGACAAGTGCTATCTACCCACATCATTGCTCGTCCTCACGAAAACTTGGAATATGTCCTCCCCATTCGTTATACCGAAGATGTAGAACAATTCCGGGAAGGTGTTAACACAATTCGCCCTTTCGGTAGAAGACCATAATTAATAATGCAAATTGCCAGAGTTCGTGGCACAGTAACTAGCACCCAAAAAGATCCCAGTCTGCGGGGTGTGAAGCTACTAATGTTGCAATTAATAGATGAAAATGGCAATCTCCTGCCAGTATACGAGGTAGCAGCCGATAACAGTGTAGGGGCAGGAGTGGATGAGTGGGTACTTGTCAGTCGTGGCAGTGCTGCTCGTCAATTATCAGGTAATGAACAACGACCGTTAGACGCAGCAGTAGTGGCAATTATAGACACCATTTACGTTGAAGATCGTGTGATTTACAGCAAAAAAGACCAGTATAGATAGTCAGGGAAGAGGGAAGAGGTGACAGGTGACAGGTGACAGGTGACAGGGAACAGAGAAGAAGTAAAAACTGACAACTGACAACTGACAACTGACCAATGACCAATGACCACTGACCACTGACAAAAAGCTTATTTCAGGAGGAATCTCGCAATGGTAGTCCGCAGCACGGCGGCACCCCCAACCCCGTGGTCAAGGAGTTTAGCAGAACCAAACATTCATGAAACTGCATTTGTCCACTCTTCTTGTAACCTCATTGGTGATGTCAATATAGGTGCAAATGTAATTGTTGCTCCGGGGACTTCGATTAGAGCCGATGAAGGGACACCTTTTTGTGTTAGTGAAAATACTAATATTCAAGATGGTGTGGTCATTCATGGGTTGGAGCAAGGCCGAGTCGTTGGTGATGATGGCAAGAAGTACTCAGTATGGGTTGGGAAAAGTGCCTCCATTACCCACATGGCACTGATTCATGGACCTGCTTACGTTGGCGATAGTTGTTTTATTGGCTTTCGTTCTACGGTATTTAATGCCAGGGTGGGTGCAGGCTGCATTGTCATGATGCACGCCTTAATTCAGGATGTGGAAATTCCACCGGGTAAATACGTAGCTTCTGGATCAGTAATTACTACCCAGCAGCAAGCGGATAGATTGCCAGATGTCCAAGTGCAGGATCAAGAATTTGCTCACCATGTAGTCGGGATTAATCAGGCTTTGCGGGCTGGTTATCACTGTGCTGCGGATAGCAAGTGTATTGCGCCTATTCGGGATGAACTTAATCTTTCCGTAGCTAAATCTTATACAAGCATTGAAGTCGAAGAGTTAGAAAGGAGCAGTGACGTGGCGAGCTATAGCTTAGGTGCAGAAACAGTAGATCAATTACGTTATCTACTAGAACAAGGATTTAAAATTGGGACAGAACACGTAGACCAAAGACGGTTTCGGACAGGTTCTTGGCAAAGTTGTCAAGCCATTGCAACTCGGTCTTTAGGTGAAGCTGTTTCTGCTGTAGAGTCTTGTTTGAGAGACCACAGCGGCGAATATGTGCGTCTATTTGGGATTGACAACAACAGAAGACGGGTATTAGAAACTATTGTTCAACGTCCTGAAGGTGTTGTTGCTGGTACATCTAGCTTTAAAGCCCCTGCTGCTGCATCTGCTGGCAGTTACAACGGTAATGGCAACGGTACTGCTGTTGGTAGTGCCAAACTGAGTGCGGAAACTGTAGATCAAATCCGTCAACTTTTGGCTGGTGGTTTCAAAATTGGGACAGAACACGTAGATGAGCGCCGTTTCCGTACAGGTTCTTGGGATACTTGTCAACCAATTGAATCTAATTCGACTCAAGCAGTTGTATCTGCTTTGGAAGAGTGCATTGAAACTCATCAAGGCGAGTATGTACGTTTAATTGGGATTGACACCAAAGCTAAACGTCGCGTATTGGAAGCAATTATCCAAAGACCAAACGGACAAGTAGTATCTTCTGGTAGCACCAAATCATTTACCAGTACAAGTTCTGGAACTGCAACCGCAACGGCGACAGCTACCAGCACCCGTTTAAGTACCGAAGTAGTAGATCAATTGCGCCAACTGTTGTCCAGTGGGGCAAAAATTGCAATTGAACACGTAGATCAACGCCGCTTCCGCACAGGTACTTGGACAGTTGCGGGTCAAATTCAGGCTACATCTGAAAGAGAAGCGATCGCTGCTTTAGAAGGATATGTTTCTGAATATCCAGGCGAATATGTGCGTTTAGTTGGTACTGACCCCAAAGCCAAACGTCGCGTACTAGAAGCAATTATCCAACGTCCATAAAGAGGCAGGGTCCAGGAGGCAGGGTGCAGAGAGTAGGGGAGAACATTTTTTTCCTTCTTCTTTCTAACCACTGACCACTGACAACTGTACGGGCAAAGCATTTGGAGAACTATTTTTGGCAATGAGCGATAATTTATCTTCTAAATGCTTCGCCCCTACTGACAACTGACAACTGTACGGGCGAAGCATTTGGAGAACTATTTTTGGCAATGACCGATAATTTATCTTCCAAATGCTTCGCCCCTACTGACAACTGTACGGGCGAAGCATTTGGAGAACTATTTTTGGCAATGAGCGATAATTTATCTTCCAAATGCTTCGCCCCTACTGACAACTGACCACTTCCGGCTTCCGAGGTAATAAATTCCATGTCTGTATCGCTGCTACGCCTGGGCGATAGATTTGATGCTCATATTCATGGCGATGTGATTATTCATCCCAGCGCGGTATTAGCTCCTGGGGTAGTTTTGCAAGCAGCTACTAATAGTAAAATTGTGATTGGTGCTGGTGTATGCCTGGGTATGGGGTCAATTCTCCAAGTAAGTGAGGGTATTCTAGAAATAGAAGCAGGCGCAAACCTGGGAGCCGGTTTCTTGATGGTTGGTGAAGGCAAAATTGGGGCTAATGCTTGTATTGGTGCAGCGACAACGGTTTTTAACTGTTCCGTAGCACCAGGTCAAGTTATTCCCTCTGGTTCAATTTTGGGAGATAATAGTCGGCAGATTGTTGAACCTTCAGCGGTACAACTAGAATCTACCAATCCTCCCCCAGAGAAACCAGAGGAATCAGCCGAAAAACTTGAATCTCCTCATTCTCAACCAGAGAAACCAGAGAAACAGGAAAAAGTATTTTCCTCAACTCAACTCTCGGTTGCGGCTTTTCTGGAGTTTAAACATCAATCTACGCCTGTATCTCCACCTTCACCTACACCGAAAAGCCAGTCTCCACCAGAGTCAGAAACGGCTGTGGTGGGTGATGCTACGTCGCTTGAAACTACGCTCCCAGAGTCTACAGAAACTACCACTGAGGACATAAAACCCAGCGAGTCTGATCTGGAAACTCACAATATTTTTGGCACGCAAATTTATGGACAAGGTAGCATAAATAGGCTGCTGAGTACATTATTTCCCCATAGACAATCTTTGGGCAACGAAAACTCTAACAATTCTTCAGGTTAAGTGTTAAGTATGAAGTGTGAACTTAAGTCCATATTGAAATGCTAGTTTTCATTCTTCTATGATTGAAGACGCTATATGAACCTTATCCTGGAAAATTTAGATGGAAACATACAATCAACACGCTTTGAGTACGATTCACGCAGCACGTCGCCGTGATAGCCTCAAAGATACTGCTTTGGGTATGGTATCAACCCTCAGTTTCCCCGCTATAGTTGGCACGGCTGACATGATGTTAAAGTCGGCTGGAGTCCACTTAGTTGGTTATGAAAAAATTGGTAGTGGTCATTGTACAGCAATTGTCCGAGGTGGCATTGCTGATGTCCGCTTGGCTGTGGAAGCTGGTGTACAAACGGCTGAACAGTTTGGCCAGTTGGTTTCTAGTTTGGTGATTGCGCGTCCTTATCCTAATTTAGATATAATTCTACCTATTAACCGTCTGACTCGATTTATGGGAGATGGTGGTGGATACAGCCGTTTGAGTAATCAAGCCATTGGGTTGGTGGAAACTCGCGGATTTCCCGCTATGGTTGGTGCTTGTGATGCTATGCTTAAAGCTGCTGATGTGCAATTAGCATCTTATGAGAAGATTGGTGCTGGTTTGTGTACGGCAATTATTCGCGGTTCGGTTGCTAATGTGGCTGTAGCTGTGGAAGCAGGTATGTTTGAAGCGGAACGCATTGGTGAGTTAAATGCAGTTATGGTGATTCCTCGGCCATTAGATGAGTTGGAGGAAACTTTGCCTGTGGCTAGTTGCTGGCTGGAAGAACGTCAACCAGTTAATATACCCATTAATATTAAAGATAAAATAACGGATGTGGAAGCGATAGAGTTGCCTGATTTGGCAAAACTGCCTGTGAGAGTTAAGGAAGAAATTTGGAATGATGAATATTGACACTCCCAGGTCTAAAGACAAGGGGATTCTTGGTTCAATGAGTCCAGTCAAAATGAGCAGCTATTTTTTCTAGATACCAATCATGTGACTTTAACCTAATTACCTCTGCTCGATCTTTGACTTTTTGTGGTAAATCCCTTGTTCTTAGGTTCAACAGGGTTTTATCTTGCTCACGAGTTAAAAATACCCTTAAACGAGCGCCCATATTTTAATTACCTCAGTAGATTGATTTTCCGTATTTACTCATAACTCATATTAGCAATTACCAATTACCAATCTCCAACTGCTATGATAGCTACCCACAATCCCGCTGTTTTTGTTTTGGTGATTGAACCAGATGAAACCTTGGCTAATCAATTAGCTTTTGATTTGCAAGAAGCTGGCTATGATGCCATTGTGACCCATGATGCAGCCAATGGATTAAAATACTGTAGTGATGCTTCCAGGAATCAAAGTCATCGCCAACCTGCTTTAATTGTTGTAGACCGAATGCTCGTCGGTGAATCAGGACTATCTTTGTGTAAAAATCTCAGAAATATCGGCAATCGTTCTCCTATACTGGTTCTGATGGCCAGAGACACAGTAGATGATCGGATAGCTTGTTTAGAGGCTGGTGCTGATGATTACATCCTCAAACCTTACCGTTCGGAAGATTTGTTAAGGCTGGTTCGTCTGTATCTCAAACCTGATATTGATACCGCAGAGCAATTACGCTTTGGGGATCTGATTTTAGATATAGGAACCCGTCGGGCTTTTTACAAGAGTAAGGCCATTGACTTAACCATGAAGGAATTTGAACTCTTAAAGTTCTTAATGGAACATCCCCGTGAAGTATTAACTCGTGAACAGATTTTAGAAAATGTTTGGGGTTACGACTTTACGGGTGAGTCCAATGTCATTGAAGTATATATTCGTTACCTCCGGCTCAAAATTGAAGAAGAAGGTCAAAAACGCTTAATTCAAACTATACGCGGTGTAGGTTACGTACTCAGAGATTCGTAAAATCTATAAAATCTAAATTTGTAGGCAATTTTGCAAAAATTAAGTAAGATAGTCAGAATCTAAATTGCATAAATAATTTAATTAGTGATTTGGTAAGAGGTGATTAGTAAAATCATCACTTTTTCCCTATTCCCTGTTCCCTATTCCCTAGACAACTTATGGTTTCTTGGCTTAGTTTATGTTCAATATTACTTAGTATATTACTGATGGGCTGTTCATCACCTACCACGGCTCAATCTCCAGTCGTAACACCGGAATCATCAACCCAAACACCAGTAAATACTGGACAAAATCTGCCAATTTCTGCTGAAGCTATACTTCCTAAAAATATAAAAATTCAGTTAGAAGTAGCACGAACACAAGAACAGCAACAGATGGGTTTGATGTATAGACTAGCTTTACCAGATAACCGAGGAATGCTATTTTCTTTTGCGAACCCACAACCAGTAAAATTTTGGATGAAAAATGTACCTGTTGCCTTAGATATGGTATTTATCCAAAAAGGTGTAGTTCAGTACATCCAAGCATCTGCTCCTCCTTGTGGCATAGAACCTTGTCCCACCTATGGTCCTAATGTACTGATAGATCAAGTAATTGAACTGAGGTCAGGACGAGCCGCAGAACTAGGCTTAGATAAAGGAGATCAGGTCAAAATTGATTTCCTAACTTCTGATATTTCTCAGTAAACAGGATCAATATTTTCTGACAATGATCCCGGTTGGATATAGCAGAAGTCTTTATTCTGAATTTTTATCGAATACAGAATTGTTTTGTCAAAAAAAATATTACCTAACCTGGCACAAATAGTAGTAAAGAGGTTAATATTTAGCAGTAACTTGAATAACATCGGATTTTAGTTTTTTCCAGTTAAAATCACAACTCAGGGTTGAGTAGCAAAAATCTCTCTTTTGACGCAAGTGTAAATAGTCGTCAATAGAGGAATATAAGCTATGAAATCTTTTTTACTTAAACCAGAACAAAAAAACTTGAATGATGTTAGTGTCACCATTAACATCATGGTTAAAGTATTACCTAAATATTATCCTGATGGAACACATAAGTCACTGTATTAGGGATTTCCCCCGTGATTGTAAGTACCTTGGTTTAGTAGTACATTCATGTAGGTTAATACTTTACAAAAAAGGTTATTTAGAAAATTTTTTATACCACCTTTAACTTTTATTTACTTACAGCAATGTGACAAATAAAATACTGGTTATACAATACCCACAAAATTAGATAAGCAATCTATGATCATCAATTCTACTCAAGGAGGTAAGATACAAATGACACCATCAAGATATTCTCGGCTAATTAATTTTCTCCAAGAAGATTTGGCAATTTCCGCCGCTTCCCTAGCTGTAGCATTACGTAACCGTGATCAAGATCCTGGTTCTTTAACCATGACTCTTTGGCAATATGGGTTAATTACTCTAGAACAGTTAGAACAAATTTATGATTGGCTAGAGACTGCGTAACAATTGACAATTGACAATTGACAATTATCAATTATCAATTATCAATTACCAACCTAATAACTATGAGGCAAAAACTTTTGCTGCTGCTGCTATACCAGCTCCGGGGGTGAAGTTTTCATGACCAACTTGTGGGAGGACAACTTCTAGGGAAGCGATACAGCTAAGAATATCTCTATCGCACACAAAACCCAGATGACCTATGCGGAAAATTTTATTACTCAGATGGTCTTGTCCACCTGCTAAAGCAATATCAAACCGTTTTTTCATCAAAGAGCGAATTTTATCTGTTTCGATGCCTGGTGTGGCTACAGCGGTAATGGCAGGACTGGCACATTCATCAGCAGCAAACAAAGATAAATTCAACGCCTTCATAGCCGCACGAGTAGCATTTTTTTGGCGTTCATGACGGGTAAAAATGGATTCTAATCCTTCCTTTTTCATCATTCCCAAGGTGGTATGTAGTGCCACCATTAAGTTGACGGGAGGAGTAAAGGGGGTGGTATTTTTAGCAGTGGCTTTCCGATATTTACCTAAATCTAAATAATACTTAGGCAATTTTGCGGTTTTATAAGCCTCCCAAGCTTTAGGACTGACAGAGACAAATCCTAAACCTGGGGGAATCATGTAACCTTTTTGTGAACCAGAAGCGACTACATCCAAACCCCAAGCGTCTACAGGGACATTGTAAGCCCCTAAACTGGTGACAGCATCCACAATAATTAAAGCCTCTCCATGTTCTTTAACGTGGCGGTTAATAGCTTCTAGGTCATTAATGACACCTGTTGAGGTTTCGCTGTGGGTGATAATGACAGCTTTGATTTCTTTGTTGGTATCAGCTTGGAGTTTAGCTGCAAATTGGGCTGGGTCTAAGGGTTGTCCCCATTCTGCGGTAACTGTTTCCACATTTAAGCCAAAAGCTTGACCAACTTCTACCCAACGTTCCCCGAATTTACCATTAGAAGCGACTAAAATGCGATCGCCTGGAGAAAGAAAATTAATCATCCCCGCTTCTACAGCACCCGTACCGCTGACGTTTAACATCAATACATCACTGGCGGTTTGATGTAGCCATTTGAGGTTTTCTGTCACCTCTGCCATCATGCTACTAAATTCACCGCTGCGGTGACCAATAGGGTGTTTAGCTAATGCTAGTAAAGCAGCTTCTGGAACTGGGGTAGGACCAGGAATCATCAGCATCAATTTATCGTCCATGTTTGTGTCCTAGTTGAAAATTTCAATACAATCCAAATTAACCGCTACAGGGGATAAAAACACAAAAAAAACCTACTAAAATTTTTCGTAGGAATGCCAGTTAAAAACTGTTAATTAACCCCGCTGTTGCAGGGCTGGGTTTTTGTTCAGGTGGAAATAGACATTCATCAGGAGCAATCCACTTTATCACCAAAATGATTAATAGACCAACGGTGATCAATGCTCAGAGAAGAAGATTGAAAACTTTCTTCTAGTCGCTTTTGTTGGGATGCAGCTTTTCGCATGGTAATAATCAGTTGATTAACTTGATTGCGGAGGTCTTGGTTTTGACCCAGAGAAGTCATGGTTTGTCTTTCTAAAAGTTGAAGTATAAGTTCGTAATGGATAGGAGAAGGTAAAGGAATTGGCTCCATGTAGTTTATTGTGAAGTTGTAACTTAGGGATGTTTAATTTTTAATTTAGTTAAACTTTAGTTAACTCCAAATTAATTGTTACACAAGAAATAAATAATTGCAGTTATTCAGTCACAGGCTAGAGGAAAAATGAGGATGTAAACCCTTGTTTTATATGGCATTTAAGGCTGTAATTAAGCAAAGAGATTGGCTATTGCTAATTGAGGATCTGGTTGTTTTACCAAGGATTCACCAATCAGTACAGCGGATGCACCTGCTTTTTTAACTACACTTAAATCCTCTGGGTGATGCAATCCTGATTCGCTGACTACAAGAATGTTTTTTGCTTGTAACTTTTCACCTCTATCTGTGAGTAATTGACAAGTTGTTTGTAAATCAACAGAAAAATCCTCCAAGTTGCGATTATTAATCCCGACTAAAGAAACATCATCTAAGGCTAACACCCGATCTAATTCTGCTAAATTATGCACTTCTATTAAAGCTGCCATTTTCAAGTTATTAGCAATTTTGATAAAGTATTGCAAATCTTGATCATTAAGAATTGCTGCTATTAATAAAACTGCATCTGCTCCATGAATTCGCGCCCAATACATTTGGTAAGGATAGATAATAAAATCCTTGCACAGTAAAGGTAAATCTACCGCTGAACGGACTAAGGATAGATTTTCAAAACTACCTTGGAAAAATTTAACATCTGTCAGCACAGAAAGACAACTAGCTCCACCTTTTTGATAAGATTGAGCGATCGCTACTGGGTCAAAATCCTCCCTAAATACCCCTTTACTGGGAGAAGCTTTTTTGACTTCAGCAATCAAAGCCGGATTAGTTTTACCTTGACGCAAGGCATTAACAAAATCACGAGTTGGTGGTGCTGATAGGGCTTGTGTTTGCAATTCCCGCAAAGGTAGCCTTTCTCGCATTTTCTCAACTTCTGTTTCTTTCTGCCAGACAATTTCTTCTAGAATATTATTTGGTGCAGCCCCTTCTATAGCGGATTGATACTGAAGTATAGAAATATTAATAACTGGGCTAGGTGAACGACGACGGATTTGCATATTTTTTAAGGAGTCAGGAGTCAGGAGTCAGGAGTCAGGAGTCACCGAGTCAGGAGTCAGGAGTTCGGAAAGAAGAATGAAGAAGAAAGAACATTTTTCTCTTCCCCATTACCTATTACCTATCACCTGTAACTCCTTAATTCTTCTATTAACTTACTAATGCCCGTTTATAAGCTTCATCTAAAACTTCTGAAAGTGTTGGATGAGCGTGAACCAGGTAAGCAAGAGTTTGGATAGATTGACGATTAGCAATAGCGGCTGCGGCTTCGTGAATTAAATCTGAGGCGTGGGGACCAAAGATATGTACACCTAAAACCTCGCCAGTATCTTTGCGATAAATTACCTTCGTCATTCCATCAGTATCATTTTCCGCCAAAGCCTTGGAATTACCTTTAAAGTAACTCTTACTGGTGGCGACTTCAAAACCTTGAGTTAATCCTAAAGCATGGGCGGCGGTTTCTGTTAAGCCCACATAACTAACTTCTGGATGGGTAAAAGCAGCCGCAGGAATGCTGCGATAGTCAACTGTTTTCTGACGACCCAAGATATTTTCTACAGCAATGATCCCTTGGGCAGATGCAGTATGAGCTAACATCATTTTGCCGGTAGCATCACCAATAGCCCAGAGATGGGGGATAACTTCCCCATTGGCCAATACCGCCATATTATCATTGACAGGAATAAAATTGCGGCGGTCAAGTTCAACGCCAACGGATTCTAGACCAAGATTTTGGGTAGCGGGAACCCGACCGGTAGCGACTAAACAAGCGTCAACTTCGAGAACTTCTAAATCTTCTTTAGTTTCAAAGTCAGCCAACTCAATGACTACTGGTGAACCAGGAATGACTTTTTTGGCGTAAATACCGACTTTGGTTTCAATATCGCGGGGGTTAATTAAAACCCGTTCTGCCAGTTTAGCAATATCCCGATCAAATCCTGGCATTAACTCACTGAGGGCTTCAATTAAGGTAATTTCACAACCTAAAGCCGAGTAAACATCAGAAAATTCTAAGCCGATATAACCGCTACCAATAATCGCCACCCACTTGGGTAGAGTTTCTAATTTAACGCCTTGGTCACTGGTAAATACAGTTTTGCCGTCTACTTCAATTCCAGGGGGAACGAAGGGGACAGAACCAGGGGAAAGGATGATATTTTGGGCGGTGATGGTTTTCTCACCTTTATCTGTGACGATGGTAACTTTTTGTGTCCCAGATACCTTGCCCCAACCTCGGATAATCTCAACTCCCAAGCGTTTGAGACTGTTGGTTAAGTCCCCTTGAATTTTGGAGACGAGATTGTTAGCATGATCAGCGATCGCTTGCCGTTCAAACTCGACATTGCCAATCTGTATTCCCAAAGACTTGAGATGATGGGCATTACGTAATTCCCTCACCTTTCCTGAAGCCGCGAGTAATGCCTTAGAAGGAATACAACCCCTGTTTACACAAGTTCCTCCCATATCTCCAGCTTCAATAATTGCTGTTTTCTGACCGCAACTGATAGCGTGTAAAGCAGCACCATGACCACCCACACCAGCGCCGATAATCACTAAATCGTAATCAAATCCAGGACTCACTTTTATTTCCCCGTTGTCTTCGCCTATTATCAACTTAACTTTTTTATGTAACTTTCTCAAATTAACAAAAAATAACGGAGAAGCTCTTGTGTCTCCCCGTTATTTTCTGTTAATGTGTGATTGGGCTTGAGATTAGTTGACCGCTGTTCTCAATTCTTTTAGCGCTTGACCAATTGCCACAAAATCTTGGCTTTGTGAAAGCGCTTGCAAAGTCACCGGACTACTTTGTTGAATAATCTGGTTGTAAGTATTAATAGCATTATTCAACTGGTTAATATCTACATCCGCATTTCCTTGATTGGGTACAATCCTACTGAGGATTACTCTTAAGTTATTTCCTAAGTCTGTATTAACACCTGCATTAGTTAGGAAATTTGTCAAGTTATCAGATGCGGTCTGTCCAATTGATCCGCCTTGCAAGAGGGCTACTAAAACTCCAGAATTGTTGCTATTTAATAGGTTAAAAGCAGCCTCATTTAGTTTTCTCTGAACGCTTCTTATGCCAATCCTCATTGTCTTTCCGGCTCGTGTGCGGATGATGCGAATAGAAGATGCTCTAGGTATAAGAGTTTCTCCAGAACCTGAAGGATTCTGATCATTTCCTTCATTATTATTGCCACCATTGTCGGCATTGTTAGCTGTCTCTTCACCAGCACCACTCTGACCACCAGCGTTCCCGCCACTAGGACTGGTATTCTCGTCGGGATTACCATTGTTAGCTGTCCCGTTGCCAGCACCACTCTGACCGCCAGCGTTACCTACACTAGGACTGGTATTATCATCGGGATTACCGTTGTTAGCTGTCCCGTTACCAGCGCCACTCTGACCACCGGCGTTGCCGACACTAGGACTGGTATTATCATCGGGATTACCATTATTAGCTGTCTCTTGATCAGCGCCACTCTGACCGCCAGCGTTGCCGACACTAGGACTGGTATTATCATCGGGATTACCATTATTAGCTGTCCCGTTGCCAGCGCCACTCTGACCACCAGCATTGCCGACACTGGGATTAGAATTAGTATTACCATTAGAGCCAGTAGTTCCACCGCCACTCTGACCACCAGCAGTTCCGACACTGGGATCGGGGTTGGAAATAGTATTACCACTGGTGCTAGTGTTGCCACCGCCACTCATGCCACCAGCAGTCCCCACACTAGGACTCGTATTAACTGGTCCAGGAGCGCCACTCATACTCCCGGCTGTACCCAGACTGGGCGAAGTTTGGGCTGGGCTAGAGGTCTGCCAATTGAGCGCCAATAGGGGAGTGAGACTGAGGGCAAGAATAAAAGTTCTGATTTTTAACATGGTGATTTTCTCAAAATTGAAGTGTTTATTTAGGTAGGAAATTGAATCCATAGCCTACACTTAGAACAAAGACTGTGCCGCCTTGGCTAGTATCGGTAAGATCCGCGCCGACGGCATTAATGGTCAAGGGAATAGTAGATATAGGTACGAAAGAAGCCCCAACATTTAAACCAACTCCACTCCAGCCCATACCCACACCTATTTGGGGATGAACTTGTACCCCAACTCCAGCAAATACACCTGTACTTGCATCACCTGTGCGGAAATCGCCACCACCGGCTCCTACGGAAAAGGAGATGGGCATTTTATTAACAGTATCCTTAGGCTTTAATAGGGAGTAACTTGTTACCACACCATAGACACCGGAAGGTCTCACGGTTTCTCCACCACCAACGTGCGATGCAAAAGTTCTCCAGCCAGCAGCCGCGGCTATTTGAGTGTTGTTTTTAGCATAGATAATGCGGTTGGCTTTGAGGTCAAAAGTTCCATTTGCACCAAAACTCTTGATACTGCCAATATTATAGCCAAGTTCTAGACCGATTAGTTTCCGGGCATCTCCTAACCCAAAACCCATACTGATACTCCCGTCTGGTTGAGTTCTAGCTTTACCAGTGGTTGCTGCGGATGCCCCTATAAAAACGTCACCCCAGGTAGCTCCAAAGGCGCTTGGCGTAGCAAAGGTAAGTGAAGGAGAGTAGGTTCGCTTGGCTGGAATTACTTTAACAAGGGGATCAACTAATAAATCCTGGCGTAATTTATCAGCATCAATTTGACTGTTATTTACAGGGACTGGAGTTTCTGTTTGAGCAATGATCCCTGCTTCTTTTTGCTCAACAAGAGATTCAATCTTCTGCCTGGATTCTACGTTTTTCGCTAACACCTCTTGCAGATCCGGTAAGTTAGTCTTTAAGGCGGCTTGATTAGTTATTAATTCCTTACTGCTATGGGTTTTAGACGCTATCTCATTTGTTGCATAAGCAGGGGTAACTGAAAGACTGGTGGTAGCCCATATATAGCCTAACAAAGTTGTACATATACACTTTAGCCAATTTGTGTGTAACAACATACATAGAAATTTTACCTTTCTCAAAATTTACTCCTCACAACGGTTATATGCACCCGAATGTATATTAGAGTAATTCCCAAAAAAGAGTCATGTACAGGATGAATTGTGCTATTTTTGTGAATTTGTCGTGAATTTATCAGGAGAATTATGAACTTTTGACACTCCCCTCGGCTTTAGCCGAGGGGATTCTACATTCATCGTCAACTCCTGACAGCAGTTCTTTCTTTAATTTATAATTGCTTAATTTTTAATTTGGATATTCATAAAACACCATTTGGGGAACTAATAAATCATTGGTTAATTTCCCAATTCCTAAAAAATTGGTTTGGGTTTCATAAACTCGCACAAAGTCGGGAATATCAAGATTGAGGGAAATTTTTTGACCTTGACACCATCTTTTGGCTGATTCTGCTGGTAAATTTAGGGATTTTAGGTGTTGTAATGGTGCGTCTGGGGATATGGGTTGAAATCTGCCGTTTTCGATTTCGGTGGCTAAATCTGTGAAGCTGAGACTGGTTTGAAGTTGAAAACTGCTGCTTTCTGTGCGGATTAGGGCAGATAGAGTGCCACCTGTGTTTAATATTGTACCTAAATCACGAGCGATCGCACGAATATATGTTCCCGAACCACAGGATATGGCTAGATCTAATTCTGGAAAATCTCCATCTCGCCAATCTAACACCTGAATTTGGGAAATTTCGACTGTTCGCACGGGAACTTCAACTTTTTCCCCTTTCCGCGCTAAATCATATAAGCGTTGGCCATCAACTTGAATGGCGCTGTAGCTGGGGGGGATTTGCTCAATTTTACCGATAAACTGGGAAAGGACGGTTTTGATATTCTCCAAATCCAATCCTGGACAGGGTACAGAGGTAATAATTTCCCCTTCTAAATCATCTGTAGTAGTTTGTATCCCCAGCCGAACAGTGGCTTGATAAGCCTTTTCTCCTGGTAAATATTGTAATAATCTGGTGGCTTTACCCAAGGCTATTGGTAATACTCCGGTAGCTTTGGGGTCTAAAGTTCCTGCGTGTCCGACTCGTTTCATATTCAGTAGTTTGCGGACTTTGGCTACGCAGTCATGAGAAGTCCAGTCAAATGGTTTGTTTAAATTGAGAAAGCCTTGCACAATTTTAGATTTTAGAGTTGAGATCTTTGTATTTTCACACAAATAGGAAATAGGAGATCCCAGACTTCTTGAAGAAGTCGGGAATTTAAATCAAATGCAATAGGGAAATACCGATACCCAGCAGCCAAAATCCAAAATGGACGATGGTATGAGAAAGTCTTTTTTTAACGGGGTTGGTTTCTGGGAAATGCTCACCTAAAGTTGGTGCTATTTTGAGATGATCAAGAGACTGAACAAGATTTAAACCGAGAGACTGACTAGAAATACTTTCAGCATAGGCGGCGTTAAGATAGGAAAGATATTCTAGTTTTTCGGCTATATAGGTTTGGAAGAAAGGTAAACTCAAAGCATTGATATAATCATGAGCTTGAGAAGCATCACCGATCATATCTGTTGGTAATGCCATTTGTGTACTGTCAGGATTGCTATTCCCAATGCTGGAAAAATGCGTACCACCAAGTAGCATGACTAAATATTTCTGGGGATGAGTAATCCAAGAAAAAGGGACAATTTGCTCATATAATGCGGGAGCAACGGTATCTTCACTGCTACCAATGATCATGATTGGGGTGTGAATTTGGCTTAAACCGGCTTGTCCGAAAATAGAACTGGTGATGGGATTAACAGCGATCGCTGCTCTGATTCTGGTATCTTGTAAGTTGTACTCTTGTCCTGACTGGTTGGGCAATTCTAAAGCTTGACATTGCAACAGTAAAGACATATTCCAAGTATTTCGCAATTTGTCGTGATCACAGTCTGCTTGTAGTTGTTGAAAGTTAATTTTTGCCCCTGCTAAAGCTAAGGCAGTATAACCTCCTAATGACTGTCCAAATATGCCTACTTGTTGTAAGTTAAATCGGTGCTGAAATTGTGAATCTGACTCTAATTGATC
Source organism: Anabaena sp. 90 (assembly GCF_000312705.1). Lineage (NCBI taxonomy): Bacteria > Bacillati > Cyanobacteriota > Cyanophyceae > Nostocales > Nostocaceae > Anabaena > Anabaena sp. 90. Next base: position 2,905,011 of record NC_019427.1, read on the forward strand.
TAAAATATATTTGATATCTAAAGGTCTATCTTTAAATTCATTGGGGTGCGTGACTTGATTGCTATTACCCTTAATTAAAGATTGTAATTGTTGAGTATTACTACCAGGATGATTGGGAATAATTACAGCAAAACCATTTGTAACTAAATGATTTGCTAAATAACGAAAATTACTACTATCCAAACCTAAGCCATGAGAAATAACAATTACAGGGGCAGGATTTTGGGTATTAGGAATATATATATCTGTGGATAAATGTCTATTTCTTGAAGAGTCAAAAAACTTGATTATTTGTTTTCTTGCTAAAAGATTGGGTTGATTTGGCAATTTTGGGAATGGAGACAAATTAGCTTGGGAGATTTTAGCAGCTTCTAATTTTGATGTTTGGATTAATGCGGAAATAGTTTTTTCAGTTTCGCTGATCATTTTCTCCAATTCATCAGCAATTTTTATGCTGGAAACCATATCAATTTTAATATTATTTTGAGGATATTTACGTAATAAATTTAATAAATTCAACCCTTCCGGTTCAGCCGCAGCGGCAATTAAGGCTGTGCGTAATGACTGAGATACAAATTTTGGATAATGGGATTTAGTTTTAATTAATTCTGCTAATCTTTGTAAGATAAATTTCCCTTGTTGGGTGTCAAGAAATTGGGCAGCTACAGCCGGACTAATTTTCAGCGGCTGCATTAAAATCTTCCTTACTTCTGGCAGTTTGTTTTTGGGAATATATTGATAATATCCGGCTAAATCTGGATTAATTATTCCATATTTAGCATAGCTTTCTAAGGCACTAATGGGGATAGAAATTTCTAGTGCTGAATAAGAAGCATGAATTTGTTCTGCTGCCATAACAGAGTCACTTATCCCAAATGTTGGCAGCAATATGGATAAAATCAGTGATAGGAAATTCCTTTTCAGGGTGCTGCCCCAATTACCAAACATATTCATCGCTTAACTTTTGTGGTGATGTTGTTGAGCGAGGCTCAAATTTTGGTAGTTATTTAAACACCCTGTTAACAAATTTAAAATAATGCCTATGACAAGCTACGCAAACAAATTTAAGACTGGTTTAAATGAGGTTGCTGCTAATTAATTACTAGGACTTCTTGTAAGATCATAATAAATACAGAAATTATCTACATCAGTATTTATTATGTGTTATTCCTGATTAATAAAATCTAAATAATGCTAATTAATCCTATTAATTAGATTTCTTTAATGCCATAGATGTCAAACTCATAACAATTTAAAATGCACTCATAATTAAATACCACTAATCCGAACTTTGAAATATCATTGATAATGACTAAATTAGACAAATCATTTTGACATGATAGTCAAGTACCAGTAATACTTAATTACTTCTGGCTGTTGGCTAGGAGTCCGGGTAATATTAATTTTAGATACCTCAGCAATTAAAAATCAAAACTTGAAAATGAATAAAGATATCTGTGGTAAGGCTTCTAGCAATTTTGATTATGCAAATTGTCTGCATGGCAATTTTAATTTACATAATTTCATGTAAATCTTCTTACTGTTGACTAACCGTAATATTAAAAACGCCAATTTGGGTTATCATGTACCTAACTGATTACCCAAAAAGATAAATATAAAGTAGACTAGACACAAAAATGCTACTTAGTCCCAAAAGGTAAACTGAGTATCAAGGTGCATAAATTTACAATCTGGGTCGAGGGTGACAAGGAGTAGCTATGTCAGAAACGAGTGACAAACTCATACCTATATCACAAAGGCAACCTGTACAGCGTCGCCGGCGTAAACGTCCAGTCTCCAAGACAGGACAGAAAAAAGTTATCAATCAGCCGGCAGTTTCTAGCCCAAGAGAAGCGGCAGCATTGGCTTGTATAAATAATCATATCAGTTCTGCGCCTATCCCGTCTGGGGGGCGAAGACCAGCATCACGGAAGATGATGCCCCCAGGTGTTAAACCCGTCCCTACGGTCAAGAAGAATACTCAAATTTCGCCACCGGGGAATGTGAGATTAAAGACGGTACCCATGGAAAAGCCGAAAATAGCCAGAAAAGGATCACGCAAGACCAGGTTAAAACCCATGGCTAGAACCATGTTATATGCCTTGCGGTTGTTGATTGTCGGGGTGGGTGTCGGTGCGATTGTGGGTACGTTGTTGTCATTCCTAGACCCTGCTAATCGCATTAATTCAGTTATGTCGGTAGCTCAAACTACAACTTCTCAAAAATCATCTCAAAGTTCTAATACAAGCTTATATCTGGCTCAGGAAATTACTCCTTTAAAAAATTCTTTGCAAACTCTCACCACCGCTAATTCTGATTTGATACCAGGGGTGTTTTTATTAGATTTAGATAATGGTGGTTATATAGATATTAATAGTAATATAAGTTTTGCTGCGGCCAGCACGATTAAAATCCCGATTTTGATTGCTTTTTTCCAGGATGTGGATGGGGGTAAAATCCGCCTGGATGAAATGTTGACTTTGCAAAAGGAGATGATTGTCGGGGGTTCGGGAAATATGCAATATCAACCCACAGGCAGCAAATACACGGCTCTTGATGTAGCTACGAAGATGATTACAATTAGCGACAATACAGCCACGAATATGCTGGTCGCTAAATTGGGTGGACAAGAGGCGTTAAATGGGCGTTTTCGCAGTTGGGGACTGATAACGACGATGATTCGTAATCCTCTCCCGGATTTAGAAGGGACTAATACTACTAGTCCGCGAGAATTGGGGAATTTGATCTCGATGGTGAATCAAGGTAATATGGTGAGTATGCGATCGCGTGATTTAATTCTTAATATCATGAGTCGCACTGAACGAGATAATCTTTTACCTGCTGGCTTAGGAAAAGGCGCAAATGCTTATCATAAAACAGGTGATATTGGTACTATGTTGGCAGATGCGGGGTTGATTGATGTCCCGACAGGTAAGCGTTATATTGCCGCTATCATGGTAAAACGTCCCAATAATGATCCTCGCGCTGCAAAATTAATTAGTTCTATTTCTAGCGCTGCTTATCAACATTTTAGCCAAGCTACAGTCACACCCAGCAATCCAACAAATAATCAACCAGTTACTCAACCAATAACTCAACCAATAACTCCACCTATTTCTAATTATCAACCACCTGTTCCTCCTTTGATTCAGCAACCAATTCAACCACCACTGATGAATCCTACTATGCCTAATGGGATGGTTAATAATATGCCTGTAGGTAGTTATCCACCGCCTGTGATGACTCCACAATTGACTCCGCAATATTATCCACAACAATAAATAATTCCAAAAATAATTCAAAATTCGGTGTTGCAGAAAATGTGGGTTTATTGTTAGAACAGCGTTAAGGCTATCTATCAGATGGAGAATACATTATGAATATTCAAATTAAACCTGAAACAGAGGAATTAATACAAGCTTATATTGACACGGGGCGATTTGAAAATATAGAAGATGCAGTAAATGAGGCTTTTAGTTTGCTGCTGGACAGAGAAAGAAGACTGGAGGAACTACGGGGAAAAATAGCGGTAGGAACTGAACAGATTAAGAATGGACAAGTAACAGATGGTGAGGTAGTTTTTGCTAGACTACAAGCAAAAATTAAACTTGTTTGCGTAAATTTTATAACTTTCTCACCATTATTTTAACATTTTTGATATCGCATTCCTGGAAGTTGGGTAATTAAACCCATGAGTTCTAATTGTAATAAAGAACTAGAAACTAAAGCCGCATTCATACCTGTTTTTTGAATTATAAAATCAAAAGATAAAGCATCAATAGTTAAAGTATCTATGACTTGTTGTAATTCTGGTGGTAAGTTAGGAGGAGGGGATTTAATTATAGTAGTTTCTATATCTATTTGGGGAATCGCACCCAACAGGGTTAATAGTTCACTGAGTTCTTGATTAATTAAACCTGCACCTTGACTAATTAATTTTAAACAACCTTGGGATGGTTGATCATCAATTCTTCCTGGTAATGCGTAAACATCTCGACAAAATTCATTCGCATAAGTAGCTGTGATTAAAGCACCAGATTTTATTCCTGCTTCTATGACTAATACCGCACGACTTAAACCGGCAATGATGCGATTTCGACGGGGAAAATGGGTGCGGTTGGGTGTGGTTTTCGCAGGATATTCACTAATTACTATGCCAGATGTCAATATCTGTTTATATAAACTTTGATTTTTATAGGGATAAATAACATCTACTCCTGTTCCCACCACTGCGATTGTTCTTCCTCCGGCTTTCATTGCTGCTGCGTGACTTTCGGTGTCTATTCCTTCGGCCATTCCAGAAACAACGGTAAAACCATTTTTGGCTAATGCGGTACTAATTTGACGCGTCCATTTAATTCCATATTCTGTAGGTTGACGAGTTCCCACAATTCCCACTAAGGGTTTTTGTCCTGAATTTTCCTGTAAATCAACTTCTCCCCGATAGTACAATAATGGGGGTGGACTGGGGATTTCTCGCAGTAATTGGGGATATTCTGAGTCTGCTGGTGTCCAGAAATGGGGGTTTATTTGTTGGTGTTGAATGAGGAGTTGTTCTGGGTTTAAACGGGATTTTTGTTGAACAACTTTTTCTAATGTTTGAAATCCGAAACCTTCAACTTTTCGTAATTCTCCAGGACTGGCTTTCCAAGCTGTTTCTAAATTACCAAAGTGCTGTTGTACTCTTTGTAGTAATATCGGACCAATTCCCGAAATTTGCGACCAGGCTAACCAATATTTACGTTCTTCTGTGTTTGACATAGGAAATTAAGATTTTTAGAATGATTTAACGCAGATAAACGCAGATGGACGCGGATGAATACGGATGATTTTTATTCTGTGCAATTAGATTAAACTTTTGCTAAATGTTGATTTTTTAAATAATCAAATACTGATTTATCGCCAATGTCGGGAGGAATGGGTTGGATAATTTTTCTCACAGCAAATATTAAGAATAAAATTGCCCAAGTTGCTAATAAAATCGGTTCTGCTTGTGTTGATAAAATTCCGGTTAAATGTCCTAATAGTAGTAAGGGAACAAGGGGGGTTAAGATTTTGGTTTCTAAACGATGGAAACAAAAACCTTCTTTGAAAAAAATTCCTGTTAAAGCTGCAAAGGTAAAACCAATTCCTAATATGGTTAGGGGTTGATTATAAATAGTAATTGCAAATGCTTGACTATCACTATGTCCAAAAATAAAGGCACAAATGCTGCCAATTATCCAAAAAACTTGGAGAATTCGGTGCAAAAATGCCATGTAAATATGAATAGTTAATAAACTAACTCCAAGTGCAATACTAAAACAGGTGTAGAGAGGGGTCAGGGCGGCAATTGCAGCGGGTTGGGGATAGAATAGGACTAAACCGCTACCAATGGCAAAACACAGGGCTGCTATCATTAATCCTGCCCGATAAATTATCACACTTTGGCGATCGCTTTGGGTAATTGTAAATTCGCCAAATTGACCTTGATATACTTCCGGTGATGATATTGTTTGTGTAGTCATATTCATATTCCTTAATAGTATAGTCTTTAGATCCCCGATTTCTTGAAGAAGTCGGGGATCTTGTTTTTGTTTTCAATGTCTCTTTCCAGCACCTAAATATAATTCTCCCACTTTTGGATCATTTAATAATTCTCTACCTGGTCCTGACATAGCATCTTTCCCTGATTCTAACACATAACCACGATCTGCCATCTCTAAGGCTTTTCTGGCATTTTGTTCGACTAAAACTATCGCAGTCCCTGATGCTTTGATTTGTTTAATTTGCTCAAATACTTGAGTTACCAAAATGGGCGATAATGCGGCGGAAGGTTCATCTAAAAGCAGTAAACTCGGTTCTAACATTAATGCTTTTCCCATTGCTAACATTTGCCTTTCTCCACCGGAAAGAGTTCCCGCGCGTTGACGACGGCGATCGCTCAATCGGGGAAACATATTGTATATTTTATCTTTAAGAGGTTTTAATGGGATATTCCGCACAAAAGCCCCCATTTCTAAGTTTTCATCTATGGTTAAAGATGGAAAAACATTAGCAATTTGCGGAACATAAGACATTCCTTTGGCGACAATTTGATTTGATTTTAAACCAATTAAATTTTTCTCTTTAAAGGTAATAGTTCCAGTATGAGGTGTTAAAAGTCCAAAAATAGTTTTTACTAAGGTGGATTTACCTGCACCATTGGGACCAATGACTGTGACTAATTCTCCTGGTGCAATGTGAAAGTTGATACCTTGCAAAATATCTACATCTTTAATATATCCAGCGTGGACATTTTCTACTTTTAATAAATAGTTATTAGTCATTTGTGATTAGACATTTGTAGGGATTTGGTAATGCTTACTCCTGTCAACTGAAGCTTAAAATAGCTTATCTGTTAGCTGACCTACCCGCCCGGAAATAAATTTCCGGTCTTATAGCTAAAGTGCGTTAAAACGCACTCTAATTACCTAAAAATCAACCTTCATGTTTTCAATTGAAGAAATAAGGACACAATAGTCGGTTTTAACCGACTTTAGCTATAAGACAGGGAATTTATTCCCTGGATTCTGGATTCTGGATTCTAGATTCTGGAACTTCTGACTATGCTGTGATTTTTTGCAATTCTGGTCTTTCTTCTGGTAAAATCGCCTCTTCCACTGGGCAAACTGCTATACAAATGCCACAATCTATACAGGTAGCGAAGTCAATCCAGTACCAACCTGTACCTTTAACGTTTTTCCCTGGACCTTCATGAATACAAGCTACAGGACAAGCACTTACGCAGTCAGCAACACCTTCACAAACGTCTGTAACAATGGTATGTGGCATTTTTTCCGATTCCCTCTTTTTTGTCAGTCTCTCTTGTTCTACTCCTGTAGGGGTTTAGCATTGCTAAACCCCTACAACTCCTTTTTAACATCCTGCTTCGATGGTATGTGAGCCATCGGCTTTAATCCAAGCAATTTGGGCAATGGTGCGATCGCTTGCATATTGACGAATCGCCTCTGCGTCCCTATCTCCCAAATCTATTTCTACTCTAATTAAATCAGAAGAATTACGTAATTTCTCAGCATAGGCAAAAGCCGCAGCTTCAGCGCCGGGGGTTTCTGGGACGACTAACCAATTACTAGCGGGGATATCCTGGGGTAGTTGCTGATTTAATAGGAGAATTTGGTATAAATCATCAATATTCAGTTCAAAGCCGATACCGGGAATATTTTCTTTTTGGGGATGATATAAACCTAGTAATTGGTCATAACGACCACCACTTCCTAAAATCTGTGCTTGGGAATTTGTCTCACTAACTACTTCAAAAACAATGCCTGTGTAGTAGTCAATGGTTTGAATTAGGCTCAAATCAAGGATTAAAGGAAATTTGCCATCTAGTAATGCTACTAGGGATTTGAGGTTATTTATTGCCTCATGCTGGTCTGGTTCTAGATGTAAACTGCTGACTTTTTCTAAAACCTCTCGACTATCACCCCGCAAATCCAACATGATTTTAGCGCGTTGGCGGAGTTCTTCGCTCAAAGGTAAGGTATCAATAGCTATACTATCCAAATTAGCGATCGCCCTGCGGACTTGATTTCTGATTTCCGGGGGAAAAGCATTCAGCAAAGAACGAGTAATTCCCGCTTCCCCTAAAATTAACCGCCACCCTTGTAAACCCAATGCTGTTAAACAATCTGCGACTAATAGCAATACTTCCGCATTGGCTAATAATCCCCCCGCACCCAGTAACTCCACCCCAGCTTGATAATACTCTTGCTGACGATTATGGCGGCCTTCCCAATTACGGCGGAAAACATTAGCGTTGTAATATAGTCGCTGGGGATAGGTCGCATCTGTCATGCGAGTCACCACTGTGCGGGCGATAGAGGCAGTCAATTCTGGACGCAATCCCAATTCTTCATTTTGACTATTTTGGAGTTGAATCACCATGGGACGCTGAATTGCTTCACCTGCCATGAGGGTATCCATTCGTTCCAGAGTTGAGGTGATAATCCTGTGATATCCCCAACGTTGAAATACTTGTTCTAATCTATCTTCAATCCAGCGTTTTTGCGCCACATCTAAAGGTAGTAGATCCCTTGCTCCCGCTGCTGGTTGATACACCATTATTTTTTCTTCCCACCAAACAAACCACCAAACAAACCACTTTTTCCAGACTTATCTGGTTGCTTCTCTTCAGTTTTAGAAGCGGAACTCCCTTGAGAACCACTGTTTCTAATTCCTAAAGCTTGATCTACCTTGGGTTTCCATTCCAAAGCGATTTTTTCATTAGGATCTATTTTCAGGGCATTATCAAAGTGAATTTTTGCCATTTTCAGTTGATTTTGCCGTAAATATACCATTGCGATTAAACTATGGCAACGACTATTTTTCGGCTCTAACTTTAGGGCTTCCTGTAATTCTACTTTGGACTGGGACAATTGGTTTGTTTCTAGCAAATTTTGAGCGCGACGCAGGTATTGTTCTACTGGTGAATCTTCTTCGGGTGGTAAGGTTAGAGTTGGTGGTAAATTTGGGGCAGAACCTTGAGGTTGACTAGATGGGGGCTGATTCGTTGACCCTCCTGCCACCCGCATCAGGTAAACTAGATTTAGCTCACTAATTTGAGCGATAATTTGGGATGCTTGTTGCAAATCACTAAATTGAGTTTCGGCAATTTTAGCGATCGCTTCCTGATAGGACATACTAATATTAGGCGCAGTTATCAATTGCTGGGCTAGTTCCGTTTTTAATCTGATTGCTCCTGGTTGTTGTGCAAACCGTTTGCCCATTTGTGATAAAATAAACAAGTATTCAGCCCGATTGGCTTCTACCGACAGCTTTTTATAAGCCGGGTTAACTAGCTTTGCAAACAGTTGATTAGCTATATCTTTTTCTAATGCACCCACTACCTTGGAACTATCTGGGTGTAAGCGCCGGGCAATTTGTAAATAACGTTTACGTATTTCTGGAAATTCAGCATTAACTGGCACACACAAAATTGCGTGATGATCTATGAAATCATAGATAAATAATCCACCATCTATTTTTAACGACATCTTTATTACAAGTATTGCACCACAGCATATTCTTTTTAGTTTACAGGGAATAATAGAGAGTTGCAAATCTAGTCATAACCAAAAAGTTGAATCAGAGAAACTACGGTGCGGACACATATTTAATAAACCCCACCCTAACCCTCCCCTTGGTAAGGGGAGGGAACTGAATTTTCCGGTTTCCCCCCTTAGCCCGGATTTCTCACAAAGAAAAGAAAAAAAGGGGTCAAAAACTGCGAAAATGTATATCTAAAAAGCATTTCAGCAATTATAAAATATGACCCCAATAAGAACAGATAGTACACCAAAACAGTTCACTTTTAAACAAGAAAAACTCCCTCCAGTAGTAGTGAATTTCCAGGGTGGTAAAGTAACATCGGATGCAGGTCTAAGTTTAATTGCGGAAATAGACCGAAAATTGCAAATAACATCACGTTTAGCTTTGGGTTTCCAAGACTACAGAAAGCCAAATAAGACGTTACATCCCATAGAAAGCTTATTAACACAACGGATATATGGCTTAATCATGGGATATGAAGACTTAAATGACCATGAAGAATTACGTCATGATCCCATGTTCGCACTGGCATTAGGAAAAAGCATTAGTCAAGAGAAGGAACAACAATTAGAATTATTTAGTGATAGAACCAGTACCCATACATTTGCAGGTAATCAATTACGTTTGTGGTTCTCTTCCATTGCTTATGTTTTGATGAATGCTTTGCGAAATAAATGTTTAGTTAAAACTGAATTACAGAATGCTCAAGTTGGGACTATCCGTACCAAGTTGTTGAAGTTAGGAGCTTTGATTACAATAACAACTAGACGAGTTTTAATTGCGATTAATAGTTCTTGTCCCTATCAGCATATTTATGCTACTGCTTACCGTTGTTTGCAGTTGTTACCCAATCCTGGTTAATTCTTTTGGGACGATTATTACGCTCATTTTTAGCTTTAATTTAGGGTGGGGATAAAAGTTTTTTCTTCACTCTGTTTTCAGATGCCTAATTTTACTATTAAATTATTTATATCAGTATATATTGCCTGAATAGCTCTTGATATTTAACTGAGTTTCTCAAATATATACTTAGAAGATTTCCTTTTTTCATCTTTGCTATTTATGTATCAAATAAACTTCCTTTTTTTCGCTTTTTATGAATATTTTTTTTCGCTTGTGAGAAATCCGGGTCTAAGCATTATGGATAATGGTTTAGGAATTAACTCATCAAAAGAAGGTTGGGGGACAAAACAATTTAAAAATTTAGCCCAACAAATTAAAGGTAAATTTAGGCGAGTTTCCCTTTATCCTCAAGGTACTCTTTGTGAATTATCTTGGCCTTTAGCAAATTCTTTTTGGTGGCAATAAAAACTAGGAAAATTAGAAAATCTTGATATTTTACTTTTTCTCAAATAGCTGACTGTGCCAATACTGTGCCAAGATAGAGAATCAACAACTATATTGAGCAAAAGGACAGCTAAAAAACGCCGTGCAGATTACATTTTTAGGGACTAGTTCCGGTGTACCTACAAGATCACGCAACGTTTCCAGCGTGGCACTGAGGTTACCACAACGAGCAGAATTGTGGTTATTTGACTGTGGGGAAGGAACTCAGCATCAAATTTTGCGGAGTGATTTAAAAGTTAGCCAACTATCCCGAATTTTTGTCACCCATATGCACGGTGATCATATTTTTGGCTTAATGGGATTGCTTGCCAGTTGCGGTTTAGCAGGTAATGTAGACAAAATTGATATTTATGGTCCATCGGGATTAAACGAATACTTACAAGCCGCTTCCCGTTACTCTCATACCCATTTTTCTTACCCCATTAAAGTGCATACTGTGCAGTCGGGGGTAGTTTATGAAGATGATGAATTTACAGTTAGCTGTGGTCTTTTACATCACCGCATTCCTGCTTTTGGCTACCGAGTAGCAGAAAAAGATAGAACCGGACGCTTTGATATAGACAAAGCCAAAGCCTTAGAAATTCCTTCAGGTCCAATTTATGGACAACTCAAGCGCGGTGAAACAGTCACCCTGGCAGACGGAAGAGTAATTAATGGCAGTGAATTATGTGGTTCCACAGAAATTGGTCGGAAAATTGCCTATTGTACAGATACAGTTTATTGTGATGGTGCAGTACAATTAGCACAAGATGCAGATGTGTTAATTCATGAAGCAACGTTTGCTCATCAAGATTCAGAAATGGCTTTTCAGCGGTTACATTCTACAACCACAATGGCCGCGCAAACAGCATACATTGCCGGAGTTCGCAAACTGATTATGACACATTTTAGCCCCCGCTATGCTCCAGGTAATACCATTGAATTAAAAGACTTACTTAAAGAAGCAAAGGCAATTTTTCCGAAAACAATTATGGCTCATGATTTTATGGTTTATGATGTCCCTCGCAGACGAGAAATTGAATCCAGTGTGAGTGCCTAATTTCACTATAATTTTCATCTATTCCCAATTTATCACCCTCTAACTAATATATGAGCAATATTCCCCAAATTGGCCAAACTGCACCAGATTTTTCGACCCCAGACCAAAACAATAATTTAGTTAATATTGCCGATCTAAATCAGTGGCTAGTTCTCTATTTTTACCCTAAAGATAATACACCTGGCTGCACCACAGAAGCTCAAGACTTTACAGAATTATCCTCAGAATTTACTACAGTAGGCGCGAAAATTATCGGCGTTAGTCCCGACTCTGCCGCATCTCATTGTGAATTTATTGACAAACACAATTTATCAATTACCCTCTTAACTGATCCTAAACATCAATTAATAGAAGCTTATGGTGCATGGCGTTTAAAGAAGTTTATGGGTAAAGAATATATGGGGGTTGCCCGTTCCACCTTCCTGATTTCACCTAATAAAAGCATCGCCTACGCTTGGCCGAATGTCAAAACAAAAGGTCATGCTGAAGCTGTACTTAAAAAAATCAAGGAATTAGCAGCTATTTAAACTTTTATCAAACAGGAGTCAGGAGTCAGGAGTTAGAATAAATGCAACCTGCGAGAACATTTGAAGATTTAATAGTTTGGCAAAAAGCACATCAATTTGTGTTAGAAGTATATCAGATAACTGGGAATTTTCCTAAATCCGAAATATATGGACTCGCTTCTCAATTTAGACGCGCATCAATTTCTATTCCTGCAAATATCGCTGAGGGCTTTAAGAAAAAAGGAGATTTAGATAAAGTAAGATTTATGAATATTGCACAAGCTTCTCTGGAAGAATGTAGATACTATCTTATTCTCACAAAAGATTTAGGATATGCTAATACATCAGAATCAATGTTAAAACTACAAGAGGTTAGTAGATTATTAGATAGTTATGCAAAAGCTATTCTCAACAATTCTACCTCCTAACTCCTAACTCCTGACTCCTGACATCCTATTATTTGTATTATGGTTCAGTTCATCCAAGCACAAAATATAGGCATTGCCTATTTAGAAGAAAGATTTAGTTTAGAACAAACCGACAGTGAAGCGTTTTTTCCTGAATGGTGGGAACATTTGCCAGAAATTTCTGATTTAGAAAAGCAATATCTAGACAAAGTAAAATTTCATTTTCTCCGATTGGTTAAACATCCTCCTTTATCAGAAGAAACCGTAAAGTTAGTTGTTTTATCTCCCTTACTCAGTTTAGCTGGATTTTATGATGAACCTTTCTTGATTAGAAGTGAATCATCAATAGAAATTGCCGTCGAAAATGAAGACGAAGTTATCAGAGGCCGAATTGATGTTTTAGTGATTCAGCAACAATTATGGTTATTGGTAATTGAATCTAAAAAAACTGCTTTTTCCCTTGCACAAGCCATACCTCAAGCACTTACTTATATGCTGGCTAATCCTCATCCTGATTATCCTGTATATTCATTAGTCATTAATGGAGAAGATTTTCAATTTATCAAACTTCTGCAAAAAGATCAACCTAGATATGCTTTGTCAGACAGATTTACTTTGTATCGTCGAGAAAACGAACTTTATCAAGTTTTCCGAATCTTAAAAAAACTAAGTCAAATTTTGAATTAACTCTGAATTAATTATGTCCAGTCGTCCTATCTATCTCGATTGTCATGCTACTACCCCCGTTGATGAAAGGGTAATGGCTGCTATGATTCCCTATTTTACCGAAAAGTTTGGTAATGCGGCGAGTATTAGCCATATTTACGGTTGGGAATCGGAAGCTGCTGTTAGACAAACACGGGAAATTTTAGCAAAAGCAATTAATGCTACCCCCGAAGAAATTGTTTTTACCAGTGGTGCAACGGAAGCAAATAATTTAGCTATTAAAGGTATTGCTGAGGCTTATTTCCAAAAAGGTCAGCATATTGTGACTATTGCCACGGAACATAAAGCAGTTTTAGATCCTTGCGAATATTTAAAAAGTCTTGGTTTTGATATTACAATTTTGCCAGTACAAAAAGATGGACTAATTGATTTAAATCAGTTAGCAAAAGCTTTGCGTCATGATACAATTTTAGTATCTGTAATGGCTGCAAATAATGAAATTGGGGTTTTACAACCAATAGCCGAAATTGGAGAAATGTGCCGGCAAAGGCAAATTATTTTGCACACAGACGCAGCCCAAGCTATTGGTAAAATCCCTTTAGATGTAGAAGAGATGAATATTGATTTAATGTCTCTCACAGCCCATAAAGTCTATGGACCAAAGGGAATTGGGGCTTTATATGTCCGCAGACGTAACCCTAGAGTTAAACTTGCTTCCCAACAACATGGGGGAGGACATGAAAGAGGAATGCGTTCTGGGACTTTATACACACCGCAAATTGTCGGTTTTGGTAAAGCTGTAGAAATTGCTGATTCAGAACAAGAAACCGAAAATCACCGATTAACAGCATTAAGAGCAAGATTGTGGCAACAGTTATCTACTGTCGGGGGAATTCATGTAAATGGACATCCTCAAAACCGATTAGCAGGAAACTTAAATATTAGTGTGGAAGGTGTAGATGGTGCAGCACTTTCATTAGGGTTACAATCAACAGTAGCGGTATCTTCGGGTTCTGCTTGTTCTTCTAATAATGTTGCCCCTTCCTATGTGTTGAAAGCATTGGGACATTCGGATAAATTAGCTTATGCTTCCATGCGATTTGGGATGGGGAGATTTAATACAGTTGAGGAAATTGATCAAGTTGCCAACCAAGTAATTTCTACCATTCAAGGTTTAAGAAGTGCTTCAGTAGTTAGTTTTCAGTAGCAATTATTAGTTAATTTGTCATAAATCTGCCAGAATTGTTATATTCTGTAAACTTAGGTTTGAGTTTACTTTCAGACAAGTATCAATTAACTTATTTACTAAGTGGACTTTTTATGTCCTTTTACCCACAGGTTAAAGAATTTTTTCTCGGTAAATCCTTACCAACAAGCGAGGCAATATCTGATGGGGTGTTAGCTTTTAAACCTCCAGAATCGAAAAATGCTCGGCTGACTTTGTTGTATTTAGGAGTAATTTTGGGATTCATGTTTGTAGGTATCACTTACTTGGCAAACATTTATCATATTGTTCCCGGAGAAGGACAAACAGTAGTTTCTCTTTTGGGGAGAGCAATTTTGGGAACAGGGCCTGTTTACTATTTCCTGCAAGTTGTTACCCTGTTGGTTTTGATGTTAGCTGCTAATACCAGTTATGCAGATTTTCCCAGACTGTGTTATTTTTTAGCCAGAGATGGATTTTTACCCCGCCAATTGTCTCTATTAGGCGATCGCTTGGTCTACTCTAACGGGATTATTCTCCTTAGTACCTGTGCAGGAATTTTAGCCATTATCTTCAAAGGTCAAGTTAACGCCATTATCCCTCTCTACGCAGTTGGTGTATTTACTTCCTTTACCTTATCGTTCAGTAATTGAGCCAATTGTAGATTTTATTGGTCAGTTCCAGGAAAGTCACTCAGGTGTTTTCACAACTATCATTATTCCCGTTTTTGTCCCTCGAAATTGGTGGGATAGTATTTTACATAACCAAACAACTTTGTTTTTGAAGACTGCTTTACGAGCAAACAAGAGTCGTATTGTCACAACTGTTAGATATTACTTGTGATTATTGGTAATTATCAATGATCAATTTTTTAAAACCTCCGTTCAAACTCAATTACAGCCCGGGTATCATCAGTTAAATTAGTGGAAGAACGAAGACGAAATTGATTATTTATCCGGTAATTAATCCCCCATTGTAAAGGATCATTTGCTGTTAAAATCTTAATAGTAGAAAGGGAAAATTTCGGAGAAATATCAATTCCGGCTTCTAAAGCTAATTCTAAAGATGAGTTATTTCTTCCCGCTTCTGGTCTTTCCGAAACAATAGTCGGAAATATCCGCAATTCACTTAAACCAAAAGCATCACCAATTTCATTAAATGCACCTTGGAAATTACTGAAAACAGCCGAACTAGCAATATTAATTAAACCCAGATTACTGTCACTACGTCCTTGATTGTCAATAAGTCCACCTCCTAACAAAGTGACAATTTGTGTTTGTGAACGAGAAGGATTACTTTTTAGTTGTAAGTTATCATTAATTTGACTAGCTAAACCATTAATACTGGCTTCAACTCGGACTGTTTCCAACCCGGCTAAACCTGTAGAACCTTGTCTGCTAATATCACTATTTTGAGTTACATCTAGAATCTTCGCAAATAGCCGAATATCCAAATTAGGATCACGGGGTTGACGAGGGCTAAAAGTAGCGGTGTGTTCATGACCTTTTGCTAAATTTAATTGGGTAGTAAATAAATTTACTGCACCTTTATTTAACTTAATAGTTCCTTCTGGTATCGGTTCAACTAAAGAACCGTTAACAATTAGATCTCCAGAAGCTTGGAATTTAAAAACTGGTGATTTGACAATTTGGATATTTCTACCTAATTTTAATCCTAAATTATTTAACCTAGTAATTTTATTTTCTGGATCTGGTTTGTTTTGGTTGCCAATTTTATTAGCTGCTGAATTCTCATCTGGAGATTCTGTTAACAATACTTGACCATCAAATAATTCTATATTACCGCCAATTATTGGTTTCAGAATAGAACCAGTAATTTCTAAATTACCATTAGCACCTCCTTGATATAACCCCTTGAGATTTAAAACTAATTGTTTTAAAGTCACAATTAGCGGCACATCTATTTTGGTATCTCGACTATTAAAAATTGGCAATTCTCCAGCAGCTTGAATATTACCATCACTAAATTTACCTTCGAGACTTTTTATAAACACACGGGTTAAATCAAAAATTGCTTTACCATTCACATTGGTTAACTTTCCTGGTAAGGTTGGGGATCTAAAAGTAGCATTATCGAGAGAAGCAGTTCCTTTAACGAAAGGTTGTTGTTGAGTTCCCCGAACTTTTAAATCTAATTCCCCTTGTCCTTTTTCAAAAGATATCTCATTAGTAAACAGATTGAGAATTGTTAAACCTTCATTTTTGACATTGATATCTAAGGTAATTTGATTACTGTTTGATTTTTCAGAAGCAAAGGGCAAAGTATAGGGAATACTACCATTAATATTTGCAGGTTCAGTCCCTACTCCCACTCCCGTTACCTGACTACCAAAGTTTAAACGTCCGTCAGCATAACTGAAACTAGTATTAGCTGATTCCACTGATTTCTGATCAATTGTTCCTTCTGTAATGTTTAATTCTCCTCTAGCTTGAGGATTGATAATACTCCCAGCTATTGCTGCGGTAATATTCAGCTTACCGCCAATTCCCAGTGGCAGTTTCACCAAATTATTTAGTCGCTGAATGGGAAAGTTTTCGATTTTCAATTGACCTGATTGCGCCTGACCACCAATGTTACCTGTAAAGGCAATTATTTTTTGCTGAGATTGAATTCGTAAAGGTCGGAACCGGAAAATTCCTTCTTCAAAACTACCTTTAGCTATGACTTGTTCCGCACGATAAAAGCGGCTTGGTTCTGTTGATTTACCCCAGGTGAAGTTTTCTCCTTGGAGGTTAAATTTTATCCTGGGTTCGTCCGTTGTGGCAGTATTAATAAAAATATTCCCATTCAAAATCCCCTTTAAGTCTCTTAAATCTGGGATAGGTTTAGCCGTAGACCGTTGTTGTTGTTGGGTAGTTAGTAGGGTATCAATTTCTGATAACCGTTGGATTTGGGTCAATAGAGACTCTAAAGGTAATCCTTGGGAGTTGGTGGTTAAGTCCGCAGACTTGCCGTAAGTCGGTGCTTTTAAACCACGTTGGAAGTCTTCTATGTCAAAGATTTGAGCCGCATTCAAAAAGTCTTGAATGTTGCCTTTTTCAATGTTGATTTTTGCTCGCAGTTGCGGTTTTTTTGCCCACGGTTTGATATTGGCATCAAAGCTATATCTGCTTTCACCTTTGCGAAGTTCGCTATCACGAAGGACGAATGTATTGTTATCATAGCGCAGTTCGGTCCTAAAGCGATCGCCTTTAATCCGGCCAAGTTCGGGTTTTTCAATGGCTATATTTCCTGCTGTGGCTAATGTCTGCGAATTAATTTGCAAATTTGCTGTTAATAATCCTCTCACTCCTCCCGGACTTAAAGGAGTATTCGCTGGTACAGCTATATTTAAAGCTTTCAATGGGAAATTAGCCACATTCACACCCCAGTCAGATCCCGTTGCTGCACCTGATAGCAATGCTTGTTGCCACTGAACTAAAAACGATTTGGGGCGATTGTTACCATCTAAATTAATTGCTATCCGTTCCTTTACACCTGCAACATCTAAACTTAACCCCTGTCCTGATCCAGAATTCACATTACCAGTCAATAATGGTTCAAAAGCAAATTCCTGAACTTGGAAATTCCGTAACCCCAACTTACCTATAATATTTGGTGCAGTGGGTTTTCCTGTCACTTGTCCGCTAAAATCTAAGTTGCCAGCAATATCCGCAGTATCAGGTAGTTGCACTGGCAACCGTTGCAGACTATAATTTTTTGCCTGAACATTAAAATTTAATTGCGTAATTTCTGGGATACCTGCTTTCTTAGCATTAGCTAATAAATAACCTTTAGCTTGAAAGTTAGCATTATTAGAACTATCAACAGTTAGCTTTTCTCCATTCCACCCGATATCAGCTTGAATAGGTGAATCAAAACCTTGTAAACCTTGACTAAAGCGCACCTGACCAACAGCAGCCACATCTGCTAATTTAGAAGCAGTCACATTTCCCGATACTTGCAACTTTCCTCCCAACTGTCCTTTTAACTGCTGATTGAAAGGGTTTAATTGTAAACCTGAAGTAGCCAACAATGCTTGATAATTACCATTATTAAGTTGAATAGAAGAGGCTGTAACTGTACCACTTGGTAATTTCAAGCTGCCTTTTCCCTCCCCTTGAATAGTTTCTGGTTGGAACGACTCGACCGAACCAGTTACTTGCAACTGACCGGCTATATTTCCTTGGAATTGTGGTGGTACAGATGCTAACTTTGTCAGGGGGACATTTTCCGCTTGAATTTTCGCCTGATAGCGACCTTCTGCAACTTGAATATTAGCAGCTTTAATTCTCCCTCCACCAACAGAGAGGAATCCTTCACCTGTTCCAGCAAAGGTTTTGAGGTTAAAATTTTCCCTATTACCGACAATAGTGAAATTACCTGCGAGGAGATTATTTAAAATTGGGTTAGCCTGTTTTAAAATTGTTCCTAAACGTAAATCTTTCCCAACTAATAAAGTTGTAAAATTTTGGTCTTGTAACTTAATTTGCGAAATATTAACTGTGCCACCAGCAATGTTGATATTGGCATTTTTAGGAATAATCGTCTCTATTTGAAATGGTGAAGAATTTCCTGATAATTGCAAATTACCGTTAAATTCTACCCCAGCTAGAGAAATATTTTCCTGCTGTTTTTGGTCAACAAAAGATGCTAATTTAATCTTGCTAGATTGAGCCGAAGCTTGCCAACGCTTGCTATCATGACTATAAATACCACTACCATTCACTACACCTCCACCAACAGTTGCAACTACATCACGAAAAGAAACTGTGCGGTCAGGATTAATAATACTTGTCCCTGTTACTGGATATTGGGCTTGAGGAGCTTGCCATTTAACGAAAGTGTGGGTATTATCAGCTACACCTTTTATTTCTGCGGTGGCTGTGATCATGCCAATGGGGAATCCTGTTTTGATATTATATACTTGAGCGATCGCATCCCCTGGCATATTTTCCGCTCGGAGTTGAAAATTCAGTGCAGATACTTTACCAAGTTTAATAATTCCCCCGCCTTTAACCTCACCCCCATAGGTAGTTTTGCCTTGAATATCCGTAATTCTCAGGAGAGATTTACTACTAATAAGCTCAAATTTACTACTAACTTTCCCAAAATCAACTTGATCAATTCGAGCAGTTTTCAACGTCCTCACATTACCAGATAGCACTGGTTTAGTAGTTGCTCCCATTAGCTGCAAATCGGCTTGAGCTATACCACTCACAGGAAATGGTAACTTTACCTTTAAAGTTGCTTGAGCATTGGCCAAACTTACCGCATTCACACGTGCTTTTAAATTAAACCCTGCTTGTTGATCAATAGTCCCCGATGTTGTGAACGGGATTTGTCCGTAGTTTGTGACTATATTATCTAATTTAATTACCAGTCCATCAAAAATGAGATTTCCCTGACTATGATTGAATAATTCGGGGATTTTTGCGATTTGTAGTGTTACCCCCTCCATCATAGCATTGCCATAGAGTAAGGTTTTCTGCTTTGGTGTTATCTTAATTCGCAAATCACCATTTACTCTCCCACTTTGTAAAGTCAGTGGTAAAGTTACAAGCCGAGTAATATCTGCGGACAGGAGATTTTGCCCTCGCACTCGAAAATCCCCTGCTAAAACTTTCTGAGGAATTAAATCTCCGACAATGGAAATATCACCCCCACTTACTGCCTTAGCAGCCAAGTCTAATTTAATTAGTTTATTTTGATTTAAGAGTTGAGCAGTTCCATTAATCCCAGAAAATTTTACAGGAACTTGTAAAGAAAAATCTCCCCCCATTTTTCTCGGTACTAATACCAAATTTGCATCCCGAAACCGTAACTTATCCAAATCAGTTTTAATCAATCCCTTACCAGTACCTGGGGTGATAGTAGTCGTTAACCAGCGGGCTTGGGGATCTTGTTGAATATAAACATCTGGATTAATTAAAGTTACATCTAATCGGAGATTGCGGTTAATAACTAACTTCCAAATATCAAAACCTACATCTACTGCTTTGATATTTGCCCTATCTGGATCTGTGGCTGTAGCGGGAATCTCAGAAGCGGCAAACTGAACGCCAGTCAGGGAAAAGGACTCAATTGCTCCCAGTTTTACCGGACGGTTGAGAGTAGTAGTCAGACTTTGGGTAGCTAATGGTACTAGTTCCTGGTAAACAAAATTCTGCAATCGCCAAATACTGAAAATAATTCCTATCAATAGCAAAGCACCTACACCTAAACAACTACGGTTCAATATCATTAACCATAGAAGCCTAAGCCCAGAATCAGCGGGGCGAGAATTTTGACTAGGAGAGTTAGACATAGGTTTTCACTCTTGGATTACCAGATATCTGGAAGAATACAAAATACTAATTTTGACATAATTTTACGTTTAACTACTAGTAGTTTGTTGTAGTGTGAGCGTCTCGCTCACGCGGGCAAGATGCCCACACTACTGTAGTGTCTTGCTGACCCGTATTTAATTTTCACCAGATGTCTATTAGAGTATAGCCAAATGATGGCAAAAATTACAGCTAGGTTTTTGGCAAAATTAGAGAACTATATCTTTTGGTCTATGCCTGATTTCCCGCAATCACACAAAAATTATTAGAGATTTTCCCGAATGTACAACCTAGAACTTTAAGATAAATTAGAGAACTAATCAATCAAGGGATGGATAATGCGTGTTTTTGTACTGATTTTCAATGCTGGTACTGATAATGAAGGAATTCACAGCATTCGGATTAGCAATGGCCAAGGTTTAGAAGGCAATAAAATCCTCATGTTTGAATCAGAGGACGATGCCACCCGTTTTGCTTTAATGTTAGAAGCTCAAGACTTCGCTATCCCGACAGTGGAGATGATGAATGCTGATGATGTTCAGGAATTTTGCCAAAGCACTGGCTATACTTGGGAAATTGTGGCTGAAAACAGTGAATTAGTAATTCCACCCGAAACGAACGTGGAACAAACTGATTGGCAAGCCCAAGCACAAATAGAGGATGCTGATAAAAACTTCTTCCCTACCAGTCTATCTGCCCCAGAAAGTGTTAATTCTGATTTAGACAGTATTCGTCGTCAACTGGAAGGTTTATTGTAGTTTGTTATTAGTTATTAGTTATTGGTGATTGGTGATTGGTGATTGGTGATTGGTGATTGGTGATTGGTGATTGGTGATTGGTGATTGGTGATTGGTGATTGGTGATTGGTGATTGGTGATTGGTCGTAAATAACAACTGACAACTGACAACTGACAACTGTACGGGCGAAGCATTTGGAGAACTATTTTTGGCAATGACCGATAATTTATCTTCCAAATGCTTCGCCCCTACTGACAACTGACAACTGACAACTGTACGGGCGAAGCATTTGGAGAACTATTTTTGGCAATGACCGATAATTTATCTTCCAAATGCTTCGCCCCTACTGACAACGGACAACTGACAACTAACAACTGACACAGTATACACAAATGACAAATTTCCAGGAACGCGGGCATCTGCTCACCGAACAAGTTAATCCCCATAGTCTCAATTTAGACCAGCTCAACTCTTTAGAATTGGTAGAATTATTTAATAGCGAAGACCAAAAGGCAGTAGCAGCAGTAGCAGCGGCTAAAGTTCAGTTAGCAGCAGCTATTGACCTCGCAGCAGAAAAACTGCGTCAAGGTGGCCGTTTATTTTATGTGGGTGCAGGGACAAGTGGCAGATTAGGAGTATTAGATGCTGCCGAGTGTCCACCTACTTTCTGTACTTCCCCAGAATTGGTACAAGGGATTATTGCTGGTGGTGCGGGAGCATTAGTCCGCAGTTCCGAGGATTTGGAAGATCGAGCGGAAGATGGGGAAACTGCGATCGCGCAACGACAAATCACGCAACTGGATGTAGTCGTCGGCATCACGGCTGGGGGAACAACGCCTTTCGTTCACGGTGCCATTAATGCAGCGCGTCAACGGGGGGCTAAGACTATTTTTATAGCCTGTGTTCCCACAGAACAAGTCGGTATTGAAGTTGATATTGATATTCGTTTATTGACAGGACCAGAAATTTTAGCTGGTTCTACTCGCTTAAAAGCGGGGACGGTGACAAAATTAGTGTTAAATACCCTTTCGACTGGGGTAATGGTTAAACTAGGTAAAGTGTATGGGAATCGCATGGTTGATGTCGCTGTCACGAATCAAAAATTACATGATCGCGCTTTACGGATCTTACAAGACTTAACTAGTTTAAGTCGAGAAGCAGCCGGGTTTTTACTAGAACATAGTGGTAAATCGGTTAAATTGGCATTATTAATGCACTGGACTGGTTTAGACCAAGAATTTGGGAAACAACTACTAGCCAGCCATCAAGGCAATCTTCGACTGGCTGTAACTAGCTGTCAACCAGACATAAAAGCCAAGAATAAGAAAAGTCAGGAATAATTCAATCTAAATTCTGATTCGGTGACGAACTGTTTTTTTCGGGCTACGCATCTTTTAAAAACATCTTTTTTTTGACAGAAGCTCTAAACTGGTGCAAATGAGTGTTTCTTATCTGTTCCCAGTTAAGAGTTTCCTTCTTTTGTAATTTATGTGATTAGGTACTAATTTAAAGTTGTCTGACTACAGGTTTACCGTCAATAACTTCACCAACAAGCACGATATCTGCACAATTGACGAAAATGCCATTTTCCAAAACACCAGGAATATTATTCAGGGTTTTTTCCAGGTTTACAGGGTCATCAATGCTATCGAATGTGACATCCAAAACCATGTTACCTTGATCAGTGATCACAGGTCCGGCTTTTCTCACACCCATCCGCAATTCTGGCTTACCACCAAGTGCTTTAATGGCATTAGTGACGGGGGTAAGTGCCATAGGAATAACTTCAACTGGTACAGCGAAACTAGAACCCAAGCGCTCTACTAACTTACCACCATCAACGACGACAATAAACTGTGTTGCTAGGTAATCTACAACTTTTTCGCGGGTATGTGCCGCACCACCACCTTTAATCAAGTTTTTGTGGGGGTCTACCTCATCTGCCCCATCTATGGCAATATCAATATGGTCTACAGCGTCTAAAGTGGTGAGGGGAACGCCATACTCTTTTGCTAACACTTCTGATTGAAATGAGGTGGGGATACCGACAATATCTTTGAGTTCCCCTGATTTGAGGCGTTCTCCTAAATACTGAATGGTGTAAGCTGTGGTTGAACCTGTACCCAAACCAACTATTGAACCGGATTTTACTAAATTGGCGGCCGCTTTGCCAACTTCTTGCTTCATCAATTTAACTGGATCTGCTGGTATGGACATTCTTTAACTCCTGAACAATTAAGGCTATAGAAAATACTATCACAGCCAACTATATTATAAAATTGGTAATGAGAATTTAGAATTTAGAATTTAGAATTTAGAATTTAGAATTGAGGATTGAGAACTAAAACTCCCTTGATTTTTGATTTCTGAGCGAAATTTTGGATTTTATTTACAGACAATTTGTTATAAAGATAAAGGTTTATCAATTATATTTAAAAAATCTTTATTTTTAATTATCTAGAAAATCAGCAACTTCAATTATGCAATCACCGTCAATATTAGTAATACAGTTATAAAATAATAGTCGCAATGAAAAAATTACTAGGGATATTGACTTTAATCACACTTCTCCAAAATTCCCCAATTATTGCCCAAGAACAATCACTAGATCCAATACCTGTTACCAGTTCAGAATATATCCAAAAGGTAGTTGATTCTAAGTTAATGGATAATTTTCCCGATGGTAAATTTTATCAGGATAAGTTAATTAGTCGTGCAGAATTAGCGTCAATTTTAGTGAAGGCATTTTATTTAGATAAACGGGCTATTCTGCCAGAAAAAAAATCTGTATTCATCCCGGATGTTCCTCCTTCTCATTGGGCATATAAAGATGTTCAGATAGTTTTGAAAACTGATATTATGAAAGGTTATCGAGGAAATCTATTTTTCCCAAATCAACGGGTTACTAGAGGTGAAGGTTTAGCGATTTTTGCCCAAGCTTATGGGGTTTTCCAATTTCCTGATCAAAGCGTTGATAAGATTCTCTCATCACATCCAGATGCCATAAATATACCTGATTGGTCTAGAAAAGCGAACTGACAAGTCAGCGCTTACGCTATCGCTACAGTCATTGCTGAAGAATTTGTGAATATGGATACACAAGGTAATATTTACCCACTAAGCCCCATGACAAGAGGAGATTTAGCTTATGTGCTGAGTAAGTATTTACAACGTCAACAGCAGGAATCAGAAACACCTGTAATTCCCAGTATTTCTCCATTTTAAGCCAAAAACTTGTTTACACAGCGAACAAACATTTCCACACCCATTGGTAAAGCCGTTTCATCAAAATCAAATCGGGGATGATGATGAGGATAATCTAATTTTTTCTCTGGATTTGCAGAACCAAGAAAAAAGTAACAACCGGGAACTTCTTGCAAGAAAAATGACATATCTTCCCCACCCATTGTTTGACACTCAGGAACGATACCAATGGGGGTTTCTATCACTTCCTCTGCAACTGAACGAACTAATGCCGCGATTTCCGTATCATTGATAACTGGTGGATAAAGATGAATATAATCTAAGTCATAATTTGCACCGTGACTTTGACAAATTCCCCCAACAATTTGTTGAATGCGTTCTTTAAAAAAACCTGCTAAATCAGGATTAAAATATCTCACTGTCCCACCCATTCTTGCGGTATCAGCAATCACATTAACTGCTGTGCCGGCGTGGAGTTCTCCCACTGTCACCACAGCCGCATCAATGGGGTTAATATTACGGGAAACAATAGTTTGTAAAGCATTGACTATTTGCGCCGCTATCACGATAGAATCTACTGTTTGCTGAGGAATTGCCCCATGTCCACCTTTACCAAAAATGGTGCAGCGAAACAATTCTACAGCGGCCATTAATGCCCCAGCGCGGACTCCCACAGTTGCCAATGGCAGATTATTCCATAAGTGTAAACCGATAATGGCATCAACATCAGGGTTCTTCAATACACCTGCTGCGATCATCGGTTTTGCCCCACCGGGACCTTCTTCGGCGGGTTGGAAGATAATTTTTACTGTGCCACTAAAGTCTTGTCGGTGTTGATTGAGGTAATATGCCGTACCGAGAGCGATCGCTGTATGTCCATCATGTCCACAAGCGTGCATCACACCATCATGTTGAGAACAATAGGGAACTTCATTCTCTTCTTGAATAGGTAAAGCATCCATATCCGCCCGTATTGCTAATACTTTACCATGTCCAGATTTTTCACCTTTAATAATCGCCACAATTCCCGTTTCTGCAATACCTGTTTGATGTGCAATTCCCCAACTTTGCAACTTTTCGGCAATAAACTCAGCGGTAATTTTTTCCTGAAAACCTAATTCTGGTTTTTGGTGAATTTGTCTTCTCCACTCTACTAATTGCGGTTGCAAAGCCCGAATTGCTAACCGCACATTTTTAAGATTTACCGTTGAAGCCAAAGGAAATGTAGAAACCATATTTATCAATTAAAAATTAAAAAAACTCTTCCCCATTACCTATTACCAATCACCAATTACCAATCACCCATTAGCTACAATATATTTCCCAATCTAAAGCCGCAGCAACTTTTGCAAGTTGTTCCAAATCTCTGGGATTTTCCAGATAGGGAACATAACCTAAAACGGGAATATTTGTCAATGATTGAATTAACTCTGGTGGTGTTAAATCAGCAATTTCTTCCTTGGTGCGGGGTTGGGTGTAATTAAGAATAATTCCGCGCAGATTGATTTTATGTTGCCTAGCTAATGCTACATTAGCAACAGCCTGAGCGATCGCCCCCAATCTGACCGGCACCACCAAAAAAGTCTGTAATCGCCATTCACCCGCCAAATCAGCCACCGTCAACTCATCAGTAATCGGTGAACCCAAACCCCCCAAAGATTCCACCAACACAAAATCACGTTGTTTCTGCAAAGCCAACAAAGTTCGCCAAACTATCGCTAAATCAATTTGACGATTTTCCTTAGCCGCAGCTATGGGAGGGGCTAAAGGGGCTTGAAAATACAAAGGTGTAATTTCTTCTGGTGACTGGTCCAAATTAAACAGAGTTTGGTACAGTTCCCTATCACCCAACCCCGATTGAATTGGCTTCATCATCCCCAAACTACGCTGGGGATAATATTTTTGCCAATAAGCGGCTATTGCTGCTGTGATAACAGTTTTACCAGCATCCGTATCAGTTCCCGCAATCAGTAAAGTATTCAACAACGTTTTTTGCTAAAAATGACAACTTAATTTGCTTCTTTTCTTGACACTCCCCGGTCTAAAGACACGGGGATTCTACATTCACTGACTCGCCATTAGACGACAGGTTTGCACCAATCGCCCAAGAGGGCAAATCTCCTGTAGCGTAGCTGACCGTATCCCTACCGTAGTTAATCCTAATCTTAGGATGTTGATACTAGCATTAATATCTCTATCTTCTACAAACCCGCAATGATGACAATTATGGGTTCTGGTTGATAGGGATTTTTTCACTTTTTGACCACAATTAGCACAATTTTGAGAAGTATTATGGGGAGGAACAGCAACTGTTGCCTTCCCATATTTGAGTCCAAAATATTCTACCCATTGCCGAAAAGTTGCCCAGCCAGCATCAGAAATTGATTTAGCTAAATGTCGGTTTCTTACCATGCCTTTAATATTTAAGTCTTCATAAGCTACCAAATCGTTAGACTGGATCACGGAATATGCTAATCTCTTGCAATATTCTTTTCGCTGCCTACTTACTCTTAAATGTTTACGGGCATACCTATTTTTAGCTTTTAAATAGTTCTTGGATTGTGTTTGTTTAGCTTTTTTCTTATCTCTGTCAAACTTCTTAGATTTTTTACGATTAGCTCGACTTAACTGTTTTTCTGACTTTCTATAGAATTGTGGGGCAGGTTCTACATTACCTTTTGAATCGGCAATAAAGTATTTCAAGCCCACATCTAAGCCAACTATTTGATTCGTTGGTTGGGATTCAATTCTAATTTTGACATCAATTGCAAATTGAGCATAATATCCATCAGCCCGACGGACTAAACGAACTCGCTTAATTTGTTTGATATCATAAAAATTAAGATCGTAAGTACCTTTTAATTTCAGAGTACCTATACCTTTCTTGTCAGAGAAAGTAATTGCTTTTCTGGTTTCGGATAACTTCCAGCCGGTAACTTTGTACTCAACTGAACGGCAATTCTTTTTGAATTTTGGAAATCCCTTTTTACCCTTAACTTTCTTTTTACAATTGTCGTAAAATCGAGCTATTGTACTCCAAGAACGTTCCGCAGCAGATTGTCTTGCCATTGAATTAAGTTCATCCGCAAAAGGAAATTCAGATGCCAAAATCGCGCAATATTTATTGAGATCATATTTCGTCGCACCTTTATTGTCCATCCAATATCTTAAACATTTATTTTGGATGAATTGAGATGCACGAATAGCCTCATCTATTGCGCGATACTGCCTATCTTTTCCTTTGACTTTGAACTCATAAATTATCATGGTTACTGAGCCTGTCGATAGCGTAGCGTGGCGTTAGCCATAGTATGGCTACGACCTAAACACCACGAAGCTATGCTAACTCACAAAGTATAATCTTGTCAACAGGAAAAACTTTCAGTGGAGGCTGAAGCCTCTATCTGGCTTTCATCCCTTGCCTAAAGGACAGTTGAGTTTTTCCGCAGTTCGACAAGTGTTACAGTGAGCTTGCCGAACTGCTCACTGACCACTACGCTCCAAAACTCAACTTCAAGGGTTTTCAGCCTAGTCTCTTATAATTTAACGTTAAAACGTTAATTAGTCCCATTAAACCCTGGAGTTGACGTTTCTGTAGGAGTTGGCGTTTCTGTGGGAGTTGGCGTTTCTGTGGGAGTAGGGGAAGTCGTAGGAGTTGGCGTTTCTGTGGGGGTTGGCGTTTCTGTAGGAGTTGGCGTTTCTGTGGGGGTTGGCGTTTCTGTGGGAGTTGGCGTTTCCGTTGGCATTGGTGCTTCTAAAGCTACATTCAAACTATAATTAACCTCCGAAACACCCCCAGACAAACCTAATCGAATAATATATCTCCCATCATTAGCTAATATTCCTTCATAAGAAGTAGATTGTTGATCTTGAGTATTAATGATTTCACCATTAGCAGTTAAAATCGTCAGTACAATCCCACTGTTTTCATTTACAGATACAGTTAATTTTTCCCCAACCTTACCTTGTAAACTATATTCAACCAATTCATTTTCCCTCAGTGTTCCGTCAATTGTCGCCTTGTTAGATTTGTCTAATCTCAGCCGTTGACGATTAATCACAGGTTCACTATTAGTTACTGTGGGTGTTGGAGTTGGTGTTGGTGTTAATAATGTCCCACTAGGAATAACTGGAGAAGGAAATGATTGTGGGGTTGTGATTGTTTCTGTTGCTGGACGAGACTGATTTTTCAGTGAATTCACCAAAGTCCAAGAACCAAACCCTGCTAAAATAATCACAACACCGCCAATTCCTGCCAACGCCCAAGCATTATCCAAAATAGAGCTACTTTGTCCAGAATTAACTGAAGGTTGCGGCTTTTCCGATGTTTTTGATATCGGCTCAGGACGATGCCCGATAGCGATAGTTTGTAGATGAGATAAATTAGCAGCAGGTTGGCTACTATAACCTAAGTTAAGCAGTGCCTGAGTAACATCAGCGGCACTTTGATACCGTTCCCCCGGCAGATAACTCAACATTCGCTGCAAAATTTGAGCGAATTCCGGTTTTACTGTTGCCCACTGTTGCCAATTCCATATTAGTTCCTGCTCATCAAATAAATCTGCGGGTTCTTTCCCCGTCAACAAAACTATCGTCGTCACAGCCAACGCATACAAATCACTACTAGGATATGCCCTACCCGTTTGCATTTGCTCACTAGGCGCATAACCCAATTTACCTACAGTAGTTACTGATGTGGGGACTGAGGATTGTAATTTTGTGACTAACTCCTTGACTACTCCAAAGTCAATTAATACAGGCAGGGAATCACTTTCCCGTAAAATCATATTCTCTGGGGAGATATCCCGATGAATAATTCCCTGACCGTGAATATAACTAAGAACAGGCAACAAAGTGCGTAATAAATGCAATACCTCTGCTTCAGTAAAAGTTGTGCCAACATCTTGGCGTTCTCTGAGCAAATTCCGGTAAGTCTTGCCAACGACAAAATCTTGCACTAAAAATAACTTTTCGTTTTGGGCAAATTTTTCCCGAAATTTGGGAATTTGTGGATGCTCAATTTGATACAAGATAGCAGCCTCTCGTTCAAATAACTCTTGTGCCTTTTCTCCACCGGATGTTCCCGTGCTTGGGGCAATTAACTCTTTAAGCACACAAAGTTCATTAAAGCGTCTTTGGTCTTCTGCTAGATAGGTTCTACCAAATCCCCCCTGTCCAATAATGTGAATTATGTGGTAACGATTTTGTAGGATAGTACCAACTGTAATCGGTGATTGCATGGTCTATTGATTGAATATAATAATAACAACAGAGCTAGAACTTAACAAAACTATCGCCTGTCCACAACATGACTCAAAGTGTCTCAATTGTGGCTTCCGTAATTTTCCTCAGTTACCCCGCCCACAAGGAAGTGTATACTAGAAACAAGTCTGGCATTATTCTATTCTGACATTCGGACTTTAGTCAGGACTTGTCCAATATAGTAGCAGGTATAATCCGGGATAAATAAATCAATTGGCATCCACAGCAATGTCAAAGTTGATCTTTAATGGTAGGCATTCAGCCGTCAGCTTTCCGGGAAATATATAAATATGGAAGTTCAAGGTATAGATAATTTTGCTAGGTTCTTTTTGATTCATAACATAAATATTTAATCTTCAATTCACGAGGTCGTTAATTGGTAATAAGTATCATAGAATAATTGTTTGCACTTTCGCTGCTATTTAATCGTCGGTTTTCTAACACCCCCAGGGCTAACTTGAAGATCAATATTATTTGTTTACTCAATTTCGGCTAAATTTGCTCAATCTCTGATGATATTTCTATGAATGCACTTCGAGGATCTGCTGTGCTAAGTTCTGCCACTTTACCAGTCCAGTCAATAGCAACGGGACTACCTGACAATAATCGTCTGCGGCTTTTTTCCGGTTCTGCCAATATAGCGCTGTCGCAAGAAGTCGCTCGTTATCTAGGTATGGACTTGGGACCAATGATTCGCAAAAGATTTGCGGACGGAGAACTTTATGTTCAAATCCAAGAATCTATTCGGGGTTGTGATGTCTATTTAATCCAGCCCAGTTGTCAACCCGTCAATGATCATTTGATGGAATTACTAATTATGATTGATGCCTGTCGTCGAGCATCTGCACGCCAGATTACAGCAGTAATTCCTTACTATGGTTATGCTCGTGCTGATAGAAAAACAGCAGGGAGAGAATCTATCACTGCTAAATTAGTCGCTAACTTGATTACCCAAGCAGGTGCTAACCGAGTTCTAGCAATGGATTTGCACGCAGCTCAAATTCAGGGTTATTTCGATATCCCCTTTGATCATGTATATGGTTCACCAGTTATCCTCGATTATCTCATTAGTAAAGGATTACAGGATATTGTGGTTGTTTCCCCTGATGTGGGTGGGGTCGCACGGGCTAGGGCATTTGCGAAAAAATTGAATGATGCACCTCTAGCAATTATTGACAAACGTCGTCAGGCTCATAATGTGGCCGAAGTCTTAAATGTGATTGGTGATGTGAGAGGCAAAATTGCCATATTGGTGGATGACATGATTGATACTGGCGGTACGATTGCGGCGGGGGCTAATTTACTGCGTCAAGAAGGAGCTAGTCAGGTATATGCCTGTGCTACTCATGCTGTGTTTTCACCACCGGCTATTGAAAGGTTATCAAGTGGGGTGTTTGAGGAGGTTATAGTCACTAATACTATTCCCATCCCAGAGGCTAATCAGTTTCCCCAATTAGTGACGCTTTCAGTCGCTAATCTGCTGGGAGAAGCAATTTGGCGGATTCACGAAGATAGTTCACTCAGTAGTTTATTCCGTTAATCAACAAATAACTATCTTCCCAAAGGAAGAAAAAAGGAGTCAGGAGTCAGGAGTCAGGAGTCAGGAAGAAGAAAGAAGAAAGAAGGAGTAAAAGCATGATAACTTTGTACCTCCTGTAACCTGCAATATGCTGTAAATAATGAAGGATGAAAGTTTTCGTTCTTCATTTTTTATATGCAGCTAAAATTTCTAATTCGGACACTACTCTTTCTAATTCTGCCACTAAGGGCGTAATTTGATGTTTCTGGAAAGCATCTGCTAAAGAACGATAATACCAAAGTGTGCCTTCTTTGCCACCTTGAAACCTTTCCCAAACTGCATCACCAATCATGCGATAATCTTTGAGAATTGAGCGGACATTATGGAGTTTGTCAGCGGCGGAAACTAGCAATACTTCAGGGGAAGCGGTGGCAATATGGGCAATATAGGCTTCTTTCCGGGGTTTCC
The DNA here is from genome assembly GCF_000312705.1 of Anabaena sp. 90. Taxonomy (NCBI): domain Bacteria; kingdom Bacillati; phylum Cyanobacteriota; class Cyanophyceae; order Nostocales; family Nostocaceae; genus Anabaena; species Anabaena sp. 90. The sequence goes on from NC_019427.1 coordinate 2,936,787, forward strand.
AAGGGGGTTTGGGTGTGGTGTCTGCGTCTGTACAACCATCAACTATAGCAGTGACATGATCCCCAAACCGCCGGCGAATTTCTGCTCTGGTGGCTGCTCCACCTTGGTCTTCTATGGCATCATGTAGTAAGGCAGCGATCGCTTCATCTTCGTTTGCACCATATTCTAAGGCTATACTGGCTACTCCTAGTAAATGGGTAATATAGGGAATATCCCCAGCTTTGCGTTTTTGCGTGGCGTGGAGTTCATGGGCGTAGGTAAGCGCTTGGGTAAATCTTTCTGATAGCATTTTTAGTTGGATGATGTTAAGAGGAAATGAACCACGAAGGAGCGAAGGACACGAAGGAAGAGAAAGAGAAGGAAGAGAAAGAAAGAGGTTAGTGTTTTTAACTAAATTAGTATTTTGCAGTTCGACAAGCTTTATCCATCATTTCTTTTGCTAATGGATGATAACCATTATTATTTAAAAATGCTAATATTGACTCTTTTACTTGATAACTAATTGCTTCTCCTGTTGTGACTAATCTAGCAAAGTGTTCACAGTTCCAACCCAATAAACCATAATCCCAAGTTTTGAATAATTCATAAGCAATTAAACATCTATCAAGGACTTCTTTTTTCGGCAATAATGTCACTGATTCTACGCTATATGATACTGTCGGAATTCGGAATACAGCAAATCCATTTCCACCAAAGTTAAAGGCGTGGGTATCAGAGATAGTTATATGATAATGCAATGCGAGGTCTGAGCTACTTTCTTTATGATGAATTAGCAATCCTGCTGTAGAACTTTTATAATCAACATGAGTTTTAAACTCATGAATAATCTTATCTTCAATAATTTGTGTGGCGGAAAGAATAGTATTATTGCTGGTTTTTTGGATATTCAAAAGAGATAACCACTCATTTATTGACTGAGAACGATTTTCTGGCTTTAATTCCATTCCTTTAATTATCGCCTGATTTACTTTATCGCTAATACTAGAATTTATCTTTTTTGCTTCTTCTAATTCTGTACCAATTGCTCTCATTGGTGATATAGTTGGTAATTCTCCAGTTAACACAGAATACAAAGTTGCAGCTAAAGCATAAACATCTGTAAATGCTCCCCGTTTTGCTTTTTTATCATATCAATTGGTGCAAAACCATCAGCTAACATTTGCGTATGTGTTTGAGTTAAATTCTGGGAAAACTCTCGCGCAATCCCAAAATCAATTAACACTGCTTCTGATTTACCAGAACGCAACATGATATTTTGTGGTTTAATATCTCGATGTAATAAGCCATTATCATGAACTACAGTTAATGCTGATCCAATTTGCTGAATATAGCGTAATGCTTCAGTTTCAGATAAAATACCTTGATTTTCTACTACAGTTCCTAAATCTTCACCATCAATATATTCCATCACCATACACCAAAGATCATTTTCATGAATGACTTCGTATATTTGGACAATATGGGGATGACTACATTTAGCTAATTTAATCGCTTCGTTGAGAAAGTCTTGTTGAAATTTAGCAAAATCAGCACGTTTTTGGATTGCATCATTTAGAGTTTTGATAACAACGAAATTTCCCTGATTATCTCTAGCGCGATAAGTGATCCCAAAACCACCTTCACCTAATTCTTTTTCTATGGTATATTTACCATTTTGTAATTCCTGTCCTGATAACCAAGCCATAACCTGTAAATTTATAGATTTATAAGTTCATTTTGGCACAATTTTAGTTTTAAGTGCTAATTTCACGTCGTTTAGGGGTATACGCGAGTTAGCTTTATTGAAGCAAGTACCCTATATCTTAAAAATGCTCTTAATATTTATTATCAAAATAACAATATTTGTGACAATTACGCTAGAATCATTACAAGGTTCGTTACAGATGTGGTAGATAATCTCCACTTCTGTTAAAACGACCAAAAATAAGCCTCTTAATCTAAAAACCTTAAAGTTTACCCAAACCATCTATGACGCTCCCAATTCGTAACGTCGCCATTATCGCCCACGTTGACCACGGTAAAACCACCCTGGTTGATGCTCTCCTCAAACAGTCCGGCATTTTCCGCGAAGGCGAAGACGTTCCGGATTGTGTCATGGACTCCAATGATTTAGAACGGGAACGAGGCATTACAATTCTCTCTAAAAATACAGCGGTTCGCTACAAAGAAACCCTAATCAATATTGTTGATACCCCTGGACACGCTGACTTCGGCGGAGAAGTAGAACGGGTACTCGGCATGGTAGACGGTTGTATTCTGATTGTTGATGCCAATGAAGGACCAATGCCCCAAACCCGCTTTGTCTTGAAAAAGGCTTTGGAAAAAGGTTTGCGTCCTATCGTTGTTATTAACAAGATTGACCGGGGACAAGCTGACCCCCACATTGCTGTTGATAAGGTCTTGGATCTGTTCTTAGAATTAGGTGCAGATGAAGACCAGTGTGACTTTAAATATTTGTTTGCTTCCGGTATGGCTGGTTTCGCTAAAGAAAGCTTAGAAGCAGAATCAGTAGATATGCAGCCGCTATTTAATGCCATTCTTCGCCACGTTCCTGCACCAGTGGGAGATCCTAACAAGCCTCTACAATTACAAGTTACCACCCTAGATTATTCAGAATATTTAGGCCGGATTGTCATTGGTAAAATCCACAATGGAACTATCCGCGCTGGACAACAAGCTGCTTTGGTAGTAGAAGATGGCAGCATTGTCAAGGGCAAAGTTACCAAGTTGATGGGGTTTGAAGGTTTAAAACGGATAGAGATGCAAGAAGCTACCGCAGGTTATATTGTGGCTGTAGCTGGTTTTGCTGATGCTTATATTGGTGAAACTATTACAGATCCTAATGAACCTCTGGCTCTGCCATTAATTAAGGTGGATGAACCAACTTTGCAAATGACCTTCTGGGTGAATGATTCGCCTTTTGCTGGTCAAGAAGGTAAATTGGTAACATCTCGGCAAATCCGCGATCGCTTATACCGCGAATTAGAAACCAACGTAGCTTTGCGCGTTGAAGACACCGACTCTCCTGATAAATTCCTGGTTTCTGGTCGTGGTGAATTACACCTAGGCATCTTAATCGAAACCATGCGCCGTGAGGGTTTTGAGTTCCAAGTATCCCAACCTCAAGTAATTTACCGTACAGTTAACGGTCAAAATTGCGAACCTTTTGAACTTCTAGCATTAGATGTTCCCGCGGACGCAGTTGGTAGCTGTATTGAACGCTTAGGACAACGGAAAGCGGAAATGCAAGATATGCAGCCTGGTGGTGGCGATCGCACCCAACTAGAGTTTATCGTAGCAGCCCGTGGTTTAATCGGTTTCCGAGGTGAATTCATGCGAATGACTCGCGGTGAAGGCATCATGAACCACAGTTTCCTTGATTATCGTCCCCTTTGTGGTGATATTGAAGCCCGGAACAAAGGCGTTCTCATCTCCTTTGAAGAAGGTGTTTCTACTTCCTACGCGATGAAAAACTGTGAAGATAGAGGCGCATTCTTTATCAGTGAAGGAACTAAGGTTTACAAAGGGATGATTATTGGTGAACATAATCGTCCCCAAGATTTGGAATTGAACGTTTGTAAAACGAAGCAGTTAACCAACCACCGTTCATCTGGTGGTGAAGAACTTACTCAGTTACAAACACCCATAGACATGAATTTGGAAAGAGCTTTGGAATACATTGCTCAAGATGAATTGGTGGAAGTTACACCTGAATCTATTCGTCTTAGGAAGATGTCCAAGAAATTGGTGAAACGTTAAGATCTGTAGGGGTGGGTTTTCCCACCCTGATTAAATTTATAAACTCATATAAATCAGGTAAATCACACAAATCATAGTTAAGAAATTGCACTTCTGACTAAAATTACGGTACTATCAACACCAGATGCGATTGCTTCGGGAATATTACCTTGAATTGCTTGTTGTAATAATCCCTCACGAGAAGCACCCAAAACTACAACGTCGAAATCTTCAGTTTTGACTAATTCAATGACTCCAGCGGTAACAGATTCAGCTTGCAAAGATGCAGCGACAACATTACTTTGTAAATTGCGGTGACGCATGAATTGGCGAGTAGATTCCTCTAAAACCGTCATATCTGGTGCAACTTCCCCAGGTTTAACTACCTGAGTTAAGCGGATTTCTATGTCGTTTTCCAAAGTTACTAAAGCAGGTAATAATTTAATGGCAATAGGTGCATTTGGTCCTCCAGCCATTGGTATTAACCAGCGTTTAAATTGCTGGTAGGAATGGAAATTATTGCCTAATTTGACCAAGACAACATCACAGTTTGCTTGACGAATTATAGTATCTACTACGCTGCCAAAAATCCTGCCAGGGGTAGATGTATTTCCCTTCCAACCCATGAAAATTAAGTCTATATATCGTTCCTTGGTAGTTTCTAAAATAGCTTGGGCGATATCATGGGCGACACGAATTTGGGTATGAATGGGAATGTGCAGTTTTTTGGCTAAACCTTCGGCTTGTCGGAGTAAGCGGCGACTTTTAGCGGTGTTAACTGGGGTTTCCGCTGGAGAAACATGACGGGATACTAAGATGATTTGTAAACATTCTATTTCATAATGGCGATCGCGGGCGATCGCAGCAGCCATTTCTAGTAATGCGGGGGCGGTTTCCGGGTTAGCAATGGTAACTAATAATCTCCCTCTCCCAATACTAGGCGATCGAGTTTGGTATACTAGATAGGAAGGTTCAGCTTGGGGACCTGTCACCCCGGTTTCACCATTCAAATGATTTGCTTCCGTACGGATAATATCTGCACGGGTAATAATCCCAATTAATTTTTGTCCATCTACCACAGGTAAGCGACTAATTTGATATCTATTTAATAAATAGAGAACATGACTTAATCTATCTGCTGGTGTGACTGTCACCGGTTTGGGTGTCATAATCTCTCTTAAAAGAGTCTCATGGGGTGAGAGATGATTACGGATTTTCTGTAAATCTGTCTGGGAAACTAATCCTACTAATTTATTATTTTCTACCACAGGAAAGCCGCGATGATGGGAACGGGAAAAGGCTTTAATAACTTCATCTCCTGTCATTTCTGCTTCTAGGGTTTCCACGGAGGGCTGCATTACATCCTTAGCAGTTAATTGAGTTAATATTCCCTCTGTGGGGCTATCTTTTTTAATAATGATACCATTTAATGTGAGCAGTTTTTCATACAGTGAACCCGGAACAACCTTCTCAGCCACCAGATAAGATGTCACACATACCACCATTAAAGGTAATACTAAATTGAAATCTGTCGTCATTTCAAAAACAATGACAATCGCCGTTATCGGAACTTTGGAAACCGCGCTAAAAAATCCCCCCATTCCGGCTAATGCGTAGGTAGTCGGTGAACCAAATCCAAATACTTGCAATTCACATACGCCAATAATATGTCCTAAACAAGAACCTAAAATTAAACTTGGTGCAAATAATCCTCCTGGTGCGCCCGAACCAAAGGCAATTAAGGTTAAAATAAATTGGGCAATAAAGACAATTCCCGCTAAAGGTATATTCGGTTCACTAGCAATCATAAACTCCCGCAAACCTGTATTATCCCGAAAGGTTTCTGGTAGTAAGGACATAATCAAACCAGAAGCCAAACCAGCTAAAGCCACTCGTAAAGGTAAACTAATATGTAAACGGCGATAAGCTTGAATACTGAAAATTAATCCCCGATTAAATAAAGCTGCTAATAAACCCGCTAAAATTCCTAAAATTAATAAAGCCGGAATTTCTAATAAAGAAAAACTGCTAGAATAGTCAATTAGTTTTAAGTCTAATTGCAGACTCCCACCACCCAACCACCGGGAAATTACACCACCAATAAAAGCAGCAATAATTGCCGTTCCTAAAGTTAAACCTGATAGATCTTGTAATAACTCTTCAATAATAAATAATACCCCGGCTAGAGGTGCATTAAAAGCCGCTGCTAAACCAGCCCCAGCCCCCGCTGCAATCATCTGTCGGCGATGATCTGGAGAGGTAGGAACTAAGCGACTCATTCCCGCTGCTAACCCCGCACCAACTTGAACTGTGGGTCCCTGTCTTCCCAAGGTTAACCCCGAACCCAAGGCGATTATCGAACTGATTAACTTGACAAAAGCTACTCTCCATGATAGTTTAATTGGCACATTTGCCAAAGCAGCTTTAACTTGGGGAATGCCACTACCAGCCGCTTCTGGTGCTAATCGCTGCACTAACCAACCAGAAAGAAACCCCAAACTTAGACCAATAAATGGTAGAGATATCCAGGCTGGGAAAATGTGAGTTGTATGCACTCGCCATGTCCCCAACCAGCCTGAACCTTGTTTGAGTAATACCGCAGATAAAGCGGCTACTATCCCAATTATAGATGCTTCTGCAATAGCTAAACCCTTTCTAGGTTGCCAAAAGTTCCGAAAATACTGAGTTAGCATTGTCAGGGAAATCATAATTTTTAAGTTTAAATTTTTAATCTTTAAATTTTAATTTAAAACTAACTCTTTCTTGAGTTTTTTAGATGGGTATCTTATTTCGCTTATTAAGTATTTTTACTGATAAGCTTGAATAAGAAAAGACAGTAAAATTATTAAAAAATACTATTGACAAGTTTCCAAGTTTCAGTTATAGTTTAAATATAGTGGAAATCTGTGCGCCCATATATATAGGGGTTTGCTTTTCCAAAAGTATTTTTGTCAGAATCAGGATACTCAGGATTTTAGGATTTACAGGATGTGGGTTTCAAGTATAATGATCAATTATGATTCATAAATAAAATCTGCTAAACAATTACCTAATTTTAAATTTTCTATACTTTTAAAATCACCATGTTGATCTATTTCATTAAATTGTTGAGTATTAAGTAAAAATTCAGTTTCATCTTCTTTTGTCCATGTTCCAGCAAGATAATCTAAATCATGGTAAGGATAAGAATTAGAAAGGTTTTTTTCTGCTGTTTCCAAGGTTTCTGATGGTATATTTTGGGGTGAAAAAATCCCATTTTTTACACTATTTATTTTATCTGTAAATTCTTTTATCCATTGATAAAGATTATCTAGCTCTTGTTCTGGTATTCTGTCAATTTCTGCTTGAATAAGTTTTTTTACCGTCATAAGTAATACTCCTGCTGGCAATTTATTATATTATATCTGAACGATGTCCAGGATTTGAGGATTTACAGGATGTTGTTGGATGATTTTTGGTGGGAACTTGGGGATTTTTTTGTCAGAATCAGGATATCCAGGATTTGAGGATGTACGGGATGTTATTGGATGATTTTTGGTGGGAGTTGGTGATTTTATTTGTCTGAATCAGGATATCCAGGATTTGAGGATTTACAGGATGTTGTTGGATGATTTTTGGTGGGGAGTTGGTGATTTTATTTGTCTGAATCAGGATGTCCAGGATTTGAGGATTTTCAGGATGTTGTTGGATGATTGTTTTTTGGAACTTGGGGATTTTTCAGGATGTTTTTGAATGATTGTTTTTGAATAATTTAAACCATCTATAAATTACCATCCTGTTAATCCTTTAATCCTGGACATCCTGATTCAGACAAATACAACTTTCATCACCAAATAAACCATCTATAAATTACCATCCTGTACATCCTTTAATCCTGGTTATCCTGATTCAGACAAATACAACTTTCATCACCAAATAAACCATCTATAAATTACCATCCTGTACATCCTTTAATCCCGGTTATCCTGATATGGCTAACGCCACGCTACGCTATCAGACAAATGCAAATTTCATCACCAAACAAACCATCTATAAATTACCATCCTGTACATCCTTAAATCCTGGTTATCCTGATTCAGACAAATGCAAATTTCATCACCAAACAAACCATCTATAAATTACCATCCTGTTAATCATTTAATCCTGGATATCCTGATTCAGACAAATACAACTTTCATCACCAAACAAACCATCTATAAATTACCATCCTGTACATCCTTTAATCCTGGTTATCCTGATTCAGACTTAATAATTTTCTGTAACCCTTAAATGTTACAACTTACAAGTCTCGACGCGAGAGAAGAAGACCCCAGACAAGAGAGAATCAGACCCAATCAACCCCTCAACCCCGAAAAACCACTCAATTTGTCCTAGTTGAAAGCGAAAATCCTGCGGGAGGTGGCCTTCAGATGCTTTTTTATCAAAAGTAATATCTGTGTACTTCAACCAGTTGCCCCACCGTCCCCTCCATCCTACCTTGTCCCCGAACTTCTCCCAGATGTATGAGTCATATTCTCTCGTTCCACCAAAACCTTGATAAATTCGTTTCTGCACAGAAAAACCAAATTTACCATCACTGTATTTTACCCACAACTTATCAATAATACTCAGGTCTTCACAGGGAAAATTATCAATACTTTTATCATCTAACCAACCTTCCTTTTCCCGTTTCGCAACTGCTAACATTACCCTTGTTGTTTCCTCGTCTGCTTCCTTCCATTTTCCTGCTTTGAGTAAGTCACGCAGTTTCCTATAGTCCATTCCACAAGATGATTTTAGTCCCCCCTCTTCGCTTGCGGGGAGGGGGTTAGGGGGTGGGGTTCTTCTCGGTTGAACAACAACCAAACCCAAATTTTCCCGAAACTTTAACACTGTTGGAGTCCGATTTTCCGGTTCTATTTCCATACCGTGCAAAATAGCATCATTCACCCTCTGACTAATGCGAGAATTATAATGTTTTGGTGCGGGTAAAGGTTCATTCTCATATTTCCGGTTAGTTGCGGGTACTGGACTAACTTCCCCCTCTTTGTTGAGTCCGTCAGCCGTCAGCAGATAATATAAAGTAGCAGCTAAAGCATAAACATCGGTATGGGGTCCAAAACTCCCTTTGCGACGATATTGTTCAATAGGTGCATAACCTTCTGTTAAAGAAGCTGTCATACTTTTAGTAGCAATACTGCGAGTTAAACCAAAATCAATTAAAACCGCTTCTTGTTTATTTTGGCGTAAAAGAATATTCGCAGGTTTAATATCTCTGTGTAAACTGCCTTTGGCGTGAATATATTCTAAAGCCTGACCAATTTGATCTATATATAATAGTGCTTCGCTTTCGGCAAGTTGTCCCTTTTGTCGAAGATATTGAAATAAAGTTACTCCATCAATATATTCCATCACCACGCCAAAAAGCTCACCTGCTTGAATGACTTCATGGACTTTGAGAATATGCTTATGATCAAAACCTTTAATTGTCAAGGCTTCGTTAATAAACTTAACCTGTTGTTCTGCAAAGTCCTCTTGCAATTGCATTTGCTGATTGAGAGTTTTAATGGCGTATAATTTACCCGTGCTAGGTTCTAAGGCTTTGTAGGTAGTCCCAAAACCACCGCTACCCAAAGGTTTACCTTGAATGATAAATCTACCGTTATTAATTTGTTGCCCTGGTTGCCAAATAATCATACCCTTGATAGTAGATACGGTGGAGATGAATCTAATTATATCATTGCGTTGTGTTAGATCCCCGACTTCTTGAAGAAGTCGGGGATCTGGGATGTTATAATATTAACTATTTTTCCCAGTAATGGATAGTCCTTCTACTATCAGAGATGGTGTATAACAAGAACCATTCCAATCCGCATCTCCACCTAGTTGCACCACTTGTTTCAGGGCTGTGTAGACATTCCCTGCCACCATCGTATCTTTTACCCTGCCAATTATTTGACTATTTTTGACCCGATATCCCAAATCCACATTGATGGAAAAATCACCTGATAGTCCGCTACAACTACCTAGCATTTGATCGATAATTAAGCCATCATCCATCTTGCTAATTAAGTCTAAGAGGGAAAGATCACCAGGTTGAATTAGGAAGTTAAATAGCCCTGGTGTGGGATAACTACCTAAACCGGGACGAAAACCATTACCAGTGCTACCACTGTTTAATTGTCGTCCAGTAGTGCGATCGCTATAAAAATTCCGTAAAATCCCATTTTCGATAAATACTAATGACTGGGTAGGTTGACCTTCATCATCAAAGGGACAGCTATAAGGTCCTGCTGCTGGATTTTGGTACAGGGTAAGGGTGGGGGCAATAACTGGTTTACCCAATCTATCAGCCCAGGGAGAAGCTTTTTCCAAGATGTGCTTACCATTCAAAGCTGATTGCACAGTTCCCCACAGCATATCTGCTGCTTTAGAAGTGAACAATACAGGACAGCGACCACTGGGACTAGGAATGTTATCTTTAGCCCAATTTAATCGCTGTAAAATTTGATTGGCTACTTTCTCTGGATTGAGTTGATCGCGTTGGGTTTGACCATCAGCAACACTGAGAAAATCATCACCTCTGACCCATTCTGCTGACATATAGCAGCTAAGAGTAGTGTCAGTGTGGTGAGAATTTAAACCCTTGCTGTTAATGAGTTTGGTGTTTTCTATATCGCATTCCCAGTCACTATGACAAAGAATATCTGGATAGACATCACGAATTAGGGCGATCGCCTCCTTGCCCCATTTAATCAACATTTCTACGGATACAGATGTGCCTAAATCGGGATAGGATGTCCCAGCATGAGTCCCTAATTCTACTATTTCTGGTGGATTTAATTGACTCAGTGCCAAAGATTTTTCCACCATAGCTTGGGGATCAACATCGCCATAAGCCACCGCCAAACCGGGACAACCATCCCGCCATAGCCGCAGGGCTGTCCCCTCAGCTTGACTGGTTTCTAGTTGTTTGAGACGGTTGGCTTCAAAAAAAACTGGTCGAGAAAGCGATCGTGATTGATACACTTCCGCAGCCTCAGCACCAGACTTGAGGGCAAGTTCTAGCAGTTGTTGAGCCAGTGTATCTTGTAACAAATTTTCAGAACCCATGTCCCTTTATGAATTATGGATTTTGGATATAAATCGCTTAATCGTCGCAGTCTATTATCCCATTAGCGTGTCATCAACTTACCAAATTCCAAATAATGGACAACTGACCACTGACAACAGACCACTGACAAATTAGGGCAAATTGATTTCTTGTAATAGCCAAAATCCCGCAAAATCTTGAGATTGAGGATCAGACTGGACACCAATAAAATGCACCCCATTAGCCTGTTCCTTAGCTACAGTAAAGCCCTGTGCTTCTGCTAAAAGTTCGGGAGTGCGAATATTAGCCACAACCCAACTTTCCGTAGCCCCCGTTTCTAAAATCAGGCGATTTCCTTGCTTAGTGTCAAAGTGCAAATAAGCCATTTCTAAACCAGACATCCAACCTGCTATGGGTAAAGCCCTGGGTGAGAAAATCAAAATTCCCGGAATCCGAGTTTCTGGGCGTAATTCCGCCAACTCTAGGGGAAAAGCTTCACCAAAGCCAATTTCCCAATCCGGCATTTGAGCCAAATCACTAGCCTCTAATGTCACAAAAGCCCATTGTTTTCCTTCTAAAGCATCTGGTAAACGTTGAGGTAAGGGCTTATCCAAACGCACAGAAGGATTGGCTACTCCCTGATATCCCGGTTCTTGGGGGTAGACTTCCTTCATGCGCTGCTGTATCCACTGATTAAGAACCAAAGTCCGCCGACTTGGTACAGCGGGTACTCCCACATCTTCACAGGATTTTGTAATCATGTTATTCATTTGGCGGCGGAAAAAGCGGATTTTGGTGGGGGAAGCACCGGCTTCTTCTATCGCTTCCTGGATTGCTGTCCGTAGCCAACCCGAATTTACCTGGGTACTTGGGCAATATTTAGCATAGCGAAACAGAGAATCCGTTTGTGTACCAATATCTACAGGACTTTCACACACTAACATTTCCCATACTTTTTTCTGATTTTCGTCCAAAATCGGACGGGAGTAAAAATCGAGTTCCCAATACATTTTTCTCTGGCTGCCCATGTTTTAGTGGTAAAAATCTGATGACTTGATATTTTGTAATTTCCTAACTTTACCAACTTACAGGAGCATTGGTAATTGGTCATTGGTAATTGGTAATTGGTAATTGGGAAAATTATTCCCTATTCCCTGTTCCCTGTTCCCTAGTCATAACGACAATTTTTAACGCCAACCTACTTAATTTTGATCCTGATTTTTGAATTCATCAAACTTAGCCCGAACCACCTGTATATCTTGCCACATTAACCATTTAGGCTTTCCTTGTTCCCGTGAAGGGTTACGCAACAAGTAAGAGGGATGAAAAATAGGCATACATAAACGCCCTTCCCACTCTAACCATTGACCGCGAATTTTAGTAATCGGGCGTTTGTCACCAATGACACCTTTCACAGAAGTTGCACCTGTTAATAAGATAATTTTGGGGTCAACTAGGCGAATCTGCTCAAATAAATATGGTTTACAAGCAGCAGCTTCTTCATTAGTTGGTACACGGTTTTCCGGTGGTCTACACTTGCAAATATTGGCAATATATATATCTGTTTCTGTACTTAAATTTACTGAAGCTAAGATACTTTCTAGTAATTGTCCTGATCTACCTACAAATGGTAAACCTGTTTCATCCTCATTTTTTCCCGGTGCTTCCCCAATAATCATAATTTCCGCTTGGAGATTACCACGGCCGACCACAGCATGAGTCCGGTTTTCACTTAATGCACAACGCTGACAGCCATTGCAATGTTTTGTCAATTCCTCTACATTGTCATAAGTTCCCGGCGGAATGGGAATTTTATTACTGGTAGTAATTAGCTCTTTTTGGTTTAAGCTAGAGTTATCAAATAAACTAAGTTGAGTTTCATGCTGCATGGAATTTAGAATGGTAACTGGAAACTCCAGAATATTAACGCAAATATTACCACCCATCCTATCAATTAATAGACAGAATTAGATTGGGGCTTTGTCTACCCTTTTTTCCAGACAGCACACTCTCATTAATCAAGTTTTAAAGCATTAACTGGCACATCATCCCAAGATCTAACTACCCTTAATTTTGCAGTCCAGCCCTCTGCCTTTTGAGAGTTGGTGAGATTAGTCTTAAACGACTCATGACAATCCTTAGCCTGAGATTCATCACAAGAGGCAATACAGGCGTGAATCAGCCCAGAAGGATCAATTTGTTCATTTACCCAAATATTCATAGTTTATACTTTGAAAATATCGTGTTAAAACCGCCATCTTTAATTTTATAATGTTTGTTGAATTTATGTACAAAAATAGTTAACAGGGAAAGAAGCGTGATAGATATAGATATGGAAATACCTGATTGTTAAAATCAAATATTAGTCCTATATTTAACCGAGTATTTAATATCACCAGTTCCTCCCAAATTCCCATTCCTAATTCCTTCTTAACCCCCATGAGTGCAGAAATTATTTGCGTTGGTACAGAAATGCTGCTAGGAGATATCCTCAACAGCAATGCTCAATATCTTGCCCAGCAGTTAGCACAGTTAGGCATTCCTCACTACTATCAAACCGTCGTCGGGGATAATCCAGACAGACTCAAAGAAGTGATCGAAATTGCCGCTTCCAGAGTACAAATTCTCATTTTTACCGGTGGTTTAGGCCCCACACCCGATGATCTCACCTGCGAAACTATCGCTGATTTTTTTGGCGTACCTTTAATAGAACGAGCCGATATTATCGAAGATATAACCGAAAAATTTGCCCAACGGGGACGAGTAATGTCTGCCAATAATCGCAAACAAGCCTTAATTCCCCAAGGTGCAGAAATTTTACCCAACCCCACAGGAACAGCACCAGGTATTATTTGGCAACCTCGTCCGGGATTAACTATTTTTACCTTCCCTGGTGTTCCCAGCGAAATGTATCGAATGTGGACAGAAACCGCCGTACCTTTTCTGAAAAGTCAAGGTTGGGGAAAGGAAATTATTTATAGTCGTAGTTTAAGATTTTGGGGAATTGGAGAATCAGCTTTAGCCGAAAAAGTAGCCCCTTATTTTGACTTAACTAACCCCACCGTAGCCCCCTATGCGGGCAAGGGAGAGGTCAGACTGCGAATTTCCGCCAAAGCCACAGACGCAACAACCGCAGAAGCTTTAATTACGCCCATTGAAAAACAACTCATAGAAATTGCTGGCTTAGATTATTACGGCATTGATAATGACACCCTCGCTGCTGTTGTTGGTAATTTATTAAGGTCTGCGGGAGAAACCCTATCTGTCGCTGAATCTTGCACCGGTGGGGGACTGGGGCAAATGTTAACAGAAATTTCCGGTAGTTCTGATTACTTTTGGGGTGGAGTAATTTCCTACGCCAACTCCGTAAAAATTGGACTATTAGGGGTCAAAGCAGAGGATTTAGAGGAATTTGGCGCAGTGAGTGCGACAGTAGCTGAACAAATGGCTATTGGTGTTAAAAATCGGCTCTCAACTACTTGGGGATTAAGTATTACAGGCATTGCTGGACCGACCGGGGGAACCCAAACCAAACCAGTGGGTTTAGTCTATATTGGTTTGGCTGGTCCTGGCAACGAAGTAATCAGTTTTGAACATCGCTTCGGAACAATTCGGGGACGGTCTTTAATTCGTTATGTGAGTGCAAATGCAGCTTTGGATAATCTGCGGCGACAGTTGCAAAAAAGGCTAGTACCGCAGGGCGGAAGTCAAAAGTCAAAAGTCAAAAGTCAAAACTAATATACAGTAGACTTTTTGGCGATTGAATATGGTTGCTTTATTTACGCCGTGATGTACTAGTACCGCAAGCCGGAATTAAAAATTAAAACACCAGATTACACAGTCCTTGTATCTGCTCAGTAAATGGGGGCGGACTACCTATTCGGGAACGATTTTACGCCATTTGAGGCTTGTCATTGAACGATTTACCCCGAATTATTGAGCGGTTACCAGTCCTTTTCCCTATTTTTAATGATGCCTTACTTGCGATTCAGATGTCTCTTTTATACTGATTTTCCATGACTCAATATTTATACTTTGTGACAGTTTCATCCAGATAATGCTTGACAATAGCTAATGAAGAGGGTAAGGTTATGACGGTTATAGAGTTAAACTTTTGACGCAGAGATTCATAAAACATCGGGGTAAGTGGTAAACTCAGCGGCTTTAGCCCTGAAAGTATCAATATTAGTGGTTTGTTTCATTTTCAAGTTTTTTAATGGACTTATAATAAAGAATGGCACCAAATTAAAGGCAGAAAAATTCCAATTCTTATCTTCTCATCAACGAGAATCAATATTTAACAAAAACTCATACAGAGTTAAATAGTGATAGCGTATCTACTATTACAACTAAAACAATGTCAAATCATAAGAGTTCTCTAAAATCTTCTTTGCATTCAATGCAGGCTGTTATGCCTTCTGAAGTTAGTGATACTTTATATCATAAACTAACTACTTTGTCTGTAATCACCGAGTTTTTTCCTCCAGACTATGCTGCAACCGGACAGTTGATTGAAGAACTAGTGAAACAGCTTGAGAAACAAGGAATCATGATTAGAGTATTTACTGGACAACCAGGGTACGCTTTTACTACGGCTAAAGCCCCAGCCTTAGAGCAATTAGGCAACATTCGCGTCCAAAGATCCCGATCTACTCAGCTTTGGTCTAAGAGGATTCGCGGGAAGGCTGTGAATGGTGTTTTATTTACATTGCGGACTTTTCTCCATATTATCAAGAATGCTCGCAAAAATGATGTATTTCTATTAACTTCAGCACCTCCTTTTTTATCAATAGCCGGATATTTCGCTCATTTGTTATTAAGATTTCCCTATATATGCTTAATTTATGATCTATATCCAGATATTGCGATCGCTTTAGGAGTAGTTTCCAAAAAGCACTGGTTAGCTAAGTTTTGGTGGGCAGTCAACCGCCAGATTTGGCAAAAATCCCAAGGGATTATTGTGCTGAGTCCTGCTATGAAAGAGAGAGTCATAGCAATCTGTCCAGAAGTGGCTGATAAGGTGTCTGTGATTCACAGTTGGGGGGATTCTGAGTTAATTGTCCCCATTGCCAAAGAAAAAAACTGGTTTGCCAAACAACATAATTTGGACACCAAATTTACAATTCTTTATTCTGGTAATATGGGTCGGTGTCATGATACGGATACAATTTTGGCAACTGCTCAAAAATTACAAGATGAACCGATTCAATTCGTTTGTATTGGTGGTGGACCCAAACGTGAAAGCTTTATTCAAGATGTGACTCGTTTAGGATTAAAAAACTTTCTCTTTCTCCCCTATCAAGACAAAAGTGTGCTACCCTATTCCTTGACAGCTTGCGATTTATCCTTAGTCAGTGTAGAAGAAGGTTTAGAAAGTTTAGTTGCTCCTAGCAAACTCTATCCAGCTTTAGCTGCGGGAAGACCCATAGCAGCTATTTGTCCAAAAGATTCCTACTTGCGACAGCTAATAGCAGATGGTGAGTTTGGTATTAGCATTGACAATGGAGACAGTGATAGTCTATCTAAGTTTATTCTCAACTTAAAGAGCGATCGCCAACTTGCAGAAAAAATGGGTAATGCCTCCCGCGAATATTTGCAGTCAAACTTTACGCCAGAAATCATCGCTAAACAATACATCAATGTGTTAGAACAAGCTATAATTTGAAATGTCACTCCAGCGTTATCAACGTCAGTGTGTGAACAAATTCAGTAAATTTAAGACAACTCAGTTAACAAAATTTAATACCTCAGACGATGTTGAATCAGGAGTTGGGCTTTGATGGTCTTTTTGATCTCAGTCCCTCCCATGCAACCTTCTTACGATCTATTGTTTAGTTAGTGATCAGGAGGCCAAAGTGCAGAAAAGGTGTGAGCGAAATCGGAAACGTTCCCAACGCAGGGCTATCCATTGTCCCATACATAGCTGCTATATAGATAGTGTTAGCCAAAAATACGGACTATTTGCCGAACAAGCCGGACAACTACAAGAGCGGGGTATTGCTCGTCGAGAAGCGATGATTTTAGTCGCCAATAAAACTACAGTTTCTTTAACTGGTGAGTGGTTAGAGGCTTTTTGGTGCGAAGAGTGCCAGGAAACAAAATGGTATCATGTGCATAAGCATGGATCTAAATATGAAATATCTCTTGCCCCAGCCGAACTTTGGCAACAAGCAACAGGTGTAATTCATCCCCATCGGAATCCTTCTGTGGGAGAATTTACCTACAGACAATCTCGGATGCTTGGGGGTAACAGTGTTAAAGACTTCTGGGTAATGAATTGATATTGATATGAAAAAAGCTCTCATTTGTGGAGTATCTGGACAAGATGGAGCTTATCTGGCGCAATTGCTGCTAAAACAAGGCTATACAGTCTGTGGAACTTCCAGAGATGCCCAAATTTCTCCTTTCCAGAATTTAGTCCACTTAGGAATTAAAGACCAAGTAAAGCTGGAGTCAATGTCCTTGACTGACTTCCGTAGCGTCTTACAGGTACTGACAAAAATCCAACCAGATGAAGTCTATAATTTGGCCGGACAAACTTCCGTCGGTTTATCTTTTGGACAACCTGTAGAAACATTAGAAAGCATAGCTACAGGCACACTAAATTTATTAGAAGCCATTCGGTTTTTAGGCGCGACCATTAAACTTTATAATGCCGGTTCGAGTGAATGTTTTGGTGATACTGGCAATGTAGCAGCAGCAGAAAATACTCCATTCCGTCCCAGAAGTCCTTATGCTGTAGCTAAAGCCGCTGCTTTTTGGGAAGTAGCTAACTACCGAGAAGCTTACGGATTATTTGCCTGTTCTGGCATTTTATTTAATCATGAATCTCCCCTGCGTCCAGAAAGATTTGTCACTCAAAAAATTATTGCTACTGCCTGTCGCATTGCCCAAGGTAGTAAGGAAAAATTATATTTAGGTAATATGTCAATTCAGCGGGACTGGGGTTGGGCGCAAGAATATGTGGAAGCCATGTATTTAATGTTGCAACAATCACAGCCAGATGATTATGTAATTGCAACGGGAGAAAGCACTTCCCTGGAAGATTTTGTCGCAGCAGCATTTGTATCTGTAAATTTAGATTGGCATGATCATGTAGTAGTTGATAGTAACCTGTTCAGACCTACAGATTTGGCTGTGGGGAAAGGTAATCCTAGTAAGGCTAAGAACCAGTTAGGGTGGGAAGCTAGATATAAGATGCAGGATGTGGTGAAAATGATGGTAGACGCGAGATTAGAATCATGAAAAAAATCTGATCCAGTCGGGAACTTTTGCTAAAATAGTTAAGTGAAACATCGCTGAGATTGAAATCAAACATCAACTGTAATTGAGTAAGTAAAATGCCACCTACACAAGCAAATTGTGAGATTTATGAACAAGATTATCCGGAGTGGTTGGATATTACCCTTACCCAACTGCAAAATCGGGATTTAGAAAATATTGACTGGGAACATTTGATTGAGGAAATCACTGCATTGGGAAACGAACAAAGGCGTAAAGTAGAAAGTTACTTGAGACAACTTATTAAGCATTTACTTCTTTATCAATATTGGGAAGCAGAGAGATTCTATTGTGCCAAAGGATGGATTGAAGAAATTGATAATTTTAGGTCTGAATTAGATTTATTATTAGAGTCTAAAGTTCTTTATAATCATTGTGAAAAAATCATAGATAAAATTTACACCAAAGCTAGAAATAATACAATTCGTAAATCTGAACTATCTCCAACAATATTCCCTGAAACTTGTCCTTATTCTTTAACAGAAATTCTCAATCCTGAATGGTTGCCATCATAATATTTATTATGTTTATAAACTTAGCCAAAACATTAAGCAAAATTAAGGTTATAAGAAATGGCTTATAGTGACTTTACTCTAGAGAGAATCACTAAAATATTTGGCATTAATATTGAAGAAAGAACAAATGTTTTCACTGCTTTCGACCAGTTAACAGTTGATGCTTTTTTTATCAAATACTTACAAAATAATATTCCCTTAGCTCAAGCAATTAGTACAGAGAAAGCCAAATCAGAAATGATTATTGCCCCTGTTTTAATTGAAGTAAGAAGATTATTAGATAATAAAATTAGTTTATTCTCAGGAATTGATTTTAATGTTAATATTGAGCAAGGTTTAAATGGATTTTGCGATTTCTTAATCGGTTTATCATCTCAACAGTTATATGTAACATCTCCTGTGATTGCTTTGGTGGAGGCGAAAAATGATAATCTTAAACAAGGATTTGCTCAATGTATTGCCGAAATGATTGCTGCTGCTCAATTAAATCAATCGGAGGGAAATAATGTTGAAAATATTTATGGTTGTGTTACCAATGGCAATCAATGGGTGTTTTTGCAATTAACTGGTAATCTAGTGGTAGTTGATTTAGATGAGTATTATATAAATCAACCAGAAAAAATTATTAGTGTATTTGTGAGTCTAATTAAGTCAGAGTTCAATCGGAAGCAAATCTAGTTTTTGAAAGAAATTAGAACAACCTAACTGCTATTGAAAAACAGAAGACTACGAGTTAATTCCGGGGTTTTCAACCTATTTTCTTATAAAATATAAGATGTCGTGAAAATGATGGTAAATATGAGGTTAGCTAGATCAGAGTCATGAAAGAAACCACTTCTCCACCAGAACTAATAATTGAAGCAGGGCGGACAGAAAAGCAATACTGGCAAGATTTATGGCGATATAGAGAACTATTTTACTTCCTAGCTTGGCGAGATATTTTAGTTAGATATAAACAAACAGCCATTGGGATTGTTTGGGCGCTAATTCGCCCTTTTTTGACAATGGTAGTATTTACAGTAGTATTTGGGCAATTGGCAAAATTACCTTCTGAAGGTGCGCCCTATCCAATTCTCGTATTTTCCGCCATGTTACCTTGGCAGTTCTTTTCCAATTCCCTCTCAGAGTGTAGTAATAGTTTAATTGGTAATGCCAATTTACTATCAAAAGTCTATTTTCCCAGATTGGTAGTACCTACTAGCGCGGTAGTAGTTAGCTTTGTGGATTTTATGATTTCTGGGATAATTTTATTGGCTTTAATGGCTTGGTATAACTTTGTTCCCACTTGGCGAATTTTAACCTTACCATTATTTATTGGTGTGGCCTTTGCTGCTTCAATGGGTGCAGGATTATGGTTGGCTTCCTTGAATGTGCAGTATCGAGATTTCCGGTTTATTGTCCCATTTATTGTCCAGTTTGGTTTATACATTTCACCCGTAGGATTTAGTAGCACTATTGTTCCTGAAAAGTGGCGGTTTCTCTACTCCTTAAATCCAATGGTGGGAGTAATTGATGGTTTTCGGTGGGCAATTTTGGGCGGTAACTCCCAGTTATATTTACCAGGTTTTATTCTCTCTATGGCTCTAGTTGTTTTACTATTAGTGAGTGGAATTTGGTATTTTCGGAAGATGGAACGAACGTTTGCAGATGTTATTTAAGATCATTTGCTAGAATGGAAAAGTTATTTTCACTGATATTTTCTGTCTGAATTCTCTCTCTAAGAACAAGATTTCATGGTTATGTCAGTGATAATCAATCTATAGTTGAATCTTGGCAACATTGATTAAATACAGGAGATAATTAACAATGTATCAAAGCGATGTGTATAACAAACCCAGCTATGAGCCATTACCTCCTCAACAAACACTGCCAACCATGTATGATTTACCTAGCGAAGATCCAGAGGAGCCAGGGTTGCCAGACGAATTTCACCTTTTACAACCAGAATTATTGCGTAGCACTTTTCGTCCACCTTCTTATGCAGAAGATAATGTATTTACAGGTAGTGACTTAAATTTATACTATGACAGCAAGCATACACAATGGTACAAACGCCCTGATTGGTTTGCAGTTTTGGGGGTATCCCGTTTTTATGAACAAACAGAATTAAGATTAAGTTATGTTACTTGGTATGAAGGAACATACCCCTTTGTGGTAGTAGAATTAATATCTCCAGGAACAGAAAACGAAGACTTAGGCAGAAATTTACGGGAAGTTAATCAACCTCCTAATAAATGGACAGTATATGAGCAAATTCTCAGAATCCCCTATTATTTTGTCTATAACCGTTATACTAATGAATTTAACTGTTTTGGTTTGGTAATGAACCGTTATCAACCGCTCTCTATTAATGGATTAGGGGTATGGCTAGAAGAAGCTGAATTAGGTTTAGGATTATGGGAGGGAGAATATCAAGGACTAACTAGACAGTGGTTACGTTGGTATGATAAAGAGAATAATTGGTTGCCTACTCCAGAAGAACGAGAAAAGCAACGGGCAGAACAGGAAAAGCAACGAGCAGAACAGGAAAAGCAACGGGCAGAACAAGAAAAGCAACGGGCAGATTCTGCTGAATTAGAAGTAGCTAAATTACGACAATTGTTATTAGAACAAGGTATCAGCTTACCTAATGATCAATAGGGTTGAAAAATTGTCCGGTACAAAGGTAATCATTACTAATTTTATGTCTAAATCACCTCTCTACGAAACAGATTTCATGGATTGGTTAACTCAACAAAAATTAGCCTTAGCCAGTCAAGATATCACAGCTTTGGATTGGGAGAACTTGGCAGAAGAATTAGATAGTATGGGCATTAGTGAAAAAAATGAGTTAAAAAATCGGTTAATAATTTTATTAACTCATTTGCTAAAATGGCAATACCAATCTTCTAAACGTTCTATTAGTTGGTTTACCACCATTGCCAACCAAAGAGATGATTTACAAGATATACTCAATGAAAAACCAAGTTTGAAACAATACATTCCTGATATTTTACCCAAAGCTTATCGAAATGCGAGAAGAGAAGCATCAGCAGAAACAGGTTTAGTATTAAGTACGTTTTCAGAAATTTGTCCTTATGATATACAAGAAATATTAAATCCTGAATTCTTGTGTAACACTACAGATGATTTTGAAAAAGCTATGTAGTGAGCTAATCAATCATGTATCAGATAAATCCACCATTATCTTTCCCTGAAACTTGTCCTTATTCTTTAAGAGAAATTCTCAATCCTGAATGGTTTCCATCATAATAGTTATTACAGCAGATTTCGCTCTAATGAGGTACAAACTTGAACCATGAAACTATTGTAGTGCGGGCATACTTCGACAAGCTCAGTACAAGTCTTGCCCGCTGGATATGTACCTCATAACACCGGAAAGTGCTGTATGATGTTTATAAACTCAGTTAAATATGAACGAAAAATACAATAGTGCCAAAGAATGGCGTAAAGCAAATTACCGAAAACTAAAACAATATCGTGGAGAATGGATTATTTACACTAAGGATGGTGTAATAGCTCATCACCAAGATTATAGAATCATGACACAGCAAATTGACCTTCAGAACTTAAAATCTTCTGACTACATCACTGAACGGATCTACGAGAACGAATTTGTTGAGCCAGTGAAGTTTTTCCCAGTGCGTTTTAGAACAGTCAAAAAACATGATTGGCAGCCAAAATACGAAGTCTGTCTAACTTTTCAAAATTCTAAAATTCTGGAAATGCTTGTAGATTCTGGTTCGGATATTAGCCTAATTACATTTTATTTAGGCACAGACTTAGGATATGCCCTCTCTCAAGGAGAAGTTCTGAGTAATGGAGAGGGAGTAGGGGGAATTGTTCAATATGTACTCCGACAAGTTGAAATGCAGATTGATGATTATACCTTTTCTGCTCCTGTGGCCTGGTTACAAAATGAGGATTGCCAGGAAGTTTTATTAGGTAGGGAAGTTGTGTTTGATTTATTTGATATTGAATTTAAACAAGCTGAGGAGAAAATCCTATTCAAATATAGGGGATAACTACTGTTAACTTATAAAATAAGTGTGTTATAAGTGAGCTAATAATATATTATGGGTGGGTAATTTGGCTACTTCTATAATTAAATGCTAAATTTAGCCTAATCTTGAGATATATAAGCCGTCAAATCAATAATTTTCAAATTGATAAATTAATACTTATGTCAGATACAGTTATTCGCGTTGAAAACCTGGGCAAAAAATATATTATTGGCCATCAAAAGCAGGAACGTTACACTGCGCTGCGAGATGTGATTACTAATAAGGTTAAATCTATTGGTAGTTTACTAAATCCGCAAGCTAAGAATGAAAATCCTGCTTTTGAGGAATTTTGGGCTTTAAAGGATGTATCTTTTGAGATTAAACAAGGTGATAGAGTTGGGATTATTGGGCGCAATGGGGCGGGAAAATCAACACTATTGAAGATTTTAAGCCGTATTACAGAACCAACTACAGGAAGTATTAAAATTAAGGGTAGGGTAGCGAGTTTATTGGAGGTGGGAACTGGGTTTCATCCAGAGTTGACAGGGAGAGAGAATATATTTCTCAATGGTGCTATTCTGGGAATGGGTAAGGAGGAGATTAAGCGGAAGTTTGATGAAATTGTGGCGTTTGCGGAGGTGGAGAAGTTTCTGGATACGCCTGTGAAGCGGTATTCTTCGGGAATGTATGTGCGGTTGGCCTTTGCGGTGGCGGCGCATTTAGAACCAGAGATTTTAATTGTGGATGAAGTTTTGGCAGTGGGAGATGCACAGTTTCAGAAGAAGTGTTTGGGGAAAATGG
Organism: Anabaena sp. 90; assembly: GCF_000312705.1. Lineage (NCBI taxonomy): Bacteria > Bacillati > Cyanobacteriota > Cyanophyceae > Nostocales > Nostocaceae > Anabaena > Anabaena sp. 90. The sequence continues at coordinate 2,960,198 of NC_019427.1, forward strand.
AAGATGTGGGGAAGGAGGGAAGGACGGTTATATTTGTGAGCCATAATATGGCTACTGTAACAACGCTATGCCAAAGGGCTATTTGGCTAGTTAATGGTCAGGTTAATTCAGAGGGGGACGCAGAACAGATAACTAGTAAGTATTTAAACTATGGTGCCGAACATTCTGGAGAGATTATTATTACTAATAAATTTGACAATCAGCGCTTTTGGTTTAACAAAGTTTCTTTACTAGATACAAAAGAAAATGTTAGCTCTGTTTTTGATGTACGAGAGCCAATAAAAGTTTGCTTAGAGTATGAACTTGCAGAGAATATTAACGGATTAGAAGTTGGTTTTAAGGTGATAAATTCTTCTGGAATTCCAATTTTTGCTGTTGATAGGTCATTTCATTTGTCTCCCGAACTCTCTAAGGGAGTTTACTTAGCAGAAGTTGAAATTCCTGCGCTATTTCTAGCTCCTGGCTGTTATAGTATTAATGTTGGTTCTCATATTCCCAATGTCGAAATTTTATCTCATCACCAATCCCTGATGAGTTTTGAGATTGAAGAAACTGGTAGCAAGATGGCTTTATATAAAGGTCTGGCTTTTGGAGTAGTGCTTGTAGATTTTCATTGGAAAGAATTAGCTATAAAATAGGCATAATTATGAATATTATTACTAAGATTAAAGCAAAAATTAATTTGTTGGGGGCTATATTTGACAAACTTATTTCGATACAAAGTAGGCTAATTAAAATTCAAGAAACTTTGGGAAGAATCGAATCTCGGCAGTTACAATCTCTAGATAAATTAGAATTACAAGATAATGAGTTTCAAGTGTTTTCTCAATGGGGAGAAGATGGGATTATTCAGATGCTTTTAAGACATATTGAGATACCTAATAAAATATTTATTGAATTTGGAGTTGAGAATTATACCGAATCCAATACTAGATTTTTACTGATAAATGACAATTGGGCAGGTTTAGTTATTGATGGAAGTCCTGAAAATATTAGTTATATTAAGCAAGATTCCATATATTGGCAGCGAAATTTAAAAGCTGTTCAAGCATTTATTGATCAAGATAATATTAATAAAATTATTGCTGAAAATGGTATAAAAGGAGAAATAGGAATTCTGTCAATTGATATTGACGGTAATGATTATTGGGTATGGCAAGCTATTGATGTTGTAGCCCCGGCTATAGTGATTATTGAATATAACTCTAGATTTGGAAAAGATAAAGCTGTAACAATTCCCTATGATCCATCTTTTGTTCGTTCTGAGGCTCATTATTCCATGCTGTATGCTGGAGCTTCTCTAAAAGCACTTTATAATTTAGGAAAAGCTAAAGGATATTCATTTGTAGGATGTAATAGTGTTGGGAACAATGCTTTTTTTGTCCGTCAAGATTTAAAACCAACTGCTATTAAAGAATTGACGGTAGCAGAAGGGTATATAGCAAGTCAGTTTCGTGAATCTCGTGATGAACAAGGAAATTTATCTTATCTTTCTTGGGATGAAGGAAATAAAATATTATCTTCTTTACCCTTAGTGGATCTTGAATAAAACAAAATATAGTTAATCAAATACTCTTAATAAAAATGTACAAAATTCCTGTCTATCAACCCAGCCTTACTGGCAATGAAAAAAAGTATGTTAATGACTGTCTAGATTCTAACTGGATTTCTTCCAAGGGAAAATATGTTTCTCTATTTGAGAAAGAATTTGCAAATTATGTTGATGTAAAATATGCCACCGGAGTTTCTAACGGAACAGTTGCCTTACACCTTGCATTAGTCGCTCTTGGCATCGGTACTGGTGATGAGGTTATTGTTCCTACTCTAACTTATATTGCTTCAGTTAATACCATTGTTTACACAGGAGCTACACCTGTATTTGTGGATTCTCTTCCTGATACTTGGCAAATAGATCCTGAAGAAGTTCGCAAAAGCATTACACCAAGAACTAAAGCAATTATGGCAGTCCATTTATATGGACATCCTTGTGAAATGTCAGTTCTCAAAGAAATAGCTGATGCACATAAACTATTTCTGATAGAAGATTGTGCTGAAGCTATAGGCTCTAAATATCAAGGTAATCATGTCGGTACTTTTGGAGACATAGCAACTTTTAGTTTCTATGGGAATAAAACCATAACAACTGGTGAAGGAGGAATGTTAGTCACCAATGATCAAACTATCTTTGAGCGTGCTGTTCATTTTAAAGGACAAGGTTTGGCTAAATACCGTGAGTATTGGCACGATGTCATAGGTTATAACTACCGCATGACTAATATTTGTGCTGCGATTGGGTTAGCTCAACTGGAAAGAATAAATGATTTTCTATCAAAAAAACGTCAAATTGCTGAACTATACAAAGAGTTGTTAAAAGATACAGAATTCAAAGTACATCCTGAAGTTGGCGATGTATTTCATTCCTATTGGATGGTTTCGATTCTGATTTCTCAAGCTAATCAAAGGGATACAGTAAGAGAACATTTATCAGAAGCAGGAATCGAAACTCGTCCAGTTTTTTATCCTGTTCATACTATGCCAATGTATACTCAAAAGTACCAAAAACATCAAGTAGCTGAAGATATTGGTTGGCGAGGAATTAATCTTCCTAGTTATCCTGATTTATCTCCAGAACAAATTGATTATATTTGTAATAATCTAAAAGAAATTACTTTTTAAGTTAAGTGTATTTTTCTATGCCATACATTAGTTTCAGGATATTAAATAATTCAGATGCACAATCTTTAAGCAATCTATTACTTAATAGTTCCTCAGAATATTTAAAATATTTCCATCCTTTTGATTTTCAACCTTTATCAATTCAGAAAATACTTGATAGTGTTGTTAATGATAAATTTTTTGCGATAGAGATTAAACAAGATAGTTTAGAATCGGAACAATTAATTGGCTTTTATATGTTGAGAGGAATGGATGAAGGATATACTGAGCCAATGTATGGTATTTTTATTACTGAGGAATGGCAAAGAAAAGGAATAGCTAAATTAAGTCTTTACCATGCAGAATGCTTTTGTATGCTCAATTTATATAAAAGAATTTTACTAAAAGTACATCCTAACAATTATCGTGCTAAAAAACTATATGAGTCTATAGGGTTTCAATTCTTAAGAGAAGAGATTAAGATTAATAATATTGTATTGTATAAAAATATTTATTAAGTTAGGACATTTATGATGAAAATAGGTTATTACTTAGGAAATGCAAGTATACATGGAGGAGGAACTTCTCCCTATGCTTGGCGTATGCTTGAATTATTGTTAAGTCACAGTAAAAATCATAATATTGAGATTTTAGTTTTATGTAGTGATGAAGTGCAAAAAGATTGCTTTGAATTAATAAGTAAGTATCAAGCACGAGCAAAAATAGCTATTATAAAAGGTTATAATTTTAATTATATTGAACGTATAAACAGAATATTGGGAATCGCTTTAGCTAAAATCTTCAATCAATTTAATATTGATCGGAAATTCACGCTCTACTTAAATCCTGTTTATCGCTGGTTTGCCTCCTTAAATATTGATTTACTTCATGTTCCTTATCAAACAGCACCAATTTACGATTTACCTTATCCATTTATAGTAACGATGCACGATGTCCAAGAATTACATTTTCCTGAATTTTTTACCCCTGAAGAACGTGCTTACAGAGCGGAACATTATTGGACATCTCTCAAATATTCTAGTGGTGTTGTTGTTTCTTTTAATCATGTCAAACAAGACTTAGTTAAATATTTTCACTTACTTGAATCAAAAATTTATGTTTGTCCACCTCCTTATAATCAAATTAAGTTAGTATCTCCTTCCAAAGAACAAGCAGAAATTTATTCCCAAAAATATACTAATTTAAAAGATTTTATCCTTTATCCTGCTCAAACTTGGGAACATAAAAACCATTTATCTTTGATAAAAGCAGTAGAACTAATTAAAACTAAGTACAATCGTTTTGTTACTGTTATTTTTACTGGTAAAAAGAATCCTGTTTTTTTTCCAAATATAGAAAACTATTTAGCTCAATCAACAATATCAGAGCAAATCCATTTTATGGATATTGTACCCGAAACAGAATTATATTGGTTATACAAAAACTGTTCTTTAGTGGTTGTTCCTACTTTATATGAAGCAGGGAGTTTTCCACTATTAGAAGCAATGTCTTTAGATGTTCCTGTAATTTGTTCTTCAGTTACTTCCCTCCCCGAAACTATTGGAGATTCCAGATTTATTTTTGCTCCTTTGAACATAGAACAGATGGGAGATTTAATTGTAAATATGTTAAACAATGAAAAATTAAGAATGGATAACATAAAAAATAGCCAAGTTAGGATTGAAGAACTAACTAAGATAAATACCTTTGACATGATTTTGCGTGTTTGGGAAAAAAATAGTAAACCTAAGAGGATGCTTGAAAAGTTGAAGAGATATTAAAAAGCTCTCTGGGTATAGCCTCTTGTATCACTTTTAGAAACACGAAATTTATAACCTTTATTAAACAAGAGTTTTGGCAATTTACTAATGTTACAAAATATTTTCCAAATTTTATTTATAATAAAAAATTCAAACCTTTATCATATAAAGATTTGACAATTAGGAAATTATCTTTATGAATCCTGAAGTAATGGAAAAGAGATAAGCTGTGAATAGACAGCACCAAGAGAGCAACATGAGTAAAGAATACCCCTCCAAGGACAAACTCAAGAGATCAATGCAAATGTCACCATCAAAGTTTCCTAAAATCTCTATAGTTACCCCGTCTTTCAATCAAGCTCCTTTTTTAGAAGCAACAATTAAAAGCATTCTTATACAAGAATATCCTAATCTTGAATATATAATCATTGATGGTGGTAGTACAGATGGAAGCATTGACATTATCAAGAAGTATGAAAAGCACTTAGCTTTTTGGTGCAGTGAACCTGATGGTGGACAATATGATGCAATCAACAAAGGATTTAGGCAATCCACAGGGGAGATAATGGCATGGCTTAATAGTGATGATATGTATTTACCTTGGGCTTTGAAAACAGTAGCTGATATTATGTCTAGTTTCCCTAATATTGAATGGTTGACTACACTTAGTCCAGGACATTGGGATTATGACGGTTTTTGCTCTGGTTTTGGTTCTACTCCAGGTTACGCACTCGAAGCATTTCTTGAGGGTGGCTATCTACCTAGAAATAACTATGAAGCCATAGCTTGGATTCAACAAGAATCAACCTTCTGGCGTAGAGGGCTTTGGGAGAGAACAGGTGGGTGTCTTTCTACTAATATTAAACTTGCTAGTGATTTTGATTTATGGTGTCGCTTTTATACTAAAACTGATTTTTTATATGGTACATCCTCTCCTCTAGGTGGATTTCGTCACCAACTATATCAAAAAAGTCGAAATATTGAAGAATATCTTGAAGAAGCAGAAGCATCTTTATTAACTATGCGTCATTCCTTACAGTGGAAACCTAACTTATTTAAAGATATATTACTAACAGGACTGAAGAAAATTCCTAAAGTCAGAAAATTTTTAGTCTCTCAATGGGGATATAAGTGCAAAAAATTGATAAGGGAAAATTCAGATCATCCAGATGGTTATTGGGAGATAAAAGACTACAAATTTTAAACTGAATAAAAATAACTATATTATTTATTGTGGTATCTGTCTTTTGATAAATATGAAAGTTTTCAGCTTTGGTTATCTTAAAAGCGATCGCCTAAAATCAATAGCCTATTCTGCGGCTGATTTGTTTATATTTCCTACCCGTGCCGATAATTTACCATTAGTATTACAAGAAAGCATGGCCTGTGGTACACCGATGGTATCGTTTAATATTGGTGGTGTACCTGATTTAGTGCGTCCAGGAATTACTGGTTATTTAGCACATTCAGAAAATACACAAGATTTTTGTGATGGAATTGTCAAGTTACTTGAAGATGAACCATTAAGGCAAAAAATGAGTGAAAATTGTCGAGATATAGCCCTTAAAGAATATTCTCTTGATTTACAGGCTCAACGGTATATACAATTATATCAGCAATTATTGCAATAAATAATACCCTAAAATTATTAAGTGGTTACTAGCAATTACTTAGGTGATCGCTTTTAGAAGCAATGCGAACTGCTTGCACCAGCATTTGCGTGATCGCTCATATACTAGAATGTAAATAAGCATGAAGACCGACAAACTATTTTACCGGATATTTCTCAATCAACCAGGTCTTCTTGCCGAACTCCTCCCCGGAATCCCCCCAGATTGTCAATTCGATTACTCAGCACCAGTCATTAAAGAACAGGAATTTCGTCATGATGGGATTTTAACCCCTTTAGGAAAAGACCCCAATCTTCCCCTAGTGTTTCTAGAAGCGCAAATGCAGCCAGACACAGACTTTTATGGACGCTACTTTGCCGAAACCTACCTTTATTTAAAACAGTATAAAATCATCAGACCTTGGCGAGGATTACTAATTCTCAAATCCCGTGGTCATGACCTGGGTTCAGAAATTCCTTACCAATTCCAGTTAGATAACCAAGTCCAAAGACTCTACTTACAAGACCTCCTACATCAAAATTGCCTAAGTCCCAATCTAGCATTACTGCAACTGATTATCCTCCCGAAAACAAAAACCATTCAAGCTGCTCAAAACCTACTAGAAAGTAGTAAAGGTCAACCAGAATTTAGGCAAAAACTAGATTTAGTTGAAGCTATACTAGTAAATAAATTCCCTAACCTAAGTTTGGAGGAAATATTAAAAATGTTAAACCTAAAAACTGCTGATATTACCCAAACGCGTTTTTATCAAGATGTTTTTCAATTAGGTATTCAAGAGGGTAGACAGGAAGGTGAGCAAAAAGGTAGACAAGAGGGTGAGCAAAAAGGTAGACAGGAGGGTGAGCAAAAAGGTAGACAGGAAGGTGAGCAAAAAGGTAGACAGGAAGGGGAATTGAACCTGATTATCCGCTTATTAAACCGTCGTTTGGGAGTAGTTACCCCAAATCAAGAAAACCAAATTCGCAGCTTATCCCTTCCTGGACTAGAAGCATTAGGAGAAGCACTCCTAGATTTTACCAACCCCACGGACATAGATACCTGGTTAAATACCCACAGGAAACTGAATCCTCAGATACCCGACACATTCCCCGAAAATGATAGTTGAACAAGGCGTTGCTGAACTTCCCGCCTTGGCGTGAGGTAAAATCTTTATTAACTTTCTGCTGGAGTAAATTTAGAAGAGGAAAGTTTAGCTCAAGGAAGAAATAAAGAAGATGTGAAAAAATTCGGATACCGTTTTCTGGAAATTGCTAGAAATAGTCAGAAGTAAAAATGAGTGAAAATTGTCGAGCGATAGACAACTAAATTTTCGCCTTTAATCTATCCCCTAAGGCCAACTTATAATCGCCTGAGATATACTTTAGTTGATCTTGAATGCGATCGCTAATTTATGAAATCTCAAATTAGTCCTTGGGGAAATTCTTTGGCCTTCACTCTATAAATAAAAGTAAGAAAATCAGATCCCCGACTTCTGAGAGAAGTCGGGGATCTGAAACTGTTGATCTTGAAAGCGATAGCGAAGCACTGCTGCAAGCAGTTCGCTTGGTTAAATGAAACTATTATACTCAAAACGGGTAGAAGCTGGACTTTTTTATCATACAAAGAATAAGGTTCAACGCCTCTCCCTTACCCTCTTCTAAGAGGAGAGGGAAAAGGAATAACATTTAATACTGGAGAGGTTTACCAGAGGGGTTTGATATTTGATTAAACTATGAACCGTTTGCAGTATAAAAGCTAATTAGCTCTTTACTATTTTGTAAAAAAATAACCTCTAGTATAGATTTAAAGGAATTTTGAAACTGCTTAGTTAAAAAAATATTGTGAAAATTAGTTATATAAATGAAAACAGATAAATTATTTTACAGAATTTTCTTAAATCAACCAGATTTAATAGCAGAATTAATTCCTGGTATTCCTAGTGATTGTGAATTTGAGTATAGCGCACCTGTACTCAAAGAAAAAGAAACTAGGTTAGATGGGTTATTAACACCGATTAGTAATAATTCTGATGTACCGCTAATATTTCTCGAAGCACAAATGCAGCGAGATCCAAAATTTTATAGTCGCTATTTTCAGGGAATATTTAGCTATATTGACCAATATGAAATTAGCAGAAATTGGTGCGGATTACTAATTTTACTGAATAAACGTTTGGAATTAGGTTCAGAACTTCCACACAGAAACTTACTGAATAGTCAAGTAGAAAGATTATATCTAGAAGATTTATTACATCAAGATAATTTAAGTCCTAATTTAGCTCTACTAAGATTAATAGTAACGCCTAAAGACCAAGCAGGATTAGCAGCTAGGAAAATTTTAAACAGTGTCAGCACAGAAGCAGAATTTCAGCTAAAATTAGATTTAGTAGAGTCAATACTAGTCAACAAATTTACACAACTAACCCTAAAGGAGATTCAAAAAATGCTTAATCTCAAAGAGGCTGATATTACTCAAACCCGGTTTTATCAAGAGGTGTTAGAAATTGGTGAGAAAAAAGGTTTACAACAAGGAGAAGCAAATCTAACTATACGCCAGTTAAAACGCCGTTGTGGTAATTTAACTGCTATTCAAGAGCAAAAAGTGCGATCGCTCACCATTCCTGAATTAGAATCTTTAGGAGAGGCATTATTGGATTTTCAAAATATGTCAGATTTGGAAAATTGGTTACAAGATAATCGCCGTTGATCTTAAAAGCGATCGCTAATTTATGAAATCTCAAATTAGTCAGTGGAGAAATTCTTTAGCCTTCACTCTATAAATAAAATAAGAAAATCAGATCCCCGACTTCTTAGAGAAGTCGGGGATCTGAAGCTCTAGAGTGGCGGCAATTGAGATATACTTTGTTTATCTTGAAAGCGATCGCTAATTTATGAAATCTCAAATTAGTCCTTGGGGAAATTCTTTGGCCTTGAGAATCCCCAAATATATTGCAGATGAAAATGAAGAATGAGAACTGCTTGCACCAGCACTTGTGCGATCGCTCATTTATATCAATAGGTTCTTGAATGAAAAAAATTATTCAAGCTATTCCCTTTGAGTTAAAGTTAAAACTCCGAAACCTGGGTTGGCAAAAAGTATCTTACTCGGACTTAAACCATATTGTTTATTATTTAAGTGCTAGTTTTATAAGACTTAAAGAATTCGATAATTTGGAGTTACCCGACGATAATTTATCGGCAAAACAGTTGATAAGTGATTAACATTCTTAAAATGTAAAACACTAAAACGGAATCAGAAAATATCTTAAAGGGAGTCCTTTAAATCTGAGATTTAACGTAGAGGATCTAGGTAATGAAGTCTTGCTTATTAATGGATTTATGTACTTGGAAAGGACATCATGAAATATATTTCAAAAAGATTTTATTATCTTTAACAAAATCTGGCTTCTTCGTTTATGCTTCCTGTGAAAACAATCCAGCACTTAATCAATGGTTACAAGAATTAAACTTACAAAATTGTCATGTATTAGAAGCTAAACTATCACTGATAGATAAATTATTCTTTAAGATTTTATCTATAATTGACAATATTTGCTCAAATTTATCCCCTAAAACAACCTTTCGATTCTCATCAATTGTACATCTGCTATTCACCAAAAATTTATTGCAACAAATTGGTCAAGAGATTCCTGTTTTTTTTGCCCATGGTGATTCAGCTATTCCCTCTATTCCTCTTTGGGTTGCTAGACTATTATTACCTTCTAAATGGGTAGCATTATCTATTCAACCATCTTATCAATCAGCTATTGCTTTCGGTAAACTTAAAAGTCGTCAGCGTTTTGTAGCAGAAAAGCTGTTTTCTCTAAATTCTTGTAAAGCCGTTCTTTATTTACATCCAGTGTATACCAAGTTCTTTAAAACTCGCTTTCAAGAAAATAAGTTTTTCGTTTTGCCAGAAATAGTTGATGTCAATGTTAGTGAACATTCAGAAATAGCTGATAAAGTTCAGCATTTAGCATCTGGAAGAAAAATAATTTCTATAACGGGTGCTTTACTACCCAAAAGAAATTTACAACTATTTTTGAAATCAGTACAACAATTAAACCCAGATGAGTATTTTATTCTTATCGTTGGGCATTTACCTCAGGAATGTTACTCATCAGAAGAACTAAAAATTATTCAAGAACTTTCATTCAAATTGTCAGAAAATTCTTATATCAGATGTGATTATTATATACCAAACGAAGAAAAGTTTAATGAACTACTAAAAATTTCTGATATTATCTATCTTCAATATCAGAAACATTCATCTAGTAGCAATCTGTTATCAAAATGTATCAAGTTGAGGAAACCAGTAATTGTTGGTAATGGTTATGTAATGCAAAAAGTTGTAAACGCTTATAATTGGCAAGCCATTGTTTCTGAAGAACCAGATAAGATTGTTGAAGCTATTATACGTCTTGCTCACCATTTTAAAATTGATGAAGTAAAATATCAACAGTTTTTAATTGACTATGCTGAAGAAAAATTTAACCTGGCAATAGAGCAAGCTATAAAAATGATCAACGAAAATTAAGGTCTTTACCTTGCATGGAGTGGGTAGCAAATAAAGGTTGGCTTAATCAGCATCAAATGAGCTTATTCTTAAGTGCAATTGATCCGAATTTTCACAAACCTATTGATGGTATAATCAAAGATATTGATATTCTCTTTGTTGGCACATTGCTACCAAGACGGCAAAAAATCATTTCTGAGTTATCTGATAGCTTTTCTGTCACAACCTGTTCTGCTTTCGGTGAAGATATGGTTAATTTAATTAACCGTGCTAAGATTGTTTTAAATATCCATGGAGAAGATTTTCTAGATACAGAAACTAGAGTTTATGAAACTCTCGCTTGTAAAGGGTTTCTTTTGACAGAGACTTTATCATCTGAAAATCCGTTTCAAGATGGTGTTCATTTAGTAGAAACAAAGAATATCAAAGATTTAAAAGAAAAAATCGCTTACTATTTAGATAACCTAATCAAAAGGGAAACTATAGCTGAAGCGGGTTATCAAGAAGTCATCCAGCACCATACACTTAAAAAGCGTGCAGAACAAATCCAGCAAGTGATTGGGTCTTATATACCATTATTAAGACCAGGCAATGATCCTATAGTAAAAAGACGTTTACAAATGTTAAAGATGTCGGAAAATTATCTACAATTCAGGGATACATCGTTATTTAAAATTCGTCGCTATTTAAGCTATTTCAAACAAAACTTAATCAAAAAATACAATCATTAAAGATTATTATGAATATTGGTATTGTGACAATGTGGTTTGAGCGAGGAGCAGGTTATGTTTCTCGTCAATATCGCCAAATATTTAGTTTAAATCACAATGTATTTATCTATGCTAGAGCAGGTGAATATCCAAAAGGTGATCCAATTTGGAATGATGCTAGTGTAACCTGGGGAAAAATAAGTAATTTACCCGTACCAACCGCAATCGATCAAAAAGATTTTGAAACCTGGATTAAACACAAAAACATTGATGTTGTATTTTTCAATGAGCAGCAATGGTGGGAACCACTAAGTTGGTGTCTCAATCTAGGAGTAAAAACAGGCGCTTATATTGATTACTATACTGAAGAAACTATCCCATTTTTTGCTGCCTATGACTTCTTGATTTGCAACACTAAACGACATTACTCTGCATTCTCATGGCATCCTCAAGCTTTTTATGTACCTTGGGGAACTAACATAAGTATATTCAAACCTCAAAATTTTGAACCTAGTAATGCAGACAAAATTACATTTTTCCACTCTTGTGGATATAGCCCCAAGCGCAAAGGTACTGATTTTGTAATTGAAGCTTTCAAGAATACTACTAAACCTGCAAAGCTGATTATTCATAGTCAGGTTGACCTAATAAAAGCACTACCAGAACAGAGCCAAGTTATTCAGGAACTGAAAGATCAGGGTTCACTTGAATGTATCGAAAAGACTGTTACAGCACCAGGTTTATATCATTTGGGAGATGTATATGTTGGACCATCCCGTTTGGAAGGGCTTGGCTTACCTATGATTGAAGCTCAAGCTTGCGGCTTACCTCTGGTAACTTGTGATAACCCACCGATGAATGAATTTGTGATTGAGGGAGTTAGTTATACTGCAAAAATAGAGAGATTATGGAGTCGCAATGATGGTTATTACTGGCCTCAATGTTCTCCTAATATTCAAAACCTTACAGAAATATTAGATTTATATGCAGGGGAATTCAGCAATATTCATAAATTGAAACGTGATGCTCGTCGTTATGCAGAGGATAATTTTAATTGGATGGATAGAGCAGAACAGATTAATTTCATTCTCAATGAGACAAAAATAGATGATGCTAGAAAAAATCAAGCAATTAAGCAAGTTGTGAATTTTGAAAGAACTAGACAGGGTATAATATATCGTTTTGCTAGAAAATATCCCTTGATTTGGCAGTTATATAAACAAATCAAAAATTAATTAGGTTTTTTATTGTGGTTTCTTTGATTCATATCATATTTAATTAAATGGTATTTAATTCTTATACATTTGCCATCTTTTTTTTACTCGTCTTAGTTGTGTATTACACGATTAAAGATTGGAAGATTCGCAAATATTTTTTATTGTTTGTTAGTTACATTTTTTATATTGCTTGGAATCCGCCTTTCATTCTGTTGTTATGGTTGACAACAATTATAAATTGGTATTTATCCGCAAGGATTTATCATGCCAAGAAAATTTCCTTAAAAAAGCTATATTTATTGTCTGCCCTTGTAACTAATTTTGGTTTACTAGGTTTCTTCAAATATGGCGATTTTTTGTTGACTAACTTTACATTATTAGCCAAGACTGTTGGAATTGATTTTCAGCCAATTCAGTTGGGTATTATGCTACCGGTTGGTATTTCTTTTTATACTTTCAATACCCTTTCTTATACATTAGAAATTTATTTTGGAAAATTTAAACCTTGGCACTCTTTTTGGGATTATGCTCTTTTTGTAACTTTCTTTCCTCAATTACTAGCTGGTCCGATTCTGCGATGTAGTTTTTTGCAGCAATGTGTTTCACCAAAGCCATTTTTATTTGCTAACTTGGCATGGGGTTTAAGTTTAATGGTTCTGGGATTGTTTGAAAAAGTAGTTGTGGCTGATGCTTTACTTGCTCCCATTACAGAGGTTGTCTATTCTGTTACCACTATTCCTAGTTTCTCCGCAGCATGGGGATCAACTCTTGCTATCGCTGGTCAAATATATTGTGATTTTTCGGGATATTCCATTTGTGCTATCGGTGCATCATTGTGTTTAGGGTTCACCTTACCTAAAAATTTCCAATTTCCCTATGCCTCTATTGGCTTTTCCGATTTTTGGCGCAGATGGCACATTTCTCTATCTACATGGCTAAGAGATTATTTATATATTCCTCTCGGTGGCAATCGTCAGGGCAATTTGCGTACTCAGGTAAACTTGATGATTACTATGCTCTTAGGTGGGCTTTGGCATGGTGCTTCTTGGACTTTTGTTATTTGGGGAGGCCTACATGGTTTTTATCTTGTGCTAGAGCGAAAACTAAAACAATTATTTGGTCATTATTCTGTTTGGGAATATTCTGTAGTCAAGATAATTTTATCTCTATTAACTTTTGGACTAATTTGTATAACTTGGGTTTTCTTTCGTGCAAGTTCATTTACACAAGCGATTAATATTATTAGCGCCATGTTTTATATATCCTATGGACAAACAATAAATATGCTTAGTAAAGAAGCACTTATAACTTCCCTAGGAGTGGTTTTTTGTATTATCGTTATCCACTGGCTGTTTAAAAATAAAACACTAGAAGAAATTGTAGAAAAAACTCCTTGGTGGTGTACATCCATTATATTGGCGTTTATGTTATATGCGATCGCTACTGTACAGGGAGAAGATCGCTCTTTTATTTACTTTCAATTCTAATCATTGTTGACGATAGATATAATAAATTATTATGAAGTGGCTTAAAATATGGTTACTTACACCAAGTTTGTTACTAATGGGAATTGCTTTTAATGAAAGCATACTTCGTAAAGCTGCTCATCAACCTTCAGTAGTCAGTGATGCGAATTTATTTTGTGATGTATATTCTCAAGTAAACAAATTAAGTAGTAATGATGTAATCTTGCTGGGTGCATCTCGAATGCAGGCTGATTTCGATCTCAGTGTTTTTGAGCAGCATTTTCCTACTAAAAAGGCAATTCTTTTAGCTCAGTCGGGACGAGGCACTTCTTATCCAGTATTTAAGGATATTGTGGAAAATACCAATTTTCGAGGAGTTGCAATAATTGATGAAACAGAACAAACTTTAATGGAGCAAAAAAGTTATGATCAACAAGGTTTTGTAGATTATTGTTATACTAGTTTTTCTTTCAATCGTCAACTAAATTATCGTATTTCAGCATGGTTACAAAGTGAATTGGTTTTTCTTAATCCTCAAAGTAGTTCTCTCCGTTTATGGAGTAACTTACTAACTAAGCATAAACCACCCGTTCCTTTTTATACAAAAACAGTATTTACCAGAGAACAATTAATAGATTATAAACGGGCTGACGAAAAATTCCTCAAAGAACTGCATGACAGTAGATTGAATGGCATTAAATCGCAAGCAAAGTCAGCTTTTTTAAGTCCCGATAAATGGCTTGATGAAACTAAACACTGGGACACTTTGGTTAATAAATTTCGCGCTAGGGGAGGTCATATTATTTTTGTTCGGATGCCAATTTCTAAAGAAAGGTGGAAATTTGAGGGTCAGATTACTCCACCAGAAAAATATTGGAAAGTATTTACAAACAAACTCAATGTTAAATCTGTATATTTTGCTGATTATCCAGATTTGTCTAACTTTGAATTGCCTGATACATCGCATTTAGATATGCGGGATAAACCAGCTTTTACTCATTTGCTACTAAATCATTTACAAAATGAATTGAAAACAAATTAGTTGTTTCAATTTTTTAGATGAAAATAAATTAAAAAAAATGTCACCTTTAGTCTCCATTATTATCCCCTGTTATAACAACCAAAGCTTTATTGAAAATGCGATCGCCAGCGCAATCAACCAAACCTACAATCATATAGAGGTAATTGTCATTGATGATGGTTCAACTGATGGTAGTCTGGAAATAATCAAACAATTTGGTGATAAAATTTACTGGGAAACTGGCAAGAATCGCGGCGCACCATTAGCAAGGAATAGAGGAATTGAATTAGCTGAAGGTGAATATATAAAATTCCTAGATGCAGATGATGTCCTCTTACCAGATTGTTTAGAAAAACAAGTGACTCAAGCAAGCAAACTTATACCAGATAGTAAAGCTATTGTCTATGGTGATGCCATCTGGGTTGATCAACATAATCAACCTATACCCGGTTATCCGCTACGTCCGCGACAACCTGACGAAGATAACATTGCTCATATTTTAGCTAATAGTCCCTTAACATCTTGTCCCCTTCACAAACGCGAGTATTTATTAGAAATTGGCGGTTTTGATCCAACATTACCACGAGGTCAAGAATATGACCTGCACTTGCGTTTGGTATTAGCTGGAGTGGAATTTGTATATTATCCCGGTTCAGTATATGAATATCGTCAGTATGTAGATAACGCCCGGATTAGTCAACGGGGCTACAGCAGCAAAGGAGCAATGTTTCACTTTCAAACCTTACAAAAACATCAGCAACTCATAGAAACTCAGACAGATAAACCTTTATCTCCAGAAGCACGAAAAATTTTAGCTCAACGTTTTTGGGCTTTCGGACGTGCTATTTTACGAGAGGGTTATATCAAGGAAGCACAGGAATATTTTCATGCTGCTCGTAACCTCGACTCGAAAAACTGTGTAACAGGAAATATACCTTATCCTTGGTTAGTAAAATTGTTTGGTACTTATTGGGCAGAATTATTTATTGATAAACTGCGAAAACTTATTCCCACAACTTCCATTTAATCAAATCTCATATAATTGTTATAATATAAAGAGAATTTTTTATATATGACAAGTATAGGGCTACTATTTGATTTTTGAACAGGCCGTAAACCCCATCGAATGAACGATTGAGTCTCAGTATAATGAACAAGAATCAAACCAGACCCCTATATATGAGCCAAATAATAAAAAAAACTAAGAATCAGCTAAATACTTTGTATGATCAAGATTTCTATGAGTGGATACAAACCACAGTTCAAAACATCCGTAATCAAGATTTAAAATCTTTACATTGGGAAAATTTAGTAGTAGAGTTAGAAAATTTGGGTAATCAACAAAAGCATCAATTAGAAAATCGGTTAATAGTCTTATTTAAGAATCTACTTAAACTTAATGAGGAGTACGATTTTGATTTTTAGAAATAATTTCACTTGAGAACCCACATGAAAGTAATCTTTGATATTTCTTCAGTTGGTGATAACCCGAAAACAAGAACAGGTGTAGCTCGTACAGCTTGGACATTAGCTGATTTATTGCATCAAGAACTAGGAAACAATCTAAGTTTTTCTGCTACTGGCTCGATAGAAGCATCACTTCAAACAGAAAGGTTACTTAATTCCTATCCTGATCTTCGTTCTGCTATATATCCAGTTAATTCCATTGCTAGAAGTGTTAATCAGTTGAATACACAATTCAGTAAAAACTATTCTGGTAAGAGTATTTTTCAGAAAATCCAGCAGTCAACTTTAGTTAATATTTCTAGATTATTTAATATAATTAGGCAACCACTCGCTCCAGAAATACTAGCTGAGGCAGACATTTTTCATTCTTCTTATCCTCGTATTCCCAAGCAAGTGAGAAAAGCACTTCCCAATCGCCATTTACAAACAGTTTATGACCTAACCCCTTTAATTTTAGATGAAAAATATTTTCTTCCAGGTCAACGTGGGATTACTAAAAGACTTATAGACACTATCCAGCCTAATGATTGGGTAACGACGATATCAGATGCTACTCGTAATGATTTATTAAACAGACGACAGTTAAATCCTGAAAAAGTCGTTACAATTTATCTAGCTGCGTCTCCTGAGCTTTTTTACCCGGTTTCAGATAGCTCAATTATTCAAGCAGCAAAGCAGAAATATCATCTTCCTGAAGGAGATTACTTTCTCTCTCTTCATTCTCTCGCTCCTCATAAAAATATGGCTCATTTAATAGCTTGTTTTAAACAAGTTATTATGCAAGAGAAAAATAAAGATTTACATTTAGTAATCTGTGGAGGACATAAAGATGCGGCAGTATCTATGATTAATGCTAATCAGTTGACAGACGCTGACTTAGAATTAATTCACTTTACAGGATTTGTAGATGACAATGATTTAGCTGCAATATATAGTGGTGCAATTGGGTTTATTTTCCCTTCTCTGTATGAAGGGTTTGGACTACCAGTTTTAGAAGCAATGCAATGTGGATGTCCTGTTATTAGTTCTAATACATCATCTTTACCCGAAGTTGTAGGAGATGCTGGATTTTTAGTTTCACCTACAGATAAAGATGCTCTTTGTCAGTCTATACTCAAACTATATTGCAACTCTGACTTACGCGCTAAATACTCTCAGTATAGCTTGGACAGAGCGGCTTTCTTTCGCTGGGAAAAAACAACAAGTGAGACTTTAAAGTTTTATAGAAGTATAAGAAGCTAATCAGCATTTAATTTGCATACTAAGAAATGTTCTTGAATTATGCAATTTAAATATGTTTTAGCTTACAACATAACACCAACAGTTTATTATCTTAAACAAAAACAAAGGTAAATATGAATTTTTTCAAAAATGAATGATTGAGTATTGTGGCGACGCTTTAGAACTACAAGGTATAACCTTAAAAAGCTATGTTGATTCAATTATGAATTTTGGTTATATCCCAGTTCATTTTAACTTAGACAGGATTGAAAAAGCAAAAAATGGAACTTATCAGGCACAAAAAGAGATTTAAAATCTTCTTTTTGAAAAAAACACTTAATACATTTAATTTTTATTCGTGAACATTATCTCCTATATCCATCCCACCCGTACCTATTTACCCTGTACAGGTGCGGGAAGACATATCAACAACACTTTGCTGGGATTAGCATCCCAGGAGTCAATAAACTTACAGTTGCTATGCTCCCAACAGTGGTTACAAGCAGATGGTAAACTTGATTTACGTTCTCCCCTGCGAGATATACCATTAAAAACATTCCCTTTACCGGAGAACCTCACCGAACGACTGTGGAAATTAACTCAATTTCCTAAAATGGATAAATACCTTTCTCCAAACACAGATTGGTTATTTACACCAATGGAAACCTATATTCCAGTTTCACGCTGTCCAGTAGCAGTTACAATCTACGATATTCAAGCATTTGAGACTGATTTACCTTGGTCAAATACCCGTCAACATCGTTGGTTTCGTTATAAATGGAGTCAGTGGATTTATAAGGCCTTAGCCAATTATCGTGCTATTTTTACTATTTCTGAATTTTCTAAACGCCGGATGGTTGAATTACTGGGAGCAGATGCAAATAAAATAGTTGTTGTCGGTTGTGGTGTAGAACAATCTTTTTATGATATTGCCTCAATTGATCCACTGAAGCTAGAAAAACCTGTCAACAATTCTTACACCTTCGTCATTGGTGGTTTAAGATTAAGAAAAGGTGCAGATTTTGTCCTCAATGTAGCCAAAGGTTTACTAGATACAAATTCTGATATCCAGATTGTCGTAGCTGGAGATTCAGAACCAGAATATATTGCAGCAGCTAAAGATTTACCTAATGTAAAACTATTAGGAATAGTACCAGATAATGATTTACCTCGGCTGATGCGTTGTGCTTCCTCACTGTTGTTTCTTTCCCATTATGAAGGTTTTGGCATTCCGGCAATAGAAGCAATGGTCGTAGGTACTCCCACAGTAGTCAGTAACCGCGCTTCTTTACCAGAAGTAGTAGGAACAGCAGGTATTGTTGTTGAACCAGAAGATACAGCAGCCATTGTTGACATCCTCATCCAACTTGAGGAAAATTCACAACTGCGACAAGATTATAGTCAGCGAGGAAAAGAACACGCAAAACAGTATACTTGGTCACGCTGTGTTGATCTTGTCCAGAAAGCATTTTATGAGTATAACTAGGTAAAATATATGTTATCAGCCACAGAAGCTCGTTTTACTCAATTTGGTTGTGGACTTTGCGCTCCACCAACATGGTTAAATTTTGATGCTAGTCCAGCTATGCGCTTGCAAAAATTACCTGTTATCGGCAAGTTGGTTCCATCTGGTCCTTTTGGGCGCTATCCAGCAAATGTTAAATATGGTGATATCGTTCAAGGTTTACCAATTCCCGATGAAAGTATAGAGTTATTGTACTGTTCTCATGTTTTAGAACATATCAGCCTAGAAGAACTGCGTTATGCCTTAGCTAATTGTTATAGATATCTTCAACCAGGAGGTATTTTTCGCTTAGTAGTTCCAGACTTGGAAATTATGGCAAAAACTTATGTTAACTCTAATACTCCTGAAGCAGCCCATGAATTTATGAGAATTACTTGGTTGGGTAAAGAGCATCGGCAAAGAGATATACTTAGTTTTATCAAAGATTGGTTAGCTGGTAACACTCATTTATGGATGTATGATTACAATTCATTGTCTTTAGAATTGAACAAAGCCGGTTTCCAAAACATTCGCAGGGCTGAATTTGGTGATTCTGGGATTGATTTATTTAGCGATGTTGAAGACCCAGAACGTTGGAGATCAGAACTTGGTATTCAATGCCAAAAGTGATTAATTTTAACCCTTACATAACTATATATTATTCATGACTAAAGTTATTTTCTGCTGGTCTGATATTTCAGGCTACATGACAGCTTGCTGGCGAGCATTGCAAGATATACCTGAGATAGAAGTATTTGTCATTGCTTTTCAAGCTCGGACTCAAACTGCTTTTGCTGATGACTTAATGCAGGGTATTCCTCACCGTCTTCTAGATTTACAGGAAAGAGATAAACCAGAATTAATAGAGAAATTGGTAATTCAACACAATCCTGATGTGGTAGTTCTGTGTGGATGGTTTCATTCACCCTATCGTCAATTAGCTTTCTCATCTCAATTGCGCCATATAAAATTCATTATGTGTATGGATACTCCCTGGTGGGGTACTTGGAAGCAATATTTAACTCGTTGGATGTTGCATTCTTATTTACAGCGTATGGCTCATATTGTAGTTAATGGAGAGCGTAGTTGGCAGTATGCTCGCCGCTTGGGAATTCCATTGAAAAACATTTCTCCTTTGGGTATGTGTGGAATAGATTATCAAACTTTTTCTCCTCTTTTAGCAGCAAGAAACCAGTCATCTTGGCCACGTTCATTTTTATTCGTAGGACGGTATAGCCACGAGAAGGCAATAGATATTTTAGTAGCAGCATATCAACAGTATCGCCAAGCAGTACAAGACCCTTGGAAATTAATTTGTTGCGGTAAAGGTGAATTAGAATCATATCTACAATCTCAACCAGGGATTGAAAACCGAGGTTTTGTGCAACCCAGCGAGATGAAAGATATTTGGCTTCATGCAGGGGCTTTTTTATTACCTAGTCGTTTTGATCCCTGGCCGTTAGCACTGGTTGAAGCCGCTGCTTCTGGTTTACCTGTTATTTGCACTCAAGTTTGTGGTTCATCAGTAGAGGTTATCCGTTCGGGATATAACGGAATAATTATTCCTGCTAATGATGCTCAAGCCTTAGCCCAAGCTTTACTCAAGATACATAATAATTATAATGATTTGCCAATCTGGGGACAACGCGCCCAGAGCTTTGCAGAACCCTATGGAGCAGAAATATGGGCAGAGCGCTGGTTAACCATCATCAAATCTGTGCAGTAAGTAGGCATATATGAATTTTGTCAATCAATTACTTAATTTTATTGTCACACCTTTGGGTTTTATACTCTTAGGTGGTGGTTTATTCTTCGCTTTACAAGCTAACCAAAGTAGCCCCCGTTTGGGCTGGTTTCTGGTAGCTATCTTTGGTTTTGCTGCATCTCTCAATAAATTCGGCAACGAATTTATCAAAGAACCTCCACCGCTAGTTTTTCCCCTCCAGCAAATTCGTGAAGTTGGACGACCATTAACGATAGTTTTGCTGGTGTTATTAATATTTATTGCTTTAAAGGCAAAGAATATCTGGCGGAAAAAAATCATGCCTCAGCCGCTTACTTATCTGATCTTAGTTCAAAGTGTAATTTTCTTCAAAATATTAGTTTATGGGAATTTAGGTTTTGCTTTTTTAAGTGCTGCTACCTTTGGGGGATTAGTGTTAATGGTGATTTTGGGTCCATCAAGATGGCTTCAGAATGAAGAGAATTTTCAACTAGGGGTATGGTCAATGGCTATGGTAGGGGTGATATTTGGTATTGCTAATGGTTATCAAGCATTAATTGACAAATATGCCATTACATTCGTTCATGGCTGGTTTTTGGGGACTACGGGCAATCCTCATCACGCAGCCATTTTGATTACTGCTACTATACCTGCCTTCTTATTCCTATTCTTTCATAATGAAAAACATTCCTGGATTAAGTGGATCTGGGTAGGGTTTTTAGCTTTGGCAATCTTCGGCTTATTGATGACCGCATCCCGCACAGGTACAATTGTGGCTGTTGTTTCAGTGCTGATTTTTTTCCGCCGTCAGGGTGGAAAATTATTGCAAATAGTATTGATTTTCGCAGTAATTGCAGCATTTGTTCTACCCTCCCTCAGTCCCACAGATCTAGATACACCAGGACTATTATCCGCAACCTCTTCCAAGTGGTCTAACTTAGACACCAGTACCCGTGACGGGGTTTGGAGTGGCTATTGGCGAATATTTCTAGAGTATCCCCTATTTGGAGCGCCCTTTGTAGGCGATCGCCTGCGCTTTGGCGAAAGTTCATGGCTGGGTGTCTTGGGAAGCATGGGTTTAGTAGGTGCGATACCAATGTTTATGTTTGGTTGGACTAGTTTACAAATGATATTCAAGCTGGATCATCTCTCCAAAATTAGACCAGACTATTATCTAAAATGCAGTGTAGTTATGGCTGGGTTGCTTTCTTTGTTAGTTGGTGGTATATCAGAAGCCTATCTATTAGGTAATTTGACATTCTCACTCCTTGCGGTTTTCTTATATCTTGTTCTCGGTAACTATTTGATTGAATTTGCACAGCGAGAGTATAATTCCTCAATCTCTCAGTATTACCACAATCATAAGCTTTCATTTAAATCATGAAGATTCTTCATGTCATTCCTTCCGTCGGTTCACACCGTGGAGGAGCAAGCCAAGCCGTCTTGGAAATGCTGCAATCTCTCAAAAATACCAAAGTTAACGTAGAATTAGTAACGACTAATGACAACGGAACTGATTTGCTAGATGTTCCATTATGTCAATTGACTCAGTATCAAGAAATTCCTACTAGGTTCTTTCCCCGCTTCTCTCCCCAAGTCTCTTTTGTTCGGGAATTTGCCTTTTCTTGGGAGTTAACCAAATGGCTATGGAAACATATTCATGAATATGATTTAGTACATATTCATGCTTTATTTTCTTATGCCTCAACTGTAGCAATGATAATTGCTAGATTTAAGCAAGTACCTTATATTAATCAACCGCATGGTTTACTGTGTGAATGGTCTTTACAACAGAGTCAACTGAAAAAAAAGATATATTTATCACTGATAGAAAAAAGTAATCTTCAACATAGTCATATTTTACAACTAACTTCCACAAAGGAAGTTCAAGAAGTTGAACTTTTAGGGTTAGGAGTTCCACCCGTTGTTATGCCATTAGGACTACAAATTCCGGCAGATATTCCCCAAGCTCGTCAAAAATTACGGGAAATGTTTAACATACCTCCAGAGCAAACAATTATCTTATTTATGTCACGGTTACATTATAAAAAGGGATTAGATTATCTAATTCCGGCTCTGAGTAAAGTAAAAAGTAAAGAGTTTACATTCATCTTAGCAGGTAATGGCTCTCCAGATTATGAAACCGAAATCAGTGAAATATTGATTAATAATCAACTTGATCATTGCACCCATCGTCCTGGATTTGTGACAGGTGAAATGAAAGATACTTTACTACAAGGATCTGATATATTTGTTCTGACTTCTCATTCTGAAAATTTTGGAGTTGTTGTACTCGAAGCAATGGCAGCAGGTCTAACTACTATTGTCACTCCTGGTGTAGCTTTAGCTTCTATGATTCAGGAGAATGATGTTGGTTACGTTCCCGAACTAGATATTGTAGAAATTACCAGCGTGATTGAACATTGTCTGAATCATTCTCAAAAATCTCAAGAAATGGGCGATCGCGCCCGGCAGTTTATATTAGAAAATTATACATGGGATAGGATAGCCCTAAAAATGATTTCAGTGTATCAAAATCTAATTAACTTTTCAAATTCCTCTAATTCTTAGAGAGGGTTAGGGTGGGTTCATATTTCAAAAATGAATGTATAATAAAACAACCTTATGGCAAATGGTATTTTTATGAGCAAATTTTAAGAATTCCTGTATATGTAATTTTCCATCCCCAAACAGGGACATTAGGTGTTTACCATTTAGTAGACGGTAAATATGAACAACAATCCCCAGATGAAAATAAGCGATTTTATTTAGAATCCTTAAACCTATTTCTAGGTGTATGGATCGGAAAAAAAGCGGAAATGGAAACCTCTTGGTTACGTTGGTGGGATAAATCAGGAAATTTATTACTTTGGGGAAGTGAATTAGTAGCACAAGAACGTCAAAGGGCTGAGGAAGCTGAACAAAAAGCTGCTAAATTAACTGAAAAACTTCAATCTATGGGGATTAATTCCGAGGAGATTTAGTAACCCTCAAGTTTAAATTTTCAGAATTTCTTAGATCATCCTCAATCAGCTAAAAAAAATGGGCGATTCCTAGGTCGCGCTTCGCTATCGCGCTCGTCAGTTTATATTGAATAATTATACATGGGATAAAATAGCATTAAAAATGGTTTCAGTGTATGAAGATATAATTTTTATATCCCCGACTTCTTGTTAAGATGAAACACAGGAGATAGTCATCATGTATCAAAGTGAAGCACCTCCGCACAAAAACCTGCCCACCATGTATGATTTACCCAGTGAGGATATTAATGAAGAATTAGACTCCACAATTCATCCCCGTCCACCATGGGAAACCATGCCAACCATGTATGACTTACCTAGTGAAAATCCAGAGAAGCCATGGTTGCCAGACGAATTTCATGACTTTCAACCGCAATTATTACGGGAAACCTGTCAATCTCCCGTTTATCCCAGGGAGGAAATGTTCATTGGTACAGATTTAAACTTATACTATGATCCTCGCCATTATTCATGGTATAAAAAACCAGATTGGTTTTTAGTGTTAGGAGTGCCTGCTTCTGAAAAACAGGAGGATATGCGCTGGAGTTATGTGATTTGGCAAGAAGGATTATTTCCATTTTTAATAGTAGAATTATTATCACCAGGTACGGAAGCAGAAGATTTAGGACAAACATTAAGAAGCGCGAATAAACCGCCGACAAAATGGCAGGCTTATGAACAGTATTTGCGATCGCCATATTATGTTATTTTCGATAGATATGAAAATCGTCTCCGAGTATTTCAACTATTTGGGACAAAATATCAAGCAGTGGAACTGTTAGAACCAAAATTCTGGTTTCCTGAGTTGGAATTAGGAGTAGGAGTTTGGGCGGGAAAATATCAAGGTACAGAAGGTTTGTGGCTACGTTGGTATAATCAAGATGGTGATTGGATTCCTACTTTTGCCGAAAGAGCAGAACAGGAGAAACAACGGGCAGACAAATTAGCTGAAAAATTGCGGGCTTTGGGAGTCAATTTAGATGAGATCTAAATAAAATTAACTGAAAAAAGCATTTCTGCAGGTATGCCAAAAGCGGAAAATTGGCATGAACAACTATTGTTACAAATGGCAGAAATTGGTGGAGAAAATCGTCCTCCTTTATGGCAAGGTTCACTATTATTACAATTAAATGATTCTCGCAAATTTAGACACTTAGCACGTCATAATTAT
The DNA here is from genome assembly GCF_000312705.1 of Anabaena sp. 90. NCBI lineage: Bacteria > Bacillati > Cyanobacteriota > Cyanophyceae > Nostocales > Nostocaceae > Anabaena > Anabaena sp. 90. The sequence continues at coordinate 2,985,261 of NC_019427.1, forward strand.
AATCTGCAACTGCGAAAAGAAAGAGTATTAGAACTAGCCAAGCAAACAGAAGTAATTGTAGCAAAAATCCCAGCAGCGATCGCTCTTTTTAATCAATGGTTAGAATCTCCAGTAAAAGACTTGTAAGTTACCGAAACCAAGAATCCAGTTTACTTCAGGGGACTGAAAATTAATCTTTAGTCTACTTCAGTAGACTTGAGCTATTAGACAGGGAATTAATTCCCTGGCGGATTATGGGATAATCAGAAAGATGTGAATAAAAGACAAACATAAACCATCATAGCAAAAATCCCAGCAGCGATCGCTATTTTTAATCAATGGTTAGAATCTCCAGTAAAAGACCTAACTTACCAAATGATCTATTCAAACAAATGACTAACACACCTAACCAATACGAATATTCTTATCAAGATAGTCAAGCTGGACATCATCATGGTTATTTGCTAAAACCACTTATGGAAATGATGTCAGAAATGCTACCCCCCCCCAATAAACAAAAACCTCGGATTTTAGATATTGGCTGTGGTAATGGTAGTTTAAGCAATTTCCTAGCACAGCAGGGTTATGAGGTTGTTGGTGTTGAAGAATCTGAATCAGGTGTAAAATTGGCTAATCAAACTTTTCCCAATTGTCACTTTATTCAAGGTAGCATTTACGATTTACCATATTCTGAACTAGGAAACAACTTTGATATTGTGATTTCTATTGAGGTAATTGAGCATTTATTTTATCCTAAAGAATTAGTCAGAAGCGCTAAAAAACTCCTCAAACCCAATGGTCGTTTAATACTTACCACACCCTATCATGGTTATCTAAAAAACTTAGTTATGGCTGCTACAGGGAAAATGGACAACCATTTTACCGCTCTTTGGGATGGTGGTCATATCAAATTCTTTTCTGTACCAACTATGACGGCTTTACTTAAATCAGAAAACTGTACAAATATCAAGTTTAAGTTTGCGGGTAGATTTCCCTATCTTTGGAAAAGTATGTTGTGTTCTAGTACCATAGTTCAATAACAAGAATTTATTTAAATATCCTAATGTTAGAACAAATTACTCCTCTCATCCTTACCTATAACGAAGCGCTCAATATCAATCGCACCCTGGAAAAACTCAATTGGGTTAACAAGATTGTTGTAATTGACAGTTATAGCACAGATAAAACATTAGAAATTTTGTCTTCCTACCCTCAATTAGAAGTATTTCAAAGAAAATTTGATTCTTTTGCTAATCAATGCAATTATGGACTGTCAAAAATTACATCAGAATGGGTACTATCTCTAGATGCAGATTATATATTAACCGATGATTTAATTCGGGAAATTACATCTTTGCCAATAGATTCAGCTATAAATAGCTATAGTGTCAGGTTCAAATACTGTGTTTTTGGTAAACCCTTACGTGGTACTTTGCTTCCACCCCGCAAAGTCCTTTATAAAAGAGAAAAAGCAATTTATCAAGATGATGGACACGCTCATAAAGTGATTGTACAAGGTAAATCTAGTCAATTATCAGCATACATTCACCACGACGATCGCAAACCATTGAGTCGTTGGTTATGGGCGCAAGATCGTTATATGGTAATTGAAAGTAAAAAACTTCTAGAAACACCAGAGCATGAACTTAGTATAGGCGATCGCCTTCGTAAACGCAAAATCCTCGCACCTTTAATAATCTTCATCTATTGTCTCATCCTCAAAGGCGGTATTCTCGACGGTTGGCATGGATGGTATTATACATTTCAGAGAGTATTGGCAGAAATATTGCTGAGTATACATATAATAGAAGCAGAGAAAATAGATATTGAGCGAACCCAAAAATAAAAAACATGAACCCCGACGGTAATATGACAACCCAAATCATCCCTAAGCCAGAGATACTACTCAACAAGATCCAAGCACTTCCTCCCGAACAGCTTCAGCAAATTGAAGACTTCATTGAGTTCCTTAGCCAAAAATATGTCCACCCACACATTAAAGACATTATTCCCCAACCACCTCGGATTCTTGGACTCCAAAAAGGCAAAGGATGGATGAGCGAAGACTTTAACAATCCCCTCCCGGATGAATTTTGGCTAGGTGAAGAATGAATCTATTGCTAGATACCCATTCTTTCATTTGGTGCGGCATCTGTCCAGAGAAACTCTCTACAAGAGCCAGTAGCCTGATTTTAGACCGAAGCAATATCCTTTTCCTGAGTATAGCCAGCATCTGGGAAATGCAAATTAAACTCCAGTTGGGTAAACTCCGCTTTGATATGACCTTATCCGAACTGTTAGCCGTCCAGCAGCAGATTAATGACATCCAATTGCTGCCTCTTGAATTAGCCCATATTTGGACTTTAGGTAGCCTTCCCCCCCACCATCGAGATCCCTTTGATCGGATGCTCATAGCTCAGTCCATAGCCAGCCAAATGCCAATTCTCAGTGTAGATTCTGCCTTCGACAGCTACTCAATCCAAAGATTGTGGTAGACACAATAATTTGATCAGATTTTCCCTGTCGAGGTTTATTGTTGAGCGAATGAATCTTTCCAATTAGATACTTGCTTTAAAGTTTTTCTTGGGAAATGCGATAGCGTATCCCTGACGGGACTCGTTCGCATAGCGTTCCGAAGGAATAGAGATAGCGCGACCTAGGAATCGCCAAAATAAGATCATAACAGAAATCTAAATTAATCAGCGATCGCATCCGCAAAAAGAAAGTTTTAGCACCTTTAATAATTTTAGTCTATTGTCTGATTATCAAAGGTGGTATTCTTGACGGTTGGCATGGTTGGTATTATACATTTCAGCGAGTATTGGCAGAAATTCTCCTCAGCATACATATAATTGAAGCAGAGAAATTGAAACTTTAAGTAATATCTCTAATGAAATTGTTGCATTGCAAAATTGCAAAGTATGTAGTTTTTGCCTCCACAGGCTTGATCATGATATTTCTAAGTATTATACCCATCCGAATAGCGATCGCTTCCTACCAAGCCCCCTATCCCCAAGTTATCTTTACCCTTGGTGGTAGTCCGGATCGGGAAAGATTTACCGCAGAATTTGCTCAAAACCATCCCAATTTAGATATTTGGATCTCTAGTGGCGCTCCCCCAGCCCAAGCTTTTTCCATTTTCCAAGCTGTAGCTATTCCCACTTATCGCATTCACCTTGACTACCGTGCTGTTGACACTGTTACTAATTTTACTACGCTCGTTAAAGATTTCCAACAGCGCCATATTCAACATATTTACTTAATTACCTCTGCCTTTCATCTGCCCAGAGCTAAAACTATTGCTACCTTAGTTTTAGGAAGTCAAGGTATTACTTTTACTCCTATCTCTATCCCTTCTCCACAACCTAGAGAATCTATACTTCGCATTGTTCGTGATAGTGGACGTTCCCTGTTGTGGATTGTCTCAGGTCGGACAGGAGCCAGCTTTAACCCACGTTTTCGCCCCCCATTTTATGCGTTTAGACAATTACACAGTCGGCAGCTACACACCCGGAGCGCCATATAGTCAACAACTTTTATGGTACTTTATTGGCTCACCATTAGTTGAAAGTTATTGGCTACCTATCTCATCTATAAAAGTTTCGATACTGAGGCTTTTTGGAGCTAGTATCGGCAAAGGTGTGAATATCAAGCCTGGAGTCCGCATTAAGTTTCCCTGGCGCTTGACCATTGGTAATCATGTTTGGATTGGAGAAAATACCTGGATTGACAATCTAGCAACCGTAGTCATCGAAAATCATGTGTGTTTATCCCAAGGCGTTTATCTTTGTACTGGTAATCATGACTGGAATCACCCCAATTTTAAACTGATTCCTGCCCCCATTCATATTCAAGAAAGCAGTTGGATAGCAGCTAAATCAGTTATCGGTCCTGGTGTCACCATTGGTAGGGGAGCAGTTTTAGCATTAGGTAGTGTCACAGGTAGATCCTTAGAAGCTAGTATCATCTACTCAGGAAATCCGGCTCAACCAATCAAAAAAAGGACAGAATGGGAAGATGTTGTGTCTCGCACCACCAAAAATGAATAGTTGCAAAAATTAGTATATAAAAAAATACTGTCTGTTTTGGCAATATATACAAATACTGGATGAGTAAGAGTATAATGTGCAAATACATTGTTTTTGGTATTCCAGAAGCTTAAAATAGTGGCATGACCTAATTATCTCTAAGTTTATACAAAATCTCAGGCATGAAAATTATACCAAGGTTTGGTTTATGACAAATTCCATTTAAGTATATCTTCCAGCTTAATTGAGTTGTTGAATTAACAAATAGCAATTTCTTCACAATAGTAAAAACGTTTATATATCATTCCCTTACCACTTACACAATAGAAATCAATGCTTAATAAGCAAATTACAAACCAGACCAATTCTATCAATAGCATCATTCCTACATCTGGATCATTTCCAGATTCTACATTTTCTCAGTTTGCTGAACAGGAACAGTCTGATGGTCTAAGTTTTAAGAGCTTTTTTGAACTTTTACAACGCCGAGCAATTATCATTGTAGCGGTTATTTCTGCTGGTATGACTGGTGTTACTTATTCAACACTGAAGCAAGAACCTATATATCAAGGAAACTTTCAAATCTTAGTTGAACCTGTTAATAATGATGATCAAGTAGGGAAAATAAACCTGGAGGTAGAATCTCCTTTTTCTAAACCTGGACTAGATTACGAAAGTCAAATTCAAGTTCTCAAAAGTTCAGAACTGCTAGAACCAATTATTAAAACATTGCAACAATCATATCCTGAAATTACCTATAATTCCCTTGTTTCAAGTTTAAATATTCGTCGTGTTGGAACAACAAAAATCATCGAAATCAGCTATCAAAGTAATAATCCTCAAGAAATTCAATTCGTCTTGAATACATTTTCTCAATTCTATTTAAAATACAGCCTAGACAAGCGGCAAACCAAACTAAGTCAAGGCGTTAAATTTGTGAATCAACAACTACCCAATATCCAAAATCGGGTGACACAGTTGCAAAAAGAAATGCAAATATTTCGCCAAAAATACAATTTTATTAGTCCAGAAAGCCAATCTGGAATAATTACTGGAAAACTCCAATCTTTGGCACAACAACGACTATCTGTAAATCAACAGTTAGCCGCTGCTAAAAATAATTATCTGAGATTGCAGACACCAGAAGAACAATTGGCCATTCTCAATGATGCTCCTCTTTACCAACAGTTAATTGCCCAACAGCGCCAATTAGATACTCAAATATCTGGAGAATTAGCTCGATTTCAAACTGATAACCCAGTTATTCAAACCTTACAAGAGAAAAGAAACAATCTCTTACCTATTATCAATGCAGAAGCAAAACGAATTTTGAACACTAGAATAGCTCAAGCGGCTGTTCTCGTTCGGAAAGTAGAAGTAGATAATCAACAACTGACACAAGCAGAACAACAATTACAAAGCGAATTAAAACAACTACCAATTCTCTCTAGACAATACACTGACATTCAACTGAATTTACAACTAGCAAATGAGAGTTTGACGAGGTTTTTAGCTAAACGTGAACAATTACAAATAGACGTAGCACAAACAGAACTACCTTGGGAATTAATCCAAGCATTTACTCTACCAAGATATCCAATTTCCCCAAATGTTCCCCGGAGTTTACTATTGGGATTTGTGGCTAGTTCTTTGTTGGGCATAGGTGCTGCTTTTCTCAGAGAACAGACTGATAATACCTATCACAGTGTTGAAAATGTCCAGGATAAGATGGGAGTGCCTTTATTAGGATCTCTTCCCTTTAATAAAAACTTAGTTGGGAGTCGATCTTTCAACCTGAGAAAGAGAGGAAAAGATCAAGAACCAGAAGTAGTTGTAGACCCTCTTATGGTAAGTGATGAATCTAACACTTCTCCTCGTCGTCCTTCCCGATCCAGCTATTATTATGGACAGGGATCATTTTGGGAATCCTTGCAAGTTTTATATAGTAATATTCAACTGCTTAATTCTGATCGACCAATTAAGTCTTTAGTTGTTTCCTCTGCTGTCCCCGGAGATGGTAAAAGTACGGTGGCATTTAGCTTGGCAAAAACAGCCGCGGTCATGGGGAAAAAAGTATTACTTGTAGATTGTGACCTCCGCAAACCCAAGGTTCACAAAATATCAAAATTAAATAATCTGTGGGGAATAACTAGTTTAATTTCTTCAGATATAGATGTAGAGCAAGTAATTCAAAAAGTGCCTGGATTTGATGATTTATCTGTGATTACCGCAGGTCCTGTACCACCCGATCCTGCCCGGTTGCTCTCATCAGATAAAATGAGTCAACTAATGGACTATTTCACCGAGCATTTTGATCTGGTGATTTATGATACTCCTCCTTTGTCAGGATTAGTAGATGCTAGATTGGTAGCAGTTCATACTGATGGTGTGATGCTAGTTGTAAGAATTGATAAAACAGATAAATCAGTCGCAAAGCAACTTGTTCATACGCTAAAAGCATCTCCCATCAATTTACTAGGATTAGTAGTCAACGGCGACAAATTCCGAGGACTCGGATATAACTATAATTATAGGTATAGTTCATATTACTATACTAAGAGTCAAGCGGTTAGTTAGGTTTGCTGATAGCGAGGCGTGGCTTAAGCCATGGGTGGGGAAATCTTAACTGTTTCACCTATCTGGATATCCTCAATTTCCTAGATCCGACAAGGAAAAATGCAACTGTTTTGAGACACCATAAACCAAAACTTTGCATTTTTTTGTTCTAAAAATCCACGAAACGCTTTTTAATAAACGGCTTTATACTAAACACGGTTGGGACATGGACTTTTAGGAAATTATGAAAAACCTAAATTTGTAGGGGTTTAGCAGTGCTAAACCCCTACCCACAGAATCAAATGAATAAGCCGTGTTGAGTATAGCTTTATTCAGCCAGCCCTACTTAATTTCGGAATTATACAGCACTTCCCGGTGCTATGAGGTACATATCTAGCGGCTAAGATGCCCCCACCACCTTTGTACATCATAAGAGCGGAAACCGCTGTATTAAGCAAAGAAATATTCACGAGAGACCAGTCACAGACATTATTTCGTGTCTGTGGCTCGAATTTATTTTTCTAAATGGGCAGGAGGAGAATCGAACTCCTATGACCTCACGGCCGCCGCATTTTGAGTGCGGTGCGTCTACCAATTCCGCCACCCGCCCTTGGGTGTCACTTTTGTAAGTATAGCCTATTTTTTTTAGTTTGGCAAGAGGTAATTAGATTTAATTTAGAAATTTTTTGGTAATTGGCTCACCAAACTAGAATCAATATCCCCCAAACTGGCACAACCACTCAGAGCCATTGCCAAATTTAACTCATCTTGTAATAGGGAAATGATGTGAGATACGCCAATTTTTCCAGCTACCGCTAATCCCCATAACACCGGACGGCCAATGAGTACGGCTTTAGCACCGTAAGCTAAGGCTTTGAGGATATCTGTACCCCGACGGATACCACCATCCAATAGGACTTCGGCTTTACCGTCTACTGCGGCGATAATATCAGGTAAAGCATCCAAAGAAGCGATCGCTCCATCTAATTGTCTACCACCGTGATTAGAAACTACAATTGCTTGCGCTCCATATTCTACAGCCCGCACAGCATCATCAGCCCGTAAAATTCCTTTCACTACCAAAGGTAGGGGACTCAGAGATTGTAACCATTCCAAATCCTTCCAAGTGACTGCGGGGTTAATTTGTTGAGCAAAATAAGTCAATAAACCAGATTCTCCTGGTGCTTGGGGAATGTCCAAACCAGAGATATTAGTTAAATTAGCGGGATGTAAGCCAGGGGGTAAAGTGAACTCATTGCGCTGATCTCGTTCTCTTTTTCCCAACATAGGCGCATCTACCGTCAGACAAATTGCTTTGTATCCTGCGGTGTATGCTCGTTGCACCAAAGCCTGAGTTAAACCCTGATCTTTATGGATGTAAAGCTGAAACCATTGCAAACCATTGGCAACTGTGGCAACTTCTTCTAAACTCTTGGTAGCAAGGGTACTCAACACCATGCCCACACCTGCATCAGCCGCAGCTAAGGCTGTAGCAATTTCTCCTTCTGGATCAGCCAGACATTGAAAAGCCATGGGTGCGATTAATAGGGGTAATTGCAAAGATTCCCCTAAAACCTGGGTAGTGAGGTTAATGTTACTAACATCAACTAACATTTTCGGACGAAGTTTCACTCTTGTAAAAGCAGCGAGATTATCCCGCAAGGTCACTTCATCCCATGCACCACTGCTGTAATAATCAAAAGCCATCTGGGAAAGATGCTCTTTTGCTAGTTGTTCATATCCAAATAAATTAATCGCTGATAAAGAATTCATATCTTGATTGACTCTAGCAAAATCTACCAATTCCTCCATCCACCTTGAGATATAGTTTCACTTTTGTGATTAATGCCGTGATTTTGCACTAATTTTTGGTACTCTTGACTACCTGCCCAACGGTCAATTTCCTTCGCTCGTAATACGGGGACAGGATGACTTAATTGGGCTGTGCGGGCGGATTTGACCATTTCTCCCAATTCCGTTTTACTAATGTCATCATAGGCACGAGCTTGGTCAACAAAGGCATCTAAATTGAGTTGGGGGGCTAAACTGGGAGAACCGCCGGCTAACTTCATTAATACTGACATGACAACTTTCGGATTTTGGGTAGCTAACAAAGCGGCGCGATCGCAGGTAAACTCAGCACAGCGGACCCATTCTAATAATTGTGACTGGATAGCTTGAGCCAAAACAGCACCGACATTTGGGACAATGGCAGCAGCTAAAATCAATAAATTCACAGGTGTTAAATACACGCTATGATCACATTTAAGATGACCCAATTCATGGGCAATTACAGCCTGTATTTCTTCAGGGGTGAGGATTTCAATCAAGGATGTATGAATGACCACAAAAGGCTGCTTACCTCGCATGGCAAAGGTATAAGCGTTAGGGGCTGGGTGTTGACGCACATATAACTGAGGTGGATCAATATCCAGAATTTGACAAGCTTCTAATAGTAACTTGTGTAAATCAGGAAGTTGTTTTTCTCCTACTAAAATACTAGAAGCGATATTTTCCACATAGAAAACCTGTTCGGCCATGGGACCGAGCAAATTTCGCACCATCATATCTAAACCGGGAATTTGTTTGAGAGTTTTGGTGGCTTCCAAGTCCAGAGGATGACGGAATGAGTCTGCTTTTAAGCCTGTAAGCGAGGTTTTGAGTAAGGACATAGTATTTAAATTAAGAGAAAATGTGAATTCTAGTGTTTATAACATAACAAAACCCAAGATGATCGAGGATTTTGTTGGGTTTCCTTGCGTCAACCCAACCTACGATATGATGTTGATTTCTATGGTTCTAACTAACTTGTGCTTCAGGAATACCTACGGGACAAGCTACGTTAGTACCACCTAAACCACAATAACCACCGGGGTTTTTGGCTAAATATTGCTGATGGTATTCTTCAGCATAGTAAAATTCTGGTGCATCTAAAATTTCTGTGGTAATTTTGCCATACCCAGCACTGCTGAGGGCTGGTTGATAAGCGTTCTGTGATGTTACTGCTAGTTCTTTTTGCTCTTGTGAATAAACGTAAATTCCTGAACGGTATTGAGTACCAGCATCATTCCCTTGACGCATTCCTTGGGTGGGGTTGTGACTTTCCCAGAACACTTTCAACAGTTGGGAATAAGTAATGATTTTGGGGTCAAATACAACTAATACTACTTCATTGTGACCGGTCATGCCACTACAGACTTCTTGATAGGTGGGGTTGGGTGTGTAACCAGCCGCATATCCTACCGCAGTGGTGTAAACTCCTTCTTGTTGCCAAAATTTGCGTTCTGCTCCCCAAAAACAGCCTAAACCAAACATGGCGGTTTCTAAGCCTTGGGGAAAAGGTGCTTGAAGACGATTTTTATTAACATAATGTTGTACTGATACTCGCATTACTTCTGCGCGTCCTGGTAAGGCTTGCTCAGGTGTAGGTATGGCTGACTTTTTGCCAAATCCGAATATTCCCATGATTTTTAATTTGTATTATGTATGATTGCTATTCTTCTTTATTGTAAAGATTTTTGTAGCTAGTACACAACGGCGTAAGTCAATCAACCATTAAAAATTTGACAAAAGCTTGTGTAATCTGCTTTTTTAATTTTTAATTTTTAATTCCGCACTGCGGTGCTAGTCGGAGATCTATCAACCTCAAATTCCACACCAAATACTTCTGCAAAACATTGATTGACAAAAGGACGGACTTGGTTACAGGTAATGTCAGGAATCCATTTGGCTAAACTGCTGACTGGTTTATCAATAATGCCACAGGGGATAATTTGTTTAAATCCTGTCATGTCTGGACAAACATTTAAGGAAAAACCGTGCATGGTAATCCATTTACTCACTTTTATGCCGATGGCAGCAATTTTGTATCCTTCTAGCCAAACTCCGGTAAAACCAGGAATCCGTTCTCCTTTCAAGTCGTAATTTGCTAAAACGCGAATTAATACTTCCTCAAGTTGACGCAAGTACCAATGCAAGTCTTGACGATAACGGCGTAAGTTTAAAATGGGATAACCTACCAATTGTCCGGGACAATGATAGGTAACTTCGCCGCCTCTTTCAATGCGATGCACATCATAATCACTTTTGTCAAGATTAAATTTAATAAATTCTGGATTTGCTGCTGTCCCCAAGGTGTAGACCGGGGGATGTTCTAGTAGAATTAAGACATCATCTAGTTCTGGATTGTGAATGCGTTCTGCAACGAGCGATCGCTGCCACTGATGAGCGGTTTCATAAGGCATTACGCCAACATTATATAGTAAACAACGGTACGGGTTCAATTGAGTGCTAGGAATCATCAGTGAATAGGTGATAAGCAAGAAAGAGGCAAGAGGGAAGACACCCGATAAGTAAGTGGGCGTTAAAAAATGTAAAAATATAATATAAACCTAACCCCCCAACCCCCTTCCCTACCAGGGAAGGGGGAGTCAAAGCCTCTCCCCTGGTAGGGGACAGGTTTGGAGAGAGGTTTTATATTTAATTGTGTTAAGCTACTTACCTCTTATTTCCCAAAAATATAACGAACAAATGTCAAGCTATGCAAAGGATCTTAAAGGAACGTCAAGGAAATATATTTTATAAACCACAAGGTGCTAGTTTGAATATATAACCTGAATGGGCGTTGGGAGAAGAGCATTAAGCTAAGACAATACCAGCTAATTTACTGACTGATGGCAACTTAAAAATTTATTTGTATCAATCAGGATCAAATTTCCCAAAATGGTTGTATTCTCTATACAATAGTGAACAAGACTGGGGGACAAGAAAAGGGTTCCTTTTAGGAACTACGGTCAGAAACGGTAAGTTCTACCGAGATTGCCTGTGGAGCGGAAAAACCTCTTAGAAGCCATTCTAAGACCGTGATGAAGCAGGAAGTAAACACTAAGGTTATCGCTGTCCAGATGTGTCTAGACTTTGGTAATTTTGGGTAAGTTTTATAGAACGGCAAGCACTCCTATTTTGGTAAAGTTCCATAGAAGTAGGCGTTTAAAAGAAATATATCTCAAAAGGCCTAATTCAATAGTTTTGCTTCAAACAGCCAATTCCTTGGTAAACAGTTGGAAACAAGACGATAAATAGCGCAAACATGATGTAAGAAGTGTTAAAAATGCTAAAAGGCAATGTCTTAGGGATAGGTGGCGATTTATGCTGGTGGCAGTGATAGGCCTTACCGCAATTTCTATTCCTAACTGAAAACATCACATATAATATTGAGCGGGAGAGTTTACATGAAGCTTGTCATCCACGGTAAAAATATTGAAATCACTGATGCAATTCGTGAATATGTGCATCAAAAGATTGAAAAGGCAGTTAGTCACTTCCAGAACATCACCAATCAAGTGGATGTCCATTTAAGCGTAGCTCGCAATCCCCGAATAAGTACGAAGCAAGCGGCAGAAGTAACTATTTATGCTAATGGTAGTGTTATCCGTGCGGAGGAAAGCAGCGAAAGCTTATATGCAAGTATTGACCTAGTTGCCGACAAAATTGCTCGGCAATTACGGAAATATAAGGAAAAAAGGCAGGATCATAAAACTCAACCTATATCAACTAACGAAGTAGTAGCGCCCGAAACAGTTGCAGCGGATTTAATAGGCGATCGCACCGCTGAATTACCCCAAGAGGTTGTTCGCACCAAATACTTCTCCATGCCACCAATGACATTGGCAGAAGCGCAAGAACAACTGCAACTGGTGGGACATGACTTTTATATGTTTCATAATGCAGAAAGTGGAGAGATTAACGTCATTTATGAACGTAATCACGGCGGTTATGGAGTAATTCAACCTCGTAATAACGGTAACGGCAACGGTAAAAATGGCAAATCTGCTCATGTTGGTGTAGCAGAAAAATCTAGAGTTTAATTATCGAGAGTCAGATCCCCGACTTCTCTGAGAAGTCGGGGATCTTAATTTATGCTGCTAGTTGTTGCAGGGTTTTCAATGCTTCTTCAACGTGGCCTTTAAAGTTCAACATGGAATCAAGTACATACTGAACCACACCATTTTTGTCAATCACATAGGTGACTCGGCCGGGAATAAAACCAAAAGCGGTAGTTGCACCATATTGTTTTCGGACTTTATCACCTTGATCACTTAAAAGTGTAAAAGGTAAATTGTATTTATTTGCAAACTTTTGATGAGAGTCGCTAGAGTCACCACTCACACCAATAACTTCAGCGCCAGCGGCTTGAAATACTGCATATTGATCTCGAAAAGCGCAAGATTCTATAGTACATCCTGGTGTATCATCCTTGGGATAAAAATAGAGAACAACGGATTTTTTACCCCGAAAGTCTGCCAAGCTAACATTTTCGCCGTTTTGGGTAGGTAGACTAAAATTAGGCGCGGTATCTCCAACTTTGATAGACATATTAAAATTATTAATTAGGGAGTGTCAAGATTTAGAATTGTCAGTGTATTTACGTTTAGCCCAAACACCAATACCAAAAAGAATTGTACTACCTAATATTGGTAGGGTATCAGTTTCCCAAGGAACAGCCTGAATTTGAGCATTACTTAGGGTGAGAGTTGATTGACCTGTTGAATCATTAACGTCAACAACCCCAATACCAACATTATAACTTCCCGGTGAAGTGAAGGCATAGTTATAAGTACCATTATTACCAGTTAAGGGTTGAATATTATTGGCAATCGTTACAAAAGCTTGATCTTGATCTGTGCTTGTAAAATCCCAGTTGAAGCTAAACACATCTCCAGAATTGATGTTAGTGAAGGTACTTTTAATGGCTGAACCATATTGATTGTCTGGAATAGCATTTGAAAAATTGTTCGGATCAATACTCAGAAATGCCTCTAAACTATCAGTACCACCACCAGTAATAACCGTATTCAATAAACCTGAGTAAATAACTGTTTTGTTACTACTAACATCTCCAATGGAGTTAAAAGTGTTTAAATTAACTAAGGTGATAGAGTAAGCAGGAGCAGAGATTGCCATGAAACTGATACCAGTGGACAAGGTTATACCGATGGTGATCAGAGGGTTTTTAAGTTGAGTCAACATAGAGGTCCTGATAGAAAATGTTAAAAGACAAAGTTATCAACGTTATTTAACTGGGTGGTAGTGATGTTGTCAATCTGAAGGAAGTTCTTAAATATGGCACTACCGGAAATCCCATCCCGATCAATTTGCAAAAAGGTACTACCAGTATTACTACCTGTTCCCGCTACAAATCTGATGTATTGATCCGCAATAGGATTAGTGCCATTATAACTTATACTACTGATTAATTTAGTAAGAACAATTTTGTCTGCTCCCACAGTAAAATCCGTAATCCGTTGTCCCACATCTCGAAGATCGGTAAATACGAACAAATCATTACCCGCACCTCCGGTAATGGTTTTTGCCCCTGGACCGCCTATAATGTAGTCAGAAACAGCAGTTCCTACAATTGGGTTACGTCCATTGTTAATTGAAGGATTACCAATAATTTCATTGAGATCATTAACACCAATAGTTAATTGTTTTTCATGACTTAACCCCCCTTGGTCTGTGGTTTTGACACGGATGCTGTAACTATTCTTAGTTTCAAAATCGGGAGAAGCATTAATTTTTAGTTGATTGCTACTAATGGTAAAGACATTATTATCCGTGTCTCCTGCACCGTTTACCAGGCTATAACTGAAGGTATTACCCGTATCAATATCCGTGGTACTGAAATCTCCGATTACAGTCAGAAGGGCAACATTTTCGTTAACACTGGTATTACTAAGGATGAGATTTGTTGGGGTTTCGTTAACATTATTAACACCAATAGTTAATTGTTTTTCATAACTTAACCCTCCTTGGTCTGTGGTTTGGACACGGATGTTGTAACTATTCTTAGTTTCAAAATCGGGAGAAGCATTAATTTTTAGTTGATTGCTACTAATGGTAAAGACATTATTATCCGTGTCTCCTGCACCGTTTACCAGGCTATAGGTAAATAATGTGTTACCTGCATCAGGATCTGTGGCGCTGAAATCTCCGATTACAGTGAGAAGAGCAACATTTTCGTTAATACTGTTATTGCTAAGGGTTAGACTTGTTGGGGCTTCGTTAAGATCATTGACCCCAATAGTTAATTGTTTTTCGTAACTTAACCCCCCTTGGTCTGTGGTTTTGACAAGGATGCTGTAACTACTCTTAGTTTCAAAATCGGGAGAAGCATTAATTTTCAGTTGATTACTACTAATAGTAAAGAGATTATTATCAGTGTCTCCCGCACCACTTATCAGAGTATAGGTGAACGTATTACCCGCATCAACATCCGTCGTGCTGAAGTTTCCAATTACAGTCAGAGGGGCGACATTTTCGTTAACACTGTTATTGCTAAGGGTTAGACTTGTTGGGGCTTCGTTAAGATCATTGACCCCAATAGTTAATTGTTTTTCGTAACTTAACCCCCCTTGGTCTGTGGTTTTGACAAGGATGCTGTAACTACTCTTAGTTTCAAAATCGGGAGAAGCATTAATTTTCAGTTGATTACTACTAATAGTAAAGAGATTATTATCAGTGTCTCCCACACCACTTATCAGAGTATAGGTGAAAGTATTACCCGCATCAGGATCTGTGGTGCTGAAATCTTCAACTACAGTCAGAGGGGCGACATTTTCGTTAATATTGGTATTGCTAAGGGTTAGATTTGTTGGGGTTTCGTTAACATTGGTAACTTGTATATTCAGTGCAGAGACAGTTAAACCCCTCAGAGTAGTCGTTGCCGGTTCCCCAAAATTATCGTGGGCTGTAATCTGCACCTCATAAATATTATCTTGATTACTATCAATGGGATTTTCAAAATCAGGAATACTATTAAACGTGAGTTGACCCGTTGTGGGATCAAGAGTAAATAAAGATTGATCCGCTCCCCCTGTAATAGCAAAGGTTACAGTATCTTGTGGATTAGGGTCAGAAACAGTGAGAATAATATTATTACTATTTTCTAAAAAAGCCCCTGGGGTGGGAATCAGGGGTGCATTATTTACATAATCATCGGTAAAAGCCAAGCCCGATAGATTAGGAATCAGGACAAAATCTGAAGCGGTAACATCTGCTTCGGCTAAAAAGTGAAGAGTAGCAAAGGGTTCTAGTTTATCAACACCTATTGCTTGACCGAAATCAAATGCAGGTAAAGCCCCCGCTTCTAAATCGCCAATCCGCCCAACAGTGTTATCTAAAGTACCACCAAAAACGGCGGGAAAGTTTGAGGTAATAACTTCATCAGGGTTAAAAGGATCATCCAAAGATTGTAGAATATTTGGATTCCATTGTATGGAAGACAAAAAACCAATTAATCCGACTGCATCACTACGGAAGTCACCAACTAAAATTTGTGCATAAAAACTGTTTCCAGCCATAACGCTATCAACAGCATCGCTGATAAGACCGTCATTATCAGCAAATAGTTGGATTTTAATACTGAATGCCATAATATTTTCTTCGACTTGTCTAAATGAATTCTGACAATAACTGTACACAACGGTGTCTTGACACTCTGCGGACTGAAGACACCTTAATTTATTGAGGTTTTCGGTTTATCGAGCAAGCCCTAAGTAATAGACATCTCCGGTAAAGATTGTAGAGACGTTCCATGGAACGTCTTTACAATGGTTTCAAACCACGCCCATTTAATTTTCGGAGATAGTCTAATAGGCAGGGAATAATTTCAGGAGTTAAGAGGTTGTTTGAAAAGTTTTAGGTTGTGATTTTAGGCACTTACAGATCCCCCCTAACCCCCCTTAGCAAGGGGGGAACTAGAGTCAAAGTCCCCCTTTTTAAGGGGGATTTAGGGGGATCTGAAAATATTTGATACACCATGAGGGACTTTTCAAACACCCTCTAAGGGAACACCAAAAAATAAATTACCCAATTTTGTGGGATGGGCATCCTGCCCGTCCTTGATGGTTAGCGGGCAAGATGCCCGCACCACAAGAAATTTTTGAGTATTTTTTTAATTGGAAGTCCCTAAGTAGACACCGAGAACTTAAACTGACAATTTCAGTTTGATGTCAGCAATCAAAGCACTTGCATCAAGGGTATTAATAAAACCATCACCAGTGATATCAGCAGTGGCATCAAAAATTCCGTTATCAAAGTTCGTTTTTGCTTGGTTCAGTGAACCTAAATCACCAGTATTAACTTTGCCATCATAGTTGATGTCTGAGTTAAAGGTGGATTTACCGGACAAGGCGACCTCGTACTGAGACCAATTAGGAATGTTGGTAAACAATACCAGACCATTAGTAAGATCAAAGTTTTCCCCAGCCACCAAAGGATCATAGGTCAAGTTAACCCGTTGGCTCGAACCCGCATTCAGGAACAGGTCTTTATCCCCTGACAAATCCAGATTCACAGTAACCCCGCTGACATTAATCTGAATATCCGAAACTACCAGAACACCTGACCCCGTATTGGTGATGTCAAAGTATTTGGTGGTATCAGCATAATTGGGGCGGACATAATCGCTGTCTTGGAAGTTCTTACGGAACTTGGATAGTTCTGTTGTGAATTTGATACTAGAATCATTGGCATTGCCTGAATTATCGGTAATAGCCAAACCTGGAATCACAAGATCAGCTTCGGAGTATGGGCTGAAGTAGGAATCATAACTATACCCATCTGCTGTGTAAGCATAACCGTATTCTGAGCCTAGCCCAGAACCGCCGTCATAGCTATAGAGATTGGTGGTCTCACCGTAACCAGTATCACCATCTGTGTAGCTAGTCACATAGACACGATTGTTGTAGGAACTATCCGTTGTTCCAGCGCTCACTGAGTCAATGGTATAGTAGCCAGTATTTCCTGTCTCATTGGCATAACCATCCAATACTTGACCTGCTGTATAGGTTCCTGCTGCTGCGTAGCCATAACCACTATAACTATCGCCATTACCGTAGGTGTAGGTGTAGTTGAATAGTTGGTTCTGGATGTCAGCTTCGTAGTATTGGCTGAAGTAGGGGTCGGAACTATAGCCGTTTGCGTCATAGGCATAACCGTATTCAGAGCCTAAACCATAGTAACCGCCATAGTTATAGAGATTGGTTGTTGTTCCATAGCCAGTATCACCATCTGTGTAGCTGGTGACATAGACGTAGCCGTTATAGCCTGCGTTAGTATTGCCTAATTCAACCGAGTCAATGGTGTACTGGCCACTCTGCCCCGCACCAGGATAGGATTGAAGCTGACCAGGATACTTAGCAAAGGTCGTATTTAATAAGGTTTGACCGTCTGAAGTATTGACAGTAAATTCGTCTGGACCAGCAGCAAAAGAACCATTCCCATCCCAACTGTTTATAATAAACAAGTCAAACTCTACGGTGACGCTACCGTTTAGAGCGACATCATTGAGCGCTAGACTCACCGTATCGTTACCAAATTCACCGAGGAAATTGCGGGAACCAACAGGAGTTGTGGAACGGGTCGAGCTTGACCAACCAGTTACGGAATCGCTTTCAAAGTCATTGGAGTAATTGAAACCACCAGCAGTCACTTTGACATTATCCAATCCCCAACTTTCATCAGTGATTTCCTGTAGGCCAGAGCCTATAAAATTCAGGGTTAGGGCATCGGATACATTAGTAAAGGTATAGGACAGGTGGTAGACTGAATCACCGACCCAATTATAACCAAGAGTATTGTTTTCAACCGCTCCTGTACCGCCAGGATAAAGATTGGTTTCGTTAGTTTCGTTAGCAATGCCGCCAATGGTTTGACCTGCTGTATAGGTTCCTACTGCTGCGTAGCCATAGCCACTGTAACTATCCCCATTACCATAGCTATAGGTGAAGTTATATTTCTGATTACCCAGAATGTCGGCTTCGTAGTATTGGCTGAAGTAGGGGTCGGAACTATTGCCGTTTGCGTCATAGGCATAACCGTATTCTGAGCCTAAACCATAGTAGCCAGTTCCGCTACTAAGATAGCCTGCTGCACCAAAACCTGTATCGCCATCGGTGTAGCTGGTGACATAGACAAGATTGTTAAAGGAACTATCCGTTGTTCCACTGGTCACTGCGTCAATGATATAGTAGCCAGTATTTCCTGTCTCATTGGCATAACCACCCAATACTTGACCTGCTGTATAGGTTCCTACTGCTGCGTAGCCATAGCCACTGTAACTATCCCCATTATCATAGCTATAGGTGAAGTTATATTTCTGATTACCCAGAATGTCGGCTTCGTAGTATTGGCTAAAGTAGGGGTCGGAACTATTGCCACTTGCGTCATAGGCATAGCCATATTCAGAGCCTAAACCAGAGTAGCCATAACCGCTGATATTAGTTGTTGTTCCATAACCCGTATCGCCATCTGTGTAGCTGGTGACATAGACGTAGCCGTTATAGTAACTATCTAAAGTAGTGGAAGCAATGGAGTCAATGGTGTAATAGCCATAATTCCCCGTTTCGTTATCAATGTTGCCAATGGTTTGACCTGGTGTATAAGTACCCTCCACAGCATAAACATAACCCGTATAACTATCGAGATTACCGTAGTTATAGGTAAAGTTATATTGGTTGTAAACTGAACCTATGAAAATTGGTTGGGATGTTTCCACATCCAGAGAGTAGTAGGGATTGTCATCCGCTAAAGCAGCACTATCTACTGTGGTTGTGAAATAGTAAGTCCCGGTGGAATTTTCTGTTTGGAAGCGCAGAAGAGCAAAGCGTTCTAACTGATTCACTCCTATAGCTTGACCCAGTTCAAAAGCGGGGAGAGAACCGCCACTGAGGTTGTTAATCAAACCACTGCTATTGTCTAGAGTTCCATCCTGTAATAGGGGGAAATTGGCGGTGATAATGTTGGTGGGGTCAAAGGGAGTATCAATAGATTCCAGAATCAGCCCATCCCAAGCTAAGTTAAGTCCTAAACCGTTAACCCCAGCCGCATTTCCACGCAGGTCTCCTACTTGTATTTCCACAAAGAAGGAACGATTTAGTCCTACTTGGTCATTGCTGATTATTTCACCAGCTATTCCATTGTTATCTGCCAGCAGATTCAGTCGCACTTGCAGGACGGCAGGCAAATCTGCTTCGTAATAGCTGTTGAACAGAGTGTCTCCTGAATAGTTGGCATTGTAGGCATAGCCATATTCAGAGCCTAAACCAGAGTAGCCCCATGAGTTAATACTATTTGTTGTACCATAACCAGTATCCCCATCGGTGTAGCTAGTCACATAGACGTAGTTGTTGTTGCCAGTGCCAGCATTGTCAACAGAATCAATGGTGTAATAGCCGGGGTTGCCTGTTTCATTGGTGTAACCATCCAATACTTGACCAACCGTATAGGTTCCCTGTGCAGCATAGCCATAACCAGAATAGCTATCTCCATTACCATAGGTATAGGTAAAGGTATAAAGGCTTTGGGTAACAGGTTCATTCTCAACAATAGTGAGGGTTGAGTTTATTTGATTACCTAATATTGCGCCTCCCGTAGGATCGCTTAGGGTTAAATTGACGGTTTTATCACCTTCGTAAATGGTGTCATCAATAACGGCAATAGCTACAGTTTTAGTCGTTTCACCATCGCCAAAGGTGACAGTAATGGGATTGTTGTCGTAGTCACTACCTGCTGTTGCAGTTCCGTCACTGGGGGTTAGGGTGACACTTACTTCGCCGATGATTCCCCCTGAACGAGTAAGAGTTACTTGGGTAATGGGAGTTCCGTCTTCTTGAACACTGTAATTGGTGGTACTGAATGTGATAGTGCTGGGAATATTTACTGCACTGATGCCATTTAGAGTGAGATGAGCAAAGAAGATATGATCATCATTGGACGGATTAACCGTTTCCAGTGTAAGACTAGTATCTCCGTTATTAATGAAGGGTAACAGATTGTAAAGTTCATCATCTGTTGCTGGATCTGTGCTATAGGGGGGTGGGTTATCAGGACTATCTCCTATACCACCAACAGTAAACAAAGCCCCGTTACCGAGTTGACCGTCATCATAATTACCTGCAACTTGAGTTAATGGTTGACCGTTAACTTTAACTTGAGAGGTTTGTCCTCCGGCGGCGTAACTAAATCCAATTCCTAACCCTAAAGTTGCTGCGAGAGTTAAACTGGTATCAACAGGAGAAGAAAAATTGATCGTGGAAGTTGCACCTGTAGGGCGTAAACCACCAAAGTACAAAATTACGCTACTATCTGCCGGTTGACTAGGATCATCAAACAACACAGCAAGAGCGAGTCCTTCGTATGATGCAGATTCGTTTCCTTCGTCAACAGCAATGCTAATGATACCATCTGCTGCGGCATCAATGGTAGGTTTTACTAATGAAGTAACATCACTGAGGTAGCTGTAGAAGCTAAAAGAACTGGAAACCGTTGTAGATTCAGTTCGATCCCAATTAATGCTTGTACCATTTATTCCAGCAGTTGTGCCAATAACACTACTGGTAATATTTGTGCCGTCAGCCACTAAATAAGCTTTGCGAACGGTAGCACCGGGCTTTTTGTCAACCCGAACAGATCCTGTTGAATCGAAAGTTCCACGACCATCAACAGAGAGGTAAATTTTTCCAGTCTCATTGAAGAGGGCATTTAACCCAGTGGACTCCATCATAAGTATGACCCCGTGTATTGTTAATAGTTGCTTTTTTGAGTATATACTATAAATGACTAAGTTCCGTACTGACTATTACTGACTTTGTACTGACTTTGATTGCACATATATTAAGTTTTTTAACAATACGCGAAAGTCCCCAGCCTCAATGTAATTTTATGCTGGGGATGAGTAGCGGGCGGTCTCTACAATCTTTTTCACCCCACCCTAACCCTCCCCTTGCAAAGGGGAGGGAACTGGATTTTCTTGTTTCCCCCCTTCGTAAGGATTAAGGGGGGTAATTTGACTTGTGTGTACACGATAATTGCAAAAGGGAGGGGATTAGATTCCGGTTTCCCCCCTTGACAACAGAAAACTTCGGAAAAATAAAAGAGGCGATCGCTCAACACCAGCCAAAATATCCTAAAATTAAATACAGTAACGGGAATTTAGACTAAAAGAAATTAAAAATTAAAGTCATAAATTACCTAAAATAGGCGGGTTTAAGCGTAAAAATGAACCATCATCTGTACGCTTTCATCATGGGAATAACCACTTAACAGAAATCAATGCCAAGATCACTATGCCTTCGTTATGACTGTATTGACAAGGTTAGGGTGGCTGTTACACGCAATGGATATGCTAACCAAAGAGCCTTAGCTGATGATACCGGATTATCCTTAGCTACAGTTAGTAATTTCTTAACTGGTAAACCTGTTAACTATAGAACCGTTGAAGAACTATGTCGCAAATTAAATCTAGATTGGCAAGAAATTACCACTAGCAGCGATGAAGTAATATCTACCCCCCCCCCGCAATCCGGACAAATACGCAAAAAAAAAACAATTTCAATAAATTCCAAGACTGGGGAACAGCAATTGATATTTCACCATTTTACGGACGTAGGGAAGAACTGATCCAGTTAGAATCATGGATTATCCAAGATAGCTGTCGGTTGGTAGGATTGTTCGGTATCAGTGGAATTGGTAAAACAGCTTTAGCTACTCAACTAGCAAAACAGATTGGGGGTGAGTTTGATTGCGTTTTTTGGCGTTCAGTGCCTACTGTTCCATCTTTTGAGAGTATGATCACTGACTTGCTATCTTTTGTCTCTAATCACAAAGAAAGCAAATCCGACATTAATCGAGTTATCCATTATTTGCGTACTCGTCGTTGTCTGATTATCTTGGATAATCTTGACCCGGCTTCAGATGTTAATTATATAAAATATACTCAACTAACCCAAATAATTGCGGAAACACACCATCAAAGCTGTCTCATTTTCACAAGTCAATCCAAACCTGCTGAAGTTGGTTTTATGGAGAAGTGGACATTATCAGTACGTTCTTTGGGATTATTGGGTTCATCAGAAATAGCTTTTTCCCTAATCCAATCAAAACAATTATTGGGAACTGATGAACAAAAATATGAACTATGCTATCTCTATGGAAATAATCCCCTCAAAATTAAAGTGGTTGTTAGTACCATCATTGACTTATTTGATGGTGACATTGGGAAGTTTCTAGAAGAAAAAAGTACCCGTTAGACTCTCAAATAGATTATTCCGCCTATGCGTCTGAGTTCACTTGATGTGTTTCGTGGTATCACCATTGCAGCGATGATTCTTGCTAATATGGCAGGAGTCGCAGATGATGTTTATCGTCCCCTCAGTCATGCCCAATGGCACGGTTGTACACCTACTGACTTAATATTTCCCTGCTTTTTATTCATTGTCGGTGTAGCAATGACCTTTTCTTTAGCAAAATATACCGCCCAGAACAAGCCCACCAAAGCAGTTTACTTACGCATCCTGCGCCGCACTGCGATTCTGTTTATATTGGGTTTAGTATTAAATGGTTTTTGGAATCAAGGTGTTTGGACTTTTGATTTAAGTAGTATCCGCTTGATGGGAGTATTGCAACGAATTGCTTTAACTTATCTTTTTGCATCTTTAATAGTTTTAAAATTACCTCGCAAAAGTCAATGGTTAGTAGCAGGAGGATTACTAATTGCTTATTGGTTGACAATGATGTATATTCCTGTTCCTGATTATGGTGCAGGAGTGCTAACGAGAGAAGGTAATTTTGGCGCATTTATTGACAGATTAATTATTCCCAAGGCACATTTATATAAAGGTGATGGGTTTAATTTCCTGGGAGATCCAGAAGGACTTTTCAGCACTATTCCGGCAATAGTTAGCGTTTTAGCCGGTTATTTTACTGGACAATGGATTAAAGATAAAAAACAAGCTACTTCACAAACTAGCATGGATTTAGTATTGTTTGGTTTGTGTTGTTTGGTAATTGCAATTATTTGGGATGTGTCATTTCCCATTAATAAGAAAATTTGGACGAGTTCCTATGTTTTATTTACCACTGGTTGGGCGTTAATGTTATTAGCAGCTTGTTATGAATTGATAGAAGTGAGGTTAATTAAACGCTGGAGTAAGCCTTTTGAGATCATGGGATTAAATGCGATCGCTCTTTTTGTGGCTTCTGTATTCCTGATTAAAATCACTGCCAAAACCCAAATCGGTACAGGTGAAACTGCCGTTAGTATCTATAATTGGATTTACCAAAATATCTTTGCATCTTGGGCAGGAAATTTCAACGGCTCATTTTTGTTTGCATTTGTTACCCTGTTATTTTGGTATGGTGTTGCTGTTTTGATGTATCAGAAACGTTGGTTTATTAAAGTGTAAATAAAACTTTTGTGGGACAGGCATCTTGCCTGTTCAAAGTCTGTAAGAAATTCATTCTTTTACTTCAAAATCTACCTTATCATAGATATCTTCCAGCAAAATTTGACAAGAAATAGCAGCTAAATTTAAAGAATCATGACTATCTGAATATTCCGAAAAAATCCATTTGTTATGATCAGTTTTGGAATATTGTTCAACGTGCATTGTATATTGGTCAATTAAAATATATTCTTGAAAATCAGGAATAGTTCGATAAGCTGCAAACTTTTCATCTTTATCATAACTTTTGGTAGATGTTGATAACACTTCAGCAATCATCACCAGTATTTAGTATAATGATATAGTCAATTTTATCAGCAAATACTATTGAGATTCTCTACTTTTGAGTAAAATATTCTGAAGCTTATATTTCAAATACATAAGTAATGCTAGATTTTTTGTTAAAATACTGAGATTATTTGACTATTTTACATTGTAAGGTATTTTAATGGATACTTATCATAGACAGTGCCAACTAGGTGCTTCTCGTCGTCGTCTCGAAGATGCTTTAAAATTGCATGAACAAAAACGTTGGACGGGTGCTATTTATCTAGGTGGTTATGCAGTTGAATGTGCGTTAAAATCTCTAATATGTTATGAACAAGGGAAAAACCACTTTAAAGAAACAACCGTTTTCCAGAAAATACAAGGCGCTAGGTTGCATAATTTAACAAACTTACTCAATGAGTTAAAATATATTGAAAAAAGTATACAATTAGATAGAAGTGGTATTTATAAAGCTGCATGGAAATTAGTATCATCAATGTGGGATAATGATGAATTAAGATATTCTGATAAATTAGGTGATGAAGAAGATAGTGAAAAATTTATAGCAGCAGTAAAAATTTTACACACCTTTTTTCTAGCAAGGCAAAACGAGGCATCATGATAGAGAATATAAACTTAACACCTGATATTATTTATCAACACTTACATGAAAATCTGAGCCGTGAAGACGAACAAGTAGAAGTGAGTGTCAAAAGAATTTCATTAGGTTGGATAAAAATTAGGATAGTTACTCAAAAATTTGAGGGTAAATTCTTAATTGAAAGAGAACAAAAAATAGATGAATTACTAGGAAATCTTGAACCTAATTTCAATCTTGGTCAATATCCAATATCCGGCTATGAATTACTAACACCAGCAGAAGCAATAAAACAACCTCCTGAGTATGTTAAAGTACCACTTTGGTCAGATATTTTAATGGCTCCCAAACCTGATCAAGCAGTGGAGGTAGATGAAGATATTCCTACTAAAAAACCTTTAGTTGTTACCTTTTATTCTTTCAAGGGAGGTGTAGGTCGCTCTACAGCTTTAGGAGTGGTAGCAGGTATACTAGCAACCCGCAATCGTCGCGTGGTAATGGTAGATTTTGATTTAGAAGCTCCTGGAATTTCAGTTATGTTTCAGCAGGATATAGAAAATACTACTGGAGAAAATTTTGGAGTTTTAGATTATCTACATCAAAGGTCTTTAACCCCTGAAGAAAATATTCCTAATATTGCTGATTGTATCCAACAGATAAATTTACAAACTCGCGGAGAACTATTTTTAGTTCCCGTGGGAGAATATGACGAAAATTATATTCATCGGTTAGCTGATTTAGATATGCGTTCTTTTTATCGGACTGCAAAAAATCCAGTTAAGCAACTGATAGAAGATATTAAAAAGCAACTAGAACCAGATGTAATTTTAATTGATGCGCGTCCTGGATTTAATGATGTAGCTGCAATTACACTTTTTGATTTAGCCGATACAGCAATAATTTGTTTTTCACCAACTGATCAAAGTTTTCAAGGATTACGTTGGGTGATCAAGGCAATTCTGAAACAAAAACAATATCAGGGTAAACCTGATGTTAGATTTCTATTAACTCCTATTCCAACATTACCTCAATATAAAGAATTAGTAATAAAAGTTGAAAAGTGGATTGATCAAAATTGCTATGAAGGTGATTTTGCTATATCTCTAGGTCCAAAAATTGATGAACTACATCATACAATTTTCTATAATCCTATTATTACGACTTTATCTAGTTTAGTTAATGATGTACCCAAAAGTTTATTAGATGAATATATACCAATTGCTGATACTATTGATGCCAGTTTACCGGATATCAAACCCAGTATTGTTAGTAAAACTATTGATGATCGGAAAAAGATCCTGAATGAATTAAAATTGGCAGCTACAGCACAAGAACTAGAACCAGAAAATATTTCCGAAATATTTCAACGTACAGAAGATTTTCCTAAATTTTTAAGTAATAGAATCTGGTTGATTCGTGGTGCTAAAGGAACAGGAAAAAGCCTATTGTTTAGACTGTTTGTAGAACAACCAACAGCAGCAAAAGAACTAGCTCAATCGGATGTTAATTTAGATCATGTTCACTTTGTTCCTGGTCATGGTCAACCTAGAGTATCAAGCACAATTTTAGATAGGTTTGACCTTCAAAGCTACGAAGATCAAGTTGGTATAAATGACTGGCAATTTTTCTGGCTCAATTATGCTCTTTTACAACTGTGTCATCATTTATCGGAATTACGTTCACTAACTGGTTTAGATGAAAAATTAGTTGCATTAAGTAATCAAGAAACCCCTGCTCACTCTGATATTGTTACATGGATGGTAGAAAGATCCAACTCACCAACCAAGAAACCACAAGCTGCCGATGAACTGCGTTTAATTGACAGAGTATTACAAGAGAAAAATCAAGTAGTATGGTTATTATATGATGAATTAGATGCAGGTTTCGGTTCTAGCCCAGAAGATTATACTCGACGTAGAAGATCCCTAGAATCCTTACTTGCATGGTGGTTAGAAAGTGGTACAAATCTCAAACAAATTGTCCCGAAAATATTTTTACGTGAAGATATTTGGAAGCAATTTAACTTTACTAATACAGGACATTATAGCGGACGTTCACTAGAATTACGTTGGGAGGAAGTTGATCTCTGGCGACTTGTACTGCGTCAAGCTCTTACAAATTCTTCATCTCTGAGCAAATCTTTGGGAGAAAAGTTAGGAGTTACTGTTGAAAGATTAGATATAATTGGGCTGGAACAGTTACGCCAAAGTCTTTATCCGTTGTGGGGTGAGCGTATGGGCAGTGGTAATAAAGCCTATACTTATAATTGGGTGATCACTCGTATTACAGATGGCCAAAAAAACTGTTTTCCACGCAGTTTAATATTACTTTTAGAAGAAGCTGTGAAAATTGAAAAAGGATTTTCTACAGAATATTCTTTAGATATAACATTACGTCCAAAAGCTTTAATTAATGCTTTTCCTAGTGTTTCTCAGCAGCGTGTAGATGAGGTACGTAATGAATATCCTGAATTGAAAGATTTTCTAGAAAGACTTCAAGGAGAACGCTCTCCCATTAATGAAGATAGGTTATCTGAGATATGGAATTTGCAGGGTGGTGAATTATCACTTCGTATTCAGGATATGGTTGACGCTGGTATTTTGACAGAACGCTCTCGTCCCAAAGATCCTCCTCCTCGCGTCTATGCAGTTACTGAATTGTACCTGTATGGACTGGGGATGGTTCGTAAGGGACAACGATAGCGAAACTGTACTTAAAAAAACAAAATCAACCCATCAACTAAACCACAACCTCTTCCGCTTCCAACACATTAATCTCATCTAAAATCCGCCAAATTTCCTGCATCATTGCATCTAAACCAGTGCGAGTTACCGCAGAAATTATAAAAACTGGCGCTAAAGCCAGATGATTTAATTGCATAGCTAAAGCTTCCAAATCAACAGTTTCTCTATCAACAGCATCTATTTTATTTAAAGCTAAAATCTGCGGACGTTTAGCTAAACCGCGTCCATAAGCTTTCAGTTCTTCTTGAATAGTATGAAAATCAGCGATGACATCTTCACTTGTCGCATCAATTAAGTGTAATAAAACCCTTGTCCGTTCAATGTGACGCAAGAAATCATGACCTAAACCCGCACCATGAGAAGCACCTGCAATTAAACCGGGAATATCAGCAAAAACAGTACCATCACCCGTGGGTTTTTTTACCACACCCAAATTAGGAATTAAGGTAGTAAAAGGATAATCAGCGATTTTCGGACGTGCGGCTGATAAAGAAGAAATTAAAGTAGATTTACCCGCATTTGGTAAACCAATAATTCCTACTTCTGCTAACAATTTCAACTCTAAACGTAATACCTTTTTTTCCCCTTCCAATCCGGGAAGGGCATATTCGGGGACGCGGTTGCTATTACTCAAAAAATGTTGGTTTCCTAGCCCACCTTTACCACCTTTAGCAACCTGAAAACTTTGACCAGGTTCAACTATATCGCATAGTAAAGCACTCGTTGCCGCATCATAAACAGAAGTACCACAGGGAACTTCAACAATTAAATCTTTTCCACCTGCACCGGTACAATTATTCGGTCCACCACGTTCTCCATTTTGCGCCTTAAACAAATGCTTATATCGAAAATCTAACAAGGTTTGGAGGTTGCTATCACCTACAAAAATGATTGAACCGCCTCTTCCGCCATTACCACCGGAAGGACCACCTGCTGGTACATATTTCTCTCTGCGGAAAGCAACAATACCATCGCCTCCGTCACCTGCTTCTACTTCAATTACTGATTGGTCTATAAATTGCATAATTTAGTCAGTTGTCAGTTGTTAGTTGTTAGTTGTCAGTTGTCAATTACGCTAACAATTGACTACTAACAACTAATTTAAATATAAGGTGTAACATCCTCGCCACAGTCGTCTGCTAGGTAGGAAAGGGCGCGAAAGCGTAAACCTACCATTTGTTCATAAAGGGGGTTAATTTTACACAATGGCGGAATATGAACTATTTTCCGCCCGAATAGAGTTACATCTCTTTCAAAGGGACACTGGGAAGGAATCATCTTACACAAAAATTTCGCCAATCTGGGGTCTTGAATATCTAAACCGTCTAACCACTGACGCAAGGGACGTAAAGCGTCTGGGTGTGGGGCTTGAAGTCCAGTAGAGGGGAAATTGTTTGTTTGTGAGGTATCTTCTAGGGTCTGACGTAAAGCCGTGAGTAAACTTTCTTGCAGTTCTAATTTTTGACACAATTGCTGAAGTAGGTCATCTTCACTAGGTGAGTATATACCATCAGCGATCGCTACCATTACCGCTGTCCGCAAGAAATTTTCCGCTACAGGCGTACCTTTACCCAATATAGCCGCTAATTCATCTGGTTCAATTATCTCTAGAGTATTCCAATCAACAGCAGGGGCTAATTCATCTTTGGTCAGATTAGTAATTAATTCCTGTTCTTGAGTATCAAAGTTACCATCAGCCCAAGCAATAGTCAGTAATCCACGTAACCAAGCAATAATTTGTTCGCTACTGTAAGGAGTTTGAGCAGTAGTTGTCATAAAAACTCAGTCCTGTAATTTTTATTAGTCAATATTAAGTTACCTTGAAGATAACTAAATTTCTGTACATTTAATTGGTAAAAATAAAGTAAATGT
Organism: Anabaena sp. 90; assembly: GCF_000312705.1. Lineage (NCBI taxonomy): Bacteria > Bacillati > Cyanobacteriota > Cyanophyceae > Nostocales > Nostocaceae > Anabaena > Anabaena sp. 90. The sequence goes on from NC_019427.1 coordinate 3,014,590, forward strand.
AGTCCAACATGATCAGGAATTTTGTTGGGTTTCCTTGCTTCAACTCAACCTCCGAGATCAGGACTTTTTAGCCTGAACTAAGCAGTATTGATTCACAACGGCATAAAATATGGATATAATTGATTATATTTATCATTAATTAGGTATAAAGTATGTTCTCCTTTGGTATTGAACATGAAGTTGCTTTTCTCAATCATCAAGGAAAATTCGCAGATTTCCAGAATACAAAATTTGCAGATTTTCAGCAAATTGTTGACAAATTACCTATCTATCCCACTGACTACCCACAATTAAGAGTTGGTGATGCTGGGATTAAGAAAAAGCGGTGGTATATTGAAGGATTTGAAAGATTTAGCGACTCTGAAGAAGTAATTGACTGTGTAGCTAAAGGTATTGAAATTAGAACAACTATCCACTCTACTATTCAAGGAGCAATTGATGAATTAACCGCAAGTTTTATTTTATTACGTGATGTTGCTGCTAACTTTGGGTTTTCACCTGTTTTAGCCAGTTTTAATCCCTATACTTGCGTATTTAAACCACAACCCCCATTAAATGATTTTGAAATTAGGCAATTACAAGCTTATCCAGATGAACAAACTGCTCATATTTATATGGTTTCCTATGGACCAGATTTAAATATTTCTATGGCAAATTTATCTACTGAAAGGTTAATTGACATTGGTAAAAAGTTAACTTATTACAGCCCTTACATCATTCCTTTTAGTTATAGTTCTCCTTTTTATAATGGTGGTTTATGGGAAGGTTTATCAGTGAGGACATTTATTAGAACAGGAAAAAGATCCGCAACATTAGTTTTTTTAGAAACAGCAGAAGAACTGATTAAAAGTGTGCCTTCATTAACAAAAATTGCCCGCATTCCCTCAGAAGTAGGACGGATAGAATTTAAAGCTTGTGATAGTTGTGATAATTTCGCTATTTATGCAGGTTTATTAGCTTTATTAAAAGGTTTAGTATTAGATGAAACTTTACCAGGTAGAGCTATGATACCTGATGCTAATTTACACCAAATTTCGGCAAAATCAGGCTTTGAAAATGAAGACATTTTCGTTAACTCTTACAAACTTTTACAAGTTGCTGAAATTGCCCTGAAAGATGATCCTGATCTTGAATTTTTAACTCCATTAAAAGTCATTTTATCCGAGAAAAAAACAAAATCTCATGAATTAATTCAGTTATTCCAAAATTTAGGTTCAATTGAAGCCACTCTCAAGAAAAGTTATAACAGGTAATAGGTAATATTTACCAATCACCAATCACCAATCACCAATCACCAATGACCAATCACCAATCACCAATGACGAATTACTTTTTCTTTTCCTCCTTTTCCTGACTAGGAGGAATTTGTTCAATAGGAATTAGTGATTCCATCACAGTTTTCACAATTGGTGCAGCTACTGTAGAACCATAGGCATTTTCTCCCTTTGGTTCATCCACAACTGCAAACACTACATAACGAGGAGATTCCACGGGCAAAATAGCGACAAAACTGGTAATTCTTGCACCCTTAATATATCCACCATTAGGACTAGCTTTTTGGGCCGTTCCCGTTTTTCCACCAATGCGATATCCGGAAATTTTTGCAGCTTTACCAGTACCCACATTCACTACTGTTTCCATCATTTCCACAACCTTTTGAGTAGTTGTAGCTGAAAAAATTTGCCGTGGTTCTGGGAGAGTCAGTGAATAGTGCGTTACTCCTTGACTATCAATTAATCCTCGGACTACATGAGGTGTCACTAATTTGCCCCCATTAGCTAATGCACCATGTAGTTGTACCAGTTGTAGTGGAGTTAGAGAAAAACCTTGTCCAAAAGATGTTGTGGCTGGTTCAATGGCTGAAGAGATAAATTGTTCTTGACTTTTTAGTTGACCCATAACTTCAAAGGGTAAATCTGTCTCAACCTTTTGTCCTAGTCCTAAACGTTCTAGCCAGTTGTAGTATATAGATGGTTTTAATCGTTGAATGATTCTCACCATGCCAATGTTACTAGAAGTTTGTAAAATCTCAGGAATAGTTAATCGGCGATAACCAGTTTTTTCGGCATTTTTGATCGTATGTATCCCGATTTTAATCGAACCAGGATCTTCAAAAGTATCGTCTGGTTTGATTGCACCATTTTCTAGAGCGATCGCCACATTTACAGGTTTAAAAGTTGATCCCGGTTCATAAAGATCAGCCACAGTCCAATTTCTAAACAGAGAAATATCAGATTTAGCATATTGATTTGGGTTATAGGTAGGTTGGGAAACCAAAGCAAGTATTGAACCATCAACCGCATCCATGACAACCACTGCGCCTCGTTTGGCACTAAATTTAGTCATTTGTTCTTTTAATGCCCCACGGGCTACCCGTTGCACACGGCTATCAATAGTTAATTGCAGTTTTAAATCATCAAAATGCAGAAATCCCTCAGTCGCATAATCCGGCATCAATGACCCATTACCAGACTTACTCATCCGAACTGTTTGTCCAGAACGTTCTAGTAACTTCTCCTGACTATATTCCACACCAGCCTGACCACGACGGTCAAGATTAACATAGCCCACCACATCTGCTACCAAATCATCTTGGGGATAAAATCGAGAGTATTTTTGAATAAACTCGAACCCATTCAAGCGGAGTGATATCAACTTATCAGTAATATCTTCAGAAACACCAGAAGCTAGTAAAATTCCACTGCGTTTACTTTGGAATATTTTAACTAAATCAGCCTTTTCTCTGCCAATAACTGGAGCAATTTTCTCAGCAATTTCCTCCTGGGATAGATCAAATAACTTGGGATGGCTATAGACATTATAAACAGGACGGTCAATAGCCAATATATTATTACCCCGATCTACTACCGGACGACGGGGCATATAAGGGCGTAAATTGACCATTTGCTGGTTTCGTGCCTTTTGAGTCAGCTTTTTTCCCTGAACAATTTGTAACTGATATAAGTTAAATGCCAACCCTAGCATAGCAATCATTAACACACCCCACACAGCCAACAATCGTAATTTAATATTGGGTGGGTTTTCCGGTATTTTCGGATCAATATTTCCTATTTGAGTTTGTTTAGAGAACTTTCGTTGTCGTCTGAATTCTAAATTACGTAAATTTCTCAATTTTGTTTTAATTGATGACTTCACCATTAGAGCAACATATAAGTTAGGGAATAGGAAATAGAAAGAATTTGACCAATTACCAATTAATATCCTAATGGAGAAGGAGGTTCAGGTTGTAATTCTGGTTGAGAAGTTGAAAATGACGATTTGGGATAATTATTAGATGTTGGTGGTAAGAAAATTGTCCCTTCAGAAGTTGGTGATACCATTTCCGTCCCAGGCTGTTCGGCTTCCTGTGCCATTTTGCTAGTCAGTGTCGCATTGGCAGTATTTAACTGTCGCTCATGACGTTGTAAGCTTTGTAGTTTACGGTACGAGTCACTCCAAAGCTCTTGAGAATATACTGTACAACCATAAACTATTAATGTCGCTACCACTAATAAAAATGTGAAAACGGATGAATAGCGATTAACTGTATACATACGTAGCAACCATGTTGGCATAGTCGCAGCATTACTCATTTTATTTAGAGTAGCAGTTGATTGTTTATCGGTCCCGGTAGGTTGTTTTTTACTCGTTTCTAAGCTGGAAATGCGGGTTGCTGTCTTATTTCTGCGAGAACCTAAAAAATTTAAATTTATCCAAGCATTCCGGGAAATAGGTGATTTAACTGCTATCGGTTCACTCAGAAGTCGGGAGAAATTCTGTGTCTTTTTATTCGGACTTCGAGAACGTCGTCTATTCAATGACAAAGGAAACTTGCCCCATAACCAGGCATTTTTTGGGGAAACTGCTGATTTACGTTCAAAAACCATAATTTTTCTGATGGTAAATACTTTATTTTTGACTTGATTGAATTTTACAAGAAAGACTGGGAAGTTTGAAAGCCCCTGAATAAGCATTGCGTAGCAATGCCTTATATGCTTTAGACAGGGGATGAAAAACGACTCAGGTGGTTTTAACCTAAAGTTGCATTAATTAGATCAAGAATTTGAAGCTATTCTAACTCTTAATCATGATCTATTCGTGTTACATATAATCTACAAAAATGTTACAAAAAAGAATGAGTTGAAATATGTAATCAAAAAGTCCTAAAAAAAAATCAATAAATAAGGTATCTTATTCAACAGGCTGCATATTTTATTGCCACAATTGGTGAAAGAGGAGTTATGAAGACAAGAATTTTTGGTTTGGCTCTAATGTTAAGTCTGGCTACCATGCTTGGAGCTTGTGAAGGTGGTAGTGAACCAGCAGGTACTACCAGTTCTCCAGCAGCAACCACAGGTGGCGAACCAGCAGATACTGGTGCTACCCCTGCGGCGACAACCTCTCCTGCGGCGACAACCTCTCCTGCAGCGACAACCTCTCCTGCGGCGACAACTTCTCCTGCGGCGACTACCTCTCCTGCGGCTACTCCCAAAAAACCTTAGTATAGGGTAATACATCGCCCTCGTGATTAGTTGACTCTTTAAAAATTATTTTTCACAAAACTCTACTGAGAAAGTTAGCTTAATTTGTGGATAAAGACTAAAGATTCAACTGCCTAATGGTATCAAGTTGGGTAAAAAACAGGAACATTCATCAGGTTTTGCTTCTGGGCTAGATTCAGTTCTCGCCCAGTTTGATTTTTTTTATGTTCGTTTTCACTTAGTCTAGAACCTAAAAGCTCTCCTTACGAGTAAGGTCAATCAGAGAGCGAATTATCAGCAATTAACGCTGTTTGACCAAGGTTAAACTACGTTACTTGTGTATCTCAGTAACCAAGTAAGATCAATGTATGTTGTTACTGCAATTTAGTACATCTCATTATTGTCGCAAAGCCCGATTGGCATTGGGTTATAAGGGAATTAGTTATCAAGTTGAGAATTTAACTCCAGGGCTGCATATTTTAAAGGTCAAGCCCTTAACTGGGTTAACGACACTACCGGTACTGTTACCCCAAATTGTCGGACAACCCCAAACTATTGCTGACTCTACAGAAATTTTCAAATTTTTAGAAGGCTATCAACCTGAACCTGCTCTATTTTTACCCAATTCAGAACAGCAAACTCAAGCTGCGATGTTGGAAGATTGGTTAGATGAAAGTATAGGAACAGCTACTAGGTTTGTATATTATCAATTTCGCGCTAGTGAAGGTAAGTCAATTGACCCTTCGCTATTTAGCCAAATGGTGATTAAAATAGTTAGACAACAATATGGTATTAATGATACTACCGTTGAATTAGCGCGAAAAAGACTCGCCAATGCTTTGTTAGTATTATCTGCATATTGGCAAAAAAGTGATTATTTAGTGGGTAGCCGCTTGAGTATAGCTGATATTGCGGCGGCGGCTTTATTGAGTCCTTTAGCATTGATTCCCGATTATCGTCAGGAGTATCCACAGGTTTTTGAACGAATTATCAATATCCACCAGCTATGTGCTGAACCATTACCACCTGGACTTGAGAAATTATAGCAGGAGTCAGGAGTCAGGAGTCAGGAGTCAGGAGTTAGGAGTTAGGAGTTAGGATGAAACGGATACTGCTGCTTATTTTGGGCGTTACTACTAGCATTTTGATGGTATTAGTGGGTCATAGTGGTAAAGCAGTGATGGCATTACCACCACAAGAAGATATACCAGAAGAGATATTGCGGACAGAGATTATTCTAACAGTGCGATCGCCCATTGATGGCAGAATCCTCACGCCCGCAGAATATGCCGAATTGCAAGCACAAATCCAAATAAGTCCACCACCACGTTTAGCTTCTGGTATCCGCGATAAAGTATTTTTGCTGCAACTACGCAAAACATTATTACAACTTTTCCCATTTTTAAGTATTTAATCAGGGAATAGGGGGTAGGGGAGGTGGGGGAGGTTGGGGAGGTTGGGGAGGTTGGGGAGGTTGGAGAGGTTGGGGAGGTTGGGGAGGTTGGGGAGGTTGGGGAGGTTGGGGAGGTTGGGGAGGTTGGGGAGGTTGGGGAGGTTGGGGAGGTTGGGGAGGTTGGGGAGGTTGGGGAGAAATTTCTTTCTGACAACTGACAACTAACAACTGACAACTGACAACTGACAGTGGCGACAAAGATGCAAGAATATGAATAGTTAAAAAGTAGATTTAGTTAATCACCATATATCACATAGGTAGCTTCATGTCCACAACCACAGTCGCCCCTGAACAGGTTAATCGCATTGTTGGCAATCAACATCACGATCCCTTTGAAATTCTGGGTTCTCATCTCATCGAGCAAAATGGTAAAACTGTCTGGGCTGTGCGAGCCTATCTCCCAAATGCCAGCGCTGCGTGGGTAGTAGTTCCAGAAGAACGGAAAGAATACCCCATGGATACAGTGCATAATCCACACTTTTTTGAATGCACCATTGAAACCCCAGAACTAAAAAATTATCAGTTACGCATTAAAGAAGGGGAACATGAGCGAGTGGTTAATGATCCCTACGCTTTCCGTTCTGCCCACTTAACAGAATTTGATCTACATTTATTTAGTGAAGGCAACCATCACCGCATTTACGAGAAATTGGGAGCGCACACCACAGAAGTAGATGGTGTCAAAGGCGTTTATTTTGCCGTTTGGGCCCCCAATGCCCGCAACGTTTCCTTATTGGGAGATTTTAACCTGTGGGATGGACGCAAACACCAGATGCGGAAAGGACACACAGGCATTTGGGAATTATTTATTCCCGAAATCGGTGTAGGAGAACATTACAAATACGAAATCAAAAATTTTGAAGGGCATATTTACGAAAAATCCGATCCCTACGGTTTCCAGCAAGAACCCCGGCCAAAAACCGCATCTATTGTCACTGACTTAAATTCCTACACCTGGAAAGACGAAGACTGGCTGGAAAAGCGGCGACACAGTGACCCCTTGAGTCAACCCATTTCCGTTTACGAAGTCCATTTAGGTTCTTGGTTACACGCTGCTAGTGCTGAACCTGCCAAATTACCCAATGGGGAAACTGAAGCTGTAGTTGTCGTTTCTGAACTAAAACCCGGCGCTCGGTTTCTGACTTATCGGGAACTAGCAGATAAACTCATTCCCTACGTTAAGAAATTAGGATATACCCATTTAGAACTCCTCCCAATTGCCGAGCATCCCTTTGATGGTTCTTGGGGTTATCAAGTAACCGGTTATTTTGCGCCTACTTCCCGTTTTGGTACACCCGAAGACTTCATGTACTTTGTGGACGAATGCCATAACAATGGTATTGGTGTCATTGTAGACTGGGTTCCTGGCCACTTCCCCAAAGATGGACATGGTTTAGCTTTCTTTGATGGTAGTCACTTGTATGAACATTCTGATTCCCGCAAAGGTGAACATAAGGAATGGGGGACTTTAGTATTTAACTACAATCGCCATGAAGTCCGTAATTTCTTGGTGGCTAATGCCCTGTTCTGGTTTGATAAATACCACATTGACGGAATTCGGGTTGATGCGGTTGCTTCCATGCTCTACCTTGATTATTGCCGAGAACCAGGAGAATGGTTGCCTAACGAATACGGTGGTCGAGAAAATTTAGAAGCTGCTGATTTTTTACGTCAAGTTAATAGCTTGTTATTTAGTTATTATCCTGGTGTGCTTTCCATTGCGGAGGAGTCCACATCTTGGCCAATGGTATCTTGGCCTACCTATACGGGCGGATTGGGCTTTAACTTAAAGTGGAATATGGGCTGGATGCACGATATGCTGGATTACTTCAGCATGGACCCCTGGTTTCGCCAGTTCCATCAAAACAATATTACCTTTAGTATGTGGTATAACCACAGCGAGAACTTCATGTTAGCTCTCTCCCATGATGAAATCGTCCATGGTAAGAGTAATATCATCGGCAAAATGCCCGGTGATGAATGGCAGAAGTTAGCTAATATCCGCTGTTTGTTTGCTTATATGTTTGCTCACCCTGGCAAGAAAACCATGTTTATGAGCATGGAATTTGGCCAGTGGAGTGAGTGGAATGCTTGGGCTGATTTGGAATGGCATCTTTTACAGTTTGAACCACACCGACAGTTAAAGGATTTTTTCCAGTCTCTTAATCTTTTTTACCGTTCTGAACCAGCTTTATATACTCAAGATTTTGACCAAGCGGGGTTTGAGTGGATTGATTGTACTGATAACCGTCATAGTGTGGTTTCTTTTGTCCGTCGTGACAAGAATTCTGACGATTTTATGATTGTGGTTTGTAATTTTACACCTCAACCCCATTCGCACTACCGTATTGGTGTTCCTGAAAAGGGTTTTTATACAGAGTTGTTCAATAGTGATGCTCGTCAGTATGGCGGTAGCAATATGGGCAATTTAGGTGGTAAGTGGACTGATGATTGGTCTTTGCACAATCGTCCTTATTCTTTGGATTTGTGTTTACCTCCTTTGGGTGTGTTGATGCTCAAGTTGGATAAACAGAAGTCAGCACAGGTGATGGAATAATACTATAGGGTGGGCATTGCTCACCCTATTTTGATATATGCTTGATACAAGCCAATAAAAAATCAGTAATAAAAATAAGACATGAAAACCGTTGAGTGTAAAGTAAGGCTGAATAAGTCCCAAGAAAGCTATTTTATTGGAAATAATACCTTGGAATCTCAATGGTTATGGAATTTAGGATTGGAACTTCTCATCGAGTACCATCAATTTGAGTATTACAAGTGGTTAGAGAAGAAAGCCTCAGAAAAGGGTATTTCTCTAGAAAATATTGATAGATACTGGCTGCGATTTCCAAAACATAGTGCTTGGTCATTGCCAATGATACCAAACGAACAGCGAATGCAATCGCTACTCACTGAATGGAAAGAAAGCCAGGAATATAAATATTTTGGTTTAGGTGGTGCTACCTGCCAAATAGCTTTTATTGACAAAGACAGAAATTATCAATTAATCCCTAAGAGATTGCTTCCCAGTGAACCCAGACTACAAAAACATGGCCAGTCTGTAAAGAGTATTTCCAGAACACTGGAAGGTTATTTAACTAAAACTCGTTGTAATGTTTTTAGACAATCACAGAATTTACCACCACTACAAATTGATTGTGGCTACATGGGTGGTTTACTTAATCATCTAGCTAATAGTTGGGCAGCGTACATCGATCCTCAACGTCGTGATAGTCACATCCCTAAATGGAAGAAAGAAGCAGTTAAAACTTTTAGTTGCCTCGATACAGAACGTATTAAACTCATAGATGATCAGTTATTTATACCTGGCGTTAAAAGTGGTATTAAGTTTGTTAATAAAAATCACAAGAGGCTGAAAGAAGGCGATGAAATTCGTAGTGTTGTGATTAAAAATAATTCGTCAGGGTGGTATGTTTGTCTGACAGTTGCTAATAAATTAGAGGTGGAATTAAGACAAAAACAAAATTCCATCAAAAAAGAAACAGACGATGATAAAAAGAGAGAAATTAAGTTAAAAATTGATCATTTAAAAATAAAGTTAGATATTCGCTCACGTCAAGAAGCGGGAATTAAACCCAGTAATAAAGCTACTGGTATCGATCCGGGTGTTAAAGCTATGGTGGCTACTGATGGAGAAGCTTTGATCAAACCTCCAATAGCTTTAAAACTTCAAGAGGCAAAACTAACAAGGCTACAGCGTAAGCTTTCCAGACACAAAACCCATAGTAAAAACTTTAATAAGACTACTGCTAAATTAGCCCGTGTACACGAAAATATTAGACGAAATCGCACCGCATATCATCATAAAGTTAGTACCTATTTAATCAGAAACTTTGGAGCGATCGCTTGGGAGGACACCCAACATAAAAACCTGACTCGTAAGCCCAAACCTAAACTTAGAGCAGATGGTAAAGGCTATGCCAAAAACGGTGCTAGAGCAAAATCAAGATTAAACAGAAACTTGCTAGATGTTGCGTTAGGTGGATTGAGAGAAAAAACCAAGTCCAAGATGACTACTTACCGTGGTGAAGGTTATTTTATTTTGACTAAACCTCATTACTCTAGCAAAAAGTGTTATTGTTGTGGGGAAAAAGGCAACAGACGCACTCAGTCAGATTTTTACTGTACTAATCCCCAATGCCGATTACATGGGGTAAAACAGCAAGCAGATGTCAACGCTGCAAGAAATCATCTGCTAAATTCAGGCTTCTTACAATCTGGAAAATACCGCCTTTGGGATTGGTATCAACAGAATCAAGAAGATACCCCGCTTGGGGCTGGTAACAGCGTGGCAACACCGGGGGAATTTAAGCCTGTTGGGGAAACCCTATCTAGTGGAGACGTGCTACTAGGAGAGACTGAAACCTTGAGGAGTAAGTCTATGAGACAGGAAGCGGACACACCCGCACCATCACCGGAATATGGTGATCAACTATATAATTTTTCAGAGAAGTGAGAATAGGTATGTGCATAATTTAGTTCACTAAAATCTACATCTACCTTATTCTCTGAAAAATCTGGTTAGTTGCAAGCGAGTCGAACATGGGATTAAACAAATCTATGACGACGGGTTTCCGAAAATTTGTCATTGAGTGAATTTTCTTTGCGGATTGTTTTGTGCGCCATGGCGCACAAATTTCCCAGAGATGAATTTTGTGCGACAATTTTTTCTGCCTCCCAACTCTGTTGGTATGACGCTTTTTAAGTAATTGGACAAAATTAATTACACAAAAATTGGGGCTGAAATCCTTGACTGGTAAAGAATTAGTCAATAATCAATAGCAAATTCCAGTGGATTTGGTAATCTTATAAATGTGCCGAAAGCTAACCGGAATACATGATTAGCAGTTTTGATTTCCTGTTCTTGTAGTAAGCGAATAGAAAAATTCATATAAAAGTAGAATATAAATATACTGATATTACAGGGGAGAGGAATTACGACTTGACTAGCAACATCGGAATTCAGTGCAGTTAACATAGCATCATTAATGACAAATTAATATAAGTATTGAATCATAGATGCGATCGCTTAAAGTTCATTTACGGCAAAATGCGATATTACATAAAATGCCACTGCTTATACTATAGCGGTTATTGGTTGAGTGAAATACAAGAAACCAACACCCTCTCCGCAAGCGAGGAGGGGGCTTATGACTGTATATCATGCGAGTGCATACCGCTATAATGTTTGCAATGAATTATAATAATAATGGTTCAGAGGATTATAAATATGAGTGTAGTTATTCCCAATGAAATACTAACCACAACTCGCATGAATGAAGAGGAAATGAAACGAGAAATTGCGATTATGCTATTTCAAAAAGAAAAGTTAACTCTTGCTCAAGCTAGTCGCTTTGCTGGTATGAATCGTATAGCATTTCAACATTTACTCGCAAGTTATCAAATCCCAGTTCATTACGGAGTAGAGGATTTTGAACAAGATATCAAGAATTTGCGGGAGATGGGTAGACTGTGATTGTTGTCAGCGATACTTCACCCATTAATAATCTTGCAGCTATTAACCAGCTTCACTTATTACAACAGCTTTACGGAACAGTTCTAATTCCTGAAGCCGTTTATCAAGAATTAACCGATCCTGATTTTCCCGTAGCGGGTGCAAAGGAAGTACAAACTTTTACTTGGATTCAAATCCGTGCAGTTGAAGATCGGACGATGCTTAAAGCACTTAGCAGTGAACTTGATCCTGGAGAAGCAGAGGCTATAGTTTTAGCCTTAGAAATGAAAGCAGAACAAGTTTTAATTGATGAACGTCGTGGCCGCATGATTGCTGCTAGACTTAATCTCCATTACACCGGAATTTTAGGAGTTTTAGTAGAAGCCAAAAGTCAAGGTTTCATTTCTACTGTTAAACCGCTGTTAGATGATCTTATTAATAAAGCAGGATTTTGGGTTGCTGAACCTTTGTATAAAAGTGTCTTACGGCTAGTTAATGAAACAAAGTAAAATCAGGCCAGAAGATTATGGGTAATTATTTAATCATAGATGCGATCGCCAGTAGGGGCAAACCCCCTGTGGTTGCCCCTAATACTGCGGATCAATCAATAGGTGATCCCCATAACTAGAATCTAACTAGCTTTTTGATAATAGGCGTTGAAAAATAAGACTTTGGCATTATTGGAAGTTGTGTAGGCATCATCTGGATTACCCCAACCAAGTTCTAAACTAATAGGGTATAAATAGCCGTCTTTGGCATAGGGTGTATCAGAAATATCGTCAGTTTCTACCCATTCACAGCGTTCTGCTAGTGCCAAGATTTCATTTGAGGTAATAAGTTTACCTTCATTACTGGTTGCCTGTACAAGTCTCAATCCATCAGTCTGGTTTAGCCATTGTTGTACAGTTTCAATGCTGGTTGCTACTGTCATCGCTGTCATACTCCTTTCGACATTTTTCTAGTAACCCCTTCTCAGTTTCCCCCAAGTGAGTTTCCCAACCTTGCTGGTAAATATGCTCAATGTCTTGCTCACTAGGACATTTACCCCGTCTTAACGCCTTTCTCCCTCTGAGAAAAGCTTCTGTATATCCTGGTCTAGTCATTTAAGGTTGGCGATCGCTAAATTTTCCCTGCTCTTTTTAATTCAGTTTCAACTAACTCAGTTATACGCTTACTCATATCCGTATTTTGTTCGGTGCAATATGCCTTAAACAGCCTACGGTAATCTTCTGGTAAGCTAACGCGGACTTGTACCATATCTGTTTTATTGACTTTCTCGTTGTTTTTATCCATAAGGGACTTCCAAGAAATAAATTATCCTGATTAACGAACCACAGAGGCGCAGAGGACACAGAGGAATAAGGGTTTGAGAGATTTTTGCATTAGGTTGTTGAGTATTTTTTTATTTGGAAGTCTCTAAGTATTTTCCTATATAGCCACTATAGCCACTAATTTCCAAAATAGCATTAGTGGCTACATAGCATTTTATTACCATTTAGCCAATAAAATATAAGAATTGTCTATATATCCACTGTAGTCAAAACTGGCTATAGTGGCTATGTTGAATATAAAGCCAATTAACGATTTATTACTGATTAATTAAGACTAGGAGTTACGCATTGACAAGAAACTTTAAATGACTGGTTTGTTGTATACGTTTGAACTGCAAATTGCGATCGCCAGGTAAATGCACAGGCTAACACTTAGTTTCTAGATTTACAAAAAGATTACATAGCTGGAGAATATCAGCCTATAAATTTTCTCAACAAAAGCACCCACTACTAGATATAATTTTCTGTAAGTTGAAAAAAACATTAAGATTAGCGTAAAAATTACATTAAAATAAAGATTACGCTTTTATTAAACTGACTAGCTAAATACCCAAATTAGGAGGAATATATATGGCTCTCGTACCAATGCGGTTGCTTTTGGATCACGCTGCTGAACACGGTTATGGTATCCCCGCTTTTAACGTCAACAACTTAGAGCAGATTCAAGCAATCATGAAGGCTGCGGTGGAAACAGATAGCCCCGTAATCTTACAAGCTTCTCGCGGCGCTCGTAACTATGCCGGGGAAAACTTCCTCCGTCACCTGATTTTGGCTGCGGTAGAAACCTATCCTGAGATTCCCATTGTCATGCACCAAGATCATGGTAATGCTCCTTCTACCTGCTATTCAGCTATCAAGAACAACTTCACCAGCGTGATGATGGATGGTTCTTTGGAAGCTGACGCTAAAACCCCTGCCAGCTTTGAATATAACGTGAGAGTTACCAGCGAAGTTGTCAACGTTGCTCACTCTTTGGGTGTCAGTGTTGAGGGTGAATTGGGTTGTTTGGGTTCTCTAGAAACCGGTGCCGGTGAAGCTGAAGATGGTCACGGTTTTGAAGGGACTCTTGACCATTCTCAACTATTAACTGACCCTGATGAAGCTGTTGACTTCGTAGAAGCAACTCAAGTAGATGCTTTAGCTGTTGCTATCGGCACAAGTCACGGTGCTTACAAGTTTACTCGTAAGCCTACAGGTGAAATCTTGGCTATTAGCCGCATTGAAGAAATTCACCGCCGTTTACCTAACACCCACTTGGTAATGCACGGTTCTTCTTCTGTACCTGAAGATTTATTGGCACTCATTAACCAATATGGTGGCGCTATTCCTGAAACCTACGGTGTACCTGTGGAAGAAATCCAAAAAGGTATCAAGAGTGGTGTGCGTAAGGTAAATATTGACACCGATAACCGTTTGGCTATTACTGCGGCTGTGCGTGAAGCGTTGGCTTCTAATCCCAAGGAATTTGATCCTCGTCACTTCCTCAAGCCTTCTATTAAATATATGCAAAAGGTTTGTGCTGACCGTTATCAACAGTTTGGTACTGCTGGTAACGCAAGCAAGATTAAGCAAGTTTCTTTAGAAGATTATGCTGCTAAGTATGCTAAAGGCGAATTAGCAATGAGAGCGGCTGCTAAAGTTTAATTTGGCAGTATGAGAATTAGGGCATAGCATTGCTATGCCCCTACAAGAATAAACCAGGTAACGTTAATGTTTCCTGGTTTTATTAATTAATGTGATAGACTTAAGTAATGGCATAAATAAGGCTATCTGTTATGACTACCAATTTACAATCTACATCCTTGAGTAGTTATCTTTATGAGCAGGATTATTGTTCGTGGCTAGAAACGACAGCTAAGTTATTGCGTAATCATCAATTAGATCACGTTGATTTTGAGCATTTGATTGAAGAAATAGAGGACATGGGGAAAGAGAAAAGACGTGAACTTAAAAACCGACTCATAGTTTTACTCATGCACTTACTCAAGTACCAATATCAACCTAAAAAACGTTCTTCTAGTTGGGTGAGGACAATTTGGGAACAATTTTATCAAATTGAGTCTTTATTAGAAGATAGTCCTAGCCTCAAACCTTATTATTTAGAAATATTTTCTGATTGTTATTTAAAAGCAGTTCGTGCGGCTAATACAGAAACTAAATTACCTATTGATTCTTTTCCCACAGAGTCTTCTTTTCTCCCTGATGATCTGACTAATCCTGATTTTATCACCATGCAATTAAGTTCATAAATTTAATCGCAAATCCAGTTTCTTTAATTGATTGCCTAAAGATACTAATAATAGTAAGATGTGAAATTTATTGATTGCAATGGGCAATAAATCTGTTGGGAAAAAAAGGCCAAAAAATAGGGGGAAGTTGAACTTTCCCCCTGTTTATCGTTGTGATGATCATTTGACTTTTGATTTTCTTTGAGTTTCTGTCTGAGCATCTGTCTTTGTTTTTTTAGTTGCCATTTTCTTGCAGCACCACCTCGGCCTTTATCGTTTCTGCCCTTGTAGAGACGTTCCATGGAACGTCTCTACGATTTTTTTCGGAGATGTCTACTGTATTTTGGATTCAGTGAGAAAATATTTCAATCTGCAAGTAATTGTTTTAATTTTGTTGAATATGACTATGTAACATCACCAAGGTTTCCGCTAATTGACTCAAGCGATTTTCTAGGTCTTGTTTGCGTCCTAAGAGTTGCCTTAATATTTGGTGACGAGCGATCGCTATACTGACACTAGGAACTTGTTCGACTGGACAGGGACGAGACCAGACCTGACCGGCTTTATCTACTCCACATAGTCGGTAGTCAGTATGTAGTGGTTTATGAGATTCTTTTTCACCATTAGCACAAATTTCTTCTACATAGTCCATGAGACGCTCTACTTCTGCATGGCGTAATGCTGCTGTTCCTACTGTTTCTGGCTCTTGGGCATTGGATTCCAACCAGCCATTAATAATTGGACCTTCTAAGTAAATATCTTGAATATTTTGGACTATTCTTTGTAATTCTATTTGCCAACTAGCAACTTTTTCTTGGATTTCTTGGAGCATATTCATCGCTAGGGCTGGGTTAGCGCCGTGACGATGATTGCTGAATGATGGAGTTTTAAATTTAGGCAGAGTTGGCGTTTTTTCTCCATTGTCTTGGGCTGGAAAAGCTGGGACAGAATCATGGTGGGGAAATAAATTTGCCTCTGGAATTTTATGATTAACTGGATCTGCTTCTAAGTTATTATTGGTTTGGGCGGTAGTTGGGGAATTTTCTGTAGATTCCTGGGGACGGATACTAATGCGAAAGGAAAAGGAACGTTTGGTTTCATCACCTATTTCTGTGGTGACTTCATCATTGCGAGTTCCTAAATCATGTAATGTTGCCTCGATCCGTTTTAACCCTGGTTTCATAAGAATATCCTCAAATTTATGGTCTTGATCAAGAAAGAATTCAGGAGTACAAAAAGGTGGCGATTGTGGGGATACTTGATTTAACTCGTGTATTCTTTCTGTTTAAATATTATATGATCAAATGATGAGTAAAGTGATTTTGGTGACTGGTGCAGCCCGTTCTGGTAAAAGTGAATGGGCGGAAGATTTGGCGATAAATTCCGGCAAAACTGTAGTGTACATCGCCACGGCTACACAAAATCCAGATGATCAGGAATGGCTTGCACGGATTCAAAAACATCAACAACGTCGTCCTCAAGATTGGATAACTCTGTCTGTACCTGGGGAACTGACTGCTGCGTTGGCTCAATCTCAGCCTAATACTTGCCTGTTGGTTGATTCTTTGGGAACTTGGGTGGCTAATTTTCTGGAAGAGGATGATTTAGTTTGGGAAAATACTGTGAGGGAGTTCCTGGAAATTCTGCCGTTAGTTGCGGCTGAGGTGATATTTGTGGCAGAAGAAACTGGTTGGGGTGTAGTTCCAGCTTATCCTATGGGGCGCAAATTCCGCGATCGCTTGGGTGCATTAGTTCGACAGTTAGGGACAATTTGTGAACCTGTTTATTTGGTTACGGGTGGTCATGTTCTGAATTTGAGTTTATTAGGTGTACCGTTACCAGCAAAGAATAGGACATTAAATCTTCAGACATCTATTGACATTTCTTCACAATAGGTTCATTATATTAAATATATACGAGAGTTTTGTAGTTAGTTAATTTAAAGTCAATAAATATTTTGAGTAACTATAATGGTTCCGAATAGACTTGAATGGCTACAAAGAAAATAAACCTTTCTTTTTGAAAACTTGGTAGTTCTAGAGAAAATTTGCGTATTGAACTCGTTGACAGACAATCAAGAGCCTGAGAACATAATTCTAAGGCATATAGGATACCACCTTCACTAACTCAGTTGGTGATGTTGTACTAGATATTCACGACATCTCAGATGTCGGGGAATGTCCCGGTTAAAAGTATCAGTTAACCCATGCCATGTTTGACATATTGCCTTTTCGCGTTGAATTAGATACAGTTGCCATCGCTGGAGCTTGTTTATGGGCTTTAGCATTATATTTGAGTTTTTCCCAAGTTAGAGAATGGGTAACGACACAACTCAATCGCTGGTTCAATTTTGCTGAACAGTCCCTTTATACCAGTCAGTCAGAATTTGAAAAGACACGCAAAGCCAGAGAAGCGCAAAATTCCTTCTATGCTTCACTGTTTAGCATTTTCCCGTTTTTAATATTTGGTGGTTTATCTAACTGGATTTTAGATATCAGTTTAGGTAATAGTTGGGGAATTAGCATTGGGATACTTGCTTGTATGGGTGCTGGTGTTTATGAACTAGGACGCAGACAAGGGGAAGAGTAAATTTAAGTTTATGTACTTTGAATACTTTCAATCATAGTTATTTCTGCATCAGTTAATTCATAGAGTTCATAAACTAATTGATTGATTTGTCTATCAGTGGCTTGAATTTGTTGCTGAATCATTCTCTTGGCTGGGGGTGTGTTTGCTTGATTGAGTTGTTGATGAAGATCAAGTATTTGTTGTACTAAATTAACAATTAAATCATGTTTTTGCTTTTCTGAAATTTGAGAATTATCAATAATTTTAATAGGAAGATTGCGAATAAACCGAGATTCAAAACTATAGTAACCACCTCTCATTGATGTAGATGATTTTTTGAGATAAAATTCTAGGACTTGACTATTTAACAATCCTAAAATGTATTCCCATGAATAAATAGATTTAACTAAAATTCCATATCCTCCAGCGACACCACCCGTAAAAAATATCTCCCCTGTTTTATCCCATGTAAATGATGAACCAGTCGCAATATCAGGAGTAAATATTTTTGGTAAAGCCATGACATTTAAAGCTTGAAATCTACTATATCCATACCAATTTTCTCCTAACATTTTACTATTTTCTCTACTTTCTAAATAATCTTTATTATCTAGTAAATAATTCCGGGTTAAAGGATATTCTTTTTCAAAGGTATTCATAGAAATTAATTCCATTGAACCATTATTTTTAAGCATATAGGGAAAAATAATCAACTTATTAGTTTTAGACAAATAATATCTTTTACTATCACCACCTTTAATCAAAGGATGTAGTAAATTAGATTCTAACCAGTATGTTATTTGTTTTTCTTTTGAAAAAACCTGGATTAAATTATCTTCCCGTGATAATTCTTCGACGATATATATTTTATCAGCACTGGTTTTAATTCCTTGAAAAATCCTTTCTGTTACATCTTCTAGTCTAGATTTAATTTGTTGTAATTTTGCAAATAAATTAGCATCTTCTCCCAAAATAAAATTCCATGCTAACCCAGAAACTAACGAATGATTAATAATTCCTGTTTGACTATTATGATTATTTTTCCAATCTATTAAATCAGTAACTTTTTCCATTTCTAAATCAGATTGTTGTGATTTTCTCAAGAAAAGCAAACAAGTATAAGTTGAAACTTTTGGAAACACTTGTTGATCTCCAAAATGCACTATTTTATGAAGATATTTACCTTCAGCAATTAATTTTCTGATAGATTCCCCATATTGAGCATTAAAAAACTTATGGGGTAAAATAAAACCTAAATAGCCATCTTTTCTTAATAGCTCTAATCCCTTTTCCACAAAGACAACATAAATATCATAGTTTCCCTTACTAGCAGAAACATACTGTTGTTTATAAAATTCAACTTCTAAAGCAGCCCATTCTTTTAAAGCTTGGATTCTAATATAGGGAGGATTACCAATAACTACATCAAAACCACCTCGTTTCATAATAACAGAAAAAGCCGATTTCCAGTCAAAAATATTAACTCTATAAGCCGTATTTTCGTCTAAAAAATTTAATTGAGTATGTTGATAAAATTCTGCGTCTATCAAGGTATTACCACACTGAATATTATAATCTAAATCAGGTAAAGCCCTTTCCTTAAATAGCTGTAATTGTCTGCTAATTGTTTCTCCTGATTCTCCTTCTAATACCTTTAATAATAAAGATAGTTTAGTTGTTTCTACCGCTTGTTGATCAATATCAACACCATAAATATGAGTTAATAAAATTTGCTTTCTCTCACTTGCGGTTAAACGCCATTGATGATCTGAAATTTGATAGAATTTATTTTTGTATTTCTTGGGATTTTGTAAATATTGTTCTAAATACCAATCTAGGAGAAATTGATAGGCCACAATTAAAAAAGAACCCGAACCACAAGCAGGATCAAGAATTGTTATATCTTGGATTTTATCTGGTTTCTTATTTTCTAAAACCTTACCAATAGTTTGTTTAATAATATAATCAACAATATAACTAGGAGTATAATAAACACCTCCAGCTTTTCTTACTTCCGGTTTATCTTCAATAACTGCTTGACGACTTGCAGATATTTGAATGACTTTACCTAAAAATTGTTCATACACTTGTCCTAAAATTTCCACAGGAATCACAGAAAATTCATAAGGACTTTCTGGAGGATAGAGTTTTCTAATAATTAATGTTAAAATAGCATCATCTATAGTTAAATTCAAAGTAAAATCATCAGGATTTTCTCGTCTTTTTTCACCTTGAAAATGGAATAAACCCGAATTATAGCGATAATCTGCATTGATAAATAACCGCCCTAATTCTTGATAAAAATTTTCAAACTTTAATAAATTATATAACTGTTGATAAGGTTCAATTCCTCTATCTTCACAAATGCGTAAAAAGACAATTCTATTAATCGTCATTTGGACAGCAAAATTTAACTCTCTTTGTTCAATTTGGGGATTTCTCCAAACAATATTAGCAGCTAAATTTTCTCGCCAAATTTCAATTTCTTGGAGAAATTTTTGATCAACAGTAATCCCAGCTTTAACTTTAGTTTCCGCAAATCTTTCTAAAGAACCATTTAAGACAGCTTCCTTAGAAAAAAGATCATAAATCTCTTGCCATTTTTCCACATATTTTGTATAATTAAAATGTTTGATTCTCGCTATCAATGGAGAATCATTTTTATTTGGCATAATTCGACAATCATAAACTGCAAATTCTTCAAAATCTGTTAAAATGCTTAAAGGTAATTTTGCAGACCAGCCATAACGTCTGACTTGAAAGGCTGCACTCATATTATTACCAACATTAACAGCGGGTTTTTTCGCTTCCACAAAAAACTTTCTGACTCCACCAACCCAAAAACTATAATCAGGTGCTTTGGCTTTGTTTGCGTCGCTAATTTTTAAAGAATCTTCATGAACAACGTCTTTATAAATATCAGAAATTTGTCGTTCATTATTAATATCCCACCCTAAAGCAGCAAAGAAAGGATTGATAAATTCAATTCTAGTTTGTGTTTCATTAATTCCCCCTGCACGATACAATTCTATCGAAGAGTGAAAATGTTCAACAAGTTTAATAATGGTATCAGGTGCTTTCATATTTGAAAAAATGTTAGTTTTATATAAATCTATAATAACTCTTTTTTGACCAAAATTGCCAACTTTTCCGCAGCCCCACCTTCACCCCTAACACTGCGTAACTTATGACGAATAGCTGCTAATTTTTCGGGATTTTCTAACAAATCTAAAACCATTTTTCCCACAGTTTCGGGTTGCAATTTACCTACCAATTCTGGAACAATTTCTGCTTGCGCCCAAATATTCGGCCAAGCTAACAAACCCTTATTTTTTATCATCCACCAATTAATTAATTTAGCAAAACTAGAACCTACTCCCGGTAAATTTGCTAATATTCCTGGTAAACCATCCCAAGAACGCATAGCATCTAATTGTTGAGTTGGTAATAGGACAATCATCGGGACAGCTAATGCACCTAATTCTGCGGTATTTGCACCAACTGTAGTCAAACAAATAGAACATTGAGATAATAAATGATAAGCGGGATTTTCTGATTTTAATGCTACTATTAAACCTGTAGAAGTCACCAAATTATCACCTATTAAATCAGCACCTTGAAAGTTAAAAGCTTTAGCCAATGGGTTATTTTCAGGTTTAGCAAAATCAGCTAAAGTTGATAGATCTAAAGTTGGTGCAACAGGAATAAAAAACTTCGTCTGGGGTAATTTACTGTGAATATATTCAGCAATAGCTAAAGTTAAAGGTACACCTTGGGTTAATTTTGCTGCTTTTGAACCTGGTAAAATGCCAATAATGTTAATTTGGGATTTGGGATTTTCAATTTTAGATGTTATTTCATTCTCTGCCGCTTCTAACATTAAATCACCAACAACAGTGAATTTATCTATATATTTAGGAGAAACATTTTTCGCAACTTGAGCTTTCATAATTGCAAATTTATCTATAAAATTGTGCCAACGCGCTGACCATTCGGCGTAAACTACTGTTTTATATCCTAACTTCTTACCAAGAATAACGGGAAAAAGTTGATCACCACCTAAAAATACCACTGCACCTTGATTTCTCCAATCCCAATTTTCTGCGGTTTTTCCCCATAGTAAAAATTGCCAAAAATCTGCTGCTGCTTGAACTCTATCAACCTCTGGGTAGCCCAACGCTATAGCAGTTTCTTTTCCACTAGCATGGGGACAAGGTGATAATATTACAGAAATTCTTACTTGAGAAATATCATGTCCTAATTGTTCTCTCAATGCTTTGACAACAGGACGTACCCAAGTTGTAACTTCTCCTGGTCCATTGGAAAGAATGAGAATATCTACCGATGAAGTCATTTAATTATTACCTGATAAGTTATAAAATTCAATTATACCGATATAATGAATGAAGAGAATAAAACAGAATCTAGAAGTGAGCATCTCAATTAAATCTAGTAACCGGGTATCTAAAGTTTTGTATCATAGTTAATTAAATTAATAACAAAATCAAATAACAATGTATCATGGTGGTTAGTAGTGTAAATGTTTAATGCTTTCCTTGCTGTTTTCAAAGGGTATCAGGTAAGCTACGCCCTGATTTACCAATAGCAGAATGTGGAAGCTTTAACGGGTAAACTTAGTTGGGTAATACTGATGTCTAAGGAAAAAAAAGGTAATAAAGAAACTAAAAAGCCTAAGAAAGATGCCAAGGACAAAAAAGAGAAAAAAGACCCAAACAGATATGATGGTTTAGGCAAGTAAGAAATAGCAAGCAAATTCCTGAGAATTTCTTGTAGGTATAAAGCGGTATGCACTTGAATGAGATACTAATTTTAATCACGGAGTCCCACAATATAAGGGTTTTACTCCTGACGGCTGACCGCTGAAAGCTAAAAGCTGCTATAACAAGGGTTTTGGCTTAACCGACAGAAGCCCCACGTCTGACCCGATAGGGCAGCGGGGGATGAATGGCGCGTGAATTGACGACGGTTTTCCGACCAACGCGACAGCAAGGAAGGAAAACATGGAGACAATTCACAAAATTTGTGTTATGAATTGAATATCTCGGCAAGGCGAGAGAATAGCGATAACCAAGCTAGATACATGATCATTTTTGTTGATTAACCTTGATTTTGCCTTTGGAACGAGGGGTCAGCCTATCGCCTTAACATCAGTCTTGTTGTTCTCGAAGAGCAAAAAGCTGTTAACTGGGTAGGAAGCCTATACTTACCCGCAAGGGAAGTGTAGGTAGTTCACGTTTATATGGCTAACTCCACGCTAATGAGTTAACCCTAAATAGACTTCAACTCTAACTACTAAACTTCAAAATATTATAATCTAATGGAGCTAAGCGGATTCGAACCGCTGACCCCCTCAATGCCATTGAGGTGCGCTACCAACTGCGCTATAACCCCGAAATTCCAATGCAGTAAGCTTTTTGGCTTATTGGTTAGTTTTTTTTATTTGTCTCTTTTGTGATTATACATTAATCTATGTCAATTCAGTCAAGAAAGTTATATTAAGAAATATTAAGCAGTAAATTAACCTTGACACCGATAAACCAAAACAAAAAAATAGATGTGGTTTTCAACCTAATTAATCTCCAACCGCCTAGAATCATGCTGGAGAACATGAAAAAAAGGCTAGTACCGCAGTGCGGAATTAAAAATTAAAAATTAAAAATTAAAAAAGCAGATTACACAAGCTTTTGTCAAATTTTTAATGGTTGATTGACTTACGCCATTGTGTACTAGGGAAATGTTTATTTGATAGCTGAATGCTGACAGTTACGCAATAGGACTGCTATAGTAATTTAATCATATTTTTGCAAATACTTATGGCAGCAAATAAATTCTTGAAAAATATCATTATTAAACTACTGACTGGGGGATCAAAACCAGAGTATGCTCCACAGACTAGTCAACTAACTTTAGCAGATGCGATCGCCAAAATTGACGGGCTTTTTGATTGTGAGGCTGTTTTAAAAGAATTTGATGCAGATGCTACCATATCTTACTACACCCAAAGCGAGTGGGGTTATCAAATCTATCACTCTGGACAAGATGCTATCCACATGGCATTAAACCCTGATGGTATATTTGATCCAGATGGTTATTATGCTCAACCACGAGTAGTTGCTGAACAAATTCATAAACTTGATGCCAAGACCGTTTTAGAATTAGGATGTGGTAAAGGATTTAATAGCTGTTTTTTAGCCCAGCAGTATCCAGAAGTACATTTCACTGGCATTGATTTAACACCATCGCATATTAAAATAGCACGTCGCAAAGCCGATAAATTTGCTAATCTATCTTTTCAAGAAGGTAACTTTAATCGCCTAAACTTCTTAGATCAATCCTTTGATATTGTTTTTGCCTTTGAGTGTTTATGTCACGCCTCTGAAGCAGAAACACCACTGGCAGAAATTTTTCGGGTGCTGCGTCCAGGTGGACAATTAATTATCTTCGATGGTTATCGTAAAATTAAGTTTACACAACTCCCTAAATTACTGCAAACCGCAACTCAACTTGTAGAAATATCAATGGCAGTTCGTCATGGATTTTCAGAAATTAATGATTGGAATGCTATCGTCCAATCAATTGGCTTTCAAATTCAAACTATTGAAGATATTTCTTTAGCAATTCAGCCGACATTATTAAAATTACAAAAATTATCCTGGAAACTTTTTTCCTTGTCTTGGCAAGTGAAAATACTTATTTATTTGTTACCTAAATATTTAATTAGAAATTCAATCGCTGGTCTTTTAATGCCTTTTACTGTCAGTCCTAAAGGGGAAGCTTTTGGATATTATAAATTAATCTTAGAACGACCTTTAGAAGAGAGTTAAACTCGATGAATTTGAACTTTGAGCGCAGATAATTCCTGCGCCCCTACAATTTCCTAATATTGTGGCACAGAAGGATCAACTAAAATCGAATAAGCGGAAATTCCACCCTTAATATTTTTAACATTTGTAAATCCTTGAGTAACTAACCACCCACACATCTGAGCAGAGCGGATACCATGATGACAGAGAACAAGAGTTTCTGCATGAATATCAAAGCGGATAGGCACTTGTTCACTCCATTGCTCATATTCACTCAAAGGAAGATTGACAAAACCATCTAGCCGTGATAAAGCAATTTCCTGGGGTTCACGCACATCTATTAACTGAAGCGTTCCTTCATTACTGGAAAGACGTTTGGCTAGTTCCTCAACAGTAATTTCGGAAAAGGGTTGATCAAATGATGTATTTGTCATGCAGTTTTTCTAAAAAATCCTATACTATTCATGTTTGCAGAAAAACTAAAAAATATAAAGAATGTGAACAGTCAACACTTAACAAAAAATATTAAACTTGGTTTCCTTATAGCTGGCATAATCACGCTTGTGCTAGTTTGTGTAGCTAAATTCTCCTGGTTTTCGGGGAAAAGTCCAGTTAGTCTTGTCGTTCGCAACTCTCAACCCGCTGCGGCTATATTTGTCTCCAAGTCTTCACCAGCAATGGTATCATTATTGGTCAATCCCGACGGGTTACAGACAATAGCAGCAAAAGGAGAATTTTCTCAACTCAAAAATAGTCTATTGGCAAAAAATAATATAGATTATTCAAATGATCTTAAACCCTGGTTGGGTGATGAAATTACCCTAGCTGCAACTACCATAGATATAGACCGTGATCCAGACAACGGACTACAAACCGGGTATTTAATGGCACTTGCAACTACAAAACCAGAGAAAAGCCGTGAGTTTTTGGAATTATTATTTTCTAACCGGGCTTTTAGTGGGACTAATTTAGGAATTGAACGTTACAAAGGTGTCAAGGTTATTTCTGATCATCCCGAATATGCACCAGACTTAAAAAACCAAAATAGTTTAGCAGGTGCAGTTGTTAATAATTTTGTTTTGCTGGCTAATCATCCTCAAGTTATCAAAGAAGCAATTAATAATTTACAAGCACCAGATTTAAACTTAATTAGTTCTCTAGAATATCAAAAAGCTACTCAACAAATCTCTAAAAATGCTGTAGCTGTGACTTTCTTAAATTTGCCCGAAGTTGGTAAATGGCAAGGATTAGAATTGGCAGAATCAACTTATAATAGCCAAATTCTCTCCTTCGTTTTAAATTCCCAAGGGTTGCTCACAGAAAGTACATTTTTAACAAATTCCCCAGTTGTACCTTCATCTTTACCCCTATCTCAATCTGTAGGAGCATTACAGTATATTCCAGAATCAACAGCTTTAGCGATCGCTGGCACAAATTTGAATAAATTAGGCAATAGCGATATAGCAAAACTGTGGAAACAAGCAACAGCAAGCATTTACGGTTCTAGTGAAGAAGGGATTTCTCGATTACTACAACCCTTAGCAAAAATCCAACACAATTGGAATTTAAACTTTAGCGAAGATATTTTCAACTGGATAACAGGAGAATACGCTTTAGCCTTATTACCCAATTCAGAAAATACAACCCCTCATTGGTTATTTGTCATCGAAAAAACCCCAGAATTAGCAGCAGGAATCACACATTTAAATAATATTGCCAGTAGAAGTGGTTTTAACGTTAGTTCCCTAACTTTAGATCAACAAAAAATAGCAGCTTGGACAAAAATTACAGCCACAAGTGAAAATAACACATCTATTAATGTTGACACAAAAGTTAAAGGAGTGCATACAACCTTAGATAATTATGAAATTTTCAGTTCTGATTTAAAGACGCTAACAGCAGTTTTGAGTCAAAAGCAAAAATCTCTCCTAGAAAGTCCTCAATTTCAAAATAGTATTGCGACAATTCCCCAACCCAACCAAGGGTATATTTATCTAGACTGGGAAAATAGTCAAAATCTTCTCAAACGTCAACTACCCTTGCTTAAACTTGCAGAAGTATTGGGTAAGCCACTTTTTGATAATTTAAAATCCCTGACAGTGAGTAGTTATAGCAGCGAACCAGGAACACTTAAAGGTGGAGTATTCTTGCAACTGCATTAAAAAATCAGAATTAACTACACTTTAACAGTCCAGAAGCCTTAGATACTAAGGCATAGATGATTTAGTCCCCAATTAACAATCACCAATCACCAATCACCAATTACCAATCACCAATTACCAATCACCAATTACCAATCCCTAATTACCAAGTCACGATAATATGAGAGAGTAGCTTGTTGTGCTATCAAGGGTACTATCTCAATGTTCTCTAGACTCCGTACCGATTTTCGCATCATCTTTGAACGTGACCCCGCAGCCCGGAATTGGTTGGAGGTTTTGTTTTGCTATCCAGGTTTGCAAGCCCTAGTTTTCCACCGCTTTGCACACTGGTTGCGTCGTCTTGGTCTTCCCTTTTTCCCCCGCTTGATTTCTCACATTGCGCGGTTTTTAACAGGTGTAGAAATTCACCCAGGGGCTACAATTGGTGAAGGCGTATTTATTGATCACGGAATGGGAGTAGTAATTGGGGAAACAGCCATTATCGGTAACTACGCGCTGATTTATCAAGGTGTCACCCTGGGGGGAACAGGTAAAGAAAGCGGTAAACGTCACCCCACATTAGGCGAAAATGTCGTCGTTGGTGCCGGTGCAAAAGTTTTAGGAAATATCGAAATTGGTGATAATGTCCGCATTGGTGCAGGTTCAGTGGTGTTGAGAGATGTACCATCTAGTTGTACCGTTGTCGGTGTTCCTGGTCGCATTATCTACCGTTCAGGAGTCCGGGTTGCACCTCTAGAACACAGCAATTTACCAGACTCAGAAGCCCAAGTCATTCGCACCTTAGTTGACCGCATTGAAGCCTTAGAAGCACAAATTCAAGCTTTACAAACTCCCGCCAAAACTCCAGTTTTAGTTGGTAAATTCCTTCCAGAAGATGAATTACCAAAAGAACACAATTTTTGTAATATCCGAGATAAACAGATTCAGGAATTTTTTGATGGTGCGGGAATCTAGGAAGTTAAACACTAAAAATTAAAATTAAGGGTTTATTGCTTCAGTCAACCATTCTTGGTTTTCATTGCGGTGATAAACCCATCTATTTTGTGGTTCACCCCGCAATTCTAAATGATCTACTTGTACTGGTTCAAGTAATAATAGACAAAAATTTTCTAATGGCTGAATATTGTCTGGTGCTGGTGGTGTGAAAGCTTCCGGTGTTTGTACTCTCATCTCACCAGGAATAGGCCAAGCAAATTGTAACCTAGCTGCATCACTTAATTCTTGCCACATTTTGATTCTCGCAGGTTGTAAATGTGGGTGAGAATCAGCACTTACTAATATTAATTCTCCACTAATCCGAAATTGTTCTCTGGTGTTAGGAAAATACCAGCAAATTTCCGCTGCGGATTGTTTTGATATTTGTTCAGCTTTTTCACTACGAATATCGGTAATAAATTTTAGCTGATTGGTATCGTCTAGAAAGCCCCGAAATACGACGGTACGATTAGCAGGAAAACCATTTTCCCGCACTGTTGCTAGTTGTACATAGCGGGCATAAACGAGGCTGCGATTTTTATGTAGGGCGCGGGTAATCAGACTTCGCCAAGGTGCTAGGGACATTTTTAAATATGGTTGTAATTAATATTTCTAATATTGTACGGTAATCCGTACCTAAAAATTCTTTGTCTCCTAAAATTACACTTCTACGTTGGGTATGTCAACATACTCCTGAAAAAATAGTTAAGATTGCTAAACAAGCTGACGGCAAAATAGTCTTTTTAGAAGAAGGAAAACCTGGTAAAAGAGGAAGTGGACTATTACACATTTTGGATAAACATCAAGAAGACTTTGCCAAACGGGGAATTTCTGAAGATGAAATTGCCGATGTTGTTATGGCTGCTGTAATCAGTGGAATGTTTCTTGGTTATCAAGGAACAGTAGAACCTCGAAGAAAAATCTATGAAGTAAACTTTAATGGAAAAAAGCAGTATATAGCAGTGACAGTAGGCGATAATGGTTATATAGTTGGAGCTAATCCAGCCTCATTACCATAATTCCACCGTAGTAGCTATGGCAATAAAAATTAAACTAATGGCTGATTATGGGTGCGACCCTTTATGGTGGGCAGATGCTGACAAAGTTGGTAACATTGACCCAGCCAAACTGCCCCTCAGCCAAGAAACCATTAACCATTTGAGAAAATGGGCAACTGCTTATAATGCCACATTAAATTGGCAAGATCCTGGTAATTCACCAGATTTGAGTCCAGAAGCAGCAGCAGCTTTTGAACAGGAAGGAATTAGTTTGTGGAAACAACTACAAAAAGAACTTGCACCTAATTATGAAGTTATCTATTTCAGTGAGCAATTAAATCAAGTTGTAACTAATACAAATGAATTGGCATCTTTACTTACTATCTCTGCTTGATGAATAGTCAACGCAAAAATTACACAAACAGCACTATTACATAGATAGCCTATTCTACGAAAACTGACAGATAAAAAGTTGAGATTCTATTACCCTGATAATGCACTGTCGGGGTTTTATACTTAAACAAAAAACAAAAATATAGTTATAATTGGCACAGACTAAGCTATAGCGCAAAGTAGTAAAATTTTCAATCTTTAATCTTAAATCTACTTGGCGTATAGTCATAGTTTGTCCATAAGAAATCATACTCAAATTATGCTTCAAGAACTTGATAGCCTGCGTGACGACGTAGGAGTCATACGTCAACGTCAGGGTGCAGCTTTTCCAGAATCTGCTCCAGCAGCCAATCCCGTGTTTTTTAGAACCTACAGCCGTCGGACAGATGCAGGTTTGAGAGAAACATGGGATCAGGTGTGCGATCGCACTTTACGCGGTTTAGTAGAACTGGGAAAACTCACCCGTGAAGAAGCTGCCATTTTAGATAAGATGCAGCGAAACATGAAATCCCTCCCCAGTGGGCGCTGGATGTGGGTTGGTGGCACAGATTGGTTAGCCAAACCCAAAAACTTCTCCGGTGCTTATAACTGCACCTCTACCAACCTTTTAGACTGGAGTGCCTTTGGGTTGATGATGGATCTAGCCATGATGGGCTGTGTGCGATTCGTTGGCTAGAAACTAAGCCCAGCAAGGGTTTTAGAGGATTAGCCGCAAGGTAACTTTACTCAAAAGGTAAGAGCCTTGACAACTTGATAGTCATGTTGGTGACATTGGATTATCAAAAGTTAGTACAGATAAATCATAGAAATATTCAATGGTTTGTTTGAAAAGCATAATAAAATCTGATGAATTCCAACCCCCTAAGTGCAAGGGTGAAAGCACTTTCCCCACGGTAGCGACTAGCCATCAATCCGTGAAGCGGGAATGAACGGTGGTAAGAAGCCAGTCCAGGCTTCGACTCCAACCAGCAAGAGAATATGGTTAGCGAAAGCAAATCTACGTCTGAATCATCGTGAACATATAAAACAGCTTAGTGGACTAACAGGCTGTGCCAAAAGGCAAGGGCAGAGTGACCAGAATACAACCGTCTGGTCTGCACCACTCGTAACCCCGGTGAACAGTAGAAACCTAAATTCTCAATCAATGACTATCAGGAACGAAGTAACCACATAGATTCTCTCAGGAAGGTCGATCCCTGAGTAGGTGCTAACCGGATGAACTATGTGGCGAGATTGAGTCAGAAGCTAACGCCTACGGTAATGCGTAGGATACGCTGACGGACTCACGGAAAACAGATATATGTAGGTACAATTAGCAATGAAGACGACTAAAACGAGTTTCAAGACTACGGTGGTATGGAACAACATCAACTGGAAGAAAATCCAGCGGATGGTGTTTAAGTTGCAAAAGCGCATACATAAAGCTGCTCAACGTGGTGATGTCAAAGCAATGCGAAGACTCCAGAAAACCTTAATGAAATCCTGGTACGCCAAGCTACTAGCAACGCGAACTGTTACCCAAGACAATAAAGGCAAGAACACGGCAGGGGTGGAGGTCGTAAAATCTCTTGGATATGCCCAACGTCTAGAATTAGCCAACAGTCTAGGAACTACTAGGAAGGTAAAGCCAACCCGTAGAATCTGGATTCCAAAGCCAGGAACAGACGAAAAGCGACCCCTAGGAATTCCCACAATGTCAGACAGAGCTAATCAGGCATTCGCCAAATTAGCCTTAGAATCAGAATGGGAAGCCAAATTCGAGCCAAATAGTTACGGGTTCAGACCAGGACGGGCAGTACATGATGCCATCGAAGCCATTTACTTAGCAATACACTGTAAAGCTAAATACGTGCTAGATGCCGACATCTCCAAGTGCTTTGACAACATTGATCATCAAAAGCTATTGAGCAAACTAAACACATACCCATCCATGAAACGGTTAATTCGTAGCTGGTTAAAAGCTGGTTTTATGGATAGGCGCGATTTATTCCCAACAAAAATGGGAACGCCACAAGGTGGAGTTATTTCCCCACTACTGGCAAACATTGCCCTTCACGGTATGGAAGAGGTCATTAAGGAATACGCCAATACCCTCCCTACTCGGAGGAACTATGGCAGAAAACAAAACCGCAATGCCCTCAGTTTAATTCGCTACGCAGACGACTTTGTGATTATTCACGAAGATATCAATGTTGTGTTAGGGGCAAAAGCTGTAATCGAAGGTTTCTTAAAAGACATTGGTTTGGAACTCAAACCAAGCAAGACCAGAATTTGTCACACCTTTGAAGAATATGAAGGGGAAAAACCTGGATTTGATTTTTTAGGTTTTAACATTCGACAATTTCCAGTCAACAATGGGATGAGCGCAAGGACATCAAGAGGAAAAACCCTTGGTTTCCAAACAATCATCCAACCAAGCAAGAAAGCGATACAAAGCCACTACAAAGTTATATCCGATGTTATTGACTCCCATAAGGCAGCACCACAAAAGGTACTAATCCAGAAGCTTAATCCTATCATTCAAGGATGGGCTAATTACTACTCATCTGCTTGCTCAACAGATGCTTTTAGAGACTTAAATAATAAGATTTATCTCAAGTTGGCATCATGGGCAAGATACAGACACCCCAATAAAGGGGCTAAGTGGGTGGTACAGAAATACTGGACGACCGTAGGTGGAGATAACTGGGTGTTTGGTTACATGAATCCGGACACCGAAGAAAGATATATTCTCTCAAAGCACACTTGGACAAAAATTGTCCGACATACTAAGGTTAAAGGCGAGGCCTCACCATTTAACGGTGATTTCGTTTACTGGGGAGCAAGAACTGGAAAAAGTAAAGAGATTCCCTCTCTACTTGCAAAAACCCTTCACAAGCAGAAAGGTAAATGTGTCCATTGTGGTCTAACGTTTACAACAGAAGACCAAATTGAACTAGATCACATTCTACCAATCAGCTTGGGCGGGAAAAGAAAGTTCAATAATATTCAAGCATTGCATAAACATTGCCATGACAAAAAGACAGCCACGGATGGCAGTCTGAGTAGTTCCTTTTGACAAGGGTATGTTTTCTGAGGAGCCGGATGAGGTGAAAGTCTCATGTCCGGTTCTGGAGACGAGTAGCATTCGTGAGAATGTTGCTTAGTTTAATGGGACAGGTGCGATCATCGAACCACAATATATTAATCAACTTCCCTCTATCCGTAATCGCCTCAATATCACCATCATAGGTGAAATTGGCAGCACACCCCAAGCACAGCGTCGTGAATTTACACAAACCCATATAGAAGCTAACACCGCTACTATCCACGTTGGAGACAGCCGGGAAGGTTGGGTAAAATCCTATCAAACCCTTTTAGAACTTTCTACGGATGAACTTTTTACAGGTGACGTTCAGGTAATTGTTGATATTAGCGATGTCCGCCAATCTGGGGAAACTCTCAAAGGCTTTGGCGGTATGGCTAATCCTGTGAAGTTGCCTGGATTGTATCAGCGTTGCGCCTCTATTCTCAATAAGGCAATAGGCAGACAATTAAACTCAGTTGAATGTTGTTTGTTGATTGATGAAGCTGCTGTAACAATTGTAGCAGGCAATATCCGTAGAAGTGCGGGCATGAGACAGTTCCTTTCTGAAGATGGACAAGGTGCGACTGCTAAAGATAACCTCTGGCAACAAGACGCACAAGGTAACTGGCGTATAGATCCAGAACGCGATTCTCTGAGAATGGCCAACCATAGCCGAGTCTTTCACCACAAACCAACCTTAGAAGAATCCATTGTGGCTGTACGTAAACAATACTATAGCGGTGAAGGGGCAATTCAATGGGCTGGTGAAGCAGTTGCTAGAGCGAATGTTGATTTATTAAATACACCAGAACTCAAAAAAGAATTTTTACAAGCTTATGAGCAAGGAAAAGTCGAGCAATGGATACAAGAACGCCACCCAGAAATTGATTCTCAAGAATTAGAGCATCGTTTGGGTAGATATGGCTTAAATCCGTGTCATGCAGGTGATACATTAGTATCTACTAATCAGGGATTAGTACCTATTAAAGATTTAGTGGGTAAACCATTTCAAGCATTAGTTGACTTACGTTCTGTAGGATTAACTGGAGTCAAATTAACTGATGCGATCGCCTTTTCCACAGGAGTACAAACAACTCATATAATTACCCTAGCAAATGGCCAGCAAATGAGATGTACTGCTGACCATCAACACTTTACCAATCACGGATGGGTAGCAACCAAAGATTTAACATCTGAGCATCATATCTATATCCAAAAAGGTGCGGGATATTTTGGTGAATCTACTATCACAGTTGAACAAGCGCAAATGCTTGGTTGGTTATACGGTGATGGCTCAATTTATCAAGGTTCAAGAGGATTAGACGCTGTATTTTACATCAATCAAAATGAATACGAAACCGTCTTTCCTATTTTGACTTCTGCTGTGGAATCTTTGACAGGCTACAGTCACAAGCCAAGCCTAGTTAAAGGTGTTTATACATTCCATAGTGGTTCACGTTTAATGGATTCATTTTTCAATAAACTAGGTGTACAGTCAAAAGACTGTTTACCAGATAGATTTTTCGCTCAATCAAAAGAGGTAATTATTGCTTTTCTACAGGGATTATTTTCCGCAGATGGTTGTGTCAATGTCAAAGGTAGAAATATAGAACTGCGTAACCGTTCACGGCAATTACTCAGTCAAATTCAGATCATTTTACTTAATTTAGGAATCAAAAGCAGCCTCCTAATCAAAGAAAAGCCAGGAAGTAAGGGAGTTCCATACACATTAAAAGATGGAACTCAAAAAGTCAGTCAAAATCGGGGTAGTTGGAGACTAATAATTTATTCAGGAGAGGAAGCCAGAAAATTTTGGGAATTCATAGGTTTTCCTCTAACACCTGATAAGCAAGGACGTTTAACAACACTGGCTACCAAACAGTCTTCAAGAAAATACAGCGAAGCTATTGTTAGTCGTAGGTTCAGTTCAAAGGTTCAAAGCATAGAAGAATTTGGAGAAGAGCCTGTTTATGATCTTCATGTTCCCCTCACTCATTCCTTTATTGCTAACGGATGTATTACTCATAACTGCGGGGAGATACTAGGTGTTAATTTTCACTGCAATCTTTCAGAGGTACACTTAAATCAACTCGACCCCGACAACTATAAAGAACAAAAAGAGGCATTTACCGCTGGTGCGCTTTCCGTCGTCGCCCTGTTAAATCACCAATTTCTCGAACCCCGCTATCAATACAGCCGGGAACTTGATCCCATTGTCGGTGTATCATTTACCGGTTTATTTGACTTCTTTGTTCATGCTTTTGGTACAGATTGGTTACGGTGGTGGGAAGCAGGAAGACCCGAAACTCCTGAAGGACTGATTTTTAAACGTGGTGAACAAAAATATCTCAACTTGTGGAAAGATGTAGTTCATAAAGTAGTGTGGGAATATTGCGATCGCCATCAGATCAAACGCCCCAACCGGTGTACTACCGTGCAACCAGCCGGCACCAAATCCCTCTTAACAGGAGCATCTCCCGGTTGGCATCCCCCCAAAGCTCAAAGATTCATTCGTCGGATTACCTTTGGCAAAAATGACCCCGTAGCCCTAGCTTGTATAGATTATGGTTACAACGTCATTCCTTCCCAATCTGACAAAGATGAAAACGGCAACTTACTTAATGATCCTTTTGATCCTCGCTGTACAGAATGGTTAGTAGAAATACCCGTCGCTGTATCTTGGGCTGATTTACCCGGTGCTGATGTCATTGATGTATCTCAGTTTTCCGTTTTAGCCCAACTAGATTTTGTGATGCAAGTCCAAAGTCATTACGTCACCCATAACACCTCAGCCACCCTAGAACTCCGTTCTGAAGAAGTTGAATTATTGGGAACACGTATCTATGAAGCTATCCAAAATGATGAAGGCTATATTTCTGCTGCGCTGTTAGCCCGGTTTGACGATTTGCAATCATTCCCCCGTCTTCCCTTTGAACCCATAGACAAAGCCACTTATGAACGCTTATCTAAAGAAGTCAAAGCCCGACGCAGAACAGATGATTTCTGTGGGGCGCTAAGTCGTTACGACTTGGGAGAATTATCAGAAGCAGGACCGAGTGGTTGCGACTCTGATAAGTGTATGTTCCCAGAACAGCCACCCACTTCATAAAATCCGTTTTCAAAGAAACAAGAATCCCCGTCCCTCTATAGGGCGGGGACTATCAGCAAGCCTAAATAATTGCTTGTTAACTCACCCAGCATATAGTACATTAGTACCTAATACAAAAGAAATCTCCCATTCTTGAAGGTGAGGCTTTATTGACTATCAGATTTTGTTAAAATCGCATTCACTGGTTTAAATTAGTTAAAGGCAGTGGCTGTTTTGGCAACTATAATAAATTTTGTCTTAGCTGCAACTACCTTTCAATTTATCCACTTTTGCGATTAATTCAGTCTGTAACAAACATGATAAAACCTGCCCTTACGAAAATTGGCGCTCAAATGTCCAACTTAACTGGCGTAAGAGCGATTATGAAAGATATTAATGAAACCCTCAGAGCTAGTAAGGGACAGGAATTATATAATTTGAGCGCTGGCAATCCGTTGATTTTACCAGAGGTAGAACAGTTATGGCGGGATTGTACGGCAGATTTATTAGCCAGTTCTGAATATGGTGAAGTTGTTTGTCGTTATGGTTCAAGTCAAGGTTATTCACCATTAATTGAGGCGATTGTTCAGGATTTTAACCAGCGTTATGGGTTAAGTTTAACTGAGCGGAATATTTTAATTACTGCGGGTAGTCAAACTATCTATTTTTACGCCGCTAATGCTTTTGGTGGCTATACTGAAGATGGCAATTTGAAAGAAATTGTGTTGCCGTTAAGTCCAGATTATACTGGCTATGGTGGTGTTTGTTTGTTCCCAGAAGCTTTGGTTGCTTATAAACCTACTCTGGATATTGATACAGCCGCACATAGATTTAAATATCGTCCTGATTTTAATCAACTTGCGATTACAGAAAATACCGGTTGTGTGATTTTTTCCCGTCCTTGTAATCCGACGGGTAATGTTTTGACTAATGATGAGGTAAATAAAATCACTGATTTAGCTGCACCCCATCATGTACCTGTATTGATTGATTCGGCTTATGCACCTCCTTTCCCAGCTTTGAATTTTACAGAAATGACTCCGATATTTGGGGAAAATATTCTCCACTGTATGAGTTTATCAAAAGCAGGTTTGCCTGGAGAACGGATTGGGGTAGCCATTGGAGATGAAAACCTGATTCAAGTTTTGGAATGTTTCCAAACCAATGTGGGAATTCATTCTTCTCGATATGGTCAAGCGATCGCAGCTAGAGCGATAGAATCAGGTACATTAGCAAATATCGCGGAAAATGTGATTCGTCCTTTCTATCAGCAAAAGTTTGATGTCTTAGAAAGTACCCTAGAAGCAGCTATGCCTAAGAATATACCCTGGTTCTTACATCGTGGTGAAGGGGCGATTTTTGGCTGGTTGTGGTTGCAAGATCTACCCATGACTGATTGGGAATTTTACCAGGAATTAAAGAAAGTGGGTGTAATTCTTGTCCCTGGTAGTAGTTTCTTCCCTGGTTTAAAGGAGGACTGGGAACACAAACACCAATGTCTGCGAATTAGTTTAACAGGTAGTGATGAGGAAATTACTATTGGTATGCAGCGTTTAGCAAAAGTTGCTGAACGGGTTTATCAAAGTGCGGCTGTAAGTGTGTAATAAAAATGAACCACGAAGAAGCGAAGAACACGAAGAAGAAGAAGAAAGGAAGCAGGGTGCAGGGTGCAGGGGGAAAAGCTCAAAAAGTACCTGTTCCTAATCACCAATCACCAATTACCAATCACCAATTCCCAATTCCCAATCTTGATGATTGGTTGGAAATTGGCAAAATTGTCTCACCTCAAGGTTTAACTGGGGAGTTGCGGGTTTATCCTAATACGGATTTTCCTGAACGCTTTGAAGAACCGGGAAAACGCTGGTTATTACGTCCAGGGGAAATGGAACTTGAAACTGTGGAGTTGTTAAATGGGCGATATATTGAGAATAAGAATCTTTATGTGATTAAATTGAAGGGAGTGAGCGATCGCCATCAAGCTGAAAATATGCGTGATTGTCGGTTTTTTGTGCCTGTGAGCGATCGCCCAGAATTGGATGAAGGTGAATTTCATGTGTTAGATTTGCTAGGGTTGCAGGTCTTTATGCAATCATCTGGGGAATTTGTGGGAACGGTGGTGGATATCTTACCTTCTGGTCATGATTTATTAGAAGTTAAATTTGATCCTGCTTTTATCACTAATAACGAAGAATTGACAACTGATAAAGTACAAAAAACTGTTTTAATTCCTTTTGTGATGGAAATTGTTCCTGTTGTTGATTTAGAAAATCGTCGAGTTGAAATTATTCCTCCCCCCGGTTTATTGTCAATTAATAATTAGGGCTTGCGGAAAAAGTGGGAAAATGCCAGAAAAAAGATGACTAAGTAATTAGGAAATGTTAACTAGTACACTGTGGCGTAAGTGAACGAAGCATTTTCAAGCCTTGTAATCAATCAAATTTTCGGAGCTTTTAATGGTCATGTTATTTACGCCAACTTCTACTAGTTAGTTGTCAGTTATCAGTAGGGGCGAAGCATTTGGAAGATAAATTATCGGTCATTGCCAAAAATAGTTCTCCAAATGCTTCGCCCGTACAGTTGTTAGTAGCCGCGAAGCATTTGCAAGATAAATTATCGGTCATTGCCAAAAATAGTTCTCCAAATGCTTCGCCCGTACAGTGGTCAGTTGTAGATTTTATTTCTCCTGAATTCTGACTCCTGACTCCTGCTTTATTAGCTAAAATCGCGTAACATTTTCTTGAGTTCGAGATTGTGCATCTCTTCTTGTCCGATCATACCACGGCTGAATTCTTCTAAATAAATACTGGCATTGTTGACAACTGCTAGAAGACTTTTGTACATATCTAAAGCTTTCTTTTCATGGGATAAACTTTCTTGCAAAATATCCTTAACGTTATGTTTGAAAGTTTCTTCCATTGGGGCGATTCTCAAAGTAGGATGTCCTTCTAAGCCTGTGAGAATTTCTCCTACTTGTTGAGCATGAAGTAAGGATTCTGTGGCTTGCGCTTTGAAGAATGCCACAATAGGTATACGATTTGGACCTGTTACCATTAAGGAATAATGGGTGTAGCGCACTACCCCTGCTAGTTCAAATTCCATAATGGAGTTGAGAATATCAATTGTTTTTTGGTGGTCGAGTTCTTGCATTAGTTGTTAAGTTGAGCAAAATTACATCAGGAGAGGATTTAGCTACCAATTATTAGTGAGCAGTTATACTTTTTTTAGGGTTTGAAAACCCAAACTATTCTCACTCTTAGTTTTTAACTATTTGCTCTCTTGTCTACTATTTTAAACTTCTTTTTCTGTACCTCCAATGGTGTGAAAATACTAACTTTGTGCTTTAGTGCTGGTTTTTTCTCGCACTTTTTGGGTATTTTCCTCGATGGTTTTCACTAGCTTGGTAACATCTTCTGGAGTGCTAACTGCTTGCGCTGGGGGGATAGCAGTAGGCCAAACTTTCACCAATTCCACAAAAGCTGTATCTATGGCTTTGTGTGCTTGAGGATGTTCTTGGGTCATTTGGCTAGAAATACTTTTATATAGCTCCTGAGAATAGACGACAAAGCCACGAGAATCTTGATATTCAATGGGGGCAGTAATTTTGCCATTCGCAATTGCTGCACCATATTCTGAGTTGGCTGCGTCTAGTAAACTGGTGATTACTTGCAGAACAAATTCGGGTTTACTGCGTTGTTCGGCTGGTAAAATTGCGATCGCACTATCCACAGCTTGCACAGAAGTGGTAAAGTTAGTTTTGATTTTGGCATCCTTGGGATTAGATTTCACTAAATCAGTTAAACTGACCAAATTACTTTTAAATTCTTTAACTTTGCGCTCATCTAATTGTTCTTCAATATCAATATAAATCTCCTCAACTGGATGTCCAATATGGGGTTGAGCTTGTTTGGGTTGATTTTGATCTAATAATTCTTTGGCTACTAAAAGATGTCCTTTCATTAACCCCAATTTGGTCATGTAGTCAATATCTTTAGCTTCACCTGTAAGTACCACTTCCTCAACTGTCACCATGTCTTTAATTTGGTTAAACTGTGGTTGAGTAATCACTTTTTTACTGACTAAATCCGTGGGATTAGCGTAGGGACGATTAGCTTGGATTTTGTTGGATAAAGCCGGAATTCCTAATGTAGCTTCTAATTTATCTAATTGGGATAAAATTGCATTATTGATATTAATTTTAGCTTTACCACTATGACCGCTATGGGCGCTGGTTTCTGCAACTTGGGCTGTACTTGGTGTTGATTTAACGTCTGCTGTCGGTGTATCCTGGGTACAGGAACTCAGGGAAATCATCGCACAAGCCGCGATAGATAAGAATAAATAACGGAATTTGATCATTTTTACTCCTGGTAAATTGAATAGTTCTAACTAGCTTAATAGCTTTTTTAATAACCTCTTATTTTGATCTATCACAAATGAGAGATTTTATCAAATAATTTATCTAGGATTCTAAATTATTTGCCTATATACTTATATTATTTTTTTACCAAAGAGCGTGTTTTTATGAGCATTGACGAAACAACTTGATGGATGAAAAAAGATGCAATTTTTACTAGTTATATAATATGGATATATAGAATAACTGATAAAAATTCTCAATACATAAACAAAAAAATAGGTTGAAGATCTAATGACCAAAGATTTATTTAGGTTTGCTTCTGGGTAATGACTTCAAACTGTCCCATACACCCGCTTTCAGCGATCGCATCTTGGTGAGGATGAAACATATATTTTCCTGGATAGCGAAAAGCAAACTCTAAAATGTGCCTTTCTGCGACACCCATTGTTAAAACATCGGTTTTTTCACTGGGAGTAATTGTCATTCCCGAACGATAAACATTAAAGAAATTAGCGTGAAGGTGAAACGTCACAGCAGGATCGAATTCAATAATATTAAGAACATAGACTCGAATTAACTGATTTTGATAAATTTGAATGGGATGGTGCATATAATGATGCGGCATACCATTAAAAGCATAATATTCATTGCGATTATCATCATTTATGTCATACCCAGACATGATTAAAACAATTTCATCAGCAGGGGGACGGGGTTTAGGAGGGTCAATAATAAACATCCCATATAAACCTTTAGCAATATGACGAGTAACCGGAGCAATGTGACAATGATACAAATGAACGCCATAGGGTTCGGCATCAAATTCGTATATAGTCGCTTTACCATTACCCACGGGTTTTATTCCATCCATTTCAGCGGGATGAACTCCGTGAAAATGCAGAGAATGGGAATGTCCAGCATTGTTGAGAAAAAGTATTCTTATTCTTTCCCCTTCTTTAGCCCGGAGTGTTGGTCCAGGAATCCGCCCATTTAAATCCCAAATGTTGTAGGAGACAGCACTATTAAGCTGAATGGTGGAAGTACCAGCAGTTAGCTGAAATTCGCGGACTGTACGCCCATTTTCCTGCTTAACTGTCCCATAATCAAAATCTCGTAACACCTGCATGGGGTTAGTAGCACCATTAGATGCTGCCATTTCCATCGGTGGGATTCTAACACTGGCATGATCTTTGACATTCAATATCTGCCAAATTGCTCCCGCACCAATGACTCCAGCCCCGGATAATCCCAGTTGTAGCAATTGGCGACGACTCCAAATTTTATCTTTACTGAAAGTAAAGTTGTCAGACATGAGACTAATAGGGATATGGGTATGTAGGGAATTGTAAATAATTTGCAATTAGCTTTAGGTATCCTATCGAACTTAGAAATTATTGTCAATAACTTGGAAAAATAATTTTTAGGACTAAGATCTCCGACTTCTCTAAGAAGTCGGGGATCTTGCTATAGTTGACTAGAGAACAGATGATGCTTACAGCCTAGTAAATGGAATAAGGTGCTAGGATCGCTCAGGTAAGTAATAAATTAGACTCAACTCCATTTACTTTAACTATAGCGGTTATCGGTTGAATGAAATACAGTTATAATATCCTGTAAATCCTTAAATCCTGGATATCCTGATTTAGACAAGAGGTAGCATCTGGGAAACTACAATTTCTAAATCAGGAAAATCTAAAGGAGATATGTTTTGATGTTCTGTGATAATTTCTCGATTTTGATAACCTTCTATTGTAGGATTTCTAAATACAATTAATTCGCGTTTCACGACATCTAATACCCAATAATCCTTAATTCCTGCTTGAGAATAAGCTTTAGCTTTTATTTCTGTATCTAGTTTTAAACTACTATCTGCAACTTCGATCATTAAATAAATTTCTGCTGGGGTAGGATGATGATCTGCATAGTCTAGAGGATCTATTTTTACTACAGCAATATCTGGTTCTGGTTCAGACCTTTCATTTAATTTTACAGGGTCTTGAATAGCGATGCAAGCTTTATGACCAATTCTATTTTCCAACAACTTATATGTTCTACCCACTGCTGAACGGTGGGCTGTTCCTTTAGCAATCATCCAGATTATTTTCCCCTCTAATAATTCTACCCGTTCACTTGGTTCAAATATTCCTGCTTCAGCCATTCTGTGGTATTCATCAACAGTCCACAGCCGCAATTGTAAGGGAGATTCTGTGGTTTGCATAGTTAATTAAGGTGAATATTTATTCACTATTATATGATTATTTGTCTGAATCAGGATGTCCAGGATTTCAGGATTTACAGGATTTTTGTCTGAATCAGGATGTCCAGGATTTTAGGATTTACAGGATTTTTTCTGGCACAATGGAAATAAAGAAACTGTGAATTGATCATTATTACTCAATTAATGTTTCAACCTTCATCTTTAAATATCTGCTTTATAGCATTTTGATATTGAGTTTCATTACCTTCTTTTTTATATATATCTGCTGCTTTTCGATAATTAATGATTGCACCCTGCTTGTCTCCTAATTCAGAGTGAATAACCCCCCGATTGAAGTAAGCATCGGCATCATTAGGATTGATTTTTATAGCTTGAGTGAAATCATCAATTGCACTCTGGTTGTCTCCTAAATGATAGTGATTATATCCCCGATGGAAGTAAGCATCGGCATCATTGGGATTAATATTTATAGCTTGAGTATAATCATTAATTGCACCCTGCTTGTCTCCTAATTTAGATCGAGCAATCCCCCGATTGCAGTAAGCAAGGTCATAATTGGGATTAATATTTATAGCTTGACTGTAATCATCAATTGCACCCTGCTTGTCTCCTAATTCAGATCGAGCAATCCCCCGATTGCGGTAAGCAAGGTCATAATTGGGATTAATATTTATAGCTTGAGTGTAATCATCAATTGCACTCTGGTTGTCTCCTAATTCAGAATGAGCAAGCCCCCGACTGTAGTAAGTATCGGCATAATTAGGATTAATTCTTATAGCTTGAGTCCAATCATCAATTGCACTCTGCTTGTCTCCTAAATGATAGCGAGCAAGCCCCCGATTGAAGTAAGCCTTGGCATAATTGGGATTAATATTTATAGCTTGAGTCCAATCATCAATTGCTCCCTTGTAGTCCTTTTTATTAAAGCATTCATTACCCAAACTGATATATTTGTCAATATCGGAAGATGTCAAACTTTCTAAATAGCCACGTAAACCACCAGGATAAAGTAATTCATCTATTCCCACTAAAGCTTTAACACCATAAGAGTTAATTATATTGGTTGGTAAAAATCCTGCCAGAATTAGGTTATATTCAGATTGAGCCTCGCTGACTTCCTCTTGAATTAAAATACAAACTAAAACAGCATTTTTTTCAATTTCTTCTCGGCTAATTGACCATTTAATTGTGTCAAAATTCCCATAACGGGCTTTAACCTGAATACCGATTGATGAATCAGACGTTAAGGTAAAATCAATTTTTCCATCTCCACCAATCCGTTTTTCATAATCAACCTCAGTTACAAAATTACTTAAACGACTTTTAACAACTTCCTCACCCAGCTTTCCCTTCAAATTATTGACAAAAACATCACGAATAGGAATTGAAGAACTTCGTCTATATTTTTCAGCCATATTCCAGCAAAAATCCCGTAATTGCTTTAATCTCTCTCCAGAGATAACCGTCAACTCACTATGCTGGCCTTCCTTCTCACAATGGAGTAAGTCACCAGATTTCAGTCTTTGAATAAAATCAGTCTGCTGTGCTTTGAGTATAGTTGTCCAGTCCATTTGTCAAAACTCACCTTTATCTGGCAAAAAGTATTTATTCTATTATTCCCTATTAAGCAACAAAAAGCACTAATCTAGATCACATTGCAGTTTTTTGAGTCCAACCGAAAAGTATTGAATCCTCAAGCCCTCAAAACACAACTCAAATAAACATCCTGTAAATCCTTAAATCCTGGATATCCTGATTCAGACAATTCTGATATTACCTCCTGTTCAATATTATCAACTACTAAACAAAGTTGATTTTTTTTAATAACTGATTGAATAAAAGGCATTATAAAAAATTCATTGTAAACAGTAATAGGAACTGCTAAATATAATATCCGTAGCAGTTAGAATTATGAGAATATGTCATAAAGATTTATAAATGTTAACAATTCAAAAAACAAATATATAATTTGACGTATTTTTTATTGAAAAATTATCCTAAATAAAATCCCAAAATATCTACCAATAGGGTATTGTCAAAGGAGCTAAATTTTAGTTTGCTATTAATTTTGTTAGTCGTTATATTACTTACAATTAGTCTGCAAAAAACACATTAAAAAAACACCAATCTCATGCACATACCCGATGGATTTATTTCTGTGCCAGTTGCAGCCGCCACCAGTTTAGCCAGTGCAGCCGCCTTATTTGTAGCTTTTGAGCGATCGCAAACAGCCTTTGGCATTCGTCGCGCTCCCATTCTTGGCTTAACCACAGCCTTTATTTTCGCCGCCCAAATGATTAATTTTCCTGTAGCGGGGGGGACCAGCGGCCACCTATTAGGAGGGGCTTTAGCTGCCATTATTTTAGGTAGTCCTTGGGCGGGAATGCTATGTATTGCCACAGTTTTAATTATTCAAGCTGTGCTATTTGCTGATGGTGGTATCACCGCCTT
This sequence comes from Anabaena sp. 90, assembly GCF_000312705.1. Taxonomy (NCBI): domain Bacteria; kingdom Bacillati; phylum Cyanobacteriota; class Cyanophyceae; order Nostocales; family Nostocaceae; genus Anabaena; species Anabaena sp. 90. Next base: position 3,058,660 of record NC_019427.1, read on the forward strand.
GGGTGCAAATATTTTAAACATGGGAGTAATCGGCGTGTGGGTAGCGTGGGGATTAACCCAAACCTTACAACGACTATTGGGCGGTTCTCAACGGCGTTTACCCCTAGCAGCAGGAATAGCAGCAGGAGTGAGCGTAGTTGTCGCCGCTGTAGCTTGTGCCATTCAATTAGCCCTGTCTGGAACAGCACCAGCCAACATAGTTTTACCCACCATGGCAGGTGTACATATTTTGATTGGTATTGGAGAAGGATTAATTACCGGGGGTGTATTAACCTATTTAGCCACAGCCCGTCCAGATTTGTTACCAGGTGAAGAACACAAAGTTAGAGGCTGGTTAGTTCCCGTTGTCAGTATTTTGCTAATTTCAGGTGTGTTGTCTCTATTTGCTTCTGCTTGGCCAGATGGTTTAGAAAAAGTAGCAGAAAACGTGGGTTTTATCAACTTAGCTGAAAATGTGCGGGTAATTGTACCAACACCTTTGGCTGACTATGAGATTAAAGGTTTAGGACAAATTGGGACAAGTATTGCTGGTTTAGTGGGTTCTACAGCTTGCTTTGCTGTGGCTTTTGGAATTGCCAAAGTGATAAAACCGAATAATGCTTAAAATTTCCTTACCATTACGCTTGCAATTATCCCTGATCATTGTGATTGGGGCAGCTTTTTTAAAACATCATACTTGGTCTAATTTACTAGTATATGGGGCGATCGCCCTGGTTTGGGTTTGTATCTTACAAGTACCCATTCGCAAATTAGGCGGATTACTCGGTGCAGAATTAATTTTTCTATCATTGATGGCTTTACCATTGGGATGGGAACGAGCTAGTTTTTTGCTTGTGCGTTCCCTAATTTGTTTAATTACGATGAATAGTTTCTTATTAACCTTACCCCCCCACAGTTTGGGTATCGCCCTCAAAAGCTTACCAATACCTGCACCATTAAAGGAAAACCTGATCTTAGCCGCGCAATATTTAGAAATATTACTTTTAGAAGTAACGCAAATGCAGCGCAGCGCCCAATTACGTGGTTTAAATGGTGCAGCAGGGTGGCTACGCTATGCCAGTGCTTCAATGATTGGGGCGTTGTATCTCCGCACCTTAGACAGAGCCGAAAGAGTTTATGCTGCTATGGTAGCCCGTGGATATAACGGACAATTACCCCTAGATTCCCCCCTCAAACCAAAAGAACGTTTTATCTTGTTAATAGCTGGGGTGACAGCTACTTGTTTAACCCTAAGTTCCTACCTTACTGTTATTTGAGTGGTGAATCTTGACATCATTAACTTCTAATCCCCAAATTTCCCTTTGTCAACCGCATACAAATGTCGTTGAAGTCCAAAATCTGGTATATGCCTATTCGCACCAGCAACCCGTACTACAAGAAATTTCTTTTAGCCTACAAACAGGCGATCGCGTCGCTTTAATGGGTGCTACAGGCTCAGGAAAAAGCACCTTACTAGAAAACCTCATTGGCTTAAAACATCCTCAAAACGGCAAAATCTGGATTAACGGTATCCCCTTATTACCAGATACTTTGCCAGAAGTACGGCAACAAATTGGTTTTACGTTCCAAGATGCTAACGACCAATTATTTATGCCCACAATCCTCGAAGATGTTACTTTCGGACCTCTTAATTATGGTGTCTCATCTATAGCCGCTAAAGATAAAGCCCATCAACTATTAGCGGACTTTGGATTAGAGTCCTACGCCCATCGTTCCGCCCATGAACTTTCTGGAGGACAAAGACGTTTAGCCGCCTTAGCTGCAATTTTAGCCCTAGATCCTGCCATTCTCATCTTAGACGAACCCACCAACGGACTTGATCCAGCATGGCGACGACATTTAGCCCAAGTATTATTAAAATTGCCTGTTAAAGTCATGTTAATAGCTTCCCATGATCTCCAATGGCTAGGAAGAGTCACTCAACGGGCTTTAGTCCTCTCTACTGGTAAAATCCAAATAGACAGCGACATCCAACCACTGTTGCAAGATGGCAAAACCTTAGATAAATTAGGGTTGCCAGTAGATTGGTAAACTGCTCAACACAGAAATTCGTAATTGCGAATTAATGATCATTTGGCTTAATATTTAGGGGATTTTATTGCTCTTGGGATGTTAATGTTGTTTTCCCGTTATCCAGTTATTGCTCCTGTTAGCCTGAGCATTGCTTTGTTAATTACTAGTTGCAGCGAGACTAAAACCTCCCAATGTCAGCGATTAGTTACAGTTGTCAATCAGGGTACATCACTGATTGATATTAAAAAAGGTCAGCAAGCATCAACTAGCTTGCAATTATCCAAAGACTTGAAAAATGTCACCAAATCCATTCAGGAATTAAATTTAAAAGACCCCAAACTGCAAGAATTTGAAACCAGTTTTATCAAAATCTTTGATCATCTTAGTGAAGCCATAGCCAAGGCTTCTCAAGCTCTTGCAGATACTAAGAAAGCAGAAGCATCATCAGATGGTAGAGTAAAAGTTGAAAAAGCTAGAAGAGAAATTGATTCCGCACTGACAACCGCAGCTAAAACTGCTGGTAAGGAATCAGATGCTTTAGGCGTTCAATTAAATAAATATTGTAGCCAAGCAGAAGCAGCTAAGAATTGAGGAGTCAGGAGTCAGGAGTCAGGAGTCAGGAGTCAGGATACTTATAAAATAACCGAATCAACTTAACTTTCCCTCCTGACTGATGATTAATTTCCACAATTATCACAATGTCCACAACGCCAATTAGTCGTTGTTTCAAACCCAAAAGCATTTAATAAAAACTGCCAACGACATTTTTTAGTAGTAAGATATTCACTCATTTGTTTAGCAGCTTGTAATTGTGTTTTTGCTGGTTTTCCTGACGGCAAAGACATAGAATAATGAAAAGGATCAAGCCATTCTAGTTGTCCATTACTATGGAGAAGAGAAAGTGCCACAGCACTATTAGGAAATTCTTTAATTACAGTATTTATTTCTCCTTGGGGTGGTAATTGTTTCGCTAATTGTTGGGCTTTTTGTTGTTGCAATTTCATTTGTTCTTCAAAAAATTTCCGTCTTTGCTTATCCTCAGCATCTAAAAATCCCGTTGGTTCACTTACTAAAGTTAAAACATCAGCGGGTTTTCCATCTCTTCCAGCCCTGCCTATTTCTTGCACATATTCAGATAATAAATAGGGCGCATGAAAATGGACAACCCAGCGGACATCCGATTTGTTTATCCCCATGCCAAAAGCACAAGTACACACCACAAAAAGGATTTTTCCACCTAACCAACTAGCTTCAATATTCCGGCGTTCTCCTGGACTTAATCCTGCATGATAACTAGCAGTATGAAAGCCATTTTCTGTTAACCATTCCGTTAAATTTTCACTATCTCTTCGAGTCCGTACATAAATTAAACCAACTTGATTTGGTCGTTTTTGAATAAACTTTAATAATTGTTGTTTTCTCCCTTTAGGAGTCCAAGCAATTCGGACAATAGGATTTAAATTTTCCCGATAGGGATTAATCCGAAAAATCTCAGGTTTGTCTAATTTTAAAACTGTAGAAATAATCTTTTGGGCTAAAGGATCAGCCGTGGCTGTAAAAGCTGCTATACTAATTTTTGTTCCCGGTGGTTTTGATTTTAGTAACGCTTCACGCACAGCCCCTAAACGCCGATAAGCTGGACGAAAACTATCACCCCACTGCACTAAACAATGGGCTTCATCCAGAATTAAACCATTAATTTGCAGTTGGGGATTACATAACTTCTTCCACACTGCTGGACTGAGTAAGGTTTCTGGTGATAAATACAATAATCTTAATTGCTGTTTTTCCAAAGCTTGCAAAGTTGCCTGACGTTGAGATGTCGTTAATTCACTGTGTAAAAGTGCTGCTTTTTGTGACAGTTGACGTAATTCCTCAACTTGGTTTTCCATTAAAGCCACCAAAGGAGAAACTATTAAAGTTAATCCTGTTTGTAGTAGGGCAGGAAGTTGAAAACAAATTGACTTCCCCCCACCTGTGGGCATAATAATTAGTGAATCTTTTTGTGATATTAAACAGTTAACAATTTCTTTTTGAGGAGGACGAAAATCGTCATATCCCCAAATCGCTTTTAATGCTGCGCGAACATCTTGCCAAGATTGTGTTACTGGGAGATTCATTTTCTTATCACAAAAGCACAAAAAAGAATAAATGGGAAAATAAGGAAAATATTTATCTTTACTCTTCCCACTGACAACTGACAACTGTACGGGCGAAGCATTTGGAGAACTATTTTTGGCAATGACCGATAATTTATCTTCCAAATGCTTCGCCCCTACTGACAACTGACAACTGTACGGGCGAAGCATTTGGAGAACTATTTTTGGCAATGACCGATAATTTATCTTCCAAATGCTTCGCCCCTACTGACTACTGACCAATTAGTTCTTGATCATTCCATTCCAAAGTATCACCAATGCTTTCTCCATTATGGTAAGCAGCCAGTAATACTTCGCAGGTTTTACCATAGGATATCGCACCAGTGGCATCAAGAGCGATCGCTCCAAAATCCCGATTATTCCTCTTAGCTTCCGTAAATGATCGCTGCATAGCCTCCTGTAGTGACATTCCATCAGTAACGCGCACCACAACCTTAGCTGCTAAACACTCATCAATAATATCTTCCCCAATGCCCGTACAACTAACTGCTGCATGACTAGTTGCATAATTACCCGCTGGCATCGCCGAATCACTGACTCGCCCAATGCGTTCAAAGCCTTTACCACCTGTGGAAGTACCAGCAGCTAATTTACCATAGCCATCTAAAGCCACAACACCAATAGTCCCCCTACCAGCACTTTCCGCCATTTCTGGTTCTGCTACTACCCCAGCCATGGTTCTTTTAAAGTTATCCTGACGTTCTAGAGTCCACTCTTTCAAGCGCAAATCAGTTAGAGCATTATAACTAGGAAGTTGCAACTCCCGCGCCAACTCAGCCGCACCGTAATCAGACAAAACCCGATCATCAGCATCTTGTAAAAACAGCGCCATTTCAATCGGATTCTTCACCCGTGACACATTAATCACACCACTGAACCTCCCAGTCGTTCCATCCATCATGGAAGCACTCATGCGGATTTGTCCATCAGATTGCAGTACAGAACCAGTACCAGCATTAAACCGGGGTTGATCTTCCAACATCTGACAACCGCGAACTACTGCTTGAGCCGCAGTTGCACCCGTCAGCAAAAGAGCATAGACTTCCTCAACAATCTGAGAAAGAGAATTGCGGACTGCGATTAATCCCCCCTTACCTTGGAGAGAACTACCAGCACCACCATGAATAATTAATTTAGGTTGTATTTGTAATGTCATGTTATTTTGTCAGTTGTCAGTAGTGGCGAAGCATTTGGAAGATAATTATCGGTCATTGCCAAAAATAGTTCTCCAAATGCTTCGCCCGTACAGTTGTTAGTTGTTAATTTTTTGCGTGAGAACGACGACGACGACAACGTTCTGAGCAATATTTCACTTCATCCCAGCAATCTTGCCATTTTTTCCGCCAAGCAAACGGACGTTGACAGACTACACAGATTTTTTCTGGTAAATCAGATTTAGAACGAACACGCCCCATCATAATCAATACAAAGTTCAAACCATTCTTGAGGATAAGCAATAGTAGTTTTAATTAGTGAATAAAGTCTATCATCTTCTCTCAAATTTTGGATAAGTTGCCCCAAAGATATAATTTGTTGTTCAGCATCTTTAATTTTTTTTGCTGCCAATTTTGATCATTGTTTGACATAAGTTATAGTAATATATATGAAGATACCTGGTATACATTCCTAATGTATTTTAGCTTTGGTATCTGTTAATAATTGATAGATGTTACCCTAAATTGGATATTTATAAAGCATTAGTTAGTCATGTTCTATTTACTCTGGTAAAAACCGAACCGGAGTGGTTGCACAAACAAACCATCGGTAGTCTAAATTGGCTGTCGAAAGCCAGTTATTATCCTTCTACTAAATGGTTAAATAGCCTATTTAAGCAATATCTGTGTCTAAATGATCCGCGATTAGAACAAACCATACTGGGAATGAAATTTCCCAATCCTTTGGGGTTAGCGGCTGGATTTGATAAAGACGGTATTGCTGCTAATATTTGGCATAATTTTGGGTTTGGTTTTGCTGAATTGGGTACTGTTACTTATCACCCCCAACCGGGAAATCCTCCTCCTCGGTTATTTCGTTTGCCTTTAGATCAAGCGGCACTTAACAGGATGGGTTTTAATAATGCTGGTGCTGTCGCAATGGCCGCAAGATTAACAGAGGCAAAACAACATTTAATTTACCCAATCCCCCCAATACCGATAGGAATAAACTTAGGTAAGTCTAAGATAACATCCTTGGAACTAGCAGCGCAGGATTATCTAGAGAGTTTTCGATTACTGAAGGATTTGGGTGATTATTTTGTAGTTAATGTTTCCTCTCCCAATACACCGGGATTGCGATCGCTCCAGGATGCTGCTATGCTCAGTCAAATCTTGGATATGCTACAGCAGGAAAACATCGCACAGAAACCCATATTTGTGAAGATAGCCCCCGATTTAGAATGGGAAGCAATATCTGACATTATTGCTCTGGTTAAAACCTACCGAATTGCTGGTTTAATCGCCACCAACACCACGATTAGCCGGGAAGGACTCAAAACCCAAATTATTGAAAAAACTGGTAAATCCCCCCAAGAGGAAGCGGGAGGAATTAGCGGAAAACCAGTGAGAGATCGCTCCACAGAAGTAATTCGCTTCATTTACCAACAAACCCAAGGGCAGATGCCTATCATTGGCGTAGGTGGCATATTTACTGCTGAGGATGCTTGGGAAAAAATCACAGCCGGAGCTTGTCTTATTCAAACTTATACAGGCTGGATCTATGAAGGACCAATAATGGTACGCCGCATCCTCGTCGGTTTATTAACCAAGCTAGAAGAAAGCGGACTAACATCCATCAGTCAAGCGATTGGGATTGGTCAGTAGGGGCGAAGCATTTGGAAGATAAATTATCGGTCATTGCCAAAAATAGTTCTCCAAATGCTTCGCCCGTACAGTTGTCAGTAGGGGCGAAGCATTTGGAAGATAAATTATCGGTCATTGCCAAAAATAGTTCTGCAAATGCTTCGCCCGTACAGTTGTCAGTTGTTAGTAGGGGCGAAGCATTTGGAAGATAAATTATCGGTCATTGCCAAAAATAGTTCTCCAAATGCTTCGCCCGTACAGTTGTCAGTGGTAAAACTGCTCCCTGCTCCCTGCCTCCTATTCTTCCATGGGGAAAAACTCCTTAGACCTACGAGAATAGGACCAAGCAATACCATCAGGATCACGGCTACGACACCACTGGGCAAAATCTGGGTCATTGCGTCGCTTGTAAACCGTACTGGAATAGACATTTAGCCGTTTGGCTAATTCCGATTGAATCAGCGAACCAAAAACTAACTGTTCTTCTAGAGGTTTTCTCACTTCCTCGTGGGTAGGAACAGATTCAGATTTGGATTCAGACTTGGATTCAGATTGCGCTTCCTCCTCCTGGGGAATAGGAGGAGGTGGAGCTAAAAAAGAGCGGGCAATTTTGGTAACTGGTTGCGCGGGAAGTTTTTCTACCAATTCACTACTATCAAGAATATCGCCGAGAATACTGGCATTAATAAAATAGTACAATTGATCTTCTTTTTCCGAATCTAGGACACTAGCGCCAAATTCCTTAGCTTTACTATCTAAATAGCGTTTTGCCACCTGTCCCGAAAAATTACCCTTGATTGCCAAGTCCATGGGTCTAATTTGGCCATGATTTTCCTCAACTAATTCATAAAAGAGTGGGTTAACTTGGTTGCACCACTTTTCCCATCTAGATTGCTGCCAAAGGTTGAAAACCATTAATAGCGCTAAGATTACCAGTAAAACTTTCCAGGTATTAACCAGGAAAACAATCAAAAACGATATCGGCAAAATTAGAACGAGAAAACTTTTGCCTGGGCTTTCTATGGTTTTTTCACTCATACTGATTTTTGCCAAGTGAATTTTTACAAAATAATATCTCTATCTTGGCAAAAATTTGGCCATTTGTTTGTATCTTTTGGCAAAATTATCGCCAATTATTCGGCAAAAGCTACTGATGCAATAAAAAAGTGACTAATTGTCTCAGTATATTTTTTCAAGCCTTTGAGAAATTGGTGTGTAGTCAGATTAGGTTCACAAAGATTAAAATTAAGCGATGATATAGCGGTATGCACTGGAATGAGATTCTAATTTTCACCCCAGAGGCTTACACCGAAAGGATTGTACTCCTAATTGCTGACCGCTAAAAGCTCCTATAATCATCAATCACCAATTACCAAACAATGAAGATACCTGGATTTCCTGGTGACAGAGATAAAAAATCAACTTCAACCGGACGAAAATCCTATTTTTTGATTCCCCCATTAGCACTTTGGCATCCTTGGTGGCATCAATTTATGGATTGGATGGTAATATTTTTAACTGTCATGTTATGTTTACTAATGTTGCCAACTCGTCTCCCCGGAATGGAATTATTAGGCATTGGTCCTAATTGGCTACTCATTTGGGTAGTGGCTTGGAGTGTCAATCGCTCAGTATTTTCTGGTCTGCTGTCAGGGATCATTTTGGGGCTATTACAAGACGCAATGACATCACCTGATCCAACTCATGCCTTGAGTTTGGGAATTGTGGGAATGTTAACAGCCCTGATGCAAAAACAGCGGTTTATTCAAGAAGACTTTATTTCCATTGCTTTAATTGTATTTGCGATGGCTGTAGTGGCAGACACTATTTTTGCTTTCCAGTTATCTTGGGTAGGAAATCGTCATGCAGCCAGTATTTGGACATATTACCAACGGGCTACCTTAGCTTCGGCAATTCTCAGTAGTTTGTGGGCGCCTGTGGTTTATTATCCTCTTAATCGCTGGTGGCAGCAGATGAAATTAATTCGTAATTCGTAAGTCAAATGGATAATTTTCCGGGAGTCTCTCCCAAATCTGCATCATTACCTCAAGATCCTCAACTTCTAACACAGCCTGTAGTCCCAGAAATAGTAGGTGATGACTTTGACTCTCGCATGATGGGAAGGTGTGTGGAATTAGCCCGGACTGCCTTAGGACGCACTTCACCAAATCCCTTGGTGGGGGCGGTGATTGTCCAAAATGGGGAGATTGTGGGAGAAGGATTTCATCCTTGTGCTGGTGAACCTCACGCCGAAGTTTTTGCCCTGAGAGCAGCGGGAGAACGGGCGCGAGGAAGCACTATTTATGTGAGTCTTGAACCTTGTAACCACTATGGACGCACTCCTCCCTGTTCCCAAGGGTTGATTAATGCGGGTGTGTCTAAGGTGGTAGTAGGGATGGTTGATCCTAATCCCTTGGTAGCAGGTTCTGGAATTGCGCGGTTACAGGCTGCTGGGATAGAAGTGATAGTTGGAGTAGAGGAAGCGGCTTGTCGGCGATTAAATGAAGGTTTTATTCATCGTATTCTCTATCAACGACCTTTAGGGATTTTGAAATATGCTATGACTTTAGATGGTAAAATCGCCACTACTGTCGGTCATAGTGCTTGGGTAACAAATCAAGATGCTCGCACTGAGGTTTATCAATTGCGAGCCGCTTGTGATGCGGTGATTGTTGGTGGGAATACGGTTAGAAAAGATAACCCTTATTTGACTAGCCATCAAGTTGAGGCTCATAATCCCCTGCGAGTGGTGATGAGTCGTAGTCTGAATTTACCAGAACAAGCTCGGCTATGGGATACTCAGGAATCTCCAACTTTGGTTGTAACGGAAGTTGGTAGTTCACAGGCTTTTCAAAAAATGCTGCGCGACAAAGGGGTGGAAGTGGTGGAATTTAGCTCACTCACACCCGAAGCAGTCATGAGTCATTTATATGAGCGCGGTTTTTGTAGCGTGCTATGGGAATGTGGTGGTATTTTAGCAGCTAGGGCGATCGCTCAAGGCTCTGTCCAAAAAATTATGGCATTTATCGCCCCCAAAATTATTGGTGGAGATCATGCTCCTACACCTGTGGGAGATTTGGGTTTGACCAATATGACTGAAGCGTTACTTTTAGAGCGCGTCAGTTGGCGTGTTGTTGGTAATGATTGCTTGGTGGAAGGTTATTTACCACCCAAAATAAAATAAATAGCACAGATACTCAGCTATGATTCTTGGCGTTCATAAGCTAAATCACGAATCAGAGTTAGCCGAGATTGAATGTAATCACAGAGAAAATCAATTTCATGGGCATCTAAAAAGGCTTGATTCGTGATTTGTTTAACTAACCACTGTACCAAACTAGTATCATCAAGCTGCAAAAGCGTTACTGTGTGAGTGGCTTCAACGATAGACCAAAACTGACGCATGATTGTTGGACTCATTCGGCCTCTATTTAATCATTAATTTAGTTATTTTCAGATTATACAGTTCTGATATTAATTAACTGCCTAAATCTACAACTAGATATAACTATTATTAAAAATTTAATAAATGGGCAAATATTTTGCTGAAAATGAAGAAATGTCAAGTTATATGAATTAACTTAATTTTACTTAACTAAGATCACAATTGGTAATTGGTAAAAGTTTTTTTTGTTGTCTTTTACTCTTTTCACAAAAAGAAGGGAACAGGGAACAGGGAACAGGGAACAGGGAAAAATCAGAGTTTGAGCGGTTTTGGCTGGGAGATTAAAGTTTATTAACTTCCAATTTCAGATTTTTTGTATTAAAGTAAATGTAACCAGGTTATCTATATTTTTACAAGATGACAAAGTAATGGTTCAACCTGATAACATAAGGAATGCAGTTGCGGAAAACCCCCCAACGTTTCATTCTATTGATCTAAATAGTATAAATCAATATTGCCAAAACAATCCTGTTGGCAAAATGTTACCTGATGCGTTTTACATTCATATTTTAGCCTTACATACTCTTGACCCTTGGCTTCAGGAATATGAAAACCGCGCCCGTACTTGTACTGAGCGAACTTGTACTGAGCGTAGTCGAAGTAGTCGAACTAGTGCCTTACTTAAAGTTCAGTCTGCAACTTTAGTTAAATTTAGCACGAATAAACCCAAGATTTCCTATCTATTCTATCCTGATTTTGATACTGATCCTCATCCGGCTTTACAAGCTAGTATTCAGGTTGACGTAGAAACTCTAGAAGTTGGTTATCGGGATTACAGCGATTCGGAAAATCCCCCCATTCTGCACCGCAAAGAAACTTTTGTAACTCCAGAATATCCCCTCTATGAAGAGTTTGCAGCTTTAACTCGCGCTCAAGTCGCTTTAGGTTTACTTAATCATACTAGGGGAATTGGTACTAAGTTGGGTTGGGAACAACGGCTACAAGTTTTTGGGGTGGAGGTACAAGGACATAGCTTGATTAAACGCGAAAGCAGTTCTACAATTACAAATATAGTTCCCAAAATAGAACGCCACAAAGCCGCTATTATTCGTCCTGATTTATCCCGTCCTGTGCGTTTAGCCTTGGAGTCGAGCTTATTTAGTCCAGAAACTACCTTTTTTGATTATGGTTGTGGACATGGTGGAGACGTTACCCGCATTGCTGAACAGGGTTATACAAGTTATGGCTGGGACCCTTATTATTCTGCACATACACCGAGAATCGCTGCGGATATTGTGAATATTGGTTTTGTGATTAATGTCATTGAGCATCAAAGCGAGCGCCGGGAAGCTTTAATTCAAGCTTGGGAACTGACTCAAAAGGTGCTGTTAGTAGCCGCCCAAGTATTGATATCTGATATTAAGCGGGGTGTAATTGCTTATGGCGATGGCATCATCACTAACCGTAACACATTTCAGAAATATTATGAACAAGAAGAATTAAAAATTTACATTGACCAAGTATTAGGAGTTGACGCAATTCCTGTGGCTTTGGGGGTTTATTTTGTGTTTCGAGATGATGCTGAAGCGGAGTTATTTCGCGCTTCTCGGTTTCGTTCCCGGGCGACTACTCCCAGAATCCGTCTTTGTGTAAAACGGTTTGAGGAACATCAGGAATTATTAACGCCGTTGATGAATTTTCTGACGGAACGGGGAAGAATGCCTGTTAAGGGAGAATTACCTCAAGCAGCGGAAATTGCTGAGGAATTTGGGAGTTTACGCCGGGCTTTTAATGTCATTATACAGGCAACTGACACAGAAGAATGGCAAGCGATCGCTGACAAACGCCGTCAAGATTTGATGGTTTATTTAGCGCTGTGCAATTTTAGCCGTCGTCCCCGATTAGGACAATTATCCCCAGCAGTCCAAGAGGACATAATTGGTTTATATAGTAGTTATAAACAAGCTTGTTTAGATGCTGACCAAATGTTACGCAGCTTGGGAAATACAGAACTCATTATTAAACGCTGTCAAGAAAGCAAGGTTGGTAAAAAATTACCTAATTCCCTTTGGGTGCATATTTCCACACTACAAGCAGTTGACCCTTTATTACGCCTGTATGAAGGTTGCGCTAGTCGGACTCTGGGAAGATTAGAAGAAGCAAATGTGATTAAATTCCATCTGAAAACACCTAGGATCTCTTATTTATTTTATCCTGATTTTGATATTAATCCTCATCCCATTTTATCAAAAGTGATGACAATTGATTTGCGAGATTTGCACGTTACTTATCAGGATTATGATTTAGAAGATGATCCACCAATCTTACACCAAATAGATGCTTTAGTTACTTCTGATTATCCCCAATATGAGAAATTTGCTAAGTTAACTCGTCAAGAAGAAGATAGAGGACTTTTAGATAATTGGCACAGTATTAGTCATGTTTCTGGCTGGAAAAAATGCTTACAAGAAAATTGTACTGTTATTGATGGTTATAGGTTATTTTGGGTTAAAGATGCAGATGCTTATAAGTTGAAAGCACTTAAAGCAGCTTTGAGAACTAGACAAAGAAGGAAGAATATTTCTAACGAGTCACAGAGACACGGAGAGGAGGAATAGAGAGGTTTTTTTAAGTTTGTTTTGCTAGTTTTATCCAGTTTTCGATTCCTTTTTTTGTGGGGATTCCTGAGTTATTAAATGTCCAAATATCTCGTTTATGTTGTTGTCCATAACTAATGTGAATTGGTTGGTGGGGACTGTAAAAATACAGGGAATCAAAGGGTAGTTTTGTTTGTAATATCCATTCTACTAGTTCTGTGCTGGGTAAGTCTGTAATTAGAAAATCACAAGCTGCACCTAATCTTTTACAGTAGTATGTACCATTTTTGTTGATTTCATGGCTAATATGTTGGTCGAGATTGGGGGCTACACGTCCATTTTTTTGACCTGTAACTGGGTCTTTTTTCTCAAGATACTTTTTTAGGTCTGGAGAACAAAAACCGTAGGTAAGTTGAAATTTTTCTCTACTAAAATAATCTATAATTGGGTCAATGATAAATTTATTTAAATCCTGTAATGCGGGAATTACTTCTGGTAGATTTTGTGGATATGGGTTGATCTTTTGGGCATATTTATGATAGGTTTGTGTGCAGGTACAAAATTCTTCTAAGGTTAGATATTTTCCTAATTTTAAATTGTGAGTATTCATAAATACTGGATAGCAATGAGGCTGGTGATTTTATTGTAGCATTTGCTAAAGTTCTGGTTCATTAATTGCCCAGAAGTTAGAAAATGTGAATAAATTTATGTTTAGTTTAAATAAACAACAGGATTAATCAAGATTTAATTATATTTTGAATTTTGTCCGACTACTTACCAAGGTCTAGAAAAGTATGAATGTTCAAGAACTTTTAGCTAGATACGCGACAGGAGAAAGAAGCTTTACCTGTATTGCATTACCAGGAGCAAATTTGCAAGGAGTCAATTTGGGTGGGGTGGACTTCGGTAGAGCAGATTTAAGAGGAGCAAACCTGACAGCAGCTTCTTTGAGTGGAGCTAATTTGAGTAAAGCGAATCTTCAAGGAGCAATATTGGCAAGAGCGCATTTATCCGAAGTTATTCTCTGTGGTGCTGATTTAACTCAAGCTACATTAACAACTGCTCATTTAAATGAATCAGATCTCAGTGGTGCATTGTTAAGTGGTGCTAACTTGTGTGATGCTAATTTACACATGGCATCAATTTCCGCCGCAAACTTACAGGGTGCAAATCTCAGTGGTGCAAAAATGGGAGGTGTGAGAATGTGGAAAGCAGATTTACAAGGTGCGGACTTGAGTGGTGCTGATTTAAGCGAGGCTAATTTGTGCGAAGTAAATTTAACTGGAGCTAATTTAGATGATACAGATATGAGTGAAACTTTCTTAACTGGGGCGATTATGCCTGATGGTAGCATTCATAGTTGATGTTTGGCATTACTGATGCAATCCATTCTTGGAATCACCAAGTCCAGAAAAACAAAATAAATCTATCATTGGTATGATTTATAATATACTAGACTTTGTTATGCACTGAAAAAATTAATGTATACCAGTGAATTAGCTAAGTATTCTGCCAGGGCAGATATTGGACAAACAAGCCGTATTCTCGTAGTCGAAGACGAAGAACTAATTCGGGAAATGTTAGTTGTGGCCTTGGAAGGGGAAGGCTATGAAGTAATTACCGCTAGTGATGGCCGAGCAGCGATAGAATATCTGAAAAGTTGTGAAGATAATTCTGAAGAACTGCCTTTAGACTTGGTGCTATTAGATTTGATGTTACCGCAAATTAATGGCCTAGACATTTGCCGTTTTTTACGTCATCAAGGCAACTCAGTGCCAATTTTAATGTTGAGTGCTAAAGGTAGTGAAACTGACCGAGTCCTAGGCTTAGAAGTGGGTGCTGATGACTATTTGACAAAACCATTTAGTATGCGAGAATTGGTGGCGCGGTGTCGGGCGTTACTTCGTCGTCAACGTTTAAGTGCATTGCCACAAGTTCCGGTTCTGAAGCACAAAGATATAACTTTAAATGCTCAAGAGTGTCGGGTTATAGTCCGTGGAGAAGAGATAAGTTTGTCTCCCAAGGAGTTCCGACTGTTAGAATTATTTATGAGTTATACTCGTCGGGTATGGTCACGAGAGCAATTATTAGATCAAGTATGGGGTCCAGATTTTGTGGGGGATAGCAAAACTGTGGATGTTCATATCCGCTGGTTACGGGAAAAGTTGGAGGAAGATCCTAGTCATCCAGAATATATTGTAACTGTGCGGGGTTTTGGTTACAGATTTGGGTGATTGGTGAAAATAGTTGTTAATTTTGAGTAATAACACACGAACTAACGACTTCCATGTTTTTTCTGGGATTTTCGCTGGGTTTAGCTGTCGGCCTGGGTTTTTGGGTTTGGCAACAGGTTCATTTGCACCGATATTTAGAACAATTACTACAATCGCCAAGTTCTAATTTCCATAAAATTACTAATATTAAACTGCTGCTAAGACCTCGCTTACGGCAGGAAATCTCTATGCTTAATAGACAGCAACAAAATTTGCAGCAATCATTGTCCATGTATAAGGAATTACTGGATTTTGCTCCGCTGGGATTTTTGCAGGTAGACGAGGAAAACCAATTGTTGTGGTGCAATCAACAAGCGCGGGAAATCTTATATCTTCAAAGATGGCAACCTGGACAGGTGCGTTTGTTGCTAGAGTTGGTGAGGTCTTATGAATTAGATCAGTTAATTGAACAAACTCGTGATTGGCAAAAACCCCAGGTGCAGGAATGGGTTTTTCATCCCGCTTGTGAAGATGCTAAGGTGATGACAGAATTAAAGCCCATGTTTCTGCGGGCTTCTAGCTTGCCATTACCAACGGGACAGGTGGGAGTATTTTTGGAAAATTGCCAATCTGTGCTAGATATGAAGCAAGAACGCGATCGCTCTTTTTCCGATTTAGCCCATGAACTCCGCACCCCGTTGACGGCAATTCGTCTCGTGGTGGAAACTCTGCAAACCCGTTTAGAACCACCTTTAGACCGTTGGGTTAATAGGCTGATGCAAGAAGTTGACCGACTGATTAATTTAGTCCAAAGTTGGTTGGAGTTGACGCAAATGCAAAACAATCCCACCATGCAGTTAAATTTGGAAATGGTGGAAATGCGATCGCTCATCATCTCCGCATGGGAAACCCTAGAACCAATTGCCCAGAGTCATTCTCTCAGTATTAACTATTCTGGACTAGACAGCATCTGCATTCAGGCAGATAAATCTCGACTTTATCAAGTATTCGTCAATTTGCTAGATAATAGCATCAAATATAGTCCAGCCACCACAACTATTGACATTGAGACTAAAATAATTTCTACTGATAACGGTCAAATGTTGGAAATAAATATTATTGATTTCGGTGTTGGCTTTGCTGTTGACGACTTACCTCATGTATTTGAAAGGTTTTATCGCGGAGATAAAGCCCGGTATCGTTCACCAGTCAATGAAGTAAATTCGACAACGGGAATTGCTGGTAGCGGTTTAGGTTTAGCCATTGTCCAGCAAATAGTCATGGCTCACGGTGGTGTAATTAAAGCCATGAACCATCCAGAAACAGGTGGTGCTTGGATACAAATTCAATTTTCTCAAGTTATGACAAATTTACCTAGTAGTTTGTCAAGATAAAAATGATGGACTGTAGTGTGAGCGTCTCGCTCACGCGGGCAAGATGCCCGCACTACCAAAAACCCGTCAAAATGTCTTTGACAGACTACTAGTCAAGACTATAGTTAAGAAAATATACACACTTTTAATATAACCACTGTGAAAACTGTATTTGATCCTCCCAATCACGAAATACTACCAATAGAACGCTCCATTAGGCGTTTAGAACGGGATTTATTACGTATGGGGGCTTTAGTAGAACAATCATTTCGGCTGAGTCACCAAGCCCTATTTGCCGGGGACTTAATCGCAGCGGAACAAATACCCCGGTTAGATAAAAAAATTGATCGCTTTTATCGGCAAATAGAATCAGACTGCACAACTATTATCATTCGTCAAGTACCCACAGAAAGAGATTTGCGCTGTATAAGTGCTTTTATGCAATTGGTGCGTGACTTAGAACGAATTGGGGATTATGCCGAAGAGTTAGGGGAAATTGCCATTAAACTCTTCCCTTATCCTCAACATAGTTCCTTACCAGAAATTGCAATTATGTCCCAGCACGCCCAAGCAATGTTAGCAACTTGTTTAGTCGCATTGGCAGATTTAGACGAAACCAGTGGACAAAGAATGAAGCAGTTAGATGATGCTGTAGATAATGCTTATGAGCATCTTTATCAAACCTTTGCCCAACAGGAAAATATTTCTGGCGTAATTGAGCCAATTCTCTTGTTAACTTTAGCAATTCGTTGTTTAGAACGCATGGCAGATCACGCAACTAATATTGCTCAACGAGTTACATATATTGTTACAGGTCAGCGATCGTAAATTGGATATTGATCGCCATCAATACATACCATAGACAGGGTATAATCTCAAATTTATCAAATAATAAATAAATCATAACCTTGTATAAAAATTTTGATATTTAGTTGTTTTAATTGCCATTAATGATGTAGAATCACTAGAGAACATTTATGTATAAGTTCCCTTGGGACTTTACCATAGACTGGATTCATTATAGGTGTGAGAGAGATTGAAATTTATGAAAAAAGCTTTTTGGAATATCCTCAAGGTTAGCCCCGTCCTAGCTTTGACCTTACTAACTGGTAACAGTGCCTTTGCTGGTGAAGCTAACGAAAAAGTGACAAGTGTTGCTGAATTATCCCAAGAGTCCAACAGCTTGGGTCAAATAACATCCGTTTCTCAGTTTTCCGACGTACAACCCACAGATTGGGCGTTTCAAGCTTTACAATCTTTATTTGAACGTTATAGCTGTGGAGTTAGTGGTTATACTAACGGTACTTTCCGTGGTAATCGCGCCTTGAGTCGTTATGAATTTGCGGCTGGTTTAAATTCCTGCTTAGACCGCGTTAATGAACTCATTGCTACCGCAACTGCTGACATGGTAACCAAGCAAGATTTAGCTACCTTACAGCGCTTGCAAGAAGAATATTCCACTGAACTAGCAACTATTCGCGGTCAAGTAGATGCTTTAGAAGCTCGTACTGGCGAATTAGAAGCTAATCAGTTCTCCACCACCACCAAACTATCTGGAGAAGCGATTTTCAACTTCTCCCAAGCCTTTGGAGATAAGGTAGCAGACACTGACACAAATCCCGATAATAACCCTGACCTAAACAGCACTGCAACCTTCTCTAATCGAGTGCGGTTGAGTTTGAACAGTAGTTTCACTGGTACAGACCAATTGCAAACTCGTTTGCAAGGGATAAATATCATACCCAACAGTGCCGTTACGGGTACTAACATGACCCGCTTAGGTTATGATGGTAGTGCAACTGGTAATAATAGCAATAACACCGTAACTATTGACAAACTCAACTACGCTTTCAATTTAAAAAACAATATTCGTGTCAGGATTGACGCTATTGGTGGTGAGTTGAACGAAAATGTCAATGTTTTCAACCCTGACTTTAGAAGCAGTGGTACAGGTGCTTTATCTCGCTACGGACGTTTCAGCCCCATTTATCGTCAAGCAGCTGACGGTGCTGGTATCACTGTTAACGTCAATCCTAATGGTAAATTGGCCTTGAGCGCAGCTTATTTTGCCACAGGTAGAAACAATGCAGCAGATCCTAGCGCACGGAGAGGACTATTCGATGGTAGTAATACACTGTTTAGTCAATTGGCTATTAAACCCAACCAAGCTATCAACATTGGCCTGACCTATGCTCATACTTATCAAGGTAGCGACAATCGTTCATTATTCGGAGATACTGGCAGTGCCTTCGCTAATAATGCTGGTAATGCTGGTAGTGAATCTAACAACTACGGTATACAAGGTACCTTGCAACCCACAAAGAATATCACCCTGGGCGGTTGGGCAGGTTATACAACAGCTAGTACCTTAGCAGGCATTCCACAAAGTGCTGAAGTTTGGTACTGGGCTACTACTTTGGGTATCAAGGACTTCGGTAAAGAAGGTAATACTTTGGGTTTAATCTTCGGTCGCTCACCTAAAGTCACTGGCGCTACACGAAATGGAAATTCTGTTATCAATGCACTAAAAGATACAGGTAGAGAATCAGGCACTTCTTATCATATAGAAGGTCTTTACAAGGTGAAGCTTTCTGATAATATCCTTGTTACTCCAGGTGTAATAGTCATCTTGAATCCTGAGCATAACGACAAGAATAGCACCGAGTACGTTGGTACTTTACGGACTACCTTCACTTTCTAGAATCAACTGAGATTAGTAGTTGGGATTTAGCGAGTTTAGTCGCATGGTTAGGGGTTTAGCAGTGCTAAACCCCTACACTTATTTGTGAAATATCTCTCGTTCCCATACTCTGTATGGGAATGAATTCTATAAGGCTCTGCCTTTAATAATACAATTAGGCAGAGCCTACATCATGGCATTCCCAGTCAGAGACTGGGAACGAGATAACCTCTTAGCTTTACGCAAAATATAATTCATATTAAATTAAGAATAAAAAAGAGACTAATGAATTCAATAGCATCTACCTTAACTTCTATTCTCAGCACCGAAAACGCCGTTATATCCTGGGAAAATCTCAGCCCCACCCAACAGCATAATATCCAACAAGGAATAGACCCCAAAAGCCAGCCTAGTTGTGTCATTTATCCCCATAGCCAAGCAGAATTAGCCGCCGTTATCACCACTGCCAACAGTCACAAATGGCGTGTTCTAAGCTGTGGTAGCGGTAGTAAAATCAATTGGGGTGGTTTAGCTAAAAATATTGATATTATTGTCAGCACCGAACGCATTAACCAACTCATAGAACACGCTGTAGGTGATTTAACTGTCACTGTCGAAGCAGGGATGAAATTTGCCCAGCTTCAGGAGATTTTAGCTAAACATCACCAATTTTTAGCACTTGATCCCGCTTTTCCTAATTCTGCTACTATTGGTGGTATGGTTGCTACTGCCGATACGGGTTCTCTGCGGCAAAGTTATGGTGGTGTGCGTGACCAACTTCTAGGTATAACTTTTATCCGCGCAGATGGACAAATCGCTAAAGCTGGGGGACGAGTTGTCAAAAATGTGGCTGGTTACGACTTAATGAAATTATTTACTGGTGCTTACGGGACATTAGGAATTATCAGCCAAGTCACTTTTCGAGTTTATCCCATTCCTGAAACTTCGGGAACAGTCATATTAACTGGTAAACCTGAAGCTATATCCCAAGCAGTGAGAACTTTACAAAGTTCGGAATTAACACCAACTCAAGTTGATTTATTATCAAGTAAGTTAGTTACTAATTTAGATTTGGGAACAGGAATAGGTTTAATTACCCGTTTTCAAAGTATTAATGAAAGTGTCCAAGAACAGTCAAAACGACTTTTAGCAATTGGCGAAAAGTTAGGTTTACAGGGGGTAATTTATTTGGGAAATCAAGAAGCTGATTTATGGCAACGATTACCAGAACAAATACATTCTCATGTGACAGAATCTACAATTACCTGCAAAGTAGGAGTATTACCAACTGCGGCTGTGGAGATTATCAATCAAATAGATATTGGTTTAATTCATATTAGCAGTGGTTTGGGTTTAGTCCGTTTAGAAAATCAAGATCAAATTTTGCCTTTGCGGAATTTATGTCAAGCAAATTCTGGTTTTTTAAGTATTTTATCAGCACCTGTTGAGTTGAAGGAAAGGTTTGATGTTTGGGGGTATAATGGTAATGCTTTGGCAGTAATGCGGGGAATTAAAACACAGTTTGATGGTAATTTTATTTTAAGTCCCGGTCGCTTTGTGGGTGGGATTTAAGTTTTAATTAAAAACGAACCGCAGAGGCGCAGAGGTCACAGAGGTTAAGAGGGGAGAAATATAAATGCAAGTTTCGGAAGGTTCGGTGAATAATACTGCTAGTATTAAGAATTTGCAGGGTTTTGATGGAAGTCATCCACCTGATCCTAAGTTAATTGATAGTTGTGTTCATTGTGGTTTTTGTTTGTCTACTTGTCCTAGTTATCGGGTATTAGGTAAGGAGATGGATTCTCCCAGGGGACGGATATATTTAATGGATGCTATTAATGAGGGTGAAATTGCTCTCAATACGGCTACTGTTGAACATTTTGATTCTTGTTTGGGTTGTCTAGCTTGTGTTTCTACTTGTCCTTCTGGTGTGCAGTATGATAAGTTGATTTCGGCTACTAGACATCAGGTGGAAAGAAATTATAATCGCAGTTTACCTGATAAGTTGGTTCGACAATTGATTTTTTCTCTGTTTCCTAATCCTGATCTTTTAAGAATTTTACTTTTTCCTTTATTAGTTTATCAAAAGTTAGGAATTTCTCAGGTATTGCAAGCAACTGGGTTAATTAAAGCCATATCTCCCCGGTTAGCAGCTATGGAATCTATTTTACCGGAAATTACTCTTAAATCTTTTCAGGATAATTTACCAGATATCATCCCAGCGAAGGGTGAAAAAAGATATCGGGTGGGTGTAATTTTAGGATGTGTGCAACGTCTGTTTTTCTCTGGTGTCAATGAAGCGACGGTGCGGGTTTTAACTGCTAATGGTTGTGAGGTGGTAATTCCTAAGTCTCAAGGTTGTTGTGCGGCGCTTCCTGAACACCAAGGACAAACGGAACAAGCGAAGGTTTTAGCAAGACAAATGATTGATAGTTTTGCTGATACTTATGTGGATTTTGTGATTATCAATGCTGCCGGTTGTGGTCATACTTTGAAGGAATATGGTCATATTTTAGCAGATGATCCAGAATATGCGGAAAAAGCTAAAGTATTTGCCGCGAAAGTTAAGGATTCACAGGAGTTTTTAGCTAATGTGGGTTTAACTGCAAAACTTTCACCTTTGACTGATAAAAATCTGACTTTAGTTTATCAAGATGCTTGTCATTTATTACATGGTCAAAAAATTAGTGTCCAACCTCGTCAACTGTTAAAACAAATTCCCGGTGTAACCTTAAAAGAACCTATAGACGCGGCTTTATGTTGTGGTAGTGCGGGGGTTTATAATATGTTACAACCGGAAGTTGCGGAAGAATTAGGTAAACAAAAAGCCCAGAATTTAATCAATACTGGTGCAGATTTAATTGCTTCTCCTAATCCTGGTTGTAGTTTGCAAATTAGTAAATATTTACAGGGGAAAACTATTTCTGTCATGCACCCAATGGAGTTATTAGATTATTCAATTCGGGGTGATAAGTTGGAGATCTAGAAAATTATAATATCCAGATCCCCGACTTCTGAGATTAATTTATAATGTATTTACAAGATCCAGAAAGAAGTCGGGGATCTTATTTCAGTTCATTATTATTCAAGACTAACAACTACAGCTTGACCTTTCACTAATGTAGATAAAATATCTAAAATCTTAGGAACTAAAGGTTTTAAATCAATTAATCTATTAGAAGATGCTTGTAAAACAACTACAGCAATATTAAACTGAGACAAATTTTGCTGAAAAGATAAATTTCTATCAACCGTAATAAAAACATCAAATTCCTGTTCTACTAAAGCCAGTAGTTTACCATTTTTAGTTCCCGCCCATCCCATTTGGGGAACTGTTTTGATTTCATAACCTACAAATTCCTTAGTTAACTTGCGGTCAATACATTCATCTAGAAGCAGTTTCATTTTAAGCTACCTTGTTAATCATTTCTTTTCCTGCTTCTTCTAAGAATGTAATGACTTGTTCCCTAGTAACAGTGGGAAAACCATCTAAAAAATCATCTATTGAATCTCCTGCTGTTAAATAATCTAAGAGTGTTTGTATAGGAACTCTTGTTCCCGTGAAAACAGGAGTACCACTCATAATTTCAGGAGAGACACTTATAACTGAAGGATGATTGGACATTGTAATTGTATTTGATATTTTCAAGTTATATTCCTAGTTTAGCTATAAATAGGAGTAAGCGTGATTCCTGCGCTGCGCTATCTATTCAGGCTAATTTTTCATCGCTAAGGTTAATCCGTCGGCTATGGGAACTAAACTCAAGGTAATGCGGGAATCTTCATGTAATTTGCGGTTTAAAGCCCGAATTTTATTAGTTTGATTATCCTGGATTTCTGTGTCTGCAACTTTACCTGACCACAACACATTATCAATGGCAATTAATCCACCGGGACGAATTAATTCAAGACATTGCTCATAATAATTATCATAGTTACCCTTATCAGCATCAATAAACGCAAAATCAAATGTCCCCGCTTCCCCTGCTGTCAATAACTTATCTAATGTTTCCAAAGCTGGGGCAATATGCAAATCAATTTTATCAGCTACTCCCGCATCTTGCCAATAACGTCGAGCTACACTGGTATACTCTTCACTAACATCACAGGCGACTATTTTACCATCTGCGGGTAAAGCCAAAGCCACTACTAAGGAACTATAGCCAGTAAATACACCTACTTCTACAGTTTTTTTTGCTCCTATCAACTTAATTAATAATGCCATAAATTGCCCCTGTTCAGGAGATATTTGCATGATAGACCTGGGCATTTGAGCGGTTTCTTGACGCAGTTGGGTTAAAATAGTTGGTTCGCGCAGGGAAACTGAAAGCAAATAATCATATAGGCTTTGTTCTAAGCCTAGTGTTTGTTTTGACATGATTTATGTTTATTAATTATTTTATGATAGTTCTTCCTCATCAATCTTATGATAACAAATTTAAAATCAAATGTCAACCCCTAAATTCTCTTTTAGGATATCCAGGATTTGAGGATTTACAAGATGTAATGGCAAGATTGTTTTTGAGGAAGTGGTGATTTTTTAGTCTGAATCAGGATGTTCAGGATTTGAGGATTTACAGGATGTGATTTAAAGATTGTTTTTGAGGAAGTGGTGATTTTTTTAGTCTGAATCAGGATATCCAGGATTTGAGGATTTACAGGATGTGATTTAAAGATTGTTTTTGAGGAAGTGGTGATTTTTTTAGTCTGAATCAGGATATCCAGGATTTGAGGATTTACAGGATGTGATTTAAAGATTGTTTTTGAGGAAGTGGTGATTTTTTTAGTCTGAATCAGGATGTTCAGGATTTGAGGATTTTCAGGATGTGATTTAAAGATTGTTTTTGAGGAAGTGGTGATTTTTTTAGTCTGAATCAGGATGTTCAGGATTTGAGGATTTTCAGGATGTGATTTAAGGATTGTTTTTGGGAAGTGGTGATTTTTTTAGTCTGAATCAGGATGTTCAGGATTTGAGGATTTTCAGGATGTGATTTAAGGATTGTTTTTGAGGAAGTGGTGATTTTTTTAGTCTGAATCAGGATGTTCAGGATTTGAGGATTTTCAGGATGTGATTTAAGGATTGTTTTTGAGGAAGTGGTGATTTTTGGAAGTTGGAATATTTTAAAGATGTTGTTTTATGCTCTTCTTTAGATGGTTAGTTTACAGCATTTTCGCAATTACCAATTACCCATCCTGAAAATCCTGGATATCCTGATTCAGACAAAATCATCTCCAAAATCCCCACAAACAATCATTAAACAACATCCTAAAAAATCCCAACTTCCCACAAACAATCATCCAACAACATCCTAAAAAATCCCAACTTCCCACAAACAATCATCCAACAACATCCTGAAAATCCTGAAAATCCTGATTCAGACAAAATCATCTCCAAAATCCCCACAAACAATCATTAAACAACATCCTGAAAAATCCCAACTTCCCACAAACAATCATCCAACAACATCCTGTAAATCCTGAAAATCCTGGATATCCTGATATGGCTTGCGCCACGCTTCGCTATCAGACAAAATAAAATCACCAAAATCCCACAAACAATCATTAAACAACATCCTGAAAATCCTGAAATCCTGGATATCCTGATTCAGACAATTTTACCCCTTGACAAAATTCTCAGTTTCGACTATGCTTAGGTTATAGGTGGAAAAGTATGCGCCCATATATATAAGGTTTCCACATCCAGTATTTATCCAAAAGAAATTCCGCCTAACTGCGGGACAAGGGAAAAGAAAAAAGAGCAGAGGGCAAAAGAGCAAGAGTATAAAGGGCTACTAAGTCCTCGCCGCACCACTACAAACAACCCGAAAACCGATATAGTAGTCGAAGTTGTTGTTGTGGCGAGAAGCAGAACGGCAATTCTCCGGAAGGTCGCCCCACGAACCACCGCGCAGCAGATTATATTCACTTCGACCAATCAAAGCACTACCATTCATGGGCGCATTTATATAATTTTCCTGCCAATCATCTTCGCACCATTCCCACACATTCCCGTGCATATCATACAAACCAAAAGCATTAGGGGGAAAAGTTCCTACATCTGTGGTTTGCCCTTTTGGTGCAGCAGCGTAGGCATACTCACCATTATAGTTTACCAAATCTGGGGTAATACTTTCACCAAAATAAAAAGGTGTTGTTGTTCCCGCCCTACAAGCATACTCCCATTGTGCCTCACTGGGCAATTTATAGTTTTTACCTGTTTTTTGGCTTAACTTTTGACAAAAATTAACCGCATTATTCCAACTCACACATTCAACAGGGCGATTATTACCATTGAAGTAAGCAGGGTTATTTCCCATGATAGCTTGATATTGTGCTTGAGTTAAAGGATATTTACCGATAAAGAAGCTGGGAACAGTAACTTGATGTTGGGGACTTTCTGTATCATATCTTCCCTTTTCACTTTCCGGTGAACCCATGTAAAATGTCCCTGCGGGTATTTCCACCATTTCCAACTTCACCCCATTTCCCAAATCTTCCACAAAGTAATTTGCTGAGTGGTTGCGTTTGTTGATAATGCTTCCTTTTGCGTTGGTTGTGACAACTTCGAAAGTGAAAGTTTTCAGATGATTATTTTGTGATTGAATACCTAAAAACGTAAACCATTCTGGAATAGACTGAGGACGGTTTTGATAATCTAACTCCATTCCCTTGAGAATAGCATCATTTACCTTTTGACTAATTGCAGAATTGTATTTTTGCGGTGGTTCAATCGCCATTTTCATGTCTAGCATTATCTTAGCATTCAGATAAGGACTAGGCAGAGGAATGAAAGGAGGTTCATGAACAGCGATAATTACATATAATGTGGCAGCTAAAGCATAAATATCTAATGCAGGAGCGAAATTACTTCTATTTTCAAATTGTTCTGGAGGTGCAAAAACCGGAGTTTTGGCATTTGTTAAACTCATCAATTCCGCAAAGTTGACCTCTCTAGCTAAACCAAAATCAATTAATATGGCTTTATTGTCTTCTTCTCTTAGTAAAATATTCGCAGGTTTAATATCTCGGTGCAGATAATTACGACCATGAATATAACTTAAAGCCTCTCCAATATGTTTAATAATTTCTAAACCTGCACTTTCACTAAAAACACCATTCGCGTATAAATATTGTTCTAAATTTTTGCCTTTGACATATTCCATCACCATACAAGATAAACCATTTTCTTGAAACAGTTCAGGATAAACTTTAACAATGTGAGGATGATCAAAGGTAGCTAAAACCATCGCTTCAGTGTTAAACTTGTCCTGTTCTTGGGCTAAAAATTCTCCAAAACTATCTGTATTCCCATATTTATCTCGATAGCGTTGTTTCAAAAAAGAGACGTTGAGACTTTTGATTGCGACTTCTTTTTTGCGTTTATGATCTTGCGCTAAATAGGTAATACCAAATCCTCCCTGTCCAAGGGTGTCAATAATTTCGTATTGTCCTCTTTTGAGTAGTTGCCCTGGAGTAAAATAAGCCATAATAAAATTTAATTTGTCTGAATCAGGATGTCCAGGATTTGAGGATTTACAGGATAAAGAGGAAAATAATTATATTGGTGGTTGAAAAGTCTATATATATGGGCGCACACTTTTCCACCCATAACATAAATATAGCTTAGTCTTTGAGATTTGTCAAGTCTTGATTGTCTGAATCAGGATGTCCGGGATTTGAGGATTTTCAGGATAAAGAGGAAAATAATTATGTTGGTGGTTGAAAAGCCTATATATATGGGCGCACATTTTTCCACCCATAACATAAATATAGCTTAGTCTTTGAGATTTGTCAAGTCTTGATTGTCTGAATCAGGATGTCCGGGATTTGAGGATTTTCAGGATAAAGAGGAAAATAATTATGTTGGTGGTTGAAAAGAACAGGAAAATCAGTTGTGTAATTAATTCCGTCTCATTACTTAACATCTATGGCGGTTCTCAATCTCTGCGCCTCTGCGCCTCTGCGTGCAAAAAATCATCCCATGACACCAAATCCAGGGAGTTTATGTAGAGATGTTGCAAAGATATAATTTTCTGAAGAAAGTGCTTATTCGCCCTCTAAAATTGAAGATTATTCTATAAACTTACTCGCGTCAGAGGAGGTATTCATGAGCCGTCCAATTATTCTGGGTATTGTTGGTGATAGTGCTGCGGGGAAAACAACTCTGACTAGAGGGATTGCTCAGGTACTAGGTCCTGAAAATGTGACTATTATCTGTACAGACGATTACCACCGTTACGATCGCACACAACGGGCAGAAATCGGCATTACGGCGCTGCATCCTGATTGTAACTATCTGGATATCATGCAGCAACATTTATCGCTGCTACGGACAGGACAGGCGATTCTCAAGCCGGTTTACAGCCACTCCACAGGGACTTTTGAACCGCCGCAATATATCAAACCCACTAAATTTGTGATTATTGAAGGGTTACTAGGTTATTCTACCCGTGTAGCCCGTGATGCTTATGATGTTAAAGTCTATCTTGCACCACCTGAATCAGTTCGTGCTAATTGGAAGGTGAAACGGGATACTCAAAAGCGCGGTTATACTCCAGAACAAGTATTAGCAGAATTAGATAAACGCGAACCAGATTCGGAACAGTATATCCGTCCTCAGCG
The DNA here is from genome assembly GCF_000312705.1 of Anabaena sp. 90. Taxonomy (NCBI): domain Bacteria; kingdom Bacillati; phylum Cyanobacteriota; class Cyanophyceae; order Nostocales; family Nostocaceae; genus Anabaena; species Anabaena sp. 90. The sequence continues at coordinate 3,086,500 of NC_019427.1, forward strand.
GCAATGGTCGGATATTGTGGTCAGTTTCTATCCTCCTAATGATGAGATTGATGACACTAATGGACGTTTAAATGTGCGCTTGGTGCTGCGTCCTTCCATTCCTCATCCTGATTTTACGGAAATTATTCACGCTGGTCATAGTGATTCCCAGTCGGCTATTCGCTTGGGACTAGATAGAGATATGGGAAAACCGGTGGATGTTTTAGAGGTTGACGGTCATGCAACTTTGGAACAGGTGAATAAAATCGAACAGATTATGTGTAACGATATGCCGCATTTAAATAGTGTGTGCGATCGCGAAAGTAATCCAGAATTGGGTAAAATTGCGGGTACAACTGGAGAAACACTGCAAAGTTATCCCCTCGCTCTAACTCAGTTAATTATTACTTACCATATGCTCAAAGCTACGCAAATTTACCAGTAAGTAATTCCGGGTAGTATCTACAAAAATTAAAGATATTGTCAAAAAGGAATAATTGTGTCCAAAAATAAGGGATAAATAATGAGTTAGCATTCAGCCCCCAGTCCTCAGCAATCAGCCTTAAAATCTGAAATACAGGTAATTAAATCAATACCCCCTCTTCTTTGCTATTTGCTATTTCTGCTTTTCGCTGATAGCTGATAGCTAAATGCTATGACAATTATTCCCAATTCAAAATTCCCAATTGGTATGACTTATTGCCTGAGAATAGCCGACTTACCGGAAAATGAACGCCCCCGTGAAAGGTTAATGACTCACGGACCGAAGATTTTAGCTACAGCGGAATTAATCGCTATTTTGCTGGGTACTGGACAAGGCCCTGGTAAATTATCCGCAGTTGGTTTAGGGCAATATATATTACAGCAATTAGGTAAAGGTCAGTGTGACCCCTTAGCTGCTTTACGAAATGTCTCCCCCGCTGAATTAATGGAAATTCCCGGTGTGGGACCAGCAAAAGCGACAACTATCCTCGCTGCAATTGAATTGGGTAAACGGACTTTTTTATCTCGTCCCTCCGACGGAACAGTAATTGATAGTCCTATTGCTGCGGCTGCGGTGCTGAGTCAAGACTTGATGTGGCAAAATCAAGAAAGATTTGCCGTATTATTATTGGATGTGAAAAATAAGTTATTAGGCACAAAAGTAATTACAATTGGGACGGCGACGGAAACGTTAGCCTCTCCCCGTGATATCTTTCGAGAAGTTATTCGTCAAGGTGCTACCAGGGTAATAGTTGCCCATAATCATCCTTCAGGGAGTTTAGAACCCAGTGAAGCAGATATAGAATTGACTCGGCAATTATTAGCCGGTGCGGAACTGTTAGCTATTTCCATTTTAGATCATTTAATCTTAGGTAATGGCACTCATCAGAGTTTAAGAGAAATTACAACTTTATGGGATGATTGTCCGCAAGTTGATTGATATTTCTACCTTTTTTGTTCTAGGTCTTCTACTGCTTTTTCTGTGCGGGTATTGGGGGTTTTGGTACGCTTAATATTAGGAAATAAGTCAATAGCAAAATTATTCAAAGCTATCCGGGTTTGAGTGCTGGATTTTCCCAAAGCACCTGGTAATACCTTATCTCCCACTGTTATAAAGAGAATAAAGGCAATAAAAAAAAAGGGTATGTATCGTTTCATCTTCAATTCCTCGCTAATTAGAGATTACAATTGATAACTATCCCTATAGAATGCCCAAATTATCATCAAAACAATAACTTACAAATAATATTTTTTCTCAATCTAATATTCAAATAACATGATCTCACAAAAATTTTCAACAGTTAATTTATACTATTTGCCTAAATATGTGCAATTAATGGCGTATAATATTTAAAATCAGGATGTATTGTTAACCATGGATTTTATCACCATTTTAGGATTAGTTGCAGGTGGATTAACCACTATTGCCTTTTTACCGCAAATGTTGCAAATATGGCGCACAAAATCAGCGAAAGATGTTTCTTATGTGATGCTCATTGTCTTCATGAGTGGTTTGTTTCTGTGGTTAGTCTATGGGATTATCCTCGGTGCTTTCCCAGTTATTCTCGCCAACGCGGTGACATTATGTTTTAACTTGATTATTCTATGGCTTAAAATTAAATATAGATAACTCTACTAAAAAAACTGTGACATCATCTGTATTTAACTCTGAACGCCTTCTGTTTACGCCCGCAACCCCCAATCACGATGCTATTCCCGTAATTTTCGCCTTTCCTAATGAGTATACGGTGGGGATAACTAGTCTGGGTTATCAGGTGGTATGGGCGACTCTGGCTATGCGTGAGGATTTACAGGTAAGTCGCTTATTTACTGATATTCGGGAACAACTTCCTAGACATCCAGAATTATTAGGTTTTTCTATGTCTTGGGAATTAGATTATGTGAATATTTTTAATCTTTTGGAATCTTTAGAAATTCCGATTCGGGCTAATTCTCGCAATCAAAATCATCCTTTAATTTTTGGTGGTGGACCAGTTTTAACGGCTAACCCTGAACCTTATGCGGAGTTTTTTGATGTGATTTTATTGGGAGATGGTGAAAATCTGCTGGGTGATTTTATAGATACTTATAAAAAAGTCAGAAATGCTGATAGAGAAACTCAGTTAAGAACTTTAGCCCAAGTTCCGGGAATTTATATTCCTAGTTTATATGTAATTGAATATATCACACCAGATGGGGAAATAAAATCAATTAATCCTATTTCATCGGAAATTCCGCCAATTATCCAAAAGCAAACTTATCGAGGAAATACTCTTTCTGCTTCTACTGTTGTCACAGAAAAAGCTGCTTGGGAAAATATTTATATGGTGGAAGTGGTGCGAAGTTGTCCCGAAATGTGCCGCTTTTGTTTAGCGAGTTATTTAACTTTGCCTTTTAGAACTGCGAGTTTAGAAAATTCTTTAATTCCGGGAATTGAACGGGGTTTAAAAGTTACAAATCGTTTGGGTTTGTTGGGGGCTTCTGTTACTCAACATCCAGAATTTACAGAATTACTAGATTATATTAGTCAACCAAAATATGATGATGTCCGGTTAAGTGTCGCGTCGGTGAGAACCAATACAGTTACAGTTAAATTAGCTGAAACTTTGGCAAAACGCGATACAAGATCATTAACAATTGCTGTCGAAAGTGGTTCGGAAAAAGTGCGGAAAATTGTCAATAAAAAATTGGATAATGATGAAATTATCCAAGCAGCTATCAATGCAAAAGCTGGTGGTTTGTCTAGTTTAAAACTCTATGGAATGGTGGGAATTCCTGGGGAAGAAGCAGAAGATATAGACGCAACTGTAAAAATGATGCAAAGTGTCAAAAAAGCTGCGCCTGGTTTACGGTTAACGTTGGGCTGTAGCACATTTGTACCCAAGTCACATACACCATTTCAATGGTTTGGGGTTAATAAGCAAGCAGAAAAGCGGTTACAGTTATTACAAAAGCAAATTAAACCCCAAGGCATAGAATTTCGACCAGAAAGCTATAATTGGTCAATTATACAGGCTTTGTTGTCGAGAGGCGATCGCCGACTTTCTCCATTATTAGAATTAACCCGCGATTTTGGTGACTCTTTGGGAAGTTACAAACGGGCTTTTAAACAACTAAAAGGACAAATTCCCGACTTAGATTTTTATGTTCATAGTAATTGGTCAACTGAGAAAATTCTACCTTGGAATCACTTGCATGGACCATTACCTCAGTCTACACTAATTAAACATTTAGCAGAAGCTACTAACTCAGAATTAAATCATAAATAATGCACACAGATACCATATTCTACCAAATCTTCCTCACCTTCCATACTCTATTATTTGAACTACTGGGACAACCCCCAGAAAATGCGGCAGGTTATCATTTTACTTCGGTAGAAGTCAAAGAAAAAGCCTTTCGATTTGATGGGATATTTATGCCAAATAGTGAAGAAAAACCCATTTATTTTGTCGAGGTGCAATTTCAAAACAAACCAGAGTTTTACTGGGAATTAATTACAGAGATAAATATTTATCTTAATCAATATAAACCCGAACAAGATTGGCAAGCGGTAGCTTTATTTGCGAAACGGAGTTTGGATGTAGAGAAATTAACTAATTACCAACAAGAATTAGTCAATAGTGGTCGAATCAAACGAATTTATTTAGATGAAATACCATCAGGGTCAATAGGGATGGGATTAATTGAATTAATTGTCAGTAAAGAAAACCAATCACAGGAATTGGTGAAAAACTTGATGACAAGAACAAAGACAGAAGTTAGCAATGATAGTGAAAGACAAGGTATTATAGAATTACTGGAAAGTGTTTTGATGTCAAAGTTTTCACAATTAAGTCGTCAGGAGATAGAAGCCATGTTTTTAGTGAGTGATATTAAGCAAACAAGGGTATATCAAGAGGCAAAGGAGGAAGGTGAGAAAAACTTACTGCTGCGTCAGTTATCTAAAAGATTTGGAAAATTGGGAGATGCGTATATCAAAAGCATCAACAGCTTGACAATAGCACAGCTAGAAGACCTGGGAGAAGCATTATTAGATTTTGGAGAAATTAGCGACCTGGAACAATGGCTAAAATCTCACACAGAATCATAGATTTAGATAGTTTACAAATGACCCAAATTATTACTCAAGTAGACGCTTTCACTAATACTCCATTCAAAGGAAATCCTGCGGCTGTATGTGTTTTAGATAGTCCACAATCTGAAGCATGGATGCAAAATATCGCTCAGGAGATGAACTTATCAGAAACCGCTTTTTTAATTAAACAAGATGACGGTTTCAATTTGCGCTGGTTCACTCCGACAGTAGAAGTTCCCCTGTGTGGACACGCTACCTTGGCCAGCGCTCATGTATTATGGTCACAAGGGCATTTATTACCAAATCAAGAAGCGCGTTTTTATACAAAAAGTGGTGTACTTGCAGCGAAACTAGAAAATGATTGGATTCAGTTAGATTTTCCGGTGAATCTTTCTCAAGCTGTAGAATCACCTCCAGAATTAAGTCAAGTTTTAGGAGTGAATTGTAAATCTGTTGTCCAAAATTCTCTCGGCTATTTAGTAGAAGTAGAATCTGAGCAATTAATCAGAGAAATGCAGCCGAATTTCCAACAAATGAAAACTCTCACTAAGGCTGATATTATCGTTACTAGCATTGCTGATTCTGACTCGGAATATGATTTTGTCTCCCGCTTTTTTGCCCCCACTTTAGGGATTAATGAAGATCCGGTAACAGGTGCGGCACATTGTTGTTTAGCCCCATTTTGGCGGGATAAATTGGGAAAAGATGAATTTTTAGCCTATCAAGCTTCTAGTCGGGGTGGAGTAGTCAAAGTGTACTATCCTGGAGCAAACCGCGTCTTTATATCTGGACAAGCTGTAACAGTAATCCAAGGAAAATTAACTATAGGTTAAGAATATATGATATCCCGCAGATCCCCGACTTCTTAAAGAAGTCGGAGATCTTAGTAGACAAGGATTAAGTTAATATTTGTAATTAAATTTTTAGATTTCAGATGACACTTATCGGGCATTATTGACGGTGAACCTCCTTTAATGCAGGAAGTTGAGCAGTAAATAAATTGAGGTTTCCATTTTTTATAGGTGATAATGTTAGTAATACCGTCCTAAAGAGGGATGGTGATTTGATAAAAATGTTAGAGTTCAGAAGGAGAAATCCCTGTAAATACTGAATTTTTACATAAATTAACCCATACTAAAAACTCAAAAAATGACCATTAACCGTGCAGCTAATAGAAATTTACTTCAAAAATCAGATTGGCCTGTAAAAGATTTACCAGGATTGAGTGCAGAAGATCAAGCTCAATTAAAGAATTGTGGCATTAATACCACAGAAGAATTAATTAATAGAGGAAAAACTCCAGAAGAGAGAATAGTATTAGCGGGTAAATTACAGGTAAATATCCATTCTGTGAATAAATGGGTTGTTTTGGCAGGTTTAGCCCGTGTTCCCAGTGTAGGAACTCAGTATTGCGGTATATTGCTTCACTCTGGGGTTATTTCCATAGCCCAATTAGCCCAAACTCCGACTCACAGATTACATAGACAAGTTATGCGTTTGCAAGTAGCAACATTGCATAACCGGGATTTGTGTCCAGCAGTTGAATTAGTCCAACAGTGGAGTCATCAAGCGCAAGCAATGGGTAATTAGTCAGTAGGGGCGAAGCATTTGGAAGATAAATTATCGGTCATTGTCAAAAATAGTTCTCCAAATGCTTCGCCCGTACAGTGGTCAGTGGTAATAATTATTATTGCCTCTTGCCTCTTGCCTCTTGCGTCCTGCCTATTCTTTTGCTAAGACACCGTTAAGGAAAATATCCGCTAGTCCCTCCGCCATTTTTTGCATTTCTTGGGGGGAGGCGTTGGGTTCTATGAGGGTATGATCGGAGAAACCGGCGATCGCAAATAAACCTAAAAAAACTTTAGCTCCAAGTTTGGCATCCATCTGACGATAGATGCCTTTATCTATTGCGGTTTGAAAAAATGCTTCAGCAACGGCTGTCATTTTATCAATAACTTCTGTTTGAATGCGATCGCGCAAATCTGGATGAAATTGGACTTCCATAAAGCAAACGCGCATGATATCGGCGTTTTTTTGTAAATTCCACATCCGCCGGCGCATAACTTGATCGATCGCCTTATAGCTACCCATTTCGCTGAGTTCTGTCAGCAAATCTGTGAGAATATCTACCCAGCCGCTAGTAGCTACTTCCACCAAAATTGCTTTTTTATTGGCAAAATGACGAAAGAGAGTTCCTTCAGCTACCCCTGCGGTTTGTGCTAAATCACGGGTTGTAGTTCCCTCGAACCCTTTGGCTGCAAACAATCGTTGTGCTGCTTGCAAAATGCGTGTACGCGTCTGCATTTCTGATGATGGAGGAGAACTAAAAATCCGCATGGTAGTTATTTTGATATATTTAAAACAAGATTCGTAGCCCTATTGTGGAACATCAAATGCTAAAAATACAAAAAGCTTAATAGAAGATAACTCTCTTTTTGTTAAGTAGTCTATTTCTCAAGTAATGTAAATTTACTTTAACTTTTGCTTATGCACCAGACAATTTTAAATTTCTTCATGGGTAACGTTAAAAATTCCCCATTCCGGCGGCTATTAGCCACCACTTTGGCATTAATGGTATTTAGTGGAGGATTGATCCCAGAAACAGCTTTAGCCCTGCAAAAATCCCCAAATTCCATTCAACCTTATCTAGAACAAGTAATTAATCGTCTCACTGAATTTCGCCTGGATAATGGACTGAAATTCATCGTTTTAGAAAGACATCAAGCCCCAGTAGTTTCCTTTCTCACCTATGCTGATGTCGGTGGAATTGATGAACCAGATGGACAAACAGGAGTAGCCCACTTTCTTGAACATCTAGCATTTAAAGGCACAAAACGCATCGGGACTACAGACTATAAAGCCGAAGCACCACTTTTAGCCAAGTTAGAACAGTTAGATAACCAAATCAAAACTGCAAAAACTAATAGTAAAAAAGATGAAATAGCGCGGTTAGAAACTGAATTTAAATCAGTAGAATCCCAAGCCATCAAATTAGTTAAACAAAACGAAATGGGGCAAATTGTTGAACAATCTGGAGGTGTGGGCTTAAATGCAACTACTTCCTCCGAAGCTACTCGCTATTTTTACAGTTTTCCAGCCAATAAATTAGAATTGTGGATGTCTTTAGAATCAGATCGCTTTTTAGATCCTGTATTTCGGGAATTCTATCAAGAAAAAGAAGTAATTTTGGAAGAAAGACGGCTGCGAGTGGAAAATTCTCCTATCGGCCAAATGGTGGAAAAATTCATAGATGCTGCTTTCAAAGTTCATCCTTACCGCCGACCGGTAATCGGTTATGATCAAGATATTCGCAACTTAACACCAGAGAATGTTAAGAAGTTTTTTGATGCTTATTATGCTCCCAGTAATTTAACAATTGCGATTGTGGGAGATGTCAACCCTGCGGAAGTGAAAAAACTGGCACAAACTTATTTTGGGCGTTATGCAGCTAAACCCAAACCCCAACAAAAACTACCTGTAGAACCCCAACAAACTGCCACCAGGGAAGTTACTTTAGAATTAGCTACTCAACCTTGGTATTTAGAAGGTTATCATCGTCCTGCTGTGACTGATCCTGATAATGCAGTTTATGAAATAATTGGCAGTTTATTGAGTGACGGCAGAACATCAAGACTGTTTAAGTCTTTGGTAGAAAAACAAAGTTTAGCCCTAAATGCTCAAGGTTCTAGTGGCTTTCCAGGGGATAAATATCCTAATCTCATCTTCTTTTATGCTCTCACATCTCCTGGAAAAACAGTCGATCAAGTAGCGATCGCTTTACGCCAAGAAATTGATAAGTTGAAAACAGAACCTGTATCTGCGGTGGAATTAGCCAGAATAAAAACCCAAGCAAGAGCCGGATTATTACGCAGCCTTGATTCTAACTCAGGCATGGCACAACAGTTGTTGGAATATGAAGTCAAAACCGGTTCTTGGCGCAATTTATTTGGGCAATTAGAAAAAATTGCCGCAGTCACTCCTGAAGATATTCAAAGAGTAGCCAAGGCAACATTTACGCCAGAAAATCGCATAGTTGGGAAGTTGTTATCAAAACAACCAGGATAGTACCGCAGGGCGGAATTAAAAATTAATAATTAAAAATTAAAAAAGCAAATTATCCCAGCTTTTTGGAGATTTTTAATAATTTGTTGATTTACGCCGTGTTGTCCTAAAAATTCTTAAATTCAAAAAGGATTAATCTTTCAATCCTGAACCAAAATTGCAGACAAATATGTTGAGGTTAGATTTGAAAAGCAAAAAATTCCAGTTTGCTAAGGGACAAAAATTTGTTTTCACATTGGTGATTGTTGTTGCTTGTTTGCTCGTAAATTTGAATTTTTCTTGGGCAGCAACAACAGCAAAGCATTACGATGAGTTAAAATTTGCCCCCGTTTCCGCAATTAAATTACCCAAGTATGAGCGATATGCACTTAAAAATGGCTTGGTAGTTTATTTGATGGAAGATCATGAATTACCATTGGTAACAGGTACAGCATTGATCAGAACAGGTAGCCGTTGGGAACAACCCGAAAAAGCAGGTTTAGCTAGTTTGGTGGGTTCTACATTGCGAAGTGGTGGCACTAAAAAGCATTCCGCTGATGAATTAAATGAGATATTAGAACAACGGGCTGCGTCTGTGGAAACAGATATGGGAGAAGCTGCTGGTAGTGCTAGTTTTGAAGCCCTGAGTGAAGATCTAGAAATGGCATTTGGGCTATTTAGTGAGGTATTACGAGAACCGGCTTTTGCACAGGAAAAGTTGGATTTGGATAAAACTCAAATTCGGGGTGGTATTGCTCGTCGCAATGATAACCCTAATAGTATTGCCAGTCGAGAGTTGAGAAAATTAATTTATGGGCAAGAAAGTCCCTACTCCCGAACTGTTGAGTATGCAACTCTTGATAAAATTTCCCGTGATGATTTGCTGAAATTTTATCAACAGTATTTTCACCCCAATCAGATCATTTTAGGGATTGTGGGTGATTTTAATTCTCAAAAAATGCGATCGCTCATTCAAGCCAAGTTTGGTGATTGGAAAGCAAATACTCAAATTGCTAAAACCCCATTACCACAAGTCACACAAGCTAATTTAGGCGGTGTATTTTCTGTTAATCAACCCCAACTCACCCAAAGTAGCGTTTTAATTGGTCATTTGGGTGGAAAATTCGACAATCCTGATTATCCAGCTTTGGATGTCATGAATGGCGTATTAAATGGCTTTGGGGGACGTTTATTTAATGAATTGCGATCGCGTCAAGGATTAGCTTACTCTGTATATGGAATGTGGAGTCCCCGTTTCGACTACCCCGGAACATTCCTAGCTGGAGGACAAACCCGCACCGAAACCACAGTTCAATTCATCAAATCCCTGGAAACAGAAATTAAACGGTTACAAACTGCAAATATCACAACCCAAGAATTAAATAAAGCCAAAGACTCTACACTCAACTCCTTTGTTTTCAACTTTCAAGATCCTAGCCAAACATTATCTAGATTAATGCGATACGAATATTATGGTTATCCCGCTGATTTCCTATTTCGTTATCAAAAAGCCATTACTGCTACTACAGCAGCAGATGTTAAACGGGTGGCACAGAAATACCTGAAACCAGAGAATTTAGTGACTTTAGTAGTCGGAAATCAAGCTGCTATGAAACAACCATTAACTGATTTAGCAGCCAAGGTAACATCAATAGATATTACCATTCCCGGCACTCAACCAGCAGCTAGGAATTAATAGAATTTAATTTAGATCCCCGACTTCTTAAAGAAGTCGGGGATCTGGTTGTTTTTGTTATTAATTTAAAATAGTTCTTCCTCGTCAATTATATGATAACACACTGAAAATTTTTTGTCAACACCATAAAATCACTTTTTTCCGGTTGGTGTTTTTGTGTTAGCCAGAGGGTGGGTTAGCTTGCACCTTAACCCACCAACAACTGATTTCGCAAACCCTACGGACTTACTTGAGGATTTTTGGAGTTATTTTTTTCCTTCTCTAAAAGCTCCTCAACTGCATGAAAATCAGACCAGACAGTTGCACCGTGTTCATAGTTATCAATCCCCACCTTATCAGCTTCAGGATTAACACGCAGCTTACCAATAGCATTGAGTCCAGTGAACATTAAAAAGGCAAAAGCAATAGTAAAAACTGATGTTGCAACTACGCCCAAAATCTGCACACCCAGCAAATCAAAACCACCACCTAAAAACAGTCCAGCTTTTTTATTCAAAGTCAGTTCTGGTTGACCTAAAAAACCAACTGCCAGTGTACCCATCATGCCATTAATACCATGAACAGAAAATGCTCCCGCAGGATCATCAATTTTGCACGCTTCAATAATATCAATACCCAAAACTACTAAAATTCCCCCAGTTAAACCAATCACAACCGCCGCCCAAGGTGCTATAAAAGCACAACCAGCGGTAATACCTACCAAACCTGCCAAAGAACCATTCAGACAATAGACTAAATCCCATTTACGTGAACGACTATATTGATAAAACATCGCCGCTAACGCCCCAGCCCCAGCCCCCAGGGACGTATTCAGGGTGATTAAACCAATTAAGCCAGGATTACCAGTACCAAGGGTTGAACCGGGGTTAAAGCCATACCAGCCAAACCAGAGAATCATCGTTCCCAAAGCTGCCAAACCTAAGTTATGGGCTGGAGGAATCTGCCCCCAAGGAGTTCGTCCAGGGCGTGGCCCAAGTAAAAAAGCACCAACTAAAGCTGTCCAACCCCCAACGGTGTGAACTACCGTACTACCAGCAAAGTCATGAAAACCAATTTTCGCTAACCAGCCACTGGAGTTCCATACCCAATGTACAACTACGGGATAGCTGAATGCAGCCATGATGGCACTATAAATTAAATCACCGATAAAGTCCGTTCTCCCAGCCATTGCCCCGGTAGTAATTGTACTGGCAGTAGCAGCAAAGGCAAACTGAAAGAAGAACAAAGTATAAGCATTGAGTCCAGAAGCGATTCCGGGAACACCACCATTGGTAAAAGCACCATTAACGGGTAATTGACTCAAGAAAAAGGTATCTGTACCAATAAACCCACCAGCACTCGTACCAAAGGCAATGCCAAAACCCACACCCCACCAGATGAGAATGGTGACAGCGGCATCAATAAAGTTTTCCAATAGGGCATTTACTACACCTCTTCGGCGCAGCAAACCTGCCTCTAACATCGAAAATCCAGTCTGCATGAAGAATACTAAAAAGCCTGTGAGTAGTACCCAGGTAGTATCAATGGAAATTTGTAATTGTTTGGTTGTTGCGTCTAATGATTCCAGTGTCACAGGATCTGCGGCCTGGACAACTGTGGGCGCGAAAATTGCCAAGACCATTGAACCTATAGCTAGTGCTAGAAGGCGATATAAGGGGCGAATACGTTTATTCATTGCTGTTTTTCCTGCTAGAAAAGCTCTAATTAAGTTAGGCTTTTTATCTGATGTTGATGGTTGTAAATCTGTTATGTCTGTTCAATATGGTTATCAAAAATAAACATAGAACAATAACAGAAACTTATTTGATAATTCCTGCTTTTAGTTAAGTGGAATATTTATCAACTTGAATTACATAATAAATCAGAATTAAATTCTGATTTCTGAATTATTTCTTCATAAAGCTGGTTAATTCTCTATTTAATGAGAAAAAATATTCTGTATCATAAAATACATTTTTTGTAATTAGGATAAATTATTCACTCTGCAAAAATACAGAAAGCTTGTGTATTCCTGACAATATCAGCATTTACTCTGATTTGCATCTCTTAATTACGCCTGAAATCCTTTATATACAAAAATCTGATATTTATTGCGTAAATATATATGTAGTAATTATATATACATCTGCTCCAGTCTAATATCTATTTGTGGTAAAATTTGGGACAGTAAATTAGCTAGATTTCAGGGTTTGATATGTGCAGTTCCCAAGCATCATACCGTGGAGTAGTACAAGCTCAAGGAGATGATATAACAAAGAAAGGAGGATACACCAGTTCTTGGGCAGAAGATAAACCTGTTACTGATGAAGAGGGATTATCATTTCTTGCTAAGATTGAAGGGGAATGTAGCGACTCTCAAAAAGCACAAAGAAAAAATCCTTTTAAGAGAGCTAGACGTTTCGTTGAGAATGCCAGTAAACAAGGTGGTGTCGGACCTGAGTCCCAACCTCCATCATTTCAAGATCCTAAGCGTACAGTTGGCAATGCTCGTGTTGACATTGAAATTCGCTGCGGTATCACTTTTATTCCTACACAACAAGCAGAATGACAACTACTCTCACTAAAGTACAACAATTTTTAGACTCTGGCGATCGCGACGGAGCGAGAGAGGAAGTTGCAAAAATATCTGTTAATCTAAAAAAAGTAGATGAGACTGTTCGAGATTTTGCAACCTTGCTTGCATTAGGATCTCAGCAAATTGTAGAAATAGGTTTGGGAGTGTTGGGACGTGAACTTCTTAAAAAAGCTTCAGAAGAAGTCAACAATAATGTAATTTGGTTATTTCTCGCATCAATATTATCTCGACATAACATAACTGCTGATAGTCCATTAAGAATTAGTATTATTGGTCTTATTTCTTGTGTTAACAACTGGGAATTACCTAGTTTTGCACTATTAAGTCCTGCACTAGACTCTTTTTTGATGGTGAGTCTTTATGAAGATAATCCTCTTATTTCTGAACAAACGGTGGATTTTATCTCTACCTGGGGAGAAAATTATGCAAAAGCTCCTCGGACAAGGAAGCAAATTAAACAGTTTCAATCTTTGATTCAGTTAGTTCTAGATAAAGTAGATGATTTAGATATCAAAGATGAGTGGTCTGAAGGAGTAGAGACATTTTTAAGAATAGCAGGGCAAAAGCAATACAATCAATACTCAGATCAACGTATTTGGTCAGATGCTAGTAATTTACTCAAAAAAATATATAGTCCTGAAATCTTAAATTCTGACCAAAGCGCAAATTATTATCAAGTCAAAAACAATATACATAGACTAATTACTTCATGTCTTGCAGCTTTGGGGACAGTCTTTAGTAATGATGGTTTATCAGTTGTAGTGCGTATTGATAATCCTCAAGACAATAAGTCTTGGTCAGTTGTTGCTCATGCAGTTGATAAGTTAGAAAGATTATTTCAAGAAGTTGCAGATGTTAAGAAAATAACCACACTTCCCACTTTTACACCAGCACAGGCAATCCCAGGATCATGGACAATCATTCTCCATATTGATCTAAGTACCAATGAATCACTTTTACTGACAAATGCAATCAAATCTCTTTCTTCAGTAGAAGATGCAAAAAATGGCTTTACTGATTTTGGGCATGATTTATATCTTTTGTATTTGTTGGCGATCTCTAAACTCTTGAATGACCAATACTTTCGATTATTAGATTTTTATTTTCATGCCTTGATTCAGCAACGCCTAAAAAATGAAATTAACTCATTTATAATTAATAGCTGGCAAGATTGTGTAGCAGGTCTTAAAGAAAATGAACTTAGAGTAAATTTAGCTGTTTCTACCAATAGTCCAGAACTGTATTTTGTTAACTCTATTTCTACAGAAGATATTCCCAAAGTTGAAGAATCTGTTCAGCAAAATATTAGAGTCCTCTCTCGTGACATTCCCCAAGCTGATAACCTTGAACGAGTTCTAGATTTTGCATCTCTATTGATTCAATATCCATCATCTCCATCAATAGTCAGACAGAAGTTTTTGGACATAGATGGAATTAGTGAAAGACAGTTCTTTTACTATCTAAAAGCAGTAGAAATTCTTGGTTTGGCAAATGAACGACAAGAACCAACAGCTAGTTGTTATATACTGCATCGGTTACAAAACGAAGCCAAAAAGAGATTTCTTGCTTACCAATTTATATCATCAAAGGTTGGATCAGCATGGTTTAATTGGCAAAATGCAAATGATCTTTCAGATATTCAACCCGACAGTGCAACTCAATTCTTGTTAGAAGTATGTCCATCACTTGCAGAAGAAACAGCTAAACGACGCGCTAAGACACTAAAATCTTGGTTGAATATATTTCTTCAACACTGGTAACAGAAGGAGTAGAATTATAAGAAACATCTATGTTGTAAAATTTATTCAATTTTTGTGAGTTTAATAAAGCATATTTCATATTTCCTTCTATAAGTTATAAATAGTAATGATGCTTTGTGCAGATTTTCCTAAATTAACTAAATTTGATTTCTTAAACACTCATGTCTTCAACTCCCCAATTTCTTAGCGGTAACGATATTCGTCAATTATTCCTTGATTTCTACGCACAACGGGGACACCAACCGCTTCCCAGTGCTTCCCTTGTTCCCGAAGATCCAACTGTGCTGCTGACTATTGCAGGGATGTTACCATTTAAGCCGATATTCCTGGGACAACGGACACCGGAATTTAAACGCGCTACGACTTCGCAAAAGTGTATCCGTACCAATGATATCGAAAATGTGGGACGGACTCAACGCCATCATACATTTTTTGAGATGTTGGGGAATTTCAGCTTTGGTGATTATTTTAAACCCCAGGCGATCGCTTGGGGTTGGGAATTATCTACTCAAGTCTTTGGTTTCTCCCCCCAGAATCTCGTTGTCAGCGTGTTTGAAGACGACGACGAAGCTTTTGCAATTTGGCGCGATACTATTGGTGTAACGGAAAAACGCATCAAACGCATGGGTGCAGATGATAATTTCTGGGTATCTGGAATTACTGGTCCCTGTGGTCCTTGTTCGGAAATTTATTATGATTTTCACCCAGAACGCGGTGAAGATCATATTGATTTAGAAGATGATACCCGATTTATCGAGTTTTATAACTTGGTATTTATGCAATATAATCGGGATGCTGCTGGTAATTTAACCCCGTTGCAAAATCAGAATATTGACACGGGAATGGGTTTGGAAAGAATGGCGCAAATCCTGCAAAAGAAGCCGAATAATTATGAAACAGATTTGATTTTCCCCATTATTGAAACAGCAGCAAAAATTGCCAAAATTGATTATTACGAAAGTAATGAAAATACCAAAGTTTCTTTAAAGGTAATTGGTGATCATGTCCGTTCTGTGGTTCACATGATTGCTGATGAAATTCGCGCTTCTAATGTGGGAAGAGGTTATGTTTTACGGCGTTTAATTCGTCGCGTTGTTAGACATGGGAGATTAATCGGAATTTCTGGAGAATTTATTAACCAAGTTGCAGAAACCGCAATTTCTCTTTCGGAATCAATTTACCCCAATGTGCGACAAAGAGCAACTGCTATTAAAGCCGAATTACAACGGGAAGAAAGTAACTTCTTGAAAACTCTTGATAGAGGTGAAAAGCTGTTAGCAGAAATTATCCAAGAGGTAAAACAAAAAGGATTAACTTCTATTAGTGGAGAAAGTGCTTTTACTCTTTATGATACTTACGGTTTCCCATTAGAATTAACTCAAGAAGTTGCTGAAGAAAATAACATTACTGTTGATGTTGATGGTTTCAATGCAGAAATGCAAAAACAGGTAGAACGCGCAAAAGCAGCACATGAAACCATTGATTTAACTGTTCAAGGTTCTTTAGATAAACTTGCAGAACATATTCACTCCACACAATTCATTGGTTATACCCAATTAACAACAACAGCAAAAATCGAAGTTTTATTAGTTGCTGGTGTTTCGGAAGAAGCAGCAGAAGCAGGAACAGAAGTGCAAATTGTTTTAGATAAAACTCCTTTTTACGCGGAATCAGGGGGACAAATTGGTGATAAAGGATATATTTCTGGTGATGGTGTTTTAGTCAGAATTGAAGATGTGAAAAAAGAATCTGATTTCTTTATTCATTTCGGATATGTTGAACGTGGTACGATTAGAATTGGTGATGAAATTACCGCACAAATAGATACCGCTTGTCGTCGTCGCGCTCAAGCTAATCATACAGCAACTCATTTATTACAAGCTGCATTAAAGAAAGTCGTTGATGAAGGAATTTCTCAAGCTGGTTCTTTGGTTTCTTTTGATAGATTGCGGTTTGATTTTAACTGTCCCCGCGCTTTAACCGGTGAGGAAGTTCAACAAATTGAAGAATTAGTAAATAGTTGGATTTCCGAAGCTCATTCTGCTACAATAGAAGAGATGCCCATAGCACAAGCCAAAGCTAAAGGTGCAGTGGCAATGTTTGGGGAAAAGTACGGTGATCAAGTGCGCGTGATTGATTTCCCTGGCGTTTCGATGGAATTATGTGGGGGAACTCATGTTAATAATACGGCGGAAATTGGCGTTTTCAAAATCATTGCTGAAGCCGGAGTTGCGTCTGGGGTAAGAAGAATAGAAGCTGTATCTGGCGCTGCGGTATTGGATTATTTGAATATTCGTGATATAGTGACGAAAGATTTGTGCGATCGCTTTAAGGTCAAACCCGAAGAAATCCCCGACAGAATCACCTCTTTACAAACCGAACTTCGCAACAATGAAAAAGAAATTCAAAGTCTGAAATCACAAATAGCAATAGTTAAATCTGACAGCTTATTACAAACTGCGGAAATGATCGGAGAACACAAAATCATTATCGCCCAAATGGATGATATTGACCCAGAATCATTAAAAGCTGCTGCGGAAAGATTGCTGCAAAAAATCGGTAATGGTGCAGTAGTTTTAGGTTCTATTCCCGAAGCCGGAAAAGTGAGTATCGTTGCAGCTTTCAGTCCTGAAGTGAATAAAAAAGGTGTTCAAGCTGGAAAATTTGTTGGTAATGTAGCTAAAATCTGTGGAGGTGGTGGTGGTGGAAAACCCAACCTCGCGCAAGCTGGGGGACGTGACGCAAGTAAGTTACCAGAAGCATTAGAAACTGCGAAAAATGATTTGTTAGCAGCGTTGAAATAGGATTTAGATCAATATTTAGATCCCCGACTTCTTAAAGAAGTCGGGGATCTGGATTTTAGATCATCACTGCAACTTGACCTACTTTTGTAGAAGGTTTGGGTATAGGTTTTCCATCTTCTTTCAATACTTCCAAATACAATTCTATAGCTTCTTTAATTAGTTCTTCTGTTTCTTGTAGAGTATCACCACAAGCAACACATCCGGGTATATCTGGAACATAAGCAGAATAATTACTACCTGCCCATTCATAGACTACTGCATAATTTTTCATTGTTTGTCCTCCAGTTGTGCTTGGGAAAAAATACTCTTTCGAGTTCCTTCCGCTAAGTCTTTTTGAATATTTGGTAGAATATCTAGGCTTATCCTGCGGAATAGGAGTTAAATCTTCTGTTTGTATCTTTAGGCTGACTATTTTTTACCTAAAGGAAGGATTAGCTTATGCAAATACTGAAAGACCTCTACCAGAAACAATCTGAACTCGTTCAAACACTGGATTGGCAAGGACAACGTCGTGAAATTGAACAGTTGCGTGATCTGAGTGCGTTAGCCCTAAAAACTATGGGAAGAGTAAATGAGTCATTTAGAATGAACCATGAGACCATCGGTAGTTGGATTAATGGACAGTCTCTTCCTCTGCAATTGTACAACCTAGATTGATGGTTGACGTTACACCCAGTGAACTGAAGAAACCTCGCCCTTTTGGTATGCCCTTTCGTTCATTATGCCAAATGGCTGAAGTTGGGTATATCTATCTTAATTTTCGAGACTATGACTCGGATGCAAATCAAGATTTTAGAGAGCATATTCAAGTAGCTGAACGAATTGAGCAACTTTTTCAGCACGCAAAATCGCAACTTTATATTGGAAGTGCTTTGAGAAAGCCTATTTTCAACATTGCTCTTCAATCAAGTGGATATGATAATGATAACTACGAAAATTATTATCATGAAGCAATAAAATATCTAAGCAAAGCTCAACAATGTTTTCAAGAGATTAAGTCTGTACACCCTGACGCTGAATTTCGTACTGAAAAGCCTCATCTGGCGGCAGTTGCGTGGCATTGGGCATATTTGAACGCCATATCTCACTATTTACCTCTACATCTGATTAAGATTGACAGCCATAAGTATGAAGAAAATCCTAAGAGTGAACTTAATGCTCTGTTTCAGAAAGCAGTGCAATTAGGAGAAGAAGCTACAGCCAAACCAAATGAAACTGCTAAGTATAATGCTGCCAAAGCTTTTGTTAATCTGGCAAAAAGATTAAGAAGTTGCCACTTAAATTTTACTGCTCCCTTAACTGGGTCTTGGGGAACAACCTACAACATGACGGCAGAAGAGTATAAGCAGTCACAAGATGTTCGTGATTACTGGAGAGATGTACCATTCCAAGCAACGGATATAGAGGTTAATCGCTATGTTCTTTATTTACTACAAGAAGCAAATGACTCAGTTCATCCCAATTTTCGGGAAATAGGTTTAAACAATATGACCCTAAAAGAACAGGTGGATGACAATGTATTTATAGAGAAGACTATTGATAAACTTCTGCAAGTTCGTACTGCTAGGGGAAACAGTATCAATGAAGCGGCTAATATCCTGAAGGAAGTTAAAGAGATTTACACAATTAGGGGTCTTTCTGCTGATACACAGCGATTGCAAAAGTTTCTTAATGATTACAAAGCGATTGAAATTGAAAATCAAAAACTCTACATTAAAGCCCTTGAAGGCGTGTGGAACTATGTTCTATCTCCTGCGGTTGGTAACTTGAGTCCTCTAACCCAAGGAATTTTTCCCTGGCTTGTTCCTTTATGTTCTGATACAGTTAAAGCAAGTATCGCACCACTTGTAGATAAACTTGGTCGCCGACCAGAAGGTCACAGGCAAATTATCCGAGCAAAACGTAAGTTGACAGAAAGATTAGAGAAGCCTTTAGTCTGATATGTGAAGTTCTTGTTTGTTGCAAAATTAGTAATTTATATCCCCAACTTCTTGAAGAATTTGGGGATATATTTGCTATAATCAACGTAGTCATTATTTCTCTTTTGTCTCCATCTTAAAAATTATGTTAAAAAGTATAAAAATAGAGAACTTTCGAGGTTTCAAATCTTTTGAACTTCAACAAATAGGTAGAATTAACTTACTGGTTGGTGAAAATAATAGCGGGAAAACTTCTATATTAGAAGCGGTTCAACTTTTATGTTCACGGACTAATCTTGAACCACTCGGCGAAATAATGATTAACCGAGGTGAGTATTTTTGGAGTGATGATCCAAGAGAAGAACGCGAACTTGATATTTGTCATTTATTTTATGATCATCAATTTGATATAGATAGTCAATTTTCTATTTCAGGAATTAACGACAATTTGAAAGAAGAATTTTCTGTCAGTATAGGAAGTATAAAGTTACATATTGATGCTGATTTAGAAGAGTTGGAGGAATTAGATGAAGAAAAAAAAAGAGAACTTATTGAAGAGTTATCAAGTAATTTCAAAAGTCTAAATTTCAGAGTAGTTTGGAAGAGAGAAGATGAAGCTAAAGAAATTGTAAATACAGCTTTATCAGATAATAATTGTTTATCTTTAAGATTTATTAAACGTTCTAGCCGAGACAAAAAAAATCAAGTGTCTAGGACAGTATTTGTTAATTCTTCTTCTTTAAATACCACAAATATGAAAGAATTATTTGAGGAAGTTGTCTTAACTCCTGAAGAAGAACTAGCAACAGAAGCTTTGAGAATTATTGATCCAAAAATTGAACGTATTGCTCCAGCCAATGTTCAAAAAGCTACTCAGATGTCGAGATTACGTTCTGCTGCTGATTCACATACTGGTTTTTTTGTGCGTCTTAGTGATAAAAAACAGCGTGTACCTATTGGTAGTATGGGAGATGGAGTTTGGCGAATTTTAGGAATCGCATTAGCTATAGTATCAGCTAAAGATGGTTATTTATTTGTAGATGAAATTGACACCGGACTTCATTTTACTGCAATGTCCGATATGTGGAAAATGATTTGGGATACAGCGAAAAAATTAAATGTCCAAGTTTTTGCAACTACACATAATAGTGATTGTTGGAAAAGTTTGGCTGATATTGCACAACAAGAAAATGTAACTGATGATGGTATTAGGATTCATAGAATTGAAAAAGGTAAAGAAAAAAGTATAGTGTTTAATGAAGCACAAATTGTTATTGCTGCTGAAAGAGAATTAGAGGTACGTTAGCAATGGCAAAACATTATCACCCCAAAAGGCTATTAGTTGAAGGTCAAGATGATTTACGAGTCATACCAGAATTAATTGAAAAAAATGGAATTTTTTGGGGAGCGAAAAAAGAGGAAGCAATTATATCAATTCAAGAATGTGGAGGTTATGAAAATATTACTTATGACCTGATATATACAGAATTACAAACTGGAAGATGTACACATTTAGGTTTAATGGTAGATGCAGATGATAATGCGTCTTTACGTTGGCAAAGTATCAGAAATGCTTGTTTGCAAATTGAAAGTATTTCTCATCTTCCTGAACAAATACCAGAAACAGGATTAATTATTAATACACAAGATGATAAGAAAATTGGTGTTTGGATTATGCCAGATAATATCATCGAAGGGATGTTAGAAACCTTTTTAGGTTATATGATTCCAGAACAGGGAGAACATCTTTGGCAATATGCACAGGAAGTAGCAAGAGAAGCAAAAAATAAAGGTGCAACATTCAAAGAATCTTATATTGATAAAGCGGAAATTTATACCTGGTTAGCATGGCAAGATGAACCAGGTAGACAAATACATCAAGCCATCAAGTATAATATTTTAAATCCCCAAACTCCCAAGGTGCAAGGTTTTATCAATTGGTTTAAGGATTTGTATGATTTGTAATCTCAAAATTTAAAGATAACAATATCACCATAAGTTCTTTGTCCTTACCACTCATGTTTTATCAAATCGAACAAACTGCTAGACTATAATTATAACTGAGTTGAGAAATTTGTAGAAGCGATACCCAACCCATAAAACCTATAAATTAAAATTATGACTCTTGCACAAGAAACACGCTACTATTCCCCTGAAGAATACCTAGAATTAGAGGTAAACTCAGAAATACGTCACGAATATATCAACGGATTAATTATACCCATGACAGGCGGAACACCCAATCACAACCAACTTGCACTTAATTTCAGTGGTACACTCAATTATCTTCTCAAACGTCAACCTTATCAAGTCTTTGTCACAGATCAACGTCTTTGGATTCCCACCAGAAAAATTCATACCTACCCTGATATTATGGTTGTGAAAACTCCCTTAGAATATGAACAAGGAAGAAAAGACACCTTAGTAAATCCTGTGATGATTGCAGAAGTATTATCAAAATCTACCAAAAGTTATGATAGAGATGAAAAATTTGCAGCGTATCGGACAATTCCTAGCTTACAAGAATATATTTTAATTGACCAATACACAATGCACATTGAGCAGTATTTTAAAACCGATAGTAATAAATGGATATTTTCTGAATTTACAGATGAAGATAGTAGCTTAAACCTATCTTCTATTCCCTGCCAAATCTTGTTAACAGATATTTATGATAAAGTAGATTTCAACACCGAAGAATAAAAACTCAATCTTCCTCTTTGCGTCTTTGCGCCTCTGCGTGAGATAATCATAATTCTAAATACCAAAGGAGTCAATAAAAATGAGTCGCATTAATCCTTACACATTACAAATGCAAATTACCCAAATGTTTACTCAAGGACAATCATTTTTTGCCTTGACAAAAGTTCAAGATTGGTTAAAAGAACATAATCAAAACCCCTTAGACTACGAAATTCTCTTTCATAAAAAACCCGCACCTCCCGGTTCAAAAGAAGTCATGGTCATAGAAATAGAATTAAAACGCAAAGACGGACAACCTGTAGATCCTTGGTTACAAGAACAGGCTAATTTACACGCTTAATTCCCCTGTAAACCACCAGTATGGATTAATAGCAAAGATTCCGATTTAAAAAACCCTTTTGCAATTAAATCCATCACTCCATAAAACATTTTGCCTGTATATATATAATCTAAAGGTATATCATGTTGTTGTTGGAAATCTTGACAAAAGAGCTTTAATTTATTAGTTACCTTAGCGTAACCACCAAAATGATAATCAGATACAAGTTCCCAAGGTGCAGGAAAATTAACAGGTGTTGGTAAATCAGAAGCTAGATAATTTGTTAATAAGTTATTGATATCTTCCTTGAGAAAATCACCACCTTTCAAAACAGGAAAACCAATCACCCTTTGTTCTTGATTTAATGATAGTGTCATTCCTGCTAATGTTGTTCCTGTACCGCAAGCTAAACAGATAGTATCAAATCCTTTAACTGTTTGTAATATTTCTGTACAGCCACGCATACCATTTAAATTACAACCCCCTTCAGGAATCATAAATACTTCCCCAAATCGCTGTTTTAACTGATTTTGTAATTCTTCTGTATGGCGTTTTTTATAGGTCTGACGATCAATATATACTAATTGCATTCCCTGTGCTACTGCAAATTCTAGAGTAGGATTTAAAGGAATATTTTCTTCTCCACGAATTAAGCCAATAGTGCGAAAACCAAACAGATTTCCTGCGGCAGCGGTAGCATAAATATGATTAGAATAAGCACCACCAAAGGTGAGAATTGTCGATAATTTCCTCTCTTTAGCTTCTACCAGGTTATACTTGAGCTTAAACCATTTATTACCGTTGATTTGTGAGTGCATGAGATCCAGGCGTAATCCGAATAACTTAACATCTGCATTAGCACAGATTTCACTATTAATTTGTTGAATAAGTGGAGGAAAAAAAATTGACGACATTTTCAGGAAAAGTTAAGCTTTATAAAATACTAAGATCCCCGACTTAGCTAAAAAATCGGGGATCTGAAAGATTTATCCTTTCACCGTCTTCCTGGGAAACCAATCATCTAAAATGGCGTAGAATACCGGGACAACAAACAAGCTGAGAATAGTAGAACTTACCAAACCACCAGCTATAGATACAGCCATAGGCGATCGCAATTCCGAACCCGCACCTAAACCCAAAGCAATAGGAACCATCCCCAAAATTGTTGCCGCAGTTGTCATCATAATGGGACGTAAACGTACAGGTCCAGCTTTAAGAATTGCCTCAGTCCGTTCTAGTCCAGAATCCCGTAACTGATTAATATAATCTACGATTAAAATCGCATTTTTGTTAGTAATCCCCAGCAGAAACACAAAACCAATCAGAGATATCATCCCAAAATCACTTTTTGTAAATAGCAGTGCCAGCAACGCCCCAACCACTGCTAAAGGTAAAGAAAGACCAATAACTATGGGATCTACCCAACTTTTAAACAACCAAATTAGCACCACAATAATACAAAGTGCCGATAATCCCAGCGTTGTGCCAAAACTCCCAAAAACCTGATTTTGACGGGCAGAATCTCCCCCTAAATTCAAAGACACACCAGCCGGCATCACAGCTTTAGCTTCAGCTACGACTTGATCAGTTGCATCACCTAAAGTTAAATTTTGACCCAGGTTAGCACCGATATAAACTACTCGCTGATTATTCAACCTTTCAATTTGCAAAATCCCATCTTGTTGATAAGACGCACCTGTAATAGTCACATCAGCAAAACCAGATATTTTCTCAATTCGAGCTTTTACCGCTTTAGCTGCTGTCGTCAAAGCTTTGATATCATTACCTTGTAAAGCTATTTGTAAAGGTTTTTGTCCACCCGTATCAACAAACTGAATATCCTCTACACTTGTAGTTACACCCGCCAATTTTGGCAAAGCAGCACGGAGTTGGTCTTGTACTTCTGCCGTTTTCACTTCTCGCTCTGCTTTGAGCTTAACGTACAGCGTCCCCTTGTTTGGTTCACCTTCACGAGAACCCACAGTAGTAAATACCGTTGCCACAGCGGGGAACTTTCTCACTACTTCTTCCAGTTTCTTAGCAACATCCAAAGAATCGTTTAAAGGAATAGGAATAGGAATAGAAGATGATGAATCAGCCAAAGCCGCAGCAGATAAAGACGAATTTCCTAATTTATCTTTTTGTCCCATTTGTCCCAGTTGTCCTGCTTGTCCTCCTGGTTGTCCTAGTCCTCCTTGCACCCCTTGTGCTAGATCCCCAGGAAGACTAGGTAGAGGAGCAGTATAGACAATATTAAATTCTCCTCGGTCAAGTTTAGGAATAAATCCTTTGGGAATTAGGGGAATCAGGGCAAGACCAGCAATTAAACTACTTATAGCTAACCCAACAACTATCAAGCGGTGCTGCAAAGACCAGGCTAACAAGTTACGATAAGCTTGATCAAATTCTAGCCAAATTTTACTTTGCTTCTGAGGAGAACTGGATGGTTTAGCTTTAAGCCAATAAATAGCTAAGACTGGTGATAAGGTTCGGGCTACTAACATAGATGTCAGCATGGCAGCAGAAACGGTAATTCCAAAGGGTTTGAAAAACTGACCAATGACTCCACCCATTAAACCAATAGGCAAAAATACTGCTACCGCTGTCAAAGTAGCTGCGGTGACAGTTAAACCAATTTCATTAGTGGCTATCAAAGCGGCTTCGCGGGGGGTTTTCCCTTCTTCAATATGCCGCATGATGTTTTCTACATCAACTATGGCATCATCTACTATCGAGCCAATGACTAAAGCTAAGGCTAACAGGGTGATAGTTTCTAAGTTAAAGCCATATATCGCCATGACGATAAATGTTCCTAACAAAGATATGGGAATAGCTAAGGCAGAAATTAGGGTAGCTTGCCAATTCCATAAAAAGGGAAAGATGACGACAATTGATAAAATTATCGCTTCGATCAGGGCATCTATGGTGGAATGGGTGGCGTTGCGGATATATTCAGCTTGGGTAGCAGCTAAAGTGAGAGTAACATCTTTTAAGCTAGACCTTAGCTGTTGTACTTCTTTTTCTACCCGATTAACTACTTCCAAGGTATTAGCATCACCTTTTTTAATGACCTGAAAGGCTAAAGCCTGTTTACCATTGAACCTGACTAAAGTGCCGACTGGGGGTAATCCATTTGTTGCTGTTGGTGGTGGTGCATTCGTACTCACTTCCCCTAACAGAGAGACTTTCAGAATTCCTGGTAATTTAGCTATGCTAGGGACAATTTTATCTTTTACCAGTTGCCGTAAATTATCAATCTTCCCAGAAGAACTTTCAATGGCATAGCTAACAGCCGCTGATTCGTTCAGATTCAAAGGGATGATTTTTTTAGTGGCATTCTTAGGTAGATTTAATTGATTAACGATCTGAGAAATTTTATTAGTCGCAGTTTCTAAATTCGTACCCACCACAAAAGAGGAAACTACAGCAGTTTGACCAGGATAAGTTGATGAACGAATATCCTCAAGTCCTACCAGTGATTTGAGACTTTCCTCCAGTGGTTTAGTGAGTTTTTCTTCCGTATCTAGGGCTGATGTTAAAGGTGCTTGGACATTTACGACCACTACCGGAAAGGTGATATCTGGAAATAAAGCATATTTGAGGGAACTCAAGGCCAGGACACCAGCTACCGCTATACCTATCCAAAAACACACCGTCAACCAAGAAAACTTAATCGCTAATTTGGAAATATTGAAGCTTTCGCGGGCAGATTCTGAGTTATTAGTCTTTACCATCTGATAAAATTATTTAAGTCCTTGGTCATTAGTCATCGGTCTTTTGATCACTGACAACTGACAGGTTAGTATAGAACTTCTAGGATAACAATGGTTACGATCTTAGTCCCCCAGGGAGCAGAATATCAAGCCGTCTGTCGCGGATTAAGTCGCGTCCCCAGTTCCCAAGCCAAGGTATTAGCGATACCAATGGGAATCGAACCAGTGCGGAAATATTTACAACAATTCACCCATGGTCAAGCAAATCGGATGCTGATGATGGGTTTGTGCGGTAGCTTGAGCCAAAAATATCAAATTGGAGATATTGTTTTATATCAAAATTGTCTTTATCAAGGAAATCTGCAAGAGGGCAATAATTCCTTCACCGCAGATATACATAATCAACTTGGTGATCGTGTATCTTTAGTCAAAGGGTTAACGAGCGATCGCCTCTTATATAAAGCCACAGAAAAACGCCAGTTATATGAACAATCCGGTGCTGACGTTGTAGATATGGAAGGATATGCTTTTCTAGAATTTTTCCAGCAACCAGTTTCTCCACAGGTACAAATAGCCATCCTGCGAGTAGTTAGCGATGATGCTCATCATGACATCCCCAATATCACATCAGCCATTGGTGCAGACGGTTCATTACAACCTTTACCCTTAGCTTGGGAATTCATCCGTCAACCCCTAGCAGCGACTCGATTAATTACAGGTTCACTAAAAGGACTCAAAACTTTAACAGCAGTCACACAATTATTATTTACTCCTAACAAGATCCCCGACTTCTCTAAGAAGTCGGGGATCTGATTCTGATGAATATTCTCAAACCTGAGAAATATCTTTTACGCTTGAGCCAAATTGACTTTAACAATCACATCATTAAAATCTTTATCACCACCACCACGTAAATCCTCAAAACCAAAGGTATTATCACCTAACATCCGCACATGATCTACACCATCTGAGTTCGCACCCAAGAAGGTAAAGTAAATATCTGGATTATTATTAGGATTACTATCAAGTAGGGCATCAGGTGTACCATTCACAACAAGAAATGGTACATATATAGAGCCACCTTGAAGCGTATTATTGAAATTTGCCGTTCCACCGTTGTTCACAGCTAAATTAATGTCAGAAAGACGACCATTAATAGCTGCTTGAACATAACCATCTTGTCCTGGGAGGATATCAGCCTTACCATCACCATTAGTATCAATACCGCCATTCGCATCAGTCACGCGATAGAAACCAACAAAATTGTTGTAACTTGCTTCTCGGTTAACCACAAAATTAGCGGTTACTGCGCCAGTAATACCTCGTAAATCCAACGATTCGCCTTGTGGTTTATTTTGCAAAGTTGTACCCAAAGTTGTAGCTCGATCACTTGCCTGAATTGTTAACGGAAAATCCTCAAAGCCGCTAGGATTACCAGAACCATCTTCCCAATCTAGGGAATACTGATCAGATCCCAAATCTGTAATCTTGAGATTAGCAGGGTTGGCAAACAGGACATTGCCAATAGAGGTGTTATTACTCAGTACAGAATCGGTTGAACCGTCTTTGACCAAATAGAATCTCAAATTGTCATTGGAGTTAAATCTTAATAACCTGTCCAGGCTAGTAGGATCAAATCCAGCAGGAAGATTAGTAAGGGTAGAGAAAACTACCTGACCTTTTGCTAATGCTTTTTCTGCATAACCCGCTTCATCGGGGGCAATACCATCAACTTTACCAGACGCATCATCAACAGTAAATACTCCAATTTCATTGCGACCGGAATTGGGTCCTGTTAATTTTACTTCCAGTGTTGCCTTGCCGTTGTTGCCTTTGATATTGAAGACATTATCACTAACTAGCGTTAGGAAATCGCTAACAGTGCCGGTGCCAGTGGAAGTTGGATTAACATCAGGTGTACCAGCAGATGTGGCAGCAGGCGTTCCGAAGATCACATAGGCTTCACCTGCTTGAGAATTAGCCAAGGGAGCGCCAATAATCAAATCATTAACACCATCACCATTGACATCTCCAGCACCACTGACTGACTGACCTAAGTTACTATTTTCAGCACCATCAATGATAAAGCCCTTTTCACCATCGTACTCAGGTGTATCGAAAGTTGAGAGTTCAAAGGTAGCGCCAAAGCCTTGTTTGCTACCATAAATAACATAGCCTTGTCCAGCGTTATCAGTAGCCTTTTTTGCCCCAAGAATGATGTCATCAATACCATCATCGTTAAAATCTCCCAAACCACTGACAGACCAACCTGAGTTGTCAAGGGCGGAAATACCGTTGATGGTAAAGCCATTGTTGCCATTGAGATTAGCAACATCAAGAGTCTTACCAAAACCGTTTTTATTACCAAAGACTACATAGCTTCTGCCAGCAGATTCTTTGTCATTGGGATTGCCATCTTTTGCCCCAATAATCAAGTCTCCGATGCCGTCACCGTTGATATCTCCAGCTTTGCTAACAGAGAAGCCTGATTGATCTCCTGCTTGTCCGTTGATGGTAAAACCATCGCTGCTATTGAGGTTAGAGACGTTGATAATATTGGAAGTAAGGGGATTTGTGGAGTCAGTTTTCCGTCCATAAATAACAAAACTGCTTCCAGAATTATCACCATTGGTATTAGCAGAGGGCGCACCAAGAATGATGTCATCAATCTTATCACCGTTGATATCTCCCGCATCACTAACGGAATAGCCCAGGTTATTTGGGTTATCACTGATGATTGCCAGGATGTCTACGGTTGAAGCGAAATCACCATCTTTTTTCCCAAAGATGATATAGGCTTCTCCTTTATTAGCTGTTCCGTCATCACTAGGATGAGTTGCACCAATTAATAGGTCTTTAACGCCATCACCATTAAAATCGCCAGCGCTGCTAACAGCCCAACCTACATTATCACCAGACTGATTACCTTTCATGGTAAAACCCTGGCTAGGTTCAAGGTTGGAGAGTTCGATGGGATTACTGAAATAGTTAGGGTCTTTACTACCAAAGACGACATAAGCAGCCCCGGAATTATCTCCATTGATGTCAGAAAAGGGTGTGCCAATGACTAGATCATCAACACCGTCACCGTTAATATCCCCAATATTGCTAACGGAACGGCCTGAGTCATCACCAACTTCTGCCCCATTAATCACAAAGCCTGTAGTAGCATTGAGATTGGAAGGGTCTATGACTTGTTGAAAGTTCTCTTTGCTGCCAAAGACTACATAAGTTTTCCCGGAGTTAAATTTGTCATTAGGATCACTCAAAGGTGAGCCGATGATTACATCCCCAATTCCATCACCGTTGATATCACCAGCATTGCTAACTGAGTAACCTAATTGATCATCACTTGCACCGCTGATGACAAAACCATCGTTGTTGGCTGTGGGTATAATCTCGCCAGTTACAGGATCTATAAGGCTAGTCTCGCCAGTTATAGGATCTATAACGGTTAGGAATAAAGTTTCAATAGGTGTGGGATTTGTGGTGGAAGTGTTATCTACGTTGGAACTAATATCTACATTGGAGCTAATATCCTGTTCGGAGGTGTCTACAATGGAGGTGGTATTTTCAAGAGGGATAGGATCTTGTTCGGATGTGGTGGCTACATTAGAACTAATATCTTCAATGGCAGTAGGATCTTGTTCGGAGGTGATGCCTACATTAGAACTGATATCTTCAATGGCAGTGGTGTCTTCAATGAGAGTGGTATCTTCGAGTGTAGTGACGTTAATATCTGGTTCCATGATGGTGTCGTGTTATGGGTTTTTTGAATGTTTGATAAATTTCGGTTACAGCAAAGTCGGTGTAATAGGTCGTTCTTAGTTAGTTACACAAACATTTGCTATAAATCTGCGTTAAGAAATAGCTCTAGGCTGTAGTTGAGTTGCTAGAGTTGGTGTTCATGATAATAATGGATAGAATTTCATACCCCTGGGGTAAATATGCGTGTTTGTCTCTAAGAGGGTGTTTGAAAAGTTTTAGGCTGTGATTTTAGGCACTTACAGATCCCCCCTAACCCCCCTTGCTAAGGGGGGAACTAGAGTCAAAGTCCCCCTTTTCAAGGGGGATTTAGGGGGATCTAAAAATATTTGATACACCATGAGGGACTTTTCAAACATCCTCTAAGCTTGAGTCATTAGAGTAACTGAGGATGGAAATAGGGGAATAGTAGTTAATGCCCTGGTATGCTGAAATTTCTCTGGACTGTAGTTGTGTTACCAGAGTTGGTATAGATAATCTTTTTTGAGATGGTCAGATCCGGTTAACTTCTATGCGAGATCAAACCTTCATCATCCATCTTATATACAAAAGTTTTCACCTCTTATGATCAAATCCAGGTCTATTTAAGACTTGGGTTTTTGCCGACGACACCCAAACGAAGGAAGATGCTGAAGTTTATGCCTGATTTGATTTAAGGGCTATTAGCTTTTTAGTACCGAGAAAATTTACTGTGATTGCCGGAAAAAAACTATAGCTCATATATTGTGCTATTAGTTGTGAAGCTTCTGTGAACTTGAGGTCAATAACACGCAAATTTCTGAGTTTGGCTTTTATCATTGGCTGTAAACATGACAATCAAATTTAGTCTGCGGTATGATACTTGATGTTAATGGAAAAAATTTCTCTTCCCTGTTCTCAAGTCCCGCTTCCTATAACTTAATCCCTAATTGCTAATGTCCAATCCGGACTTCTTTTAAATATTCTGACTACTTTTGATCTACTGTTTTTACCAGTAATCCTAATGTGTGGGTAATGCTGGGGCTGGTGTTTAATGGGTGAGAATGGGAATTTGGGGAAAAAATGTCTGCTACTGGTTGTCAACGGGGTAAACTCGGGAAGAAGGAGTCACCGAGTCAGGAGTCAGGAGAAGAAGAAGGAGTCAGGAGTCA
This sequence comes from Anabaena sp. 90, assembly GCF_000312705.1. Lineage (NCBI taxonomy): Bacteria > Bacillati > Cyanobacteriota > Cyanophyceae > Nostocales > Nostocaceae > Anabaena > Anabaena sp. 90. The sequence continues at coordinate 3,117,465 of NC_019427.1, forward strand.
CCGAGTCAGGAGTCAGGAGAAGAAGAAGGAAGAAGAAGGAAGAAGGAAGAAGGAAGAAGGAAGAAGGAAGAAGGAAGAAGGAAGAAGGAAGAAGGAAGAAGGAAGAAGGAAGAAGAAGGAAATTTCTTTCTCTGCTTTTCTTGCTTCTCTTATCTTGTCAACGGGCATATACTCTACCTTTCCATGCACCTCCACGTCCTTGCCAATGTTGTAATGCTGAATCTGTTGTCATAGAAGTATATAAAAAAGCAATGATGGGTAAGCTAAAAGCAAAAACTGGAGAACATTTATAAAAACGAATAATTGGGAAATAAGCAAAAGTCATCAGTAGATATCCGATGAAAGAAATCAGGGTAATTATCCAATTCCCCAATACCAGACCGAAAATAATTGCTATCGGTGGTAATAAATAAACTAAAGTCATTCCCAACAGGCTGCCTATTAGCAGGAAAGGGGAATAATTTAGTTGTGTGTAAGCACTTCTGGCGACCATATCCCAAATTGTTTTCAGGGAGTCGTAAGGACGTAAGCTATAGGTTAGGGTGCTTAATCCTAGCCAGATTTTTCCGTGAGTTGATTTAACGGCTTTGGCTAGGGAACAATCATCAATTAAGGCTTGACGAATTATTTGCAACCCACCAATTCTATTTAGGGCTTCTGAGTGAATGAGAATACAACCTCCAGCAGCGGCAGCAGTAGCTTTTTTGGGATTATTTACCCAGGAAAATGGATAAAGTTTTTGGAAGAAAAAGACGAAAGCTGGTATTAATAGTTGTTCCCAAAAACTTTGACAGCGTAAGCGTACCATGATGGATACGAGATCTAATTTCTGTGCCTCGGCTTTGGCAACTAGGCGGTGCAAGTTGCTGGGATCATGTTCTATATCGGCATCAGTAAGTAAAAAATAGTCTGGTGTCAAGGTACTGGCTGTTTGTAAACCTTGTTCCATTGCCCACAATTTGCCTGTCCAACCTGGGGGTAATGAGGTGCTGGTAACAATTTGTAGTTGTGGGGTTTTGTCGAGGTTGTGGGCTACTCCTTCGGCAATGTGGGCTGTACCATCGCTACTTTGATCGTCTACTAAAAAGATGGTGAAATTACCAGGATAGTCTTGAAGGAGGAGCGATCGCAAGCTAACAGGAATGACATCGGCTTCATTACGGGCAGGAATTATTACGCACACGGTCGGTAAGGTGTTGTTATCAATATCTTTATCTTGATTTGCTTCTAATTGGTGATTAACTCGCCAAAACTGCCCCCAAAATAAGAGTAAAAATATCCAAATGACTAAGGATAGAAGGGTCAAACTGAATATAATTGTTGCCATAACTGTTGCTGTACTCCAATTTAAAATTTAAAAGACAAATTTAATTCTTTTACTGACTTGGATAGAATACAATGTTTGCTGATTTTGCGGAAGAATTTTCTCGTAATTCGGTTATGTTATTTAAATATTGTTTGGTGCTGAGGTAGGTATTTGATGCAAACACAAGATAGAATAAAAGTCAAGCAAGTTGTTGATGCGATAGCCGCAAGTCAAAAACATCTACTTTCTATTCAAAATCCCGATGGTTATTGGTGGGCTGAGTTAGAGTCTAATGTTACCATCACTTCGGAAGCTGTTTTATTACATAAGATTTGGGGAACTGAGAAAACCAGACCTTTACATAAAGTTGAAAATTATCTCCGTTCTCAACAACGAGAACATGGAGGTTGGGAATTGTTTTATGGTGATGGTGGAGATTTAAACACAACTGTAGAAGCCTATATGGCTTTAAGATTGTTAGGTGTACCCGCTACAGATACCGCATTGCTGAAAGCGAAATCTCTAATTTTAGCTAAAGGTGGTATTAGCAAAACTCGGATTTTTACAAAGTTACATCTAGCTTTAATTGACTGTTATAATTGGCGCGGACTGCCTTCTTTGCCACCTTGGGTAATGTTACTACCCGATAATTTTTTCTTCAATATTTATGAACTTTCGAGTTGGGCGCGTTCTAGCACTGTGCCATTATTAATTGTCTTTGATCGAAAACCAATTTTTAACATTGATCAGCCAATTAATTTAGATGAATTATATGCTGAAGGTGTAAATAATGTCTGCTGGGAATTACCAAAAAATGGTGATTGGTCAGATATTTTTAATATCCTTGATGATGGCTTTAAATTAGCAGAAAGTATTAATTTTGTTCCTTTTAGAAATGAAGGAATTAAAGCCGCAGAAAAATGGATTCTAGAACGTCAAGAAGTTACAGGTGATTGGGGGGGAATTATTCCCGCAATGTTAAATTCTCTGTTAGCTTTAAAGTGTTTAGATTATGATGCTAATGATCCGGTGATCGAACGGGGTTTAAAAGCAGTTGATAATTTCGCCATTGAAACAGAAAATAGTTACTGTGTCCAACCTTGTGTTTCTCCTGTATGGGATACAGCTTGGGTGATTCGGGCTTTGATTGATTCAGGTTTTGCCCCAAATGATCCGGCTATTGTTAAAGCTGGAGAATGGTTAATAGAGAAACAAATTCTCGATTATGGTGATTGGAATGTCAAAAACAAGCAGGGAAAACCCGGTGCTTGGGCGTTTGAATTTGAAAATCGTTTTTACCCAGATGTGGATGATTCGGCTGTGGTTGTCATGGCTTTACATCAAGCAAAATTGCGGAATGAGGAACTAAAAAAACAAGCTATTGATAGGGCTTTAAATTGGATTGCGACAATGCAATGTAAACCAGGAGGTTGGGCGGCTTTTGATCTTGATAATGATCAAGAATGGCTCAATTCTGTCCCCTATGGTGATTTGAAAGCGATGATTGATCCAAATACGGCTGATGTCACTGCTAGAGTATTGGAAATGTTGGGGGCTTGTAATTTATCAATTCAACCAGATAATTTAGAAAAGTCTTTAGATTATCTTTTGAAGGAACAAGAAATAGAAGGTTGTTGGTTTGGACGTTGGGGTGTAAATTACATTTATGGAACTAGCGGCGTTTTATCAGCTTTGGCTTTAATTAATCCTTTGAAATATGCTAGAGATATAAATCAAGGTGCAGCTTGGTTAGTGAAAGTACAAAATTCTGATGGTGGTTGGGGAGAAACTTGTTTTAGTTACAATGATCCTAATTTAAAAGGAAAAGGTGACAGTACAGCATCCCAAACAGCATGGGCTTTAATTGGGTTAATAGCAGCAGGTGAAGCTACGGATAAATTAGCTATTGATAGTATTGAAAAGGGGATTAATTACCTGTTAGAAACACAAAAATTAGATGGTACTTGGGATGAAGAATACTTTACCGGAACGGGCTTCCCTTGCCATTTTTATTTGAAGTATCACCTTTATCAGCAGTATTTTCCTTTAATGGCTTTGGGACGATATCAAGCAAAATGTTCGAGTTAAATAGGGCTGGCTGAATAAACCGAAAACCTAGATAGATTAAGAGTTTCCCGGTTAAAAAAGTGAATTAGGTGCAAGGAATAAGGATTGAAACCATTAAAAACCTATCACTTTCTGAAATTTGAGACTATTCTTCTCTGCTTCTAATTCTTCCTCCTGACTCGGTGACTCGGTGACTCGGTGACTCCTAGCCCTCACGAAAAGACTTTTTCAGCAAGCCCTAAATAGCAATACCTTTGCCATTTTTCTGGAGAAATATTATCAATCTTGTAGTGCGGGCATCTTGCTCGCTATTTTTACACCCCATTTATTAGTGTTGTCAAAGAACGTGGATAATATGGTTATAAAAAAATTATGGGTAGGAATTGGTTGTCAAAAAGGAATTTCCCAACAATTAATTAATTTAGTAATCAAAAAAGTTTTTCAGGAAAATCAACTTATATATCATGAAATAGCTGGAATTGCAACTATTGATAAAAAAGCCTCAGAAATTGGCTTGCTAGAATTTTGTAACTTAGAAAAACTACCTTTAAAAACCTTTAGTGCCGAACTTTTAAATAATGTACTTGTTCCCAATCCTAATAATACTATTACTAAGTTAGTGGGAACATCTAGCGTCGCAGAGGCTTCCGCGATTCTTGCAGCTTCAGAAATCACATCTACGGAAATAATGTTATTAGTTCCTAAACAGATTTTCCGATTACCAGAAGCACCAGCAACAATCACAGTAGCCGTTGCTAAAAGTGAAAACCTGATATTTTAATCAACTGCATTAACAATCTGATTAATAATACCAGAAACAATTGATAAAACAATTGAACCTAAAAAAGCAGGAATAAAACCCCGAATTTCAAAACCATAACCGGGAGTTATGGCACTGGCAAACCATAGCGTTAAGGCATTAATCACCAGGGTGAATAAACCCAAAGTAATTAAGGTGATGGGAAATGCTAAAATCTGCAAAATTGGTCGCACAATGGCATTTACTAAACCAATCACAACAGCGGCAATTAAGGCAGCAACAAAACTAGTGAGAATGATTCCCGGAACAATTTTAGCCGTAATTAATAATGCTACCGCAGTCCCGATCCAAGTTAAAAGAAAGTGCTTCATAGTTTGATGACGAGAACAAGATTAACGTGACTGGGAAGTGCGGTTCAAGAACACTTTCCATGTACCACCACCGACAACACCATCAGGTTTTAAACCATAACGAGTTTGAGCAGCTTTGACTGCGGCTTCTGTGGATCTTCCGAAATCTCCATCTATTTTACCATTTAAAAAACCCAGGATTTTTAGTTGTTTTTGCAATTTAATTACTTCCGGTCCACTTGTACCTAAATGTAAAATTGGCCATCCTTGGGGAGTATATTGAATACCGGGCATTTGTTGATTGAGAGGAGTGGGTTGAATACTAGAATTAGGCTGATTGGTGGTGCGTTTAGTAGTCAGTGGTTTTGTGAATCTGGTCGGTTGGGTAGGAACAGTCGTAAAACTACTGGCAGCATTAGGTGCGGAAGTAATAATATTTGATGGGCTGGGAAACAGTTTTTGCCAAGTGATATTATCTACATTACCAGTGGGATTTAGGCCAGCAGCTTGCTGAAATTGGGCAACGGCAATAATGGTACTTTGTTGATATGTACCATCCACAGCACCTGAATAAAAACCCAAAATCGTCAAAGCGGCTTGAAGTTCTGTAACTCGTTCACCCTGACTACCTAAGTTTAGAGGAGGACGATTAATTTTAACTTCTGTGTTGACTTGGGCAATTTTAACCGCTGCTGCTGTTGATATAAAAGCAGAGGAACTAATTAACGCGGGTGTGGTGGTTAACAAGAGTAAGCAATACCAAGAATTTGCGCTCATGTAGTTGGGAATACTTGCTATCAAACTAAATTTCATAGAATTTTTGTATAACTTTCCGATGCTGATCTTACCCTGTGGCGATCGCTTTGTTTGCCTTTAATCTTTTTGGTGTGAAGATAAAACATAATCGAATATTTCCAAGACTTGATTTTGTTGGGTAACATACGTCAACCCAACCTACGCAATTTAAGGTTTTAGAAAGTAGCTGTCTGAATGGCTTCTTCTGGTCCAACGAGAGATAAGTAGGGTGCTTGTAAATATTTACAAGCGGTTGTCATTGCCTCCGTTGCAGTGACATTATTAATTAATTCGGGAAACTTTTGATCAAATTCAATTCCTAAACCCAAAATTTCATACCAACCATATATCTGTGCAATATGTCCATTAGTTTGTTTACCCAACGCATATTGACCGATAATTTTGTTTTTAGCAGTTTGTAATGCTTCTGCTGACAGTTCGGTGGTAGATAATAATTCTACTTCTTGGCGAAGTCCATTAAAAGCAATTTTGGTGTTTTCCGGTGCTGTCCCAATATAAACTACGAAGGAAGCGGGAAAAAGTCGAGTCGAATAAATAGCAGATACGTCATAAGCTAAACCTTGCTTTTCTCGCAATTCTACAAATAAACGACTAGAAAGACCATTCCCTAAATAGGTAGCAAGTAACTTGAGAGCCGCATATTCTGGGTTGGTTACTGATGGTCCTAAATAACCCAACATGATAATTGATTGTTGTGTATTTAAGGGTTTCAGGCAAGATTTAGGTGATCCAGTAATTGGTGGTAAATTAAGAGTAGGTTTGGTGGAATTTGGTATTTGCCAATCACCAAAAATCTTATTTACTAATTTCTCTGCTTGTGCTGGTGTAATGCGTCCAGCAATGCTAATGACAATATTATCAGGACGGAAATGAGTTTGATGATATTCTACTAAGTCATCACGGGTAATGCTGCTCATGGTTGTTTCATCACCTAAAACTGACATGGAGTAGGGATGATTTGGGTACATTACCTGACGCAGTTGTTCAAAAGCCAGTCCAAAAGGTTGCTCCTTTTGGGAACGAATATCTTGGATTGCTAATCGCTTTTCTAATTCTATTTGGTTTTCGGGAAAGGTAGGCGATCGCAATAATTGTCCAGCCAATGTTAAAATATCAATAAAATCAGCAGTTACTGTTTTCAACGATAGCAAAAAATAATCTGTAGCTGCATCTGTGCCTAAACCAGCTCCTACAGATTCAACTTTTTCGGCAATTTCTAAACTCGATAAACCATCACATCCCTTTGTCATTACTGCTGATAACAAATGCGCTAAACCAGCTTTTTCTCGCTGTTCATGACAACTACCAGCGCGAATAAAAATCCGTCCCGCAATAATATCAGCAGCTTGATTTTCTGATACTAATAAAACAATGCCATTACTTAATACGGTGCGATGAATCAGAGAGCGACTATTAATAGTTTGCATTTTTTACTTAATAATTAACAAGGTTTGAGAATTGTCACAGCATAATTAGCTGGGGAAAGATATTGTTGAGCTAATTTTTGCAGTTCTTGCGGATTGAAAGACTGGATTTCTTGGGGATAGGTAACAGCTAATTCAGCGTTAGCAATGGTATGATAATAACCATAAAAATTAGTTAGTTGATCTGGTGTTTCTGTAGAAAAGGCATAATCATTACATAAAAACCTCTGAATACGATTTATTTCTGGCTTGCTAATTTCTTGATTTTGCAATTCTTGCAAATGATCACAAATCAACTCTTCAACGCGTTCCAGATATTCTGATTCTAACCAAGCCGTAATTGTAAATAAACTTGATTCTTGTTGTAAAGAGAAATCACAGCATAAGTCTTGAACAAGTTGCTTTTCTTCCCGCAAATCAGATACTAATCGAGAAATTCTCCCTTCTCCTAACAGTGCTGATAATAATTCTAAACCATGAACAGCCCGAAATTCTTCTACTCCTGGCACTTTCCAACCCATAATTAACCGCGCTTGTTCCAGTCTAGGTAAAATTAACTCATGACGACGAATTCCTGAAATTACCGGTGCTGCAATTTTGGTAAATTGGGGACAATGATCACGTTGCGGAAAATCTACAAATGTCCGGTTTACCAAGTCCCTCGCAGCTTTTTCACCAATTCCCCCCACCACAACCACAGTCATATTTTCTGGTTGGTAATAACTGCGATAAAAACAGCGCATAGCTTCGGGGGAATGCTGCATTAATTCTGGCTCAGTTCCTAGCACAGAACGTCCGTAAGGATGGTTTTGGTAAATATTTTTAACAAGAGATTGAAAACCTACCCAATCAGGATCATCATTGTAAGAACGGATTTCTTCTAGCACCACATCCCGTTCTCTGATAAATTCATCGTCAGGAATGGCTGCATTCAGGAGTAATTCTCCCAAATGTGGTAGAGTATGCTCTAGGTAATTAGCAGCGGTTGTAATCGAATAATGGGCATAATCGTGGCTGGTAGCGGCATTACTCACACCACCAATTTTTTCAATATGATAATCAAATTCTCCAGGCAGCAAGTTTGGTGTACCTTTGAAAATCATGTGTTCTAGAAAATGTGCCATTCCAAACCAAGGTTCTGGTTCTAGGTTAGCTCCCGCACGCACCCAAACGTCAGCTACGACTACGGGTGTAGTGGATATTTCTTGGTGAATGAATGTCAAGCCGTTATCTAATTTGATAACTGAACCGGGAAACACGTTGTTAGTTAGTTGTTTTAGCAATTTTTTCTAGTTTCAAGCACAATTTAATGTTGTCATTCTAACCTTGAATTTAACGGAAAAGAAAGCCAGATTGTAGAGATTTAGTAAATCAACAAGTTTTATGGGTCAAAAAACTCATTTGAGAATTTGATAGATTAACTTTGAATTCAAGACCCAAGTTCTTTAACTTTAAATAGTAGGATATAAAAATGACTAGTAACTATGACTCCATAGCCAAAGAGTATAAAGAATCCAAAGAATTGCCGATGCGTTTACATATAGAAGCATATACATATTTTAATATGCTTGGCAATTTGGCGGAAAAATCAATTCTGGATCTGGCTTGTGGAGAAGGATTTTATACCAGAAAGTTTAAAGATCAAGGTGCAGCAAAGGTTGTAGGGGTAGACATTTCCCAAAAAATGATTGAATTGGCAAGAGAAGAAGAAACTAGAAAATTTCAAAATATTGAATATATTCTTGGTGATGTACTTGAACTCGGTGAAATAGGCAGCTTTGATTTGGTAGTTGCTTCCTATCTCCTAAATTATGCCCGAAGTTCAGAAGAATTACTCAAAATGTGTAAAAGTATATTTGCCAATCTTAAATCTGGTGGTCGTTTTGTTACTATTAATAGCAATCCCTCTCAAGCACCTGTATCATATCTGAAAACTGAAAAATATGGATTTATTAAAAGTATAGATTCACCACTAATCGAAGGTACGCCCATAAAATATACATTTATTAATAATCATAAATTCACCTTTGATAACTATTACCTCAGCATTCCCACTCATGAATGGGCATTTCAGAGTGTCGGTTTTAAAGAGGTTCGCTGGCAATTACCAATAGTCTCACCTGATGGAATAAAAGAATTTGGGCAAGAATTTTGGCAAGATTTCCTTGATTCTGTGCCAATAATTGGTATTGAATGTTTTAAGTAAATCTACAAAATCCACCATCGTTTTAATATCCATGTTTGCGTCTAACGGGGCGACGATGAAGCTAGGAATAAGACAGGATAAGCTCCATACCCCTTAAACCCCCTTGATGATACTTAGGGCTTGCTGAATAAGTTGTCTGTGAGGGCAGGGAACTCTTAACTGGGAACAGGGAAGAGGTTTTGGGCAACTTTACTTTTCCTGATATATTACTCTTCGAGAAGCCGCTCCGCGTCTACGGTTTTTTTCCGTTCACCTACTTATAATAAACTAAAAATATTAAATGTTTTTATGAAGACACGCCCAGGAATTTTATTACTTACTTTAGCCATCCCTGGTTTCTTGGTAGTATTGATATCCCTTTATTATTTTGGTACTGATTATGACGCACTAATAAAAGCTGAAAATTATTTAGAAAAATTGGTAAAAGAGGAAAAGCCTAATGAAAGAACTTTACAATTTGCATATCATCGAGCTTTAGCCCATCGAATTAATGTTTTTGCTGATGCTACTTGGGGATTATTGGGAGGTGTGATTACAGCAGTGGGAATACATGGTTTAGTGATGTTGAAGGAGAAAGATTAAAACACTTCCTCCTATTAATTTAAACGGCTGAATTTTCCATTTTCCAAGTTGCTAAATCTGCTAAAGAGCGATCGCGGTAACGTCCATATTTTTCCGGTTTACTCTTAATTTTCACACCCAAATCTGGCACAATTCCAAAATTAGGAGCCATCGGTTGAAAATGTTTTGGTGCAGCGGATCTGATAAACTCAAATAATGCCCCCATCATCGTTGTAATAGGTAAAATTAGAGGTTCTTTTCCTAAAGCTAACCGCGCTGCATTTGTTCCCGCTAACCAACCTCCCGCAGATGCAGCAGTATAACCTTCTGTTCCTATTAATTGTCCCGCAGCTAGTAAAGTTGGACGTTCTTTAAATTGCAAACTTGCAGACATCAACTGCGGTGCATTTAAAAAAGTATTGCGGTGCATTACTCCTAATCTGACAAACTCGGCTTTTTCCAATCCAGGTATCATTTGAAAAACTCTTTTTTGTTCACCCCACCGCAAATTAGTTTGAAATCCGACCATATTCCAAAGTTGACCGGCTTTATCTTCTTGTCGTAATTGAATTACCGCATAGTTACGTTCTCCATTGCGAGGATCAGATAAACCCACTGGTTTGAGAGGTCCATAACGCATGGTATCTTCACCTCTTCTCGCCATTTCTTCAATTGGTAAACAAGCTTCAAAAAATTTCGCCGTTTCCTTTTCAAAGTCTTTTAATTCCGTTTGTTCAGCTTGACAAAGTGCTGATCGAAATTGTAAATACTGCTCTTTATTCATCGGACAATTTAGATAAGCTGCCTCACCTTTATCATAACGAGAAGCCATAAATGCAATATCTTTATTGATAGAATCTCCGACAATAATTGGACTCGCAGCATCAAAAAAGTTGAGATATTCCATCCCCGTAAATCGCTGTAAATCTGCGGCTAAATCGGGACTGGTTAAAGGTCCAGAAGCTAATACAACGATACCTTGGGGAATTTCTTTAACTTCACCGCGTCGGAAATCAATTAAAGGATGATTTGCTAAGGTTTTGGTCAAATCTTCGCCAAATTGTCCTCTGTCTACCGCCAAAGCCCCACCAGCAGGGACTGCGTGTTCATCTGCTTTGGAGATGACAATAGAACCGAGTTGGCGGAGTTCTTCGTGTAAGAGACCGGCGGCGCGATCGCTCGCCATAGCCCCGAAAGAGTTGCTACAGACCAATTCAGCCAAATTTTCCGTATGATGGGCAGGGCTGAAGCGTTTAGGGCGCATCTCGTGAAGAATTACAGGCACGCCGGCTTGGGCTATTTGCCATGCTGCTTCTGTTCCTGCGAGTCCACCGCCAATTACTTGTATCGGTTCTTGTGTCATAGTGATTTGAGATAGATTTTCGATAAAATTATGATAAAACTATTATTCACATAAAGAACGAGGTAGTTGAGATTGCCGAATAATTGACATTAATGTACCCAATTTAACAGATGAGTGATTAGGTACGATAGCAGTCAGAGTAGAGTCTTCTATTGCTTTTTGCATGACAATATGACTTCCTTTTTGTCTAACTTCTGTAAAGTCATTGTTTTGTAAAATTTTATAGATTTCTTTGCTAAACCCAGAATTTTACTTTTAAGATGGAGTTTATAGTAAAATACTATTAAAAGTTAGCAGTAATAATTTTCCAAAATATAAACAATGGTAGCACAAAATGGTTGATACTTTTCGTCATTATTCAATTCTAACTAATCCTTAATAATATCCTGATTTCCTCTTCCGCCAACTATTTGAAGAAATGGTGGATTGGTTAAGTTTGCTCCGCATTTTGAAAGGTCAATCTAGTTTGGTGGCTTCTGGTATGCGTCCTAGTGCTACCTGACATCAACTAAAAATTGAACAATGTTCTCCGGTGGATAAATGTGCTAATTATCTACTCAATCATGGTGCTTTTCTCAAATACGATGATTATTTGGCTGCGGGTTTTCCCATTGCGACTGGTGTGATTGAGGGGGCTTGCCGTTACTTAATTAAGCCTATAACGGTTATCCAGTCAAAGCTCAACAAAAATGTCAGAGGTAAATAAAATTTCTCTGGCTGGAATTTTTCAAAAATATCAATTATCTGGATATCCTCAATTTTCCAAATCTGACAAAGAAAAATGCATCTATTTTGGGACACCATCAGCCAAAACCTTGCACTTTTTTGTGATAAAAATCCGCGAAACCCTTATTAATAAATGGTTTTAGCTTTATTTAGCAAGCCCTAATTAGTTGTAAATGTAGTTTTTGTATACTACTTTTTGAAGTGCGGAATGTGGGATGCAAAATAAGTCCCCGTAATCTTTAAAAATTACAGGGACTTATTTTTTATTTGGTGGCGGGAAGTGGATTTGAACCACTGACCTTCGGGTTATGAGCCCGACGAGCTACCAGGCTGCTCTATCCCGCGTCGCTTTTGTCGCTTTTCTCTCGACTCCTTTAATATAGCGCGAAGTCAAAAGTTTGTCAACTACAAAAGCGATAATTCTCCAATTACTTCCAAACGCTTGTATTTCCCCAGGTTCATAAACTTTTCAGAGAGGCTTTGGGCAATACTGGGACTAATCCAACCCATTTGTTGGAGGATGTGAATAGCTACGGCATATTTAGCGCGTGTTGAGCCATCCATGACTTTAATAGCTAATCCCATGCCTTCACCAAGTCGGCCAATGCACTGTACCCCTTCCGCTCCAGATTTACTCACCAGTTCACCAGGAGTTAAGCGCATCAATTCTGTATCAAATTCTCCAACACCCGCCACCATTGTAGGATGATGATTCATGGCGCGGACAATTCGCTCCATATCCACGCTATTGCTAGAAGCTAATACAGCATATAAAGAGGCCATTTGACTGAGTTGCATCAGATATGTGGGTGCGCCACAGTCATCATGGGCGGTAAGAAATTCTGCTGCTGGCATTCGCAGCAATTCTGCTACTTTGGTGATAATTAACTGTTGGACTGGGTGTTTACGATCCAAATAGTTAGTTAACGGCCAATGGCGTTGCTGACAAACAGCTAACATTCCGGCGTGTTTACCAGAACAGTTATATTCTAAAGCACTACTCTTACCTTGAGGAATTGGGCAGTGCAGGGCATTGATGTCAATATCTGCTCGCCACAGGATGTTAAATACCTGTCTCACCTGTTCCATACTGCCTTTGTGGGAACTGGTGATAATTGCTAAGTCTTTATCGCTCAAACCATAACGTTCTAATGTGCCTGTGCTGGTGATAGCCAGTGCTTGAAATGGTTTGAGGGCAGAACGGACAAATGCGGCGGTTTCAGCGTTACCAGCAACGGAAAGTACCCGTCCCCGGTCATCACTAACTACAGCCTGGACTATATGCCGAGATTCGATAATGCCTTCACGCAGCAACCGGACTTCTAGTGCTGCGGCTTGAGTTCGTTTTCCCATTGTCATGGGTTTATATCTATTTTGTGAATTGTCAGTGGTCAGTTGTCAGTAGGGGCGAAGCATTTGGAAGATAAATTATCGGTCATTGCCAAAAATAGTTCTCCAAATGCTTCGCCCGTACAGTGGTCAGTTGTCAGTAGGGGCGAAGCATTTGGAAGATAAATTATCGATCATTGCCAAAAATAGTTCTCCAAATGCTTCGCCCGTACAGTTGTCAGTTGTCAGTTGTCAGTGGTTGGTTGTTTTACTAATGACTAATGACCAATGACTATTTACAAGAAATGCCAAACTATAGTACCAATAAGATACGTAAGAGCCAAGGCGGCAAAGGTAATTTGCAAGCGTTGGAAGATGGGTTTGATTTCGTAGGTAACAATTAACCGATCACGACTGATGACTTCTTGGGGTTTTGTCCAAGTGTGTCCGTCGTACCAACCAGATTCTTCGTAGAATACGGTGGGACTATAAAGGCGATCGCGCACATAGAACCAACCTAAATATAACCGGACTAGTACTAGCACTATACTTACACTAGCAGCACCAGATCCACAAAGGAGAAAATTAAAAATCTGCTTTTGGGGAGAAAAACTGGCTGCTGCCACAGGTCCTGCTACTAACCAAGACCAAGCCCAGATCCAAAAAATTTTCTTGGTGAAGTTAGCCCAGCTTAAGATACTATCTCGAAATAGCCAGGCATTTTTTAATTCTTCGTACTCATTCAGTGGTTGTTGTTCTGTAGGAACTGGGCAATTCTCAAGGGAGGATCGCATCATATCGGTTAACTCCCAACATTCTCGGCGTTTGGTAGGGAAATACGTTCCGCGTGTCCCCAGAACGCTTCTAAATTATAAAACTCCCGTTCTCTTGGCATCATGATATGGACGATGACATCACCATAATCTTGTAGTACCCAAGTTCCTTCGGCTTTGCCTTCTGTTCTGATGGGTCGTCGTTGCCAGTCAATTTCAACTTGTCCTTGAATTGCGTCAGCGATCGCCCTAACTTGCACCTTGGAATAACCAGTCATCATCACAAAGTAATCCGCGAGGGAAGAAATCTCTGCCACATTGAGCAAGATAATTTCTACTGCTTTGCGGTCTAAAGCTGCCTCAGCAATAGTTAAAGCTAAATTTTTACTCGTAGCTTCTGTGTCAGTTTTAGGGCTGCTCACAGGGTTTATTGTCAATGGTAAATTTCGGGGGAAAGATTCAGTCATTCAACCTCATGTGCGTTTTTTCTGTTGCCACTACTTATTCAACTTGCTTACAAATATCTCAAAATAGCTGAACTGCAATTGTGTGAATAGGTTTTTCCTGAATAGTAACATATTCTACAGTTGATCACTTTATCAACCAAGGGAATAGGGAATGGGGAACAGACGCGAAAAATTAGCCCCCAAGCCAGGTTTTCAGCCTCACCCCTGGTAGATAGCTTAGTTTCCCTGTTCCTTTCATAAAAATAAACCCAAGCCGATTTGTAACTTGGGTAAATTGAATGTTTTAACTTGGTGAATTTAGTTTAGTAGCAAGCATTCAGTCGTCAGTCGTCAGGTATTAGCTGAATACTGACGTTTAGCAGTGGCTAAACAGCCCCACTGTTTTTATTAAACAAAATGGTGATGGTTTTGAAAATTAACTTTAAATCATAAACTAAAGTCCAATTTTGCTGATACTGTAAATCTAACCGAATCACATCTTCAAAACTCCGAACTTTAGAGCGGCCGTTAACTTGCCATTCACCAGTCATACCAGGTTTAACGTCGAAACGTTGCCATTCGGGGACTTCGTAGCGTTCTACTTCATCAGGTGTGGGTGGTCGAGTCCCGACTAAACTCATTTCCCCTTTGAGAACGTTCCAAAATTGAGGTAGTTCATCTAAACTGGTACGGCGTAAAAAGTTACCTACTTTAGTAATTCTGGGATCATTATCATTTTTAAAGAAAGCGCCTTCGACTTGATTTTTGATTTGGGATTTTCTAGCTTCTGCATCTACACACATAGACCGAAATTTCCAAATTGCAAACCGCTTACCCATCCAACCACAACGAGTTTGCCTAAAGAAAATTGGACCAGGATCGTCAATTTGAATGGCGATTACTATGGGAATAAACAAAATAAATGTAATTACTAAACCAACTAATGATCCCACAATATCAATCAGCCGTTTCATCCAAGATGCCACGGAATTATGAGTTTGAGGAAGTGGATCTACTTTGCGAGAAGTATTTTTTCCTGAGTTTGTAAAGTTATCTGTGGCTATTAGTGTGAGGTTGTGAAGAGACTCAATGGGAAACACCTGATCTAGCCCTGTCAGATTTAAAACTGCCATGACTTGGGGTGTAACATGACGCAGTGTTACTTTGATTCCCTTTTCTTGAGAATTTTTAAAGTTGCTGACTAGAGAACCTAAACCACTACTATCCATAAAAGTAGTATTTTGGAAATCAATAATAATTTGCCCTGGTGGTAAATCCGCTGCAATTAAGTTTTGGCAAGTTTGCTTAAAACTGACGGCCTCAAGCACAGTTAACCTCACTGGAACTTGCAAGATTACTGCGCTTTCTAAGTAAGTAACTGGAAAGTCTACTGGTGTGGTTTGACTACTCATAAAACTCTGGACTTTAATTGCCATATATAATCTAATTTGTTAACCGTAATTTTCTTCTGGAAAAACAATTAACCTGATTTTTAATCTGGATGATGAAGCACAAGCTGGGAGATTTTTAAAGATTAGAGAAAATATTCCCAATCCAGCTTCACAATAGCAGCAATTGTCAAAATTTTTGCTGTTGTAAATAGGTGAATCAACTTGTTATTTCTCATGATCATCTGATTACTAAAAATAAAGTTAATGTTACTGATACCTGATTTAAGTCTTTTTATGCAATTCAAGGGGAATATCTCAACGTCGGGATACGTCAGATTTTTATTTGTTTTGCTTTTTGTGATTTGCATTGTTACTTTTGTGACAGTTTTAACAATTACAATGCCCTTTTTAACTGCCAAATTGACTGTTTTCCTGAATTACGGGACTTTGCAGCTCATGCAAATTCTGGGCGATTATCTATAGGACTAGAATGGGTTGCCAGAAAAAACTTACCTTTGTCAACAATAGCATTAGCTTAACTCAAGGATATCCTCTGCTTCATGCACAATTTTTAGCAAAATTTCAGCCAGCAATAATATCACTAATTAACCTGCTAATTTATTGATAACCTGACGGATATTGGCCAAAACAGTTGGAAATAACTATCTCCTACTTAGACTCAGTAGGTCTAAATTTAAAATTTCTCAATGTGAGCAATAAAACTCATTATGAAGAAGATAAAAAATTCCTTTAACCAGCCTCTAACACTAAGTTAGAGCTATTTAAAAAAATAATTGTCTTCCAAAGTACAGTTGTTAAAAAGTTAAAATCGGCGGTTGATTAGTTGCAGATGTAAGTAAGGAGATTTCGCTATTTTTGCGACCTGTGACTTCCTAAACTTATAAAATATTCAACAAAGACGCGAATTTAAAAAGTTTTTATGAGCAAAATAAGAAGGTTTGATAAAGTTTTAATATTTTGTTAAATAGATGAATTTCTCGGAAATTTTTCTGAACATAAAAGTCTAATAGATAGATATTACTGATGTTCAAGGCTTTTAGTCCTGACTCTGACTGTATCTTTGTGGGTTGGGTATCTCCCACCCCACTAATTGTCAAAATTTCACAATCCAGAGTCCTCATTCCGGGATTTAGCTTTGGCTTTGTTGGCGCTGCGTTTAAGAGCAGAAAGTCTCGCTTCATATCGAGAACGCTGATTTTTGCTAGGAGTGTTTTCCACTAAAGTTTTTAAGGCACTACCAAGACTTTTATAGGCGTTGGGTAAACTATAACCAAAGCGGGTTGCCAGAGCGATCGCTTTTTCGTCAGCATCTAGCAATTCTTTAACTTGTTTACCACCATTATTTTTTTGATATAATCGCCAACCAGAAACGCCACAGAGCGCCATAGCTAATACTAGCAATAATCCATCTTGTACCCATAATTCACCAACAGCACCACCTAAACCAATGGCTAGTGCGGCCATTTCCCAACCATCTTTGGGAATAGTGTCGTTTTGCACGCGAGCAACTTCGTGCCAAAACAGCAAATTCCGCTGGTCCATTGCCAGAGCATCCCATTTTACCAAGTCAATTTGAATTTCCACTTGGTCTTTGCCAATTTCTTCGCAACGAATCAGGGATGGATTAACCTCTGTTGTGCCTTCAACTGTTACCCAACTTTGTAATTCTGGGGGTAATAAGCTTTTTAACCGCCGGAGTTCACTCATTTCTGCTTTAGCAGAGGAGGTTGCATAGGATGTCATAAAAATCCAGCCTTACAAGATTTCAGTATATAATCAGGTTATCACTTTGCAGTTTAGCCATTTCAGTAGTGATCCGCTTTATTCATCAGACAAACTACCCCGCTTTTTCCGCGCTTCCATGGCTTTTTCGAGGAGTTCTAATAATCCAGGAGCTTGTTCTTGAATACTCAATAATAATCTTTCTCCTAAGTCCAGATTTCCCGGATCTTCTCCTGTTTCCATCACCTCTTGCAACCGCGGCAGGGCAACGGTATCCACGATTTGGATTAATCCGCTCAGACAACGGTTAAATTGTCTTTCGGTGAGCAGGGAGTCTTCCAGGGGAAATTCGATGATAGCGCGGATTTCACCATCGGATGGATCATATTCCCATTGCAGCATTTTAGTTTCCCAGGAAATAGCCAGCATCGTCTGGAGGATAGCGTCTTTGTAGGGATGGTCTTTTACTTCTGCCAAAACTTGGGGTGCAAATAGCCGAAAAAATTTTCCTTCCTCGTCCAGTTGGACAACTATCAGAAAATCTTCGATGTTTTCCGCTTCCACACCCGTAATAATCCGGTCTTCTTCTTCATCAAAACGGTAGTCCCAACCAAGATTATCTAGATACTTGGCTATTTGTTTGAGATTTGCTGCCATAAAAGCCTCGTAAGGAACAGTGGAGAGGCTGTCACCATAACTATTCTAACTTGCTAGGCGCATTTACTCAATTACTGTCAGCAATTTCTACTTTAACTTAACTAATATGAATGTACTGTAAAAACTCGCAATACTGCCTTAGTTGCAAAACTTAACATAGTTGCTAGTCAAGACTTTTTTCCATAAGTATCCTTGTTTTGGTAAACTTAAAAACTGAAATAGCTAATTAAACGACGCTAAGACAAGTAATTTAGAGGGGATACTCGTGGAAAATACTCTTGGGTTAGAGATTATAGAAGTAGTTGAGCAAGCAGCGATCGCTTCTTCTAAGTGGATGGGTAAGGGCGAAAAGAACATTGCTGACCAAGTAGCAGTGGAAGCGATGCGCGAACGGATGAACAAAATCCATATGCGTGGTCGCATCGTCATCGGTGAAGGCGAACGGGACGAAGCTCCTATGCTTTACATTGGAGAAGAAGTTGGTATCTGTACTCAACCAAATGCTGCCAGTGTCTGTAATCTTGAAGAACTTGTAGAAATTGACATTGCTGTTGACCCTTGCGAAGGTACTAACCTAGTTGCTTATGGTCAAAATGGCTCAATGGCAGTTTTGGCAATTTCTGAAAAGGGCGGTTTATTTGCTGCTCCTGACTTCTACATGAAGAAACTCGCAGCACCAGCAGCCGCTAGAGGTCATGTTGATATCAACAAATCCGCTACAGAAAACCTAAAAATCCTTTCTGAGTGCTTAAACCGTTCTGTTGAGGAATTAGTAGTAGTAGTGATGGATCGTCCCCGTCACAAAGACCTCATTCAAGAAATTCGCACCGCTGGATCTAGAGTAAGACTAATCAGCGATGGTGACGTTTCTGCTGCTATCTGTTGCGCTTTCTCTGGTACTAATATCCATGCTTTAATGGGTATCGGTGCTGCTCCCGAAGGTGTAATTTCTGCTGCTGCTTTACGCTGCTTGGGTGGACACTTCCAAGGACAATTAATCTATGATCCAGAAGTTGTCCAAACTGGCTTAATTGGTGAAAGCAGAGAAGGTAATCTAGCCCGTTTAAATGAAATGGGTATTACTGACGGAGACAGAGTTTATAACGCTAATGAATTAGCTTCTGGTGAAACAGTGCTATTTGCTGGTTGCGGTATTACTCCTGGAACTTTGATGGATGGTGTGCGCTTCTTCCACGGTGGTGCTAGAACCCAAAGCTTGGTTATTTCTAGTCAATCCAAAACCGCTCGGTTTGTGGATACAGTTCACTTGTGGGACGAACCTAAGAATATCCAACTGCGGTAGTAATTAGTCGGTAGTAATTAGTCGGTAGTCAGTGGTCAGTGGACAGTAGTCCATTGTTATTAGTAGTCTGTCAAAGTAAATTTGACAGGTTGTGAACATCTAAAAACTTTGTATTTTATAGTTTTTAGTCAATTTATATCCGTCAATCAGTTTTTGATAGTCTACTAACAACTGACAACTGACACCTGACAACTGTACGGGCGAAGCATTTGGAGAACTATTTTTGGCAATGAGCGATAATTTATCTTCCAAATGCTTCGCCCCTACTAACACCTGACAACTGTACGGGCGAAGCATTTGGAGAACTATTTTTGGCAATGAGCGATAATTTATCTTCCAAATGCTTCGCCCCTACTGACAACTGACAACTGTACGGGCGAAGCATTTGGAGAACTATTTTTGGCAATGAGCGATAATTTATCTTCCCAATGCTTCGCCCCTACTAACAACTGACAACTGTACGGGCGAAGCATTTGGAGAACTATTTTCGGCAATGAGCGATAATTTATCTTCCCAATGCTTCGCCCCTACTGACAACTGACAACTGTACGGGCGAAGCATTTGGAGAACTATTTTCGGCAATGAGCGATAATTTATCTTCCCAATGCTTCGCCCCTACTGACAACTGACAACTGTACGGGCGAAGCATTTAGAGAACTATTTTTGGCAATGAGCGATAATTTATCTTCCCAATGCTTCGCCCCTACTAACAACTGACAACTGTACGGGCGAAGCATTTGGAGAACTATTTTCGGCAATGAGCGATAATTTATCTTCCCAATGCTTCGCCCCTACTGACAACTGACAACTGTACGGGCGAAGCATTTGGAGAACTATTTTTGGCAATGACCGATAATTTATCTTCCCAATGCTTCGCCCCTACTGACAACTGACAACTGTACGGGCGAAGCATTTGGAGAACTATTTTCGGCAATGAGCGATAATTTATCTTCCCAATGCTTCGCCCCTACTGACAACTGACAACTGTACGGGCGAAGCATTTGGAGAACTATTTTCGGCAATGAGCGATAATTTATCTTCCCAATGCTTCGCCCCTACTGACAACTGACAACTGTACGGGCGAAGCATTTGGAGAACTATTTTCGGCAATGAGCGATAATTTATCTTCCCAATGCTTCGCCCCTACTGACAACTGACAACTGTACGGGCGAAGCATTTGGAGAACTATTTTCGGCAATGAGCGATAATTTATCTTCCCAATGCTTCGCCCCTACTGACAACTGACAACTGTACGGGCGAAGCATTTGGAGAACTATTTTCGGCAATGAGCGATAATTTATCTTCCCAATGCTTCGCCCCTACTGACAACTGACAACTGTACGGGCGAAGCATTTGGAGAACTATTTTCGGCAATGAGCGATAATTTATCTTCCCAATGCTTCGCCCCTACTGACACCTGACACCAAACCAATTACCTATTTAAAAAATGAATATTGCCGTGGTGGGGTTAAGCCATAAAACAGCCCCTGTAGAAGTTAGAGAAAAATTAAGTATTCCTGAACCTCAAATTGAAAGTGCGATCGCTCAACTTCTGAGTTATCCTCATGTTGATGAAGTTGCTATTCTCAGCACTTGTAACCGCTTAGAAATTTATATTGTTAGTAACGAGACTACCCAAGGAATTCACGAAGTTACCCAGTTCCTTTCTGAACATAGCAAATTGCCGATTATGTCTTTAAGACATCATTTGTTTATGTTGCTGCATACTGATGCTATCACCCATATTTTACGGGTTGCGGGTGGGTTGGATAGTCTGGTTTTGGGTGAAGGTCAAATTCTCGCTCAAGTTAAGAATACCCACAAACTCGGACAACAATTTAATGGCATCAAAACCATTTTAAATCGCTTATTTAAACAAGCTTTAACGGCGGGTAAACGGGTTCGCACCGAAACCAGTATTGGGACTGGTGCGGTTTCTATCAGTTCGGCCGCTGTGGAATTGGCACAGATGAAAGTAGAAAATTTATCTCCTTATCGGGTGTCTATTCTCGGTGCTGGGAAAATGTCCCGGTTACTTGTACAACACCTGATTTCTAAAGGTGCAACTCAAATTAGTATTGTTAATCGTTCCCGCACAAGGGCTGAAGAATTGGCGAAGTTGTTCCCAGAACAACCGATCCAAATCCATTTGCTGCCAGAAATGATGTCAGTTATTGCCGCTAGTGATATAGTTTTTACTAGCACTTCTTCCACTGAACCGATTTTAGATCGGGCGAAGTTGGAAACGGTGTTAGAACCCAATCAACAATTGATGATATTTGATATTTCTGTACCCCGAAATGTGGATGCAGATGTCAATGATTTGGCCAATGTCAAGGCTTTTAATGTTGATGATTTGAAGGCGGTTGTCGCCCAAAATTATGAAAGTCGCCGGCAAATGGCGCAGGAAGCTGAGAAGATTTTAGATGAGGAAGTTGAAGCTTTTGATATTTGGTGGCGGAGTTTAGAAACTGTATCTACAATTAGTTCTTTACGGAATAAAATCGAAACTATCCGCGAACAAGAATTAGAAAAGGCTTTATCTCGTTTGGGTTCGGAATTTGGCGAAAAGCATCAAGAGGTAATTGAGGCTTTGACAAGGGGAATAGTGAATAAGATTCTCCATGATCCGATGGTGCAATTACGCGCCCAGCAAGATGTGGAAGCTAGAAGACGATGTATGCAAACTCTGCAAATGCTATTTAATTTGGACGCTGAGGAACAGTTTAGCTGAAATTATCAAGAAACAGGGGTTTTTCCTGGTTCATATCCCCGACTTCTTTGAGATTGCTGCAAATTTCGCTGCTTAGATTTTAACGGGTAATTGGTAGTTGCTAATATTTTTACTTATTACCCCTTATCCAATACCCAAACTAATGCTATTTAATTTTTTCAAAAGTTCTCAGTCTGCCATTACAAATATTGAATTTAAGTCTAGTTGGTGTGTAGCTTACGGAAAATTAGATAATTTAAAAGAAGATGTAATTTGGCAAGATCAGCAATTTGCAGTTATTTCCACAGCAGATAAATTTGCCATAAGTCATAGCAAAAGATTTATAGTAGTTGGAGATATTTGGTTAAGTAATCGAGAAGAATTACTGCAAAAATTAGGAATTAAGATTAATCATAATTGCAGTAATCAACAAATAGTTGCACAACTTTGGGAAAAATATAATTCTGAATGTTTAAATTTATTACTGGGAATGTTTGGGTTAGTAGTTTGGGATTGTGAAAAACAGGAATTATATTTAATTAGAGATGCCATTGGTGGACGCACTTTATATTATACTACCACAGGTTTAACTTATTGGATAGCCCCAAAATTAAGAACTTTAACACCTTATCGTTCTGATAATTTAGATTTAGTTGCATTACGAGATTATCTTTGTTGTGCATTTGTTCCGGGAGAAAGGACACTTTGGCAAGATATCAAAGAAATTCGTCCTGGTACTTTTCTGCAAATGCCATCACAACAAGTTTATCATTATTGGCAATTAAAAGAACAAATTATAGACAAAAATCAACCTTTAGCATGGTATGGTGAAAAATTGCGTTTTTTACTTGAACAAGTTGTTAAAGAATATTTACCCGAAAATCAACCGGTTGGTATTTTCCTATCTGGTGGTTTAGATTCTAGCAGCATTACCGCACTAGCAGCAAAATTACATTCTGCACCAATTCACACCTATTCTATTCATTTTGGGACCGAAACTGCGAACGAATTAGAGTTTTCTAATTTAGTTGCAGAACATTGTCAAACTCAACATCACATCTTAGAAATTACCTTTCGGGATATGTGGGAACGTTTACCAGAAACAATGGCTTATTTAGATGATCCTATTGGAGATCCTTTAACAGTTCCCAATTTATTAATAGGCAGAATCGCGCAAGAAAATGTGCAAATTACTCTCAATGGAGAAGGTGGAGATCCTTGTTTTGGTGGACCGAAAAATCAACCTATGTTAATTAATAGTTTATATGGTGCTATTAATAACCAGGATTCATTACAAGCATTTTTAATTTCTTTTCAAAAGTGTACTTTAGATTTACCGCAACTTTTAAAAGCGGAAATTTGGCAAAGTTTAAAAAATGAATCTTCAGTATTTTATGATGATTTAAATGCCGATGTCAATTATTTGAATAGATTAATGGCATTGAATATTAAATTTAAAGGTGCAGATCAGATTTTGACAAAAGTGAATAATTTAACTCAAGCAGCAGATTTACAAGGTTTATCACCATTATTTGATCAGCGTGTAGTTGAATTAAGTATGCAAATTCCTCCAGAATATAAACTTTCGGGAGTTGAAGAAAAAGCAGTTTTGAAAAAAGCAGTTAGTGATATTTTACCAGATACGATTATTCATCGTCCTAAAAGTGGGATGATGGTTCCTGTACAATTAGGATTTAGAAAATATTGGCAACGGGAAGCGCGGAAATTATTGTTAAATAGAAATAGTGAGATTTTAGCTTATATTAATCAGGATATATTGCGTGAATGGTTAGATTTTCAAGGTGATATTTGGGGAAGATATGGTGTTAAACTGTGGTTATTGGTGAGTTTGGAAATTTGGTTGCAAGTAAATAAAAATACATTGGAGAAATAGTTAAATGCTAAAAGAACTTCATTTACAGTCTGTAGGACCATCTCCTCAATTTGATGTTGAATTTGCTGATAGAGTTAACATTTTTACAGGGGATAATGGATTAGGTAAAAGTTTCTTACTAGATGTTGCTTGGTGGGTACTTACTGGAAACTGGGTAGAACAACCCGTTTATCCGCAAAGAAATACAGAAAAACCTCCAGAAATTATCTCCCAAATTATCACTCTAGATGATGATGAAGGAAAAAATTATTCCTTTAAATTTAATTTTTCTAAACAAAAATGGCAAGATTTAAGAGTTCCCTTTCATAGTGTTCCCTTATTAAAAGGAATAATTATTTTTGTTCGCGTTGATGGAAGTTTCTCTATTTTTGATCCTGCTCGCAACGATGAAGATGCCTATAATTTTACCCCCGATACACTTTGGAATGGGTTAAAATTAAAAGGAAAAGTTATTTGTAACGGTCTGATTCAAGATTGGGTAACATGGCAAAATCAACCCCAAAAAACGCCATTTCAACTTTTATCAGATGTCATTAAACAACTTGCACCTCATCCTGATGAATGGATAGAAATAGGAGAACCAACGCGAGTATCTGTTGATGATGTGCGTGATATTCCGACAATTAATCTTTCTTATGGGAATATTCCCATTACCCAAGCATCAGCAGGAATGAAGCGGATTTTGGGACTTGCTTATTTATTAGTATGGACTTGGTATGAACACCAAAAGGCTTCTGAATTAAAGCAGCAAGAACCAATGAATCAAATAGTTTTATTAATAGATGAAATTGAGTCTCATCTCCATCCTCGCTGGCAAAGAGCGATTTTACCATCTATTTTATCAGTAGTCAATCAGTTAAAATCAAATATCACAATACAAGCTTTAGTTACTACTCATTCTCCCCTTGTGCTGGCTTCATTAGAACCAATATTTGATGAAGAACAAGATAAATTATTTTTATTTGAACTACAAGGAAAAGAGGTCGAACTAAATGAAATATTGTGGACTAAACAGGGAGATACTGTAGGATGGTTAACTTCAGAAATATTCGGACTAAAACAAGCGCGTTCTCAAGAATCAGAAACCGCAATTGAAGCAGCAGAAGCGTGGATGCGAAATGATAATATGAATACTTTTCCTGAACATTTGAGAACACAATCAGAAATTCATCAGCAATTGCAAAGACTTTTACCAGGACATGATCCATTTTGGCCACGTTGGATAGTTACAGCAGAAAGAAGAAATCAAAAATCATCAGACTCATAGTAAATATGTTAAAGTTTAATCCTCCAGCAGAACCGGAAAATTTTGATCTAAAAGCACGACAACCAGGTAATAATTGGTTAGAAAAAAATACAGATCCTAAAAGAAAACTCAGAGATTATTGGTCAAATTTTAAAAGTGATTTAGCTGATGGTTTTAGTAATCTTTGCGGTTATAGTGCAATGTATGAACCTGTTGGTACTGTAGATCATTTCTTATCTTGTGACAATCATCGTCATTTGGCTTATGAATGGAGTAATTACCGTTTTGCTTCCGGTTGGATCAATAGCAGTAAAGGTACTCTTGATCAGCAGGTTCTTGACCCATTTGAAGTGGAAAATGACTGGTTTGAAATTCTGTTGCCTTCCTTGCAATTAATCATAACTGATAAAGTTCCACTGCACGAACGTCAAAAGGCTGAATTTACTCTACAAAAATTGCATCTACGGGATGATGAACGAGTTCTTCGTCAGCGTCAAGCATGGTATCAGATGTATATTGATGGTGATCTTACCCTAACAGGATTAGAAAAGAAAGCTCCCTTGATTGCTCGTGCAGTTAGAAAACAACAAGCAAATTCTCAGTTAGAATAATTATTAGTAACATCCATGTTTATTCAACCAAAACTTTCCACCATATAAATATCATTTCCTGAATTAATACCTGAATCACCAATTAAAATTATACTACTATCATCACTTTCTAAATTCAAGCTTCCAGAAATACCATGTCTGAGAACTTGAATTAATTTTTGTGGGGTAAAAGATTCTAATTCGACAAAATTACCAGTATCTAACCAAGCTAGTTCTTCAGCAGTTAAAGTCAGACGAATATCTACAGATAATTTTTTAGCTTCGTCTTTTAACTGTGAAGAAAACCGAGTAAACATTTTTCCCTGACTCGCAATAATTTGACGGGGTAAAAGTCCCAGGTCAATAATTGCCACATTGCTATTTAAAAACCACTTTTCACTGGTGCGGAGATGATGAACTAAACTGACACCTTTGGAACTACAATCATGAATAGCATAAACCTTTAAATCAGGGTTACGTCGTAACATTTCCATTGTAGTATTGAAAATGCTTTGAGGATAACCGGTAATACTGAGAATTGCACAATTATTTTCAAAGTGGAAATTATTAGCAATTAATAATTTTGCAATATTAGCACTATCACAAACTACTAATCTATCAAAACTATAAGCAGTGACATCAGGATTTATTGTCGCTGGTGTAATTTCTTGTCGTGGAGAAGGGAGAATTTTTTCAGGGACATTATTAATTTGTTCCCAACGATTTAACCATTCTTGTAATTGAGTTGGGGAAATTAAAAATTCTTGTTTTAATTGATCAACTTTTCCTAACTGTTCAGTTCCCCAAAATATGGAAAATATTCCGATAACGATGATAATTACAAATATAATAAATGACTGAACAACAAACATACTTGCAAATATTCCAATAACTAAAATTAAACCTCCTATGATTTGCAAGAATCTAGCACTTGATTTTCGACTAGCATTGTTTAATTTAGGAGAATTCGTTTGATTAAACAAATAAATAGCTACACAAATTTGATAAACTAAATTTCCCATTAACCATAACCTAGATCCGAATATCATGTTAGAGAAAAAGACTGTACACCAAATATTAAGGAATAGATATGAACCAACAAATCCTAATGATTGAAATGATTTTTTTCTGAGACGACTATCTAAAAAGTAAAGCAGTTGTTTTGGTGTAAAAAATAAAGTGTTATTAGCAGAAATATCATTAATAACTTTAGTAAACATAGGATCTGTAATTTTTACAGTTCCCATGGTTGTGGGTTCAAAAACAAAAGGATGATTGCATTTTAAACATCTTCCTTGATTTGCTGTTCTGTCTTTTAATTTATTATCAGTTCCGCAGTTAATACATTTCATGGTTTTGTTGGTTTTGATTTGGTTAAAAATTGTGGTCTTAGATACTCGACTTCTGTTCTTATTTTGGGAATTAATTAATAATTAAAGAAGTCGAATTTTAGATGATTTGATTATTAAGTAAAATGCTGTAATCTTCCCGTTTACGAATTAAATGATGTCTACCATTTTCTAATAATACTTCCGCAGGTTTAGGACGATGTAAAAAATGTGAAGACATAGCATAACCGTAAGCACCAACATCTAAAATAGCAATAATATCGTCAATTTCTAAAGCGGGAAGTTGACAATTTTTGCCTAAATAATCTCGTGAATATGTGGTATTTCCACAAACGTCAGTTAGATATTTTTGAGAAGTTGAATTTTTCAAAGTTATAATTTCTCGATAACCTCCATGTACAGAAATAACAGCAATATTAGCAATAGTAGAATCTACACCGATAATTTGTTTTTCTCCTTGCCATTTTACCGAAACAACTTTAACTAATAAAGTACCACAACCCGCTATAGCAGAGCGTCCTGGCTCAATCATTAAATTAATATTTTTGACAATTTCACTAATTTTATTAGTTAATTGATGTCCAAATAATTGCCAATCAAAAGCCAAATGATCATGATGATATGGATAACCAAAACCACCACCAAAATCTAAATATTGCCAATCTGGTAACTTTTTTGCAGTTGCTAAAATCGCATCAATTACATCAATAAAGGCTGTTGTTGCATTAGTTCCTGTACCGCGATAAAAATGTAAACCAGTCACCTTTAAACCCGCAGCCGAAGCAATAGAAACAGCCTCATCAAAATCAGCCGAACTAACACCAATACGACTATCCTCCGAAACATTCAACCGCAAACCAATATTTAACTTTGCGTCTTTGCTTCTCTGCGTCTTTGCGCGAAATAAAAAAACCTCACAACACAAACGCAACTGAGAAATACTATCTAAATTGAGAGTTGTTACACCCCAATTGATAATCTGTTCCATTTCCTCCCGATTTAAATTACTACCGCTATAGACGATATCACCAGCATAAAAACCCGCATTTAAACCCAAATAAATATCACCTGGAGTATTAGCATGAAGTCCCCAACCGGCGTTTTTAAATATTTTTAGTAATGCAATATTACTATTTGTTACACTAGCAAAATGAAACTGAGTATGGGGATAACTAATAGCTTTGGTAATATATGAAATAGTTTGGCGTAAAATATCGCCGTTGTAAACGTATAAAGGAGAACCGTAAACTTGCAATAACTCCTGTGCAAGTTCTAATTCTAAATTTGGGATTGCTGTAACTTTTTCCATAACCATCGAGGTAAAATAAATGGATGAGATAAAGACTTTTTGCCTAATTTAGAACCAAAAACATGATAATGCCAAAGTTGCCACATTATCAATAACCACAGACTTTCACCAATTCGTCGTCCTTGAATTTGTCCTCCTAGTTCACCTGTAACAATTTGTGACGCAATATCAGGAAAAAAACAGCCATCCGATTTTAGTATACCAGGATTTAACCAATTACCAAGATCATGCCAATAATCATTTAAACACCAAGAGGTTAAGGGAACACCCATACCGCGTTTTTGTCGCCAAACTATTTCTGAAGGTAGCCAATTTTCTGCTGCTCGTTTGAGGATATACTTCTCACAAGCACCGTTTAGACAGAGTTCCCCAGATAGCTGAAAAGTCCATTCTGCTAAAAGTAAATCACAAAAGGGCGATCGCACACCTAACCCATGAGCAAAACCCAACGCAGTCGCACGGGGATGAATATTTTGCGCTCCTTTTAACATCAAACTGGCACGACGGAGACGATGTAACAACGAAGGACAAAAACTAGCATCAAGAGCATTTAACAACCATTCCTGAGCATTTAAACCTTGAATCTGAGCATATATTTCCGGCTGATACACCCTAGATTCATAACCCCACAAACGGTGAAAAGTCCGCAGATATTGGTGAATAAAACTTTCTTCTTTATCAGGATGTTCAGATTGATAAATACCCGCAGCAATTAAAGGTTTATTAGTCCAACCGGCAAATAATTGATCACCACCTTCACCATTAAAAATCACTTGAGTTTCTTGACTAGCAACTTGATTGAGGAGATATAAAGGAACAGTCACACCGTCACCAAAAGGTAAATCTAAAGCTTTGATAGTAGGAATTAGAGCCTGTTTAATCTTACCAGGACTAGCATCAACTTTAACTAAAGGAATATTCAGAAACTTTGCAACTTGTTCCGCATAGGGATATTCAGAAATTCCCACATTACCAAAATCCAAAGAGTAAGCACGAACTTTTATCCCAGCTTCTACCAACAAAGCCGCAACAATAGAAGAATCCAAACCCCCAGACAGAAAAACCCCCACAGGTTCATCTCTTAAATTAGAAATCTGTTTTTGAATAGAATTTTTCAGTAAAACTTGTAATTGAGAAACTGCTGTATTTTCATCTTGAATTTGTGACTTTGATTCA
This sequence comes from Anabaena sp. 90, assembly GCF_000312705.1. Taxonomy (NCBI): domain Bacteria; kingdom Bacillati; phylum Cyanobacteriota; class Cyanophyceae; order Nostocales; family Nostocaceae; genus Anabaena; species Anabaena sp. 90. Next base: position 3,146,963 of record NC_019427.1, read on the forward strand.
CACCATTGATAAATACTACGAAATTGGGGATTATCAACATCTTCCCAAATAATCTCAGTTCCCGCAGGTACAGAAAACACCTCATTAACAGGAGTCAGAGGATTAGGAACATAAGAAAAACAACTATAACCATATAAACCAGAAATATTAACTTCCGGTTTTTCTATAACTTCTAAAAGTAATTGTAATTGAGAAGCAAACCAAAGCACCCCACCTTGTCGAGTCCAAAATAAAGAAACTCGTCCAAAAGCTTCCCTACCCAAAATTAACCTATCTTCCTCTACCCTTACCCAAACATCAAAAGCATCAGAAAATCCCCCAGCAGAAATACCCGCAATCATATTTTGCGGTAACACAGGTACAGACTCACAACCAACATAAATAACATCCCAAAAAAAATTTCCTTCCTCTCTTCGCGCCTCTGCGCCTCTGCGTGAGAAACTCTTTGCTTTTATCACCCCAATAACCAATAAAATGATAGGGAAACATAACTATTGCACCACAAAAGTTTCTTCACTAATTTTCCGACCTTGAAGCAACATTTGTACTTGCCAATTTCCCACAGATGCGGTAGGATTAATACTATAACGACAAACAGTATCCCAAACTGAAGTTTTTATTTCACGAGTTTGATATTGATTTTGTTTAACAACTTGACCATTTGGATCAATCCAATTACAAGAAAGATTGAGTTTTTTACCTATAGGTGCATTTTTCAAAGTCACACGATAAACAAGTTCTGAATTAGTTTGACGGGAGATATTTTTTAAATTTTCATTATTTGATGTTAGGGTAATTTTGTCTTGTTGTGCGGAAATATTAGCCAATAAAGAACTTTTTTGTTGATGAAAAAACACTGTTAATCCTATACCGATAATTACAGATGTCGCCACTACAAAACCAATTAATTTATTACGGCTTTGTTGAACTTCTAAAGCTTGTTTACGCCGAATTTGAATTAAGGCTTCATCTAATAATTCAGGTGGTAGATTTAAATCTTGTAAAATCTCTTTAATTTGCTGTTGATTAAGTTCTGATTCTTGACGTAATTGTAATGTTTGAACTTCAGCAATAATCTGGTTTAATTGTTCTTGGTTTAGTGGTTGGTTCATGATTTTTAGTAACTTTCGATTAATGTAGGTTGAGAAAACAGAGAAACCAGAGAAACCAGATCCCCGACTTCTTTGAGAAGTCGGGGATCTTAATAGACAGGAAAATTTCAGTGAGTTGGTGATATTCTTCTAAGGTGAAGCTTTTAACCTGAATTGTAGTCATATATCTTGCTCCTGGAGGAATTGCCATTATATATATTCTAAATGTGCCAGGAATTGCTATGCTAAAACTATAATAACTATTAAGGAAACAATGCGATCGCCTACTCTTACCCCGACAATGACTGCTTTTCCCTTGGCTGCTGTAGTTGGTCAAGAAGCAATTAAAATAGCTTTGCTGTTGACAGCAGTAGATCCCGTTTTGGGGGGTGTGGTAATTGCAGGTCGTCGCGGTACGGCTAAATCTGTGATGGCGCGGGCTATTCACGCTTTATTACCACCTATTGAAGTTGTCAAAGGTTCTGTTAGCAACTGTGACCCCAACCACCCCGAAGAATGGGATGATAAACTTTTAGCGGGACAAAGACAGGAGATAGAAACGGAAATTATCCCTGCACCTTTTTTGCAGATTCCTCTGGGGATTACGGAAGACCGGCTTTTAGGTTCTGTGGACGTGGAACAGTCGGTTAAACAAGGTGATACAATTTTTCAACCGGGATTACTCGCTACAGCCAATCGTGGTGTGCTGTATGTGGATGAAATCAATTTATTAGATGACCAAATTAGTAACCAACTTTTATCGGTATTATCGGACGGACGTAACCAAATTGAACGGGAAGGAATCAGTTTTCAACATCCTTGCAAAACTTTGTTTATTGCCACTTATAATCCAGAAGAAGGAGCGCTCAGAGAGCATTTACTTGATAGAATAGCGATCGCCCTATCAGCAGACGGAGTTCTGGGTATAGATCAAAGAGTACAGGCAGTTGAACAAGCGATCGCCTATTCCCAGTCTCCCACAGAATTTCTGCAACAATACAGCGAAGATATAGACTCACTCAAAACCCAAATCATCCTGGCACGGGAATGGTTAAAAGAAGTCACCATTACCCAAGAACAAATTACCTACCTCGTCAATGAAGCCATTCGCGGGGGTGTAGAAGGACATCGGGCAGAATTATTTGCAGTGCGCGTAGCCAAAGCCGCAGCAGCCTTAGAAGGACGCAGTACCGTCACCGCTGAAGATTTACGTCGCGCAGTGGAATTGGTGATAGTTCCCAGAACCACAATTATTCAAACTCCACCAGACGAACAGCAACCACCACCACCTCCCCCACCACCACAAGAAAATCAAGACGAGTCGGAATCAGAAGAAGAACAAGAGGAAGAACAGGAAGAAGAGAAAGAAGAAGACCAAGAACAGCAAGAACCCCCAGACATTCCCGAAGAATTTATCTTTGATCCAGAAGGGGTAATTCTCGACCCGGAAGTGCTTTATTTTACCCAAATGGCACAAAAGCAGGGTAAATCTGGAAGTCGCAGTATTATCTTCTCAGACGATAGGGGACGGTACATTAAGCCGATGATTCCCAAAGGTAAAGCGAGAAGAATAGCCGTAGATGCCACACTGCGAGCCGCAGCCCCATATCAAAAAGCACGCCGGGCTAGACAACCTGATAAAAAGGTGATTGTCGAACAGGGAGATATCCGTTCTAAGCGGTTAGTGAGAAAAGCCGGTGCGTTGGTGGTGTTTGTTGTAGATGCTTCTGGTTCAATGGCTTTAAATCGGATGCAATCCGCTAAAGGTGCGGTGATGCAGCTTTTGACAGAAGCGTATCAAAATCGTGATCAAGTATCTTTGATCCCCTTCCGAGGAGAACAAGCGGAAGTTTTATTACCTCCTACCCGTTCCATTGCTTTAGCTAAGAATAGGTTAGAAAGATTACCCTGCGGTGGTGGTTCTCCTTTAGCACATGGTTTAACTCAAGCGGTACGGGTGGGGATAAATGCCCAAATGGGTGGGGATATCGGGCAGGTTGTGATAGTGGCAATTACTGATGGACGCGGTAATATTCCTTTAGCTCGTTCTTTAGGTGAACCCATGGAACCAGGAGAAAAACCAGATATCAAAGCCGAATTATTAGATATTGCCGGCAGAATTCGGGCTTCAGGGATGCAGTTGTTGGTAATTGATACGGAAAGTAAGTTTGTATCCACTGGCTTTGCGAAGGAATTATCAAAAACAGCCGGAGGTAAATATTATCACTTACCAAAAGCGACAGATAAAGCGATCGCAGCGATGACGAGAGGTGCTATAGCAGACATGAAAGCAAAATAGTCAGTAGACCTATCTGTAAATTCTGTTTTAATCCTTAACTAATCAGGTTTATAAGCTAATTTGTAGATAGGTTTATTTATTTTTATTATCATTGAAGGAGAATGTACTCAATGCAACTTCTAACTCCAACTGAAGAAAAGATGTGGGAAAAAACACCATCTCTAAACCACATCACTATGTCTGATCAACAAATAAATGATAAATATGAAAAAGGTGAACAAAGAATATTAACTGAAATGAACCGGGAAAAGCTACCTGCTTTCGTAAATGCGTTAAAAAAACCCGGTTATATGGATCTTAGACCTTTTTATCAAAGAAGAAATAGATGGGATAAGAAAAAACAGTCTCAACTAATAGAATCTTTTTTAATCAATATTCCTGTACCGTCAATTATTCTTTATGAGAAAAAATATAATGTTTATGAAGTAATGGATGGACAACAGAGAATTAATGCTCTTAAAGAGTTTTATGAAAATCGTCTTACCTTGACAGGATTAACACTTTGGCCAGAACTGAATGGACGCACATATAATACACTCCCTGGCAATATTAAAGCAGGAATTGATCGCCGTTCAATATCCTATGTGGTTTTGATTACAGAATCAGCATCTAGTCCAGAAGACGCACTATTTTTAAAACAGCTTGCTTTTGAACGTCTGAACACTGGAGGAGAAAAACTTAGTCGTCAGGAAATACGTAATTGTTCATTTTATAGTCCTTTTAATCAATTATTGCTTGAGTTAGCAGGTAATCAAATTTTTGCAGATGCTTGGAATATTCCTATTGATGATGAAGAAGAAGAACTTCAAAAAAATAACCTCTACAAAAAAATGGAAGATGCAGAATTAGTGCTGCGTTTTTTTGCATTGCGTAATACAGATAAATTCCGTAATGGTATGGAGGGATTTCTAGACTTATATATGATGAAAAGTCTATCATTTTCTGATCAAGATATAGAATTTCTAAAAGACATTTTTCTTAAAACTATCAATCTATCTCATCAAATATATGAAGAGAATTTATTCAAACCTTTCGATCCTCAGTCTAATACCTGGAAGGACAGAGCATATAAAGCTTATTATGATGCTGTGATGGTTGGTTTTACTAAACACTTGGCCGATGTAGATATTTTACTCGAACGGAAGCCAAGAGTTATTGAGAAAACTAAAATTTTGTTTAGGGAAGATAAATCAAAGCTATTGACTGGCGGTGGAAAGACTAAGGCTGATATTCAAAATGGAATCAGATTGTTTGATGATATGTTATCTCAAGTCATAGCAGAGTAAAAAGCCATGTTTCAGAATCTGCTGATATCTGTAAAAGCTAATATTTCTACAATTCGTTCCATCATTAAAACTAATGAGAAAATGCGAGAGATTGATTTTGAGGACGTTTCTTTATATACAGAAGAGACAAAAATAATTCTCATGAATATATTTCAAGATATTCCTGATAAGAATAATTCGCGTGTTTATGATCAATGCGCTGTCGTTACTCGTTTATATGCTATTTATGAAAGCTTTGTTGAAGACTTAATTAAATCTTGGCTAATACGGCTTCCAGATTTATATCCTAATTACTTAGACTTAAATAATGCTATTCGCAAAACCCACAAAAACGGAGTAGGAAGATTGCTTCAAGAAATATCAAAGGAAGATAATTACAGATACAAAAATTTCTCTGTACAAAAAGTTATACTTGGATTATTAAATGGAGAAACTGGTGAAGATAAATACGAACTATTGCCAGAAGCTTTCCTCTTTCATGAACAAAATTTACGCAAAAATAGTCTGGAGAAATTGTTAACAAATGCTGGTATTTTTGATAATTGGAGTTGGGTAGTTAATCATAGAGATATAAAGAATTTTTTAAAAGAGATTAGGGGAAATCAAACGACTTTGGAAAAAGAACTGAATATATTAATTAGTTATCGCAACGATGCTGCACATAGTACAAAGACAGAAGATTGGTTAGGATTTAAACCACTGTTAGAATTATGTGATTTTGTGGAAAGTTTATGTCAAGCACTAACTGAGTTAGTTACTCATCAAGTTATTGATCATAAGACATTAATCGGTCAAGCGCAAGAAGTTGGTAAAATTACAAGATGGTATGACAAAATCCAAGTAGCAGTTTTAAAAGCATCTAAGAACTGTTTATTGTCCGTTGGAGGTAGCCTTTTTTTAGTAGGTGATTCATACTGTAAGCCAGCCAAAATTGAGAGTATTCGTAATCAGGATGATGAGTCAATTAATGAGATAGAAACAACCCCAGGAATGGAGGTAAAGTTAAAATTTGATATTGATGCCAGGAAAAATTTATGTTTATATCAATTAATAACTTGAATTTGTACTCTTGTACTCAAAATCAATTTTAAAACATTCTTAAATTCTGGAAATCCTAATGCTGATAATAAAAAACAGCCGGAGGTAAATATTATCACTTACTAAAAGCCACTGATAAAGCGATCGCGGCTATGACAAGAGGTGCTATAGCAGACATGAAATCAAATTAAGTTGACGGAAAATTAATTATTCATAGTTGTGCTTTTAGCAAAGATTGCATAACCACAAAATTATCAATTTAGGACTTATAGCAAAATATGAAAATAGTAAAAATAGAGGATCAAAATATGAATTAGCTAATCCGAAAACACCCGTAAAAAGTAGATAGAGCAGGTAATAGGTAATAGAGAATAGGCAAGGATTTTACCAATTACCTATTACCCATCACCAATTATTAAGCAGTTACCTTTTCACGTTCTAAACCAGCCAATCTTTCGGCCAATAGTTTTTCCAAAGAAATCAAAGCCTTGGTAAAACCATCAATACCTTCTGCAAGTTTATCAGAAGCCATGCGGTCAGCATTGTGCATTTGATCAAAAGTAGCTTTATCAACAGAGATTTTGGCAATTGATAACCCTGCTACCTTCGCAGGATCAAGTTTGCGGGGTAATTCTGTGACAGTATTTTGCAATTCTGTCAACAACCCTGGAGAAATAGTCAGCAAATCGCAACCAGCTAATTCAGTAATTTCGCCAATATTGCGGAAACTAGCGCCCATTACCTCGGTTTTATAACCAAACTTTTTATAGTAGTTATAAATGGTAGTTACAGACAATACACCTGGATCTTCCGCTGCGGGATAGCTATCCCGGCCAGTATCTTTCTTGTACCAGTCAAGAATCCGACCAACGAAAGGAGAAATTAAAGTGATACCAGCTTCCGCACAGGCGATCGCTTGGTGCAGACCAAATAGTAAAGTTAAGTTACAGTGAATACCTTCTTTTTCCAAAATTTCTCCAGCTTTGATACCTTGCCAAGTGGAGGCAATTTTAATCAAAACCCGTTCTTTAGAAATACCAGCAGCCTTATACTGAGCGATTAAATCCCGTGCTTTGGCTACGGTAGCATCTGTATCATAGGATAACCGAGCATCTACTTCTGTAGATACACGACCAGGGATAATTTGCAAAATTTTCAATCCAAAAGATACCGCCAAACGGTCAAAAGCTAGAGATACCACCTGTGCTTGACTAGCACCAGCGCCAGCATCTTTTTTAGCTTTCAGTAAAGTCTGATCAACAATATCCTGATATTCCGGCATTTGTGCCGCAGCAGTAATCAGTGAGGGATTGGTAGTAGCATCTTGAGGTTTAAACTGTTCAATTGATTGGATATCTCCGGTATCCGCTACCACAACGGTCACTGCCCGTAGTGCTTCCAGTAAGTTCTTAGGCATAACATACTCCAATGTCAGTGGTCAGTTGTCAGTTGTCAGTTGTCAGTGGTTAGTAGGGGCGAAGCATTTGGAAGATAAATTATCGGTCATTGCAAAAAATAGTTCTCCAAATGCTTCGCCCGTACAGTTGTCAGTGGTCAGTTGTCAGTGGTCAGTGGTGATAGAAATTATTACCAATTACCAATTACCAATTACCAATTACCCATTTTAGATGCGTCATGCTGTAATTGGCTGTCCAATAGAATGCACTTTAATTAAACTTGTTGTTCCAGATTGACCAATTGGGACACCAGAGGTAATCACCACCTTGTCTCCTTCCTGAACTAAACCACTATCTACAACGGTGTCTACCACATTCACAAACATTTCTTCAGCATTGTGAACAGGTTGAATCAGTAGCGGTTCTACACCCCAAGATAAAGCTAATTGACGGTAGGCGGTACAATCGGAAGTAAGAGCGATAATTGGTGTGCTGGGACGATATTTAGAAACGAGTTTGGCTGTGCTTCCTGATGTAGTATTACAGAGAATCGCTTTTGCACCGGTTTCATAGGCAATGCGACACACCGATTGAGATACTGATTCTGTCACCGTCAAACTACCCGCTTTCGGACTCCAAGAATGTCTATTTCCCTCTTGAAGTACGGTTTCTGTTCTTAATGCAATATTGTGCATAGTTTGGACAGCAGCTATGGGATATTCACCCATTGCGGTTTCTCCAGATAACATTACCGCATCTGTGCCATCTAATATTGAGTTAGCCACGTCCGTAGCTTCAGCGCGAGTAGGGTCGGGCGCGCTAATCATGGACTCTAACATTTGAGTAGCTGTAATCACAGGTTTACCAGCTTGATTACAACGACGGGCAATGTCTTTTTGAATCAGGGGGACTTCATAAATCGGTACTTCCACCCCTAAATCCCCACGAGCAATCATAATACCGTCAGCGGCTGCAATGATAGCATCTAGCTGTTCCACAGCTTCTGCCCGTTCAATTTTGGCAATGAGACGAATTTTTGAGCCAGCGCCTTCAATCATCCGGCGTGCGGGTTCGAGGTCTTGGGGCGATCGCACAAAGGAAACCGCTACCCAGTCTACTCCTAATTGTATCCCAAAACGTAAATCCATTAAATCCTTTTCTGTAATTGAACTTACAGGTAAAGGAGTTGCAGGTAAATTTACACCTTTATGAGAAGAAATCAAACCACCAATATTCACATGAGCGCGAATTCTATCAGCGTCTCGACTGGTAACAGTTAATTTCACCCGCCCATCATTAATTAAAATCGTTTCCCCACATCGCATCATAGCAAAGAGAGTAGGTAGAGGTAAGGGTAACTCATCAATAGTTTCACCCTTCTCTTGTAAAACAAAAGTTACCTCAGTCCCAGCTTCTAACATCAGTCCTTCCGGTGGTAATTTTCCCAACCGAATTTTTGGACCACACAAATCCTGCATAATCGCAATTGGCTTATGTAAATCCTTGCTAATCTGGCGCAGATGATGAAAAACCTGGGCGTGAGCCTCATAAGCACCATGAGAAAAATTTAACCGCGCCATGTTCATTCCCGCCCGCACCAAAGCTTCTAACTTCTCAGGTGAAGATGTAGCAGGTCCAATAGTACAAACAATTTTAGTGCGACGCATAAGTATGTAAGGAGTAACGGTAAAGTAGCACACCCCGTTAAGCCCTGGTTTGGTCATTGGTAATTGGTGATTGGTCATTGGGAAGAATGTTTTACCAATTACCCATTACCAATTACCAATTACCCATTACCTAAATCAATCCTTCTTTCTTGGCCATTGACAACATCAAATCAATGACACGGTTGGAGTAACCCCATTCGTTGTCATACCAAGAGACAATTTTGAAGAAATTAGCATTGAGTTCAATTCCTGCACCCGCGTCGAAGATGCTGGAGTGGGAATCACCTTGAAAATCTGTAGATACTACTTCTTCATCTGTGTAACCTAACACACCTGATAAATTACCTTCCGCAGCTTTTTTCATAGCTGCACAGATTTCTTTGTAAGAAGTGGCTTTGGTGGTTTTGAAAGTTAAATCAACTACGGAGACATCGGGAGTGGGAACTCTCAAAGCCATTCCTGTTAATTTACCTTTCAATTCTGGTAACACCAAAGCCACCGCTTTAGCCGCCCCTGTAGCGGAGGGAATTATATTTTGTCCCGCACCCCGTCCACCGCGCCAATCTTTGCGACTGGGACCATCTACCGTGGGCTGAGTGGCTGTTGTGGCGTGAACTGTGGTCATTAACCCTTCGGCTAAACCGAAGTTATCATTAATGACTTTAGCAATGGGGGCTAAACAATTTGTAGTACAACTTGCATTGGAGACAATCAAGTCTTTTGCTGGGTCAAATAGGTGATGATTTACACCCATGACCATTGTTTTTACTTTCTCTGGTTCTTTTGTCGGTGCAGAAATCACAACCCGCTTTGCACCTGCTTTGAGGTGGTTTTCCGCCCCAGGGTAGTCCGTGAAGAGTCCTGTGGATTCGACAACATAATCTACACCCAATTTACCCCAAGGTAATTCGGCGGGATTTCGCATGGATACGCAGGGGATAAAATAACCGTCAATAACTATCCCGTCTTCTCTGGCTGCAACTTTGCTTTTCAATCTTCCATGTGTAGAGTCGTACTTGAGAAGATAAGCCAGGTTATCGGGAGGAACTAAATCATTAATTCCTACAAATTCAATATTGGGATTAGTAAGACCAGCACGTAACACAAGTCTACCAATTCGACCGAATCCATTAATACCAATTTTCAACTTCGTCAAAATTAAACCTCCTGTGTTGGGAATTTCAGCAAAGGTTAACTGGCCCGGTTAATTCTAGTCTGACTTAGCTGATTCTTACAGTCACAAAAGGCATAAAGTTAATTTAACTGGCATATTTTAAGGTTTAGCTTTCCCGACAGAAGCCCCACGCTCACTATACCGGAGCGTGGGATGAATACAATACGCGCGAGTGAGGAATTGCCCAACAGGCGAAATTGAACGCAGTTCAATCAGGATCGTTGGTCAACGAATGAACATTTTCTGATTTAAGAGAATCTATCCAATCTTCCACTAAGGACGTAATAGTTTTATCTTTGGCGGCGGCGTAAGTTTGCAATATTCGCATTCTTCTTTCGCTCATTCTCAGGCTTAATCTTTTATTTTTCATAACGGGTAGTTAATGGCTATCCTTTATGTTATATTATAAACAGGTCGAAAGGAAACGAAAAATATGAGAACATCTTATCAATACCGATTAAAGCCAACAAGAGAACAAGCCAAAAAAATTGATAAAACATTAGATATGCTGCGGCATCAGTACAATTATCAACTGGCTCAACGCTTCCATTGGTACGAACAAAACCGTTCTCCTATTGATAGATGTTCCATTTTCGTTTGTCATTTACCAGAACTCAAGGATAAACCGAATTATTACAGCCAAAAAGCATCATTAACGCAACTTAAAAAAGACCGCCCTTGGTACACAAGTATTCATTCTCAGGTGCTACAGGAAGTCCCCAAGAAGGTCGAGATAGCTTTTGACCGATGGTTAAAAGGTGATGTGAATGGTAAAAAATCAGGCAAGCCTAGATTCAAAGGTGCGGGTCAATACAAAACTTTTACCTTTCCTCAGTTCAAACGACACCACTTTACTAATAACAAAATTACGCTATCAAAAATAGGTGATATTAAAGTAATTGTTCACCGTCAAATACCCGGTGGGTTTGATATTAAAACTGTATCTGTCACTAAAAAAGCAGACGGGTATTATATCACTCTAAGCCTTGATGATAAAAGAGTTCCAACGGTTAAACCTGATTTTAATGCTAATAATATTGTTGGTATTGATGTAGGTTTAATAGATTTTATTGTCACCTCAGACGACGAAAGAATTGCCGCCCCTAAGTTTTTACGCAAGGCTGAACGCAAATTAAAATCTGCACAGCGTCGCGTATCTCGTAGGAAGAAAGGTTCTAATCGTCGTAAAAAAGCGATAAAAAAACTGGGTATTCAACATAAGAAAGTATCAGATACCCGCAAAGATTTCCACTTTAAAACTGCAAACAATCTACTCAAAAAGTACGATGTAGTAGCTGTGGAAAAGTTGAATATAAAAGGACTCGCTAGAACATGGTTGGCAAAAAGTATTAACGATGCCGGTTGGGGACAATTTATAACGATTCTTTCAAACAAAGCCGAGAATGCTGGTTTGAAAGTAATCGCTGTAAATCCAAACGGGACAAGCCAAGAATGCTCTAGTTGCGATGCCCTGAGCTTGCCGAAGGGTGGTCACAAAGTTAAAAAGCCGCTATCCCAAAGAACGCACAATTGCCCTAACTGTAAGGTCAGTTTGTGCCGGGATTTGAATGCTTCAATTAATATCAAGAACCGTGGGGCGCACGGTCTTAAAGCTCGGTCAATGTCTTCATAGAAGAGTCGCCGAGAAGCCCACACTCACCTGTATCCCTTACGGGACCGCAAGGCATAAGGGAGTGTGTGGAGTATGTCACCTATTGTTCATTGATTACTTGCATTAAAATCTTCGTGTCTTCATAGAGGAGACTCTGAACCAAAAATAGCTATCTCTATTTCCTTTAAAGCTTGCTCAAAATCATCATTGATAATTTTTATATCAAATTCGTTAGCAGCGGCAATCTCCTCTTCAGCACGTTGCAAACGACGAGAAATAGCCTCTTCCGAATCTTGTCCCCGTCCACGAATGCGGTTTTCTAGTTCTGCAAATGAAGGTGGCAAAATAAAAATACTCAGGGCGCTAGGGAATGTATGACGGATTTGTCTTGCTCCTGCTAGTTCAATTTCTAGCAACACCAACTTACCCAACTGAATATAGTTCAAAACAGATTCACGGGGCGTACCATAACAGTTACCAGCAAATTCTGCCCATTCTAAAAATTCGCCTTGAGTAACTAACTGTTCAAACTGACTCCGACTAATAAAGTTATAGTTTTTACCATTGATTTCTCCCGGACGAGGTGAACGAGTCGTTGCAGATACTGAATAATGCAATTCTGGATAACGCCGGAGAATTTCATTCATTAACGTACCTTTGCCGACTCCACTCGGACCGGTTAAAACAATTAGTTTGCCCAGAGGCGGACATTCTTTCGTATTTGCACCATTATGGGTAGGTAAAACTTGCATTATCCGTGAAAAAAGTGAATTAATAAATACAAATGATTCCTTAGTCTTGTTTTAGCGACTAAAATAACTAATACTATTTTGAATTTAGGACTTGAGATGGTTAAATACCTACGGTATCAGCCTCTGCGGCAGTATTTCTTATCCTCACTCTTCAAAATAGCATCAAGACTAAAGAATTTGTAGCACTGGTGACAGAAAACCAGTCTAATTCACATAGTACAGCCGATATGGTACAAATAGAGTTGGGTTGATAATTATGCCGATGATTAATTATCTACAACATGATGATCACGAGAAATCACAAACCGATTGGCTACGGTTTCTGGTTGAATCGCAGAGAGAATAACATGACTAGAATCAGTAATAATCACTGCCCTAGTCCGTCGTCCATAGGTAGCATCAACCAGTTGACCTCTATCCCTAGCATCGGTGATAATGCGTTTAATGGGAGCAGATTCTGGACTAACGATGGCAACGACTCTGTTGGCAGAGACGATATTACCAAACCCGATATTGATTAATTGAATTTCCATAAAAAAAATTTCAGCTAAACGAGAAATGAAAAGCTTGTAGCAAACTTATTTCCATGTTATCGCTAAAGAATGGGAGTTACAACGATTTAACCCCCGTTAATCTGAGTTTTTTCATAACTTATGCTTTTTTTAGCTGTGTTATCGGCCAAATCTCCTAAAAATACTCCCTATGATATATGCAAGATTATATCCATCTAAGCTAGTAAATGTTTCTTTTGAATTGAAAATAATATAGGCAAGATGAGCTTTTTTAAGCTGGGAATGGGCATTTATCCGGCAGATTTCGCTCTAATGAGGTACAAACTTGAATTATGAAACTCTTGTAGTGCGGGCATCTTGCACGCTACATAAGTACCTCATAACACCGGAAAGTGCTGTAAATGCCCCGAATGATCAAGAAACGCGATTTTTATCAACTTTCTTCAATGCTTGCCATCTTTGTTGTAATTGCTGCCAGTTTGGAGTATGTCTACCATAACGCCAACTCACATAAGCATGACAAATTTCATCTATTACTTTTGCTATTTCTGGAGAATGGTGTTGATATGAAAACTGGGCATATTCCAGAGGTGTTTGACTAGGATGCTTACCTAAACCCTGTTTAGCAGTCCATTGCAGCATTTGTTGGTAAAGTCTTTCCATTGGAGATAACTTCTTTAACAACCGGATATTAAGCCATTTGCGCCATTGTCCCCAAGTCAACCAACCGAAAAAAGCGGCGATTGTACCGACAATTAAACCGGTTAATATGCCTAACCAACCTTTGGTAAATAAAGCCAAAAACCAAGCTATTCCTTGAAATAACCAGCTAAATATCGTCCCAAATACAGTATTTAAAATAGCTGTAATTGGTGAAGGTAGCCAACCAGCCACCCAATTCCAAAATTGCCGCAGCACACTAAAAGTCTGATCTTCTTCTATCGAAGGGGGAATTAAAGGATGGCCAGGAATTGGATCAAAGGTAAACCAGCCATACTTAGGAAAATAAACTTCTGTCATCGCATAGGCATCAGTATTGCGGACGACATACATCCCTGTGAACGGATTAAATTCTCCTGGGGCAAATCCCGCCACTAGCCGTGATGGAATACCTACAGAACGTAGCATAATCGTTAATACAGTGGAAAAATGGTCTGGATAACCACCTTTATTTTTGAATAAAAAGCTTTCTACCAAGTCATCCTTTTCATTCAAATAAGGCAAATCTAAAGGATTTGTCGGTAGGGTGTAATTTTGTTTAACATACTGGGCTAAGTAAAGAGCTTTTTCATAAGCTGAATCTAGGCTTTTCGTCCCTGGAGAACGGGAAACCCTTTGTTGATCATAACTAGCCAGTATTTCTTCAGTTCGTTTGCGGACTTTATCGGCAATTTTTGGCGGGATTTGCAGGTAATAGTTTTTAATATTGGCTGGATATTTAGTTGATGCTTTACCTAATAAAGAGCGATCGCGGTAAGGAACATCCGAAACTACGGTATATGTTAGCCCTTCTGATAACTGTACTGGCGCACGTAAACCATCTTCTTGATCAACCGCTATCATTGGTGTGGGAAAGTACAAACCTTTGGGATAGGACATTGCCGGAATCAGATTAGGCAACTCTGTCACCAAATTATAGGTTTGCACTACCTCTTTGGTGAGGGTAGCCAAGGGTGGAAAATCAATAGAAATGCGGGAAGTCCAGGATGATTGTCTGAGGGTAGTAACTTGATCATTTCGGGAAATCTTCCAACCCTTACCCGTATAATTGTCAAAGGCCAGGACGCGCCAAAAACCTGCTGCTTGCGATCGCACACGCATCACCACCTTGGGTTTCATTTCCCCCCGCAGGTTTTGGTTAATCTCGCTATTGAAACCGTAATAAAAATTACTGTTTATTTTTCCTGGTTCACCAGCTTTTCCTGAGCCACTACCACTATAATTGCCATTACCTTGACCATTACCCTTGCCTTCACGGACATAACCGGGGTTAATAATACTCCGCCCCGTGAAATTTTCGGGAATTTTCAGGGGCGCACTCACAGGAAAAGACTGAATCTGATAACCAGGAACTCTGGGTAAAATTGCAAAAATCCCCAGTCCTAAAGCCACAATCAACAAAAAATTTACAATTAGAAATTTAAAATTGAAACTAGAATTATTCTTTTTGGCAGATTTTTCCCAAGTAGATTGCTTGAACCCTAGACGAGAACGGTAATCAAGCACTAAAGTGGGGAGAGATATTCCTAAAAATAATAGCAACACAGGTGCAAACGTCATAGTTTGGCTCAACGTCGCCGCCACACCCAGCAATATCAACCCAATCACAATCGAATAGCCCAAATCTTTGCGTCGGGGCGTATCAAAACTATGTAATAGCTGCAATTGAATCAATAACTCCGCCAAACTTAGCCGAGTATCATTCCAATTACCAATAAACCGCCCAAAAAAAGCCCCCAAAGCCAATAACATTCCCATCGCAATACAGAACTGCACAGGAATATTAGAACTACGGCGACGGTAGTAACTCCACCCGGTTCCTACCATAGTTAATGGTACTGTCCACAGACTAAATTGAGTTTCACCAGCAATATCCGTGGCCACAATCCCCAAAATTACCAAAGCCATCACCAGCACTCGTAAAGGAATTGAATCTTCCACTTCCCTTGTTGGAGATTTTCCTCTAGTTTGTTGCCACTGATTACCTACCGGTAAACGCCAAAACCGATTCATCCTGGATAAATTAAACATTTTCAAACAACCAAAGCTATGATGTAGACGCTGCGGACACAATGCTAGGTATGAAAACTATTATCTTGTCTTCACCCCCTTATCCTAGCCGTATACTCCCTAAGAGTACAAGTATCCTGCTCATAGCTAGGGTTCTAGATACACCTTTAATTAATATTGTTGATTCCCAAGAGAATTAAGTTTTAAAGCCAGAAAATTAATCAAGATTATTATACATCAGTTGCCATTGCTCCCATCTAATTCCTAGATATGGCATTTGCCTTAGATTTTCACCTGAATAGCCAACAATAAAGGCTGTTGATCCAATTCGGGAAACTCCACTGCCAAAGTATAAGTTGGCTGATTTCTATCAATTTGTAACTCTATCATCGGTATTTCTGAAGTCTCAGACCTCACAAATTCTTGAGTAGGATTACCCTGGAGTTGTAAAATCCCCGGTGTAGGTAATTCACCCTGAACCGTCAACTTCGTAAATTTACCTAAATTCCGTAATTCTACTCGAATGCTCAAAGTCCCCACCGTAGTGAGCCATTGTCTTTCTAGCAGTGGCTGATTAAATGAAATCGGCAAAGTTAGATTTTCTAACAGTTGCTTGGCTGCCATTAACGACAATGCCATTTGTTGACGTGGTAATAAATCAAAATAATCGCTCTCAACATCAGCCGTAGCTGTCAAAGTATCAGCAGAACGATAAGAGCTTCTCAACACTAACCCAGCCAAATCATTGATGACTTGAGTATCGGTGGGAAACATACTTTCTACCACCTGAACTAATTTAGCTCCCAGAGGTAGGGAAGATGTCAATAAAACCTGACATTTGGCCAACAATTGCCAAAAAACTTTTTCGGGCAAAGGAATCGGTAAATTTAACTTAGATTGGTGGACCCTCCACCCCCAAACAGGAACTAATCCCAGAGATTGTTCTTCTACACAGTCAGGATAGTCCACTGATTGTGTTTCCCAGGGGAACAACGGCGGATTTTTTTCTATTTGGTCTTGTAAACGACGCTTAAGAATAGCTTGGAAACGTTCTTGCACAGTAGGAATTTCTCCCAATTGAAAGGTTTGGGGCTTTTATTGTCAATCTGAGTTCACCAATCATTTGGCTACCATCTGGAAATGAATGTCTGCCCCGTCAATTTCCTCACATTATAACAAGCTATACAAGTAGGTGCTGAATCTGTAATTTTTCAATACCCAAGCAAGTTGATGATTTTGTGAAGATTCACAAGTCACCATTCATGGGTAGATGCACTAGATCCGGACACTAAGGAATTCCGAATTTCCCAAGCCTGTTCCAAAATCTTAAACCAACGTTTCTGTAATTGTGCCATTGACAAGCCTAAAGTCTTAGATATTTCCTCATCAGGTTTTCCTGCTTGCTTCAAATCTAAGATGGATCTTTCTTTATTATCTAACTGGGCTGTATAAGTTTCCCATTGAATTGGAGTTAAACCCAAATTAGTTGGTAAAGAAACTTCTAACCACTCATGTACCAATTCCCAGCGATGTAAAAGAGCAAACCGAATTAAATGATATTTAAACCGTTGCTGTAAGTAATCACGCTGCCGAGATGTTAAACCTAAAATTGACTCAATTTCTGGTGCTGATAAATCCTGAAGACGAAGAGCAAAGTAATCAGCACAGTCAGATTGTTCTTTTTCTGCTAAATAGTCTATTAATTCAGTAATCACAACCGAGCGCAGGGTATCTTCTTCTGGTTCGGGCTGCATTGCCATAGCCGAGCGCAATTGGTGGATAGCTGGCTCTTCCCAAGAACCGTCAGACTCACCACCCCCACCAGATGATGCCTGTTCTATATCTACACTTGTTTCTAAAGGCTGCTGTTTAGAAAAAGTTTGCGCTCGCAGAATAATTAACTGTTGCTGCCTACCGGGGAGGGGAATCCGCCGTTTACCATATCGTTCGGTAAATGCCATGTATTCTCCCAATTCCAAGAGAGTATGGGGACGATAGGTAAGACCTAATTGGTTCTCCCTTCTAAAAGCATTTAAAGCCTCCAGATAAAAACTCTGGAGAAAATCTTCAATAATCGTCAACCGCCCTTGATAGCTTAATTGCTTGTGAGGGGGATTAATATAACGGTAAACAATGGCACTCAATGTGCTATGTAATTCTACCCTACCACGACTTGAACCTAACTGATAGTATCGGATACACTGTTGTAACCGATGTTTAGCTAGGCTCATGGCTGAACTTTCTACAGATCCGGAAGTTTGAATGCGTTTACTTTCATTACAAATCCGCAAAACTTCGTTAGTAATTCTCACAGATACATCGTGACAATTTTGCTCCGAAGCCTTAGTTGACTGTTGAAGTTCCTTAAATAGGAATTGAAAGATGACCTCCACGCTGATAGAAATTTTCCCCTGATTAGTTGCGATTGCTGTTGAATTCATAGTCCCAGTTCTCAAAAAGACCCTAACATACTTTGGACACGACTTGTCAGACTTTAGATAATAGCTGTATGGTTTTTGTGTACAAGTCAAACGCAAACCAATCTACAGTGAGGATATGTGGCGTAAGAAGATTGAACTTGTGAACCCCCATTTTGTGGGATATTTTGCGCTCATGTTTTAGCCATTATCCAAAAGTCATTTACAACTCATGATGGATTTAGAAGCACAAATTCAATTGCTGATAGACAATGCACCCCAGGATGGCGTGACACCACAGATTATGGTATCAATCGCTCCTGTATTAATCGCTATTGCCCAAAAGTTAAACCACTACCAATACTTTATTCTCCAAAATTCTGAGCAGGATTGGGTTTTAACTACATTGAGCAATCGCGCAAATCCAGGAATAGAAAAGCAAGTTATTTACGCTTTCCCTACCATACAAGATGTTTCCCTAATCTCAGATGATGGGCGTGACCCTCACTTGCTGCCAACCCTCATGGATGTTACTCAAATTTTATTCCAATTAGTAGCCCTGAAACCAGTACACAGCATAGTTTTTATCGAAACACCAGGAAATATAACAAATACTGTAGAAGTGCGGCGTTCTCAACTAGAAAGGCTGATTCAGCAACGATTACAGGAATTTAAAGGCAAAAAAATAATTCCTCCCAATATTGCCTAACTAGGAGTCAGGAGTCAGGAGTCAGGAGTCAGGAGGAAGAATTAGAAGGAGGAAGAATCCATAACTAAATTTGGGATTTTGGATATTAAATCTCCTCAATCCCAAACCTTAAATCGCCCTAAATTTTGCTTAGTAGAGCCGACTTAGGACATAGTCGGTCAAATTCATCAGGGCTTCGCGGGATGCTGATGGTTCTAAAATACCAATATGCTCGGTGGCTAATTTGCCATGGTGAGCAGCTAACTCTCTAGCTCTCTGGATACCTCGACTATCATGAATTAGTGCCAATGCCTTTTCTAAATCCCCTTCTTGGGCAAACTCTCGGTTAATCAAGGCTGCCAAGTCAGGTTTTTCTTCCAAGGCAAATAAAGCTGGTGCTGTCAGGTTGCCACTTTTGAGGTCAGAACCCGCTGGTTTACCCAGGGTGTCTGTGGAACTGGTGAAATCAAGAATATCATCTACTATTTGGAAGGAAAGACCTAAATGGCGACCGTAACTGTACAAGTGTTCGGCAGTTTCTAGGGATGTTTCACTAATTAAGCCAGCAGCTTTAGAACTGTTGGCAATTAATGAGGCTGTTTTGTAATAGCTCTTTTGCAGGTAGGTTTCTGTAGAAAGATCAGCATCAAAACGATTTAACCCTTGTTGGATTTCTCCAGCGGCTAAATCCATAATCACTTCCGAAAGCAGTTTAACAACATCCAAATTATTGAGATTTGCTAAATACCAAGAGGATTGAGCAAAGAGGAAATCCCCGGCAAGTACAGCAATGCGATTACCAAACAAACTATGTACTGTCGGTACACCACGGCGGACATCTGACTCATCTACTACATCATCATGGACTAAGCTGGCTGTGTGGATCATTTCTGTAATTTCTGCCAGTCGTCGGTGACGCGGTGTAATATCTTCTTGTAGCATGGTTGCCCGCGATATCAGCAGCACTATCGCAGGTCTGATTCGCTTACCCCCAGCACCGAATAAGTGTTCGGCTGCGGCATAGAGAATGGGGTGGCGATTTCCAACTAGCTGTTTAAGGTTATCTGCTAGTATTTGCAGGTCTGCTTCCACAGGGGTAAACAGGGAGGTGGCTGGGGTCATGGATAGGCGGACTCTGGCTTAGGTTACGAAAGTTTACATATTCTTTAATTTTAAGATAACCCAGTGTCAGCGCAAAGTTTTCCTCTGGGAATCTGATTTTTAATATCTATTAAGTTATTCGGAGCTTGAATTAAAAATATGTTATCATAAATGCTCTTTTAATGTCGCTTCATTTCTTGTCACCCGAATTCTGCGTAGTTATCAAAGGTAGAATGTTAATAAAATAACGCGCATTACCAACAACCGCAAATTCGCTGTCAGCAACGAAAATTTTTTAAATTTAGTGAAAAAATTAGCTTCAAATTCAGGCTGGCTGTGTTAGGCTAATACCTAGAGATATTAAATTTTTCAGCTTATTCACTTCCTACGTAAAACCATTATTGAGTGATTTTACGAATTAGTGTTGTGGGTCTAAAATAACTCGTCGCCAAAGCAAAAATGGGAATAATTCCTAGATTCTCGGCGATAATCATGCCTTTTGAGTTGAATTATGCTTTTCCAGTTATGGAAGTAACTCAACGTATTCAGCGCACGTTGGGTATTGGCGTAGATCTATTTAAATGGGCGTGAAGTCAATAACACAGGCTAGGTAGACTGCTGATGAGCGCAGTTAAATTCTGCTATTTAGCAATTTTACTGCTGTCGGATGTATGGCCTGGGAAAGTTGATATTAAAGAAAATAAATTAATGGACCAGAGAAAATGTATTTTCTACTGGAAAGTTTAGTATAGCTAACTACAGTTATCAAGGGTGTGCTTGGATTAACTAAAGTTTCGCTAGTTTTGTGTGCAATTTTACCTTCCTTAGTAATTAAAGATGGGGGAACAATGATTTACGGAAATATGCCCATGATGATATTTATTTTAGCTGCTGGATACTTATTTAGTGTGTATTTATTATTAGCATTAGCCAAGCGAACGGGCAAAAAAGGTCTTTCTCAAAGCGATTCTGATGCTGTCCAAGATAAGTACAAGCAGCAAAGAGGATTAACGACAAATGTGACTGAAGCTATGAATAGTCACTGAGAGGGGAGAGGGGAGAGGGGAGAGGGAGAAATTTTCTTCTTTCTTCTTTCTCCCCTTATTATACGACAGCATCAGCAAAACAGACTTGTTCTACCATTGGGGTATAGCCTAACCACTGCCAAGCAGACTGGGTAAATTGCTGAGGACAACCGCTGACAGCGAAGCGGGTGGGCATTGGTGGATGAATATTCTTAATTCCTAGTATATCTAATTCTTGAGAGCAAGCAGCTACTACATGAACTGCTGGATCAATTAGTTTGACTTGGGTAGGGAGGAGCGATCGCAAAACTGGTGACAAATGGGGATAATGGGTACAACCATAAACTAAAGTATCTATTTCCTGCTTCAGCAAAGGTTCTAGATAAGTTTTGGCGATTTCAGTAGTATAAGGATCATGAATGCGATTTTGTTCAATTAGTGGCACAAATTCGGGACAACTGACCTGCCAAACTTGGACATGGGGTTGAATTTCTAAAATAGCCTGACGGTAGGCATTGCTTTGAGCCGTAGCTGGAGTAGCAATGACACCAATTCGCCGTCCTTGTTGAACTGCTGCCTTTGCCCCTGGTAGAATCACTCCTAAAATGGGGAAATTAAATTCTTGACGGACTATATCTAATGCCAGAGCCGAACTGGTGTTACAAGCCATAATTGCCATTTTCACCCGTTGCTGCTGCATCCAATGGAGGATTTCTCGGACAAATTGGAGAATTTCTGGTTGGGAACGAATACCATAGGGAAGGCGGGCTGTGTCCCCCACATAAATAATTGATTCGTTGGGGAGTTGTTGATAAATTTGTCGCAGTACGGTTAACCCACCGATACCACTGTCAAATACCCCAATCGGAGCGCGTTGAGGTTCTTGAGGGGAGAAAGTATCAAAATGACTATCAAAAATAGAAGATGAATACACAGCAAGTATTAATTTGGATTGTGGTCAGTGGTTAGTAGGGGCGAAGCATTTGGAAGATAAATTATCGGTCATGGCCAAAAATAGTTCTCCAAATGCTTCGCCCGTACAGTGGTCAGTGGTTAGTAGGGGCGAAGCATTTGGAAGATAAATTATCGGTCATGGCCAAAAATAGTTCTCCAAATGCTTCGCCCGTACAGTGGTCAGTGGTTAGTAGGGGCGAAGCATTTGGAAGATAAATTATCGGTCATGGCCAAAAATAGTTCTCCAAATGCTTCGCCCGTACAGTGGTCAGTGGTAAAGAAAAAACAACGAACAACTGACAACGAACAACAGACGATCATTATCTTTGTTTTAAATAATTCAGAATACCACTAGCTATGCCCTCAGCCATACGACTTTGGTATTCTGGTGATCCTAAACGGGGATTATCTTCTCGACCGGTCATATAACCTGTTTCTACTAAAATAGCAGGCATAGTATTTTTTCTCAGCACATAAAATCTAGCTTTACGAGTGCCTCGATTCTTGAGGGTACTAATATTTTGGAGAATGGCTTGCCGGACAGTGTCAGCTAAAGCATAGCCATTGTCGTAATAATAGACTTCTAAACCATTAACATCAGACCGATTATCCACGGAATTGGCGTGAATGCTGACAAATAAAGTAGCATTAACCCGCTTGGCTATATCCACTCGTCCTTGCAGTTCCACAAAAAAGTCAGCATCTCGCGTGAGGACAACTTGGATACCGTTTTGTTCTAAAATTCTCGCCAGTTTTGTACTAATAGGTAGAACGACATCCTTTTCTAGCAAACCACCCAGTCCAGGAGCGCCAGAATCTTTACCGCCATGTCCAGGATCAATAACTACTAAAACTTTGCCATTAGGAACTGGTAGACGGGGCTGGGATCTTGTTTGCGGTGGGTCTGTGCTAAAACTTGGAGGATCTAGTCGTGGGATAGAAGGGATAGGTGGTGTAATTAAAGGGCGTTGAGAGCGGAGGTTAGTTTGTAATTGTAGTGCTAATAATTGAGATGGGACTTGATTAAGTACCCCAAAGCTAACACCAGATGCAGGTTGAACAAGAACAACTACAGTATTGTCAGATTGGGGTTGGAGACGGACTTTCAGAATAGGGCTATTACTACTAAAAACCGGACCTTTGACCTGATTAGCTAACTTAGCATTGGGAATGGTGATGCGAAATAGACCGGAACTTCTATCCCAACCAGTGGTAGCAGATATGGCTTGATCTGCCCGAATTAGTAATTGTGTGCCATTACCACCGATTTCTACAGATTGAATAATTGCGGGGGAGTCACTCAGTGATGGTGCGGAGGATTGGTTATTATCAGGTAATTTGGCCAAACGATCTGGGATGACGACAAAACCGCTGTTACCACTAAGTAGGGCTTGCCAATTGCGACTATTGCTATCTAACTGCAAGGTCATGCGAACAGTAGATGGATTACTGGATGATTGGCTAAATTGGATACGACGGACTCCATAGCGATTAATCACTAGATCCCGTTGTCCCATATTTTGTGATAAGGCTGCGCCAATGATATCAATATTAACAGAGCGATTGTCTTGACTGCGATTAACTTGCAGTTGAGGATTTCCACCACTGGTACTAATAAAAAACCCATCCCCTGTAACTCGGAATTGATCAATTTGCACTACCCCTGGGGGGATTTCTCGATTAGATGGGGTAATCCGATTTGCTGTAACTACGTTGTAAATACTTCTGGGGTCTAGTGTTGGTTCAGATGATTGATCTGATGTTGGGGGTAGTGATGGTTCTCCAGTTTGCCCAGAAGCAACTTCTGGCTGTGGTAATTCTACTATCCAGCGTTTGCCATTGGTGGGAATAAATTTGACTTGCTTGGGGTTAAAGGTGTAACCAGGGGCTAGTTCGATAACTAAGCGTGTTGTCTGGTCATCAAATTGACCGATACGAATAGTGCGAATTTTGCCACCAATCTGTTGGGTTACGGACGGACGACCAAGTTCGGTTCCTGGTAAGTCAATTACCAAACGGGTGGGGTTAAAAATAAGTTGGGCTTGGGGTTGGACAGCGCTAGATGTGTTAATTTCTAAGTGATTTTGATTGGTATCAAACCGCCAAGATTCTAATTTCGCGGCAAAAGCGGGCGAAGATAGCATGAAGACCGTTCCAAAAGTGCTAGGTATTAACCAATGTAGTTTCACAATCCTTTCTCCTGATTCCTGTTGATGGGATTTGTCAATATCTCGACTTATGGGCTAATCTTCAGACCATCACCGCTGCCAATTTAACTTTGTGCAAGTAAAAGATTTTGGTGTTGGTAGTAAGACACGGCTAATGGCGTAGAATCGTAGCATATAATTGGTTTACTGTTGCCATTTGGTCAGCAAATTTATTTTTCTATGGTTGGTGATGAATCAGATAACAGGTGATAAAAGTTACTTTTTATCTGGATTTTAAATACTGAAGTATGCCTTGGGCGATCGCATCGGCCATTTGATTTTGATAAGCTGAAGTTCTCAGTTTGGCAGCATCGTCTCTACCGGTCAAGAAACCGGTTTCTACCAAAATTGAGGGCATAGAAGTTTTGCGAAGCACATAAAATCTAGCTTTCCGCACGTTTCTGTCTCTGACATTGAGACTTTGCAGAATTTTACTATGGACAATCTGAGCTAGTCTTAAACCACTATCATAATGATAAGTCTCTAAACCACTAACTTCTGGACGATTTGCACCTGCTGAATTAGCGTGGATACTGACAAATACATCAGCATTAGCCCGTTGTGCCATGGTCACCCGTCCCGGTAAAGTCACAAAGTAGTCAGAGTCTCTGGTCATAATTACTTGGATACCATTTCGTTCTAAAATTTCGGCAATCCTTTTCCCAATTGGTAAAATAACATCCTTTTCCAGCACTCCACCGATACCAATTGCCCCTGAGTCTTTACCACCATGTCCGGGGTCAATTATCACTACTATTTTGCCTTTACGAAGGGAGCGCCTTGGGGTAATTTGTGGTTGTCTGGGTTTAAGGTCAGGTAGTTGTTGTTTGGGTGGTAATAGGGGAGGTAAATTCATGGGTGGTCTAATCTGACGATATTGTTGCAGTTTTAGAGCCAGGAATTTGTCTCCTGCTTGATTGAGTACACCTAGTGTAACACCTGATGCAGGTTGAATCAAGATAACTACAGTATTTGGCGGTTGCGGTTGCAGACGAAGTTTGATAATAGGACTATTAGCATCAAAAGTAGGGCCTTTGACTTCATTGGCTAATTTAGCATTAGGAATGGTGATCCGGAACAAACCAGAACTTTTATCCCAACCTGTAGTAGCGGATATAACTTGGTCGGCTTTAATTAATAATTGTGTGCCATTGTCCGCAAGTTCTATAGATTCAATTGTCGCAATTGAGTCGTTATTGTTTCTGGTGGGGGGAAAATTATCAGTTTCAGGGGCATTAACCATTCCCCTGGTGGGAAGGATGATTAAACCGCTGCTACTAGCGGTTACTCGCCAATCAGGGCTATTTGTGGCGATTTTTAAGGTCATGCGGACAGATGTTGGGGTTGTTTGCAATTGAGTCAATCCAATGCTGTCCACACCGTGTTTATTAACGGCTAAATTTCCTTGTGTTAAATTTGCTGATAAAGTTGCATCAAGAATGTCAATAAATACCGTAGTTTGATCTCGACTTCTGATGATTCTAGTTTGAGGATTACCGCCATTTGTCCGCATAAAAAACCCATCACCAGTAATTTGGAAACTCTCAATTTGAGTTGTTCCCCTCCTGCTGTTAGCAGTTTTAGCAATGGGTGAAAATTCAGGTTTTGCCTGGGAATCTATGCCGACTAAATTGTAATTATTATTATTATTATTATTGTTAGTGTTATTATTGGTGGCAGATGAGTTGGAATCAGATTCTAATTTTGGTAGTTGTACTGTCCAGCGATTAGCACTTTTACCCACAAATTTCACTTGTTTTGGATCTAGGGTATAACCAGGACTTAATTCTAAAACTATCCTGGTTGTTTGTTCATCAAATTGACCAATGCGAATTTCCCGAATTCCTCCACCTATTTGTTGAGTTAACTGGGAACGTCCGAATTTCACACCCGGTAAATCAATTACTAACCGAGTGGGGGTAAAAACTAATTGTGCTTCTGGTTTTACAGCACTATTTGTATTAATTTCTAAGAGATTTTGACTTCGATCAAATCGCCAAGATTCCAATTTTGCGGCTAAAGTCGGCGACGATAGCATGAGTACAGTACCAAAGGTAGCAGGTAGTAACCATTGTAGTTTCACGGCTTTTTCTCCTTAGCTAAATTAAATAATTAATAATGATATGGACACATACAAAAAACACCCACCACTGTCAATTACTGACATAGATTGGCGGGTTATCCTCCATAATTACTAAAAACATCTTTAAGCTGTAAAAACTGTCCTGAAAAAAAATAGGAATACAAAACATTATCAAGGCTACTAAAATGGGGGGAAAGGAAAGTTTTATAAAACCAAAAGAAAACCAAAAAGTAAATTTAATTAAAGGTAGAAATAATAACCATTTTTAAAATTAGATGGTTTCCAGATTCCAGGAGACGGAGATTGGATGAGAGAAGTTTCTTCCAACCTCCTGATATAGTAAAGGTAAAAACTACAGCAGAGAAAATTTTCAACTATCTTCTGTGATATCTACAGCAGAATTTGAGGTGAAATTCAAATTACTAATCATCTTTTGTAGTTACGAGAGATTGTGGTATTTCTACTGCTAATGTTTTGCCAGAGTTGCTATCTAAATTTGCTGAGGTGTTTGATTCTGGAAATACAAATCTCAACAGGGGAGGAGCGATGAATGTGGTAATAATAACCATCATAATAATTGCTGCTCCTAATGGTTTTGAGAGGACACCACTAGCTGCACCGACACCAGCAAATACTAAGCCAACTTCACCTCTGGGAATCATCCCCACACCAATGGCCAAGCGGTTAATGCCGGGTTGACCAAATACTGTTAAGCCTGTCACTACTTTACCAATGATGGCGACTGTGATCAGGAAAGTTGCCATGATTAAGGCTTCCTGATTGGTAGGAATGGCTGGGTTTAAGACTCCCAAATCGGTTTTTGCCCCGACTGTGACGAAGAAAACTGGAACTAGCATATCAGCAATGGGGATAACTTGCTTTTGGAGTTCTTTGCGTTTGTCGGTTTCTTCGAGAACTAACCCGGCGGCAAAAGCCCCAAGAATGGCTTCTAAATGGATGACTGAGGCGAGGTAAGCCATGATTATGGCAAAAATGAAGGCAGGGATGACTAATTCACCTCTGGTTTTGAGTTGATCTGCGATCGCTACAAATGATTTATTAAAGACATTACCAAAAACTATCGCCCCAATGAGAAAAGCACTGGCACTAATAATCAGATAAATGACGTTACCCACATCAACTACACCATCTTTGGCTAAACTGGCAACTACCGCGAGAACGATAATTCCCAAAACATCATCAATAACGGCTGCACCGAGAATAATTTGCCCTTCTTTAGAATTCAAGCGTCCTAATTCGGAAAGAACTTTGGAGGTGATACCAATACTGGTTGCTGTCAAAGCTGCACCTGCAAAAATCGCGGGAATGGCACTAATCCCAAATATGGTCATTAATCCCACTGTACCTGCTGCAAAGGGGACTATTACCCCGACTGTAGCCACTAGGAAGGCTTGAACACCAACAGCCATAAGGTCTTTGAGGTTGGATTCTAAGCCAATTTCAAACAGGAGGATAATTACACCCAATTCTGATAAAACTGAAACCACCTCAGACTGCGCTGCAAATACCTGTGGTGTGGCTTCTGGGGTTAATCCAGCGGTGAGTTGCAAGAAGGTCATGATTAAGGAATTAGAAGCGTCTGTACCACCTTCTGGGAAGACTAACAAATGGAGTACGGAAACACCGATAATTACACCACCGAGAAGTTCACCTAAAACTGCTGGTAAGCCGATTTTGTTGCATAATTCTCCACCAACTTTGCTGGCAAAGTAAATTACGACTAAGCTTAAGAGGACAGCGGCTAATACCATGGAACTGTCTGCGGTGGCTGTGGCTGTGGCCAATAAGGGAATGGTTGCACTGATAAGCTGCATTGGTTATCTGAATAACAATTTCTTTATTTTTACTCTTTTTTTGACGGGAATTTATTCAGGTATATATACACCGCTAATAACAGCTATAAGTTGTGATATACAATTAGATCGGCGGTTATAAATCGCGTCTAAATGGACAAAATACGCGCTTACATTATGCTGAGAATTTAAGCAATACTATAGATTTGGAGTCTTTGAATCTAGTAGAAAAGCGTTAATTCATTTTGATTGTAATTACGCTGATAAAAGCTTACCAGAGTGTCCCAAAAATAGATAATTAGTTTCAGATCCCTGACTTATTGAAGAAGTCGGGGATATATTAAAATGGATAGTCAGAATCAGGATATCCAGGATTTAAGGATTGACAGGATGTTGATATTGTCAGAATTAGGATGTCTAGACTAATAACGTTCATGAATTGATTTACATTCCCAAAACATTCCCGGACCAACGGTTAAAATTTGCTCATTTGGCATCATTAATTCCCAATAAGCAAGCCCAGAATCATCTTCTAAATCTGGTTTTAAAACCAGTTGGTAATTACCTTCAAAGGATAAAGTTAGTTTAAAATTATCACTATCAATTACAAAATCAGTTAGTTTTTTATTTTCCAATAGACGTAACCTTGTTTTTGTAGGATACATAGGATTTTTGAAATATGAACTAAAGAACATTGGATGTACTTTTCTTAAATCAAAATTTGTTGCCCTAGTGCTAAGTTGCCAAGTTCCTTTGCGTAAATCTCTTAATTTAGGATGATCGTAGGCAGTCATTTCACCAAAATCTAACAGTAATTCATCCCCATAACTGAATGTAACCTGATTGCAAGTTTCTCCTATAATTTTTTGAGTAATTTGATTTAGACTTGGTTGAGAATTAGCAATTTCTATATTAGTATTCATAATCAAAAATCCTCTAAAAATTCTTTAGCTTTTTGTCTAAGTTCCTGATATGTAAAATCACCTCTATCATTTGAAGTTCCACCATAACCATTTCTTTTTTCTTGCTCCAGAAATCTACCAAAAGCTTTTCTTTCTTCCCATAACATATCAAATTCTTTCGCAATTGTATCAATTTGTCTAATATCATCTTTTTTACCCATAAATATAGAGAAACCCTGATTTTATATTCTAACATCAAAATATCATAATTTGTCAGAATCAGGATTTCCAGGATTTAAGGATTGACAGGATTTAAAGATCCCCGATTTCTTGAAGAAGTCGGGGATCTGGTGATATCATCTAATTATTCAGCACCCTCAATTGGGGCAAAACCTTGACGTTGGATGTTTTCTGTGATATGGCGTGGTTCTAAGAATTGCAGCAAATAATCTGGTCCTCCTGCTTTTGAACCGACTCCAGAAAGCTTAAACCCACCAAAAGGTTGACGAGATACTATTGCACCAGTTATATTCCGGTTAATGTATAAATTCCCTACTTCAAATGACTCTTGCGCTTGTTCAATGTGGGAAGGGGTGCGGGAATAAAGACCACCTGTTAAAGCGTAATTTGTGTTATTGGCAACATCTATTGCTTCTTGAAAATCTTTAACTCGAATTACCGCTAAGACAGGTCCAAATATTTCCTGTTGGGCTATGACTCCATTTGCGGGTACTTCCGAAAAAATCACCGGACCGATAAAATAACCTTGACTGGGTGCGGGTAATTCTAAAGCGACTTTTGCTTCTTGTTTACCTTTTTGAATATACTCCAAAATGCGATCGCGCGAAATAGCATCAATTACCGGACCAACTTGGGTACTGGGTAACTCCGTCTCCCCAATATTCAAGGATTTTGTGGCTTCTACCAACCTTTCCACAAACGCATCATAAATGGGTTCAAGCACAATCACCCGTGAACAAGCAGAACACTTTTGACCACTATAACCAAAAGCAGATTGGACAACGCCGACAACAGCCTGGTCTAAATCAGCACTTTCATCAACAATGATCCCATTTTTGCCTCCCATTTCCGCAATTACTTTTTTGAGGTGCTTTTGACCAGGTTTGAGAATTGCGGCTTCTGCGTAAATTCTACAACCTACTTCTTGAGAACCAGTAAAAGCAATGACATGAGTATCCGGATGATTTACCAAATAAGCGCCGACTTGAGAACCCTTACCAGGAACGTATTGAAAAACACCTTTAGGGATTCCCGCTTCCATTAAGATTTCCGTCAACTTCGCAGTAATAACAGAAGAAGTTTCCGCAGGTTTGAGTAAAGTACAATTTCCCGAAACCAAAGCAGCGACAGTCATACCGCAAGCAATAGCCAAAGGAAAATTCCAGGGAGAAATCACAATAGCGATTCCTTTGGGTTGGTAAATATAACGATTGGTTTCCCCAACCACATCATAAATTACACCCTTATCCAACCGTTCCATTTCCTCAGCATAATAAAGACAAAAATCAATAGCTTCCGAAACTTCCCCGTCAGCTTCCTTAACAGGTTTCCCCACCTCCAAAACTATCCAAGCGGAAAGTTCGGCGCGTCTTTGTTCCATTAACGTCCCAGCTTGACGCAAAATATCAGCACGTTGTTTGACTGGAGTTTTCTTCCAAGCAGGAAAAGCAGCTTTAGCAAATTTCATTGCTTCCTCAGCTTGTTCAATGCTAAGTAAACCCACCTTACCAACAACTTGACTAAAATTAGAAGGATTAAGAGAATCAACAAAAGTAGTTGTATTCACATATTCCCCATTCAGCAAAGGTAAATAAGTCTTACCCAACTGCTGACGGACATTTTCAAAAGCCAAACTCGACCTATTCCTTCTCTCCTCCTCCGCAAAATCCGTATCCGCAACACCAACAAAACCTTCCTTCTCTTCTTTGCTCCTTTGCGCCTTTGCGCGAAACATATCTATAATTGGAGGTGCTAACAACTCCTCAACGGGACGATTTTCTAAATTTTGGCGTAAAAACGAACTATTCGCCGTATTTTCCAACAACCGCCGAATTAAATAAGCCATTCCCGGTAACAAATCACCGTAGGGACAATAAACCCGTACGCGATAACCCTTATCTACCAAAGCTTTAGCTATTTTATCACCCATGCCGTACAGAACTTGCATTTCAAAGCGACGACGGGGAACATTGAGACTTTCCGCTATGGCTATGGCGCGAGATTGCGATCGCACATTATGACTTCCTATGGCAGAATAGACATACTCATGATTTTCGAGTAATAGTTGCGTAATCGTCTCAAAATTGGCATCGGTGGCAACTTTATCATTATAAACTGGTTGTGGCCAATGCTTTTGAGCAGCTTTAATAGTTTCCTGATCCCAATATGCACCTTTAACCAAGCGAATACTGAGAGGATAACCGCGTTGTTTTAACCAAGCAATGATATCTCTAGCGTCTTGTTCACTATCACGCAGATATGCTTGGATTGTCATCCCAATATCTGTGCGTTGACGAAATTCCTCTTCCAGTAACAGTTTTTTGAGAATGGTAAAAGTAATATCCTTGTAGGCATATTGTTCCATATCAAAATGGACTGCTGCACTCAGTTCTTGAGCGCGACGGAGTAAAGTCCGAATATGATTGCTGACTCTTGCTTCACTACCTTGAGCATCCAAAGGATCAAATTGGGAATAAAACGCCGTTAATTTGACAGAAACCTGAACTTTCGGGATATTTTCGCCGTCAGCTTCATCAATAGCGGGAATTTTCGCCCAATTTTTTGATGCTTCTACCAATTGCTGCATCAATTCCAGGTATCTTTCTAAATAAGATTGCGCCTCTACTTCCGTAATTACCGCTTCACCGAGTAAATCAATGGTGAAAGCCATTTTCTCTTTTCGCAGTCTCTCAACGGTTTTGATGACTTGCTTAATATTTTCGCCGGAAATATACTTGTGTGCTAAAGTTTCTACAGCAGTTCCCACGGTTGTCGCTGCTACCTGTGCGGGCATAGAATCGGGGTTAGCAAAATTTAAGATTGCTTTTAAAGCTGCGGGTAGTTCTACCGATTCATCTCCCAAATATTCTTGCATATGGGAGGCGATTTCTGATTTACTATGTATTGCGGGCAAAGTATCAATGAACCGAAATAATTGTACTCTTAAACCCGGATTACTCATAGCCCAATCGAGTAGTTTATCATCCCAGCGCATTTGGTCGCGTAAAGCTGATAAAAATGAGCGATTTTCCTGACTAGCAGCTAAAACTTGTTTAGCAATTTCTTGGGTTTTCGCTTCGTATCCGCTGTTTTCTACTGAAAATACCATAAGTTTGTTAGTTTCCAAACAATATTTTTTTGAAGTAATGTTGAATGATTGTCCAAAAATGGATTACGGTGTTATTTCTAACTTAGTTAACGCCATTTTGTAACCTTTCCTAGTAGTTTTGAATGTGGTTGTATTGAATATCTGGCAAAACCGGGCTTTAGTATCTTTGGTTATAAGTATATTCCGATTCAACGGTTGCACAATTGCCCGTATGACGTAAAGAAGCAAGCGATACTTGCGGTGGGTATAGCCATCGCAATGGGGAAATTCTAGCAGATAAAGCCAAAAAAAACCCGTAGTATCGGTGAAATTTAGTTATTAAGGGTGAGAGGACAAATGGTAAATTTTTTATACAAGGAATTTCGGACAGGTCTAATACTGCATTCATCAACTTTTACGCATTCACTTTTTTACCGAAAAGCCTGACTGCAAGGACTCTAGGCTACAAAATATTAAATTTAGCTACGTAACAGCTTAGTACAGCTTAGTAGTTGAAAATCTGAGAACCCGATTGTGAGCCTGTGGTTAGGGAATCCACCTATCAAAAATACCGCTGAAAAATCCTCAATAATTCTGAAACTTTTTGATACAACTTCTTATTTCCTTGCTGTGCAGATAGGTTTGCTGCTGTTTTCAGGTCAGCTATAGCTCCCTGTTTATCTCCCAATTCGTATCGGGCAATCCCTCGGCCTGCGTAGGCCCTGGCATCGTCGGGGTTAATTTTGATAACTTCATTGAAATCACGTATTGCTGCACGCCTATCTCCCAATTTATACCGAGCAATGCCTCTGACTGCGTAGGCTTTGGCATCGTCAGGATTAATCTTGATAGCCTCATTAAAATCAGCTATTGCAGCCTGCGTGTCTCCTAGAGCATAGTAACTAGAACCACGATTGCGATATAATAAGGCTTCGGCATAGTTAGGATTAAGGCGAATTACTTCATTATAAGCTGCTATTGCCCCACTATAGTCTCTTTTATGCAACTTATAGTCTGCTTGAACCAAATAATCATCCGCTTGTGGTGTCCCAGCATTCGGCACGTCAGGCAGACTAATTCCCAAATTTACACCAACTCCTGCGGACAATTTAATAAAAGTGTTAATGGGTATACTATAATTTCTACCTGCTCCTCTCACAGTCTCAAAAGAGGGATTTTCACCTTTACCAAAAATCCCTATCACTTCACCTTGTTCATTCAAAACTGCCCCACCACTCATCCCCGGCCGTGCAGAACTTTTATGAAATAAAGTATAGCCATCCTCTACAATTGTCTGAGTAGCATTAGCAATAACTTGTCCGTCGCGGCAATCATAAACGGGAGGTACTCTCACCCCTCCTCTCTTACCCGGAAAACCAGCTAGATAAATATTAGTCAGTCTTTTGACTGTATCAGAATTACCGATTTTAGCGACTGGATAATTTTGATTGCTGGTAAATTGTAAAACCGCTGAATCTATGTTATTAGTCGGCTGTTTGACGGTCTGATAATTGACTCGATAATGTTGACCATCAGGAGTAACTATTTGATATTGAGAATTAGGGTCTTTAACAACATGATAGGCAGTGAGAACCGTGTAAGTATTGCCGTTACGCTGAATAATTATACCAGAACCAGAACCGTTTTTTGCGCCACTAATTAATACTAATACGGTGATTTTTTTGGCAATGGCATCTACTTGATTATTACTACATATTGCTGTTACTGCTTGCGGCTGAAGTAGGGCTATTGATACCCCCATCAATACGGATGGTAGTCCATAATACCATTTCATCGTGAAATTTCCTGCTAACTTGTTGACGTTGTATAAAAGTTGTGAGTGCAAATGTGGGTTATATTCAGCATTTTACACAAAATGGCGGCATTTTTGACCCATCGTGGCAACAATCTTTGTAGTGAACAATATAACTACATAATCATATAGTTATACCCAAGATAACCGATAATGCTACCTCCCAAAATCAAGTAAGCGGTATTAATATGGTAACGAATAACTAAAATTGTGGCAATAACAGCAATTGCTAAACCTAACAAATCTATGGAATTAGCTTTGGGTAATATTAAAGTAGCTATTCCTAATTGAATTGTAGTTAATACCATTAAGGCTACAGCACTCACATTGACAGCATCTAAAAAAGGTCTTGTCCAAGATGAATTACGAATAGGATTCATGAAAGGATTTAAAGCAGCAACAAGTAAAAATGAGGGGAGAAAAATTCCCAAAGTTGCCACAATTGCCCCCGGAAATCCAGCAATTATATAACCAATAAATGTCGCAGTAGAAAGTACAGGACCAGGAGTAAATTGCCCAATAGCAATAGCATCTAATAATTGTTGTTGTGTTAACCAACCGAATTCTTCTACTAATCCTCCTTGTAAAAATGCTATTAATAAATAACCACCACCAAACAGCACACTACCAACTTTGAGAAAAAATAAACCCAATTGCCACAAAGGTACAGATACATGATTATTTATAGCTGTATTCACAGTTGCAGTAGTTTGCAAAACTGTACTTGTAGTTAAACCAATTATCATTAAATTAATTTGATTACCACTGCGTAACCAAATCATTCCTAATATTCCTCCTAGCAATAAAGCCATAACTTCGTTAACTTTAGCAAACCAAGTGATTAAGCCAACTGCTATAGCAATGATGAGTAATTTTCGGGTTTTTACCGCTTTTTTTCCTAAACCCCAAATAGCATTCATAATAATTGCTAAAACGACAGGTTTAATTCCATAAAGTAAAGGTAAAACTTGGGGTAAAGTCCCATAATTTACATATAAATAAGCAAATAAACCTGTAATTAAAACCGCAGGGAAAATAAAACAAACTCCCGCAACAATTAAGCCTAACCACCCTGCATAAATGTATCCTATATGAATAGCCATTTCTGTGGAATTGGGTCCAGGAATTAAGTTAGTTACCCCTAATAAGTCTAAAAAATGTTCTTGTGTCAACCATTGACGACGTTTAACTACTTCATCTTCTATCATAGCAATATGGGCAACTGGTCCACCAAAACCAATAATGCCTAATTTGAGAAAAAGTTTAGCAACTTGAGTTAAGCGATTGAATGATAAATTATTCATTGAGTTTGACAGTTAAAGCTATATTTGGATAATCACTAAATACACCATCTATACCTAAACTAAAAAATATTTCATATTCTTTTTGAGGATTTCCTTGCAAGTCTAAAGGCAAGAAAAAATCCTCATTTCTAAAAGTCCAAGCGTGAACTTGTAAATTAGCTGCATGAGCATCTATAATTAAAGATGTCGGTGATAATAATTTACCATGAATATCTCTAGGAATCAATAAGTTTTTATGTACACCTATTGCTTGGGCATATTCCGCAATTTCTTTCAAACTTTTTTGACTTAATAAATCTGCATAAGTCCGAGGATCATTCTCAATCACAAAATTGTATGGTTTACCAATATTATTAATTAATTGCACTAAAGGCAAATCAGTTTTCTGAGATAATTCTTTGAGGTTACTAACTTCAAAAGATTGAATAAATATCGGTAAATTAATTTCCTGCAAATTCAATAATAAAGTGGCTTCTAATGGTAAACCAACAGATTGAAAATAACTGGGATGTTTGGTTTCTGGATAAATGCCAATATGGCGGCCAATTGTTTGACTTTTATGCTTTGCTAAATCAATGATTTCTTGAAAAGTGGGAATAGTAAATATGCCGTTATAAGCTGTATTTTGGGGACGGATTTGGGGAATGCGTTCTTTCGCTCTTAATGTTTTGATTTCTGTTATGGTAAGGTCTTCTGTAAACCAACCAGTTTTAATTTGATCATCAATAATTTTCGTAGTTTTTAAATGAGCAAATTCTGGATGATTAGCAATATCGGTAGTTTCTGATATTTCATTTTCATGACGGGCAATCAAAATACCATCTTTAGTTATCACTAAATCAGGTTCAATATAATCAGCACCTAAATCAATTGCTAACTCATAACTTGCTAAAGTATGTTCAGGACGGTAGCCACTTGCGCCGCGATGAGCGATAATGATAGGGGGTTGATATGTAAAAGTTTGAGTCATGATTGCTTACTACTTTCCTTATAATTAAAGTCCCACTGTTATTATTTTTTGCTATGAAACTCATGATGTCAACTCAACCTGAAACCAAACGTATAGAAGAACTACGATGTTTGCTACAAAAAGCAGGCTACGCTTATTATGTTTTAGATGCGCCAATTATGGAAGATACGGTTTATGATCGGCTGTATCGAGAGTTGCAAGAATTAGAAACTAACAATCCCGAATTAATTACTGCTGATAGTCCGACTCAGCGCGTCGGTGAAAGACCTGCTGCCCATTTTACCTCAGTCCGTCATAATATCCCCCTGTACAGCCTGGAAAATGCGTTTAATATTGAAGAATTGCAAAATTGGGATCAACGGTGGCGGCGACACTCACCAACTCAGTATAATGACGGAGAAATAGAATATGTATCTGAGTTGAAAATTGATGGTGCTGCTTTAGCATTAACTTACGAAAATGGAGTTTTAGTCAGGGGGACAACGAGAGGAGATGGGGTAATGGGTGAAGAGATTACCCAAAATGTGAGAACTATTCGCTCAATTCCCCTGCGTTTGAATTTTGACGGTTTAGAAAATATTGCTAAAGTGGAAGTACGGGGAGAAGTGTTTCTACCTTTACAGGTGTTTAAAGAAATTAATCAGAAAAGACAAAAAGCCGGTGAACAAATATTTGCTAACCCGCGCAATGCTGTAGCAGGTACGCTCAGACAATTAGATTCTCGCATTGTCGCACAACGACAGTTAGATTTCTTTGCTTATACTTTGCATATTACCGGGTTGGATGATTCCAGTATTGCCAATACCCAATGGGAAGCTTTGGAATTATTGCAAAGACTTGGTTTTCGAGTTGATACCAACCATAAACTCTGCCATTCTATTGCTGAAGTTGTTGAATATTACCAATATTGGGATACAGAACGGCTGAATTCTCCCTATATGACAGATGGTGTTGTCGTCAAATTAAATACTTTTAGACTGCAAGAACAATTGGGGTTTACACAGAAGTTTCCCCGCTGGGCTATAGCCTTAAAATATCCCGCCGAAGAAGCCCCCACCCGTGTAGAAAAAATCACTGTTAACGTTGGCAGAACCGGGGCATTAACTCCCTTAGCGGAAATGTTGCCCGTACAATTAGCGGGGACAACAGTTTCCCGTGCTACCTTACATAATAGCGATCGCATTGAACAATTAGACATCCGTATTGGCGACACCGTGATTGTTCGCAAAGCCGGGGAAATCATTCCCGAAGTAGTCCGGGTAATCAAAGAACTACGTCCCGTTAATACCCAACCTTTCATTATGCCTTCCCATTGTCCAGCCTGTGGACAGCTAGTAGTCAGGGAAACTGGAGAAGCAGTTACTAGATGTATAAATGCTTCCTGTCCCGCCATTCTCAAGGGTGAAATTGAACATTGGGTCAGTCGTGACGCGTTAGATATTAAAGGTGTCGGGGAAAAGCTAGTGTATCAACTTGTAGATAAAAGCTTAGTCCATTCCGTGGCTGATTTATATGACTTGCAAATAGAAGACTTGTGTGCATTAGAACGCATGGGAAAAAAATCGGCGGAAAAATTGATCAATGCGATCGCCCAATCAAAAACGCAACCCTGGGCTAGAGTATTATATGGTTTAGGCATCCGTCACGTTGGCAGCGTCAACGCCCAATTATTAACAGAGAAGTTTACCACCGTCGAAGACTTAACAGCCGCCAGACAATCGGATATTGCAGGTGTTTATGGTATCGGTGCAGAAATCGCCCAATCAGTCTATCAATGGTTTCGTACTCCAGCCAATCAAACCTTAATATCCCGTATCCAGGCTATTGGTTTAGAATTAGCAAACAGCACAGCAGCCCAGTCTGTGGGCGAAATTAATCAAAAATTTGCTGGTAAAACCTTTGTTGTTACTGGCACATTACCAACTTTAAAACGCGATGAAGCCAAAGCTTTAATTCAAAAATCAGGCGGTAAAATTACTGATTCAATTAGCAGAAAAACAGACTTTTTAGTTGTAGGTGCAGATGCCGGTTCTAAGTTAGAGAAAGCGCGGAAGTTGGAAATTAGCCAATTGACTGAGGCGCAATTATTGGCAATGCTGACAGAATAGTTATCAACAGACATAAATTGTTAAATTCTGTTACAGTTTCTATTGTGAAGATAAATTAACAAGAATTTTCACATCTTAAACACTTTTAACCGTGAAAAACAATGAATTCCCTATTTACCAAAACAGTTAGTATTGCCATTGCAGCCACAACTCTTTTCGTCAGTGTTCCCGCTTTCGCTGGAACTAAGCCTGTGGCAAAACCTGCTACACCCCATACCAGTACAAAGACTGTTGGGACAATTGTAGAAGTAGCCAGTGGTAACAGTTCTTTTACAACCTTAGTAGCAGCTATCAAAGCTGCTGGTTTAGTCGAAACATTATCAGCTAAAGGACCATTCACCGTATTTGCACCTACAGATGCCGCATTCAAAGCTTTACCAAAAGGAACTTTAGAAAAACTGTTGAAGCCAGAAAACAAAGCCACCTTAGTCAAGATTTTGACCTATCATGTAGTTCCTGGGGAAATTACTGCTAAAAGCATCAAGGCTGGTGATGTCAAAACAGTTGAAGGTGCTTCAGTAAAGATTCAAGTTAAGAAAGGTCGAGTCACTATAGGTAATGCTAAAGTTACCAAAGCAGATGTCAAAGCTAGTAACGGCGTAATTCATGTAATTGACAAAGTGCTGCTTCCCCCTGACGTGAAGTTGTAGAATTTTTTTTCAAGCCAATAATTTGTGGGATGATTTGCAGAATAGTCTTGAGTTCTGGGGTGAGTAAATCAAACTCCAGAACCCATTGTTTTTACCGACGTGGTAAATTTCCAAAACGGTATTCAGTCTGTTGAGTTTCAACTTAGGTGTAACACAACTTTTAATGATTTGTAAGTAGTTGGGTAAATTGACACTAGATTTATTTTGCCACCTTGCAGATTAACAACGTGATATTGTGATTTATTTCTTATTTTTATGTGATATAGTTACCAAAATCGGTTCTGATGGGGAACAGCCATTGGACGTGAGGGGGAAAGTCTGGTGCAAATCCGGCGCTGTCCCGCAACTGTGAGCCATAATATGGTGAGTCAGGATGCCCGCCGATAAAAAAGAAAAGACGTTTATATAAATCTGCGAGGTACAGATGATATCTAGGAAAAAACCGGGGTTAGTTAATCTCATCTTCATGGCTGTTATTAGTTTTTACCTAGTAGTTAATTTTCCCAAACCTGCCTACGCAATGCACATTATGGAAGGGTTTTTACCTGTGCAATGGGCGATATTTTGGTGGGTTGTGTCATTACCATTTTTTATGTTAGGATTGCGGAGTTTGACTCGCATTACCCAAGCTAACCCAGAATTGAAACTTTTGTTAGGTTTGGCTGGTGCTTTTACCTTTGTGCTGTCAGCGTTGAAAATCCCTTCTGTCACAGGTAGCTGTTCTCACCCCACAGGAACAGGGTTAGGTGCGGTGCTGTTTGGACCCCTGACCATGACAGTTTTGGGTAGCTTAGTATTGTTATTTCAGGCTTTGTTACTGGCACATGGTGGATTAACTACCTTGGGTGCAAATGCTTTTTCAATGGCGATCGCTGGCCCATTCGCAGCTTATTGGATCTATAATTTCACAATGCGCCTGAGTGGTAAACAAAAAATCGCCATATTTTTAGCCGCAGCTTTGGCAGATTTACTCACCTACATTATTACTTCTATCCAACTTGCCTTGGCTTTTCCTGCACCTGTGGGTGGATTTATCGCTTCATTGATCAAGTTCGCGGGAATTTTTGCTATTACTCAAGTACCCTTAGCAATTAGTGAAGGATTATTAACTGTCTTGGTTTGGAACTGGTTACAATCTTATAATCCTCAAGAATTGGAACTTCTGCAATTAATTAAGGGAAAAAATCACAGTCATGAACCAATCTAAAAAAAGTTTAAATAACTGGTTTTTAATATTAGGCGTTTTAGCTTTAGCAGTTGCACCATTAATATTTGTGCGTAATGGAAAATTTGGTGGTTCTGATGACAAAGCTAAAGCCGCTATTACAGAAATACAACCTGAATATAAACCTTGGTTTAAATCAATCTTTGAACCAGCTAGTGGGGAAATAGCAAGTTTATTATTTGCTTCTCAAGCAGCTTTAGGTGCGGGAGTAGTTGGTTATGCAATTGGTGTATATAAAGGACGTTCTCAACAGCCAAAACGTGAAGAATGACTCTACAATTAGATACCCTAGCTTACACTAATCAACTAAGAAGATTACCACCGGAACATAAACTAATTTTTGCATTTACGACATTGGCTATTTCTCTTTCTACCCATTCACTAGTACAAATTTTGATGGTGATATGGATGAGTATTTGGACAGTAATTTATGCAAAAATTCCGGCTGGTGTTTATTGGCGATTGTTAATGTTTACCATAGTCTTTTGTTTAACAAGTTTACCCGCACTCATGGTAAATGGAGTGGCAATTACTGATTTGCCAATCGTTCAATTAGACTCATGGTATGGAATGACTTTTGGACAATTCTATCTTTACATCAGTCGTAGTGGTAGCATTCAAGCATGGGAAATTGTCACTAGATCATTAGCCTCTGTTTCTTGTTTATATTTTCTCATGTTAACTGTCCCGTTCACAGAAATTTTGCAAACTTTACGTTGGTTGAGATTTCCAGCACTTTTAACTGATTTGCTATTACTAATGTATCGGTTTATTTTCATTTTGCTCAAAACAGCTAATGAATTATTGACAGCACAAAATTCTCGTGGTGGCTATTCTAATTGGCAAACTAGCATGAAAAGTTTAGCATTATTAATTGGACAATTATTACAGCGAACTCTACAACAATATAGTCAATTTTCTCTAGGATTGCAAGCAAGGGGTTTTAGTGGTGAATTGCGATTTTGGCATCCCCGACGTTATCGTCCATCTCCACGATATACCATTGAAGCAATTTGTGGCTGTGTATTATTAATAGGATTAGAAATTTGCCAAAATGCAGGAATATTTACTCGAATTTGAGGAAGTACATTACACGTATCCAGGTTCACAAAGGCTACAACAATCAGCTTTGAATGGTTTAACCATGAAGATTCCTTCTGGAAAAAAGTGTGCCTTAATTGGACAAAATGGTTGTGGAAAAACCACACTTTTCTTATTAGCTAATGGACTTTATAAACCAAATTCTGGTATTGTCAAATGGTGTGGTGAACCGTTAATTTATAATCGTCAACATCTCAGTAAAATTCGCCAAAAAGTTGGTTTAGTATTTCAAGATCCAGAACAACAATTAGTAGCTTCTACGGTTGAGGAAGATATTTCTTATGGTTTGTGTAATTTAGGTTTACCGGAAACAGAAATCAAGAATCGAGTCGAACAAGTTTTAATTGAGTTTGGGTTAACTGATTTAGCAGAAAAGCCAGTACATCATTTAAGTTTAGGACAAAAAAAACGAGTTTCTATAGCTGATGTAATGGTACTACAACCACAACTTTTAGTATTAGATGAACCCACTGCATATTTAGATATTAAGCATACTCGAAACTTGATGAAAACTCTGAAAAAAATTCATGAAGATGGCAATACTCTATTAATGGCAACTCATGATTTAGATTTAGTCTATCGTTGGGCAGATTGGGTTTTTGTCATGGATAAAGGACAATTGATGCTAGAAGGAACACCAGAAGATGTATTTAGCCAAAGTCTACTTTTAGAAGAATTAGAGTTGGGTGTACCATTAATATATGAAATGTTAGTTAATGGGTTATCTCCTGAAGAGGGAATAATTATAGAACGAGTCCGACAACGAATATTAAAAGATGGTTGAAAATGGATTTAACCGTATATATTTTTGTGAATATATTGTAGTAGTCTGTCAAGAACTAAATGACGGGTAAATAAATTTTCCTTCTTCCTTCTTCCTTCGCGCTCTTTGCGTCCTTCGTGGTTCATTTCTTCTTTATGCGTCAAAATGTCTTTAACAGACTAGTAGGTTGGGTTAAGCGACAGCGCAACCCAACAAAATTCCGACAATGTTGGGTTTCCTTGCGTCAACCCAACCTACTTGTAAGTTAAATGTCAAAAGACAGTCTGTCAAACATTTATTATTATGTTGAAAAGATAAAAAAGGGATTCTTTACAGTAAACTAACTAATTAATCTCTTTGCGGAAATTGGATATGCAGCTTCAAGAAGTCTCTAACGTTGCAGTCATTGTTGGTGAAAATGCCGTTACCCTTTCTCAACTACCTTCTGTATGGCAAGATATCGCTAAAGGTAGAGCAAACGTCAGATTCAGTAATCCACAAATTTATGTGGAAATGGCGCAGTTATTTCAATATAAACTGCAATATGGTGATGTTGATTTGTTTAATGAACGCCCCCATTTATCTCATTTAATACCGTCATTTTCCCAGCTATTTGGACAAATGGCACAGGAAACTCTGGAATTTTATGGACATGACTTTATGGTTCACAACTATCCGAACTTTGGAGAAGTTCTACATAATTTTGAATCAAAGGGTTCTGAATACAATAACGAAGTAAAAGTAGCTCGTATTGGTTTAGAACTTTTTGATGAATTTGGATATGATTTACCAGCTAGTTTCTATCATGTACATTTAGCTCCAATTTATCGAGATCATGTGTTTGAAGAACGGGCTTTAAGATTTGATCAACGGGATATAGAACATAAACGTTCTTGGGATGCTATTCTCCACGCAGGTAAGGTATTTGCAATCCAAATGAAGGTACAAAGTATCGCCTCCAAATACGGGTTTACCTATCAACATGGCTGTGGTTGTAACTCTCATTTATCTTCCATTGATGAATCTTCTGGTGCATTTGCGTATGAATTAAGTTTGGAAAAACGTCAACGCTGGATTCGCAGTTTTATCTGGACAGCTTGGTATGAGTATGCAATATTTCCCATTGTGCCAAATACCAGTTATCTTGTTTAATCAAAAGACAAAATAATTTACTGGGGTAATGGGGGATTTATATCTCCCATTCATTATTGATCTGATGATGTTTGTAATCGCGTGAAAGATCCAAAGTTTTAATCACTTCATATAAAGAATAATGTATAGACACATCTTTATATGAAGTGACTTTCCAACAAACTTGTTTAGATTTAGAAATAACTTCTACTGTAATTTGTGTAGATTTACTAGCTTCTTTGGGTACTTAGTTTTGGTTGGTCAAAATAACCATAGACTACCTGAGAAACTTGACGAATAAAATCTTTTGCTCTAGCATCATGATTCGGTCTTTGCACAAAAACTCCTGCTAAATAACGCTTACCTGATGACGTTTCAATGATACCTGCATCTCCTAATATAAACCTAAGTGTTCCTGTTTTGTGCGCTATCTTCGCCCCAGAACCTAAACCAGAAGGTAATAAACTTCTATTCCGACAACCATTCATAATACCTATTACTTGTAATTCACTTGTATTGGAAACTAACTGATTATTTTCCATCAAAGCTGATAGTTTTACCAAATCTTTAGCGCTGGTTTTATTAGTTCCTTTAAAATCTCCCAGTCTGTTTCGCATAACAGTATTTTCCAATCCCCAACTGCGAAATTTTTGATTTAATTGAGTAATCCCGCCTAAACGATCTATGATCATATTCGTTGCAGTGTTATCGCTAATAGTCATCATCCTAGTTGCAGTTTCTAAGAGACTAAACTTACTTCCCACCTTTGCATATTGCATATTTCCAGAGCCACCAACTATATGTTTCCTGCCCATTACTAAAGTTTCATCTAATTGAATTTCTCC
The DNA here is from genome assembly GCF_000312705.1 of Anabaena sp. 90. Taxonomy (NCBI): domain Bacteria; kingdom Bacillati; phylum Cyanobacteriota; class Cyanophyceae; order Nostocales; family Nostocaceae; genus Anabaena; species Anabaena sp. 90. The sequence goes on from NC_019427.1 coordinate 3,190,950, forward strand.
AGCATCTACTTGCTGAAACAAAGCAATTAAAATCGGATATTTAATTGTACTAGCAGCCGCAAAAGATTTATCTCCATTAATGCTTAAATAATCCCCTGTTTCCAAGTCCATAAAGAAAATTCCAGGAGAGAGAAATTTGTAGCGAGCCATTAATGTTTTAATGGGAGTTTGTAGTTCTGAAATTTCTCTTCCTAAAGGCAATATACCAGTGAAGTTACGAGTATCTGTTGGACTGATATTGCTGACAGAATCAGGGGGAATAAATTTAATTTCTGGCAATTGTACATTTGATTTATTTAAACTCCAGCGACTTGGGTTCTCAAGCTGGTTGTTATCAGAATTTGCCTTAACTGGTAAAGATAATAAAAGAGTAGTTGTGATACTAAATAGGAGTAATGAACGTAGTTTCATGTAGTTTTGTGAGGAGAGGATTGAAATTACTTACAGATACTTTCTAAACAAGTAAATGAAATCAGGATTGATTGATTTAGGAATTTTTTTCAGCAAGTCATTCTGGTTAACTTTCTTTTGATAATTCCCAAATTTAGATTCCATAAAACAAATTAGCACTCAAAAATTGTCCGGGTAAGAAAAAAGTCACTTTTAAGGCATTAAACAGCACGAATCTTTATTTTACTTACAAATAATGCGTTGGCAGTTATGGTATTCCCATACCGTAGCATCCATTAAGGAAAATTAGCAAATAAGCAACTAGTTACTTGCCTCACCGTACCAACGACTACTATACCACCATTATGCAACTCCGAAAATTGCTATAAAAATTAAAATCCTAAAGCTCTTGCACTTTGATAGAAAATAAAACTTGCTACCCAAGCTAAACCAATAGACCAAACTACAGATATAACTGCAAATTTCCAGCTTTTCGATTCACTTTTGATCACGGCAACAGTTGACAAACAAGGGACATAAAGCAGAGTAAATAACATAAAACTATAAGCCTGTACCCAGTCTATTTGATGGGCAATAGTCCCCATTAAATCTGCACCCTCAGCCTTACCAATCTTGATTTTTGCCATCATCAAATCTACTGTCATCCCCGACGCAACATCACAATTTGCCTACCGGTGCGGAAACCCATTGCTAGAAGGCGCTGTTGTAATCCAGATTCACTGTGCAGTTGAGTAATTGTGGCAATTTGACCAGGCTGTAACAAGCCAAGATGATTTCGTAGTGAGGGCTTCAGCCCTCAAATGAGGAATAAATTCCTCACTACAAACTTTGAATTGTTCAAGCGGTTCTACTTAACTCCTTTAAAGAGTATGGAACTTTTATCTAATACCGTAGCGATTATGTTGTTTTACAACATCTACAATTAGTTTATCTTTCGAGGTAAGGTAGTCATCAGCGAAGAGGGAGATTGACACTCTCAGCGCGAAAGCCAAGCTCGTTTCTGCGGACAGAATTAAATTAATTTAATTCTCGCTAGGTTTTGGGTGAATCTTAATTTATGCTTAATAAATATAACTCTATTGAGTTTCAATTTTGGTTTAACACAACTTTTAATTGTTTGTAATGTCTTATTCCACTCAAACCTCTAGCAACTCAGATATTTGGGCAGTTACCACTGATTTAACTACTCTCCGTCAAAAGCTACTAGATTTATTTTGCCAGCTTGCGTATCAAGAAGGTGATTTTGTTCTTTCCTCTGGACAACGTAGTTCTTACTATATTAATGGTAAACAAGTCACACTCCATCCTCAAGGTGCTTTGGCTATGGCGAGGTTATTGTTACCAATGTTGCCTGAAGATACTCAAGCTGTAGCTGGTTTAACTTTAGGTGCTGATCCGATTGTCTCCGCAGTTAGTGTGGTTTCTGTGTATGAAAATAGACTGATACCAGCTTTAATTATTCGCAAGGAAGCCAAGGGACACGGGACAATGGCTTACATTGAAGGTCCCAGTTTACCCCAGGGGGCAAAAGTCGTAGTTTTGGAAGATGTGGTAACAACTGGACAATCTGCACTCAAGGCTGTGGAGCGGTTACAGGCGGCTGGTTATACGGTAGATAGGGTAATTTCCCTAATAGATAGATTGCAAGGCGGTGGGGCGTTATATGAGTCCGCTGGCTTGCAGTTTGAGGCTTTATTCACAATTCAGGATCTTCAAAAACGCTATCGAGAAATTAACTGAGGAGTCAGGAGTCAGGAGTCAGGAGTCAGGAGTCAGGAGGAAGAAAGAAGAAAGAAGAAAGAAGAAAGAAGAAAGAAGAAAGAAGTTTCTCTCCTGTTCCCTGTTCCCTATTCAAGTCTGAGACATTTTGGCAATCAGATTGGTAATTTCCTGATAATATCGCGTGTTTCCTGACTGAGAATAGAGATCAGCAGATTTACGGAAATCAGCGATTGCGTCTAGCTGATTCCCTAAATGTCTATGTATGTCTGCTCTAACTAAATAAGCTAAAGGATAGCGTGGTTGTAATTGGATAGCTTGGTTTAAATCTGCTAATGCGGTATTTAATTCTCCTAGCAGAAAGTGACTACGACCGCGATTAAACCAGTCTTCAGCTAAATTAGGGTTAATGCTGATGGCTTGAGTATAATCTGATATAGCTTTTTGATACTCCTTTAGGGCATAACGAGCATTAGCGCGATCGCTATAAAATACAGCAGACTGGGAATCTAATCGTAAAGCTTCAGTAAAATCACTAATTGCTCCTGTAAAATCTTTAGCTATATAGCGACTACTTCCTCGATGATAATATGCTGCTAAAGAATCAGAATCTATCTTTAATGCTTGGTTATAGTCTTGAATAGCTGTTTGTATATTACCTAACAACTTGTAAGCATCTCCTCGCTTACAGTAAGCTGAGGCAAATTCTGGAGATACTTCTATAGCTTGAGTATAATCTGCAACTGCACCAATAAGATCTTGTATAGCTTCTCGTACCATGCCCCTTCCATAGTAAGCTGTTGCTAAATGAGGATCAATTTGTAATGCTTGATTATAATCAATAATCGCATTTTCATAATTTCCCAGGTGGTGATGTGCATTTGCTCGAAAACCATATACTGAAACTAATGTAGGATTAATTTGTAATGCTTGGTTGTAATCTTTAATGGCATTTTCATAATCTCCCAAATTACTATGGACTAAACCCCGTTCATAGTATGCTTGAATATCATCAGGAACTATTTTTAATGCTTGATTAAAATCAGCAATTGCTTGATAATAATCTTGGATACGGGCATAAACTAAACCCCGATTGTAGTAAGCTGCACCAAATTTAGGATTAATTTCTAGAGAACGATTATAATTAGAAATTGCACTTTGATATTCTTGCAAAGCATAATAACTGTTACCCCGATTATGGTAAGCTTCAGGAAAATTAGGATTGATTTTTATACATTGATTATAATCAGCAATAGCTTTTTGATAATTACCTAAAATATGAAAAATATTACCTCGATTAATATAAGCCATTGAAAAATTAGCATATAATTCTAAAGCCGCATCAAAATTAGCCAGTGCTTGTTGATAATTACCATCATGATAATGATCTAAACCCTGTTGGTGTAAAGCATTAACAACATCAAAATCAATATTTTTATTCATTTTGTAACTTGTAAGCACACAAAATAGATTTTACCACAGATAGATCAGATATATCCCCGATTTCTTTGAGAAGTCGGGGATCTGTTTTTTTGTTGTTTAACTTATCAGTACAGCTTCCTGTTGAGACTTTTTAGATAAATCTACAATTTCACATTCCATATTATGTAAAGTAGTTAACATCAAATCATCACGGTGTTGCCAAACTGCAAATATTTTATCTCTACCATCATTTAGAGTGTCTAAATCAATTTTATAACCATCATTGACTTGCTGTAATTTCAAACCTAACAAACCTAAAAGTCGGCTTAATAACTTAATTCCCGCAACAGATTCTTTACCTCTAACTAAATCAATACCTAAAGCGCGTTTAATATGTCTACTACTTTGTCCAGCTACATTTTTTAGCCAAATTAAATCAGCGTCATTTTCACTAAATACTCTTTCTGTTTCCAGAAATTGCATTATTCCCAAAGCCCGCATAGCTTCTACTTTCAACGTATAGGTTCTTAAATCTGGGAGAAAAACTTTACCTTCACCCCACAATAACTGCTGACTCCATTCTTGCTGATCTTTTACATGAAAATATTCACTTTCATGAGTCAGATAATAATGAATTAATAATTGTCCATAATAACCTTTTTCATCCTGGATTTTGAGTTGGGGAGTAACTACAATTCCATACCTTTGTCTGAGAATATATTTATCAACTTGATGACGTTCTCCATTGCTAAGAGAATGTTTAGTTAATAGCTGTTCATATTCCACATAGTCAATATCTTTAGCATTAGCTACAGAATTTGCTGCTGCTGATTGATTTTGCTGCTTAATTTCTTTGATTTTGCGTTTAATCTCCTTGGCTTTTTGAAGACTTTGTCCCCAATCTTTTTGCACTTTAACAATTTCTACAATTAACCGTTTGCGATTTTCTACATCACTAGGTTCAGTGGCAAAAAAGGCTAAACGCAAATCACGAAGAATGTTATTTTGGACTTCATTACTTCGCATTTGAATTTGATGACCATCAGTTATTAATCCATCTTGCATTGATTGCCGATAAAGACGAATAGAAGCATTTACCCTAGCAGATAATTTTGCCCAAGTGCGTAAATGAATAGGATCATAAACTAGAGGTAAATCTACATCTATTTTATGTAATGGACTTAATAAAGCTAAGTTTTCTTTTTGATTTTCTTGATACCAATTAGACAGTAACCGATAATTTGTACTACCACTACCAATTAAGCCAATACCGCGTTTAGCACACCAAACAATACGGGGAACATTATCCCTAACTCTTGCTAAAGCTTGACGGGCTTCTGAGTCAGGAATTACCCCTTGAAAAATGCCATAAACTCGGTCAAAATGTTGAACATCAATACTAATTCCTGTTCCCAAACTAGGGGTAACAAAAACAGTATCATAATCAGTGATTTTTTGATTAATAGCAGCTATCAAATCAACGGCTGCATGACCAGGTGTATTAGTAGTATGACTACTAACTACTAAAGTTTCAGGAAATTCTCTTCTGAGTTTCTGTAAACGTTCTTTTAAATAACGTTCAATAGTTTCACAACTGTAGCGGCCAGAACGACTATCAGTAGTAACATAGCATTTACGTCCAGCAATTAAATCTAATTCTAATTGATGAATTAGGGGTGTGGGATTGGGTGAATCATAAAAAGTTGTATCCCAACCTTTTTCCGGTTTCCATTCATTGACAACTACCCAAGGATTTAATTTAATTCCGGCTAAGGTCTGTAAATATTCTAAAGATACATCTGATAAATCGGCATCTTGGGCAATTATCAAACCTCCTGTTGTGAGAACTGTAGAAATTAGTTGTTGGAAAATACGAAGAATTTTAACTCGTTTTTGTTTACAGGTATTACTATTGAGTAAATGCCATAAAGACTGCTCAACCTCATCTAAAATTAATATTGCACCGTGCCAATCTTCGGGTTTTAATTTCCAAATTGAATCTACACATAATCCCAAAGATGGCGTAATTGGTAACGGACACTTAACAGCTACTTCATCAGCTTCTATCCGCCATGATTCATGCTCAAAACCCCATTTAATCCCGATTTTATCACATAAAAACCGTCCCAAGATGATTCTATGGGTAATTAATAAAACTGGTTGATTATGATTTTTTGCTCGTTGAACAATGCTTTGTAATGCTGTGGTTTTACCTGTACCCTTGGCTGATTTCACTCCTACTAAACCAGAGGTAGGAAAGGCAATTTTTCCCAAATAAGGACGGTTAACAGTAAGTGCAGCGGGAATTGTTAACTCTGTATGGGGTTTGGTTTGGGCAATATAAATATCTAAATCTAGGCTTTGACGATAAGTTTTATCAAAGGCTGTTGCACCTTTAGTAATGATAAATTCATCAACTCCTTTTTCTTTTCCTGGAAGTTCGACAACTTTAACAGGACAGTTTTGTTGTTGAAATAAACAACCCAATTGGGAAATAGCATTATTTACAGCCGCAATTTTTTTAGCTTGAGTTTCAAAATCAAAACAAATATAAAAGTTGCGTTTTATGTTTGTAAATACTGCTAAATCAGGTATTAATTGCCGCCGGGTAACTTTACCAAATTCATCTTTAATAACTCGATAACCGCTATTAATACCAGGAATAGCAATAGCAACATATCCTTGGCTTAAAAGGGCTGCGGCTTTTTTCACACCTTCACAAATGACAATGGCTATTTTATTTTTAATTACCCATGACCAAAAACCTTCGGCTTCATCATCATGATTAATAGTAATATTTTCCGGTAAATTTAAGTTGTAAAGTTGGCCAACTTGTTGCCAAATTTGTAAGGATATGCGTAAACAAAATATGCGTGTGGGGGTGCTGGGAGGATGTTCATATTTAATTGATTTGCCCTTTTGATTTTGTCGCGGTTGGTTGGGTTTAAAACATCCCCATTCCATCTTATGCCAATTATTGAGAGGGTCGAGTCCCGAACACCACCAACCACCTTCTGTAATGTGGCTATACCGCTGTAACCAAGCGTTTTTAATCATCCCTGTATTGGTGCGAGGGAGTTGGTCAGAAATCAGCAAATATTCATAAGCATTTATGCCTTGAAGCGATTTGAAATTTAAACGAATTAAGTCTAAGTTTATACCACTACTCTTGACTAATTCTTCAAGGTGTTGTTGATGTAAAGAATGCAGATGCATAAGCTGAAGCAGCTAAGGAATATAACGAGATTAAAACTTTAGCATGGCTAGGCTGATTTTTTATAAAAGAAATTCTTAAATTTCAGTGTTATATTTTTTACTTTGTTTATATAAATACTTCTGTGAATATATCAATGTCTGGTTATGGCTATGCAACCGTAAACATAATAAATTTGTATTGTGATATTTATATATATATAATTTTTGGTTATAGGTACAGGACTTACACAACTGGTACATTGGTAGCAAGCTACGCAAAGCGTCCCGGAGGGAACTAGTACATCACGGCATAAATAAAGCAACCATATTCAATCGCCAAAAAGCCTACTGTATATTAGTTTTGACTTTTGACTTTTGACTTTTGACTTTTGCCCTGCGGTACTAGCCCGACTTAAGAATCGCACAACAAACCATCTAATTTTGAGAATGTGATATTGTTGTAATAACTGTATAAAATTATTGGCTGCTCAAGTTTAAATTAAAGTTTAATGCACGTTATCAGCCGAAAAAAGCTTAGAGAATATTGTCAAGAACACGCAGACTGTTGTGAACCTCTTGATGACTGGTATTTTACTGTTAGTAAAGCTAATTGGGGTAATTTAGTAGAAGTACAGTCTGTTTATCCCAAGGCTGAATCTGTTGGTAATTTGACAGTTTTCAATATTAAAGGCAATAAATACCGTTTAATTGCTAGTATTAATTATGAGAACCAGGTCATCTATATTAAATATGTCTTAACTCATGCAGAATGTCAGTAACCCAGCCCTAAAGGGACTGGGCTTGCAAGAGTAATCAAGCAAGCCGTACTGACCAGACCACCCTGAGTTTACTCTCATGGTAGCCGTTATTTGAGTCACGACACCCTGGAATGCGTAGCTAGTTCCCTGCTCTGTCGCTGGCAATTAAACAGTTTTAAGGTCACTGAAACAGTGTTGCCAGCCTAACAAGCTCTTATAACAGGTCGAAGCTAACATTACCCCGCAAGGGAGTTGGTTTCCAGGTTCCAATCAAAAATCTGGTTTCAATTTTAAGATTCACAGCGGTTAAAACCGCTCGTGCCGTTTCCCTCTCAGGGCTAAAGCCACTGAGTTTCCCACTTACCGGGTATTCTTATGACAAAGACTACTGGAAAAATGACTCTTACTTTTGATTCAGAAGTTTACAGCAAATTACTTTCTCAGTCTCAACCGCGAGTTATTAAAACTGAGGAAGAAAATGATCGGCTTTTAGCAGTTGTGGAAGATTTGCTTTCGCGTCCTCGTCTGACAGCAGAAGAAAATGCTTTGTTGGAGTTATTGGTAAGGCTAATTGAAGATTTTGAAAGTCAGCATTATCAGCTAAATATTTCTACCCCTCGTTCGAGAATTTTGCATTTATTGGAAGCGCAGGATTTAGAAATAGGTGATTTAGTTTCTGTTTTAGGTTCGAGTGAGTTAGTTTCTCAGGTAATTAATGGTGAGGTGGGAGTGACGCGAGAACAAGCTGAGATGTTAGGGAAGTTTTTTCACGTTGATGCAAGTTTGTTTGTTGTGTAAAAGAGTCAAAGACAGGAAGTTTTTAATATTTGTAGCAGTTTAGCAATGCTCAATGGTATCAACTTAAGCTCAAATCTTTACCATATTTCCTATTTTTAGAGACCATGATGAGTTTAGTGTGTAATAAAAGTTAAATAAAATATAAATATTGAGAAGTATTATGAAATTACATTCCTTGGAAATAAAAAACTTTCGTGCTATTAAAGATATCTCTTTAGATTTTACCGATTTACTTAGTCGTCCTCGATCTATCAATTTAATTGTCGGTCCTAATGGTTCTGGTAAAACTTCAATTTTAGATGCAATTCATGTTGTAGTTAAAGTCTTTGAAAATCCACAAAATCCAGAGTTAAGAGAGGGTTTGGAATACAATGTACAACAATTAGTTAGAGGTAGAGCTAATATTGCTCAAATCACATTTGAGTATTCCATTGAAAAAGATGAAGCTGAAGCTATTAACGATGTTTATTCTTCACTGGGATTGAAGCAAAACTTTAATTTATCAAAATCAGTTGCACCTTTAGAAAGTCCAGCAAAAGTTATTTGGTATTTTCCAACTAGAATCCCAAATAATTTATGTGATCATGATATTTCACCTAAAGGTTCTATTAGAGTTTTGGGTGCAAGAGGTAGAGCTTCTCAAGCAATATCTAAAAATCGTCAAACTTCACAAATATTTGATAGAATTGGTGGAGTTTGCTATTTAGATCAAAGACGTACTGTAAGATTATTTAAGAGTTTCAATAAACAAAATATAGAAGATCAAAATGCACATAGTGATGTTTTATCTTGGTTAATTGAATATTACCGTAAACATAGAACATGGAGTGAAGAAAAATACGGCGAGTCCTATTGGAAGAGAGTTCAAAGATTATTTAATAAAATTTGCTTCCCTTCAGAATTAATAGGTTTAGAGTCTGGTCCAGATTCTGATACTTTGATTCTCAAAAGAAAGGGTGTAGAATATGATTTACTACAAATGAGTTCAGGGGAACATCAAATTTTAAGAATTTTAGTTGGTTTAGCAGCAGATACCGCTAAAAATTCCATTGTTCTTATTGACGAAGTTGAACTACATTTACATCCTGCTTGGCAAAAAAGATTAATTCAAGTTTTGCGGGAAGATGATTCAAATAATCAATATATTTTTACAACCCATTCCCCAACTGTGGCAAAAATGTTTTATGATTCGGAAATTATTAATTTGGGTGATTTGGAAGAAAAATAATGGAAATCTTGAGTAATACTTTATATATATTAATTGAAGGTGCGCCTACAAGTCCCGAAGTTGTATTTATTAGAACAGTTATTCGTAAACTAATAACTCAAGACTTGCTATCAGACATAGAATATGAAGTAATTGAAATAGGTGGTAGTGGGAATTTTAATTCTATAGGTAAATTAATCTATCATAAAAGTCAATTACACCAAAGCATACCAGTAATTGCCATTACTGATAGAGATTTTAGGACACAGGAAAAAATTGAGCAAATAAGTAGCAAACTTGACTCTAATTTAATCAGAGACAAATCAGTAAGAATTATCTATTGGAAAAGACATGAATGGGAAAATTTCTTACTTGAAGAAACAGAAACTATTGCTAATCTTTTCAATCAGATATCTACTGAAAAAACAGGTGAGAAGAAGACATATAGAAAGGATACTGATAATAATTTAAGCAAATCACAGCTAGAACAATGGCTAGTACAATATTTTCAAGACTCGATAATAAGAGAATTATTTGAATGTTTAAAGTTTCAATTCCGAGAAAATGCAAATTTCAGACTAACATTAGATCAAATAGAATCTTTATCTTTGATAGATATGAGAACTTTTTTTGAACAGCAAGTAGTTGATAAAGCGAGTGAATCAGAAAACAGAATATTGAATTTAATAAATATGTTAGAGGATATAATTATAAGTCAAGATTTTCAGTGGCAAACCTATATTAATAATCCCCATGAACTGGATTTTCAAGAAGCAAAAATATTTTTTAGAGGTAAAGAAGCACTAAAGGATATACATAGAAAAGCTTATCAATATTTGAAGGTAGAACATTTAGAATATGATCGCTTCTGCAAAGAATTAATTTTACCAGAATTAGCAAAAAATACAAATTCCCTGATTGTTCAAGAACTTGGTGAAATGTTACAACCTTATTTTCAACAAGCTGCCAATTTGACAGGAATAGAATAAATTTTATATCGCTCTTTTCATTTCAATATGACGGCGTAAAATCTCATTAATAGCTGTTTGATCGACAATTTTTAACGCCAACCTACTTAGCTCAATGGAGTGTTACTATTTGCTAATATTGCCACAAATTTTAAACCAAATTCTTCTTCAAAAACTCCTTTTTTGTAATCTAAACTCCACATTTCTAAGGCACATTCATCATCAATTAATGATGGAAATATCAACATCTTAAATTCTTTGAAGTTGGGAACATATTCACATTGAACATGAGAAATAGCCCCTATTTGTCTTCTGTCTAAAGCAACAGCTAACCTTAAAATTGCACTGAGTTGATTAACCATTGTCCGATGTTCTTTGTGCAATAGATTCCGATAGCTTTCATGTTTTTTCTTGGGTGGAGATTTGCGGTGATAACGGGCTATATTGGCAATAATTTCGATTTCGGTTTCGTTATAACCCAGTAATTCACCATTTCTAATTAAGTAGTATGAATGTTTGTGGTGTGCAGAATGGCTGATATAGTGACCACTATTGTGTAAAATGGCAGCAGCCCATAGTAATTGACGTTGATCTGCATTCCAATAATGTAATTGTCCTTTGGTTTGGTCAAATATATTAAGTGCAAAAGCGGTAACACGCTCGCTATGTTCTAAGTTAGTTTGATATTTTTTGGCAGTTTTTAATACACTGCGTTCCCGAATGGAACTTTGAAACCGCAGTCTGTTGTCAATGAAGCCATGAGTTAGCATCCAGTCTACAATTACGCCTTCCCTAAGAGACCGTTCACAGACTGTTACGGATTGTACTCCTAACAAGGTCATTGCTTCCTGTAAAATTACTGCCCCTGAAAGTATCACTTCTGACCTTTTTTCTGGCATTCCCGGAACGGTAGCCCGTTCTACATTGGTCATTTTGCGTAAGCGATTTACCCAAGTTCGCAAGTCTTGAAGACTGAATTGATACCCGTTGAGGGTGGAAGGAACAAGACCTAATTTTTCCCGCGCATGGATGGTAGCGATGGTTTCTATTGTCCCAGATGTGCCGATTAACTGGGGAGAATCGCCAATTTTGAGTTTTCCTTGCACTTCTTCCACAGAACGTTCTAGCATTCCTCTAGCGTAAGCTTGGAGGTATTTAAATTCGGTTTCGCTGATGGGATCTGAGGCGATTAATTCCCCAGTTAAGCGCACTGCACCGATTTTGGTACTGGTGAGACTACGGGGTTCTTCACTGTCTCCTAAAATCAATTCTGTTGAACCACCACCAATGTCAATTATGATATGCGGTTTGTTGTTAAATTCCATCCCCGATAATACACCTAAGTAGATGCGACGGGCTTCTTCGGGACCGGAAATCAAGTCAACGCTTAAACCGACTTCGGTTTCGATTTGTTGAAGAAATTCTTGACCGTTGGGAGATTCCCGGACTGCACTTGTCGCCACAGCAACAATACTATTTGTCCCTAAGCTGTCAGCAAGAGTTTTAAATCTTCCTAAACAGGCGATCGCTTTCATCATCACTTCCGGTTTTAATTCGCCAGTAATTAAATTGCGATCGCCTAATCTCACCGTTTCCTTTTCTCTGGCAATAATGGTAAAAGATGGTAAAGTTGCTTCAATTTTTACCACTATGATATGTAAAGAATTTGTACCAATATCAATGGCTGCAATCATCTGATTTTCTTGAACTGATTCACTAGGTTTATTTTCCCAGTTAGCCGAGACTAAATTTACCATTTTGTTATTCTCTGAATAGATGAATAGGGACTGGAGGACAAATAGCAAATAACGATATTCTATAAATGTAAAGATATGTTAAATCAGCAAATATGTTAGAAACACCAAAAATCAACCCAGAACCATTATGGCTTGTAATTATCCGGCTGTTAAGGTGGAATAAACCAGAAGGGAGGTTAATTCTGATGATACCCGCATTGTGGGCGGTATTTTTAGCCGCTGCGGGTAAACCACCGTTACCCCTGGTGGGAGTGATTATTTTTGGTAGTATTGCCACCAGTGCGGCTGGATGCGTAGTTAATGATTTATGGGATAGAGATATTGATCCCCAAGTTGAGAGAACACGCGATCGCCCGCTTGCATCTCGTACCATTTCCGTTAAAATTGGCATTGTGGTGGGGATAGTCTCCCTCGTCTGTGCCGCAGTTGTCGCTTTCTATCTTAACCCTTTAAGCTTCTGGTTGTCTGTGGCCGCAGTTCCAGTAATTGTCCTTTATCCCGGTGCGAAACGGGTATTTCCTGTTCCCCAATTGGTGCTTTCGATTGCTTGGGGTTTTGCGGTTTTAATTAGTTGGAGTGCTGTTACAGCTAATATTACAGCACCGACTTGGTTGCTTTGGGGCGCGACGGTACTATGGACATTAGGATTTGATACCATTTATGCCATGAGCGATCGCCAAGATGATCAACGCATTGGCATTAATTCTAGCGCTTTATTCTTTGGTAAATATGCCCCTACAGCGATCGCTGTTTTCTTGATTGGTACGGTTATTCTCTTAGCTGGAGTCGGTTTATTAGTTAATTTAAACACAGCATTTTGGATCAGTTTAATTTTGGCTAGTATCGGCTGGATTTGGCAAATTATCCGCTTACAACAGCCTGAAATCCCTCATCCTGCTTATGGAGAAATGTTTCGCCAAAATGTCTGGATTGGTTTTTTAATGTTAGCGGGAATGATTCTTGGTTCTTTGTGAATTTGTCATCAATTTAACCAAATCAAAATTTTTCTGTCAATCTAACTCAAGCTAGATTCAAAACTATCAGGACTACTGTTTTAAAGGTTGGGATATTAATCTACAAGCTAGATGTAACCAACGGAATGAAGCGATCTATTTTAGTTAAACTCGCTCCAATAATTTTACTGTCCCTGGGTAGTTTTGGTCTAGTTATTGGCAGTTTCTGGATGAGTAAAGCTGCTAGTAAAACCAAACAATTACAGTTAATTACTGATACATCACAATATCAAGAAATCCGTAACCACCAATGGGCTGATATTCAACAAATTCAACATTTTCCCGGACAAATTCCTAATGATTCTCAAGTTTTACAAATGGCTTATGCTTCGGGATTAACTCCCGGAAGTAATTCTTTACAACTGCGGATCAAAGAACCACAAGCAAAGATTAAAAACCTCCTGACACAGTACAAAAAAATCTCTCAGCATCAATACCAGGGTGGGAATACAAATACTCATAGTAACCAACCCAACGGCGTACCGACAACATTCTTTTATACTAGCGATTCAGAAACAGAAACCTTTCCTAGCAGTTATGAAATATTAGTATTAAAAGCCGAAGATAAAAGCCAACCTGGTGCAAAATGGAATCATGGTAATAGTCATGGAGTCGCAATTGATGTTGCATCTTCAGAAATTATCTATTGGGCGGAAAAATGGTAAAAGCAGGAGTAAATTCAATCCCTGAAGAATAGAATTTATATTTGATTTGTGGACATTGTAAAAGTCAGATCCCCGACTTCTTAAAGAAGTCGGGGATCTTGTGTTATGTAGTCTTTGCATAAGTATTGGTAGCGATCGCTCTCCCAGCGGATTTACCTGACACTGTGAATCAAATTCTGGACATAGAATTTTTACCATAACTAATCACACAATCTGCAAAACCACCAACGTCATATCATCGGTATTTTGCCTATCAGCACCGATAAATTGCTGAACTTGATCAAATAGATATTCCACAATTTCCTGGGGACTATTGCAATACTTACAAGCCGTTCTGAAAGATGTAACAAAATTATCTTCATCAAAGCGATCGCCACCAGCCGCCGCTGCATCAGTCAAACCATCAGTATAATAAATAACTGTGTCCCCAGATTCTAACTGAACCTGAGCATCTTGATATTCGCTATTGGCATCTAAACCAATTAACATCCCGAACGTATCCAAACGGCTCACAGTTTTTGTCGCTGCGTGCCACCATAAAGGCGGATTATGGGCGGCATTACTATAAGATAAAATTCGCGTTTGCGGGTCATATTCTGAATAAAACATCGTCACAAAGCGGTGGGAATTTTCCAAATCCGCATACATAACCCGATTCAAATTTTGCAAAATTCCCGCTGGGGAATTACCATGCAATACTTCACCTCGTAGCATTCCCCGCAACATCGTCATAATCAAACCTGCGGGAACACCTTTACCCATCACATCCCCAATTACCAAACCCCAACTGGCATTTTCTGGAGATGCTTGTGGTTTGGGCTTTAACTGGTTTTGATTAGTGGGAATAAAATCATAGTAGTCACCACCAACATGATTAGCCGGTTTACAACGGGCTGCTAGAGACAAACCAGGAATATTTGGACATTGACGCGGTAAAAGTCGGCGTTGAATTTCTGCACCAATTTCTAATTCTTGATCTAAACGTGCTTTTTTTCTTAATTCTACAGATAATTCATCATTGTCAATCGCAACTGCGGTTTGGTCTGCCACTAACCGCACTAATTTTTGTCTAGTTTCTGTCCAACTATATTCTGGATCACGACTCAAAACATACAGCCAACCCCGTTCTGTATGCTTAACTAAAATAGCTGTCCCAAAGATTTGGACATCTGGACCTAAAACGGCGTGCATTTGGTCATCTAGAATGCCTGTGGAAATGGCAGCAGGACCAGAATTAGTTAAAAGAGTAATTTGACTACTGGCAGTTTCTAGGGCTTTTCTAATATTTTTTCGTTGCTGAGTATCTTGCCAATGTAGTTGTTCTAATCTAATTTGTCCATTGGGTTTATAAAGAAAAAGTGCGCTACCTTCCGCATCTGTCACTCTGGTAGCCATGAGGGGAATCAGTTCCAAAAACTGATTTAAATTATTAAAGCTTCTGAGGGCAAATCCTAAGGAACTCAGCAAGTCTTGAATTTTATTTTGTTCTCGATGCAGCCTGGACACAAGTTCTTTGAGTGCCACCACAGGAGTGACATCTGTGGTGGTGCTGCTATTACTATCAGTAGGATGGGGGGGAAATTGTGACACAGGTTAATATTGCAGTTGAGAATAGCAAATGTGTGATTCTTTATAAATACTCTTTCTTGATAAATTGTGAAATCATATTCAACGAGATTCGTGATTTTAGCAAGAGTAGAAGAAATGTTGAAGGTAATTTTTTAAGTCTTGGTTAATGCTGAGGACATTTTTGATGGTTAATTTTCCATGATGATAAATTTTCTAATTTGTCAAAAATAAATCTTTGGGAATCGGTAATTTTTATGATTAATTAACAGCCCCTAATTCTTTCACAACTGAATCAACCCTTCATATATCTTGAGAAATAAAAGTTTGCGATTAGCAAAATTACCTCTATTCCTGAGAGAATATATATTAAGAATCATCAAACTAAAAAACCAGATAGATTTTCAGTGAGTTAATTCATGGTTTTTGCGTTGGTGGAATTTTGGTTAAAACATAGTTGTCATCATGCTTTTAATCAAAACTTGTTCAATTATGGACTACAAACATTTAACCTATATACCATAAATTCTCGAAATGTTTCCTTAGATAGATTTCTTTTATGGAAAAATTTCGCTTATTTTTGCTTAATGCTCTAAATCCAGTATACTTTTATACTAGCATTTGAATTAAAGCGTGGGATTAAATATAAGTTTTACATTGCTGGGGATTTAGCTGATCAAAGGACATTCATATCCTGCGTTTATCTGCGTTTATCTGCGTTTATCTGCGTTCAATTATTCTTTAAGGCTTATTTTGTGCAGATTCATCTTAATATAAACTATTAACCAATAGATTCAATCTCACCCATATCATTGAGCAATACAGAAGATCCTACTGATAAAGATGAGATAATTTCACTAATTTTTTCCATTAAAGGTAGTAAATGATCAGGACGAGTGCTGCGAGAATCTAAAACAATAATTCTCAAAATTATATTAGTTAAATTTTGTTGATAGGGAAGATTTTTATCGGCTGTAATAAAGGCATCAAAAGGATATTTTTCAGCTAAATCAAGAATTTCTCGATCTTTCAACCCACGCCATCCCATATCATTAACATTGTAAACTATGTCGCCTTTCCTTAAAAAAGGTTGTTTGAGTTTTTTACTCAAAAGATTTTCATCTAGTAATATAATCATCAAGCACAGCGTTCTTGAGCGATGATCAATTTAGCTGTATTTTCCAAGACTTTCATAGTTTGAGTCTCCAGATAGGGAAAATCACTAATAAACTCAGCTAATCCATTCTCCCCTTCGAGATAGTCAAAAAATGTTTGTAAAGGAACACGAGTTCCCACAAAAACAGGAACTCCACCCATAATTTCGGAATCGCGGTGAATAATTCCTTGAATTTCTAATAAGTTATTTAGCGTCATTTCTCATTCTCTAAAGATAATTTCACTTTTGATTATAGCTTGAGATATAAAGGCGGGTTTTATAGATTCCGCGCAGAACTTGGAATTTGTTTGTCTAGCCCCAGACTTCTAGTAGTTCGTCAAATTTATTTTGACGGATAATGATAGGAAAAAACTTCTGTTTTTCCCTCCCCTACTCCCCCCACTCCCCTACTTGCCTTTACCCGTCATTTTTGGATTGACAGACTACTAGTCTGAGGACAATTATTTTTCGGCGACGATATTAATCGCTTAACAATGCTTCTACAAATTCATGACTAGAGAATGGACGCAAATCTTCAATTCCTTCACCAGCCCCAATAAAACGAATGGGTAAGCCTAATTGCTGAACAACAGCGAGGGCGACACCTCCTTTGGCTGTTCCGTCTAATTTGGTTAAAACAACGCCGCTGAGTTGGGCTGCTTGGGAAAATACTTCAGCTTGTCGCAATCCATTTTGTCCTAAAGTAGAATCAAGAACTAACAGCGATTCTACACGGGCATTGGGGGCTTTTTTATCAATGATTTTGCGGATTTTGCTGAGTTCGTCCATGAGATTTTTCTTATTTTGCAGTCTCCCAGCGGTATCTATTAATAGTAGTTCGGTTTCTCTAGATTGAGCAGCAGCGATCGCATCAAACACCACGGCTGCCGGATCTGTGTTTTTCCCAGGATTGGCGATAACTTCAACACCGCTTCTCTCTCCCCAAACTTTGACCTGTTCCACAGCCGCAGCCCGAAAGGTATCCGCCGCACCAATTAAGCACTTGTAACCGGATTTATGTGCTAGGTGAGAAATTTTACCGATGGTGGTAGTTTTTCCCGCCCCGTTAACTCCGGTAATTAACCAAATGGTCAGGGTGTCTTTTGCCGGTGCAAAACTAGGTTTGTCTTGATTTTGCAAGGGTGCATCTAGGATATCTCGGAGAATTTCTTTGAGATAAGCGATCGCTTGTTCTGGGGGAGTAACTTCTGCGAGTAATTTCTTTTGTAACGCACTAATAATATAATCAGTTGCCTCTACCCCCACATCTGCCTGTAGAAGTAATGATTCAATTTCATTGACAGCCTCTTGATTAAGAGGCCCCTGACCAACAATTGATTTTAGTTGGTTAAGAATATTCCGCCGAGTTTTATCTAAACCTTGACGGAGTTTTTTCAACCAAGTAATTTCTTCCAGGGAAATATCTTCAGCTTTTCTCCCTTGGGCGGCTAAAACCTTTGCTGACCACTTAAACCCATCATCAAATACCAGTTCTGGAATCTCTATTTCTGGTGCTGTCGGAGTTATCTGTATTTCGGGAATTTCGGTTTCTATGGCACTAGCAATTAATTTCTCTTGTTTAGCTTGTCTTTCGGCCGCAGCCCGTTCTAAAAAAGATAAATTAGCTAATTCTGGTTCTGGTTGTAGTTCATTAACAACATCTTCAGTAATTTCTGCGATGGTTGCATCTATTTCTATCGGTGCAGTTATTTCCCCTACTTGAGTTTCTACTATTTCTTGACTGATAGTATCTTCTTCAACCGCTACAGATAATTCTGTTTCTAGTTGTTGTTTTTCTTGAATATTTTTATAAGCAGCTTTAGCAAAAGCCAACAAATCCGCCGTATCTGGTGCGGTTGTTTCTGGTTCAGTTGCTTCTACTGCGGGTGTTTCTTCCTGAGATTGGTTTTCAGGAGTATCAGCAGATTCATTATTTGGACGACGAAACCAATTAAAAGCCATTGTAGTTTATTTTAGATAAAAATTTAATTAGGATAGGAGTCACCGAGTCACCGAGTCACCGAGTCACCGAGTCACCGAGTCACCGAGTCACCGAGTCACCGAGTCACCGAGTCAGGAGTTAAGAAAGAAAGAAAGAAAGAAAGAAGGAATAAAAGTCTTACCAATGACCAATGACCAATGACCAATGACCAATTTAAACAGTTTGTTTTTGTTCACTAACTCGACGGAGAACACCATTAATAAAACGGTGGCCATCTTCTCCACTGTAGCGTTTAGCTAATTCTACAGCTTCGTTAATAGCAATGCTGTCGGGAACTTGCATGAATTTTATTTCTGCGGTGGCTATTTGGAGGATATCTCTATCAATTTGAGCTAGACGGGTAACTTGCCAATCTACTAAAGCATTAGAAATAGATTCTTCGATAGCTTGATGGTTCTCGCTGACAGTAATAATAATCGCTTTAGCGTAATTACGAACTTCTTTATTTTGATTGGCCGACTGAATTAATTCTGGAAAATCAACAGATGTACCTAATTGATTGATAGCTATTTGGGTATAGGAAATTGCCTCTTTCAGCATGGTTCTAGCTGTATTCAAATCCGCAGCTCTCGTTTCGCTGGTTAATAGGCGATCATTACTCCGTTGCAGTTCTCCTGCGGCATTGTTCAATGTGTCCTGTACTTCTACTGTGAGAGTCCGAACTGCTCCTAAAACTAGCTTAGAAACTAATTGCTCGTCTGATAGGCTTTCTAGTTTTTTAGGGTTGATTGGTAATTGGCTCAAGGCTAATAGTGCCAATTCGCGGGCTATTTGTTGGGGTTTACGATGCTGCATACAGTTGGGATGATGAAAAATATGTGAGTTCTAGCGCAGATGAACAATTAGCTTATCTATTTTTTGCTCACTTTACTAGGTTGGTATCGAGTTTAGTTTCTATTTCTGGAATTTCCTGCTGTTTTATTTCCAAAGATGATATTGCTGACAGTGCAGGGAGGTGAGAAGGCTGGATATTGGGGGACACTATACCACCAGACACAACGATTTTAAAAGCATCTTCAACAGATATAGAGAGATTAAGTACATCCTCTTCTGGTACTATCGCATACCATCCTGTGGTCGGATTGGGTGTAGTGGGAATAAACAGGCTAATTACAGGACGAGATATTTGACTTTGGATTTCATTGCTCATTGCTCCAGTAACAAAGGCGATCGCCCAAATGCCCGGACGAGGGTATTCTACTAAGACTACCCGGCGGAATTTACCATTAGAATCTTTTAACAGAGTTTCTAATAGTTGCTTGAGGGTTTTATATACCTGTCCAGCTAAAGGAATGGCTTGCAATAGCCGCTCACCGAAATCCAATAACCACCTTCCAGCAATGTTTCTAGCCATTAAGCCAATAGCCAAAATACTTAATAATGGCACGGCTAATCCTACTAGTAAATTAAGTATATTTACTAAAATCGGATTTAAGCCATCAAAGGGATTGAGTTGTTTAGGAACTTGGGTGAGAAAGTTAATTACCCATGTGGCTATGGTAATTGTTAACCAGATGGTGGTTGCGAGGGGAATTACCACCAGCAAACCAGCAATCAGGTCATTTTTGAAGTCTTGTTTCCACCTTTCCATTCCCAAACCCCGATTCTCCTTATTTAGCTTCGTTAAACTGTTGTGATTATTTTCCATTTCAGCAAATTAGTCACATTGCGAATATCAGAAACTGATGACAACAGGTGTCAGTGTCTTACAATAGGCTACTTCTTACTGTTAAAAAACGCCTTTTGTGTCCCTCTTTAATGGCAAAAAGTCAAGCTATCGCTACAAAAGTTCACAATTTTCCTTGTTCAATGTAAATATAGCCATTAACCCACCGTAATGGCGGCTGGTAAATCTTTTAGAGTGTTACTTATCTTTGTAATACTTGTAAATTATTGTTGCAAGTCTGAGAGATATTATCCATCCTACCGCGCTATATCGCCAAATGCTCACAATTTAGGAATGACTAAGTAGGTTGGCGTTGAAAATTGTCGTCATAGCAAGGCAAGAGGCAAGAGGCAAGAGGCAAGAGTAAAGAAGTTTTCAGCAATTTTACATTTCTTTACACAGTTTGGTTTTATTGTGTTCACCTACTTATTTGGAGTTAATGGGAATTAATTTTCGATCACTTCTCTCACCAAACTTGCCAATTTATCTACACTATCAGGAACAGCGACCGATGCAGCTTTCTCTGCCATTCTCCCTAATTCTGTCGGAGATTGCAACAAATTCAAAACCTGAGTCGTAAATATTTCTGGAGTCAAATCCGACTGTTTAAAGGATAAAGCCGCACCAGCTTTAGTAAACACCTCTGCATTATAAGACTGATGATCTTCCGCTGCAAAGGGATAGGGAATCAAAATTGCTGGAGTACCACAAACTGCCAATTCTGTCAAGCTACCCGCACCAGAACGACTAATAGCTAAATTAGCTCTTCGCAACAAAGCCGCCATATTATTATAAAAAGCCAAGGCTATATATTGAGGATGTTGAAGACTGTTAATATCGGGATCATTATCACCCGTCAAATGCACTATATAAGCCCCAGCTTGAAACAAAGCGTCCGCGGACTGTCGGACTAATTTATTTACGGCTACAGCCCCCTGACTACCACCAAACACCACAATTAGAGGAACACCATTAGGAATAGGTAAATCTAAAGTGTTATTAACAGTTTCATCTAAGAATTGAGAACGAACAGGAGTACCCACACAGATAGTTTTTGTCCGAGGTAAATATTGAGTAGTTACATCAAATCCTATCGCTACCACATTACACCAAGGACCAAAAAAGCGGGTAACTTTGCCGGGTAAAGCATTGGATTCATGAAAAACCACAGGTAAACCCAAAGAACGCGCTGCAATTACCGCAGGACCGGCAATATAACCCCCTGTGGTGAAAACTCCTTGGAACTTTCCTTGTTTAAGAATACGTCTGACTTTGAGAATCGAGCTGATCAATTTCCACAAGGTGCGGATAGAACCAAGACTCAAACCTTGCTGAAAACCTTCAACAGCGACCGTATTTAAAGGATATGTCTGGGGAACTAACTGAGTTTCTAGCCGATTTGGCACACCCAGCCATTCAATATTGTATTCTGGCAGTTTTTCAGCCAATGCGATCGCCGGAAACAAGTGTCCACCTGTCCCACTAGCTGCTATAAGTAATCTAATTGATGGATTTACCATTCCCGCCTATACCATTTATCGCCTAATTTCATTAAGATAAAACAAATTCCTGATCTTGTATCATCAAATCAGTAAAATCTTCCTTATGACTAAAATTATCCCTTTATTAATGAAACGTAATAAAACATTAACTGTGAGTATTTCCCTAATTTCCAGTTTACTGGCAATTGGTTTATCCAGCACTTGGCAATTGGCTCAAGCTGGTCAAACCGGAAATGCACCCGCTACACTCACGAATCTATTAACACAAATTGATAATGCTGCTAATCAAGGTAATGTCAATGGTGTAATGAAATTTTATAGCCCTACATTTACTCATGGTGACGGCTTAAACCGCAAAGCAATGGAACAGGCTTTAACAGGACTTTGGAAACGATATCCTAAATTGCGTTACACGACCAAGCTAGAATCCTGGAAATCGGAAGGTAATACAATTATTGCGGATACTGTCACCACCATTAGCGGTTTACCTGCATCTGGTAATAATAATTTAACCCTTAACTCTACCATTAAATCGCGTCAAAAAGTCACAGGTGCAAAAATCGTTCATCAAGATATTTTATCAGAACGGACTCAACTAACTGCCGGTAGTAAACCACCCCAAGTAGAAATTAAATTACCACAACAGGTAAAAGTTGGGGAAAAATATAGTTTTGATGCCATTGTCAAAGAACCATTAGGTGAGGATTTTCTGCTGGGAACAGCTATAGAAGAACCCATTCAAGGTAATAAACTTCTCAACCCCACAATTGCAAATTTAGAATTTCTCAATTCTGGTGGACTGTTCAAAATAGGACGCGCACCTTCTACTCCCGGACCTCAATGGATTTCCGCAGTAATTCGCAGAGGTGAAGATATGACTATTATTACTCAACGGTTACAGGTTGTTAAGAAGTAGTTATTGGTGATTGGTGATTGGTCAGTGGCAAAGAAAAACAACTGACAACTGTACGGGCGAAGCATTTGGAGAAGTATTTTTGGCAATGACCGATAATTTATCTTCCAAATGCTTCGCCCCTACTGACAACTGTACCGGCGAAGCATTTGGAGAAGTATTTTTGGCAATGACCGATAATTTATCTTCCAAATGCTTCGCCCCTACTGACAACTGTACGGGCGAAGCATTTGGAGAAGTATTTTTGGCAATGACCGATAATTTATCTTCCAAATGCTTCGCCCCTACTAACAACTGTACCGGCGAAGCATTTGGAGAACTATTTTTGGCAATGACCGATAATTTATCTTCCAAATGCTTCGCCCCTACTGACAACGAACAACTGACAACTGACAAATTCATGCAAAATCAAATTGTTTTTATTACTGGTGCAAGTAGCGGTATTGGCGCTGCTTGTGCCAAGATTTTTGCTCATGCTGGTGCAAAACTGATTTTAGCTGCACGACGTTGGGAACGGTTACAGCAATTAGCTGATTCTTTAGATATCGCAGCGGACAAAATCCATTTATTACAACTTGATGTGTGCGAGCGCTTGGCGGTAGAATCGGCTATTGCTAACTTACCCTCATCTTGGAAAAATATTGATCTTCTGATTAACAATGCTGGTTTAAGTCGCGGTTTAAGTAAATTACATGAAGGCGACTTTCAAGACTGGGAAGAAATGATAGATACTAATATCAAGGGTTTACTTTACCTTACCCGTTATGTTGTACCAGGAATGGTAGAACGGAATCATGGTCATGTCATCAATATCGGTTCTATAGCGGGACATCAAACCTATCCTGGTGGTAATGTCTATTGTGGGACAAAAGCAGCCGTTAAAGCCATTTCTGAAGGCTTAAAACAAGACTTATTAGGAACTGCTGTGCGAGTAACTTCTGTAGACCCTGGAATGGTAGAAACAGAATTTAGTCAAGTGCGTTTTCATGGTGACACAGAACGGGCTAAAAAGGTGTATGCAGGTATTAAACCCCTAACTCCTGATGATGTAGCTGATGTGATATTTTTCTGTGCCACTAGAGCGAGTCACGTTAATATTAACGAAGTTATACTTATGCCAGTTGACCAAGCCAGTGCCACCCTAGTAAACCGTCAAGTGTAACCCTCTTTCCCAGCCGGAGTCTGGGAACGAGTTGACAGTTTCAGATTTGTGTGTTATCGTGAATGAAACCAAGGCTGTAAAAGTTTCTATTAAATTAAATAGCTCGAATTTCTGAAAAGTCACGAAGTCAAAAAAAAGATCGCTCCACTCCGTTACGCTTGGCAAGGGTAAAGAGGAAAAGAGCAGAGGGCAAAAGAGCAAGAGTGTAAAGGGCTACTAAGTCCTCGCCGCACCACTACATACAACCCGAAAACCAATAAAGTTGCTGCTGTAGGCGAGAAGGTTGCTGTAGCGATAAGCAGAACGGCAATTCCCAGGATAGTGGTCCCACGAACCACCGCGCAGCAGCCTAGCGTTTTGATTAGTTTCGCTTATCCATGCACTTCCATCATTAGGCGCACCCTCATAGTTATTATGCCAAGTATCAGCGCACCATTCCCAGACGTTGCCGTGCATATCATATAAACCAAAGGCGTTGGGCTGAAAAGTTCCTACAGGAGTTGTTCTTCCTCGATATTCTCCCTTGGGGGCATTACCATAGGTGTAGTTACCATTATAGTTTACCACATTTGTGGTGATTGTGTCACCAAAAGCAAAAGGTTTTGCAGAACCGGCACGACAGGCATATTCCCATTCAGCTTCACTGGGTAAACGGTATTTTTGTCCTGTTTTCTTCTCAAGCCTAGCACAAAACTCAACGGCATCATTCCAAGATACTCGCTCTACAGGTAGTTTATCACCTGGGAAGTAGGCAGGACGAGAATTTAATTCTCTAGCAACTGGAGGACAGGAATAAACGACTTTTTCCCATTGTTCTTGAGTAATAGTGTATTTTCCCATGTAGAAGGGCTTCACCGTTACATAGTGTTGGGGACGTTCATAATCTAAACTGTCTTTCTCTGTTTTTGGTGCGCCCATGTAAAATGTCCCACCAGGAATATAAACCATCTCCAATTTTACACCAAAACCCAAATCTTGGCTAAAAGATTGATTTGAAGATGAATTTGGAGAAGATTTAGGTAATTTATTTAATTCCTCTTGACGTTTTTCTATTACTTGTTTGATTGACTGAATTCTATTCTCCAACTTATTACGAAGACCTGGATCATTTTCATTACGTTTTTCATTTTCATACTCTTTAAGCAGTTGAAAATCTTTGTTTAATTCTTCTTCAATGTGCTGACGCAAATCCACAGTTTACTTTCTCCCTAATTTCTGCATAACTAACTCCCAAGCAGACTTGATATTAAAACCAGTTCCCAATTCTAATTCACCTTCATAATTAATCAAAAAAGGAACAATCGGTAAAGTTACAGTAATTTTATGTCTAGCATCTAATTCAGGAGATTTGATAATTTCGGCAATTTCTGCTTGACTATTGGCAGGTAAAGAAGGTATACGTGATTCTATAAACGCCAACATTTCCAGCATTTCTGACTCAGATACTTGATTAGCTGCTACTGCATTTAACATATTTTCTGTAAAAGCTAATTGAGTCTGATTTAGCTGTTCAATAAAAACTCTCAAAATTGCTTGTTCAGAAGCTTCATAACGAAGTAAAAGTGAATCTTGCTTAATAAGAACAATATTTAATTTTGCGTCTATTTGCTGTAATTGGTTTTCTATTATTTGCAGTTGATTTCCTACTACCTGGATTTGCGGTGTAGGTATACCAGTTAACTGTTGTTCTAATTCTGTATATTCTTGTTTATAATTATCAATAGATTCCTGTTGTCGTTTAATTTCTTTTTTATATTTTTTTAATGTTCGAGGGTTGTCTTCAACAGTTAAGGCTTCCTCAAATTCTTTCAGTAATTTTTGATCTTGAGTAATATGATCTAGTAAATCTGTCAACCTTTGTTGGAAAATCTGGGAAAGCATGGATTAAATGCCTTAATTTGGGGATTGTTGAGGGTTTACGGAACTTTTCAACCTAGTGTATCATAAATATCCCCTAAATTAGCTATTAGTCATTTCAAACTTTTGCGCTATGCTATCAAATAGATAAATACAGATTATACTTAGCTAATGCACCCTGCCAATATGTAACTTGCGTAGGTTCTACCAGAAATTGTCCAGAGGATAGAATTAAATGTCTAAACAATTGATTGAGTTGATGACACTAGCGGACGCACTTACACCAGATGAACAATTGAGTTTAATATCACACCTTGTCCAAAGACTCAGCTTTTGTGAGATATCACCTAAGCCACGTCGTAATCTCACCGAACTTGAAGGAATTGCACCGAATTTATTAGGTGGTATGGATGCTCAAGAATATGTTACACGCATGAGACGTGGTGAATTTCCAGATTTAGAACTTGCGAATTTAGGTGGTGCGCTACACTGAGTTAATCCAGATTAACGCACCCGATAGTTAATTAAGGAACAATCAAAACAGGACAGGGAGAAAGGTTAATTACCCGCATGGTGACGCTATCAGTTGCGCCTTCTTCCGTTAAACCTAGTCCTCGACAGCCCATAATAATTAAACTGGCCTCAACTTCATCAGCAACATCACAAATAGTAAAGGCTGGTTTACCTTGTCTTTCTAGTAATTCGGTTATAATTCCTTGTCCAGAAAATAAGGTTTGGGCATTTTCTAGAAGTTTGGCAACTGCTTCTGGAGATACCATAGGACTGGTAGCAGGTGCTTCTGGGTCGGGTTCTTCAACGACTGAAAGCAAAATTAAGCGACTGCCATAAGTTTGCACAATATTGGCAACTATATCAGCGGCCTCTCTGGCTTCTCGACTTTGATCAATGGGAAATAAAACTGTTTTAAACATATCTCACCTCTGCGCCCCTCACTCCGGTAAAATCTTGATGGTCATATTTTGAAGACAATAACAAAAAAGTAATCAGGAGAGTTGTACTGTGTCTAAAAAAAGTTTAGCAAGTTTATCTGCGGCTGATATATCTGGAAAACGCGCTTTAGTACGAGTTGATTTTAATGTGCCTGTGGATGATCAAGGCAACATTACCGATGATACCCGGATTCGGGCGGCGCTACCAACTATCCAAGATTTGACCCAAAAGGGTGCTAAGGTCATTTTAACAAGCCATTTCGGTCGTCCCAAGGGTGTAGATGAAAAATTGCGTTTAACCCCGGTTGCTAAACGTCTTTCTGAGTTGTTAGGACAGGAAGTTATCAAAACTGATGACTGTATTGGTGATGATGTTGCTGCTAAAGTTGCGGCTTTGGACAATGGCCAAGTGCTATTGTTAGAAAATGTCCGCTTTTACAAGGAAGAAGAAAAGAACGACCGCGAATTTGCTCAAAAATTGGCAGCAAACGCTGATTTTTATGTAAATGATGCTTTTGGAACTGCACACCGCGCTCACGCTTCTACTGAGGGCGTAACTGAGTTTTTAAGTCCTTCTGTGGCTGGTTATTTGGTTGAGAAGGAATTGCAATATTTACAAAGTGCAATTGAAGAACCTAAGCGTCCTTTGGCGGCTATTATTGGCGGTTCTAAGGTTTCTAGCAAAATCGGTGTGATTGAAACTTTGTTGGAAAAGTGCGATAAGTTGATCATTGGCGGTGGGATGATTTTCACCTTCTATAAAGCCCGTGGTTTGAATGTTGGTAAGTCTTTGGTGGAAGAAGATAAGCTAGAATTGGCAAGAGAGTTGGAAGCTAAAGCCAAAGAACGTGGTGTGGCTTTGTTGCTACCTACAGATATTGTTTCTGCTGATAAGTTTGCGCCTGATGCTAATGCTACTACTGTCAGCATTGAAAATATCCCTGCCGATGGTATGGGTTTAGATATTGGTCCTGATTCTATCAAGGTTTTCCAAGCGGCTTTGGCTGATTGTCAGACTGTGATTTGG
The DNA here is from genome assembly GCF_000312705.1 of Anabaena sp. 90. Lineage (NCBI taxonomy): Bacteria > Bacillati > Cyanobacteriota > Cyanophyceae > Nostocales > Nostocaceae > Anabaena > Anabaena sp. 90. Next base: position 3,218,664 of record NC_019427.1, read on the forward strand.
AATGGACCTATGGGTGTGTTTGAGTTTGATAAATTTGCTGCGGGTACAGAAGCGATCGCTCATACTTTAGCAGAAATTGGCAAAACCGGCGCAACTACCATTATCGGTGGTGGTGACTCTGTAGCGGCTGTGGAAAAGGTCGGTTTAGCTGACCAAATGAGCCACATTTCTACCGGTGGTGGTGCTAGTTTGGAGTTGCTAGAAGGTAAGGTTTTGCCTGGTATTGCAGCTTTAGATGAAGCGTAAGCTGTTAAATTTCGATAATTGATAACAAATTGAGTAGGGGTGTAGTTTTACATTACCTTACTCTTTTTGTTAGCATTTATCTACTAGCATTAGGAAGTTAGCCAAAGGTAAAATTATGGAAACCCAAGAATTAAAAGCCTTGATTAAGGAGATAGTTCAAGAAGTATTACAACAAGAAAAACTAACGCTTTATCATACCTTGTTACCATATATAAATAATACAGAAAATCAAGAATGGAATCAATTTTCTCTTGAACAAGCTATGAGAGGTTTAGAAAATGATCATCTCCCCGAATACACAGAAGCGGACATTATAGAAAAATGGCAATAGTTGGTCAAATTGTTTTATTCAAATTTCCCCAAACGAATCTGGCAATTGGAAAGTTACGCCCAGCACTTCTAATTAAGCCATTAATCAACAATTATGATGATTGGCTAGTTTGGATGATTTCCACTAAAACAGGGCAAGAATTGACTGGAATTGACGAAATTATTACACCCAATGATCAGGATTTTAAACAAACAGGTTTAAAATCAGAAAGCGTTTTTCGAGTCTCACGTTTAGCAGTTGTATCAGAAAAGATATTATTGGGAAAAATTGGTGAAATTTCCACAGAAAGATTAGAGCGAATTAAAATAAATCTGGCAAACTGGATTTTAAGTAATTGAGTTTAGGCAGTATTTATTATGTTACATAATAACTTATAAATAAGATTCATAAGCAGCTATTTCTGCATCTAATTCACGGCGATTTGCAGCCATATCTTCTACAAATTCATCAAAAAGTGGATCGTCTTTGAAAATACCATCAAACTGAACAAAAGGATTAGATTTTTCAATATCTTCTGGCAGAATGTGTATGTTTTGAACAATCTCAGTTTGTTCTATTTTGTGATCAAGATTAATCTGATTAATTTTTTCATCAACAATTCTATTAATCAAGGATTCTAAATCCTGTAAAGTCAGTTCGGTAATAGCCTGATTATTTAGCATTTATGATTTACCTCCAGTGGTAATATCAGGTTTGTTTTAACTACAGTTTATATAATATCAAAATTGTCTGTTAACTAAACTGGTTTAATTCTAGCATACTTGCTTACTGGGGAAAAAATCAGTCAATTGTCAATTTAAGTATATTTCGTGTATATTAGTAGATATTTAATCATAAACGTATCTACTACTACACAACCATGAATCAGATATGTTGTCTCAACCCGGAATGTAATAATCCCTCAGTTCCCGAACAAACTCCCTCAGTTCCCGAACAAACTCAATTATGTCCTAACTGCAACGTTGCTATAGTCATATTGAAAAACCGCTATCGTCCGATTAAATCATTAGGTAGTGGGGGATTTGGCAAAACCTATTTAGCGGAAGATGTTGACAAATTAAACGAAAAGTGTGTCATCAAAAAATTTGCACCTCAAATCCAAGGAACAGCAGGACGAAAAAAAGCCACAGAATTATTTTTACAAGAAGCGCTACAATTACTAAAACTCGGCAAACATTCACAAATTCCCACTCTGTTAGCTTATTTTGAAGAAAATAGCTGTCTGTATTTAGTACAAGAATTCATTGACGGTGAAAATTTATTACAAGAATTAGAAAAACAGGGAATATTCTCAGAATCAAAAATCCGCGCCTTATTACAAGATTTATTATCCATTCTGAAAGTAGTTCACCAAGATGGTGTAGTTCACCAAGATGGTGTAATTCATCGAGATATTAAACCAGAAAATATTATGCGTCGTCGTAGTGATGGTAAATTAATATTAATTGATTTTGGGGCATCAAAACAACTCCAAGGAACAGTTAAAACAGGAACATCAATTGGTACTTTTGGTTATGCACCTTTAGAACAAATGCGGGATGGGAAAGTATATCCAGCTAGTGATTTATATAGTTTGGGTGCGACTTGTTTTCATTTACTAACAGGAGTTCATCCTGGGGAACTTTACCAAGAATATGGCTATGAATGGGTGAAAACTTGGCGTGTTCACTTACAAAAACCTGTTAACCGAGACTTGGACACAGTTTTAGATAAATTATTACAAAAATATTATCAACAGCGTTATCAATCTGCTCAAGCAGTTTTACAAGATTTAAAAAATTCAAAATTAACAACTAAAACGACTTATCAAGCTTCACACAAATCTTCTCAAATACCATCTCAGCAACAAAAGTCACCGTTACAAACATCACCTATTCAAGTTAAATCAAAGCAAAATTCAATTATTCCAAAGCGGCGTATTTCTCAGCCAAATAACTCACTTGGGATAATCATGTGGAGTTCAATAGGAATTTTCGTGCTGGGAATAGTTTTTTTAGGAACTCAATCGGCTCACATTCCAACTATTTGTAAATCACTGGATAACTGTGCTAGTGATGAGGAATTTAGTTCTAAATACAAACAAGCAAAAGATATGGCTGTTACTGCTCAAAAGTTGTCCGAGAGTGCCAAGAATGTGGAAGAATTACGAGCATCTCAACAACAGTTACAAGATGCGATCGCTCAATTAAAAACTATACCAACATCTGCTAAGATATACAATACTGCCCAAAATGAACTTTCGGATTATCAAACTCAATTAACTAAGATACAACGTCGTTTAGATAAAGAAAATCAAGCTCTTGACTCCATCAACCAAGCCGGACAACAGGCTAAAGATGCAGAAGAACAGATGAGAAAGGCTAATGAACTTGAAGACTATGAAGCGGTTAAGGAGAAATGGGATAAGGCACTGGCGATTTTAAATGATATCCCTTCTGATGTTTTTATTTCAGTTACTAATCTGAAAAACAGTTATGAGTCAAAAAAGGAAAAAGTAGTTGCTATAATTCAAGATTTGAACAAGCCAACACCATCACCTGAACCAACACCTACATCAACTCCTACACCTGATCCCACTCCAACACCAACTCCTACTTCTGAACGGACTCCAAGTTTATCAGATCCAAAATGGGATTATAGTGTTTTTAATTCTAGAAAAACTTACAGCGACACAGAAATACAATATATTTTGAAATCAGGAGCTAGATATGATGATTCTAATAAACAGGTAGAGTGGATTGTTGATAAGAAAATCACCTGTTTTCGATTTGATGAAACATACACATTTTTATTCTGTTCTTCTTTACCTTTAAACCGAGGGCTTAGTGCTGTATTTAAGGATGTAGATGGAGTCCCTATTGGTTCTCAGGTTCTTTTTGAAGATGGAGGGAATAATCCAAAGCGAGAAAGAAATATAACTACATATCGCTATAGATATATATTAAGCATTCCCGATTCAGTGTGGTCAGGATGGTCAAAAGTTAGTCAAGTTATTATTGAAAAACAGTAAGTTAGTAGGGTCCGTCAGTATGAGTAATTTATCGGTGTGGTTGGGATTTATAGCGCTGACGCACTCCAAGTTGAGATAAAAGTGCTGATTTTCTCATTCAACTTTCTAATTCAAGCATAATTGTAGAATATAAAAATAGTCTCATGTCTCTTGATATAAGTAAATATTTCCATCCTCAAGGAATTGCAGAACTTTGTGCGATCGCTCATACTTAAATCCAATCTTTGATCAGTTGAATATTTTGTATTTTTGGATAAATAGCATTGTACAATTTTGCATCAGCAGTGATAAATTTACAGTTTTCTCTAATGCTTAAAGCTAGGTAAAGGCTATCGTAGACAGTTCTTTGATAATTCACTGCAAACTGATAGGCATCTTTTAATAATTCATCGGCAGGGAATATTTTTAATTGTATTTGTTGAAATAAATCAATTATCATCTCAGCGTCCTGATTTGTTAAACCTTGAAATCGCTGTATTTTCCAAACAATATTACCAATTTCTGCATAAATTAAGTCTGGAGCAATCAAGGTAATTTGTTGTGATTGATAAGCATCAAGAATTTTATTTGCTTCTAATGAATAATCTTGAGCAATAAACCATTTAATGGCTACACTGCTATCAATGACAATTTTATCTGTGATCATCTGTCTCTATCTTCTCGCAATAATTCTGTCAAATCAGAAAATTCACCATATTTTTGCTTTAAGCTTTCTTGAAAAATATGTATGTTTTTAACAAGTTCAGACTGTTCTATTTTGTTATGTTTAGCGAAATTTATTTGATTAATTTTTTCATCAACAATTCTATTAATTAAGGATTCTAAATCCTGTAAAGTCATTTCGGGAATAGACTGGTTTAGCATATTTGATCTACCTCCAGTAGTAATATCAATTTTTTTTAAGCTATAGTTTAACTAAACTGAGCTTTATTATAGTATACATTCGTATTAGGAAAAATTCATAAAACTTTTGGTATGTCACCAATAACCGTTCAGATACTTCCAGATAACGCAGGAGTTCTGGATCTAGTGTTCCTAGAAGGGGAGCATCTGGATCACGCACACGAACTATATCTATTGCTGGGTTAAGACGCAAAACAGCAAACTTTAGCTTTGGTGACAAATTTTCATCGAGCAAGAAACAGATTTTCATACAAGATTTAACCGCTCCTGTTCTCGTTGCGCTTTGATTGCTCTCAAACGCTGTATCATTGGAGAGGGATTAGCAGCAGCCTCTTGAAGTCCTTTGATTTTATCTTACTTGACAAAGGCTTCTTCGTGGGAGCTTAATTTCTGAATTTTATGTGTTGTGATTGTGCTTGCTGCGGATACGGAAGCGAACTGATAAGTCAGAGCTTGCGATATCGCCCATACTCTAGCAGAAATTGGTAAAATTTGGACAACAACCGTTATCCTTAGTGGTGTATCTGTCGTTGATAGCGTTATCAGCGCTATGCTAGAAATAGCAAACTTCAAGGAGAGAGCAAATCATGGAAGAATTACTAGAACTCAGAGAATTAGTGGTTTCTGGCAACCTAGAAGCGGCTCTATCTTTAATTGATGAATTAGAAGAAATGAGTAAAGAAGATAAAATCAATAAAATTTATAGTTATTGTGTAGTGCTTTTAGTCCATTTAATTAAACAACAAGCAGAAAAAAGGACAACTCATGCTTGGGATGTTTCCATTCGGAATGCTATTGATGCAATTGAGCGGATCAACAAACGCAGAAAGTCTGGAGGATATTACATGGAAAAAAAAGAAATAGAAGAAATTTTACCAGAAGCTTATAATAGAGCTTTAGATAATGCTTCTTTAGAAGCTTTTGGCGGAATTTATGATGAATTAACCTTAAAAAATATGGTAGATCAAGAATTAATTATTAAACAGGCATTAAATTTTATTTTTAATTAAATAAAGCGCGAAGTTGATTAATGAAAAAATTCTTTTCCTATTAACTATCTACAATTAATAAACCAAATTAAGGAAAACAATATGAAACTACAAACTCGCAAACATATTTACACCCCTGAAGAATATTTAGAATTAGAAGAAAAAGCACTTTATAAAAGCGAATATCGCAATGGAGAAATTATACCTATGACTGGTGGCACGACAAATCATAATCAAATCGCGCTTAATTTTGCATCATCTTTATTATATGTTATTAGAGGAAAAAAATATCGTGTTTTTATTGGAGATGTGCGTTTATGGATTCCTGAATATAGAGAATATACTTATCCTGATGTGATTGTAACTGATGGAAAACCTATTTATGCAGGTAAAAATAATACTACTGTGACTAATCCTTTGTTAATTGTTGAGGTTTTATCCAAGTCTACAAAAAATTATGATCAAGGGGATAAATTTACTTTTTATCGTTCTATTCCCCAATTTAAAGAATATGTTTTAGTAGAACAAAATCAATATCAAGTGATGCACTATAGCAAAACTAATGAGGGAGAATGGATTTTTAGAGAATATAAATGTGAAAATGATATTGTTAAATTGCAATATCTTGATTTTGAAATTAGTTTAGTAGACATTTATCAAGATGTTAATTTTGACGATAAAGAATAATATCAAGTTCGGATAATTACTTACGATATACAGCAATTTCTGGTGTTATGAGGTACATATTCAGCGGGCAAGATGCCCGCACTACAAGAGCGAAATCTGCTGTAAAAGGTCAAATTATGGAAACCCAAGAATTAAAAGCCTTGATTAAGGAGATAGTTCAAGAAGTATTGCAACAAGAAAAACTAACGCTTTATAATACCTTGTTACCATATATAAATAATACAGAAAATCAAGAATGGAATCAATTTTCTCTTTAACAGGCCATGAGAGGTTTAGAAAATGATCATCTCCCTGAATACACAGAAGCGGATATCATAGAAAAATGGCAATAGTTGGTCAAATTATTTTATTCAAATTTGTTAGATTGCTGATATTTTCAATATGGTTATTGCTCAATTTTCCAAATCGCTTGGATAATATACGCACCAATAAATTTGTTGCTTGTCGAATTTCACTAACTATTAAATCGGTGGTTAGAAACCGCGTCTACACAGGAAAAACCCACGCAGGTGGGTTTCAAACCTTTGATTTTTGTTTAGTCCGCGCCGGCGGACTTTATTTGTGTAGCCGCGACTTCTAGTCGCCAAAGCTTAACTATTTTGATTAGTTGATTCAGGTTTAGGAACTATGGGATTAGGAAGAGGTGGAGGTGTAGGGATTTTCGATTCTGGATGGGTTTTGCTATTAGTTTGATTCCAAAGAATCATAGACAACAAACCATCTGCTAAACCGTTATTACTACCATTATTACCACCAACAATGATATCAGGAATAATGCGGACATGATGATCACCGACAATTTCCATCAACTGCATAGCTGTGTAACCTTGTAAACCCACTGCTTGTACACCTGTCCGGTAGGTTTCTGCTTTGGCGTTACCTGTGGCTCGGATACCTTCTGCTCCAGCTATGGCTTTGAGTTTAATAGCTTCAGCTTCACCTGTTGCTTGCTGAATTTGGGCGTTAGCTTGTAACTCGGCAATTGTCACACCTTGTTCCGATTTTACCAAATCTTGCTGAATATCTGCGATCGCTGTTTCCCTGACCAACATTTGCCGTTGGGTTTGTGCCATTTGCTGAACTTCGTAAGTTTTGCGTTGTTCCTCAGCAATTTTCCGGTCTGTCAGCGTGTGCATTAATTCATTCGGTGGGGTAATCAAACCAATCAACGAATCCACTGCTTGGACATCATAAGCACGTAAGGCAGATTTAACGTATTCAGAGGCTTCTACTTGGCGCTCGCTTCGGGCAATCAAGAAATCCAGGATAGTATATTCTTGAGCCGAGTTGCGGAAATAATTCCCCACAATGGGACGCAAAACCTGATCAATGACATTTTGCATCGAACCTAAGCGGGAAATAACTTTCGGTGCATCTGAAGCACCAATGTGGATAATTTGGAATATCTCCAAATCAAAGCTAAAACCATCAAATGACAGAAGTTTCAGTGCCTTTAGATTTGTATCATACCCATGCTGACCACTAATTCTATCAGTAAAGTTTAAGACAATATTCGTTGTCGGCACTAGTTCAACTTTCATCACTTTAGTGTTAAGCGGGTGTTTCCCAGGATATAAAGGCTCAACCCAAACACCCTTATGTCCTTGATTGACCAAATTTCCGTGAGTGAAAGATGCCCCGCTCACATCTTCCTGTTCTTCACCGACAAAAGAAATCACCACACCCACATAACCGATAGGGATTTCAGTCATCGGTACTTGTTCAATATTTACCAACCAAGGATTCAGATTCCACGAACCCGACAATAATACCTGTTCTTGCAAACCCCGTTGTCCCCCAGCGTCAATAAACTTTTGACCATTCTGAAAATTATTATGTCCAGTAATAGCACGCCCAGCAATTTCACCGGCGGCAATTGGTGAACCATCCAAAGTAGTCACAATCCCAACTTTTTCTGCGGCTATTTCATAGATTTTTAACTGTTCTGGACGCATACCCTCTAGACTGGCATTTCCGGCTGTAATCACTTTAAACAGCGCTGTATTGATGCGGTAAGTACCTGCGGTGATAAAAGCAATTTGCCGTCCTTTCTCCCCACCTTTGGTTAAGAATTTCCGAGCATCTTGAAAATTATCACATTCGACAATTTTGCCCAAAATCCGTTCTGGAGGGTTAGAAGCGCCATCTGCGGCGACAATCAGAGCGATTTGACCTTGGGGGACAACAATTACTGATTCTTTTTTAACTGCATATTGCCAAGGCCAATAACCCCAGTGCCAACCAGGGGCGAGGGTGTCCGCTTGTAAGCCCGCTTCACCATTCAAAGCGATTAATCTACCAGGAGGTAGTCCTTTACCGGAAAGGGTGAATTTTTTGACAACAATACCAACTTCCCGTTCACCGATAACTACCAGTCCACCAAAGAAGAAACAACCACCAATAATGATCACAGGAATAATGATTAAAGGTTCAATCCCCATGGCTTGATAGGGGATTTGGCCAGTTACAGACTGAGTAACTGATTGTTGGGTTTGGGTAGAGGGGATTGAGACAGAAGTTAATTCTTTGGCTGTCAGTGTTTTTATGGGAGTGGCATTAACAGCATTAACACCACCGGCTAAGGCTAAGGCTGCAATTGCAGATGTAGCCAAGCTGACAAATTTATTTTGCTTACTTTTATCAAGAGAAAATGGAAAGCTTTTCATATATCTGCCTCTTTGGGCGATTAATCATCTAAGGTATCACTTCATCAGGATGGAATGATTTTTCTGAAACTTAATGTAATTTTTTACCAGACTTCCAATTTTTTTAAGGTTTAAATTTTGTTAACAAATATTACAATATATTTCTTAATTTTAATTCAATGCTAAAATGAATGCAATGCTGAATATTAACAATAAAATTATAATTTTTGATGATTAACAATAAAATTAAACCTAGACAAGCATTAAGCAAAGCATTTCTGAGAATTAAACCAATTAGAAATGAGTTTGAGATATTTAAAAGGAATCTGATTACACTACTTAATCAAATTGATGAAAACGAAAGAGAGGAATTTCATAAGAATATTCTGACTGATTTTTTGAAAAATACCTATTACGGTGCTGATTATTTGATCAATATTAAAGCAAGTAATGACTTGGTGATTTATAATGGCAAAGATACTAAAAGCAATGTTGGTGTGATTTTAGAAGCTAAAAAGGTAAATAATAATGAAATGCTCAAGGTTGATAATTTAAATACTAAAGCATTACAACAATTAGTTTTATACTTTTTACGAGAACGGATTACAAATAAAAATTCAGAAACTAAATATTTAATTGCTACTAATATTTATGAATGGTTCATTTTTGATGCAACACTTTTTGAGAATCTGTTTGTTCAGAATAAACAATTAGTCAAGCAATTTACTGATTTTGAAGAAAAACGTCTATCTAATTCTCGCACAGACTTTTTTTATAAAGAAATTGCTCAACCTGCAATAGATAAAATTCAAAATGAACTAATTTTTACACATTTTGATATTAAAGATTATGAACAGTATTTAATTAATCAAAATCCTGAAAATGATCAAAAACTGATTCCTTTATTTAAGCTGTTTTCACCACAACATTTATTAAAGTTACCTACTATTAATGATAGCAATAGTTTAAATAGAAACTTTTATAGTGAATTACTACACATTCTGGGTTTAACGGAAATTAAAGAAGGTAGTAAAAAATTAATTCAGCGTAAACCAATTAATGAAAGGGAACAGGGTTCATTAATTGAAAATACTATCACTCGGTTGCAAGAATTACACAAGATTGATAGATTATCAAATTCCGAACAATTTGGAGAAAATACCGAAGAGAAACTTTTTAATGTTAGTTTAGAATTAGTTATTACTTGGATTAATCGCATTCTCTTTTTGAAACTATTAGAATCCCAACTAATTAACTATCGTCAAGGTAATAAATCTTTTGCATTTCTCAATACAGCAAAAATTCAAGATTTTGGTAATCTCAATCGGTTATTTTTTGGTGTTTTATCTCATAAACCAGATGAAAGAGACGAACATATAAAAACTCTTGTTGCTAATATTCCTTATTTGAATAGTTCTTTATTTGAAATATCAGAAATTGAACATCAAACAATAGTTATTAGTAATTTAGTCAATGATGAAAAACTTTCTATTTTCAATAAAACCGTTCTTAAAGATAATGGTAATATACGGACAGGAAAATTAAAAGCACTAGAATATATTTTTGCATTTCTTGATGCTTACGATTTTAGCAGTGAAGGTGCAGAAGAAATCCAAGAAGAAAATAAAACTTTAATTAATGCTTCTGTTTTAGGTTTGATTTTTGAGAAAATTAACGGTTATAAAGATGGTTCTTTCTTTACTCCTGGTTTTATTACTATGTATATGTGTCGGGAAACTATTCGCAGAGCAGTTTTACAGAAGTTCAAAGAAATTAAAGGTTGGAACTGTGAAAATATTGACGAATTATATGATAGAATTACGGATAAAAAAGAAGCTAATCAGATTATTAATAGTTTAAAAATTTGTGATCCAGCAGTAGGTTCTGGACATTTTTTAGTTTCAGCTTTAAATGAAATTATTACTATTAAAAGTGATTTGAAAGTTTTACTTGATAGACAGGGAAAAACTTTAAGAGATTATGATATAAAAATTGAAAATGATGAGTTAATTATTACAGATGATGACGGAAAATTTTTCACATATAATCCTAAAAACTCAGAAAGTAGACGCATACAAGAAACAATTTTCCATGAAAAACAGACAATTATTGAAAATTGTTTATTTGGTGTAGATATAAATCCCAATTCAGTAAAAATTTGTCGGTTACGTTTGTGGATTGAGCTTTTAAAGAATGCTTATTATAAAGTCTCACCCCTACCAGGAGAGGGGAATATAGGAGAATTGGAAACTTTACCAAATATTGATATTAATATTAAAATTGGAAATTCTTTAATCAGTCGTTTTCCTTTAAATTGGAATTTACGGACAATTTTGAAAAAAAGTGATTGGAATATCGAAAGTTATCGAAATGCTATAAAAACCTATCTCCACCCTGATAACAAAGATCAAAAACAGGAAATGGAGAGGTTAATTAATGATATTAAAGGTAATATACGTACAGAAATTAGTAGCAATGATCCGAATATAGAAAAGCGAAATCAAAAAATTGCAGAACTTCGTCATTTACGAGATCAAAAGTCATTATTTGCAGAAGGTAAAGCAGAAGCAAAAAGTCGTCAAAAAAAGCAGGAAGAGTTAGAACAGCAAATTAATGAACTCAATGCTGAAATTGAAGAGAAAAAAAGTGGTAAATTGTATCAAAATGCTTTTGAATGGCGGTTTGAATTTCCTGAAGTTTTGAATAATGAAGGTGATTTTATTGGTTTTGATGTCATGATTGGTAATCCTCCTTATATTTCACTATCTAAAATTAAAGAAAAATCTCAAACTGCTTATTTTGAAAATAATTATCAAACTTATACAAAGGGTTCAGATATTTATTGCTTGTTTTACGAAAAAGGAAGTTTTTTGTTAAGAAAATCAGGATTTTTAACTTACATTACTTCCAATTCTTGGTTAAGAACTATTTATGGTGATTCTCTGAAAAAATATTTAATTGAAAATATGCAACCTCAGACTTTATTAAATATTGAAGATATGCAAATTTTTGAGGAAGCTACTGTAGAATCAAATATTATCATCTTGAAAAAAGATAAAGTTAATGAATTTTTTGATGTTGCTAGTCTCAATAATAATTATCTTGTCGGTTCTTCATTAGATGAGTATTTCGATAAAAATTGTTTTCAATTTATAATACCTAATACATCAGAATGGATTATAGGTAATAAAGAAACTGTAAGTTTGAAACAAAAAATAGAGCAATCTTCTAAGCTTTTAAAAGAATTTGATATTAATATTAATAGAGGTTTACTTACTGGACTAAATGCAGCTTTTATTATCAATGAGGAAACTAAAAATCAATTAATTGCTGAAAGTTCTAATTCTGCTGAAATAATTCAGCCAATTTTAAGAGGTAGAGACTTAAAAAAATATAGTTATGAATTTTCTGGATTTTATCTAATTAATACACATAATGGAGTGGCAAAAAATAACATCGAGAGAATAAAAGTTAAAGAAAATTATCCATCTATTTATAATTATTTAATTTCTTTTCTTCCTCAAATTGAACAAAGACAAGATCAGGGTAAAGATTGGACAAATTTAAGAAACTGTGCTTATTTAGATGATTTTGAAAAACCTAAAATTGTTTGGGGTGAAATTTCTGATCAACCTAAATTTGCGTTTGATGATTCTAATTATTATGTTGAAGCTACTGCTTTTTTAATGACTGGTGAAAAACTTAAATATTTGTTAGCAATTTTAAATTCAAAACTATCAGAATGGTATTTTAACCAGATTTCAACTACCACAGGAATGGGTACAAATAGATGGAAAAAGTATAAAATTGAAATGTTACCCATTAAAGAACCTACGGAAACTGAAGAATTGTTATTAGAAACAATAGTTAATCAAATCCTCGCTGCTAAAAAATCAGATCCAAAAGCAGATACAACTGCATTAGAAACAGAAATAGATCAGTTAGTTTATCAACTTTACGAATTAACAGCAGAAGAGATAAAAATTATAGCAGGATAAACACCACAAATCCCAGATATCCGACTTCTTTAAGAAGTCGGATATCTAAAAGATAAAGCTATTTAAAATACTAATAAAATAAGGGTAGGCAATTTGCCCACCCTCATTAGTTTTAGATGCAGTATACGATTTATACCGAACCGCCGGCAGCTTGAAAACGAGCGCGAGCGCGTTTAAATGCTTTTGTTGCCTGGATTTGTGCTTGACGGTCCCCTGCGGGTACTTGATTCAGAAGAGTTTGTGCTTGGTTGTAAGCGGTACGGGCTTCTTCCTGGTTAATTGTGTCGCCACGTTCAGCACTATTGACTAGAATTGTGACTTCATCTTGATCAACTTCAGCAAAACCGCCTAAAAGAGCGATCGCTTGCCAAGGGGCATTTTTAGAAGCACGAACACGCATGACACCTATATCCAAAGCTGTCAACATTGGAGCGTGTCCACTCAAGATACCTAATTGACCAGTAGTGCTAGGTAAAACTACTTCATCAGCTTCAGCATCCCAAACGGTTTTGTCTGGGGCAATTACACGAACGGTCAGAGTCATAATTCTTAATTGGTGATTGGTGATTGGTGATTGGTAATTGGTAATTGGTAATTGGGAGAAATTTCTTACCCATCACCCATTACCCATTACCCATTACCCATTAGCCTTTGAGCTTTTCAGCTTTAGCTTTAGCTTCAGTGATATCGCCTACCAAGTAGAAAGCTTGCTCAGGTAAAGCATCTAATTCACCAGAAAGAATTTGTTGGAATCCTTTAATGGTGTCTTCCAACTTCACATACTTACCAGGAGAACCAGTAAATACTTCAGCTACAAAGAAAGGCTGAGACAAGAACCGCTCAACTTTCCGCGCCCGTGCCACAATCAAACGATCTTCTTCAGACAATTCATCTAAACCCAAAATGGCGATGATGTCTTGAAGTTCTTTGTAACGTTGCAGGGTGGATTGTACAGCCCGTGCAGTATCGTAGTGATCACTACCAACAATGTTGGGTTGCAACATGGTGGAAGTAGAACCCAAAGGATCAACCGCAGGATAGATACCTTTAGAAGCCAAACCACGAGACAATACTGTTGTACCGTCTAAGTGAGCAAATGTGGTTGCAGGTGCGGGGTCGGTCAAGTCATCGGCAGGTACATATACAGCTTGAATAGAAGTAATAGAACCTTCGGTGGTGGAAGTAATCCGTTCTTGCAAAGCACCCACGTCAGTACCCAGAGTAGGCTGATATCCTACCGCAGAAGGCATCCGACCCAATAGCGCGGATACTTCAGAACCAGCTTGTACGAACCGGAAGATGTTATCAACAAATAGCAATACGTCTTGCTTGTTGACATCACGGAAGTACTCAGCCATTGTCAAACCAGACAAACCAACCCGCATTCTTGCTCCGGGTGGCTCGTTCATTTGACCATAAACTAGAGCAATTTTGGATTCGTTGAGGTTATCTTTATTGATAACTCCAGATTCCATCATTTCGTTGTAGAGGTCATTTCCTTCCCGTGTGCGTTCACCCACACCCGCAAATACAGACACACCACCGTGTTGGGTAGCGATGTTGTTGATCAATTCCATCATGATCACGGTTTTACCAACACCAGCCCCGCCGAACAGACCGATTTTACCACCGCGTTTGTAGGGAGTGAGCAAGTCAACAACTTTAATCCCAGTTTCAAACACAGAAGGTTTGGTTTCTAAATCTGTGAATTTAGGAGCGTCACGGTGAATAGGTAGATATGCTTCGGCGTTTACGGGACCTTGCTGATCTACAGGTTCGCCTAAAACATTGAAAATCCGTCCCAGTGTGGCTTTACCAACGGGTACTGTAATCGGAGCGCCAGTATCAACTACTTCTAACCCACGAACTAAACCGTCGGTGGTACTCATAGCCACCGCCCGTACTTGGTTGTCGCCTAGAAGTTGCTGTACTTCAACGGTTAAGCTGATGTTTTGTCCAGCTTCATTTGTGCCTGTGATGGTTAAAGCGTTGTAGATTTGGGGTAATTTACCGCCGGGGAACTTAACGTCTACAACCGGACCAATTACTTGGGTAATGTAACCTATGTTTGTTTTTTCTGCGGTGGTGACCATGCTGCGCCTAAATGATTGAAGCTAGTTTTCACAAGTGGGTCGTTTAAGACCCCAGATCAAGCGATATCATCTTTTAGGTTAGCACTTAACGACTCCACCTTCGCCTTAAATTCATTATTAAGACCAGATCCTTGATTTTTTAAAAGCAGTTGGAAATTTCTGGTATCGGATGCAAAAACGCTATCTAGAACTCAATCCTGCTTGCAAACGTTTGCAGGTGATGATGAAAGCTTTGTCAGGTAGCTTGTCGTAGCGACAGTTGATGTCCTAATATCCAAATTCCCATCATAGATAATTTTCAATTTTATGTGAATTTATGTTTTCTGATTTTGGGATTTAAATCTACCGGCAATAAATTCTCTCTTTTCTAAATGTTTAGTTTGGCGTTTGGTAACTCTTTCTCTCCACATTCGGAAACTAGATAATTTCATTTCTCTTCTCATGAGAGCAATTACCTGTTTTTCTAAGAGTCCAAATTGTTTTTCTATCACATCAAATGGTGTCCGATCTTCCCAAGCCATTTCGATAATACGATCTATGCTTTCAGCATCTAAGTCAGGTAATTTCATGTTTTGAGAATTTGAATAAAAATGCCATAATTATCAATCTGTTTTAATCATACTATCATAATTCTTTTTTTTATTGTTTTTTATTGGAGGTAGAACCTCTAAGATAACATTCCCAGTCTGGAGACTGGGAACGAGAAACGAGAAAGATAACATTCCCAGTCTGGAGACTGGGAACGAGAAAGATAACATTCCCAGTCTGGAGACTGGGAACGAGAAACGAGAAAGATAACATTCCCAGTCTGGAGACTGGGAACGAGAAAGATAACATTCCCAGTCTGGAGACTGGGAACGAGAAAGATAACATTCCCAGTCTGGAGACTGGGAACGAGAAAACGAGAAACGAGGAATTGGGAAAGAGAGAATAGATCCAGACCATGTTCCATAAAACGCCTGAATACTCTAAAATAAGAGCAGGTACAAAAAACCCTGTACTTTCCCTCCAGTCGCTTCATCCTTATTGCTTATGAATTTCTCGTTAGCACGACAGTATTTTTACCAGGAGATTCAACAACCTGACGAGGATATCAATCTCGCAAAGGCAGCTTTATATATTGCCCAGGAAGAATATCCAGATATTGATCCTGAAGAATATTTAAATGCTCTTGATACAATGGCAATGGAGTTAGAGGAACGTTTGCCTTCTTCTCGCTATCCCCTGCGGATTATTCAAAGTATTAATCAATATTTATACGAAGAATTGGGTTTTTATGGTAATAAAATTGATTATTATGACCCGCGCAATAGTTTTTTAAATGATGTCATTGAACGGAAAATGGGAATTCCCATTACTTTGGCATTAGTTTATATAGAGGTGGCAAAACGGATTGATTTTCCCATGGTAGGGGTAGGAATGCCGGGACATTTCCTGATTCGTCCAGATGTGGAAGATATAGGCATTTTTGTGGATGCTTTTAATGGTGGAGAGGTGATGTTTGCCCAAGACTGTCAAGAAAAGCTTTCACAAATTTATCAACAAGAGGTAATGCTAAAACCTGAATTTTTAGCAGTTGTGAGTAATCGGCAATTTTTAGCTAGAATGTTGACTAATTTAAAATACATTTATCTTCAGCAGCAGGATTTAGAAAGAAGTTTGGGAATAGTAGAACGAGTTTTAATGTTATTTCCAGAAGCAAGTTTTGAATTAAGAGATAGGGGTTTGTTGTATTATCAACTGGGGCAGTTTTCTCAAGCTATGGAAGATTTACAAATTTATTTAATTAAAGTTCCTGATGCTAAAGATGCCGATGTTATTCGTCAATTACTTGCTAAGTTAAATTAGTTAGTTGTATAATCTTATCAAGAGTCTATCGAGTCAGGAGAAGTTGTTATGCTGACCATTGATACTAATAAAACATTATATGAGCAAGATTTTTATCTGTGGATACAAACTACACTTGCAATCTTGAGAGAAAGAAAATTAGAACAATTAGATATTGAGAATTTAATTGAAGAAATCGATAGTATGGGAAGGAGTGAAAAGAAAGAACTAAAAACTCGTCTAGTTGTTTTAATTGAACACTTATTAAAACTACAATATTGGACCCAAGAAAAAGATTATAATGCTAGGGGCTGGCGTAATACTGTTGTTGAACAAAGACGACAAATAGCCTATACTCTAGCAGATAGTCCTAGTTTAAAAGGTATTTTAAATGATGTATTTCTAGATTGTTATACAGATGCTAGAAATGATACAATAAATAAATATCAACTTCCTTCAACTTTATTCCCTGAACAGCCATCTTTTTCTTTAATTCAGCTTCTCAATGCAGATTTTATGCCCTAAGTCCAGAGTATAGATGAAGATGGTATGTTACTAAAAATTTAATCAGATTTCAGATTTTTTTCTGCGTCTAACTTTAATCAGTAATTCATCCTTAATTCGGTTTAAAATAGAAGTTTCATTTAAAGTTGATAAAATTTGACTAACTACTGCTTTTGGTCCATCTGGTCCCCAGGTTGCACCATTGGCTAAATAGGCTTTGGTAACTTGGCCAATACTGTATGAAGAGACACCAGCTACTCCTGCTTGAGTTATGGCTATGGATAAATAGGGTCCAATTGTCATTCCTGCTGTTGCTGTTGTCGAGACACCAAGGAGGGTTTTTAAACCACTTAAACCCAAATTTGCTAATAGTTCACTAGCACCGATACCACCCATACTCAGGGCGATTTTTTGGAGTAATTTCACAGCACCGGTTTCGGTCATGGGGATACCGTAAAGTTTGGATAAACCTAAGATTAAGGAGATATCTATAATTACGGCACTTAATATATCAACTACTGTAACAGGATTGAGAGCGATCGCCAATGCTTTTGTGATGACTGCTTTCCAAATTAACTGATTAGCATTTTCTTCCCTAATTATTAGTTTACGCTGTACCAACTGCTGATTGACATTATCAGCATAAAGCATCGTATTCAAAGCCACTAAAGCCTTCCCTTCATGGTGGAGAATTTCCAATATTTTCAATTTTAATTCATCAACTTGGGATTTACCTTTTTGCAATTTTACACTCCTAGAACCATCAGGATTTTGTTCGGCAATTTTGACCAATGGTGAAGCTGCGGACATGACTATTTCTGCGGGTGAAAGTAATTCCCGCACTCTATCATCTCGAATTTTTTCATAAATTGTGATTCTGTCAGTTTCGGGATATTGATCAACTTTATTAAATACTAAAATTATCGGTTTCCCAACTTCTCGCAATTGCGATAAAGCTATTTGTTCAATCTTGGTCATGTCTCCAGAAATAACAAAGAGAATTAAATCGGCTTGTTTAGCGATTTGTTCAGCTAAAGCTGCGCGAGTTTCACCGTCTACTTCATCTAATCCAGGAGTATCAATTAATTCGACTTGGGATTGGCCATTGCTGGGTAATGTGGCTTTTAAAGTTCCTAAAGCTTCTTCACTAATACTCCAATTTACTGTTTGTGCATCACGAGTAACACCATGTAAGGGACCAGTAATAAAGACTTCTTGACCAACCAAAGCATTAAGAAGGGAAGATTTACCCCGTCCTACCATCCCAAAAGCTGCAATTTGTACTACCATGCTTTCCAGTTTATCTAGCATGATTTCTAAATCATTAATTTCTGCTTCTAAACCTGATTTTTCCGCAGCAGAAAGATCCAGATTATTAACTAAGTTTTTGAGTGCGGTTTTGGCTTGTTTATAGTTAAGTTCGGCTTGAATATCATCAAAGGTAAAAATGACGTTATCTAGTTCTTTTTCCCAATTGGGGATGGATTCGGGTATAGTATTCATTAGGATTAGGGAACAGCGAATAGGGAATAGGAAGTAATTACATTTTTAATTTTTAATTCTTAATTTTTAATTCCCTAAGATATGACAACTTGATGTAATTCATGGGGAGTAAGATGAGAATGAACAACTTCACCATCACGAAACCAAACAATCCGCTTAGTTTGACGCGCAACTTCTGATTCATGGGTGACAATAACAACGGTGATACCACTGCTATTAAGTTCATTAAACAGGTCTAATACTTCCTGGGTGGTGTGAGAATCAAGTGCGCCGGTGGGTTCATCTGCGAGGAGAACGACGGGATTGTTGACAATGGCGCGGGCAATTGCTACTCTTTGTTGTTGTCCTCCTGATAATTGGGTAGGTTTGTTATTGAGGCGTTTTTCTAAACCGACTTTGATTAATGCAGATGTCGCGCGATCTTTTCTTTCCCCAGGTTTAACGCCAGCATACACCATTGGTAACATGACATTTTCTAGAGCCGTTAATTGATTTAATAAATGGAATTGTTGAAAGACAAAACCTAGTTTTTTATTACGAATATGCGCCAATTCAGTATCACTAATTTGGGCGACATTCAAATTATCTAAATAATAATTTCCGTCACTGGGACGATCCAAACAACCGATAATATTCATGGCTGTGGATTTACCCGAACCAGAAGGCCCCATGATCGAACAGTATTCACCTACTTCTATGACTAAATTTACATTATTCAGTGCTTTAACTTCTATTTCTCCAATTCCATAAACTTTGAAAATATTTTCCAGCCGAATAATTCCTGATGGCGGTGCAGATTGGGGAATACTTGTATCAGTTATCGTAAAAGTATTATCCACGGAAATTTATCCTCATGTCAAAGTATAATTGTAGCGAATGTCCATTAATTTTAAATTTTTTTACGCCGTTCTTAGTGCCACCATTGGATCAAGTTGAGCGGCACGACGGGCAGGAACTACACCAAAAAATAAACCAATCCCACCAGAAACACTAGCAGCTAATAAAACTGCACTTGGTGAAATTGCCGCCTGTAATGGGGTAAGGATACCCACTAAAATAATACTACCACCGCCTAAAGCAATGCCGATTACACCACCAGCTACTGATAATATCACGGCTTCAATCATGAATTGCAAAAGAATATCTTCTTGAGTTGCACCAATAGCTTTACGCAGTCCGATTTCTTGAGTACGTTCGGTGACAGAAACTAGCATAATATTCATAATCCCAATCCCACCCACAAATAAGGAAATACTAGCAACCGCAGCTAACATTAGTGTCAAGCCACTGGTAATTGTATTGGTAATTTCCAAGATATTTTTTTGGCTTTGAATAGTAAAATCATCTTCACGGACAATTTTGTGCCGACGACGGAGTAAATTTGTCATTTGAAATTCTGCTGCTGAGATGCTATTTTCATCTTGAGCAGATACAGAAATTAAAGAAACATTAATACCAAAAGGGGATGTTCTCCCCACTAACCGACTAAACATAGTGTTGATAGGAATAAAAACTGTATCATCACTGTTACTGCCAAAGGAAGAACCTTTAGCTACTGTTAAGCCAATCACCTGAAAAGTAGTATTTTGAATGCGGATTTTTTGACCAACAGGATTTTGATTATCAAAGAGTTTGTTGGCTAAATCTGGAGCTAATACTGCTACTCTCTTATTACGTTTAATATCGAAGTCATTAAAAAACCTGCCTTCTTTAATTTCCACATTACGAACTGTTATATAATTAGGAGTAGTGCCAATAACTGTACTAGTTGTATTTCTATTTCTATAAGTAATTGTAGTTCTGTTATTAATTTCTGGAGCAACTTCTTTAACTGCACGGACTTGTTTAGCGATCGCTTTAGCATCTTGTAAAACTAAAGTTCTGGGCATTGTTGTCACCCTTCCCCGACTACCTGGACTCCCAGGGATAATAAATAAGGTATTCGGTCCTAATGATGCAAATTGCTTAGTTGCCAGTGTTTGTGCGCCTTCTCCAATGCCAATCATGGCAATAACGGAAGCATTGCCAATAATAATTCCCAACATAGTTAAACTACTTCGCAACTTATTAGCTAATAAGGTAGTAGTTGCCATTTTTACACTTTCTAAAATGTCCATAATTTGTGCTTATTTTTTATTTTCTTTTCCCTGTTCTATTTTCTCTTTTTCCTTCGTTTTAGGCAGATCAATAAATACCCGATCTCCGGCTTTAAGACCATCTAAAACCTGAATTTGGTTATCAATATTCGCGCCAATTGTCACAAGACGAAATTGAGGTTTATTTTTTTCACCTAATAACCAAACTCCAGTTTTTCCCTTTTGGGTAACAATTAATTCCTGGGGTATTAACAGCGCATCTTTGATATTATTGCCAAGAAATGTGACTTCACTGACATTCATCCCTGAACGCAGTTTTTCAGCCCCCGTTTTAATCGCCACGCGCACCTGAAATGATGTGACATTTTGATCAACTACCGCTTCGGGAGCAATCAAACGTACCTGTCCCTGAAAAACTTCTTCAGGATAGGCATCAATGGTAATTTCCACTTTTTGTTGCTGTTTAATTTGGGATATATCTACTTCAGGAACATTTGCTAAAACTTCTAAACCTTTTGCCAAAGCTACTATAGAAGTTGAAGTGGCAGAAGCATTACTAGAAGCGGAAATTGCTGGACTAACATAACCTCCCACCGTCGCATATCTCTGAGTGACAATTCCCGAAAAAGGAGCGCGAATAATGGTATCTTCTAATTGAACTTGTTGTTGTTTTAACTGAGCTTCCGCACTAGCTACTGCTGCTTTTAATCTAGCAATTTCTTGGGGACGATTACCATTTTCTAATTTTCGTAATCCTTCCTTTTCCTGATTAACAATTGCTGCTTGCTTTTGAATATCTTGGTTGCGGTTGCCCACTTTCAGTAAAGATAATCGGCGTTGTGCTTCTTCTAAATTAGCCTTGGCCTTACTATTTTCACTGACATATTGTTCTAAACTATCTTGGGAAATAGCCCCATCTTTAGCTAAATCTTGATAACGTTTAACTCTGGATTGGGTAAGTGCTACAGAAGCTTTTGCCGAGTCAACTTGAGCCTGTGCTTGTTGAATTTCCTGTAACCGATTACCATCTCGAATAATCGCTAATTGTGCCTGTGCTTGGTCTACACGGGCTTTTGCTTGGGCAATTTCTTCGGGACGACTGCCGGCTTCGCTTTCTGCTAATTGTGCCTTTGCTTGTGCTAAATTAGCTTGGTACTGGAGAATTCGCATTTTAATTTCCGAATTATCCATGCGAGCAATTATTTGTCCTTGCTTGACAGTATCTCCCTGTTCCACATTTAAATCTGCCAAAAGTCCTGGACTTTTAGGACTAATATTTACACTTTGAACTGGTTGAACTTTCCCACTAGCAGTAATGCGGACAGTTACGCTTTTTGCCTCTACAGGAACAGTTAATTTAGTCACATCTAGCGGTTTATTTTTTTGCTGGATGGTTTGAATAGTGGCTGTTGTTCCCACAATTAAAACACCACTAGCTATTAAACCCATTAACCAACGGAATGGATATTTAACTTTTTTGCCAATAAAGGGAATTTCTATGTAAAAAATCATGATCAAAAAAGGTTAGGAATAGAAGTTAGCAAGAATATTCTATAGTTGAGAATCTATGATAATCATTTGATTTATCTAATTCATCACCTGATTAGGTGAATTTTCAATTTCTATTTTATAAATTTCTATCTCTCTCCTAGTTATACTATCATATTTCTCTTTGATTCGTGATCATGACTTATTTCCTATTTTTTAATTTAATTTAGATAGATCCCCGACTTCTAGATCCCCGACTTCTTCAAGAAGTCGGGAATCTGGGATTTTGACTATTAATTTTATAAACTAATAAACTTTGTTGCTTGCTATCTTCTAATTTCTGGGCTATGGAAATAGCTTGTTTATATAAAGCCTTGGCTTTGGTAAAGTTACCCATGTTTTCAGAGATTTCCCCAGAGAAGACTAAATATTTTAAATCTTCTGCGGGATTTTTATTTACTTCTGTAATTGCGACACGGTTTTGTAACATTATCTGAGAAATTCAGCCCTAGCATTTTCCCTTTGGTTTTGGACAGTAGATGAGCTATTGTGATTATTATAGCTAAAGTTAGAACTAAATCCCAGCCTCGCCTAAGTAAATAGCCCGAATATCAGCAGGTAATTTATCTTCTAGCATCAGATAACCTTCCTGGAGAGAACTTGCTACTTCAGCGGGGGAAATTTGTTCTCCTTCAGCTTGCAAATATGCAGCAATTCTGGTTTCACTCCAGTGGAAAGTTTGTGCCATTAAGACGATTAATCGTGATCTTGGTGGGAGTTGATCTAATGCCCGTTCTACATAGCACCATAGCGGTGGTGATGTATCCTTGAGAGAATAATGAATAGCTTCAGTGGGTGGTAGTTTAATCTCATTAATATGGAATGCCGTGATATTAATTAACCAATTTTGTAAGGTTAAGGATTCCGTCTCTGTCGCTGCTTGGTTTAAATTCAGTCCACCTAGTTCATAATATATATTGCGCCAAATCAGAGCAAACAAATAATCAGCTCGCACAGGCGATCGCGCTGAATGCCGAATTAAGGTGTAAACTATGGGGCTATAACGGCAGAAAATCACCGTAAAATACTTGCCATAATCAGGATATTGCTGAAATAGACTCAGTAGTTCTTGATCACTGTGGTGAAATAGCGACTTCACTAATGGGTGATTAGCTTCGGGAAAGTGGGGAATTTGCACAATCTCTGGACTAGATAACTGTTAAAATATACCAGGGAATGGTGATGTGATAGCTAACAATATTTGCAAGTCAGTTAATTTGTCAATGTCAGACAACCAGACTATTGATAAACTAGAAACTAGGACTTAATGTTAGTCTTAACTGACAACTAAAAGCGTCTCCTTTATTGTGATCTTGTTTGTTCATGGTTATAGAAGCTAGTTCCCTAATGTTCCTGCTAAGTCCACTAACTTTCGGCTCGTTTTTGCCTTCCCTACCCTTGGATAGCCTGTTCTCCACCCAGGGGATTATGATTATGCTGCTGGCAGCTTACGCGGGCGCTATGTGGATGTTTTTGAGTAGCGCACCTAAAGTTTATACTGTCATGGTATCAGATTTAGAAGTTGCCCGACAGTTATATGCAGGTTTGCTAGATTTGCCAGTGGCGGAAGTCCCTTTGCACTATTATTACAACTACGAGCAAACTATCGGTGCAACAGGTATTGATCCGCTATATATGTCCGCTAGTCCCAGTTGGTCTAATAACACCATGAATAATGGTAATGACGGGCTGTGGTATCAACTCAAGAAAAATACTCAATTACATATTATCACTGGTGCAAGTTTAGGCAAAAAAGATCAGCATCGTCATGTTTGCTTTGATCATGATTGTCTAGAATTAATTTTAATGCGGGTAGAAGTCAGGGGTTTAAAGTTTAAAATTCGCAACCAAAAGCCTTTGAATTTTTTAGTTAAGGATTATGAAGGGCGCGTCATTGAAATGGCTGAAGTTGCTAATTAGTCATGGGTGTGTTGGGTTTTCCTGACGCACCCTGAATATTTTTTATCTCCCTGTTACCTACCTAAACAGTTGATAATCATCTAAACAAGATTGTTTGAACCAATCCAAATTTTTTCTATGAATAATTTTGTTGCTAACAGATTTTTCCGGATAGAGTTGGAATATTTAGCACCTATATTTTAGAGGTTGTTTGAAAAGTATTATATCAAACCCGTAATCTCCAAAAACCTAACCCCCCTACCCCCCTTCCCTGCAAGGGAATGGGGGTTTTAAAGCCTCTCCCCTTGCAGGGGAGAGGTTTGGAGAGGGGTCAGTCTATCCAAAACTTTTCAAACATCCTCTTAGGGGGTTTTACTTTTTACTGATAGCTGAAAGATTCTATATATCTATGATTACCAGTTAGAGGTATTCAAATTTAACATGAAGTAAATGCAATAATTGATACCTTAACAAATGATAAAAAATATGTCAGTAGCAACGGTGAAAATAATGGAAATAAATGCTATGACTCAGATTCCCAAATTACTCATATTTTCTGGCGATTTGGCACAAAAATAGCCCATATTTAGAGTATTCTAGAGAGAATAGTTAGATTTAACAATTTTCCGAGTAGTTTCTGAGTAATCTCTTGGGAAGATAATTGATAAATTATGACTATATTTGATTATGTAGATAACTCATCTATCACTGATAAATTCCAGAAAATTAACCGATAATTGGCAGCAAAATAAGTGATAATTTGATAGTTTTGTTAACCATGTGTTTGATCATTTCTAGAAGAACTCAGAATACTTATTAAATCAAGAATAGAGAGAAGTGATATCTTAGAAAAATAACTCAAGCTAACTCTAAAATTCGTGATTATTCTGACAAATCTGAATGCTCACAAATTTAATATTTAAGAGAGGGATGAGATTTTTTTTGAATCAACAGAATCTAAAAATCCTATTTCTATATACAGCAGAATTCAGTGGGAATTTAGCAGTGCTAAACCCATACAGAAGTAAAAGCCTTTTATTGAATTTAAGATAATGCCCTAATTCCAGTTAATTTATCAAGCTTAATTATGGAAAATATATCACAACTAGGGTCACAAGTTAGAGATAAAACAGCTTACCCAGATATTCTGGTTATTTCCCGAATATTCCGCCCAGAAGAGGCTGTAATTGGTGAATATGTCTATAATCGTTGTTTACAAGATCCAGATCGGGTAATTGTCTTAGCTGGTGGTTGTCATGGAGATAAAAAATTTGATAAATCTCAGCAATTTCCAGTTTATCGTTGGTTTCATTTTCCGGCTTGGTGTGATAACTGGTTAGGAAATATTTGTCAATCTGGTTTCAATATTATTTGCTCTTTGCTACTAGCTATTAAATTATATTTTCGCTATCATTACCGCTACATTGAATGGTGTCATGGTTATGATTTCCCAGCGGTGTTGGTACTCAGTTATATTTTACCAATTCGCTTTTTTATCTATTTACATGGTAATGATTTATCACGTACAGTTAATAACCCGTTGTGGAGATGGCTGTTAAAATTAACTCTCACACGTGCTGATGGAATTGTTTGTAATAGTTCTTATATTCGGAATTCTTTAAGAAATACTTTTCGTTTAGATACACCTACTCATGTAATTAATCCGGTAGTGAGGCCAGAAAGATTTGGTAATCCTACTAGTCTTAGTCATATTAATGTTTTACGTAACCGCATCCGTCAGACTTACAATATTTCGGAAACAGCAATTGTAATTCTTTCTGTTGGTAACTTGGTTAAATATAAAAACTTTGATCGAGTGATAGACAATATTCCCGTATTACTAACTATTGGTGTGGATGTTCATTGCATTATTTGCGGTGAAGGAAATTGTGAAACTCAGCTAAAATCTCAAGCGGAAAGGTTACGAATAGATAAACGGGTACATTTCGCTGGTTATGTACCAGAACGCAATTTAGCTGGTTATTATGCAGCCTGTGATATTTTTGCGATGTTGAATTCCGATAATTATGAAGATGCAACCACAGATAACTTTGGTGTAGTTTATTTAGAAGCTGGTTACTTTGGTAAACCTGTCATTGCTTCCCGCTTGGGTAGTGTTTTAGATGCGGTTCATCATGAAGAAAATGGCTTATTAGTAAATCAAGATTCTGGTTATGAAGTTTTGCAAACTTTCAATCGGATGTGCCAAGATTCACAGTTACGGGAAAAACTTGGCCGTCAAGGTAAGGAATTAGCGAAACGGAAAAACTATCATCGCTGGTTATATACTCCTGAGTCTTCCTATTCTTGTTTGTTGAACTAATGTCAGCACATAAAACAAAACTAACTGTGCTTCCATAGCAATAGGTAATAGTTAGGCGCGTTTTATTACATTCCTAGAACCGTCAGGCGTTCGGTGAAGCGTTCAACTTAGATGATGTCGCAGTCTGAGTCGAACCGTCGAACGCTGGCCATTCCACAAATTAATTAATTTTGAGCAATACCTTCTTCCCGTGCGGCTTGTTGGACAGCAGCAGCCACAGCAGTAGCCACCCGCTTATCAAAAACAGAAGGGATAATATGCTCTCGATTCAAATCCGCAGGTTTAACTAAAGAAGCGATCGCACTGGCAGCTTGTAAACACATATTAGTAGTAATCGTCCTAGCCCGACAATCTAAAGCCCCACGAAACACCCCAGGAAACGCCAGGACGTTATTGATTTGGTTGGGGTAGTCACTTCGACCCGTAGCCATAACAGTGACGTTTCTAGGCACTAATTCTGGCTGAATTTCGGGAATGGGATTAGCCATTGCAAACACAATTGCATCCTTCGTCATTCCCTGAACCATTTCTGGTGTTAAAACTCCCGGTGCGCTGACACCAATGAAGACATCTGCACCTTGGACTGCACCGGCTAAAGTTCCTTGGGCTTTAACAGCAAATTCCAGTTTTTCAGCGGTCAAATCAGGACGATTGGTGGAAATAATCCCCTGAGAATCACACATCAAAATGGTTTCTGCACCGGCTTTGCGGAGTAACCGAGCGATCGCAATCCCCGCCGCACCAGCACCATTAATCACAATGCGGATATCTGCAATGGATTTTTGGATAAGTTTGAGAGAATTAAATAATGCTGCTAAGGTGACAATGGCTGTCCCATGTTGGTCATCGTGAAAAATGGGGATATTTAATTCGGCTCGCAGTCTTTTTTCAATTTCAAAACAGCGCGGTGCAGCGATATCTTCTAAATTCACACCACCAAATACGGGGGCAATATTTTTAACTGCTTTGACAATCTCATCTGTATTTTGAGTATCTAAACAGATGGGAAAAGCATCCAGTCCAGCAAACTCCTTAAACAGCATGGCTTTTCCTTCCATGACTGGTAAAGCGGCTGCTGGTCCCAAATTGCCCAAACCGAGGACTGCACTGCCATCAGTGACGATCGCCACCGTGTTCTGTTTGATTGTTAGATTGTACACTTCTTCGGGATTTTCAGCGATCGCTTTACAAATCCGCCCCACTCCTGGAGTGTAAGCCATTGCTAAATCAGAAACACTTTTGAGCGGAATTCTACTGACAATACTGATTTTACCACCGCGATGTAAATTAAAGGTGCGGTCATAAACATCAATTACCTGAATATCTGGTAATTCCTTTACCGCTTGGACAATGGTTTCCGCGTGTTCCGTACTCGCGGCATCAACTGTAATATCACGGGTAGATTCTTGACGGCTTTGTTCAATTAAATCAATTTGTCCGAGATTACCACCAGTGGCAGCGATCGCTTGGGTAACAGATGCTAACATCCCCACTCGATTGGGAATCTGTAACCGCAGGGTAACACTAAAACTAGAATTAGGAGTAAGATTTGTCATGGTGCTATTTCGATTTTAAATTTTAGATTTTATATTGTATTGCTACGGGAAATTTTATTTTCACAAAAAAACCGTGGGATCCAAATTAATTAGATTTTAAGAATTATCGAACGCTGATAAACGCCGATAAACGCCGATAAATATGGATGAAATAAGTACCAAGACGGTTATGGTGTTGGTGATAAGTTACCGAAAAAGTCATAATGATCTAAAGCTTCTAAAATCCCCCAAGCATAATTTCCCCCAGCAAAGTAAATTTGTGGCAAACCTCGCAGCTTCTCAATTTCTTGGCTGTGATTTCCCACCACAACTGCCAGAGTATTACCAGCTAACATTGATTCATCATTACCTGAAGCCCCAGCAACCAAGAAACGGTGAACAGGTAAACCCCATTTTAAAGCAGCATAACGGATAGCATCTCCTTTAGAAGCGCGAATAGGCACTAAATCTAGATACATATTATGGCTATAAAATCCTTTGACATGGAGGCGATGTTGGCGCAGACGGCGGGTAATTTCTCGAAAACTAGGTGATTTCGTCTCATCCACAAAATAGCTAATCTTAAACTTACCCTGAGCATCAGGAGGTTGCAATTCCACCCCAGGTATATCCTGCATGACTTTGCGAATTTCTGACCGTCGCCAATTATAGGCAATGTGCCTTTGCCAACTTGTATCTGTGACTATCTGGGGACCGTAGTAGATCTCACTTCCCGCTGATGTAATCAACAAATCTGGCAGAGGGAAACGCCATTCCTCTAACATACTTAATGTACTTTTGAGACTGCGCCCGGTGGCAATACTCACTCCAGTTGTATTCCCTTGATCACGAATTCTCTGAATTAACTTTTCTAAAGCTTCCTCATCACCTAATAGAGTATGATCAATTTCGCAAACTAGAAACCGATCAGCCGTTGGTAAATGATTGGTATCTGGTACATTCCAATCTGGATGTTCATCTGCGGGAGATTTAACCAGAGGACTCAACAGAGATTGAATGCGTTTTTGGGGCAATAATTGACGGACTTGCTCTAAATACTGCTCTACGTGACTATCCCAAGAGAAATGTTGACAAACATTAATCATGCCATTTTTAGACCATTGTTGCCATTGTTCTGGATTGGTGAGAGATGCTTGCAAAGCATTTTGGATATCTTGAATATTCAAAGGATCAATCAATAATCCATTCTGACAAGCAGCGAGAATATCCCTTGGACCACCATCAGCCGTAGCAATGATCGGCACACCACAGGCACTAGCCTCAATTAATGTCAGTCCAAATGGCTCTGTCAGGGCTGGGTTGATAAATACTCCTTGGGTTTTTGCCGTGAGCCGGTATAAATCTGGCACATCATCAGCATTATGATGTTTAGGATAAGCAATATGACCATAAAGATCGTAGCGATCTATTAACTGTAATATCTCCACAAATACCTGACGCGGACCCGATTCCATCGCCAAAATATCCTCTCGTTTGCCTAGTATTAGTACCAGATTGGCTAATTGGCGCAATTCGGGATCTTCCCCATAAGCCTTAATGAGACTACTGACATTTTTCCGGATAGCCGGGCGAGAAATCGCCATAATTATCGGCTTTTGCAGGTCTTTGAGAAACTTTTCTAATTCCTTTTGAATAGGTGGATTTTGCCAATTATCCGGGGCTGGGTAAAAACGCTCTAAGGTGACACCTGGGGGGATAACTACCATGCGTTCTGGTTGATAGTGATCGTAAACGCTGTATTGTTCTTCAACCTCTTGATGAGTGCTGGCTATAACTAAAGCTGCACTACCAAGGGTAATTTCTTCAGCTTCAATTCTGGTACTGATGTGAAAATTATCTTCAATAGTTTTCTGTTTAGTACCATGTTCTAATAATCTTTGTTGCTTGATGCGTCCCAGAGAGTGACCTGTATGGACTAGAGGTATTCCTAGCCAACCAGCAACTCTAGAACCCACGTATCCGGCATCAGCATAATGTGTATGAATAATATGGGGAATTTTGCCAACTTTGCGAATATGTCTGAGCAATTCATCTGCAAAGGTATCTAAATGTGGCCAGAGAACTTCTTTGCGGAGGTAGCGTTTGGGACCACAGGCAATACGAACAATTTGGACTTTATCTGCGAGAATTTCTACTGGTTGAGCATAATCAGGGCTAACTTTTGGGTCATTTACCAACCGCGTTACTAAGTCAACTCTTGCTACTTGGGGATTTTTAGCTAATGTGCAAGCAAGTTCAACTGCGTATTTGGTTTGCCCACCAGTATCAGCATCTTTGCCTAACTCTAGATTATTACCGCGAATTAAACCATGAACGCTGACGAGTAAAATATACAACCCTGAGTTGTTTGACACAGTGCTGATTCCTCCATTATTAGCAATAAATCCAACATTTTTGCCTGATTTATTATAGTTATATCACCACTAATGCACTAAAGGTTACAGGTTTTTCCGTCAGCGTCAAGATCAGGATCATGAACAAGTCAATTCTTGATATCGGTTCGGGAATGTTACGCAGCACCATTAAATACAAAGTTGAGCAAATTGGTGGTGTGGTTGTGAAATTTCCGACTCAGTAGGGGTAGTGCCCCTGTGCCTACCCCAGTATTTGGGGCAACCACAGGGGGTTGTCCCCCTACAAAATTGATTGGTTTAGGGATTTTTTAATCCCCAATCAATTAAAATCTTATGTGTAGCCACAAATAAATTACCAATTGTCCTGTCCCATATTGAGAAATGTGTTACCAAACAATGTGTTGGCAATTTCTGGAGTTTGAGCTAAATTTCCCCTAAAAAAATGAATGAATGTACATCAATTAGCAGCGCAGTAGTGAAAGCAAAAGCCAAAGAGTTGGGATTTCACGAAGTGGGTATTGCTGCTGTCGGTAATTTAGAGAGAACAGAGACAGAAAAATTGCAAGCTTGGCTAAAAATGGGTTATCACGCTGACATGGAATGGATGAAAAATCCCAAACGTGAGGATATTAGTTTAGTTATGCCAGAAGTGCGATCGCTCATATCTGTAGCATTGAATTATTATACTCCCCAGGAACGGCCGCAGGGGGATGAATACGGGAAAATTTCCCGTTATGCCTGGGGACGGGATTATCATCGAGTGATGCACAAAAAGCTGAAGGAATTGGCTATTTGGCTAGAATCCCTGGGCGAAAATGTCAAAGCCCGTTATTATGCAGATACAGGGCCAGTCCAAGATAAAGTTTGGGCGCAAAAAGCCGGCATTGGTTGGATTGCTAAAAATGGGAACGTTATTACCAGGAAATATGGATCTTGGGTGTTTTTGGCAGAAATATTAACCAATTTGGCACTAGAATGCGATCGCCCATCTACCCAACATTGTGGAACTTGTACTCGTTGTTTGCAAGCTTGTCCTACAGGTGCAATTACTGAACCATTTGTAGTAGATGCTAATCGCTGTATTGCCTATCATACAATTGAAAACCGGGCAGAGGAATTACCCACAAACATTACACCTCATTTACAAGGATGGGTAGCAGGTTGTGATATTTGTCAAGATGTTTGTCCTTGGAATCAGCGATTTGCTCAAGCCACTGATGTCACTGATTTTCAACCCTATCCTGGAAATTTAGCCCCCAAGCTGGTAGAATTAGCCCAAATATCAAACGAGGAGTGGGATAAAAGATTCACCGCATCAGCCTTGCGACGCATTAAACCGGAAATGTTACGACGTAATGCTCGCGCTAATCTTGACAAATCCAGGCATAATAATGACCCAGAAAGTAATAATTTTTGATTTTGATGGGACGATTGCGGATACAGTAGATGCTCTTGTAACTATTGCCAATCGTTTAGCCCTGGAATTTGGATATGTGCCGATTAATTCGCAAGAACTAGTTCTCCTCAGAAATTTAACAGCCAGAGAAATTATTAAATATTCTGGTGTTTCCCTATTCAAAATTCCTTTTATGGTTAAAAAAGTCAAAGGAGAATTAAAACATAAAATCCCAGAATTAACACCTATTGAGGGAATTAATGCCGCATTAATAGAACTCCATAATCAAGGTTATCACCTGGGAATCATTACTTCTAACTCTCAAGAAAATGTCAATCAATTTCTCAAGTTCCATAATTTAGATTATTTGTTTGACTTTATTTATTCAGGAGTCACTATTTTTGGTAAAACCACAATTATTAATAATGTGTTACGGCAAAAACAGTTCAAACCAGAAGTAGTAATTTATGTAGGAGATGAAACTAGAGATGTAGAATCTGCCAAAAAAGCTAATATCAAAGTGGTTGCAGTCAGTTGGGGGTTTAATTCTTCCGAAGCCCTAGGTAAACAAAACCCAGATTTCTTAATTCATCATCCTCGTGAATTACTAGATGTAATTAAAAGCTGTTAAGAGGAATGGGCGACTAGAAGTCGCAGCTACACAGACAAAACCTACCTGCGTAGGTTGGAGATATTTAATTTTGATTAGTCCACGCAGGTGGACTTTGCTTGTGTAGTAGCAAATTCCCTTCGCCCAATATCTATTCCTCTAATTCAATCTCTTCTTCCTCTTCAACGTCATGAGGTTGAACTACAGAATTAGCGGAAACTACAGCCCCCTTATCGAGTTTTTCCAGAACTTGTTCCTTAACTTTGGCCGCAAATTCGGGTTTTTCTTCTAAATATTTAATCGCGTTATCTCGACCTTGGGAAATATTTTCACCACTGTAGCTATACCAAGCACCTTTACGAAGAAGAACACCAGTTTCTTCGGCTATATCCACTAAACAACCAATGGTAGAAACTCCTTTGCCAAAGATAATGTCAAATTCGGCAATTCTAAAAGGTGGTGCCACTTTATTTTTCGCTACTTTGACTTTGACCCGGTTGCCAAATTCATCAGTTCCTTTTTTCAAAGTTTGAATTCTGCGAATATCCAAGCGCACGGAAGCGTAAAATTTCAGCGCATTACCACCCGTTGTAGTTTCTGGACTACCATAGGTGACACCGATTTTTTGCCGCAACTGGTTAATAAAAATAACTGTGCATCCAGATTTACCAATATTACCAGTAATTTTCCGTAGGGCTTGACTCATTAACCGAGCTTGTAAACCTACGTGAATATCCCCCATATCCCCTTCAATTTCAGCGCGGGGAACTAAAGCGGCAACGGAGTCAATAACAACAATATCAACAGCCGCAGAACGCACAAGTTGGTCAACTATTTCTAATGCTGATTCGCCATTGTCTGGTTGGGAAACAAGTAAGTTGTCAATATCTACACCCAACGCAGCGGCATAGGTAGGATCTAGGGCGTGTTCAGCATCTACAAATGCGGCAATACCGCCATTTCGCTGCACTTCTGCGAGGGCATGAAGGGCGACGGTAGTTTTCCCAGAACTTTCTGGTCCGTAGATTTCGATTACCCGTCCTTTAGGTAAACCACCACCTAAAGCTAAATCTAGGGTGAGCGCCCCGGTGGATATTGTTTCTACCTTCATGCGGGTGGCATCACCCAGGCGCATAATTGCTCCTTTCCCGAAGCTGCGCTCAATTTGTCCCAGGACGATATTTAACGCTTTTTGCTTGCCAGAAGTCTCGGTATTAGCTGCCATTCTTGCCTCTAAGTATAGGATTTTTCAAAATTACTGGGACGGGAGTTTTAATAGAACGGATATACTATCCTAACCGGAAAGTGTGCCAATTAGGAATATTTACAAAATTTAGGTTTGCCAAGCTCCTAAGGCGATCGCTGAAAGATTATAGCATTTTAGATTGAGAATTGCGAAAGACTGACTAACCCTCTTCTGTCACTCTCCGAATTAAACAAGTAGTAAATGAACTAAATTATCCAGAAGAATAAAAGGGAAGAAATCCATTCATTGCATCAATAAGCTGATTAAATCCAAGCAGTAAAGGTTCTTATACTCTGCACAATATTCATCTATAACTCTCACTGTTGGCTGGGCATCTCTTGCCAAATGCTTTAAGATTTGTAATTCTACATCCATTGCTCCACCTGCCTTGTAGAGTTTTATTTGCTGATCCTTTTATTCATTATACTCGGAGAGTGACAGAAAAGGGTTATTAACCAATGGAGTATTTAAGTTATCACAAATCAATCTGTCATTATTCACCTTCCTGATTTAGCTGTAAATTTTGTCCAGAAACAATGATAAAACCCACAGAATCTAAGCGAATATGTGGTTGTCTAATTCCGGCAATAATTTCTTGGTTTAATGCTGTTTCTTGCAAAAGTTCTTGCTGTAATAGTGGATCATTAATTTGCTGTTCTTGATTAAATCTATTAATCCTTAAACGAAGTTGTTCTAATCTTTTACCAAGCTTTTCTTCGGCACGTTTAGCACTTTTTTCGCACAATTCTTGAAAATCTGGACGTTGAGATAAGAGATTTAAACTGGAATTACTAGCACGACAACAAAAATCAGCCCATTGACTAGATTCAACAAAATCATCAAGAATAGATAGGCGATTTTTAGCTAAGTTGTAATCTCGATAGGGACTACCTTTAGCTTGATAAGGAGTTTGTAATATTTCCAGTAGTTCTACGTCTTCGACAATGCTCATAGGTTCATGACGAGCATCAATAAATATGGTTTCTAAACTGGGTGCAAATAGTCCGTCTGCTAATCTTTGGATGGTTTTTAATTGAGCGGGGTTTTTAACACATTTGGCTAAGTTGGTTTCGATGACATAGTTGAATTGAAAACCAAACCATTCCCTCCCTGGACTAGCATCCCAAGATGGTGCAAATCTCCACATTGCAAAGCATTGTCCTCGATCATCCCAATGAATATAAGATGATAGGGAGTCAATAAATCTTTCACCAATTCGATAAAGATTAACTTGGGTACTTCTGTTAGCAACTCTGCGGTTGAAAGTGCCGATATTATTTGTACAAGCTGCGAAATGAGTTTTTAGTTCATCTAATGATATCAAGGTATTTTTATCAGGATAATAGCTAATTACTCCTTCTTTATTCACATCTAAACTCCGCCGAAAGTTGATGGTTTGGCAAATCCAAGCTTCAGTTGCTTGCTGCATTCGTTGATGACAAGCATCATCATCATCTAATGTTTGAAAATATTCTGTTGCATTATCATCAAGGGCATCAATTTCATCAATTGCATATTGTTCATTAATCTTCAATAGTTCTCCTTGGATTTGTTCCTGGAGTGGCTCAACCATTGCTAATATTCCCGCAGCACTCAATTCAAACAAGGTTGTTTCTAATTCTGGCAGTTTTTTATCTATATAAAACTGCAAACTCGCAATTGATTGCTGAAAGATATTAAAACCATTTTTTAATAGTTGAAACCAAGCATTATGAGGACTATCTTCTGAATAAATACCCAGAAATACACAAGATTGGAAATTGATTTTACTCCCAATGCGATCAAGTCTGCCGATTCTTTGTTCTAAACGGTTAGTTGATAAGGGAATATCAAAGTGAATTAACCAGTCTGCAAACTGGAGATTATGTCCTTCTTCCCCAGAGCGATCGCATACAAGAATAAAGCAATTTGGGTTATTCTGGAAATCAGTTAAATTCTTCTCTAGCTTTGCTCTTGATTCCCCAATTTGATGACTAACTACTGCTGTTTCTCCAAAGGTCTGAATTAAATAGCGGACAATTTCTGTGCAGGTTTGTCCAAAACTTGTAAAGATAACAAATTTAGGGAGAATATCATCAGAAACAGGCCTACGAATTCTCTGCTGTATTTTTGTGAGTAGATCTTGCTTATTTCGACGCACAGATGGCGGTAGTTTGAAATAAATACCCAACTGATTTAACAGCATTGTTTGTAAATGATCGATCCTTTCTCCTTCTTCTGCACGTTGTTGAATCGTTTTCAGTAAGGATGTTAAAATCTCCTCTTCACCTGCAAACTTTTGTGTTTGCATCAAGATATTGATATCTTTTTCTCCAAACTCCTGCACAAGTTTTTGTAACTGGTTCTTATTACCTTGACGTGCTGTAATTACCTGTTCTAAGATTCCTAACCAAGTCCCAGATGCTAGGAAAAATAGTAGATAAATCCGCTGATATTCCTGTTGATGAGGTGCAAGAGAACGCCATTGATCAAGAAGTTCGTGAATATCAATTGCTCGCTCGTCTAAATCATATTCTTCTTGAGGAACAATATTTCTGTCAAAAATAACATCTTCTACCGAAGCCCGACGGTTACGTAACATTCGCCGATGTAAACGATAGGTTTCGCTGATATGGATGCGAATAGACTGAATAATTGCATCTGTTTCCGTGGCTTTTGTTTGTAAACAATTTTCCAAATCATTCGCCAAACTTAATAAATATTTATCTTCTGCAAATAGGCTACGCAGCAGCTTAATATTAGATTTGATCACAAAAGGATTTACACCTTCTTTAAAAGAGAAAAGAAGTTTACCAATCTGTTGACGATTTTCCACTCTGGCGCGAAACCCAACTAAATCATTGAGGTGATAGGTGTCAGGATCAAGTAGATGTAACATTGCCAAAAAATCTCTCTCATTACTGAGTACAGGAGTTGCAGATAATAAAAGTAAGCGATCGCTTTTATGGGCAATATGTTTACAAAGTTCAAATATTTGACGTTCTCCAGAATTTTGAGAATTTGCCAAAGCTGCAATATGATGAGCTTCATCTATAATCACAAAATCAACTTTTACTCTGGGATTAATTTTCTGAAGTTCATCAATAGTAATGATGGCTACTCGCTTAGGAAAATGGGAAAGATAAAATTTTTGTTCTAATTCTTGTCGCCATTGCGCCACTAAATATTGGGGAACTATAATTACTGCCCGCCCTTTTGGTTCATCTAACAGGTATTGGCGCAGAATTACACCAGCTTCAATGGTTTTTCCCAGTCCCACCTCATCTGCTAACAAATAGCGTTGTATAGGGTCTTCTAGCACCCGCCGCACAACTTCAACTTGATGAGGATAAAGCTGAATATTTGCAGATATTAGTCCTGTCATTCCGCGACAAACAGCACGTTGGGAAATCAGGGCTTGCACAAAGGTCAATCGTCTATCATAAAAGTAGGGTGTTTCATGAGCTTTGATGGACAAAGTTTCCATGGGGTTTGCTTGAGGAATATTGCAGCGCACATAAATTTCCTCTTCGCTGACAAAAATCACTTTTTTATCAGGTAAGTGAACTTCATATTCTTCAATTTCTTCATCCCAAGCCCAGACTCTACCTATTATCCAGACAGCTTGGCTTTCTAGCCAGATATAGCATCGAGTTTGACGTTGTAGCTTGGTTTGAGATAGGGCATTTAATAGGAAAGTTTCGGATATGCGTTGACTAACAGAACAGAAATACTCAACTGTTGCTTTTGTATCAGATATATCAATTACCTTTGCTACTCCTAAATTATTTGTCTGAGAATGCACCAATGAACCAAGCTGTATCATATTCATAGTCAACTATTTGCTGTAATTATTGTTGTATTATGTTGCTGAAAAAACAATTGTGCAAAATCACACTGCATTAGTGATTATTGCATAAAAAACTTGCTGTTACAAAAGATATCGAATAACCATAGGTTGGTTTTTATTAATTATTAATAGTTAATATGAAATAAAATGATGTGTGATAGTAAATTTGAATTGAGGAAATTTTCAACATGGCTTTTACATATTACTACACTGTCCGATTTCAAGATACTGATGCGGCTGGAGTCGTTTATTTCGCCAATATTTTCAGAATTTGTCATGAAGCTTATGAGGTTTCATTAGCAGCTTCTGGTATTAATCTTAAATCATTTTTTACTAATCCATCTGTAGGTTTTCCTATTGTTCATGCTAATGTAGATTTTTTTCGTCCTATGTATTGTGGTGACAATTTAGTGATTAGTTTGTTACCGGAAAAAATAGGTTCGGATAAGTTTGAAATTACCTATGAAATGACAGGAGATGAAGTAATGGTTGCTAAGGCAATTACTAGGCACGTTTGTATTGATGCCAGTAGTAAAATTAAGCAGGAATTACCAAATTATATGAATAATTGGTTAGAAACGAACCACAGAGACGCAGAGGGCGCAGAGAGAAGAAGGTCGAGGGAGGAGGTTATGTGATTTCAGGATATAGAGGATATAGATCCCCGACTTCTTAAAGAAGTCGGGGATCTGATTAGAAAATCTTCGGCGATTTGTTGGAGTTGTTGACGGTTGATTTTACCTTGGGCGTTACGGGGTAGGTTTGGTAGGGAAATCCAATGTTTGGGAATTTTGAATTTACTCAGTTGATTTTTTATTTGGGTTTGAATTTCTAGGTAAGAAATATTTTGATCTTTGGGAATATAAATGGCTGTTAATGCTTGTCCCCAATATTTATCAGCTATACCAATTACACAAACATCAATTACCATTTGAGTTCTTCTAATCGCTGATTCAATTTCTGTTGGGTAAACATTTTCCCCACCTGTAATGATTTTGTCGCTATTCCTGCCAATAATATGTAAGTAGCCTTGATGATCTAAAAAACCAAGATCATCAACTATAAAGTTATTTCTATTTTCCCAGATTTGGGGATAATAACCTAATGCTAAAGATTGACTTTGAATATTTATATTTCCCGGTGGATTGTCAATGATAATTTTAACATGGGGTAGGACTTTTCCACTATTAAATTTACCTTGTAAAAATTCATCCGGTTTGAGAGTTGCTATTTGAGAAGCGGTTTCTGTCATTCCATAGGTAGGTGCTAATCTAATTTGATGATATCTCGCTTTTTCTAATAGTTCATCCCACGGTGGCGCACCTCCTAACAGAACTGTAGAAAATTTTGATAGCCATTGGGTTAATTCGGGATTTTGGAGAAGTTTTTGTAATTGGGTGGGAACTAAAGATATAAAGAAATCGGCTGGGTTAATATTGGGTATTTGAGAAGTTTCTAATTTTTTAGATGAGGTAATTACTAATTTACCTCCTGTTGTGAAGGAACGCATAAATTGCATTAATCCACTCACATGATACAATGGCAATATACAAAATGAATTAACTACATTTATGGAAAAATAT
The DNA here is from genome assembly GCF_000312705.1 of Anabaena sp. 90. Lineage (NCBI taxonomy): Bacteria > Bacillati > Cyanobacteriota > Cyanophyceae > Nostocales > Nostocaceae > Anabaena > Anabaena sp. 90. Next base: position 3,257,840 of record NC_019427.1, read on the forward strand.
TCTGTAAATCCTTGCACTGAAGTAGTTAATGTTTCCCATGTATGAATAGCAAATTTTATCTTTCCTGATGAACCACCCGTAGGAATCATGATAGTATTAGTAATTGGTAATTCATAATTGATAATTGGTGATTTTGAAAAGTGATAATCTATTCCTAAAACTATATCTGGTTGCACTAAATTAAAGACTTGTTCCCATTCAGCTTGACTCCAATCTGGGTTACAGAGAAAAACCGGACATTTAGCCGCACAAGCTGCAATAAAACTGGCTAAAAATCTCACTGGTGATCTTTCTGCAATAATAATTTTTGGGGTTGATAACTGAGTTAATTTTAAATATAATTCTGTGGCTATTTGTGGTAATTCTTGACTATGATCACAAATTAGCCAATCATAATTTTGTATATTATCTAAAAGGTTTTCCATAGACTTTCTAGCCAGTTTGATTCTTGTAGTTGAAAAAAGTGGTTAATTCCAAAACCAACAGCGCGGTTATTACCAGATAATTCTGCTGCTAATTGTAATGCAGCTTGTCTCCCAATTTCGGTTTCAAATACCGATGAAAATACAACATCAATTTGATGTTTTTTCCAAAACTCCCTTAACCGAAATGGTGAACCGACTATTCCCGGTTTAATCACAAAAATTCCCCGCCAACCTTGTTGAAAACATAATTCTAATTGGTGAAGATTGGCGATAGATTCATCTAAAGCTATTGGTGTAAAATATGAATTACTTAATTCTTGCATTTCTGTAAATTTATCTACAGGTAAAGGTTGTTCGATAAATTCAATTTTCGGTAAGAATTGATCACATTTTTGTAACCATAATTCAGCTTCTTGATAAGTAAGTCCCCCATTAGCATCTAAACGTAATTTTGCTGATATTGGTAAACTAGAAATTAGTAAATCAAATATTTCTAATTCTTGATTTATATCATCAACAGCAATTTTCCATTTAAATGTTTTATATCCTTGTTCCCATAAATTACCCCATTGATTTAAAGCTAATTTTCCCGCTGATAATAAGCCGCTGTAGGTGAGATTAAAATTAGTAGCTTTTTCCATAACCAAAGCAGATTCAAAAGCAAATTGACAGGCTGGTAAATTATCTGGAATCGCTAAAATTATCTCTTGAGTAATTGCTTTTGGAAGTTGATAACAAAAATCTAAAGCTTGTTTGATAGTTTCTGAACCAAACCAAGAAATGGGAGAAATCTCCCCCCAACTAACATTATTTTTTGCATCAATCAAGCGAATAATGATACATTCGCGGGTTTCCCAAACCCCATGATTAGTAATAATGGGATTTGTGAATTTTTGACTAAAGTAACGGAAGGAAAATTGATAAACCATGAAGGACTTCCAAATAAAAAACATTCAAACTCTCATTCCTCTGTGTCCTCTGTGCCTCTGTGGTTCGTTTATTCTTAATGTAACTTAACCAAACATAAATCCTAAACCCAAAAATAAGCAACTCACAAACTGAACTCTGATAGCGATGAATTTAGAATTACTTACTTTGTCTGGTTGGTTGTGATTTTCTAAAACATGACGACATAATTTCACCGCAAAAGGTAAACTCAGAAAACTAAGTAATGTCCAAATTGGGAAAATATTCAAAATCACAAATAACAAAATTAGAGGATAAATACTCGCAGTAAAACCCACTAAAACCTTTGCACCAGTGTGAGTTCCTAGACGCACAATAGGAGATTTCTTTCCTGCGGCTATGTCATCTACAACTTGATGAAAATGGGAACAAAATAACACTAAACTGGTAACAATGCCCAAAATTACCGAAGCTGCTAAATTGGTCATAGACCAGGTTTGAGTTTGACTATAATAAGCCGCACTCATACCCAAAGGACCAAAGGCAAAAAAGCAGAGAATTTCCCCTAAACCTTGGTATCCTAGACGGAAAGGGGGACCTTGGTACATATAGCCCAAACAGCAGCATAAGAGGATTATAGCAATAACTGTGGGGTCTTTTTGCAAAATAGCGATCGCTATTATTCCCAACAAACCCAAACCTAAACACAGGTTTCCTATCCAAAACATTAAGGTTTTGTTACCAGTTAAATTCACCAATGAATGATGTTTATTCTGATCAATTCCTGTTTCGGCATCAAAGACATCATTACTAATATTTTCCCAAGCTAAAATCAAAATTGCCGCAGCAATAAACAAGGAGAATATTATGGAATTAAAAATCTTTATTTCCCTAAATGCTACCGCCGAACCTACCCAAATTGGCATAATAGCAACACTGTACATTGGCGGTTTAATAGCCGCCATCCATAGTTTAGCTTGAGGTGGTGAAATCTGAGTTGAAGTCATCAGTTGTGATTAATTAAATTACCAGAACTTTGGTTATCAGTTAAATTTTATAATTTTGCATGATACTTGACTAGTACACAACGGCGTAAGTTAATCAACCATTAAAAATTTGACAAAAGCTTGTGTAATCTGCTTTTTTAATTTTTAATTTTTAATTTTTAATTCCGCACTGCGGTACTAGCTATTTTAGATTTAGGATTGTTGATCACTTATCGGTACAATCAATAAATTACCAAAAAATGCTAGTTTTATGATTATAGGCGAATATCCTGCCATGAAACCCGCTATCTTGCCGCCAAAACAGGATAAACCCCATAATCAAGCTAAGTTTATGCTGGTTAATGGTGACTGAATTATGTTACCTATAAAAATACCACCATGATTTATTACATTTTAGGAAGATAACTTAATAAAAATTAACTTATACATCCATGACAATTTCACCATGTCGCAGCCACACCTTTGTAGACTACAAATACCTTAATCAATTACTATTAGAGATTCAGGAAAATTGCCGTCGCCATAATTATAGTAAAATTGTGAGTATTCCCCTAGAAATTGGCTTAGTTGATCCTTTGCTGGTTTTTGATCAATTTAATCAGAAAAATACCATAAACTTTTATTTTGAAAATAAAAGTAATGGTGAAGCAATAGCAGCAATTGATACTTTAGATAAAATAGAAATTTCTGGTAAAGATAGGTTTACAAAATCAGAAGAATTTATTAAAAATTGTCTGAAAAATATAATTCCTATTTCTCACGAAAATCAGACTTTTTCCCTACCTCGATTTTTTTGTACTTTCAGTTTTTTTGATCAGCATAAAAAAGTAGATTGTCCATTTCCTTCTGCTACGGTTTTCCTACCTTGTTGGCAAATAGCTTTAAAAAATAATCGCTGCACATTAGTAATGAATACAATTATCAATTCTAGGATTAAGATTAGCAGAATATTGGATAATTTACAACGCCATTTAGAAATTATTAGATCTTTGCATACCCATTCTCTAAATATTGATAAATTTCCCTTAAACTTATATAAAAAAATCACTAATAACGGTGAAAAATTTAAAACTTCTGTTTCCTCAGTTTTAGAAATAATTCATGCTAACCAGTTAAGAAAAATTGTTTTAGCTGATATCTTAGATGTCAGTGCTAATCATGATTTTAACTTATTACAATCTTTAAATAATCTCCGCCAAATACATCCTAATTGCAATGTATTTTCCACCAGTAATGGTCAAGGACAAAACTTTATTGGTGCTAGTCCAGAACGATTAATTAGTATTCACAAACGACAGTTAATTACTGATGCTTTGGCAGGTTCTGCACCGAGGGGAAAAACACCCACAGAAGATGCTACAAATGCTAACAATTTAGTTAATAGTACCAAAGAAAAACACGAACATAAACTGGTTCTAGATTTTATTACTCAACATTTATCTCAACTGGGTTTATTCCCCCAAGTTTTAGCCCCCAGACTGCGACAATTATCTAATATCCAACATTTATGGACACCAATTAGTGCAGTAGTTCCCAATAATATTCACCCTTTACAAATCGTTGCTAAACTGCATCCTACTCCAGCAGTTGCCGGGGCAGCACGAGATATTGCTTGTGCAGAAATTCGCCGTTATGAAAGTTTTGAAAGGGGTTTATATGCAGCCCCTTTAGGTTGGGTAGACGGAGAAGGAAATTGTGAATTTATTGTGGGGATTCGTTCGGCTTTAATTGATGGTAATTATGCTAGACTGTATGCAGGTGCGGGTATTGTTGCTGGTTCAGATCCTCAAAAGGAATTTGCCGAAGTGCAACTTAAACTACAAGCTTTATTAAAAGCCTTAGTTTAAAGACTTTCCCTCGTTCCTAGACTCCGGCTAGGAATGCCAGCTATGAGGCTCTGCCTCCCGTCAAATATATTTCCTTGTACTCCGACTAGGAATGCCAGCTATGAGGCTCTGCCTCCTCTATCACTAGCGGCAGAGCCGCAATTCAGCATTCCCAGTCAGAGACTGGGAACGAGATTAATAATATGATTACAAATCACGGTGACTAAATGATTTTGCATTTGCACCTGTGTAGCTTTTGACAATATGTCCATTCCCAGACATTTGATATTTATATGTGATTAAACCTTCTAAACCAACAGGTCCACGAGGTGGCATTTGTTGGGTACTAATTCCCACTTCAGCACCAAATCCATAACGGAAACCATCAGCAAAACGAGTAGAACAATTATGATAAACTCCCGCTGCATTAACTAAGCCTTGAAATGTTTCTGCGGCTGTAATATCTTCAGTAATGATTGCTTCTGTGTGCCGAGAACCATAATTTTCAATATGGGATATTGCTTCATTTAAAGAATCAACAATTTTAATAGCTAAAATTAAATCGCTGTATTCTGTTTGCCAGTCTATTTCCATAGCTGCGGCAATATCTGGTAAAATTTCTAAAGTACGTTCATCACCTTTTAATTCTACATTTTGTGCTTGTAAAGCTGTGGCAACTTGGGGGAGAAATTCGGCAGCAATGCTACTATGAACTAGCAAAGTTTCAATGGCATTACAAGCAGCGGGATATTGAATTTTAGAATCTACAGTAATACTAATAGCTTTGGCAATATCAGCGGCTTGATCTACATAAAGATGACAAATGCCATCAGCATGACCTAATACGGGAATGCGGGTATTATCTTGGACAAATTTCACAAAAGCATTAGAACCTCTAGGAATAATTAAATCTACATATTTATCTAATTGCAAAAGTTCTAATATTTCTTCTCTCGTGGTTAACAATTGCACCACATCAGGATTAACTGCTGTGTGAGATAATCCTTGTTTAATGGCTTTAACTATGGCTGTACAAGAATGTATTGCTTCTTTACCACCTTTGAGAATGACACCATTACCGGATTTAATTGCTAAGGAAACTATTTGAATTGCGGCTTCGGGACGGGCTTCAAAAATGATGCCTAAAACGCCTAAAGGACAGGTAATGCGTTTGAGAATTAAACCAGTGTCAATTTCTCGATGAATTTGGACTTTACCAATAGGATCTTCTAGTTTACCAACATCTCGCACACCAGCGATCGCATCCCTTAATTTATGTTCATCTAACTGCAACCGTTTATAAAGGGGTTTAGCGATTCCTGCCGCTGTTGCTGCGTGACAATCAGCCAGGTTTGCTTGGAGAATATCATCCTTTGCCAATTCTAAAGCTTGAGCGATCGCTTCAATAGTTTGATTTTTGGCCTCAGAGGAGAGAACTGCCAGCTTACTAGCAGCTTGACGGGTTTGTTGAGCGATAGCTTCGCTGGTAGTAGGTATCGCAGATAGAGGAGAAATAATTTTGAAATTAGTCATAAGAATACCTGGTAAGTGGGAAACCTTTGAGGAAAAAATTAGCTGAAACAGCTAATTTTTGACCCTATTTTTTGAAATTCACCAAATCGAGTCTAGACACTTAACCTTCTTGAACTCGACGTTCAAATTCTTCGGAAGTTTTGCCAATTACATCTAAGGCTGAGGGATAGATATCATTATGCTCCTGTTTCAGCCAGCCTAAGAGATTGGCAATCTGAGCATTCCGTAAATCTAAATCAGTCTGAAAAATGATTGAAGTCGCCATCGCTTCAGCATATTGACGTGGATGACCTTGCTGCACAAAAACATCCACCAAAGCGGCTAAAGCTGTCTGTGGAATATTAACAGGAGTCCCTTCTGTAGACATAATTTCTGAAAAAAATAAAATTCACAGGCCATTTTAATTTAAACCACGTTCAAGATGAAACCTGTAGTTTATCGAATTACCCCACCCCGGTTTTGCTAAAGCAAAACCTACCCTCCCCTTACCAACTACCGTGTACACACAAATCATCAGATCCCCCTAAATCCCCCTTTCCAAGGGGGACTTCAAGAAAATTTCCCCCCTTTTTAAGGGGGGCTAGGGGGGATCAAAACCCTGTTAGGCAACTTGATCAGACTTCTGTGTACACCGTAGCCTTACCAAGGGAAGGGGTTTTAAACTGACAAAAACTTCACTTTAGGTTTCAAGATGGATGAGGTAAGTACCTGGATAGAATTAATTACTATTATTTATTTACCAATCCTTTGTCCATTAAGGATTTCAGTCCATTAAGGATTTCAGTCCAAATATTTGTGTAATTAATTTTGTCTCATTACTTATATCTATAGGAATTTGATTGGAGTAGCCATCACGAACTAGTTTACTTTTCGTTACATAAGATACTGCGTTTTTTCCTGCCCGTCTATTATTGAGTATTAATACTTATTTGTGTAGCTTTTTTTCATTAAAACAATTTGTAAAAGTTCACGTAATTTAGGCTGTATATATAAAGATCCAGTTTGATCTTTAAAAGGAAAGGATACGTAGGGTGTGTTAGCGACATTCCAAAGCACCATTATCAAAGATTTTATGCATTCAAGATTCCATCTGATCACGCTAAAATACTTAGTTTTGTATGGCCACGTATGCTATGAAAAATACAATAGTAATCATAGGAAAAATACAATAGTAATCATACGGAAAATATAATGATAATCATAGAAAAAATACAATAGTAGTCATATAGACAAAATATATAATGTGCTTTTTAGATATTTCAAGGTAATTTTTAATGGATAATTTTACCACTTAGGATTTGCTAATAGATCCTAGAGTGGCGTTAAATGTTATACATGAAACCCTTACACAGTAATAATTTTACGGATATTAAATAATAATAATAATAATAATCATATGCAATAAACAAGCGTTATTCTATAAATTCATTACTGTGTAACTTTCTTAGCGGTCTCTAAGTTTGAAAAATATTATGCTATCCAGATTTTGTACGTATTGATGATTTAGCATGATGTATATTTTCACTTAATTTCATTTTTCCCTCATTTTCTGTGACTCATAAACTTTACATTTCTTGACTGAATTTTACTTTACATCATAAAAATTAGATGATAGTTTATTTAAGGGTTAAGCAATTACTTAATCGATAGTCATAAAACTAACAACAAGGAATTAAAAAAATGGCAGTTGAAAAAACCAATTCTTCCTCCAGCTTGGCAGAAGTTATTGATAGAATCCTTGACAAAGGTATCGTAATTGACGCTTGGGTTCGTGTTTCCTTAGTTGGTATCGAATTACTAGCAATCGAAGCTCGGATCGTTATCGCTTCCGTTGAAACCTACTTGAAGTATGCTGAAGCAGTTGGTTTAACCCAATCAGCAGCAGTACCTGCTTAATTTAATTAAGCAAGTTCCCAAGTAGGAGAATAACCATGACTCATATTTATAGTTATTCTCCTCATTTCCCAAGTTTCCGACAACAAATAACAAGGAATTAAAAAAATGGCAGTTGAAAAGACCAATTCTTCCTCCAGCTTGGCAGAAGTTATTGATAGAATCCTTGACAAAGGTATCGTAATTGACGCTTGGGTTCGTGTTTCCTTAGTTGGTATCGAATTACTAGCAATCGAAGCTCGGATCGTTATCGCTTCCGTTGAAACCTACTTGAAGTATGCTGAAGCAGTTGGTTTAACCCAATCAGCAGCAGTACCTGCTTAATTTAATTAAGCAAGTTCCCAAGTAGGAGAATAACCATGACTCATATTTATAGTTATTCTCCTCATTTCCCAAGTTTCCGACAACAAATAACAAGGAATTAAAAAAATGGCAGTTGAAAAGACCAATTCTTCCTCCAGCTTGGCAGAAGTTATTGATAGAATCCTTGACAAAGGTATCGTAATTGACGCTTGGGTTCGTGTTTCCTTAGTTGGTATCGAATTACTAGCAATTGAAGCTCGGATCGTTATCGCTTCCGTTGAAACCTACTTGAAGTATGCTGAAGCAGTTGGTTTGACCCAATCAGCAGCAGTACCTGCTTAATTTAATTAAGCAAGTTACCAAGTCAGAGAATAACCATGACTCATATTTATAGTTATTCTCCTCATTTCCCAAGTTTCCGACAACAAATAACAAGGAATTAAAAAAATGGCAGTTGAAAAGACCAATTCTTCCTCCAGCTTGGCAGAAGTTATTGATAGAATCCTTGACAAAGGTATCGTAATTGACGCTTGGGTTCGTGTTTCCTTAGTTGGTATCGAATTACTAGCAATTGAAGCTCGGATCGTTATCGCTTCCGTTGAAACCTACTTGAAGTATGCTGAAGCAGTTGGTTTGACCCAATCAGCAGCAGTACCTGCTTAATTTAATTAAGCAAGTTACCAAGTCAGAGAATAACCATGACTCATATTTATAGTTATTCTCCTCATTTCCCAAGTTTCCGACAACAAATAACAAGGAATTAAAAAAATGGCAGTTGAAAAAACCAATTCTTCCTCCAGCTTGGCAGAAGTTATTGATAGAATCCTCGACAAAGGTATCGTAATTGACGCTTGGGTTCGTGTTTCCTTAGTTGGTATCGAATTACTAGCAATCGAAGCTCGGATCGTTATCGCTTCCGTTGAAACCTACTTGAAGTATGCTGAAGCAGTTGGTTTAACCCAATCAGCAGCAGTACCTGCTTAATTTAATTAAGCAAGTTCCCAAGTTAGAGAATAACCATGACTCATATTTATAGTTATTCTCCTCATTTCCCAAATTTCCGACAACAAATAACAAGGAATTAAAAAAATGGCAGTTGAAAAGACCAATTCTTCCTCCAGCTTGGCAGAAGTTATTGATAGAATCCTTGACAAAGGTATCGTAATTGACGCTTGGGTTCGTGTTTCCTTAGTTGGTATCGAATTACTAGCAATTGAAGCTCGGATCGTTATCGCTTCCGTTGAAACCTACTTGAAGTATGCTGAAGCAGTTGGTTTGACCCAATCAGCAGCAGTACCTGCTTAATTAAGCAAGTTCCCAAGTCAGAGAATAACCATGACTCATATTTATAGTTATTCTCCTCATTCTAAACATTCCATAACCACAAATAACAAGGAATTAAAAAAATGGCAGTTGAAAAAACCAATTCTTCCTCCAGCTTGGCAGAAGTTATTGATAGAATCCTCGACAAAGGTATCGTAATTGACGCTTGGGTTCGTGTTTCCTTAGTTGGTATCGAATTACTAGCAATTGAAGCTCGGATCGTTATCGCTTCCGTTGAAACCTACTTGAAGTATGCTGAAGCAGTTGGTTTAACCCAATCAGCAGCAGTACCTGCTTAATTTAATTAAGCTCCATAATATCAGGATTAATTAATCCTGATATTGGTTCTGCTTTTTTTAATTATCTAGATATTTGGAAATCAACGCTTCTCAAAGGATATTACAAAAAAGTACGAATCCTTATAATGTAGTACCTGGAGAAGCAATTTCTGTTAGGTCTGGGCTAATTTACTATTTTTTGGAGAACTTCATGATTTCTTTAATGGCAAAAATCCGGCAAGAACATCAGTCAATAGCAGAGAAAGTGGCTGAACTATCTCTTGAGACCAGAGAATTCTTGTCCGTCACGACAGCGAAAAGACAAGAGCAAGCTGAAAAACAAGCTCAAGAACTGCAAGCATTCTACAAGGATCTTCAGGAAACAAGTCAGCAGTTTTTATCAGAAACAGCCCAAGCAAGAATTGCTCAAGCTGAAAAACAAGCGCAAGAACTGTTAGCATTCCACAAAGAACTTCAAGAAACAAGTCAGCAGTTTTTATCAGCAACAGCCCAAGCCAGAATTGCTCAAGCTGAAAAACAAGCGCAAGAACTGTTAGCATTTTATCAAGAAGTTCGGGAAACAAGTCAGCAGTTTTTATCAGCAACAGCCCAAGCAAGAATTGCTCAAGCTGAAAAACAAGCTCAAGAACTGTTAGCATTCCACAAAGAACTTCAAGAAACAAGTCAGCAGTTTTTATCAGCAACAGCCGACGCAAGAACTGCTCAAGCTAAGGAACAGAAGGAATCTCTCCTGAAATTCCGTCAGGATTTGTTTGTGAGTATCTTTGGTTAATAAATACTCTCATTACCTGTAGTCCATTTGTTGGACAATGGGGCTACATAATAAAACCCCCTGATATTCCAGTTGCAAGACTGGTAAGACAAGGGGGCGATTAATAAAATTCAACAACAATGACTCTTGGCGTGAAGTTTCGGTTGTCTATATTTATACTCCGTATTCGTTAACATAGAAAATCTGTCTAGCATTAACGTTGATACTCTTATTAAACTAGGCTTCGTGCTTCATATACAAACCCAAGTTTGGCAATAATATCCGCACAAACATAAACTTTTTTACCATCTTTAAATTATGACTACTACCAAGGTTAATCATAAAAGAGCCGTTCTTCGTCTTCGTCCAGGGCAGTTTGTCGTCACACCTGCTATCGAGCGAGTCGCAATTCGGGCGCTACGTTATCTCAAATCGGGGTTTCCTGTTCACTTACGCGGACCAGCCGGCACAGGGAAAACAACCCTAGCCATGCACTTGGCTAACTGTCTGGACAGACCAGTCATGTTACTGTTTGGAGACGACCAGTTTAAGAGTTCGGACTTGATTGGTAGTGAATCTGGTTACACTCACAAAAAGGTACTAGACAACTATATCCATAGTGTTGTTAAACTCGAGGACGAATTTAAGCAGAATTGGGTTGATTCCCGATTAACCTTAGCTTGTCGTGAAGGTTTCACCTTAGTTTATGATGAATTTAACCGTTCACGACCTGAAGTTAATAACGTCCTGCTGTCAGCATTAGAAGAAAAAATTCTCAGTCTTCCTCCTAGCAGCAATCAGCCAGAATACTTGAGTGTTAATCCTCAATTTCGGGTGATTTTTACATCGAATCCAGAAGAGTATGCGGGAGTTCACTCAACCCAAGATGCTTTGATGGATAGATTGGTAACTATTAGTATGCCAGAACCAGATGAAATCACTCAAACAGAGATATTAATTCAGAAAACAAATATAGATCGAGAATCTGCTAACTTCATCGTGCGGTTAGTTAAGTCATTTCGTCTAGCTACCGGCGCGGAGAAAACTTCCGGCTTACGGTCTTGTTTAATGATTGCTAAGGTCTGTGCTGATAATAATATTCCGGTGACAACAGAAAGTTTAGATTTTCCAGATATTGCTATAGATATTCTGTTCAACCGCTCTCATTTATCTATGAGCGAATCCACAAACATTTTCTTGGAGTTACTAGAGAAATTATCAGCCGAAGAACTGGAAATATTAAATAATAGAGTCACAGGAGACAATGATTTTCTGATTGACAATTCCCAATTTTTATCCCAACAATTAGCTGGTCAACCAAATTAGCTTAGAAAGTAGAAGCCTCTCACCTACCCGACCGGGAGGTGATGCGATCAATGCGGGCGGAGTCACTACTTGAGCGACTCGCGAAGTTGAGCATCGCTCAATCAACAGTGTTAGTCGCTGCGGAATGAACACTTTCTTGGTCAGTTTTTCTGCCGAATATTTGATATAATATTAAGCAAATAGGTGTAACTCAATAAATGTTGAGAAGCAACCTATCGAAAAAGTTAAAGCCTCAACTCTGCTCGGCTTTAAACCTGGGCAAAGCCTAAGAGGTTGTTTGAAAAGTTTTAGGTTGTGATTTTAGGCACTTACAGATCCCCCCTAACCCCCCTTAGCAAGGGGGGAACTAGAGTCAAAGTCCCCCTTTTTAAGGGGGATTTAGGGGGATCTGAAAATATTTGATACACCATGAGGGACTTTTCAAACACCCTCTAAGGGTTAAAAATTATTTCCAAAAGTCCAAGACTGTTGGTCTGTCACACTTACTTTGACGGGTTTTTGGTAGTGCGGGCATACTATGGCTAACGCCACGCTGCGCTATCGACAAGCTCAGTACAAGTCTTGCCCGCGTGAGGGTTTCGCTCACACTACAGCCCATCATTGTTATCTTGACAAACTACTAGTGGCCTGTCAAATTTCTATTTGTTGATGAGGTTTATAGTTTATAGGCTCTCTATTTTCCCTCAAAATCACAATTTTTAGCCCGACAGACCACTAGCGCGAATGCAAAAAAAGTTAATTTTTGCCAACTAATAATCAATGCTTTATTTTCTTTAGAGCAGGAATTTTTAGTCTGTAAAATCAGATATGAGTCCTATACCATTCAAGAGTTGAATTATTTGTGACTTCTACCCCAATACTGCCAACACGTCCTCAGACTAACTCAAGTCGAACTATTAACACATCTACCCAAGGTTCGACTTTAGCGGACATTCTCGAAAGGGTTTTAGATAAGGGCATTGTGATTGCTGGCGATATTTCTATATCTATCGCATCCACCGAACTTGTACATATTCGGATTCGCTTGTTAATTTCCTCTGTGGATAAAGCCAAGGAAATGGGCATCAATTGGTGGGAAAGCGATCCTTATCTCAGCACTAAGGCTCAACGTTTGGTTGAAGAAAATCAACAACTTCAGCATCGTCTAGAGAGTCTAGAGGCAAAGCTAAATTCACTGACATCTTCTAGTGTGAAAGAGGAAATCCCCTTAGCAGCAGATGTTAAAGATGATTTGTATCAAACCAGTGCAAAAATTCCATCACCTGTAGATACACCAATTGAAGTTCTAGATTTTCAGGCTCAATCCAGTGGGGGAACTCCACCATATGTAAATACATCAATGGAAATTCTCGATTTCCAGGCTCAAACCAGTGAAGAAAGTTCATCACCTGTAGGTTCAACCGTGGAAATTCTCGATTTCCAGGCTCAAACCAGTGAAGAAAGTTCATCACCTGTGGTTTCAACCGTGGAAATTCTCGATTTTCAGGCTCAAACCAGTGAAGAAAGTTCATCACCTGTAGGTTCAACCGTGGAAATTCTCGATTTTCAGGCTCAAACCAGTGAAGAAAGTTCATCATCCGTAGATCCAGCGATTGATGTCTAACCTAAACTATCTAGGCTTGAAGTATCTGAAACTCCTGAAACTTTAATAATCAAATTGCATCAAAGACATTTAAAACTTTAGGTTGCATCATAAAAATGGTTTGCACTCCCGCTGAAAACTTCAACAATTCACTGACCATTGCTTCTAAACCCAAGAATGAAGCGGGTTTAGCTCCTTTACTTTTGACTGTATTGGAATTGGTGCGTCAGTTGATGGAAGCTCAAGTAATTCGGCGCATGGAAGAGGATTTACTGAGTGAACCTGACTTAGAACGGGCAGCAGACAGTCTGCAAAAGTTAGAAGAACAAATCTTACATTTGTGTGAGATGTTTGAGGTTGACCCGGCAGATTTGAATATAAATTTGGGGGAGATTGGGACTCTTTTACCATCTTCCGGTTCTTATTATCCAGGTCAACCCAGTAGTCGTCCTTCTGTATTAGAGCTATTAGATCGACTTTTAAATACTGGAATTGTTGTAGATGGTGAGATAGATTTAGGTATCGCTCAAATCGATCTTATTCACGCTAAATTACGTTTAGTTTTGACATCAAAACCAATTTAATCCCAATTTATCAATCATAAATTTAGGTTTAATTTATTCACAGCTTATGAGTATTCCTCTTTATTTGTACGGCATTTTTCCAAATACAATTCCTGAAACTCTTGATCTTGAAGGATTGGATAAGCAACCTGTTCATAGTCAAGTGGTTGATGAGTTTTGTTTCTTATATTCAGAGGCTCGTCAAGAAAAATATTTGGCTTCTCGCCGTAATTTGTTAACTCATGAAAAAGTTTTAGAACAAACAATGCATGAGGGTTTTCGTGTTCTTCTCCCCCTGCGGTTTGGATTAGTGGTTAAAGATTGGGAAACTATCATGAGTCAATTGATTAATCCCCATAAAGATCAATTGAATCAATTGTTTCAAAAATTGGCAGGCAAAAGAGAGGTAAGCATTAAAATTTTCTGGGATGCTAAAGCGGAATTACAAACCATGATGGAGTCTCATCAGGATTTGAAGCAGCAGCGCGACAACATGGAAGGCAAAAAGTTGAGTATGGAGGAAGTCATCCAAATTGGACAATTAATTGAAATTAATCTCCTAGCCCGCAAACAAGCTGTAATTGAAGTTTTCTCTCAGGAGCTAAATCCTTTCGCTCAGGAGATTGTAGTCAGTGAGCCTATGACGGAAGAAATGATTTACAATGCAGCCTTTTTGATTCCTTGGGAAAGTGAATCTGAATTTAGCGAACGTGTTGAAGTGATTGATCAGAAATTTGGCGATCGCTTACGTATTCGCTACAACAATTTTACTGCTCCCTATACATTTGCCCAGCTTGATTCATAGGAGTTATTACGATGCTGACGAAACTGTTACTACTGCCCATCATGGGTCCTCTGAATGGAGTTGTCTGGATTGCAGAGCAAATCCAAGAGCGGACTAACACTGAATTTGAATGCCCGCACTACCAAAAACCCGTCAAAATAAATTTGACAGATTACTAGTACAGAATGGATCTTAATATTCAACCTCAAAAGTTTGGTAATTATTCGACTCAACAAAAATATTTGAACGCACTATATTTTGAGCAGTATTTGAGTGAGGTTGACGCAATTTATGAATCGTTTTTTCTGTCGCTTCTATCTGTTGATTGAGGATATCTAAGCGTTGTTGAAGTAAACCCATTCGTTCTTTAATAGAATACATATCTCGCTGAATACGTTGTTTCTCCGTCACCATTTTATAAAGATCCAATTGACTTGATGCATCAGACTTAGTCCGAGGCATTGTGCTAATTTTAGCTCTGCTAATACTGCGATTACTAATTGTTTTCATGAAAAATACCTGAATATTTTTTATCATTATAACCAAGTTTTTGTAATTGTAAATCCCCAAATTATCTGGAAAAAAATTTATCTCTTATTTCCATGAATATGAACTTTAGGTACTTCGTAACAGCAAATATTTTTATCTAGGTGAAATATATGGAATTAGAAAATCTCTACACTTATGCTTTTTTGGAAATACCTAGCTCTCCCTTGATTTTGCCACAGGGTGCTGCTAATCAAGTAGTGCTAATTAATGGTACTGAACTTGCGGCTATTGTCGAACCGGGGATATTTTTAGAATCATTCCAAAATAATGATGAAAAAATTATCCAAATGGCTTTATCCCATGATCGAGTAATTTGTGAACTTTTTCAACAGATTACAGTTTTACCCTTGCGGTTTGGAACTTATTTTACTTCTACAAATAATCTGCTAAACCATTTAAAATCCCATGAAAAAGAATATCAAAATAAGCTAGAAAAGATCAATGGTAAAAACGAATTTACTTTAAAATTGATCCCACGAATGATAGAAGAAATAGTACCATCTGAAGGGGGAGGTAAGGATTATTTCTTAGCTAAAAAGCAACGCTATCAAAACCAAAATAACTTTAGTATTGCTCAAGCAGCAGAAAAACAAAATCTTATTGATTTAATCACCAAAGTTAATCAATTACCCGTTGTTGTTCAAGAACAAGAGGAACAAATACAGATTTACCTCTTAGTTAGTTGTCAAGATAAGACCTTACTTTTAGAACAGTTTTTAACCTGGCAGAAAGCTTGTCCAAAGTGGGATCTACTTTTAGGAGATTGTCTTCCTCCTTACCACTTTATTTAGTGATTATTTATTAAGTAAGTCGGCGCAAAGAAACCAAACTATGTAAAGATAAGTAAATACGGAAAATAAATCTACTGAGGTGATTAAAATATGGGCGCTCGTTTAAGGGTATTTTTAACTCGTGAGCAAGATAAGTACAAAACGTATTAAATTCAACAAACATACTCCTGCTTAACTTTTCCTTACATAGTTATAAACTTTTCCGCCGACCTACTTAGTCTTTTCGTTAATTTTTTAACTTTATTATGAACCAGTACGACTCACTTAATTTGGTCATGTTTAGCGGCAAAGGTGGAGTTGGCAAAACTACCACTTCTTGCAGTTTTGCTCGTTATTGGGCAAAACAGTTCCCAGAAGAAACAATTTTGTTACTTTCTACAGATCCGGCACATTCTTTAGGAGATGTATTACTGACAGAAGTGAAAGATTATGCTTCACCATTAACAGATTTGCCTAATTTGAGTGTTCAGGCTTTAGATGCTGAAAAACTGCTCTTAGAATTTAAGGCCAAATATAGCGAATTTTTAGAACTACTGGTTGAGCGGGGAAGTCTAGCAGACGGACAAGATTTAGCCCCAGTTTGGGATTTGAACTGGCCTGGTTTAAATGAATTAATGGGGTTACTAGAAATCCAACGTCTACTGTCTGAAAAAAAAGTAGATCGCATAGTAGTTGATATGGCTCCTTCTGGTCATACCTTAAACCTATTGCGATTGAAAGATTTCTTAGATGTGATTTTAAATTCATTAGAGTTATTCCAGAAAAAGCATCAGGTGATCACAGAAACTTTGACCAGAAAAAACTATACTCTTGATGAAGTTGATGACTTTTTGGCTGATCTAAAATTTCAATTAGCAGAAGGGAGACGACTGCTACAGGATAATCAATTTACAGGTTGTATAGTTGTCGCCATTTCCGAACCTATGTGTTTTGCCGAAACCGAGCGATTCATAGAAAGTTTAAAAAACCTAGATGTTCCCTATGCGGGAATAATAATCAATCGAATTTTGGCAAATTCAGATACAGAGCTAGACCGCTATGCAGAACAGCAAAACTTCATCAATAAATTCCTCAAAATTTCCCCAAATAAACCCGTTTTCATAGTACCACAACAGCAATTCCCACCTTTAGGTGGGTTAGCATTAGATAATCTAGCAGGACAAATTCAAAATATTGATCAAGTGGAACTCGCTTCTCCACCACCAATTCAATGGCCGACTAAAATTTTACCAAGCTTTACTGATTTTGTAGCGGAAGGCTGTCAATTGATTGTTGTCGGTGGCAAAGGAGGAGTTGGTAAAACCACAGTGTCAGCAGCCATGGCCTGGGCTTTTGCTAATCGTTATCCTGATAAAAACATTCGCGTAATTTCCATAGATCCTGCTCATTCCTTGGGAGATGCTTTTGGTGAAAAATTAGGACATGAACCAAAATTATTAGCTCCCAATTTAAGTGGACAAGAAATCAATGCTGAGAAAATATTAGATCAATTTCGTGCCGATTATCTTTGGGAATTGGCGGATATGATTAGTGGTGAAGGAACAGAAGCAGACGCAACAATAAATATTGCCTATCTTCCAGAGGCTTGGCGGCAGATTATGTCTCAAGCTTTACCAGGTATTGATGAGATGCTATCCCTAATCACCATCATGGATTTATTAGACAGCAACCAGCAAGATTTGATTATTCTAGATACAGCACCCACCGGTCATCTTCTGCAATTTTTGGAAATGCCAACTGCATTAGGAGATTGGTTATCTTGGATATTTAAGTTATGGATGAAATATCAGAATGTCTTAGGTCGAGTTGATTTCATTGGGCGGTTGCGAAATCTGCGCCAACAAGTGGTTAAAGCTCAGAAGAAATTAAAAAACCCAAAGCATACCCAATTTGTGGGTGTAATTCAGGGAGAAGCGGCAATTATAGCTGAACATATTCGCTTAACAGAATCTCTAAAAACCATAGGAATTCAACAGCGTTATGTGGTACAAAATCGCTACACTCAAGATGTAGAGATTGAGAGCAGCTTATTTTCACAGCAAACAATTATTCGCTTACCTAAGTTACCCAGATCTGTCGAACCCATGGCCAGAATTCAAGGTGCCGCCAATCTTTTATTTTAAGTGGATAATGTAGCCAAGAAACAATGGTTTTTTTAGAGTCAATTTTTGGAGGAATCTGATGAGTGATTTATTCAAGGGATTTGAGCAGTTAGTGGAACTGGTAAAAGCTCTGGAAGAAAAAGCAGAAAACGGAGAAATCAAGACCAATGTCCAGTTTAATTCCCGACCCCTAAGCAGTATTCCCAGAACAGGAAATATGCCCCGTACTAGTAATATGGGGGGTAATATGGGCAGTATGGGTAATGATGTGGGTACAAGTCGGATGAACACTCAATCCCCCCCAGCTTCTGGTGCAGGTCCCTCAGATCCAGTTGTTCCTCCCGATCCTACTTCAGGTATTGCTCTTAAAGATATCGGTGGACTGAGCGAAATTCTTAAAGAACTCAAGGAACTGATTGCTATTCCTTTAAAACGCCCTGACCTCCTCGCCAAATTGGGACTAGAACCCACCCATGGCGTATTATTAGTTGGTCCGCCAGGAACGGGCAAAACCCTCACCGCCCGGGCTTTAGCTGAAGAACTGGGCGTTAACTACATTGCCATTGTCGGTCCAGAAGTCATCAGTAAATATTACGGTGAAGCGGAACAAAGACTGCGCGGTATCTTTGAAAAAGCCGCCAAAAATGCTCCCTGTATTATTTTTATTGATGAAATTGATAGCCTCGCCCCAGACCGCAGTGCCGTAGAAGGGGAAGTTGAAAAGCGTCTGGTTGCCCAATTATTAGGCTTAATGGATGGTTTTTCCCATAGCCCAGGGGTGATTGTTCTCGCGGCTACCAACCGCCCTGACCACCTTGACCCAGCCCTGCGACGACCGGGAAGATTTGACCGAGAAGTGCAGTTTCGCATTCCTGATATCAACGGCCGTAAAGAAATTCTGCAAATTCTCACCCGTTCCATGCCCTTGGATAACACCGTTGACCTCGATTTTATCGCCGAGCGGGCGGTGGGATTTGTGGGGGCTGATTTGAAGGCAGTTTGTCAAAAGGCGGCTTACACAGCTTTGCGTCGTCAAGTTCCTTCTATAGAGGTGCAAGCACCAGAAAACATGACGGTTATTCAAACTGATTTTTTGCAGGGACTAAAGGAAATCAAACCGGCTGTACTTCGGAGTGTGGAAGTTGAAGTTCCCCAAGTTGCTTGGGATGATATTGGTGGTTTAGAGAATATTAAACAAACCCTGCGAGAATCCGTAGAAGGGGCGCTACTTTATCCAGAACTTTATCTACAAACTAAGGCTATAGCTCCCAAGGGTATTTTGCTATGGGGTCCTCCGGGAACTGGCAAAACTTTATTAGCCAAGGCTGTGGCTTCCCAGGCCAGGGCTAATTTTATTGGTGTCAACGGACCAGAGTTACTGACTCGTTGGGTGGGCGCTAGTGAACAAGCAGTGCGGGAATTATTTGCCAAGGCGCGACAAGCAGAACCCTGTGTGATATTTATTGATGAAATTGATACCTTAGCCCCAGCACGAGGAACTTACAGTGGTGATTCTGGCGTGAGTAACCGGGTAGTAGGGCAATTATTAACTGAGTTAGATGGTGTAGAAGTCGGTGCAAGTATTCTGGTCATTGGGGCGACAAACCGTCCTGATGCTCTTGACCCAGCGTTATTACGGGCAGGTAGGTTAGATCTACAACTTAAAGTAGATTTACCTGATTTGGCCAGTCGTTTAGATATTTTGCAGGTCTATACTCAGGGACGACCATTATTAGATGTGAATTTAACATATTGGTCTGAAGTCACAGAAGGTTGGAATGGTGCTGATTTAGTGTTGCTGTGTAATCAAGCTGCTGTGGAAGCTATTCGCCGTTTCCGAGCGCAAGGACAGACGGATCCTGCTGATATCAGGATTACTAATGATGATTTTCAATATTCTCATCAGGTTTTAGTCAGTCAACGTCATGCTTAGTTAGATTCTCACTGTTACCCCTGGCCGTAAGCAATTTGTCCGGGGGTCGCAAAACATAGAAAAGTAAGTGCAATGGCCATACTACTGGTAATTGTTTTCAGCGTCGCTACAACTGGATAGAATCGTTATGAATTGATTTAGCGATCGCTTTACAGCAGTTTCCGATATTATGGGGTAAAGACACCTTTTTGATTTGGCATTTAACAGGTGGTACAGAAGGCGGTTTGCATATCACTGATGTTACCAACCCACCTTCCGCACCCTAAACTGTCACACAAGGAAAAATGGTCGTTTGGGGATTTGAGATTGGCGAACTGCTTGCAGCAGCGCTTCGCTATCGCCACCTAAGATTCCAACAATTTTGTATCAAAATTATCATCAAAGGTATTCAAAAATCCGAAATTACCGATTGTGACACTGGGGGGTGCGGAATGTCGGTTACAGATAACGGTGGTGTTTATTTTGTCCCTGCTTTTTCTGGGTTATTTGCTCCCTATTGGCGCAATGATGCTAGGGGTGTAATTGTGGGGATGACTCGCTACACCAATAAAGGTCATATTGCCCGTGCGGTGTTAGAAGCTACAGCATGGCAGACTCGTGAAGTTTTGGATGCGATGAGAGAAGACGCGCAGGTAAATTTAACTGCTTTGAAGGTAGATGGAGGGATGGTTTATAACAACCTGCTAATGCAATTTCAAAGCGATGTGTTAGGTGTGCAAGTGATTCGTCCCCAGGTATCAGAAACTACTGCTTTAGGGGCAGCTTATGCTGCTGGGTTGGCGACTGGTTTCTGGAGTAGTCTGGAGGAGTTAGCTGATAATTGGCTTTTAGATCAGACTTGGGAAGCGAAGATGGATGCTGTGGAGAGGGAAGGTTGTTATCGGCTTTGGAAGAAGGCGGTTACTAAAACTTTTGATTGGGTGTAATCAGTTGCAAGGGCAGATTTACCATGCCCCTACAATTTAGGATAATTTATATGGATGCACTCAAGTCAATACGTTTATGCAAATCTATCTTCAGTATATGCCTTTATGGATCGGGGTCTAACTGTTTGCCAGGGATATCGAGGTTGTAACTTGTTTAACGGGAAACTACCAAGACGATTTTCAATATGATCTTTTTCTCTGTCAGTGATGTTGAACATGGTGTAAACAGTTTCATCAATTTGGTTAAGAGCATTGAAAAAATCGGATTCAACTTCTTGAAAATCAGCAAATCGCTGGCGATAGTTTTGCATCAAAGTGGTATAATCTTGAGGCACATTCAATTTTTGAATGGTTGCCTTAGAAATAGTTTCATCAGTGCTATTAGTTAAGAGTAAATAAACTAATTCTGCTAAATCAGCATCAACCAGTTCTAGTGAAAACAAATCTGCCCCAATACAGTTACCATCCAAGGTTAATTCTTCTGCTAATACGTCTTCTGTACTCCAGCTAGAAAAGTTTAAACCCAAACGGCGATCGCTCAACCTGTAGCGACTTGTGACAATTTGCTTTTCTACTTCTGATAATAGCCACTCATTGGGATTGTTTCTAGCAATACCAGCTAAACGAGATAGATTATTATACCCATCTACTAATTGCTGTTCTATATCAGGTGCTAAATTTTTGATCCAAGGTAATGCTTCGAGGACACGAGGGTAAATATGTGAACGAGAAGAACCTTCCAATACTCCTGATCTCAGTCTAATTAAGTAGTAAAAACGAACTAATTTACTATTTATAAAAGAAGTAATTGCCTTTGCTGATATTCCGTCTGTTTTTGGTAAAGCTACAACAATGCTATTACGAGCAGCAAGGTCTTCTCTCTCCACGACAGAAGCAAATGGAACAAGTGCTAATTCAGCCACAGCAATAAATGATGAATGTGTAAGCTCCCCCCAAATACTAAGTTTCTGGACATCTTCAAGATTGAGCCATCCTTCCGGTTCCCCGTGCCAACCCATTGCCAAATTTCCACCTGTTAATATTTGGATAGAACGATTGCCTGTAGAACTTTCAGTAACTTGTGCCTCTCTACCTGCTTGAATGCCATAGGTAAACCAAAATGGACGGTTATTTCGGCTCATTTGTTTTGCAACGGCTTCTTTTAACTCAACAACGTTTCTACCATTATCGTTTGGATAAAGTTTTTTTAGTATTGGAACATCATTAGGATGCAGCAATGGTAACAAATAATCTCCCCACAAACCTTCTGTGGGATTACTTGGATCAATAGCAGTAATTCTTGGACTAATTTTGGCATCAAAAAAATCTTTGTATTTAATTTTTACCGATTGTTCATTACTTGGCCATTTTGACGGTACATAAACTTCAATTTCATCATCTTCTTGGGCTGATGTTTTTTCAATTACTAACAACATAGGAATTACATTTGCATCCCACTGTTTTCCAGCAAACTCCAGCCAAACTATTTTTCGTAGTGCTGCATTTTGTCTAGGATAAAGCAGTTTCCAAACCTTTGCGGCTGCTTCAGAATTAGCGTAGCCACCACTTACCACCATGCCTAAAAAACCATTCGGTTCTAGCCATTCTGTCAAAGAACGATAGAGAAAAACTAAACCTGTGTCGGCATTTTGTCCCCAGACTTGTTGCCATAGTCCTTTCATTTCCTCGCCATATTTTACCCGTTCTGCACGAATATAAGGCGGATTTCCGAGAATGTATTTCCACTGACTGCGATCGCGTTCCAATGATCCAGGAGATAAAAAATCTTCTCCTAAAATCGAAACTAAATCATCATCCCGAAGCAAACTGTTTAAGTTATAAACATAAATATTGGGAATATCTGTTTGATTTCTAGAAGGTTTAAATCTTATCATTGCCCACATTAATTGAAAGTGGCTGATAAAAGCAGCAAATGGATTCAGATCAAACCCCCAAACATTTTTTTGTAGCTCTCGCAATACAAAATCTACATCTAAATCTCTCGCTTTTGCATCTTCTAAACAGCGATGAACATAGCGCACGAGAAATGAACCACTGCCACAAGATGGATCTAGTAATTTTCCTTCTTCGTGACTGTAAACAGTTTGTTCTAATAACCAATCAACAATTGCAGGAGGTGTATAAAATTCTCCTAAGCGTTTGCGTTTGGCAGCAGGTAAAAATTCTTGATAAATGTCTCCTAAGATTTCTTCAGACAACCCTGAAAAATCATAAGCATTAAATCGGAGAATCAGACGTTGCAAGGCTTCATTTAATGCTCCATTTGTTTCATAAATCCAATCAAACACATTTTGTTCAAATGGCTCATGATACAGCCGCCCCAAATCCTCAGCAACCAGTTTTACTAATGCCTTTGCATCTCCAATTAGGTGATCAACAAACGCTGACCAATCTTTTGGACCACCATTAGAAAGTCGTCGTTTATTGGTTAATTCTAAATCCTCTACTAATCGTAGAAACAAAACTCGTGCAATCAATACAGCTACAGAATCAGCCGCAAATGCCTCCCTAATTCTTTCTTGTATTTGTTTATCTTTTGCATTTATTTCTCGCCCATATTGAGCTTCAAACTGGGGTAAAATATCCTCACATAAATGCCTTTCAAAATTAAATTTACGTTTGAGGCGCATCATTGCTCGCTCTCTACTATCTTTCGTCGCAGATGCTAAATTGCCCTCAGCTTCTTTTTCTTGCTGCTTAAAATATTCATAATTTTTACTTAATTCTGCAATAACACCTTCTGCGGCAGCGTTTAATTCTGTAAAACTAATTTGTAAATCTTGTCGCAATTGATTTAAAGTATCATTTGCATCAAGTTTTAAATAAATATAAGGTAGGTTTCCTTCAATAAAAGTTTGCCATTGATTATCGTGAGATGCTTGTGAATAAGAAATAAATTTGAGTGTTTCTCTCAATTCTTCAAAAGTAATATTAGATAAATAAATTGGATTTTCTAATCCTTCAACAGCCTCACCTGTTGGCTTAACAATCCAAAGATAGTGAGCCGTCAGAAATACAACATAACGAGTTAAACCTTCAACATATTTGCGTTTTTGATTCCATAACTTTTGTCGTCCGGGTTCTGTAGTCAGTTCTTTATCATCTTTTTTTAAATCACCCACAACCCAAGCAATTTTTTCATGGGTTAAAAGCTTAATATCTGCATACCCTCCTCCACCTGCATCCTCTGTGACAACATAATCTTTAGGATAATCAAGCAATCCTGCCAAAAAATCTCGGACATCTGGATTGTAGGATCTTTCTGGCCTATTCCACTCTAAAGCCAGCCATTTTTCTAATGGGTTCAGGTGTTGTTTTGGTGATCTACTATTTTTAGGCACAGTCTAACCTCTTTATATTTCAGTGATGATTGATATTCTAATATACAACAGATTAGTATTATGCGATTTGCTTGCAGCGGCACTTCGCTATCGCTCATCCTTTCCTTTCTCTCTCAATAAGCGATCGCTACTAAAAAATATCACTGAGTAATTGTAAATGTTGCTGCACAGGCGCAATAGTATTAGCAACAATCATCCCACTAGCAGCCACAGCCGGCAACCCAATCCCCGGAAAAGTCGAATCTCCACAACACAACAACCCCGATAAAGGTGTATTCCCACCAGGAAATAAACCCTTCCCTGCCGCTATAGCTGGTCCATAACTACCATGATGACGACGCAAAAATCGCCCATGAGTAAGGGGAGTACCCACCAAACTGACTTCACAACGAGAACGAATATCAGGAATAATTCTTTCTAAAGCTTGCCACATCACTTCCGCACGTTCTTGTTTTAACAACGCATATTCTTCGCTATTGCGTTCCTTTCCTTGCCAAATAGCATAAGGTTCATTACCAGGAGTATAAACGTGAATTACGTGCTTACCCACTGGTGCTAAAGACGAATCAAGAACTGAAGGAATAGATACAACTACCACATTTTGCGGTGCAGTTACGCCTTTGTCCCAATCGTTAACTACAATGTAGTGAATACCTAGATTCTCAGGCAATCCTGCTGCATCAATACCTAAATGCAGGTGCATAAAACTATCACATTCAGGTATTGCTTGTTGCTTTTCTGCATACCGTTTGGGGACAGCACCTTCAGGAATGAGTTTGAGAGTGTCCCACACAGAAGCATTAGAAACAACAGCTTTACTGGCTCGGATTTCTTGACCACTCCGCAGACGTACCCCGACAGCACGGTTATTTTCTACTAAAACTTGCTCCACATGAGCATTCAAAACTAACTTACCACCATGTTTATTCAACCCCCGTACCAGTGCATCAACTAATGCACCACTTCCCCCAATCGGATAATCTAACTGCACATGAGGACGATACCAATCTGCAAACATGAAAGCCACTTCTGCGGCTATTGTCCCATCTGCGGGTAATCCAGATAACAAAAAGCAAAGTAAATCTAACCAGTTGCGAATAAAAGGGTCTGTGATTACACCATCAATAATGTTAGAAAAAGACCCTGTTAATTTGATGACGTTAGCGGCCTGTTGCAGTAAAGCTGGGGTAAATTTACCCATAGTTAACACCGCACCTAAATCATAGCGCAAGGCAGAGGGTGGGAGAGCAGTGGCACTCTTACCTAAAGGTGTCATAATTTCCTGGAGTTTGCGCCATTGTGCTACAGCTTTATCTCCCCGCAGTTGTTGCAATATTTCACAGAATTGGTCAGCACCAACTTGAGCATCAAAGTAGCCTTCTGGTAAATAACAACCCCAGGTATTGTAATTGACGCAGGGTAAATCTTCGCCAATAGCATCTAAAACTTGACGTAAGGGATTAGGTGAAGGGGTATAAGATAAACCAGAATATAAAGAGGGTCCAGACTCAAACTTGTAGCCATTGCGTTCAAAAGCATGAGCCGCACCACCGGCAATGGAGTGGCTTTCTACTACTGTGACATCAATTCCATAGCGTGCTAAGAGTGCAGCGCAACTCAATCCGCCAATACCGCTACCAATTACGACTACTTCTGTGTTACTCATAAAGAATGCTTGATGACTGGGCTTTTTCAAAAATCATAGATAATGGATTTATTCTCAATTCTCGTCAACTTTGGTTAGCAGTAGGTTAGCTGGAAAAATTCAAATCATGTAACGGTATGTAAGGTTGATTCAATCCGTTATTGTTGTTGAGTTTTAGCAATTTTACAAAACCCAATATATTTGGATTTTATCACACGAACCTATTTACCTATTGATGATTCATGTCAACAAGAATAAAAATTTTATCCATTTGAATGTGTTTTCATAAAAAATTACAATTTTACTTTTGTTATATCTGGCTTTATTTTAGCATTTTAGTCATCTCCTAAAAGGGTTGCAGCATAACCATACTTATTTTGATGATTCTTATTTAACCATCTTTTAACAGCCGCATTTTCACAATCTTGTTTTTGATGTCCATCTTGTTTTTTAATAAATTCTGGTTCTAAATTAATTACTTGTTTTTGATTAGGAGAAACTACAATGGGTGTGACACAGCCATGAAAATAAGTTGTAGTTCCATTTCGATGATTACGAAAATTACAATGAGGGCAACTAATTTTCTTAGATGAGAAATATTCTGTCCCATCTAAAGCGATTAAAATTTCTTCATCTAAGTAGACAAACTTTTTCAAAACTCCATTTTTATTTAACCATTCATAGACCTCTTGAAAAGTCATAAAGAATATTTAAATTCACCTGATGTCTAATGACCAAGTTGAGCTTTAGCCTGTTGCCACAGGGCATCTAATTCTTCTAAACTATAATCTGTCAACGGACGTTCAATTACATCTTCCATTTTTTGCAATCGCTGAATAAATCGCTGACTTGTCCCTTGTAAACCCGCACTAGGATCAAGTTTATGCCATCTGGCAATTTGAATAATGGCAAATAGTAAATCACCTAATTCCGATTCTTGTCTTTCTTTGGTTTCTTCAGCTAAAGCCTGTTGAAATTCCCCTAACTCTTCCTGGAATTTGCCCCAAACTTCATCTACATTATTCCACTCAAAACCAACCTTAGCCGCCTTTTCAGATATCTTCATAGCTGCATTTAATGGCGGAAGACTACGGCGATAACGATTCAATTGATCACTGAGTTTTTGGGTTTCTATAGTTTCGCCTTTTTCCGCAGCTTTGATGGTTTCCCAATTTTTGTGTACCTCTTCCATATTTGCCACAGTCACATCAGCAAATACATGAGGATGACGACGTATTAACTTTTGAGAAATACCCTCAGCGATTTCTTGCAGAGAAAAATCACCCGCTTCACTGGCAATTTGCGCCTGTAATACTACTTGTAATAATAAATCACCTAATTCTTCAGAAATAGCCTTTTTATCCCCAGTTTGAATTGCATCTACCACCTCATAAGCCTCCTCAATCACGTAAGGAGTCAGGCTTGACGGGGTTTGTGCCAAATCCCAAGGACAACCTTGAGGTGATCTTAATTTTGCCACCACATCTATTAATTCTTGTAACGCCAGCAAAGTTTGATTAACTTCCATATTTTTTACCGCTTTTTTGCACTGCGACGACTGGGGCTAACTTTACGTTTCTTAATTTTGCCACGGGGAAGTAAACCTTGAATACCCTGTTTTTGAAAGCGCTTATAACCGGAAACAGTCCAATCGCTGCAAGAATGACTCATTGCACCGAGTTCACAGCCGACAAAGAGGGCAAAAAATTCTCCATAATATATATAGATGGTCTTCCCCACAGTTCCCCACACTTCCCCCCAGTTCCAAGCCACATTTCCCAACTTGGTGAAAATCATCACCACCACAATGGCCACCAAGGCCAAAAAAGTCGTCAGATACACCACTCTTAATGTTGTACCAATAATCGGACCGTGAGATAAAAAAGAGCGATGGCGCAGACTTTTTTGATAAGGTAGCCAAATCCACCGCAGAAAACCCCACCGCTGAAATTGACGGGAGTAAATATCCAAATCGGGACCAAACATCAGCCCCCCAAACATAAACCCACCCGCCACCAACAAAGTCATATTACTGCTGTGAGTGGAAATCAATGTTATACCCGCTACCACAGGCATAGACCAGATAGTAATGCGATCATGCGTTTGACCAGAGGGCATCTTAGAAAATTAAAAATTAAAAGTTCAAAATTAAAAATTTTAGTCCTGAGTTAGTATAGCTCAATACCGTTTAAATCAAGCTTTCCCAGCTCTAAAAAAAAGTTTATCAAAAGACTTGCAAAATTTGGCAAGGCTATGCTATATTGATTGAGTGAAAGAAACGGGCGGTTAGCTCAGTTGGTAGAGCGCCTGCCTTACAAGCAGGATGTCATCAGTTCGAGTCTGGTACTGCCCATTTAACCCGTTTGTTTGCAGCGCAAAACTTTTTGTGACTTTACCCATATCTTTGCTGAGACGGCAAGCTTATGCTTCCTACTCAATCCGGCAAAGTTATGGGTTTAGCTTTTGAAGCTATACTCAAAACGCTTGGGACATAGACTTTTATAAAATCACGAAAAACCTAGATTTGTAAGGGTTTAGCAGTACTGATATGTGTCAACTTAACGTAAAATCATAGACCCCTGGGAATGAATTCCCAGTCTAATAGCCAAAGCCCGCCTGGGAATGAAGTCCCAGTCTAATAGCCAAAGTTATCTAAAGATAACTAAATATAAAAAAATCTTTAGAGACTTCCAATTTAAAAAAATATCCCAAAATTTCTTGTAGTGCGGGCATCTTGCCCGCTAATAATACAAGGACGGGCAAGATACCCTTGGTGTGCGAGAGAGTTGGAGAAGTTTGGTATAAATTTGACGATCGCCTGCTTTGAAAAATGTTTTATTCTTCCTCCTCAAGCTTACCAATAGCGTCATCAAACTTATTGATGATGTCGAGTAATTTCGATACGACTCGCGCAAAGATTTTTTTACGCTCTAATAATTTCGGTTTTTCGTTGCAAGCACTCAACACCGTTTCCCTTAACGGTTCTTTCCCAGAGAATTTGTAGTCAGCAATCATTTGATTAACGGCTTCGATCTTGAGGTTCTCCTCTGTGCAGAGTCGCTGAATCGCTGCAATACGTTCTTGATTCCAGAAGTCTTTAAAAACAGTTTCGATTTTCTCTTCTGGTTCAATGCTAGGCATTCGCTCTTCAATAAATTTCTCCAGTAGATCCCGCTTACTGCGTAGTTGGGCTTCTTTCCCGATTATCTCAAGGATATAGGCTTTCTGATTTTGGTAATCTTCTTGCGTAGCATCATTGTCGCGCTGGAGTTTGCCCAAAAGCTCAAGAATATAAGTAACATTAATTTCATCTCTGTGGATCAGTTCTAATTCAAAATCAACTTCCTCAACCAGAGATTCCTTTTCTTTATCGGGTTTGGGTCGCGTTTGATCATAGATGTCCAGATATTTGCTTTTATAATCTTCAAAGGTTTGTTCATCCAGATTTAAGTCGGAAAAACTAAACTCAGTAAATGATTTACTAACATTTAATAGGCGGATAAGATTACGAAAGGCTTTAACAAACTCAACTTGCTCCTCTTCACTAATCAGTTTATTGACATCGTTGGGAATAGTGGCGATCGCTCTGAGTTCTTGTACACCTTGATTAAATTTTTCAATGTAATATTCGTAGGGTTCAATAAAAATTTCTTCCTTAGCGTTGGTGTCGGAAAACAAAATAACTGCTTGATCGGTATTATCTTTGAGGTTGCGGAAACAAACTATATTTCCCTGGGATTTAAGTTCGCCCAAAATGCGATTAGTGCGGGAGTATGCTTGAATTAATCCGTGATATTTCAGATTTTTGTCAACGTAAAGTGTATTCAGCTTTTTGACATCAAAGCCCGTGAGAAACATATTGACTACTAACAGAATATCGGCGCGTTCCTGATCCTGAAAGTTTTCTCGATCCCTGTCCTTCATCCGCTTGGAGATGTCTTTATAATAGGCATAAAAAGCCTGACTATCCTTGGCTGAATGTTGGGTTTTATATATCTGGTTATAGTCCGCGATAAATTGATTTAATTTGTCGCGGCTATGACTGCGGTTACTTGTATCTGCGCTGATATTGAAACCAGGTTCTCCAATTAAGCCGTTTGCGTCTTCGTCTTCTTCGTTATCGCTGGGGGTAAAAATAGTAATTACTCGCAGATCATGTAATCCCTGTTTTTGTTTATTTTTAAAGGTTTCATAATAAGTAATTAGAGTATCTACATTACTGACGCAGAGCATAGCAGAGAATTTTATGCCGTGGGTTTTACGGTGATGGTTGGCAATAATCCAATCTACAATTAGAGAAATTCGGTCGGGATTTTCAAAAAATTCTCGGTCTAATTTTGGTTCTGTGATCAGTGTGCCGTCTTTGCGTTTGATTTTGCCCCAATACTCGACGGAAAATTTAAGAACATTTTCATCAGCGATCGCATTGGTGATTACATATTTATGCAGACATTCTTGGAATAGGTCTTTAGTGGTGCGTTTACCGTGTTGATTACTGGCAGCGTTATCGGCAAAGATGGGAGTACCAGTAAAGCCAAACATTTGGGCTTTGGTAAAGAATTTGACGATATTTTTATGGGTTTCACCAAATTGGGAACGGTGGCATTCATCAAAGATAAACACAATGCGCTGATCTTTCAAGCCCTCCATTGCGGCTTCATGGCGAGGCTTTTTGATAGCGGTGTTCAGTTTTTGGATGGTGGTGACAATGAGGCGACTATCCCCAGCCATTTGGTTAACGAGTTGTTTAGTGTTATCGGTGGTGTCTACGCAGTCGGGGCTGAAATCATTAAATTCTCTGCTGGTTTGGTAGTCAAGGTCAGCACGATCAACCACAAACAGCACTTTATGTACTTTGGGGAGTTGGGTAAGGATTTGGGCAGCTTTGAAGCTGGTGAGGGTTTTACCTGATCCGGTGGTATGCCAGATATAGCCATTTTTATCGGTATCCTTGACTCGCTCAATAATGGCTTCTACTGCGTAGTATTGATAGGGACGCAACACCATTAGCACTTTATCGGATTCGTGCAGGACAATGTATTTACAGATCATTTTGGAGACGTGGCATTTTTCCAGAAAGCTGTCGGCGAAGTCTTCCAGTTGGGTTATGAGGTTGTTTTCTTGATCTGCCCAATAGAAGGTTTGTTTAAATTCTTGTTTTCGGTTGTTGGCGTAGTAGCGGGTATTAACTCCGTTGGAGATAACGAAAATTTGGACATATTGGAAGAGTCCATTTTCTGCGCCGTAGGAATGGCGTTGGTAGCGGTTGATTTGGTTGAAGGCTTCTTTGAGTTCCAGTCCTCGGCGTTTGAGTTCAATTTGCACCAGGGGTAAGCCGTTAATCAGCAAGGTTACGTCGTAGCGATTTTTGTAATTGCCTTGCTGGGTGATCTGGTTGGTGACTTGATATTGATTTTGACACCAATGTTCAGTGTTGAGAAATTCTAGGTAAAAGGTTGTACCATCATCGCGGCTAAGTTCCATTTTGTCTCGCAGACGTTTGGCGCGGTCAAAGATGTTACCTTTATCGAGGTGGTTGAGGATGCTTTTAAATTCGGTGTCGCTGAGGGTAATACCGTTATGTTTTTCCAGTCGGGCTTTGAGATTGGCTTTCAGGTCTTCGGCATTGCTAATGTTGACTGGTTCATAGCCTAGCCCCGTTAGACGTTTGATCAGGTTTTGTTCGAGTTCTAGTTCAGATTGGGGCATGATGATCGATCGCCTGAAATGATTGAATTGATTAAGATTCTGGGGTAAGGTTTAGACCCCGATAAACTTGTTCAATGGGGAAGCTGAAATTGATGCTTTTTAGTTCAATGGTGTCACTTTCTCCATAGTTAATAATCATCCATTGTCCCGCATCATTTTTGTGATACAAATCTATTTCGATTGCAGTGGAACTAACCAATAGGTAATCTTTCAATACTGGGTTGTTTTGATACATTCTGAACCGATCGCACTCTTAAACCGAATTTTTTGAGCAAAGATTTTCTGCATAACGCCGCGTTTGTAGGTTTGCAGGAGTTTTCGTTTGCGACGGAGTTGGGTTAGACGGCGATCTATAGCCCCTAGTAAACTAGCGATCTTCTCTTGTTCTGCGATCGAGGGCAATAAAAATTTGGAATTTAGAAAATCAGAAAAATGTACTCTTTTTTTCTCTACTAAAGACCCCATTGCAATACTGTCATAGAATCTAATGGAACTACTCTTAGTTAGGAGATAATCAACAAAAATGACATTCGCTTTTGGATTAACAGAAAATATATTGTAATACTTAGAGACTTTTACAAGTTTTGACTCTGTATGTCTTGCCAATGCACCAAAACGTAAATTCATTGGGTTATAAGCAAAATCATTAGGTTGAACAACCTTATATGCTTCTTCTTCATTTTTCACAAGAAAGCTTCTCTCATATCTCTCTGTTTTAGGGACAATTCCACTTTCAATAGTCAAGCTATATAATGGCAATTCTTCAGAAGCTAGAACATTGCTTTCAATCAAGATATTTTTAAGTTTTTGTGATTGCCAATCGCCCTCAAACTCAGGAAACCGCAAAACAGGAACATTTTTATTTAACTTATTACCCATTACCTATTACCTATTACCTATTACCTAACTTTCCAGTGGCAAAGAAAGAACTTTTACTTGGCTGATTTTGGACAACTGCTTATCATTTGTAATCAACATCGCATCACATTCCCAAGCACTAGCAACAATAATAGCATCAGGCATCTTTAAGCTATACTGCCGCCGTAATTGAATTGTTTTTTCAACAATATTTGCACTTATGTACACCTGAACCAGACTTTGTAGACTTGATCTAATTAGACTTTCTTCTTGTGAAGATAAACCCTTAAAAGATAAAACTTCAATATTTGTAATGACAGAATAACCGATCACTCCATTTGGAACTGGTTGAGTTAATTCTTCATTAAATAACGAGATTAAGATATTAGTATCAATGAGATAATCTAGTTTCATCCCACTCACTCCTAATTTGCTGTTGCCAAGCTAAAGCATTAACCCCTTGAAAAGCCTTGATTTTTCCTGATAGTTCGTTAAGGGAATGCTGTGCGCCTTGTTGGTTATGGAGTTTTTGACTGAGATATTGCAAAACCTCTTGTTGTTCTGCCCAAGATAATTGTTCCAGTAAACTAAACACTTGATCCTTCGTAATTTGCAAAGTCACCATAGCCAAAATCTCCATAAATTTAATAAAACCAATCTAGCAAAAAAGATCAATAAAATCAGTAATTTCCTGATAAAAAACCTGCCCCTTTTCTCTACTGCTACTTGCAGTTACTACTAATCTTAAAGTTTCCACCAACGAACTGATAGCAGCATCACAAACCAAATCAAAAAGCTGACCTAAATCATCTTGGTTTTGTTGTCCATAAGCTAAAGCATTAATATAATTATTGCGAATTTTATTATTAATCACCACAATGGGATACCCGGCACGAATTAACAATAAATTCATTAATAATCTAGCCGTTCTGCCATTCCCATCCCGAAAAGGATGGATCGAGACAAAACGATAATGAGCCATTGTTGCATATTCTACAGGATGGAGGGGTAAAGTAGCATTTGAATTGAGCCAGATTGCAAAATCCGCCATTAATTGAGACAGTAAATAATGGGGAGGATAAAGATAATTTTTTCCTGCTGCCATTACATCCAGCGTCCGATAACAACCCGCTTCATTAGGGTTAATTTTTCTCAGAATCAGATTGTGAATTTGTTTAATTTCCCATTCATTAATTTCTGTATCTTTTTGGGCTAAACTCTCAATATAGTCTATCGCCTCTTTATGTCCAATCACCTCCAAATGTTCATCAAGAGTCTTACCACCAATTGTAATCCCTTTAGTTAACACTAACTCGGTTTCACTTTGAGTTAAAGTATTCCCTTCAATGGCATTAGAGTTATAAGTAAAGCGGACATCATACAGCTTTTTGAGTTCCGCGATCATTGTTGTGTCAAAGGGTCTAAAGTCATCTAGCCAAACTTTTAGCTTGTCTATTTGCTCTAATTTAAGTTGATAATTCATACTCACATATTTACTTATTAAAGCAGTTAAGGAAAAATCTTTTTTTTGACTTAAACCAATTACCTGTTGAATAAACTGCTCGTAAAGTTGAGAGGAAGATACTAGCATAGGGTAATTGGTAATGGGTAATGGGTAATGGGTAATGGGTAATTGGTGATGAAATCTCTACTTTCATCCTGTAAATCCTTAAATCCTGGATATCCTGATTCTGACAAAAAAATTCTGACAATTTCCCCAGCCTCTAAAACGGTGCTTCAATCCCCAACTCCCTACAAAAACCCCGAATTAATTGATCCGTCTCCACCATATTGCGATCAATTTCCCGGATCTCCCTAGCCACCGCATCTAAATCAATCCCCTCCTCCTCCTCAAAAGTATCCACATAACGGGGAATATTCAAATTAAAATCATTCTCGGCAATCTCCGCTAACGGGGCGCGATAGCTATACTTTTCCTCCTCCAACCGTTGGCGATAGGTAGAGACAATTTTATCAACATCCTCATCCCGCAAATAGTTCTGATTCTTCGCTTTTTCAAAATAGGCACTGGCATCAATAAATAAAATATCGTCAGGATATTCCCGACACTTCTTAAACACTAAAATACAAGTTGGGATACTCGTCCCATAAAAAATATTCGCTGGCAACCCAATCACCGCATCTAACCAATTCCTTTCCTTGATTAGATACTTACGAATATGCCCCTCTGCCGCACCACGAAACAAAACCCCGTGGGGCAACACCACCGCCATAATGGCGTTTTCATCCAGATGATGAATCATGTGTTGGACAAAGGCAAAATCAGCCTTAGAAGCCGGGGCTAACTTCCCATATTGACTAAAGCGATCATCTGACTCAAACAGCTTATTGGCGCTCCAATTGGCTGAAAATGGCGGATTTGCCACCACCGCCTCAAACCGCATCCCCTCATGCTGGGGTTTCTCCAGCGTATCCTCTTGCCTCAGATCAAAATTGCGATAATGTACCCCATGCAAAATCATGTTCATCCGCGCCAAGTTGTAAGTTGTGCGGTTCATTTCTTGTCCGTAAAAATCCCCGACTGATTCTACCTCCCGCGCTACCCGCAACAACAAAGATCCCGAACCACAAGTTGGGTCATAAACCGACTTCAACCGACTTTTCCCCGTCGTCACAATCTTCGCCAATACCTTAGAAACCTGCTGGGGTGTGTAAAACTCCCCTGCTTTTTTACCTGCACCACTGGCAAACTGCCCAATCAAATATTCGTATGCATCCCCCAGTACATCGCTTTCCGTATCCTCTAGCCGAAAATCAATTTTATTCAAATGCACTAAAATCTTGGCAATTAACGCATTTTTGGCCTTCGGAGTCCGCCCCAACTTCGTCGAATTCAGATCCAGATCCTCAAACAAATGATCAAAATCTTCCTCACTTTCCCCGCCCATTGTGGAGCGTTCAATGTTGTTTAAAACATCCGTCAAGTCCCCCAAAATAAAAATTGAACTCTGTTCTAACTCCTCATCACTAATCTCATCCTTATCCGCCTGATTGCCCAATGCCCGTTTAGCCAGAGAACTAAACAACTCAGATGGCTTCAAAAAATAACCCAATTCGGCAATAGATTCTTCTTTAATTGCTGCTAAATATTCCTGCCCATCTTCCGAGGATTCATCAAGCTTTAAAAAATCAATCTTATCCTCCGCCAAAATCTCATTGGCGTAAAGATGCTGACGCTCGGATAGGTACTTATAGAAAATAAACCCTAAGCAATAATCCCGAAACTCATCGGCGTTCATCTTGCCCCGTAGAGAATCGGCAATATTCCAAAGCTGAGTTTCTAATTTTTTCTTTTGTCCGTTTTGTCCGTTCAGTCCGTTCGTCATTTATCTCTCTTATTGGGCGTTACCGCAGGTCAGCGTAGCTATCTCTAGCACTGCTAAAAATAGTGTCTCAGCCAAGTATAGGACATAGCAAGGGACTAGGCATGGAAAAGTTATAAGGAAAATGCCGAAAACCCTTGAAGGTGTGGCTGACTGAGTCAGCCACACCTGTTCTTTAGACGAGGGATGAAGGCTAGGGGTAGGATTTATCCTGCATTGACGTTAATTGCGCTGAGTATTTGTATCTAATCGTCATTCAAATTTTCTCCTAATTAACCCTGGTCAGTTTCGCCAGGGTTTTTTATTGCTGAATTTGAATACTAATGAATTAAAAAAGCAGATTTCGCCACCTTTTTTAATTTCGAGTTTCATTTTAATAAATTTATTTTTCCTCACTAATTGTTGGGGGAATGAGATAAATTATTCCGGAAACAATTGTTAAGATTACAGATATCCAAAAGGCAATTAAAACCGGAGTTTGCCAAGTTGGAGATAAGGGGGCAATTAGTAGAGATATGGCGATGATTTGACTAACCGTTTTCAGTTTACCCCAAATATTTGCCCCAGTAATAGTAGTTTGATTAACTCGCCAACCTGCGATCGCTAATTCCCGTGCTAAAATTATAAACACTGCCCAAGCTGGAATTTTTCCCAATTCTACCAATACTAACAATGGTGCAAGTACCAATAATTTATCTACTAAAGGATCAAGAAACTTACCTAACTCGCTAATTTGGTTAAGTTTTCTGGCTAAATATCCATCTAACCAATCAGTTAACGCTGCAATTAAAAATATTGTCAAACATATCCACTTTGCTTGATTTGTGGGATTGTATAAACCGTAAAGTAAAAAAGGTATTCCTAGCAGTCGAGAAAAAGTAATCCAATTAGGTAGAGTCATGACAATTTAAAATTTAATAATTCACTGAGTCTTCCATACCCACCAGGTACACCACTAGCAACATTAGTCAGCCAAACACCACGAATTTCTGTAGTTACAGGTAGAGAATTTGAATTTTGAGTATAACTAGGATTTGCAGAAATTGGAAATATTGTTAAACTAATGACAAATCCCAAACACAAAAAATACACAAAAAACCGCCGTAATACAGAATTCATTAGTTAAATAAGTCTAGATTGCTAATATCTATATAACTACAAAATCCAATTTTATTGTCGGGATTAGATAAAGATATGAATATTTTTTGATAAAACAAGGAACAGAGAAGAGGGAACAGGAAACAGGGAACAGAAAAATATTGATTCTTCATTCTGACTCCTGACTCCTGACTCCTTTCTTAGAATCTTTCTACACCTGAGAATTGTTGAATAGATGCTTTTGCTGCTTCTCCACAAGTGCGAGGTGTGGGAAAAATCTTGCCAGGATTTGCCAAACCTTGGGGATTAAATACCTGTCTTACCCATTGCATTGTTTCTAAATCAGCTTCACTAAACATATCTGGCATATAGCATTTTTTATCAGCACCAATACCATGTTCACCGGAAATACTTCCACCTACTCTTACACATAGCCTGAGAATTTCTCCTCCCAATTCTTCGACTTTTTCCAATTCTCCATGTACAGAATTATCAAATAAAATTAATGGATGTAAATTACCATCTCCAGCATGAAAAACATTGGCAATGGGATAACCATATTCATGACTTAATCTTTCAATTTCCTGGAGAACATAAGGTAATTGAGTGCGAGGAATTACCCCATCTTGCACATAATAATCAGGGCTAATATGTCCCGCAGCCGCAAAAGCTGCTTTTCTGCCTTTCCATAATTTTAATCTAGTTTCTGGGTCACTAGCACTAGTAACATTTCGCGCCCCATTCTTTTTGCAAATTTCTATGACTCGCTGTTTATTGGCAGAAACTTCTACTTCTAAACCATCAATTTCTACTAACAAAATTGCCGTCGCATCACGAGGATAACAATTAGTGGCAACAACATCTTCTACAGCATTGATACTAATATTATCCATCATTTCCATGCCACCGGGAATAATCCCCGCGCTAATAATATCAGAAACGGTGGCAGCCGCAGCATCTACGCTAGTAAAATCTGCTAGTAAGACACAAATAGATTCCGCACTCTTGAGAATCTTCAGGGTGATTTCTGTGGCAATTCCTAATGTTCCTTCTGAACCCACAAATACACCAGGTAAATCATAACCTGGGGTTTCGGGAATTTGTCCACCAACATCAACTATTTCACCGTTAGGAAGGACAAGTTTTAAGCCCAAAACATGATTTGTTGTCACACCATATTTTAAACAATGGACTCCTCCAGAATTTTCGGCAATATTGCCACCAATAGAACAAATAATTTGACTAGAAGGGTCAGGTGCAAAGTAAAAACCAGCACCACTAACAGCTTGAGTCACCCAACTATTAATTACTCCTGGTTGCACTACAGCCCGTTGATTTTCTAAATCAATACTAAGGATTTGTCGCATTAAAGAAGTGACAATTAAAACAGAATTTTCCGTTGGTAAAGCCCCACCAGATAAACCTGTTCCTGAACCTCTAGCAATGAAGGGAACGGAATATTGATTGCAAATTTTGACAATTTCTGAGACTTGTTCTGTGGTTCTGGGTAATACTGCGACTGGGGGACATTGTTTATAGCTGGTTAAACCGTCACATTCATAGGTGAGAAGTTCTTCTTTGCGTTGAACTACGCCTTTTTCACCAACTACAGCGACAAATTTTTTGATAATAGGTTTCCAGTTGATTTCTTTTTTATTTTTGGTAAGCATGGATTTTTTTATTTGTGGTAGATATTGACTGTATTTATTATTTTATATAAAGAATATAACTTATATTGTATTTTTGAAAGAATTGGTACAGGATAATTTGATATGATTTAGAAATTAACCATTGACAAAAAATCGAATTTATGTTTTGTGAGATATTTTTTATGGCACACAAATAATACCTAATCCTGCCATCTGACGAATATGCTCATCAAAGGCAAAAACTTCAAAGACACTTAAACGATTTGCCATTACTAAAATAGAACAATCAGTATAACTCCATTCTTTATCATTATATTTACAAAAAGTCTCCCAGATAAGCTGGTCATCTTGATCAGAAATATTGATGTAACGATGTTCAGTTCTTAAAACTTGACCAATTTTAATAGAAGCATCACTAGAAATTTTACTTCTAATCCAAGTGACTGTCTCATCAAATACTGTTTCTAAGATAATCCAGCGATGATTTAGATTATGGTATGTATATTGCTTTGCTATTTGATGATTGGTTTCAGATTTAACGAAAAAAGCAATTAAAGCTGAGGTATCAACAATTATTTCTTGATTCATGGTTTTATATTAAAATAGTTGAGTTTAATATAAAACATCATCAATATGTTCTGCATAGTTAGTAGATAGTTCTGCTTTTTGATCTTTAATTATAAATTCAGGATCAGGATTAGGAATTTCTAAACTTCCACAGAGTTCCCAAGTCTTAGTTTTAATTAAATTTGATTGTTCTTTCGCTAAATATGCTTCCAGAGCTTTAAGC
Organism: Anabaena sp. 90; assembly: GCF_000312705.1. Taxonomy (NCBI): domain Bacteria; kingdom Bacillati; phylum Cyanobacteriota; class Cyanophyceae; order Nostocales; family Nostocaceae; genus Anabaena; species Anabaena sp. 90. The sequence continues at coordinate 3,297,117 of NC_019427.1, forward strand.
AAAATATTTTGTAAAGAATCAGATTGATTTTGCAATTGATTCATTAATTGATCAGGAATCTCTAATGTAACTTTATTCATGGTGATTTAGAGATAAAAATCTGTTTTATGAAAATTATACCCTAATTTGTATTTTAGATCAACAAGGTTTGAGTTTGACACTGAGATAAAAAATAAGTGTAAGCATTCAGCTATCAGTGGTTAGCAGTCAGCTAAAACCGGATTTTAGGATCTTATTCAAGTGCATACCGCTATAACCAGCTAATAATGTATCATAAGTTAGAGATTTTTTTAAAATCCTGAATTTCTAAATTTAAAAATAATTAATTTTATGAATTTTCGTGATGAGTTTAAATTGTTACTCCGCGCTCGTTATCCGTTGATTTATATTCCTACTTATGAGGAAGAACGGGTAGAAGCGGCGATTCGGGAAGAGGCGATAAATCAAGGTAATCGTCCGGTGTATACTTGGGATTTTGTGGACGGTTATCAAGGAAGTCCCAATGATGTGGGGTTTGGTAAACGTAACCCGTTACAGGCTTTGGAGTTTGTGGAAAAGTTGACTGCTGCTGCACCTGCGGTGTTGATTTTACGAGATTATCATAGATTTTTGGATGATGTGGCTATTTCTCGTAAACTTCGTAATTTAGCCAAACTGCTGAAATCACAACCGAAAAATATTGTCCTATTATCCCCTCGCGTCGCTATTCCTGACGATTTGACGGAAGTGCTGACGGTGGTTGAGTTTCCCCTACCTAACGCCTCGGAAATCAAAATGGAGGTGGAACGGTTGTTACAAGCCACCGGGAATCCCCCTGTTGGCAAGTTTTTGGATGATTTGGTGCGTTCTTGTCAAGGGTTGTCTATGGAAAGAATCCGCCGGGTATTGGCGCGAGGAATCGCCACTCATGGACAATTAGAACCGGAAGATGTAGATTTAGTTTTGGCAGAAAAGCGGCAAACTATCCGCCAAACCCAAATTCTTGATTTTTACCCCGCCACTGAGGAAATTACTGATATTGGTGGTTTGGATAATTTGAAAGATTGGTTAATTCGGCGTGGGGGTTCGTTTAGCGAAAAAGCCCGACAATATGGTTTACCTTATCCCCGTGGGTTAATGTTGGTGGGAATTCAAGGAACTGGTAAATCTTTAACGGCCAAAGCGATCGCTCACCATTGGCATTTACCTCTGTTACGATTAGACGTAGGGCGGTTATTTGGTGGTTTGGTGGGTGAGTCAGAATCCCGCACCCGGCAAATGATTCAAGTCGCAGAAGCGCTCGCTCCCTGTATACTTTGGATTGATGAAATTGACAAAGCTTTTTCGGGTTTGGGTAGCAAAGGTGATGCAGGAACTACCAGCCGGGTATTTGGGACTTTTATCAATTGGTTAGCGGAAAAAACTTCTCCTGTATTTGTTGTGGCTACTGCTAATGATATTCAGGCGTTACCACCAGAAATGTTAAGAAAAGGGCGATTTGATGAAATTTTCTTTGTCGGTTTACCCAGCCAAGAAGAAAGAAAAGCCATTTTCAATGTGCATTTATCCCGATTGCGTCCCCATAATTTGAACAGCTATGAAATCGAAAGATTAGCCTACGAAACCCCCGATTTTTCCGGTGCAGAAATTGAACAAACGTTAATTGAAGCCATGCACATTGGCTTTAGTCAAAACCGTGATTTCACCACTGATGATATTTTAGAGGCTGCTAGTCAAATTATCCCCTTGGCACGAACTGCCCTCGAACAGATTCAAAAACTCCAAGAATGGGCAGCATCCGGTAGGGCGCGTCTAGCCTCAAAATACAGTCCTTTAAGCGATCGCATTCAACGTCAATTATAGGAGTCAGGAGTCAGGAGTCAGGAGTCAGGAGGAAGAAAAGAAAGAAGAAAGAAGGAAGAAGAAAGAAGGAAGAAGAAAAAAACTAACCAATTACCAATTACCAATTACCAATTACCAATTACCAATTACCAATTACCAATTACCAATTACCAATTACCAATTACCAATTACCAATTCCCTACTATATGCTTACAAACTTACTTAAAGTTATACTCGGTTTTATTTTAGCGATCGCAGTTTTATTAGGTACTGGCTTAACAGTTGCCCTATATTTTGTTAACCGTACCGCAGTAACTCCTCCCAAGCCACTGTATGCTAACGATAATCCTTCTAAACAAATTAAAAAGCCCAAAGCCACTCCCAAATCTCAACCGCAAAAACCAGCTACTCCCAACCCCACATCTAGCCCTACAGCTACTCCCACTCCCACACCCACAGAATCACCCAAACCATTACCACCAGATGCTTACGAAGGAACTGTTACTTGGGCGCAAGGACTAAGTATGCGGTCTGAACCAGATGCAAATTCTTCCACAACTGGTGGAGTTGGTGGTAATAAAAAAGTAATTATTTTAGAAGAAAGCGCCGATAAAAAATGGCAAAAAATTCGCATTGCTGATACCGATAAAGAAGGTTGGGTAAAAGCAGGTAACATTCAACGTTCCCCGTAAATAGGTGAGCATTAAAAATTATCCTATTTATGCTGATAAAATAGTCGGTTTTAACCGACTTTAGCTTTTAGACAGGGAATTTATTCCCTGGCTGGCTGGAAGGGAAATCAATACCGCGTTTAATTTGTTCACGTTCAATAGCTTGAAATAAAGCCAGAAAATTACCTTCTCCAAAACCTTGGGCAAAAGAACGACGTTCAATAAACTCAAAGAAAAAAGTTGGTTTTGAAAAAATTGGTTGACTGAAAATTTGCAATAATAACTGACCTGGGTGAGAATTTTCATGCCAGTCTACCAGAATTTCCTGATGAGATATAGCTTGTAATTCTTCAGTTGACAGAGAAAATTTATATCGTTGTTGTAGCTGGGAATAGTAACTTTGGGGAACAGAAAGAAAAGATAAACCAGCAGCGCGAAATCGAGAAATTGCATTCACAAGATCAGGTATTAATAAAGCAATATGTTGAATACCTGCCCCTCGATTTACATCCAAAAACTCCTGAATTTGCGAACTAGGCGAAGCCGGTTCATTAATTGGTAATTGAATATTACCATGAGGTGAAATCATTACCTGACTATGCAAACCAGAACGATCAGTTTTAATATTAAAAGTTTGTTGAGGTTGAAAATCAAATATTTTTTGATACCAATTAACAGCAGTTTCTAATTCACCAACTCCCACATTCAAAACTAGATGATCAATCGCCGTAATAGAATCATGTAAAATATTTTCGTTATCTGCTATTCTTGCTGTATTTTTAGTAATTAACGTATGATTTAAACTACCCCAAGCAGCAATTTTGGCATACTGACAAAATCCAGCATCTTCAACAGGTTGAAGAATCCTAGCCCCATTACTTATAGCCCTTGCTGTCAAAGCTTCCACATCATCAACTACAAAGGCTATATCAGCCACACCGGGAGGATGTTGACGCAAAAACTCAGCCACCGGGCTAGTCGGTAAAATCGCAGAAGAAAGTAAAAAGTAGACAGATCCACTTTTCACCACTTCTGTCCGAGTATGTAACGATTTTTGATGATGAGAAAGACTTGGAAAAAAGCCATCATTTACTGTTTGAAAACCAAGACAATAAACAAACCAATCTCGCCACCTTTGGGCATCTTCGACATAAAAGTGAACGTGATCAATTTGCAGCATAATTTATTTTAAATCCAGTATTTACTATCACCTTTATCTATGACATACTAAAAAAATAAATGACTCTCAGGTTGAATATTAATTTCCATGGGTATAGCCTGGGGTTCGGCAGATAAAGCATAAAAAATAGCATTTGCCGCAGTTTCACAACTCAGCATTTTACTCCGATCTACTTTTAAATTTACCTTATCCCAAAAAGAAGAATCTATCCCCCCAAAGTAAAAAAGCGTAATTTTCACCCCAAAGCGTTTCAGTTCTTCCGCTATACATTTACTAAAACCCACCACACCGAACTTAGACGCAGAATAAGCCGCAGCCATAGGCATTGAATGTTTACCAAGAATACCGACAACATTACAAATATGACCAGATTTCCGTTTTTGCATCTCCTTCGCTGCGGCTTGAGTGGTGTAAAAACAGCCTTTTAAATTCAAATCCAGCATTGCATCTAAATCTGCCGATTCAATGGTGTTGTAGGCTTTGAGAATACCCGCTCCAGCTGCATTTACCAAAACATCAATTTGTCCAAACTGAGCTATTGTCCTTTGAATTAATGCGTCTACCTGTTGGGGTTGAGTAATATCAGTAGGAACTGTCAGAACCTCTCCTGATAACTCATTAGCTAATGCTGCTAAACTTTCCCCGTCTCTAGCTACAAGTACCAACCTCGCACCAGTGGAGGATAACTGACGAGTTAAGGTAGAACCAATACCACCAGTAGCACCGACAATGACAATAACTTTATCTTGTAGCATCATAATATTTACATTTCTTTACAGACTATATTTATAGTACAGTCTATCTCGGTATTCTGGGTTTAATTCTCTAAATCAAATTAATTATCCAAATCCAACAAATCATAGTTCAGATTTTTTCACACCCACTTCCCATTTTTTACCGACTTGCTGAATTTGCAAAGAATGACAAGAATGGAGAAATTTAGCAAAACTACCCCCAATCTTTAATTGTTTGATTTGTTCAGTTATTGGTTTACCATATTGCTGATAAAATTTACTTGCCAAAATACTAATATCAACAGATTTATGATTATCTACCTTGCTTAAATTAGTCAAAATATTCTTGATTGCTTGCTCTAAATCTGCGGAAGAATTAATAGGATATAATACTTTTGATGTCAGAATTTCCTGTTGTGAATTATCCTGAGTATTTTCTGATTTCGATTGATGATGTTCAAAAAGGGTGACATATAATTCAGATTTCTCATCAATTTGATGAACTACAATCTCAGATGGATAGTGAATAAATACGTCTTTGGCTTGCTTACCGGGAAAGTGATGAGCAATAATTTGGCTAATGGTTAATTGATGTTTGCTTTTAAATAATTTAGACAGAATCGAAAGCTTAATCCAATAACTTTTAGTTTGTTTTTGTTGTAATTTAATCAAACCCTTCATTTGCAAAAGAAACTGCTCTATAGATGGTATCTCTGGCAAAGGTTTAAGAGAATAATTAATAGTTTCACTTGTTAAACTATTGAATACTTTAATATTTTCTCCATGCTGAGTAACTTGATAAACTAATATCCCATTTTGTTGTAGTGTATTACATAAGTTTGTCATTACCTTATCTGACGAACAAACAAACACCTCCTTCACATGAGGATAGCGTTCATGAATAGAAGAACCCACCGCAATCATTTTACCATCAGCATTATCTCTACCAGCAGGAACATGAATTAAATCATAGCCACGTTCATGTAATTCTACATCCAACTTTCCGCGATTTGACCAATTAGCAAAAGCAATTTTAACTTGTACAGGACAATGACAAATTGTAGTTAAAAACTTTTCTGTATTCGTGTTTAGTTGCAGGTTTTCTGCATCTAAAAGCAAAATAGTTATACTAGCAGATTGTCGTTGGAGTAAATGGTTAGTATTTACATCAATATTTTCTGGATTTAGCTGCTCAACAGCAGATATTAAATCTGATAGTATTTGTGAATCAAAAGCTGCGGGAACAAGCACCGCTTTAAGTGATGATTGCAGTCTTTGTAATAATTCATCCCAGCTTTGAGTTTGACTGAGTATGGCTGTGAATTTTGTACTTAAAGCCGATTTATTTGTAGATATTTGCCAGTTAATAGTTCGATATTTTGCAATCAAGAATTCTGGTTGCTGTTTTTGAATAGCAATAATTGATTGACAAATCTCGACAGAGATTTTTTGTAATAAGGCAGAATCATGATAGGACATAGCTTACAGCGTACAGTAGAGCATCCTGAGTATGAAGCCTCAAGTCTGAAAATATATTTTCCAGAACTCAACCTTCAGTAACTTCTATAACTTTAACTGTTACCTTACCTTGTGCCAACTGAATCACTAAATTTTCTCCTATAGTTAATTCTGATACAGAACGAGGAATTACACCATTTTCTGTTATCACCACTGCATAGCCACGCTGTAAAACGGACTTGGGGTCAATACTAGCCAATTTTTGTCGTAACATTTCTAAGTGTTGGTCGGCCTGTTGTAATTTTCCCGTTGTTACCTGTAATAATTGCCGATGTTTCCAAGATAACTTGTCTCTTTCCTGTTCTACTTGTCTATCTAACCGCAATTGACGCAACCGATGTTTTAATCCTTGAAGTTGCTTTTCCCTAGCTGCTAATGATGAATTTACGGCTGTACACAAGCCTGTAATTCGCTGTTGGTGTTGAATTTGCAAATCAGCCAATGCAGGTACTACGGTTTCCGCTGCGGCTGTTGGTGTATGTACGCATAAATCGGCCACCAAATCAGTTAAGGATTCATCCCTTTCATGTCCAATACCAGTAATAACGGGAATTGGACAATTAGCAACAGCCATAACCACTCTTTCATCATTAAAACAAGCTAATTCCTCAACAGCACCACCACCTCTTGATAAAATTAATACTTCTGCACGTCCATCTTTTTTAACCCGTTCAATGGCTTTTACGATAGATGCTGGTGCTTGTTCACCTTGTACTGTTGCGGGAGAAAATAAGATGTGTAAGCCGGGATATCTATGTTTAAGGGTTTTTTGAATATCACCCCAAGCGGCTGCTGTTGGGGACGTAATAACGGCGATAATTTGCGGATGTGAGGGAAAGTATCTTTTTCTCTCTGTATCAAATAGTCCCTCAGCCTGTAAGCGATTTTTCAGTTGTTGATAGCGTAATGCCTGTAAACCTACACCAGCAGGTAAGGCTTGCCACACTGTTAATTGATACTCTCCCCGTTGCGGGTAAATACGAATACTGCCTAAAATAATTAACTGTTCACCAGGAACTGGCATTTGTGCTAATTTTGCTACTTGACTTTTCCAAGCCACGCACTTAATCGCGGCTGTACTATCAGTATCTCTTAATGTAAAAAATAACCCACTCTGGTGATGATTGGTGCTGGAAACTTCTCCAGTTACCCACACTTGTCTGAGAATTTCATCTTGTTCTAAGAGTAATTTTAGATAGTCGGTTAAACCAGCTACGGAAAGGGCGGTATTAGGAAAGTCAAAGGTCATAGCAGTAGGTGATAGGTGATACAAATAACCGAGATCCCCGACTTTTTGATCACCTTTTGTTCATGGATTGATGATTGGAAAATGAAAAAAATTAGGGGAGAGTTCTTAATTGAGTTAGTATTATTGTATCATAAAGGTCTAATGCCTTGATTTGTGCAGATTATTGATAATTTCCCTCACGCTTTGAGAATCGGGATAATAAAACTTTATATACTGATATAAGAAAATACTAATTTATGACAAGACAACCGCACGACCAACTTGCTAAAGAATATCTAGAAGAATTATTAGCACCTTTAGGAGAGGTCAAAACCAGTAAAGATGTAAAAAGCGAAGTTCAGGAAATAGATGTTTGGTTTGTTCCGACAACAACAGTTATAAATTCAGAATTAGGATTATTAGGAAAAATGGCAGTTACAAGCTGTCTTTTTGAACCTTACCGTAATGCACGTAATGAGATAGAAATTAGAAGTTGTTTGTTAAAATTGTATAGCGTTCAGGGTGAATTGTTAAGACAAGCAAAAAGAGAAAAACGTTCTATCTCTGAAGAAGAATTACCCTTTCTATGGATTTTAACACCAACTTGTTCTGAAAGAATCTTGGAAGGGTTTGGAGCAAAAACAAAGGAGGGATGGGAAAAAGGAGTTTATTTTCTGCCAAAATACCAGAAAGCGGCTATTGTTGCTATTAACCAATTACCCATAATAGAGGATACACTATGGTTAAGGGCAATGGGAAAAGGCAAAACTCAAACTGAAGCTATCAGCAAAGTTGTTGAACTTTCACGAGAGAATGATAAATTGAACAAACTGGTAGCAATTTTCGCATCTTGGCAGAAAAATTTAGAATTGAATAGTGATGTCAATGATGAAGAAGTAAGGGAGTTAATTATGAGTTTATCACCAGCATATCTTAAACAGTGTGAAGAATGGAAACAAGAGGGAATAGAAGAAGGAAGACAGGAAGGAAGACAGGAAGGACAACAAGACGGACAGCGTTTGATGGTCGAGAGTTTGTTAGCGGTGCGTTTTGGTAATTTAGATGAGGAGTTATCTACTATTGTGATTCCGATGATGGAACTTTCTTTAACGGAAAGAACCCAGTTATTACTTAATTTATCTAATCTTTCCCGTGAGGAATTGTTAGCTAGGTTTAAAGTTGATTAGATGTTTTGAAAAACAATGTAGAGACGTTTCATGAAACGTCTCTTTTATAAGTTTGAATGGAATTATCTATCGAATAAAAATGGAAGAAAATAATAATAGCGATGAAGATAAGGAGTTAAGGATAGCTTGATCACCAGCATATTTATACCATCAGTTTCTTGTTTTGATGTTTGTTGCAGCACTTTCAAAATTTGGAAGTTTAAGAAAGTACCTTAACTGTTTGCCATTTGTTAGCTAAACAGTGCAAAGTCGCGGCTTTACCTTGGATATTGCCAATGCTTTCACTGATTTGTAAAGACTGCTGGTAGAGGGCGATAGCTTCGCTCGCCGTAGGCATCGCTTCTCTACATCAACGATTGCATAAAATCATTCACTGCATCATATTGATCTGCCATTCGAGAATAAAACTCTAGTGACCGCAAATCCAATTCTGGTAATAATTCACTCTTACTTACTAAGTCATATCCTGTAGAACGCAAACAATAAACCGAAATTACACCATCTTGCCAAAACCAAACCTCTGATACTCCGACTCGACGATAAATTTCTAGGGTGTCAATTCCACCACTGGTGACTATTACCTCAATTGCCAAGTCTGGAACTGGTTTGCGTGTACTCAAACAATAAGACTCATCTGGTTCTTTGCGTGCGCCTAATTCTTTTGTCCCAATTGTTGTACTACCACGTCCATAAAAACGAATATTTTTCACCCGCATATAAATCTCTAAAAGCTGACCTAAAGTATTTTTAGGTTCTTCATGGGCATCAGATAAAGGAGTCATAATTTCTAAATACCCATCTAAATAAGTTAACTGCGCTCCAGTTTCTGCCAAATCTGCATCTAATTTTTCCAGAGTTTCCCATGTTAGATTTGATAGCAAAGCTCCAACTGGATTTTTTTTAGCTTGAGAAATTGTGACAACCATCTGATTCACCTTTTACGCTATTTTTATAATATCCTAATTGCCTATAAAACCTATGGTAATTGCTCATATTCATCTTCTAGTTGCCACATTTTAGCGGCTTCATAATTGTCATCCTTGTTGTTTTGCGATATGCCCTAAACACCATAATGTCATGGCTTTACCTTGGACATCCCCAATGCTTTCACTGATTTGTAAAGACTGCTGGTAGAGGGCGATAGCTTCGCTCGCCGTAGGCATCGCTTCCCAATACTGCTCGGTTAAGCCTCAAAAAGTCATTATATGGTAGGTTGGGTTGGGTCACGTGAACGTATCCCTGGGGGACACTGCGTGAACGCCAAGCAATGGAACGTATCCCTGACGGGAGGCGTTAGCCATAACCCAACGAAATCATTGGTAATGTTGGGTTTTGTTACCTCAACCCAACCTACAACTAATTTTCATAGAAATATACCCACTATCCTAATTAGGACTTGCCAAAGCACACACATTCACATACGATGATTGGTAACATATCTGCCAATCATTTAACTGTGTCCGAAAAGGAGCATCTATGTCTGAGCCATTCTTTAACTTTCAACAAGGGTCAATATCTACCCCCTTCTACAACCATCAGGGTTTGAGCGTTTATCAAGATCCTTTCTATAGCAATCCTTATAATTCTTCTCAGTTACCTGTTCCGGTTATTGATACGTTTGTTCAGGCAATTAATGCAACAAAAGTTTTTCTAAGTGAACTCAGTGGTAATTCTCAAAAAGATTACATTATGGGGACTGCTTTTGGTCTTTATAATCAGGAGTCGGCTAATCCAATATTGACAGATTGGGCGCAAAATAATTTTACTGGTACACCACATATAGAATTAGTATTTGGTCAAAACTTCAATGGAGCCTATGCGAAGGACAATGATACTATTTATCTGTCTGGAGAATTTTTAGCGGCTAATTTGGGTAATGTTGAGGCTGTTACAGGGGTTTTATTAGAGGAAGTTGGGCATTATTTAGATAGTCAAATTAATGTTGTAGATGCTGCTGGAGATGAAGGAGATATTTGGTCAAAGTTGTTGCGGGGACAAAGTATTAGTTCTGGAGAATTGGTATTGTTGAAGGGTGAAGATGATCATGGCTTTGTGATTGTTGATGGGTTGAGTATTGGGATTGAAAAGTCTGAAGTTGCTCTCGCTAGTTTAAATGGCAGACTTTATCAGTCTATTCGAGGTCAAGATAGTGGTATTTACACCCGATCTTCAACAGATGGATTAAATTGGACTAGTTGGAATAATAATGGTGGTGGTGGTACACCTAGTGGTGTAGATTTAGAAGTTTTGAATGGTAGATTATATCAATCACATAGAGGATTTGATAATAGAATCTATACTCGTTCCTCAACAGATGGAGTTAATTGGACTGGGTGGAATAATAATGGTGGTGGTGATACACCAAATGACCCATCTCTAGCACTTTTCAACGGCAGATTATATCAATCACATAGAGGATTGGATAATAGAATCTACACTCGTTCCTCAACAGATGGAGTTAATTGGACTGGGTGGAATAATAATGGTGGTGGTGATACACCTAGTGCGCCAGTAATTGAAGCTTTTAATGGTAGACTCTATCAGTCTCATCGGGGATTGGATAATGCAATCTATACGCGCTCCTCAACAGATGGAGTTAATTGGACTGGGTGGAATAATAACGGTGGTGGTGGTACACCTAGTGCGCCAGTAATTGAAGCTTTTAATGGTAGACTCTATCAGTCTCATCGAGGATTTGATAATGCAATCTATACGCGCTCCTCTACTGATGGATATAACTGGACTGGGTGGAATAATAATGGTGGTGGTGGTACACCTAGTGACCCATCCCTAGAGGCTTTTAATAGCAGATTATATCAATCTCATAGGGGTTTTGATAACAAAATTTATACGCGCTCCTCTACTGATGGATATAACTGGACTGGCTGGAGTGAAGGATCAACAATTTCCGACAATGCAGGTAATACTCTAGCTACAGCCCGTGATATTGGCACATTAAATAGTTCTCGTAGTTTTAGTGATTGGGTAGGTGCAGCAGATACTAATGACTACTATCGTTTCTATGTTAGTGGTCGGAGTAACTTTAATCTTAATTTAACAGGATTAAGTGGCGATGCAGATGTTCAATTACTGAATAGTGTAGGGACTGTAATTACAAGTTCTACTGCTGGTGGTAGCAGCACTGAATCAATTAATACTCAATTAGGGACGGGAACTTACTATGTAAGAGTCTATCCCTGGAGTATTGATAGTACCAATTATAATCTCTCCTTAAATGCTACTCGTGTTAACTATTCTGCCCCTGCGACAATTAATAATAGCGGTTGGCAAAGTGTTCTCAATGCTCGGAATAATGATTTCGGAAGTCTTCCTACTCCTTGGTATTTAAAGCCTGGAGAGATATCTACTGAATTAGCAATTGGCGGACTAGCTAATAGTTGGTCAACAACGGGTAATGATGATGCGGCTGAACTACTCTATAATTATCTTAATGAAAATAATGGCGGACGCAATTACAATATTAGTTTTGATGAAGCTATTCGAGAATCTTCTGCATACAAAAATAATATTCTCAATGGAATGGTTAATAATGCTTGGTCAACAATTAGTGGGCTGGTAAGATCAGACTATTACTCAGGACAGGTAAACAATAATTGGATGACTGCCACTGGAAATGATTGGGGTAATAATAATTGGAAATGGGCTGTTGGAGGACATCATGTAAGATATACTTCTAATTATCAATATTCCCCAGAAACTGATATTGTGACTGTTGGTTTTCAATTTTTACTAAAAGATGTTTATGATTTTGCTTCTTTTGATACCTCTGCACCTGATCTGATTGATTTTGCACCACACGCATTACATTTATCCGGTGCTGCAAGGGCTTTTGAAGTTAGCGGTACATCTAGCACTTATGAATGGCAATTCCGCTTATCTTCTGGAACAGTTGTTAGAAATGGATTTGCTTAATTAGGATACGTTTTCTATGCTGTTTTAGCGATCGCTTTTCTTCGATGATGGAGAATGCGATTCCTACGGAGCGCTTCGCTATCGCTCAAAAAAAGTTATAATCTAGAAAATACTCTTGATTAATGCCTTATGTTAACTACATACACCGCAAAATATACCAAAATAAATAGTGGATATATGGGACAACTGATTGAATGGCAAGAAGTCATTACCGAAGGAGAAACACTAGAAATATGCAGAGCTATGTTACAAGATGCACTCAAAGAAATGATTTTTGCCTATCATCAGCAAAATAAAGAAATTCCCACAGGAAACTCTTTACTTGAACAAATTCCTGTAGAAGTATAATCATGTCCGTAAAACGAAAAGATTTAATTAAATATTTGGAAGAAAATGGATTTTATTTATTGCGGGAAGGTGGCAATCATTCTATTTATACTAATGATATAAAAACCATTCCCGTCAAAAGACATCGTGCAATTGATAGCTGCGCTCGCCGTAGGCATCGCATTACTGCCAATGCAATTTGTAAACAAGCTGATTTATTACCTAAATTTTAAACCTTATGGTCTAATTCTTCTATACTTTTGATCACTTTTACCAATTTCTGAAGATGTCCTAACTCATGGGTAGCCATTACAGATATTCTAATCCGACTGGTGCTAACTGTGGGGGGACGAATGGCTGGGGCAAAAATTCCCGATTCTCGCAAATGCTTTCCGGCTGTTAATGCTGCGGCTGCACTAGATAATTGAAAACATAATATCGGCGATTCTGTGGGTAATAATTTTAAATTAGGTAAATTCTCTGTAATTAATTGTTTTAAATAATTGACATTTTGCCAAAGTTGCGATCGCCTTTCCGGTTCTTCTCGCACTATCTTCATAGCGGCTATTGCTGCTGCTGTGTCTGCGGGAGAAAGGGCGGTGGTATAAATCCAACTGGGGGCGCGATTGCGTAAAAAGTCAATCAGGGAGCCACTTCCAGCAACATATCCGCCTAAACTTCCCAAAGCTTTACTTAATGTACCAATTTGAATTAATTCTCTGCCTGTACACCCAAAATGTTCTACACAGCCAGCGCCAGTTTTTCCCATCACTCCCGTAGCATGAGCTTCATCGAGCAGTAGCATACTACTAAATTCTTCAGCTAAATCTAGCAGTTGGGGTAATGGACATAAATCACCATCCATGCTAAAGACGCTATCAGTGATGATCAAACAGCGGCGAAAATTTTTCCTGTGTTCCCATAACTTTTCTTGCAGTACTGCAGTACCACCGTGCGGATATTCCATGACAGTTGCACCGCTGAGAATTGCCCCTTTTTTTAAGCTGGAATGGTTATATTCATCAGAGAAAATTAAGTCTCTTTTGCCGACTATGGCCGCAATTGTCCCTAAATTTGCTAAATAACCAGAACTAAATACTAATGCGTCTTGGGTTTGTTTAGTAGATGCTATTGCCTGTTCTAATTCTTTATGTATTTCTCGATGCCCACTGAGTAATCTAGAACCTGTACTACCAGTGCCGAATTGTTGAATAGCAGTAATGGCGGCTATTTGTAAGCGTTCATCTCCTGCTAATCCTAAGTAATCATTACTGGCAAAATTAATAACCTCTTGCCCAGATAAGACCACAGTTGCACCGGGTCGGCTGTGAATAGTTTGCACGCAACGATACCAGTCAGCCCGATGAATAGTGGCGAGAGATTCATTTATCCAAGCATAGGGATTATTATTGATCATGAATTAGGAACACTCTACTTCACTACTGCTAAGATAAGCGATCGCTTGTCTAATCCAATCTTCCACATAGGCATTTTTGGGTAAACCAATATTTTCGCTAACTGTGTGCAAAGCGTGACTGACTTCATGGGCAGTATATCCCAAAGCAAAGAGAGTCATTTGCACTTCTTCTAAAATTCCTGGTGCGGGTCCCCCTGTAGCCACAAAGAAGCCCGCTGATTTGCGCCATTCGATGAGTTTACTCTTTAGTTCTAAACAAATGCGTTCAGCGGTTTTCTTGCCCACTCCAGGGGCTTGAATTAGCATTTGGATGTTAGCAGCGACAATGGCTTGGACTAACTCTGGTAATTCCATTGTATCCAAGAGAGCGATCGCTAATGCCGCACCAATCCCGCTAACACTGAGCAAATGGCGAAATAAATCCCGTTCGGAAGGAGAAGAAAAACCATAAAGCATGGGGATTTCCTCTCGAATCTGGTAATGGGTAAAGATTTGGATCACATCCCCAGTAGATGTTAACTGGTTGGACAAACGTTGGGGAATTTGTAAATCGTAACCTGTGCCATTGACTTCTAAGGTCAAGATGACGCGATTAGGAGTAATGGCTTGGACACCAGCAACGATACCTTTAAGATAGCTAATCATTCTAGGAAACCAAAATATTTTAAACCTTCCATAATCCCAGCAGCACAACGGTTTTGGGCGAGGTAACGGTAGTCCGCAGGATGCTGATGATACCATTGGAGTAACTCTGGACGAGCATTCCCGACAATGATTCCCCGTTCCTGACCGACAGCGAATAAAGCTATATCATTACCTGAATCACCACAAACAACAGTCTGCTCGGCTGCAAATTTCCACTTCTGTCGTAAAAACTGCATTGCTTGACCTTTATCGCTGGTATGGGGTAAAATGTCAAGGTCAATTTCACTACTATAGATTAACTTTACATTTAGTTGAGTTTTTTGCAACTCGGTTTCAAGTTGTGGTATAGTCAGGCGAATTTGGTTTGAAAACGACTATATATAAGGAGTATACTGTGACTCAATTTCTTTTCATTACCGATCTTGATCACACTCTCGTGGGTGATGATCAAGCAATGGAAGGACTGAATCGCAAATTAGAACTATATCGTCAGCAACACAATACAAAAATTGTTTACTCTACTGGGCGATCGCTATATCTGTATCAGCAACTAGAACAACAACAAAATCACAAACAAATAGCACTTTTACAGCCAAATATACTCATTTGCGCCGTAGGTACAGAAATTTACTCTTATAATCATCAAGATCAATTGATTATTAATAATCAGTGGTCAGAGAATCTATCTGAAGATTGGGATAGAGAATTAGTTGTAAAAATAGCTGCCAATTTTACTCAATTAAAACCACAGCCGGAAAGTGAGCAAAGACCTTTTAAAGTTAGCTATTTTCTCCAAGAAAAAACTGCTCTACAAATAGTATCAGACTTAGAAAAAGCCTTACTCCAACAAAGTTTAGATATTCAAGTTATTTATAGTGATAACAAAGACCTAGACATCCTACCACGTAAAGCCAACAAAGGTATGTCCATGACCTTTGTCCGCGAATATTTAGAAATAGAACCAGCCAAAACAGTTGCGTGTGGGGACTCTGGTAATGATATTGCCCTCTTTGCCAATAGAAAAGAAAAAGGTATTATTGTTGCAAATGCCAAACAAGAATTACTAGATTGGCACAAAGCAAACCCAAGCAAAAATCGTTACTTAGCAAAAGCTGAGTTTGCTGCTGGAATTGAAGAAGGTTTACGGCATTTTGAATTTTTGGAAGAATAAAACTTAATAGTTCCGTTTTTTTTGATTCAACCAGCTTATTTGTTAATCTCTTGAAGCTCCTAATTCTTCTAAAACAGATATTTGGGCAGGATCTAAATTTTTAACTCCAGAAATATTCATACCCTGGTATGGTTTACCAAGTTCTATGGTGTGAAGACTAATATTAATTTTACTAATCTCCTTATTCTTATCTACCTCTACATCCCAAAACCTAATAGTCTGGTCTTGTCCACAACTAATTAACCTCTTGCAATCAGGAGTAAATACTATAGATTCTACAGCGCGTTTATGTCCTTTAAGTATCTTGATTTTTTTGAATACATATTCATTTTTTTCATTTTTTTCTATTTTCCATAGTATAATAATGCGATCATGCCCGGCACTAGCAATAATTAGTTCTGTGGGGTGACACGCAACAGAAAGTATTCTTTGACCTTCATTCACAGAACATAGTTTCTCCACAGAGGTATTATTGTGATTAATCCCCCATAATATCAGTTGTCTATCAAAACCACTGCTAACCAAAAAGGGTTTAATTTCCTGGGTTTCTGGAGGATTTTCCTGTTCTTTTGGAAAAACTAAACCTTCAGTGTTTTTAATAAAAGCAATACTATGAACTTGATCTTGATGCCCCTCCAGTTGTTTTTCCAAAACCGAAGAGTTTGACTGCTGGTCATTGCTTGGTTCACTATCTACAATGTCTATCAAACGAATAGTCTTATCCCGACTGCTACTAGCTAAGAAATGACCATCTGGACTAAAAGCTAGGGATAACACTCGGTCGGTGTGATTCGTAAATTTGGATAATACTTTTATATTATTCAGATTTCTTAGATCCCATAGAATAACTATATTATCATTCCCTGTACTAGCTAAAATATTTTCCGTAGGATGAAAAGCAACACATCTAACGCGTTTAGTATGTTTTATGTTAAGTAAGTGGTTTGTTTGTGATGTATTTTCTGCTTCAGGATTTATAAGATTCCAGTTGTTATCTTTAAACTGCCAAAGACCAATAGTCTTATCTTCACTAGCACTAGCTAAAAGTGTTCCATCATGGTTGAAAGCTACTAACCAAACCCAATCCTTATGTTTGGAAAGGGTGTAACTAGGGATATGTGTGCGATCATTGTAATTCCAAATATGAATATTATTATCTTCACATCCACAAGCAAAAATTGATTGATTTTCATTGTTACTAAATGCCACTGACCAGAGGCGATTAGCGTATCCTCTCAAATTATCTTGACATTTCCATTTTTTTTTGTCTTGATCCCAATCCCAGAGTTTGACAATGCGTCCATCACCACCGCTTATAAAAAATAGGGGTTTATCAGTGTTAGGACTAAATGCAATGCTTCTGATCAAATGTGTATGACCATTTTGGTCTTGGTTTTCTGAAAGAGAATTATCCAATGTGCTAATCAGTTTCCATTTGTCTCCAGTTAAATCAAACAGTAGAATTTTATGCTCACTATTATCAGGTTGATTCTTACAAATACATCCAATTGCAAGAATACTCCCATCGCAACTAAATGCTAGTGTACGTATTTCACTAATATATTTTGTATATTCATAGTCTTTTTCAGATCCGTTTTCAATATAGACTAGCTGGAATTGTAAGTCTTGTTTATTGTTAGTATCGAAAATTTTCAATTTTCCATCTTCAGATCCAGTGGCTATAATTTGTTTTGTTGCATTAAACGCAATACAACGTATTAATTTTTCATGCCTCTTACGTTCTTGGTAGAATATTTGAGGGTTACGTGTACTTAAATCCCAACCAATAAAATCTCCCTCTTGGCTACAACTATAAAGAGTTCTGTCATCAATAAAAGTCATACAATACACATTACTGATGGGCAAACGTATTGTATCTTTCTCTTTAATTTTGTAGAAAGTTATTGCATTTCCATCTCCTCCAAATGCCAGAATATTGCTTTCAGGATCAAGGCTAAAGGCTACTGATAATACACGTCCTGTTTCACGCCATGAGTTGGTTTCCTTAAAATTGAGTTTGCCTGAAGCAAGGTTTTCAATCTCGAACAACTTAACGCTACCATCTTCTGCTGCTAATGCAAATTGTTGAGAATTTGTCCCTGAACTAAAAGCCACTGACCAAATCTGATTTCCTGCTCCCTTTTCAAAAAAACACAGAGCCAAGTTTTCTGTATTATGTACTCGAATTAATCCATGAGCATCGCCTGTAGCAAAATAATTACCATCAGCATTAAAAGCAATGGAGTGAATACATCCTAAAGGTTGAGTAAAAATACAGTTCTTCAGGTCAGAGTCATTAAAATCCACTCCTGTTAAGATAGCGTCTCGGAAGTCAACACCCCAAATATCTATTTCTGATAGATCCCAGTATTGAAAATCTTTTTCCGAGTATAATTGCAACAATAAGTTGAGAATATTTCCTGCTGTATAGTTGTTTTTCAGAAATTTATGTTTTTCCATAGTGTCTTATTAATTTAACAATAGTTGTTGGATTATATTAACAATTTCGTTTTTATTTTTTCCTTTTTTTTCTAGCTTATTTTTAATTTGATTCATAATGTATTTATTTATCAGTAATTCTTGAGAATTTCTATATGCAGTAAAAATAGGAATTTTACCCAATCGAGGCAATATTTTATTTTTGTTTTTATCATTATTTTCTGCAATAGCATCAACTAAATCATCAACTAAATCATCAATAATTTTTTCAATAGCATCAAACCATATTGTAGCGTCTGCGTAGGGATTATCCTTTCTATCATAAATATCTTGAATTACTAAGTCTACTAACTTTTCTTTATTCGGTATTTTTCCTGGCTTTATCTTTATCTGTTCTGCTGAATAATCTTCTGGTTTCTGGCCTTTTATGCCCCATTGTAATAAATCTAAAACACGTTTATTGACAATTTTATTGACTATCTCACCGTCATAAATATTTATATAATTGAATTCTTTCAAAAAAAGCATATCCGGGGGTAAGTCGGACACTCCTGGCAATAACACAGGAATTACTGGTATATTCTGTTTTAAACACATTGACAAAATTACTTTTAATTCCAGTCCTTGCCACATTCCTAATCCACTTTTTCCAATAAATATAGCGGCTGATTTACTTAATGGAATTCCTTTTTGTATTGCATCTTGAAATAAACTTCCTGGACGAATTTCTTCTCCATCTAACCACGAGGTTATACCACGCTCTTCAAGTGCTTCATAAATAACTTTAACTACAGGCTTATCTATACTATTGTGAGCTAAAAAAACATCAAATTCAGCCATTGTTCACTTCCTTTTGTTTTTCCTTGACTCCAGCAATTTCCGCTAATGCGTTGGCATATTTTTCCAAGTCTTTCCTCAGTAATTCTAACTCAGCCCGCAATTTTGTTTCTTCAGACCAATTGCGCTCATGTTCTTTCGCACTCAGATGAGGAGGACGCTGTGCTTCCCATGTTTGTAAGAGAGGATGCCACTTAGCAAGGAAAGGACGCAAACCGTTATTTAAGACTGCGATCGCAATTCCTCCCACCGAATCAAGTGATGCTCCCACATCTGGACCTGCTTCCTTTAAAACTTGTCTTGTTACAGGAAACAAGTTGTATAAAGATGTTAAAGCTTCCCGTAAGAGTCCTTGGTCAGTTTCCAAAGACTGTACTGCAATGCGGGTAACAAGTTCAACATAGATTGACCATGCGGCTTTGCGCTCTGTTGGATCAGATTGCCATTCAACAGAACCAATACCAAAAGGAAGGCTGAATGATACGGTTTTGATTTTGGCAGGGTCAGACTTAGACATATAAGTAAAATTACGCACAATAATAACTATATTTCAGTATAACCAAATTTTGTAGGATTTTGGCTAAATATATCATATTACTTAAAAATCAAACTTGAGATAGTTGACAGGTAGGACGAGAGTATCAAGTTGGAGTTCGCGGTAAAGCACAGGCGATCGCCCTGTAGAGTAGACTATCTTTGTCCCATGTTGTTGACGATGTTGTTGCAAGCGATCGCTCAACAATAATAATGCCTGATCATCCCCTACGAAAGTATGATCTAAATCGGTTACGAATAAGAACTTAGTCACAGTCAACTCCTTTTGTGAGGTTAATTCACAAAAAGTGTATGCTGTTTTGGCACTTAGCGCAGAATTGACGAATTTAGTGGTTAATTAACCTTTGATTTTTCGCGCAAAAACAGTATTTAGATGCTTGACAATTGATTTGAAATTTGCTATGATAAATTTGATAAGGAAGAACTATCTTAAAATAAATACCAGAATAGTCAAGCTGACAACCCAGCGGGGAATGATGACACGACAACTGCACGACCAACTGGCTAAAGAATACCTAGAAGAATTATTAAAACCTTTAGGTAAGGTAGAAACCAGTAAAGATGTCAAAAGCGAAGTTCAGGAAATAGATGTTTGGTTTGTTCCGACGACAACAGCGATAAATTCTGAATTAGGATTATTAGGAAAAATGGCAGTTAAAAGCTGTCTTTTTGAACCTTACCGCAATGCACCTAACGAGGTAGAAATTAGAAGTTGTTTGGTAAAATTGTATAGCGTTCAGGGTGAATTATTACGACAAGCAAAAAGAGAAAAACGTTCTATCTCTGAAGAAGAATTACCTTTTCTATGGATTTTAACACCCACTTGTTCTGAAAGAATCTTGGAAGGGTTTGGAGCAAAAACAAAGGAGGGATGGGAAAAAGGAGTTTATTTTCTGCCAAAATACCAGAAAGCAGCTATTGTGGCTATTAACCAGTTACCCATGACAGAGGATACACTATGGTTAAGGGTATTAGGAAAAGGTAGAACTCAAAATGAAGCTATCAGCGAAGTAGTTGAACTATCAAAAGAGAACGATAAATGGAAGTATCTAGTAAGAATTTTCGCATCTTGGCGGAAAAATTTAGAATTGAATAGTAATGTCAATGATGAAGAGGTAAGGGAGTTAATTATGAGTTTATCACCTGCGTATCTTAAACAGTGTGAAGAATGGAAACAAGAGGGAATAGAAGCAGGAAGACAGGAAGGAAGACAGGAAGGAAGACAGGAAGGAAGACAGGAAGGAAGACAGGAAGGACAAAAAGACGGACAACGTTTGATGGTCGAGAGTTTGTTAGCGGTGCGTTTTGGTAATTTAGATGAGGAGTTATCTGCTATTATCAGTCAGTTGATGGAACTTTCTCCCACAGAAAGAACTCAGTTATTAGTTAATCTTTCCCGTGAGGAACTATTAGCTAGGTTTAAGGTTGATTAGACATATCCTAAACAAGGAGGCGTTTTAGTCAACGTCTCTTTTAATCTTTATCATCAGCATCTTGTTGTAAAATACGATTATTCAATCGCTCATATTCATCTTCTAGTAGCCACATTTTAGCAGCTTCATAATTGTCACTAGCAAAGATGATTTTATAGTTTTGTGCAGGGTTATGGATACAGAATTTTCCTGATTGTTCTTTGACTAACATCACAATATAAGGAGGAGATATAAGAGTATCTACCCAGATTTCTGCAAACTCCCATTCAGTTTTTTGTTTTGATGTTTGATTAATTTCAGTAGGTTCTACGTAGTTTGGTGTAAAGTATAACATTTCTTCAATATTTTAATACTTCAGCTTTGTAATTTAATACTTTAGATTTATATATTAATACATTCACTTTGTAATTTAATATTTTAAGATTGTAGTTTGATCTATTAGATTTGTAAAGCAGTGCATTAAAATTGTAACTAAATACTTTGACTTTGCAAGTTGATACTTTAAGAAAGTACCTTAACTATTTGCCATTTGTTGCACATCATTAATAATTTCCCTTACTGTCTCAGCATCAGGTGATTTGATACGCTGGAATATCTTTAAAGATTGCTCTAAATAGTCTAATGCAGTAACAAAATCTCTTTGTTTATATGCTAACAACTGCCCTAACGAAGTTAAAGTAATTGCTTGACCTTTAATATCATCCATTTCTTGAGATAAATTAAGTGAATTATTAAGTAAATTACTGGCTAAATCAAATTTTTTAATTTTAATATAAGTAATTGCCATATTATAAAATGTTGCTGCTTTAAGTTCAACACTGCCAATTTGTTCAACTATAGCCAAAGATGTTTTAAAAATACTTACAACTGCTTCTAAGTTTCCTTCATTTTCTTTAATAGATGCTATTTGACATAAAGTTGATATTTTTCCTTTAAGATTACCAAGACTTTCGTTAAGGTAGAAAGATTTTTCATAGTTAGCAAGAGCTTCTTGTATTCTTCCTATTTGTGATTCTATGTATGCAATCTGATGTAATGTTGCTGCTTGACCTTGAAGATCATTAATACTTTCACTTTCTTGAATCTCTAGACATTCTTGATATTTATTAAGTGCATTTTCTACCTTACCTTGTAATAAATATATTCCTGCTATCTCGTGTAATGCGGAAGCTTTACCTTTAAGATGACCGATTTTTTCGCTATTCATAAGACACTCTTGGTACATTTCAAGAGCTATATCTAATTCTCCATTTTTAGATTTGATATATGCCAAGCAGTGTTTAATTCCGCAGAGTTCAATTATTTCACTATCTGGACAAATTTTTAAAGCTTCTTGATAATACTCTACAGCTTTTTCAAGCTTACCTAGCTCAATTTCAACACGAGCTAAATTACTAAGCATACGATAATCTCTTATATTATTAAGTGTCTCTTGGGAAATTTTATGAGTGTCCTGAAAGCGACTCTGAGAAATCCACTTTCTAGAAAGATAATTTGCAACATTGACGGCAATTCTTTCATTCTTACCCAACAACGCTAAACGATGAATTTCTAACCTTTCTTCCTCTGTTGAAGTTTCTCCTTGTTCCCACCACAGACGATACAAAACCTCAGCCCCTTTTTGATGCAAGGTTTCTACATTCGTGGATAACGTCAATGGCAAAATTCTCGGTACACGCAACGACTCATCAGGACTAACTTCCAACAATCCCAACGCCACCGCCCGATTGATATAATCTGCCAAATTGGGGATATTTTCACAAACTGCGGTTAATGCTTCCCTGGGGACTGGTAACTCAAACACCAAACCCTGTGACAACATTTCCCCCATCGTTTCATCCATTTGTTGCAGCAAGGCTTCAGCTAAAACCTGTTCTCGCAACTCCACCGCATCAACTTCTAAACGATTGAGAATTGCAACTTGGTCAACTGTGGAATTTTGCAAAATCTTATCCAACCATTCCAGCAACCGGGGATTACCATCAGCTAACCTCCGCGCTTGAGATTTCAACGCCTCATCTACCAGAGATTTCGCCCCAAAAGCCACAAGACGACTACACTTTTTTCTTAAATCTGCCCCTCTCATTCCCTCCAAGGGCTGTTTATAGAAATACCGCAACTGGCTAAATTCAAAGTCATAACGACAGGTGAGAATTAAGCGGTGATTGGTGGATGTTACCCGAATCGCCCAAACCAAAGCTGTTAAAACCTCTGCGGCTATTGGTTGCAAACGACCTAACCCCCCTAACCCCCCTTCCCTGCGAGGGAATGGGGGAACTAGACTCCCCTCTCCTTGCAGGAGAGGGGTTGGGGGAGAGGTCAATTCTAAATTCACCTCAAAATCATCCAACACCAACAAAAACGGCTTTTCCCCAGCGTCCGACAACTGCTGAAATACCCGCTTGAATCTAAATTTCAATTCCTCATCAGGATTTTGTAGCTGTTTGCGTTGTTCGTTATCATCTAACTCATCCGCCAACTTATTGACTAAACTCGGTTCATCAATTCTCCCTACCAACACAACACGCTGAAAATTCGGGAGTCGGTCACAAAGTCTAGCTGCTAAACTACTTTTACCTAAACCACCCATGCCATAAATTAATACCCCTATTTCTTCCGTTGATTGTGTTAGCGTCCTTAAACAACTTTGCAACTGACGACGACGACCAACAAAACTCTCACGGGTGGGGACTTTCACCTTACCCGCAGGATCTAAAAATTCCGTACTCACAGAAAGAGGTGGCGCTGGTTTCCTCCCCAGAGTCCGCAATGGTGTCACCAATTCTCCTGGTAAACTATCGGCTGCATATAATCGCAATAAATGCCAATCCCGCGCTTTGTTTTTGATTAATGTTTGATAGGTTCTGGCAACTGCTTCGGTGATTTGCTTTCCTGCTGCTAATTCTTGATATAATGTGGCTGCTGCTTCCGTTGCATCAGATTCTAAAACTTTTTGTCCCCATCCCAAAACGGCTTTTGCACCTGCTTTGAGTAATTCTTCCGCCATTGAAGGGACTGAACCATAATTATCACCATCACCACCAGCTTGTCCGGTGCGACAACCAGAAAGGAAAATCAATTTGGGTAATCGGAATTGTAGTGCTGTAGCGATATCTTCTGCACTGGCATAATAAGCTGCGCCGGTTTCGGTTTCGGTAATAAATTCCGGTTGTCCGTTGGTAATTGTGGCATGACCGGTAATATGGAAAATATCAAAATAATCTTTACCGTAATCTGCGACTAAATAACCCAATTCTGATAAACAACCGCTTTCTTCCACTGTCAAAGCTAAAGGTTGTCTTCCCGTCGCTTCCAAGATTCGCGCTTCTTCGGCTTCAAAATCTAAAATAGGTTCTACTCCTTGGGGGGAAGTAGCCATAAATAAAACTTGCAAAGCGCGGTTTTCTGGGTTTGTCTCTACAGACAATGTTTTCACGGAGTCCGATGATACCCACCGGACAGGAACAATTGACTGTTGAACGAGAAAGGTTTTACCATTGTGCAGAACTTCCCAAGGTAAATGATTGAGAGACTTTCCAGAATTTAGAGACGTTGTATTATTTTGTAGAGACGTTCCATGGAACGTCTCTACATTCTCGACAGAGGTACGAATGGCTAAAATGATTCCTTGACCCTGATGTTGATGTTGATTGATGAGGTTTTGTAACCATCTGTCAGTCCCATCTAACCACCTATACAGATTCTTTCCTGTGACTGCGTAATCTTCCGCAAAGGAGGAAACGTAATAATCTGTTTCTGCTAACTCGATTAAATTAGTAATTTCGCTCAGATCGAGTTTGCGTTCTTTGTATTGGTTGTAATTATCAGTAAAGTAGCGTAACTCTACATAATTACCGTCAACGGCTTTTAGGTCAAGGTGAAGAATCTGCACGTTATGATTCTAAAATTTGGCGAATTTGTTCAATTGTAGCATTTTCTAACAACAATCGTCTACCGTTGCGTCCGACAATGAGGACTTTAGCAATCTTTTTACCTGACTGTTTTTGTTTATACTCTTGATACCATTTGCGGATTTGTTCAGCAATAGCGATCGCACCACCCACCAAACCAACTATAGTGGCAACAGTGGTAATTACTGCCTCTTTTTTCACATCTTCTGAATTTACGGTATAGTTACCAGTTATACCTTCAATTGCCAAAAGTTCCTCTGCGGCTGTAATGGCATCTTCACCTTCAATAGAAAATTTAATTTCTGTCATAAATTTACCTAAAATAGCTAATTTCCACGTTTATAAACCATTATTTTCAAATATCATAGAGTAAGGATGATGACTTTGCAAGCGATCAATTCCAATTAAATCCTGACATATAACTATCAATAATTGTGCAATACCAAATTAAAATGAAGTTGTATAGAATCAGATTTCCAGAATAATTGACCGCAGATAAACGCAGATAAACGCAGATCAAGACGGATGAATTAATTGGTTTCATAATTCTGTGCAGGATCTAATGTGAAGAATCATTTCTAGAACTGTTAACTTGATCTTTAATAGAGATAATTTAATCATTTTGATTCTATGGATTCCCCAAGATTAATATGTTTGTAAGTACCAAAATAAATCTTTCCCATTTACCTGCTTTCACTATGTCGAAGATATATAAAAATATTGCCCCTGTGATCTTCGGTTTGATATTATCAGGATTAATACCCGGTGTTGCCGGTGCAGAGACAGTGATGGAAAAAGTAGCCCGAACAGGAGTATTAACTGCTGGTACAAGCAAAGATGCTTTACCCTTTGCCTACTCCGACAGTCAAGGAAAATTGACTGGTTATTCTGTGGATATGCTAACTTTAATCCAACAGCAATTAGAGAAAGAATTAGGCAAAAAAATTACACTTAAATTAGTTGCAGTTACCCCAGCAGCAAGGATTCCCAAGATAATTAACCGACAAGTTGATATTGTCTGTGATGCCAGTAGTTTTACTTGGGAACGAGATAAAAAAGTTGATTTTTCTATTAGTTATGGTGTCACAGGGACGCAAATTTTAATTAAAAAGGAAACCAATTTAGGTTCACCAGAATCCCTGATTAATAAGCGTGTGGGTGTGTTAGCTGGAACTACCAATGAACAAGCAATCAAGCAAATACAACCCCAATCCAAACTTGTATATTTTAAGACTAGACCGGAAGCATTTGCAGCTTTGGAACAGGGTAAAATTGACGCTTTTGCATCCGATAGTATTCTTTTAGAGGGATGGTTACAAACAGCAAAAAATCCAGATAGTTTTGCCATAGTCCCTCCTCGTCCTTATTCACGAGAAGGAATTGCTTGTATGGTTCCTGAGAATAACTCTAAATTCCTCAATTCAGTGAATTATTCCCTCGTCAAATTTATGCAAGGATTTGTGAACAATAACTCCAAATATGTGGCGATTTTTGACCGTTGGTTTGGTTCTCAAGGTGCTGTATATCTCAATCAAGATTTACGTGATTTAGCCGTAGAAACCATGCAATTAATGATCGAGTTTCATGAACCGATTCCTCAGAAAGATTTGTAAGCCGTAGTTATTAATTAGCAAATAGTCTCACAAGTTAATTTTTTTTAATTTGGTTAATCAGGTAAAGTTTCAACATATCCAAAATGATGTTTGTTTCTGATACCTGAATTAACTAATTTTGGCAATTACCACAATTACGGTAATAATGAATAGTATCTTTGGCTGTATTTAAGAAGTATTTATTACTTATTTGGTTTTGACAATTTTACAAAACTCAACTAAGATAACGCATTCAGGAAAATTTGCATATTGTCGCATATTTTGGTTGTCTTCCGTTTATTTACTTCTGGTCATCTTGCAAAGTTTCAATTAACAAATCTACCTGCTGCTGTTGCTGCTGTAGAAAACTATCACATTCTTGTAAATACTTAACCGCAGTGGCAAATTCTGCAAATATATCCGCTAATTGTAATTCACCTCCTTCAATGCGAGTGATAATAGTTTCAATTTCTGCTATCTTAGCTTCATAACTTTCCCCATTTGCGGACATGGACTTAACTGAATTATTCCGTTTAACCATAAAATTTTCCCCCTAAATAAATTATGAATTCAAACAATAATACAACAATTAGCAGCATATATGAAGTCTGTATTGGTGTCCCAGATGCTATTTCTGCAATTCAATATTGGCAACAATTTGGTTATCGGATTGGAGAAATAGGAGAATTAACCGCAACTACAGCTTATCAACTATATCGGGTAAATTCACCTTTACAGACTATTCGACTTTATCATCAAAATGCAGATCATGGATTAATTCGGTTAATGATTTGGCAAAATCCTACATCTACAGGGTTAGGTGTGAGTTCCATGAAAACAAAAGGTAATCGTTGGGCTACTACCTTAACTGCGGATATATTAGGGATTTTAAATCATGCGGAAGCAGCAAAATCAATTGGTGAAAACATTCTTTACACTCAAACTCACTGGGAAGTAATTTATAACAAAGATCAAAAAATTCGTCCTTTCGTAGAACCGTTGGTGGGGGTACGAGAAATGCTATTACTTCAACCATTAACTCGGCAAGTTTTATTTCAACGTTTTGGTTATGATGTGACTAATTATGGACAGATTAATGATCATTCACCTTTAAAAACTAGTCAGTTTACTCATGTAGGTATAGTTGTCCAAGATGATAGTAAAGAAATTCTCAAATTCTATGAACAAGCTTTAGGTTTATTGCGTGTACGTGATGATATAGAAACAACTTATGAATCGTCCAGGAGGAATTTATCAAGCCGCAGAATTATTTAAAATCTCTGTACCTACAGCAGAATTAGAAAATGCAGAACTAAATTCAGTTACGCAATTAAGCCTGTCTTGGGATAGAATTAGACCTCTCCGAAAATGAATGTAGAGACAGCAAATTGCAGATTAATGGGGTACAGAATCTAAATTGAAACCTATACACAAAGACAGTTTTACTCCTGACTCCTGACTCCTGACTCCTGACTCCTGCTGTAATTACAACTTGTGCATATTGTGACTCAGAGGATCAAAATTTCTTGGAAATTTGGTGCTTTCATCATAATATGCACGATGTAAATTCGCTCCATATAACTTAGTATAATGCAGCCTAGCACCCCGAAGATTTGCTTCAGTGAGATTGACACCAGATAAATTTGCTTTAGTCAAATTTGCCTTTGCTAAATTCGTTCCACTCAAATCTGCACCCCAGAGTTTAGCTTTAGCTAAGTTAGCTTCACTTAAATCTGCTCCCCATAAATTAATTCCGGGTAAATAGGCATTAATTAATTTAGCCCTGATTAATTTAGCAGAAACAAAATATCTTTCTCCTGCAAGATAACGCCGTTTTAGTTCCTCAGTTTCCATATCTAACCTACTTGAGCAACAAAACCTCTATCTCCAGAATAGTTCCTAAGTTGTTTATTGGCATTTTATCACCACAAAAATTTTTGCCCATATAAACATAAATAGTATTATTAAACACTGATAAATTAATACTATTTATGGGAATATAACTATTTTACACATAAAAAACGCCTGAGTTTTGTAACTCAAGCGTTTCCCCGTATAACTTTCTACCAATTCATTATTTTTGTAACATTTGAAACCCGCAACTTAAATAACAAAAAGTATAAGTAGTGCTAGGAAAATTGTAACAAATATAAGCTGAAGTGGTATCACTCCTTGCATTCACTAAGGATATCTCTTTTAAAATTAAATTGCTAGTGTAGAGAGTGACACTTTCTGAACTGACACTAGTTAAAAATGAATCATAGTAAATAGTAGTTAATCAAACACGGCTAAATAGTAAATAGCGCAGTATTCCTGTATAAAGATGTCAGATTTGCCATAATTATATTTGGAGAAGAGTAAAAATTTCTTGACAATTACATAAGCTAATAAGCTGTTAAATAACATCCAAATTATAGAATTACACTAGGTTCTCAGGTGGAACATGAATTTAGATTTAAGTTACTCAACGTGATGATGAAAACCGAGAATTATTGATGACAGTTTTAGTATTTGACCTTAAATTAAGAAAAATCACATAACCACCCCATACAACGTTACATTAATAGATACACAATTACTGGAATTTAACTATGCCACTAAAACGCTTTATTATCGAAATGGGCATGGGTGTAGACCAACACGGACAAGAACCGACGGTAGCAGCAGCAAGAGCAGTTAGAAATGCGATCGCTCACAATGCGTTGCTTGGTATTATGGAAGTAGCAGGCTTAAAAGATCCCAATGAAATGATTATAGAAGTCAAAATTGCCGTTCCTTACCCCGAACAAGTACGGGAAACAGAAGTATTAGCTGTTCTTCCCTTTGGTCAAAAAACCCTCATCTTAGAAGCAGGGGGAATGGTAGTTAATGGTTTAGCAATTGCTTCTCTCAACGATAAAAATGATGAAATGTTGATAGCTGTAGCCGCAGTTACAGTTTTTGTAGAAACTGCATAATTAATCTTGAAAATATTGATTTCTTGTGGATTTTTTGAGTTAAAGTAGAGATAGTGGGATCATCTCTGGCAGTAATTTTTCCAAATTATACATCTACATAACTCCAGCGAAAATGTCTCAAGATCCTCAACAATCACCTCAAATCCAAGAAGTAATTGGATTAAAACCACAACACTTTGCTGATTTAATCAGAACTGCACAATTAGTTTTTGATCCGACTGCGGGCGTTATCGGCAGAAATGTCAAAATTGATTGGGAGGATTTTGGTATTCCTCGGAATATAGAGGATAATCTCAGAATTCTTGGTGAAGAGTTTCAATATGCTTCTCCCCATATTCCCGTTGATGTGATCTGGGGTAAATTAACTACAGAAACTCGGATTTGGTTTCTAGAAAATAAAGATCAATTGTGGCAATTTGAAGAAATTTTACCTGCACTTGACGAAGATTAGTTATTGCCAAAAATATTTTTTTAGAGTAGGATATATACATTTTGTATCCTACTTATTTACTAGAAAATAAAGTTGATGAAAATTATAAATTTCCAGTTTTTATTAGTTTCAGCTTCTTTGATATTGCCGATGATAACTCCGGCTTTCCATAAGTCTAGTATGGCTTTGGCAGCAAGTACAACAAATTATGATCAACCAATTATTAATCAGCAACTAGTTGTTAATAAGAGTGAATTTGGCGTAAAGATAGTCAACGCAGAAGGGAAAGTCAATTTTTTTCCAACAACTACAGTTCCCTTAAAAGAAGGTGATGCTTATGGTTGGAGAATTACAATTGATAATTATCAAGGTAAAGTCAAATGGCGCGAAGTTTTAACTTTACCACAAGCTCCCGAAACTTGGACAACAGAAAATAATAAAAATTTCTCCATATCGAAAGATGGAAAAACAGCAACTTCCACGCGCACAGTAACACCTGTGAATGGTGTAATTGAAAATTTTTGGACTATTGCTGCTGGAGATCCTTTGGGTAAACATCAAATAGAAGTCTATATTGATGAACGTTTAATTGGTACTTTTGCCTTTGAAATAGTTCCGTTCTAAAATGACAGTTTTGTGCTAAATGTAAGTATAGCATCTTTTTTATAGACTAATTATGTTAATCTCATCTTCCATTTTTCTAGCTGGTGCTAGTCGCGGTGTTGGGCAAGAAATCGCTAAATATTTGATAGCACAACAAATTCAAGTTAAAGCCCTGTTGAGAACAGAAGCCGCTGCTGTGGTAGCAAAAGCAATGGGTGTTTATCCAATTCTAGGAGATGCGTTAAATGTAACTGATATTGAACAAGCAATTTTAGGAAATGAACCTATTCAAGCCGTTATCAGTACATTAGGTGGTTTACCTACAGATAATATCAAACCTGATTATATCGGTAATAAAAACCTCATTGATGCCGCAGTCAAAGCAGGAGTTAAAAAGTTTATTCTCGTAACTTCCATTGGTAGTGGTGATAGTGTGGTGGCTTTACCTCCCCAAGCTTTAGAAGCACTCAAACCAGTTTTAATTGAAAAAGAAAAAGCAGAACAATATTTAATTTCCAGCGGACTTAACTATACAATTATCCGTCCTGGTGGTTTAAAATCAGAACCAGCAACCAACAACGGAATTATCACCGAAAATCCTCAGATTGTGGGTACTATTCATCGTGCAGATGTTGCCCAATTAGTTTGTCGCTGTTTAAATTCTGATCATACTAATAATAAAATTTTCTCAGCCATAGATCGGAATATGATATATCCAGGATTACCGGAATTTGTGGAATTTAATTTAGATTAGTTGTTGTTAACTTTGAGGACTAAAGTCCTCACTACTAATTCAATTTAAACAGAAAATACTACCCGAAAACCACACATTCTTAAACCACCGTCTGCTTCATTCCAACTTCTACTAGCGCTGCGACAAAGTTCTGCCCCAAAATTCCATGCACCACCCCTTAAAACCCGACGATGTTTATCACCTCCATCTTCCCAGACATTACCATTTGTAGGTGCGCCATGATAGTTATTATGCCAAGAATCTGCACACCATTCCCAGACTAATCCGTGCATATCATATAAACCAAAAGCATTAGCAGCTTCAAAATAACCAACATCAGTTGTTTTTTTCCGAAATCTACTTTTTGGTTCTACAGAATAAGTATCGCTACCGCTACAGTTAATTAAATCAGAAGTAATAGTTTCTCCAAAATGGAAAGATGTGGTAGTTCCTGCGCGACAAGCATACTCCCATTCGGCTTCACTAGGTAAACGATATTCTCTCCCAGTTTTAATTGCCAATCTGGCACAAAATTCTACAGCTTCATACCAAGAAACATTTTCGACAGGCAAATTTGCACCTTTAAATTTTGAGGGGTTAGGGTGCAATTCTTGTTGAACTGGAGGTAAAGCTGCTATGGTTCTCCACTGTAATTGGGTAATAGGATATTTTCCCATGAAAAACGCTGGAACTATGACTTGATGTTGAGGACGTTCATCATCATCACCTTCACAACTTAGAGAACCCATGATAAAATTCCCATTGGGAATTGATACCATTTCTAAAGTTGTATTTCTGCCTAATTCTTCTTTAAAATATTTAGTATTTCGTCTATCACGGTTAACTTCTCTCCCCGAAGTATCTACGGTAATTACATAAAAATCAAAGTTAGACAAGGAAGGTAAGGGAACAGTAATTTTTGGGGAAGGTGGAAGGATTAATGGTGGTTTAGGAAAGGAAGAAAATTTAATGACTACGGGAGATTTAGGAAAGTTCAAATCATCCAAAACATCCATTGCTGATTGATATCTATCATGTGCAAAATGTTGGAGTAACTTATCTAGGATTTGCTTTAATTCATTACTAATAGTAATTCCTTTGATTCGTAAACGTTCTGCCCATAACCATTTAGCATTCATGGCATCATAAAGATGATCTTGAAGTTGTCCATAATCATTTTGTAATGGTAAATCTTGAGTTAATAAGCGTACACAAGTGACACCCAAGGCATATAAATCACTTGCTTGACAAGCAAACCCAGCCATTTGTTCAGTTGGGGCATAACCAAGGGTATAAATAGCTGTTGCTTGTCTAGCTATACTGGTTTGAGTAACTTGTTTCGCACCTCCAAAATCAATTAATACGGGTTTTCTATCACTATCTCGACGCACAATGTTTTCTGGTTTGATATCGCGGTGAATTACATTATGTTTGTGAACAAAATCTATAACTGGTAATAAGTCAGCCAAAAGTTGCCGAACTTCGGTTTCATCATAAGCTTGATTTTGCAGTTCTTCGAGAAGAGTTTTCCCAATAATAAATTCCTGTACTAAATACAAACTAGAACCTTGTTCAAAGTAAGCTAAAAGTCGGGGAATTTGGGCATGGTTTTCTCCCAAATCGTAGAGTCTAAAAGCTTCTTCTTTGAAAAATTCCGCTGCTTTGGCACGTTGTCCAGTTCCCTGAACTTGGGGGAAAAATTGCTTAATTACACAGGGTGCATTCAGTCTATCTACATCTTCAGCAGCGTAGGTTCTGCTAAATCCACCTTCACCTAATAACCTCAAAACCCGGTAACGGTTTCGCAGCATTTCCCCAAAATTACTTTCTTGACAACTCAGACAAGATTTAGAGGTTTTCGGGTTGAAGGGGTTGGAACAATTGGGATTTTGACAAATTTGCATGAATGTTGAGAAAATAGCATCTTTTCAAAATTCATCCCCAATATTATTAAGTTGTCTAAACTATGATTTATTTGATTTCAATGATTATTGTGATTAAAATTATAGGTAATCATAAAAAATCATCTTGATCACAAAAAAATCTAAACTATGATTTATTTGATTTCTATGATGATTATGATGTATATCACAAAAATCACAGTTAAGACGATTTATTTATGAATAACACTTTCAAGTTGAGAAATCTGTGATGTTTGTTGCTGAAAGTTAATACAAAAAAAATTGTCAGCAGGGGACGGGGTTTCCCCGTCCCTACAAATATTTAAATTTCGCAGCTTAACTCACCGGCTTTTTTGGTAAAACGGCGATTTTCTCGATAATCTACCCGACAATCTATCACCGCTGGTACATCTTGTGCCAAAGCTTCTTTAAGTAAGGGAACAAAATCTGCGACAGACTCCACTCGATAACCTTTCAATCCCATACTTTCGGCAAATTTGACAAAATCAGGATTACCAAAATGGACAAAAGATGAGTTACCAGGACCAAATTGGTTTTCTTGTTTCCACTCAATTAAACCATAGCCACCGTCATTAAAAATCAGGGTAACAAATGGTGTTCCGACGCGCAAAGCAGTTTCCAATTCTTGACAATTCATCATAAAACCACCGTCACCAGTTGCAGCGACAACTTTACGATCTGGATAAACTAATTTTGCGGCTAATGCACCAGGAATCGCAATACCCATGGCAGCAAAACCATTGGAAATAATGCAAGTATTGGGACTATGACAATGATAATGTCTAGCAATCCACATTTTATGGGCACCAACATCAGAAATTACAATATCATCTGGTCCCATAACTTGCCGCAAGTCATAAATTAGTTTCTGCGGTTTAATGGGAAATTCATCATCGTTGGCATATTCTTCGTAATCAGCGCGAATGTTAGAACGTAAGCTAATAGAATAGGGATTGGGTTTATTGTGTCTGTCTGCTAATTTTAATATTTCATTAAGAGAATCAGAAATATCGCCAACTATTTCTACTTGGGGAATATAACTACTATCAATTTCCGAAGAAGTGGCCGCAATATGGATAATAGGAATTGTCCCTTCTGGATTCCATTTTTTGGGGGAAAATTCAATTAAATCATAACCAATTGCTATGACTAAATCTGTACTATCAAAGCCGCAGGTAATGAAATCTCGTTGTTGTAATCCCACAGACCAAAGTGCTAAAGGATGGGTATAGGGAATGACTCCTTTACCCATAAAAGTATTCACAACAGGAATATTCATTTGGGTGGCAAATTGCGTAACTGCATCACTAGCATGGGCGCGAATTGCTCCATTTCCGACTAAAATGATGGGATTAACGGCTTGGGAAATTGCCCCAGCAGCGGCGCGAATACTGGCAAAGGAAGCATAAGTTTTTTCGCTATTATCCTTATTTAAAGGTTTGCCTTCGACAGGCATGGCGGCAATATTTTCTGGTAAATCAATGTGAACAGCACCAGGTTTTTCAGTTTGCGATCGCTTGAAGGCTTTTCTCACAACTTCGGGTGTAATACTCGGCCTGACAATCTGTTTATTCCACTTAGTAACTGGGGCAAACATTGCCACCAAATCTAAATATTGATGGGATTCAATGTGCATTCTATCTGTTCCCACCTGCCCCGTAATTGCCACCAATGGCGCACCATCTAAGTTAGCATCTGCCACCCCAGTCATTAAATTAGTTGCCCCAGGACCAAGGGTAGAAAGACAGACTCCGGCTTTTCCTGTTAACCTCCCATAAACATCAGCCATGAAGGCTGCACCCTGTTCATGACGGGTAGTAATAAATTGAATTGAGGATGTTTTTAAAGCTTCCAAAACGTGCAAATTCTCTTCTCCAGGGAGTCCAAAAACATATTGAACTCCTTCATTTTCTAAACACTGTACTAATAATTCTGCGGTATTCATATCATTTCCTCAAAATAAAAAAATATCAAAATCACCAAATCAAGGCATAAATAAAAACCAATTATCTGCCTTTATCTGCGTCCATCTGCGTTCATCTGCGTTTCAAAAAAACAATCATTTCACCCAAACTGTCTTGATATTCACAAATTCATGTAAACCTTGAATACTCAACTCCCTACCGTAACCAGAACGCTTAATTCCCCCAAAAGGTAAACGAGGATCAGACTTAACCATGCTGTTAATAAATACTGCCCCGGCTTCAATTTCTTGAATTAGGCGATTTTGTTCTTCTGTATTTGTTGTCCATGCACTTGCACCCAAACCAAAGGGACTATCATTAGCTAATGTAATTGCTGCTGCGATATCAGGAACTCGGAATAATAATGCCACTGGTCCAAAAAATTCCTCTTGGGCAATTGGTGTATCTACAGGAATATCTATGATAATTGTGGGCGGATAAAAGTTCCCTGACATTTCTGTTAACGGGTGTCCACCGATGAGGACTTTACCACCACTTTTTACCGCATTTTTAACTTGTTCGTCTAATTCTTGGAGAATATCAGGAGTTGCCAATGGTCCCAAATCTGTATCTGCTGCCATTGGATTACCAATTTTCAGGGCTTGAAATTTTTCTAACAGCAATTTTTCAAATTGATCAGCCACAGATTCAGCAATTATAAAGCGTTTCGCAGCAATACAAGATTGTCCATTATTTAACATTCTTGCTGTTACTGCGGTGCTAACTGCTGTTTCTAAATCGGCACTTTCTAAAACAATAAATGGGTCACTGCCCCCCAATTCTAAAACAGTTTTTTTGATTTGTTTCCCAGATGCAACGGCGAGGGATATACCTGCTGGTTCACTACCTGTCAAGGTTGCGGCTTTGATGCGATCATCAGCCATGAGATTGGCAACTTGAGAAGCACCAATTAATAATGTTTGAAATACACCTGGGGGAAAACCTGCACGGCGGATAATATCTTCGATCGCCAGGGCGCACTGTGGCACATTGGAAGCGTGTTTGAGTAGCCCCACATTGCCTGCCATGAGTGCTGGTGCAGCAAACCGGAAAACTTGCCAAAATGGAAAATTCCAAGGCATGACGGCGAGAATTACCCCTAAAGGTTGATATTTTACAAAACTATGACTAGCATCGGTTTTAATGGTGACATCAGCTAGAAAACTAGGGGCATTTTCGGCATAATAACGACAAACCAGGGCGCATTTTTCAACTTCTGCGATCGCCGCTTTTAATGGTTTACCCATCTCCAGGGTCATCAATTTCCCTAAATCTGCCTTTTCTTGGTCTAAAATAGTTGCTGCTTGTTCTAACCAGTGCGATCGCTCTATAAAACTCGTCTGACGATATCCTTCAAAAGCCTTTCCTGCCAAATCTAACTTAGCAACAATTTCTGTATCATTTAGTGGCTCAAAAGTTTTGAGCGTTTCCCCAGTGGTGGGATTAATGGTAGCTATAGCCATTACCTGACCTCCCATTAAAAAATAGTTTGAGGTAGCTTTCCAGTGTTACACACATTCATCACAGAAGCTAACACGAAAATTGCCTTCGAGAGAAAATAATCAACAATAGTTTTGCGGGGATAATTATTTATCTTTCCTCACTACAAACTTTGAATTATTCAAGCCGTTCTACTTAGTTTTGACTTTTACTACCAGATAAATACAAATTAGCGGTTACATTGGCGGTAATTCTAAAGATATATTTCCAAAAAATCCTTTCCGAAAATCAGTGATCATTTGTCTGGCTGCGCGTTCTACATCTCCTTTATAGCGATGCTCTGCTAAAACTTGTAAATATTCTTCTCCTGTATAAATGATGGAATCGAGATCATATCGTGTAAGTAATGGATGTGGTGGTAATGAATTAGAATGCGTTTCTTGAAGTTCATTCAGTATATCTACGAAGGC
The DNA here is from genome assembly GCF_000312705.1 of Anabaena sp. 90. Taxonomy (NCBI): domain Bacteria; kingdom Bacillati; phylum Cyanobacteriota; class Cyanophyceae; order Nostocales; family Nostocaceae; genus Anabaena; species Anabaena sp. 90. The sequence goes on from NC_019427.1 coordinate 3,334,235, forward strand.
TGCGGCTATCAGTTGATTATCATAAGCTGCTTCACCGATATCATCACAAATAGCTAATTTGATGGCTGCGGCTTGGCTGTCAAGTCTGGCAGGAATAACACCAGGAGCATCTAGTAATTGTAGCTGATCAGAAATTCTTACCCACCGCAGTTGCCGGGTAACACCTGGACGGGCTGCGCTTTCTACAACTCGCTTACCAATTAAACGGTTAATTAAAGCTGATTTACCGACATTGGGAAAGCCAATCACGACAGCCCGAACAGGACGGGGTAACATTCCCCTATCTGTGCGGCGTTGGTTAAGTTCTATACCCGCTGCTTGGGCAGCCTTGGTAATGGCGGTGATACCTTGACCATGTTGAGCATTGGTAAAATATGGAACTTCGCCTCTATTTTTAAACCACTCTATCCAGCGCGATCGCACTTGTGGCAGAATCATATCTACCCGGTTCAGTACCAATATCCGTGTTTTCGTCCCTACCCATTCATTCATTTGTGGGTGATTTGTGGTTATGGGAATGCGAGCATCTCTGACTTCTAAAACCACATCAACCCGTTTTAACTGTTCTTTGAGATTTTTTTCAGCTTTGGCAATGTGGCCTGGATACCATTGGATCAGATTTAATTTGTAGTTTTGTGTTATTGACATTTATTGTTTGTTAGTTGTTAGTAGGGGCGAAGCATTTGGAAAATAAATTATCGGTCATTGCCAAAAATAGTTCTCCAAATGCTTCGCCCGTACAGTTGTCAGTTGTTAGTAGGGGGCGAAGCATTGGGAAGATAAATTATCGGTCATTGCCAAAAATAGTTCTCCAAATGCTTCGCCCGTACAGTTGTTAGTTGTCAGTAGGGGCGAAGCATTGGGAAGATAAATTATCGGTCATTGCCAAAAATAGTTCTCCAAATGCTTCGCCCGTACAGTTGTTAGTTGTCAGTTGTTAGTGGTAATAATATTTGCTTGTTCCCTGTTCCCTGTTCCCTGTTCCCTGTTCCCTCTTGATGAGATTGGTGTAAAATTAATCTGTTGCCGTCGGGGTCGTAGGCATAAATTTCTTGACCGTGGGAAGCTGTAGAAATCGCTCCGGGTGGGGTACAGCCTAAAGATGTCAGGTGAGATATAGCGGTTTCTAGATTATTCACTTCTAAACACAAACTTAGCGGACTTTGGACATAAGTGACAAATTCAGGTTCGTTTGCCGATTTGGGTTTAAAAATCCCTAATTTTAAGCCAGAAATTTGAAATTCAGCATAGATATGGGGAATTAGTTTCTTTGGTTTTTGTTCTAGTAATTGAGTATAGAAACTGACTATATTATCAAAATTAACTGTGGCTATGGTGATAATTATACTATTATATTGCATATTTATTTTTACCATAGATTTGCCCCAGGAGCGGAGTTAATTCATCACCAGATATCGCACCCAGCATAATTATTAGTTTAAATTAGTTTTTCTAAACATATTTCTTTCTTCTAGTCTTGCACAACTGTGAGCGATCTTTGACTTTTATCTAAAAAACATTATGTTTCTAGCTAAATCAAAAGCTTTGGATCATCTATAATCTCCAATTTTGACTACCATTCGCTTATATCTTGAAGCCACTGAGTTTTACACTTACCGAATATTTCTATAAGTTATTTGTATGGGATTTTGGCAAAAAAGAACATTCTCAATTATTGGGGGTTTATTCTCATTATTATTGAGAATTTTATCAATAATGTAACGAGTTTTGGTAATTTCAGCTAGGGGGGTTGACAGTGTTCCGAGTTTCGGGTATGCTTATGATATGGGTGGGAAAGTGTGCGCCCATATATATAAGGTTTTTATTTATCAAGATAATTATTTCCCAAATAAATCCCTCCAAGCAGGGAAATAGGAAAATAAAGTTTGTCCTCATAACCAAAATACCAAGACGTTATTTGTATCTCAGAATGAAGATGCAATTACAGTAGATGGAGAACTGGGAAAGATGGTTAAAATCAGCAGATAAATAAGTAATTAAGAAATTTCAAAATCAGGAATAATGCACACAGACACAATATTTTATCAAATCTTCCTCACTTTTCACACCCTATTATTTGAAATTCTGGGAGAACCTACAGAAAACGCCACAGATTATAAATTTACCTCTGTGGAAGTGAAAGAAAAAGCATTTCGATTTGATGGAATTTTTATGGCAGATAGTCTAGAAAAACCCATCTATTTTGTAGAAGTGCAATTTCAACCAAAACCGGATTTTTACTGGGAATTAATCGCCGAAATCAACATTTATCTTAATCAATTTAAACCTGTACAAGATTGGCAAGGAGTAGCTTTATTTGCGAAACGGAGTTTAGATGTAGGAGAATTGACTGCTTATCAACAAGAATTGATTAATAGTGGGAGAATTAAACGAATTTATTTAGATGAATTACCACCAGGTTCAATTGGTATGGGGTTAATTGAGTTAATTGTCAGTAAGGAAGCACAAGCACCGAAATTAGTTAAAGCTCTCTTGGACAGAACTAAGACAGAAGTTGAGAATGACAGAGAAAAACAAGGTATTATAGAATTGTTGGAGACTGTTTTATTGTCCAAATTTTCACAATTAAGCCGTCAGGAGATAGAAGCAATGTTTTTAGTGAGTGATATTAAGCAAACAAGGGTATATCAAGAAGCCAAGCAGGAAGGGAGAGAAGAAGGTAGAGAAGAAGGTAGGCAGAATGGTGAGATGATTTTATTAATACGTCAGTTATCAAAAAGATTTGGAAAATTGAAAGATATTTACATCGAAAATATCAACAGTTTGAATATAGAACAACTGGAAAAGTTAGGAGAAGCATTATTAGATTTTACAGATATTAATGATTTGGAAACATGGTTAAAATCTGAGATAGACAAGTAGGTTTATTTAATTGTCAGAATCAGGATATCCAGGATTTGAGGATTTTCAGGATGTTATTTTTGGTGGGGAGTTGGTGATTTTTATTTGTCAGAATCAGGATATCCAGGATTTGAGAAATTCAGATACCCGAAAACTTTTAACAATCTTCTCATTTATCACATTAATTATCGCAGAAGCCAGGGATATTTAGGGCTTGCTGAAAAATTGGGAAAAGGCAAGAAAAAAGATGACTAAGTAATTAGGCAAAAGTAAATATAAGTTTTTGTTGTTTAAATTTTTGCAAAATATAACTTTTGCTAATCAAATTAGAGAAAAAAGACGTTATTTGCAAAAATTGCCATAAAAATCCCCGAAAAAACCTTGATAGCAAGGTAGAAAGATTCATAACTAAAAAAGTAATAGCAATACTAGTACAGCACGGCGTAAATAAACCAACCATTCTTAATCGTCAAAAAGCTTGCTCAATATTACTTTTGACTTTTGACTTTTGACTTTTGACTTTTGACTTCCGCCTTGCGGTACTAGTCAGAGAGGTATGAGGAAGTTTAGCCATAACTCTACCCAAGCTAAATCTCCGTTTACCTTGCCCAAATTTGCCCTCAATACAGTTACGAATTCCTTCATCATCAGCGGCTTGTTTCTTTGTTTCTGAACTGACATTTTTGGGCGGTCTTCCTAATGGTAGACCACTAATTCTAATTCCTCTTTCTTGACAATTGCTGCATATTCTGATTCAAATTCAGACAAAGGTATCATTTTTGTCATGATTACCCACGGATTATCTAATGCCAATTTCTCCTCGAAAGGTAGTTGAAACTTTCCTGGTGCTGTTTCTTGTTCTTGCGCTTTTCTATACATTCTATTACGCTTTTGTGCAAGGGTTTTTACCCATTTTAACTCTTTTTCTTGCACCTTTTCATTTTCTATCCCCCCTCAAGTCATTGATTTGTCACGGTTCTATGTTTATTCAGCAAGCCCTAGTTAGGGTTTGCTGAATAAGTCTCTCAAATCCACATTTACTGAAGTCAACTCTTGGTTTAAGAGATAAAATCTACCTATAATACTAACAGAATTATAAAATCCATTTTTAGATTTTTTCAGCATTATTTTGGCATTTCTTTGATTATTTATCCCTTTAAGGATGAGAACACCAGCAAAATTAAAACTACCTGATGCAGTTAATTTACTGCTATTTACACTAGCAGTAATATTAGCAAAAGTATAACCTAAAAACTTGAGATTCCCGGAAATACTAGCAGAATTATTGATATTACCATGAGTTCCCTTGCCTAGATTAACTGTAGCACCGTTGAAAGCTAAAATGCCAAAGTTGAAATTACTTGTGGCTTGAAATCCACTCTCATTCAGACTAATTCCTAGTAATGTGAATTGTTTACCCAGGAGAGTAATATCACCTAAACCAAAAATCTTTTTATTCATTAAATCTACTTTAAACTTAGGAACATTTAGCTTGAGAACATTGGCTAAATTAAGAGCTACATCATTAATTAAAACGTCTTGAAGGTTAAATGATAACGTACCCTTACCTAAAGATTGATTAAAACCAATAATATTTGTTTTTCCGGTTGCGCTTTGATTCTTTAAATTAACTGTGAGATTAGGAATAGTCAAAGTTAAGAAACTTGCTAAATTCAGTTGAACGTTCTTCAGGTTAACACTATTGTGATTAACATCAAAGGTAATCCCTACCAGAGTATTACCCAAAATTGAAACCTTTCCTGAACCACTACCAGAACCAGATTTTATATCTATAGTTAGGTCATCAACATCAATACTCAATAAATTAGCTAAACTCAAGTCAAAGTTTTTAAAGGTAGCATTGCTAGAAGTAATTTTAAATTCAACATTTGCAATTTGATTATTAAACAACTCTACATAGCCATCTCCTTGAAAATACTGCTCGCTAGGTGTTACGTTTAAAGCTAAATCTAAGCTATCGTCATCTGTTCCCTTAATTTTGATAAATCCTAAATCTATTTCTAAAACTTTTAACGAACCACTAATATTATTTAAACTTTTGTCACCTTCAAGGAATAAGATTGCTTCATGACCCCAAGCATTGACTTTGCCATTAATTTCTAAACCTTCTGATATTGGTTGGCCTGCAATCATCGTCGGGAAGGGAACATACTTAATTAATGGGTTAATTTTTCCGTCTCTATCCCTATCAATTGATTCGATAGTCAAATTTACCAGACTTTCTAATAAACCTAGGGCTTTGTTAACTAAATCAATTGAGCAACCTACTTGTTTGGTAATAAAGGAACTGACTAGACCGCGCCACAAATCTATTAAACTAACGGCTTGATTAGGAGTTAAAACTAAAGCTAATCGCTCAGGATCATTAGTATCTATGAGGAATGCTACCTCAATATCTATTTTTTCCCATCTCAAATCACCAATGAAGCCAAAATTATCAAAGTAAGGAGGTAAATATGTTCCACCTCCTTGAAACCTGATATTGCGAAGTTCAGTTCCTACCAAACCATAGGGATTATGCCAGGATTTTTCACTTTGTTGACAGAAAGATGCTGTTAAAGATTCAGGTTCGAGAGAGAGAGAACCAGAGAGAAATAGTTTAGGTTCTTTTTCCTGGGTAGGGTCGTAACCTTGAAGAATTAAATTTCCAGTTAATCCAAAGTTTGGCTCTAAATCAGGATCAATTTTTAATTCCATGAGCAAGTTACTAAAATTAGCTTTAAATTGTTGGCGGGAAAATAGTTGCATATCACTTGCAATATTACCTGTTAAGCTAACTTGTCCTGTGGGATTGAAACTAATCATAGATTCCAAGTATGTAATCCCTAAATTTTTATGTAGAAAATTACTAAAGTTTTTAGGGAACTTTCTTAAATCAATATCTCCGATAAAGTTTAGTCCTCTGTTTAAATTAATATCACCTGATTTTGAATGTGCAAAAGCATGGGCAATGTTAGTGATAATTAACTCTGAATTGGCTAATTTTAGATTGTTGATAATAGGAATTTTATTTGTGAGTTTACTGAAACTAAAATCACTAGTTAATTGATATCTTAATGTGGTTTTTCGTCCAAAAATCAATTCAATTTTTCTGTTATTTAGGAATCCTCGACACCTAATTTCAATTTTATGATGATTTTTATAAAGTTTACATTTTGATGCGGATATTTTAATTTCAGGTTGGCTAAATATTTCAACAATAATTCTATCTAGGGCTACATTCATGTATGGGATTTTACTATGAATGTTAAAAATTTCGTCTAAATTTAATTGCAAATCATGATCTAAATCTAAATCTAAATAAACTTCTGAATTTGACGAGACTAAATCTATATTATCCAAAGATTCCAGTTTTAATTTGAGAGCCTTAGGTAAGGTAATTCCTGCTAGGTCAATGTTAGGAGACATAAGTAAATTGACGTAAATGTTTTGAAGTTTTGAAAGGGTAGACGGTGATCAACTTCTGCTGCTGACACAGCGATGGGAGGAGGTAAGCCGGATTTCTCACAAAGAAAAGAAAAAAAGGGGTCAAAAACTGCGAAAACGTATATGTAACAAGCATTTCAGTAATTATAAAATATGACCCCAGTCAGAACAGATTGTATACCAAAACAGTTCACTTGCAAACAAGAAAAACTCCCTCCAGTAGTAGTGAATTTCCAGGGTGGTAAAGTAACATCAGATGCAGGTCTAAGTTTAATTTATTAAAAAATGATAATTTCATACAAATTTTTTACTTAAATTAAGAGAATTTTATCTTATTTTTTCAAAATGAGAATTGCTGCATTTTAACTCTTTTTCTTGCACCTTTTTCACTTTCTATCCCCATCAAGTCATTTATTTGTCCCGGTTTTATGTTTATTCAGCAAGCCCTACGTATGTAGCAGATGCCCTGACTTCTCTTTTTAAACCTACCCCTTTAGGAGTCTGCTTCTGTATGCTTTTAATTAAAGCCAGTAAGCGTTCATAACCAATTAAATGATTATCCAGATTGATTGCCGTATCTGGGTTTGAACTTTCCCCCATTTTTCCCCCAAGTTAATTTTGAGGTGAGGGAAATCTGAGGGAAAAACTAGATCAGTTATGTTACTAGCTGCTTACAACTGCTAACAGTCAAACCACTTTTATCATGCAATTTCCGTTGTTGCCAGTTTTTTAGCTGCAACACTAGCGCAAAATTCAAAAGTCTGATATTATGAGTTAATGAACGGGTGAGTAGCTCAACGGTAGAGCAGTTGACTCTTAATCAATTGGTTGCGGGTTCGATTCCCTCCTCACCCATTAGAAGCAATGATAATAGTTTAAACCTGCCTGGTAATGATAGCGTAGCTTGGCATAAGCCATATTCCCAGTCTCATGACAAAAGCCGACTCAAGCCGGCTCAAAAATTGTTATTGTGTTTTGTCTATAAAATCAAATTAAGCCTCAACCGATACCATGCGTTTTTTAGCAAGATGGTTTCTGCGGAGTTTAGCAGCGCCAAAACAAACAGCTAATGATGCTGGTAGCGCAATAGGACTAGACTCAAAGGGAACAGGTGTCGCAGCAGTGAATTGTGTTGTAGTGTTGGTGTAATCGGCATAAGAGAAAGTACTCATATCAGTTAAATCGTTATAATAACTGTCATTCCCAGATGTTCCCAAAAATAAGAAGGTGTCAGCAGAATTGATAAACGAAGCATCAGCAAAAGTTATATTACCACTGGTAACGTTAAAAGCATTACCGTTACCAGTGGAAGAAAAATTATAACCAGAACCGACTCCTTTACCACCGGGACTAGATATAACCGTTGCTGTAATCCCTGTTCCAGAGTTATTACCTTCCACTAAACCGCTTAATGTTCCCTTAACTAACCCGTTAGTACCTCCAGGCCGTGTATCCTGAAACTGAAAATTGAAACTAATAGCATGAGCCGGGGCTGCACTTAGGAAAACAGAAGCCGCAAATCCGCTTACAGCAAGGGTTTTAGCGATTATGGGGGGGTAGAGATATTGATCTTGACCATGACTATCAAAAAAATATTTACACAACTTGGTACACAGTATCATTCTACGTGCTTAGTGTCAACTACTTTGAAGATTTATTATCTAGAGAAAAATACTGAAAAACACAGATTCTCGACTTCTTGAAGAAGTCGAGAATCTTCAAATTAAAAATTCAATTCTTTAGTTTATATAAAATCACATTTAAGTTATCAAATTCCCTTTCTAAGATAGAAGCAGGAACATGACCCCATAGCAGCGAACAACATGACACAAATATCAGAATCTTTAGATTTGTCCACAGATAAAGCTTTAGATCGTGATTGTACAACATTATCCCGTCACGTCCTCCAGCAATTACAAAGCTTTGGACCAAATGCCCAGGATTTAAGTGCGCTGATGAATCGTATCGCTTTAGCGGGTAAATTAGTTGCCCGTCGGTTGAGTCGCGCTGGTTTAATGGAAGGGGTGCTGGGATTTACTGGAGAAGTCAACGTCCAGGGAGAATCCGTCAAAAAGATGGATGTTTACGCCAATGAAGTATTTATTTCCGTGTTCAAGCAAAGCGGCTTAGTCTGTCGTCTCGCTTCCGAAGAAATGGAAAAACCCTACTACATCCCCGAAAACTGCCCCATTGGTCGTTATACTCTCCTTTATGACCCCATTGACGGCTCATCTAACACAGATAACAATCTCAGTTTAGGTTCTATCTTTGCCATTCGTCAGCAAGAAGGAGAAGATGCTGATGGTGAAGCCAAGGATCTACTTACAAATGGACGCAAGCAATTAGCAGCCGGATATATTCTCTATGGACCAAGCACTATGCTAGTTTATAGCATAGGTACAGGTGTACATTCATTCATTCTTGATCCTAGTTTGGGTGAGTTTATTCTCTGTCAAGAAAATATCAAAATGCCAGATCATGCCGCCACCTATAGCGTTAATGATGGTAACTTCTGGCAATGGGATGAATCTTTTAGAGAATATATCCGTTATGTTCATCGCACAGAAGGCTATAGTTCCCGTTACAGTGGGGCAATGGTGAGCGATATTCACAGAATATTATTACAGGGTGGGGTATTTCTCTATCCCGGCACACTACAAAAACCAGAAGGTAAATTACGTTTGCTGTATGAAACTGCTCCCCTAGCATTTTTAATTGAACAAGCTGGAGGTATAGCGACTACAGGAACAATGGATATTTTAGATGTAGTTCCCAGCAAATTGCACCAGCGGACACCATTAATTATTGGTAGTAAAGAAAATGTAGCCAAGGTCATGTCTTTTATCAAAACAGGTAATTAGATAAAACTCTAATTAATTAAAAAATCAAACCTCATGTTCCACATAGAACAAATAACAGAAAAACAGTCGGTTAAAACCGACTTTAGCTATAAGACAGGGAATAAATTCCCTGGATTCTGGATTCTAAATTCTGGATTCTAAATTCTGATTCTGTACTCTATGTACTTGCAATAACCTGTCTGTGTCCTTTCCGTGTGATTCATGAACTCTTTCAAAGGTCAAGTCAAGCTATTCTCACCTATAGAGGAGATTGCGGAATTTAAGAAAAGATCAGGAAGTAGAGATCTTTTTCTTCTTGCCCTTCACCTCTGGCAAAATCTAAAATCTAAAATCTAAAATCCTATGGTCAGTCTGCTAGAAAATCCATTGCGCGTCGGTCTACAGCAGCAAGGGATGCCCGAACCACAAATTATCGTCATCTTTGGTGCTTCTGGAGATCTAACCTGGCGTAAATTAGTACCAGCACTGTACAAATTGCGGAGAGAAAGACGTATTCCCGCAGAAACCACCATTGTGGGCGTAGCGCGTCGGGAATGGAGTCACGAATACTTCCGCGAGCAAATGCAAAAAGGCATGGCAGAAGCTCACGCTAATGTGGAATTAGGTGAACTTTGGCAAGACTTTTCCCAAGGTTTATTTTACTGTCCTGGAAATATAGATGATCCCACAGGATACCAAAAACTGAAAACCCTATTGGCTGAACTAGACGAGAAACGAGGAACAAGAGGAAACCGGATGTTTTACCTCTCTGTTGCCCCTAATTTCTTCCCTGAAGCTATTAAGCAACTAGGGTTAGCAGGAATGCTAGAAGACCCCGAAAAACAGCGTTTAGTCATTGAAAAACCCTTTGGTCGTGATTTAGCTTCCGCTCAAAATCTCAACCAAGTAGTACAAAAGGTTTGTAAAGAAAACCAAGTTTATCGTCTTGACCACTACTTAGGGAAAGAAACGGTACAAAACTTGCTGGTTTTCCGCTTTGCTAATGCCATTTTTGAACCTTTGTGGAATCGGCAATTTGTAGATCATGTACAAATTACTGTCGCCGAAACCGTGGGAGTAGAAGACCGGGCGGGTTATTATGAAAGTGCGGGCGCGTTGCGAGATATGCTGCAAAATCACCTCATGCAGCTTTACTGTTTAACGGCCATGGAAGCACCTAACTCTATGGATGCTGACAGTATCCGCACGGAAAAAGTTAAAGTATTACAAGCGACTCGTTTAGCTGATGTTAATAATTTGTCAAAATCAGCAATTCGTGGACAATACAGCGCGGGTTGGATGAAAGGTCAACAGGTGGCAGGGTATCGAACTGAACCAGGTGTTAATCCTGAATCTACTACCCCTACTTACGTAGCCATGAAGTTCATGGTAGATAACTGGCGTTGGCAAGGTGTTCCTTTTTACCTACGAACTGGTAAGCGGATGCCGAAAAAAGTCAGTGAAATTGCGATTCATTTCCGCGAAGTTCCTTCGAGAATGTTCCCCTCTGCGGCTCAACAAACAAACGCCAACGTTTTGGCCATGCGAATACAACCCAATGAAGGTATTTCCCTCCGGTTTGATGTGAAAATGCCCGGTGGTGATTTCCGTACCCGTGCCGTAGATATGGATTTTAGCTACGGCTCTCTAGGTATTTCTGCTACTTCCGATGCCTACGATCGTCTCTTCCTTGATTGTATGATGGGCGACCAAACTTTGTTTACACGGGCGGACGAAGTAGAAGCGGCTTGGCAAGTAGTTACACCTGCCTTGTCTGTATGGGATTTACCAGCCAATCCTGCGAATATTCCTCAGTATGAAGCCGGTACTTGGGAACCAGAAGAAGCAGAATTACTAATCAACCAAGACGGTCGCCGCTGGCGCAGACTTTAATTAGTCCTTGGTCATTGGTCAGTAGCAAAACAACGAACAACTGACAACGAACAACTGTACGGGCGAAGCATTTGGAGAACTATTTTTGGCAATGACCGATAATTTATCTTCCAAATGCTTCGCCCCTACTGACAACGAACAACTGACAACGAACAACTGACAAATATGATTTCCCAAGCACCGACAATTTTTTCTTTGCAAGCGCCCAAGGATGTTTCCCTCACAGAAATTGAGGTAGAACTTAATCAAGTTTGGCAAAGTTACGGTATTCAAGGGGAAGACGGTGGTTTACCCGCTGCTACCCGCGCCACAACATTTACTTTAGTAGTTTATGAACCGGAAGAAACTCAGTATTTGTTAACTGCAACCGGCTTTTACAAGGGTCCAGTTGACGGTATTCTCGGACCACAAACTAAAACAGCTTTACAGGAAGTCCAGAAAAAGCACCACCTTCCAGAAACTGGTACTGCTACACCAGAAACTCTGACGGCTTTACGGGCTGAATATTTCCAAAAGCAGCGCACTGGACCAAATGGAGATAATCATGGTGCAGCTATGGGGTATACTTTTAGTCCTACCAGTCCCACTATTGCTGACGAAATTGCTACCCGTAACCCTTGCCGAATTATTGCTTTATGTCCCATTGCCGGCGATGATGAAGGGGTAAAAGCCCAAGTTTCTGCCTATTGTCCCATTCAAAAGCAATCTTCCAGCACTCTTATCTGTTGTGAGTACATTACCCTTACTGGTACTGTTGCAGCTTTAGAACGGATTGGGGGCATGATTCCCGCTTTGTTAATTGGTGGTTTGCCTAAGTTCCTCTGGTGGAAAGCTACACCAGATGCTGGCAATACTTTGTTTAGGCGTTTAGCGTCTGTTTGCAATAATGTCATTGTTGACTCCTGCAACTTTAATACACCAGAAGATGATTTACTCAGCTTGCAGAAGTTAGTAGAATCTGGTATACCTTTGGCTGATTTGAATTGGCGGCGGTTGTCAGCATGGCAGGAGTTAACAGCACAAGCTTATGATGCGCCTAATCGTCGCGCTGCTCTTAGAGAAATTGATCGTGTCAATATTGATTATGAAAAAGGCAATGCTGCTCAAGCCTTATTGTATTTGGGTTGGTTAGCTAATCGCTTAGAATGGCAGCCAGTTTCCTATAAACAGGAAAACGGTGATTATAATATCACCTCGATTCAGTTCCTGTCTCAAGACCAAAAACACATAGAAGCTGAGTTAGCAGGTGTTCCCATTGCTGATATGGGGGAAATTATCGGTGATTTAATTGGTTTGCGTTTGAGTTCTACTAATATTCAAGCTAATTGCGGAACTGTGATTTGTTCGGAAACTGGCGGTTGTATGCGAATGGAAACTCATGGAGGCGCTCAGTCGTCTGGCTTGTTCCAACAAGTAACTTCTCTTTCTGAACAAAAAGCCGAAGCGTTGTTAAGTCAACAAGTACAACGCTGGGGACGTGAGGCTTTATTTGAAGACAGTTTAACTGCAATTGGCAACACTATTAAGTTAGGCAAGTAGTTAATGGGTAATGGGTTAGTTGTCAGTTGTCAGTTGTCAGTGGAAAATATTTTCCCCATGCCCTCTGCTTCTGCCCTCTGCTTCTGCCCTGTTCCCTGTTTTAAATATTAAAAAACCCGGATAAACCGGGCAGATGTACTGTTTGTCGAGTGTTAGCCAATGATAATTATTGGTTAATTTCACAAGTTAAAGGACAAGCTGCATAAACAGTGGTTTGGGCTTTTTCAGCTTTACCATGCAACCAACTTAACCATTTTATTTGCGTAGGATGAATACCTTTAGCTGTTAGCACTCCAGCAGCAATTAATACTGCCATAACATTAAACATTACTAAACCACCTGCCACAATTAACACGGCACTAGCGGGCATCACAGATTGTAAAACAATGGACAATAGACAGCCAACCGTAGCCATCAATACAACCAATGGAAAGCCGACGACTAACAAGCACACTGCCAATGTAAATGTCCAGATTAAAAAGCTTTTCATCATTAATAAGGAGTCGGTCTGAACTAGATTAGAGCTTTGAGCAGAAACCATGACTTTTCCTCCTAATACACAGCAAGTTTAAATTTCAGTTGTTTATCACTCGAAAGCGAATTAACTGATTTTGTTTCAGTGAAATTTAGTATATAAAACCTTAGCTCCAAAATGAGCATTTCTTTACTAAAGTTTACAGTTGATTTTTTCTACTTATGAATAAGAATTCACATATACCCACAGGTAGGGAAGAGAGTTTTGGTCTATGCCTTGAGAAATATAGACTAAGGATAGATGAGAAGCAGATATTGATCCCCGCAATCTGATTACCCAGATGCTTAACATTTCTTATAAAAAACGATATCATTTCTCATAATTTATCAAAAAGTGATCAAAACAGATTGTAGATGATGGGTAATTCTTAATTTCTTTCACTTTGCCCCGCCTCTTTATCCTTAATTACTCCGTATTATTAGTTGCTAATATATTACGTAAATCCTATGAAAGACCAAGGATAATCAGTATGTGTTAAAAAATATGTATATTGGTGAATAACCCACTAAGAAGACTGCATAACAGAGGCAGGGGAAGCAGGAAGCAGGAAGCAGGAAGCAGGGGACAGAAGGAAAATATTTTCCACTGACAACTGACAACTGACAACTGACAACTGACAACTGACAACTGACCAATTAAAAAAAGTGAAGATATATGACAGAATCACAAACATTCAGAATACCGCCACCCTTGCCAAAAGTAAAAATACAGCATCAGTCGGCAAATTTAGAAATAAATGCACCAGCACCGTCAATAATTACTCTGCCACCACCAATATATTCTTATGACAATGCGCCCACGGATGAACCTTTAGAACGGACATTGGTACAGCTTATCCAGGAAGCATTTGATGAAGGTTACTCTGATGTTCACTTGGGAGTAGGAGAAATACCCCGCTTCCGCAACCGGGGCGAAATTCTGACCACAAGTTACCCCGAAACTGATAAACCGACTTTTATGAATTGGTTGCGGGAGATTCTCTCTGATTCTGAAATTCAAAGGTTTCAAGAACATTTAGAATTTGATGGTGCGACTCAGTACGATTTTGCCCGTGTGCGGATTAATGTGTTCGATTCCCTGCGCGGTTATGCCATGGTACTGCGGTTAATTCCTCTCAAAATTCTATCTATGGAGCAGTTGCGCTTACCACCAGTGTTTAGAGATATTTGTCACCATCACAAGGGTTTAGTTTTGGTGACAGGTCCTACTGGTTCAGGTAAATCCACGACAATGGCAGCAATGGTTGATTATATTAATCGGGAGATGGCTAAACATATTATTACGATTGAGGACCCGGTAGAATTTGTCCACCAAAGTCGTAAGTCTTTAGTTAAACAGCGGCAAGTGGGAATGCACACCCGCAAATTTGATAATGCTTTAAAAGCAGCTTTGCGGGAAGATCCAGATTTAATTCTGGTGGGGGAAATGCGGGATAAGGAAACTGTAAATACGGCACTAAAAGCGGCGCAAACAGGTCAATTGGTGATGGGAACTCTGCACACTAATAGTGCGGTAAAAACTATTGAACGGATTCTCAATTTGTATTCGGGTGAAGAACAGGAAGCTATGCGGATAGCGCTTGCGGAATCTTTAGTAGCTGTAATTGCTCAAGGTTTATGCCGCACTACAGATGGTAATCGGGCGGCTTTCCACGATATTCTCATTAATACTGAGGCTGTTAAGGAATGGGTGAAGAATGGCAAGTATGATGAGATTGCGGACTTGATGAAACAAGCCAGTTTTGATGGCATGGTGACAATGAATCAGTCATTACTCAACCTTTACCAAGAAGGCCGGATTACTGAAGAAACAGCTTTGGAAATGTCGGCAACTCCTAACGAAATGGCGCAATTCCTCCGAGGTCGTGTTTAATTAACAACTGACAACTGACCCTGGACAACTGACCAATGACTAAGTTGAATTTAGACAAACTATCTAAACCCCAGTTGTTCAAGGGTATTGCCTTGTTTACGCCTGGTGGGGATTTGATTTATTGTATTGACCCTAGTAAGCAAGGAAGATGGCATTTACATTTATGTGCGGCTTTGCAGGAAATTCTCGACTTACCAGAGCCGCCACATTTTTTAGTACCTTGTTATACTGCAACCATTGATCACTGGTTAAATCCTCGGACTCAAAAAGTACAAATTTTTGCGGAGGCTTATCCAGCAGTAATGCGTCATCAAGCTGTGCTGAATGCGATTTTTGGGACGGGAGATTTGGTTTGGCAATCAGCACCTTGGCAAGATGGTTTGTGCGATCGCTTGGTATTATCAACTTATCGCTCTACATTTCCTCAACTTTGGCAAGATCATGATTTAATTGTGCGTTTGGATTTGGCTGATTCTCCCTCACAGTACCAGCAACCAGTCATTAATACACAACCAGTGCTACAAAAGATCCCAGGTCCCCCAGGCTTTGTTTTGCGCTTGTTTGTGGCTGGTCATAGTGCGACTACAGAAAAAATTTTACAAAACCTGCACGAATCCTTAGAGCGCTCGCTAGGATATCCTTATACTCTCAAAGTTATTGATGTTCTCACCAATCCAGAACAGGCAGAAATTGATCAAGTTTCTGCTACTCCTACTTTAGTTAAGGTTTGGCCTCATCCAATTCGGCGCATGGTTGGTAATTTACATAATGCGGACAAACTCCTACAAATGTTAGCGGGACAATAGACAACTGATGATAAAGAATGTATGGACTCTACAAGGATTTTAGGACTGGAATTAGCTGTAAAAAATCCTGTTAATCCTGATTCTGACAATTTTATCAAAAATTTACATAAATTCCGCTAAATTACTGAGAAGTCAGGATTACACTTAGAACCACTCATGAAGCAGCAATCATCAAGGTTGTGGCTAATTTTATTCATCTTATATCAATCTGATAACAGCTTTACAAGCAGAGATCAGATGATAAATTTTCTGCTGGCACGCATAAATATACGGATACTAAAAAAATAAAATTCACTAACTCTTGAAAATTAAAGTATACAAGCTGCTATACTGGCTCGCATAGAATGAAAGGTAACAAGACCACTAATCTTTACATGATAAGGCATCTATGTTTGAGCTATCCTTAGACTCTCAACAATCAGGGTTCATATCTACCCCCCCTACAACAATCTAGGTTTGAGCGATTATCAAGATCCTGTATTCGCTGTTAATCCTGCCAATTCTTCTGAGTTACCTGTTCCGTTTATTGATACAGTTTTTCAGGCAATTAATGAAACTAAATATATCCTGAGTGGACTCAGCAGTAATTCTCAAAGAGATTACATTATGGGGACTGCTTTTGGTCTTTATAACCAGGAGTCAGCTAATCAAATATTGACAGCTTGGGCGCGAAATAATTTTACTAATACACCGCATATAGAATTAGTATTTGGTCAAAACTTCAATGGAGCGTATGCAAAGGACAATAATACTATTTATCTATCTGGGGAATTTTTAGGGGCTAATAAGGATAATATTGAGGCTGTTACAGGGGTTTTAGTAGAGGAGGTTGGGCATTATTTAGATAGTCAAATTAATGTACAGGATGCTGCTGGGGATGAAGGGGATATTTTCTCGCGGTTGGTAAGGGGGCAAAGTATTAGTGAGGGAGAATTGGTATCATTGCATGGTGAGGATGATACAGCAACTTTTACTTTAAATGGACAAAATATTGCTGTTGAGATGTCTAAGGTTGCGATGGAAGTATTTAACAACCGCATCTATCAGTCAGTCAGAGGTACTGACAATGGAATTTATAATCGTTCCTCTGCTGATGGTACTAACTGGACTGCTTGGCAAAACTTCGGTGGTGCTACTCTCGGTGGACCTGATTTAGAAGTGTTTAATGGCAGACTATATCAAACAGTTAGAGGTACTGACAACCAAATCTATAATCGTTCTTCTGATAATGGGAGCAATTGGACTGCTTGGCAAAACTTTGGTGGTGCTACTCTCAGTGGACCTGATTTAGAAGTGTTTAATGGCAGACTATATCAAACAGTTAGAGGTACTGACAACCAAATCTATAATCGTTCTTCTGATAATGGGAGCAATTGGACTGCTTGGCAAAACTTTGGTGGTGCTACTCTCAGTGGACCTGATTTAGAAGTGTTTAATGGCAGACTATATCAAACAGTTAGAGGTACTGACAACCAAATCTATAATCGTTCTTCTGATAATGGGAGCAATTGGACAAGTTGGCAAAACTTTGGTGGTGCTACTCTAGCTGATCCGGAGTTAAAAGTCTTTAATGGGAAATTATTTCAAGCTGTACAAGGAACAGATGATCGAATTTATACTCGTGATTCATTTAATGGAACAAATTGGAATGGATGGCAAGAAAGAGGAGGTTTAACTCCTGCGGATGCACCCTCTGGTTTAATGGCCACTTCTAGCTATTTAACACAGCTTAGTAATGAAACTCTAATTGGTAAATATAGTAGAAATGTTGATAATGCTTATGGTTATCAATGTTGGGATTTAGTTGCTGATGCAACAGCAATTTCTGGATCAAGTCCTTATTGGAATGCAGGTACTTGGAAACGAAGAGTTAGTGTGATAGGTAATGGCAATGTTGCGGTAGGTACGGCGATCGCCACTTTTGCTGGTACAAATAATAGTTATTATGGTACATATAACCATACCGGAATTTTTGCTGGATACAGACTTAATAGCGCAGGTGCAATAGATGGTTTTTGGATGTGGGAACAAAATGCTCCATTGGGTTCTGCTATTGGCAAAGGATTTTATTCAATTAGCGGTTCTGGTGTTTCTGATGCCGATAATTATTATTTAGTTAGTGTTTAAAGCGTTGTAGGGGTTTAGCAGTGCTAAACCCCTACGTTTGTGGGAAAACGTTAAGACTGGTGTATCGCTTTTCTGTATTTGTAGAAAATGCGATAGCAAAGCTCACCGCTTGTTTATTTTCAATGATACATTGCGATCGCTCATCTACCGTCAATGATTGTAGGGGTTTAGCAATGCTAAACCCCTACCCGTATCGCCACCAACCGATTAATCCCACATTCCCTACCCATGAATGATATATAATCATATAAAAATTCATCAAAACCATCCCTCATCACCAAAGTGTCCTATAATCCAGAAATTCACCATCGCCGTTCTATTAGATTAAAAGACCACGATTACACCCAAGAAGGTGCATATTTCATTACCATTTGCACTAAAGACAAACAATGTATATTTGGTGATATCAAACAAGGGGAAATGAAATTAAACTTGCTAGGAACAATTGCTGATGAATGCTGGCAAGAAATTCCTCAACATTTCCCACATATCAACTTAGACGTATTTGTGATTATGCCAAATCACATTCATGGCATATTATGGATAGTTAAAACAATTCCCAAAGAAGACAAAACCAGAAATTATGGTAAAATGATTCCCGGATCAATTCCCACCGTCATCAGGTCTTATAAAAGTATTGTTACTAAGAAAATTAATATTATTTGCCATCAAAAAGGAATATCTTCTGTATGGCAAAGAAACTTTTATGAACATATTAACCGTAATGAAACATCTTTGGAAGGAATTAGAAAATACATTATTAATAATCCTCTAAATTGGGATAATGATGATGAAAATATAGGGCAAAATATTCAAGAACAACGATTATTATTAGATATACCTTTTTAGATAAAACCTTCGCTTTTACTGCACATATTGTAGTAGGGGTTTAGCAATGCTAAACCCCTACGTTTTCGCTATAATTGGATTATAGATAGCGTTTTCTGTAATTATGAATTTTACTTGGTTAGATAGTAATAGTTGGTTGATTGAAATTGGTGAACAGCGGATACTAATTGACCCCTGGTTAATTGGTGATTTAACCTTTAATAATTTAGATTGGTTATTTAAAGGTTCTCGGACTCAAGATCGGTCAATACCAGATAATATAAACTTAATTTTGCTTTCTCAAGGATTAGAAGATCACGCACACCCACCCACCTTAAAACAGCTTAACAAAAATATCCCCGTTGTCGCTTCCCCCAATGCGGCTAAAGTTGTCAAACAACTGGGTTATCAACAAATCATCAGTCTCAATCATGGTGAAACCTTCACCTTAAATCATCAAATAGAAATCAAAGCTGTTCCCGGTTCTCCCATTGGACCAACCTTATTAGAAAACGGCTATCTACTCAAAGATTTAGCAAATAATTCCACATTGTATTATGAACCTCATGGTTATCATTCCCCCCAACTTGAAGAAATAGCAGCCATTGACGTAGTAATTACACCAATCATTGATTTGAGTTTACCCCTACTCGGTCCGATTATCAAAGGCATGAATAGCGCCCTAGAAGTAGCAAAATCGGTAAAACCTCGATTTATGCTCCCTACCGCCGCCGGAGGGGATATTTTGTTTGCAGGACTACTGGTAAAATTCCTGCAAGCTAAGGGAACTGTAGAAGAATTTCGCACATTACTGGAAAAAAACAATTTAACAACCCAGGTAATTGCTCCTCAACCTGGTGAAAAAGTTATGGTTTGATTGACACTCTCCGCGTCTTTAGACGCGGAGATTCTACAGAGAGTTTCAGTCTATATCCCTCAGTTATCCCAGTTTCAGGCAGGGTTCCTTAAATATTTGGGTTCTTGCCCTGATTTCGTTTGCCCCTGGCGGGCGAAATCATATCTGACAAGCGTAACCTTCCGAGAGTCTCTCGGTAGCTTTTTATGTCTTTAGTGACAATTTAATTCTATCACGAATATGGATTAAAAGAATGCAGAATTTAGAATTTAGAATTACGTTTTGCAACGGGGATTTTACCCCGACGCAAAACCCGCTGCTTGTAGAAGCAGGGGACTTTAACCCCCAAAGGTAGATGAAAATTTGAAATTATTTCAAATTTTCAAATTAACGTCAATGCAGGATAAAGGAAAGCCTCTAGCCTTCATCCCTTGTCTAAAGCCCAAATGTGGCTGACTCAGTCAGCCACATTTTCAAGGGTTTTCGGCGTTCTTCCTTATAATTTAAAACCAATAATAGTGTGAGGATGTTATAATCTGCGATTTAAAGGCTTAATGTAAATATATCTACATCAAGTTTTCTAAATATCTGTGTGATTAACTATGGCAAAAATTCGTATTTCCCTAGCCTTGAGTCTAGCTACCCTAGCCAGTGGTTTCTTGTTAGCCGCTTGTGAAAATCCTAATCCTTCATCATCTACCGGAAATAGTACCACCTCCCCAACAGCTACCACTACAACCAGTGATACTAAAGGACTGAAAATCGGGAGTTTATTACCAACAACTGGTGACTTGGCTTCTATTGGACAACAAATGGTTGGTTCAGTTCCCTTACTGGTAGACACAGTTAACGCTTGTGGGGGTGTGAATGGTGAAAAAGTCAGTTTAGTACAAGTAGACGACCAAACAGACCCTAAAGCCGGTGCTGCGGGAATGACCAAATTAGCAACTTTAGATAAAGTCGGTGGTGTAGTCGGTTCTTTTGCCAGTAGCGTTTCCACTGCGGCGGTTTCTGTGGCTGTACCCAATAAAGTCATGCTGATTTCTCCTGGTAGCACCAGTCCTGTATTTACCGACAAAGCTAAAAAAGGCGACTTTAAGGGCTTTTGGGCGCGGACTGCTCCCCCAGATACCTACCAAGCATTGGCTTTAGCCCAACTTGCTCGGAAAAAAGGTTTTAAACGAGTTTCCACAGTAGTTATTAACAATGACTATGGTGTAGGTTTTGAAAAAGCATTTGTGGAAACTTTTGAAAAATTAGGGGGAACAGTAATTAATAAAGATAAACCTATTCGCTATGATCCCAAAGCTCAAACTTTTGATACAGAAGCAACTGCGGCTTTTGCTGGCAAACCAGATGCAGTTTTAGGGGTGTTATATGCGGAAACTGGGAGTTTATTCCTCAAAGCGGCTTATCAGCAAGGTGTCACCAAAGGCGTACAAATTTTACTCACAGACGGCGTAAAATCCCCTGCTTTCCCTGATCAAGTAGGCAAAGCTAGTGATGGTAAGTATATTTTATCCGGGGCAATTGGGACAGTTCCTGGTTCTAGTGGTCCAGGTTTAGAAAACTTTAATAAACTTTGGAAGGAGAAAAAAGGCGGTTCTCCTGGAGAATATGCACCTCAATCTTGGGACGCTGCGGCTTTGTTGGTATTAGCCGCTCAAGCTGCGAAGGAAAATACCGGGGTTGCTATTGCTGGTAAAATTCGGGAAGTCTCTGCTGGTAAGGGTACACCAGTTAGTGATGTCTGTGAAGGATTGAAGCTACTTAAAGCAGGAAAACAGATTAATTATCAAGGCGCAAGCGGTGATGTAGATGTTGACGCTAATGGCGATGTCATTGGTACTTATGATGTCTGGACTGTGGGCGATGATGGTAAAATCAAGGTGATTGATAAAGTTAGTCCTAAGTAAGTAATTGAGATCCTCGAGATACACAAATAACGTAGTTTAACCTTGGTCAAACAGCGTTAATTGCTGATAATTCGCTCTCTGATTGACCTTACTCGTAAGGAGAGCTTTTAGGTTCTAGAGTCTGGGGCTTATCCTTGCCCGTTTTCGCTTCAGCTTCCATTACTATGGAGTCCCGAAACTTCTGCGTCCGTTCTAGCAAGATTACTTTTACATCGGAATGTTTCATGTATCGAGTGATTTCAACATCACTCATTCTTGCTAGAACGTTATCAGCAGCATTAGTATCTGAGTGCATTACGACCCCATCATGTCCGGTAAACTTGTCACCATTTCTACTACCCGTTAAGGTAGCAAATCTGGAGTCAAGTTGTGACGTATATGCACAATTCACACTAACAACCGTGCAACCTACACGGGTTGAAACTTGTTTGAGAGCATCCGCAACCATCCCCTTGCACCATGAAGAAACATTTCTCTTCATGCGCTTTCTCATGGGCTTTTTGCTTTTTATTGCTTCCGTCAAATCTTCAAAAGCTACCTTAATTGCATTTAACATCAAGTCATGGGTAGCTGTAAAAACGATTGTTTTAATCCTACCTTTAAAGGATGTTTCCCGATTATTCCACTTGATTTTACCAAGGTTATTCCGTTTAATTTACCTTTGGGGGTTAAAGTCCCCTGCTTCTACAAGCAGCGGGTTTTGCGTCGGGGTAAAATCCCCGTTGCAAAACGTAATTCTAAATTCTAAATTCTAAATTCTGCATTCTTTTAATTCTATCAGCTTTGGCACTGTTTCCTTTAGCGATAGATTTATGAAAAACTGACCTGATTTTGCTGCGTTTAACTTGTTTCGCTGTTCTATAATCAGTTTCTTCTGTTTGGATTTTACCAAAATTATTGCCTAAAAATCTAGCACCATCGTTAGATGATGTAGCATAAACTTCTGTATAACCTCGGTCACATCCAATTATTTTACCTTGAGTCTTTTTTTCAGCTTTTTGGATGTCAGTCGTGTAATGTATTTCCCATCTGCAATTACGCTTGATTAGCCTTAATTGACATTTTACTTCTGTCGGTAAAGTCGTTGGTAGCT
The DNA here is from genome assembly GCF_000312705.1 of Anabaena sp. 90. Classification (NCBI taxonomy): domain Bacteria; kingdom Bacillati; phylum Cyanobacteriota; class Cyanophyceae; order Nostocales; family Nostocaceae; genus Anabaena; species Anabaena sp. 90. The sequence continues at coordinate 3,356,849 of NC_019427.1, forward strand.
TGAGGGTTTTACATGGAGTTAGTCCACCAAAACGCAACCACACTAAGCCTTTGCTATCTAATTTAGTATCAAAAGCCCTAAGAATAATTTGGTTACAAACTTTTGTGTGACCTCGATACCAAAACTTTCTAATCAATGTGCAAAGTTTGGGGTGTTCCAACCATTCACGACTTTCTAATGTAAGTTGTAAAACCCCTTTTTTAGATGGGAACGATTGGAACGATTGACCCAAATATTTCATCACCTTTTCGACACAAGCAGCCTGAACCAAGTGGATATCATCAATTACATCGTAGAGGGTTGAATCCCATAACTTAGCAGGTAATTGATACTTGTCTTTCGATGTGCGTAGCTGTTTGTCAATCTCAAATTTAGACACACCCCAGGCTTTCAACGACCCGAACTCATTCCACAAGTCAGAGCGTAGTTGTCCCAAACGCAAAGCAATTAAATCAAGTTCGTTAGATTTCCAAGTATTTAGTTTTTCAGTCCCTAAAATAGCGATTCTCGTAACGGTTAACTGATTCTTGACAATACGTTTCATATTCTAGACTTACTACATTGTTTATAAACTTGTTCTGGGGTTAAGTATTTCATCTTCCGGTTAAATACGATTAACCCCAGTATACTACGTTATTTTGAAATTAAAATGATAGACTTTTGAGATTAATAGAAGTCGGGGATTTTTGATCAAGCGATAATATCTTTTTCTGGCTTCAGAAATATCCTCAGACGTGCCGAGATTTTTTAATTTTCGCTGACAATTTTTAATTTTTAATTGTAATAGATGCGCCTAATATCTCAGATATCCAAACTTCAATATTGCGGATAGGATGGGAACGGAGGGCTGTAAAATCGGGATGGATGATTGGTTCGACTAAAATTGTAAACATTCCCAAGCGATTACCGGCTAAAACATCAGTAAACAAGCGATCGCCTACCATACCTACTTGATGTGCAGGTAAATTCATTTCTTGCAACGCCGCCCGAATTTTCCGCCGGGAGGGTTTGGCCGCACCCAAGTAATAAGGTAAATTTAGAGAACGGGCAATACCGCCAATTCGCGCTTCACTTAAATTATTACTAACTAACCATAGTGCTGTACAAATCCGAATTTCTGCCACCCATGCTTGCAATTCTGGGAAAGTAGAACTCGTTGTCATGGGTACTAAAGTTTCATCCACATCTAATACTAGCCCTTTCAGCCCATATTGTTGGATGACACCTGGTGTCAGCGTTAATACTGAACCTGATAAAATCAAGTTAGGCTCTAATAGATGGTTGCGAGTCATAATTTTTTGTGAAGGCTAGGAGGTAGGGGCGCAGGGACTAAGCCCATTCAGGAGTCAGGAGTCAGAAAGAAAAATTTGAAGTTTAGATTTATTAAGCAAACTCTAACTAAATTTAGATTTTTGAATAAGGCAAAAGGTAAAAGGCAACAGTAATTAATTAAATTACCAATCACCAATTACCAATTACCAATTACCAATTAATCAAGCTCATTAAACAGATGTTCTTCTAAGAGGGGTTGAAATTTACGAAACTCTTCGGGGGAAAGTAATTCTGGTTCACCCGTTTTAGTCATTCTCGCAAAAAAGAGCAGGGGATCAAGGGGAGTATAAATTGCATACTCCTGTTCATCATGATAAAAAGTGGCAATTTCCATTAATTGCTCTGGTTCTAAACCGTTTTCTTCATCTTCAAGTTCTAAAGTAAAGAATTTTGATTCATCTTCAGGAGGCAACTCACCTGCTACAGTTAAGGCATAAGCAGTATTCTTGAGAATCAAGTTTTGCTCAGAAAGAACCGCTTGAGCAGTGCCGAAAATTTCGTCAATGATCTCATCATCTTCCACCAAGACGGCTTCTTCTTCGTCGCCATCAACTTGCCAAGCAAAAATTTCTATTGGTGCATCTATAGGCAGAAGGAGAACATATTTTTCCCCCTCTACATCGAGCGTATGCTCAATGTAACATTCTAGTGTCCGTTTTAGCTCATCTGTTAAAATCAGAGAACTTTCGGAATCGTGATCATTGTCTTCAGGAAGTGGAGATGAATACATAGCTGAATTATGTAACTGTAACAATACTCTTATATATGGAAATCATTGAACCGCTAAATGACAGCCGATGTCAACCATAAATTGAGAGATCCAACTGACGCTCTCAGGTCTAAAGACACTGAAATCATTAAGATCAAATAAATGATCTGTAATAGTTTTTAGAATACCATTTAAAAGGGATCACTCATCGGTAAATGCTACCGATCTCTGTACCGAACTCCGTCTAGCATCTAGCCATTGTTGTAAAATCAATGCAGCAGCCTTACGATCAATTAAACCCTTATTCCTTGATGGGGAACGATTCTCAGCTATTATCAGTTGTTCCGCTTGATAAGAAGTTAATCGTTCATCCATATATTCTAAAGGAAGTTTCAGCGCATCCGCCAATCTAGCCGCAAATTTTTGGACATGACGGGCTTGAAACCCGATAGTACCATCCATTGAATAAGGTAAACCAACAACGAGAATTTGTACCTGTCGCTCATTGACTATTTGCTGAATTTTCTCCACATCTTCAACAAAAGATTTGCGCTCAATTGTGGTTATACCCGTAGCAATTAACCCAGTCCCATCACATCCAGCTAAACCGATGCGTTTACTACCAACATCCACACCCAAAGCCGAAATAAATGATTTTGATTGCTGTTGAGAGATCACGCTATTGTTGCTCCTGGGATTCATCTGCGGCTGAATCTGATGGACAGGGTATATCCATGTTAGGATTTTGATAAGTAGAAGCCACAATTTCTGACTGCATTGGTATAGCCCTTTCTGGATGCACCTGCTGAGTTTGCGGCATCCATGACATCCCCCCAGGGATAGGTTTCCGGGTTGGTTGTAGTCCTTGTAACATTTCCTGCCACTGAATCCCCTCTAAGGAGACAAATTTCGATTCTCGCAGTTTATGCCAAACTGAGCGAGACATGATCAGGGTATGTTCTTTGCGTTTAGCCCCAATCCGCTCTAAATATTCTTCTCTTTCTGGTTGATAGTCTGAAGAAGCTAATTGTAATCCTTGTTGAGGAAAATCTTGAGCAATGCGGGCTAATTGAGACAATAATTCAGGATACAACCAAGTATAAGCCGGATGAACTGTAAGAGTTGCTACATGAGGATTTTCACCTGTGCGATCAAGTTGCACCTGAAAATAACCAATGGCTGCTTTCCGCTGGGGTTCAAAGACATAACCACTCACAACTTCAGTTTTTGTCATCCACTGCTTGAGAGCATCAATAATAGCCCCAAACAAAGTCGTTTTAAAGTCGTGGGTGTGTCGATCAAATACTTGCCTTACCAAAGGTGGCATTGATGCTGTATCCAGTTGATATAGCAACGGAGCATCAGCATTACTCACCGGTAAGAGGTTGGGTAAATCTGGTTCAGTTTGAATTAATTCCGCTAATAACTGGGGACTAATTTCCCAGTATGTCATTTCTGCTAACCGTTGAAATCCATTGTGGCGATACAGTGCTAAGGCATCAACGTCATTGATATTAACTTCTAGTATCCATGTTCGCGCTTCTAAAATTGATTCAAAGCAATGGCGCAGTAGTTGTGAACCTACTCCCATTCTGTCGCCAGTGCCTGCTAACATTACCCGATTAATTCGCCAAGTGCTGCGGGTTCGGTTAAATGGTGATACTTGAATCATTCCCAGTAGTATCCGTCCCTGTTCGGCAACATAGCCCCAGAAGCGATACTGTAATGGGTTGGGAAACCAACTTAAGAATTTGAGTAACCCATACCAGCGTCGTAGCCATTGCATTTGCCGCATGGCCGCACCAGCTTCTTGGGGAGAAAGATGGGACAATGATTCTTGAGTTAAGCAATCAATTCCGTCCAAATCCCTATGTTGGACTGGTCGGATAACAACGCTGAGGTTTCGAGGGAGTAGTGAAGTCATGTTGATTCAAGCCGCCATTTAACCTTTAAAAAATAGGATTGGTGATGTGATGCTGCAATCATTTTAACGGCTTTTTTTCTCTTAGGTCTTGCTCCCAAAGAGTGATTTTTTTAAGTGACCACGTAAAAAAAATATAAAAAGCAGAAACCGTGATTATACCTTTGGGGTGAAAACCACAATACCTGCTTCTATTCTAGGATAATTCTACTCAAAATACTTTTAAATCTATAGACCTTGGCGAGAAGCGAATTTTTCAAAGTCGGCTTGGGTTTGATGAAGTAATTGTTGACGACTATCTTGAATTGTTTGTTTGCAGTTGGGAACCAAGTTGGGAACCAGATTTCGAGCTTGTAGTGCCATGTGCATTTGTAGATGAGCAACGTATTCACTTATATCTTGGTTGTCTACAGTTGCGCCCGTTAGTACATTTGATTCCATTGCCACTGGGTTCTCCTTGATAAATTTGGTGTAATTGCTTTACTAGACTAGATCAGAAGTTATCATTTTTTTTACTTAACTGCCTAATTTCGCAATGAAGTGTAATGATTGGGAAGGAGGGAACAGCCAAAAATCAAGATAAATAACCTGATTTTTTCCCAAATAGAAATTTTCTAATCCTCCCAAAGTGTATAAGTTTCGTTAAAAACCTCATCCCAACTTAAAGCAATAATATCTGGTTTTTTACCCATTTCATCTCTAGCATCCTGTTTTGCAGCCAGAAAACACTTGTTCCAAATTGATTCCAAAAAATCTCGATTGAGACTTGGCATTTCTTCTTGACTGGCAGTAATTTCTGCCCTAGCTGAACGAATAGAAATTACCCAACTAGCGCTACGTTTTTCCGGTTGACATTTCCACTTAATTATATGCAGTATCAATCGAGTTAGGCGATTAATTACTGCTCTTTTTTCTGATCTTCCCATAGACTCGGCTAAACTCTCTAAAATATCATCAACTTCTTTCATTTTCCCCTCCTCTAGCAGTTGTTTTGCTTTTACTACAGCTAAATATGGTGATTGAAAAACCAGTTCGTCATAAGGTACTGTCATAATTAATAACTCCTTGGCTTGTTTTTTCCCAAATCTTGCATAAAAGATGGTACTGTTTTAACAACTTATACAAAAAATATCCTTTTGTGATTAGATACAATCAGCAAAGACCTCCACTCTAAGAGTATTGTAGGTTTACAAATCAGTCAATAATCTTGGTTTACATGAAATCACCATAAACACATCATATTATTAATTTTATATGCCTATACTTGACGATTAACGATAGACTGTTGATTATGGATAAGTAAATCAAAACTCAACACACAAAATGATTTTAGAACTCTCTCCACAAATTCATTACTTGGTGGGAATGTCTCAACCAGAAACCCATTTATTTGAGGTGACTTTACACATTGTTAACTATCCGTCAGCAGTTCTCGATTTAAAAATGCCAGTGTGGACTCCTGGTTCATATTTGGTGCGGGAATATGGCAGACATTTACAGGATTTTGCGGCTTTTGCGAATAATCAACCCTTATCTTGGCATAAAGTTAGTAAAAATCATTGGCAAGTAGAAAAAGGCAATACTTCAGAAGTAACTATTCATTACCGTGTATTTGCTAATGAATTAACAGTAAGAACAAATCATTTAGATGCTACTCATGGTTACTTTAATGGGGCAGCTTTGTTTTTTAGAATCCCTGGTTGGGAAAATTTTCCCATGCAGATAAGGGTAATTCCTGCTAACCCTCAATGGCAAGTAACTACTAGTTTACCAACATTTGCAGAAACAGTAAATACTTTTTTAGCGGCAGATTTTGATACTTTAGTTGATAGTCCTTTTGAAGTTGGTTGTCATCAATTATATAATTTTGAAGTTTTGGGTAAACCCCATGAATTAGCAGTTTGGGGAAAAGGAAATTTTCAACCAGAACAAATGATTGCTGATTGCCAAAAAATTATTGAGGTAGAATCACAAATGTTTGGTGGTTTACCTTATGACAGATATGTATTTTTTCTGCATTTGCTTCAGCAGGGTTTTGGTGGTTTAGAACATAAAAATTCTTGTTCTTTAATTTATCAAAAGTTTGGATTTCGGACTGTGGATAAATATGAGCCATTTTTGCAATTGGTAGCCCATGAATTCTTTCATTTATGGAATGTTAAAAGAATTCGTCCTTTGGGGTTAGAAGTGTTTGATTATGATCAGGAAAATTATACACCATCTTTGTGGTTTTGCGAGGGAACAACCAGTTATTATGATTTAATCATTCCTTTACGGGCAGGTATTTATAAAACCAAGGCATATTTAAACTATTTGAGTAAGGAAATTACCAGATATTTGATGACTCCAGGACGAAAAGTTCAACCTTTGTCGGAGTCAAGTTTTGATGCTTGGATTAAACTTTATCGTCCAGATGCTAATAGTGGTAATTCTCAAATTTCCTATTATATCAAAGGGGAAATGGTGTCACTTTTATTAGATTTATTAATTCGCGTTCATCACGGGAATCAGCTTTCTTTAGATGATGTAATGCGGCAAATGTGGGAGAAGTTTGGAAAGGACGAAGTTGGTTATACTCCCGAACAATTAGAGGGTGTGATTGAGTCTGTAGCGGGTATGGATTTAGGAGATTTCTTTAAACGCTATCTTCATGGTTTGGAAGATTTACCTTTTAATCAATATTTACAACCTTTTGGTTTGCAATTAGTTGAGGAAAAGAATGAAGAACCTTATTTGGGTGTGAGGATAAATACTGAAAATGGACGGGAGATAATTAAGTTTGTGGAAGCGGGTTCACCGGCACAATTTGCGGGAATTGATGCTGGGGATGAATTGTTAGCGATTGATAGGATTAGGGTGGGAAATCAATTAAATGAACGCTTGAAGGATTACCAGGAAAATGATTCTATCCAAGTTACTGTTTTTCATCAAGATGAATTGCGGACTTATTCTGTTACTCTAGCTGCATCAATTCCTAGTAGATATCAACTTAAAGTTGTGGAAAATCCTTCTTTCACAGAAATGGAGAATTTTGCCGGGTGGTTAGGTGTACCTTTGTCGAGTATTCAGTAATATTAATTGTCTGAATCAGGATGTCTGGTTACTGAGCGAAGTCGAAGTACAGGATTTCAGGATTAACAGGATGAAATATTCCAGATTATTATGTTTGATCTAACAGAGAAGAGAGAGGTGAAGAAATTTTCTTTCTTCTTTCTTCTTTCTTTCTTTCTTTCTTTCTTCTTTCTCCTTTCTCCTGACTCCTGACTCCTGACTCCTGACTCCTGACTCCTGACTCCTGACTCCTGACTCCTGACTCCTGACTCCTGACTCCTGACTCCTGACTCCTGACTCCTATTAGTTATTTTGACTTTTTAATACTCCTAGTTCTGTTTGAATCGGTAAAATATCTAAAGTATCAGTTTGGGAACAATATTTCAGGTCTTCTAAACATTCTAAGCGTAATAATCGTTGACCATGACTAGCTTTGTGTAATAATCCTAATAGGTCATTTTGCCATTGGGAATAAAGAGCGATCGCACTAACCACTTCATCATTGCCACTGATGTCTTCTAGGGGACAATTAGTTTGTTGCCAAATACTATGAGCGATCGCCCCCGCACATACTGTATCCTCTAAAGAATAACTTCCTTCCCAGCCAGAACCAACAATCCAGACTGTTTCCGGTTGCTTTTCTAACAGAAATTTAACTACTGCTGCCCGATTAATCAAAGCTGCTGCGAGAACAATGGGGGCGTTTTGTATCCGCTGTAAAGCCCTTGTCCCATTGGTGGTACTAATAAATAACCTTTTTCCAGCAACTAATTCGGCTGTGCAATCTAAGGGTGAGTTACCCAACTCAAAACCAGCTACTTTAGCACCACCCCTTTCTCCAGCCCTAAGTCGCTTGTCTGAAGGCCATTGTTCACTCACTGTCATCAGTTGATCTAAATCGCTAAAAACCTGTACAGCTTCACCTCCAGCGGCTAATACTGTGGCCATTGTACTAGTTGCTCGCAGAACATCAACAGCGATCGCACATTCTGGAACTGTATCATTTGGGGTCAATTCGGGAGTGTGATATATAAATATCTTCACGTGCTGGCTACACCTATTTCATAAGACTGTGGTAATATTCTACCTACTTGATGTCACCAACTGATGATACTATTTTTCAATAGATAAGAGAGAAAAGGTAACAGGCAAGGGAAAACGAAGATTTTGAGTGATAATTTAGACTCCATTTCCCATTTGCTACTGATTAAAACTTGATGGTTGCACCAGCCACAGCTAAAGCAGCCCAACCCAGCATTAATGCCAATCCTCCCAATGGGGCAACTGCGCCTAAAGACTTAATACCAGTTAAACTGAGAGCATATAAGCTACCGGAAAAAATCACCACACCAATAATAAATAACCAACCACTGACTAAAAGCGTCCTTGGGGGATTTTCTGAACGACTCATGAGCATGGCGACTAACAAAAGTGCCAGAGCGTGGTACATTTGATAACGAGCGCCAGTGTCAAATATTTCTAAAGAGCGCTCGCTAATTTTTTCCCGCAAAGCATGAGCGCCAAAAGCACCACCAGCAACAGACAAACCGCCAAAAATGGCGGCTATAGTTAAAAAAAATTGTGTCATCTGACCTATTAAACATCAAAATGATATGATACAGCCCCTTCTTCGGTTACTTGAAAATTCGCATTGAATTCTTTAGCTTTCTTATCTAAATATTGTTTAGCTTCCGCTGCTGGTAATTGAGACTGCATAGCAAAACTTAACAAAGTTACTCGTCCTTGATTTTCTAGTAACATTTGATAAAACTGCGCTTGTAATTGTTCACTGTTTTGCTGCTTTAAGGCTTTTTTCTCTTGTTGACTTTGTTTATACAATCCTAATGCTAACCAACTCCCCAATATCGCGCTAGGCACACCAAAAATTATCCCTCCCACAATCGTATCTTTACTCTCTTGAGCCGCATTGGGAGGTGAAAATACCTGTTCCCCCTCCACTGGATATACCGTTACTCCTGATTGAGCCGATTTATCTATGGCTTCTGAGACTGATATCGCCAAAAACATGAATCCGAGTGTGAGTAACCAACCAGCAGCCAGTTTTTCAGCCGTCTTCATAGTTCTACTTCAGATTTAGACATTGCTTGTAATTTTAACCTCACTTACCTCAAGCTTCCACTAAATATTGCGAATTGTTGAGGTTTTTTTTGGGGAGTTTTTTAACTTTGTTAAATATCCAATAACCCATATCTTTTTTGCAATGCTAATAACTTCATTCTTGCTTCCCCAGCATTATCAGCTAAATCAGCAAATTCCACAAACCGCCGTAATTCCTTCTTTAATAAATTCCGTTCTACTTCAATAGTTTCCCTATCCAAATCTGGCGGTAAAACAATCATATCAAAAATCGTGGCTCGTTCTTTACCAGGGTGAGGACGTAAAACCCGTCCCCGACGTTGGATAAATTGCCGGGGATTTCCCGAACTTGATAAAATTACTGCGGTTTGAATAGCGGGAATATCCACACCTTCATCTAAACACCGAATTGCGACTAAACCCTGTAATTCTCCACTTTCAAATTGACGACGTAAAATTTCTCTTTCTTCCAAAGAAGTATTTGCTGTGTAGGTACTGACTTTATAACCTAATTCTCCTCCCAAAATTTGAGCAACAGCTTTGAGTTGACGCAGAGAATAACGTTGTCCAATTTCTTGAGAACCATCACTACAATAAAACAATGTATGGGTAGTTCCTCGACGAGTTGCCATTAACTCTTGCAAGGCTGTTAATTTATTTTCTGCAGTGCCAACTAACCGCGCCCTTTGCATTAATAATGATTTGATATCTTCGTTGTTTTCAAAATCTCCCATTTCCCCCATATCTCGATCTCGATAAAGGAGAGAACGCCCAATTTTTTTGGTTAATTTTAAATAAGCGATACTCTCCGTTTCTGTCAATTCTACCAATACCGGATTATAGATATAATGAACTAATGCACCTTGAGAAATCGCATCCTGTAAACTAAATTCAGGTTGGAGAATATGACCAAAATAATCTAATAAAGATTCTGTACCATCATCATCAAAATATCTTTCTGGTGTGGCTGATAAAGCTAGACGTAAACCCACATTTCGGGGTAAACTTTCCTCTAGTTTCGGTGCGCCTAAATTATGAGCTTCATCACCAATAATCAACGTTTTCGGCGGAAAATATTTAAGTTGTGTCTGAAAACCATCACCAATTAAAGTCGAGTTAGTGGTAATTATCGTCACGAAATCTTGAGAACCAGAACACAGATTATAGATTTGTGTAGAAAGTTGACTTTGCCAACTGCGTAAATTATCAAAGGCTAAAATCGGCTGTAAGTTAAATTTCTCACATTCTCTACCCCACTGGGTAACAAGATGACGATAGGGACACACCACCAACAAGACTTGTAAACCAATTTGCTGGTACAATTCACAAGCGATCGCTAATGCAGTAATAGTTTTACCACTACCAGTAGCCATTTTTAATGTCCCCCGACCATGATTAGCAAACCAGCTAGTCACAGCTTGACGTTGATATCCCCGCAATTGCAGAGATAAAGGCATTTTCGGAAATCCCGGTAATGGTTGCTTAACTTGATAGCTGCCCTTTTTCTCCCCCGCATAAGGTAACTTGAGTTTAAAAGTAGGCAATTTCGGTACTGCATTTCGCGTTAGGTACATAAATTGGTAATTGGTAAGAATCAGTAGTTACTTGTTTTTTATTTGCAACTGACAACTGACAACTGACAACTGTACGGGCGAAGCATTTGGAGAACTATTTTTGGCAATGATCGATAATTTATCTTCCAAATGCTTCGCCCCTACCGACAACTGACAACTGTACGGGCGAAGGATTTGGAGAACTATTTTTGGCAATGACCGATAATTTATCTTCCAAATGCTTCGCCCCTACCGACAACCGAAAACTGTACGGGCGAAGCATTTGGAGAACTATTTTTGGCAATGATCGATAATTTATCTTCCAAATGCTTCGCCCCTACCGACAACTGACAACTGTACGGGCGAAGGATTTGGAGAACTATTTTTGGCAATGACCGATAATTTATCTTCCAAATGCTTCGCCCCTACTGACAACTGACAACCGACAACCTTTAGTTATAATTACGCCAAATACCCACCAAAGAACCTTGCACTTCTACTTGCATAGCCGATACTTCTATGGGATTGTAATTAGGATTTGCAGGTTTGAGAGTAACAAGATCATCATGGCGGTAAAAACGTTTTAAAGTTGTACCGTGTCCTTCCACTCTCGCAGCCACGATAGTCCCATTTTTTAATTGGTTAGGTTCAGCAACAGGACGCAAAAATACCACATCACCATCTGCAATCAAATCTTCAATCATACTATCCCCAGCGACCCTTAAAGCATAGCTTTGAGGTGGTAATGATAAATTAGCCAAATCCAAATGTTCGACGGCATCTGTGAACGGTTCAATCAAACCACCTGCGGCAATAGTTCCTAAAATTGGTACACCTTGTTTAACAGGATGAAGTATCCGCAAAGTTCTCGCCCTACCTAAATTCCAGCCAATGTAACCCTTATTGCGTAAATGTTCCAACCGACTTTGAATGGGTGCTGGAGATTTCAAATTCATCCCTTCCATCATTTGGCGAATCGAGGGAGAATGTTGATTCAACCTGATATATTCAACCAACCATTCGTATAGTTCTTTTTGAGGATCTGTGAGACGTTCCATAATTTTATCGGGAAGTAAATAATAAATGTCCCTAGAACATTGGTACTACAAAAATCTTCCCTTAACAAGCTTTTATTAAATATTTATGGTAATTGGTAACTAATAGGGAACAGGGAACAGGGAACAGATAAAAATTTAACCAATTACCCATTACCAATTACCCATTACCAATTACCAATTACCAATATTGTTATTTTGCCCCAAGAATACTTGCAAGTAAAGCTTTTTGAGCGTGGAGACGATTTTCTGCCTGGTCCCAAACCCGTGATTGTGAACCTTCAATTACTTCTTCAGTAATTTCTTCACCACGGTGGGCTGGTAAGCAGTGTAAAACAATTGCTTCTGGATCTGCAAGACTTAATAATTGTTCAGAAATTTGATAAGGTTGAAAAACAGGGAACCGGTTATTTGCCTGTGTTTCTTGTCCCATACTTGCCCAAACATCAGTGTAAAGTACAGATGCACCTTTAGCTGCTGCTTCGGGATCATGGGTTAAAAGAACTTCAGTTTTTTTATTGGCTATTTCTCGAGATTTTTCCACAATTTCTGCATCTGGGGAGTATCCTGACGGAAAAGCTATTCTGATATTCATTCCCACCAAAGCACAACCCAACATCAGGGAATTAGCGACATTATTACCATCACCGACATAGGTTAAAGTTAAACCTGCCAAAGTTCCAAACTTTTCTTGAATGGTGAGTAAATCAGCCAATATTTGACAAGGGTGTTCTAAATCTGTGAGGGCATTAATTACAGGAATTTTCGCATACTTCGCAAAAGTTTCCAACTCCTGTTGAGCAAAGGTGCGAATGGCTAAAACATCCAAATAACGATCTAACACCCTAGCAGTATCCTGGATAGGTTCTCCTCGACTTACCTGAGTGACATGAGGATGAAGATCAATTACCTGTCCCCCCAGTTGATACATTGCGACTGTAAAACTCACTCTAGTGCGTGTTGAAGCTTTGGAGAACAACAAACCCAAAACTTTATTACAATGCAACTTGAGTTTTTCCGACTTTAGTTGAGTAGCCAATTCCAGAAGTTCTTGCAGTTCCCCAGAACTCAGATCCGCTAGACTTAATAAATCTCTGCCTATTAATGCTGCCATGCTTGATTATCTATAAAGAACAAATGTTTCCGCGCCTTTGTATAACCGTGTCACCAGGAATACTCCAATTGCACTGTACCAAATATTTTTGCATCAATCTACAACCTAGCGGCTAGTTTTGCCAATTTTTGGCAATCAGAAAAATATTTTGCTTACCCTCTAGACAAATCATGTCCCCATGTTATAATATGAAATCGGTGAGGCAATCAAAAACCTTCTTACCAAAATCGCCAGCATAGCACAGTGGTAGTGCATCCGACTTGTAATCGGAAGGTCGTAGGTTCAAATCCAACTGCTGGCCCTTATCGAAACCCTTGAGAAATCAGGGGTTTTGTCGTTTCTACCCATGAATTCTATTTTATGGAATCTATATTTAGATATGCTGGAATATGCTGGAATATATAGGAACGTAAATTTAAATTAGTTCAAAATTAGTTCAAAATGGATAGCAAATGGACTATCGAGGAAGTCAACGCAAGGCTAAAAGCGGGTAAGATAGGGGTTGCAGTTTGCCAACGTGGCGACAAACTTTCCCTCCGCGCCACATTCCCGCCCAAATCAGGAACAGGCAAGCCTCACCAACAATATTTAGCTTTAGGCTGTTATGCCAACCCTGCTGGTTTGCAATTTGCAGAAGCAGAAGCCAAAAAAGTAGGGGGGCTACTGGCACAAGGAAGATTTGAATGGTCAGAATATCTTGATCAGGGGTTACAATCGGCACCGATCAGCAGTGCCAAAAATTGGATACAAAAATTTGAGGTAGATTATTACAGTCGTAGGGGTAAAAGCCCCACTACGGAAACCACATGGAAATCAGACTACCTACCAGCTTGGCGACTACTAGGAGATGAACTTACGCCAGAGGCAATGTTAGCAGCCGTGGCTCAAGTACCGGCTAATACCAGAAAGAGAAAACTGGTGTGCGAAAAGTTAATAGCACTGGCAAAATTTGCAGGACAGCCCATAGACCTTAAACCCTACATCGGTAGTTATGGGATAGGGGAGACAACACCCCGCTATATCCCCAGTAGGAAAGAAATAGAAGCCAATAGAGAACTTTTAAAAAATCATTGGCAATGGGCTTATGGCATTTTGGCAACCTACGGGCTAAGACCGCACGAAGTATTTTTCTGTGAAATCTCCCCAGAACATCCATACCTGCTAAAAGTCCTACGGGGGAAAACTGGTTACAGGGAGGTTTACCCCTACCATCTGGATTGGGCAAAGAACTGGGAACTGTGGCGACAGCAAGAATTACCATGCACCGCACCCACGCTCAAAGAATATGGACAGCGAGTAACTAAAGCATTTTCTCGCGCAAACATCCCTTTCACTGCTTACTGTTTGCGCCACGCCTACTGCATTAGATTATCCACAGAATACAAAATCCCGGTGGCGATAGCGAAGCGCTGCTGCAAGCAGTTCGCCAGGGGAAACGCATCTAATTTTTTTTGACAAAATGTAACTTCTATGAATAGATAAAAAGGGCAGTATTACCATGTTAATATCAAGCCAATAAATGAGTATGAAGAAAATTTGATGGTAAATTCGTTTCTATAAGAATCAATAAAATGAGTTGAAGTGGTATTCTCAATAAAACTAAAGAGACAAAATTCACAAAATGAAGCTACCACCAAAAATCACAATAGTAGATCACTTTAAAGATTTAGAAGATAAAAGAGTTGAGAGAACAAAAAGGCATAAATTAATAGATATAGTAACCATTGCGATTTGTGCAGTGATCTGTGGAGTAGATAGTTGGGTATTGATGGAGGCTTATGGAAAAAAGAAAGAAAAATGGCTAAAACAATTTTTAGAACTTCCAAACGGGATTCCATCTCATGATACATTCGCAAGAGTATTTGCGAGAATAGATCCGCAACAATTTCAGAATTGTTTTTTGAGTTGGATAAAATCTATCAATAAAATTACAGAAGGAGAAGTCATAGCAATAGATGGGAAAACATTAAGGCATTCATATGATAAAGGAAAGGATAAAGGTGCGATTCAGATGGTAAGTGCATGGGCAACTAGTAATAAATTAGTATTAGGACAATGTAAAGTAGAAGAAAAGTCAAATGAAATAACAGCCATACCGGAATTAATTAAAGTATTAGATATAGCCGGATGTTTAGTAACGATTGATGCGATGGGGTGTCAAAAAGAGATAGTAAAATCAATTGCAGAAAAATCAGGCGAATATATTATCGCACTCAAAAAGAATCAAGGTAATTTATATAAGAATGTAGAAGAAATCTTCAAAGAAGCTATATCTAAAGGGTTTGAGGGATTCAAATATAGTGAATTTCATACAAAAGAAGACAAACATGGAAGAGAAGAGATTCGTCATTATCTCATGTTATCAGACATAGAAGAAAGAATAGATACTGATAAGAAATGGGTAAATCTTCAAAGTGTAGGAATGGTAGAATATATACGAAAAGTTAATGGAAAAACGAAGGTTGAGACAGGCTATTATATAAGTAGTTTGACAAATAATGCGAAATTACTAGGAGAATCAGTCCGCACTCATTGGGGTATAGAGAATTCATTACACTGGGTTTTAGATGTAGCTTTTAGAGAAGATGATTGTCGGATAAGAAAGGATAATGCACCACAAAACTTTGCAGTTATTCGTCATATAGCAGTTAATCTTTTAGGAAAAGAAAAAAGCCAAAAACTAGGAACTAAAAGTAAGCAGTTTTGTGCAGGATGGGATGATGAATATTTAGAGAAGATTTTAGAATGTATCTGATAAAAATCAGAAAATATAGACAAATATAAATATAACCAATTTATTTTTCTGTTGATTCTACAATAGAATCTATATTTTTGATGCCAAAAAATATAGATATTAATATATAGAACTGAACAAAATAAATCCATCATTAAAAATAAATAATTACTCTAAATTTATGAAATTTTTATAATTTTAATAAAGGAATTTATCAGATTTTGAATGAAGTTAGATATTTTCCCATATTGATGCACTAATATAGTATTTTGTCAAGATAATTTAGATGCGTTTCCCCTGCCTATACGACCGAATGAATTTCCGTCAGAAAGACAAATAGAACTACTTCAAATACAAAAAATCTCTCCTTGGGAAGGGTGTTCAGGAGCGGCGATAATCTGTGATGGCTTGGTGATTGCAGTGCAAAGACAGCATCAAGCTCCCGACCGTCCTCAATCGCTGGAAGCTTCTCCACTTTGGAAAATTTATGAGGATGATCAATGGCGTGATTTGCTTCACCAACATGGCATTAACCCAACGCCACAGATTGTTGGTAGAAAAGCGAATTGTCCCTTTGCAGATAAACGGTTGTTAATTACAGATAAAGAAGATACTGTAGAGATTGTTCATGATTTTTTGATTAGTAATTGGACAGAATTACAAACATACATAGATAAAGAAAGTGAGAAATTGCGATTGCTGAAAAAAATTGAGCAGGAAGCTTCTTACTGGGCGAAAAAGGGAAAACGGAAACACGATTTACTATTACAGGGAAGCCGTTTAAAAACTCTTGAAGATTTATTGGAGAAAGAAAACGTTACCAATGAAGATGAGGTTGCTGATTATGTCAAAGCTTGTAAGGATAGGGACGAGGAAGAACAGCTAGAAAATGAAATTATTACATCTATAGCAAATGCAAGGCGATATTTAATAGAAAATAAGAATCTGGATGCGCTAACCGAACTTATAGAAATAGGAGAACGGTTGCAAAAATTACCTAATATTAATGGAATTAGTACAAAAAAAAGATTGGAATTTCTCATAACTTTTGGTCAAATTTTTGACCAAATTGCTGAAAAGAATAGTTTTGAAGGACATACAGATTGGATATACGCCGTAAGTCTTAGTCCAGACGATCAAATTATTGCTTCTTCTAGTCGTGACAAAACTATCAAACTCTGGAGTTTTGATGGGAATTTATTGCAAAGTTTAAAAGAACATCAAAATGACGTTATAGACATTAGTTTTAGCTCTGATGGCACAATGCTTGCATCTGCAAGTTATGATAATACTATTAAAATTTGGAAAAAATCTACAGACCATAACTGTCAAACTAATTGGATATTACATCGTACACTGAAAGGTCATAGAGATCATGTTCTTGGTGTTAGCTTCAGTCCAGACAGTAAAATAATTGGTTCTGCCAGTCAAGATAAAACTGTCAGACTTTGGAACAAAGAAGGAGTTACGTTAAAGATTCTTAATGGGCATAAAAATGGTGTAAGCAATGTGGCATTTAGTCGAGATGGTAAGCTTATTGCTTCTGCTAGTAAAGATAAAACTGTTAGACTTTGGGAGATAAAAAGTTATCAACTTAAAATTGATAGACTAGAAAAATACAAACTAAGAATTTATAAGCTAAAAAGTACTTCTGAAATGTACTTTACGAAAGTTTCATCAGTAAGTTTTGGGTCTGATAACAAAACTTTGATATCAAGTAATGAGGATAAAAATATCAGCTTCTGGGATATCGAGAAAAATGTTCCATCAGTAATACGAAGTAAAGAGCATAAAGCAAAGGTTTCGTATGCTACGTTCAGCCCAGATTATGAAATAATTGCCGCATCTGGCCAAGATGGTGTAATTACTCTTTGGGACAAAGATCAAAATTTTGTTTCAACTCTTAAGGGACATAGAGATAGCGTCACGAAGGTCAGTTTTACAACTGATAGCAAAACTCTTGTTTCTGGCAGTCTTGATGGAACTATAAAAATTTGGGATTGCACTGGTAAATTTCAGGGGCATTCTAATAAAATTGTAAAGATTGACTTTAGTTCAGATGGTGAGAAAATTGCTACAGCTAGTCAAGATGACATAAAGATAGATGATAAAGATGACAAAAATGAAAAATATAGTCAAAACGTAATTGTCAAACTTTGGAAGGTTACTGGTGAACCTCTAACAATTGATGATAATGGTAGGGTTTGGGAAATTAAATTTAATCTAACCTCAACATCTCAATTTAAATTTGACATAAAATTTGATATTAAATTCAATCCAAAACAGAGAAATATAGCTGTTGCTATTAATAATGAGGTAAAAATTTATAATTTCAAGCTGATAGAGATTGACAGCTTTTCAAAATATCAAAGTCATATTCACAGTATCAGTTTTAATCCAGAAGGAACAGAGATTGCAATAGGCTATCTTGATGGACAGGTAATACTGTGGGATATTGAGAATGATAAACCTAAATATAAATATTTAGATTCAGTAAAGTATTCTACGCAAGTTAATATGGTTGCTTTCAGCCCTCAAAAAGAAGGGCAAGACAGAAAGATTGTTACAGCTGGTGCTGATGGTACTGTAAAGCTGTTATATCTTAATGATAATCGGATAATACCTATAAATTATCAGGGTGCTGTTTCTTATGTTGGTTTTAGTCCTGATGGTGGGGTTATTGCCACAGCTAGTTTAAAAAAAGATGAAGGAAATAAGTTTATCCAACAAATTGCGCTTTGGTATATTAAAGATGGCTCTCAACGAATACTTAAGAGAAATTCCCACACAACTGTAATGAGTATTGGTTTTATTGATGATGGTAAAATAGTTGCTTCAGTTAATGAGGATCAAACTATAGAAATCTGGGATATTGCTACTGGAAATTTGCTACAAACTATTCAAGGAAATGATAATTCTTTGATTGGTGCTGCTTGTATTTTTAGTTCACAGAATGATAAAAGTGCGATCGCGGTAGCCAACTCTGATGAGAAAAGAATCTGTTTATGGAGCTTAAGCTTAGAAGAATTATTAAGGAATAGTGTCAATCAGATTCAAGATTATCTTTTTTGTTACATCAAGCAATCTATTCCTGTAGTGCTTGCGTTTGCAGTATCCGCGTTGTGTCGGATTGAAGATAGCAAAGTTAATACTTTGTTAATGCTTTACTTACTGATGTTTTAAGTAAATCATGTTGAATGATAAAGAGAAAAATCGCCCTCCCAAATCCCATAGACGATCGCTCTCATCATTAGTATAATCCCCCACTCAAAACAGACTCAACTGCTTCCCCACATCACCTTGAGGCTCAACAACCGAAAGTAACTCATCCCGTTTTTTAGCAATCAACTCCAAATAATACCCACTGGAATAGGTTTCAGAATTAGTCAACCCCGTAATTCCTTGATAAAACGTCACAACATCCCCAGTATTACCCAGAACCAAAAGAGCCTTTTCACCCTTCTTAATTTTTCGAGTAACCTGTAACTGTTCCACAGGAAAATCACCAGAACGAATAACCTTTGTTAATTCCTGGTAATATTGTTCTGCCTTAGCCTTTGACAGAAGATATTGTGTCAGGTAGTTCAAAGGAAACTCCTTTTCTAGACGAGAACGGTCTCTTTTCTGCCATAAACCCGATGAAGGGGGTAAATGAGCAATCGTACAGAAAGTTACACTAAGGCTGCAACCGTTGCTGGATAAGCATTCTGTTAATCAATGTTTTTAGCAATTCTCAATGTACCAAATAATCTTTAAGCTATTTGGCACAGCTTTTTTGTACGACACAGCAGTGGTTTGAAGACCCTAAATTTCAGAGGCTTCAATTGCTACAGGTTTTTGGTAGGTGGAAAGGATTTTGAAAACAGGTTATCAAGTCCTTAGCGTAAGTTTCGGAATGGATGCTTATTTCACCCCCTGAACGAAGTAATGTGATGATTTGATTTTTGTCTAAATCCGTTCTTTTGGACATTGGGAATTTTGCTATTTTTGGAGGATGTTCTTTTTATCTTCGCAATAGCCAGAAATATACGATCGCTTTGCTAGTTTCTTAATTGCTACTTAATCAAATACCGTTGACGGCTGACTCTAAAAATGTTTAGTGTTACATAACAGACAACAAGGATTGGAGGGATGAGCAAGTTTGGTGAAACAATCAGGCAACTTCGAGAGGCTCAAAATCTGGGACTTCGGGAAACAGCTACTATGGTAGGTATCTCGCCTGCTTACTTAAGTCGCATTGAGCGGGGTAAGGAGCATCCGCCAAAGCCGGAAGTTATAAAAGCATTAGCAAAAGGTTTAGCGGCTGATCCTGATGTACTATTTCGGCTTTGTCCTTCCACAGACCCAGATGTAGTGACTTTGCTGAAGGAAAGACCAAAGGTACTAGAATTAGTTCGTTTGGTGATGGTTCAGGAACTTTCTGATGAGCAGCTTGGTAAAATTGAGCATTTTATTAAGCGAGATATATTAAGAGAAACTTCCTCGGATACAATACTCACTGTATCTGAGTAACTCAAGCCTAGCTCTCCCCGCAGTAAGTGAGGAGGAATACGAGGAGAATTTTTATTAGCACATGAAAGCAAAACAGTTGCCGATTCCTGATTTAGAAGATAATACGGAAGATTACACTATTTCTGATGGTTGTATCCTTGACTTTATTAGTGGTGAGAAAAGTCTCAAGGACACGCCAAAAGAACAAGTGCGTCAACGGATTGCAAGGGCTTTGTTTCACGAGTATGGAATTTCGGTGGAAGATATGGCGGCTGATTTTCCGGTTTCTATTAATGGGAAGCGGAAAAAGCTGGATATTGCCATTTTTCACCACGACCAGGAGCATACAGTTCAAAATTTAAGTCGAGTGGTGGTTTGTCGCCAAGAACCAAAGGTCGGCAGAAATGCAGTGAGGATTCGAGATTACGACCAAGCAGCGAAGGATTTAGAAGAACTAGAAACCATCATGGAGCATATTGACTTCTGTAAGTATGGTTTGTGGACGAATGGTTTAGAGTTCTTTTACTTAGAGAAGCAAAAAACGCGGTTTGAAGACCGGTTTGAGCCGATAGGTGATTGGCCACCTGCGGATGAATCTTTGGACACACAGGAGGTAGTTTCTAGTGCGCGTACCCGCAAGGCTGATCCAGAAATGCTGCGTGTGGCTTTCCGGCGCTGCCATAATTTTATTCATGGTAATGAAGGAATGCCCAAAGATGCGGCATTTTGGCAGTTCTTATACTTGATTTTCTGCAAAATGCACGATGAGCAGAAATCACTTCGCGGTCAAAGGCGATTTTGGGCAGGGCCGAAGGAGCAGTTCGATACTGAGGGGCGTAAAGAAATCCGCTTGCGGCTTATACCTCTGTTTGAAGAGGTGAAAAAGAATTACAGCAATCTTTTCAGGGGAAATGAGGAAATTACTCTTTCTGACCGCGCCCTTGCTTTTATGGTTTCTGAATTGGCAAAATATGACTTTACACGTACAGATGTAGATGCTAAGGGTGCGGCTTATCAAGAAATTGTCGGCGCTAATTTACGGGGCGATCGCGGACAATACTTCACGCCACGGGGTATTATCAAACTGGCTGTGGAAATGCTTGACCCCAAAGAAAATGAGCGAATTTTAGATCCAGCCTGTGGAACTGGGGGATTTTTGGTGGCAGTGCTGGCGTATATGATGAAAAAGTTTCGGGAAGAAGCGAATGTGCCAGTAGGATTAGAGACTACAGAGGAGTTTCTATCTGTCAATGGACGGTTGCGCCAGTTTGCCGAGAAACAAGTGTTTGGTGCGGATTTTGACCCATTTCTAATTAAAGCTTGCCAGATGAATATGGTGATGGCAGGAAATGGCAGGGGTCATCTTTATCATATCAACTCTGTGGATTTCCCTAACGGACATTTAGATGGGTTAGAACCAGCTAAAAAAGAAATTCCCCTAGAATCAATTGATGTGTTGTTGACTAATCCGCCTTTTGGTTCTGATATTCCAATTACGGATAAAAATACACTCAAGCAGTTTGAATTAGCTTACAATTGGGAACGGACGGAGGATGGTAGTTTTCGCAGAACTGGTACACTCAAAGGCAGTGTTGCACCAGAGATACTATTTATTGAGCGTTGTCTGAACTGGCTAAAACCGGGGGGAAGGATGGGGATTGTTTTACCAGATGGCATTTTGGGCAATCCTGGAACTGAATATATCCGGTGGTGGATTCTGCGTCATTCTTGGGTATTAGCTAGTGTGGATATTCCAGTTGAAGCATTTATTGTAGAAGCGAATGTAAATATTCTCACAAGTTTGCTGTTTCTGAAGAAGAAAACCAAAGAGGAAATTAGGGCTGAGGATTTAGGAGGTAAGACAGACTATCCTGTATTTATGGCAGTGGCAGAGAAGGTAGGATTTGACCGTCGAGGAAATACGCTTTATAAACGGACTCCTGATGGTGAAGAAATTGTGGTTGTCAAAGAGAAAATAGAAAAAATTCGGATTGGGGAACGTATTATTGAACGTCCTTTAAAACGAAAAGAAAAGATACTCGATGATGACTTGCCTGTAATTGCCGAAAAATATCGAGAGTTCCGTCAACAATACCCAACTCCAGGTATATGATTTCTCGAATAGAAGCATTTAAATATCGCTGCTTTGACCGACTTGATATTAAACTCGGTCAATATCATGTTTTAGCTGGTGCAAATGGCACGGGTAAAAGTACGCTGCTTGATATTCCTTTATTGTTGGGCGAAATTCTATCACAGGGATTAATCCCAGCTTTTTTAGAATCTCCTTCTATTGGTGGCAGTCCAAGAGCGCAAAATTTACAAGAATTACTGCATTATGGCAGAGGAAATTATTTTGGTTTTGCCATAGAAGCTGATTTACCTGAAGAAATTATTATTAAATTGCTCGAAGATGCACCACCCACGGTTCTAAAAGATAAAAATAGGCATCCTCGAAGTATTAGATATGAAATTCGGTTTCAAATTTTTAATAATATTGAGCTTCATGTAACTGATGAATTTTTATATATTGTTCCGCAGAAGGTTTCTGAACCGAAAGAAGGCTGGGGAATAGGAGGTAAACGTCCTCGTTACTGGCACACAATTATTGAGCGGGAATCTGGTTTACCAACAATTCTGAAACAAGAAGATCGAAGCCGCTCTAAAATCAACTTGCGACTGGAACCCCAGGAATTAGCTTTAGCAAATTTACCCAGTGATATTGATAAATTTTCTGCGTCTATTTGGTTCAGAAATCTTTTAGAAAAAGGCGTAATGCGTTATGAACCAAGTTGGTCAGTGCTGCGGAAGGCTTGTCCGCCTGGACAGCCTAAAACCTTGCGTAAAGATGGTTATAATTTGCCTTGGTTAGTGCTGAATTTGCAGCAGGAACAGCCAGAGTTATTTGAGTCTTGGGTAGAACACATTAAAATGGCTTTGCCTAATGTTATGGCAATAGAAGCTATTCAACGTGAAGAAGATTATCACGCTTACCTCAAATTAACTTATTGGGGTAATCATGTTGTGACTTCTTCAGGATTATCTTACGGGACTCTGCATATTTTGGCACTGACTATTTTGCCCTACCTACCTCAACCCCATAGTCTAATTTTCTTGGAAGAACCGGAAAATGGTATTCACCCTAGAGCAATTGAGGTAGTATTACAATCTTTGAGTTCGGTGT
Organism: Anabaena sp. 90; assembly: GCF_000312705.1. Taxonomy (NCBI): domain Bacteria; kingdom Bacillati; phylum Cyanobacteriota; class Cyanophyceae; order Nostocales; family Nostocaceae; genus Anabaena; species Anabaena sp. 90. The sequence goes on from NC_019427.1 coordinate 3,380,090, forward strand.
ACGATTCTCAAGTTTGGGTATCTACACATTCTCCTGTAGTATTGGCATATACTGAACTAGAATCAATGATTGTGATGCGAGCTAGTAAGGAAAATGGTGCAGAGGCGATTCCCGGAAATAAACATCCGCGTTTACAAGATTGGCAGGGAAGTATTGACCTTGGTTCTCTGTTTGCAGCAGGGGTACTGGGATGAGAGATTGTATCTTCTTGGTTGCTGATAAAAATATGGAAGCTGCTTTTACAGGTTTTTTTACCAGAGTGCAGTTCCATAGAAGTCTGGGAATTAGGCAGTTTGCATTCGACCCACAACAGGATATTATTGTTGAAGCGGGGAGTGATCCAGGTGTGTATACCCGCGCCCATCAATTAATTCGTCCTTATCAAAAAACTCATCGTTATGCTGTTGTAGTATTAGATAATGCTTGGGATGGGTCGCCTGGAGTAGAAAAAATTACTAATAATATTATGGAAAATCTTATTGATACTGGTTGGGATGAAGAAAATTGTGCCGTGATTGTAATAGATCCAGAACTAGAGATTTGGATATTACAGGATAATCGCAATGTAGAAGAGGCTTTTCGGTTTAAACAAGATATCTCTTTAAGAAAGTGGTTAGAAGAAAAAGGGTTATGGGATGCTTCGGCGTTGAAACCTGCTGACCCGAAGAAAGCTGTTGAAGATGCTTTGAAATTATCCAGAACTCCTCGTTCATCAGCTATTTATAAAAATATAACTAGCAAAGTTTCTGTTAAAGGATGTACAGATACAGCATTTCAAATGTTGTGCATTAAAATGCAGGAATGGTTTCCATTTGATGAGGGTCAAGCATGAAAACTACTAAGCTAGACTTTCCAGTAATGTCTTCTTGGATGGAAAGTAACGGGCGGCGTTTGGATTGTAACCCTTACCTTTCAGGGGCTTTTGAAGCTAAGGTAATACTTGAAAAACTATCAGCGAAGAAACAACCTTTGCATGAAGTTACAAAGGGAGGTCTAAACGGAATTTTTCATGCTGGTCGTGAGCGTCGTCAATATGTAGATGATCCAGCTTATGGTGTTCCTTTCCTGGGGAGTACAGATATTCTTGCGGCTGATCTTTCTTCTCTATCTCTTTTGTCAAAAAAGCAAGTAGCAGCTAATCCAAATTTTGCTATTCAGGAAGGATGGACTCTCATCACCCGTTCTGGGACTATTGGCAGAATGGTTTATGTACGATCAGATATGGCAGGAATGGCTTGTACTGAACACGCTATGAGAGTTGTTCCCGACGTTGATAAAATTTTGCCAGGTTATTTATATGCTTATCTCAGTAGTAAATTCGGAGTTCCTCTTATTATCTCAGGAACTTATGGTTCAATAATTCAAAGTATTGAACCTCATCATATTGCTGATTTACCAGTACCAAGATTAGGGGCAGATATTGAAGAAACCGTAGATGAATTAATTAAAGAAGCTTCTATTAAGAGAGCAAAAGCATTAAATATTTTGTATGAATCAGATAAAATATTAGAAAATAAAATACAGCTACCTCGATTACCAGATTTACATGAAATATCTAAACCTCTAGTAGCAGGGGTTAGTTCTAGCTCTCTAAGAATGCGCTTTGATGGTGCTTTTCATTCACCTTTAGCCTTAGAAGCAGAAAAGGCAATTACAAAAGCTAAATGCGATATTCTAACTCTTGCTCATAGCTCTGTTAATCAAAATCTATTTAAGCCAAATATTTTTAAAAGACAGTGGGTAGAATCAGAAAATTATGGACCAGCGTTTGTAAGTGGAAATGATATTTATCGAATGAGTCCATCACCAGAGAGATTTGTTAGTAAGAAATCTAAAGATATTGAAACTTATTTGCTAAAAAAAGGTTGGATCGTTTTTCAAGCAGCAGGACAACTTAATGGAATATTTGGATGGCCAATTTTAGTAAACTCACATCTTGATGGGATGTTCTGTGCTGATGATGTATTCAGATTAGTTCCTCATAATGAGGCCGATGCTGGCTACATCTATGCTTATTTGAGAAGTAATTATGGTCAAAGACTTCTTAAAAGACAAGCTTATGGTTACAGTATTCCCAGAGTAGTTTCTGAACACGTAGAACAAGTTATCATTCCTTGGCCAGATGAAAAAACTCGGCAATCAATTGGGCAACCAGTCTTTAATGCTTGGGAAGATTTAGCTAAGGCTATTCAAATAGAAGCTCAGGCAGTAAAAATAGTTGAAAGTAGTATTGATAAGGGAGGTGCTTAATGGCTGCAAAAGTCATCGCTATTGGTCAACCTGTCAACGACTCTGAACGTCAAGCAATTAAATTTCTTCGTGATAATTTACCCGATACCTACACAATAATTCATAACTTTGAAATCCCTCAAGGCAAAGAAAAGTATGAAATAGACCTAGCCATAATTGCCCCTCACAGCATATTTATAGTTGATGTCAAAGGTATCCCCGGACTAATTGATATTTATAATTCAAAATGGTATCCACAAGGACGCGACCATATTGGCGCACCATTAGCAAAGTGCAGACAAAATGCTAAGGTGATCAAGGCTTTAATTCGTGATACTTATCCTATCAAAACAAACCTCAAAGATATTCATGTCCATGCTGCAATTTTAATGACAGCCCCTAACTCTCATGTCGAGGCTCATGGGAGTTCAGATGAGGATGATATCACTTACCTTAATCAAAAATGCTTAACTTATTTCAAAGGCAAAGGTCATATTCCTAGCCATCGTTTGCAGGATATTCGCTCATTTCATGCTGACATTGAACAAGCAATTGTTGGTAAAGCCCGTCCCAAATCTGCGCCTCCTATTTACCGTGAATGGCAAATAGAAGAGGAACTGGGAGGAAATCCAGATAAATATACAGAATATCGCGCCAAGCATATTTTTCTCGGTAAACGCGGCGGAATAGCCCGACTGCGTGTTTATGAAGTTGACCCCTACCAAGAGCATAGCATCCGCGATCGCCAGCGCAATCTGATTAGTAATGCTTATCGTTCAATGGTGCGGATGCCTGGTCATCCAAACATCTTAAAAATAACAGAATTTTTCTCCACCGAAGCGGAAGATAAATTCATTTTAGTTATAGAAGATATAGCAGCAGAACCTCTCAGCCAACACATTAGAAAACCTAATTTAGCACTTACTTTTGACCAAAAGATTGGCATTATCCAAGATATTCTCTCAGCCCTTAACCACGCCCACAAATACGAAGTTATTCACCGCAACCTTACACCAGATGCTATTTTAGTCACACCTGATGGTAATGCGCGGCTGACTGGTTTCGACTATGCCAGGGTGACAAAAAACCGCAGCAGTACGATTGCAGAATATATTGTAGATAAGCTTGACTATAACTACCAAGCACCTGAATGTTACCGCGACCCCAGCCAAGCCAGTATCGCCTCAGATTTATTCTCGGCTGGGTTGGTGTTTTACGAATTATTAACAGGACAAACGGCTTTTGAGAATACTGCCTTTTTGGAATGCGATGCTATTTTTCCAAAAAAACCATCCTCCTATAAACCAGACCTCCCAACAGGTATGGATGAATGGTTGCAAAAACTTTGCGCTTTTGACCCTGAAGAACGCCTTATAAGTGCAGCAGTTACACTGGTGGAATTCAACAATATCATCACACCAAAATCACCAGTTGTACCTCAGCCCAACACGGGAGAAACCCCTAAATCTTTAGCTGAAATAGACTTGCAGAATTTACCCGCAGATTATATTCTTGACGAGCTATTTATTATTCAAAAGCGTCTCGGTCAAGGTGGATTTGGTGTAGCCTACAAAGTATTTGATTCGATGGGTGATAGGGATTTAGTAATGAAACTTATCACCCGTGACAAGCAATCAATTTACCAACGTTTAGTACGAGAATACAAAACACTGCTAAATATTCCCGAACATCCTTATATTGTCAAAGTTATTATTGCTGGTAAATTGCCAGATGATACACCATACATCCTATTTGATTACATTGATGGTGAAGATGTAGAAAACCTTCTAGGAAAAGAAGCCCTTTCCTTGGAAGATGCAGTAAAAATTGCACGACAAACTGCCGCAGGTTTGGCACATCTGCACGAAAATGGTGTGTATCATCAAGATATTAAGCCTTCTAACTTGTTACTCACAGATAAGGGAGTCCGCATCATTGATTTTAACGTTGCTGTCTCAGAACGAGATGAAAGCATGACAGGCGGCGGAACTAGGGCATATATCCCACCGGATTTTGACTTGACTTTAGATTTAGACGAAATTGATCAGGCGCAAAAAATTGACCGCGATATTTATGCACTGGGAATTACTCTCTATGAGTGCATTACAGGTAAATATCCTTTCGACGACCAAGACCCCAGACTAAGGCGAGACAAGCAACCCCGCGATCCACGAAGTTTTACTGCTTGTAAGGATTTGAGTGAAGAACTAGTGCAATTCTCGATGAAAGCGATCGCACCGCGCAGGGTTGATAGATTTTCTGTTGCTAAGGAATTTGCTGAAGCGTTAGATGCAATTAAACACCCTAGAAAGGTGTCTCAACCTACCCAGCTAACAACTGAATCCCTCCCAGCGACCTTAACAGATACCTCTAAACCTAATTTTAATCCCTTTGTTAGCCATCTGCTTACCTTGTACAGCCAGAGTCAACAAACCAATGCTGGAACAAGGGGATTGGATAAAATAGGGGAACTAACTTATGTCCCTACACTTTTAGACCAAGCATTACAACCTGCAATTTTAGCGGGTAAATTTAACTTAGTGATTATTTCTGGTAATGCCGGTGATGGTAAAACAGCCTTTATTCAACAATTAGAAAAGCAAGCTGAGAAAGAAAACACTAAATTGCAACGGGGACTAAACGGTTCGGAATTCCAAATAGAAGGACGAACTTTCTTTACCAATTACGACGGTAGCCAAGATGAAGGGGATAAAGTTAATAACGAGGTACTGTTAGAATTTTTAGCTCCCTTCCAAGGGTCAAATACACAAGTTTGGCAAACCAACGAAACGCGGTTAATTGCAATTAATGAAGGTCGCTTAGTTGACTTTTTATCTGAACATGAAAGCCGCTTTCCCAAACTCACTAAAATCGTCAAAAATGGTATAAAAGGTGCAGATCCCCAAGAGGGTGTTGCCATCATTAACCTTAATCTTCGCTCAGTAGTCGCTAACTTGGGTGAAGAAAATAACTCAATTTTTGATAGATTAATCCGCCGCATGACTGAGCCGCGTTTTTGGAAAGCTTGCGGTAGTTGCGACTTGAAAGAAAGATGTTATATCTTCCACAACGCCCAAACCTTTATGGATGAGAAAGCAAGTCCCAAGGTGATTGAAAAGCTCAAAACCTTATATACCATCACCCACCTGCGGGGACGCTTACACATAACCTTGCGCGATTTACGTTCAGCTTTAGCCTTCATGCTGGCGGGAACAAGGGATTGCGACGAGGTTCACGAACTTTATCACCAAAGCACTCCCGAAGCACGACAAAACATCCTTGATGGCTTTTATTTTAATTCTTGGATAGGAGGTATAGAGGGTTCAGGCGATCGCCTCATTTCCCTGCTGCGAGAAATTGATCTTGGAGAAACCAGCAATCCCAGTCTTGACCGCAGTTTTGCCTTTTTGAAACCCAGTGCTAAAGAAATGGGACGGTTTAACTTCTCAGACCGCAGCCGCAATGATGATCATTTATTACAAAGGGCGTTCGATGAACTACCTCGTGACTATCGAAGTAAAATCGAAGAAAATGGTCAAAAAGTATACAAACAATATATTGCTATGCTACGACGGCGGCAATACTTTGAACGCCGTGATTCAGGATGGCAACGAATGCTACCCTACCGTCATTTTGAATATTTTTTAAAGTTAGTAACAAAACAGGAAGACTTAACTAAGGAAGTGCAACTACTTCTACGCGCTATCAACAGGGGTGAAGGTTTGAGAAACCCATCTCGCCTTGGGAATAAACTAGCCCTAAGAGTCCGCCAAGTGAATAACGGTACTATTCGCAGTTACCGTGTATTTGATAGTCAAACTTTTAGCCTTCAACCGCATGAAGCTAGAGGAATTACTGCTTTTATAGAATTTTTACCACAAACCTTATTCCTTCAGTATGATTCTTTGATGAGCCATAATGCAAAGTTAAGTATAAACTTGGATGTATATGAAATGCTCAGAAGACTTGATGATGGCTATCGTCCCAGCGTTGAAGAACAACAGGGGTTTTACCGGAGTTTGGCAGTATTCAAAAATCTCTTAGCTTCAGCCCCGTATCAAGAAGTTTTGCTCACAGAGACTGGACAAGATTTTTATAATATCAGCCGCGATGAAGCTGGTAACTTATCGCTCAAACAAGTCCAGGAGGAAATTTAATGGGACTCGATAATAAAAAAGACAAAGATTTTGCACTAGACAAAATCAGTTACGTTAACTTCAAACATATTGAAATTGACCGTACTTTACTTAATTTATTTCCTCGACTAAAATTTGATGGCTATCCAAGTAGAGTTAGAAATTCGAGCCTTCTATTCACAGTTGAGAAATTTTTAGAAGAATTTATAGATGATAAAAATCAATCCAAATTTATTGGTTTTGCAGAGCATAAAGATATTGTCTCTAAATGGTTAGAAACTGATTTATTGGATTTAGCTAATCGAGGAAAATCAAATCAAGCTGTTGTATCACCTCGTCCTTTACACGGTAACGCATACAAATATAGAAATACCAAATATGCTAAAGATGAAGGATCTTCTGAACAAATTTATTGGATGATTTATTATGCTCGTAAGGGTTTGGGTCAAGCTGCAAGGGATGCGTTGAAGGATTTTATTTTTGCGGGGCTTGACCAACAAACTGACCTTATTTTGCTTTCAGACCAAAGAATTGATGTAGAAACTCAGGCAATTCTACATTTTGATAAGCAAGTGAAAAAAGATGCTGAAGACCGTTCCAAAGAACCGGAAAGATATTCTCCCCTTTGTATTGGTCAAGCAGACTTACTAGCAGATGATATTCTGCGTTTGCTGACCTATGAAAATTATATGCCTCGGTCAGTTCTGGTGGATTACCTGAAAACCCTGTTGTCTTTCCACTTAGCCCTTTACCACCTGCGTCTGATGAAACTTTTACCAGCGTTAGTAAAGCGGCGTGGAAGTGACCCGACGTGCGATCGCTGTCCGGTAAACCCCAGAATATCTTCACCGCATGGTGATTGTCCGCACCGTATCGGGCTAGTAGTTGATATGGGCGACCCCACCAACCCCCACATGACTGATTTGGCTCGTCATAGTGCAGAGACTCATTATCGCCGCATACCAGGTTATATTGAAGCTCATTTCATTACTAAGAAATTGGATGAAATGGCTGAATATTTAAGAACAAGAAATAAATTATCACCTGCTGGAAATCATTTCTCTGTTGGAGAAGTTTTACAACTTTTACATTCTTCTAAAAATAAAGAGCGAGAGGATTATTTTAAATCAAGAGTCACACCCCTGATAGAAAGGTATCAGCAAGGAGCAGAATCGTCTATTCCTCCAGAAGTACAGCGCATTATTAATATGAATTTAGGAGAATTTGATACTTACATAGAAATAATATTAGCTCTTCGAGGTAGTTACCATCGGGAGGCGATTATCAAATGCTTAGACGCTTTTTTATTAAAAAATAGTGATTTAGGTTTGCTACGCCAATCTCGTGCCAAGGGTAGCCCTCGCTGGTTTGCTCTGGGAAGTCGATTACTTGAAGTATTATTACAAATTGCTGTTTTAGAACCTCAAGGAACAAGCTTTGTGACCCGTGAAATTAGAGTTGATGAACTGTTAACATTGCTACGCGATCGCTATGGCCTCTACATTGACCGCTTACCCCCTGGTGATGGCTTCGGACAACCCAGCATTGTAGATCAACAGGCACTGCGAAAAAATGTTACAGCTTTTAAGACTCGTCTGCGCGAAATTGGATTTTTCCAAGACCTCTCGGATGCCTATGTTACCCAAACCGTGACTCCTCGTTATACCATAACTACTGATAACTCAGGGAGGTAACAGATGAGCCAAGGTTTTCAGGAACTTCAGGATGATGAATTAACTCAAGCCTTAGAATTATTATTATTGCCGCGCCTGAGAGATATTCTTGCTTCACGCAGCAAAGGTCATTGTATGCGAGTCGCAGATTTAGACTCACATCTAATGATTGTACTGACACGCAGCTTGCGCCGAGAAATCCCAGAAGCACAGAGTTTTATTTTGAATGGTAATGGTCAAAATACTGACGATACAGATTTATATATTTCATCTACCAAGTTAATCGAACTACGCAACCCTTTACCTGATGGTTCATTGAGACCACCATTACTGGTATTTTTACCCTCCAATTTGCAAACAAATGCAGAAGATTCCTTCAACGTTGCATCATTTGAAGAAATTTCTTTGGCTGATGTTTATCAACAACTGGTTCAAAAACTCATTCAGCAAGTTCCGACACCCCTACAAGGTTATGTTAAAGAAATTTTGAGGTATTTAACCCAAGAAAAATGGCGTTGGACTAATGCAGTAACACAAGCGCGTTTTTTGCAAACAGCAGTAATTAATGGAATAGATGGAGATACCCTTGGTGCTGCATTATATGAATTGGGCTTGGTTCCAGATTTTCATTTGTTTGATGAACCTGCAACTACCACTTTTAAAATCCGCAAGAATTTAGAATCGATGCAAAAACTTACCTTAAATTTTGATAAATCAATTCGGGGTAGAGTTTTAGATTTAGAGTTAACAGACAAAATATTTCAAAATAGATTAACTGAATTTTTAGTAGAAGTAGGTTTAGAAGACCCTCGTATCTGGACTAAGCAAGTTGTAATAAATCCAAAAAATTGGGATATTTCTTTTGATAAATGGAAATTTCAGGAAGAAGTTAGTCCTGACAAAGTATCGATAGAAGTTCTAGATATTGGGCTAACATTTATTCAAGATAACGCAACTAATCAAAATTTACAAAGCCTAATTGGTCAACAAGTATTAGTTCCCAAAGAGCAGAAAAAATTTAAAGTTGAATTTAAGGTAGATCCTCACCCTCAACAAATAGAAGGGTTAAATCACTTTACTGTCCAAATTATGACGCAAGATGGTTGTACTGTTGGAAGTGCTAAAAAAGTTAAAGCATGGACAACAAAAAAAACAACTAAAAGTGTTACTTTAGATAAACTCGATCAATTTGAATTTGAAGAAGGCTGGCATTCTGTTAGGGTTTTACCTTGGACAGAAAATGATGATCCAATACGTTTAACTGAACCAGATATAAATTCAAGGTTGGGCAAGATAAAACCTTATGAAAGTGAATTATTTTATGTACTTCCAAATACTGAAATTGATGCAGAACCACCAACAATCAAGTTTTTTGAAGAAACAAGTTTAGAACACGCTAAACTGAAGCTTCAGTTTGCAGCTATTTCGGAGCGTCGTGATCCCAAAGCAGTTACTCTTAAAGATGTAGTTTGGGCTGAGAAAAGTAGCAAAACTCGCAGAACATTCCAAGAAGCCTTAGAAGTTAAATTTGGTCGGGATGGCAAATTTCGTATTCCTATAGCACCATGCTTAAAAGATTTGGAACTGGCAATATTAACATCTCCACAAAGTCCTGTAAGTTGGAAATTACAGGTCAGCATGGGTCAAGTTGGTTCTCCCTTACCAGATATTATTGATTTTCCAAAATCAGGACTAGCATCAAGTTTTTTATCAACCCGTGCTGATTATTTCGCCGCCGTTCTTTCAGAGGACAAGAATTTCATTTCTCAGGCAGTTAATTTTAGTGATTTAAAAAACTATTGTTATGAGTATGCTGCTGCATACAGAGAAATATTAGTTGACTTGTGCCGTAAAGTAGAAAAAAGCAATGGTTCAGATGGGCAGTCTCTAAGTGATTTGAAAAAACTACTTTTGGTAGATACCGTGCGCTTAGAAGTTATAGACTTCCGGGGACAAACACGAGAAGCTATATTACTGGGTCCAACCCATCCGTTACGTGCCTTATGGCTAACTACATGGAGTCAAGTTGCACAGTCCTGGATTACTGCTGCCTACAATGGGCAAGAAGAATATGTGAGTTCTACGCGAGATAGCATTTTGCGGGGGTTTGTACCTTTAAATGTACCCCCTACTTTGCCCCTAACTGATGGCAGAGTTTTCATTACCGTTGATAATATTAATTTCTTTTGGTCGCTGTATGCCCAATCAACCGAAGAAAACACACGCGGCTTGTTAGGTGAAGTCTGTACTGCTTTTGGACTACCAGAACCTACTATTGGTGCTGCGGTGAATGCTGAAGTTTTAGCTTCTCGGATTGAAAGGTATTTGGCACAAAACCCTTATATCCGCACACTCACTATTAATGCCTTTAACTCAGGTCGTGCCACCATCCTTGCAGATGCCATTATTTTATTGCAAAAGCGTGAAGCATTTCGCAATTTACGGTATGAAATTCGCTTATTTGTCCCTGACCCAGAAGTACCAGGAGTTGGTGAAGCCATAGAACAACTCCTTACACCAACTGCCAACATAACTTCAGAAGTAGTTGATGCTTTTTCTACATCTAGCGGAAATTATTTATTTCCAAAGTTAAGTTTGGCAGTTCATTCCGTTAATGATTTTCGTAACCTAGAATCAGAAAATAAATACCAAGCCCACATCAGCATACTGGTAGATTTATTTCCTGCAAAAGAAATTGGTTCAGCGCCACCCTTTCAACCAAAAGAAATTGCATCATTACATGGTTTAATTCAAGACTTTGTTATCGAATTCCAAGATGATGAAAGCGGTACTTTTTGGCGGCGACAACCGTGTCATGGAAAGGCACTTACTCTTCCTGGTGCGGAAAGCTTGATTGATTTACTGGCTGAGTTACCGAAAATAATATCCGGCGCAACTGCTACTGTTGCTACAGGGATACCAGCTTTTGAAAATCGTCCGGTGGTAACGTTGGGTCTAAATGCAGAACAACGGGAATTATTGCACCATATTCATAATGTCTGTGATTGGGTCTTCACCATTGATCGTAATATCGGCATTGAATTTTTTGATCATGGTGGTCAGAGCGATCGCCCGCCTTACTTGGTTGACTATGTTCCTGATTCTACTGCTAGTGTTGGACATCGATTGGTCATTACCTCGCGCTCTTTATCAGAACTGGAATCAGTATTGTCCCAGGTACTAGAGCGACACGGATTAAAAGCAAAAGAAAGAAATACGCAGCTTATCCTTGAGCAGATGCGATCGCTTTCTGGACGATTAGCATTAAAACTAATTTCATCTGCTAACCAGCAAACAGAGGCACTTGGGTTAGCTTTAGCTCGTCTATTTTTGCAGTATCAAGGAGCATTATCAAACCAAATTATACTACCGCTTGATGCCCATATAGAACTATTTCAAAAAGCAAAGCAGCAAGCAGAAGCTTTGGGTAACTCAGTTACCCTTCAAAGGACAGATTTAGCACTTTTCGATCTAAATATCACAACTCGAACTATAGTTTGTAATTTGGTTGAGGTAAAATGCTATGCACAAGTAGGAAGTGTTAGTGATTTCAATCGATTGAAAGATGAAATTTCAGAACAAATTAATCAATCTAAAAATGTTTTATGTCTACACTTTGAACTACAAGAAAGACCAGATTTTCTACTAAAAATTCGTGAGTTTGCAACTATATTGGAATTTTACTTAGATCGATCTTTACGATATGGAGTAATCGATAAAGATGCTGCCAATGAAGCTAGAAGTCTACTAACAACTTTAGAAGATGGTTATACGTTACAATTTACTCAAAGTGCGCTAATTTTTGATTTTCAAAAACCGGGAACTGAACCACCAGAGTATGACCGAGGAATTGAATTTCATCGCATCGGTATTGATTTAATTGAAGAATTGGTTGCTTTAGCAGAACCAGCCCTCACACAAATCACTCAACACTCTGAGCAAGAAGAAATTCAACAAGAGTTAAAACAAAGGGACGTTACAGACTCAATACCCCGTCTGGTTTCAGCCGCTTTTCTTGTCCCATCAAGGGAACGCTCTACAACTTGTGATGATTTTACAAAGGATAAAGAACAAAATATTTCCCCAAAACAAGAACAGCCTGAAATATCCACTTTATTAGTTAAATCAACAGAAAATTCTCTTGAAGTATCCTCAAATTTGGATAGAGAAATCGAAGCTTACAAAGTAGAACCTGAAACACAAAAAGAACATCAAGATATCTTTAAACCTGTTGAGGTTATTAAATCATCAGAAAATATTGTCTTATCTTTACCACCAGAGATAGAGACTGATGATACACCTCAAACTGAACTGAATTATGACATAATGCTTGGTGTTCAATCTCCAACACCCCAGTATGGAATTTTAGGAGAAACGTCTGGGCGTAAGGTTGCCTTAGACTTGAATCAAACTCATACCATCAGCCTTTTTGGAGTTCAGGGAGCAGGAAAAAGTTACACATTAGGGAGCATTGTTGAAATGGCTTGTATGCCCATTTCAAATATCAATATTTTACCAAGTCCTTTAGCAACTGTAATTTTCCATTACAGTCAAACCCAAGATTACAAACCAGAGTTTACCTCAATGGTTTCTCCCAACTCCGAGTCTGCTCAGGTAGCTCTGTTAAGGGAAAGATTTGGGGCAGAACCAGCCGCGCTTAACGATGTCGTAATTCTTGTTCCCTCTGCAAAACTTGAAGAAAGAAAAGCTGAGTACCCAAATATAGAAGTTCTTCCTCTTACCTTTGCTGCATCAGAACTAAAAGCTACACACTGGAAATTTTTGATGGGTGCTGTTGGTAGCCAAAGTATGTATTTGCGTCAAATCAACCAAATTATGAGAAGACTACGCGACCAAATAACTTTTCAAGAAATTCTCCAAGGCGTAGAAAACTCTTCTCTATCAGATCATTTAAAAGATTTAGCAAGAACTAGATTAGAATTTGCAGCTGAATATATTGATGATAGCCGTCGGCTGACTGATACTATTCTTCCCGGTCGCTTAATAATCGTGGATTTACGAGATGATTTTATTGAAAAAGACGAAGCGTTGGGACTCTTCGTTGTGTTGTTGCAAATTATTTCAGAAGCAACTAATAACGGACAGCAATTTAATAAACTTGTTGTTTTTGATGAGGCTCATAAATATATAGAAAGTCCAGACCTTGTAGATGGATTAATAGAGGTAGTTCGAGAAATGAGACACAAGGGTACTAGCATAATGGTTGCCTCACAAGACCCACCATCAGTTCCTATATCTCTAATTGAGTTATCCTCACATATAGTAATGCACAGATTCAACTCACCAGCTTGGCTAAAGCATATTCAAAAAGCTAATGTCGCACTTAATTCTCTAACTTCAAAAAATATGAGTCATCTTGGTGCTGGGGAAGCTTATATTTGGTCGAGTAAAGCTAGTGATGATGCCTTTGCCAAAGGAGCGATTAAAATTCGGTGTCGTCCTAGAGTAACCCAACATGGTGGCAGCACAAAAACCGCAGTTCATATCTAGTTAACAGCCAATAGACTTTCTATATAGCTAAGTTTCTCTCAATAATCACTTGTTTATCAATATCTCTGTTTCAATATCTATCTTTTGGCAGATGACAATGTATTTACTTAGTGAATATTTCAACTTTATACCCCACATTCCGCAGATACTAAAGCCCACATTCCGCACTTCAAAAAGTAGTATACAAAAACTACATTGACGACTAATTAAAAACTAGAATTTTTAAAAACTAAGTAGCCACCAATAAATAAATTATATACACCAAAAATTCAGCTTTTTTATTATGTTTAAAAAGCTAGTAAGACAGTTTAATTTGAATTTTTTAATCAATTATGCAAATACAAGACTATGCGATAGGGAATTATAGAGTCGGCAACTAACACAATAAATAATATTTTTGACAAGAATTAGGTAGGAATTGCAATATCCTACAATGTTCATCCGTTAAGTTAAGAATCTTATCAACTTCTTGTGTAATCAGAATATGAATCCCCTGAAAACATTGAAATATCCACCTTAATGTGGGAGATTCTGTGGGTTTACTCAGTTGATTTTTAACAGTAGCTTTTTGTGTTTTCAATGCAATTCGTAATTGTCTTTGTCCCAGATTATAAACCAGAAGACACAATGCCATTAACATCATCATTGTCTCTACTCTTTCGGGATTTTTCACAAACAAACTATCCGCGAAAAACAATGGGTCTTTGATAAATCTAAATCCTCGCTCTGTTGATTGCTGTTCTTTATATATTTTCAATATTTCTGTAGGTGTTAATTTGGTTGTATCTAAAATATTCGAAGAATAAAATAAATCGACCACAAGAATTTTCATGTTTTTTGATTAACTCCTGATTTTCTATTAATTTACATCTCACTTGATAAACTACTGTTTGTCCTTTATTTAATTTTTCGGTAATTTCTATGTCAGATGTTTGATGATATTTTAATTTTGCTATTATGTCTTTAATTTTTAATTCTGCTAAAGATTTTGAACAAAAATCTTCTTTTTCTAACTTGACTAGCTGTTTATTAGTTTTTAGAAACTCTTCTAAGATTTTTTTGCTTAATTTCTTTAAATCTGCTTTTTTCCTTTCTGTGCTTTCAACTAATAACCATCTTTGCTCTATTCCCCCGTAAAATACTTTCTCTTCCTGATAGCTATATCCTTTGATATCACTTGGTTTCAGTTCTTTACTTATAAATGCTTTCACTAAGTTTTTGGCTTTTTTAATGGATAATGGTACTCGACTTATCCATTTCATGTTCGACATTAATTTTAAATTATTTTCACTATATAATGCACTATCAGCGACCATTATACTTTCAAAATCTATTTGTTTAGAATATTCCACTAAGATGTGAGCAAATACGGCTTTATCTGATTCGTTTCCTGATGCTCCTCTGAAAAATAAAGGTATATCTCCATCACTACTTACTATTAAATCTAATATACATTGTTTTAAGTCTGGGCGATGGTCACGGGAATAGCCCTGTGTGATATTAATCGGATTTTCTTTGTTTATTCCTTGTTCTTTATCTTCATTATTTACGCAGTTCTTATACTCTCCATGTAAATGTAATGAGCTTGAATCTAAATGGGAATATTTAGTTTCTATTCCAAATTTCTTGACTACTTCTAAGGCAATTATTAGGAATATTTTTGTTAATCCATATTTATAGAGCTTGTCCATTACTCTACCTATTTTATCATCGTTTAAATCTGATGCTTTTATTCCTTCCTTTATTAAATGTTCTATGGGTTTATCTTGAAAAAAATCAGGGAATAAATATAATGGTCTTGATACAAAACCCAGTCCATTGAGAATGATTGCTTTGACTACTTCGCCTGTATTTACTTTCTCTCTGATATCTACTAAGAATATCTCATTAATTTTTTCTACTATTCCTATCTCATCTATTATTCCTAAGTGATCTAAGTTTTTACTCTCAAATTCTTCTTTTTGGTAATTCATATTTTTGGGTATTTTGATTTCCTTCAGACTCATTTTCTCATTTTTTCTTCTGAATTTATTGTCAATACCTTATTACTCCCGGTTCGCTCATTTTTTTTGGAGTTCGAGAAATTGCCAAAAAAACAAGAAATCCAGGTGTCGTAATGGTTTTAGCGATTTCCCGAAATTTAGCTTGAACTACCACATCCGGCGCTAAAACTCTATTTTTATGCGAACTGCTTGCAGCAGCGCTTCGCTATCGCATAAAGTCTGTAGGGTAGTACATTTTTATCAAAGCCGAAAACCCTGATTAAATCGTTCAGCTTTTTTGTAACTCGATTTTAAATGGGCGAACCGGGAGTTATTAATTTCAATTTGTTGGCAATTTTTATATTACTGCCTATATTTATTGCCAACTTAGTTATGTGTTTATATTTAAGCTGTTTCTGTTACTTATTACACTTGTATCTGTACTACAAAATGAAGTGCGGAATGTGGGCTACTAATGTTCTTCCTCCTTTGATTAATCCTCCTGATGGTATTGGTGGTAATCTTAGTTTCCCACCTGGTTTTCTTCCTGGTTTCCCTCTTAGCAATAATACTTTTGGCTGGAAAGTGGTATAATTTGATTCAATAAATTCCCATAACAAAAGCCTCTCAAACTTAATTCAGAGGCTTTCAAGTATTTTTATACTGTTGTGGTGGTACGGTTTCATTACCTTCTCATGGATATTACTGGCGGATGATGGACGAACATCCATCAATGCGGATTTACGAGTTAGAAGATAAACAGGATTAGTAAAGCGAACTACTTGCAGCAGGGCTTACGCGATCACCTTCTTTTCAGCCCTTCCCAAAATAGGAATTAGCCACTCACTAATCACAAGCATCAATTACCTGTTCTTTATTGTGTAAAGAACAATGCCTAATTCAAAACAAGGATGGTAGCCTTTATCCTCTGGTTTATACATAAATAACTTACCAGCAGGACCAACATTGAATTTACTTAATTGCCTACTTAATCTGTGTATCGCCACCTTAAGAGGGGAGTTTTTGCTTGTTCCTCCCTCAAATTGAACTCCATTCTCATAAGTATAATCCCTAACAGATGAAGGATCATGCTCAGGAATATCATCTACTTGCGGTTTTGACTTACGTGGTGAACATTTATAATCTTGCTCACAAATAATTACCGGAGTTTGTAATTCAGTTTTTTTTGCCAAACAAGCTAATATTTGGAAAGCACTTGATTCGGCTTTTATTCCTGATAAAGGATCAAGTTTTTTAGAACCAGGCATTTCTAATAACACAGATTTTTCCTTCGCCCTCTCCCAAAAATTATCTAATATTTTCAGTTTAGCTTTCTCTGATTTACCTTTTTCCAGCAAAGGAGCTATGGACAAATATTGCTTTTTAGGCATATTCATCTGTTCAGCCATAGCCTGACGTTCATCGCTTGTGAACCCTAAACCAATTAAAACTTTTGGTGTGACTACAGAAGTGTTAGCAGATACATTAGGCTGGTTAAGTAAGTTTATTAGCCAGTCGTAAGAACCATCAGGATCTTCCTTTATATCTGATTTGTGAATGACATCAATAACTCCTTTTTGCCTCCGCAATTTTGCTGTTTCCCGTCTAAATAGTTGATTATCACCATCACTCAGAAAAACAGGGGCTGCTGTAACTACAATAATTTGTATATCAGAGCGTTGGGCGCAGATTTCTCGTATCACACCCGTTCCTTGCCATCGTTGGAGTTCTCTTTGCTCCTCAGTTTCAGAAGTAGGCGTAACATAGAGAATCTCATCAATTAGTGCAAACTTGACAGTTGGGTTTGTTTTAGCTATTTTGATAGCTTCTTTGGCATCTTGAGTAGAGTGACAGATAAAACCAGCTTGTTCTAATCGCCGTTCATGTAGCGCTACCCAAAGTTCATCATCATCTAGCACTAAAATACTGAAATCAATCACATTCTCACCTTTTTAATATGAAGAAATAAATTTTTCACCAGTAGATTGTAACAGGTCTTTTAAATGGTTAAATGCTTCTTCTAATCTAGATATTGCCTGATATCTTTGTTCGTTATCCTGAATACTAAGATTATTTAGTGCTGTTTGAAAGTGCTGTTGTAATTGTTGACGCTCATTTCCAATTTTCACGACTGTATGACAAGCTACGCGAGCATCTGCTCGCCATTGTTCAATAGCGTTTTCTATATCTTTTATTCTCTGATCATCTTCATGACTTAGATTTTTAAGATATTTAATATTTTCCAGGCATGATGTTATTTGATTATTCCTTATTTTTTGCATAGCTTGTAATTCTTTCTGCAATAATTTAAGGTTTTCTGGCTCTAATGGGACTAATTCTGCTATCTTATTTAGCAAATCAGGAAGTACCCAAGAACTGCCGAAACAATCATGAGAACCATGTCCAAAACGCAGAACTCGGTACTGCTGTTTTAAGAGTGAAAACGGAGTAGCAGTCAACACTAAAACAGCACCACTGAAGTTTTCTACTCTCAGCATTGGCAGGTGTTTTAACTGGTTTTCTGCCATGATAATGACGGATTGTTTGAAAGCCTTCGATTTATGTAGATGTTCATTTTCATCAATAAATAACGTGGGAATATTATTCAATGTAGAGATAACACTGGCTGTAGCAACACTTGTTAAACTGTCCCTAAAAGCTAAAATTGTATTAAATTGAGATTTAATTTTCCTCACAACTAAATCAATAGATTGTAAACACAGTTGAGTGTTAAGGACTTGATCAGCCGCTACTACTATATTTGGATTGATTTGCTTTTCAGAGAGTGTAGATGAAGCAATATGATGGATTAAAGTTGCAACATCTTGTTTATCACTATTATTTCTCCTGGTTATCTGCCACTCACTATCTAATAAATTTATCAGGTAATCAGCTTGTTTTTGGCTATACTCTGAAATACCCAAACCGTTAAGCCACCATGATGGATGCCATACTTCTTGTTGCTGAGAATATACTGCTAGATAAGTCTGAGAAAGCAATGACAGTGCTGGCAGTAATTCTAAAGTTTTACAGCAGATAAGAGGCAAACTTAAGGATTTTCCAGTTACATAGTCAGCTATCTCTTCAATATCTTGTAGTTTAATTGCAAAATTTGGCGCTGTTGGACGTAATATTGGCAAAATACCTTCTTTAACTTCAGGATTGCCAGGAGTATTAAACTCAAAAATATGTTGAGAATTTAAATTACAACTACGCCAAAGTTGTTCATCACTAGAATGAAAAAATATAGCATCTATGAATGTAGGTAATTTGCTTTTGGGAATAATTACCCCTTCTGTATCGCTATGGTTAAATTTTCTATAATCACTGTTGGATGCAATGATGTATACTTCAGCAAAATTATTTAATAAAGCTTTTGCCCAAAGAGAATTTCTATTATCTCTGCAAATCACACAAGCAGTTAGGTAAGGTTGAATTAATTGTATGTTATTCATAATTGATGTAATGTTGGTGTTAGTTTACTTTGTAGAAGCAATTACTATTGTGTCTGCTTCCATGTATACAACTCCCGGACTCATAAATCCACTTTCACTAATTGCCATTTGGCACCATAAATTCAAAATAGTAGTCCTAGTATTTTTAGCAATTTGTGACATATTTATTGTTGGCTGTTGAAATGTTTTACTATTAATTTTCGCTAGACTGTCTGGACTATCTAACGATGGTTTTTGAGCATTCCAGTTAAGTTGTATTTTTAAAACTCTACCTGCTTCATAAAAGCATACACTACGTACTAAAGATTTTCCGGATGAGCTTTCTTGATTTGTATGGCGTGGGGTAAATAGACAAATAAATAAGTCATAGAGAGCAATAGCTGAAGTGCGTGCCGTTTCTTGCTCCTGTAAAGCGAAAATTGGACTACTAGCGTGTGAACAAGCAATCCAAGTTTCAGGGTCATTTATGAAAATATCTGCATTTCCGTAAACTTTTTGATGAGCCATTAATGCTATAATATAAGCAGAGCCAACGCAAAGATTACGCTTTGCACTATTGTTGGTTTGACCACAAAAAAAAGCACCAGTCAGACATTTTAGTGACTCATGAATATTATTAGCTGATGCCTCATTTTCCCACCAAGCGTTAGGTAGATTAATGTATAAGGCATCGGTGATTTTCCTTTTGTATTCACTAGCGTGAAAAAAATCATTATCGTCTTTTGACTCAAATAAGAATTTTCTCACTTCTCCAAAGTTATGCTTCACTAGGATTGTTGTATCATCGCTTAAAAACCATCTATCCGAGTAACGCCATAGTCGGTATAGAGGATGTTCGTCAATATCTAACCAAGACAAAAAAGCTTCAGGTAGTTGCTTATAATCCTGCTTACAAGAGTGAATTAATGGTTTTGAAAAACATTCTAAATCATAAGGGTTAGGTATATCTTCCCCAGAACTAGCACCAGCAATACTTAAATGAGCAATTTTTTTTGCTCTTAGAGGTTGATGTTCTTGCCAATAATCCACAAAATCTATCCCATGTGCGTTACTTCTCGTAGTTTGCTGACCATGATAATAATCTACTAGTAAGTATAGCTTATAATTTTGAAATTGTAGTTCTCTTATCCAAGCTTGGATAGTCTCAACAATTAATTGAATATCTTGAGTTTGAGGTGATTGAGGTAAGTCAAAAAAACCAATTGCTAGAATATCATCACGACGGCTCAGTTTATCAAAAATTACTTTTAAACCATAGCCATGTGCATTTGGAGGAGAATCATATTCAACCAATTTAAAACTGTCATCAACAACAATTACTACTTTTTGTCCTTGCTCTTGATTCCAGACATATCCTAAGCATTGGTCATTTTGATTTAAATATTGTCTTATTACTGTCATAAATATAGGACTCCTATTTTATTTTTGAACAAAACTCTGTACACTTTAATATTCTGAAATCCTCTTGCTTTCCTACGGAAGTAATTTCAGGAATCAAACCGAATTTCTATATTACTTTTTATTAATAACTGTATACCATAAATCATCTTCTACTGGTGGCACTACAATCTCTAAAATGTCTTGCATACGATTATTTAAAGACTGATAAAATGTCATATCTCTTGGTTCTTCTTGTTGTAATAGTTTGAGTTGTTTGCGATTTTTAATAATTACTTTATCTTTCTCTACTTGTATCAGTAAATATGGACCTGATTGACCAGCACATTTAGCACGGAAGGCATGATATGCTGCTTGCCAAAAACAATGATGAAAACAAATAGCAAAACCTCTCCATCGTAACCAATCTGGACTATCCCCATCTGACCATTCAATAGCTGCTTCTAAAGAACTTTCAAATACCTCATTACTAAATATGGAGACTGGTTTTAAACTTGCTGAAATTTCCAAGGCTTTATCGACTGTTTTTGTATCAACTTTTTGAGTTTCAATATCACTTGTTTCTTCTAAGGTGCGAGTGTATGTTGCACGTCGTAAAGCATGACGTAGACTAATATTAATCAACTCATAAAAAACCTGTTTATTGGTTAAAGTCTCCCATTCAGGAAAATCAGGTTCTGGTTCTTCAGAAATATTTTTTGACGCTTTAAGGTCAAAGTTACCCCAAATCTCTATTAAGGATTTCAATTGCCAAAGAGATGATTTTGTTCTCGGTTTCAGGGATTCTTTTGCCGGATCATCCCAAACTTCAGCTACTAAACCAGCCGCTTGATGTGCTATTTGTCTAGATTGTTCTTCTCTACCCCGCATTTGAATTTTCTCAGCTTCTTTTTTCCTTAAAAGTAGTTCTTCATATAAACCGGGAATATTAATACCTACTATCTTTTTCTGCCCATCCAATTCTTCTTTAATTAAATTTCTATGTTTTTCTGTTAACCATGTGGGTCCATAAATATCGACACCATGTTCAGAATAAACTAACATAGTATTAGTCGAAGATTTATTGGTATTTTCTCCGGTTTTAGCAACATTAAAGTTCACAAAATAATCTTTTACTGTTTCTAGAAATAAATCGGGTAAGCTTAGGTTATTTTTCAATTTCTCCTCTATTTTTGATAAAGCATCAAATTTCAGAGAAAACTTCAGTGTTTCTGAGACTGTTTGAATAACATTATAAAGTTTAAAATACTTTTGTCTTTGAAAAATTTCTGGTGTTTCTGGCTCTCTTGTATCCCATTGAGCAAATAAATATGCCATGCCAGCAAACCAGTAGTTATCAATGATTAATGGAAAATGAATCAGATAATTCTTTAAAAAATTTGGATGTTCATTAGTATAGGGAGTTTTATGGATTAAAGACTTCTCTACACAAGCGAACCAGGCTTGAGAAGGGTCATTATATAATTGCCTCGTCCAAACCTTGTCATTTCTAAGTCGGCTTTTCTCGATCTCTGTTAAATGCGATAGTCCTAGATTCTGAGCCATTGTTAATAATATATCTTTGGTGTTGGGTTGGTTTTGACAAATAAACAACCCATCAATCATTTTCTGGAATTTGTTTAAATCTTTTTCTTGACTACCCAAAGGAAGTAGATTACCTAGTTTCCAGGCTTCATAAATAACAGCAGTAGCACCAAAATTAGTAGGAATAAATTCTATTTCGTATCGCGTAATTAATTTTTTAATTATCTGTTTTATTTCATCTAATTCATCTTTGTCTAGAATTTCACCTGGCTCTAATTTTTTTATTCTATCGTAATAAATTTTGTCTAAACGCTGCATGACTTCCGCCATATCTGATATACCAAACTCATCAGTTTCTTGGGTTTCCCACTTAACTGATTGCCAGTCTAAATTCCGAAAGTTAGCATTATCATATAATCTCTTGACATCATTTAATAATGATTCTGTTTGGAAAGTGTTGAATAATTGGTCAGAAACATGAGGATCAAATCTTCTTCTAATAACTGTTTCTTCTTGATTCTGATATTTATAATTAAATAAAATCTCAAAAATCAAAAAGTTAGGGTGATAATTATTAATAGAGTCGTTAAACTGGACATACCTTGCAGATTCAGCATCAGTCATAGAGAAAACTGCTAAAGCTTCTTGAATCCTTTCAACATAACTGGAAAAATATGGGTTAGAAGTCATAAAGAATTTAGCCACTTACTTTTTATTACACTCCTCTTTGGAGATTATACCAGTTCAATATGTTATCCTATCCACAGTAAATATAAAAATTTACATATAGACAATACTTTAGCCAATTTTCAAAATATAGGTCTGAAACCCAATAAAATCGTGAAGATATCAATAGGGTTTCAGGGGTTTGGCTAAGGTATTGATAGAGATATAATTATAGTTACAGCATAGATGTATTTCCCGCTTCGTAAACGCTAATAATTTTCTTACGCAGATATGCCGAGTAGAGTTTTGTCTTATTTTTTACTTTTATCTTCTCAATTATTGTACCAAACCGTTACACAAAGTGCTGTATTTTTCGTTGTTCAGCATATTTTTATATTGATATTCGTCCCAAGTACAGTTAGGATCTTTCACGTTGTAATCATCGTATACCGCCTTAGCTAAAAGAGAATCTCCACCTAAACAATGAGAAAAACAAGCTTTATGACGGCAACTTGACTGGTCGTAACTCATAATTGCATGATAAAAAGGTGAGTTTATTGCTAATGCTTTGTGGTAAATATTTTGGATATCTTCCATCTGAATATTGCTGACAGCTAGGTGAGTATAATCTTTTTGGGTTAAAGGTTCACATCCTCCGACTACATAACCATCTGATGAAATCCGCAAAGTGTGTCGCCAGTATTCAGGAATTAATTCTGGGCGAAGTGTGATGGTTATAGAGTCATTAATGTGAATATTTTGATATAAGTGTCCATATTCATCTTGACGAATCTTTTCTGGAATTAGCCAACCACTTTCTATTAAAGCTGGAATAAAGGCAGCACAATAAGCACAAATTTCTACTAAAATCGTGACTGATTTAGAAATTTTAATTGGCTGAAGAGATTGAGATAAGCTGTCTAAAAAGACTACTATATCCTTGGATTGTAGCTGGTAGTTTTGCATTTTTACAGCCATCAAAGGACCAATATCAAACCATTGTATTTCTTCTTCAATAATAAGTTTATGAATTAGTTTAATAACTGAATCATCATTGAAGCGGTGGAGTGTAGTAGCTACAATTACTCTTTTGGCTAACTGGTGATTTACAGCAATTCTTAAGTTTTTTAAGACTAAATCAAATTTACCTTTTCCTCTAATTGCATCATGTTCATCACGTAAGCCGTCTAATGAAATATCTAAATAATCGAGTTGAATTTGCTCTAAATTATCAGCATATTTATCAATAGCTAAACCATTAGTAACTCCACCCATCTTGATTTGGGGATATTTTGTGCGAAGTTTAGCTATATGTTCAAACAAGGGGATTGAACGGTTGGGAGTAAGAGCATCTCTATCTGTGACTGCAATTAATCTTGTACCCATTTGCTCGATCATTTTTGTGACTGTGTTTAGTAAGATTGGCATGGGTGTTAATTGGCTGATCATAGCGCCACTTTCATAACCCAAAAAGCAATGTTGGCATTCTAATCCACAAGTATTGCCTATACCTAGTTCTAACTGTATAAGACCTGATGTTTCAACTAAATTTTGATAAAGTTGATAACTAGTAATTTGTTTTTGACCTACTGATAACCATTGTCTGACTATATTGATATCATAACCAATAGCATCATTGTGCTTTGCATATACTCCTCCTTTACTAGCTGCTAGAGACATATAAAACTAACCTCCTCATTCACCTCCTCAAACTTGGTTAATCCTCTAAAAGAAATTTAGTTTTGAAAATTGCTAGATTCTTCTTTAAGTTTTGTAAAATTGGTAAAGAGTGATCTCCTTTGTCTAGCGAGATGATTGTATACTTGTCCACTTCTTATAAAACCTCCGATTTAGAGACGAAAATTATGTAACAATTAACCAAGTTACAACAAAACTTATTTTTAGCATTAAATTCTCTATCTATTACCCCATTAGGGATGCAAGCGATACCCCAGATAAAAGCTTGTAACCAGGTTACAAGAACTGACTTGCTAATTCTGCCTCTGTAGAGTCTATACAAGCAACTTTCTGAAAATTTTCATCGATTAACCTCAAGAATCGATACTTGTAACTGCTGATGTTGTCTATTGTGGTAGGTGATGCAGTTTGACACACTACCACAATTTAGATTATCTTCTAGGACAAGAATCGGACGTTAAGCAATTAAGGATTTTGCCATCCTTCATATGCAGCAAGCACTATGTCAATTGCAGGGTGACTGCACAATTGCTTAAATGCTTCAGTTCCACCAGATTTAATGGCAGAAACAATCTTAGCCTTAAGTTCTGGTCTCTTTTCAATTTCCCGCTTCAAAGCCTCAGCAAATCGCTGTTTTTGCCAATCAGTTTCGATAGAATAGATTGGTGATACAACATCAACTATCGCATTCATTTCCTGGGCAGATTCTACTACATCCGGGTTGGTGAAATAATTATTTTGTACTCCGATTTGCTCTCCTTCAACTTTATCTTCGTTGAAGAAGACACCATTGCTATTGGATACATAAATGTGCTTAATAGTCATTTTATTTTCCTTATCTGAATGAATGTTGATGGTGAATAAGACCATACTAAAATCAACCCGAAGGTTTTTTACTAGTTGAAAAAATTGTGCTAATGGAGTTTTTCCCCTATTAATCTTGTTTACCTTATGAGTCTGTTGATTGAGATTTATGATAAGATTAATTACTCGCTCATAAGTTTCCTCCTGGTTGTGGTCTATTTCCTGTTTATTAATGACTTCAATTACACCAGGCAGAACTTTTAAAGATACAAATTCTCTCCAAAATCCTGGTTCATTCAGCTTACCTTTGTTGTAAGGTGAGGCGGTGATGAAGATAAACCTAGTAGCTATACCACGATTAATAAGTTCACGGATAACGCCTCTTCCTTGCAAGCGTTGTAATTCTCCTTCTTGCCCAAGAGTAAATAAAATTTCATCAATCAGGGCTATCTTGATGTTGTATTTTGTGGCAAAGTCTATAGCTTCAATTGAATTTTTGGTAGCATAGCAACTGATTCCTGCATTTTCTAACTGGCTTTTATGTAACGCCAGCCATTCTTCACTGTCGTCTAAAATTAGCACTTGAGGATTCATCGAGATAACCACAAAAAAGTTTTTCCAGTTTTCGTAACTGTTATGCCAAATATGGGTTTATTTACCCCACAACCCATATAAATAAAGGATTTTATTGTTTTTGATACCAAATTTGTCAAAATAACCAATGAATTAACGTAAAATCCTTATACAACAAAGATTTTGGGATTTAAGAAAATAATTTAGCATAACAAGTACCGAAGAGCCAAAAGTTTTTCCAGTTTTCGTAACTGTGACTGTTGACGATCTGAATCAGGTTAATTCTACTTATCGTCTTCGTCACAATTATTTAGGTTACAAATAACACGAAAAAACTGTTATCTAAGGGAAATTCTTGTACAGCCTGGCTCTTAAGATACTAAATACAGTAATCTCATGAAACCAAGTTACAGGTATAATTTCAAATTTTATTTGTAGAATATTGATACACGCTGCATTTAGTAAGATTTTCATTTGATACCAAAGCTAGAGTTTGCATTTTTGACTAAGTAACTAGGCGATGTTCCGAAGGAGCCGTCCAAAAGATGTTCGCTTTTAGGCTAACAGTCGAGAGTGTTGAACTGTCTATTTATAATTAACTGCAAAGTACCCTGTTGATATACCTTTTATAACCATTGTTTCCAGAGTGTATCAAAATATTGGGGGTCAGTGCTTGTTCAGATTTCCTGGAATTTATTGATCAAGGGGATTCCAGCATATCTCAGTACAATTCCTAGAGGAAAAATCAAATGCAGTAGAATCTCAGAGATGGCAACAAAATTTACTCATTACTTATTAATTCATCCCATATTTGGTTAATTTTGGCGTTTATTGCATCCATTGTGATGGATTTACCTTTATAATTAAGACGCTTACAGGCTTCATAAAACAAAATCATTTGCTCGACTTGTGCGCCCTCGAAAAAACAACAACACCAAAGCGCGGTAGCGTTTTTACTACAAATTATTTGTAATTCTGGCGTTTAAAATAATGGGTTCAAAATTTTCGTGTCATAATTAAGCGTTCACGAAATTTACCGTAGGTAATTGCCTATTGATAGACTTGTTAAAAACTTTACTCTTATCAAAGGAATTGCTGCTTGCAACGGCACAATTGAACGACCAATTAAATTAATTGCTTCCCTACGTCCCGGTGTGTTTCTAGGAACTCCACAATCTAATGGGGGGTTATTCTTTTTCCACCACCCTGAATAAGACAATCCAGATAACCAGATGGGAACCCCATCTTCCACAGTGCTGCTTTGACTGAAAGCTTGCGAACTGCTTGCAGCAGCGCTTCGCTATCGCTTTCCAAACGACCTTGTTCTTTCAATATCCTCTCCAATTTGTTCGCTCCAGCATTTCCACCCTTCCCGTTGCTGCAAGGATAAGTGGTTAGTGTGGGCAACAACGAATATCCTTTTACGAAGGTGCGGCGCTCCAAACTCCGATGCCGAGATAATTTCAACTTCTGTAGAGTATCCTGCCATTCTGAGTCCTCCAAGGCACGCTCGTAATCCTCTATGGATAAATCCTTCAGGGTTCTCAATAACGACAAATTTGGGCTTGCCAATGCAGATACACCGGAAGGCTTCAAACCATAAGTTTGACTCTGGGTGTGCAAGTCCGGTTCTTTTACCTGCGTTAGATGTGCCTGTGCATGGGTGGGAAACGAAGTAGACATCTATATTTTGTGGCGGTGTGTAAGTAGGTCGGCGTTAAAGAATCAATCTATGTAACGAAATATAAATTAACGAATACCTTATAAATAGGGTGTTTCACGGTTTTTACAAAACTAAACATATATCGATTTTATTGGGCCGACTTACTTAAGTTTTAATATCAGAGTGAATAGGAATTAGTGGATAGTGTGAACGCAATACTTTTTGCGCTTCAGGCAGAATCTCTACAAATTGGTAAGTTGTGAAAATCTGATAACCATAAATTTGTTGAACAATTTCAGCAGCCAATTCCCACGCACCAATTCCAGCAAAGTAATCAATACAGGTAATCATAACAAAATTATTTCTGTGCTACCGCCTTTAGAGTTTGCTGTTGTTGTTTAGAGCCATGAAATTAGTTAAATCAGTTGAATCACCAATGGACAGTAATAGGTTGAAGATGCTTGAAAATGATGTCGCAGAAATCTTGGAGAAAATCAGAAACTTATCCGCAAAATATCCCTGCAATTCTCTTGAACAGTTTGCAATTTCTATCCAGTTGGAATTAGAAAGCTTTGTATATACCGCTAAAAAGCAAGCCAAATAAATTGCGAGTAAATAATTCAATCCATACTATTTCCGAAAGTAACAACTAGGAATATTTTATCATGAACAGAATCAATTTTGCAGGAATTGAAGGTGAAGTTAAAAGTGTTTCACCTCATGGGAATTATACAGTAGTTAAGTTGAGCGATCGCATTACAATTGTCGGAACTTTCAGTAATCGCTTTCACTGGGAAGAGTCGCCTGATTCTGATTCTGGATTCAAGAGTTTTATCACCTATATCGGGTTAAAATCTTATTCAGAATATCAACATTTTGCTGATTGGGTTGCATTGAATAATGGGTATTTTGAAGGTGACGATGGAACTCCAAGAGAAGCCAAGCGTGTTAAACATCCTAGCTTTCCATTGGAGATAAAAGTTAGAGGTTTAATAGCTGAGTCAGTTTTTGAATTAGTGCAGATGTAATAACAAAACAAGTTGGTGTTATTGATTTTTTAGTAACACCAACTAAAAACATGATTTTTATTTGCTACCGCTTTTAGTTTGTGATTTACTTAGAAGTGAGAAACAATGAGTTTGTAATTGGTTGCCAAACAACGAAATTCTGAATAATTTAGTTTAGATAAGAGGTGAATTAAATGTATCTTGAAGCATCAGACGCTTGGTGTTTTGCTGAAGAATTGTCAAACAAAATCATTAATGGTGTTTGGAGTGATGTTATTAAAAAGCTCAAACAATTAAACAATTAAACCCCATGCAGTCAATTTATGTATTTGATTTGATAGTCAAGAATAAAATGCTTAATCAATCGAATATTGACAGTCTTGTGAGAGTAATTTCTAATCATTTAAATGATAAAAATGAATAGATAATGTAACGTCACTGCTAGTTAATTCTGGCAGTGAATTAATTAATAAAATAAAGGAAATTATGATTAAAATAATCAATGGTAAACGTGACGGTTTTATTGGTCAAGATAAAATTTATATTGGTAGACTTAATAAGTTTTATGGTTTACAAGAAAGTTCTTTACATAATCCATTTAAAGTCAGCAGCGAGAAAGAAAGAGTTGAAAGTTGTAAAATGTTCGATAAATATTTGTACGACAAAGTTAAACTTTGGATGAATGAGGGAATACTTGATGAAACAACAATCGCTCTTAGGAATATATGCTTTAAAGTTCTTGAAGGTGTAAATGTAATCTTAACTTGTTGGTGTAGTCCTTTGCAATGTCATGGGGATGGAATTATTAGGTGTGTGAATTGGATAATTCAGCAAGATTGGTTTAAACAAGCGTATAGCGAGTATTATAAGTGATTTTATTTTGGTAGCATTTGCAAATTATTGTGAGTGCTACCGCTAATTGGTGTTGTTTTTGAGGTGGAATTTGATTATGTCTGATAATAATGCACCAATGCTGTTAGAAATTTACGAGAAATTAGGAGTTACAAATCAGTTAGATGCTTTGAATGCTATCGCTGACTTAAAAACAATTAATTCAAGTATGGAGGCAGAAATTCATACGATCTTAAATATTGACTTTGGAATTCAGGGATACTATCTCAAGGATAAGTGTACTTCTGAAAAGCTAAAAATACTTTCCATTATTGGAAAAAGATTACAAAAAGTAACTGACATTTCTAAAATTCCAGAATTAGTATCTATTGAGAATTTGCCAAAGTAAGTAGCTGATATCAAAGTCCTGGTTCTTGTAGAATCGGGGCTTTTTAAAAAGCTATTGCCAAATAGTGATGTTGTTGTAAAACTATTGCTGTTAAATAAACCTTAATGAAATCTCTAATATTTTTTGGAGGTTTCATTGAATATTTATTTCAGCATTTTATTAAATATGGACGCTACCGCGAAGAGATTTTGGGAGTCAATTGATTCCTTTTCTTTTTTTTCTTTCATTTTATTTTCTTTTAGGAGTTTCATCATGGCTATTAAATTTGTCACAAAATCTCAACAAGAAGTTCAAGTTATTGAAAAGCAACGTTTAACTTTATTAGATGCTATTCGAGTTATGAGTTGGGAACAGCATAAGCTTGATAATCCTAATTATAAACGTGGCTTAGAAGGTTATAATACAGAATTTGGTGATGAATGGAAAATAGATCCAATTCACGATAAATCTTTAGATGAATTGATTGAATTTATCCAAGAGTTAGGTTTTACCGTTGATGAGTTGTTAAGTGTCAGATCAGAACATTATTCTGAGAAGAAACTAATTCAAGAACGAGTAGCAGCTAAGAAAGCTAGAGAGTTTGGTTATGAGACTAGTCAAACGAATGGCTTTAAAGAAAGTGAAGATGGAGATGGAGATGATGAATATGGGTATCCTCCATACTAAATCTTTGCTTGATTGATTTAATAGTTTCTAATCTCTATATGAGGTTAGAAGCTTTTTTTTTAATTACAACTGGAGGAAAATAATGGTCAAGTTCGTAAGAAAATTTAAACAACAGCCGATTGATAGAAAACCTGGAGAAACACCAGTTCAAGCAGCATTCAGAAAATTAGCGGAAAATACTAAATATTTCAATGAAGTAATTAAACCACATTTAGAACAATTAGTATCATGTTATCCCGATAAATACATATTTTTGTATTATCACGATAAATGTATGATTTTTGATGGTAATTATTACGTTAAAAACAGAGAATTTAGAAGCATTTCTGACAATGAAATATATGACAAAATTGGTCAGATTTTAGCAACAATATAGATTCTGATTTTGAATAGCTCTGATTCCTATAGGAATTGGGGCTTTTTTTTAATGAATTACTAAATTTTTTACGATATTGCAGCTACCGCTAAGAGAATTTAGTTTATTTTTTTAGGACATCTTTATGCTACATCTACAACAATATCTTTCCGAATCTCAACAACAAGAAATTTTACAACATTGTAGAGAAATTGGTAAGCGATCGCCTCTTTTCAGTCCGACAATGAAAAATGGCTCTCCCTTTAATTATCAAATGACCAATTGTGGTAAAGTTGGCTGGATTTCTGACCAAAATGGTTATCGGTATGATGATAAACATCCTGTAACTAATAAACCTTGGCAGCCAATTCCAGGAGTTATCAGAAATTTAGCTAAATCTCTAGCAGCAGAAGTTGGAGATTATAACTATAAACCTGAGACTTGTTTGATTAATTATTATACTCAGAGTAGTAAATTAGGACTTCATCAAGATAACACTGAAGTTAATCAAAAATCACCAATCATTAGTATTAGTTTAGGTGATGATGGAATCTTTCTCATAGGTGGTAAACGTAGAAAAGATCCTACCAAAGAGATTATCTTGAAAAGTGGCGATATCTTGATTTTACATGGCGAATTTAGGATGTTTTATCACGGCATTAAAGGCATAATTCATGGTACATCTAATCTTCTCAAATCTGGAGGAAGATTAAATTTGACTATCAGACAAGTTTATTAAATTGTGAATAGCTTAAATAGCGATTACTCCTATTCAAAGAAGTAATCGTTATTTTTTTCATAATTTTTACGATAGTAACGCTACCGCGAAGAGAATTTGTTTTTAATGTTTTACTAAGGTTTAAACTAATGTTTTACCAGCATCCAGAAATCAAAGGTTCTATCCGTAATCTTCGCCAGTATTATCGTGAATCAGCGGGAATGAATGTGTTTTCTTATGACATATATCTCAATGATAAGCTAGTTTTGAGTGAAGATTTTGATTTTTCTTCTCAATCTCGTGAGCAAGCTTTAAGTTCAGCTATCGCTAGAGGTAATAGAATCAGACAAGATGAATTAATCAAGCATGAATTAGCTGCTGTAGGCAATAACCTTTATGTCAAATGGTGTACGGATTTGACAAAATATGGGAAAAGTATTGGTTTAACAGGCTTTTATAGTGTATTTGAAAAGGGTAGACAGTATTGTATTTATAACACTCAGAACCTTGATGAAGCACTTACTAAATTAAATGAAATAACAGCAAGAAATCAAAACGATTTACGTCGGTATAAGCAAATCCGCGAGGAAATAGATTTTTAATTAATTGGAATCCTAGCTTTCATCATGAAGGTTAGGATCTATTTCATTTTTTTCTGTGCTACCGCCTTTTGGTTTTGGTCTTTAGTAGTAGTTTCATGATGAAATATATTGCTCAAACAATTGAAGCTCATGGTGTATCTGTTGAAGAAACCAGATATGAGCCAGAATATCCAGAACTATATTCTCAGAAAATTGCTTGCTTTACAGGTCATAGAAAAATTCCTGATATCACCAAACAAATCAATATAGCAATTGACTTAGCTTTAGACATGGGGATAAATCATTTTTTTGTTGGTATGGCTTTAGGTTCAGATCAATTGGCTGCAAAGGTTTTAATGAGTAGAAACTTACCTTGGACGGCTGTAATCCCTTGCGCTAATCAATCAGAATTGTGGAGTTTGCAGCATAGGAAAGAAAGCGATTTTCTTCTCAGATATGCAGAAAATCAAGTAATCCTTAGACCCAACTATACCGCAGATTGTATGCACATCAGAAATAGATACATGATTGATCATTCTGATGTCTGCATTGCAATCTATGACGGAAGATTTACAGGTGGAGCTTTCAAAACTTATTGCATGGCAGTTAAGAAGTTTATGTCTGTGATTAAAGTGCATCCAAAAACGAAAGAAGTCTCGATTTATCAACCACCAAAACCAAATCATACTCAATTTAGTTTGTTTTAACCATTTCTAATTTTAATACTCCTAATTCTATTCACAATAGAGTTAGGGGTTTTGTTATGCAAATCCATCAGGAGAAATAAATGCTCAAATCAGCAAAACTTACAACCACTACAGGCTATACATGGAAAACCTCAATC
Source organism: Anabaena sp. 90 (assembly GCF_000312705.1). Taxonomy (NCBI): domain Bacteria; kingdom Bacillati; phylum Cyanobacteriota; class Cyanophyceae; order Nostocales; family Nostocaceae; genus Anabaena; species Anabaena sp. 90. The sequence continues at coordinate 3,412,813 of NC_019427.1, forward strand.
AGTGCAACGGCATCTTATGAATCAACGATTGAGTATTTTCTAGGAAAATATTTCGCTGTAGGAATTTACCCTATTGAAAATTTAGAAAAAGTTGTGAAAGTTGAGATTTTTGACGGTAAAACAATGGTGGTATCTGAACTTTGATAGCTTTATTTTTTCAGTGCTACCGCTTAGTGGTTGTGTTCATGATTGTATTATCTGGATGAAAGAATAATGACTTGTAACGGATACTCAAATGACGAGACTTGGCAAGTTAGTTTATGGATTGAAGATTGTGATTTGTCAGAACAGGAATTGAAAGATAGTTTCTTAAATCTCAAAAATGAAATATTCAAAGAAAAATCGCAATATAACAGATTTTGTAGTGCGTTAGAAGACCTACTTACTGAGTCGCTTAATGTGGTGAATTGGAAACAATTAACAGAACTAAATGGGATTGATAGCGACGAAGACGATACAGAAAAAGATGATGACTGTGATGAATGATGGTAGATGGGAAGGTTGGAGAAATTACGAAACTTATGTAATTTCAATGTGGATAACCAACAATGGATTACCTTGTGAATCATCTGCAAGTGAACTAGAGAAATATTTTGAATCCTTGAAAAATCACTTCTTAGAAAATAAAGATTCAATATTATTTCAACCATTAACTTATTTACTTACAGCAAGTTTTGAAGAAATTGATTGGCAAGAAATAGCTGACGAATTTAATATCAAAGAGGATGAATAATGACAACTGAATTTTTGAATCAATTGGCAAAAGCCTACTGGAATATGGATTATTATGATTTTCTCTTCAGAACTAAATTTGTAGATTCTGATTATGCCAGGGAGAAATTTCAATCTTTTCAAGCTGGTTGCAAGAAACTACTTGAGTTTGACCATGAAACTTTAGAATCAATTCTGGCAATGTCCACGTCTGACCAGAATAAATCTGAATTGAACTCATGAAAAATGAAGGGTTAGGATTGCAACTAACCCCTCTAATAAGTTAATTACTGAAGTTAGTTTATCATGAAAAATCTGGAAAAGTTACTTGAGCTTAGAAACAATATTTCTAAGTTGCAATTTGAAATTGAAGGCTTGATGCCAGAAGCAGTTGGTGAAGCAATAGAAGTTTTGGGTACTTGTGAAAACACCAAAAATAAAACTGTTTACCAGAACAATAACAGCAAAATTGTTTTGGTATTCAAGAAACAATACGAAACACCTCAAACTGATTTGAAGTTAAACAGACTTGAATCAGATATCAGAACAGCAACGGCTAAATTATCTCAAAATAAAGCCAACGATTTAGCTAGAATTGAATCGGAAATTGAGAAGCATCAACAAGCGATCGCTGAATTAGAATTAGAACGCAATCGTGTAATATTCACTCCATATCTTTCTAGGCTGAAAAAGGAATATGAATTACGTCGTCAAGAGACAATGACATTAAAACCAACCCTTTCAGTGTTCTTGTAAATTGTTTAGAATTAATGTAGAACTTTGGTAATAAATACTAAGTTTCTACATTTTTTCTGTGCTACCGCTTTTAGGTTTTGGCTTTTCATTTCAGATTAGTCATGTCATAAGTTTTTGGATTTTTAAATAGTTTGAATTGTAATAAGAGGAAAAATCATGTTTTCAGTATTTGGGAAAAAACCAGTTGATGCAATTTCTTTACCTGATGTACCTTATAGTGTGAGATTAAACTGCAAAGATGGAGGAATATTTGTAGGTGGAAAAGAACCACAGCACAGACGCAGTAATCCAGATGATAAAATTGATATTTCTATCATCAAAGTCTCTAAGTATTATGGAAATCTGGGACTACAATATACAGGTCAATGGATTCAATTATTCTTTGTTGCTGCACCAAACATAGATCCCAAAATATTGCCACAAAATACAGTCTGTGTTTGCTATATCAAGAAACAAAGTATTTCCAACTTGTTTAGCAAAGTTCAAGATGTAATTAGTGAACAAGATCCGGGTATGGGAATATTCACTATCAAATTCAACAAAGAATCTGGTAAAGATGGTCCATACTATACAGTTGCTTTCGACTGGAGAGAACGTCAAGGTGAACCCGAAAACAAGCAATTGCAACAAATAGCTGGATTGTTACAGACTCAACCAGCTTTATTTGATTTTGAAGGTACTCGTGATATGCAGTGTTTGGATGGTTTGTCTAGCGAAGAAATAACTGCACTTCTTGAAGGTGGCCAAGAACAGCCAGAGTTACCACCATCAAATGTTAAGAAGATTAAAGGCGGTAAATAATTGATTTGATTTAGGTTTTGGGCTGGGAGAAATCCCGGCTCTTTTTTTAGTTAGAGGAAATTTATGAAATTATTAACAGGTTTTACGCCAAAAGCTTTGCTAACAACAAATAGATGTTACCGTCCTCCATCACCAAAACAAAGATTGTTGAAATTAGTTGATACTCTAGAAATACATGGAGTGTTAACTGATTATAATGCAAGATTGATTGAAGCGATTGCATTATCTCCGTTATGGGATGAGGAAGATCATAAAGATTTTATAGGATTGGGCTTAAAGATTGCCAAACGGCAATTTAGCGATATGACTATGAACCATACCTATGAACAAAGTTTAGCATCGCCAGAAAATCCAAATAACTGGAAAGAGTAAAGATAAAAACCGAGTTAGTTATTACTGGCTCGGTAACAAAATTTGATTCTGGCATAGCAAAACACGAAACAGAGAAAACTAGGGATTTAAGTTTTTGGACAAACTGAAATAGTTGCCTTTTTTTATTGGGCTACCGCCTAATGATGATGTTGTTTGTTTGAAAGAAAAATGCTTGAATCATTAATTAAGTTAGAATCTAAAATCCAAGATGGTATAGATACTTTCAGTGAGTTAGATTCTATTTGTTTGGAATTAATTGATTTAATTAATAATAATGAAAACCAAGAAATTAAATCAAAAGCTGAATTGCTAATGGAAACATTAAAACCGCAATGGACAAGTATTAGTTTTCAGGCTTGGGTAATTGGGGAGATTTTGTAATGTTGAAATCTAAGAAAACAGTGAAAGAGAAAGATGAACAATTCTTTCAATATTTGAGTGCGGTTTTGGAAAGTCATGGATATGAACTTATCAAAATTCTTTCCGAAGATGATAATGAGCTTGGAAAAGTTTATGAAATTCTTTACAAAACTAAGACATTAGTTACTGAGGAATTTCAAGATGAGAAAGGTGAGAACAAAACTAGGGACGTGCTTCGAGAAGTTACCGACACAGATATTATTGTTCAGCATTTTTCAAGTTCAGGAATTAATTGGGTATGGCTTTCTCAGTTCGAGGATTATAAAGCTGAACGTCGTGCAATCAGTTTGATAATTCAGGAGTTGATGAAACTACCCAAGGAAGAAAAGATTAAACAGTCGGCATTTTTTGTAGAAAGACTTGCTGAGTTTAATCCTAGTTTAGTTAGTCAAATGCTTAACGCTTATTAAGTTTACCACGAGTCAGGAGTAATTCTGACTCTTTTTTTTCTGTGGGGACGCTATCGCGCAGAGGTGTTGGTTTTTTATTAATTGCGAGGACACCCATGAATAACATGATAGTTCATTATCAAGGATTCCAAATCGAAATTTATGAAAATCATCCTACATGGATTGACCAACGATATGCTTCCGAAGTTAGTCTTTCCTCGCATCCTGATTTCTATATATTTGATGGTAACGCTTGTACTCCAGATTTCGACAGTTGTTTGAATCAATCTCTCAGAAACTGTGATGACCTTATTAGAGATTATGGGGCAAATGTTATTTTTGAACCAACTTTGGTATTGAATCCTCCTGGTTGGAATGATCCAGACAATTTCTAACAATTAGTTGGCAATACATAAGGGTATTGCTGACTTTTTTAATGCTATCGCTTATTGGGGCTGTTGACTATATGGAGAAATTAGAAATGTACGCAGAACTGTTTGATATTAATAAAATGGAAAAAAGAACCTGGATTTCACAGGATAAAAAGTTTATAGAGTTTTTAGAGAGTTCCATGTTTATATGTAAAGATCATCGCTATGATGATGGATTATATGGACATTATGAAATTCAAGTTAGCAGATGGGCTAAGAACACTAAGGTAGCATTAGTTCATATCTTGTTTGACCCCGGACTGATGGGAGATGGTGATAAACCAGATTTAGATGAAACGTTTATACAAGTTCGTAAAGCTCCAAATGATGATATGGAAACTTTATGTAAATTTGTAGATGAATTAATTGAACTTGCTAATAAGAAAACATCTTTTATCTAGTTATTTGACTCAGGTTTATTCCTGGGTCTTTTTAGAAGTTTATCAGTAATTAATCGGGTTGGGGTTTCCCAGCCTATTAATGTTGTCATGTTTAGAAAATGATTAGTGCTACCGCTTAGTGGTATTGGTAATCATTAATGTTACATAATGGAGAAAAATATGCCTGAATCAATTTGTAATAATCTCGAAACTAATCAATCTCGGTTTGCTAACTTCGATGATGATGAAATCAATTTACTTTATGCCTTACTAAGATATGGCTATAAATATCCAAGTAATCTACCTGATGATTGCATTGGTGCATACGATATGTACCAGGAAATTTCTGCTGAGATTGCCCAAAGGAGTCCTGAAAACAGTTAATTAATTGGAATTACAGGCTGGGAGAAATCCCGGCTTTTTTTAATGCTACCGCTTAATGATTTTGGTTAATTTTCAATAAAAATAGAGGTTAAAATGTTCATCAAAACCATCGCAGTTAGCTACGAAAGAAAGTTTAACTTAGGCGACTTTAATAGTGCCGTATTAGGCTGTTCACTCTGGGCATCAATATCAGAAGGAGAAAACGAGGATATGTGTACTCAACTTCTCCAAGATAAATGTCGGGAAGCTGTCAGAGAAGAATACAGAAAACTGCTTGATAAATCCAAACCAGTAGAGACTTTCACTGTTAATGGTAATTCCCCTGTTGCCGATGAATATATACCAGAAGGTGATATCTATGGTAATTAAATGACAATTAAGCTGGGGTTATCCCGGCTTTTTTTAATGTTTGATGTTAATTAATAAGGATAAAAAAATGAGTAAAGATTCTAATATTGAATGGACTGGTAATACATGGCCAATAGTAACGGGGTGTGATCCAGATTCGGACGGCTGCGCGAATTGCTATGCAGTGTTAGAAAGTTGGATTCATTCACATCATCCCAACCCCAAAATATCCGATGTTTTTGCAGGAACAGTCAGAAAATCAACCAATGGTAAACTGCAATGGACAGGGCAAATCAATCTACAACCCCAACGCTTAAAATGGATTTTGGAATGGGGAAATTGGGAAAACCCCGAACTCGTATTTGTCGCTAATTTGGGGGATTTATTTCATGAAAAAGTTCCCTTTGAGTTCATAGATGAAGCTGTGGCCTATATGATCATCGCCCGGTGGAACATTTACCAAATTCTCACCAAACGCCCGGAAATTATGCACCAGTATTTCACCAGTCCTGACCGTCTCCAAAAGATTCAATCTGCATTGGTGAAAGCTAAATCCGAAATACTAGAAACCAAGCTAACAAAACGGGTACGCAAATTGGTTGAGGAAAGTTGCAGATTCTTAGAGGAAACGGAACTCAAGTTACCATTGGATCATCTGTGGTTGGGGTATTCAGTATGCACACAGAAAGACGCTGAAGATGTTTATTATCTGCTAAAAACACCTGCCAAAATTCGTTTTCTCAGTTGTGAACCAGTTTTGGAAGATATTGATTTATCAGAGTATTTAAGCGAGTTTATTGGTGCGGGTATCTGTGATGGCTGCGGTGAACAACGGGACATTCTCTATGCTGTTGACGCTGCACCTGTAGCTGGATTAGCAATTTGTAATCAGTGTATACCCCGACTAAGTTGGTGCATTCTTGGTGGGGAGTCTGGACACAATGCCCGTGTTTGTGAGATTGAACATTTGCGAACTGCTTGCAGCAGCGCTTCGCTATCGCTCACCAAAGCTTGCCAAAAAGCCCAAGTACGAATATTTATCAAACAACTTGGAGCAAAACCAATGTTAGATAATGCACCCTACAAAATCAGTGATAAAAAAGGTGGAATTTTATCTGAATTTCCAGAAGATTTACAAATTAGGGAGTTTCTATTGGTAAATCAATAACATTTTTAATTACTAATTCGCAATTCGTAATTTTGGGGTTTAATTACGAATTACAAATTATTTTAAGGCTTTGCATCTCTAACTATTGGAATTATTTCATGGATGTCTACCACCCTTGCAGCAATATCTACAAAAAAGGTAGTTAAAACATTAACTATGATTAATGTCACAAATATTGTTCTTCCTCCACCTGGAATGTTAACAATAATGCCGGCAATTTCAGATAATTTCTCTATATTTTTTTTGCTTGTTTCAATTTCATGCCAGTTCACATTATCATTATTCTGGTGAATTTCAAGCTCTTTAATTCGTCCCAAAAGCGAGGTATCATCCCAAAAAAGAAGTTTTTCAATATTTTGGATTTTAGCAGTATTTTCTCTTAACTCCACCTCTAATTTTATCAGAGATTCAGTAGATTCTTTCTCAATTATCGGACGTTGAGTTAATAACTTAACAAGCGTTTTTAATTCTTCACTAGAGCGTCTGCTAGAACCGGATTCAGCCGCTTCAGGAATAGCTTTTAGTAAGGCATCTTGTCGTTTAGCTAATGCAGAAAGCTTTTGCTCTAAGCTTTTTCTGTCAGTAATATCAATTGCTTGGTTAATGATAAAATTTTCACACCGTTTGCTACAAACTGCCAAGCATATATCATCATGATGATATTCCCAATTTGTCTCTGTTCCCACTGGGGAATTAATCAATTTTTTTATTTCTCTAGCTTGGTCATAGCATTTGTCACCTGCTATTTTACCTTCAACGCTATCTTTAAATAAAGTAGATAAATTGTTGTTGACTCTCAAGTATCTACAATTTAGATCAACCAGGGAAATAAAACCTGGTATAGATTCTATAAAATCAAATTCAGTCATTTTTTTAATTTAAAAGAGAATATTTAGATTTAATTATACCTCCTAAAATTTGACTATTTCTTCCATCGGTGTATCCATCTAAAATACCGAGCGATAGTGTAACTAGCGCGACCTGGGAATCGCCGTGAACATTTCCCACTCCCCCGTATTCCAAAACTCAGGAAAGCGCAACTTAGGCACACTCATAGCTCACCCCCATGCTGTGTTTCCCAATCCAAAACAGCCTCTTTTGTAAACAACCCCGAAATGTCCCGCCCCTGCGCCATCAAATCATCCATAAAATGCTAACTCCCTAGCTCCAATGGATTGTGGATCACCAAACCCTCTATCCACTCAAAATCTTTTATATTTGCCGTTGCTAACGGTAGATCAGAATCTAAACAGGTTGCAGCAATTAGGGCATCACCTACGGACATTTTTCGCTGTTGGCGCAAAGCCACCGCAATTTCCAGCGTAACTTTATTGATCATCAAAACATCCAAGTTATCTAAAATCGCCATGATGGCCTGTTTTTCAGCCTCACCTAAACGATGGTAGCCCAATGTTTCCAAACGACTAATCGCAGAATAATGCGTGGCATAATTCACCAACCAGCTACGCAACTGCGTATATGGCGGCTGAGTGGCATAAATAATCAAATTACTATCAATCAGCATCGTCTCTCCCGAACAAATTGCGATCTTGGCGTTGTTCACGCTGCCAAACAACTGGATCAGTAATTTCTGCAAAAGGATTTAACGCCACCGCCTGCGCCAATGCTTGCGCCAAACCTTCGCGCCTTACTTGGTTTAAAGTGATAGGCGTTTTTTCTCGTGCTTTTTGTTCTAAATAAACAGCATAATTCAGTAACTCCGCTTGCGATGATATCGGTAGAGCGGCAGCATGGTGTTGAATTTGTTGCAAAATAGGGTTCATAGCTGTTTTTATGTCGTTTGTCTAGTACCGACGATATCTATATTACTGCTCATACGCCCCCAACCCCGAAATTTCTCGCCCCTGCGCCAGCTTGTGCAACAACGGAATCAAATCCTCCATCAATGCTAACTCCTTCCGAGCAGCAATTCTCATTTTGAAAAAAATAAGATCAAACTCTCTTAATTTAAGTGGAGAACCTGTGTCAAATTATCATTTTTTGATGGATAATTATTATCCGAGAAATTGGGTGTAAATAGTGTCCATGTTGTTAAAACGGGTAGTGTAGGATTAGTGGGCATTACAAATAGGAACACTTTGTTAAAAATTATTACAGCATTAATAGGGTAGCTCAAAATTAGATCAATTATTTTAGATGTAGCCAAAACCATTGCTAACACTGGGTTTTAGATAAATAAATTCTGCCTTGTAATCGGAAGGTCGTAGGTTCAAATCCAACTGCTGGCCCTAGTGAAACCCTTGAGAAATCAGGGGTTTTGTCGTTTCAATGCCCTGTTATATTAACCTTTTGATATTTCTCCATCGTGCCGCAACACTTTAGAATTTAGTGGAAAATAACAGAATAATAGATCAACTTTAGATCAATGAACAGCAAGAAGTGGACATTAGACGAGGTTAACGCAAGATTAAAAGCCGGCAATATCGGTGTAGTGGTTTATCAGCGGGGAGATCGTCTCTCACTTCGTGCCACATTTCCGCCAAAACCAGGAATAGACAAGCCACCTTACCAACAGCTTTTATCTTTGGGGATTTACGCCAATCCTGCTGGGTTACAATTTGCTGAATCAGAAGCCAAGAAAGTTGGAGGTTTATTGGCCCAGGGGAAATTTGAGTGGTCTGAATATCTTGTCAAGGAATTAGCAATTACTGAAAATACCACTGACAACGCTAAATTATGGATTGAGAAATTTGAGGCTGATTACTACAACCGCAAGGGGAAAACTCCTATAACCGAAACCACCTGGAAATCAGATTACTTGCCAGCATGGCGACTTTTGGAAGATGAACTTACCCCAGAAACGATATTAGCGGCTGCATCTCAAGTACCAGCTAACACCAGAAAGAGGCAATTGGTATGCGAGAAATTAACGGCATTAGCTAAATTTGCAAATATAAACATTGACCTTAAACCTTATACGGGAAACTATGGTATCAGCGAAACTACACCCCGCTATATTCCCAGCAAGGCAGAAATAGAATCCAACAGAAAATTATTTAAAAATTACTGGCAATGGGCTTATGGAGTTTTAGCGACTTATGGACTCAGACCACATGAAATATTTTTCTGTGAAATTTCCTCAGAACACCCATATCTGTTAAAAGTTAATCAAGGTAAAACAGGTTACAGAGAAGTTTATCCGTACTATTTGGAGTGGGTCAAAGATTGGGAATTATGGAATCAGCACCCATCACCATGCACTGCTAAAACTTTCAAGGAATATGGACAGCGAGTAACAATACTATTGCCAAAATAAGAGCCTTGATAATTTTTGGCAAAAACGGCAAAAATAATCATATATAAGCGTTTCGATGAAAAGGTAGTTTAGAATCTAAAACCCTTATCCTACCGTCAATACATTTAAAAAATCCTTGTCGGAAACCTTTAAGGAATTTTTAGGGGTGATTGTTTTTGCCAAGCAAGAGCGAGGAACGGGAGTTCATGGTTAAAGCATTATCATCTCACCCTCGTAATTTGACTAAGGTATTGGAGTAACTAAAGCATTTTCTCGCGCAAACATCCCTTTCACTGCTTACTGTTTGCGCCACGCCTACTGCATAAGGTTATCCACAGAATACAAAATCCCGGTGGCGATAGCGAAGCGCTGCTGCAAGCAGTTCGCTGCTAGTTGGGCGGGTCACGAACAATCACTTGCTAATCCATCTGGAGTACAAATGAATAACTACGCAAAACACAGCAGTATTTATAACTTAAACTTATTTAGGGGCAGGAACTTGTGGGAGTAGAGAAGGAGAAGGTTGACTCCCACCAGTATTTCCATTTTATAGGTGTGGCAGATGTGGCAGATTTTTTCCATGCCTTCTACTCTACCATGTCTTTCTACTTATTTTTTCTGGTAGCCGAATTAATCCTGTGAACAGTTACCCCCTACTTAGGGTTTGCTGAAAAAGTGGAAAAAGGCAAAAAAAATTAACTAGGTAGTTAGGCAAAAGCAAAGATAAGTTTTTGTTGTTTAAAATTAGGCAAAACATCACTTTTTCTAATCGAATTAAAGAAAAAAGAGATTATTTGGAAAAATTGCCATAAAAATCCCCAAAAACCCCTTGATAGTAAGGTAGAAAGATTCATAACTAAAAAAGTAATAGCAATAGCAGTTAGAGAGGTATGAGGAAGTTTAGCCATGACTCTACCCAAACTAAATCTTCGTTTACCCTGCCCAAATTTACCTTCAATATAGTTACGAATACCTTCGTCATAAGCAGCCTGTTTCTTATTTTCTTTACTGACATTTTTAGGTGGTCTTCCCAACGGCGGACCACTGATTCTAATTCCTCTTTCTTGACACCAAGCTCGATTCTCTCTTGTCCGATAAATTTTATCCACATGAACGGATTCAGGATAATATCCAGTGTCAGTTTTGTATGCTTCTACCTGCGATTTTAAGTCTCCTGATTCGTTAAAATTATCCCAACTGATGTGGTCTAAAAACACATATCCATCATAACAACTAGCTGATAACTTTGCCCCAAATTCTGTCCTTTTACCCGCTTTGCCTCTGATAATTGGACGGATATGTGGTTGAGTTAAACTGACTATACGGTCTTCTATTTTCTGTTTTTTATTTTCATATAACCACAGTTGTTGACGATGAATTTCTGCTACTACTAACAACATTTTATATTGTCTGTTACTCAGTTCTGAGAGTGAGGTACTTAGCTCAATTAATTGCTGGATATGAGATAAATTTCTTTTGATATATTGCAGTTGTTGTTTAATAGCTTTTGTTCTTTCTTGAACAGTTGGTCTCCTTTTTTTGGCTACTAATAAGTAATCTTTTCTAGCTATATTTCTGTAAGTTCTTGGTTTGTTTATAGTTTTTCCTTCTAGAGATTTATATAGAATATCTATAATTGTTTCTGTGCGCTTTCTGGCTTGATTTAATAATCCTAAGTCTGTGGGATAACTGACATCTGCTGGTCTACAGGTGGCATGATTACCCATCGGTTATCTAATGCCAATTTCTCCTCGAAGGGTTGTTGAAACTTTTCCGGTGCTGTTTCCTGTTCTTGCGATTTTATATACATCTTAATGCGCCTTGATGCAAGGGATTTTACCCATTTTAACTCTTTTTCTTGCACCTTTTTCACTTTCTATCCCCATCAAGTCATTTATTTGTCCCGGTTTTATGTTTATTCAGCAAGCCCTACTTATCTACTCTATTTTTCAGTATCCCCCAGCCGCTATCTGCGCCCTCTTTTTTGTGGAGTTCTCTTAGTCTAAACTCCAGTGGAATGACCTGAAGCTGAAAGATTAACAACAATTTGATGATATTTTTTGAGAGTCGGGCGATGTCCAACACTAATAAAGGTTGTCTCTATATCTATCAGCAAATTATAAAGTTTTTCTTCATTTTTAACATCTAACGCACTAGTAGCCTCATCTAAGATAGCATATTTGGGTTGAGTGATTAAAAGCCGAGCAAAAGCTAATCTTTGTTGTTCTCCTAAAGAAAGAATTTCACTCCAATCTTTCTCTATATCTAAACCCTCAAATCTTGCAGCTAAGTCTGATAAATTCACTAACTTGATAATTCGATCAAGTTCTTCATCACTAATATTAGCATTGCTATGGGGATAGATTAACTGCTCTCGCAGAGTACCTAAAATCATGTAAGGACGCTGAGGTAAAAATAGTATTTCTTCTAATTCTGGACGCACAATTACACCAGTTCCTGAATTCCATAAGCCAGCTAAGACACGCAATAAAGAACTTTTCCCACAACCACTATCTCCCATGACAAGTAAGCTTTGACCCGCTTGTAATTCTAGAGAAAGGTTTTGAAATAGGGTTTTTTCATAGTTAGGAGTCTGAACAGTCAGATTTTCAAATGCTAATCTGTTTTCTTTTAGTATCTGAATATTGCTGTTATCAGCAGTTGATTTTCTGGATTTTTGGAGATATTCATGAAAAACATATAACCGATTAATGGCCGCAGCAAATTTTGTAAATTTTTCAAATTGATACATAATCAAATTCACTGAAAAAGCAACTTGTCCAAAAGCTCCTCCAGCTTCGGTGATTTTGCCTACTTCAGTTTCCCCTGAGAGAATTTGGTTTCCTAAAATTAACGCTGGGATAATCCAAGGCAGATAACCAAATTGATATTTAAATACATTTAAATATACTTCTGACCAGAGGATTAATTTTTTAAAATTATTAAATACTTGATTAAATATAAATTTAACTTTGTTTTCTTCTTGAGATATGCCATTATAGAAGGCGATAGACTCAGAATTTTCTCGAATGCGAACTAAGCTGAAGCGAAAATTAGCCTCTTTTCTGAGTTGTTCAATATTGAGTTGAGTTAATTTTTTACCATAAAAAACAATAGTAATTGTATAAGCTAATATAGAATAGAGTATTAAAGCAATAACTAAATTAGGAGAAATAGACCAGAGAATGACACTAAATGCAATCACTACCAAAATTGACTCCAGACAATTGACCAAGAAGCCAATAGATTGCTGACAAAAATTAGCAACGTCTTCAGAAATACGTTGGTCTGGGTTATCAATTTCTTTATCAAAATTACTCAATTCATAAAAAGCACGATTTTGAAAATATTGATTGAGTAAATCATGGGTTAACCATTTGCGCCAATATAAACCGATTATTTCTCGTAAATAGCCATAGCCAGAGTTTAAAAAACCAAAGATAACAATTCCAGCAAAAGCAACTGTTATACCTTGCCAAAATCCTGTACTATTACGAACCGAAAGGGCAGAAATCAGGTTTCCCTGTACGGTATTTAGAAAAACCTTAACTTGAGTATTAGCGAATAGTAAAATCGCTAGAAGTCCAAGTAAACTGATCGCACCTCGTTTTTCATTACCTAACCAATAGAGTTTGGCGATCGCCCAAAATTGCGATACTGCTCTGAGTTTAAATCCATTCATCTTTATATGGTTAATCAGTGTTAATGATTTTAGTTGACTCCAGATTTTTTTGCTAAACCTAGATGTGTAGGAGTTTAGCATTACTATATCCCTTATATCATAAGCAAAAGAGAAAAGAGTAAAATCTTAATTCAAACAATAGAATCAAACGATTAAGCTGTGTGGATTATATGTATTGATAATAGAGTCAGAGGTTGTTTGAAAACTTTTTCGTGTGGTATCTGACACCCGCAGATCCCCCTAAATCCCCCTTGAAAAGGGGGACTTTGAGGAATTTAGCCCCCTTTTGTAAGGGGGGTTGGGGGGATCTCGATTAATTCTGATACTTTTCAAACATCCTCTCAGTAGCCGATTGAATTTTGTATCACAAATTTAGATGTATAACTTGGCTAAAATACTCAAAATATTAATATTCAAGAAAGACTTTTGGATAGTTTCCCCAGCATAAATGTAAAAGCTGAAAGCTGAATTTGTATTTCGTCTGCCACCAGTTTAAGTAATCCACCTGACGTAGTAATTAGGATATCAATTGTACAAAAATCTCCATAGCAGCTAGGAATCTTTAAACTCTGCTCAGATACGGGAGTAATTCCCAAATTCATGGCTATTAACAGCGGTTGTTGATCACCAGTACCATGAATAAGCACACACCACATACCATTTTCATGAGAACACAATAAGGTTCTTGTGCCATTTTGAATCAGTTTGTTTTGCCCACGAATTTCAGCAAGTTTGTGAATTAGTAAAAAAGTGGGATGGTGTTGACTATATGGCTGAAAGGTTTTCCGATTAATTGACCCAAACTGCCAAGCACAAGCAGGATTTTCAAACATATCCTCCCGTACATAACAATCATGACCCAGCCAATTCCCTGTATCCTCACATTGATATACTCCTAAAGCACCACAAAACTCTTGTTCTGTTCCTTGATAGATAAAAGGTGTTTGTGGACCTAAAATTAAACAAGCAAGGGCAAAATGTAACCGGACTCGCGCTTCATCTCGATTTTCCATCCGACACAAGAATTGATGAAAAATTCTGGTTGTGTCTTGGTTATCCAGGAACATCAGATTATTCTGCCAACCATGATGATATTGCTGCGATGGTTTTAGAAAACCACAACAATAATCTGCAAAACCTCCTAGCCAATGACCATCAGCCAGACTATTTTTAATAGAATAGTAGGTTGGATAGTCAATCAAACCGGAAAATTTGGCACTATTATATTCAATTACTTCTGCGTGGGTGCTTCCTGCGTGTTCTGCTATTTGTATAAATTCTTTTTTCCCTAGATGTGTTGCATATCTTAATATTTCTTCTACACAAGGTTCCCAAAAATCAACCCCAACATGACGGGCTGAATCGTAGCGAAAACCATCAATATCTGTTTCGGCAATCCAGTATTTAAGGTGTTGAATCAGTAACTCGCGGACATATTTCGTCTCCGTGCGCCAGTCTTCGAGAAACCCAAAGAGTCTTTGATTCACCATGTCGGTGTATTCTGGTCCGTGAAAAAGCGCCGTATTACGTGCCTCGATGGGAAAAGGCATAACCGCAGCTTGTTCACCTTGCACATACTTGAATTCTCCCCCTGGTGGACCGCCATATTCTTCCCAGTTAATGCTATCTGCGATGTGATTGACAACTACATCTAAAATGACGGCAATATCAGCTTCATGCGCTTTTTTCACCAATTCACGCAGACATTCAAGTGTACCCAGACGGGGATCAACCATTAATAAATGAATAGGATGATAGCCATGATAACCATCAGCCTCGTTGACATAGACAGGACTCAGAATAATGACTCTGATTCCTAGTGCTTTCAGGTATGCTATCTGGTCAGTTACACCGCGAATTGTGCCGCCATGACTGGCATGGGGAGAAGATGGATCATATTTAACTGCACTTAGACCAGTGTTATCGTTGTCCGTACTGCGAGCAAATCTATCAATAATGATTGAGTAAAATAAACGAGAATTCCAATCATCAGGACCAGGTGTGATGGACACTGATGGTTTAGGTCCATACAGGGGCTGATTATTGACAAATCCGAGAAATAGGGAGGGAATTTCTGCCATTGAACGTGGTGCTTCATCGCAGATAAAGAGGAACTGCGATCGCTCACTTGTATGTTCATTCCCATCAGTATCCACGTATCCTAACCTATATTCATATCCTCCGCCATTTCCAATAGGAGGTAAGACGACTGAAAACATTTTAAAGCCATTTTCGATGACGCTTTCCGGCTGTGCTACAATGCGATCTATATCGCAATATCCTTGTCCATCATTTAACTCATAAGCTATCTGCCCCAAATCTGGATGTTTGGATAAGTGAACACCAAATCTGATACAGATTTTCTCGTTAGTTCTAAACACCCATGTATATGGTGCAATGTTAGGGTCTAAATGTATTTCACAGTATTCATCAAAATAGCGCATATAGCATTCCTCCGAATTAAAAATGGTGTGTTGGAAAACTAATGATCATCAGCATTTTAAGGATTTTAGGACTTACGCAAGTGTCACACCAAAAATCTATTGTAGGGTGCATCAGATATCAACAATCTGTTTATTTGCTAAATTTTTGCTGTCTGATGCACCTTGCCAATGTGCCAGTTGCGTAAGTCCTGGATTTATTGTTGAAGTCTAAAAAATATCAGGGTTCATTTTTTTTGCGACTACAACCATATCAATCAAATGCATTTTTTTCAACGTTTCATTTTGATTAACTTGATGTTCAAGTTCTAATACTTCTGCCACACTCTCTATTGGTTTAACTGGATGATAGAGAAGAGCCTGAATTTGTGGATATTCAATATATGTGCCAACTTCCATAGTTTTGTGAGTATAAAACTCAGAATGGTAAGCTTCCCATTGCTTGATGGTAAATAGGGGTGTTGTGGGAAGTTGATAATGTTCTGATTTGAATTTAAACTCATCTCCAAATGTCTCTTGTAATGTGGGATTAAACGGATTATTCAGGATAGTTTGAAACAGATCGAAGGGCATATATCTAATTCCTAAACCTGCGGAATGTCCATTTTTACAAATTTCGGCAAATTCTTCTCGGCTAATCAAAATATCTTGATGATCAAACTCCTTAGTAGCTCCCTTGTGATGGAGGATGGGAGACTTACAAGCAAATATTACTAAAGAACCATTTGGCTTCAAGAGGTTATAAAAAGTGGCAATACTTTCTTGGATAATATCTAAAGAAATATGTTCAAAAATGTGGGAACAAACGATGAGGTCAAAAGTTCCATATTGCGCGATCGCTGGACTTTGCATGACATCATTCAGAAGATGAACTTTATCACTTTTGACTGGTGATGTATGTGCTTCTTTAAGTAAACCATCATATTCATCAGTTTGCCAAAAAGCGTCATCCTTTAATTTTTCTAATAGTTTTTGGTCTTCATTAAGTAAGCATTTGGCTACTATGGAAGCGTGTAAAAATCTCTTTTGATCTGGTTCGACCAAAACAATCTTTTTAGCTGACCAAAACCGAGGCAGTAATCTTCCTAATCCACATCCAGCATCAAGAACAACTGCGTCAGGTGTAATCAAGTCTTGAATGTTGTTAGCCCAAACTTCCTGATCTCTAGTTTTCCAGGCTTGATGAGCTATATCTGTTACCCATTGGTAGGGGTCAATTGTGTCGTAGACTGTAGCAGTAATTTTTTCCATGATTATACCTGAGTGAACGTAAAACAAACAAAATTTATTGACAGTGATTATACTATTAAAAACGCAGCCGGATTAAGTGCATTAAATACTCTAAATATTGTCGCCAAGTGACTTTGCTCGCTCCTTCTTGACGCTCTTGAAACACATAGCCGACTTCTGTAATACGATTAATCTGACATCGCCCTAATACTTCAATTAAAATCTTGTAACCCAGGGGATTCATTGATTGCTGGGCGATCGCTTCTCGACGGACTAAAAAATAACCACTCATGGGATCAGAAACACGACTAACGACACTGGGTAAAATCATCAATCCCAAGAATTGCGCCCCCCGTGATAAAAATCGCCGATGCCATTGCCAATCACTAGTTCCACCACCTTCTACATGACGACTAGCAACAGCAAGATCCGCTCCCTGGGCGATCGCCTCTAATAACTTTATTAATACCTCTGGCGGATGTTGTAAATCCCCATCAATTACTGCTAGTATTTGCCCTTGAGCTACCTGCCAACCCCTAATCACCGCAGTAGATAGGCCTCGTTCTCCCTGACGACGCATCACCCGCAGGTGAGGATAATCTTTTGTTAGTCCCTGGGCAATTTCCCATGTGCGATCGGGACTATCATCATCAATTACAACCAATTCATAATTATTTGGTAACGCTTCATCAAGCAAATGGCTTAACAAATGCACCACTGCTAAAATGTTCTTGCTTTCATTGTATGTAGGAATAATCAAAGAGCAATAAACAGGCTCGTTAGACTGCGAAAGTTCTGACAATGCCGGAATTTTTAACGTTCCCACCGGGACTGATATCAAGTCGTTTAAGCTATTAGTGATCATGATTCTGTTGTTTCCTTAATTTGCCAGTTCAACCTTAAATTAATACCAAAATTCCAGAATGTCACACAAATAATTGCTATCAATTTTGCCATATATTCATTGATTTCAAATTTATAAACTAAAAAATTCACAATTAAACTATTTAAAATCAGTCCGAAAAAACAAATTAGATTAAACTTGAAAAACCTTTGTAATCGCTTATTATCTAACTGTTGTGAATCAGATATATCACCAAATGTCCATACATCATTCCAGAGAAAATTATTAATAATTGCCACTTCGGTAGAAAGCATTCCACTGGGAGTTAATAACCAACCTAAGAATGTATGTAGAAAGTAAAATACTCCCAAATCTACAAATACACCACTTAAACCTACAATAGCGAAACGAACCAGACGACTGAGAAAAACCCAAGAAGAACTTAATTGCAGTCTGTTGATGAGATTGGTAATCTCCAGAAAATGATTCATTGCCTTTTTCTCTATTGATAATTTTACTTTCAAAATCAATGTTTATGATTGCTGACCTTTCTCAAATTCCCATAAACCTCCCGGTGGTATATCCAATACTATTATTGCTTTTTCAGCATACTTTTCATCCTGTTCCATTTGATGGAATGACCGACTATTATTTTGTATGAAGAAAATCTGATGATAATTTTCAGGAATTTGCATAATTTCATTGTCTGCTACTGGCAATAAAGGAACTTTTGGAGAATAATGACTTAAAGCTAAAATTCCTCCTAAATTTATAGGAGCGTTATTAATTACCAATAATGGACTTTCTGATTTATTCATAGTTTGAATAGTTTGGATAATCAATCTACTACTTGATTGCGTCCACCAACTCCGAGCTTGAAAAAATGTAACATCAGAAACTAATCCAGCTAAAAGAAATAAAACCATCAGTAATTGAGCTATTTTTCTCCGCCAAAGTTGCTCTTGCAGAATTTGAAAAGCAAAACTTAAAAGATAAGCTACCGTAATTTCTAAGCAAAGATATAAAGGCAATTGGTAGCGGACTTGAAGAGACCGACTTCCTCCAGAGGTTATGTCATATACCATCAACAATAAACTAGGAAATCCTCCCAATAGAAAAATAAATAAATAAGCTTTATTTTGATAATTTCTTACTAGAAGAAATAGGGAATAAATAATTAGAATTAAGCTAAATATTAACGAAGTAATACTATAGTATAAAGAACCTTCATCAGTGAAGCGGGCAAGTATTATACTTGTAGTAAAATTTAGATCAAAAAATATGCGAGTAACTCGATCTAGAAAAATAGCAATTAGCTCGAAAGGATTATTGATATATTTTATGCCAAACCCTGAAGTTAACGCTAATGCTGTTTGAAGATGGGTGATAAATACAAGCAACCAAGGTAAAAATATTAAAAAGGCAGCGATTGTACTAATTAGATAATTAATGAAAGTTTTTGTAAAATGAAACTGTTGTTGAATAATTACATAAATACCATGAGATATCATGATCAAAAACGTGAATAAATGGGTGTATAAACCCAAGACTAAAGATAGGCTATACAAAGCCCAATTAATTTTATTTTCTTGTTTCATAGCTCGCAATAAAGCAGCACTTGATCCAATGATTTCCACCATCCATAAAGTATATTGACGTGCTTCTTGAGCAAAATATAATTGTAGGGGAGAAACGGCAATTAGTGCCATTGCTAACCATCCCACAACCGCTGAATCAAATAACTCTAAACACAGCCAATATACAGCAGGAAATATCAATAAACTGATCACTGCTGATAAACTTCTCACACCAGCAGGAGAATCCCCAAATACTTGCGCCCACAATCTGACCATAACGTAATACAAAGGGGGATGCTGTGGGTCTGAGGTGATTAAATAATTTACTGTATCAGCCACACCGCGATCTAGATTAATATGTTGATATTTGTCAAAATTACTAATGGGAATTATGCCTTGATTCTGAGAAACTTCCTGTTTCAACTCGTCTAATGTGTGTCCAGAAATTGCTACAGATGTCCAATTTTCATCACTGGAATAAATTTTTTGCCCTAAATTGGTAAACCGACAGAAAATACTTAATCCCATGAAGATTATTACTAAAATTTTTAACCAACTTGGGGGATTTGTTTTTGTTAGTAGTTGTGATTGGTTCATTTGATGATGTGAGAATTTTTTTTCTGATTAGAAGCTAATGGGTTTTCTTAAAGCGATCGCTATGCAGTTTTTCTTTCACCAACATAACTCGCATAGGAATTTTGTAAGACTCTAACTTATCTTGGCAAAAGGCTCGTAATCTGATCCGAAATTCCCGCAGAGATTCATCCGTTGTCAGACGAACCTTAGCGGTAACTATATTTCCAGTAATGGGATTTGCTTCACCCTTAACGGACACTTCTAGCACACCTTCCATAGTCTGTAAAACATTCTCTACTTCAGCAGGATAAACCTTTTGTCCACCAACATTAATCAATTCGGATTTGCGTCCGAGAATTTTTAGCCAATCACCGTCAATTTCCACCAAGTCTCCCGTCATGTACCAACCATCTGGTGTAAAAGGTGCTGGAGCATTTAAGTAGCCTAGCATGGCACTTTTGGCTTGAATTTCCAGCATTCCATTGACGATGCGGGTTTCATATCCTTCCCCACCCACCTTAAACCAGAGAGAATCAGAGGAACGGGATTTTGAACGCATGATACCCAGTTCGGTGAGTCCGTAGGTTTGATGGAAACGGATATTGGGAAAAAGCTGATTTAAATTGCTCAAAACGCTTTCTGGCATCACTTCTGTCCCATAGGTAACAATTTCTAAGGAACTAAGGTCGTATCTCTGGTGAACACCACCCAGAAGTAGAAGATTGAGAAAGGTGGGTGAGGTGGGTAATACTTGTATCCGATGCTTGGCGATCGCTGCTGCTACTGTTTCTGGAGAGTGATCTAAAGGTATAACTGCACATCCCCCATTGGCGAGAACGTGCAGGAGGGTGTTAATACCACCAATATGGTCAAATAATAAAAATAGTAGTGTTCTTTGGGCAGGTCTTACCGTTTGGAACTTCTCTTGCATTAAAATGAAATCATGGACAGCAGCTTTGCTTTTGCCTGTGGAGCCGGATGTAAAAATGATTAATCCGGGATGTTGGCGATCGCGCAGTTGATGCAGAAGCTCATGTCTAGCTTGAGTTCCAGTCTGCTCAATACTCACATTATCATCTAAGCCAACCTTGATGATCCATTCTACCTCTGCTATCTGACGCAACTCGTCCCGACTGGTTTTCATCTCTGCTGTTAACAGTGCCACAATGCAATTATGTTGGAGTAAGGACAATAACAAAGCTACAGAATTGGGTGAAAAATCTGCTTCCAAAGCGATCACTGCACCTTTGGGAACAACCTCCTTTTGCAATCGTTCCTGCCAAAATTTGACTAATTGCCCAAGTTCACTATAAAGCACCGAACGATAGCGAACGCATTGCGTCCCGGCGGGAACTAGCGCTCCGTAGGAGTCGCCCCAGATTAACGCCTCAGCATCTTTGGTCTGATCAAACCTCTCCAATAGAAATTCAATAGCCATCAGACACCCCCACACACAGTAGCATTGTGAATACAATCAACTATATAATCAGTTAGTGATCCCACAGTAGCTAATGGATTAGTGCTACTGGGAGTAATTTCAGTAATTGTACTAGTTAGATTCATCGTGAATCCCAACTCAGCCTCAATATCCTGCTCAATCGCTATCAGCAATGAGGTCAGTCCCAAAGAATCTATGTATCCACCACCCGCGAGAATATTAGCAGCCGCACCCTGTTCAATTTGGATACGACCCCAGCCTTGTGTAGTTACTTCCTGAATACAGTCCAGGACAATATCCTGAACAGTTTCGTTAATCTTGGCTTGTTCTGACATTTAAAATTTACCCCACTTTTGTTTTGCTTAACCAATCCTGAATCTGACAGTGGAACTCCTTCTCACGTTTGATCACCCCAGCCAGAAAAGTGATAAATTTTTGCACTTGAGTCTGATTGTCCTGGGAGTTTTTACGGACAATAATCAGAAATGATTTGTAAACCTCTTCCCACAATTGGATAATCACGAGAATCTCATCCACGAGTTCTGAGACAGGAAGATTGAGTTCTTGATCCAAATCATGGAGGAAGTCCCGCAAATAATAGCGACTCCAGCGCATATCAAAGAGGCATTTTCCCAAAGATTGCGGAATTTCTCCCGATGTGGAGTAATAAGCACAAAAAGCTTCATAGATATAAGTGTTGAGAGCAACACCTGATAAATAAAGTCTACCTGGTCTACTTCTTGTCCGCCCCTCCAGAAAAGCAGTATTGACTTTATTTAGAACATTGATTGCCACCGAATCAAACTTTTTATTTTGATAATGCTCTGCAATTGTCACATTGATAATACCGTAAGTGACTAAAAAAGAATAGCCCCTAGCTTGAGTAAATTCTGGAAACTGGAGATTCCCGCGCCAGAATTTTTCTAAGGACTCAAGAGAAATCGTTCCCAGAAACTTGTTAGGTATAGGGTCATAAATGAAAACCTCTTCAGATCCTATTCCCACCACAGTGATATAGTGATCACCGACCATAAAACTACCACCTAATGTAGAGTTAGTCGGCGGTTTGAGATAATTTGGATTATGAAAATCTGGACTATGTGGTAGTTCGTAAGTCGTCCCTGTAAGAATTACTGGTTGATTGCGTTTTATGGAGGCACTAATTTGAGCAAGTCCCTCTTGGAAGGAAGATTCACCGGTTGTAGTTAATTCAAATAGATCCATCCCCTCTCGAAAAAGCTTATATCCACGCTGCATCACCAGGTTCGGCACTACATCAGTGGTATCAACGCTAAACACAGGGATACTCCAAAAATCAGCATTAGGTAGGAGACTGAGTATACTTCGACCCTGATTCTGGCGTAAATGCAAATCTACTAATGGATAATGACATACGTAGTAATAGGGAAATTCCAATTGAAGTTGGGATGCAAGAGTGATTTTATCCATATCATTTTTTACTCTGAATGAAACCTCAAATTGTAGATTAGAGCTTAGACCAGTTTTCAATCCTATACTCAATAGATATATCTTTTTGCACTTGTAAAAACCGCAGTGGCATTGGTGAACCGTCCTTTTGACACTCAAAGTTATACATCTCACAGCTAAAAACAGTTGCTAGATTAAAACCCCGTGGCAAGGTATATTTTCCCTCATAGAAATTTCCGCTGGTTCGCTGTAAGGTCATAGTTCCAAAATGTATCTGCTCAACATTCGGAGTTTCATCTGGAACATGGGCGCGTAGATGAACTTGCACTTGATCAGGTAAACTAGGTACAACTTGGAAATTATCGGATGTTTTTACTCCTTGAGATGAAAAGGATACTCTGGTCATACCAGTGGAAAGTCCAGTCAATCGGTTGCCTGGTTGCACCTGCAAAATCTGTGGATCTTCCACATCATAGCTACCAGTAAGATCAGTACATCGTAGTCCAGTGTCATACTCTACAACCGGATTAACTGTTAATGGTGCGCTACCTACTCCCAGGACTTGATCACCTTGTAGTTCCACAGAAACAGGTGTCCCTTCCTTACCGAAAAACAACAGTAGTGGGTGTTTTAAGCGCTTACCCCAGTGAGTGTCTACGTGAGCAGCATCGGGTTCTAAATAGTAGAAAAGGTCAATATTAGGCACACAACCTTGAATAACTAGCACATCAACCAATTCTCTTACCGGGCGGGTATAAATTCCTTCCGCATCACCGACATCAATCCAGAGCATGAACTGTGGTTTTTGCATTGGCCAGGAGTAGAGCCAAGTATTACTATCAAAACTACGAACAGCCGGGGAAAGCATCCCTACTTTGCCAAAAACATCAGGATGGCGTTCGGCAATGTTATAGCTGACAGTTGCACCAGCACAAGAGCCGATTATGGCAGTGTGGGAGCGATCGCTCAAAGTCCTGAAATTATTATCTATAAAAGGCTTTACCTCTTGTATAATGAAACCCTCATAGGTATGACCTCCTAGTGCTTGATCTTTATACAAACCCGCATAATGCCAGTAATCAGATGTCACAGTAGCAGCAGCAGCAGCGATACCGACGACAATAATTTCATGAATTAAATCACCATGTAATAGTTGCTCAATTGTTTCATGTATTCGCCAAGATT
Source organism: Anabaena sp. 90 (assembly GCF_000312705.1). Taxonomy (NCBI): domain Bacteria; kingdom Bacillati; phylum Cyanobacteriota; class Cyanophyceae; order Nostocales; family Nostocaceae; genus Anabaena; species Anabaena sp. 90. Next base: position 3,436,630 of record NC_019427.1, read on the forward strand.
CACCATCCACTTTTTTTGGCTCAAATAGGTGCTGCCCAGAGTGCATATAAAGAACCGGATAACTCCGAGTCAAATTATCTGCATAACTGGGGGGCAAATAGATATATAACTTGCGGACAAAACCTGAAATTTTTGAATCTAAATCAATTTTCTCAATCTTCCCACGCATTGGTTTTTCCTGGGTTTGATGAAATTTTCCGTTCATAAATTCTCTACAGTTTTTCTATCACCAACCAACAACTCCTCATCAATATGTTGGAAGTAAAAATAATTGAACAAAATGATGGACACAAATAACATCAGCACCCCTTCCATAATCATCAAAAACCCAATTCCCCGACCTGGACCTGTTTCAATTAATCTACCAATACTGTTAGCAAGTACGCCGTCAACATCCAGCATCGGTTCTAGAATTGTATCAGTCAGTGGACTAGCACTGAGAGTACCAAACGCTGCCCCCAAGCCTGTAATAGTGTAGAACAGTCCCAGTACACGCCCTTGAACATTTGGATGCACGCTATTTTGCCAAATTGTGGCATTAGTGCTGAGAATAATTGGCAGTGTAAAAAACGAAAGCGATATACCCAAGGTAATTAACGGGACAGAAGGTTTGAGACCAGCAATTACTAAAGCTATGCCATTTAAACTAGAAAATATAAACAAAGGAGAGATAGATTTTTTCCCACCTCCCCAGATACTCATAAAAATGCTGCCAGCAAGCATTCCACAGCCAGCGATTGACATGATACTGCCATAGGTTGTTGCTGTGGAAAAGGATAAAATGAGGGGATTAATTAAAACTGTAGTCATACCATTCACAAAAGAATTAATTGTCATGAATGCCAGCATGATCATCAAAAAAAGGCGAGAAGAAATATTTTCCCAGCCGTAAAAAATGTTATTAAAGATAGCAGTTATTCCTGTTATCGGGATAATACTAGGCTCAGGCTGAGGAATATCAATAATTAATAACGTTAAAAACCCAATCAAATAGCTGCATAAATCTATCATTAATAAGCCTTGAAGTTGGAAATTAACGATAATGATACCGGCTAATACTGGTGCTGCTAATTGTCCTACTGCTGAACTAAAATGTATTAAACCATTAGCTCGTCCCATCTGATTACTAGAAACCATCATCGGTAAAGCGGCAGCCTTGGCTGTCATTTGAAAAGAACCGCAGACTGAGGTAAAAAATGCAGCGACATAAGTATGCCAGAGTTGTAGATTATCAGTCAGTAGCAGTAAAGCAAGTGTGAGTATAACAGTGGCTGCACCTATTTCACTGATAATAATTGTTGTTTTGCGATGCCATTTATCCACCAATGCACCAACAAAAGGAGTAATTAATACGCCTGGCAATATAGTAAAAAATAAAACTAGGCTTAATTGGGCAACGGCGTGAGTATTTTGATAAACCCAAATACTTAAACCAAATCCTGTGAGACGATTACCGATTTCAGATACAGACTGCCCTAACCAGAAAATAATAAAGTTACGGAGTTCACGAATCGGTTCAATGAGTTGATTAAGATGTTTCATCATTTGCATCTATATTTAGTGAGTTGTAAAAATTGGTTTTTCCATTTATGTAAAGTCTATAAACTCTCTTCTCTACTTTCCTGTTATATGTGTAGCTTAAAATCGCGCCCCGCCATCCACGTCTATAATGCTACCAGTAAAGTAGTCACATTCAATAATAAACCGTGCGGCCTGCCAGATTTCATAAGGTTCAGCAATACGCCCCAAAGGTATGTTAGCAGTCATATCCGCTAAAGCATCTGGGGATACCCGACTCAAAATTGGCGTATTTGTTAACCCAGGTGCTATACCTGCTACTCGAAAACCGAAAGCAGCTAATTCCAAAGCCCATGTGCGTGTATCCGCATCTAGTCCTGCCTTAGAGGCACTATAATTAGACTGACCTGGATTGCCTGACCTGGTGACAGAGGAAATATTGATAATCAACGCAGGAGAAATATTTTGTTCAATGGCTAAAGCTGCAAACTCCCGTGCCATAAAAAAAGCACCGGTCAAATTTACATCAATTACTCGCTTCCATTGAGCCGTCGGTAGTTTACGCAACCAACCCTCTTCATCTTGTGTAACTAACAATCCATCTCTAAGTATACCTGCGTTATTAACTAGGGTATTAGCATATCCTATTTTTGAAGATGCTAAAGGTATAAAATCTTTAACACTTGATTCATTGGCAACATCTAAATGCAATCCGTAGATTTCTCCCGGTAATTCTACAGCTTCTGTTACTAAATTTTTTAGCCCATCCATATCTAAATCACCAGCAACCACCTTAGCCCCAGCACGAGCCATTTCTAGCGCGATACAACGCCCAATGCCACTAGCTGCACCGGTAACTATAGCTCTAATATTTTCTAATTTCATAAAACCTTACAGTCCATTTTCGTGTGTCAAAATTTGCTTGTCCATGTATAAAAATGTATCGTATTTCTGTTAGAATTATACAATGTCAAGTGTATTTTACGTCAACCTGAGAGTTTCTGAGCCTGAAAAATTTTTTAAATTATTTTTTTATACGTCTGGTGAAAATTTCAAAATTTATGATATTCTAATAATTGGGGTAAATTACTGACAATATAATATACAAAGAAAGTGAGAATACTGGGATATGTTTTTTGAATCTAGAGACTTTGAATTTATTGCACCTTTAGAAAATAACTGGCTAATGGTTCGCACCGAATTAGAACAACTCCAACCAAAAAACTTTATTGATTGGCCAGAAAAAAATATTTATAACCAAGGCTGGGAAGTGTTTGGATTATATGCTTTTGGACAAAGATTAGAGGACAACTGTAGATTATGTCCCGAAACAACCAAACTAGTTGAAAACATCCCCGGTATGATGTCAGCGGGTTTTTCTTCTTTAGCACCAGGGACATATATTGGACCTCATTTTGGGGCTACTAAGGCAGTTCTGCGCTGTCACTTAGGTTTAGTTGTACCGGATGATTGTGCAATTCGGGTAGATAAAGAAACAAAAAGTTGGCAGGCAGGAAAATGTCTAATTTTTGACGATACTTATGAGCATGAGGCCTGGAATAAATCTGACAAAACAAGAATCGTTTTACTTATTGACTTTAAGAGGCCGGAGTCAATTTTGACAGAGCCAATAAGCAGTAGTCAAGGGATTGATGAAGAGTATTGGTTAAATATTTTATCTCAAACTGAATTGTCAAAATAACTAGTGATTTAGTTGTCTTCTGTTCTATGGGTTTACCCTACTATGGAGCGATCGCAGTTGTTCAGAAAATTACTTAAGTGGTTTGATTTATGGAAGTTTATGTATTGCCTCTATCTCTTTCTCAAAGACAATTATGGTATCAGGAAATATTATCTCCTGGCAATATAGCTTATAATATTCCTATTGCCTTAAAGTTAGTGGGCAATCTTAATCGAATAGCTTTAGAAAATAGCTTTCGGGAAATCATGAACCGCCATGAAATTCTCAGAACAACCTTTGCTATAGAAAATGCAGAACCCGTTCAATTAATTCATTCAGAACGAGAGTTTCATCTCGAATATAAAATTATAGAATCACTTGCAGATAAGCAATCTGATCATCTCAAAATCATCTTAGAAACAGAATCGCGTCAACCCTTCAATCTCGTCAAAGACCAATTGATGAGAGTGATTTTATATCAAATATCAACACAGGAACATATTCTTTTAATAAATCTCCATCACATTATCAGTGATGGTTGGTCATTAGGAATATTTATTCAAGAACTGACACAATTTTATAGTGCTGCGGTTAAAGGTTCACATATTTCTTTGCCAGAACTACCGATTCAATATGGAGATTATGCCGAATGGCAAGAAACTTGGTTGCAAACACAGACAGTTCAACAACAACTAGCATATTGGGAACAAACCTTAGCGTCTCCCTTACCAGTTCTTGATTTACCTCTAGACAAAATCCGTCCAGCATCACAAACTTTTGATGGTGCAGTGTTACGTGAACCGCTATCAGCATCTATTACTAATTCTTTAGAAACATTGGCTAAAACTGAAGGTGTCACCTTTTTCATGGTGGCTTTAGCAGTTTATCAAATTCTATTATTTCGTTATTCTGGTCAAGATGATATTGTCGTTGGTAGTCCTTTTGCCAATCGTAGACGTAGCGAAATTGAAAATCTAATTGGTTGTTTTGTTAATACTTTACCCCTACGCAGTGATCTTTCGGGTCAACCTTCATTTCGACAATTATTACAGCGAATATCATCAACCTGCCTAGATGTTTACACAAATCAAGATGTTCCTTTAGAATTAATAACTGACAAACTAAAAATTAAGCGTGATCCTAGTCGTTCACCAATTTTTCAGACACTTTTTGCTCTACAAAATGCACCAAATGGCGAAATTCAATTACCAGAAATTACAATTACACCTATCTATCTTGACAATGGTGGTGCTAAATTTGATCTGAGTCTGATGTTAGAACCTGCGGCTGAGGGATGGATAGTAGCGCTAGAATATAATACTGATTTATTTACAACGGAAACTGCCCAACAAATACTCACACATTATCAACAATTGTTAATTGCTGTTGTTAATAATCCTGATGTTGATATTAACACTTTACCTCTATTAAGAACTAGGGAAAGACAAAAGCTTTTAGCATTAAGTTCTGCATTAGAATACACAAAATCAGAGACAACAAATTTAGTTGCACTATTTGCTAATATAGCTAATATTTATAGTGATAACGTAGCTGTAGTTGACTCAGAAAAAAAATTAACTTATCAAGAATTAGACCAACTCTCAAATATTTTAGCTGCTGCTTTACAACAAAAAGGAGTGGTTAGAGAAACACGAGTAGGGATTTTTCAAGAACGTAGTGTAGAGTTAATAATTTCTATACTGGCAGTTTTGAAAGCGGGTGGAACTTATGTACCCCTAGATCCTCATTATCCGCCAGAAAGGCTAGGTTTTATTGCTCAAGATAGTGGAATTAATTTACTATTAACAGTAGAGAATTTACTATCTACAATTCCGGTAAATATTGCGGAAATTTTGGTGATTGATAAGATAGAGTTTGCACCGAATGTAATTCTTACTTCTCAAATTCTCTCTCATCAAACGGCTTACATCATCTACACTAGCGGTTCGACTGGACAACCAAAAGGTTGTTTAGTCAGTCATAACAATGTTGTGAGACTGATGGAAAATACCCAAGCATGGTTTGAGTTTAATAGCAAAGATGTTTGGACAATGTTTCATTCTTTCGCTTTTGATTTTTCAGTGTGGGAAATGTGGGGAGCATTATTGTATGGTGGTAAATTAGTTATTGTTCCTTATTTAGAAAGTCGTTCTCCCACAGCTTTTCGCACTCTTTTACAACAAGAAGGTGTGACGATTCTCAATCAAACTCCTTCTGCTTTTCGGCAGTTAATCCGGGCTGATGAAGAATTTGCCGATAAATTAAATAGTTTACGAGTAATTATTCTTGGCGGAGAAGCATTAGAATTACAAAGTCTCAAACCTTGGATTAAACGTTATGGTGATAGTCACCCGCGTTTAATTAATATGTATGGGATTACAGAAACTACTGTTCACGTTACTTACCGTCCCATTCTAGAAGAGGATATTTTAGAAAATCGCGGTAGTGTGATTGGTGTACCGATTGCAGATTTATCTTTATATATATTAGATTCCGGTTTTGAACCTTCACCTTATGGTGTTCCTGGAGAAATCTATGTGGGTGGTATGGGCGTATCTAGGGGTTATCTTAATCGTTCTGCTTTAACAGCAGAAAGGTTTATTCCTGATCCTTTTAGTCAACAATTGGGAGCGAGATTATATCGGACAGGAGATTTGGCGAGAAGGTTGAGAAATGGTGATATTGAATATTTAGGACGCTGCGATTTACAGGTAAAAGTACGCGGTTTTCGCATTGAATTAGGTGAAATTGAAGCAGCTTTAACGGCACTTCCAGAGGTGTTAGAAGCTGTGGTTATTGTCTACTCAGAAGCTGAAGATGATCAGCGTTTAGTAGCTTATATTGTCTCGAATAGTGAGATTGACTACAATAAGTTACGGACGGATCTAAAAGAGAGTTTACCAGATTATATGATCCCGGCGGCTTTTATGGTGGTAGATGCGGTGCCATTGACTGCTCAAGGTAAGATTAATCGTCAAGCATTACCTATACCAGATTGGAATAAAGCGGCAGCTAGACGCAGTTTTACACCTCCACAAACCGATGCTGAAAAGGTAATTTGTCATGTTTGGGAACAAGTGTTAGGTATAGATGCTATAGGAATTGAAGATAACTTCTTTGATTTAGGTGGTGATTCTATTTTGGCCTTGCGAGTCGTTACAGAAATGCGTCGTCAAGGTTGGATATTAACACCCAAGGAAATTTTTCAAGAACAAACTGTAAAACGCCTATCTACTATAGTACAAAAGCAGAATTTGCCAGTGGAAACTACTGCTATAGTTGCCGGAGAAGTTCCTTTGACTCCTATCCAAAAATGGTTTTTTGATCTGAACATTCCCAATCCTCACCATTGGAATCAAGCTTTAGTTTTAGAAGTTCATCAATCTTTAGAAGCTTCAACAGTTGCATCCGCAATTCAATTAATTTCCGAGTATCACGATACTTTACGATTACGCTTTGAACAGAAACAAGGAGTTTGGCGACAGTTTTATGTAGAAAACAAAGCTACCCAAGAGGAGAATTTAACTTGGGAAATTGTTGATTTAGCTCTGAAAACAGAGTTAGAACAAAATACTATGATGAGGGAAGTTGGAGAGAGAGTACAGCGATCGCTAAATTTAACTAATGGACCTCTGGCTCGGTCAATTTGGTTTGATTTAGGAGAAAATCGCCCATCTCAACTTTTAATAGTCATTCATCACTTGGTTGTTGATGGTGTTTCTTGGCGGATTTTACTGCAAGATTTGGTGGAAGCAATCAGTGGTAGTCAACTTTCACCATCTACCTCATCTTTCCAACAATGGAGTCACTTTCTGCAAACCTATAGGAACTCTATAGATATTCAAGCAGAAACACAATTTTGGCTCAATACTATTCAAAAAGAAGCAGCAAAAATTCCCCTAGATTTTCCCCAAAGCTTAATAAATAACTCAGAGTCTTCTGTGAAAACAGTTGCTTGTAAATTAACCACAGCACAAACTCAGATATTTTTAACAAAAGCTAATAAAGCTTACCGCACCCAACCCCAAGAATTATTACTGGCAGCTTTAACGAAAACTTTGGGAAATATCACCCAAAAATCAAATCTCCAAATTATGATGGAAGGGCATGGTAGGGAGGAATTATCTTCAGATTTAGATATCACGCGCACCCTTGGTTGGTTTACTACCCTTTATCCTCTCAGTTTAGAATTACCGGATATTAATTTAGAATCAGAAATCATTAAAACCGTCAAAGAAAAATTGCGTGCTGTTCCCAAACGCGGTTTTGGTTATGGACTTTTAAGATATCTTGAACAGGGAACAGGGAACAGGGAACAGGGAACAGGGAATAGGGAGAAGGGAGAAAAGCCGAAATTTACCAATTATCAATCACCAGAAATTAGTTTTAATTATCTTGGTCAAGTACGCAGTGAAAGTGGTAAAAATAAAAAATTACTCCGCTTATTGAATTCAGAAATAGAACCAACTCGAAATCCTGAAGGCTTGCGTCCCCATCTTATTGATATTAACGCCATTGTTGTTGAGGGAGAGTTGCGGGTTGATTGGTTATATAGTTCTAACTTACATCAAGAAGAAACAATTACTAAATGGGCGGATGAATTTCACAAAAATCTTCTAGAAATTATCAACCATTGCAAAGAAGTAGGTGTAGGTAGCTATACACCATCAGATTTTCCCCTAGTTAAAATTTCTCAATCTTCTGTAAATAAGCTCCAGGAAAAATATTCTCAGTTAGAAGATATTTATCCCCTATCTCCTTTGCAAGAAGGGATGTTATTTCACACAATATATAATTCAGAAGATGCTATTTACTTTGAACAAGTTACTGGTAAAATTATTGGCAAATTAGATGTTGACAACTTTAATTTTGCTTGGCAAGCTGTTGTAGATAGACATCCTATTTTGCGGAGTGCTTTTGTTTGGGATAACCAAGATACCCCTCTACAAATTGTGAGTAAATCTGTTGATTTTTCCATTGTCCAAAAAGATTGGCGTGATTTATCTTCTACTCAGCAAGAAGATAAACTTCAGGAATATCTCATCGCAGAACGGCAACAAGGATTTATTTTAGACCAATATTCTTTGATGCGGTTTAGCGTCATGCGCTTAGATAATTTTACCTGGCAATGGGTGTGGAGTCATCACCATATTACCCTTGATGGTTGGTCATTACCAGTTATTTTCAAAGAAGTTCTGACTATTTATCAATCAACCTGTCAAAGAGTTCCCCATTCTTTGCCACCGGTTCCTCCTTATCGCCATTATATTCAGTGGTTAGCAACTCGGAATTTGCAGGAAGCAAAACAATTTTGGCAGGAAAATTTAGCTGATGTTTCTACATCTACTCGTCTGTCTTGGCAGATACCAGAATCAGAATTTGATGTTAATTTACCTGCATATCAAGAAGTAGAATTACGTCTGAGTCAAGATGAATTTGCAGTATTGCAAAAGATGGCACAAAACCAGCGATTAACATTGAATACTGTAGCTCAAGGTGCTTGGGGAATTTGTTTACAAAAGCATGGCGCAGGGGAAGATGTATTATTTGGTGTTACTGTTTCTGGTAGGCCACCGGAATTACCAGAAATAGAAAGTATGGTGGGGTTATTTATCAATACTTTGCCAATGCGAGTCCAAATTAATCCTAGTTTATCTGTTGCTGCTTGGTTGCAAAATATTCAACAGCATCATGTTGAAATGAGAGAATATGAATATAGTAAATTAACAGATATTCAAAAAGAGATTCAAATAGGGTCAGGAGAGTCTTTATTTGAGAGTATTTTAGTATTTGAAAATTACCCTGTTGACCAAAGTTTAAAGGAACAAGGGCAAGATTTTAGAGTTGATGAAATCCAGTTTTATGAAAGAACAAATTATCCTTTAACGGTGGGTGTAATTCCTGATCAGGGATTATTATTAAAACTAAATTATCAAACTAGATTTTTATCGCCTTCAGCGGCTAGAATCATGCTGTTGCGCCTGCGGAATATCATGATGAATATGGCAGAACAGCCGAATGTGGCATTAGGAACAATCCCGGCGTTATCAAAACCAGAGCGATCGCAAATTATCAGTAACATTGCAGTTAATACTATTACTTGGGGGGATTTTCGTCCTGCTCATCAATTATTTGAAGAACGTGCTGATTTACAGCCTGATAGCGTGGCATTGGTTTGTTGTGAGAGTGAAATTACTTATAGTGATTTGGATAAATATGCCAATAATTTGGCAGCTAAACTCATCGCCACAGGGTTTGGATTTGAGTCCATAATTGGCTTATATTTTGATCCTTCTATTGAATATGTGATTTCTCTCCTGGCTGTGTTAAAAATAGGTGCAGCCTTTTTACCTTTAGATCGCAGTTATCCAGAAACACGACGGCAATTTATTGTAGAAGATAGTCAAACTCGTTTGATTTTAACAAAAACAGTTTCTGCACCAGGATTATTTCCAGATGATGTCAAAGTTATTGCTATTTCTGAATTAGATTTAACGGCAAATATTCCTCGTCCTTGCTTAAAAGTTAGACCAGAAAATCTGGCTTATGTGATTTATACATCCGGTTCTACAGGTAAACCCAAGGGTGTTTTGGTTTCTCACGCAGGGATAGAGAATCTGGTACGCAATCAAACTGCAAGTTTCGGTGTCACAGCCAAAAGTCGCGTTTATCAATTTGCTTCTTTGAATTTCGATGCGGCAGTTTCCGAGATATTTATGGCTTTGGGTAGCGGTGCAACTTTATATCTGCAAGAACAAGCAAATCGCTCTCCTAATGCTGCTCTATGGGAGACATTAACTGCATGGCAAATAACTCATGTTACCCTCCCTCCTTCCTTAGTAGCTGCTATTGAACCAGCAAATTTACCCAAATTGCAGACTTTGATTGTGGCAGGGGAAACGGTTTCTGGGGATTTATTGCGGCGTTGGAGTGGAGAGAGCCGCACCTGTTTCAATGCTTACGGACCAACGGAAGCTACAGTTTGCGCCAGCTTGATGAATTGTAGCAATTTGTTGAGAGAACCGAGTATTGGCAGAGCGATCGCTAACGTCGAAATTTACCTTCTTGACTCATTTTTAGAACCAGTGTCCCCTGGTGTCACTGGGGAAATATATATTGGAGGTATCAGTTTAGCACGGGGTTATTTACACCGTCCCGATTTAACAGCAACCGCATTTATACCCCATCCTTTTAGTAAAACACCAGGGGCAAGACTTTACAAAACAGGCGATCGCGGTGTATATGATCTACAAGGTAATATCCGCTTCATGGGTCGTCAGGATGCCCAAGTTAAACTTAACGGATACCGCATAGAACTAGGTGAAATTGAAGCCGCCCTAACTAAGCATAAAACCGTAGATAGTGCGGTAGTTTTATTGCGCCAAGATTTACCCGGACGTAAACGCATAGTTGCTTACGCCCTAGCACCGCAAGACAACCCACCAACTAGTCAAGAATTAAAGGATTATTTAGCAGAAACTTTACCTGCATATATGTTACCTAGTGCAGTAGTGTTAGTTTCAGCTTGGCCACTCACACCTAACGGGAAAATAGATCGTCGAGTCTTACCCGCACCGGAAATATCAACTACACCAACCATAGCTAAAACGCCTACAGAGGAGATATTCGCGCAAATCTGGGCAGAAGTCTTAGGACTGGAAACCGTCAATCCTGATGATAATTTCTTTGAATTAGGAGGAGATTCGATTATCAGTTTGCAAATAGTTTCTCGCGTTCGTGCTGCTGGTTGGGAAATTAACCCCAAAGACATCTTTGAAGCTCAAACTTTATCACGACTTGCTGCAATAGCTAAACCATTAGCGCGGAAAATAGAAATTATTGAGCCGTTAACTGCTGTTGTTGACCTTTCCCCCATTCAGTATTGGTTTTTGAGCAAAAATTGGACTCATCTCCACCACTGGAATCAAGCAATAGCCCTGAATAGCAGTGAACCTTTAAATATAGATGCCTTGATTGTGTCCTTAAACGCCTTAGTTGCCCATCACGACGTTTTCCGCTTGGGATTCTCCCAAAATCAAGGACAATGGCAACAATTTTATACTGGTACTGCGAAAAGCCCACCTTTGCAAATTGCAGACTTTAGCGACCATTCACCCCAAACCCAACAAGAGGCTTTAACCGCAATTGTCGAAGCAGAACACGCAAGTTTTCAATTAGATAATCCGCCATTACTGCGGTTGTTATATGCTACCAATCTCAGCGAGTATGGTAACGTTTTATTTCTCTTTGCTCATCATTTAATTATAGATGGCGTATCCTGGCGAATTTTACTCACAGACTTAAACCAAGCCTATCAACGAACTATAGATGATCAACCCATTTCCTTACCATCAAAAACATCCTCCTATCGAGAATGGACTGCATCTTTGCGAACTTTAGCAGATTCTGATGCGATCATTAAAGATATCCCCTTTTGGCAGAACATTTTCTCAAATCCTGTCGCTACCTTACCCGTTGATTATCCAGTTATCAACGGTAAAAATACAGTAGACAGTACAGCCATAATATCTTACCAATTAACCCCAGAAGAGACAAATATTCTCCTCAAACAAGCAACTATAACCTATCATGCCAATATCCAAGAAATCATGTTGGCGGCATTATTTAAAACTCTCTGGGAAACTTATCAAGCTGACAATTGGCTCATTGATTTAGAAGGCCATGGTAGAGAAGAACTAATTGATCAATTAGATATTTCTAGAACAGTAGGTTGGTTTACCTCCCTCTATCCAATTTTACTACAGCAACCAGAAACCAATACCCATCAAGATACATTAATCAAAGCAATTAAAACTCAAATTAGAAATATTCCCCATCATGGCATCAGTTTTGGATTACTACGATATGTCAGTCAAAATAAAACCTTACAGGAAAACCTTAATTATGCTAATCAATCTGCTATCAGTTTCAACTATTTGGGGCAAATTGACAACAAATCCCCAGGTAATCACCTATTTAATCTTAGTCATGTGCCTACAGGAACGGGGCTATTTGCTAAACAAGAACGTCCTCACCTGTTAGCAATTAATGCACGTATTCAAAACGATTTTCTGCAAATAGAATGGTCTTACAGTCAAAATATACATCAAAAACAAACCATCAATCATCTAGGAGAAAAATATGTGGAGAACCTGCGTTTATACCTCACAGATTCAACATCTAGTAATTCATCATTTTATAGTGCTACTGATTTCAACCTAGTTGATTTATCTGAAAACGAACTAGATTCGATTTTAGAAGATTTAGAATAACTCTTTTTTATGCTCTGCTTTTAATAAAACACAAGGTTAATTATGACAAGTCTCAAAGATAAAATCCAAGATATTTTTCCTCTTACTCCCTTACAAAAAGGACTATTATTTCATTCCCTCTATGAACCAGAATCAGGGGTTTATTTTGAACAATTACATTGTCAATTACAGGGAGATGTATCTATAGTCGCAGTACGTCAAGCTTGGCAAACTTTAGTAGATCGTCACCCCATTTTGCGGACTGCTATTGTTACCAAAGGACAAACAGAACCCGTACAAATCGTATTTCGCAATCTCGTATTTAATATCACAGAAGAAGATTGGCGAGGATTAAGTAGCATAGCCCAAAAAATCCGCCTTGAAGAATTTTTAGAATCAGATAAACGACAGGGTTTCGTTCTCAATCGTCCCCCCTTAATGCGAGTCAGCTTAATTCGGTTAGAAGAAGATCGTTGGCATTTAATCTGGAGTCATCACCACTTAATTTTAGATGGTTGGTCTTGGCCAATTCTACTGCGAGAATTTTTAATGCTGCATAAAGCAGCCAGAGAAAATATAAATATTTCCCTACCTAATGTCCGCCCCTATGGTGATTTTATTGCTTGGTTAAAACAGAAAAATCCCCAAGATGGTGAATTTTTTTGGCGTGAATATATGGGCGACTTTGAAAGTGCTACCCCATTATTAATGACTTCTAAAACCAAAGTCAGCGACACCTTTAAAGGTGGAGAAATTAACCAACTATTATCACCAGAAAATACCGCATTTTTACAAAAATTAGCCCGTAATTGTAGCGTCACTCTCAACACTGTAATTCAAGGGGCTTGGGCAATATTACTTAACCGCTATAGTCGGACTACAGATATTGTTTATGGCATTACAGTTGCAGGAAGACCTCCAGAATTGCCAGGGGTAGAAGGGATGATTGGACCCTTTATTAATACCTTACCATTTCGTGTCTTGATATCTGGAGAAGAAACTCTGGAATCTTGGTTACAAAAACTGCAAGCTAGAGCATCTTTAATGCGTCAATTTGAACATACTAGTTTATCAGACATTCAAAGCTGGAGTCGTGTCCCCCGTGGACAACAAATGTTTGAAAGTTTGTTAGCTTTTGAAAATTTCCCCTTTGACAACTCCTTAAAAACTGAAGATTTTGGTTTAAATGTACCAGAGTCATCCTTCTCTGAAAGTACCCATTATCCCTTAACTTTAGTAGTCGTTCCTGGGGAGATAATTTCTCTGAAGTTAAGCTACAATGCGGCTCGTTTTGATGCAGTAACTATGGAATTATTGCTAGAACAATTTAGCAATTTGTTGTTAAACATGTCCAATAATTCTCAAGCACTTTTGCACTCTTTATCACTGCTTGGCTATGAAGAAAGAGAACAGAAAACAGAAAAGAAAGAACAGTTACCAATTACCATTGCTGAAATCTTCACAGAAACTGTTAAGAAATATCCAGAACGCATTGCCCTAACTTATGACAATGAAAGCCTCACATATCAAGAATTAGACCGTCAGTCTAACCGCATAGCTCGATATTTACAATCATTAGGAATTAGTGCAGAAAAACGAGTAGTAATTTGTTTAGAACGTTCCCCAGAAATGATTATAGCCATGTTGGCTGTAGTCAAAGCAGGGGGAGTTTATGTTCCCGTTGATCCGGCATATCCTGATGATAGAATTGAATTTACTATTACTGACTGTGAAGCAGAATTAATTCTCACCACAACTAATATTACTGAAAAACTTCCAGACTCGACCATCAAAATTTGTTTAGATGCAGAAAATGCACCTTATTTGAATGTAAGCACAGAGGCTTTAATTATAGATAATATTGAGCCAGATTCAGGAGCTTATATTATTTATACATCTGGTTCAACAGGAAAACCTAAAGGTGTATTAGTCACTCAACATAATCTAACTCGATTGTTTAAGAGTACAGAACATTGGTTTAAATTTAACGAGCAAGATGTGTGGACATTCTTCCATTCCTTTGCTTTCGACTTTTCTGTGTGGGAAATTTGGGGAGCTTTATTTTATGGTGGAAAATTAGTCATTGTTCCTCATTGTGTGAGTCGTGACCCTCAAAGATTTTTACAACTACTACAAAATGAGCAAGTTACTGTTCTTAATCAAACTCCTTCGGCCTTTGCTCAATTATTAGCTTGTAAAGATGTTGCTGTTAATTTATCAAGTTTACGTTACATCATTTTTGGTGGTGAAGCTTTGAATCTTGCAAGTCTGCGTCCTTGGTTTGAACATTATGGGGAAAATCAGACGCGCTTGGTGAATATGTATGGAATTACAGAAACCACAGTTCATGTTACCTATAGACCAATTAGCAAACAAGATGTAGATAATTCATCTGGTAGTTTAATTGGTCAACCAATTCCCGATTTACATCTTTATATTCTTGATTCTGATGGAAATCGTCTCCCAACAGGAGTAATTGGGGAAATGTATGTGGGTGGTGCGGGAGTTGCTCGTGGCTATTTAAACCGCCCAGAATTGACAGCAGAAAGGTTTGTTAAAGATCATTTTTCTTCAAGTTCATGCTTGTATCGTACAGGTGATTTGGGTCGTTTTCTGCCTAATGGCGATTTGGAATATTTAGGAAGGATAGATAACCAAGTTAAAATACGCGGTTTCCGCATTGAAATTGGCGAAATTGAAACTGCTTTTTCTCAGTTTCCTGCTGTGCAAGAAAATATTGTTGTAGTTGCGACTGATGCAGAAACAAATCAAAAACGGTTAATTGCCTATCTGGTTTGTACTTCTGAACAACAACCAACTATTGAAACTCTGCGAAATCATCTGCAACAGCTTTTACCGGACTATATGATCCCGTCGCAGATAGTTTATTTAGATAAATTTCCCCTCACTGCCAACGGTAAAATAGATAGAAAATCCCTACCTGTACCAGAAATTAATCGAGAAAATATAGGGATTGAATTTGTCCCACCAGCCACAGAAATTGAGCAAAAAATAGCGGAAATTTGGCAACAGGTTTTAGGTATAAATCGAGTTGGCAGATTTGATAATTATTTCGTTTTAGGTGGCGATTCTATCCGCAGTATTCGGGTTTGTTCTCTAGCACAAGCCGCTGGATTAAACTTAAAAATTGAGCAAATATTTTCCCATCCTGTTTTATTGGAATTAGCGGAATTTTTGGAGACAGCAGCAACAGTAGAAACTCAAGTTTGGCATCAAGAACCGTTTGCTTTAATTACCGATGCAGATAGAGAAAATTTAGAAAATATTGCCATTGATGCTTATCCTTTAGCACAATTGCAAGCCGGAATGTTATTTCATGGTGAATATTCTCAGAGTTCAACAACTTACCATGATGTTTTTAGTTTTCGGATTCGTATACCTTTTGATTTGCAAGTTTGGGAACAAGCTTATGGTCAAATGTTTGCTAGACATAGGGTATTAAGAACGGCATTTTATTTAGCTGAATTTAGTCAACCAACTCAGGTGATTGTTAAAGATGTACCCGCAAAGGTGATTTTTGCAGATTTAACTAATTTATTGCCATCAGCACAAGATAATTATATCAAAACCTTTATTGATCAAGAACGAGTAAGTCGGTTTGATTATAAAAGTGCGCCGTTAATGCGTTTTCATATTCATTTGCTGGATCAAAATGTGATGGAAGCAACTTTTAGTTTCCATCATGCCATTATAGATGGTTGGAGTTTTGCTAACTTTTTAGCAGAATTAACAGGTTTATATCTAAATTTAATGGGTAAGGGTGTGCCGATTTTACATCCTCAAACTAATTTAGAATATTCTCGATTTATTGCTTTAGAACAACAGGCTTTACAAGATCAGAAAAAAAGGGAATTTTGGCAACAACAACTGAAGGAAATTTCTTTTACTAAAATACCTCGTTTACCGATAACAGTTTCCTCGGAATCACAATCAAGCATGGGGAAAATTGATCTAACTTTATCAGACACAATTTCTCAAGGTTTAAAAGATGTATCTCATCAATTGGGTGTACCTTTAAGGACTGTATTGCTGGCGTTACATCTACATATTCTGGCTGTTTTTTCAGGAGAAGAAGAAATAGTTACAGGTTTGGTAAGTAACGGTAGGCCAGATGAAACAGATAGCGATCGCATTTTAGGACTATTTTTAAATACCTTACCATTACGGTTAAAATTACCTCGTGGTTCTTGGGTAAATTTGATTAAAGAAACATGGCGGGCTGAACAAGCATTAATGCCAAATCGTCGTTTTCCTTTAGCAGAACTGCAACGGCTAAATGGTAATCAACCTTTATTTGAAACTTCTTTGAATTTTGTGCATTTTCATGTTTACAAAGGATTACTAAATTGGCGAGAAGTTGAATTACTAGAATCAACATCTTTTGAGGAAACAAATATTCCTTTTGCAGTTACTTGGAATGAAGAGGTGGCTGCTGTTAACATCAGTTTAAATATTACCTACAACAGTCAGGAACTGACCGCAGCACAAATCAATAACATTGCTAATTACTATCAAACCAGTGCAGAATTATTGAGTAAAAATCCTCAAAAAAATAGAGAATATTTGCTCACACCACAGGAAATTTTCACGAATGATAAAAATGATCAATTAGAAATTACTCCAGTCCATGAAATTGTCACTCAACAAGCAGCCGCAAATCCTGATTCTGTTGCTATTGTTTGTGAAGGTGAAAGTTGGACATATCAGCAATTAAACGAAAAAGCTAATCGCCTAGCGCGGTTTTTACAAAAGCAGGGTATTAGTCAAGAACAACCTGTGGGTATTTGTTTAGAACGTTCTCTAGATATGGTTTGTGCCATGTTAGGGGTACTCAAAGCAGGTGGTTGTTATCTACCGATAGACCCCCATTATCCGACCGTGCGTATTCAATCTATGTTGGAGGATGCCAAGGTTAATTTATTGCTAACTTGGTCAGAATTAAAGGTTAATTATGGTGAAACTATTTGCCTAGACATTCACAAACAAGAAATAGAAAACCAATCTACTGACAACTTAGAAATTACCGTTTTTCCTGACAATATTGCTTATATCATTTTTACTTCTGGTTCAACTGGTAGACCAAAAGGTGTAGCTGTTTCTCACCAAGCATTAGCCTATCATCAAACTTGGTTTTTAGAAAATTTTGCAGTTAATAATCATGATGTAGTTTTGCAAAAAACACCATTTAGTTTTGATGCTTCCGTGTGGGAATTTTGGACACCTTTAATGGTGGGTGCAAAACTGGTTATGGCTAAACCAGGAGGACATCAAGATCCAGCTTATTTGGTGAAAACAATACAACAAGAAAATGTCACATTGCTGCAATTAGTACCCAGTTTATTAGAAATCATCTTGGGTGAACCTAAATTTTCTCAATGTTCTAGTTTGCGATTAGTTTTTAGTGGTGGAGAAGCACTGAAAAAACGGGTTTGGCATGATTTTAAAGACAATTTAGCTATTCCTTTAATCAATCTTTATGGACCAGCAGAAACGACAATTGATGTGGCTGTTCATGATTGTCGAGAAAATGAAAATGCTGATATTATTCCCATTGGTGAACCAGTCACCAATACTAAGTTATATGTTCTTAATTCTCATCTGCAACCTGTACCAGTGGGGACACCAGGAGAGTTATTTGTATCTGGATATCAATTAGCGCGTGGTTACTGGAATGCACCAGGAATGACTGGGGAACGGTTTTTACCCGATCCTTTTGTGGAAGGTGAAAGAATGTATCGCACAGGCGATCGCGCTCGTTACTTACCAGATGGTACAATAGAATTTCTAGGACGTGCAGATCAACAGGTAAAAATTCGGGGTTTCCGCATTGAAACTGCTGAAATTGTCGCTGCTTTAGAACAACAAACTTGGGTGAATCGTGCAGTGGTTAAAGCAATTACTACTCCAGGAAAACCAAATCGGCTGATTGCTTATTTGCAACTACAAGAAACAATCACAAATTGGCAAAAGGTTTTGCGGTTGGAATTAGCACAGATTCTTCCCGATTATATGATTCCCGCTTTCTTGGTGAAGATTGAAAATTGGCCATTATTACCAAATGGCAAAATTGACATTAATTCTTTACCAGATCCAGAAATTGCAGAAACAACAAGGGAAGAATATATAGCCCCAGAAAATGAAACAGAAAAGATTTTAACTCAACTGTGGGAACAGGTATTACAAGTATCTCGTATTGGGGTGACAGATAACTTCTTTGAATTAGGTGGAGACTCAATTATTGGATTACAAATTATTGCTAAAGCCAGGGATTTAGGTTTTTATTTCACACCTCAAGATTTATTTAACTATCCCCAGGTCAGTGATTTGGCTAATCATGTCAGGAAAGTTGATAATCGCCCTGCAAACTTACCAACTATTGAACAAGGTGAAATTCCTTTAACTCCCATTCAAAATTGGTTTTTTCAACAATCTTTAGCTTATCCAGAACATTGGAATCAGGCTATTTTATTGGATATCAAACCACAATTCAATATTGCCAAATTCCAAAAAGCTGTAAATCAACTTGTCACCAAACATCCAGCTTTCCGGTTAAAATTCCGCCAAAGTGAAACAGGTTGGATACAAGAATTAGATCCTAATATTCAAGGTGTAAATTTGGATATTGTTGATTTAACAAATATTCCTGAAACTGAATTATCTGCACAACTGCAAACCATAGCCACTAAGTTTCAAAGCCAACTTAATCTAGAAACTGGTACTCTGTTCCGTGCTGTCTATTTCCAAACAGCAGCAAACACAGCCGATAAACTATTATTGATTATTCATCACCTCATAGTTGATGGTGTTTCTTGGCGTGTGATTTTGCAAGATTTAGCAGCGAAAGTTGTGGAAAATATGCCTCAATCTTTGCAAAAGCAGAGTGTAAGTTTTCCACAATGGAGTAATTATTTACAACAAACCATTCAAAGTGCTAATTGGGAAAAAGATGTTGACTTTTGGAAACACCAAACTGTAGATAATTTCACATTACCCCTGGATTTACCTAATAGCTTGCATGGCGACGTAGGAGACATAGAACTAGCAAATAATACAGAAAATTCGGCAACGCAAATTGAGTGTAATTTCACCAAAGAAGAAACGGATAAACTATTATTTGATATCCCTCGTACCCGCAAAGCACGCATTCAAGAAGTTCTCCTCACAGCACTTTTAGCAGCAGTTAGCGAATGGATTGGTAAATCAGAAATTGTCATTGCTTTGGAAAGTCATGGTAGAGAAACCACTTTAGATATATCTGATGCTGTTGGCTGGTTTACATCTCTATTCCCCTGCAAATTAGCAAAATCAAATGGCAATATTTTAGATAATTTAGCCACAACTAAAGAACATCTCAGAAACTTACCCAATAATGGGTTTTCTTACGGTATTCTCAGTCAAAAACCAGAATATGCTGCTATTTTATCGCCCATTCCCCAAGGGATTATTTTTAACTATTTGGGACAATTTGACGAACAAATTACACCAGATGCACCATTTACACCTGCTGTTGAAGATACAGGAATTTCTCGACATCCAGAAAATCAACGTGCTTTTCAATTAGAAATAACTGGTTTAATTGCTAACGGTAAATTGCAAATGCGATTTGGTTTTAGTAAAGCCTTACATCAAGAAGTAACTATTCACAATCTAGTAAATAGTTATCAAAGATGTTTAAGAGATTTATTAACAGCTAGTGATTATCAAGCTGAAAGTTGGCAACCTAGAGATTTTCCCTTGGTTAATTTAACTCAGGAACAATTAAATATAGCTGTCGAGGGAACTACTGATTTAGAAGATATTTATCCTCTAGCACCAGTGCAAGAAGGTATTCTTTTCCATACTAACTATGAAACTGATAAGGATATTTACCTGCAACAAGTAACAGGTAATATTGAAGGAAATTTGGATGTAGAAATATTTAAAACTGCTTGGGAAAGCTGCATTAATCGTCATTCTAGCTTGCGTACTTCCTTTATTTGGCGATCGCTTCCTCATCCTGTAGCTAGAGTGCATAGTAGTGTAAATTTGCCTTTTATCGTCGAAGATTGGCAGAATTTAGGCGTTAATGAATTAGAGTCAATGTGGACAGATTTATTAACAAATGACCGTCAACAAAACTTATCCACAGAAACAGCACCTTTAATGCGGTTAACGTTAGTAAGAACCGAATCCCAAAAATGGCGATTCTGTTGGACTCATCATCATATATTGTTAGATGGTTGGTCTTTACCTCTAGTTTTTGGCGATGTCATTGCTTTTTATCAAGCACAACAAAGTCATCAAGTTTTGCATTTATCACCAACACCAAATTATCGAGATTTTATTGTCTGGTTAAATCAAAAAGAAACTCACACAGCAGAAGCATTTTGGCGGCAAGAATTAGCAGGTTTACAGTCTGCAACTAGCTTAGGATTAATAAATCAAAAATCTACTGATTACCAAATTTTAGAAGCTACTATTGCGCCGGAAATTTACACACAACTGAAAACCTACGCCAATAAAAATCAAATTACAGTCAATACTTTAGTGCAAGCCGCTTGGGGAATTTTGTTGAGTAAATATAGTGGTGCTGATGAAGTTGTTTTTGGGATGACGGTTTCAGGAAGGACAACAGAATTGTCAGGTTTTAGTGAGATGGTGGGTTTGTTTATTAATACCCTACCTTTGCGGTTAAAATTTGATGCAGCCACACCTGTGCAAAAATGGTTAAAAGAAGTAGGCGATCGCATTTTATCCATCAATGAATATTCCTACAATCGTTTGGTAGATATTCAAGGTTGGAGTGATGTCAACAGAGGGGAGTCTTTATTTGAGTCTATTGTGGTTTATGAAAATTACCCCGTAGGCGAAAATTTACGTAACCATCCCGGTGACTTGGTAATCAATGGTGTAGAGTCTTTAGAAAAAAATCATTATCCTGTCAGTCTCTACGCTTTACCAGGAGAAGATCTAACCCTAAAAATTGCCTTCCAAAAAAATATAGGGACGGTAAAAGAACGGGAGCAATTATTACAGCAACTAACCCATATTTTAACCACCTTTGCCACCAAATCACCACAATATATTGGTGAAATTGGTCTGCGAACTTCCCCTGACCAACCAATTACCCATCATCCATTACCAATTAGTACCATCCTAGATTTATTTAGCCAACAAGTCTCACAAAATCCCGACTCCCCTGCTATTCTTCAAGGTAAAAAATGGTTAACATATCGTGAATTAGATCAAAAATCTGATCAAATTGCCCAAGCATTAATCCAGTTAGGAGTCAAACAAGAAACATTAGTAGCTGTATGTTTAGAACGCCATGCAGGTTTAGTCATGGCATTGTTAGGAATTATCAAAACTGGTGCAGCTTATTTACCACTAGATCCAGCCTTCCCAAGCGATCGCTTACAATGGATACTTGCTGATAGTCAGGCTGGGGTAATCCTCACAGAATCCCAAATTGCCCCCCACATACCCACATCATCAGCCCAAATCCTCTTACTAGAAGCAATACCACAAGATCCAACAGTCATTTCTCCACCGCAAACACCCTTAAATTTAGCATACACAATTTACACTTCTGGTTCGACTGGCAGACCCAAAGGAGTACAAATTCAACATCAATCTTTAGTGAATTTCCTCCTCAGTTTCCAAGCCAAACTACAATTAACTGCGGCTGATACCCAAGTTGCGGTAACAACAATTTCCTTTGATATTGCCGGTTTAGAATTATTTTTACCCTTAATTAGTGGTGCAAAATTAGTTCTAGCTGACAGAGAAACAACCCAGGATGGATTTAAATTAGCTCAATTGTTGCAACAATCTCAAGCAACAATTATGCAAGCCACTCCCACAACTTGGAGATTACTATTAACCGCAGGTTGGCAACCACAAAATGACTTTTGCGCCCTCTGTGGTGGGGAAGCAATGCCAGGAGAATTAGCGGCTTCTCTCTTAGAATCAAAGGTAAATCTGTGGAACGTTTACGGACCTACAGAAACTACTATTTGGTCAGCCATGAAAAAGGTAGAGCAACCAGAAGATGCCCTTTCTATTGGTCAGGGAATTACTAACACATCTTTGTATATTTTGGACAGGGGTTTAAATCCACTACCAGTAGGAATTGCTGGTGAATTGTACATTGGCGGCATGGGACTAGCGCGAGGTTATCGTGGCAATCCAAGACTGACATCAACAACATTTATACCTAACCTATTTTCACAACAACCCGGAGAGCGTTTGTATCGCACTGGAGATTTAGCACGGTGGCTACCAAATGGAGAAATTGAATTTTTAGGAAGACTCGATTATCAAGTAAAAATCCGTGGTTATCGCATTGAGTTGGGAGAAATTGAAACTGTTCTAGAAAGTCATCCAGCCATTACTCAAGCCATTGTCCAAGCAATTGGTGAGACTTTTACAGATCAAAAGCTTGTGGCTTATTTAGTGGCTAAATCTGATAACTTGCGTGGCGTAGCCATTGAGGAAACACCAACAATAGAAACCCTGCGCTTATATCTCTCGACAAAACTGCCCGATTATATGATACCTTCGGCTTGGGTCTTTTTAGATACTATGCCTCTTACCGCTAATAATAAGGTAAATCGCCGTGCTTTACCCATACCTACTCAAGCAGATGCACAAGTAGATTATTTAGCACCCAGAAATCCCATTGAAGAAGCATTAGTAGAAATGTGGCAAGAATTACTCAAAGTTGAAAAAGTGGGGGTAAAAGATAACTTCTTCCATTTGGGGGGACATTCGCTGTTAGCTGGGCAATTTCATGGACGGATTAAAAAAGTATTTGCCGTTGATTTGGCATTAAGAGAACTATTTTCTACTGTAACTATTGAAGAAATAGCGCCACTTCTGGTAGAAAGAGAAACCAAATCAGGAAATACAGAAAAAATTGCTAAAGCCTTTTTACGTCTTAAACGCATGACACCAGAAGAAAAAGCCCAATTATTACAAGCCAAGCAGCAACAAAATTAACCCAAGAAATTAACCAACATGAAAAAACTACTTGTCACTGGATCATCAGGATTAATTGGTTCGGAAGTCTGTGAATATTTTGCTCAAAAAGGTTGGGCAATTCACGGTATTGATAATAATCAAAGAGCCGTATTTTTTGGTAATCAAGGGGATACTCGTTGGAATCAAAAACGGCTAGAGTCGAAAATTAAGGGTTTTGTGCATCATGAAATTGATATCCGCGATCGCACTGCTATTTTAGACTTAATTGATAGTCTTAGACCAGATGCGATCGTGCATACAGCCGCCCAACCCAGTCATGATCTAGCCGCCAAAATCCCTTTTGATGATTTTGATACCAATGCTGTAGGAACACTCAATCTTTTAGAAGCAACTCGGCAATTTGTTCCTTCAGTTCCCTTTGTGCATATGTCAACCAACAAAGTTTATGGTGATGCACCAAATGAAATACCGATGCTGGAGTTAGCAACCCGTTGGGATTATGCTGATCTTACTTATCAGCATGGTATACCCGAATCTTTTCGCATTGATCAATCCAAACACTCCCTATTTGGTGCTTCTAAACTTGCAGCCGATATTATGGTTCAAGAATATGGGCGTTATTTTGGCTTAAAAACCTGCTGTTTACGTGGAGGTTGTCTAACAGGTCCTAATCATTCTGGTGTAGAACTGCACGGTTTTTTGAGTTATTTAGTCAAATGTAATTTAGAAGATCGTACTTACAAAATATTTGGATATCAAGGTAAACAAGTCCGAGATAATATCCATGCTTACGATGTTACCCGTTTTATAGAAGAATTTATGGCAGCACCACGTAGTGGTGAGGTTTATAATTTAGGCGGGGGAAAAGAAAATACCTGTTCAATATTAGAAGCTTTTGAAATCGTGGCTGCATTAACAAATAAACCAATGGTATATGAGTATGTGCCAATAAATCGGGAGGGTGATCATATCTGTTACTATAGCGATTTACGCAAAATTAAAGACCATTATCCTAATTGGTATATTACCAAATCCTTAAACTCAATCTTTGCTGATATTGTTGCAGCTTGGAGAGATGAAATTTGCATGAATTAAGCTGTTATCAAAAAATTAGGTAAAACCCCATCCTGATCAGGATCTATCTTGATAACTTTCTATATACAACAGGGAACTTAAATATGGGTCGTGTAGTTTTTTTCAACGTTTCCGCAGCCGGTCATGTCATCCCCACCTTGGGATTAGTGAAAGAATTAATTCACAGAGGTGAGGAGGTAATTTATTATGAAGCTCCTAATTTTCAAGCAGAAATTGAATCTTTTGGAGCTAAATTTCGTTCTTATCCACCGCTAAATCCGGAAACAGCACCACCAGCAGAAAATGAAATGTCTTTAGTCCCTTCCTTAACTTGGTGCGCCCATCAAATGTTGCCAGAATTGCTGGAGTCAGTACGTGCAGAAAAGCCAGATTATATTATTCATGATTCCCTCTGTCTTTGGGGAAGATTAGTAGCCCAAATCCTGAATATTCCTGCTGTTAATTCCATTGCTACGGCAGCTTTTACTCCTCAAACTTTCTATGAATGTCCTTGGCTAAGAAAGAAATTACCAGGATTTTTAAAACAGGCTGCTGCTGGGATGAAACATTATCGTCAATATCAGCGAGAACTACGAGGAATTTATGGTATACCACCCATTAAATTTGTGGATACCTTTACCAATATTGAACCGCTAAACTTATGTTATTTACCACCAGAATTACAACCCTATAGTGATAAATTTGACGAGCGTTTTCATTTTGTTGGCCCTTGTAATCCGGTGCGAGGAATGGAATATGATTTCCCAATGGAACAACTGCAAAAAGATAAGTTGATTCTAATTTCCTTTGGCAATATTCATGACCCCGGTGTGGAATTTTATCGCAGTTGTCTTCAAGCCTTTGGCAATACAGACGCTCAAGTAGTGATGATATTAAGTCCTGCTATGGATGTAACGCTGCTAGGAGATATTCCAGATAATTTTATTATTCGACCTACTGGTACTGTTCCTCAATTAAAAATATTAGAACGCGCCAGTTTATTTATTATGCACGGAGCAGGTGGCGGTGCAAGGGAAGCTGTTTGGTATGCAGTACCAATGATTGCAGTCCCCCAAACTTATGAACAGGAAATAATTTCCCGTCGCATTCAGGAGCAGGGTGCAGGAATTATGATGATGTTAGAAGATGTTACTGTAGAAAATTTGCAACAGACAGCACAGCAGATTTTTGATGATAGTTCTTTTGGAGTCAATAGTGGTCTTTTAGGTGATGCTTGTCGCGCGGCTGGAGGTGTAGAACGAGCAGTAAATGAAATTTGGCGATATGTGTATGAAAAGAATAGCAATTAGAATATTGGTATTAGAGGATATTTAAAAACTTTTTTATGTGGGATCTCACACTTGTAGATTCCACTAAATCAGCATTTTTTAGTGTGTAAACTATATAATATCTTGGAAAATCGGTAAATTCTTCATAATTTTAGTTATGGAAATTGTCACTACAAGTAATCCTCCAAATATTAAATAATGAACATAATGAGGATAAGGTTGTTCTGGAAATAATCGAATAATTATGAATATCAAGAATATATGTAGACAATAAATACCCAAAGAAAAATCAGAGATAATTTTAATTATTAAAGGAGGTAAATGTCTGATTTTTAGCGAAATTAAAGTGACTAACCAAGAGCAAAGAACTAAAGATACCCTAGAATAAATTGGTAAACCTTCTTTGTTAGCAACACCCCAACCCCATATTATAGGCTGGTTAAAATATCGCCACTCAATGACAAAAAAGCAAAATAATAAAATTATTAAAGACCAAATTTGTGGATTATTGAGATTATAATTAGAATCAATTTTCTTTTGTAATAAAGATTTGCTAATTAAAAAAGAAGAAAATATATAAGGTATAAAATTGAGAGGATTATAAACATCAGTTAAAATAGGAAACTTTCCACCCAGTAAAATTTGGATTAAGGGTAAAAGCAAAAGAATAACGCAGGAAAATATTAAAAATATATAAGATATTACTTGATTATTTATTTGATTATTGGTGTCATTGTTTTCAATATAAAAAGCAAATAATTCAGCTAAGGCAGTTATGAAAAATAATGAAAACAAAAAATAAAAAACTGCTGAGTTTCCATCTGTCAAAATAAAAACTATACCATCTTTAATAGTAAATTTAATGTTGATTAAATCTTTAATAGAAGTTAAATTTATTTTGTTAAAATGGGATATTAAGGAAAATAGCTGATAAAACAAACCCCAAAAAATATACAATTTAATTAGTCTAAACAATCTTTTTTTGAGAAAATAATCCGGCTGCTGTTCTCTCTTCAAAAAAAACAGAATCAAAGATATTTGCAGGAACAGAGGAACAGCCAAATCAAATAAGTTGAAAATCAGGATACCATGTATTATTGGATATTCATCAAATATGCAACTTATATTACTATGTAATGCAATAACAAAAATACAACTGATAGCTCTCAGATAATCAAAAGCGTAAATTCTTTCTAAATTGGAGTCAGGTGGGTTCATAACAATTTCTTGGATAGCCAGATTTTCTAATCAATTAATATATAATTCCACTGAAAAGAGAGTAGGTATTAAATTCCTGCAAAATTCTTAATTTTTTGCCAAATCAGACCAGGTATTTGTGATTTCTGACATATCATAATGTAGTTGAGAGATATTACCACCAGCACCCATCCACAGATTTGTAATAATAAATAATTTTTTATCAATATAATCTGGAACTTCAATATCTGAAACCAGTTCGGGAAAGGTGTCCTTAATGGGACTTTGCTGAAGATAATAATATTCGTCTGTTGTTTTTTCCTCAAGAATCCAATCTGTGAAGTCAGTAAACTTCATTTTTTTACTAGGTATAGTAAAGTCTATTTTAGGATCAAAATTGAATATCTTGTTTTTGGAAAAGTTGACATTAATTTCTTTATGACCTACAACATCCTTTAAATAATCAACTGACCATGAAGAATATGCTTTCCAATCAGTTATTTTACCAGTAATAATCACTGGTTTCCTGGAAGGGAAAATTTTTCGTTTAAACTCATCTAATGTAGGTTGATAAATGCGCTCAATTTGATTTAGTGATGTTTTGTCAAAATTATTTTTTACACTAATATTCATAAATTTTTCCTGACGATTAAAGTGGAACTTTTAGTGGGTTAAGAAGATAATGAGGACTATAGCCAATATGAAATAATTATACTTTACTTTGTACAAAAGAGCGGAAAAACCAATATGGCTCTAAAATTATACCGAATAAAACTCTAGCTATTTGGTGTTTTTTAGGCAACCAAGAAGTAGTCATGTGGTGTATGGTATAAGTCTCTGATGTCTGCCGACTTTTGAAGATTTTACCATTAAGTTCCATTGGCGCACCGGGTTCAAAAATGTACCCTGGACATACAAGAACTGTAGGGTTTTCATGAAATTTACCTGCTACTACACAATCATTTAACATGATTGGTCCGGTACTGTAGCCAACATAAATAGGCATAGTTTTATTGTCTAAATTATGTTGACGTTTTTCTAATTCTTCAAATACTTTCAGCCACAGGGGATGATTGGGAATACTACCCATAATTGCATTACTAAACCCCACTAACTTTGATAATACAAGCTCGAAATCTGCTAATAAATCATCAAGTGGTTTAAGGGATTCAACATCCATATCCAGATAAAATCCTCCGTAGTGATAAAGGATAAAATAACGAATAGCATCACGACGTTGAATATCATGGGGATAACCGTCAAATACTGGTAGAAACCAGGAATAATGTGCTTCCATAAATTGTCTGGCTTTGGCTTCATCCCAAAATTGATGTTCCCAATGAGGATGATTTTGCAGAACTGTTTGATGATAAAGGCGATATTTTTCTGGTACTGCTGCTTCTCCTAGAAAGAAAATCTGATGGATGATTTTGGGAATTTTATTCATAGATTTAGTTATTGATTGGATGCAATGCAATCAAGGGCGCAGGCCCTGCGCCCCTACAGGGCTTTCGATTTACTGAATGTATCTCATTCGAGTGGTTGTTTAATTTGATGATTCTTGCATGGCTTTACGTAAACTTAAAGGACGCATATCCGTCCATACTTCTTCAATATAAGCCAAACATTCAGTTTTAATACCTTCTTTACCCACAGATTTCCACCCTAATGGTAGTTCCTGTTTCCATTTAGGCCAAATTGAATATTGTTCTTCATGATTGACTACTACAAGATAGATAGTTTCGTCGTTTTGTTCGTTGTTACTCATGGTTTTTTATTTCCTTGATCTTATTGATTGGATTATATAATGACAGAACAAAATTACACAGATTAAATTTGATTTTGTCCAAGGACTTGTTATCTATTGTCTTTAACTAAAGTACCATCATCACTTAAGTTGACAGAACGTCTTTGTCGGTTGGCTTTGGGGATATCAGTGGTTGTTGATGCTGTGGGAGAATTTGCTGGTGATAAAGGGATACCTTCGGTCAGCTTGGCGATCGCTTCTGGGGTACGATTACTAAATAACTCCGATAAGGGAAATTCGCTGTTGTATGTTTGACGCAGACGCATGGCTAGTTGTGTTACTAACAAGGAATCTCCACCAATTTCAAAGAAATCATCGGTCACTCCCACCCGTTCTAGCTTTAATAAGGAAGCCATGAGGTTACAAATAGTTGCTTCTTGGTCATTTCTGGGGGCAATATAAGGTTTACTTGTCCAATTCCAATCCGGTGCAGGTAAGGCTTGTTGGTCTACTTTCCCGTTAACTGTTAAGGGTATGGTTTCTAGTGGCACAAAGGCCGCTGGTATCATGTAATCGGGTAGTTTACTCTTTAAAAACTCTGGTAGGTCTGTTTTCAGGTGTGGTGCGGTGTCAGATGTAAAATAAGCAACTATGCGATTTTCCCCAGTTGTGGCTTTTTGCACCATGACTAATGCTTGTTTAACTTGAGGATGGCTATTAATAACTCCAGTAATTTCTCCTAGTTCGATGCGGAAACCACGTATTTTAATTTGCTGGTCAGCACGTCCGAGATATTCTATTTCTCCCTCTGGTAAACGCCTAGCTAAGTCACCGCTACGATATAAACGACTACCAGGGATTTGGCTGTAAGGGTTGGGAATAAATCTTTCTGCACTCAAGCGCGGTTGATGCAAATATCCCCTAGTCACTCCAGCACCACCAACATAAATTTCCCCTGGAACGCATAAGGGTGAAGGTTCTAAGTTCTCATCTAAGATATAAAGTTGTAAATCGGGAATAGGCTGACCGATAAGGCTACCGCGGTTACTGATTATATCTGCTTGAGTAATCGGTCTATAGGTGACGTGAACGGTGGTTTCGGTGATACCGTACATATTAATTAATTTTGGTTGTTCGTCACCATATAATTCCGTCCAAGGTTGTAAACTTGGTAGTTCTAAGGCTTCTCCACCAAAAATTACGTAGCGCAAAGGTAACTTTTCTTGCTTTTCTTTGGCAATGGGGATTAATTGTTTAAAGGCTGAAGGTGTTTGATTTAATACTGTAACTTTGTGTGTTTGTAGCAGTTGGAAAAAGTCTGCTGGTGAACGACTTGTCCAATAAGGAACTACCACCACTTGACCACCATATAATAAAGCTCCCCAGATTTCCCATACTGAGAAGTCGAAGGCGTAGGAGTGAAATAAAGTCCAGACATCTTGACTGTTAAACTCAAACCAGGATGCGGTAGCTTTGAGGAGGCGAATGACGTTACTATGAGTGACTATACAACCTTTGGGCGTGCCTGTAGAACCACTAGTATAAATTACATAGGCTGGACAATCTGGTAATATACGGACTATTGGCGGTTGAGAATTTTCCGGTTTTAACTGGGTGACAATATCTTCGAGGATGAGGATTTCTTTTTCACATTCAGGTAATTGGGAAATTAAGGCTTTTTCTGTGATTAAGAAGATAATACCACTATCTTGTAACAAAAATTCTATGCGATCGCTTGGGTAATTAGGATCAATGGGAACATAAGCAGCACCAGCTTTCAAAATCGCTAAAATGGTAATCACCAATTGTTCTGAACGTTCTAAATACACACCTACCAAGCATTCCGGCTTGACTCCTTGAGTTTGCAGATAATGGGCGAGGCCATTGGCACGGGTTTCTAATTCTGTAAAACTGAGGCTGGTTTGTTGATGAACTAGGGCAGTTTTATTTGTATATTTTATTGCTGCTTGACTAAAGACAGAAACTATGGTATCAGCAGATAAAAAGTTTTGGGGGTTGGTGTTGACTGCTTGCAGTAATTGTTGCCGTTCTGGGATAGAGATGAGTGATCGCCTGTGATATGATATTTGCGGATGAGTCGCCATCTCCGCTAAGGCAGCTTGGTAATACTGGCTATATTGCTCAACTTGTGGATCTGTAAATTGTTGGATGTCATAGATTAAATTCAGTTCTAAAGCTGCACTTCCTGGTACTAAACAAAATTCTGTCAAGAAAGGGAAATCCGTTTCTTCAAAAATATCAATTTTGTCAACTTGAATTTCTGGTAAATTTAGCAATGCTTCATAGACGTGAAAATGCACATAATTAAATCCCACTTCAAATAGGGGGCGTTTGTCAATGAGGCGCTGAATTTCCGCTAAAGGAAAGTCACGATAGGGAAGAATTTCTGTCTCTGCACGAAAAACAGCCTGTATCAAATCCATCCAACTATCAGAAGTTAATTCCAAGCGCAAGGGTACTGTATTCACAAACAAACCCAATAAATTTTCACTATCAGTAGTTTCGGGTCTGGCATTAATTACGTTACCTGTTACCACCTCTTTTTGTCCAGTGATAAAGGAGAGAACCCGCAGATGTAAAGCTAAAAGGGCTGTTTTTAAGGGAACACCGATATTTTTTGTGAGTTTACGAATATTATTGGCTAATTCCTCATTAATAGTTACTGATAGGCGTTTTAACTGGCGTTTTTGAGATTCTTTGGCAGTGCTTCCTGTATGAAGACGCGGGAGGGTAGTTACTTGTAAATTACTGAGATGTTGTTGCCAAAATTGCCGAATTTCTTGATTAGCGATCGCATTTTGTTCTTGAATAATAAAATCTTTGTAAGTAATCTCTGATATGGACAAAGGTAACAAAGTTTCCGATTCTAAATACTGCACATAACGCTGTAATAGTTGCGTTAGTAAAGTTGCCACACTCCAACCATCTAGAATGACATGATGAAAACTAAAACTAAAACTGAGTTCTTCATCTGATACTCTATGAATTTGGAAACGGAACAGAGGTGATTTCTTAATATCAAAAGCCCGGTTTTTTTCAGATTCGATCCATGCAGCAATTTGTGCAAGTGCATTGGCTTTCAAAGTTCGCAAATCAACTACAGTTAAAGGTAGTTCAACGTCTTTATGTACAATTTGGATAGGAGTGCTATATCCTGTCCAATGAAAGGAACTTCTTAACACTGGATTCGCTAAACAAATATCAAGAATTGCCTTTTTCCAGGCTGATTCTGAATAACTCAAATGTAAATCAAAGGTAAAAATTTGGTGAAAAATTGCCGAATCAGGATGTAATTCACTGTGATAAAGCATTCCTCCCTGTAAACTAGAAAGAGGATAAGCATCTTCAGCATCTTGCGGTAAAAGCTGTTTGTCTGCTGCTGAAATTAAATTACTTGCAGGAGTTTGATTAATATTAGATGATGATATTGTACCTGTTGCTTTTTTAGTAGCCAAATAACGCACAGTTGCAAATTCATATAACTCTCTAGCTGAAATCGCAAAACCAGCTTTTTTAGCTTTAGCAATCACTTGTAAAGCTAAAATTGAATCTCCACCAATTTCAAAGAAATTATCATCAATACCTACCTTTTCCAAACCCAAAGTTTCCGCCACAATAGCACATAAACTTTCTTCATCAGCATTGCGGGGAGCGACATAATCCTCTTCTACTCTTAACAAATTCCAATCTGGTGTAGGTAAAGCCTTAACATCAATTTTACCATTCACATTCAAAGGAAAAACATCCACACTTACATAAGCTGCGGGAACCATATAATCAGGCAACTTATTCTTCAAATATTGACGCAGTTCATTTCCATGCAGTTGAGATTCTCCAGGCACATAATAAGCAACTAGACGTTTTTCTTCTTCCCATTCATCAGTAATAACCACCGCTTCTCGGACTTGAAAATGGGATGTTAAAGCTGCTTGAATCTCTCCCAACTCAATCCGAAAACCGCGAATTTTGACTTGTTGATCTATTCTCCCTAAATACTCTAAATCTCCATTGCTTAATCTTTGCGCTAAATCACCACTGCGATAAATTCTTCCACTACCAAAGGGATTTGGTAAAAACCTTTCTGCTGTTAATCCTGGACGATTTAAATAACCACCTGTCACTCCTGCACCAGCTACATAAATTTCTCCAGGAATACCATCAGCAACCGGTTCTAATTTTTCATCTAGTAAGTAGATCGAAAGATCAGGAATTTCTCTACCAATTACACTCGCTTTTACTTTTAAATCCTGACGAGAAATAGGACGATAAGTAACATGAACGGTAGTTTCTGTAATCCCGTACATATTCACTAAACGAGGTTTTTTATCCCCATATTTTTCTAACCAAGGTTGCAAACTTTGTAAATCTAAAGCTTCACCACCAAATATTACATAGCGTAATGCTAATTCTCCCACACTAGCTTCATCAGTGCGAATCAATTGATAAAAAGCTGAAGGGGTTTGATTGAGGACTGTCACTCCTTCTGTGGTGAGAAATTCTCGGAATGTTTCTGGTGTGCGGCTTAACCAAAAAGGAACAATAATTACCTTACCACCATATAATAAAGCACCCCACAATTCCCATACAGAAAAGTCAAAAGCAAAGGAATGAAACAGCGTCCAAATATCATTTTCATTAAAACCAAACCAGGGTTCTGTAGAACGCATTAACCGGATAGCGTTACTGTGAGTGACAATACAACCTTTAGGAGTTCCAGTCGAACCGCTAGTGTAAATAATATAGGCAGGAAATTCCGGTTTTACCGTGATTTGTGGTGATGTCTGTGGTTGCTGGATAAGTTCAGATTCGATAGATTTGAGAGTAAAAGCGGTAATTTTTTCGTCAGTTAATTCTGATAGTAGTGTTTCTTCTGTAATTAATACTAAAATGCCACTATCTTCCAGAATTAATTGCCGACGGACAGCAGGAGAATTAGGATCAAGGGGAACATAAGCTGATCCAGTTTTGAGAATTGCCAAAATAGCAGTAATTATCTGTTCCGAACGTTCCAAACATATTCCTATTCTTGTCCCTGGTTTTACTCCTTGACTAAGTAAATAATGTGCCAACTGATTGGCTTGACTATTCAATTCTGTATAATTCAGAATATGTTTATTAAATTGAACTGCTGATTTTTCTGGATATTTTTGAGCAATACTTACAAAGGCAGAAATTAGTGTTTCCGTGGTGTCTTTTATTAATATTTCGGGTTGAGAAATAGTAATATCTCTTGCTTCTGGCAAGGAAATGGCAAGATCACAAATCGTACTTTCTAAATTATTTGCTGCTTCAGTAAATAGATTTTGGAAATTTGTAGTTATCTGCTCAACTGTTTCTGCATCCAGATAAGAAAGGTTATAATCAAAATCTATTTTAATATCGCTATTTTCTTCATATTCTCGCACATAAATAATTAGAGGGACTTTTTGCTGCTGACTATAAAGAGGAATACAACTTGTTTGAGTATCGGCAAAATATTCATTGTAATCATGTCTTTCATAGGAAAGATAAACTTCAAATAAATGTTCTTTATTATTGGATTGAAACCCAGAAATACGCTTCATTTCTCCCACAGGAAAGCGTTGATGACGATAATCTTGGCGTAGTAAAGAACGAATCTTATTTAATAACTCATGAATTGTTTCATTACCATTAACATCCACACGAAAAGGAATGGTGCTAACAAATAAACCAATGGCATCTTTAAAGCTTTTTTTATTCCGGTTTAAGAGAGACAAACCTACAACTAAATCTTTCTTGCTATAGCGTTTAGTTAAATATATGGAAATCAAACTCAGGATAAAATGAAATACGTTTGATTGGATGTTTTGGCAAAGTTGACTAACCCGGTTATATTGTTCACGGGAAATGTAAATAGATTGTCGTTGTCCGTGCAATTCTTGTTGTTTAATTGAGGTGAAAATATTAGGGGAAATGTCGCTTAAACGTTGCTGCCAATAATTGCGATCGCGCTGAAAATTCTTTGATTCTAAATATGCTGCTTCGTCATCTATATATTCAGCAATTACCCAATCTCTTTCTATTTGATTATCCTTACCATCATGGATAATTTGATTGTAAGTTTTAATTACCTCTCGAAAGAAAATAGCGGTTCCCCAACCATCAGTAATAGCATGATGATATTTTGCGAAAATAATATGGTAATCCTCTCGAACTCGAATTAATTGAAAGTCAACCAAAGAGGCATTTTCACCAAAACTAAAAGGTTTTTTAAATTCCTGATTTATATATTCTTCAGCCTGTTCTTTGCTGTTTTCCCGAATGGAAAAATCAATCAAAGGAATATTAGCATTTTCATGATTTGCTATGGTCTGTAAAGGTTTACCTTCAACTTCATAAATTCGTGTCCGCAAACCGGGATAACAATCAATTATCTTATTCATGGCATAGTTGAAAACTTCCCGTTTAAAAGTGCCATAAACAATTACAGTCGCACCAATATTGAGATGAAAACCTTCTGCCCACATCCTTTGGTCAATATAGATTTCTCTTTGATTGATTGATAATGGCAATATCTGATTCATAATGTATTAGTTCCTTAAATCAATGAACTGTTTAAAATATCTGATGATGCTTTGATAATCAAAACTTTATTTTTTACCACAACACATAATAAGAACCTATCATTGGTTTTAGAAGCATTTGATTGACAAGAAGATGATTATATGAAATATATGGTAATGTCAATACCGTAACCTAAAAAACATAGTGTTGGAGTAAAGATTTAGAAGCATTTGATTGACAAGAAGATGATTATATGAAATATATGGTAATGTCAATACCGTAACCTAAAAAACATAGTGTTGGAGTAAAGATTATGCCTGATTTTTTAAATAGTCCTCAAAGTGAGCATTTGAGAACTTTGGTTGATGTCACAGACCAGCTAAGTTTCTTCGTTCCCTTAGTTCTCCCCGAATCTGGTGGGGAATTGGTAGTCTATGGAATGGAGTGGGACGGTGAGGAGTTAGCATTTGACAACATAAATCGTTCGTATTATAAATCACATTCATTATTTGATCAAGAATATGGGAGTATGACTTTTAAGCCGAATGTTGGAGATATGATGCTTTTTGATGGTGGTCGTTTTTATCATTGTATTGTACCAACAGTGGGCGATCGCACCAGAATAACTATTGGTGGATTTCTTTCCTTCGCTAAAGAGCATGATGCAGTCTATTATTGGAGCTAATTTCTATGGTTCATGTAAGTATTATCACTCCCTGTTACAATGCCGATAAATTTATTGGTAAAGCCATAGAAAGTGTTCGCGCTCAAACATTCACCGATTGGGAACATATTATTGTAGATGATGGCAGTACCGACAGTTCCGCCGAAATTATCGCATCCTATACAGAATTAGAACCACGTTTAAAGTTAATTAGACAGTCTAACTGTGGTCCCTGTGTTGCTAGGAATAATGGCTTTAAAGCCTGTTCTGAAAAATCGCAATACTTACTATTTTTTGATGCAGATGACTGTATAGAACCGCAAATGCTAGAGATAATGATTGCCTACCTGAACACACACACTGATGTTGGGGCAGCTTACTGCGATTTTTATCACATTGATGCGGAGGATAACCCCATAGAAACTGTTTATTGTCCTAGATTAATTCCTTCTGTGTTTGGTGTGAAAACTTTACCATACAATATACCTGAAACACCTTTAGTAGCTATTGCGGCTGGGTTAGGAGGAGGACTAGACGCACGTACTATGTTCCGTCGCAGTATCTATGAACAAACATCAGGATGGAATGAGAATTTTGGAAGAAATAGTGGACAAATCATTGATATTTTGCTACAAATCGCTTTAATTAGCAACGTTCATTTTGTGTCCGAAAAACTGTATCAATATCGTTTACATAATAGCAACCAACTACATATAAATGTCAATTTTGAAGAAGAGGCTAAAAAAATTATCAATAAGTGGAAAAATCAAAACCATTTAAATTCCGAACAAAAAAAACAAGTTGATCACGCCATATTTTTTTATGAAAAAAGATTGGTTCCTTTAGTAGCAATGATGTCTGCTAATCAGTTAATTACAGAAAGGAAAATCCTGCCAGCTTTGAGTTTATATTTCCAAGGGGCAAAAAACTACTTCCTGTCATTGTTTTTTCTGTCCACTTTCAACTAGACATAATTTTAACCAGAGTTAATATGATAAATCACTCAGAAGCTGAAGATATTGATCTTTTAGAATTACTGCTCGAAGAAGAAGGAATCGAATTACAAAACAAAGACCTATTGATTTCCCGTCGTAACCTCACCCAAGCACTTGCTTCCTTTCAACAAAGGCGGTTATGGTTTCTCTATGAATTAGAACCAACATCCTCTGCTTATAATATTTGTTCGGTTTTTAGTCTCCAAGGATTGTTAAATGTCCCAGCTTTGCAGCAAGCTTTTCAACAATTGCAACAACGACATGAAAGCCTACGCACCACATTTATAGATATTGATGGAGAACCTTGGCAAAAAATTCATCCTCATCCTTTGACTGAACTGGTATTAGAAGATTGGAGTACAAATACAACTGAAACTGCACCAATAATTGCTAAAATAGCCCGTTCTGAAGGTGATTATACCTTTGATTTACAAACTAGTCCATTAGTTCGCGCTCGCCTTTTTCAACTTGCAGCAAATCAACATATTCTCACCCTGACTTTACATCATATTATTGCTGATGCCTGGTCTATTGGTGTAATTTTACAAGAAATTGCCCTGCTTTATCAATTAGCAATTGCCGGTGAACAAATAACACTTCCTGAATTAAAATTTCAATATACTGATTATGCCCTATGGCAAAAAGAAAAATCTCATAATTCTCATTTAGAAAATAGTCTCAATTATTGGGAGAAGCAATTAGCAGAATTACCAATTTTACAATTTCCCACTGATTTTTCTAGACCCCGTTTACAAACATTTCGCGGAGATTTAGTTAAATTTGAACTATCAAATCATCTAACTACAGCCATTCGTACCTTGAGTCAAAAAGAGGGGACAACCCTATTTATGACCTTGATGGCTGCTTTTCAAGTGCTATTATCACGTTACACAGGACAAGACGATATACCTGTAGGAACTTCCATTGCTAACCGTCCGGGAATGGATGCAGAAAAACTGATTGGGTTTTTCGTGAATATGTTAGTAATTCGCAGTAATTTAGCTGATGAACCTAGTTTCAAAACTCTATTAAATAGAGTTAAAACAACAATTTTGACGGGTTTTGAACATACAGAAGTTCCCTTTGAAACTTTAGTAGAAAGATTAGATTTAGAAAGAGATACCAGTCGCAATCCTTTATTCCAAATTGCCTTTACTTTATTAAATGCACCCAAACCAGAATTTAGCACAGGTGATTTAGAAGTTTCCATTTTAGCAAATCAAGAAGCGGCTCGTTTTGATTTAGAGTTGTTCATTACTGAAAGCGAAGATAGGTTAAATGGAGTTTTATCCTACAACGTAGATTTATTTAAAAGAGAAACAGTAGAAAGATTTGCCCGTCATTTTTGCCAACTCCTAGAAAATTTAATCTCCCAACCAGATACCCCAGTCAGTCGTGTACCTTTTTTACGAACAGAAGAATTAGCTGTTTTAGCACCAAATCAACCTTCCCAAACTTTTCCTGTGCAGTTTTGTTTGCATGAAATTTTTACTCAACAAGCAAAATTACGTCCTCAACAAATAGCATTGATATTTGAAAATGAGAACCTCACTTACTCAGAAGTAAATCATCGCGCTAACCAATTAGCACATTATTTAATTAGTGCTGGAGTGATACCAGAAGCAAGAGTGGGACTATGGTTGTCCCGTTCCTTAGATTTGATAGTGGCTATTTTGGCTATTTTGAAAGCTGGGGGTGTTTATGTTCCCTTTGATCCTGACTATCCGAGCGATCGCATAGCCTATATGTTAGAGGATAGTCAAGTTACAGTTTTACTCACACATACTCAATTTGAAACACAAATACCACCCCATTCAGCTAAAATTATATTTATTGATAACTGTCAAACTGAACTGGCACAAGCGCCAACAACAGATCCAGAAATATTAGTCTTTCCAGATAACGCCGCCTACATTATTTATACCTCCGGTTCTACAGGAAAACCCAAAGGAGTTGTTGTCAGTCATCGTCATGTTGTGCGGTTAATGTTAGCAACTGAAAAATGGTTTAACTTTAACGCCAAAGATGTTTGGACACTCTTTCATTCCTGCGCTTTTGATTTCTCAGTTTGGGAAATTTGGGGTGCTATTTTCTTTGGTGGTCATTTAGTAATTGTTCCGTATCTAGTTAGTCGTTCACCTGAAGAATTTTATAACTTATTATGTGATTCTAAAGTCACAGTTTTAAACCAAACACCCTCAGCTTTTCGGCAATTAATTCAAGCAGAATCAATACTTTGTCGAGAAGCAGAAATAGAATTACGTTATGTTATTTTTGGAGGTGAAGCCCTCGATTTAGCAAGTTTAGAACCTTGGTTTGAACGTCATGATGATCAATTTCCCTTACTCGTAAATATGTACGGAATTACAGAAACCACAGTTCACGTTACTTACCGTCCGATTTATTTAAAAGATGTTAAACAACGGTTAGGAAGTTTAATTGGTAAACCAATTCCTGATCTTTCCTTATATATTTTAGATCGTCATTGTCAACCCGTTCCCATTGGCGTAGTTGGGGAAATGTATGTTGGTGGTGCAGGTGTAACTCGCGGTTATTTTAATCGTCCACAATTAACCGCAGAGAGGATGATTCCCAATCCATTTAATAATTCAAAACCAGAACGTCTCTACAAAACTGGTGATTTAGCTCGCTTTCTTGATAACGGTGAAATTGAATATATAGGAAGAAACGATCATCAAGTAAAAGTTCGTGGTTTCCGCATTGAATTAGGTGAAATTGAAGCAGTTATTAAGCATCATCCAGAAGTACGTGATGCCTTAGTCATTGTCAGAGAAGAAGCTGAAGAAGATGTACGAATAGAGGCTTATATTGTTCCTAAAAATCAAATTTTCGACTCGGAAACTTTGATAAGAGAACAAACCGAAGAATGGCAATATACTTTTAACGACACCTATCATCTGACTGAAACAGAAACTAACGAATCATTTAATATTATCGGTTGGAATAGTAGTTACGACAATCAACCTATTCCTGCTGAAGAAATGCGTCAATGGTTAAATAATACCTTAACACGAATTCAAGCTCTAAAACCCCAAAGAGTTTTAGAAATTGGTTGCGGTACAGGGATGATATTATTAAATATTGCTGATCAAGTAGAATCTTATTGGGGAACAGATTTTTCCCAAGCTGCAATTATTCGCTTGACAAATATTCTCCAAAATCGCTCCTGGAATCATATCAATTTATTAACTAGAGAAGCCACTGACTTTTCAGAAATTCCTGAAAATTATTTCGATAGCATTGTGATTAATTCTGTTGCTCAATATTTTCCCTCTATTGAGTATTTACAGCAAGTAATTACAGGTGCTTTACGAATACTAGCACCAGGAGGAAGTTTATTTATTGGTGATAATCGGAATTTATCACTTTTAAATTATTTTCATGCCAGTGTTGCCTATTTTCAAGCTAATGATAATACAGATAAAGAAACCTTTAATACCCAAATTAGGCGCATAGCCAAAACAGAAAACGAGTTAGTAATTGATCCGCTTTTCTTTGTTAATTTAACAGAAGTATTCCCCGATTTAACAGCAGTAGAAATTCAACTCAAAGCCGAAAATAGCGATAATGAACTTACTAAATATCGTTATGATGTCGTTTTAGATAAATTAGGTACATCAGCAAATCAACCAATAAAAGTTATTTGGCAAGATTGGGAAACAGCAAATTTACAATTAGAAGATTTAAAACAGCAAATTATCAAAGTGGGTACAATTGGTTGGTGTAATATACCCCATTCTCGGTTAATTAAAGATGTTGCCATTTGTCAATGGATATCAGAGAATAATAGTGAAAATACCATTGCTGAATTAAAGCAAGTTATTGAAAATATTGATATCAAAAAAGCAATTGATCCAGCAGATTTATATGCAGTTGCTCAAGAAATTGGTTGTCAAGTAACTATTAGTTATTCACTAACAAAGCCTGATTATTTTGATGTTTGTTTCTATCCCACAACAGAAGGAAAACGTCTTGCACCAGTAATGCCAATTAGCAGTAAAATATCCACTGAAAGTAATCAATCTTACTGGATTAATCCACTTAAAGGACGTTTTGCCAAATCCTTAATTTCCCAGCTAAAAAAACAGGTGCGGGAAAAATTACCAGAATATATGCGTCCATCTGCTTTTGTGATGTTAGACAGTTTCCCCATGACTCCCAGTGGTAAACTAGATAGACGTGCTTTACCTATACCAGAGCGAGATTTAACTATTAGTAAACAAGCTTTTATTCCAGCCACAACTTCAACAGAAAAGAAATTATCTCAAATCTGGATTGATGTTTTAGGAATTGATAATATTGGTATTACAGAGGATTTCTTCCATTTAGGTGGACATTCACTTTTAGCCACTAAATTAGTTTCTAGAATTAGAGAAGAATTTAGTTTAGCTTTGCCTTTACGTGCGGTTTTTGAATATTCCACTATTGGTGGTTTAGCAGATGAAATTGATAGTTTATCTCTAGTGAGTAATTCTACAAATACACCTCAAGATATTATATCTCATCTAACTCACCGAGAAAATTTACCACTTTCTTTCTCTCAATCTCGACTGTGGTTTTTAGATTTATTAGAACCCAATACTCCTGCTTATAATATCTCTGTTGCTTTCCGTTTAGATGGCAATTTAAACCAAGAAGCATTACATCAAAGTTTGCAAATCATTATTCAACGTCATGAAGTATTACGTACAACCTTTGATAGTCAAGACGGTGTACCAATCCAAGTAATTCATGAATTTTTAGAAGTGCCGTTAACAGTAACAAATCTTAGTCATTTAGACTCTCAAACCCAACAAGAAACACTGAAAAATGCCGTTAAAGAAGTCATCATTTCTCCTTTTAATTTGCGTAAACTGCCTTTATTGCGTGTCCATCTCTATCAGTTATCTGAAGACGTTTATATATTTGTTTTAGTAATACATCATATCATTTCTGATGCTTGGTCTTTGGGATTAATGATTAAGGAATTATCCTTATCTTATACTGCACTCTGTCAGGATAATATCAAATCTTTATCTCCTTTATCTATACAATATGCTGACTTTGCTAATTGGCAACGGACAACTTTTGAGCAAACACAATTACCTGCACAATTAGCTTACTGGAAACAAAAATTAGCTGGTGCAACTGAGGTTTTACAATTACCAACAGATTATCCTCGTCCCCCAGTTGTTAGTCATCAAGGTAGTGCAGTATCCTTTACCATTAATAAACAAACAAGTGAGAAGTTGCAAAAATTATGTGAATCTCAAGGTGCTACCTTATTCATGGGATTATTAGGGGTATTTAGCATCTTATTAATGCGTTATTCAGGGCAAGAGGATTTATTAATTGGGACACCAATTGCTAACCGTAATCGTAAACAAGTTGAAGATTTAATTGGCTTTTTTGTCAATACTTTAGTGATTAGAAATGATTTAAGCGGTAATCCTAATTTTATCAATTTACTCTCCAGAATTAAAGAAGAAACCTTACAAGCTTACGCTTACCAGGATGTACCTTTTGAAAGAATTGTCGAAGAACTACATCCCGAAAGAAATTTGAGCCATCATCCCTTATTTCAGGTGATGTTTGTCCTGCAAAATACACCAATGGGTAAATTAGAATTACCCAATTTACAACTAACTCCCTGGGAAATGGAACAGGTGACAGCGAAGTTTGATTTAGTTCTGTCAATGGTAGAAACAGAACAGGGATTACAAGGGGAATGGGAATACAATACTGATTTGTTCCAGGAAACAACCATTCAGCGAATGGTAGGACATTGGCAAACTTTGCTAGAAAATATTGTTGCTAACCCTGAACAGAGGATTAGGGAATTGACCTTATTAACAGCAACAGAGCAAAATCAATTGTTGTTACAATGGAATCCTCCTCAAGTTGATATTCTTCAAAATCAATGTATTCATCAATTATTTGAATTACAGGTTGAAAAAACACCG
This sequence comes from Anabaena sp. 90, assembly GCF_000312705.1. Lineage (NCBI taxonomy): Bacteria > Bacillati > Cyanobacteriota > Cyanophyceae > Nostocales > Nostocaceae > Anabaena > Anabaena sp. 90. The sequence goes on from NC_019427.1 coordinate 3,479,538, forward strand.
GATGCAATTGCAGTGGTGTTTAAAAACAAAAGTCTGACCTATCGGGAGTTAAATCAACGGGCCAATCAATTAGCAAATTATCTGCAATATTTAGGAGTAAAACCAGATGTATTGGTGGGGATTTCTATTAAACGTTCTTTAGAGATGATAGTGGGATTATTAGGAATTTTGAAAGCTGGTGGTGCATACATTCCTTTAGATCCTGATTATCCTCTAGAACGCTTAGAATATATTATTGAAGATACTGGTTTATCCATACTGTTAACACAGGAAAAATTTGCGTCAAAACTAACAGTAAATCACACAGAGATAAATATAGTATGTTTAGATGCAAACTGGCAAAAAATTAACGAATATAACCAAGAAAATCCAGTTAGTATAATTCACCTCAAAAATTTAGCCTATATTATTTATACTTCTGGTTCAACTGGTAAACCAAAAGGAGTAGCGATCGCTCATCAATCTTTAGTTAATTTTGCAACAGTAGCTATTAAAGAATACGAAATCACATCCTTAGATCGCATTATCCAATTTTTCTCCATTAACTTTGATGCCTCAGTAGAACAAATTTATCCCACTCTCATTGTTGGTGCTACCTTAGTTTTACGAACCGATGAAATGTTACTCTCTACCAAAAGTTTTTGGGAACATTGTCATTATCACCAGTTAACATTTATGTCACTACCTACTGCTTTCTGGCATCAGTTAACTTCGGAAATTATCCCTAAAAACATGATTCCTGAATCTATACGGTTAATTGTTTTTGGTGGAGAAAAAGTATTACTAGAAAATGTTCAGAACTGGCAAAAATCTGTATATCACTTACCCCATAAAACTAAATTATTAAATACCTATGGACCCACAGAAGCAACAGTAGTATCATCTATCTATAATTGCAATAACACAGATAAAATATCAATTCCCATCGGTAAACCAATTGATAATGCTCAATATTTTGTTCTTGATCAATATTTACAACCAGTTCCTATTGGAGTTTCAGGAGAATTATATATTGGTGGTAATAATTTAGCCAGGGGTTATTTTCACCGTCCAGGATTAACTGCGGAAAAATTTATTCCTCATCCTTTTAGTTATCAACCTGGTGCGCGTCTCTATAAAACAGGTGACTTAGTTTGTTATCTTTCTGACGGTAACATCGAATTTTTAGGACGCATTGATCATCAAGTAAAAATACGCGGTTTCCGTATCGAATTAGGAGAAATTGAAACGGCATTAATTCAACATCCAGATGTACTTAATGCTGTGGTGATTACTTCGACAGATTCATCTGGTAGTAACTGTCTCATTGCCTATATTGTTACTCAGCAACAGCCATTAATCTCTTCAGGTATATGGCGCGATTTCTTAAAAGCAAAATTACCTGATTACATGATACCCAGTAATTTTGTGATTTTAGATCATCTACCTTTAACACCTAATGGTAAAGTTGATCGGAAAGCCCTATCTACCCTAAGTGTAGACAGAAATATTGACTCTGATCAACAAATTTCACCCCGCACACCTTTAGAATATAAGTTGGTGGAAATATGGGAAGAAATATTAAAAGTCAGTCCTATAGGTGTAACTGAAAACTTCTTTGATTTAGGTGGTCATTCTCTCTTAGCCATTAGATTAATAGCTGCCATTGAACAAAAATTAAAATGTAATTTACCAGTTGTTTCCTTATTCCGAGAAGGCACAATAGAAAAAATTGCCACCTTACTGGAGCAGGAAAAACCCAGCAGTAATTTAGATGTTCTCATTCCTTTGCAAACTAAAGGTAATTTACCTCCCTTATTTCTCATTCACCAAGCAGGTGGTTATGGTTTATCCTATTCAGTATTAGCCGAAAAATTAGCTAAAGAACTGGATAAACAACGTCCTATTTATGCAATTCAAGCACGTGGTTTAGATGGTAAACAACCGCCTTTAGATACTATCGAAGCAATGGCAACTAGTTATATTAGTGCTATTCGAGAAATACAGCCTTCTGGACCTTATTTATTAGGTGGTCACTCTTTAGGAGGATTAATTGCTTTTGTAATGGCTCATCAATTAGAAACTGGAGGAGAACAAATTGCACATCTATTAATTATGGATACCCATCCACCTTTAGCAACTGATGAAATTACAGCTTCCCTTGAAGATGATGCTGGTATTCTTTGCTTTATTGTTGAACAAATAGGATTGCATTTTCAAAAAACCATCAATATTGCCTATGAAGAACTAGCAACTTTAGATCAAGAATCCCAATTTGAATATGTGCTACAAACTTTGCAGCATCATGAAGTTATCCCACCAGACTCAGGACGGAATCTAATTGCAGGTTTAATTAACGTTTATAAAGCTAATTTACAAGCTAGTCTAATTTATCAACCACAGCCTGTGAAATCTCCTATTACAGTCTTTAAAACTGCATCCTTAGCAGAACAGTTTCCAAATGATCCTACAGTTGGTTGGGGAAAATTAACCTGTGAAAAAGTGCGTGTTTCTTGCGTAACAGGTGAACATCAGACCATGCTCAAAGAACCTGATGTCAGAAATTTAGTAGCTGAAATTGTGAAGATTTTAGATAACTAGCTTGTAGCTTGTTATGCTAGTCTCATCTAGATTTATGTGCAGTAGGTTTTATAAATAAAAAATGCAGACTTTTACATTTATTTGGTTAGGACAACTAATTTCTTTAATTGGTGTTTCCATGACCGGGTTTGCTCTGGATATCTCAATTTTTCAGGAAACTCGCTCTGCCACCCAATTTGCTTTCCTTACCGTTGCTTGTACAATACCAATCATTATTGTTTCGCCTATAACAGGCATATTAGTTGATCGTTGGGATCGTCGCTTGATCATGATCATTAGTGATGTCTGTCAAGGACTGTTTACTCTGATGTTGATAGTGCTAATAAGTATTGGTCAATTAGAGATTTGGCACATCTATCTCAGAAATATTTTTACTTCCATCATTGGTGCCTTCCATTCATCTGCTTATCAAGCTTCTATTACCTCTCTAGTGCCTAAAGATGATTTAACACGGGTAAATGGAATAATTCAACTAGGAACGGGCATTCAGCAACTTATTGGACCTTTACTCGGAGGTATTTTGCTGGGTATTCTGAAGCCAAGAGATATTCTTATCATCAACTTTGTAACTGTGTTAGTTGCTCTTGTTCCCCTTGTATTGGTACGATTCCCTCAGTTAAATCATGCTGCTGATGGGAAGCGGGACAATCCATCTTCTTCATTTTGGCAAGAGGCACTAAGCGGTTGGACTTATCTAACAGAGCATCCTGGATTACTTAGCTTTCTGATTCTATTCACCATTTACCAATTTTTTACCGGTTTAATGAGTGTACTAAGCTTTCCACTAATTCTTTCTTTAACCAGTCCATCTGGTTTAGGACAGATAGTATTTGTTAGCGGTATGGGGATGTTAATCAGTTCTATAGTAATGAGTACATGGAAGAAAAATTGGCAGAACTTGATCAATCCTATTCTCATCTCTATGTCGCTGAGTGGGTTGTGCATAATTCTTGCTGGTTTACGCCCTTCTATCATTCAAATTGCTATTGCTACTTTACTTTTCTTCCTGACTACACCTTTTATCAGTGGATCAGTGCAAGTTATCTTACAGACAATAGTTCCTGAATCGTTACAGGGAAGAGTATTTGCCTTAACTGGAGCGATATGGGTAACGGTTGTACCGCTTGCTGCGATTATTGCTGGACCGCTTGCTGATTATGTTTTTGAGCCACTCATGTCTTTTGACGGACCTGGGGCTGGATTACTATTAGGCCAAATAATTGGGTCTGGTCCTGGTCGTGGTATTGGACTATTATTTGTAATCATAGGATTTCTTCTATTAGCGACAGTATTTATTAGCTCTCAATACCCTGCCATTCGAGATTTGGAAGTATCGGCTCAATAAAGAATTGGGAACGAAGTAACCCCCTGATCCCGGATTTCTCACAAAGAAAAGAAAAAAAGGGGTCAAAAACTGCGAAAATGTATATGTAAAAAGCATTTCAGCAATTATAAAATATGACCCCAATAAGAACAGATAGTACACCAAAACAGTTCACTTTTAAACAAGAAAAACTCCCTCCAGTAGTAGTGAATTTCCAGGGTGGTAAAGTAACATCGGATGCAGGTCTAAGTTTAATTGCGGAAATAGACCGAAAATTGCAAATAACATCACGTTTAGCTTTGGGTTTCCAAGACTACAGAAAGCCAAATAAGACGTTACATCCCATAGAAAGCTTATTAACACAACGGATATATGGCTTAATCATGGGATATGAAGACTTAAATGACCATGAAGAATTACGTCATGATCCCATGTTCGCACTGGCATTAGGAAAAAGCATTAGTCAAGAGAAGGAACAACAATTAGAATTATTTAGTGATAGAACCAGTACCCATACATTTGCAGGTAATCAATTACGTTTGTGGTTCTCTTCCATTGCTTATGTTTTGATGAATGCTTTGCGAAATAAATGTTTAGTTAAAACTGAATTACAGAATGCTCAAGTTGGGACTATCCGTACCAAGTTGTTGAAGTTAGGAGCTTTGATTACAATAACAACTAGACGAGTTTTAATTGCGATTAATAGTTCTTGTCCCTATCAGCATATTTATGCTACTGCTTACCGTTGTTTGCAGTTGTTACCCAATCCTGGTTAATTCTTTTGGGACGATTATTACGCTCATTTTTAGCTTTAATTTAGGGTGGGGATAAAAGTTTTTTCTTCACTCTGTTTTCAGATGCCTAATTTTACTATTAAATTATTTATATCAGTATATATTGCCTGAATAGCTCTTGATATTTAACTGAGTTTCTCAAATATATACTTAGAAGATTTCCTTTTTTCATCTTTGCTATTTATGTATCAAATAAACTTCCTTTTTTTCGCTTTTTATGAATATTTTTTTTCGCTTGTGAGAAATCCGGGAAGAAGCTTTAGGCGATTTTACTTTTCTTTACACAGATTGGTTTTATTGTGTTCACTTACTTAATCAATCTGAAATTGGGTGTAAATAGTGTCCATATTGTTAAAACGAGTTGTGTAGGATTAGTGGGCATTACAAATATGAACACTTTGTTAAAAATTATTACAGCATTAATAGGGTAGATCAAAATTAGATCAATTATTTTAGATGTAGTCAAAACCATTACTAACACTGGGTTTTAGATAAATAAATTCTGCCTTGTAATCGGAAGGTCGTAGGTTCAAATCCAACTGCTGGCCTTTATTATTAATTAAAAAAGGTGGGAAATACCCACCCTACATTTACTCAGCAAACACTCCAGCAAAAAAGTCCAAAGTCTCCTTCAAAGCTTTGATGAAAACATCAATTTCCTCACGGGTATTGTAAAAAGATAAACTGGCCCGTGCAGTTCCTGCTAAACCTAGATGACGGTGTAATGGTTGAGTACAATGATGTCCAGAACGAATTGCCACACCTTCTTGATCTAACAAAGTTGCTAAATCATTAGCGTGAACACCTTCTGCCGTAAAAGCTGCTAATGCGGCTCTCCCTTCCCCTTCAGCATTGGGTTTCGGTCCGTGGATTCTAATTTGGGGTATTTGCCCTAATTGCGCGAATAAATAAGCCGTTAATTCCGCTTCATAAGCATGGATTTTATCCATACCAATATTAGTAAGATAATCTATCGCTGCACCAAGGGCGATCGCTTCCCCAATAGCCGGAGTACCAGCTTCAAATTTATGGGGTAATTCTGCATAGGTGGAATGGTCTAAAAATACCTCTGCAATCATCTCACCACCACCGAAAAATGGCGGCATTGCTTCTAGTAATTCCAACTTACCATACAAAAAGCCAATGCCAGTGGGAGCGCACATCTTATGTCCAGAAGCTACCAACCAATCACAGTCTAGTTCTTGAACATCAATAGGAGTATGGGGGACACTTTGACAAGCATCAAGTAAGAACTTCGCACCGTATTTATGAGCAATTTCGGCTATTTCTTTAGCTGGATTTATGCAACCCAAAGTATTAGAAATATGCAGAATAGACACCAGTTTTGTTTTTTCAGAAATCAGGTTTTTAAACTGCTCTAAATCAAAAGTTTCTTCGGTCGTCAACTCCACAAACTTCAATATTGCACCCGTTTTTTGAGCGACAAATTGCCAGGGAACGATATTACTATGGTGTTCCATGACCGAGAGAATAATTTCATCTCCTGGCTGTAAATTGTTCATTCCCCAACTGTAAGCGACTAGGTTAATAGCCTCAGTTGCGTTGCGGGTGTACACAATTTCTTGGCGTGATTTGGCATTAATAAATTTAGCGATTTTATCACGCGCACCCTCATAAGCATCAGTAGCTTTTCCGCTGAGAAAATGTGCGCCACGATGGACATTTGAATTATATTGTTCGTAATAATCACGCCAAGCATTTAATACGAATAAAGGCTTTTGAGAAGTAGCTGCATTATCGAGATAAACCAGGGGTTTACCGTGGACTTCCTGATGTAAAATGGGGAAGTCAGAACGAACTTTATCAGCGAGAGATTTGGTAGAAGTGATGACCATTTTTAATAAAGAGTTCAGGAGAATTTTAAACCGCCAAGGAATAAATTCCCTGGCTAATAGCAGAAGTCGGTTAAAACCGACTATTAATTATTCAGAAATTTAGTTCGTTTTAATGAACTTAAGCTATTAGCCTTGTACTAAAGTGCAAGGCATTTATTTATTCGTGAGACTGGTAACAGTTTTCAACAAACTCTCACGCAAAGAAGCAACAGGAATAAAGTTAATAACTTCCATTGCGAAACCATTAACTAATAATTTTCGAGCATTATTTTCATCAATGCCGCGACTTTCCAGGTAGAATATTTGATCATCTTCCAACTGACTGACCGTAGCACCATGAGCGCATTTAACATTATCAGCAGTGATTTCCAATTGAGGTTTGGTGTCAATTCTGGACTTAGATGATAATAGCAAATTGCGATTTAATTGAGATGCGTTAGTTAATTGCGCCAGTTTAGGAACAAATATTTTACCATTGAAGACACCATGAGCGCGATCGCCTATAATGCACTTATGTAACTGTTTACTCACACCATGAGGATGATTTAAAGACAAAGCACTGTGAGTATCAGCCACCTGATTATCAGCAATCACAGTTAAACCATTCAGCGTCGTTTCCGTTTGTTCACCAGTTTGCAAAATCTCCAAATTGTGACGAGAGATTTTCCCCCCAACCGTCACAGCATTACAACTATAACGACTATATCGCGCCTGAGTAACAGCAGTTTTCCCAACATGAAAAGCCGCAGCACCTTCTCGTGCAATTCTATTATGACTCACCTGAGCATTTTCATTTACCCAAATTTCCGTAACACTATTAGTGAAGTAAACACCCTCATTTTGTGAAGATGCAATATACTCTTCAATTAAAGTTACTTGAGAGTTACTTTCAGCTACTACTAAAACGCGAGGTTGGGAAATAGTCGCAGACTCACCAGAAACAGAAATAAATAATAGATGAATTGGTGTTTCCAGCACCACATTTTTACCAACCCATACCACAGCGACATCATTTAAAGCCGCAGTATTTAAAGCCGTAAAAACTTCCTTCGCACCTTCCGCTTGAGCTAAATATTCCCCTACAATCTCACTGGATAAAACATTCAAATTACCAACAATTAACCCAGCAGGTAAATTTTCAGTATTAGATAAATCAGGTGAGTAAACACCATTAACAAACACTAACCGCTGAGAAACTTCAGGTAAAATATCAGATCCTAAAGATGTTTTCTGAAACATCCCTAACTTAAAATCTACCTGTTTCAAAGATGATAAATCAGTAAACCGCCATTCTTCCTCGCGGGTATTGGGAATAACAGAATGACGAACCCATTTAGCAGCACCGTCACGAAGTTGTTTTAAGCAATCATCCTTTTCCGATACAGTTACCTGATTTAACAAACCAGTTAAAAAAGGATCTCTATCTAATAGAGAATTAGGAATAGAAGTAAGAGAAACTGGAATAGACATTACACACCCACTCCCAAAGCTTCTTCGAGAACCCAATCATAACCACGAGATTCTAACTCTAACGCCAACTCCTTACCACCACTTCTGATAATTTGTCCTTGTGCCATAACGTGAACAAAATCAGGAACAATATAATCGAGAAGACGCTGATAGTGAGTAATCATAATTGTGGCATTTTCAGCATTGGTTAACTGATTAACTCCATTAGCAACAATTTTCAAAGCATCAATATCCAAACCAGAATCAGTTTCATCTAAAATCGCCAACTTTGGTTCTAAAATCGCCATTTGCAGAATTTCATTCCGCTTCTTTTCCCCACCAGAAAAACCCTCATTCACACTGCGATTCAGAAAAGAAGAATTCATCTTCACAATTTCTAACTTTTCCTCAACCAAATCATCAAAATCGAAAGCGTCAACCTCTTCCAAACCTTGAGATTTGCGACGAGAATTATAAGCCACCCGCAGAAAATCCAAATTACTCACACCAGGAATTTCCAGAGGATATTGAAAAGCTAAAAACACACCACCCCTAGCTCTTTCCGCAGCTTCCATTTCCAAAAGATTTTGTCCTTGAAAAACCACCTCACCACCAGTCACAGTATAAGCTGGATGTCCCGCCAAAACCTTAGAAAACGTACTCTTCCCAGAACCATTCGGACCCATAATCGCGTGAACTTCCCCAGCGCGAACCTGCAAATTCAACCCCTTTAAAATCGGAGTTCCATCAACATCAGCCGTCAAATCCTTAACCGACAAAATCAAATCACTATTCTCAACAATCATCTTCTCTTCCTCTCTTTCTCTGCGTACTCTGTGCCTCTGTGGTTCGTTTTCTTAACCCACACTACCCTCTAGTTTCAGACTCAACAACTTATCAGCCTCAACAGCAAACTCCATAGGAAGCTGATTAAAAACATCCTTACAGAAACCGCTAATCATCATCGAAATAGCATCTTCCGAAGAAATACCCCGTTGAGCAAAAAAGAACAATTGATCTTCACCAATTTTAGAAGTAGAAGCCTCATGTTCCACCTTTCCCGTATTATTCTGAACTTGAATATAAGGAAAAGTATTAGCTTGAGCATTATCCCCAATTAACATCGAATCACATTGAGAATAATTTCTTGCACCTTTCGCAGTGGGATTAATCTTCACCAAACCTCGGTAACTATTACTAGATTTACCAGCAGAAATTCCTTTAGAAATAATAGTGCTGCGGGTGTTTTTCCCAACGTGAATCATCTTACTTCCAGTATCAGCTTGCTGCATATTATTTGTTAATGCAACCGAGTAAAATTCACCCACAGAATTATCACCAATCAAAACACAACTGGGATACTTCCAAGTAATCGCAGAACCTGTTTCTACTTGAGTCCAAGAAATCTTAGAATTGACACCTTGACACAAACCACGTTTAGTTACAAAGTTGTAAATTCCGCCTTTACCATTGACATCACCAGCGTACCAGTTCTGCACAGTAGAATATTTAATTTCCGCATTATCTAAAGCTACCAATTCAACAACCGCCGCGTGTAATTGGTTGCTGTCGTACATTGGCGCTGTACAACCTTCTAAATAAGAAACATAACTTCCTGCTTCGGCGACAATTAAAGTCCGTTCAAATTGTCCTGTATCTCCGGTATTAATGCGGAAATAGGTAGACAATTCCATTGGACATTTTAAGCCTTTGGGAATATAAACGAAAGAACCATCACTAAACACAGCCGCATTCAAAGCTGCGAAATAATTATCAGCAATGGGAACAACGCTACCCAAATATTTTTTAATTAATTCTGGGTGTTCTTGTAAAGCTTCCGAAAAAGAACAGAAAATTACGCCATCTTTGGCAAGTTTTTCTTTATATGTAGTCGCAACAGAAACACTATCAAAAATCGCATCAACAGCAACGTTACTTAATCGCTTTTGTTCATTTAAAGGAATACCTAATTTTGCAAAGGTTTCCAATAAAGTCGGATCAACTTCGTCTAAACTGTTGAGTTTAGCTTTCTTTTGTTTCGGTGCGGAATAATAAATAATATCCTGATAATTAATAGGCGGATATTGGACATGAGACCAAGTTGGTTCTGTCATTTTCAGCCATTGATGATATGCTCGGAGACGATATTCCAGCATAAATTCCGGCTCATTCTTTTTGGCGGAAATTAGGCGGACAACATCTTCGCTTAACCCACGAGGAATAGTATCGGCTTCAATATCGGTAACAAAGCCGTACTTGTAAGGTTGGTTGACTAAGGTGGTGACGGATGCGCTCATCGGTTCTCTTGTGTTCTCTTTAAAGGACGGGCGACGGGTTGCACAAAGCTAATTCCCGTTTTCTGTTACCAATTCCTAACAGGACTGCTAGAATAGGTTTAACGACTAAAACAATTCGGCTGTTGTTTAATCTATTTTCATTGTACGATAGATTAACAACAACAATGTTGTTTAAGTTAAATTTTCAGAAAAAAAAGTTTTTTATTTTGGGACGTTTGCGAAGCGTCTAGTAGAGAAGATGGCGACTACCCAGCAGACCTCAACTAAGCAGGATATCCTAGAGTATCTATTGAAACACTCACAAGCAACGGCTGTTGAGTTGGCGAACTTTTTGGATGTGAGTCCCCAAGCGATTCGTCGTCATTTAAAGGATTTAGAGATGGAGGAGTTAGTTCTATATTCGGTATCAGAACAACCGAGTATGGGCAGACCCCAGCACGTTTATCATTTGAGTCGGGGGGGAAGATCACATTTGCAAAAAAGTGCTAACCGCTTAGGTGATGGTTATGGCGAGTTTGCGGTTTCTCTTCTTGACACTTTAGCGGAAACTGTGGGACGTGACCAAGTAAAGTCTATTTTACGGAAACAGTGGGAACGTAAAGCCCAAGAATATCATGAACGGGTGGGTAATGGTTCTTTGCAGGAACGGGTCGCAAATTTGATAGAATTGCGAAAGGCTGAAGGTTTTATGGCGGAGTTTCACGCTGTGGAATCAGATGCTAGTGGTGCGGAAAGATTTATTTTTGTGGAACATACTTGCGCTATTTCTGATGTTGCGGAATCTTTTCCCAGCGTTTGTGGTCATGAATTGGAAATGTTTGCGGCTATTCTTCCAGATTGTACTGTGGAACGGACTCATTGGTTGATTCATGGTGAACATCGTTGTGGTTATTTGGTGGAAAAAAGTTAATTAGGGGTTATTTGTATGCTTCTATACCCACCCGGAAATCAATTTCCGGGCTAATAGCTTAATTACGTTAAAACGTACTCTGGTTAACTAAATAAATTGTTACTTTACAAAACCATTAAAAATATATAAACTAAATAAAAAATTTTATTATTTTTCAGGTATATATTTTGCATCCACAACAGATTAAGGAAAAACTAAAATCATTAATTGAGGAAGCATCAACTATAGATCCCAGTTTAGCAATTAAGTTAAACCAGATTAATAACTGGATTAAAGATGTTAAACCTGGTACATTAATGTCTAAACGTTTTGTTATTTTGTTTTTACAACAATTTATTCGAGATACAGAAATTAGACTTGATATAAAACGTTTAACTTCTGAAGCAGAAAGACAAGACTTTTATGAATCAATGACACCTCCCGAAAGATACTGGTATAGTGAATTGTTTCCTAGATGGTTAAGTAAAAATGACCCCAAATTTCATATTTGGAGAAGAAAATTAATGTCTGGTGAGTTCAATCAGGAGGATGAAAAATTAATTAATTTGATTGCTAATGTCATTAAGCTGAATGGTGGTCAAGCCTTACAACGCTATATTGTAGACTTATCTATGGCAAGTGATATAATAGTTAGTAGTGTTCAAGAACAACCCCTTTGTATTCAGCTGACTAGCCAATCTCAAGAATTTACACAAACAAAAGCTGATGATTGGGAAGATACTTTAATTTCTTGGGGAATAGAGAGAGGATTATTTTTAAGTTTTAATCCTGGTGAAAGTGATTTTATTAATCAGATAGTTAATTTAGCACTAGATAAGAGTGATAATCTGAATAATGGTATTTATCAAAAAATAAATTTATAGTGTTTGGTTAGTTTGATTATGTATAGCAAAAATTCTCACAGAGGTAATTATGATTAACCAAGAAATTACTGAACGTCAAAAAAGACTAGAACAGTTTTTACAGCATTTAGAATCAGCCCGTCAATTAGAAGATGATATCAGAAAATATGGGTTAGAAGCGGCTGATTTATATTTTGAAAATATAGATAGTGATTGGTTGGAAACTTGGGGGGATGATGACGATGAACCGGGTTATATTGAGAAACTTACTACTTTCTTAGAAAGTAATGATGTGGTTGCGGTAAAGGTACGGGAACGGTTACAGGATAAGTCTCTTGATGAAATTATTGGTGGTTTAGAATATTGTTTGAGTCAGTTAAAAGAAGAGGATCGAATTTTTGCTGCTAAGGATTTTTTATTTGGTGATGTTGTGGTTTCTGAAAGTTGTCGCGCTTCTGGTAATAGTTCTATTAATGAGGTTGAGTTGTTGGAGTTAGCGGAAGATTTGATGGAGAAGTTGACAGAGATTTTGGGATAATTTTTATTTAATCAAGGTGCAATAAATATGGCTAAGGGATTTGGAAAGAAGCAAAAAAAAGGTAAATTAAAACGCAGAGATTATTTAGAATTTCTGCATAAAATATTATGGACAATTCGAGAGAATAAGGCTGATACAACAATAAAAATTCTAGAAGATAATGTAGATAAACTAGATAAAAATTTTATATCTATTTTCAGAGATTGGGCAACTGAAACTCTGTCACAGTTAGAACCAGATAAAGCTTATAAAAGAGCTTTAAGTATTGCTAATTTAAGTAAAAATATTAGACACTTGAGAGATGGAAACCAATCTAATAATTTAAATCTTGCGATTCTTTGTTGCGAAGTAATTGAAATTGTTTTTAATAGTCATATAGATCGAGAAGATTGGGCTATAAATAATTTGAATTTAGCTAGTCTTTACATGGATAAATTTGATAGCATTTCTTTTTCTGAACAGCAAGAAAATATAGAAATTGCTATTCATTATTGTAAATTCGCATCAGAAATATTTAATTCAAAAAAATACAAATACGGATTAAACTGGGCTTTTACTCAAGCTATTCTAGGCAGAGCTTATTCTGAAATATTAACTCAGAATATCACTGAAAAAACAGAATACTTAGAATTAGCAATTGCAGCTTATAATAATGATGTTTTAGATATATTTAAACAAAACCAATGTTTTGAAGAATGGGCAAAATGTCAAATGAATTTAGGTATTATATATGATGAAAGAAACAGAATTAAGGGAGAAAAAAATCCAGAAAATTACAATTTAGCATTAACAGCTTATCAAGAAGCATTAAAAGTATATAATCCTAAAAATCTTCCTATTGAATATGCTCAAGTTCAGTATAATCTAGCCATTACTTATGAAATTTTAGGAAAAATTGATGCTGCAATCAACTGTTATAAAATATCTTTCGATATTTTTAAATCTCAAGGATTACCTAGTAAATTAAAAGATGTAGCTGATAAACTTGGATATTTAGCTTTTCAATATCAATTTTGGGAAACGGCTATTGAGGCTTACAAATATGCGATTGAAGCAGTTGAAAAAATTAGAACTTGGTCAAACTCTGAACAGAATAGGGAAGAATTTTTAGAAAAATATATTGAAATTTATCAAAACATAGTACAAGCCTACATCAATACAAACCAAATAGATAAAGCCTTTGAATATTGTCAACGCTCCCGTTCTCAACGTCTAGTAGACTTAATGGCAAGTTTCAACCTCTCCCAAGGTGAAAATATACCTCCAAAAGTCCAAGAATTATTACAAAAATACGAAGAATTAAAACAAAAAATTCACATAGAACGCCAAAATTATAAATCAGAAAATAACCGCCGTACAACCCGCGCTATTTGGCAGGTATACGATAAAAAAATAGAATTATTAGAAACTGCAAAACAAAAAATTTGGGAACAACTCAGAGGAGAAGATCCCATTTTAGCAGGTGAAATTCAAGTTAAACCTCTGAGATTATCAAAGATTCAGAAATTAATTGATCATCCCAAAACCGCTATTCTCAGTTTCTACACTACCAACTCTGATACCCATATTTTTATCATTACCCAAGACTCAATTTATCTCCATACCTGTATAGGTGAAGGATTAGAAAGATTACAAAACTGGATTAAACACCATTGGTCATCACCGTATCAAGAATATGTAGAAAAGAAGTTTAAAGACTGGGAATATAACATGGAATATTTTCTTTATGAACTTTCAGAGAGATTACAATTATCAAAAATAATCCATCAATATCTTCAAAACATAAAAGAATTAATTATAGAACCTCATTTGTTATTACATCAAATACCTTTTGCTGCTTTACCTACAGGAGAAAATAAAAAATATTTAGTAGATAGATTTTTAATTCGTTATACTCCCAGTTGTCAAATTTTAGATTTTTGTCATCAAAACCAAAAAAAGAAACGCCTAAATTTAGATGTTCAATATTTCCAATATGGTACAGTGGCAGATACCGTAGATAATGATCCTCTACCTTTTTCCAGATGGGAAGAGGAAGAAATTGCTAAAATGTATAATATTCCAGCAAACAAAAGATTAATAGGTAGTAGTCAAGCTACGGTTCAAAATTTCCGAAAATTAGCTGAAAATGTGCAAACTCTCCACTGCTGTCACCATGCTGTATCTTGTTTATATAATCCTTTAGAATCTCATTTAAACTTAGGCGGTGGTGATAGTATTACTTTAGGTCAATTAATGTCTCCTAGTTGGCGTTTCCCTAATCTTGTAGATGTGTTTCTTTCTTGTTGTGAAACTAATTTAGGTCAACCCAATATAACTGATAATTTATTGACACTTTCTACTGGTTTTTTATGTGCTGGTGCGACAAATATAATTAGTTCTTTGTGGATGGTTGATGATTTAGCAACTGCGTTATTGTCTATTTTTTACTATCAACAAAGACAAGAAGGTAAAAATTGTCCAGCAGCACTAAAAGAAGCACAAATTAAATTACGGGAGTTAAGAAAAGCAGACTTAGAAGAAATATCCCAAGCAGCAGAAAACCAGCGTCAACAAGCTAGAAATCAGAAAAAACAATATCCACAAGATTCAGAAGAATATTTGGAGTGCGATTTACAACATAAAAAATCTCTAAAAATACTAAATACAATTAATAACATCCAAAAATCAAAAGGAGAATTTCCCTTTGCACATCCCCGTTATTGGTCGGCTTTTATTGCTCAGGGATTACAATAATATCAAGTTAAAAATTGACAACTTTTGTTATCAACTCCTTTTTATCAATCATTTCCTCTAATTGAAATTGATGATAGTGATATAATAGAACAATTAAAACTGCGAGGTGAATTTCTATGGTAACTCTAGCACCTACTCACAGCGACACTCACACCAATAGCGTCATTCTCCATAATATTTCCTGGCAGACATTTGAACGAATTTTATTAGAAACAGGTGATGATCGCCATAACAGGTTTACTTATAATCAGGGAATCTTAGAAATTATGACTCCATTAATGCCCCATGAACATAATAAACGCTTATTAGAAAAGCTAATTGATACTTTAGTTGAAGAATTAAATCTCAATGTCAAAAGTACAGGTTCATTAACTTGTAAAAGAGAAGATTTAGCTAGAGGTGTAGAACCTGATTCTAGTTTCTATATTCAAAATGAACCAATCATGAGAAATAAAACAAGTTTAGATTTAACTCAAGATCCCCCACCTGATTTAGTAATAGAAGTTGATTATGCTAGTTCTTCTATTGATAAATTACCGATTTATTTAGCTTTAGGTGTTCCTGAAGTTTGGCGTTATGAAGAACCTGTGATGCAAATTTATAGTTTATCTGAGGATAAATATATTCCTTGCAATAGTTCACCAACCTTTGCGAATTTACCTTTAAATACAGAAGTTCCTCAGTTTTTAGCTTCTAGTTTACAAGTGGGTGAGGTGTCAATGATTAAGAATTTTCGGAGTTGGTTAAAAACACAAATTTCCTGATTAAATATAAAAAATATGAACAACCTATCAATTCCAGCGCAAACATTACAAGAAGCATGGGAAAAAGGTTTACTGCAAGGTTTAACCCAAGTTGCTATAAATATGTTACGAGAAGGTATTGATTTAGATTTTATCGTCAAACTAACTGGATTACCATTAGCCGTAGTTAAAAATTTACAAGCTGTTGATATAGATGATAATAAAATATTGGTCAAAGAATTTTTAGAAATGAGTGAATCATCATTAAATAAAGTTTGGCTTAATCCAGAGGAAGACGAAGCATGGAAGGATCTATAGAACATTTAATTAAAGGTGATGTGATATCTGTTCCTTTTCCTTTTTCTGATACATCTACCACAAAAAAACGACCAGCTTTAGTGATAGCAGAATCAGACAATAATAATATTATAATTTGTCCTATTACCAGTAAACCAGGACGAGATTATGAAATTAAATTAGAAGATGAAGATTTTAGAGTAGGTAAATTAAATTTAAGCCCTTGTTATATTCGCCCTAATATTATTGCAACGGTTGATAAAAGTAACGTAATTCGGTACATTGGAAAACTCAAAGATGATAAACTTCATCAAGTGATTAGTACAATTATTGAAATTATAGAAAAGCCATCATCACCACTACCAGCATCAAAAGCTTGGGAAAGAAGCAAAAAACCAAAATGATGAAATACCCAGATTCCAGACTTCTTTGATAAATTAACATGATTTACCAAAGATTAAATTGGGAAGTCGGGGATTTTTCGTTTATGTTACAATAAAAGTCGAATATTGCTAACTTTATTAGTAAACTATCGCCATGACAAATAAAACCATGAAAAACAAAGAATTTTATGTAGTAATTGAAAGAGATGAAGATGGTATGTATATTGGTGAAGTTCCTCAACTTAAAGCCTGTTATAGTCAAGGGGAAACTATTGATGAACTTATGAAAAATATTAAAGAAGTTATTGAAATGTGTTTAGAAGAACTAGAAGAGGAATCAATAACTGAATTTATTGGTGTGCAAAAAGTAGTATTATCATGACTAAATTACCAACAATTACAGGAGAAGAACTGATTGCTGCATTAGAAAAAGTAGGTTTTTATATAGTCAGACAAAAGGGAAGTCATGTCAGAATGAAACATGAAGATAATCGAGTTGTTTCTATTCCTTCTCATAGTGGTAAAACTATCGGAAAAGGTTTATTAGTAAAAATAATTCGAGATGCAGATTTGACTAAAGATGAACTGATAGAACTTTTAAATTAGTTCTTAGGGAGAATTTTCCATATTCCCTAAAGTGATATAATAGAATAATTAAAACTGCGAGGTGAATTTTTATGGTAACTCTAGCACCTACTCACAGCGACACTCACACCAATAGCGTCATTCTCCATCATATTTCTTGGCAGACATTTGAACGAATTTTATTAGAAACAGGTGATGATCGCTATAACAGATTTACTTATAATCAGGGAATCTTAGAAATTATGACTCCATTAATGCCCCATGAACATAATAACCGTTTGTTACAAAATCTAATTATTGTTTTAGTTGAAGAGTTAAATCTCAATGTCAAAAGCACTGGTTCATTAACTTGCAAAAGAGAAGATTTAGCTAGAGGTGTAGAACCTGATTCCAGTTTCTATATTCAAAATGAACCAATCATGAGAAATAAAACCAGTTTAGATTTAACTCAAGATCCCCCACCTGATTTAGTAATAGAAGTTGATTATGCTAGTTCTTCTATTGATAAATTACCGATTTATTTAGCTTTAGGTGTTCCTGAAGTTTGGCGTTATGATGAACCTGTGATGCAAATTTATAGTTTATCTGAGGATAAATATATTCCTTGCAATAGTTCACCAACCTTTGCGAATTTACCTTTAAATACAGAAATCCCTCAGTTTTTAGCTTCTAGTTTACAAGTGGGTGAAATGTCAATGATTAAGAATTTTCGGAGTTGGTTAAAAACACAAATTTCCTGATTAAATTAAGAAATCGGGAATCTGGGTATTATGTTTTTTAAGGTTGAGTTACTTATTGCTCTGCTTTTATTGCTCAGGGGTGACAATAATATGATTTAATGGTAGAAAGGCAATTAAACAGAATTTTGAATTTTTATGGATATCTCACCTAATCAATCATCAACTCAATTTTTATCTTCAGAAGAATCCGCTCAAGTTGACGCGGCTTTGTTATCTTCTCCTGAAAAGTTTTTAAGTAGATTGACAATTTCCTCTTTGCGGATTTTACAACACATTGCTCAGGAATATGATGTTTCTATTGAGGAATTGACGACAAAGCAAATTATTACCTGGTTTGAGATTGATGCCAAAATTAGAAGAGAGAAAGGGATTGAGGAAGCGTTTTTGAAGTGGTAAGTTGTGTCTTGCAGTAATCTTTTCACTGTTCAACGCCAATATAAAGTATTGGGGGTTGACAATTGATTTAAAATTTGCTATAATGGTTTCGATAAGGAAGAACTATCTTGTAATAAATACCATAAGAAATCGCGTGTTTGGTAGACAGCGATGTTTTAGAGAGCAAAATTAAACCTTACTAACAAGTAAATAACTATTACTGCGTGTATCAACTAATTTTGTATAAGAGTTGAAATAACAATATGGCAATCTCTGATACCCTGCAAGAATCAAAGCTTTCGCGTCTAGGTTCCTGGTTGAGTAGTTTCCGTGGCGATTTGACGGGAGGATTAACAGCAGCAGTAGTAGCATTGCCTTTGGCTTTAGCTTTTGCTGTAGCCAGTGGAGTCGAACCAAAAGCGGGACTCTATACTGCTATTGTTGCGGGAATTGTGGCGGCCATTTTTGGCGGTTCTCCAGTCCAGATTACCGGACCAACGGGGGCAATGGCCGTGGTTTTGGTGGGAATTGTGGCTAAATACGGGATTGAGAAAGTTTGGATTGCTGGAGTAATGGCTGGTATGATCCAAATTGCTTTGGGTGTGGCCAAACTCGGACAGCTAGTGAAGTTTATTCCCTACCCAGTGACAGCAGGTTTTACTAATGGGATTGCTGTTATTATTTTTTGTGGTCAATTAAATAATTTCTTTGGTTTAAAACTACCCCGGAGTGAACATTTTTTGCCGGGAGTTTGGCAAAGTTTAACTCATGTAGAAGCTTTAAATTGGGCAGCAGTGGGACTGGCAATTGTGGTAATTGTCACTACAGTTTTGTGGCCGAAGATTAATAATACCATACCCGGTTCTTTAGTGGGGTTGGTGTTAGCGACGGGAATAGCTACTTATTTCCATCTGAATATTCCCACAATTGGGGCGATTCCCCAATCTTTACCCATGCCCCAAGGGATTCCCCATTGGAATGATTTTAGTGTCATTCGAGAACTAATTAATCCAGCTTTGGCTTTGGCAGCATTGGGAAGTATTGAATCTTTATTATCAGCGGTTGTGGCTGATGGGATGACGGTCAGTGAGAAACATAATAGTGATCGCGAATTAATTGGTCAAGGGTTAGCAAATATCATTGTCCCATTTTTTGCTGGTATTCCTGCCACGGGGGCAATTGCGCGAACTGCTGTGAATGTCCGTTCTGGTGGAAAAACCCGACTATCTGGAGTAATTCACGGTGCTGCATTAGCCATGATTGTGCTAACTTTAGCACCCCTAGCGGCACAGATTCCCCTAGCGGCATTAGCGGGAATCCTGATGGTAGTTAGTGTGCGAATGATTGAATGGGAAGCCATTGGTTTATTAATGCGGGCTACCTATTCTGACTTTGCGGTGATGATTCTGACTTGGTTGGTAACAATCTTGTTTGACTTAGTTCTCGCTGTCGAGGTAGGATTAATTGCTGCCGGCGCTTTGTTCATCAAACGCATGAGTGATTTGAGTTTGGTGAAGATTCCCGAAACCGAAGTATTCCCCCCCGGAACTTCGCTAGAATTAGGGAAAGAAATTGCTGTTTATCGAGTAGATGGTCCGGTATTTTTTGGGGCTGCGGAGAGATTTGCTACCTTTATTCGAGATGAACCAGAGGTAAAATACTTAATTCTGCGGTTGCGGTTTGTGCCAAATATGGATACCACTGGGTTAGTAGCGTTAGAGGATATTTACCACGACTTAGAACGCCATAATTGCCGTTTAATTCTCACAGGTTTACAACCGGAAGTTAAACAACTGCTAGAACGTTCAGGATTATTAGAAACTATTGGTTTATCAAATTGTTTTGAAACAACCACAGATGCTATTTGTTCTATTTCTCCCCAGATTGTCGGATGTTTGCAACCGGGCGCAACTGATTTAAAATCAAAAGAATTGCTGGAATTAAATGACTAATCAAATATGAATAAAAATATCAATCAGTGTCTTTGTTGTTCTAGTCGTCGTCATTTTCTGAAATCTTTCCTTCCGGGAGTAATAGCCTTTACTGTCCTGCAATCAGCGCAATCAGCTAAGGCCGAAGTTCATCAAACAAAAGCGTTAGTTCTCAGTTGTATTGACTTTCGGTTTTTAACAGCAGAACAGTCTTTTTTAAGGAATAAAAATTTAACTGATAAGTATGATTTAACAGCTTTAGCAGGTGCTTCATTAGCTTTAACAGGATTCCCCCACCCATCTGATGCTGAAGCATTTTGGGATCAGTTAGATATCTCCTACAAACTCCATCATATCAACAAAGTTATTATTATTGATCATCAAGATTGTGGGGCTTATGCAATGATGATTGATGCTAATTTAAGTAAAGATCCAGAACGAGAGTTGCAAGTACATACAGATTATTTAAATCAAGCGTATTCATCAATTCGCAGTCGCTATTCTGATATTGAAATTGAAATGTATTTTGCAACTCTCAATCAAGGAGAATTTCCACAAATTTTCCCGAAATTGTAATTTTTAAATCAAGAATTGTAATTATTAATTCGAGGAGTTCGCGCCCCTGCAACTGCTCCCAATAAAGAAGTAAGTAAACCTAATAAAGAACCAAAAACATAAAACCACAAAGTTCTCGAAGTTGCAGCAGCAACATCACGAGTTTGTTCAGCAGTTAATATCGGTACATTCGGTGCTATAACATTTCCTTGTTGCTGTAGTTGATTAATAACTTGTGCTGTATTATAAGCCACTACACCAAAAGCCCCCCAGACTCCATTTGCTAAGAGAAAAGAGCTAAGTGCTAGAGTTGTTGCCCAGAGAATTGCCCCGTTGAGTATGGCTGTATCTCTGTGCATTGGTCCACAAGCACGAGTCGTTATCCAAGCACCGATAAATAGAGATAGTAATAAAGCAATTGTTGACCAAATTCCGACATTACTAATAATAGTAGGAGCAATTGTTCTTGGGTTTAAAGAATCAGCAATTCTCCCCGCACCAAGGGCGCTAAAAAATGAACTCAAGACTAATTGAGTTGCTAAAGCCACTAACACACCGGAAACTATTGGACCCCAGCGCACTCTGTCCCGATATTCAGTTACTCTACCAGCTAACAAAGACTCGGAAGAATTAATTTCCTCGCCTACCCGATTTATGTATGCCATAGCTATTTTTCTCTCTTGCTATTACAGCAAAGTTACTCACAGATTGGATATTTTTACAGAAAAAAATCCCTGGTTTTGAATTCTTTTCTGCTTACGTCTTTTTTATCCCCATGTTTAAAATTAAATCGCTAATTATAATTCTCAATCTCTATCAATAGCAAGAGTTATTTGCTATTTCTTTAGTTATAAATTGGCTGAATGAGTAATTGTTTGAAAATTACAAAATCAGGAAAATATTAACGAATTTTTACGGCTGTTCCTGTGGCTGTAATGACTAATAAAACACCAGATTGATCAACATTAATTGTGCCTGTATCAACGGCAATGCCGACAACCGCATCTGCGCCTAAACGTTGCGCTCTTTGTTCTAATTCTTCCATTGCTTTCCGTTGTCCTTCTTCAAAGAGACGCTCATAGCTGCCAGTGCGGCCACCGACAATATCTCGAATACTCGCTAAAAAATCCCGCAGGAAGTTGCTACCATAAACAACTTCGGCTGTGACAATACCTAAGTATGAGTGAATTACAGCACCTTGAATAACATCAGTAGTAGTTAAAAGCATAAATTTAGGTAAAATAGGTAATTATGGCCAAATTTAGGGATAAATATCCGTTAATACTTCATTATACCTGTAATTTTGTGTAATTTATCAGTACCGATTGGCGAAAAGATTAATTTATTGCTATAATTCCGAAGGTATCAAGTGATTTAAGAAATTATTAATATTGTATAAATGTGAATAAATACAGATTACAAAGATTAATATTTTTGTTTTAATGTAGGAATAAAAACGGTTTAAGAGAATTTAGGAAAATTTACTATGTACAAAAAAACATCACTTCTGTTAACTACTTTATTATTAGGATGTTTATTTATTAGTACACCTGTAGTAGCGAAAGCTGATGTCTTAGTGACACAGGCGAATAATCCAGAGTTAAAAAACTTGATAGATGAGGGGAAAAGACTGGTAGATTCTAAAGATTATAATGGAGCGATCGCTGTTTATCAACAAGCAGCAAAATTAGATCCCAAAAATGAGAGAATTCATGCTGGTATTGGCTACTTATATACTCAACAAGGCAATTTTACCTCAGCCTTAGATGCTTATCGTCGAGCTATTGCCATTAATCCTAATAATAGTGATTTTTACTATGCTGTGGGTTATCTTAAAAGCAGTACGAGAGATAACAAAGGTGCAAAAGAAGCTTACCGTCGGGCTATCCAGTTAAATCGCAATAATGTCAACGCCTATTTAGGATTAGGAGTTGCTCAAACTAGCTTAGGTGATTATCAATCAGCCCTGTGGGCTTATGAACAAGCAGTTAATTTAGATAAAAATAATCCCCGCACCTATGAGTTAATTGGTTCTATGTTCAAACAAAAACGGCAAACTCCACAAGCAAATAAAGTTCTCAGGAAAGCATTAGATTTATATCAGCGGGGAAATGATCCAGAAGGCGCTGCCAGAATACAAACAATGCTGCAAGAAATAGGCGGTTAAAAGCACCTCATAGGATTCAGATCCCCGACTTCTTCAAGAAGTCGGGGATCTTTTTATTCACCAAATCTAGAACTCGTTATTTGCCAGTTCCTTGTTAAAATCTTGGGAATGCCACCCAAAGAAATGGTATGACTTTTCTCAAGTCAATACTTACCAAACTGCTTTACCTTTTTTATATATACTACCTGTAAAAGGCTGTACCCCAGTCACAGGATAGGCATCATTAGCAGGGGTGAAAATCCGCATGAAGGCTTCAGAAATAAACTGAGCCATATCAATAAACATTTTGGAGATAGTCATAATACTATAGCCCCTTTTTTAAGTCTTTTAATTGGTCATATCTGCACCTTAATACTATTATTATCTAACTGCTCATATTCTTCATATATCTATATTAAACACAATGTTTTTTGAGATAACTTTGCAATAATTTATAATCTAGATTGTTATAACTTTTTTAGTTGATGGGATGATGATTCTCGTCCGGTTTCCAACCGGGAATATCAAGCAATTTTAGCTGATATTCCCGTTGAATGTGCTACTATTTAAAGTCTATGGGAAGCAAGAAAAGCCTCAACTTCCGCCGCAGTGGGTTGGGATGCGATCGCACCTGGTTTAATAGTAGTTAATGCTCCCACAGCACTGGCATAGGTGACAATCCTGTTTGCTGTATCTCCGTCTTTAAGGCTGTGAATCCCAACTTGTTGTAATTGATGAATAAACCCAGCCAAGAAACTATCTCCTGCACCAGTGGTATCCACTACAGACATGGAAAACGCCGGGATTTTACCTTCATTTTCCCCTAAACAATAGGCACAACCATTTTCACCATCTGTGACCAAAACCCCTTCCAAGGAATTGAGTCTATAAGTAATTGCTCCTGGATCAGTAGTATCAAATAGCCAATGAGCTTCCTCTTTGGTTAGTTTGAGAAAATCAAATCGCTTTAATAATGCCAGAATTTTGCTCTTAGCTGTATTTTCATCTTGCCAAAATACTGGTCGCCAATTGACATCGAGAATAATTTTTAGGTCATATTGTTCTGCTAAGTCTAAAGCCCGCAAAACAGCTTTTTCACTGTCAGGATAGGCTAGTTCTAAAGTTCCCACTACCAAAAAATCAGCTTCATTAAAAAGCGCAGGTGGCAATTTTGCAGATTCTAGACGGGTATCAGCAAATTCGGAAGTATCATATTTACCAAAACCTGCAAAAGTGCGATCGCCCCCCAAATCCCTAACCACGTATACTTGTCTAGTTGGTGCTGTAGAATGACGTTGTACACCCATTGTATCTACACCAACATCTTCTAATAATTTTACCAGTGTATTCCCTGCTTCATCCTCACCCACAGCACCAATAAATCCGGCTGATGTCCCCAACTTCACCAAAGCACAAGCCACATTAGCAGGCGCTCCTCCGGGGTAGGGAGTCCATGATTTCACTGCATCTAACTCAAGTCCCAATTGATCAGCTAAACAATCAAACAAGACTTCACCAAGACATAAAATAGAGGGATTACTCATTGCATTTTTGATTTTCGATGGGGCATGATCTAAATTTAGTTTGACACTAATTGAAAATGAAGCTCCAGATCATCAGGTTTCCAGAATTATTTAACGCAGATAAACGCAGATAAACGCAGATAAATTACGTGTAAAGTTAAAGTAAATACCTTTGATCTGTAGCATCTGTGACTACAAACCTAAAATTAAAAGAAAATCTTGATATTAGTATTATTAGTAACATTTAAAACTATCTACCTCGGAAAGAATCTTCTAGAATGAGGAATAAGATTTGAGTACATATACTAAGGGAGAAATAGTAAGTCATGGCTACTAGTGAGCCTGGGACCCGTGTTAGTCTGTCAGACAGAGAACTGCAAATCATCGACTTAGTGGCCACAGGCTTAACTAACCAAGAAATTGCGGTCAAACTGGAAATTAGTAAACGGACAGTTGATAACCACATCAGTAATATTCTCACCAAGACAAAAACTGATAACCGTGTGGCTTTGGTGCGTTGGGCTTTACAATGGGGTAAAGTCTGTTTAGATAATGTTAATTGCTGTTCGCTTTTGCTGAGGAATGATGAAAGTATGTCTTAGTCACAATACTATTGCCAAAATAAGAGCCTTGATAATTTTTGGCAAAAACGGCAAAAATAATCATATATAAGCGTTTCGATGAAAAGGTAGTTTAGAATCTAAAACCCTTATCCTACCGTCAATACATTTAAAAAATCCTTGTCGGAAACCTTTAAGGAATTTTTAGGGGTGATTGTTTTTGCCAAGCAAGAGCGAGGAACGGGAGTTCATGGTTAAAGCATTATCATCTCACCCTCGTAATTTGACTAAGGTATTGAGTCAAGCAGCTAATTAATCTAGCTTTTTTGCTATTTTGTAGATTGCTGATTGAGAGGATGGGTGGTTGATTTACGCTGTTGTGTACTACTCTGCATCTTTAATAAGATAAAAACACAGGTATTTAGAGGCGTAAATCAATTATCCTGCAAATATGATCAAATATGTAGATTGACAATTTTGCAGAAGATGTGACTGAAAAATTAGTTTTTTGTAAAGTAATATTACAAACCTTGGAAAAATATTGAGAAATTGTTCTGGAGGCAAACATAGATTTAAGGTAGAAGCTAGAGGACAAAATTGAGGCCAGTTTTAAAATGAACAAAAATAATATTCAAAACTATCGCTTTGTCTGTACCTTAACTTTTGGTGATATTTACGGTCAAATTATTATTTGGTTAATTACGATTACCATTAGCTTGGCTTCAGCTTTAGCACTGATGGGTGCAAAAAGACCAGTATACGCTTTAGCTACAGTAGGTCTTGTTGTTCTCTTATCTCTACCTTTTTTACTTTTTGCCTTTGTGACGACTTTATTAAATAATATTGAACTCAATGCTGTAGAGCCAAAAACAAAGACAGAATCAATCTCAAATAATATTCCCCAACAAAACCCAGTCCAAGCAACTAGCTAAAAGGAATTTTATCAATTTCTCTATTACCCTGTCTTGTAGATGGGGAATTTTTTTATAATTGGTGGTTAATAATGCTCGAACATGATGTAATTATTGTTGGTGGCGGTTTAGCTGGATGTCGGGCTGCGCTGGAAATCGCCAGGACTGACCCTAGTTTGAAGGTAGCGGTAGTTGCTAAAACTCACCCGATTCGCTCTCATTCAGTGGCTGCTCAAGGTGGAATGGCGGCATCTTTAAAGAATGTGGATGATACCGATTCTTGGGAAGCTCACGCTTTTGATACTGTTAAGGGTTCTGATTATTTGGCAGATCAAGATGCAGTCGCAATTTTGACCCAAGAAGCCCCAGATGTGGTGATTGATTTAGAACATCTGGGGGTGTTATTTTCTCGTTTACCTGATGGTCGCATTGCTCAACGGGCTTTTGGTGGTCATTCTCACAACCGCACTTGTTATGCGGCTGATAAAACCGGTCATGCAATTTTACATGAGTTGGTGAATAATTTGCGCCGTTATGGTGTGCAAATTTACGAAGAATGGTATGTAATGCGCCTGATTTTGGAGGATGGTCAGGCTAAGGGTGTGGTGATGTTTCACCTCTTGGATGGACATATTGAGGTATTACGAGCAAAGGCTGTGATGTTTGCCACCGGGGGCTATGGTCGCGTTTATAACACGACTTCTAATGATTATGCTTCCACTGGTGACGGTTTGGCAATGACCGCTTTGGCTGGTTTGCCTTTGGCAGATATGGAGTTTGTCCAATTTCATCCTACCGGTTTGTATCCTGTGGGCGTGCTGATTTCCGAGGCTGTGCGCGGTGAAGGGGCATATTTAATTAATGCCGATGGCGATCGCTTTATGTCCAATTATGCCCCCAGTCGCATGGAATTAGCCCCTCGTGATATTACCTCACGGGCAATTACCTATGAAATCCGGGCTGGTCGTGGTGTAAATACTGATGGTAGCGCGGGTGGTCCCTTTGTCTATCTGGATTTACGCCATTTAGGTAAGGAAAAAATCATGAGTCGTGTTCCCTTTTGCTGGGAAGAAGCCCATCGTTTGCTTGGTGTAGATGCTGTCACTCAACCTATGCCTGTGCGTCCTACCAATCATTATTGTATGGGTGGTATTCCTGTCAACACTGACGGACAAGTTAGAAGTAATAATGATAGTTTTGTCGAAGGCTTTTTTGCGGCTGGGGAAACTGCTTGCGTGTCGGTTCACGGTGCAAATCGTCTCGGTAGTAACTCCTTATTAGAATGTGTAGTTTATGGTAAAAGGACTGGAGCAGCGATCGCTAATTATGTCCAAAATCGGCAATTACCATCCATAGATGAAACACGCTACATCAACGAAGCCAAACAACAAATACAACTCTTAATAGACCAACCAGGACAGTACAGAATTAATCAAATCCGTCAAGCTTTTCAAGATAATATGACTGAAAATTGTGGCGTTTTCCGCACCGACGAAGTCATGCGTCAGGGATTGGAAAAAATCGCCCAACTACAACAAAAATATTCACAAATATATTTAGATGACAAAGGAAAAAGCTGGAATACAGAATTAGTTGAAGCCTTAGAATTGCAAAGTTTAATGGTAGTTGGACAAACAATTTTAACTTCTGCCCTCAACCGTCAAGAAAGTCGCGGCGCACACTTTAGAGAAGACTTTGCCGAAAGGGACGATAATAAGTTTTTACAACACACAATGGCTTATTATTCACCCACAGGAATTGACATTCAATATCGTCCCGTGACAATCACAATGTTTGCACCAAAAGAGCGAAAATATTAATTAAAGATACAGCACTTTCCGGTGTTATGAGGTACATATCCAGCGGGCAAGATGCCCGCACTACAAGAGTTTCATGATTCAACTTTGTACCTCATAAGAGCGGAAACCGCTGTAATATTTAATTTTCTAAAATATGCGGTTATTCGGTTCTTTTTATGGAAAACCTGGTTCAAAATCAATGGCGGCCTTAGAGGATGTTTGAAAAGTCCCTCATGGTGTATCAAATATTTTCAGATCCCCCTAAATCCCCCTTAAAAAGGGGGACTTTGACTCTAGTTCCCCCCTTGCTAAGGGGGGTTAGGGGGGATCTGTAAGTGCCTAAAATCACAACCTAAAACTTTTCAAACAACCTCTTAGAGGATGTTTGAAAAGTTTTTAATGTATCAATAAACCCCTCTCCAAACCTCTCCCCGACGCGGGGAGAGGCTTTGAAACCCCCATTCCCTTGTAGGGAAGGGGGGAAGGGGGGTTAGGTTTCGGAGATTGTTGGTTTCATCTAATACTTTTCAAACAACCTCTTATTGTGTGGGCATTTCATTGAAAATATAGAGATAATTGTTCAGAACCCTTGTCCCGCAAGGGTTTTGTTATAATCAATTCTCAATCATCATCAAAGAGGCTGTTACAAAAATGGTAACAACAGTTGAATTTTGTCAATTATCCTAGATAATCTTCTAAATACAATGTCATAGCTACCTTAGTCTATACCAAGTTCACCAATGAACAGAAAACCATATCTGATAGCAGTTACAGGGCTTGCTGTTTTATCCATACAGGCTCTAGCATCACCAAATGGCTTGGCATTTCCCCAACCAAATCATCATTCCAACCCTGTCATAGCCCAAAACTCGGAGGAACAAACGCGCATTCGAGTGAATCAAAAAGCCAGTCCAGCCGTAGTTTATATCAACACAGGTAAATCAAGCGGCAGTGGCTTTATTGTTAGTTCTGACGGGTTAATTATTACCAATGCTCACGTTTTGCAAGATGCACCCGCAACCGTTACTGTAGTTTTAGAAGACGGGAAACGACTTCCTGCTAACGTGATTGGCTTTGCTAAAAATGGAGTAGATTTAGCAGCCATTAAAATTCGTAACCAGAAGAATTTACCCACATTATCTTTAGCAAAATCAGCCCAAGTGGGACAGTCTGTATATGCTATTGGTAGTCCCTTTGGCTATGGCAATCTAAATAATTTTACTGCCGGTGTTTTGAGCAATATTGACGAGCAAGATGGTATAATTAAACATGATGCTAGAATTAATCCCGGTAATTCTGGTGGTCCACTTCTCAATTCCCAAGCCCAAGTTATTGGCGTAAATACTGCTATTCAACTTGATAGAAATGGCAGCAATAGTGGTATTAGTATTGCCATCCTGGTAAATAAAATACAACCTTTCTTAACGGCAATTCGTCAGGGAAATATTTCCCGTTTACGGCGCTAATAGTCTGTTGAGAATTTAGATTGGTATAGGCTTCTAGCTAGTTTGTCTATCTGAACAGGCAGGATGCCCACCCCACAGAAATTAAATGTCCCTTTCCCAAATTAGGAGATTTAAGAAATGATGAAATTAACATTATTAACCACACTGTTCTTAACCACTACATTAGCATCTACTCCTGTTTTTGCTCAAGAAGACGCTAATAATCAAATTCGCTTTATCTGTTCTACAAGTCGTTACTCCGAAAATGGAAAGTCTGTTCCTACCACTTTTCTTTGGACACCAAATTTCCAAAAAGCAATGGTGACTTGGACATCTGTTTTAGGAGGAGTTAAACCACAACAACGTTGTAAAATAGTTTCTCAGAACTTCCAAACAGCTTTTAATAACGGCAGTCTTAATTACGTTACCAATGGTGTTCAAAATGGGAGCAAAGTAATTTGTTCTGTGAGTTCAATTGATGGTGGTTGTGATACTGTATTATTTACATTGCGACCTCAGGACAAGTCTAGGGATGTTCTCAAACAGTTAAACAAACTCTGGTTTGGCAGTGCTACGACAGTACCTATTGCACAAAGTTCTGGAGAAGATAAATTTTACATTGATATTCGCCAATTCCTCAATACACCACCAGCGAATAAAATGCAATAAAGAAGATTCTCAAAAATTGTAGGTTGGGTAGAACGAAGTGAAACCCAACTAATTTAAGGAAGTTATCAAGAAGTGTTGGGTTTCTTTCCTCAACCCAACCTACTTATATTCATCTCCTAATTTACTCAAACAAAAAAAGATCATGAAACACCTATTTTTTACCCTCATTTGCACAACTGCTTTATTAACTATTCCTCAGCAATTGTTATTGATTTCTCCTCAACCAGTTACCGCACAAGAACCTACAAAAAAACTATTAACCTCAGCAAAATTACAAGCTTTAGCCAAATCAATCACGGTGAAAATATTAACTAAAAATGGCAGTGCTTCAGGAACTTTAATTGCTAAAAATGGTAATAATTACACTATTTTAACCAATGATCATGTGATGAATCCAGGTGCATCTTATCGCATTCAAACACCAGATGGAAAAATATATCCTGCTACTGTCATTAAAGAAAAACCAGCATCTTTAAAAAATCAAGATGTGGCTTTATTCCAGTTTGAATCAACAGCAGAATATACGATAGCTACTTTAGGAATTTCCGCACCTATAGCAGTAGAACAAAAAATTGTCGCGGCTGGATTTGTGAGTGATAGTGCTAAATTGGTTTTCACAGAAGGACAAATTTCTCTATTACCAGATAAAAGTTTTCAAAGAGGTTATCGCATAGGTTACAGCAATAAAGTTCAACCAGGAATGAGTGGCGGACCCATATTAAATTATCAAGGTGAAGTTATTGGTATTAATGCCGTTCATGCTTATCCTATTTCTGATAAAATATATACTTATATTGACAATAGTAAACCCAGTGCAGCCGAACGTCAGCAAATGCGTCAATATAGTTGGGGTGTACCAATTTATAGTGTCGCTAAAGTAGTCAATGAAGTTATTGCTAAATCGCCTAAAAAGATTGATGATTCTGCTTTGATAGCGAAAAAAGGTTTGATTAATGATATTGATAAAATTGCCCAAGAAATTACGGTGTTAATTCCTAATGCTAACCCCACAGATATCGGTTCTGGGGTAATTATTGCCCAGAAAGGTAATATTTATTATGTGTTGACTGCGGATCATGTGATCTGGAATCGTGATGAAAAAAAATTAAAAGATAAGTTAGAAATAGTCGCACCCGATAATCAACGATATGCTATAAATGTTAGCAATGCGAAAAGAATGCCTGGAGTTGATTTAGCCGTTGTTCAATTTACCAGTAATCAAAAATATCAAGTTGCAACTTTAGCAAATTATAGTTTAAATACTAAAGGTCAAAAAGTGTTTGTTTCTGGTTTTCCTGGTAATAAACAACAAAATAAAAACAAACTTCACCGGATTTTAACAGCGGGAGTTTTGAGCCAACAGCAAGTCATTAAGTTAAATACTTATCTAAGTTTCAATAATCAAAGAACTGAGAAAATACAAACTGTTTTAAGTGATGGTTATGATCTACTTTATAGTAATATTACTAAGAAAGGAGTGAGTGGCGGTGCGGTTTTAGATACCCAAGGAAGATTAATTGGTATTCATGGCAGAGCGGAAGGTGAAATATCACTCGATTTTGATGGTGAAATCAATTTAGGTAGTAGTTCTGGTATTCCCATTAGGACATTTTTAAATTTGGTTGAACAAGGAGGAATAGATTCAGATTTAAAAGTCGAAACTACTGTACCAGCTACACTGAAAAAATCGGAAGAGGATGTAATTAGTGAATATTTATTACCATTGGATCAAGTTCCTAAAAACAGCGATAATGAAATATCATGGCTAAATTATGCCAATCAACTATGGCGTTCTCAAAAATATGCAGAAGCGAGAAAAGCTGTTAATAAAGCGATTGCGAAAAAACCGGATTTTTATCAAGCTTGGTATTTCAAGGGGGTGATATTTGATAGTGAGAAAAAATACCCAGAATCCATTGCTGCTTATGATAAAGCTCTTAAAATTAATCCCAACTTTGCTCAAGCTTGGAAAGATCGGGGTAGATTGCTGTTTACATTAGATAAATATTCTGAAGCCTTAACATCTTTTGACAAAGCCATTACTCTGAGTCCTAATCAATTTGATCTTTATTACTGGCGAGGTTTTACGCTTCATTACTTAAAGCGGTTTCCTGAAGCAATTGAGGCTTACAATCAATCTATTAAAATTAATCCTCTGTTCAAATTTGCTTATAATGTGCGTAGTTTTTCTTATGTAGAGTTAAAAAACTATCGCCAAGCCATAACTGATCTTACTCAAGCGATTCAACTTGACCCTAAAGACGCTGTATCTTACAACTTCAGGGGTTTGTTGTACGGACAATTAGAAGAATACAAACAAAGCATAGCTGATTCAACTCAAGCCATTCAACTTGACCCTAAAAATGCCAAATACTACAATAGCAGGGGTATTGCTTACGAGGGATTGAAAGAATACAAACAGGCAATTAATGATTATACTCAAGCCATTCAACTTGACCCTAAAAATGCCAAATACTATAATAGCAGGGGTATTGCTTACTCACAATTAAAAGACTACAAACAAGTCATAGCTGATTATACTCAAGCCATTCAACTTGACCCTAAAGATGCAACATACTATGGTATGAGGGGTGGGGCTTACTCAGAATTAAAAGACTATAAACAAGCCATAGCTGATTATACTCAAGCCATTCAACTTGACCCTAAAGATGCAATCTACTACTCCTTGCGGGGTCTTGCTTACTCAAAGTTAAAAGACTATAAACAAGCTATATCTGATTTAACAGAAACTATTCGTCGTGACCCTAAAAATGCACCATACACTATGCAAGGTCTCAGATACTCTGAATTTAAAGATATTAAAGGCTTCCTTAGTGGTTACACTGGTTTCATGAGTACAGTTTACAGAACCAGGGGAGGTATTTACTATGAGTTAAAAGAATACAAACTGGCAATTGATGATTACACTCAAGCCATTAAAATTGATTCTCAAAATGCAAATTCTTATGCCATTCGTGCTGGTATTTACTATAAGTTAAAAGAATACAAACAGGCAATTGATGATTACAATCAAGTCATTCAAATTGACCCTCAAAATGCAACATACTATGGTGCTAGGGGTTTTGCTTACTTTAAACTAAAAGAATACAAACAAGCAATTAATGATTGGAGTCAAGTCATTAAATTTGATCCTAAAGATGCAACATACTATGGTCTTAGGGGTAATACTTACTTATTATCAAAAGAATACAGACAGGCGATTAATGATTACACCCAAGCCATTAAAATTGATCCTAAAAATGCAAACTACTATAGTGGTAGGGGTATTGCTCACCATTTCTTAGAAGACTATAAACAAGCGATTGATAATTACACTGAAGCCATTAAAATTGACCCTAAAAAAATAATCAATTTAAGGGGTGCTGCTTATTTACAATTGAAAGAATACAAACTGGCAATTGATGATTATAATCAGGCCATTCAACTTGATCCTAAAAATGCAATATACTATGGTACTAGGGGTGATGCTTATTTACAATTGAAAGACTACAAACAGGCAATTAATGATTATACTCATGCCATTCAACTTGATCCTAAAAATGCAATATACTATGGTACTAGGGGTTTTGCTTACTTACAATTAAAAGACTATAAACTGGCAATTAATGATTATACTCAGGCCATTAAAATTGATCCTAAAAATGCAACATACTATAGTGCTAGGGGTGATGCTTACTTTCAATTAAAAGACCACAAACAAGCAATTGATGATTATACTCAAGCCATTAAATTAAAACCAGACTTTACCGAAGCCTACTATGTTCGGGGTATTGCTCACTATTTCTTAAAAGACTACAAACAAGCGATTGATGATTGGAATCAAGCCATTAAATTAAAACCCGACTATCCCGAAGCTTACACGAACTTAGGTATAGTTTCCTATGAAATGGGAGAAGTAGAAACAGCAATTAATTATTGGCGAAATGCGATCAAAATCAATAGCAATTTTGCAGAAGCACATTTAGCATTAGGTGTAGCTTTGTATGGGAAAGGTGATCAAGAAGCCGGTTTGAAATCGGCAGAAACGGCATTAAAATTAGATAAACGTTATGGAAAGATTGAGTTTCTCAAAGAAAATGGTTGGGGTGAAAAGTTGATAAAAGATAGTCAGGAGTTTTTGAATAATCCTCGGATAAAAGGTTTGATTTAGAACCCACCTTCCGCACCCTTAGAGGATGTTTGAAAAGTGGTATTCCGTAATTTTCATCACATTGCTACCCCCCTTTCCCCTTGTAAAGGGGGGAAACAATAAAAATCCAGTTCCCTCCCCTTTACAAGGGGAGGGTTAGGGTGGGGTAAAAAATATTTGATACATCAACCATAACTTTTCAAACACCCTCTTAGTATCACAATCGGTAATTTCGGATTTTTCAATACTTAAAAGGATGATTTTTATACAAAAATGTGAAAATTTCAGATAGCTATAGCGAAGTGCTGCTGTAAGCATTTCGCTAGTCCCAAATTTCCCAACGACCAATTTTCCTTGTGTGACAGTTTAGGGTGCGAAAGGTGGGTTATCACCAAAAAAAGCTACTTATGCTTAGGTTGAAAATTCGGTAGTTCTACAGATGCTAAAGATTTGCGTCCCTTGGGTGGTCTTTGGGGATAAATCAATGGTGAAGGCGATTTATGGTCAGATGTATTTTCATCCAATAACTTTGGCAAAACATCATTAGTGGGTAAATTTGATTCCGTTGTCGGGGAAATATCCAACCAATAATCTTCCATTTCCACAGTATTGATCTGATGGCTGAGAGCGGTGGAAATGATTGGAAATTCCTCTATTAGTGATAGTGGAAAATCTTCCTTTCCAGAATTTTCAGTAGTACCATAAGGATCAATTTCCATCTGCAAATCCTGTTGAATAATTATTTCTGGTTGTGGATGATTTTCCGAAGTAGATACTAAAGTTTCTAAAACAGATATATCACCTTGATGAATATTTACTTTTGCCTGGGTCCCCTCCTCCGTTGCTTCAGATGATGGTGTAATAAAAAACCGATGAATTATCCCTTCTAATTGCTGGTCTAGGGATAATACCCCAGAATCATCTTCAGTTGTTGATGCAGTTGTTGATTCATCAACTTGTGTAGGCTGAGAGATTACTGGTTCTGGATGATGGGGATAATTTTCAGAAGTTGTTGCTGTCGGCTTAACCCAGGAATTATTTACAGACTCATTCACAGAATCTGTCTCCCCTGTCCAAGGTCGAATAGGTTGAGCATTGGGAAACAAAGACCGGGCTTTTCTGGAGAATCGCGTTTGTTTGTGAATCACATCATGGGGATGATGGATATGATCTTCTAAATTTTCATGGCTAGGAATGGGAGTATCTAGACATTTTTCCAAAGCCGATTTAAATTGCATAGTCTGTCGTTGTTGACGCATTAGCCGAGACCGCAATTCACGACAAGTATTTTCCGAGTGTAATAACTGTTGAGACTCTTGACTGTAGTTAGCTTGCAAAAGAGAACATTCTCTTTCCAAATGCGCTAACCGCTGTTGGCTAACTTGCAAATTAGCTTGATAATTTTCAATACAAATTTCTTGTTGTTGAACTGTTTGGACAGCAGTTTCTAACTGCTGATACAGGGAATGAATTTGTTCTTGACCAGCGGAAAGTTCTTGATTTTGTTGGTTAAACATAGATTCCGTCACAGTAGACCGGGTTTTGTGCCATTGCAAAATCTTTTCGGCTTCAGCTAATTCGGTTTTTAACTGCTCTACCTGAGCATAGAGATGATTATTAGCTGTAGTTAATTCTGTATTTAACTTGAGTAATTGCTGAAATTCTAAGTTGATCTGTGCTTGTTGATCAATATTAGGTTCTGCAATCCAGTCTTGTTGGTTACTGTCTTCCAATTTTTCCATAACTACGGTTTCACATTGACAATCTATAGTTGGCCGATAGCGTGGCGTTAGCTTTATAATAGGTAAATTTGTCACGGTCATATTATTATTATCCACAAATACGTAGCCGTTATCAGTTATTTACACAATTGACACTCCCCGGTCTAAAGACACGGGGATTCTACATTCACCGTCAAAACTTGGCTTTTCCAGGTTTACACCAAGCAGAGTAGTGGCTTCAACTCCTGTAGCGTTAATTTGGGGATGCCCTCCCCTATTTTTTGCAAGATTAAGAATGTTAATTGCGGCGTTTGTATCTCTATGAAGATATGATCCACAACTACAATTATGGGTACGAGTTGATAGAGATTTTTTGACAATTACGCCACAGCTAGAACACTTTTGAGAAGTGTAATGAGGTGCTACGGCTATAGCAATCTTGTCAAATTTAACCGCAAAATATTCAATCCATTGTCGGAACAAATACCAACTAGCATCACTAATTGATTTTGCTAAACAATGATTTTTTACTATGTTTGAAACACGTAAATCTTCATAGGCCACTAAGTCGTTAGACTTGCATACGTTACGCGCTATTCTTTTAGCGTGTTCATTCCGTTGCCGTACGGGCGAAGCATTCGCGCTGTTGAGTTGTCGGTTGGTCGCATAATTTTTATAAGCGAATGCTTCGCCCCTACCTTTTAAGTGTTTTTTAGCGTAAAGTTTTCTAGCTTTTTTCCTACCGCTAGAACCTTTGACTTTTTTGTAAATCCGTTTTTGAGAATGTTTGATAGATTTTTCAGCTTTCCTCAAAAACTGAAGGTTAGGCTCATGATGTCCATTAGAATCGGTGTAAAACGACTCAATACCAACATCCAACCCGATTTCATTACCTGTTTTCGGTTGAATATCTACAACATCAATGCCGATACAAAACTGAGCATAATATCCATCTGCACGACGGATTAAACGTACTCGTTTAATATCTTTAAGTTCGTAGGATTGAATATCCCATTTACCTAATAATTTGAGTTCACCAATCCCTTTTTTATCAGTAAAAGTAATCCGTCGCTTAGTTTTGTGTAATTTCCATCCTGATGTTTTATATTCAACAGAACGGCAATCTTTTTGAAAACGTGGATATCCTTTCTTTCCAGACTTTTTACATTTACAATTGTCGTAAAACCTTGATATAGCAGACCATCCTCTTTCTGCGGCTGATTGTACTGCCATTGAGTTTAATTCAGCAGCAAAGGTAAAGTCTGAGCGTAGTTCTGTTGAATACTTGTTAAGAGCAAACTTGTCAATTTTGAGTTCCTGCGGGGCATCCATCCAATATCTTATCGCTTTGTTACGAATGAATTGGGTGGTACGAATTGCATCGTCTATGGCGTTGTATTGATCTTGTTTACCTTTAACTTTGTATTCTAGGACTAACATTGATTTAACCTTGAACAATCAACTTGATTTGGTTTCGACCTGCGTTTATTATACAATATATACAAAATGTCAGTGCAGGATAAATCCTGCAACTAGCCTTCATCCCGCAGCTGTTGCACAGGTGTGTCCTCCTGAGTCGGACACGCCTTCAAGGGTTTTCGGCATTCTCCTTATAATTAATAATTGTCAATTGTCAATTGTCAATTGTCAATTAATTAGGGTAGCCAATGGGGATGAAAGCCCATGAGAGGTAGTTGTTCTGGTTTAATGTCAATATTGGTATTATCAGCTATAGGTAGCATGGGCATTAACCAGAGACTACTACTAGCAATGGGTTCACCATCATCAGTTTTTAAGGTGTTTGCGGGTAATGGTGTGGTGTTATTGGCAATGGGAACTACTTGGTCAAATAAGAAGCCTAAACCGTCAGGTGCTAAACTGGTTTGCACATTACGTTGAGCCGGAGGCAAGATTAACAATGGTTTTTGCTTGCCTGTTTTCAAGTCAATGGATACCAAGTAAGGTTGTTCTATGTATTGTTCTTTAGAAATAAGTTGGGTAACTAAACAGTAAAGACTAGGGGAAGCCGGATCAAACTGACAGCTAAGAATTGAGCCTGTAGTTTTTAATAATTGTTTTTGTACACCTTGGTTGGTGACTAAAAACAAATCTCGCGTATAATCAGTATTAAATTTGACCATCGCTGCCTGGGAACCGTCCTTAGAGAAAGCTTGGACTAAGCCAAATTGAGGCAGAAAATCGAGAGGTTTGTTGCTATCACCGTCTAAAGATACAATTGCTGTCCCCTGTCCTTGGGAAACTGCTACGGCTTTGCTATCGGGTGTAATCAGAAAATCTCCACCAGGCTGCCCTTGTAACCGTTTTGGCGTGGGTTTTTCGGCGGAATTATCATTGCTGGTTGATAAGTACCAGAGAGCAAAATCACCGGGATTATCTCGTTTACCTCTTTGAATAACAATAATTTTGCCATCGGCTGAAAGGTCAAATTTGAGATTTTGATATTCTTTGTTATCTAAAATTAGGTCAACTTTCCCTGCGGCGGCTATTTCTGTCCCAATTTGACTAGAAATACCTGTGCTGACTGTATAAAGTTGGGCGGAAAGTAAATCAGGATTTTTAGCAGAACGAGCCGAGAAGAGGATTTTTTCACCATTGGGGAATGGTTCAAAATCCATCACAATTAAGTCTTTGGGGGTAAGAACTTTTTTTTGTTCTTGGGTTAAATTATAAAGTACCAACTGCCCTTGGACTTCTGGTGCCGAGCCAATATAAAGGATGACGCGATTGCGGGTAGAAAAGCTACCTGTAAAGGGCTGCATGACGCGGTTTTTTCCTTCCGCTTGGGAATATTTATCTTGACCTTTTTCTAGTTTGACTTGGTAGTTTGTGCCGTAGGGGGCTGGGGTAAGGAGTGTGTACACCATTCTTCTGCCAGCCCAACTGGTTTTACCGGCTAGAGGTGGATCTATTTTTAAATTCTCCTCGATGCTTTTGGAGTCCATTGGCCGACTAAAGGTGAGGGAGAAGGAGAGATCCTCAGCGCCAATTTGTTGATTTTCCCAGGTAAAGGTGCGAACCATAGGTTTGACTACATCACCTTTCCAGATGATTAACCCAATCAACACACTCAGTAGGAGCATGACGGCGATCGCAATTCCGTCTAATGGTTGAATAAGTTTATAGGATTTGTTCATCTAACAATTTTATATTTTGGATTTTAGATTTTAGATTGATCATCTTTTGTGTATTTAAGGGCAATCAGCAAAAGTTACACTTATCATCTACTCCTGACTAAGTAGGTGAACACAATAAAACCAATCTGTGTAAAGAAAAGTAAAATTGCCCAAAACTTCTTCACTCTTGCCTCTTGCCATAACGACAATTTTCAACGCCAACCTACTTAATAACTGTAAGGATTTTGCGGCTGAGGAATTTTTTTCAGGGAGTTGGCTTTGATAGTGAGTTGGCGTTTCTCTCCGACAGTTTGTGTTGTCATTTGTCCTTCTATTTCTAACCATGTATCAGGGGGGTACTGTTGACGTGATCCAGATATTTGGACTGGTAATCCCACGGGATAAGCGTCTGCGGCACAACAACTGAGAACAAATCTGGCTAAAAATATATATTCTTCACTGACGTTAGGTTGATGAATCACAAATCCCTGGACTTTTGCCTTTTGCCCTGTGTATGCGTCCGGTTCGGGATAGACATTCAATGTGCGGACCCAATCTACAAGCGATCGCTCTTCTGGGCGAACTGTAGCCCGAAATGCCTGGGGTTGAGTGCGACTAGCACCTGTTGATTCAGTCACACCCCGATCTAGGGCTGTTTGACTCGCAAAGACACGAGGTGTAATCATTAATCCTAAAATTGCCGTTGTTAGTAACAGGAAACTGCCCCAACCAGGGGGAAACAAATTAATATGCCCAGCACTAGGTATTTGGGGAATGTGACGGTGTTTCCACAGTTGCAATCCCTTAGAGAAACCAATGATTAATAAGGCTATGCCGGCGACAACTACTAACCAAAAGAAATCCGGGTGAATCAATAAGTAGAGTTTGCCCGTTAGCCAATATTTCAACATCAGAATACCCCAAGCTGTAATGGCTAATACATCTAGCCAAGGGATGAGTTTATTTGGGGCTTTAGTTTGGGAATTTAGCATTAAAGTTATTTAGGTATCATAAGGAATAGGTAAGAGGGAATAGGGAGGAGGGAAGGGGGAACAGAAATTATTTTAGAAAATTACCGACTACCTTTTTTTCAATCTCCAATTACTATATTCCCACCTTCCCAGGATTTAAACCCCATACCTCACACCCCACATTTGAGGGGGAAAAAAGAAAATTTTGCTCAAAAGAGACCCAATCTTGATTCAGATCACGTGCAGATTCAGAAATAGGGTGAATAAAAGTGTCAATTGTCCAGCTAATAAAAACAGATATATCAAGGCTTTTGGCTTAAAAATTGAGAGCATTAAACCAATACCTTTAATATCAATCATCGGTCCAAAGACTAGAAATGCTAACAATGACCCGCTAGTAAAGGTGGAAGCAAAAGACAGGGCAAAAAAGGCATCAACTGTGGAGCATATTGATACAACTGCTGCTAATACTAGCATGGCTAAAATCGAGCTAATTGGCCCAGCCCCAAGACTAATAATCAGGTCACGGGGGGCTAAAACTTGGGTAGCGGCGGCGATCGCACTGCCTAATACCATGACTCCGCCCAATTCCCGGAGTTCTTGGATAATATTATCTAATAGGGAGCGGAGTTTCTCTGATAAGGGTTTACTGAAGTTAGAAATTGCAGCGACTTCACTGTAACTATCATCTATGCGTTTCGACGCTCCCGTTGTGCCACCAAGAATATATGTTCCTGATTGCAATAAACTCGGTGTATTAGTTTGGGGTTGTACTTGAGATTGTCGTCCCCTGCGGTTTGTTTTCGGTGGTGCTGGGGGGTTAAATTTAAGATAACGGGCGATTGATGGTTGCAGAAAGGGAACTAAATCCGGTTGAAAGCTGAAGATAAAACCAATAATAGTGGCAATGGCTAGGGAAAATACCACTCTTAACACTACTATTTCTGGTTGATCGCGGAATGCAGTCCAAGTTGACCAAATCACAATGGGGTTAATTGTTGGCGCTGCTAATAAAAAGCCAATCGCTACTGGTGTGGGTACTCCCTGCATCAATAGCCGTCTGGCCACAGGCACATTACCGCACTCACAAACTGGAAACAAAAAGCCGATCATACTGCCAAATAAAGCCCCCAATAGGGGATTTCTGGGCATTTTCTCCACCAATTTACTTTCATCGACAAATAATAGTAATAGACTGGATAAAAATACACCCAGCAGTAAAAATGGCATCGCCTCCACTAGTAGACTGAGAAATATTGTAAAACCATTGTTCAGTTGATTCATGGGCGTTGTATTCAACAGCAGTTCTGAGTTTTAGAGTTTTGTGTTGTCATTTCATTTAATAGGGTAGCGAGAAATATGGCTAACACCAACCTATACTAAAGCGATACGGGGATCATTGATTAAGCAGCTAAAATTAAATCCCATTATAGTGAGGAAATTATAGCAGTCCTCAATAATTTATGAAAAAATTGCTTGTCTTTTGCCTACCATTGCTAAATTTACAACTTAAACTGGCTAGATAAGTTATTAGACATATCGGCACAAAAATATAGAGACGTTCCATGGAACGTCTCTACAAGCAAGTTTTAGGTTGATTCCGTAATCTCTAATTAGTTCAATAAGATATTAGTCTTTCGGACACTCTTTAACTTTGTTTTCTACCCAATTTTTACAAGATAAGAAACCCAAAAAGCCGCTACCTTTTTCTGCACAGTATCCTTTATCAACCTCTACTTGTTCTCTAGGAATTTCTGACACAGTAGAACTTCCACGGACAAATGAAGAAAATTGTCCCCTCTCAACTACTGAATTATCTTGTCTAATCTCGTATTCAAATTCATTGGCATCTCTCTTCACAACAAATGCACTACCACTATGCCGAGTCCCGATACTTATTTTGGTGGACTCTGAGCCTCTCCCTTTACTATAATCTCGATCAGTGTATGGGAAATTGTCAGGAGACATTCCCCGAGAAATGTTTCTGATAATTACTCTCCTGCCATTTTTTGGTGGTTCACTTGAGGATGTAAACCAAGCTTTAGTGTCACTTATATAAGTTGTAGCACTAGGACATTCACCCACATATTTAAACAAAGGCAAAACTATCTGATTAAGTTCTGATTGTCCCTCAACTTCAAACCCAATCTCAGGTGCAGCAGGAGCAGATTGTCCCCAACTCGGCAAGGATTGCATGAATACTAATGGAGTGGACAATACAACAATCTTCATCAAATAGGATATGCAGCGAGTTCTCTTTG
Source organism: Anabaena sp. 90 (assembly GCF_000312705.1). Lineage (NCBI taxonomy): Bacteria > Bacillati > Cyanobacteriota > Cyanophyceae > Nostocales > Nostocaceae > Anabaena > Anabaena sp. 90. Next base: position 3,521,763 of record NC_019427.1, read on the forward strand.
ACATTTTTCTCACCATAAAGTAAAGAATTTGTAGGTTACAGCACTTCCCGGTGTTATAAGGTACATATCTAGCGGGCAAGATGCCCGCACTACAAGAGTTTCATGATTCAACTTTGTACCTCATAAGAGCGGAAACCGCTGTATTTAGTCAATAAGCTTCAGTTAACGAAGGATATTAACTTGGATTGTTGAGTTCAATTCTTGATATTGAACCGGATTGAACTATGAGGTTAGTAAGCTTGGCTCAATTTATAGCTATATATACCCGCAGCAATTAATAAGCAATAGTTTTATGCTTTTCAAATTGTATGCAGATTCATCTAGGTATGAAATTACTTTATCTTACAACCATCAAAATACGCAATGAAATTTCCCCAAACAGGTCCATCTAAAAATGCTCTAGGGAGATATCCTTTAGGCGCATCTAAAGAGTATTTAAGCTGATTATTAGATAAATATCTACCTCGATAACGCCAACCTAAATCAGTAGCAAAATCTTCAAAATGCTCGTTAGTTGGTTCAAATTTATTACCAAATAAACTCTTCCATTTTTGTGCTTGTGCAGAAAAACCAAAGCGACCTTGGCTTTTAGTTTGCCAAATTTGATTAATAAAGCTTAATTTTCCGCAGGACAATCGAGAAATTGCCTTATCATTGAGTGATCCAGAAGCTTGGCTAATCTCCAGCATTAGAGACTTTGTTTCCTCGTCAGCCCCTTTCCAATCACCTTGAGATAATAATTGTGATAATTTGTCCATACTAGCGGGAAAGTTTCCAGTATTGCCTATTGTGGCTATTGGTTCTTGTTCTGTCTTTGGCGGAATTACACCCCTACTAGGATTAGGAGTAGGAGGTTTCTCACCAATGAGAGCAAAATAGGTATTAATAGGAATTGCCCCATTAAATCCTGTTTTTCCCTCTGGGGATGTTCCTGTTTCCTTTTTTCCAGGTACTAGTTTTTTCACAGGTATGACTGGTTTCTGTATTCTGGTGGTTTGTAACTCGCTCGGATCACTGCCATCTTCTCCACCATAATCACCTTGTCCGTGAATACCGATAACTCTACCAGAAATATCAAACACTGGTCCGCCACTATTACCAGTTTTAGTAGTGGCATCATATACTAGGGTATAACCGTTCTTCTCTTTGCGAAGTAAAGTAGTCACCTTTCCTCGTGTAACTGAATATTCTCTCTCCGTCCCCCCTTTACCAAAAATAGTAGGAAAGCCAGTAACTTTAATATCTGCCTCCCTTTCTACCTCTTGAGAATTTCCTAAAGTAGCGACAGGATAATTTTCCTGGGCTTCAAAAGTAACCACAGCCAAATCTGGGTCATTCTCATTTTGCTGTAATGCCCGACGATCTTTAATCGGATAATCTTTACCAGTGTAAGTACGAATTGTGTAACTAACGTCTGTAGTACAAGTAATTTTTTTGCGTCCCTTTATGGCATCACAGACAACATGATTAGCCGTTAGAACGGTGTAAATTTTTCCTTTTTTATTAATAATTACACCTGAACCTCCGGGAGAGTTATTACCCTCACTATTAATTTGGACTGTAGTTTGTTGGGCAGTGTCCTCAAGTTTTCCCGCTTGCACGGGAATCAAGGCTACAAAAAATACAAATATTGACACCGTAACCGAGAAAATAGCAGAATTATTTTTCAGTATTTGGTTAGATAGATTCATATTTACATACAAATGACTTAAGTGAGATGGTATCACACCTACTTGGTAGAATCAATGGGTTTAGACAGGGAATTTACTCCCTGCCCATACTTTACCTTACAAGCGTCCTCCAGTATAAGCGCTCATAGGTTCTTTGATAAACCTGATGTAAAGATGCCTAAAAGTAGACTTAATCACACGCGGCATGGCAAAATCTATGGGCATTAACTTTTCGGGTAATTGCCAATCTGTAATTTGTAATAAATCGGGTGATAAATTCGGGAAGTGAATATCACTTAATTCTGGACATATTCCCAATCTTTGGGAAGCTGCAACTGTGGGAACTTGTGCGGGTGCAACTTGGAGAATTTCTAGCATTGCTCTATCTAAAGCAAATACATTACTCCCAGCTGCTAGAATTTCTAATTTCCGAGGTTCTCCCCCACTTGGTCCATTACCTTCATGACCAATAATTCCATCTAAAATTGTTAAAGTTGGATTAATTGCTCTGGCAGTTTCTACTAACATTTCTCCAAATTTGTTAGCATCTTTGCCAGCTTCCATGTGCCACCAAGCTTTCATTTTCCCAGGAACACAACCAAAGAGATTTTTAACTCCTAAAGTTAGGGTTAATTGCATATGAGATTTAACTTTAGGCAGATTAATAATCACGTCTGCTTCCATTGCTTCTTTCGATAAAAGCAAGTGATTAAAATTGTCGTTGACGGTTTGATAACGTTTCCCGTGAAATTCCACCAGTGGTAATTTTAGTTCTTCTAAAATTGGTAATAAACCATTCGCTATGGCCACACCTTTAGCACTACCAAAAGCGGGACTATCTCCTAAAAATGGATTTCCACCCACAGCAATTACCATTTCGGCAACAGCACGCACTAATTCTGGTCTGGTGGTACATTCTTTAGTAGGACGAGAACCTGTGAGCAGGTTGGGTTTGAGTAAAACGCGGTTGCCTGGTTTGACAAAAGCAGCCATGCCCCCTAAAGGTTCTAGCAGTGTTTCTAAGGATTCTTTTAAAGCTTCCTGTTCGTAGGATTTAGCCCGAATGAGACTAACAGATGGTTTTTGTGTTGACATGGAAAATAATTGCGTTATATTACATTCAGCATTAATACTGTATCAAAAATTAAACTATAGTGGAAAAGTTCTTGCTACTTTGACAAAGATGAATCTAAAGAACAGTTATGGTAGGGAGTTTTATGAAATACTAATTTTGCTAATATTTATTTTATTTCTCAGGGTAGATGAAACAGCTAAAATCACGCTCGCAAGATTTACGCGGCCTATTTGAGAAAAGTATCACTATAGAATATGTAGCCGAACCTCTCAAGGCTGTGTCGGTTGATGCTGATGTCAAAGAAGTATTACATTGGATGCAGTTACAAGATTTTGATGTGGTAGGGGTAGAGACAGAAAATATTATTAGTGGTTATGTGGAACGTTCTCATTTAATACAATGTCAGGCTGGAAAATGTAGCGACTACCAACAGATATTTCATCCCCAAGAATTAATTGCTATTTCCACACCTTTGATGAAATTATTGCCTATCTTAGCACAAAAACCCAGATTATTTGTCTTAGATTCTAACCAAGTTAGTGGTATTATTACTTACGGTGATTTACAAAAAGCCCCTGTGCGAATGCTACTGTTTAGCTTTATCACCCTTTTAGAAATGAATTTGTTACGATTGGTTAGGCTTTATTATCCTCAAGATTCTTGGCAACAATTTCTTAAACCTGATAGACTGGAGGCGGCTCAAAAATTATGGCGTGAGAGTCGAGAAAGAAACGAAGCTACAGATTTATTAGACTATTTACAATTTTGCGATAAGCGAGAATTGATATTAAATCAATCAGAACTACTTCCGCAATTAGGATTGAATTCAAAACGCTCTGGGGAAAAGTTTCTCAAGTCTGCTGAACGTTTACGCAACCGTTTAGCACACGCTCAAAACTTAGTTAGTGGTTCTTCTTGGCAAGAGTTAATTTCTTTAGCTGAAGCTATGGAAAAACTGTTAATTTGTTGTGAACAGATTGAATAATATCAATAGTATTTATTGCTGATTTGTTGAATAGACAACGCGCAAACTTTGGACTAAGATGACCAAAGATGCAATCGCCATTAATAGCCCCCAAAACCAATAAGGTAAAAACAAATATCGCTGCATTTGTCCTGTATCTGATAGTCCTAATGGACCCGCAGTATAACTAAATAAATAATCAAGTTGGTGATAGGTACTTACACAAGCCTGCACACCTAAAAATTGAATTGCAAACCCTTGTACCCAAAGAGGTGTTTTTAAGGCAATTCCCAATATCATCAAACCTAACAGGGGAATGGCCACAAAGCCAAACCAAGAACGCACCCAAATTAATGTGGACAGCAGTAAAAATCCCCCTAAAATTTTTAAACTCAAGGAAGTTGTTTTCAAACTTCGAGAAGCAAGAATTAAGCTGGCACCGGCAATAGGTGGACCCATTGGACCGGCAGCCGCTACTAAGCCAATCCCCAGGTATCCCCAGGTGTTACTTAAAGTATAATGAGCTACGCCAGAACCGTTACCAAAAATTTCTAATTTTTGAAATTGTCCCCCCAACATCAAGGCCATTAAACCGTGACCCATTTCATGAAACCAAGTTGCTAAGATAGAAAATGGGTACAAAATATAATTACCTATGGGTATCTGCCACATAATTGCTGTGACTATAGCCGCTGCTACTAACCAGGTTAGCCCCATTTGTTCTACTTCTGTTGGTGTTTCTTGAGTAAATAAAGGTTTGAAATTTTTACTGGGTTCTCTCATTAGTGACTCTCCTGTCCATAATTACACTAATTAGCTGAATATTCTTACTTCTCTGAGAAAGTAGGAATAGCAAATAAGAGGAAATGGTAATTTATTCCCAAGTGGCTGCATTCCGTAACACAGTAGGAATTTCACCTTGTGATAAGGGAAACTCTAACATTGTTTCTTTATAACCTAAATACCCAGATTCAGTAAATGATAAAAGCATTCGTTCTAGTGCTAACCAAACTTCTGATTCGTATTCCCAATCATGATAACGTCTAGCACGTCCAGCAATGGAACGTAAAGCCCAAAAGTAGGAATTTCTAACTACAGAACCGCCTTTTTTAAATTCTGGTACGTCTTCATGGTGAATAAATAAAATGTTATTTTCAATTCTGGATCTCATAATTATGTGCTGATAACTGAAAGGGGCTGTATACCCTCATAATTCTTTACGGTGTTTGCATCTGCAAATTCTTTAATGTCCTCTGTAAAAACTTAGCCCATTCTGCTGCGAGGGGAACTTCTGTAAATGGAACACAAATTGATTTAGGAGTAGTTAATAAAAACTCTAATTCAATTTTTCGACCTTTGGGGGGGGGATTTTCTATATCTACGGCATTACCATTTACTAAAAAACGAATTTCTTGAACATCCAACAAAGAAAAAGTTTCTAATTCAATTGGTCCTTTAGTTGTGGGTTTTCCCCAAGTGATATCATCACCTTTTTGAGCTAACACTGCATAAATATCATATTTAGCCCGTTCAAATTGTTCTGCCCAAATTTGATAAGCTTGAAGTTTCTTAAATTCCTGTGAACCTTGCCACGCTAACCAGAAAAATGCTACTAACAGAGGCAACCATAAAAGACCACGTTCCATAATAATTCGTAATTCCTCTTTGAGAGGAGCGTCGTTAATTTAATTAGAAAACAGGTAAGAAGATAGAATTTTCTCTAAAATCTCCCAAATACCATTTTACAATATCCAATATAAATATAGGTCATAAGCAAAGATACAAAATTTAATGTATTATCTAATATTAGTAGATTGACTAATTTATCATCAGATTTCCCTTAACTCACGCCATCATACCCCGGAATTGATTGAATGTACCTACTAAGTAGGTGAACACAATAAAACCAAACTGTGTAAAGAGATGTAAAATCGCTGAAAACTTCTTTACTCTTGCCTCTGGTTACTGAGCGAAGTCGAAGTATTGCCTCAAGCCTAGTGCTATGACGACAATTTTCAACGCCAACCTACTTATATGAGCTATGGTAGTAAGAAAATTCCCTCTCCGTGCTGTCTTTCTTTGAAGACGGGGATATAAGAGAAAAAAATGAAAAAACTGCTATTGTTGTGCTTGTTTCTCATTGGACTGACTGCTGCTGTGTTTGGGTTTCTGAATTTTCAGGGACTGGCAGCTAAAGGTGAGTTTGAGACAATTTTGCTAGATTTTCGGGAAGATGTGGCAGAAAATGTGATTGAGAAGGATCTACAAGCGATCGCTCAAGAATATCATGTTACCCCCCAATTGGATAATAAATATTCAGCAGCGGATCATGTGTATATTATCAAAGGCGATCGCCAAAGACTCAACGATTTAAGAAAATCTTCCTTTGCCAAAGTTACAGAATTTATCGAGCCAAATTACATTTACAAAATCGTCCCCCAAGGACAAGCCACTTGGTTAGGAGAACTGTTAGCACCGCAGCAAAATGAAGAACCAAGTTCGTCTTTAATTGGTCCAAATGACCAGTATTATAGCAAACAATGGAACTTACACAAAATCGGCGTAGAAGCGGCATGGACTCGGAGTAAAGGTAGTGGTATCACTGTTGCCGTAATTGATACTGGCATTACCAAAGTCCGCGATTTATATGAAACCAAATTTGTCAAAGGCTATGATTTCGTCAACGACACAGAGGCAGCCAAAGACGACAACGGACACGGAACTCATGTCGCTGGTACAGTTGCCCAAGCCACCAATAACGCCTATGGTGTCGCTGGAGTTGCCTATGAAGCCAGCCTCATGCCCTTAAAGGTATTAAATGCTGACGGTGCAGGAACAGTAGCCGACATTGCCGAAGCCATCAAATTTGCGGCTGATAACGGCGCAGACATCATTAACATGAGCTTAGGTGGTGGTGGAGAAAGCCAACTCATGGAAGATGCGGTTAAATATGCCCATAACAAAGGTGTAACTATCATTGCTGCCGCAGGTAATGAAAACACCAACGGCGTAAGCTACCCTGCCCGTTATGATCATGTTATTGGCGTTTCCGCTTTTAGACCTGACGGTGAAAGAGCATCCTATTCTAACTATGGTGCGGGTGTGGATATTTCTGCCCCTGGAGGGAGTGAAACTGGGACAATTCTCCAAGAAACTATTAATGAACAAGGTGAAGGCGTATTTCTCGGACTTCAAGGCACAAGTATGGCTTCTCCCCACGTTGCGGGTGTAGCGGCATTAATCAAAGCCTTGGGAATCAAAGAACCCGATGAAATTTTGCAAGTTCTCCAACAGTCAGCCAGAGTCATTCAAGACGACGGTTTGAACTATTATGGGGCTGGACAACTCAACGCCGAAGCCGCAGTTAAATTAGCCAGCGACGGTATAATTAGTGTTCCTGACTTTTTCCGGTGGTTGCGAGAACAGGGTTATCTTAATCCCGGCTTTTGGATAGATGGCGGAGCGATCGCTTTAGTGCCTAAAATATTCATGGTAATAGGTTCTTATCTTCTAGCTTGGTTCTTACGGGTTTACTTCCCCTTCACTTGGAGTTGGTCTTTATTCAGCGGCTTAACTTTCGGCAGTTCTGGCTTATTCTTCCTCAAAGGATTTTATATCTTTGATCTTCCTCAATGGCCTTTCCGGGTTTTAGGTAGTTCCATTCCCGAACTAGGTAACACTTTACAGGGAACAGACGCATTAAATCCTCTTTTTGCCAGTGTTTTAATTCCTTTTGTTTTAATAGCCTTATTTTTAGGACATCCTAGTTGGAAATGGTTTGCTATTGGTGCAACTTTAGGAATAACAGCTTTTCTGACCGTTAGTGCTGTTTATGATCCTGCCGTTTGGGGTTTAGGAAATAGTAACCTAGCTCGAATTTTCCTTCTTGTTAATGCTGTACTTTGTTATGGACTAGCCCGGTTAGCATTGAAAAAAGACGGACAAACTGCTTAATTAGGTAATTGGTAATTGGTAATTGGTAATGGGTAAGATTTTTTCCTATTATCCATTGCTAACAACTGACAACTGACAACTGTACGGGCGAAGCATTTGGAGAACTATTTTTGGCAATGACCGATAATTTATCTTCCAAATGCTTCGCCCCTACTAACAACTAACAACTGTACGGGCGAAGCATTTGCAGAACTATTTTTGGCAATGACCGATAATTTATCTTCCAAATGCTTCGCCCCTACTAACAACTAACAACTGTACGGGCGAAGCATTTGCAGAACTATTTTTGGCAATGACCGATAATTTATCTTCCAAATGCTTCGCCCCTACTAACAACTAACAACTGACAAATGACTATTACAGCTACAGGTACTATTGAACGTCGGAATATTGGGCTTGGTGCTTGGGCTTTTGTGACAGAAGATGGTGTTACATACGAAATCTCAAAAAGTGCTGATAAAAACTTACTTAAATCAGGACAAAAAGCCAAAATAACCGGAAAAGTTCGAGAAGATTTAATGACAGCAGCGATGATTGGTTCTATTCTAGAAGTTCATTCTTTTGAAGTGATGACATAATTTACGCCTATAGCTATCCTAAATCAGTTATGAACAATTATATCCCCGACTTCTTAGAGAAGTCGGGGATATAACTCTTGCAATATTCACAAATTAAAGTTAATTTCGGGAATTATGCTGACTTTTACCCAACGTCAACCACCTAATGCTGATGCTATAGTGAATATCACTCTTTCACTAACTGCGGAAGAACGAACTCGTAGCCGTCATAAATTTATATTAGCAGATGGTCAGGAGGTTTTTTTGCGGTTAGCTAGAGGTACAGTATTACATGATAGCGATATTCTCACAAATGAAACCGAAAGTATTTATATGAGAATTATTGCTAAACCTGAACCTGTTTTAACTGTATTAGCAGAAATTCCTTTATTATTAAGGGCTGCATATCATTTAGGAAATCGTCATGTTCCTGTAGAAATAACTTCGACTTATTTACGCTTATCTCCAGATGCAGTTTTAGCTGCTATGTTAATCCAATTAGGGTTAGAAATTAAAGAAGAAATCTTACCTTTTCAACCAGAATTAGGGGCTTATGGAAATCACTCTCACGCATAGCCATTTTTTGACAATTTTACAATTAGCAAGTCCAGCTTTACCCGTTGGTGCTTATGGCTATTCGGAAGGGTTGGAGATGTTAATAGAAAATGGTACTATTACGAATATAGAAAATCTCAAAGATTGGCTAAAATCTGAATTAATTTATGGCTCAATTCGCCTAGATGCGGCGATAATGATGAGGGGTTTTCATGCTGTTAAATCAGGTGATAGGTCGGCTTTAAAGCGGTGGAATTTATGGTTATCTGCTGCGAGAGATACGGAAGAATTACGGGCTGCTAGTTGGCAAATGGGACGTTCTCTAATGCAATTATTAGGGAAGTTAGAACCGGAAATTTTGCCTGTGGTGAATGCTGTGGGTTATCCTGCTAATTATGCGATCGCATTTGCTATAGCTTGCGCTCATTGGGATATAAATATTCAAGCTGCTTTATTAGCTTATTTACACAGTTGGGCTAATAATTTAATTACCGCTGGTATCAAACTTATTCCGCTGGGACAAACTGCGGGACAGGAGTTATTACTGGGTTTACAACCTTTATTAATTACTACTGTGGGGGAGATTTTGACAATGGAAGATGATGATTTAGGATGTTGTAATTGGGGTTTGTCTTTAGCGAGTATGCAGCACGAAATCCAATATACTAGATTGTTTAGGAGCTAAGAATCATGACGGCTTTAAGAGTAGGCGTTGCGGGTCCTGTAGGTTCGGGGAAAACGGCTTTGGTAGATGCTTTATGTAAGGGTTTACGGGAAAAATATCAGTTAGCTGTGGTGACAAATGATATATATACTCAAGAAGATGCTCAGTTTTTAGTCCGTTCTCAGGCTTTGTCAAGCGATCGCATTTTGGGTGTAGAAACAGGTGGTTGTCCCCATACTGCTATCCGTGAAGATGCTTCTATGAATTTAGCCGCAATTGAACAATTAGAAGAAAAATTTACCAATTTAGATTTAGTCTTTTTAGAGAGTGGTGGAGATAATTTAGCTGCTACTTTTAGTCCTGAATTAGTAGATTTAACCATTTATGTCATTGATGTGGCTGCTGGTGATAAAATTCCCCGTAAAGGTGGACCGGGTATTACTAAATCCGATTTATTAGTGATTAATAAAACTGATCTTGCTCCCTATGTGGGTGCTGATTTGAATGTCATGGAAAGAGACGCAAAAAAAATGCGCGGTGATAAGCCTTTTATTTTTACAAATCTGAAAACTCAAACTGGTTTAGGAGATGTGATTCAGTTTGTGAATGCAGCTATTTGTTAATTGTCAGAAATGGCTAACGCCACGCTTCGCTATCAGGATTTACAGGATTAAAGGATTTTCAGGATGTTAGCTTGTGATTGATATTATAATGATACGATGTAACTAATATATAGTAATCACAAGTTATCTTACAAACCATGTTTGAATAATTGTCTATCTTAATGTATAATTTATGATACTCAAATTTTCAACAGGTAATAAAAACAAATTGACTACTATCGGAAGTTATCAGGTAAAAGTTTTAATTGAATCTAACACTGAAGAAATTGCTTTTATTTCTCCAGCAAGTATTAATGATCTACCCACTGACTGGACTTGTGACTGGTTGAATATATGGAATAATACCAGTTTTCACTGCCAAAATATAGTTAAGCTTGTTTATAAGGGTAAAGTTTGGGGATTGGTTAAATATAGTCTTTATCCATATTTTTATCCTGAACCCGCTCCTCCCATATTTATGGAAATAAACAATATAGAAGCACACCCTACCAATCGTGGAGATGTTACTTCAAGGTTAATTGAACCTATTGGTAAATGGTTAATTTGGTATGCAATAAAGGTTGCTTTCGAGTTTTGTCCAGTAACATCAGTAGAATCATTCGTTTCGCTGGAAGCTTTGGATGAAGCTGTGGCATACTATAGGGATAAGGTACAGATGGAATATCTTGGTTTTTTAGGTAGCACTCCTAGTGGAGAAGACTTATATGTGTTCAGATTTTCACGAACCGCAGCAGCAGAATTTTGTCAACGACATGAAACCAGATGGGGAAACCCAAAGTTATATGAATAGTAATGAAATAATGGCAGGATCAAAAGAGATAATGACTCATGCTCAAAGACAGGCTTTTTTGAAAACATCTCGTCTAGGTAAGCTACTGGGAGTTGCACATTTACTTCCTGAAGTTGAAGAAGTAAAAGAAGAAATCTCGAAAAATTTACCACACGTAAAACGAATGCGTGGACTATTTAAACCTGGGGAACAAAAAAATCAACAACTTTATTCTAAAGATACAGAAGTTGCTAAACATGGAAATTAGGAGTTAGAGCAGCACCAGTGATTAGAAGAGTTTTATTAGACGATGATATTATTCTAGATATTTTGCTAGATAGAGATCCATTTGTACAAGTTTCCGTAGAAATTTGTAATTTAATCGAATCTAAAAAAATAGAGGGTTATGTAACACCAATAACCCTTAATAAAATCTTCAATGTTGGTAAACAAAACGGAGGAGTTGAAATTGCTTGGCAAGCAATAGCCGAGATTAGAACTATACTAAAAGTCTAGTGAGGTGACAACGAAGTTATTACCGCTAAATTGGCCAGATGAAGAACTACCAGGAATTCTCTCATTTTGTCAGGCATTACCATTGCGATCGCCCATAGAAATCAGAGAAGATCTCATAGTAGAATTATTTCCCGCAGGTCATTTACCCGGTGCTGTGGCGATTCTCCTCACTTACCACACCCCCAACCGTGATTATAAATTACTTTACACAGGTGATTTTTTCCTATCCAACTCCCGTTTAGTCGAAGGGTTGCGACTAGATGAACTCCGGGGTTTAAATTTAGACGTGCTATTAATTGAAGGTAGTTATGGGACATCTCGCCATACCCATCGCCGCAATCAAGAAAATCAACTAGCAGAAAGGATTCATCGCGCCATTAGTGCCGGTAGAACAGATGAGAGTTATTCAGTAATTTTACCAACTCCGGCTTTAGGTTTAGGTCAAGAATTACTCATGCTGTTACGTTCCCATCACCACTTTACAGGTAGAGATGTAGACATTTGGGTTGATGGTGCTGTAGCTGCTGGTTGTGATGCCTATTTAGAACTTTTACCACATCTTCCCGCCGCAGTTCAAAATTTCGCCCGTCACCAACCTTTATTTTGGGATGAACGAGTAAAACCCCGTGTAAGAAGATTAAAGCCAGAAAATCTAGCAACTTTAGGGACATCACCTTGTATTGTTCTTACAGATTCTTCCTCAGATTTACGTAAATATTGTCAACCAAACACAGGCAATTGGTTAATTCTTTTACCTGAAAAAATTGATATTCCAGTTAATCCAGAATATTTAGCACCGACAAAATTTGAAAGTTATCTGTTAGCGCAACATAGTGATGGACCAGGAACAACCCAGCTAATTCATAATTTACGCCCGCAACACGTGATTTTTGTGCATGGTTCTCCAAGTTATCTGGCTGACTTAACTTGTTTAGAAGAGTTACAAAATCGCTATCATGTCCATTCACCAGCCCCAGGGACTCTAGTAGAATTACCGATTGGGGAAACATTTTTACAACCTGCTGCCCCAGAAATTAATTATGAGGGGGAGGTGACGGAGTTGGGAACTGTTATTACCATCACTCTTCCCGATACGGTGACAGCAGATCCCCGGTGGCGACAATTTGCTGATACGGGTTTAATAGAAGCGCGTTGGCAGGGTGAAGACTTGGTATTACGGGGGTTATCTCCGCGAGAACTCTTAAACCCGAATAACCTTCGCCCTAATTCTGGTGATATTGCCTGCTGTGGTAGCTGCCGACACCAAAGAGGGCAACGGTGTTGGAACCCCGCTGCCCCCTTATATAATTTCAAAGTTACCCTGGACGGATACTGTCCTGCTTTTGAACGCTTGACGTGAATTTAATTTAGGAGCGTTTAATCTGGATTTAGGTCAGTATAAGGGTTAGGAATACGCTCTGCTTCTGGACAGTCTTCAGTTGTCAGCGGATCTATGTTACCGCGTTGCACTGAAGCTAATTTTTGAGTAACAGATCCGATACTTTCGAGACGAACCATTTCCTCCCAAGAACAAACTTCATCTTCTTCGTCTGTTTCATAGCGTAAAGTCACTAAATCGCCTTCGATATCAATGATGCGGGCCCGCTCTATCCAGCGTTGCTGATCCCGCAAAAAAACACATACCTCCCGCCCGTCGCAACACAGTTGATAAATCTTGCGGTGTAGCATGTAGTGCTTCTGCCTTTTTATACAACGTAGTTAAACCTGTCAAATTCGGGTTTCATCCCCATAATATCAGCCTCTAGGAGGTGAATTTCGCGGTGAGAACCCGGTAAGTTCAGTGACTCAATTTTACCACTTATTTTTAGTCATTAGTGTTAGATGAAATTTTGGGTCTTAAGCTTTAGTTTACCGCATTAGTTGAACAGCTATAGCAACTGTTAACATCTACAGACATTTTTCTTTGATTTGGCGTTTCCACAGGGAAAGTTACTTATCCCTGGCAGGACTGCTTTAGCAATAAAATCGTCTGAACATAACATAGCTTTTTACCTTTTAACTAGACTATCTAGCCAAGTACAGACAAACCAGTGGCTGATCTCCAAAAGATTTTCGCCAGGGTTAAAATCTGTATTATAATGATAACATTGTTTCTAATTTCTTAACCGTGAATAATTTTTTTGTATAAATTTTTGAATAAAATCCCCAGGGCGTTACGGAAGCAAGATGTAAGTATTACTTGGTTTGGATAGTTTAAGTTGATCTAACTAGGGTAAAAACTGGCGGAAATCTTCATCTTGCTGGCTCAATTTGACCCAATCTAAGTTAAGGGCTTGAAATTTCTGGACTAAGCGATCGCACGCTGGGCGTTCTGTGGCATAATGTCCAGCATCAATTAATACAATACCACGATCACGGCTTTCTTGAAATTGATGAAATTTACAGTCAGACGTTAAGTAAACTTGGGCATTAGTTTTAACTACGGCTGAAATATAACCTGCACCAGAACCACCTAAAACAGCTACCCGTGAAATTTGCTGTTGTAAATCAGCCATTGGGGAGAAAATTAAATGGGGCGGATTTAATTGAGTTTGAATATTATTAATTACCTCTTGTAATGTCAAAGTAGGTTTTAGTATTCCTACACGCCCATAACCTAAACCTGCTTGGGTAGGAACAATAGGTGATACTTCTTGAAGTTCCAGAAGTTGCGCTAAAACGTCAGCAGTTCCATCTGCCACTTGGTCAAAATTAGTATGGGCGGTATAAATTCCAATATTATGGGTAAAAGCTAACCGCACCATTTCTGTTAAGGCTTCCCCAGTGCGGAAAGATTTGGGAGGGTAAAAAATGAGGGGATGATGGGCAAATATTAGGTTAGCATGGAGAGCGATCGCTTCCTGCATTACGGCTAAAGTCGGAGTTAAACACACTAAAACCCGCGCTTCTGTAGACAAAACACCGGGTTCAACCTGCCAACCGCAATTATCCCAACTTTCGCACCAAGCGGGATTTGCCCATTCTTCAAACCAGGTAATTAAATCAGCAACTTTCATTAAATTTAAATAAATCAATAGTAGATCAAACGTATTTAATTATAATCCTATTGGTGGAGATGCGCGAAAAAAATGTTTCTTGATCCAGAAAGATACACTGACTAAACTAATTAAGACTGGCACTTCTACCAATGGTCCAATCACAGCAGCAAAAGCCACACCAGATTTAATCCCAAATACAGAAATAGCTACAGCTATTGCTAATTCAAAATTATTACCAGCAGCGGTAAATGCCACACTAGCAGCTTTGGCATAGTCAGCTTTAATTTTCCATGCTAGGTAAAAACTACTCAAAAACATGAATAGGAAATAGATAATGAGGGGAATGGCAATGCGGACAACATCGAGAGGAATCTGCACAATCAAATTGCCCTTTAAACTAAACATTACCATGATTGTAAATAAAAGAGCAATTAAAGTAATCGGACTGATTTTGGGAATAAACTGCTGATGATACCACTGCTTACCTTTAGCTTTCACTAAAATAAAGCGAGTCATAAATCCAGCCAGAAAAGGAATACCTAAATAGATAAAAACGCTGTTGGCAATTTCCCCAATACTGATATTGACAATAGTTCCTTGTAAGCCAAATAAAGGCGGTAAAATCGCCAGAAAAAACCAAGCATAAACGCTGTAAAAGAGAATTTGAAAAATACTATTAAAAGCAACCAGTCCGGCTGTATATTCAGTATCTCCTTTAGCTAAGTCACTCCAGACAATTACCATAGCAATACAAGGGGCTATTCCCACCATGATTAACCCAGTCATATATTCAGGTTTATCGCGTAAAAAAAGAATAGCAAGTGTAAACATTACAATTGGGGCAATTATCCAAGTTAGCGATAATGATAGTCCGAGAATTTTTTTATTACGAAATACATCTCCTAATTCTTCATATTTTACCTTTGCTAAGGGTGGGTACATCATCAAAATTAAACCAATAGCAATGGGAATGTTGGTTGTTCCTATTTGGAAATGATTGATAAAAACTTCTATTGTGGGGAAAAAATAGCCTAAACCCACTCCAGTTGCCATTGCCAGAAATATCCACAATGTCAAAAAGCGATCCAGAAAAGAAAGGCGTTTTATAGTTGGTTGTTTAGTTACATATTCCACTTAATTAACCTCTATAAATTTAGTTTCAGATCCCCGACTTCTCTAAGAAGTCGGGGATCTTGTTGTCATTATAAAATCTGTATTTATTACAAATTAGTATTTAGGCAAGAGGCAAAAACTGTCACCAATTGCCCACTACCATATTTAAACTCAAATAAATTTTGGGGTCATCTCACTACAGTAGGATATACCTGTTTGCATAGCATATCTTTAGACTGGGAAATATTATTCTCCGTCTCCAGCTTTCCAAGCTATAGCTTTACTAGGTTGAGGATTAGGTAACTTCAGAGAAACTAAACCTGCTGCGAATACGAAAAACATTGATGTCCACAGACAACCAACTAAGCCAAATATTTGATAAACCAAACCGGATAAAACTGTACCCACAAGACGACCACCGGAGTTTGCCATATAGTAAAAACCCACATTTAAAGCGACTTTATCATCATCAGTAAATGCTAAAACCAAATAGGAATGGACAGCGGAATTGAAAGCAAATACGACACCAAAAACGAGAAGTCCAGCAATAATTACGATATTAGCGGGTAAACCTAATTGTAGTGCTAGAGCGATCGCACCGGGAACAGCCGTTAATGTAAATGTCCAGAATCGAATAGTTTGAGATTGAGGTGGACGACCAGAACCAAATCGCTGCATGAGTGTTGGTGCTAAAAATTGAATAATCCCATAACCAATCACCCAACAAGCTAAAAATCCCCCCACTTGATAAAAAGACCAGCCCAAAGTCCCACGTAAAAACACTGGTAAAGCCACAACAAACCATACATCTCTAGATCCAAATAAAAAGAATCGCGCCGCCGAGAGAATATTTATTTCTGCGCTTTTAGAGAAAAGTTGGCTAAATTTGACCTTTTTCTTGATTTTACCCATGGCTTTGGGCAGCATTAACCCAGAAAACATAATTAAAGCCAGTCCCCCAGCCATAATCCATAGGGAATGAATAAAACCCACAGAACTGAGAAGGGCGCTACCAAGAAAGAAACCAACACCCTTCAAAGCATTCTTAGAACCTGTGAGTACAGCCACCCACTTAAACAAAGAAGATTGGGCATCTTGAGGCACAACCAAGCGAATGGCGCTTTTAGAACTCATCTTCGTTAAGTCCTTAGCAATTCCCGAAAATGCCTGTGCAACCATCACATAAAGGACTGAAAGCCACTGCGCCCACCCTGGATTCAGAAAAGACAGCATAATTAAAGAAAACACCTGTAATCCAATCCCAGTATAAAGAGTTACTTTTAACCCAAACTGGGAACCAATCCAACCGCCGAGAAAGTTTGTAACAATTCCAAATACCTCGTAAAACAGGAACAGAGAGGCAATTTGAATAGGTGTATAACCAATTTTATTAAAATAGAGCAAAACCAACATTCGCAAAGCCCCATCAGTCAAAGTGAAGCCCCAGTATGCCAGTGTCACCAGAATATAATTCTTGAAATTAGAATTAGAAGCAGTAGTAGAAGCCATGATTAAAAGTTCAAAATCGTAAATACAAACTAAAATTCTCTCTCCGTCTCTGCGCCTCTGCGTGCAAAAATCCTTATGGGGTAGGACTGAAAACCCACCCCTAGAAAACCATTATTTCTGCAAACTTAACGCCACCTTTCGTGCTAATTCAGTCATGCGGTTAACATAACCCCATTCATTGTCATACCAAGCCAATATTTTCACCTGAGTTTCGTTGATAACCATTGTCGAAAGGGCATCAATAATTGCAGAATGAGGATCATCTTTATAATCAATAGAAACTAAAGGACGTTCTTCATAACCCAAAATTCCTATTAATGGTTCTTGTGCAGATGCAGTTTTCAATAAATCATTAACTTCGGCTATTGTGGTCGAACGTTCAACTTCAAATACACAATCTGTGAGAGAAGCATTTAACAAAGGTACACGCACTGCTAAACCATTTAATTTACCATTTAATTCTGGATAAATTAAACCAATAGCTGTAGCTGAACCTGTGCTAGTAGGAATTAATGACATACTTGTAGCCCTAGCCCGACGCAAATCTTTATGAGGTGCATCTACAATAGTTTGAGTATTAGTATTGTCGTGAATTGTGGTAATTACTCCATGTTTAATTCCTAAACCTTCATGAATTACTTTTACGACTGGGGCTAAACAATTAGTAGTACAAGAAGCTGCTGTTAATAAATGATGTTTATCAGGTTCATAGAGGTGATCATTTACCCCCATGACAATGTTTAAAGCCTCTTGTTTAACAGGTGCGGCAACAATTACCTTCTGCACGCCTCTTTTAAAATAGGGGTCAAGGGTAGCGGGGGTTCTAAACTTACCAGAACATTCCAAAACTATATCAACCCCAAAATCTTCCCAAGGAACTTCACCCGGTTGAGAATATTCAGTAAAACTGAGAGATTTACCATCAATAACAACTTGGTTTTCGACCGCTTCTACTTCTGGTGTCCAACGCCCATGTACAGAATCAAATTTGAGTAAATGTGCTGCGGCTTCTGTTCCACCTTTGGTTTCATTAATGTGGACAAATTCTATTTCTGGGTAATCCCAAGCAGCACGAACGGATAACCTGCCCATGCGCCCAAATCCATTGATTCCTACTCTAATTGTCATGATTTTTATTAATTACTAAAATTGCTTTTGTTTGCGTAACAATTGCCCAAGACTTAGGTTAAACTCCGATTTACCACCAAATACTGTTCCGGCTTTGCCTTTATACAAGTGGATAGAATTAAGTTTGTAAGCTTCCTCTGATAAGGGAACATAGCCAACAGAACTGACTATTTTTGCCGCATTTTTAATGTAGAAATCCGCAAGGTTATACACCAAAGTTTTGTTTTTACTAGACCGAAGATTGACATATATGAATAGAGGTCGAGAAAGTGGTTGATATTTGGCTTTTTCTACTGTTTCTGGTGATGGTAAAACGGCACCTTTACCACTATTAACTGCTAAAACTTTTAACTTATCTTTGTTTTCTTGGTAGTAGGCATAACCAAAGTAACCCAAAGCATTAGGATCTTTATTAACACCAGTAACTAAAACTTCATCATTTTCACTGGCTGTGTAATCTTTGCGACTGGCTTTGGCTTTACCGACAATTGCTTCGGTAAAATAATCATAAGTTCCAGACTTACCACCAGGACCATATAATTTAATTGGGCGGTCTGGCCAAGAATCTCGGACTTGATTCCATTTTGTAATTTTTCCTTCAGCCGCAGGTTCCCAGATTTTTTTCAATTCGGCTACTGTAATGTCTTTTGCCCAAGTGTTTTGGGGGTTAATAGCAATGGTTACGGCATCAAAAGCTATGGGTAATTCCATGTAACTTACGCCATTTTTCTTGCAAGCTGCCATTTCTGACTGGTTAATTGGTCGAGAAGCATTACTGATATCTATTTTACGAGTACAAAATTTTTCAAACCCACCGCTAGTACCGGAAATATTTACTTGTATTTGACTATTATTTTTTAGGTTGGCTTGGTATGCTTTAGCTATGGACTGGGTAATGGGATATACGGTACTAGAACCATCTACTTTGATAAGTGCGTCAGTGGCAGAGTTAGTAACTTTTGTCGCTTCATTTGGTTTTTGAATATTTTGGGCAAGACCAAGCGTATTTGTAAAACTGCTTGTCAATGCTAGTATTCCGAAAGTTAAGACTAATTGGCTTGCTGTTTTATTCACTGATTTCACCTGTATAATTAGTGAGCAGACTATTTATCCTATCTACCTGTCATTTCAAGAAAAGTTAATATGTTAACATTGACTTTATCACTAGATACAACAATTAATTAAGAAAAATTGATGTATTGTTTATACATAGCAAAAAGAATGCTTTTAGCCGCTTGCGAGTCTTCAAAATCAAAAGACGTTTGTTCACCAACCTCAATCCGAGTAGCAGGTTTTGGAGTGACGTACTCCACACACTCCCTTATGCCTTGCGGCACGCTTGCGCGAACAGGTGAGTGTGGGCTTCTCGGCGACTCTTCTATGAAGACATTGACCGAGCTTTAAGACCGTGCGCCCCACGGTTCTTGATATTTACAGCCGCATTTAGATCCCGGCACAAACTGACCTTACAGTTAGGGCAATTGTGTATTCTTTGGGATAGCGGCTTTTTAACTTTTTGACCACAACTAGAACATTCTTGACTTGTACCATTGGGATTTACAGCGATTACTTGGAGTCCAGCATTTTCGGCTTTGACTGTTAGTATTGAAATAAATTGTCCCCAACCAGCATCGTTAATACTTTTTGCCAATCTTGTTTTAGCGAGTCCTTTTATATTGAACTTTTCAACAGCTACTACATCATACTTTTTGAGTAAATCGTTTGCAGTTTTAAAGTGGAAATCTTTGCGGGTATCTGATACTTTCTTATGTTGAATACCCAGTTTTTTTATCGCTTTTTTACGACGATTAGAACCTTTCTTCCTACGAGAGACGCGGCGCTGTGCAGCTTTTAATTTGCGTTCAGCCTTGCGTAAAAACTTAGGGGCTGCAATTCTGGTATTATCAGAAGCAACAATAAAATCAATTAATCCTACATCAATACCAACAATATTATTAGCATTAAAATCAGGTTTAACCGTTGGAACTCTTTTATCATCAAGGCTTAGAGTGATATAATACCCGTCTGCTTTTTTAGTGACAGATACAGTTTTAATCTCAAATCCATCTGGAATTTGACGATGAACAATTACTCTAATATCACCTATTTTTGATAACGTAATTCTGTTATTAGTAAAGTGATGCTGCTTGAATTGGGGGTAGGTAAAAGTTTTGTATTGACCCGCACCTTTGAATCTAGGCTTGCCTGATTTTTTACCATTCACATCACCTTTTAACCATCGGTCAAAGGCTATCTCGACCTTCTTGGGGACTTCTTGTAGCACCTGAGAATGAATTGTTGTGTACCAAGGACGGTCTTTTTTAAGTTTGGTTAATGATGCTTTTTGGCTGTAATAATTCGGTTTATCCTTGAGTTCTGGTAAATGACAAACGAAAATGGAACATCTATCAATAGGAGAACGGTTTTGTTCGTACCAATGGAAGCGTTGAGCCAGTTGATAATTGTACTGATACCGTAGCATATCTAATGTTTTATCAATCTTTTCGGCTTGTTCTTTCGTTGGTTGCAAACGGTATTGATAAGATGTTCTCATGTTTTTTGTTTCCTTTCGACCTGTTTATAGCATAACATAAAGGATAGCCATTTGCCACCTCTTTATGAAAAATAAAAGATTAAGTCTGAGAATCAGCGAAAGAAGGATGCGAGTATTGCAAACTTACGCCGCAGTCAAAGATAAAACTATTACGTCCTTAGTCGAAGATTGGATAGATTCTCTCAAAGCGGAAAATGTTCATTCGTCATTGACCAACGATCTTGATTGAACTACGTTCAATTTCGCCCGTTGGGCAATTCCTCACTCGCGCGTATTGTATTCATCCCACGCTCCGGTATAGTGAGCGTGGGGCTTCTGTCGGTTAAGCTAAAGTGAGGTAAAAGCTTTTTCCTCGCGTGGAGAATCACAATTGTGAAGTTACAGCGACCGATTTTAGTGGGAGGACTAGGACTATCGTTCTCCCTGTGGATGTTAGACAGTTGGCATGATTCAATGGTGCAAGTGGGAGAATTCGGACTCCTGAGTGCTTTGGCTGTCGGTGGGGGTTTGTGGTTGTTCAATAAAAATCAGCCCCAATTAGGTGAACAGCTAAATGATATAGTTGTCAATCGGGCAGATGTGGATAAAGCGATCGCTCAAACCCAAGTAATAATTAATCAACTGGCACAAGAAGCAGTCAATCATCCTCACCTAGCAATTCTCCGCGAAAATCTCGCTAAATTGCCCTTAGAACTGGATAGAAAGGAAATTAACCTGGCCGTTACTGGTGGTAAATCTGTAGGTAAAAGTACAGTTATTGAAGTTCTAAAAACTGCCCCAACTATTCCGGGAATGTCTTTGCATTTTGCGGAAACAGCGCCTTTATTTTCCGTAGCTGGTGAAAATTCTGATGTTGTCACTTTATCGGAAATGCAGAAATCTGATTTTGTCTTATTTCTGACCAACGGTGATTTAACAGATTCAGAATTTCAGGTTTTACAACAGCTAAAAGCCACAAAACAACCAAGTTTGCTGGTTTTCAACAAACAAGATCAATATCAACCTGATGAACGCGCTACAGTTTTTCAATCATTAAAACAGCGCATTGGTGCAAATGTAGTTGCGACTGCGGCTTCTCCCGTACCTGTGAAAGTGCGGAAACATGAAGAAGATGGTTCTTGCCAAGAATGGATGGAACAACCAACGCCAGATATCCAGCAATTAACACAACAATTAGCAGCGGTTGTGGGACAGCAAGGAGAACAGCTAGTTTGTAATACCACAAATCGCAAGGTATTATTACTCAAAGCCGAAGCCAAAAATTGTTTAAATGGTGTGAGAAGAGATCAAGCCACACCTTTTATAGAACAATATCAATGGATTGCAGCGGCGGCAGCTTTTGCTAATCCCGTACCAGCTTTAGATATTCTCGCAACTGCGGCGATTACTGCTCAAATGGTGATAGATTTGGGTAATATTTATCAGCAGAAAATTTCCTGGGAACAAGCGCAACAAGTAGCGGGAACTATGGGAAGTTTGATGTTGAAATTAGGTTTAGTGGAACTTTCAACTAGGGCTGTAACGGGTATTCTGAAAACTAATGTTGCTACCTTTGTCGCTGGAGGAATGGTAGAGGGAGTTAGTGCTGCTTACCTGACAAGAGTAGCGGGATTAAGTTTAGTGGCATATTTTGAACAGCAAGAAATTGCTTTAGAATCGGGAAGTGCTTTAAATCTCGACAAACTGCGTCAAGTTTTGCAAACTGTATTCCAGCAAAATCAAAAAATGGCTGTTTTGGAAGCTTTTGTCAAGCAAGGTGTGAAGCGGTTGTTACCGGAAGCCAAACCAGTGGAAGTTGTGGCTTAATCTTCCATATCCCCGACTTCTTTAAGCAGTCGGGGATATGAATCTCTCAATTGTCAGAATCAGGATATCCAGGATTTTAGGATTTGCAGGATGTTGGTTTTAAATGTCATATTTTAAATATTCATTTAATATTTAATAATCAATTTTCAAATTGAAAATATGAGAGTTTAATAAGACAAATAAAATCACCAACTTCCCACCAAAAATCATCCAATAACATCCTGTAAATCCTTTAATCCTGAGTATCCTGATTCAGACAAATAAAAAACTATAGAACAATACAGCTTAAATCATAAAATCATATACTAAACAATAAAATCCACATCCTGGTAAAATAAGTGACTCTACTGGCACTTCTGCAATACTTCAGCCTAAGAACTTTGCTGTTCTTATCTCTATCCTTGTAGACAAGGTTATTGTTACCAAAACCTTATATACTGTACTAAGCTTTGATAAGCTGGAAAGTTGTGTTAAATGCGACACTATAAACTATGTATTCCTAGATTAAATTCTAGAGTGTCTATGGTTTTTAAGGTTTAATCAAGACTAAATCTAGTATTATTGAAAAGTCCGAAATTAGGTGTGGTGTGCAAATCAAGAGAGGAGTGAACAAAATGGATTTACGTGGAGATGCGTTGCAAATCCTTAAAGACACTAGTAGAACTTTTTATATCCCAATTAGTATTTTACCATCAGGATTACAAGAAGCAGTGGCATCAGCATACTTGTGTATGCGCGCCCTTGACCAAATTGAAGATGATCCAAATTTGGATAATGGGACTAAAAAACGCCTATTGCAGAATATTAGCCTCACATTGCAAGCGGGAATAGATGGTTTTCCGCTGGATGCCTTCTCTGTAGGATTTAAAGGTTGCGAAAATTCTTTACAAGAAGTCAGTTTACGCATTAGAGAATGGTCAATATTAGCACCTGAAAGCATTGCCCCGCGAATTTGGGATGCAACAGCCGCAATGGCTGATAGAATGGCTTATTGGGCAGATAGAAATTGGCAAATAGAAACAGAGGCGGATTTAGACCGTTATACCTTTGGGGTAGCTGGTGCTGTGGGCTTGTTGCTCTCAGATTTATGGAATTGGTATGATGGAACTCAAAGCAACCGCACTCAAGCCATAGGATTTGGTAGGGGTTTGCAAGCAGTAAATATTCTGCGAAACAATGGTGAGGATTTAACTCGTGGAGTCAATTTTTACCCAGCAGGTTGGGATAATGATCATCTCCAAAAATATGCCCGTCGCAATCTCATCTTAGCAGATGCCTATACGAACTCTTTGCCAAATGGACCGGCTTTGCAATTTTGCCAAATTCCTCTGGCTTTAGCTCATGGTACTCTAGATGCTTTAGCTAGTGGTAAGGAAAAACTCAGCCGTAGTGATGTTGTTTCCCTGATTGAAAACCTCATGGGTGTGAACGCTAAAGCTAGTTAGGAAATAGGGTATGGGGAACAAATCCGCCCGGAACTTAAGTTCCGGTCTAAAAGCTAAAGTGCGTTAAAACGCACTCTGGTTAACTCAAGATCAAAAACTATCCTATTTATGTCAAAGTAGTCGGTTTTAACCGAGTTTAGCTTTTAGACAGGGAATTCATTCCCTGGTTGGCTTAAGTTGACAACTAACAACTAACAACTAACAACTAACAACTGACAAGAAAAATATTCATGAAAACTACTTTATTTTTGAGTCCACCTTCTTTTGATGGTTTTGATGGTGGTGCGGGGGCGCGGTATCAAGCAAAACGAGAAATTACTTCTTTTTGGTATCCGACTTGGTTAGCACAACCTGCGGCTTTAGTTCCTGGCAGTAGGTTAGTTGATGCACCTCCTCATGGGCAGACAGTGGATGATGTGCTGAAAATTGCCAAGGATTACGAATTGGTGATTATGCACACCAGCACGCCTTCTTTGGCTAATGATGTGAAGTGTGCAGAAACGATCAAAGCGCAAAATCCCAATGTGCAAATTGGCTTTGTAGGGGCGCACGTTGCGGTTTTACCAGAGGCAACTTTACGGGAAAATCCGGTTATTGATTTTGTCTGCCGCAATGAATTCGATTATACCTGTAAAGAATTGGCAGAAGGGAAACCTTGGGATGAAATCAAGGGTTTGAGTTACCGGGATAAGTTGGGAAATATCCACCAAACGGAAGAACGTCCTTTAATTCATGACTGGGATGCTATGCCCAGTGTGTTGCCAGTTTATGCCCGTGATTTAGATATTAGTAAATATTTCATTGGCTATTTGCAACATCCTTACATTTCTTTTTATACTGGGCGTGGTTGTCCAGCAAAATGTACTTTTTGTTTGTGGCCGCAAACTATTGGCGGACATTTATACCGTCATAAAAGCCCCGATGCCGTAGGTAGAGAAATGGAAGAAGCCAAGGTTCTCTTTGGGGACAAGGTGCGGGAGTATATGTTTGATGATGATACTTTTACCATTGACAAACATCGAGCGATCGCTATTAGTAAACACATGAAGCGACTCAATTTAACTTGGAGTTGCAATGCCCGTGCTAATTTAGATTATGATACTCTCAAAACTTTACGGGATAACGGATTACGCTTGTTATTAGTAGGTTTTGAATCTGGTAATCAAGAAGTTCTCAATAATATCAAAAAAGGTATTAAGCTAGAAGTGGCGCGAGAATTCATGAAGAATTGCCACAAACTTGGTATTACTGTCCATGGAACTTTTATTATCGGTTTGCCGATAGAAACGAAAGAAACTGTAGAAGAAACAATTCGTTTTGCTTGTGAATTAAGTCCCCATACAATTCAAGTTTCTATTGCTGCACCTTATCCTGGTACAGAATTGTATGAACAGTCCAGAGAAAAGGGTTGGTTTGCGAATGAGTCTTTAGTAGCAACTTCTGGTATTCAAACTTCAACTTTGCAATATCCAAGTCTTTCTAGTGCGGAAATTGAAGATTCGGTTGAAAAAATGTATCGCAAATTTTACTTCCGTCCCAAAGCGATTATTCCCATTGTGCGGGAAATGCTGGCTGATAGACAAATGTTAGTGCGTCGTTTGCGGGAAGGTAAGGAGTTCTTTGGTTATTTGAATGACCGTCGGACTCAAGCTTTAGCTAGGTAAATCGTCAGAATCAGGATTTACAGGATTTAAGGATGTTCAGGATTTAATTTAATTGAATTATCTGCTGAGTATTTTTTAATTAATCCTGTTAATCCTTTAATCCTGGGTATCCTGATTCTGACATTTTTTGATTTCAATCACTTTTTACCAATGTCTTATTTAATTATTAATGCTGATGATTTCGGGTTTTCCCAGGGTGTAAATTCAGCGATTATTAAAGCCCATGCGGAAGGGATTTTAACTAGCACTAGTTTAATGGTAACTGGTGATGCTGCACAAGAAGCGATCGCACTGGCAAAAGATCATCCTCAGTTAGCAGTTGGGTTACATCTAGTTTTAGTTTGTGGTAAATCAGTTTTACCACCTTCGCAAATTCCCCATTTAGTAGACTCTCAAGGTAACTTTTCCAGTAATCCCACCCAAGCAGGATTAAGTTATCAATTTAATCAAGCTACCCGTGCAGAATTGCGGTTAGAAATATCTGCTCAATTAGAAAAATTTCGGGATTCTGGTTTAAATCTTGCTCATGTTGATGGACATTTACATCTTCATGTACATCCTGTAATTTTGAATATTTTAACAGAATTTGCCGCGGAATTTAAGATTAAATTTATTCGTCTACCTTCAGAAGAATTAAGCAAAAACATCAAAATTGATAACCGTAATTTATTCACTAAAATAATTTGGTCTATTGTTTTTGGACAATTACGTCGTTATGGAGAAGGTTTATTAAAAGCGAATCAAATTAAATTTGCTGACAGGGTTTATGGATTGTTACAAACTGGTGACATGAGCGAAGAATATTTACTCGGTTTGATACCACAAATAGAAGCGGAATTAGTAGAAATTTATTCTCATCCTGATTTAGTGAATACCGAGATAAATAACGGTGGTGAGGTAGAATTAGCGGCTTTGTTGAGTCAGCAAGTGCGAGAAATGTTGACTTTGAAAGGGTTTGAGTTGAGTAATTATCTGAAAATGACTCATTGATAATAAGGTATTAATCAAAACCTGAAAAAACAAGAGTACATTTGTTTGCCCTATGTTATTTTACTTAAAAAAAATTATTATTATAATACAAGAGATATATACTAGTTATGGTATATCTGATTTATTCCAGTTACATTTCTACTTATGGCAGACAAAATTTTACTCCCCTCTACATGGGATAATTTAAGTGATGAGGATAAAGAGTTAGCAAAAGAGTTAACACAATCCATCTTACGAGGTGAAGAATCTATTCGACTTTTATCGCAATTACTAAGCGGTGAAGAAATAGATGATGAATTTCACACAACAGCAAACAGTATTGGTAATCACAAATTTGATTTTGAAGTTACTACTCCTGACAAACAACAAACAAGTAGTCCAACTTTAATGTTAGCTACTTTGACTGCACCCTCAAGTTCAACGGCTTCAACTATAGTATTTGCTGCTTTAAAAAGGCAGTGTGATAATATTTGTCGTAATGCTAATACCCAGAGAGAAATAGAAATTTGTAAAGGATGTCGAAGACTTTTTCCATAATCAATAGATATCTAGTGAAAAATAATGTAGAGACGTTTTATAAAACGTCTTTCTTAGCATTTAAAATTTTGGCATAGTCTTAAAAAATCACGAGGATATATTTGAGCAATGAGTACAGATAAATCTAAACAACAGAATAGTTCTCAAGTGGACAAACATTTACATTTGCAAGAAATAGCAGAAGTTAAAGAATTGCGAGAAAAATTTTTGATTATTACAGAAATT
Source organism: Anabaena sp. 90 (assembly GCF_000312705.1). Classification (NCBI taxonomy): domain Bacteria; kingdom Bacillati; phylum Cyanobacteriota; class Cyanophyceae; order Nostocales; family Nostocaceae; genus Anabaena; species Anabaena sp. 90. The sequence continues at coordinate 3,549,080 of NC_019427.1, forward strand.
TCTGATCCTTTAACTCGTGAATATCACTTTGCATTGTTAGAAAAAGAAGCAGAAAAAGTTGGGTTATCTACCGAAACTTACCGCCGTTTATATGAAACATATATTTGTAATCATAAATTCATTCCCCAATATCCACCAAAATGGTGGATTCTCAAAGAATGGGTAGAGTGGGGTTCAAAATTTCCTAAAGCAGTTTTATTTAAAAAAATCCTGATTACAGCTTTAGAAAAAGGAGTTATAATTAGTTTAATTTTTGCAGTATTTAAATATTACTGGGAAGCACCACAACGAGAAAAACAAGCAAATTTTCAAACTTTACAAGTTTGGTTAATGGTTAATTCTGCTATTGAGCAAAAAGCTACAGGTGTTAGTATAATTATTGGTTTAGAACATTTGAATAAAAATGGTGAAATGTTACGAGATTTAAAACTTGATGGATTTGATTTAAGTGGTATTAATTTGCAAAATGCTCAACTAGCTAATGCAAGTTTTAAAGGTTCAATATTAGAATGTAAACGTGAAAAAGAATGTAGTAATTTAAGGAAAGCAAATCTTTATAAAAGTAATTTTTATACTGCTTATTTATCTGAAATAGATTTTCAAGAAACGAATCTTATTGATGCTAATTTACAAAAAGCAGATCTTAAACAAGCTAAGTTCCAAAATGCTTATCTTTCTGAAGCTAATTTGGGAGAAGCAGAACTTAGAGATGCAGAATTTCAAGGAGCAGATTTAGAAAAAACAAATCTCAAAGATGCTATAATGTGCGGTGATGTTTTTGTTTTTGATCAAGCTACAAGTTCTAAAAAATATATTTGTGCTAAGTTTATTGGAGCTAAAAATCTAACTGCTGAACAAGTCAAATCTGCAAAAAATTGGGAAAAAGCCTGTTATGATCGAGAACTAAGGATAAAACTAAATTTACCACCTGAGAACCCTGATTATTGTCAAAATTAACTTAAAATAATAAAATAATAAATGTATTTCTTTTATTAAACCTAAACTTAATTGCATCTGCTATGGTACGCAAAACAAAAACAGTATCCTCCACAACAGTAATTCCCCTAGCTCTTTCTGACTTACATCTCCAGTTAGCGGGTTTAGAGAAAGAACACCAATCTCTATTAAAGCAAATTAAGAAAAAGCGGACAGAATTAAATAACTTTGTCGAAAAAATGCGTTCGTTAGCGACAGAGGTATTTCATCGAGTTAGTCCGAATATGAAAACAATGGCCGAATTAGATGCAGAAATTCATGCTTTGTTTGCCGAAATTTTAACTACGAAAAAAATGGGTAAACAAACCCAGAAAAATATCCAATCATTGTACAGAAGTTTACAAATGGGAGGAATTATTAGTTATAAACCTATTGAAGAAGAAGATGATGATGATGAAGAATTAGATGAACTATTTGAAGATAATGATTCTCAAGAAAATCATCAACGTCGTCGTCAATTTTGGGAAGCAGAACAAGATTCAGAATCTCCCACAGTAGCGAGAACAGATGAATCTAGAAAAATCCGACAGACATTTTTGCGGTTAGCGGAAATTTTTCACCCTGATAAGGTTAAAGATAATGAAACCCAAATGACTCACACGGAAATAATGAAGGAAATTAATAAAGCTTACCAAGATGGAGATTTAGCGCGACTTTTGGAAATTGAACGTAAATATGAAGTCGGAGAAACAATTGATAATAATAGCGAAGATGATTTAAGTCGCAGATGTAGAAATATAGAACAACACAATCAAATTCTCAAAAATCAATATGAGAAGTTGAAACAGGAACTCCGGTTAGCAAAAAATACCCCGGAAGGATCAATGGTTGCGGATTACAAAAAAGCAGCTAAACAAGGTGTTGATTGTATTGAATTGATGCTGGAAACCATGCAAGCTCAAACTAAGATAGTTGTGGAAATTCGTGATTTTGTTCAAGACTTTAAAGATAAAAAGATCACTATTAAAGAATTTCTCGCAGGACCAGAAAGTCTCCGTTCTATGAAAGAGGATATGATGGAAGAACTACTGGAAAGAATGATGGAAGAATTTGGGGGGATGATGGATTTTAATTAGCAAATAATTTTAAGATTTATTAAGAATAATTGACACTACTATATAGTTTCATATTAGTAATGTGTAAGTATTCACAATAATACTCAAATACTAGTGAGATTTCAATGATGTTAAACCTCTTGTCTAAAACCATCAATGTTCAAATTTGTAAAAATTTGCATGAATTTCGGTGCTTAATTTTAGCAGCGGAACTATTTTTCATCACCACTCTATTTAGTCCCAGTTTAGTGAGTGCAGAGGAATTTTTACCTTTCTTTGACAATACAAAGAATCCTGTCAAGGTTAAATTTGGTGGTGTACAAGATTTAACTCCTCCCCCTCCTGTGTTGAATAAGTTTGATATAGCAGTTAATCAACTGTGTCGAGAAGTGGGAACAGTAGTTAAACCCGCTAGTTTTAAAACCATGTTTAACAGTTTTCCCGATGTTTTCAGCAATATTAAAAATAATCTTGGGGGTTATATTTTTCCCAAAAGAACTTCTAATCAAGAATTTCTGGAAGATCTAACTAATCTTTGGTTTAATGCTAAAGGATTTGATCATGTTTTTTGTGGTGAACCAGAAAAAAATAAAATTGGTGGTTTACATTTTGCTGGACGTTATTTGGATTTACAAAATAAACGTATTGCTGGAATTTTACCCAAGTCTGTGAGTACATCTGAAGTTAAACCAGGTGCTGTTTATTCCTTTGGTGTGAGAATGAAAGTTGGTGGAAGCACTGTGAATGATCCACTAAAAGGATATGGTTACACCCTCAATGCAGAAGAGATTTTAACAATTGCAGCGAAAGCATACAAAAATAACCCCAATTCAGAACCTACATCTAAAGCTTGTTTGCTGACTGTAACTGATGACAACAAAACATTTGTTAATGTTTTTGTTGCTAAAAAAGGTGGTATTCGTACCTTTTATCCTGATGCTACTCCTGATTATCAAAAAAATCCAGAATGTCAGGTTTAGTAACTTTCAATTAATAAACCAGGAAAACTAAAATGATATACAGCACTTTGCGCGAGTGAGACAGGTTTCATCTTGATTTTGCAAATTATTCCTTTAATTATTGTATTTAAATGTTACGCAAAGTGCTGTAATCATGAAGATATAACCGGAAACTGTGATGATATAATTGATATTTAGTTTCCTTATTTGTGTGTATTTCTTGCAGAAATTCTAACCAAGTTTCCATAATTTCCGCCACATCAAAAACATCAGCCTTGATAATTTTACTAATAGCTACCGTTGACATTGGTTGAGTTTCTTCAGCAGTTAAAACCCGCAAAATATCCATCGCAACATCAGATAAACCATCACCTTGCATCTTTTGCCAATGTTGCTGATAATAACTTTCTAAATCTGGGGGAATTTGCTCAAAATTATTGACAGAATAAAAACCATCAGCCATAGCTTTTAAAACTTCCTGCACATACATAAAATTATCTTCATTTTCATTAATTAATTCAATTATATTTCTCTGCGAACTCTGCGTCTCTGCGGTTCGTTTCTTCCGAATATATGCTTTAATATCCTCCCGATTTTCCACCGGATAATCTGCTAAATCTAAAATCTGTGAAGGTGCTTCAATTAACAAGCCACTATGGGATTTTTGATAGGGACGACGAGCGAAAATAAAATAAATTTGATCCGGTAAATATCGCGGTAGATAAAATAAATTCGTGCCTACAGCTTGACTATTTATATCAATTCCATCCAAACCATCAATCACAATAATTATTTTCTGATCTGGTAAATTCTCGCTGACTTGTTGCAATAAAGTAGAAAATAACCAACTTCCCTCATGTGCATTGATAAATCCTATCTCCGTCATCGTTTGCGGGGAAGGTTGGGGAGGGGTGCTAGATAAATTCTCTAACAATAAATTTAACTGTGTACAAACCTCTGGAAAAAATGCCTCAACTCGATTTTTACCAGCAATTTGGGCATTGTAATAAATAGTATGGGGATTTTGGCGCACAAATTGGGCAAGAATGGCACTTTTACCGCTACCGGGAACACCGACAATGGTGAAATAACCCTTGGGGTAACGGTGGAGAAAATTATTAATAGCAGTGAAGACAAAATCACGACCAACAAAATTTTCACTCTTTGCTGAAGCAGAGAAAGATAAACTATTCATCTGTCACCTTTCAAAGCAATTCTAACTGTTGATGTTTAGCATTTTTTATCTTACCTTTTTCTTTACCAGGACGATTAGTAGGTATTAACAATATTGAATCTTCATATTGTTCAATTTGTCGTTCAATTATTCCTGCAAAACGAAACCAAGAAAGTAATCTGCTAGTATAATGGTCAAATTTATCCCTTTTCTGTACCTTCTTTTTAGTCTTTTTAGTAGATATTGTTAATAATGGGAGTTCAATATCTTCATATTCATCTTCATCTTGAAGAGATTCACTAGAATATAATGTTTTTAATAAGTCTTTAAGCATATCCTTTTTAAAATATTCTCCAGTCTTAATTTTATGTTTATTTTTACAGATTTCTTTAATAACTAGATGTTCTTCCAATTGTTCTCTTAAATAATCTGAGATTTCATTATCATCTTTATCTAATAAATCTTTTTTGATTTTAATTGATTTGGTTTTTGTATCATATTCAACCTGGAAAAAATGACGTAAATCGCTAATAATATTATTAACATTATCAATATTCTCAGGTTTAGTGTTATTTTTATTTCTTTTATTTCTAGATTGAGATTTATTTTCTGTTTTTATCAGATTATGTTCGAGCAGTTTATTGATTAATTGCTCCTTAGTTATTTCCGTTTCCAGTAAACGGAATACCTTTAATATAGAATCTACAGGACGTTTAGGGATGTAAGTTATACTCAAATCTGGTAATGTAATGTCCTTGTTTAAAATATACTCACGCAAAATATCATCTCTAACTATGTATTCAGTATCAGATTCAATAATCAAGTTTTTCTCTATTAAAACTTGTATTTCTTTTTCATAAGATTCCAATATATTAGACTCAAAATTGGCTATTTTCTCTAAACATTGACGTTCTCTGAGTTGTAAATTCTTCTTTAAATCACTTTCAAGCATATTAATCACCAATTTATGAATATCTTGTGTTTTTATAGGAAAATTAGAATCTAACGGAGGATTACAAAATTTAGTTAATAACCTTCTAAGTAACCATGGGAAAGCAGAATATTTATTTAAAATCCAGTCTTCTAATTGTTGTATTTTTTTTAATTCTTGAGATTTATTTCGTTTCTCTTTTAACCATTTTTTAAAAATTTCAATGCAATTTTTAGGTTCTGCATCTAAAAGCTGACTGATTGTAACTAATTCCATTTTGTCTGTTATCAATTTTTCCCACCTAAATCTTATATTTGGATCTAAACCTAAAGATGTTGCACTTGTCCAAGAAAACCCTAATACTATCAATACTGTAGCCAAAAAAAGAGGATGAAGAGAGAGGGCTGATGTAGTAGAGTTATAGTCTTCCAAAACAAAAACTCGAAAACCACATACAGCCCATGTTTGATATCCTAACACTCCTGCAATGCCTGCTACCAGAAATAAAAGTGACGACTATGCGGCAATTGAGTCAGATCATCATGGCCATGTTAGCAATGAGCGGACGAGTAACGATGTTGGGAATTTCGCGTTGGACGCTTAGTGGTGGTAGTTATCGGACGGTAATCAGATTCTTTCGGACAGTCATACCGTGGGCAACGGTGTTCTGGGTGTTTTTTCGGCGGCATTTGTTTTGCCCAAATGATGTTTATTTGTTGGCAGGAGATGAAGTAGTAATAAGCAAAGCCGGGAAAAAAACCTATGGATTAGATAGGTTCTTCTCAAGTCTAACAAGCAAACCAATATCGGGGCTATCTTTCTTTACCTTATCATTAGTAAGTGTTCAACAAAGACACTCATTTCCGATTCAGATAGAACAGGTAATCAAGAGCGATGTAGAAAAAAGTATTGTCTCACCAATTCCAGAAGTAAAACCTCAAGAAAAACCTGGACGGGGACGACCAAAAGGGAGTAAGAACAAAAATAAACAGGAGGTGATTTTTACATCTGAACTACTAAGAATTCAGAAAATGATTAATGAGCTATTTAAGTTAATAGCTAACTTTATCCCCCTCACTTACTTGGTTGTAGATGGTCACTTTGGGAACAATAATGCTTTGCAAATGGCTAGACAGGTAAAGTTACACATAATTTCCAAATTACGCCACGATTCGGCGTTATACATACCTTACCAACATCCTGACCCTAATCATCGTTCTCGTCGTAAATACGGAGATAAGCTGGACTGGCGTAATATTGCTGGGGAATATTTACGTCAAAGCAGTATTGACGAAGATATCAAAACTGATATTTATCAAATGACTCTACTGCACAAAGAATTTGCTCAATCCTTGAATGTAGTGATTTTGGTAAAAACAAATATCAAGACGAATGCTGTTAGTCATGTGATTTTATTTTCCAGTGACTTAGATTTGTCTTATGAGAAAATAATCGACTACTATAGACTCCGCTTTCAAATCGAATTTAATTTTCGTGATGCCAAGCAGTTCTGGGGATTGGAAGATTTTATGAATCGGGGTCAAACTGCGGTGACTAATGCGGCCAATCTTTCTTTTTTTATGGTCAACTTATCTCATTATCTTTTAGCTCAATTCCGTCAAGATAATCCTGGTGCTGGAATTATTGATCTTAAGGCTTACTGTCGTGGTTTTCGATATGTTCGTGAAATGTTAAAAATGCTTCCGGAACAACCAGAGCCTATTTTATTAGCCCAGATTTTTGCCAAGCTTACCTCTCTTGGTCGTGTTCACAATGCTCCTACAGCCGTTGAACCCTCGTAATTTGGCTACAGTATTGACTATACTTGTTTTATCATAGGCGAATTCATGAATTAATTGCTCGAAAAAATCAAATGTACTTTCTCTGCTTGGTTGTCTTAGTAGATGATCAAAGTGATCAAAGAATATCACAATAACCTTATCATTTTCATTTAAGTAGTTTAATACTTTTTTTATCGCTGGTTGTCGCAAGAAGAGTGAATATTCTGCTGGTTCTATTTCATCATATATAGATGGAGGTAGGTCAATGAATTTTTTATCAATTGCATTATAAATAGCTTTTTTAATTGCTACATACCCAAAATCAAAATGTTCAGTTTTTGTAATTTTTGTATCAAACTGCTCAAAAAACACATTTTTACTATTACTTTCTGATTGTAATTTCAAAATTAAAGATGATTTTCCCATACCATAATTACCTTCAAAGCAAATAAGGTGTTTTTCGGCTTTACCTTTTCTTATGTTGTCTATAAAGTCCCAAAATTTTTTTTTCTCTCTATCTCTACCAACAAAATGTTCAGGGTTACATGAATAACTATTAGTTTCAAAATTTTCATCAAATTGGACTGGTACAAGTGCATCACTATATTTTTGTTTAGATGATTCATTTACAATCTGGTTTTCTCTTGTGAGTGTTTCTTTATTGATTATCTCTTCAAGAGTTTTTTTTGTAATTTTTTTGGCTTCAATCTCTATCTTAGATTTTTGATCACTCGGACTACTGAAGAGATAGTAATATTCAGCTTCTAGAGGACGAACAAGCGAACTAGCTGCATTACACTTTGAAATAAGTTTGTCCTTAATATCATTAACTTGTGGATTGGTTATATTTGTTAAATTTTGATTTGTTAAACACTCTGATAATCTACTAAATAACCTATGTTCTACATCATTTAATCCTGGTATATCCTCTGGATCTGGAAGTTCTATTTTTTTTAATACCTTTATAATAGTTTTTTCGTCTGTTTCATTATTAAATTTATCAAGAAAAGTCTTTAAATATTTATGATGTATATCTAAATTATCTTTATCTATGTCAACCTCCCCAGCTAAAATTAATAGATATGCTAAGTTATTTTTATGGTTTGTTTTGTCATAAAATCCACAATTAGCAGCTATTATATATTTTTCAAATTTGTCAGGATTTTTTAACTCATGTTGTATAAATCTTCTAATTGATTGAATTACTTGATCATCATAACTTTTAAATGGGTATTGTTCTTTCTCTTTAGTTTTAACTTGAATACCAATACATTTACCGTTAACTTTCTGTATTAAAATATCTTCATGGTGTTCACAATATATAGCACTTATTTCAGTCTTGTCTTTTAATAATGACAAAGATAATATTGCTGCATAAGTATGTTGATAACGAAATCGTCTCGATGTGTCGTCACCTCCATCTTGACTTATAACCTCTGCTGGTGTTTTTGATTTATTCATAAACTTTAATAAACTGTAATATCAAAACTCCAAAATAACCCCAGAACAACAAAAGCAAGCTTTCAATGCGTACATTCGGCAAAGTCAGCTAGGATATAACGTTAACATTGCCATCGGTACAATATCAGCAATTTTACCATTTGCAAGCATCATTTTATTTTACAGTGGCAAAATTGAACAAACCCGTCTTAACATCGGTATGGGTGTAATTTCTAGTGTGGTTGGTTTTAAATCTGCCAGTAATAGCAAGAATGAATTAAAGGCACTGTTAGAAAGCTGTGAAATCGTCAACGGTGGTAAATAAGGGTATTAGTTTGATATCATAGCTGTAAGGGTTTAGCAATGCTAAACCCCTACCCAATTTTACAATTTTCTATTCTTTAGTCATCTTTAGATGACTTTTGCTATTAGACTGGGAATTAATTCCCAGTTGGGTTATCGGTTTTACTAATAATTATTAATTAACCATTTTCCTGATTACGAATTACCCGATGTTTTTGCAAATCTGCTAGATTACAAACTTCTAACGCCCTAGCATGGGTAGCTTCTAAAACTACGGTCGGTGCAACACCTGCTTCTAGTGCTTCTTGCCACCTTGCAGCGCATAAACACCAACAATCACCGGGTTTTAAACCAGGAAAACTAAAATAAGGTGCAGGTGTACTCAAATCATTACCCTGGGATTTAGTATATTGCAAAAATTCCTCTGTGACTTGAGCGCAAACAACGTGCATTCCTGTATCTTGTCCACCTGTGGTACAAAATCCGTCGCGGTAAAAGCCAGTCATAGGAGAGGTACAGCAAATTTCTAATTTTGTACCCAGTACGTTTTTAGCTTCTGTCATGATTAATTCCTCACAATTATTATTTATTAGGGAAAACGAACCGCAGAGGCGCAGAGGACGCAGAGAAAGAGGGTTTGAGAGATATTTTGCGTAGGTCTTGATTTTTTAAGTTTGTGGGAGTTTATCAAATTCAATTTTACCATAGTTTAATTTAATAATTCTATCGGCTAAATGAAAATAATGATCATCATGACTAATTACTAAAATTGTTTTTCCCTGTGTTTTTAATTCTGGCAGTAATTGAGTATAGAATATATCTTTGAATAAGGGATCTTGATCAGCAGCCCATTCATCAAATAGATAAATTTGCCGATTTTCTAAATATGCTGTGAGTAATGCGAGGCGTTTTCGTTGTCCTTGAGAAAGAGATGTGGTGGAAAGTTGCCCATTTTCGATTTTGACTTTATGATCAAGTTGCAATTTTTGTAAATATTTTTGGGCTTGAATATCTAAGTTATTATTTTCTAATCCTAGTAGTTCTTCAAATAAATAAAAATCAGAAAAAACTACAGAGAAATGTTGACGATACCATTCACGGTTATTTTCTGTAATCAAATTTTCATCTAAAATAATTTCGCCATTTTCAGGAATGTATAACCCTGTAATTAATTTGGCTAAAGATGATTTACCGCTACCATTGCCACCCACAATAAAAACTAATTCTTGGGGATAAAGGGTAAGATTAATTGGACCAAGAATAAAACTACTATCTTCTTTATCTGTGTAATAAGTGTGAGTAATATTTTGAAGTTGTAAACTGTGCCAATTTGTGAGAGCATGAGGTGGTGCAGTGGCAACTTCTGCACGACTGGCTAAAGATAAACCTAAAGATTCGATTTTTTGTAAAGCAACACTGGCTTTACTAATTAATGGTAAATTATTAGAAATATTATCCATGGGCAACATTAAATAAGTAAATGTGAGAATATAACCTGATAAAGTTTCGGCATCAATGGCGAATAAATGCGGTAAAATAAAGAGGACAAAACCAATGGCAAAGAAAAATATTAATTTACCCCAACTGGTAGTTGTGGCAAACAAAGTTAAACCTTGGACATTATGATTTCTAAATCTGCTGGCTGTGGCTTCTAGACGATTGCTGAGGAAAAATTGTCGGCGTTGATAGTGGAGTTTGAGTTCTTTGATTCCGGCTGTAATAGTGCTAAAGTTATTAAACAAGGCATCTTGATCTTCACGGGCTAAAGCTAATAATTTTTCTCCTCTATCTAATAACCATTTACAACTAGCAATAGCAGCAATCATTAAAACCACAACCATGATAAATACTAACCAAGATAGCCAAGTTATATATAGTAAACACCCCAAAGCCATGGACATATCAATACATAAAAAGGGAATGACATAGACAGCATTAGCTACAGCTTGGACATCTTCTGTTAAAGTTGCTAATAAGCGGGGATTTCCTAATTGTTCTAAATGACTTAATTCCGAGGCTAATATTTGCCGACTTAACCGCATTCTTAATTGCAAAACCGCATTTTGAGATAAGCGAATTAACATGATTTGGGACATTACGCCGGTAATTAAGGCCACGGTGACTAAACCGACGAAACCCCAGGCTATAGTTGTCAGAGGTGCAGCATTGCTTTTACTCGCAGCACTACTAATGAGGGCAATTAATCCCGCGCTACTACCACCACTCAAGAAACCTGTAATAATGGCTATTGCTACCATTGTCCAAGAAGAACGCAAAAGAAAGTAAATTAGATTCATTATGTCAATTGTCAGTTGTCAGTTGTCAGTTGTCAGTTGTTTTACTCCCTGATTTCCTATTCCTGATGTTAATTTTTTGTTTATCAGCCGTTTTATTTTACACCTATGGGGTTTATACAGCGATAGCGAAGCGCTCCGTAGGAATCGCTTTTTTGCGTGACTCCCCTCCCATAAACCCGAAATTTCATCCCCCTGTCACTATCCTGAAACCGCTGTGTGGTGTTGATAAGGGGACTTACACCAACTTAGCTTCATTTTGTCAACAAAATTATCCCCAATATCAAATTATTTTTAGTGTCCGCAGTTCTACAGACCCTAGTATAGAAGTAGTTGAGAAACTAATTCAACAATTCCCAGAAATAGACATTAGTTTGGTGGTGAAAGATCATATTCTGGGTGCAAATTTGAAAATTAGTAACTTAGCTAATGCTGTCACCGCTGCCAAACATGATATTTTAGTAATTGCTGATAGTGATATTCTCGTCGGTTCAGACTATTTGCAAACAGTTATTCAACCGCTAAAAGATGAAAAAGTTGGTGTTGTTACCTGTTTATATCGTTCCACAGCCCAAGGAATAGCTACTATTTTAGAAGCTATTTGTACAGCCACAGATTTTCAACCCGGTATTTTAGTTAGTAATCAATTAGAAGGGATAAAATTTGCTTTAGGTTCAACTATTGTTATTCGTAAAACTACATTAAAAAAAATTGGCGGTTTTGCGGCTGTAGCTGATTATTTAGCAGACGACTATCAACTCGGTTATTTACCAACTCAAGCCGGGGATAAAGTAGTTTTATCTAACTATATAGTAGAACACGGATTAGGACATAGTAATTTATTAGATTCTATCAATCGCCAAATTCGTTGGGCGCGTTGTATTCGTGTTTCTCGTCCTGGGGGTTATGCAGGATTAATATTTACTTTTGGCACAGTTTCTAGTTTACTATTATTAATAACTAGTGGTGGTTCTATTCTCTCTTTGTTGGTTGTATCCATAACTTTACTCATGCGATTAATTATGGCTTGGGTAATAGGGGTAAAAGTTCTTAATGATGCAGTTACTAAAAAGTATTTTTGGTTAATTCCTGTTGCTGATATAGTGAGATTTATAATTTGGTGTTGTGGCTTTTTTGGTAATACTATTGAATGGCGAGGGACAAAGTTTAAATTAGTTAAAAATGGTAAATTGGGAATGATAGAAAAAGAGAAGTCAGAAGTTCAGTAGGAGGAAGGAACAAGAAAGACGGAAATTTCTCCCCTGTACCCCTGCTAACTTTTTGACTACGGTTTTAACACATTAGCGGGAAACTGCCCTTGGACATTACCAGCGGGTGCATAATGGCAGACGACATAGAAAGCTTTGTATTTAGTACCGTTTATGGTTTTAGTGCCTTGTGCTGTACCACAACCTAATTGGGTACTACTTTTCCACACAACCTGGGTAAAATGCCCAGTAGCCGAAGAAAACCCTGGACTATTATAGTTATATAATTTGACTTCATCGTACCATGACTTAACTGCTGTGTTAGCCAGGGCGGCATAGTTTACTGAGGGTGCTGTAGTATAGGAGACATACAAGTTTTCTCCAGCATTGTTCCGTTGATTGGTTGCGCTGTGTTGAAACAATCCATTGGTTGCTAAGTATTGCGCCCAGGCTTGAGCAGTGTTGTTAGCAGAACTACTAATAGTCATGTTAGGACTACGGTGAGTAGCTCGATAACTGTTATGTTTAGATAAAGAAGTGCTACGCAAAGTCGTTAGATCAATAGATGTTTGTGCTAAAACTGGTTCGCTACTCATGGGAATTATACTGGCAAATTGAGAGGGAGCTATTCCCATTAATATGAGAGTTAAAGCTGTACCTGTTGTTAAAGTGAGAGTTGAAAAGAATTTATTCATGTTTTTATCTGTCCTGTGACTAGAATGAATTTTGGTTCTTCCGTACCTGTTATGCCAAATATGGGTTTATTTACCCCATAACCCATATAAATAAAGGGTTTCATTGTGTTTGATGCCAAATTTATGTCAAATTAACCAATGAATTAACGTAAAATCCTTATATGGCAAGGATTTTGGGATTTAAAACAATAATTTAGCATAGTAAGTACGGAAGAGCCTGAATTTTTGACAAGTTAGGTTATCGGCAAGAAGTTTATGTCAACAAAATAAAACACATAAAACGCCTAACAATATGATAGTTTTTTAAAGCCATATTTTTTAACAAAATGATTCAACCCCGTAAACAGTTTGCTCAACATTGGTTAAAAAGTGATAAAGCTCTCAACTCAATTGTCCAAGCGGCTAATTGCCAGGAAACTGATAAAGTTTTAGAAATTGGCCCCGGTACAGGAATTCTCACTCGGCGTTTATTACCGCTAGTAAAATCTTTACTGGCAGTGGAAATTGACCGGGATTTGTGCAAATTACTAGCTAAACAATTGGGTGAAAAAGAAAATTTCTTACTTCTGCAAGGCGATTTTCTGACTCTTGATTTACTATCCCAATTAACAGCATTTCCTAATTTCCAAAAGCAAAATAAAGTTGTTGCTAATATTCCCTATAATATTACTGGGCCAATTATTGAAAAGTTACTGGGGACTATTTCTCATCCCAATCCAGAACCTTTTGATTCTATCGTTTTATTGGTACAAAAAGAAGTAGCGGAAAGATTATATGCTAAACCAGGTTCGAGAACTTTTGGGGCGTTATCGGTGCGGGTACAATATTTAGCAGATTGTGAGTTAATTTGTACAGTTCCCGCTGCGGCATTTGTGCCACCACCAAAGGTAGATTCCGCTGTGGTACGGTTACTTCCTAAACAAATAGAAATTCCAGCCCATGACCCCAAGAAGCTGGAAACTCTAATTAAATTGGGATTTGGGTCAAAGCGAAAAATGTTAAGAAATAATTTACAATCGGTAATTGACCGTGATCAATTGACGCAATTACTGGAACAATTAGAAATAAATCCCCAAGTCCGCGCTGAAGACCTCGGAGTTGCCCAATGGGTATCACTGGTAAATATGATAGGAAATGCTGAATAGTTGTCTTTACTGTTCCCTATTCCCTATTCCCTGTTCCCTGCTTTTATAACCGTTATGCGTTCTTACAGTTTAATTACACCTGCCAAAATCAATTTGTATTTGGAAATTATTGGTAGTCGTCCCGACGGCTATCATGAATTAGCAATGATTCTCCAAAGTATAGATTTATCTGATCAAATTGATATTCACCCTGCCAGTACAAATAATATCCGCGTCTACTGTGATCATCCCCAAGTACCCACAGATAAAACTAACCTAGTTTATAAAGCTGCGGAATTAATGGCTAAGGAATTTCCCAATGCTTTTAGTAATTTTGGGGGTGTTGATATTACCATTAAAAAGCATATTCCTGTTGCTGCTGGTTTAGCGGGAGGTTCTACCAATGCCGCAGCGGTGTTAGTAGGAATAGATTTACTTTGGAACTTGGGATTAACTCAATCAGAACTAGAAGAATTAGGCGCAAATCTCGGTTCAGATGTGCCATTTTGTATTGCTGGAGGAACGGCAATTGCTACGGGTAGAGGTGAAAAACTCGCTCCTTTACAAAGTTTGGATAATTTACATATCGTATTAGCCAAATATCGCAGTTTAGAAGTTTCCACACCTTGGGCATATAAAACCTATCGAGAACAATTTGGGATTAATTATATTCAAGATTCAGAAGGTTTAGCGGCTCGTGCTAGTGCTTTTCATTCAGAAGGCATGGTAAAAGCTATCTTGAATAAAAATACCGAAAAAATTGTCCAAGAACTACATAATGATTTGGAGAAGATTGTCTTACCAGCTTATCCCCAAGTATTGCAACTGCGGGAATTATTCGCCAGTCAACCAGGGGTTTTAGGGACAATGATGTCAGGTTCTGGCCCTTCAGTCTTTGCCATTGTTGAATCTCAAACTCAAGCAGAAATAGTCAAGCAGCGAATACGTGCAGCTATTCCTAATGAGGATTTAGAATTGTTTGTAACGCGGACAATTAAACATGGAATTAAAATCGCCTAATTTATTATGAATCAACCAAAAGAAACGTCATCAGCAGATAGTTCTACTCAAGTACAAGCAACTCCATTACGCTGTATAACTGGAGCTACAATTTCGGGTGGATTTGCCTTTATTACCTATTCTCTCATGATAGCGATCGCTACTACTTTTGCCAATAAACCCAACCATTCTGATAACCAAACCGTCATCAATATCGCTGCCGCTGTCCGTACCCTAGTAGTAGGTATAGTCGCCTTGGGTGCGGGCATATTTGGATTAGTTGCATTAGGCTTATTAGCCTTATCAGTACAACTTTTTATCCAAAAATTAAGCAATCCTAAAAGTAGTTAGTTTTAGCTAATAGGGAATAGGAAGTTATTTTCTTCTTCCTGCTTTCTTCTCTAACTCCTCACTTAATTCCTCCCGACAGCTACAGGTTTAACTAATTGTGAGCGATTTTTGATAAATTGCAAGTTAGTATTTTTCAAACCTGAATTTAACTGATTTTTTTTGCGCCAATCTGTGGGAGATGTATGATTATATTGGCGAAACTGTCGGGAGAAATGACAAGCACTTTGATAGCCAAGATTTGTAGAAATTTCCTCAATTGTTTGATTAGTATTTTTCAGTAAAGGTAGGGCTGCTACCATTCGTCTTTTGATAATCCAAACATTTATGGGATCTCCTGTTTGTTTAGCAACTTGATTAGTTAAATATGCAGAAGAATAACCAACAGCTTCAGCAACATCCGATAAAGTAATTCCTTCTTGATAATTAGCTTCAATATAATCAAAAACCTTTTTCAAATGGGGAATATTCGGAAAAATTGACTGAGAATTTACTGGTGTATTGGGTAATTCTGCTAATGTGACTTGAGGAAAATTAGTAGCATACCAAGATCTAAAAAGATCCTGTTTTTGTAATCTAATTGCGATTGCTCGCAATAATTCATCAGTTGTTGCAGGTTTAGTTAAATAATCATCTGCTCCGAATTCCATTGCTTTTCGCAAAGATGCCTTTGTATTAATAGCAGTTAGAAAAATAAAAGGAATAATTGCCGTTAATCTATCCTCCCGTAGATTCCTTAATACAGTATAACCATCCATGTCTGGCATTACCATCTCACAAATTACTAAATCAGGTAAATATTCTTTGATTAATTGCAGTCCAATAATACCATTTTCTGCACCTATCCCATGATAGCCCTTAGCCTGAAGATAATCTAAAACAAAATTGCGATTCACAACTTCATTGTCAATGACGATAATTTTTTTTGTTGCGTACATAATTATTCCAATCACTAGATTTTGGTGTTTTTAGCCATTACTAAAATCTGTACCGATTCACGGACAAATTTTAGATATAAACTGAGCAATAGGAAAGATAAAATTATAGCGAAGAGTTAATACAATCTTGATAATTGCTATTATCTCAATTAGTAATTAATCTTGGCAGATTCGCATTTAAGATTGAATAATTTTAATTTTATCAATAAAAAGTAAATACTTTCAACTTAGTTGCATAAAACAAATAATTTTTGTTTATATTGCTTTTTAATTGAGCTACCCTAAAATCTGAACGTAGAAACATAAAATTGCGCTATTGTCAATTAATATTTGTGTATATTTGGAGGTTGCGAGATTTGATAAATAGGTAAATTGTGAGTTATTTACCTGATTTTACCAAATTTAGTCTCTTTTGCATTCAACTACGAAAGAATATACAAAGTCATCTGCCCCCAGGAATATATTTTTGTCTCAAATTGGCTACTAATCATTTAGCATCCTCCCTAGGGAAGAGAAATGAATGCAGTAAATACAGCACTTTCCGGTGTTATGTGGGATATATAGCGGGCAAGATGATATATAGCGGGCAAGATGCCCGCACTACAAGAGTTTCGGTAATAATCCTTTATTTATAGGTGTTTCAGGAGTTTTCTGCACGACCAAGCTGTTGTTATAACCTTAAGTATTGAAGTAGAGTCAAATTCAAGATTTGCTTGCAAGCTAACCAGATAAAAGCTGGGATAGTTGTCATATATCTTTTAAATAGTCTGGATGGTTCTTGAGTCAGACGATATAACCACTCCCCACCTAAATGACGAACCCAATAGGGCGCTCTTTTCTGACTCTGAGCAAAAACAGGAAATGCTCCCCCTAAACCAATCATTACAGCCTGAATTTTATCTTTATGTTGATTCATCCACAACTCTTGTTTTGGACATCCTAAAGCCAATAAAACTATGCCTGCACCACTATCGTGAATTGTTTTGATCATAGCTTCATCCTCTGTAGATGTGAGTGGACGAAATGGTAAAGGCTCCATACCAGCAATTTTCAGGTTCGGAAAAAGATCCATTAAGTTCTTTCGCATCTTCTCTAGAGTTACTGTATCAGCACCTAGGAAAAAAAGAGGAATGTCTCTGAGTGGGGCTAATTTGCATATAGATAACAGAATGTCCAAACCAGCAACGCGGTTTTGAGTACCTGCACCCATTAGTTTTAGCATCCATACTAGCGGCATACCATCGGGAGTAACAATATCTGCATTCTTTAAAACAGAGGAAAATTCAGAATGCCAATAAGATTCTACTAGCATATGAGTATTAGCTACGCAAATAACTTTGCTGACTTTGCTCATAGCCCATTCTAAAATGATGTTTATTTGTACCTCAAAAGGTAACGCAGTCACAGGAGAGCCAATTATATCAATTGTTGGAGTTTCCAGGTTGAGATATGGACTGACATCTTGAATTTGACTTTGTTTGTTTACGGTTAGCATATATTTTTGATATTATTGTGTTCACAAAAATCTGCACAGAATGTTTAAAAAATCAAGGCTATTAGACAATTATGCGAGTTACTTTCTAGTAATAGTAATTTCGCATTTTATCGAACAGAATTCAGGAGTCAGGAGTCAGAATGAATTCTGTGCGAGTGGCGGATGAATAACTGGGTTTAAGACCCCCCACCAAATCTACGATTTGGTGGTCTTTAATCAGTCGCAGGTTTGAATCCTCGACTGATTGATTCTGACTCCTGGCTACTGACTCCTGACTCCTTCTTCAACCTTATGAATCAATAGTAATTGCTCCCAAAATAGGAGTAAAAGAGAAATTTAATTGTTCTAATACTTTGGTTAAAACAGAACATTTTGTTTCACCTATTTTTACAGCTAAAATACTTACATCTGTATGTTTCATCAGGATACTAGTATCTGCAAAACCTAATAGATTTGATGTATCATAGATAATTAAGTCAAAATTTTGCTTAAATTGTTCTGTCAAATCTTGGATCTGAGGTGATGAAAGTAAAATTGTCGGATTTGTGGTAATTTGACCAGTAGTTAAGATAGACAAATTATGCTCTAAAGATAATTTTCCTGTATTTTTTACAGTTCTTTTCTTAGGGTCATAATTTTTTTCTCTGATACCGCTAATGTTTTTGTGGATAACATTTTCAAAATTTAAACCTTCAGTAATAATGTTGCTTAATCCTTCTTTATTCGGTAAGTCCAACATTTTATGAATACTAGGATTACGCAGATTTGCATCCACCAGTAACACCCGTTTACCCATAGCTGCTGCTGTCTGAGCTAAGTAAAAAGCAATTGTTGATTTGCCATCTCCAGCATCACCTGAAATAATTGCTAGAGAGCGGATATTATTATCACCATTGAGCAGAGAAATATTTGTGTAAACAGAGCGAAAAGATTCCCAAAAGTTGGAGGTATTATGGTTTTGAAAAGGCTGACCACTTTTAGCAAACTTAATATGAGGAATGTTCCCTAATATTGGTAGTTTAGTTTTATCTTTCACTTCTTCAATATTATAAAAAACGTTATTAAGCTTGTCTATAAATAAGGCAAATCCCGTACTTAATAATGACCCCAAAGCTATTCCTAAAATTAAATTTCGGATGGGACTCGGTGCAAGATTCTCCGGCTGACTAGGAGGAGTAAGTATCTGCCAAGGTATCTGCTTTTGGGCTGAATCTATGCGTAATCTTTCCCGCTCAGTTAAAAAGTGATTGAGGTTATCAACAGCAATTTTTAATTGTCTTTCTAAATCATCTTTTTCACGAATAAGAGCCGGAAACTGTCTAACCTGCTCTTGCAAAGAACTTTCAACTTGACTAAGAGATTGGATTTGGGTTTTTAATAATTGAATTTGCTTAGTCGTATCGAGGAATTTTTGAATTTCTCGCAAACGAGCCGAATTTGGTGGGGCTGAATACAAAGAATTCATAGTTGTATTTGCAAATTTTATGCCCAAAATCTGCAATCTTTCCCTGATAATTAAAGCCAATAAATTTTGTTTTTGAATGAGCAGGGTTTGAATATTTGGGCTATTTTCTGTATATTGAGATGATTTTATGGCGATTGTAGCTTCTATATCTTGAAGTTGGCTCAATAGCTTCTGATAATCAGGAGACTCACTCAAGGCTGAAATAGCCTCTGCTTCATGACTTTTTAATTGCAACTGTTCTTGCAGACTATTATAAAGTGCTTGAGTTCTAGTCAATTGTATTTCATTATCTACCCGTTTTTGGACAATTTGATCAAATTGATTAGCAAGTTGCTGTCCTTGAATTTCAGCATTAATAATGCCATATTTTTGCCGAAAGTTTTGTAGTTTTGATTGGAGGGTTTCCACATTCTGTAATAGTTGCGGCAATTGCTTTTCCACAAAATTAATTGCCAATTTAGTTTCTGTTTGGCGTTCGTCTAAACTGTATTTTAAGTATGATTCAGATGCTTGATTTAATACAAACAAAACTTTTTTAGGGTTGCTATCTTGATAACTAACTTCTAAAATTTGAGTATTGGGTAGGAGGTTGATATTGAGTTGAGGTGCGCTGCTACCTGGGTAATGCTTTTGCACTTTTTGAGTGAGAGGAGACATCAATTTAGGACTTTGTAAAATCTTCAACTTAGTTTCATCAATTTTATTAGCAGTCTCATCTCTTTTTGATCTATCGTCTCGTGCAACTTTATCTTCAGCAGTTATCGGCTCAGTTAAAAGTTCAAATTTACCGACATAAGTGGGAGTGCTAGTCAAAGCCAATCCTATCGCCGCAGCCGCAATGGTAGTTGTGCCAATGATAATTATTGGTATTCTGCGCCGAATAACTGCTAATACTTCACCTAAGTTCAATCCACCTTCATTACCTTCTTCAGATGGAACTTTATAAATCAAAGGCTTAGATTGACGTTGCTGTTCATTTATTTGAGCTAAATTTTGCAGAGAATAGCGTTTTTTTCTCATCTCAAACCTTAGATAATTTCTAATTTAATTCAATATCTTTGCCAAATTCAAAAAAGCCTTAATTTATGGGTTGAGCAAAGTAAAACCCAACCCACAAAAAAATTGCACAGGTATTGATAAAATAATCAGAATATTTGGACATGATTTGACTTCAACAACTTAAACAGTTGATTAAGTTGTAAAGTAACACTGTTTCATGGGTTAAAGTGGACAATTTGGCAAATATCTTGAAGCTTTCAATTTGGTAAATATATTATTATCGTTTTGAGCTTAACCGACAAGTATTGATTCGCAAGCCTACAAACCTTCTGCCAATTTGTCTACAATAAACCATGCAACAATGCTAATTTACAACATAGTCTAGTTTTAAAAAATGTAGGTGCAAAAAAACAGGGTTTTTAGTTCATCAACTAGATGTTAACTTTTTTGGTTATGAAACTTTTGACAAGCATGGGATACATCCTAGATCAGTTCTTTACGTAGTTGAGAAGTGATCTGACTATTAAAGTACCCTAATTTACTTATCTTCCTGAGAATAAATCCAATGATAAATCAACTTTCTGAACTTGCATATTTTGGTGGAGAGCCAAAATTTAAAGAAAAACTATTTGTAGGTCGTCCAAATATTGGAAATCGAGATATTCTTCTCAACAGGATTAATGATATGTTAGATCGCCGATGGTTATCTAACAATGGGGTATTTGTGCAAGACTTTGAACAGCGGATTGCTGATTATTTAGGAGTTAAGCACTGTATCGCTGTTTGTAACGGTACTATCGCCCTAGAGTTGGTCATTCGTGCCTTAGAGTTAAAGGGAGAGGTAATTATTCCTTCTTTTACCTTTATTGCCACAGCCCATGCTTTACAATGGCAAGAGATTACACCGATTTTTTGTGATGTTGACCCTAAAACCCATACCCTTGATCCGGAGAAAGTAGAGTCTTTAATTACACCGCATACATCAGGGATTATGGGTGTCCATGTTTGGGGACAGCCTTGTGACGTTGAATCTTTGACCGAAATTGCTGACAAGCACCAACTCAAACTAATGTTTGATGCTTCCCATGCTTTTGGCTGTTCTCATCAAGGAAAAATGATTGGTAATTTTGGTAATGCTGAGGTATTTAGCTTTCATGCTACTAAATTTATCAATACCTTTGAAGGAGGTGCAATAGTCACCAATGATGATCAGTTAAATCAAAAATTGCGGTTGATGAAAAACTTTGGTTTTTCTGATTTTGATAAGGTCATTTACTTAGGTACTAATGGTAAAATGTCCGAAGTATCAGCCGCTATGGGGTTGACTTCTTTAGAAAATATGGAAGAGTTTATTGAGGTCAATCGCCGTAATTATCATTATTATCAAGAGGGTTTAGCTAACATTCCAGAAATATCATTATTTCCAGTCAATGAATCTGAGAAGCATAACTATCAATATATTATCTTGGATATAGATGAGGAGAAGACTCAGGTTAGTCGAGACTTATTAATTAAGATTCTTCATGCTGAGAATGTGATTGCTAGGAGATATTTTTATCCTGGTTGTCATCGCATGGAACCATATCGCTCTTATTTTCCTCATGCGGGTTTGCTGCTACCTGAGACAGAGAGATTAGCGCAAAGGGTTCTGATTTTGCCGACAGGAACAGCGATTTCAGAAGATGATATTAGTAAAATATGTCAAATTATTCAAATTGTAGTTGCAAACGAAATCAAAGAGACAAATAGAGATTCTGAATAATTATGAAACTGGCAATAATGCAACCATACCTTTTTCCGTACTTTGGATATTTTCAACTTATAAACACAGTAGACAAGTTTATCATCTATGATGATGTACAGTATATAAAAGGTGGGTGGATAAATAGAAACAGAATTCTCTTAAATACGCAAGCCCATCTATTTACATTTAGCATCAAGAACGACTCTACTTTTTTGAACATCAATCAGAGATATTTTACAAATAAGTTGGATAAGGAGAAAGAAAAACTCTTCAAAATAGTTGACTCTGCTTACTCAAAAGCTCCCTTTTACTCAAATACCAAAAAATTATTAGAGTGTATACTATTGACTGACGAACTGAATATATCAGATATGATCACACAAAGCTTAATACTGATTTGCAATTATTTAGATATAGGGACACAATTTTATATTTCTTCAGAAATTGATAAAGATAATACATTGAAAGGAGAAGAACGAGTTATTGCTATAAATAAATGCTTGGACTCGAAACATTACATAAATTCAATTGGAGGAGAGACATTATACTCAAAAGATGTATTTAAAGAAAATGGTATAACATTATCTTTTATCAAACCCAAATTAGTAGAATACAAACAATTTGAAAATCAGTTTGTTCCTTGGCTTTCAATTATTGATGTTTTAATGTTTAATTCAGTTGAGAAAACAAGAGAAATGCTACAGGAGTATGAATTAATATGAATGCAATAGGTGGATATTTTGGCTTGGAACTTGATAAGAAAAATGAATATCATTCTGAAGCTATCCGTTTAAATACTGGAAGAAATGCCTTAGAATATATCTTAATCTCAGGATTTTACAAGAAAATATATTTACCTTATTACACTTGCGAGGCTCTAGTAGAGCCGGTAAGAAAATTAGGTTTATTACATGAATTCTATTTCATTAATGAAAAATTTGAACCCATATTTGACTTTTCATTAATTAAAGAAGACGAATGTTTTTTATATACTAACTACTTTGGGCTTAAAGATGACTTTATCTATACGTTAAAAATGAGGTGTGCTAATTTAATCATAGATAATGCCCAAGCCTTTTATGCAGAACCTTTAGAAGATACTGATACATTTTATTCACCTCGAAAGTTTTTTGGTGTTGCTGATGGAGCATATTTATACACTACTAAGATTATTCAAAGAGAATTGGAACAAGATATTTCTTATGAAAGGTTTGCACACCTACTTCGTAGGATTGATATGAATGCGGAAAATGGTTATTCATTCTTTATAAACAATGATAAATCATTGTCTAATATGCCTATTTTGAGGATGTCAAAGTTGACTCAAAGAATGCTGAGTTCAATAGACTATCAAGATGTTGCTGCTTGTAGGAGAGACAATTATAATTATTTATATATTGCTCTAAAAGATTTAAATAAAATAGATTTTAAACTCAATTTGGATCAAGTTCCTATGGTTTATCCATTTTATACAGATGATTTAACTATTAGGAAAATCTTGATTGAAAATAGAGTATATACAGCACAATATTGGTCTAATGTTTTGGATTGGGTTGATGAAGATAATATTGAATATAAATTTACTACTAATATAATTCATCTACCAATAGATCAAAGATATTCTGAAGATGATTTAAGCAAAATAGTAACGATTATATTTGAACAATATTAAAGGTAGAATTGAATGAACATTCACGGTGAAAAG
Source organism: Anabaena sp. 90 (assembly GCF_000312705.1). Classification (NCBI taxonomy): domain Bacteria; kingdom Bacillati; phylum Cyanobacteriota; class Cyanophyceae; order Nostocales; family Nostocaceae; genus Anabaena; species Anabaena sp. 90. Next base: position 3,572,733 of record NC_019427.1, read on the forward strand.
GTTATATTAATAGCTATAGAAGCAGAAGACTTAAAACAACTTCAAGTATGGGCAAATGATCCAGAAATTCAATATATGCTTGGAGGTTGGCATTTTCCAACTAGTATGAATGATCAACAAACTTGGTATAAATCTCTTTCATGTAATTCTAACAATCAAAGATTTATCATTCTCAATGAAAATAATGTTCCAATTGGAATGGCAAATCTTATTAATATCAATTATAAGGATGGTAATGCTGAACATGGTTTATTATTGGATAAAAACTATCGGGGTAAAGGATACGGTTATAATGTAGTTGTGGCTATAATGAATTATGCCTTTAATGAATTAAGATTAAATAGATTAGAAACAACTATTATTGCCAATAATCAGCCATCTTTGAATCTATTCATGAATAAATGTAGATGGAAAAAAGAAGGTGTTTTAAGAAATTGGTACTTTAGGAATGGTGAATTTGTTGATAAAATATTTTTAGGTATTTTAAGAGAGGAATTCATGGACATATATGGAGCAAATAATCATGAACAGCCATAAAAATAGTTTACTAGAATACGGATTTACTATCATAGATTCTGTCTTCGATGATAAGTTTGTTGATAAAATTAATCTCTCTCTTGCAAGAAGTTATGATTTGTGTAGAAAGATTCAGATTAAAAATGGCATAGATGCTGTTACAGATGGAACAGTTCATCATTTAATTGCATCTCATGACATGGTTTATATAAAAGTGATTGATAAAATATGCCAATCAGAAATATTTAATTTTATTAAAGATTATTTCAATGGCAATTTTATTCTTAATAGCTATGGAGGTGTTATAAATCTACCTGAAAAGCCGTCTTATGTAGCAAATATTCATAGAGATGTCCGATTTTTTTCAGGTGAATTTCCATTGATGCTTAATTTGTTAATCATGCTGGATGATTTTACTTTGGAGAACGGAGCTACTTATCTGTTAGCTGGATCTCATAAGCAGGACGAAAAACCAACTGAAAAAGAATTTTATGATATATCGGATAGAGCTTTAGGCAAAAAAGGAGATATTTTATTTTTTAATTCAAATTTATGGCACGCAGCAGGGATTAACAAAACTGATCAGGCAAGAAGAGCAATAACTATAACTTTGACAAAACCATTTATGAAACAACAGTTAGATTACCCAAGGGCTGTAGGGTATGATAAATTAGAAAAAATGAGTTCTCGGTTACAACAATTAATAGGTTTCTTTTCTCGAACTCCATCAACACTTGATGAGTGGTATCAAAAACCGGAAAATCGTTTTTATCGTCCAGGACAAGATTAATAATCACCGGAGTTTAAAACTATGATTACAAACAGAGATTACAACCAAGAATGGAAAGACACATCTAATCACAAATATATTTATGATTTCGATTTAGATGTAATTCATCCTTTCATGATTAAGTCATTTACTCCATTTTTTCGTTTAGGCAATATAATGGAATTAGGAAGTTTTAAAGGAGATTTTAGAAGGAGATTGTTAACTCTTTTTAAAGATATTACCTGTGTTGAAGCCTCAAATGAAGCTATTGATATTTTAATTCACCGCTCTGGAATATTTTTTAAAGCACTTGCCAATTTTTAATGGGATAGATTATTAAGTACAGATATAATTTCCCCAGAATATGTGGAAGGGTGTTATCAACTGGGACAACAATATCCTGATTTATGCTCAAGTATTTTTCTAATGTGTGAAAAGGGTAAATAAGATGGACGTTCCTTTACTATCAGTTTGTTCGACAACATACAATCATGTGAATTTCATAAAACAAGCAATTGATGGGTTTCTTGTGCAAAAAGTTGATTTTGCATGGGAGATAATTATCGCAGATGATTTTTCGACAGATGGTACAAGAGAAATTTTATTAGAGTACAAGAATAAATACCCTGACTTGATAAAACTAATTTTACAAGAAAAAAATGTAGGAGCAGCACAAAATTGTATTGACTTAATTACCACTCCCAAATCTAAGTATATTGCCCTCTGTGACGGTGATGACTATTGGACAGATCCTCTTAAACTGCAAAAACAAGTTGATTTTTTGGAAGCTAACCCTGACTTTGCCATTTGCTTTCATAACGCCGCAGTTATTAATGAGTATTATCCCGAAAAAAATCGACTAAATAGTGATGATTTAACCCCAGAAGTTAGCACTTTGGATAACCTCCTTAAAGGAATCAACTATATTGCAACTGCTTCAGTTGTAATCAAGACAAATTTGATTCAAAATCTGCCTGATTGGTTTGCTTCTCTTCCTTTTGGAGATTATGGACTATACCTAATCGCAGCACAACACGGAAAGATAAGATATCTCAATGAGATAATGAGTGTTTATCGCATTCATCAAGGAGGTGTATACTCGAACTTATGCAACACGCCCAAGGGTATGACACGAATCCATCAGCAAACCTATGAGTTTTGGAAAATAATTAATAAATCTGCCACTATAAGTCAATCAAGTCTAAGACAAGCTACTTTAAGATCAATCAAGAACGTTGTTTATAGTGCAGCTAACTCAAAACAAATAAAAGTCTTCTTAATATACCACTATCTTTTGTTAATTCACAGCCATGGTGAAGATTATAGGCAAGTACCTAAAAAAATTCTTAGGCTTTGCCGTTCTGCTATCAGAGAATTGCGCGACCATTTGGTACACATATAAAAACAAAATCCTTTAGTCTGTACACGTACATAATTAAGTAGAAAGGCATATCTTTGGGTAAGTCTCCCCAATTACATCCGGTTCTGAGTTGATAGAAAATACCATCTAAGATTTTAAGATTTCTCGTTTAGTCCATGTCTGCGGACGAGTCAGCTTTTTCTTTGGCAATGGCGGTTCTATGATTAACCACTCTTCATCCGTCAAGCTACTTGAGCATATTTACCTCACCTTTTGGTTTGATTTCTCTACATCGTAAAAGATACCAAATAGGTTCTATAAATCATAAAGAAAGATTCCCCAATTTTCTGAATAACCTAATTTTAGATACCTCTTTTTATAAATCAAATTCATCAGGTATTAAGCACTAATGACTCATTTTCTCTCCAAGCTGTTATATATCACAAAAGGAAATCATAAGTCGCTGATAGCGATGCTTTTCCTATTCATCCTTGTTTCTGGCTTAGAAGTTTTTGGAACTGGAATGATTTCTCCATTTATTGCGATCGCTGTCAGTCCAGATGCAATCAAAAGTATTTACTGGTTAGATTTAATTTACAAACAGTTGCATTTTAACTCTGAGCAGCAATTTTTGATCATTCTAGGATCTGTAGTTATTATTGCCTTTTATCTAAAAGCATTCTTGGCTTTTAATGCTCAAAAAGCAGTGTTCAAATTTAGCTCTAGTTTAAAAAGAGAACTATCTTGTAAACTCCTAAAATCATATATCGAAGCTCCTTATGGCTACCACCTACAGATTAATTCAGCAACACTTATTCAGAATATCACTAACACAACAGATGCCGTTTCTATTGGTGTAGTATCTACATCTTTGACATTTATCTCTAATACTGTAATCGTCCTGGCATTAATGCTGCTTTTAATCAAAACTAATGCGATCGCTTTAATTCTTATTGCGGTGCTGCTACTTATTTCTTTTGGATTGTTGCATCCAATGAAAGACCGTTTAGCTCGTTGGAGTAAAGAGGGGTTTCATGCTTATGGGGAGATGATTCGGATTACAAATCATGGATTAGGGGGATTGAAAGAAACTCGTATTATTGGTTGCGAATCCTATTTTGAGGATCAGATGGAGGAGCAATCAAAAATTTATGCCAAAAGTAACACTTTAGCTTCATCCTATGGTAATCTTCCCCGCTTTGTACTTGAGCCATTAATGATGAGCTTCTTAATAGGCTTTACATTTTTATTTATCACCTTAAATCAAGATAAAACGCAAAATCTGACTGGGGTTTTAGGAATTTTTGCGCTCGCTTCGGTTCGTCTGCTACCAGCAGTTGGAAATTTAATCTCTGGCATTAATGTAATTAGAGGTAACAGTTATTCTCTTGATCAGCTATTCTTTGACCTTAAAGAATTGGAAAAAGAAAAGCTGATAAGTAACTTTGATTCTGCTAGAGTTTCTAACAAATTATTGCCAAAAGGGCAGCAAACATTTCGGTTTGCTGATAAAGTTATTTTAGATGGACTCACTTTTCAATATCCTAACACTGACAGAAATGTACTAGAAGATATTTCCCTATCTATTCGCAAGGGAGAGTCTATTGGACTAATTGGTAAATCTGGTGCTGGTAAAACCACTTTGGTTGATGTTATTCTCGGTCTTTTTATCCCTCAATTTGGAGATATCAAAGTTGACGGAGTTTCAGTTTATAGCGATTTACGCTCCTGGCAGAATATGCTTGGCTATGTTCCCCAATCTATATTTTTGATTGACGATACCCTTGAGCGAAATATTGCTTATGGAGTTGCTGATCATTTAATTGACAAAAATAAATTAAAGAAAGCAATTGCAATGGCTCAACTTAGCGAAGTAGTCAAACAACTTCCAGATGGAGTGAAAACTATTATTGGTGAACGGGGAGTTCTTTTATCAGGAGGACAACGCCAAAGAGTTGGCATTGCGAGGGTGCTTTATCACGAAAGAGAAATACTGGTTTTTGATGAAGCCACCGCCGCTTTAGATACTGAAACAGAACATCTGATTACTGAAGCAACAAAAGCTTTAGCTGGTAGTAAGACAATCATTATTATTGCTCACCGTCTTTCCACAATTGAGCATTGCGATTGTATTTATCAACTTGAACAGGGTCGAATTCTCAAATCAGGCAGTTACCAGGAAGTGATTGTAGAAAGATAAGAAATTATGTCATTTTTCATCCGATTTAAAAATTATCTCCGTGTCAAGTTATTTATGTGGAAGGATTTACACCTGCAAAATCCTTGTATTTAATGAGTCAATGTAAGCATTTTGTGATTGCAAACAGCACCTTTAGTTGGTGGGGTGCTTGGTTATCAGAGCATAAAGATAAGTTGATAGTTCGCCCCGAACCCTGGAATAATCAACAATCTATTTTATCTGACTTTCTTCCACCTGGTTGGATTGGATTACCTAAACATCCCATCCTTAAGTCTTCGGCAATATCTAAATCACTTTTTTCGGGCGGCTAAAAAACTCTTGGTTTTCCTTCAACAATACCTTTGCCAAACAAAATAAGACTCTATAATAAGAGGATTAAGTAATATGGAACCCCTGGTAACAATCATTGTCACTGTTTTTAAACGAGTTGAATTTATCCGAGAGGCTATTGAGAGCGTTTTAGCACAAACATTTGAGTCCTATGAAATTATTGTTACAGACGATGCAGATAGCGAAGCTGCAAAAACTATTTGCGAATCAGTTAGTAGACCTGATCGAGTTCGTTATCGGTCTAACAAGCGGAGACTTGGTGTAGCATTAAATCTCCGTGTTGCCATATTGCAAGCAAGAGGGAAATATGTGGCTATTCTCAATGATGATGATTATTGGGAACCTAATTTCTTGTTTCGACTAGTATTGCCATTAGAGCAAGATTCTGGACGCGTATTAGCATTTAGCGATCATTGGATCATGCTTCAAGATGGCAAAATTGATATGCAACAAACCGATAGAAATACAAAGATATTCAAAAGAGATAAACTTTCTGAAGGTGAGTTAAGAAACACAACCGATCTCGCGCTCAACAAAACAATTCCCCTTGTACAGGCATCTGTTTTCCGAAAAGAGTTTCTAGATACCGATTTACTCGTTACTAATGTTTCTGGAGCTTATGATTTCTGGATTACTTGTTTACTCGCAGTTAGTGGTCAGCCATTTTACTATGTTGCGGAACGTTTAACTCGTTATAGAACACATCCCCAGATGGAAACGCTTAGACTGGCTGCTGATAAATTTGAGCCAGAAGTTTTCATATACCGTAGTTTGCTGCAAGCGAATTACTTTCCTGAATGGCAAAAGTTTATTGAACAGCAGTTAGCATATATGTTGTATAGGTGTGGTAGGGCCAGATTGGAATTTAACGATATTCAAAAAGCTCGCCAATTATTTAAAGAATCATTACGCTTATTTCTGTCCTGGAAAGCTGTACTAAGGCTGAGTATTACTTACCTTCCTAAACCAATCCGTTTAGGCTTGTCCTTCACTCAAATAGTTAATTAATTTCATCACTATCTCAACTTAAAAGTAACTACTCCTCTCAAAATTCTTAGATGTTTCTCATATTCACCGCAATATTAATTAATAAGCATTACAGTTATGGATAAGAATTTGATTGTAAGTATCATCATCAACAACTACAATTATGATCGCTTTCTGTCAGAAGCAATCAATAGCGCCATTAACCAAACCTATCCTCATACTGAAATTATTGTTGTTGATGATGGTTCAACTGACAATTCCCGTAATATTATTGATGGATATGGCGATTGCATCATTCCCATCTTTCAAGAAAACGGTAAACAAGCTGCGGCTCTAAATAGTGGCTTTGCATCCAGTCATGGTGATATTATCCTTTTTCTTGATTCTGATGACTGTCTCTTGCCTAATGCAGTTGAGCAGGTTGTAGAGGCATGGAAACCGGGAGTTGGCAAAGTTCACTACCGCTTACAAGTCGTAGATACCGAAAAGCAACCATTAGGATATTACATTCCTACGACTGAAGCGAAGTTATCTTCTGGAGAGGTATGGCGACATTTGCTCCAAACCAGTGGCTATACAAGTACGCCCATGAGTGGTAATGCTTACAGTCGAACTGCTCTAACTAATGTTTTCCCAATTCCCGATGACTATAAGACCACAGCAGATGACTATTTGATGATCTCAACACCATTTTATGGTGAGGTTGTGGGCATTGAAGAACCACTTGGGTTATATCGCATTCACAACAGTAACCAATGGGCGTTGACATCAGTTTCCGGCAGCCGATTTCGCCGATTTGTGCAACATGACTTGCAAAACTTTTCTCTGCTGCTACAACGCGCTAAGGAGTTCGGTCTAGAAGTTCCTAATGACTTGGAAAAGAGATCCCTGGGTCGTTTGTGGTCACGTTTAGCATCGCTGCGTCTAGAACCTCAAGTCCATCCTGTTGTTTCAGATAATTCACTTCAACTTATTTATTGGGGGTTTCGGTCTCTCTGGAAATATTCTGACTTTAACTGGCAGAAACGATGTATTTATAGCATCTTTTTTCTCTGGGTTGGACTGATGCCAGTTCCACTAGCAAAATTGGGTTTTACCTGGTTATATGCTCCCCACCTTCGTCCAAAAACAATTGATCGGATATTAATTAAAATTCGCACATTAGTTAAATAAGCCGCCAATAATTATTGATCAAAGATTCAGATTTATGAAGACTCCATTTCGTTTAGGCGTTGTTTTTACCCATCCAACTCAACATCACGGTCCTCTATGGAAAAAGCTCAATGAACAAGCGGGTCTTTCAGTCAAAGTATTTTATCTGTGCAATGAAAACCAAGCGAGTGGTGACGTTCTACTGGGTGGAAATTCTCAACCTTGGGATGTTGACTTATTGAGTGGCTACGAGTATGATTACCTCAAAGATTTTTCTGGAAGAGTACCATCCGAACAAAAAAAGAACGCTATCAGCCCAGAGTTGTTCAATAGTCTCACTCTAGATAACTTAGATGCCATTTTTATGCAGAGTTTTGTTAATTACTCTTACCGATTAACTGCTCTGCTGTGTAAACTTCGTGGCATTCCTTTAATCATGCAGAACGATGCAACCATCATGTCCGATTGTCGCTATAGTCGCTCGCGGCAAATTATGATGGCGATTCTTTACCCCTGGATGCTTAACTTAGCAGATTATTGGCTTTCATGCGGCGACCATAATGAAATCCACCTGCGTCATTATGGTGTTGCAGACGAAAAAATTGTCCGTGGGTGTCACCCCGTAGATGGTGAACGATTTGAGCAATCAATTAGGCAAAACCAAGACGAAATTCGGAAAATTCGCCGAGACCTTAGTTGGAATGAGGATACTTTAATCTATGGTTTTGCAGGTAAATATATAGAGCGGAAAAATCCCTTTGAATTTATTGAAGCTATAGAAAAAGCACATCAACGTGATCCGCGTGTCAGAGGAATCATGATTGGTGGAGGTGACTTAGAATCCGAGATTAATCAACGTCTTAGTCAACTTCGCAATGCAGAGGTTATCAACCTTGGTTTTGTGAATCAAACCAAAATTCCGCTTTACTATGCAGCGATGGATGTTTTTGTAGTCACATCTTGGATCGATCCTCATCCCCTTGTAGTTTCAGAAGCAATGGTCTCAGGTTGTCCACCTATTTTGAGCGATCGCTGTGGTAATTGGGGGTATAACGATACAGTTCGGCATTGTTACAATGGTCTGGTCTATCCTTGTGGTAATTCTGATGTCTTAGCAGACAGGATGCTAGAAATGATTGATATTGAGACTCGCAAGCAGTACAGCACAAAGTCGAAAGAAGTCTTTTACGGACAAGATATCTACTGCGAAGTCAAAGCTTTTTTGAAAGTGATAGAACGAATCAAACAAGGCGTTGAAGATAGCTATCATTAGAATCTGTTATTTTTCAAATTTAAATTGGCATTTTTGTCAGTTAAGGAGTTTCTCTCATGGTTAAGATAGCCTACTTAGTGTTAGCTCATCATGATCCAATTCACTTGGAAAGATTAGTCAAATCTATTGATTATAATGCTCATATTTTTATCCATTTAGACCAAAAAACAAACATTGATAGCTATATACATATTGCTGAAATGAAGTCAGTAGATTTTATTTCCGAGAGAATAAAAGTCTATTGGGGAGGGATTACAATGATCAAAGCAACTTTGACTCTTATTAAAGCTGCATTGGCTGCCAAAGAAAATTTTTCACATTTGGTGCTGCTCTCTGGTTCTGATTATCCGATTAAACCTGTATCCACATTCTATGATTTTTTGCAAAGTAATCCTGATAGAGAATTTATTAAGCTTACTGACCTCAATGAATCACCATTCCCCTCAAAAGAACGACTCACTAACTACTGGTTTATGGAACCTTTCCAACCTTTTTATAATGATAGATTCTTGAGACGAGTATTACAAAAAATATTCCATTTAGGAGTGACAAAAAAGCCTCTAAACAATGTTTCAATAGTTTGGGGTAGCCAATGGTGGGCAATTACTCCTGAATGTGCAGCTTTCATTTTGCAATATCTAGAAGAAAATCCAGTTTTTATAAATTTTTATAAATATGCTCACGCACCTGATGAACATTTTTTCCATACAGTTGTAGCTAACTCTCCTTTTCTGGAAAAAGCAGGAGGGTTTCGAGATGAAATTAGGTGGCCTCACGAAGTTTCAAATATTACGCTAAACTTTGAGGGGAGAATTTTTGCTGAAGATGATTATGAGTTTCTTGAGGACTTGTCTTTAAATAGAAAACCAACCGAACAGCGAATGTCTAAAGAATTGTGCAACCTAATGGATACATCATTAATCCGCGGAGCTTTTAGTTACTATGACTTTTTCTTTGCTAGAAAATTTACAACAAACAAATCTTCTCGCTTACTTGATCTGATAGATAAGAATCTTCTTTGTTGAAAATTGAATTTAAGGACACCTCGAAAAATTCAAACTGCAAGGTTTTGAAAATTTATTGGCATCAAAAATATCGAGAAATTTGAAATCCACAAAAATAGTTGATTTATTGGAAATTTAGTAGAGGCTTAGAGATGAAGATTGCATTCATTAGCTACGATTACCCGCCAGATACTGGAGGTGGGGGGATTGCCACCTATGTGGGGCAAGCCGCCAATATGTTGCAAAACAGAGGAAATCTGGTAGAAGTTTTTACAGCAAGTCACCATCGCTCAGGTGTGGAAATTGAAGCAAGTGGTGTCAGGATTCATCGGATTCAAGTTCAGAATAGAAAGCTATTTCCTCACGAAATTGCTCCAGTTTTTGCCAAACATCATGCTTTAGTTCAATTTGATGTCTTAGAAGGACCCGACTTTGGTGCTGAAGCGGCTGGAGGAATCCACCTTGTTCCTGAGCTTCCCCTAGTCGTCAAGCTTCACACTCCTAATGGAATTTTCCGTCAGGTTCAAGCAGCGACCATAACGGAGTTTCTCCCCAAGCTCAGAGCGAAGCTTGGTGCCTGCCATCAATGGCTTAATCCCCATTCGATTGAGAACATTGAGAAGAGCCATGCTCATGATGCTGATGTAATTGCTGCCCCCTCAAATCTGATTGGTGAATTGTTGATTAAGCAATGGAAACTAGATCGCCAAAAAGTACACATCTTTCCACTTCCATATATTCCCTCTCCTGAGACGCTAAGTATTCCCATTGAACAAAAAGCCAGTCAGGTTGTCACATTTGTTGGGCGCTTGGAAATTAGAAAAGGTGTACTCGAACTTGCTCAAGCAATTCCAGATATCCTAAAACATTGCCCGGATGCAAAATTTCGTTTTGTTGGACAAGCAATGCAATCACCTAATCCTAAGCAAAATATGCAGCAGTATCTTGAAAAACTTTTACATCCTTATTGCCACTCACTCGAATTCATTGGACCCGTTCCCAACACTCAAATCCCATTCATGCTTAGTCAGACAGATGTATGCATTTTTCCCAGTTTGTTTGATAACTTCCCTTTAGTTTGCTTAGAGGCAATGGCTGCTGGTTGTGCTGTGATTGGCAGTGTTACTAGCGGTATGGTTGAAATGATCAACACTGATGCTTGCGGAAGATTAGTAACACCAAATTCCCCACAACAAATTACTCAATCTACGATCGAACTGTTGCAGAATCCAGAACTACGCTTTCAGATTGGAATAGCTGCTCGTGAGCGAATTTTACAGGAATATAATCTTGAGCGCATTGGAGATTTACAGGAGAAGAGTTATCAAGTTGCAATTGAAACTAGACAAAGATTGGGAACTCGTCGAAAATTTTCAATCTTTGCCTAATAGATAGGCATTGCTTGTGTGGAGATATCAAATCAATTTATTTGGAGATATGCAATGCGGTTAGTGATTGTTCGCAGAGAACCTGGTGTTGCTCTGAGTATGGATGTCTATGCTGACAATTTAGTTACCGAATTAAAGGCAATCCGTCCAAATTGGGAAATTGTCGAGGTTGCACCCCATCCTTGGAGCAAAAGCCAAGAAAACCTGTGGCACTCTGGCACTGGTATCCGCAAGTATTACGAACGCTATTGGCATCATCCCCAACAAGTTTGTCAGGTAGAAGGAGACATTTATCACATTATTGATCATACCAATGCTCATGTTGCCTATTGGTTGAAAAAGAAAGGCAAACCTATTATTATTACCTGTCACGACTTAGTGCAATTTGTCTATCCAGAAATTCTCAAAGGACAATCCCGTTTTCCCGCTTTCAGTATGGCATCTTGGCAATTTTCAGTTAAAGGAATGTGTTATGTTGATTGTGTCATTGCTGTTTCCTCAAATACAGCTAAGGATGCTCATGAAAGGTTGGGTATTGCATTAGATAAAATTGTGGTAGTTCCCAACGGAGTTGAAGCATCGTTTCAGCCATTACCATCAGAAGAAATAAAATATTTTCGGCAAAAATATCAGAGATTACCTGAAGAAATCTGTTTACTTAATGTTGGTTCAACTCACCAACGAAAGAACATTATTACTGTGTTGAAAGTGCTAAAAACTCTAAAACAGAGAGGAATATCAGTGCGTCTTTGGCGCTCAGGAGGCAAATTTATGGCAGAGCAAACAGCCTTTATCAAAGAACATAATCTTGATCAAGACATTCTTGATTTTGGTATTGCTGATAAAAATATTCTGCTTCAAGTTTACAATGCAGCCGATGTTCTCTTAGCACCATCTCTTTATGAAGGTTTTGGTTTGACGGTTCTAGAAGCAATGGCTTGCGGATTACCCGTAATTACTTCAAACATTTCTTCTTTACCAGAAGTTAGTAAAGGTGCGGCTATCTTAGTTAACCCGATGAACATTGAAGCAATGCTAGAAGCAGCCCAGCGAATTAAGCAAGATCCTCTCTATCACCAGCATTTAGTAGACCAAGGGCTATTAAGAGCAAGGTGTTTTAGCTGGGAAAAAACAGCCAAGCAGGTTGCCGAAATTTATGAAAATATTACACACCAAGGCTAACTAAAGAGGTTATATGCGGTTTTCACTGGTCATGGCTACGATCAATAGAGATCAAGAAATTAGCCGTTTTTTAGCAAAGCTAGACGCTCAAACCTATCAAGATTTTGAATTGATTATTGTTGATCAAAACTCAGATAATCGCTTACGTAGGGTTATAGAAACCTATCAAAATCACTTTACGATTCGTCATTTGCGTTCTTCTGTTCCTGGTGCATCGCGATCGCGAAATCTAGGTCTAAGAGAAGCAAAAGGAGATATTATCGGCTTTCCAGATGATGACTGCTGGTATCCTGAAGATTTGTTGGCACAAGTAAACAGTTATTTTAAGAATAATTCTGAATGGGATGTAGTGTCAGGTTCTTCTGCCGGAGAAAGTTATTGGGATCGACACCCAGGGACGGTAAATCAATTTAATGTTTGGAAGCGAGGAATCGAATATTCCGTATTTTTTCGCCGTGACCTAGTTCTAAAAATCGGTGAATTAGATGAATCTTTCGGACCAGGATCAGGTAGTCCATGCTGGGCTGGGGAAATCACAGATTATATGTTGCGTGCGCTGAATATTGGTTGTCATATTTACTATGATCCCAATCTGGTAATACATCATCCTGGTCCAATTTATACTAATCAAAGCAGCAAATTAGATGTAATCAAGCCCTATCATTATGCCATAGGTAAAGGCAGAGTTTTACGTAAATCAAATGCCCCACTTTGGTTTTTTGCCTATCAATGTATCAAACCTTTAACAAAATCATTATTGGGATTAATTCAGCAACGTCCAGAGCAACAACAGCTTTGTTGGGCAGTTTTTCAAGGAATTTTACAAGGATGGAAGGCAGAGGTTTAACTTCATGAAAATATACCTTTATCTAAAACATTTTCCGTCTCATGATCATAGTTTAAATGATGGCACTAGTAAGGCTGTTCATGGTCTTGCTGCTGGCTTGACAGCTTGTGGATCTGATGTAACAGTCCTTTGTGAAGGTACACGTAAGGATGATGTATGTCAAGCGCAAATGGGATATCAGATTGCATCATTTGCAAGTGAGAGTACCAAACCATCCTTCAAAGTTTCCTCCAGTTTGCAACAGTACATTTCCCTCAATTCCCAACAAAGTCTTTTTATTCTCAATGGCATTTTTCATCGCAGTGTTTATATATTATCGCGATTTCTAAAAAGACACTCTTTACCCTATGTAGTCGCACCTCATGATCCTTACCATCCGACAATTTTTCATAAAAATGCCTACATAAAGTGGGTATACTGGTATCTTCTAGAGCGTCCCATGTTGAACCAAGCTTGTGCAGTGCAGCTTTTAGATAAACGTCATGGTGAATGGCTGCATCGGCTTAATATCAAAACACCCATTATTGAAGTGCCTAACGGTTTTTCACTAGCTGATGTTCATCCAGAATCTACTCTGAGTTGGAATGCGGATGATGTGCCTAAGTTTTTGTTTTTGGGGCGTTTAGATGCCTATAACAAAGGACTTGATATCTTACTCAATGCTTTTGCCCAACTTACCGAAGTTCCAGAATGGAAACTAACAATTCAAGGACCAGACTGGGGCGATCGCGAAACTCTTAAACAGCAAGCACAGCAACTCGGCTTATCTCAGCAGATTACTTTTCTCGAACCTGATTACAATCTGTCCCCATCAGCCATTATTGCTCCCTACGATGTCTTCTGCATTGTATCCCGCTTTGAAGGATTCAGTTTATCTGCAATGGAAGCAATGTTGGCAGGTCGAGTTTTGGTGGTTTCAGATATTGCCGGCATAGCACCGTATGTTGAGGCAAGTGACTGTGGTGTTGTCGTCAAGTCAGAACCACAAGCAATCAAATCAGGAATTTTGTCATTACTTGCTCGTCGTTCTGAATGGAAAGAAATGGGATTGAGAGGAAGACAGTACATTTTAGAGAATTTGCACTGGCAAAAGATTGCTGCACGAGCAATGGAGGAATATCTTTACTTACAAAAATGAAGCGGAATATTAGTAGAGAATTAATGAAAGAAGAGTTGGCTAATGAAGTAGTTTTGAACGAGTAGATTAGATATATTTTCAAATAGGTAAATTTTCTATTGCGGAAGAGTAATATAAAAGGTTTATTTATCTATTGAATCCACATCTAAAAATTTTAGATTTGCACATGAATAAGTTGATTGGAGAAAAACAGATGACCATAGGAAGAAAAATTTTGGAAATACTTCAAGACGAGCGTCCAATACGTCGCTTAATGGCAGGTTTCATTGGCAGATCTGGGCTTGCGAGGCTATTTAGAATTAGGTTTCAGGTTCAGGACTATGAAATTTTTTTTAATCCAACTGGCCTTAGTAGTCTTTATTGGTACAAACCAACTGTTGGAAGTAAAGATTATGAGTTTATTTCCAGTTTCTTAAAAGAGGGTGACACATATATAGATATAGGAGCAAATATTGGAACTACTTTGATACCAGCAGCTAAATGTATTGGAAAAAGTGGTAAGGCAATAGCCTTTGAGCCTCATCCTAAGACATATTCATATCTTCGAGAAAATGTAGATTTAAATAAGTTGGGTGACGTGAAAATTAACAATTGTGCTGTGGGAAATAGCGATGGATATATTTACTTTACCAATAAGTTTACAGACGAAATAAACCAAGTTTCAAGTACATCTGAAAATAGCATCGAAGTTCCCATTGTATCCCTAGATAATTATTTAATGGAGATTAGTAACATTTCTCTTTTGAAGTTAGATGTTGAGGGGTATGAAAAATATGTTCTTGAAGCTGCTCAGGAAACTCTTGAAAAAGTAAACTGCATTTACTTTGAAGTGTGTCCCAAAAACTACGAGAATTTTGGATATCAATCTTCAGATGTCCTGACATTGGTTGAGAAATCTGGGTTTAGACTTTTTCAGAGAAAGGATGAAGCAAAAGAACTTGTACCTGTGAGTAATCAATATGTGCCTTTATCTGGTTTAGAAAATCTTTTTGGCATCAAAAATATAGAGGATTTTCAAAATAGAACTCAATGGAAAGTAAAGTTTGAATAATGCAGAATGTTGACAACATTTTACAAATAATACAAATAACTAGATCGCATATATTAATCTAGTTACTATTCTCTATCCCACTAAGCTTTCTTTATTGCATCAAATGGAAAAATTCTATATACATTCTCCAGTCATACAATAGGCAAATTATGTATTTGCATTCACCCACAACTAAGAAACCAAAAAAGAAAGGATGGATTGATAATACAAGCTTAATTATCCTTGCCTTTTCCGTAGTTTTCTACTCCCGAATTTTTTGTGCAATCACTCGCGCTCCTTCAATCCTGAACCTTGCTCACTTCGCAGTTGTTCCCTTTGTTTTAGGCGTTGTATTATTTACCAGTCGGGCAAAAGATCGCAAACAAATTAATATTGCCTATTCTTTTGTATTAGGACTTTTGATTTTTCTGGTCACAGTTTTAGCTAGTGCATTATGGAATAACACAGGCTTAATTAATGCCGTCGTCTCTTTCATGATGCTTTGCGAACCTTTCATTTTTCTGTTAGCGATAGTCTGTATTCCCATGTCTTTTAAATCCATTACCCGCCTTAAAAAGTGGTTGATGTGGTCTGTTTTGATTAACTTTGTTCTCGCTGCTGTTCAAAAACCCCTAATTGATGCAGGGAAACTCTATGCGAAGGGACTCAATGGAACGGACGGATGTGGTGGAGTCTTTTTCCCTACAGGGGCTGGGAATTATGTATCGGCTTCGGTATCAGTTGCCTTTGCTTTATATTTCTTCACTAATGAAAAAACTTTTCCATTATGGATGAGAATCGCGGTAATTATCGCTGCTTTTTGGCAGATTCTATTTTCTGATTCCAAACAACTTCTGCTTGCATATCTAATCGCCTGGGGTCTTTTAGTTTTAGCAAATTCCCATGATATTGGTAAAAGTATAAAATTGCTGAGTGCGATCGCTCTCTTCGGATACGGGTTCCTTTGGTGCGTACAAAACCTAGAAGCATTTGCTGGATTTACAGCTTGGGCGCGACCGGAACTTTACGGACCAGATGGTTATGCTTGGTATACCAAATTCTACTCGGTGCGTTCCATTTTATCTCATTATCAATCCCCTCTGGATTGGTTCTTGGGTCTTGGTCCAGGACATACTGTAAGCCGTTTAGGAGTATGGTTTCTTAGAGATTATTGGTCTATACTCGGACCACTAGGTGCTACCACCAATCCAATTAGTCAGGAAGCAATGGAATTTTGTGGTAATTCTTGGCTTTGTATGGGTTCTACTCTTTTCATGCCCATTTTTGGTTGGGCTGGAATATGGGGAGATTTAGGACTTTTGGGTGTAGGTACATACCTATTTTTATCCTACTTAGCTTGGCAACATTTTGGTCTAGATGATTCTTTAAAAGTTACTTTACTAACTGTTCTCGTCATGGGTTTGATTTTTACTCAAATGGAAGAACCCGGCTTCATGCTTTCTATCGCCTTTATTTTAGGACTAGCATGGCAAGAACGACAACTGAAGAAACAGATACGACAGAGGCAAGAGAGAGAAAGAATTTCCCAATTACCAATTACTAATTCCCTATGAAGATTTTAATATCTGCTTACTCCTGCGAACCTGGTATGGGTTCTGAACCTGGTGTGGGTTGGAATATTGCCCGCGAAGCTGCTAAATACCATGAAGTTTGGGTACTCACCCGACCCGATGAAAGTCAGGATATTATTAACGCAGAATTGGCACGCCACCCCATTCCCAATCTTCACTTTGTTTACTTTACTTTGCCCTTTTGGCAAGATAGCCGACGCTGGGGACAGTCTGGGGGAATGCAGTTTCACTATTACCTCTGGCAAATTCAAGCCTATTTTGTCGCCCGTGACTTACATCAGAAAATTGGCTTTGACTTGAGCCATCATGTTACCTTTGTTAAGTATTCCAGTCCTTGCTTCCTCTCACTCCTGCCCATTCCCCTAGTTTGGGGTCCTGTAGGTGGTGGAGAATCAGCACCAGCAAGCTTTTGGCAAGATTTTAGCTTAAATGGCAAAATTTACGAAATTGCTCGTAGCGGCGCTCGCTGGCTAGGAGAAAAAGACCCCTTTGTCCGTCTGACTGCTCAAAGAAGTGCTGTAGTCCGAGCCACAACTAAAGATACAGCCCAGTGTCTCTATAAAATGGGTGTGAATCATGTGCATATTTTGCCGGAATCAGGGTTATCAGCGGCAGACATAGACCATCTAAATCAATATGAAATCCCTAATGAGCCAATAGTAAAATTTATTAGCATGGGTAGACTTTTGCATTGGAAAGGCTTTCATTTAGGATTGCGTGCCTTTGCTCAAGCAAATCTACCGAATACAGAATACTGGATTGTGGGAGATGGACCCCAATGGCATCACCTGCAAACTTTGGCATCAGATTTAGGAATTGCTAAAAAAGTTAAATTTTGGGGTAGGTTGCCTCGTGAAAAGGCTTTAGATTTATTAAAAGATTGTCATGTGCTAGTTCATCCCAGCTTACATGATTCTGGTGGGTGGGTCTGTATGGAAGCAATGGCAGCAAGTCGTCCTATCATCTGTTTAGATTTAGGGGGACCTGCTGTTCAAGTTACAGATGAAACTGGTTTTAAGATTACTGCTAATGAACCATATCAAGCTGTCCGTGATTTAGCGGCCGCAATGATTCATTTAGTTCAAAACCCAGAACTAATAGTGAGTATGGGTCAGGCAGGTCGGAAACTAGTCAATGAAAACTACAGTTGGCAGATTGTGGGAGAGCGTTTGCACAAACTTTATTTAGAGATTGCCAGCAAGAAGGTATCACAAACTGACGTTATATCTCAAGTTTTTTGAACCTAAATTTAACTAATTAATTTTTCCCATTTTCATAATATGCACATATTAATTGCTGCTTTACACAGACCAACAAAACCAACGGGTGTTTGCCGACACGCTGCAAATCTAGCTCAATGTTTGGCTGATACTCCAGAGGTTAGCAAGGTGACTTTAATTGTCGGAACATGGCAGAAAGATTACTTTGAACAATTTTTTCATTCCCCAAAAATTCAATTAATTACTGTAGATATTAAAAATAGTTCCTTGGCAAGAAATATCTGGTTTTTATTTGGTTTACCAAGGTTGGTAAAGCAGTTTAGTCCTGATATTGTCCATTTATCTTTTCCTTTTCCTTTTTTACGACCACTTTTTCCTTGTCCTGTTGTTTCGACAATTCACGATTTGTATCCTTATGAAAAACCAGAGGTTTTTGGATATCCAAATGTGATCTTTAATCGCTTGTTTTTAAAACAATGTATAGAACATAGTGATGGTCTTACCTGTGTTTCTAAATCTACTTTAAGCAGTCTTAATTCCTATTTTCCCAAAACTCAAACACTCAAACCCATTGCTGTTATTTATAATTACGTGGATTTTAGTAATATTGTTGCTGAACCACCTCATAATTTAGATATTAGTGATCATGATTCTTTTCTGTTATGTGTCGCTCAACATCGAAAAAATAAAAATATAGATTTGTTAATTCAATCATTTTCTTTTTTAAAGAAAAATGGTTATTTAAAAGATGAGACTAAGCTAATAGTTGTTGGTAGTACAGGACCAGAAACAGAGAGTTTAGTTAATCAAATTCAGCATCTATCTCTTCAAGATCAAGTGCTGCTAATTCATGCAATTAAAGACCATGAATTATGTTGGTTATATCAAAAATGTGAAATTTTTGTAGCCGCTTCATCTCAAGAAGGATTTTGTTTACCATTAGCAGAAGCTCTATATTTTTCTTGTGAAGTAGTTTGCTCAGATATTCCCATATTTAGAGAAATTGGTAGTTCTAGCTGTTGTTATTTTGATGTTGAACGTGATACTGTCAAAAATCTCTCACAAGCCATTATTTCTACTTTAGAACAGCCTGTAAATAGAACTGCTAATGATCTTCAATTTTCTAAATTGGATGTAGCAAATCAATATCTAAAATTTTACTCTACATTTTCCTTTATTAGTCAGTAGGGATTTTTAACTGAAAAGTATCCCGGAGGGGCTTAGTATTTCTAAACCCCTTGCTTGCCACGCAACTGAAAAAATAAAAAAATTAACATAAAAAAAGAGAAAAATATTATATAATTATTCCCGTTAAATTTACACGTTAATTAAATGTAAAAAATAAGAGCGAAAAAATCATCAAGTTAATCAAAAAATAATTCATGTATTAGGAGGGTAATTTTCGGTAGTCTTAAAAAGAAGCCTTTGCTGATAGGTATCAGGAAAGTCTTCAAAAAAATTGGATGATTGTTGTTACCAACAGGAGTGCAGATTATGAGTCAAAATTTTAACGATTATAATTCATCTGTTCACAAAAAAATCAAGACTGAACAAATAGAGCAAATAATCAAAGCGATTATATCTGGTAAATATTCTTGGGCTTGTGTTCTAGTTTTACAATTTGCTGGTTACAACCCTATGGACTATATCCCCTATCGTACTTATATCAGATTACTTAAAACTAACTGCTTGCTTGGTAATTCTCAGCAAAATTAACCACCTATCAGCAAAGTTGACAGGTTTGATTTGAAATTAAAGTAGTTGCGTTTTAAACATGGATTTGTGAGAATTTTTTCTGAAAAATAAGAAGGAAAGGTGAAGATTCATCAATAAAAATTTATGACTATCATGCCGATTTTATGATCTACCCAACCACAAGTTATAATCATCAAATGCAAGCAATTATTCAAGAAATTGTGTGGCAGAAAAAACTAGAAGTTGCACAAATACAAAAAGATATGTCTTGGGCTTCCTTGCAACGTCAGTTAACTGCTGCTCCTACTGTCCGGGACTTTTTTACGGCTTTGCAGTTGAGTATTTATAAACCTAGTTTAATTGCAGAAGTGAAAAAAGCATCACTTTATCATAGTGTAATTAGACCAGATTTTGATCCAGTTACTATTGCTCAGGCTTATAAAAAAGGAGGAGCATCTTGTGTATCTGTTGTCACTGATCAAAAGTTTTTTCATGGTGGGTTTGATCATCTTCGTGCTATCAGATATCGCGTAGGAATACCTCTACTTTGCAAAGATTTTATCATTGATCCTTGCCAAATTTATTTAGCCCGTTCCGCTGGTGCAGATGCAATATTATTAATTGCTGCTATTCTGACAGATAAGCAATTACAAAACTTCTTACGAGTGATTCACTACTTAGGGATGAATGCTGTTATCCAAGTTCATAACTTAAATGATTTGGATAGGGTTCTCGCATTAGAAGATGTCAGGATAGTTTCCATTGATAACCAGAGTTTAAGTGATTTTAATATCAATATTAACACTACTCAGGAATTATTGGCAGCTAGGCGATCGCAACTTCAAAACCTAGGAATTTTAGTCATCAGTGAATCAGGAATAGAAACCCCTGATGATTTATCCTTTGTTGCTGAAGCTGGTGTCCAAACAGTGATTATGGGAGAATCTTTGCTTAAAGAAAATGATTTAGAAGTAGCTGTCAGAAATTTACTCCAATCCAAATTTCCTATTCATTATTAAGAAGAATTAAGGATTGGCTAGTAATTGACGAATTTCTCATAACAAAGGTTTCCACCAATCATGATTATTCAGATACCATTCTACAGTTAAACGTAACCCTTCATTAATTGTCACGGATGGAGTCCAACCAAATTCTGTTTTTAGCTTGTTGGCATTAATAGCATATCTTCGATCATGTCCAGGTCTATCCTTCACAAAAGTAATTAATTTTTCCGCTGGATATACTGGTAAATCTGGTGCTAATTCATTCATGATTTCACATAAACTTTGTACCAGACTGATATTTTCAACTTCGTTATTACCACCAATATTATAATTTTCTCCTGGTTTTCCTTGATGGATTACCACATCTAAAGCCCGACAGTGATCAACTACATATAACCAATCTCGAACATTTTTTCCATCACCATAAATAGGTAATTCTTTACCAGTTAAAATATTAATACACATCAAAGGAATTAGCTTTTCGGGAAATTGAAAAGCACCATAATTATTAGAGCAATTAGTGATAATTGTCGGTAATTTATAAGTATGATAATAAGCCCGAACTAAATGATCACTCCCAGCTTTTGAGGCTGAATAAGGACTATTGGGACTATAAGCTGTAGTTTCTGAAAACGCTGGTTCATCTGCAGTGAGACTACCATAAACTTCATCTGTAGAAACATGAAGAAATAGGTAATTATCAGGTTGTGTTTTTGCTTCCCAATGTTGACGAAAAGCTTCTAAAAGAGTAAAAGTTCCTACTACATTAGTTTGGACAAATGCAGCAGGTCCAGTAATTGACCGATCAACGTGAGATTCGGCGGCAAAATGGGCTATAGTATCTATATTTTCTGCTAAGAGTAATTTATCAACTAAAGAGCGATCGCATATATCCCCTTGGACAAACCGGAAATTCTCTCTTTCTGCAACTGATGCTAAATTATGGCGATTTCCAGCATAGGTAAGAGCATCCAATACCACTAATTTATCATTTGGATAAGCTTGACACCAATGATGGACAAAATTCGCTCCAATAAACCCAGCTCCCCCTGTCACCAATAATCGTCTATTCATGATTCCTTAATTACTTTGTAAATATTTCTTTTTAATTTTACCAAAAATTCTCTGTATAAACAATTTTGCTAACCGGATTTTTGTCAAATTGGCAATTGGATTTGAGTAATTATTTTCATGAGTAAAGAAATCATTAATTTCTGTTAAAATTACCCGCAAGCGTTGGATAATATTCTCAGTTCTATATTCTGCTAATACATTTTCAGATAAAGTCAATGATGTAGAAGATGCTAAAACTTTCAAAATTCTATCTACGTCATATTCCAAAGCATAACCAGCGATTTTATAACAATTAAATCCTGGATCTAAATAATCAGATAATCCCCCATTGACACTAGAAAACACCTGACAACCACAAGCTAATGCTTCCATTGGTTGTAAACCAAATCCTTCGCTAACTCCTTGTAATTTCCAATATTCTGCCGAATCATAAAGATAAACTTTAGTGCGATTAAATAAAGCTGGTAAATCTTCTACATAACTATCAATAACCAACACCTTACATTTTTTTTCTAAAGCTGGAATTAATGACTTAATTAAATATTCTGAGGATTTCCGCGTTTGAACTAAAACATCAATATCTCGATTTTGATGTAAATTAGTAAATTCCTGACTAATTTGATTAGGTAAATAATAAATTAGAGAATTTGGTGCTTGTTGTCCCCAATAACCTAGAGAATTTCTGCTAACTGTAATTATGGGAATACTTGATGGTAAATTAATCTTATAACCTGCACTGTGAGCATGATAAATTACATGATATTTTTGCAATTTAGATGCAAGTTTACCAACATCAAATCCCCAACTAATCACAAAAATTACATCATCTAAATTTTCCTCTCGCAATAAATCGTCTAAAAACAATTTACCTGATTCCCGCTGACGATAAGTAACTACTTCAGCAGCACAAATCTGTTGAGCTAAAGTAACCGTTTTCAACTCCGCCCAAAGACCACCACAAGCAAATTTACCATCTGTCCCCGGAACTAAAAAGTAAAGCTTTTTCATAATACTAAATATTAAATTTTCTTCCTTCTTTCTTCTTCCTTCGTGTTCTTCGTTCCTTTGTGGTTCATTAACTCCTGATTTATTAACTCCTGATTTATTAACTCCTATTTTTCCCAAGATACCTTAACAAAATGACTTTCCTTTCCCCAAAAATCACGAGCAATAGTAATATTTTCAACAGCCAAATTAAAAGGGATAGAAGTTGTAATATAACGCTGAGTGAGCATTCCTAAATCCGGTGCAATTCCCGCTGCGGCCATTGCTGCTAAACCTAAGCCAATAAGTTGTTCAATTGGTCGAAACGGCAACATAAAAGGTACAGTTACCGATAGTCCAGCAGTTAATAACATAGCCACAGATACATTTGTGCCACAACGGGGATGTATAGCTAAATCCCATTCTCCACTGGTAAGACGATGTTTAGCTAATGTTACCGCGCGGCGCAAATCATTAATATTCACATCACCATATAGAAAAAATCCCTGTTCGGTAGACAAACCACCTAATAATTCATCATCTAATTGCGTATTAGTGCTTGTTCCTGGTGGTGAATAGGGTTTTTTATTGTCCCCTAATACCCAAACCGTAGCGTGTTCTAGAGCGTGAACTTGACGTAACATGAGAATTTCTTTCAACCCAGGAATAAAAGATAGCTGTTGGAGTAAATCAGCATCTTGGCTGGGGTGAGGTGCAAGAAAGTCAAAGCTAAAGGAAGATGATTCGTCCAAATAAGCAGTATTCATAAAACCTCACGGTAATATATGTTTTTTAACCAGGACTATGGCGGGCTAGAAGCCGACCCCACAATAAATATATAACTTTTGTGGGGTGGGCATCCTGTCCGCCAATCTTATATATTGTGTCTATCTACCTATTTAATGCCTAACAATTCCACATCAAAAATTAAAGTAGAGTAGGGGGGAATCACACCACCAGCACCACGGGCACCATAACCTAATTGTTCAGGGATAATTAATTGGCGACGGCCACCTACTTTCATAGTGATTACGCCTTCGTCCCAACCTTTAATTACTTGTCCTACACCAATTTTAAAGCTAAAGGGTTTACCGCGATCGCGCGAACTATCAAATTTAGTCCCATCTTCTAAAGTACCGATATAGTGAACCTCAACGGTTTGGCCAGTTTGGGGAATTGCGCCCGTTCCCTCGACTAGTTCCACATATTTTAATCCAGAGTCGGTAGTAACAACTTTAGCTTCAGACATAGTATTGCTCTTGATTAGAGTATTGTTTTCTTGAGTGACAGTGGTGGTTGGTTGTGTTGGGGAAGAATTACCGATTGCAGTATCTTTTTGACCACTAATTTGGGTAAATACTAAAACACCAACACATACCAGCATTAACACCACGCTGAGGAAAATTCCTTTCAAAATCAGCCCTCTCTGTTTTAATTACTGATGATCAGATTACCGATAGAACACAAATTAGTTTAAATCAGAAATGACCGTTTAGCGCCACAGCTTATTTTCCAAATCCCGAACCTGACGCTCTAAACGGTCAATTCTTCCCCGTAATTCATCTACTTCTGACTGACGGGCAACTCCCAAGTCCTGCATCATATTCCGCATTTGTCGGTGCATTTGCTCATCCCAATTACCTTGTTCAGACTGTAATTGGGTAACAAGATCATCCATTACCGCCTTAGCTTGCTCAGGATTGAGTTTACCGTCTTTAACCAGTTCATCACTGACTTCTTTCAGTTTGTCTGCAACTAAAGAAGTTGTGCCAATACCCAACATCATTAACTGTTGCAACCAATTGTTACTATCCATACTCCCTTCCTCTGACTAAAAGCTTCGTAATTCTAGCCTACACATTTATTTTGTCAGTTGTCAGTTGTCAGTTGTCAGTCGGAAAAATCTTATTCCTACCTCCCCTACCTCCCCTACCTCCCCTACCTCCCCTACCTCCCCTACCTCCTCTACCTCCCCTACCTCCCCTACCTCCCCTACCTCCCCTACCTCCCCTACCTCCCCTACCTCCCCTACCTCCTCCCCCCTACATCCCCTTGCTCTACTAAACCTCTATCCAACCGTGCATTGGTGCTATGGCTTTAGTGACTGATTCAATGATGTCTGGAGGTGCTTCTGAAAGCATGACACTGGGATAAACAGCAGTTCCCCATTGAGGATGCACAAGAACATGGCATTTATTTTCAATTGCGGGATACTTGAGTAAGGCTTGGGCTACTGCTGTATCATCGTGGGGAACTAAGCCAGAATGAGACAGTAATGGATAACCTGTCCGGGGATCTATCAAGTCTGTTAAATACCCGCGGTCGCGCAAATTAAATGCCAAATCGCAACCAAAACGCATAAATTTTTCCCGCAGCTTTTCCTTTTCTATTTCTGTTTCTGTGGTCATTTCTTCTAGAGAATATTGTGATTGCTGTAAAACAACCACTACCCACAAAAACTGCTGCTGTTTCCAATCTGGTAAGATCTGTTCGCAATTGGCACAGATATATGGACTGGGAGTATGAATAGAAATCTCTACAGCTTGTCCTGTTTTGCCAACTAAATGAATAGGACAGCTAGGCTGTGAAATACAAACTGGGGGATAAGACACCACATTAATTCGGTTTATGAAAGTTTTTAAATTTATCTTTGCTAAAAATAATAACTCTTAAATCTCCAAATAAATCATCAAATTTTGCGAATAATTAGATTAGGACAATTATTTACTCTAATGGAAGCACCCAAGCAAGTTGAGAAAGTTTAAAGAGAGAAAATAAAAAACCCCCAAAGAGAGGGGGATTGTAGGTTATTCGAGTGGAGTGAACAACTAAGTAATAAATACCTAGAGTAAATACAGTAATCCGAACAAAATAATCCAAATTACATCTACAAAATGCCAGTAAATTTCCGCTGCTTCAATCCCGAATCGTTTTTCATTGCTGTAGTGTCCGGGGGTACGCGATCGCCACAACACTGCTAAAATCGCTAAAACACCGATGGTAACGTGCAAGCCGTGAAACCCAGTCAACACATAAAACGTACTAGCGAATAAATTGGTAGTCAGACTAAACTCTAAATGAGCATATTCATAAACCTGACCCGCCAAAAAAATCGCCCCCATAACTGCGGTAATTGCCAACCAAACCCGCATTCCCTTAGTATCATTCTTTTTAATAGCAGTATCAGCATTGTGCATCACAAAACTACTAGCTATCAAAATAGAAGTATTCACAGTAGGTAACAACAATTCTAAATCCGGTGTCCCTACTGGTGGCCAAACCGGAATAGTAGAACGGTAAGTCAGGTATGCACCAAACAAACCCATAAAAATCATTCCCTCAGCCACAAGGAACATAAATAGACCAGTCAAACGATGATCTGGATGTTCCTCATGATGAGAAACAGTTGTGTGGTGACTTAATTCAGTTTTCCCCGTGTCAATAATTTGACCTTGCATAAATTAGTAATTGGTAATGGGTTCAAGGCAGGGCTATTTCATTTTTATCTAGTAGTCTGTCAAATTTATTTTGACGGGTTTTTGGTAGTGCGGGCATCTTGCCCGCGTGAGCGAGACGCTCACACTACAGTCCATCATTTTTATCTTGACAGACTACTAGCCCGCCTCACAATGAATTCTGAGTCTAATAGCGAAAGTCGTCTAAAGACGACTAAAAGAAATTTCTAGTCCGTTTTAACGGACTTTAGTTATTAGCCCGGAACTTCAGTTCTGGGCGGGTCATGTCAATCCCCTAAAGTGCTGATTCAGTTTGGGGAGTTAACACAGATTCAGTTTCCACCCGTTCCTCACTCACCCCATAATCGTAGGGGCCAGTAGTCAAAACCGGAAGAGTTTCAAAATTCTCAATACTGGGAGGAGAAGAAGTCATCCATTCCAAAGTTAACGCTTGCCAAGGATTATTACCGGCTTTTTCGCCATAGAACCAAGACCAAACGGCATTGATGATAAATGGTAACGTCGAAACCGCCAATATATAAGATCCGTAGGTACAGATTTCATTCAAAGCCGTGAACTTAGGATCATATTCAGCAATCCGGCGATTCATCCCCATGAGTCCGAGTTTGTGCATGGGTAAGAAAGTCATATTTAAACCAATCATGGTTAAGGCAAAATGCACTTGACCCCAAAATTCGTTCATTTTCCGTCCCGTCATTTTCGGGAACCAGTGATAAATAGCCGCAAAAATCCCTAACACACTACCACCAAACAAAACATAGTGGAGATGTGCCACCACAAAGTAAGTATCGTGAACGTGAATATCAAAAGGAACAGCAGCCAACATTACGCCACTAATGCCACCAATCACAAAAGTTGCTAAAAAGCCGATAGCGAACAACATGGGACTATTGAGGCGAATTTTGCCACCCCAAATAGTAGCTAACCAACCGAAAATTTTAATCCCAGTGGGGACAGCGATGATCATGGTAGTGATCATGAAAAACATCCGCAACCAACCGGGAACACCGCTGGTAAACATATGGTGCGCCCAGACGATTAAGCCTAAGAAACTGATAGCTAGGGATGAAAAAGCGATCGCTTTATAGCCAAAAATCGGTTTGCGGGCATGAATTGGCAGAATTTCCGAAATTGCCCCAAAGAAAGGCAAAATCATAATATAAACCGCTGGGTGAGAATAGAACCAGAACATATGCTGATAAACAACAGGATCTCCGCCCCCAGAGGGATTAAAAAAGTTTGTTCCTGCCAACAAATCAAAACCCAACAAAATCAAAGCCGCAGCTAATACTGGTGTAGATACCAACACTAAAGCCGAAGTTGCTATCATCGCCCAACAAAACAACGGCATTTGAAAGATGCCCATACTAGGAACACGCATCTTCCAAATGGTGACGAGAAAATTCATCGCCCCCAAAATCGAAGAAGTTCCCAATAGCAAGATACTCATAATCCAAATCCCCTCACCCACCTGGCCTGTCACCAAACTCAGCGGCGGGTAAGAAGTCCAACCAGCATCCGGGGCATCACCTACCGCCAAACTAGCAACCAGTAATACACCTGCTGGGGGAACCATCCAAAAAGCTACCGCATTCAGGCGCGGAAATGCCATATCTCTCGCCCCAATCATCAGCGGGATTAAATAGTTAGCAAATCCCGCCCCTGTTGGCACAATCCACAAAAAAATCATGATTGTGGCATGGAGGGTAAACAGGCTGTTATAGACTTCTGGCGTGACAAAATCTACCTCTGGAGTCCGTAATTCTGTCCGCACTAAATCAGCCATTACGCCGCCAATGCAGTAAAAAACAAACGAAGTGACCAGATATTGAATTCCAATCACCTTATGGTCGGTACTAAAACCGAAAAAGTCTCGCCAATGCCTTTCCTGGTGTTCTTCCGTTGGTTTGGGGCTATTATCCGTTTCTTGTAACTGTGCTTGTGTCATATTTTAAAAAGGAGTCAGGAGTCAGGAGTCAGGAGTCAGGAGTCAGGAGTCAGGAGTCAGGAGTCAGGAGTCAGGAGTCAGGAGTCAGGAGTCAGGAGTCAGGAGTCAGGAGTCAGGAGTTCAGAAGGAAGGAAGAAAGAAGACAGAAAGAAGACAGAAATTTCTCCCCCTACCTCCCCTACCTCCCCCGCCTCCCCTGCCTCCCCTACCTCCCCTACCTCCCCCGCCTCCCCTACCTCCCCTACCTCCCCTACCTCCCCTACCTCCCCTACGTGAATGTATAACTTAAAGGTTCAAAATCTTTTTTTGTAACCACTGCAACTCAAGTAATTCTTAAACTACTTAATTTGATGCAGAATTTCTGAGTGAATGCCCATATTGTGAGTGTAAGGAGAGAGAAATTCATCAGCAGTCATGGCCATGGAATTCACAGCTACGGCTTGATTGGGAATATCTTTACCAGCAATTAGCTGTTCTTGCATCCAACTATCAAAAGCTTCCTGTGACTCCACAACTACTTGGCTTTTCATCACCCCGTGATATGGTCCACACAGTTCAGCACAAATAAGTTGATAATCACCCGCTTTTCTGGGAGTAAAACGCAAATTGGTTTGTCTACCAGGAATGGCATCCTGTTTCACCCGAAATTCTGGAATCCAAAAGGCGTGGATAACATCACTGGCTGTCATGTTGATTTCCACTGTTTTGCCAATGGGTAAATGCAATTCACCTGTTGTTACGTCATTATCTGGATAGGTAAATAACCAAGCATATTGCATTCCAGAGACGTTAATGGTTAATTCTGCTGGTTTTTTAACGGCATCAGCATCGGTATCTAATTGTGATACTTGTCCAGATGCTTCTGTACTGATGAGGGTGGCAGCCATTGCCGTTCCCGGCATATTCATGGCATTTTCCATCATCGGGGCAGCATGAGCCGAATGGGGATCAAAGCCACCCATGTTGTTATATACATCAAAACTGTAGAGAGAAATACCGATAACGATAATTGCGGGGATCGCTGTCCAGAGTATCTCTAGAGGCACATTACCTTCAATTGCTGGCCCATCTGCATTGTCACCAGCCCGACGACGATATCTAATAACAGCGTAAATTAAAACACCTTCAACAATCAAAAATATGCCTGTAGAAACAGTCATCATGGTGTTGAATAGACCATCTACCAAGGGGGCTTCATCGGAGGCCGCTATAGGTAACAGACCGTGATTTTGACCGTACCAGAGACTGGCGAGGGTGAGGACAATGCCAATGAGTAATGTCCAGATTGCATTTGGAATTTTCACGGCTGATTTCTTGATTAATTGACTATTTTATCTGTAAGTTACTTCACTTGTTAAAGTAACTCTACATACTAAGGTAGTGCAGGCAATGAGATATAGTATCCGCTGGTCTGAAATCTTTATTAATTTTTTCGATTAAGAACACAATTTTGAGTACAAGGGAGATAAGTTGTCTTGCCCAGGTTAGATGACAATTAGGCAAAAAATTTTCAGAAATTTCCATTAATTCCCATTAATTCCCATTGATTAATTATTTCTATCTGCAAAACAGCACGAAATCTTACAGCGGAAACTAGCTAAAGTGATCCAAAGTGTAAGGGAAAGCTGATTTCTATATTCTGACCTATAGGTTAGGGTAAGTAGAAGTCGGGACTAAATCAAAATAGAAAATTTTCAATTTCCAGCACAAGCGGTCCAAAGGTATTGTTAATGAACGAATTTGTCCTAGAACAACAAAATAAAGCGGCCACAGTAGCACAACAGCCCCAGGAGATGATTCGTCGCTTGGTGTGGAAAATATGCGTAGCCACCTTAATTTTGATGGCTATAGGCAGTGCCACCCGCGTTATGAATGCTGGACTCGCTTGCCCTGATTGGCCTTTGTGCTATGGGGAGTTAGTTCCAGCCAAGCAAATGAATCTCCAAGTGTTTTTGGAGTGGTTTCATCGCCTCGATGCAGCTTTAATTGGCTTTAGTGCGATCGCCCTTTGTGGTTTATCCTGGTGGCATCGTCAACATTTACCCAAGTGGCTACCCTGGGCTTCCACATTTGCCCTGTTTTTAATTGTCTTCCAAGGGATTCTGGGAGGACTGACTGTAACTGAATTATTGCGGTTTGATATCGTTACCGCCCATTTAGGAACAGCGTTACTATTTTTCACTACGTTGTTAATTATCGGTACAAGTTTGATTCCCTATCAAGGCACGGGAACAGTAGGAAAGTTGCCTTGGGTGGGTTTAACTGCTGCTGTTTGCGTCTACTTACAAAGTTTATTGGGTGCAATAGTAGGTTCTCGTTGGGCTTTGCACCAATGTTTGTCCGGGGAACAACTTTGTGATGTCATGTACAGCCATATTTTTGGCTTAGTACCGCCAACCATCGCTACTTTAGCAGTTGTTTTAATTTCTTGGCGCACACCAGCCCTACATCCGGCTTTGCGAAAACTGGCAAATCTGGCTGGTGGCTTGTTGATTTTACAACTTCTTTTGGGTGTGGCTACCTTCCGTTTACATTTACAAGTTGAACCCCTTACCGTTTCTCACCAAGCTATCGGTGCGACTTTACTGGGGACTTTGGTAGTATTTACAGTTTTATCACTGCGGGATGGTTTGCTTCCTCCCTCACCAACACAGTAACTCCTTCTTCCTCTTTCTTCCTCCTTCTTCCTCCTGACTCCTGACTCCTGACTCCTGACTCCTGACTCCTGCTTACAGCGGTTTGCTGACCAGTTCTTGAAAAATAAGGAAAAAGACCTAACATGATTGAGACTAATGTCTCTCGTCGTCAACACGACACATTTCTCCAAGTCGTTCAAAGTTACTACCAGCTAACCAAACCCCGGATTATTCCCCTACTATTAATTACCACTGCTGGGAGTATGTGGATAGCCGCTAAGGGTGAGGTAGATCCCTGGTTGTTAATTATTACAATGATTGGCGGAACTTTAGCAGCAGCCAGCGCCCAAACTATTAACTGTATCTATGATCGAGATATAGATTATGATATGGAGCGGACACGCAACCGCCCCATCCCTTCCGGGAAGATCCAATCCCGTGATGCTTTAATTTTTGCGATCGCTCTGGCTGTACTTTCTTTTACCCTCCTCACCGTTTTTGCCAATCTCCTGGCAGCATTTTTAGCCTTTTCTGGCATCATTTTCTATGTTTTAGTCTATACTCACTGGCTCAAACGCCATACCACTCAAAATATCGTCATTGGTGGTGCAGCAGGGGCAATTCCCACTTTAGTCGGTTGGGCAGCAGTAACGGACACTTTAAGCTGGTCTGCGTGGCTAATTTTTGCCATTGTCTTTTTGTGGACACCTCCCCATTTTTGGGCTTTGGCTTTAATGATTAGTGATGATTACGCTAAGGTGGGGATACCAATGTTACCTGTGGTAGCGGGTAATAAAGCCACCGTCCGGCAAATTTGGTTTTATACGGTGATTACTGTCACTGCGACTATCTTGCTGTTTTATCCCTTACACGCCAGCGGGATTGTCTATGCTGTTATTGCCTTGACTTTAGGGGGAGTATTTGTCCATAAGTCTTGGCGCTTATTGCAAAATCCCGAAGATAAAACCATAGCGCGGGAATTATTTTTGTATTCCATTTCCTACATGATGCTGTTGTGTTTGGCAATGGTGGTGGATAGTTTACCCATTACTCATCATTTCCTTGCTCAACTGCATTTGTAATCATGCTCAGGACATAGATCCCCGATTTCTTTGAGAAGTCGGGGATCTGATTATTTTTTTTTACAAAAAACCCAACAAAAATATACCCAGACGATTTTCTCATCATTTCTTGTATTAGTGCGTTTTGTTACGAAATTATTACAGTGGGGAATACCTCACCTCTTTGAGGGGCATACACACCAGAAAATAATTTGCAACTTCTGTTAACAATCTGTTATATTTATTTACATAAGGTTACAAAAAGTAAAAAACGAGGTTCTCGAATGGCTATTTTAATTTCTCTATTGGTTGTTGCTTGGGTAGCAGTTTCCGTTATCGGTTCTCTAGCTTATTTCATGGGTGAACAAAGCAAGCCCATTCACGAACGCAATTGGGCTTCTGACAAATTTGCAGCTTTGGCTAAATCTATTACTGGCGTAGATATAGACTATACCCAACGCACACCCGCCTATGCTATTGATGCTTACAACAGCCGCAACTTACCCAGATAGTATTTACTGGCAATTTGACAAGATGTGTATAAAAATAACCCCCAGCATTGTGACTGGGGGTTTTGCTTTTCTAGATATAGATCCCCGACTTTTTCAAAAAGTCGGGGATCTGGGAACTACTTAAAATGCTGGCCGATAAACACGATAGTTAATATTGGGGAAAATATTATCCATTGATTCGACTTTTTCCAACCAACCACTATCAACCTTACCAACTTTCACATCTTCATACAGCTTATTAAAACGCATTAAATGCGATCGCGTTCTTCTGACTGCATAGGGAACCATTGTTCCTGTCCGCATAATAAACGCCCAGTCAGAAGATTGTGCTAATAACAATTCTCGCGCAGCTTGGTTAAGTGCTTTTTCCTGTAATTCATCTTCAGCTTCAATTTGGGAAATTTCAATCATCCGTTCCGCAGCTTTGTGCAAATGTGGATAAACCCAAGCATTAGTATCATTCAACCAATATTCATGGAAACCCTTAAAGCCCCAACTCGACTGAGCAGGACGACATACTTGTTGCTGAGGATTAGCCCGTAAATAATCGGCTAAATGGGTCATTTCATAGGTTTTCTGGTCATACCATGACTTACGGAACAGATAATCAATGAACCAAGGACCCTCATACCACCAATGACCGAATAACTCCGCATCATAGGGAGATACAATAATTGGCGGCCGACCCATGATATTGTGTAAATGCCCAGCTTGCTGCTCACGATTATACATGAAGTTAGCAGCGTGTTCTGCACTTTTTTCCTTTGCCCAGTAAGGATCATAAAGAGCTTTATCGGAAAGACCTAAGCCCCGTCCGGTAATTTTATGATACTTAATACCTGTATTTTTGCGCTGACCATTGGGCATAATATAGGGCTTAATATATTCATATTCCGCTTCCCAACCCAAATCTTTATAAAATTCCCGATATTCGGCTGCACCAGGATAACCCACTTCAGAAGACCATACTTGCTGGGAAGATTCATGATCTCGACCAAAAGCCGCTACACCCGGTTCTGTAAAAATTGGGGCATAACTACCGAAGCGCGGACGGGGACGAGCGTATAAAATGCCATGACCATCAGTGAGGAAATAACGTAAACCAGCATCCGCCAGCATTCGCTCCACACCTTCATAATAGGCGCATTCTGGCAACCATATCCCTCTAGGGGCTTGGTCAAAGGTTTCCTCATAATGTTCACAGGCTACCTGAATTTGCGCCCACACAGCTTGGGGATACATTTTCATTAATGGTAAGTAGCCGTGAGTCGCACCACAGGTGATAATTTCTAAGTTATTACTATCTTGGAACTGTTTAAACGCTGTAACTAAATCACCCTGATAACGTTCCCATAACTCCCGCGCTTGATTAAATTCAGTTGCATAATGTTCTGCTAAATACCGCAGATGACCATTATGAATATTGCGCTCAGATTCTAGTTCTATAAGCTCTTCTAATTGTGATAAGTGAGCATCATAGCGTTCTTGCAGTAAAGGATCACGAAGCATAGAAATCAAAGGCGGAGTCATACTCATGGTGAGTTTGAAATCAACACCATCTCGTTTTAAGCCTTCAAATACTTTTAATAAAGGAATGTAAGTTTCAGTAATCGCTTCATATAGCCATTCTTCCTCTAGCACGTAGTCACTTCCGGGGTGACGAACGAAGGGTAAATGTGCATGAAGTACAAGCGCGACGTAGCCTATAGCCATAATAGTTTGAGGGTGGTTTGTAAATTGAAGGTCGAGAATTGGTAGAAATTAAGAATATTTTAAGATGATATCGGGATCATGAAAGAAGTTTTATCAGAACAACCAATCTAGGGCTAGATACTGATCATGACTGGGTGCAAAGTAACTTACTTGACTTTTTTTCGCTCGTTTTCACTAATATATCTTTTTTTCGCTTATTCCTAGTACCATAATATATTTTTTTTGACAAGTATTTAAATCACTAAATCTATTCAAATTATTTTAGGCAAAAAGATTTTGTATTAATTTAACTAATACATAAAGTTTATATAACCAATCAGCGATACTAATGTGTTAATCTTTGTAAAGAACTTTCATGAAATTTCATTATTTACTCACAAGCTACTAGCCAAGATGAGAAAACTTAATTTTTTGTTACTTTTTTGATTAAGGTTAAGAGTAAATCTGCTATCCAGCTAACTGGTTAGCGAAAATTATCATGTGAAGTTTCAAGTATCAATTCATCTTGGCAATTTTGTTAAAAGAAAGAACTGTTCAAGTTGAGCTATTCCAGGAAAAGCAATTTTTTCAATTCCATTTTTGCAAATATCAATAATCAGGATAAGGCATTTGAAATGAGTTTACAAAGCATATTACCAACTTCAGAAATCACAGATGAATTAGTAGTAGATACAGGAAAATTTGCTAATCAAACAGAACCAAATATTATTAAACTCACTCATGGGGAAAAGTATCTAACATCCAAGTGGTACACGGGTTCAGGGGAAATAGCACATAAAAAAGATGGGCGTTCTTTTGAGGTTACTGCTAATTTCACGCTCACCTCAGAAGTGAAGGTTGTAGAAGGGATTTTTAAACCTGAAAATGAGATATTAGCTAATATTTATAACAGTCTTGGTCGTTGTGTAGCAGTAATTGACCAAACAGTTAATGAGTTGTATGGTGAGCAGGTTCGCAAATATTTTGATGCTCATGAAATTCCTTTAGAAATGATGGCTTTTCGGGCTTGGGAAGTAGATAAAACCCCAGAAACAGTCCATCGCATTCTAGGGTATTTAGGGAAAGATGGTTGTGATGTTTCCCGCAGCGAACCTGTTCTAATTATTGGTGGTGGTGTTCTTAGTGATGTCGCTGGGTTAGCTTGTGCTTTACAACACCGACGGACTCCTTATGTTATGGTCGGGACGACTGTAGTTGCAGCTATTGATGCTGGTCCTTCACCTCGCACCTGCACCAATGGTAAGCAGTTCAAGAACAGTATTGGTGCTTATCATCCTCCTGTACTCACTTTAGTTGACCGGAGTTTCTTCCGCACTTTGGCTACTGGTCATATCCGTAATGGAATAGCGGAAATTATTAAAATGGCCATTACCGATGATGCTGTTTTGTTTGAATTGTTGGAAAAATACGGATCTCGTTTAATTGAAACTCACTTTGCAACTTTAGGAGAAAATCAGGAGTTAGCAGAAATTGCAGACGATATTATTTATCGAGCATTGTTCTCTTATATGAAGCATGAGGGAACGAATATGTTTGAGACTTATCAAGATCGTCCCCATGGTTATGGACATACTTGGAGTCCCCGATTTGAACCTGCGGTGAAAATGATGCACGGTCACGCGGTGACTACTGGTATGGCTTTTGGTGCAACTTTAGCTGTGGAAATGAATTGGTTAAAATCAGAAGACCGCGATCGCATTATTGCATTATGTCAGTCTCTAGGTTTAACTGTTTATCATCCTATTCTCGAAGACATAGACCTGATGATTGAAGGTCAAAAAAATATGCGTCGCAAGCGGGGAGAAGGTGGACTTTGGGCGCCTGTTCCTAGAGGTGGTATTGGTGCTTGTGACTATATTCAAGAAGTCTCACCCGAATTACTCGAAACTGCTGTCGCAGCCCATAAAGCCGTATGTAGCACATTACCTAATCACGGTGCAGGAATAGAAATGTATCTTAGTGATTTGGGTTTGGAATAGGAGTTGGAAATAATAAAAATGACTGAAACTTTAGTGAAATCTATTACTCCTAGACCGGTTACTCCCTTGGGTATTTTAGTTGAAGAACTAGAAACAACTTTGAAAATAGCCAAGCAGGAAAATGTTTCTGATGAACTTGCAGCTTCTCTACAAAAAGTCTATGACTTAGCATCTGGAATTGATCCTTATTTGGATAAACATACAACCAATGAATCTCCAGCTTTAGCAGTTTTAGCACAAAAAACAGCTTCTGAAGATTGGAGTCAGAGATTTGATGATGGAGAAACAGTCCGTCAGTTAGAACAAGAAATGCTTTCTGGACACATTGAAGGACAAACTTTAAAAATGTTTGTGTCCATGACTAAAGCTAAACGCATTCTAGAAATAGGAATGTTTACCGGATATTCGGCTTTAGCAATGGCGGAAGCATTACCCGCAGATGGTGATATTATTGCCTGTGAAGTGGATGATTATGTAGCTGAGTTTGCTAAAAACTGTTTTCAAACTTCTCTCCACGGTCGTAAAATCACAGTTAAAATTGCTCCCGCTTTACAAACATTACAAGAATTAGCAAATGCAGGAGAAACCTTTGATTTAGTCTTCATAGACGCTGATAAAAAAGAGTATGTTGATTACTTCAACTTACTTTTAAATACCGGACTCCTGGCTGAAAATGGTTTTATTTTTGTAGATAATACCCTACTCCAAGGACAACCTTATTTAGTCCCAGCAAAGAGAACAGCTAACGGAGAAGCTATAGCACAATTCAATCAAATTGTAGCCGCAGATCCAAGAGTTGAACAGGTCATTTTACCATTACGAGATGGTTTAACCATCATCAAACGTAAATAACACAAAATTGTAGGTTGGGTTAAGCGACAGCGCAACCCAACACTCTACAAATTTCATAAAATGTTGGGTTTTCTTCCGTCAACCCAACCTACATAATTCTATTTACCACAAAATTATGAATTCGATTATTTCTCTATTTCAAACTCTGGGAACTTTGCTTTTACTCTCTTTGATTTTACCGATTAATTTAATTATTGTCCTCATTTCCTTAATTATTAATTTCCTCACCCTTCCTTTTCAGAAAAAGATTATTTGTGAAAATCCTCAAAACATCCTCTTAACAGGAGGAAAAATGACAAAATCTTTACAACTTGCGCGTTCTTTTCATCGCGCTGGACATAAAGTATTTATGGTAGAAACTCACAAATATTGGTTATCAGGACATCAATTTTCTAACGCAGTGACAAAATTCTTTACAGTACCCGCACCAGAAAAAGATGCAAATGGCTATTTGCAAGGATTATTAAATATTGTAAAAGCAGAAAATATAGATGTATTTATTCCTGTTTCTAGTCCCGTAGCAAGTTATTATGATTCCTTAGCAAAACCCATTTTATCTCCCCATTGTGAAGTATTTCATTTTGATGCTGAGATGACCAAAATATTAGATGATAAATTTAGTTTATGTGATCAAGCGCGGAATTTAGGTTTAACAGCACCAAAAGCATTTTTGATTACTTCCCCAGCACAAATCCTCAATTTTGACTTTACAAAAGATCATAGTCGCTACTTACTCAAAAGCATTAAATATGATTCTGTAACTCGATTAGATATGACAAAATTACCATTTGAAGGAATGGAAGAATATATCAAAAGCTTACCAATTAGTGCAGAAAGACCTTGGGTAATGCAGGAATTTGTCAAGGGACAAGAATATTGTACTCACAGCACCGTTAGAAATGGAGAAATTCGTTTACATTGTTGTTCTAAATCTTCTCCTTTTCAAATTAATTATGAACAAATTGATAACCCAGAAATATTTCAATGGGTTAAACATTTTGTCAAATCATTAAACTTAACCGGACAAATTTCTTTTGATTTTATTCAAACAACAGACGGTAAAGTTTACCCGATTGAGTGTAACCCCCGCACTCACACCGCAATTACTATGTTTTATAATCATCCAGGGTTAGCAAATGCTTATTTAAGTGAAAATGAACTACATATAGAACCTTTAGCAACAAGTAAACCAACTTATTGGTTATATCATGAACTTTGGAGATTTACAGGAATTCGTTCTTTTAGTCAATTCAAAGCATGGATAAATAAAATTACTGAAGGTACAGATGCTATTTTTCAAGGAGATGATCCTTTACCATTTTTGATGGTTCATCATTGGCAAATTACTTTATTATTACTCCAAAATCTATTAAAATTGAAAGGTTGGGTAAAAATAGATTTTAATATTGGTAAGTTAGTAGAAATTGGTGGTGACTAGTAATTTTAAACAAAATTCAGGCTGAAGATCATAATTAGAGATGAGAGAGGAAAATAAATTATGTCAAAACTGCGTATTCTTCATTTAGTTGGATCAGCACACAATGATTTTTACTGTAATTTGTCGCGTCTTTACGCTCAAGATTGTTTAACAGGAATAGCAAATCAATCCCTCTATGATTTTGAAATTGCATACATTACACCTGATCTTTTGTGGAGATTTCCCCCTTCTCTAAGTTCAGAAGATATTGCTATCACAAAACCTATGTCTCTATTTAAAGCTATAGAGTTTCTAACAGCGCGAAACATTGATTTGGTATTACCACAAATGTTTTGTATCCCGGGAATGACTCACTACCGCTCCCTATTGGATTTGCTCAAAATTCCCTACATAGGTAATACTCCAGATATTATGGCCATAACAGCCCACAAAGCCAGAGCAAAAGCCATTGTTGCCGCAGCAGGGGTAAAAGTTCCTCGTGGAGAAATTCTGCGTTCTGGAGACATTCCCACCATTAAACCTCCAGCAGTCGTTAAACCTGCAAGTTCCGATAACTCTCTAGGAGTAACTTTAGTTAAAGATGCTACTGAATACGAAACTGCTTTAAAGACAGGGTTTGAATATGCAAAGGAAGTGATTGTAGAAGAATACATCGAACTTGGTCGAGAAGTCAGATGTGGTATTATTGTTAAAGATGGAGAATTAGTGGGTTTACCATTAGAAGAGTATCTAGTAAACTCTCACAAACCCATCCGCAACTATGCTGATAAACTCCAACAAGGAGATGATGGCAACTTATATTTGACCGCTAAAGATAATATAAAAGCTTGGATTGTAAATACGCATGACCCCATCACCCAAAAGGTTCAGGAAATGGCTAAAAAGTGTCATCAAGCTTTAGGTTGTCGTCATTATAGTTTATTTGATTTTCGCATTGATCCAAACGGAGAACCTTGGTTTTTAGAAGCTGGTTTATATTGTTCTTTCGCGCCTAAAAGTGTCATTTCATCTATGGCCAAAGCCGCGGGAATCCCTCTCAATGAGTTATTAATAACTGCTATTAATGAAACATTGGGTTAATCCTCACTTTCTCGATATAACTCCTGTAAGTCTTGTAATTGGGTTTTACGGGCAATTCGGCGATATTTTTTACTTTCTAGTTTTGGTTCGTACTGACTTTGACCTTTACCTTTAGATATTAATTTCAGATTTGATTCGGGGTCAGCTTGTTGGTTAAGATGGCTTTGATGGGCTAAAGCATCTTCTAAAAATTCTAAATAATGCTGATATCTTTCCCAATCACCACTAACAGCACAGTCTGGCTCATCTTTATGGATACAATCACTAAAGCGACAATGGGCAACAGCTAGGCGTTCTCTTGCTTCTGGGAAATAGTGAATTAACTCTTGGGGGCTACAATCTAAATCTGGTTGATTAAAACCGGGAGTATCTGCTAATAAACCACCTTTCGGCATTTCAAATAATTCTACATGACGGGTGGTATGACGACCACGGGCTAATTTACCGGAAACTTCACCGACGCGCAGGTTAATATCGGGAATCAAACTATTAATTAAGCTGGATTTTCCCACACCAGAAGGACCAGCAATCACAGTAATTTTATCCTGCAAATATGTGGCTATTTGGTTAATATTAATGTTGTTTTGAACGCTAATAAATAAAGGTTGATAACCCCAAGCCAGGAGACGGTCATTAATTTGCTGTTTTTCTTCTAAAGAAACTAAATCACATTTATTCAAACATAACAGCACATCAACGCCTGTAGACTCAGCCTTAATTAGAAATCTACTCAATTGAATAGGTTCTAAAGGCGGGTCAGCCACCGCAAAAACCAGGAGAATTTGATTGACATTAGCGATCGCGGGGCGATTTAATTGACTATGACGCGGTAAAACCTCACCCACAGCCCCTCGTCCCCCAGTCCAATCTGGTTCTTCCACAATCACGCGATCGCCCACCATCACCTGTTGACCAATCTTTTTTAAGCGCGTCCTTCTTGTGCAGAGAAGGATAGGGGAAGAAGGGGACAGGTGACAGGGAACAGGTGACAGCGAAGAAGGGGAAGAAGAACTTTCTATTATTTCTGAACTCCTGACTCCTGACTCCTGACTCCTGACTCCTTCTTCTTCATCCATCTGCACTCGATAAAAATTCGCCTGTACAGCTACAACCGTACCCAATAACTGTTTAGTAGAAACACTTTTCCCTGTCATGCCGCAGCAACCGGACGGCGAATAACTAGGGAAAAATAGCCAGCGCAATCTGTCACTTGTTCTATTTGATAACCAGCCATTGTCAGACTATCAGGAACTTGTTCTATCGGTTCACCTGGATCTAACCAAACTTCTAGTAAACCCCCAGGGGGCATTTTTTCCAGATATAGTTTTGTCCGCACAAAATTAATCGGGCAAGGAGTCCCACGCAAATCCAGTTGAGCGTCAGGGGTTAATATCAAAGAGCCACTCATGACTTAAATAAGTTTCCTATGAATCCGTCGAAACCACCTTTACCTGTCCTGTCTCCCTTAATCTTAGCTAGTTTCTCTAGCAATTCCCGTTCCTCTGGGATGATCTTCGTGGGGATATCAATTAACACCGTCAACAGATGATCACCGCGACTCACAGGATTACCCAGACGGGGAACACCACGATTTTCCAATTTCATCACCGTATTCGGTTGAGTTCCAGAGGGAATAATTAACTCCACAGGTCCATCTACCGTATTTACCTCCAATCGGCAACCTAAAATCGCTTGTAAGTAGCTAATTTTAATTTCCGAGTTAATATTAATGCCTTCACGATGAAATTCTTCATCTTCATTGACAAACAAGTAGACGTATAAATCACCCGGAGGACCATTGCGTTGACCCGCATCTCCTTCTTGGGAAATCCGTAGTCTCGTGCCATTGTCTACACCAGCGGGAACATTGATTTTGAGTTTCTTTGTAACCTGATTTGCGCCCTTACCATCACAAGCATCACATTTATCTTCTACAACCGTTCCTGAGCCATCACAGGTGGGACAAGTTGACACTTGGGTAAAACTACCAAATGGCGTTCTTGTTACCCTTCTAACTTGACCTGAACCACTACAAGTGCTGCAAGTCCGAGGACGAGTTCCTGATTTAGCACCAGAACCATTACAAACTTCACAAGTTTCTAAATGGGAAATGCGAATTTCCTTTTCCCCACCAAATACCGCTTCCCGAAAATCTAATTTCAGGTCTAGGCGCAGATCATCACCGCGGACTGGTCCACCACGCCGTCTTTGTTGGGGTTGTCCACCTGGAGCCCCAGCAAAGCCGCTGAAAATACTTTCAAAGATATCGGCAAAACCACCCATATCTCCCATATCTTGGAAACCAGCGCCAGCCGCAGCCGCACCGGAAACACCAGCTTCACCAAAGCGGTCGTAACGAGCGCGAACCTCCGGCTCTGATAGCACTTCGTAGGCGCGGTTAATTTCTTTGAATCGTTCCTCTGCCCCAGATTCTTTATTCACATCTGGGTGATATTTTCGGGCTAGGCGGCGATAAGCCTGTTTAATCTCTTCTTTGTCGGCGTCACGAGAGACACCCAGGGTTTCATAATAGTCTCGGGCCATATAGCAAGGTTAAGAATTATAAGGAAGCAGAAGTACGGAAAACAGTAACTAATAGGTTTAAGGTAACACTTTAACAAGAATACAGAAATTTAGGAATGCAAATAGCGTGGGGTCACGCTAAGTCATGCTCTTTAGTTTAATTTTTGTTAATAATTAATTTTACCAATATTTTTTTGCTAGTGTTTGCTATCACCGATGATTAATCTTTTATTATTGTGCTATTCAGATGTCGAAAAACCCACCTCTTGATTATAGGAACTAGCCGTACCATTAAATGTGGAAAACCCGACCTATACTTTTAGTTCTATCTGTGATATGCGCTCCTGTGTTCCCTGGTAGATGAAGAAAATATATCCTTGCTTCTCTAAATAACTACTTGAGAAACACATTTCTTTACAGTAAATTTATACAAGTATTAAATAGATTAGGAGGTCTATTCTTCGGTAAGATTTATTTGCGTGGCAGCTTCTGATTTTAAATCTTCATTATCAACCTGGTTGTAAACATTTGTACCAATAGCAAAGATAGTTTGCTGGAAATCCTCTAAAAGGGTCTTCAACTGTGTGGGGGACATATTCGGATTGTTCATTGCCCTTTGCAATTGTTCAACTTTCTGATTAGCCAAAGCTATCAACTGCTCACTGACTAAATTGGGATTATCCCGTAATGTTGAAGCATAAGTAAACAAGAGATTATTCGCTTGGTTTTTGAGTTCCACCAGTTCTTTACGTCTTTGATCTTCTCCGGAAAATAACTCAGCTTGTTGCCGCATTTGCTCAATTTCGTTGTTACTTAAACCGCCTGTACTTGTAATCCGAATACTTTGTTCTCTACCTGTACCTTTATCTTGAGCCGCAACTTTGAGAATGCCA
Organism: Anabaena sp. 90; assembly: GCF_000312705.1. Taxonomy (NCBI): domain Bacteria; kingdom Bacillati; phylum Cyanobacteriota; class Cyanophyceae; order Nostocales; family Nostocaceae; genus Anabaena; species Anabaena sp. 90. Next base: position 3,615,589 of record NC_019427.1, read on the forward strand.
TTCACATCAATTTCAAAAGCCACTTCAATTTGGGGAATGCCGCGAGGAGCAGGAGGAATCCCACTGAGGAGAAACTGCCCTAGACTTTTGTTATCCTTGGCCATGGAGCGTTCTCCTTGGAGGACATGAACTTCTACGGATGTTTGACCATCAACGGCTGTAGAAAATATTTGAGCTTTGCTAGTGGGAATAGTGGTATTCCGGTCAATAATTTTGGTGAATACTTCTCCTAGTGTTTCAATCCCTAAAGATAGAGGTGTGACATCTAACAGTAATAGGGTATTTAATTCTCCTCCCAAAACTCCGGCTTGGATAGCTGCACCTAGTGCTACTGCTTCATCAGGGTTGACGGAATGATCTGGGATTTTGCCATTGAAAAATTTGATCAGGGCGTTTTGAACAGCAGGAATGCGGGTAGAACCTCCTACTAAAATAATCTTATCTATATTCTGCGGTTTGACTTCTGCATCTTTGAGGGCTTGCATCATTGGGGCGATAGTCTCCTTGATTAAACTCCCTGTTAGTTCTTCAAATTGAGAACGACTGAGTTCCATTTCCAGATGCTTTGGTCCAGTAGCATCAGCAGTGATAAATGGCAGGTTAATGGAGGTAATAACCATACTAGATAGTTCAACTTTGGCTTTTTCCGCGGCTTCTCGCACGCGTTGGAGTGCCATTTTGTCTTGGGTAATGTCTATTTTCTCTTCTGCTAGGAATCGCTCTACCATCCAGCAAACAATGGCATTATCAAAGTCGTCTCCGCCGAGATGATTATTACCACAGGTGGCTTTAACTTCAAAAACTCCATCTCCTAGTTGGAGAATAGATACGTCAAATGTCCCCCCTCCTAAGTCAAATACTAAAATTAATTGCTCTTGATCTTGTTTGTCTAGACCGAAGGCTAGGGCGGCGGCGGTGGGTTCGTTGATAATTCTTAATACTTCTAGTCCAGCAATAGTACCTGCATCTTTTGTGGCTTGTCTTTGGGCATCTGTAAAATATGCTGGTACGGTAATTACGGCTTTTGTCACTTCGTCACCTAAGAAATTTTCCGCGTCTTGCTTGAGTTTTTTCAAGACCATAGCGGATATTTCTTGGGGTGTGTAATTTTGTCCGCGAATTTGGACATCAACGGTATTATCTTTTCCTTTGATGCAATTATAAGGGACGCGACCGCGCTCTAATTCTGTATCTTCCCAGCGACGACCGATAAATCTTTTAATACTGTAGACTGTGTTTTCGGCATTAGTTATAGTTTGTCGCTTTGCTAATTGTCCGATGAGGCGATCTTTCCCTTTACCAAAGGCTACAATGCTAGGGGTAGTGCGTCCACCTTCGGAGTTGGCAATTACTTTTGGTCGCCCAGATTCCAAAACAGCTACACAACTATTCGTAGTCCCTAAGTCAATCCCAATAACTTTTCCCATACTTGAATTATTTTTAATAAAATACTCCACCGTAATTATTCACAAGCGGTTGTGTTTTAGCTGAATAGGTTGGCGTTAAAAATTGTCGTTATGACAAGGGAACAGGGAACACTATGGCTTACGCCACGCTTCGCTATCGACAAGCTCAGTGCATCCCAGGGAACAGGGAATTCCAGAAAAGGTTTTGAGCAACTTTACTTGTCCTTACATATTACTCTTCGAGAAGCCGCTCCACGTCTACGGTTTTTTTCCGTTCACCTACTTACAGGCAATAAATTTATGCAACCTTTATGCAAACTTTATGAAAAACACATTTATTATAGGCGATCGCACACACAGAGTCCACAGTTTTAAAAATTAGTATTACAAACAAGGGAATAGGGAACAGATACAGGGAAGAGATACAGAACTTTCCGGTGTTATGAGGTACATACCCAGCGGACATACTATGGTTAACGCCACGTCGCGCTATCGCCAAGTGTTACAGTGAGCTGGCGATGCCCTGAGCTTGTCGAAGGGTCGAACTGCTCAGTACAAGTCTTGCCCGCTATATACGTACCTCATGAAACTGGAAAGTTCTGTAAGTAAGTATCAACAACCTTATAGCGGTTATTGGTTGGGTGAAATACAAGAACCCCAACCCCCTACTTGCTTGCAGGGAGGGGGGCTTATGACTGTATCTCATTTAAGTGCATACCGCTATATGCTGTTCATGTTAACCGTTATCTTGGCTAGACAAATCTTCTGATTCTAAAGATATATATTCTCTGGGAGCAGCTACTTTCACCATGGCATGGCGGAGGACACGCTCACCAAAATAGTAGCCGCGAACTAACTCTTCTAAAACTGTTCCTTCTGGATGTTCATCTGTCGGTTCTCGCATGACGGCTTCATGCAAATTCGGGTCAAATTCTTGACCTTCAGGACGCATGGGTGCTACACCTAGACGTTTTAGACAATCTACCAACTGTTTGTAAACCCCTTGATAACTCTTATGAATTGTCATTTCACCATCACCTTGGGGTTTGAGGTGCGCTCGCGCTCGCTCAAAATTATCTACAACAGGTAGCAATTCTGTAATTGTATTTCGCTTTACCTGTAAGTCAATTTCTTCTTTTTCTTTGGCAGTTCGTTTGCGATAATTCTCAAAATCTGCGGCAATTCGCATATACTGAGTGCTACGGTCTTCTAGTTGGGTTTTGAGCGTTTCAATTTGTTGATTTAACTCTGCTAAAACAGCGATATCTACTTCAATAGGGTTGGCTGTAGCATCACCATGTTCTTCAGTGAGTATGTTATCTCCCTGTTCATTTATTTGGTTTGCTACTTGCTCATTAACCTCGCTGCTAGATTCATTGGAGTTAATTTCGGACGGGGAGTCACTTTTCATAAGAATATGTGGTATGTGGTAAATTCAGTCACTTAAGTGCTGAGAGGAATGGTTTGAGGTAAACTTAGGTGTGTTCGGTGACTTTAGCAACTGCTGGCTATATCTTGAGTTGATTAGCCTAATTCCTGGCTTATATAGTGTACCTGTTTATTTTCGTTTACTATTATTTACTCATTCCAGATGCTTTTAACAGCAGAAATTTAACGATCATTCAGCTAGTAAGCTAATTTTGGGTTTAAATCCCCCTTTTCAACAACCCGCTGACGACGGACTGCTCTTTTAATTACCAATATTTTGGCAGGAAGTGATACCACTAAGCTGTCACGCATCTAGTTTTTGAACCCAATCTGGGCTATAGGCGGGTTTCTACCTCCAAATTATACATGAATGAAATTTCATACAGAATGAGAATTATCTGCCACAGTATGGGAATACTTAAAAAAGAGGTTTCTCTACCCTAACCCAATTGCTTATGACTTACTCATCACCACAACGGCGTAGCACTGCGCTGACTACAAGAACTGAGTTTTCGCCTTTCGTTAATAAATTAGTAGCGTCTGGCTATGTCAATAATGAACAAATGAAGCAGGCTGTAATTGCCAGCCGCAAGTCCGGTAAACCACTGACAGAAGTATTAGAATCAATTACTGAGCGAAAATTATCACCTGAGTTTGTCACCGAATACAAAAAACAACATTTATTTGAACTCACAATTTTATACGGCGTTGAGTCTCTTGATCCCGCAATCTACGAAATTGATCCAACAAACGTGGGGAATTTAATTCAAACCCTCATTCCTATTGATATCTGTCGTCGGCATCAGTTAATCCCATTGTCAAGAAATGATAACCAAAGCCCACCTTATGTGTTGGTGGCTATGGTTGATCCAGATAATTTAGATGCTTATGATGATATTAATCGGATTTTGCGTTCCCAAGGCTTGTCTTTTCAACGCAGGGTAATTACCCAGAAAGATTATCAGGACATCATTAACAAATTTTTAAATGAACAAGCAGCACGCCAAAAGACATTAGAGCAGCAAAAAAATTATGATGTCAAGGGTGATTTAGACAATCTAGAAACTCTGGACATAGATGAAAGTAGTGATAATGATGTTGATTTAGATAATGCTATGAAGGGTGCTGATCAGGCACCAATCATTAAACTTGTGAATCGGATTTTGTTGAAGGCTTTAAATGAGGGTGTTTCGGATATTCACATTGAACCGCAGGAAGAATATTTACGGATTCGTTTCCGTAAGGATGGGATATTACGTGAGGCATTTGATAATATGCCGAAAAAAATTATCCCAGCGGTAACAGCCCGATTTAAAATTATTTCTAACCTGGACATTGCTGAAAGACGGTTACCTCAAGATGGCCGGATTCGCCGGATATTTGCCGGAAGAAAGGTGGATTTCCGGGTAAATACTCTACCTAGTCGCTATGGAGAAAAGGTTGTTTTACGGATTTTAGATAACACTGGAACTCAATTAGGTTTGGATAAGTTAATTACTGACCCAGAAACCTTAAATATTGTTAAGGATATGGTTAGTAAGCCATTCGGGTTGATTTTAGTGACCGGACCAACTGGTTCGGGTAAAACTACTTCGTTGTATTCGGCACTATCAGAAAAGAATGATCCGGGGATTAATATCAGTACAGTAGAAGATCCAATTGAGTATAGTTTACCGGGGATTACTCAAGTACAGGTAATTCGGGAAAAGGGGTTGGATTTCTCGACGGCCTTGCGGGCTTTCTTGCGTCAAGATCCAGATGTGTTGCTGGTGGGGGAAACACGGGATCGGGAAACTGCGAAAACGGCGATTGAGGCAGCATTAACCGGTCACTTGGTATTAACTACTTTACACACTAATGATGCGCCAGGAGCGATCGCTCGCTTGGGAGAAATGGGTATTGAACCTTTCAAGATTTCCAGTTCCTTAATTGGTGTTTTAGCACAACGTCTAGTTCGTTGTGTCTGTTCTGAATGTCGTATAGCATACACTCCGACCATTGAAGAACTAGCTCGCTATGGTCTATCCGTTTCCCAAGAAGCTCAGGTAACTTTCTACAAAGCCAATACTATCCCACCAGAAGAAATAGCCAGCCATAAAAATCTTTGTCAAAAATGTGGTGGTGTTGGCTACAACGGGCGTTGTGGGGTTTATGAAGTAATGCGGATGACTGAAGAATTACAAACTCTGATCAACAAGGAAGCACCTACAAAAAGGATTAAAGAAGTAGCTGTTGAAGAGGGGATGAAAACCTTACTAGCTTACAGTTTGGACTTAGTTCGTCAAGGAACAACTACCTTAGAAGAAGTAGAGCGAGTAACACTTACAGATGACGGTTTAGAGGCTGAATTAAAAGCTAAACGCAAAAGTGGTCTGACTTGTCTGACTTGTAGTGGGGAATTACAACCAGAATGGTTAGATTGTCCTTACTGTATGACACCTCGCTTTACAGATTAGCCGCACATTTTGAATTGAGAGTTTTAAGTTTTTTATTGTTAATTAATGGGAGCGAAATCAGACTATGGAAATGATGATTGAAGACTTGATGGAAGAACTAATTACTAGAGGTGGGTCAGACTTGCACCTATCCGCTGGATTGCCTGCCTATTTTCGGATTAGTGGACATCTGACACCTATTGGTGAACACATATTGACGGCTGATGAATGTCAAAGGCTAATTTTCAGTATGCTCAATAACACTCAGCGCAAAACTTTAGAGCAAACATGGGAATTAGATTGTTCTTACGGTGTTAAAGGATTAGCTAGGTTCCGGGTGAATGTCTATAAAGAACGTGGTGCTTATGCTGCTTGTTTACGAGCATTAAGTTCTAAAATTCCTAACTTTGAAAAATTAGGTTTGCCAGATATAGTCCGGGAAATGACGGAAAAACCTAGAGGACTAATTCTCGTCACAGGTCCAACTGGTTCTGGTAAGACTACTACCCTAGCGGCAATGATTGACTTAATTAACCGCACTAGGGCAGAACATATTTTAACAGTTGAAGACCCTGTGGAATTTGTTTATGAACCTATCAAAAGTCTAGTTCACCAACGCCAATTAGGAGAAGATACGAAGAGTTTTGCTAATGCTTTAAAAGCAGCTTTACGAGAAGATCCAAATATTATTATGGTAGGAGAAATGCGGGACTTGGAAACCATTATGTTGGCGATTTCCGCCGCAGAAACAGGTCACTTGGTACTTGGTCCACTACATACAAGTTCTGCCGCACAAACCGTTGACCGGATTATTGACGTTTTTCCCTCAGAAAAACAAACTCAGGTGCGGGTGCAGTTGTCTAACTCCTTAGTCGCAGTTTTTAGTCAGACTTTAGTACCTAAGAAAAATGTCAATTCAGGTGAATATGGGCGAGTAATGGCTCAAGAAATTATGATTATCACTCCCGCTATTTCTAACTTAATTCGGGAAGGAAAAACAGCACAAATTTACTCAGCTATTCAGACGGGTGGTAAGTTGGGAATGCAAACTCTAGAAAAAGTTTTAGCTGATTTGTACAAAGCTGGAACTATTTCTTTTGAAGCAGCAATATCTAAAACTTCTAAACCAGATGAAGTCGAACGTCTAATTGGTGCAACAGCCCCAGTAGGAGCTAAATTACGTTAACAGGCAGGGGGCATGGGGCAGGGGAATATTTCTTCCCAATGACAACTGACAACTGTACGGGCGAAGCATTTGGAGAACTATTTTTGGCAATGACCGATAATTTATCTTCCAAATGCTTCGCCCCTACTGACAACTGACAAATTCTAAAATTTTAAATAAATATTATGCCTACCTACGTTGCTCGTATTCGTGATTCTCAAGGAAAATCCAGGACTGAAAAATTTACCGCTGATTCCTTGACTGATGCCCGCAGTAATATTAGAAATCAAGGTTTTGTTATTCAAGATTTAAAAGAATCTCAAAACTTGGCTTCTCGGTTCGATATCCAAAAGATTCAGAATTCCTTTGTCAAGGTTTCTGTTAAAGATAAAGCAATTTTTTCCCGTCAATTTGCTGCTTTAGTAGATGCGGGTGTAGCCATAGTCAGAGGCTTGACTGTACTTTCTGAGCAATGTAGTAATCCTAAACTTAAAGCTGCTTTAGTAGAAATTTGTGGCGATGTTCAGACTGGAATTAACCTCTCAGATTCCATGCGTAAACATCCTGAGTGTTTTGATGGTTTGTATGTGAGTATGGTACAAGCTGGCGAAATTGGGGGTGTGTTGGATGAAGTCTTAAATCGTCTAGCTAAATTATTAGAAGATATGGCAAGATTACAGAATCAAATTAAATCAGCTATGTCTTATCCAGTGGTTGTGGGTTTTTTAGCAACTGCTATCTTTGTGGGCATGACAGTTTTTCTGATTCCAATTTTCGCAGATATTTTTGTATCCATAGGAGCAGAATTACCACCACTTACATTATTCTTAATGACCTGTAGTCAAGTCTTACGAAGCTATTGGTCTTTGTTGGTTATTGGGATTTTATTTGTATTATGGTTTCTTTATAAGCAGTATTACAAAACCCCTGTTGGTAGGTTACAGATTGATAGTATTGCCCTAAAGCTACCTTTATTTGGTGATTTGATTCAAAAATCTGCTATTGCCCGTTTTAGTCGGACTTTTGGTTCATTGACTCGCTCTGGAGTCCCGATTTTAACTTGTTTAGAAATTGTGCGAGATACATCAGGAAACCAGGTTATTGCTAATGCCATTGACGCTGCCCGTGAAGAGGTTCAACAAGGGGGGATGATTAGTGTTGCTTTGCTCACAGAAAACGTTTTTCCAGCTATGGCAATTCAGATGATGAGTATTGGTGAAGAAACGGGACAACTAGATGCAATGTTAATGAAAGTTGCCGATTTTTATGAAGATGAAGTAGAACAGGCAGTTAAATCACTCACCAGTATTTTAGAACCAGTAATGATTGTGGTAGTGGGGGGAATGGTGGGGATAATTTTGCTGGCTATGTATTTGCCGATGTTCAAAGTATATGACAATATCGGTTAAGGAAAGGTCGCCAGAAAGTATTTGAAAAGTTTCCGGCGATTATAAATCGCTACTACACAAGCAAAGTCCACCTTCGTGAACTAACACAAAATTAAGGTTTTCCAACCCACGCAGGTGGTCACTGAGCTTGTCGATAGCGTAGCGTGGCGTTAGCCATAGTGTGGGTTTCGCCTGTGTAGCCGCGACTTTTAGTCGCTAGGGGTATAATAAATTAGACTTTTCAAACACCCCCTTAGAGAAAGAAGCAGCCGCAGGGAGTAGATGGTAGATTTCTCCAACTGACAACTGACCTAAGTAGGTTGGCGTTGAAAATTGTCGTTATAGCAAGGCAATAGGCAATAGGCAAGAGTAAAGAGTAAAGAAGTTTTCAGCGATTTTACGTTTCTTTACACAGTTTGGTTTTATTGTGTTCACCTACTTATTTCACAAATTTAGGCATGATTTCCGCAGCCGTGAATAAGCCAGAAATGCCGCGTTGATGCAATTCCTGAGCGGCTTTGAGATAACCAAAGGCAGGACCACAGACATTAGCGGCCATGCTGGTTTCATCGCCTAATGTAAAGGTGTGAGTGGATATCTTCCCCTCAAAGGTACGTCCTGTAATTTTCACATTGGTACTTAGGGGCTTTTTGGAGTTGCGGGTATCAACAACACCACCAACTGTGACTCTATCCCGTGAACAAATTCCCGCGACTTCTAGCATGACATCATCGGCGTGTTCCATGTTTACCAAAGTTAACACACCATTAGTTTGATCGAGTAATGCTTCTACTTCTGCGTCTGTCATGGCTCTAGCGGCTTCTACACTATAACCTGGCATATGACCAATATCTTCCCGAACAGTGGCGCGGTAGGCTTCCCAGTTAGCAATTCCCACACCAAAGGTAATTTCCACGTTGTGAATTTCGGCGTAACTTTGGGCAGCTAAAGCGGCGGCGGCGGTTAACAGTCCAGGAGTAGCACCACAGCCAGTCATGTATGTAATTCCCGCTGCTTGCAGTTCGTCTTTCATGGCCAGGAGTTGTTCGACTGCACTGGTGCGTTTAATGGCATCTACCAGAACACCGCGCCAACCTGCTTTAATGAACTCTTTGGCTACCGAGGGAATAAAGTCATTAGGAAGGTTGGGTAAAGCCAGAAAATAACCATCTACAGGTTGACCGGTGGCGATTAAATCCTGAATACTGCTATTGCTTAATGTCCCAACTGGTTCTAAATAACCGACTGTACCTTGATTTTGGTAAGTGGTAATACAAGCTTGGGTATTTAAGCCTTGGGTGGAATAAGCGTAGCCCTTTTGGTCTGCGGCTGCAACTAAGATCATTTCTCGTTTGCTGACGAGGAGTTTTGCTGCTGCTTGTCCGAGTCCACCAAATCCCAGAACTCCGACGCGAATAGGTTGGTTTGTTGGTTGTGTGTTCATAGTTAGTTTAGTAAGGTGGCATAAACCTAAATTTTCAGATAAAACCACTATTATATCAATACCTTTACCAAATTGAAAAAAATATTGATTTATGGATTGGGTTGTGGAACGTTTACAAAGCAATAGCATGAAACCCAACACAGCAGAAAAATGGCCAAGGTATTGAGGGTTAATTATGCTTGATTTACATTTTTTCGGCAATAATTACCAATTGTGAAAGTGAGATTACGGAATGTGGGATATAGGTAGTTCACTTAGTTTCCATCCAATTATCCCCCGCATGAATATCAACGACTAAAGGAACAGATAAAGAAACAGCATTTTCCATTAGCGACTTAATTTGTGGTTGCAATTGGGACCACTCTTGGGGAGGAACTTCAAAGACTAATTCATCATGAACTTGTAACAATAACCGCGCTTGATAGTTCTTCAGAACTTCATGTAATTGCACCATTGCTATTTTGATAATATCCGCACTAGAACCTTGAATTGGTGCATTGGCAGCAGAACGGAGTAACCCAGCATCATATTGACCTAAATTCTTTAATTTCTGCAAATTAATATCTTCTAACTTACTACCTTTTAACTGCCGTAAACTATTACTAGTAAACTCAAAATAACGTCGTCTACCCAAAATAGTTTCCACATAACCATAAGCAATAGCTTCTTTTTTCACTTTCTCCAAATATGCAAAAACATTAGCGTATCTTTCATTAAATCGCTCAATAAACAATTTCGCATCTACCGGATTTATTCCCGTTTCTCTGGCAAATTTTTGCGCTCCCATACCATAAATTACCCCAAAATTAATCGTCTTCGCAAAACGTCTTTCATCTGAACTAATATCTTCTTTCTCAAAGACTAATTTTGCCGTTACAGTATGAATATCTTCATTTTGCTGATAGGCTTGAATTAATACAGGTTCTTGACTCAAATGCGCCAAAATCCTTAACTCAATTTGTGAGTAATCAGCCGCTACCATTAACCAACCTGATTCCGGTAAAAACGCCTTTCTAATTTGTCGGCTAAAAGCAGTCCGAATGGGGATATTTTGTAAATTGGGATGAGAAGAAGATAACCTACCCGTAGAAGTTGCAGTTTGGTTAAAATCAGTATGTAATCTTTGGCTTTTGGGATGTACCAAAGCTGGTAAAGCATCTACATAGGTAGATTTTAATTTTGATAAAGTCCGATTTTCAATAATCGCTTCTACAAATCCAGTATTATCAACTTCTTGAAGTTTTTCTAAAGTTGCAGCGTCTGTAGAATAACCAGTTTGAATTTTGCGAGAATATTTCGTACTTAAACCTAATTTCTCAAAGAGAATATGACTCAGTTGTTTAGGAGAACCTAAATTAAATTTTTCCCCAGCAATTTCGGTAGCTGTTATTTCTAACCTTGCTAATTCTATTTCTAACTGCTGTGAAAGTTCTTTGAGATAAGCTGAATTAATGCGAACTCCTGTATATTCAAGTTCCGCTAAAACTGCTTCTAACGGTTGTTCAACTTCATTCAACAGTTTATATAAAGTTGGCGTTTCTGCTAACTTCTCCCGTAATTTTGGTACTAAGCCAAATGTGGAATAAACATCCATTCCGCAATAATCAGCAACCGCAGAAATACTAATATCAGCAATAGTTTTCCCTTTGGGAACTAAATCTCCATAACTTTTTCCACTTAATCCCAAATATCGCAAAGATAAATCAGTTAAATTATGACTGCTATCGGGATTAATCAAATAACTGGCTAACATAGTATCAAACACCACTCCAGCCAAATTAATGCCTTGACACCGCAGAATTAACCGATCAAATTTAGCATTTTGTAAAGCTTTGGGATAATCAGCACTTTCCAAAATTGGCCGCAGTGCTGCTAATACCAAATCTCGATTTAAATTATCACCATTTTTATGACCAATGGGAATATAAGCAAGTTCATTTGGTTCTGTTCCCCAACAACAACCAATTCCTACTAAATCTGCATCTCGTGGTTCTAGTGCAGTAGTTTCTGTATCCCAAGCAACGGGATTTTCTGGATTTGTGAACTTTCTTAAAAGTTCTACCAATTCCGTTAATTTAGCTTCTGTATTAATAATGCGTGGTTGAATTGGTGAAGCATTTTGTTTTATTTCTTGTGCTGTGTCTTCTGCACTAAAAAACCATAAATCATCCTCTGTTTCGGCGATTATTTCCGATACTTTATTTTCTACAACTTCTCCACCAAACTTTAGTTGAATCTCATTAATTGTCTCTAAAAATCTTTTAAATTCTAATTTCTCTAAAATTGGGATGAGTAAGCTATTATCAAAACCTGTTAATTGACAATCTTCCCAATCAATTTCTAAAGGAACATCACAAACTATCTTGGCTAAATAGCGAGATTTTTCCGCGTCTTCTTTACCAGTAATTAGTTTTTTCTGAGTTGCACCTTTAATATCATCTATAGCTGCATAAATTTCTTCCAGGGAATTATAAGTATTTAATAGTTGTACTGCTGTCTTTTCACCAATTCCTTTTACTCCCGGAATATTATCTGATTTATCACCACATAAGGCTTTAAAATCAACAACTTGTGTCGGGAATACTCCTAATTTTTCTTTAACTTCTTCTGCTTTAAATTCAGCAATACTATTTGTAGAACGTTTTAAGGCTTCTGGAGTAAAATTTAAAACTGTAATTTCTTTATCAGCATCAATTAATTGAAATAAATCTCTATCCCCAGAAAGTATTTTAACTCGATACCCAGACGCTGCGGCTTTTTGTGCTAATGTTCCCAATACATCATCTGCTTCATAACCAGGTGCAGTAAGTATAGGCAAATTCAAGCTTTGCAGTAACTCATAGAGATTTTCTAAATCGGGAATAAAGTCTTCTGGAGTTTCTGCACGTCCAGCTTTATAAGTATCATCAGCTTGATGACGAAAAGTAGGTGAACCCAAATCAAAAGCCACAGCTACTGCTTGGGGCTGTTGTGTAGCGATTACCTCTAACAAACATTTAAAAAAACCAAAACAAACACTGGTAGGAATGCCAGCTTTTGTACGAAGTCCACCATCTCTACCTTTAGCAAAAGCAAAATAGGAACGAAAAGCTAGTGAGTGTCCATCAATTAAGATGAATGTAGGCTTGTTGATAACTGAAGAATTAAAAGTCAACTGCTTAACCGAATTGGGAAACTATAATCTATTTTAATTTTTTTTATGCGTTATGTTGAAGAAGCTAAGTCACCATTTTTTGATCCAGTTATGCTTTGTTGAAAGCTCTTCATCTCTATGTTCCAGGTATCGCTCCCCCAATCGCTTCAGAAAAACCTACCCTTCACTGCTCTTGCGCCCATGCAAGATGTGACAAACCTGTGGTTCATGAAAGTTATTGCCCACTACGGCAGTCCTGACTACTTCTTTACCGAGTATTTCCGCGTCAATGATACCTCACGGCTCAATTCTAAAATTCTGGCAGCAATTACCGAAAATGATACCGGTCGCCCTGTTTTTGCACAAATGATTGGCGAAAGTATTCCCGATTTAGTGAGAACAGCAAAGGAACTCTGCAAATATAATATCGCGGGAGTAGATTTAAACATGGGCTGTCCCGCGCCGAGAATCTATCGCAAAAATGTTGGCGGTGGATTGCTGAGAGAACCGGAAAAAGTCGAGCGGATTTTGGGAGAACTGCGTGCTGCTGTGAATGATAAACCTTTAACCGTGAAGATGCGTGTAGGCTTTGAAAATACAGATAACTTTTCCGAAATTCTCGATATAATCAATCGCCACAATATTGATTTGCTCAGTTTACATGGTCGCACGGTGAAAGATATGTATCACGGGGAAGTTAAGTATGATTTGATTGCGGAAGCGGTAAGACGGGTAGATTGTCCAGTGCTTGCCAATGGTAATATCAATTCGGCGACAACTGCCCTGGAAGTGCTTTCGCAAACCGGTGCAGCGGGTGTGATGGTGGGACGCTGGGCAATTGGCAATCCTTGGCTGTTTAATCAAATTCGCCAGGCTTTGCGAGGAGAACAGATCACACCTGTTCCTTTAGCAGATGTACGCAATTATATTGATCGTTTATGTCAAACTCCCACAGCCTCAACTATGCCAGAGCGAGCGCGGGTAGGTTACCTGAAAATGTTCCTTAACTACATTGCTTTAAGTGTTGACACTGAAGGTAATTTCCTGCGGCTGATGAGACGGGCGCAGACTGAGGTAGAACTGTTTAACCTCTGCGATCTCGTTCTCCTTGCTGATCTGACAAAAACTTTAGCCCTAGCACCCTCTTTGGGCGTGTAATTATGGCAACTATTTAGTTTGGATTTATCAGTACAGCATAGAGACAATACCTTGAGAGTGTCAACTACTCAGTTTCAACTTCAAATTCCTCACCACTGGGAAATTTAGACTTATCAATTTTTAAAGCAGCCTCTTTAATTAAATTTGCTTTTGCACGAGTTTCTAGTATTTCTTGATAATATTCTTCAGGTGTTAACCCATAATCTCTCTTGACATAGGCAATTTTATCTTTAATGCAGTCCTCAATCATTAATTTGACATCAGCGAGATAGTAATCTTCATTGAATGATTTAATATGTATCTTATGAGTTATGGAAGGAACTGCGAGTTTTTTTAGACCTCTTGCTTCTTTTAATACCCGACTCCCTAATAAATTGTCATCAACATCAGAAAAAGTAAAAATTGTTTTGCCTTTTGTATTTCTTTTTAAAGCTGGTTTAAATCCTATAAAAATATCAACTGATGGGAATACATTGGTCAAAAACGAAAAATTATCCATTGTTATTTCCTGCTGGTTTTTGGTAATTGTCTATTCTAATTTTTTTCTCCAGATTTAATATACAACATAGTGATTTAAAGGTTTTATATCCAACCGAAAATTACTCTCGCTTATCATAAAATATTCTGTATGTCAATAGTATATTTGTTCTATATAATTCTTTGGATAATTGCTGTCTAAAAATTCGTCTCGGAACTTGCTGTTAATTTGTAAAGTTTTGTATTATTTTTCGGGATTTATTTCTGTAATAACCATAAATAAAGGCTTTTCAAAATAGCCTTGTCAGTCAATTAGAAAATTGACAAGAATAACCCAATTATGAAATTCTCGATAATTGTAGCAAACTCTCAAAAGTATTGCAAGCTCGTTACTAAATAAAAATTATTCTCAATTAATTCTTAAGAAAATCTAAAGCTGAATTATCATAAGTTATGAATATTAAAACTATTATTGGGTTTCTATAAGTTTTAGTTATATTGTAATTGGAAGTCCCTTAGTTAACAAATTACATTCTTGAGGGATTTCGTTAAGGAATAAATCCTGATTCTGCGGTAATGCGAATCAGTTACTTGCGTTTATACTCAAAACGGCTTGATTGTTTGATTCTAAACGTAGGGGTTTAGCTCTTGCTTTACCCCTACACATCTGGGTTCTTTGTCATTTGGCAAAAGTTTAAATCTCACCCGTGTTTAGTATATCAATGAAATGGCTTATCTCTAGGGCAAATTTGGGATGGTGTTGGGTTAAATGAGCTATTTATACCCGTATAATTTTAAACAATACTAAAAACTGGGGAGTTTATGGATACAATGCCTTTAAATCAGAGTCAAGACGAAAAAGATATTAAACTGTTGGTTTTAGATATAGATGGGACAATTGCGGGACAATCCAATACTCTCAGTCATCCTGTCAAGGAAGTGATTGCTGCTGTACAAGCCAAGGGAATTAAGGTAGCTATAGCCACAGGAAGGATGTATTGTTCAGCTTTGCGGTTTCATCAAGAAATTGGCTCTACGCTGCCTTTAGTAGCTTATCAGGGAGCTTGGATTCAAGATCCAAATACTCAGGAAATTCACCGTCATTTATCTGTATCTAGAGAAATTGCCCTGCAACTCCTAGAATACTTTGAACAGCCAGATTTGCGATCGCTCCTCTCAGTTCATTTTTACATCAACGACCAGCTTTATGTGCGAGAAATTACCAAAGAAACGGAAAGTTATCAACAACGCTGTGGTGTGAATGCTATTCCCGTTGGTGATTTACGTCAATTATTAGATCATGAACCCACTAAAATTTTAGCTTTGTGTGATGATACGAGTCTAATTCAACAACTTTTGACTAATTTACGCCATAGATATAAACCCACAGAATTATATATGACAACATCTGTAGCCACCTTCCTAGAAGCAGCTAACACTCATGTTAATAAAGGCAATGCTGTCCGTTATCTAGCTGAAGAAATGCTAGGTTTAGAAAGTCATCATGTCATGACTATCGGTGATAATTTCAATGATGTAGAAATGCTCAGTTATGCTGGCATTAGTGTCGCTATGGGTGACGCACCAGACCAAGTGCAAGCGATCGCTGATTGGGTAGCACCTAGTGTAGAGTTAGATGGTGCAGCCATAGCAATGGAAAAATTCTTACTTAAATAAAAATCCAAAAACAAGAAAAGACACCGACGACTGGCCGTGTTTCGTCTCGGTGTCTTTCCTAATTTCGCTCCTCACACACCTGCGATTGTAGTCGGAGATATTTATTTTGTCAAGAGAATTTCTCAAAGTTTTTGTAAAATTCCGACAAGATAGAAAGATAGATCCCCGACTTCTCAAAGAAGTGGGGGATCTGAATTTTTGAATTTCACATATTAAAGTTCTACAGGTGCGACAATCCCCAATTTGTCTTCTAACACAGACCTTAAAACCAATTGAGTCGCTATCAGCAATCCTAATCTTGCTTGAGCTAATTCTGGATCATGAATTTTCACTTCCCCCCAAATCCGACAATTACACCAAAACCGCTCAAAAGCTTGACTCAAATTCTCACCTGCTTTTGACCAGTTAATGGAACTACCACTATCAGCACAAACCAAATCATCTACCACTTTGACTAATTGGTAAATCAGAAAACTCTCATCAGCGTGATTAATGCGAAGTTTTTGATCACAATTAAGCCAAGATATAGCGTTTACAGATACAAAACCTTTAATATTTGTTCTATCAAGTTCAATTAATCCTTCCTTTTCTGCTATACACAACAAAGAACAGCATCGTGAATGAGCGTATTGAATTTTAAAAATTGTTAATGAGTTGGTTAATTGGCGATTAGGAACAGAAATTTTACTTTTTGCCTGTTCACTTTGTTCTAGTGAGCATTCCTCATTTCCGCTGACAGTGAGACAGTGTAACCAAGCCGCTAAGGTAGAGTCAACGAGTTCTATATGAATCCAACCGGGGGGAACTACTTTAACGTTAAATAAACTAGCACTATTTCGGGATAAATGCTCAACAATCGCCTGAGCAATTTCCATCGCTGGTGAATTCTGAGATTTTGATATGCTCATAGCCATACCAGAGATATATAAAATTTTCTGATTATATCCTCCCTGATAGAGAGGAACTTTTTTCCCTTTTATGCTTGTAATTTCCCCACTATTGGTAAAAATACTGAAGAAAGACACTAAATATCCAGTTATTAAATGCTCAATTGCTTTATTTTGAGCTAAAAGTAGTCTATAACACACGTATTTCTTTGTAAAAAATTTATGGTGTGCATCATTTTATCCTGTTCCATCTATCTTCAGACAGAAGTTTAGTCTATGTAAGGAAAAATGAGAGTAGGATAAAATTTGATGAATAATGTATAAAAAATGGGTAATCTTTACTACCCTTGTTGTACAGTAGGAAGTATAAGAAAAAATAGAGAGCAATTTAGCTTTCTATCCCATTGGAGGGCTGACGCTGTTAGGCGTTATGCCTACCCCGTTAACACAAAGACACTCCTTGCACTTTTCTTATCACGTCTTTGTTCTCAGCCAAACACTCTTTGTTACCTATGCAATCTCAATCCTCCTTTTCCGAAGCTTCACGTCCTTTCTTAACTTGGCAGCGAATCCTTGACTGGGCCCAAGAACACTACCGCTGCCGCACCTTCAGTAAAGATGAGCGGATTCCAGCTAGACCTGGTTTGCTCTATTTAGTCCAAAGAGGTGCTATTCGCATGGTAGGAACTGCCCAAGTCAGTGCTACTGCTAGTCAGTTAACATCTAGACGGATTAACAGAACTCCAGAAGAAGCTTTCTTGGGTTTTGTGGGAGCAGGTCAACCTTTTGAAATTGTTGCTCAATCTCCATTTACACTCCAGTCCTACGCCCACGTTGACCAAACAGCAGTGCTGTGGATGTACTGGCATGACCTAGACAACTGGCCTCACTTCCGCCGTGAAGTTATGGATGCTTTTAGATATCAGCACCAGCGCAAGTTGCTATGGTTGAGTGCTTTAGGACAACGTCGGACAATTGACAGACTCTTAGGATTTCTCACCCTACTGATTGAGGAATATGGAGAGCCTTCAATGAGCGAAACTGATCCTGATGTCATTCGTGGTTATTCCTTGCCCTTCCCCCTCACCCATGCCCAAATAGGCAGCGCCATTGGTTCAACCCGTGTGACTGTCACTCGTTTAATGGGTAAATTACGTCAACGGGGCTTAATCCTGACCCAAGGAGATAATCTGATTTGCCTACCCGCTGAATCTATCAATAGAGTCAGCTAGGATCTAGTTCAAATCTTTAATGAGCAGCAAATTGATAGATGTTGACTGAGAGCTTGCCACTCTCGGACACACCAATGGCAGGTATCAGCGGATTCTAACTAGTCCAAATTGGGTAATTAGTTCTGTGAACCTGCTCCTCATAATATCTCGCGGTAAGTCGGAAACTCAGGGGCTTTAGCCCTGAGAGTGTCAATTTTACGAATCTGTTTGACCACCACAAACAGATTTTGGGTAATCGGGTATGAAATGAAGATGTCCTGGACAAAATGTTCTCTAGTGCCGCATTTATGATGAAGGCACTCATAACGCTAGATCAGCAAATTGGGGCCACCCACCTGGTTCCAATTATTGATCTCGGCTTTTGGTATCATGAAAACTCAGGCACTTTTCCAGGTTATAGATAATTCTTTTCTTTCTTTCTTCTTTCTTCCTCCTGACTCCTTTTATTTGATTCTGACAAATCCAGCTTTTTCAATCAGTTCTTGACCTTGAGATGTAACTAACCAATTTGCATACACTTCCCCGGCTTGTTGGTCTGATTGACCATTTTGTTTTATAATCACAAATAAATTGCGGGTGATTGGGTAGTTGCCACTGCGAAAGTCTTGAGAATTCAACTGGTTAGGCTTGTTGGCACATTGAGATTGAGTTATTTCTGGTTGTTGGTAAGGTGCTATTAATTGCTCACTTGTCCGTCCTATTGGTAGGGATTTGATTGTACATTGAGGGACAATCTCTGGAGCAGAACCATAATAGATAGCACCAGGAGCAATAGCTACTTTGCGGATAGCTTCTGTGGTTGTACCAATGTAATTAATATTGTTGCCAAATTTATCTTTATTGAGAACGTTTTCGACAAAAAAATCTACTGTGCCACCGGCTTCTTTGCTGCGAGATAGGGGAATAATGGGTAAATTTGTACCACTTACTTGTTGCCAGTTAGTAATTTTGCCAGTGTAAATATCTTTAAGTTGAGAAACTGTTAATCCTGGAATATTTAGGTTATGATTAACAGCGATCGCAATTCCATCAATGGCTACAGTAATTTCTTTTAAGCTAAATCCTTTGGTTTTGGCAGTTTCGTTTTCTTCTGGTTTAACGGGACGAGAAGATTGAGAAAAAGCTAGTTGATTTGCTATCAACATTTTAATCCCAGTTCCTGAACCTGGTTTTTCGTTAATGGGTTGGGTATAACGTAAATCAAACTGAGGACAACTATTTTTGAGGACTGAGTCTACATCCCGACGGATAGGAGCCCATGTTGTACTACCACTATAACTAAATATACCTTGTGGTAAATTGGGGATTTTACAATTACTGACTGGTGGCGGATTACGGTTAATAATGTTGTTACTGGGGTTCTGAGTGAGATTCTGATTAGCAGAGTTAGTGGTACTAGAATTATTGTTAATTCGTCCCCAATGTTCCATTAAAGAAAGCAACAGCAAAACCAAGCTTAATCCAGAGGTAAGAACAAGAGATAAGAGCAGTGACAGAGTTTCTTTTTTTTGAGACATGGGTGGTTTCCTTAGTGCTTTTTTTCTAAAGAATTGAAGACATTAATTTATAAATAAGTCGAAATAATGTTGTTACTGCTAATACCTTTGTCATGGATGAACTGGAGAACTGGGAGAATTTCCCTGAGTATTTTTAGGATTTTTATCTCAGAAAAATTGCCCTGTTCAACTAATTCTTCTTCTAGAGTTTGTCCAGAAATATATTCTTGAACTAAATAAAAAAACTGCTCTGACTTATTTATTTTTAGGTTAGGAACTGTAATCGTAAAAAAAGCAAATAATTTAGGTATTTGCTGATGTTCATTACCTATTTCTTCTAAAACTCCTGCTTCTTGTGTAAATAAAATTCTGGCTTTTTCTAAGGCATCTTCCGTTAAATTACCACTTGGTTGAAATTGCTTAACTACACATTGACGCATTCTCGGAGTATCACGATCAATTGCCAAAAAAGCAGCACCAAATCCTCCGGTAGCCAAAAGTTTAATTGGCAAATAGTGGTCACGTAAAATCAGGGGCATACCGCAGCTAGTACAAAATTTTTGCGGTACTGTTTTTAGTGTTTTAATATCATCTAAATCAGGAAAGTGATTTTTAGGATGTTGACAGTGGGGACGAGTGCAGCAGACTTCCATATTGTTTGTTATTCAAATGAGTCATTGGTCATTAGAAATTTGTCGTTAACTAATGACTTTTGACTGGTAACAAGGTTTTTAATTGGCATCAGAACCGTTAGATGTTGCTATATCCAATGTACTATTTATCACTTGATTGATTTGTGATAATTTTAACACCTCCTGTGTCCAGGCTGGGTTAGCAAACTGAGGTAAAATTTCCTGACTAAAAGCTTCTGCGGCTTTGGATCTATAGCGATTGGGGTTACATATTAGCCAGAGTGTCCGCTTCACCACTACTCCTTCGATGGGGGCACGATGGAGAACACCCATTTGTAACTCCTTAGCGATCGCTGAAGTAGAAACAAAGGCAGCACCTAAGCCAGATTGGACAGCGTTTTTAATAGCTTCTATGGAATTTAGTTCCATTTCAAACTTAAACCGCCTAGTGTCAATATCACAACGGGCTAAAACCTGATCAATGACTTTGCGGATAGTTGATTGGGAGTCAAGAGCAATGAATTGTAGTTTATATAGGTCTTCTTTTTGAATTGTTTCTAATTTAGCAAAGGGATGGGATGTGGGTAAAATGAGTGCCAATTCATCTTCAGCATAGGGAACAGTTTCTAAAGATTCCGCTAATTCAGTGGGAATTTCCCCACCAATAATTGCTAAATCAACCTGGCCATTAGATACACTCCAAGCCGTGCGACGGGTAGAATGGACGTGCAATTGTACGGCTACATCTGGATATTTTTGGCGAAATAAGCCGATCATTTTTGGTAACAGATAAGTGCCAGTGGTTTGGGAAGCACCAACAATCAATGTACCTCCTTGGAGATTTTGCAAATCTTCAATGGCGCGGCAGGTTTCCTGACACAAGCTGAGGATTTTGTCCCCATAGCTCAGAAGTAGATGTCCCGCTTCAGTCAATTGAGCGCGACGGCCTCCTCTGTCAAATAGGGGAACATCCAGTTGTCGTTCCAGGTTTTGAACTTGCAAACTCACAGCAGGTTGGGAGACGTAAAGGCTATCAGCAGCCCGCTTAAAACTCCCTTCTTGGGCGATCGCTTTGAGAATTCGTAACTGATCTAAAGTAAAAGGAAGGTCAGACATAAGGCTTAACCCACAACCTGGGATTCATGAGCAACTTTAAAAATAAATCAAAATGAATAGTTTGGTGACTAAGCATGATTTATGGCATTGTTAAGATTTGAACAACTAACTAAAATACTTACCACAACATCTTGACAAAAATCTTCCTGTGTATAATCAAGCATTCAGCCGTCAGCCTTCAGCTATCAGATTTTAAGACGGAAATACAGGTAATTAAAACTAATTGCCTGGGTGTAACTTCAAGAAAATGAATAATTCGTCTTCTTTACTCCTGTTCTTGGCTGACTACTGATAGCTGATAGCTAATAGCTTACACCAGTCAAGATGTTTACCAATAGTAGCTTCTTTGAATTTGAATTTTGAATTGAGTTGTATATATGATGTCCAATCCTTGGTTTACCTCCAGTCATTTTGTCATACTAGGGTTACAATTAGTTTTTGCGATCGCCCATAGCGGGGGGGCTGCTGTGCGTCCTTGGGCAGAAAAATACCTTGGACCGAGGCTTTATCGCATTATCTTTGCATTAATTAGCCTGCCTTTGGCTGTGATCTTAATTGTTTACTTTTTTAATCACCGTTACGATGGCTGGCAACTTTGGCAGGTACAAGGTATACCAGGAGTGGGGGCATTAGTTTGGGTACTATCAGCTATATCCTTTTTATTTTTATATCCTGCTACCTTCAATCTACTAGAAATTGCGGCTATTCAAAAGCCCCAAGTTCATCTTTATGAAACAGGGATTATCCGTATTACCCGTCATCCCCAAATGGTAGGACAGGTTATTTGGTGTGTAGCCCATACCCTGTGGTTAGGAACTAGTTTCACTCTTGTTACCTCAATCGGTTTAGTAATACATCACCTATTTGGAGTATGGCATGGCGATCGCCGTTTAAGTCAACGCTATGGAGAAGCTTTTGAGATGGTCAAACAACGGACTTCGATTATCCCCTTTCAAGCGATTATTGATGGACGTCAATCTTGGAACTGGGAAGAATTTCTCCGCCCTGCTTATTTAGGAGTTGCCATTTTTACTGGTCTATTATGGTGGTCGCACCCCTTGTTATTAGTGGCAACAAGTAGGATAATGTGGTAGTTTAGTCTGATCCCCAAGATCAACAAAACATATAAATCTAATAAAACTTTGTGCTGATCACTTGCTACCAAAACAATGTATGATAGACTCAAACATATATCATTAAACTGTTGAGAACTGGGATTGGGGAAAGAATTTATCCGCCAGGCTGAAGTGGGTTTTATGGACGTAGACAAAAAGTCACTATCTACCTTAGTCGAAACGGTAAATAAATATCAATGTATAGACTGCACCCAGCCGCGCTCTCAGCATTGTAAAATTTTTCAGAAGCAATAGCAATCAGGATTGGAAATGGAGAACAGCCAGCGCGACAATCACGGTGGCTTTTTTGTCAGCAGAAAAACATGAAAATCCTCAATTTAAAATTTAAACCCCAAAATGGGATAACTTACCAATTTGCTGCTGCTGACAGCTAATTTTGAGATAAAAACCTTATAATCACGAGAGGCATCATGGTGTTGTCGGTTAATGAACGGACATTTACTCAAGAAGTTTTAGAATCTTCAGTTCCTGTTTTAGTTAATTTTGAAGCACCCTGGTGTGGACTATGTCGCATCATTCACCCGCTATTATTACAATTTCAGGCTGAATGTGGTGATGAACTTAAATTGGTGGGAGTCAACGCTGACCAAAATTTTAAGTTGTCTAATACCTATAGACTGAAATCACTACCGACTTTACTATTAATTGAAAAAGGTATAGTCAAACAACGTTTAGAAGGTTTTCCCGGTAAAGACGATTTACGTCAAGCTTTAGAAGCAATTAAATTCACCTATACAAGTCACGAGAAAATAGATATAGCAGGAGTCAGGGTGCAGGGAGCAGGGGGAAAGAATTATTCCAATCACAACTGACAACTGACAACTGACAACTGACAACTGTACGGGCGAAGCATTTGGAGAACTATTTTTGGCAATGTCCGATAATTTATCTTCCAAATGCTTCGCCCCTACTAACAACTGACCAAATATAAAACCATGCTTAACACCCCACCTAAAGGGTATCAGGTGGGGTATTTTATCCTCAAGGGTGTGTGTCACAATTATTAGCAGTTCTGATTATTCAGTTAACTCAAGTTTGAAGTGGGAAAATTCAAGCTAACTTGAAAGTATTGGGCTATCAGAAGTAGCTTATTTCTTTTCAATCAGCAATCCCCAATTGAATTTTCATTTTTTGGGCATCTTCTCAATTCAATATATTTGTACAGAATTCTAAAAGTAGGCGTTAGTGATGGAAGTAATCTATCAGTATGCCTGGCTGATTCCAGTATTACCTCTCTTGGGAGCAATGCTGGTCGGTCTAGGGCTAATCTCGATAAATCAGGTGACAAACCGCCTGCGACAGTTGAATGCTGTAGTTATTATCTCCCTCATGGGAGCTTCTATGGCACTGTCGTTGGCTTTGCTGTGGAGTCAATTTCAAGGCCATGCGTCTTATCTTTGGACTGTGGAATGGGCATCAGCCGGGAATTTTCACCTGACGATGGGCTACACTATTGACCACCTGACATCTCTAATGCTGGTGATTGTCACCACAGTAGCCGTTTTGGTGATGATTTACACCGATGGCTACATGGCGCATGATCCGGGTTATGTGCGGTTTTATGCCTATCTCAGCTTGTTTGGCTCTTCCATGTTAGGTTTGGTGGTCAGTCCCAACCTAGTACAAGTTTACATTTTCTGGGAATTGGTGGGGATGTGTTCCTACCTCCTAGTGGGCTTTTGGTATGACCGCAAAGCCGCAGCAGATGCTTGTCAAAAGGCATTTGTCACCAACCGCGTCGGTGACTTCGGGTTACTATTGGGCATTTTGGGGCTGTTCTGGGCGACAGGCAGCTTTGATTTTATGGTGATGGGCGATCGCCTATCTAACCTAGTAGAAACCGGCTCTATTAGCAATTTCCTCGCCATTGTGTTGGCGATTTTAGTCTTCCTGGGACCTGTGGCTAAATCTGCCCAATTCCCCCTCCATGTCTGGCTACCAGACGCAATGGAAGGTCCTACCCCTATTTCTGCCCTAATTCATGCGGCAACAATGGTAGCGGCGGGTGTATTCCTAATTGCCCGGATGTACCCAGTATTTGAAAATGTCCCAGCCGCAATGAACGTAATTGCTTATACTGGCGCATTTACAGCGTTTTTAGGAGCAACTATCGCCATTACCCAAAACGACATCAAAAAGGGTTTGGCTTATTCCACCATTTCCCAACTTGGTTACATGGTCATGGCTATGGGTGTGGGCGCTTACAGTGCGGGATTATTCCACCTCATGACCCACGCTTATTTTAAAGCGATGCTATTCTTGGGTTCTGGTTCGGTAATTCATGGCATGGAAGCAGTTGTTGGTCATGACCCTGTATTAGCGCAGGATATGCGCTTAATGGGGGGACTGCGGAAATATATGCCCGTGACAAGTTTCACGTTTTTGATTGGTTGCTTGGCCATTGCGGGGATTCCTCCCTTTGCTGGTTTCTGGTCAAAAGATGAAATTCTCGGTGCGGCTTTTGCTGCTAACCCTTTCCTGTGGTTTATTGGTTGGGTGACAGCAGGGATTACAGCTTTTTATATGTTTAGAATGTATTTCTCAACATTTGAAGGTAAATTCCGGGGTAATGACGAGAAAATCAAGGTAAAACTCAAAAATGCGGCTGCTGCTTTGGCTGAAAAGTCAGGGACAGCAGAATTAGTGCCTAATTTTGGTCCTGGGGCGATGAAAAAGGGAGAATTGGCCAGTCACTCCCATGACTCCCACAGCCATGAGCCTCATGAGTCTCCTTGGACGATGAGTTTACCGTTGGTGGTGTTGGCTATTCCTTCGATGTTGATTGGTTTGGTGGGGACTCCCTACGCCAATTATTTTGAGCAGTTTATCTTTCCTCCTACCGAAACTTTGGCGGAAGTTATGGAAAAGGCTGCGGAATTTGACCCCCATGAGTTTTACATTATGGCTGGTAGTTCTGTGGCTGTTTCTGTGATTGGGATTACTTTGGCTGTGTTGATGTATTTAGCCCGCAAAATTGATCCTAGTGCGATCGCTAAAAACATTCAACCGCTATACGATTTATCTTTGAACAAATGGTACTTTGATGACATTTATCATCGTGTCTTTGTTCTCGGTTTGCGTCGTGTGGCTAGACAAGTTATGGAAGTTGATTTCCGCGTTGTTGACGGCGCTGTTAATCTCACGGGTTTCTTTACTCTTGTTAGTGGTGAAGGTTTGAAATACTTGGAAAATGGTCGGGTTCAATTCTATGCCTTGATCGTTTTTGGGGCTGTTTTGGGCTTGGTGATTGTTTTTGGTGTTACCTGATTTTAATGGGGGCGGTTTGTCCGCCCCTGGATTATGAAGGTTTCGCGCAAAGTCGCTAAGGAGCAAAGGCGCAGAGTTAATGAACCACGAAGGGACGAAGGAAGCGAAGGAAGAAATAGGGTGATTGCGTGATAAACTTAAATTACTAATGTTACTGAACTTTAACTTGACAAAAATATCAAAAGGGTAAAATACATAATGAAAAGTATGAAACAACTAGAAAAACATGGTTTAGATTTTGAAAAAATTAAAGCCTATCAGGTACTTTGTTTACCTGAGAATATAGAAACAGCTTCAACAGAAGAAGAATTAATAGATACTGCCCATAATGCAAACTTTTGCAAACTTTTAAGAGAAGCAGGAATTAAGTGTGCAAATTCTTATGATCTGGGGTTAGAAACGGTAGAATTGGAACGTAGAGGTATAGAATTATGGTTTGGTGTAACCTATATTTTAGATAAACTAGCCATACCAGTCTTAACTGCGGTTATATCCAGTTTATTAACACTTGAACTTCAGAAAAAGCAAAATTTTTCAACAAAAAGTATAGAAGGGGAAAATAATAATAAAATTCATATTGAATTGAGAATAATAGAAGGAAATAATATATATCGTTCTATAAACTATGATGGAAATTTTGAAGACTTTCAGAAAATTATCAATGATATTAAGAATGTCAATCCAAAGGATAATAACAACTAAAATCAATGAAGATAATTTAGATGAAGAAACTTATAAATATTTCTATAAGTGGTATAAATTAATTATAAATAAAAAATATGAAAGAGCAAAAAAATTATGCCTAAATTTTATTAATTTTTGTAAAACTACTATTGAACTTAGTTATTGGGGAGAAATAAATATTAATTATAACAAACTTCTTATTTCTGCAATTCTATTTAGAGGTTTGCAAGAATTTTCATATCTCAAACAAATAATGAGAGATAAGGAATGGAATAAGTCTCACAAAGAAGTTAATTACAATTGGATAGTATTGCAAGACTGTAAAGATAGACTTGGCTTTGTCTATCAGTACCTAAGTGAAACTGAAATAATAGATATTGTGTTAAATGATATACAATCAATAGATAAATTTTTTGAAGTTTCTTTTGGAATTGGAAAATATATAAGCCCGGAGATTTTGATGAAGAAATCAATCTGTAATATTTGTAGTCAAGACGTAAGGTCTTGTCATCATATAAGTGGAAGGATTTACAATGGAAGAATTTGTTATGGTTCACCAGTTGATCCTTTGATTAGGGCTATTTCTTTAGTTGATGTACCCAGAGATTTAAGGTGTAGAATTTGGGACTGGCAAGTAGAAGGCACAATACTAAAAGATGTATGTATAATGACATCTTTTGCCGTAGATGATTTCCTTAATCAGGATAAATATCAAAAGGTAGGAATATTTTGTTCATTAGTCATCAATAATGATGGAGTTAGTCTTATTGAAATTAATACAAAAAAATAGTTTGTAGGATGCGTTAGAAGCGCGAAAATATTATGAAATATAGATTAAATTATGAGCGCGACGTAACTCACATTAATTCATGAGATTAAATTTAATCAATTTTGGTGCATTACGCTTCGCTTAGAGGATGTTTGAAAACTTTCTCGTGTGGGATCTGACACCCGCATATCCCCCTAAATCCCCCTTAAAAAGGGGGACTTTGAGGAATTTAGCCCCCCTTTGTAAGGGGGGTTGGGGGGATCTCGATTAATTCTGATACTTTTCAAACATCCTCTTACACACCCTACTGTCTGAATCAGGATATCCAGGATTTAAGGATGTAGAGGATGTAGAAAAAACTCATCTTTAAAACCTGAAATATTCTCAGATAAATATTCATAAAAAATCCTGTAAATCCTCTAATCCTGGAAATCCTGATTCAGACAACTAAGCATTTTCAGGATGAAGAAAAAACTCATCTTAAAAACCTGAAATATTCCCAGATAAATATTCATAAAAAATCCTGTAAATCCTCTAATCCTGAGCATCCTGATATGGCTTGCGCCACGCTACGCTATCAGACAATTAAGCATTTTCAGGATGTAGAAAAAACTCATCTTTAGAATTTTATTTACTTAAATTTGGAGGAAAAGCAACATCCTCATAAACATCAGCGAGAGGACAAGAAAAATTCACACTGGTTAATTCTAATTGTTGATTTCCTCTATAGCTATAAAGAACCCATCTTTCTTCGGAATTGCGCCGGAAACAATCAATTCGTTGCCGATTTTGACTAACTGAAACATATTCTTGTAAAGTGTCTAATTCTTGATAATCACTAAATTTATCACCTCTATCTAAGGCTTCTGTAGAAGGTGATAAAACTTCAATAATTAAACTCGGATATCGTTTAAAATATTCAAACTGTGTATCTCTTGAATCACAAGTTACCATAATATCAGGATAATAGAAAATATCTAGAGATTCAATTCTTGCTTTCATGTCAGCGACGTAAAGCCGACATCCTGTACCACGAATATGATTTCTTAAAAGGGCAACTAAGTTAGCGGTAATTGTTACATGGGCATCACTAGCACCAGCCATTGCGTAAATTTGCCCTTGGATATATTCATGTTTAATAGGGCTAGATTTTTCAGCTTGTAAGTATTCTTCTATGGAAATATAGGGTTGAAATTGGCTAAGAGTCATATATTTTTACGGTTACTATGAGATAGTTGTAATTTTTCTAGTATAGCAATTATTAATATTTTTTATTTCTTGCAAAGGCAAAGGGGCAAACTAAAAATCAAACCCGAAACAAAGGTATTTTTGTCATTTACCTATTGACAAATGATAGATTTCCAGGATTTAAGGATGTACAGGATGTAGAAAAAAACTCATCTTTAAAACCCGAAATATTCCCAGATTCATAAAAAAATCCTGATGTCTATTTATGCCAAGTGTACAGACTGAAACATCTGAAACACCTACCTCATTGTCAGTTTATTTATAATTACACTTTCTCTTTTGCTGGTGGCACAATACCCAACTTATTTAAACCTGAATCAATATCTCTCAATAACTTAAAATCATCCTCCGGCAAAGAATAGCTATTGCTACTAACTAAACCCCCAACAGGCTGTTTTTCTAAAAACGCAAATGCTTGACGAAATTGTTGCGGTTCGACTTTAATCGGGGCATTAAAATGACAGGGAATAATCCATTGAAAATCCCAACTG
The DNA here is from genome assembly GCF_000312705.1 of Anabaena sp. 90. Classification (NCBI taxonomy): domain Bacteria; kingdom Bacillati; phylum Cyanobacteriota; class Cyanophyceae; order Nostocales; family Nostocaceae; genus Anabaena; species Anabaena sp. 90. The sequence goes on from NC_019427.1 coordinate 3,644,258, forward strand.
GCAACTTTATTAGCCCAATTTATTGTTTCTGTGGGTGCGCGATTTAAAATCAAACTTTGTAAAATTGGGGCAACAAATATCCGCCCATTTCCTTGTAAAATATCAAATGAATCTTGCCAATTTTCCCGCCATTGGAAGGGGAAAAACCCGAAATAGGCTTTTCTCGAACGTTCTGGAGCTTTTTCGGCATCACGCCATACTTCACCCCATGTAGGTACTTCTAACACACTGGGACTGAAATACAAGGCAAATAATGTGATTCGCTGCCACCCTTTACGGCGGTTTGCTGAGGTATCTGCAACGATGTCAAAGGCTTTATCCTTCGCGTGGTAGAGTAAGGGATAGGGGTCAAGTTGGACAATTGCAGGTGGCTCTGCTGGTACTGAAACTATGGTATCTGTAACTAAGAGAATGTGCGATCGCTTGTGGAAAAAAACCACCTCTGCAAACTTACCCAAACCCAAATCAATCGGTCCGATGGTTGCATAATCAAAATCTTCAGCAAAAGGGGCTTCCTGGCTATTTTCAGGCAGTATATGAGTCCGTTTACCGGGTAAACCCAACCAACTCAAAGGCAGATTGATCGGAAAACTCCATTGTCCGGGAGCGACAAATACCTGTGCAGTGGGAAAGCGTCGCGCAAATGGACCAACGAATACTTTATGTTCTATTCCTGATATCGTGGGCAAAATAATATACTTAACATCACCGTGTTCTGCTACCAACTCATTCAGCAAGCGAACACATTCTCCCGTTGGTGCGACAGGTGCATAAACCAGCAAACCGCCCTGTTCCAGCTTAACTACAGTCATGCGAATTGGCACAACTACATAGAAAATTCCCTGCAATTGATCAAAGGTCCAGATGGTATCTTTGACAACTTCTTTACGGATAGTATGCCGTTGACCATAAGGGTAAATTGGCACAACAGGCCAAAACCGCCATGAAAAATCCTGGGGATAAATTTGTTCTACGTCTTCACTTTCCACCACTTTGCGAACCTCTCTCAATTCCCAATACTCAGATTTTTGTTGCCTTGACAAAATTGGAGTTTAGCAAATTATGGGGGTGATCAACATAAGATTTCTGACTTCTTAGAGAAGTTGGGTTTCTAAGCATGAGAGATTTTTATATTTATTTCATATCCCAGCTTGAGTTAATACCTCACTTAAATCAACAACTAAATCTAAATTTTCCGCCCATTCTGTTAAATAACCATAATCCAAAATTTCTGCTTGTAACTTAATTATCCCCAAAACATCGCGCCATTGTTTTTCTGATTTACTTCCCTTTCCCCAGCGAAGTTTCTGTAAAATAATATCTTCTGCTGAAGCTATCCAAAAAGCAGGTATTCCATCTAAATCAACTAATATTCTCCGCTGCATTTGAGATATTGCAAAAGGTGAATTGTCAGTAATATATATATCAGCATTAGCAATAGTTTCTGTATGGGTAATATTCAACATATTTCCCAAACCTTGTTGCAAATCTTCTACCGCACCTGCTGGACAATAATATCCAGATGCTTCTAAAGTTTTTACCAGTAAATCTATTTGATTTGGTTTAAATTCTATCACCAAATCTAAATCACGAGTAGAACGTGGTTCTCCATGAATAGAACTAGCAACACCTCCACTTACATAATAATCAATATTAATTGATTCAAAAAGTTGATGTAGTTCTCCTGCTAAAGAAATTGAATCTTGAATCCACATATTTTCCTTAATACCTTTTGGTTGAAAATCAGGAGTAAATTTTTCTCCTAACACAGCACGGGTAAATAAATTACGAATTTCCTGTATAGTTGAATTGCGATTTCGAGATTTAATTCCTATCAGACATAGTTTTTTTACTCCTCGTTCATGGCTAATAAATCTTTCTATGCGTTGTTTTAATGATAGTTGTCGCCATTTTTGAAAGAAATAAATATCAGCTTCTATTGCTGTATCTTGGCTTTGGGGTTGATACTTGGATTTGGTAAGAGTTGGGAAATATAATCTTGATTTTTCTAGCATTGCTAATTTTATAGTATTCTTGAATATTGAGTATTTAACCTGTAACTTACATTATACTCAAAATATCACGTTTTTCTGATGTAGTGCTTATGTGCGTGTGATTGATGCTTGAAAAGTTAAATTATTAAATTTTATTGAGAGAATGTTTTAAAAAATACAAAACCTGTTACACTGAAATACATAATTAGAGATTAAATTTAAATTGCATAAAGTCACATGAAATTACGAGCAATATCAGACCTCAAAAATAAAATTATTCTTGGGGATAATTTATCTGTACTCAAACAAATAGAAGATGATACTTTTGATTTAATCATTACTTCACCACCATATTTTCAGCAACGTAATTATGGAAATGGTGATTTAGGTATTGGTAATGAAACAACTGAATCAGAATATTTAAAAAATATCCTCACAGTTTTTGGGGAATGTGTGCGCGTTTTAAAAAAAACTGGAGTAATAGTTTTTAATTTAGGAGATAAATATATCAACGGAAGTTTATCTCTAATTCCTTATAAATTTGCAATTCAAGCCACCCAAAATCAAAATATTTTTCTTATTAATCAAATTACATGGTCAAAACTCAATCCTACACCACGTCAAGATAAAAGAAAATTAATACAAGCTACAGAACCTTTTTTCATATTTGCTAAATCAAAAGATTATTATTTTAATTTGGATAATTATTTACAACACTTGGATAGTTTTAACAAAAGCGTTAAAAGTAAACCCTCTGATAAATTAGGTAAAAAATATGTGGAATTAATCAAAAATTCTGATTTAAGTGAAGAACAAAAAAATAATGCTATTAAAGCATTAAATCAAGCTATTTTAGCAGTACACAATGGAGAAATTGAAGGATTTAGAATGAAAATTCATGGTGTACATAAATTAGCTTATGGTGGACAAGATGGAGGAAGAAATAACCAAATCAAGAATAATGGTTTTACTATTATTAGAATTTTAGGAAACACGATGAAAAAAGACATTATTGAAAGTCCGGTAGAGATTACTAAAAATAATCATCATCCAGCAGTTTATCCGATGTATATTATTCAAGAACTGATTAAATTATTAACTCAACAAGGTGATTTTGTCCTTGATCCTTTTTGTGGTAGTGGTACAACTTGTATCGCAGCTAGAAATTTAAATAGAAATTATTTAGGAATTGAAATCAATCCTGATTATGTAAACTTAGCTAATAACCGTATGGAAGAATCTGATTCTCAGCAGCAGGAATTATTTATATGAAAAATAAAAATAAATATAGTCAAGAAATTGCCGCATTAGAGAAATGCTATCAGCAAGCACTTGAATTAGTTAAAAATCAATCATTTACAGAATTTGATCAAGAAATAAGAACTTGTGTAGATATTTTTATTCAAAAAATAGAAACCGATAAATCTTTAATTCAGGTAATTATTACCAGTTTACTCAAGAAAATAATTAAACCAGAGCAAGATATCAGATTACATCAAAAGAAATTTCCTAATGGATATTATGCTAGAGGACTTGATAACAAAGTAACTATTCCATTCTTTAAAGAATATTTTCCAAGATATGCTAATAAGGAAACTGGTTTTTTAACTAAAGCAACACGCGCAGACATTATCTGGAATTTTGAGGAGGGATTTAAATTACCATTAAGGAGTAAAAGCTTAGTTACACCTTTTTTACAACTAATTGATAAAATTGAAAATCAAACAATTGATATTGAAAATTGTTTAGTTTATATCTTAGCACAATTATATCTTATTTCCCAATCTCAAGAAATAGTTTTTACAGAAACTTTAGAAATTGTTAATTCTGTAAATATTATCAATATTAATACAGTGCTGAAAATGGTAGAAAGACATTTTGAAGAACCTTTAAGTTCTAGATTACCAGTAATTGTAATTTTTGCTATCTATAAACAAATATTTAAAACTGTCCGCAGATTTGAAAATAAAGTATTACTACCTTTAAATGTTCATACTTCTGCTGATAAACATGGTTATGGTGATATAGAAATAAGGGATAACCATAACAATCCCTTTGAAATATTAGAGATAAAACACAATATTCCTATTGATAGAAATATGATATTAGATATAGTAAAAAAATCTGCAAATACAACAATAAAAAGGTATTATATTCTAACTACATACAAAGACTGTTTTCTTAATAAAGATGAAGAAAAATATATTAATGAATTGATTTTGAAAATTAAAAGAGAACGTGGGTTAGAAATTATTGCTAATGGTATTGTGAACACCTTAAAATATTACCTGCGTTTTATAGAAGATTATCATGAATTTATCAAAACATATACAGAAGAATTAGTAAAAGATGCTAAAAATTCAACAGAAGTTAAAGATTCTCATATTCAAGCTTGGCAAATAATTTTACAAAAATATATATAGTAGTGTGACCCACAATCAGTATTACTAATAAATAGTGGATTAGGACGCATTAACATTATTCTATTTTTTAGATATTTGTTTTTATCTCACCTTGTCTGAAAAATATTCTGCACCATTTTCTTCTCTACCCTATCAGCAGCATTATCCAACTCTACCACCTCACCATCACTCAAAACCCACCCCAAAGCCCCAATATTCTCCTTTGCTTGTTTCAAACTTTTAGCCCCAGGAATGGGAATTGTGCCTTTACTAATGCACCAATTAATAGCCACTTGAGACATAGTTTTATTTCTCGTATTTGCTATTTCTCCCAAACAGCCTAAAAGCGGCTTCATTCCTGGTAATAGCTGCTTACATAAAAAACCGCGAATACCTTTAGGAAAACTGCCATTTTCCGAAAACTTCCCGGTTAATAAACCCAACCCTAAAGGACTATAAGCAATTAATGCAATTCCCAAATCATCACAAACTTCCTTTAAACCTAATTCCGTCACAGGATAAGTAGATAAAAGCGAATATTGTACCTGCAAAGTTTTAATCGGTATACCTCTTTCCTGAAATCTTTTATGTACCCATAAAAGTCGTTTTGTACCATAATTAGATAAACCCACACCTTTAACTAAACCTTGCTCATATAAATCACCTAAACCATCTAATAAACCCACCTCTTGCCAAGGTGCATAATTAGCAGTAGACCAGTGCATTTGCACCAAATCAACATTGCGTCCTAATCTTTTTGCCGAGGCATGACAAGCTGATATAATTGAATTTCTAGTCCATCTCCAAGGGTATGCAGCTAACTTAGTAGCAATGCAAATATGCTCTTGATTTAAGCCTTGATATGCTTGGGCAAATTTTCCTAAAAGTAACTCACTGCGTCCCTTTAACTTGCCAGTACCGTAGGAATCACCCGTATCAAATAATGTAATACCATTGCCAATACAGAGATTAAAAACCTCTTGTAATTGGTTATCCATACTTTCATCGTACCCCCAGAGTAGTTGATTACCCCAAGCCCAAGTACCGCAACCCATGAGAGGGAGATTTAATAAATTGTTAGTTAGCATATTTAGGCAGTTGTTTAAAGTTGTCCCAAAACTCATTATCAAGGAATAAATAGGTCAATACTATACCACTCATGTAATATATTCTTACAGCAGTTTTCATGTATTAGACCACAATCTGAGTTAATCTCTTTCTTTGCGTCTTTGCTCCTTTGCGTCTTTGCGCGAAAATACCTTTAATTTTTTGCAGACTTTTCAAAGATAAAAAATAAATGCCCATTATTATTTGTCCGGGAATCCATGAACCAGAATTAACTAAAAGCTTTATCCAAGGGTGCTTGAATCAAAGTCATCAAAACTCCGTAGATATACTGGTTTATCCTGAACAGGGTTATTTAACTTTATCAACATTTCATATTTTACATTTTTTGCACAATCGCCTCGGTAATAAGTTAAAATCGCCTGTTATATTCTTATGTTTTAGTGCTGGTGTAATTGGAGGCATAGGTGCAGCCACAGCGTGGCAACTTTTGGGCGGTCATGTGCAAGCCTTCATTGCTATTGATGGTTGGGGAGTCCCTCTAGCGGGCAATTTCCCGATTCATCGTTTAAGTCATGATTATTACACCCATTGGACTTCAGCTTATCTCGGTATGGGAGAAAACAACTTTTATGCCGAGCCAGCAGTTGACCATTTATCAATGTGGCATTCCCCCCAATCTGTCCCAGGCCAATGGGTAAATCCATCATTGGGGTTCTCTCCCACCAAAAACTACCTCAGTGCATCTGAATTTCTCAATTTCCTCTTAGAACGCTATAAAGAGAAATAGTGACTATTTATTCCCCATTCCCAAGTATCTGATGTTTCCCACTGAACCTACTGCTGTTAATAACGGTTTTACCGGACTGCTGAAAAACCGGGGTTTTATGCTCCTGTGGATTGGTCAACTAATTTCCCAATTAGCTGATAAGGTATTCTTTGTCTTAATGATTGCCTTACTGCAACTCTATTTACCCCCGAATCAGATAGGCGGTGATGCACGCTTCTATTTGTATATGGCATTTACCGTACCCGCAATATTGTTTGGTTCTGCCGGTGGTGTGATCGTTGACCGTGTGCCAAAAAAACTGATTATGGTGGGTTCAGATGTGGTACGGGGGATATTCATGCTGTTAATTCCCTTCCTGCCACGAGAATTTGGGATACTTTTATTCTTCACCTTTTCTATCTCCACCGTTACCCAGTTTTTTGCCCCAGCAGAACAGGCTTCAATTCCCCTGTTGGTAAGAAAAGAAGGTTTAATGGCTGCCAATGCCTTATTTAGCAGCACAATGATGGCTGCATTAATTATTGGTAATGCGGTGGCTACTCCGATGTTGAATTGGTTTGAAACCTTTAATAAGGGCTTTGGTAAAGAATTGGTCGTTGGCTGCTTATATCTAATTTCTGCCGTGATTATGATGCCGATTCAGTTTCAAGAACACAAACGGATTCACGAAGAAACAGCCGCAATTAATCCCTGGGCTGAATTTTTGTTAGGACTACGCTATCTCAAACAAAATCGGCTGGTATGGAATGCTATGCTACAAATAGTTACATTATACTGCGTATTTGCCGCCCTGATAGAATTAGCCATTGGTATGGCGGCTAGGTTACATTTAGCACCAGAAGAATTTAGCTCTTTCGTAGCTGCGGCTGGGGTGGGTATGGTAATAGGTGCGGCTATTTTGGGGAATTTTGGTCATCGTCTCCATCATAAACCCTTGCCTTTAATCGGATTTTTGATGATGGCGGTTTCATTAGGTTTATTCATTTTTATTGATAACCAACCCCTAGCATTAGGACTTTGTATTTTCTTAGGCGTGGGTGCAGCTTTTGTCAACGTGCCAATGCAAACTTTGATTCAACAACAAACACCACCAGAAATGCACGGTAAGGTATTTGGCTTTCAAAATCATGCCATTAATATTGCTCTTACAGCACCCTTGTTAATTACCACAAAGCTAGTTAATGCCTTTGGATTATCAGCGGTATTGTTGGGAATGAGTATAGTTGTCGGGGCTGTTGGTGTCTGGACTTGGCAAAATACTCGGCGGGTATTGCAAGATGTGATCTAAAAATTGTACAATCATAATCCATTCTTAACGCTAATAAATCCGGCTTTCTCTGCAATTGTGAGAATTTTTACATTAAAATGAAGTTTTAAATACAGAATCTAAGCGTTAATTTTAGCTATACTTTGAGGTTAACTGTGGTTTCGTCTTCTCAAATCAGTCTCCCAAAATCTGAAAATAATCAGCAGTCTCCCGTATCTAATTCGTCAGTTCCCTCACCAAAACGGGCATCTGGCGGTTTCGCGTTGATAGATAGTCTTATCCGTCATGGTGTTGAGCATATTTTTGGTTATCCCGGTGGTGCGATTCTACCGATTTATGATGACCTCTATAAAATAGAAGCTGGGGGTAATGTTAAGCATATCTTAGTTAGACACGAACAAGGTGCTTCCCACGCCGCCGACGGTTACGCCCGTGCTACTGGTAAAGTGGGAGTATGCTTTGGTACTTCCGGTCCTGGGGCAACCAATTTAGTTACGGGTATTGCTACGGCTTACATGGATTCTATCCCCATGATTGTGGTTACGGGACAAGTACCAAGAGCTTCCATTGGTACAGATGCTTTTCAGGAAACAGATATTTATGGAATTACCTTACCCATTGTTAAGCATTCTTATGTAGTCCGTGATGCCAAAGATATGGCGCGGATTGTGGCTGAAGCTTTTCACATTGCCAGCACTGGTAGACCTGGACCTGTTTTAATTGATGTTCCCAAAGATGTAGCGTTAGAAGAATTTGATTATGTGCCTGTGGCACCGGGTTCAATTAAGTTACCTGGCTACCGTCCCACAGTCAAGGGAAATCCGCGCCAAATTAATGCGGCAATTCAATTAATTAGAGAAAGTCGTCGCCCATTGTTGTATGTTGGGGGAGGAGCGATCGCCGCTAATGCCCACGAAGAAGTCAAACAACTGGCAGAATTATTTAATCTCCCCGTCACTACTACCTTAATGGGTATCGGTGCATTTGATGAACATCATCCCCTGTCCTTGGGAATGTTGGGAATGCACGGCACAGCCTACGCTAACTTTGCCGTTACAGATTGCGATTTATTAATTTGTGTTGGGGCGAGATTTGATGACCGCGTGACAGGTAAATTAGACGAATTTGCCTCTTTAGCCAAAGTCATTCACATTGATATTGACCCCGCAGAAGTCGGTAAAAACCGCGTTCCCCAAGTTCCCATTGTGGGGGATGTCAAAAACGTCTTAAAAGACTTATTACGGCGATGTCAAGACGCAAATACCAAAGCCACACCTAACCAAAACCAAGAATGGTTAAACTTAATTAACAGTTGGAAACAAGATTATCCTCTGATTGTCCCCCATCATGCCGACAGCATTTCTCCTCAAGAGGTAATTGTTGAAGTTGGTAGTCAAGCCCCCCACGCATTTTATACTACAGATGTTGGTCAACATCAAATGTGGGCAGCCCAATTCCTCAAAAATGGTCCAAGACGCTGGATTTCTAGTGCGGGTTTAGGAACAATGGGTTTTGGTGTTCCTGCGGCTATGGGTGCAAAGGTGGCATTCCCGGACGAAGAAGTAATCTGTATCAGCGGTGATGCCAGTTTCCAAATGTGTTTGCAGGAGTTGGGAACGTTAGCACAATATGGCATTAATGTCAAGACTTTGATCTTAAATAACGGTTGGCAGGGCATGGTGCGGCAGTGGCAGGAAGCCTTCTATGGACAGCGTTATTCATCTTCTAACATGGAAGTCGGAATGCCTGATATTGAGCTTTTAGCACAGGCTTATGGCATCAAGGGGATGGTAATTACTAAGCGGGAAGAATTGGCAGATAAAATTGCCGAAATGCTGGCACACAATGGCCCTGTAATTGTGAATGTCCACATTACCAGAGATGAAAATTGCTATCCCATGGTAGCGCCTGGTAAGAATAACTCGCAAATGGTTGGTTTACCTAAGCCAACACCAAGAACCGCAGTTGAATCAATTTCTTGCAGCAATTGTGGGACTCAAAACCAACCTAACCATAATTTCTGTTCTGATTGTGGAACAAAGTTGTAGTTAGATTTTGTAGGGGTTTAGCATGATGCTTTACCCTTATACAGAATTGTAATTTATGATTTTAAGCAACATCAATTAAGTAGGTGAACGGAAAAAACCGTAGACGCGGAGCGGCTTCTCGAAGAGTAATATGTAACGAAAAGTAAAGTCCAAAAATAGAGAACCTTTTAAGGTTTTGATACTCCTGACTCTGGCTGAATTAAAATAGGTATTCCTCCCTTTTCAGAACCGATAACGACAATTTTGGAATAACATAAGGAAGAATTTACAGCATATTTCATCTGAGTTAGGTACAGAAATTAGGAGCTTAGTTTGCTTTTCCAGAAGTTTTTACAGATGATCTTCCAAGGGAAAAAACTAACACCTCAATTAACGAAGGCATCACAATTTTCCCATAAATAATGTATAATGTAATGTATACACTAAATATACTTCTAAATTGTGTCAACCAAAATTCGCAAGCAGATTTATATCCAACCACGTCAAGAACATCTACTCAAAGAGATTGCACAACAAACAGGTATAAGTGAAGCCGAGATTATCCGTCAAGCCATTGACCTTCATCTTGGTGAAATCACTGTCCCCCAAACCGATATCTCACTGTGGGAAGCCGAAAGAGAATTTATTGCACAAATCAAAACTCGACCTGTTCAAGCTGGAGGTAGAGACTGGAAGCGGGAAGACCTTTATGAACGGTAGAGTTTTTATTGATACTAATATTCTAGTGTACATCTACGATCCATTAGATACCACAAAACAGGAACAAGCGATCGCAGTTGTTGATAGGTTAATTCGTTCGGGGAAAGCAGTAATTAGTACCCAGGTGATAGGGGAGTTTTTTATGGCTACAACCCGCACTAGACGCTCGCTTTTAACTCCTGCTGAGGCATTGGTGCGAATGCGTAACTACTTAGCTATTTGCCATATTGTTGATATGACAAAATTAATCTCCCTAGAAGCGATTCGTGGACTAGAAACCCATAACTTTAGTTTTTGGGACGCGCAAATTTGGGCAACAGCAAGACTCAATCAAATTGAAGAAATTTACAGTGAAGATTTTCCATCAGGTGCAACTGTTGAGGGTGTAAAGTTTACAAATCCTTTTAAACTGAGTCAGTAACTCAGGGCTAAAGCCACTGAGCTTGTAAGAAATTGCAAGCTGTACTGACCAGACCACCCTGAGCGTAGTCGAAGGGTAGCCGTTATTTGAGTCACGACACCTCGGAATGCGTTGCTAGTTCCCCGCTCTGTCGCTGTAAGCTAAACAGTTTTAAAGTCACTGAAACAGTGCTTACAGCCTAACAAGCTCTTATAACAGGTCGAAGCTAACATTACCCAGAAATGGAGGGACTTATGTCCAAAACATTAGTATTAGACACAAACAAAAGACCATTAGATCCAATTCATCCAGCGCAAGCTAGACAACTATTAAGAAACAAAAAAGCAGCCGTATTCAGACAATTCCCATTCACAATTATCCTCAAAGAATCACGTCCAGATTCACCAGTATCACCTCTAAGATTAAAGATTGACCCTGGTGCAAAATTCACAGGAATGGCATTAGTTAACGACTCGACTGGAGAGGTTGTATTTGCAGCCGAATTAAAGCATAGAGGTTTTGTAATTCGAGATGCTTTAACTTCTAGACGACAACTAAGACGTTCTAGACGTGCCAGGAAAACCCGTTATAGACAACCAAGATTCTTGAATAGAACCCGTCCAAATGGATGGTTAGCACCAAGTTTACAAAGTCGAGTTGAGAACATCAAAACTTGGGTTAAGAAGTTACGGAAATTCGCACCAATTGAAGCTATTAGTCAAGAATTGGTACGGTTTGATATGCAGTTAATGGCTAATCCTGATATTCAAGGTAAGGAGTATCAGCAAGGTACTCTTGCTGGTTACGAAACTAAAGAATACTTACTAGAAAAGTGGAATAGACAATGTGCCTACTGTGGAGTGAAAGACGTTCCCTTCCAAGTAGAACACATTCATCCTCGTGCAAAAGGAGGTAGTAATTCAATTACAAATCTGACATTGAGTTGCGAGAAATGTAATACCAAAAAAGGAACTAAGGATATTAAAGACTTCCTCAAAAAAGACCCAACAAGATTACAGAAAATCTTGAAACAAGCTAAACGTCCTTTGGCTGATGCAGCCGCAGTAAACGCGACTAGATGGGCATTATTTAGAGTTTTGAAAGATACAGGACTACCAGTAGAAACAGGTTCAGGAGGTTTAACAAAGTTTAATCGTAGTCAACAAAATCTAGCAAAAACTCACTGGATTGATGCGGCTTGTGTTGGTCAATCAACCCCAATTCTAACCATCAAGGGGATTAAACCATTGTTGATTGCTGCTAATGGTCACGGTTCTAGACAATCTTGTAGAACAGACAAGTTTGGTTTTCCTTCTAGATACGTTCCACGGTTTAAGTTTGTTAAAGGTTTTCAAACTGGCGACATTGTAAAAGCAGTAGTAACAGCGGGCAAGAAAGTAGGTGAATATTTTGGGAGAGTTGCTATTAGAACTAGTGGAACTTTTAATATCTCGACCAATAGCGGATTAGTTCAAGGAATTAGTCACAAATATTGTTTAGCAACTCATAAAAAGGATGGATATAGTTATGCCAATTAAAAAGACCACGGCGATTAAAATCGCTCGTGTCGCTTCCCTCTCAGGTCTAAAGACGCGCTCGTTTCCCACTTACCGCGAGGTCTTATGATTAATTATCGAAAGTCCAAGTTTACCAGAACAACATTGATTTTTCCTGATCTTCCTTTGCGTCTTTGCTCCTTTGTGCCTACCCTGCGGGATCTCTAAGAGAGATTGCGCGAAATAAATCCATGAAATTACCATTAATTAAATATCCTATTTTGGGGATAATCAGTCTGTTATTATTAAGTATTAATATTCAACCCGTATTTTCCAATTCTCCCCCTACTCTAATACTGGCACAAAACTCAAATAGCAAAGCAGCTACAGAATCGTTAAATCAAGGACTACAAGCAATTCAACTAGGACAATTAGAAGCAGCAATTACCGCTTTTCGTCAAGCTATTAAACTAGATCCTAAATTAGCAGCAGCGCACTATAATTTGGGTTTAGCACTACGACAATCGGGACAGTTACAACCTGCGGCAGATGCTTTTTATCAAGCTACCCAAGCCGATCCTCAATTTGCTTTAGCTTTTGCAAATTTAGGTGGAGCGTTATTAGAAGGAAATAATTTAAAATTGGCGCAAGATTATTTAAATCAGGCTTTGAAGTTAAATCCAAATCTGGGTTTTGCCCACTATAACATGGGGTTAGTTAAGGAACAGGAAAAAAATTGGGAAAGTGCGATCGCCTCTTTTCAAAAAGCCAGAACAATGAGTCAAAATGCTCCTGAACCAGCCTATCATTTAGGGATCTGTTATTTGCAACAAAGGAAAATTGAGCAAGCAAAAGCAGCTTTTAATCAAGCAATTAAAATCAATCCTAAATACGCAGAAGCACACTATAATCTTGGTTCAATTTTATTTAACCAGGGTAAATTAAGCGAAGCTTTAGCAGCTTTCAGAAAATCAGCCGCAGCTAACCCTAATTATGCTAATGCTTATTATGGTGCAGGGTTAGTTTTTATGCAATTAAAGCAGCATAAAGAAGCTGTGCAAGTCTTCCAATATGCCAGAGATTTATATAATATTCAAGGTAATTTGCAGTGGGTGAAAAATTCCCAGCAGTTATTACAAGAAGCGCGAAAATTAAATAAGTAGCGGCATTTTGACAAAACGTCTCTACTCACAACAGAGGATTTTATCAGCTTTTAGACAGATGAATAAATCTCAGGGAATAAGTAGAAATTAATTAAATAACCAACAGAGTCGAAAAATGACTAAAACCAAAACTCAAGAACCCATTAGTAACTTAGAGTTTGATTTTATTAGTGTGCTGCATACTGAATCGGTAGCAGTTCAAGCTTGTCAGTAACCCAACCCTAAAGGGACTGGGCTTGTAAGAGAAATCAAGCAAGCCGTACTGACCAGACCACCCTGAGCCTAGTCTAAGGGTAGCCGTTATTTGAGTCACGACACCCCGGAATACGTAGCTAGTTCCCTGCTCTGTCGCTTGTGATTAAACAGTTCTAAGGTCACTGGAACAGTGTTGCAAGCTCAAGCAAGCTCTTATAACAGGTCGTTCGCGCCAGCGTGCCGGAGGCATCTAGCTAACATTACCCCAGAAATGGGAGTTGGTTTCCAGGTTCCAATCAAAAATCTGGTTTCAATTTTAATATCCACAGCGGTTAAAACCGCTCGTGTCGGAAGCTAATTCTCAACCCTGTGTAGAACTGTTCCAAAAATTACGGCAATCAGAAATTGAACAAGCACACGAAATTCGTCATCATCTGCAAGAAGTTATGCAGCAAGGCAAGATGTAGTTAATGCTGGGGGCAGGTTCATACCCACCCCTAACAATTAACGAATATACTCTTTCAGTACACTATTCCGATTAGGATGGCGTAGTTTACGGAGTGCTTTAGCTTCGATTTGGCGAATGCGTTCGCGGGTAACATTGAAAATCTGGCCGATTTCTTCCAGAGTTTTCATGCGACCATCATCTAAACCATAGCGAAGTCGGAGAACGTCTCTTTCACGGGGACTGAGACTATCTAGGACTTTTTCTAGGTCTTCCCGCAGCAGGTTCTTAGAAACTTGATCTTCTGGTGTTTCGCCATCAGATTCGATAAAATCACCTAAACGGGAATCTTCTTCTTTACCGATAGGTGTTTCTAAGGAAATTGGTAACTGGGCAGATTTGGCAATAAACCGCAGTTTCTCGATGGTCATTTCCATACGAGTTGCAATTTCTTCTTCTGTGGGTTTGCGTCCCATTTCTTGGGAGAGGAGTTTGGTAGTTTTCTTAATCCGAGAAATGGTTTCGTAGAGATGAACCGGTAAACGGATAGTGCGGGACTGATCAGCGATCGCTCTTGTAATTGCTTGACGTATCCACCATGTAGCGTAGGTAGAAAACTTATAGCCTTTTTCGTGATCAAACTTTTCAGCGGCACGAATCAAACCCAAACTACCCTCTTGAATCAAGTCTTGGAAGGACAAGCCCCGATTCATGTATTTTTTGGCAATGGAAACTACAAGCCGCAGGTTAGATTGTACCATTTTGTCCTTCGCTCTGCGGCCAACGTGCAGCCGATAACGAAAGGTCGGTAATGGTAAGGATACTTCTGCTGCCCATTCACTGTCTCTAGGATCGCGTTCTAGGCGTTCACAAAGCCTTTCCCTCGCTCGTTCTAGTTCCAGTAATTCAGCAATTTTCCGCGCTAATTCAATTTCTTCGTCTGCGCGTAACAAACGAATCCGCCCAATTTCTTGCAAATACAAACGAATGGAATCTTCGGTGTAGTGCTTTTTCTTGGCAATTGGTGTCCGACGACGCGATTTAGCGGCTTTTCCAGACTTTGCGTCGTCCTCATCAGACTGAGGCTCTAAAAAATCATCAATTTCGCCGTCATCAGTCAGCAATAAGTCCTCTTGTTCTTCTATTAAGAGTGCTTGTAATTCGATCTCAGGCGGATTTATCATTTCTAGGTCAGGCTGATAAATATTATCGAGTACGTTGTTAGCCTGGTTCATGCCGCGTTCCTCATGCTCCTTGCAGAATCAGTTACTCAAGACATTTTGATTACTTTTGGCATTAAGTAATCTCTAAAACCGAAAATTAGGGTTTGGCTGATTACCCTCAAAATATTTTCGGTGATTTTTTTCCTGTTTTATGCAGGATGGTTTAGTAAAAGTGGCAAATATCACTTTTTAGTGAATTGCTCGCTTTTTAAATTGTCATTCTTGGTAATTCCCCATGTCACTTTTGATTGAGCAAATCTATAGCCTAGATCCATTTTTTTTCAAAAAGTTTCCTGATGGAGATACAAGTATATGACATTTGGCAAATTTAACTGTAAATACTGTTCCAATTGTAGCCTGTTTCACAAAAATTGCCCTCTTTTTGTGCATTATTTATGAACTCATTTACTAAGATTAAGCCACCTTTATCAAAAAGACATTAAAAATGGTGGTGATACCATTAAATCTTGTTGAAAACTTTTTGGTTTGACAGTGGCATTCTCATTAAATTAAAAGGTAGGCACACTTTTATAAAACTTACACAAATTGTTCCCAACCGCACAAATAGTATTTATGTTCTGTTGTAACTTCACCCGAGGACGGGTAATTGTTTACAGAAATTAGTTCTGGTTGAACTAATTGGACATATTCACTTTGGCGCTAGTGATTGGTTTTTGTTTCCAGGAACTAACCCTTGTATATGCTATACCAAGAACCTGAACTAAGGAGTTAAAGTTATGGCATATTTTTAGCTGGGTAAAAGATGAATTGAGATTTCTCTCAATTTAGCCTTATTCACACATTAGCGCAGAGTTGAGATTTCTACCCTGTGCAACTTGACAAACTGTTCCTATTGTATACAACGATATTTTAATCAGGTGATAAATAATATTGTTGCTAAAGTTACCTAATGATCTATTTAAGTAATTTTGCGTATGCCAATTGTGATTCTGAATACTTCTGATTTTAAGAAAGCGGCTGTCATCTGGTTATGAAAAGTTTTGTGTATGCTTACCAATCTTTGCTTTGTAGATAATATCTAGTTGCGCTTTCTAAGCATAGCAAATGCTTTCCCTATTTGTGGAGAAAATTTGTGATTTTTAGTGAAAAAGTTATGGGAACAGGGAACAGGGAACGGGGGAGGTAGAAACTTAATTACCAATTCCCCATTACCCATTACCTTAGATATCTAAATCTGTCATATTCAGTTTAGAACCATAAGTTTCAATGAATTCCCGTCTTGGTGCGACGCGATCGCCCATTAAGATGGTAAAAATCCGATCAGCTTCGGCTGCGTCTTCAATTTCCACTCGTTTGAGGGTACGGGTTTCTGGATTCATGGTGGTTGTCCACAGTTGTTCTGGCATCATTTCTCCCAAACCTTTAAAACGTTGAATGGTATAGTTAGCATTGCTGGGAAGAGTACCTAGATGCTGTTGCAATTCCCGTTCGCTGTAACAATACTGATAATTTTTTCCTCGTTCTACTTTGTACAGTGGAGGACAAGCAATATAGATGAAACCTTGTTCAATCAATGCCCGTTGATAACGATAGAAGAAAGTCAACAACAACGTGCGGATGTGCGCTCCATCTACGTCAGCATCGGTCATCAAGACTATGTGATGATATCGTAATTGTCCAGCATTAAATTCTTCACCTTTTACACCTAAACCGAGTGCAGTAATTAACGATTGAATTTCGTTATTTTTATAGATTTTAGAGTCGTCGGTTTTTTCGATGTTGAGGATTTTACCACGCAAGGGCAGAATTGCTTGGGTGCGGCGATCGCGTCCCTGCTTGGCGCTATTGTGAACAAATACACCACTGGACAAAGCGAAGTTATGTGTTTGCGGAACTTCGATATCGTAAACGTCTACCTGTTCTGCTAAACGTTCAATACTGACAATGCGGTGATTGTAATTAGCAACAGCTTCATAAGCTAATGCTGGATTACCATCAAAGTAACGTTGACAAAAACTATCAAACCGTAATAAAGACTTGTCTTTTGTCTGTTGACGGTAAGTATTATAAGCTTCTAAATCAAGCTTACCTTGCTCAACTTCAATCTGCTTGAGGACAGTAATAGTTTTGCGATAGTAGGTTTGCTGCAAAGTAGCATGACGTTGGGCGCGAAATTCAGGTGTCCATTGTTGCTGTGTTTTTTCTCGCCGCCATGTCAATAAAGCTTCATTTTCCCATTGTTCCTTAGCCAAAACTGATTGAGTTTCACGGGCTTGGGGATTATTCGCAAAATAGGTGCTAACTCTTTGGGATTGGGCTAAACGGTTGGCTTCATCACTCCAATAGTCTTGCTGTGCTTGATTGAGGCGTTCATGGTTTTCCTGACGATAAGTTTCGTTATTGTCATAAAACTCTCTCCATTTGCCCAGCATATAGCTTTGATAAGCTTCATCTTGCCATTGTTCCTTAGCTTGTGCTGACAAAATTTGCTGCGTTTCCGGCTGCTGCATTCTTTGACTCATCTTGGCACGAAATTCTTTACCTTGACGAGTTTTCCGGCTCTTTTCAATTACATCTTGACGATGTAATGTTTTTTCAATATGAGCGCGATGCAAAGCTAAGTGGGACTCAACCGATAACCGCTGTAAATTGGTAGGATTGTTATTGCGTTTGTTGAAATCAATATGATGGCAATGTTCTCCGTCTGTTAGCTGATAAACACCTAAATAACGGTTATACCAATCCGCTAAGGTATGGGTGAACAACCAAGAATCAGAACGGGGATTCCAAACCATTTCATAACCATTAATGGTAATCCCTGGATTGTTTATATCAGATATTTGCTGATATAGGGGCATGAGGGAATCATCAGGGGTTAAAAATGCAGCTTGCTTGTAGCTGCCATCGCGTAACATGAAGCGATGATCCGGTGTGCAAACAATTGTTTCGCCATTATCTAATGTTACCTTAATGACTTCAGCATTGGCTTTAGTCATGCGGGGGTTAATAATCCGTTCTACCCCAATAGTGCCATCATTACGAATGGTGTAGCAAAAATGCTCTTTGCCGATTGCTTGTTCGGCGACGATTTCTTTAAAACTGAGCGATCGCCCATCAACTAATGCTACTAATGTATCACCATGAAAACAGCCACCAGCAGAATCGCCTTCCACGATGTATATTTCAGACTCGGCAGGGTCACGAGAGCTACAATCTGCTAATTTACCAGGTAGAGGAGAAGATTCTAATACTGATTTCCGACGGACTAATTCCCGCGCATGACGGGCAGCTTCAGCAGCTTTAAACGCTTGGATAGCTTTATCTAAAATAGCATCAGCGATCGCGGGATGAAAGTCTAGATATTCAGTGAGAACTTCACCCACGAAAGAATCAACAATCCCGCGAACTTCAGTATTTCCCAGTTTAGTTTTAGTTTGTCCTTCAAATTCAGGATCAGGGACTTTAACAGAAATTACAGCCGTTAAACCTTCACGAACGTGTTCACCACTGAGGTTAGATTCACCTTCTTTAATTTTATTGCGTTTGCGAGCGGTGGCATTTAATGTCCGAGTTAAAACTGCCTTTAAACCTTCTAAGTGCGTACCACCATCAATAGTCCGAATATTATTAGCAAAGCCGAGGACATTATCTGTGTAAGCATCCGTACACCACTGCAAAGAAACTTCTACCTGGACGTTGTTACGTTCCCCTTGCACATAGATAATTTCTTCATGAAGTGGTTGCTTTTCACGATTCATGTAGGCGATATATTCCTTAATACCGCCTTTATATTCGTAAGTTTCTATTCTCGGTGTGTCGCTTTTCAGGATTTCTAAACGATGATCCGTAAAAATAATTCTGACACCTGCATTCAAATACGCCAACTCGCGCAAACGACCTGATAAAGTAATGTAATCAAATTCTATGCTGGTGGTAAAAATTTGTGTATCTGGCTTGAAGGTAATAGAAGTACCCGTTCTATCTTCTTCATAAGGCGTTGCGACCAATTCCGTAACGGCGAAACTGCGTTCATATCGCTGGTTATGTACCTTGTGATCACGCCAAACCGTAACTTCTACAAACTCAGACAGGGCGTTAACAACGGAAATACCCACCCCGTGTAAACCACCGGAAACTTTGTAGCCACCACCACCAAACTTACCACCAGCGTGGAGAACAGTTAACACTGTTTCTAAAGCTGATTTCCCGGTTTTTGGGTGGATGTCTACGGGAATACCCCGACCATCATCTGTTACTGTCACAGAACCATCAGCATTGATATCCACTTCAACATGGGTACAGTGACCAGCTAAAGCTTCATCAACAGAGTTGTCCACTACCTCGTAAACTAAATGGTGGAGTCCTCGCGGACCTGTAGTACCAATGTACATCCCTGGTCGTTTGCGGACGGCTTCCAGACCTTCCAGAACTTGAATCTGATCGGCACTGTAACTGCTCGTCATGAAAATTCTCCTGATGCTTGGGGTTAATATCGCCAAAAGGCGAAAAAAGTTAAATCACCCCAATAGTATATCACAAAAGCCTTCCTGCCGTCTGTAGCGCAATTTAATGAGAAGTTTATATAGGGGTTATCACCCTAGTACCGCAGGGCGGAAGTCAAAAGTCAAAAGTCAAAAGTCAAAACTAATATACAGTAGGCTTTTTGGCGATTGAATATGGTTGCTTTATTTACGCCGTGATGTACTAGTGATAATTGGCAAGAAAATTCCCTATTTTTCGTTCTTTTCCCCACTGACAACGAACAACTGACAACTGTACGGGCGAAGCATTTGGAGAACTATTTTTGGCAATGACCGATAATTTATCTTCCAAATGCTTCGCCCCTACTAACAACTGACAACTGTACGGGCGAAGCATTTGGAGAACTATTTTTGGCAATGACCGATAATTTATCTTCCAAATGCTTCGCCCCTACTAACAACTGACAACGAACAACTGACAACTGACTAATGACTAAATTAATTGTAATTTGTGGGGCAACAGCGACGGGTAAATCTGGTTTGGCTTTGAGTTTAGCGAGGAGATTAAATACTGTAATTCTTAGTGCGGATTCTCGTCAAGTGTATCGTGAGTTTGATATTGGTACAGCTAAACCAAATGTGATTGAACAAAAATCAGTTCCCCATTATTTGATAGATATCTGTGAACCAACTGAAATAATGACATTAGCAGATTATCAGGAACAAGCACAAGCTTTAATTGCTAGTTTGGGAGTTGAAACACTGTTGTTAGTTGGAGGGACTGGTTTATATATTCGTTCCATTGTGCAAGGAATGAAGATTCCCCGAGTTGCACCACAGCCAGAATTGCGATCGCAATTAGAATCTCTTGGGCAAATTCAACTTTACCAGATATTGCGACAAGTTGATGCGATCGCTGCTCAAAAAATTCATGCTAACGATTTGGTGCGAACTTTAAGAGCTTTGGAGGTTTACTATACAACTGGTATTCCCATTTCTGAACAACAAGGAGAAAATCCTCCGAATTATCCAATTTTACAAATTTGTTTAGATTCTGATGCCGAACATTTAGATGTGAGAATTCGCAACCGCACTGAACAAATGATAGCTGATGGTTTAGTTGGTGAAGTTGAATATCTTTGTCAAAAATATGGTACTGATTTATCTTTATTAAATACATTAGGATATCAAGAAATCAAGCAATATTTAACTGGTGAACTTGCTTTAGATGAAGCTAAAGAATTAATTGTTTTACATACCAGACAATTCGCCAAACGTCAACGAACTTGGTTTAGACAATCTCCTGATCTTGAATATGTTGACATGAATAATCCTGATTTATTAGAAAGTGTTTGGCAAAGAATTAATCAATTTGTCTGATAGCGTAGCGTGGCGTTAGCCATATCAGGATATCCAGAATTTAAGGATTTTCAGGATGTTATTCTTTATTTTTTTGTTGATATCAGGATTTTGATAATTTAGGTATTTAGGGATTTACAAGATATTATTTTTCTTAATTTGTTATTCTTAATATCTTACTATTCTTGAATAAGATACCAATAACAATCCTGTAAATCCTTAAATCCTGGATATCCTGATATGGCTAACGCCACGCTACGCTATCAGACAAAAATTCTGTAAATTTTTGAAAAACCGCACTCTAAATAAATAAACTAGGAGACACTTTAAAATATTCTCCCAAGGCTTTAGCTTGTGCTTTACTAATTGAACGTTTACCGTTGACAACCTCTGAAACTACACCGCTGCTAGAACCAAGAATACGTACTAAGTCAGCTTGACGAATTCCGCTAGATTCCATGATATGTAGCAATATATCATGAGGTGTAGATTCATCCATTGGATAATTTTCTTCCTCATAATCTTCAATTAGTTTGACTAGCAATTTATCTAAAACTCGCTCCTCTGGAGTAAGATTCTTTTTAAAAGTTAGAAATTCTGCAACTTTTAAAAGCCGTTCATACTCTGCTTCAGTTTCAATTACTTGAGGAGCTATTTCAGCTAATAATTGACTATAAGTTTTATCGTCAAAAGTAATAGTCATTTTTCCATTTATCTTTATTGTATTCGGCGTGAGTCAACAAGTATTTGTAGTGAACCTTTTTTGTTTCATAATTAATCCCGACAATTAAACGATAATCATTACCTTTAATATTAAAAACAGTGAAATTACCAACAGCTTCAGCATCTCGGTAATTCTTGCGGACATCTTCTAAATTTTGCCATTCTGCTTTTTTAACAGTTGCATACCAACTCTCAATTTGTTTTTTGATATCAGGGTACTTTGCTGCTTCTTCGCGGAGGTTGCGAATTGAAATTAAGTGCATAATATATTTGGGGTTTGAAATAATATTGATTGGTGTACATAGCTTGACTCCTTGTTTGTGCTTGTGTATTCTTGTGTTTGTGCTTGTGTATTCTTGTGTTTGTGCTTGCCACCTGCCCTATTCTCTCAAAATGAGAGTAAATTGTCAAGTCCTAATTAGGACTTATACAAAATTTCTCTGTAATTAAAAACTCCACAAAGATGAAAAATCCTTGAGGAGCTTGAGAGAGTATTAACAGCTTTTACCGAGCCATAAAGAATTAAGCCATAACACACCAAATAGTAAATTTACTAATTATCTGGAAGTTGCTTTTTCAACGCATCTAATAAAGCCCAACGGCTATCCGTAGGTGGTTCAGAAACAGCAGTATTTAAAATACCCGGACAATTAACATTGCATAATTGACGCTGAGGTAATGCTAAACACATCTGCTGATAGAGCCATTCACTGGGATCAAAATGACCATCAGGTGCTAAAGTTTCCAGTAAATCCTCTACAGCGACTTCCATTTCTAAAGGCAAATCTTCCGTTTGATTAGCGGTTTCGTCTAACCAAATAACTTCCTGAGTATTCAGAACCAAACGATGGTTATACTGCTGCAAACAGCGGTTGCAAGTACAGGTAACAATTGTTTCTGCCTGAGATGAAACTTCTAAATAATTACCCTGATGTTTAACCTGGATAACTCCGCGAACTGGTGTCAACGTTTCTAGTCCAGGCAGAAACTCTTGAACTTGAATTTCCTCTGTCCGCTCCGGGGCTTTAGTTAGCTGCGGAATAAAAATAGCGTCCATAGGATTTGTGAAATACCCTTAAAATTGAGCATGGGTAGTTGGTAATTGGTAATGGGTAACTGGTAATATTCTTGTCTGTTCCCTGTTCCCTATTACCTAATTATGGTGTAACTGCTTGACGAACAACTAAATAACGATAAGGTTCTTTACCACGACTGAAGGTTTCTAAATCAGAAAATTCCTGCAATAACGTGTGGATTTGGCGACGTTCTGAAGAACTGAGAGATTGAAGTTCTACCTCTCTGCCCGAAAACCGGACTTCTGCGGCAGCAGTTTCGGCTAAAGTGCGGATTTCAGATTCTCGTCTCACCCGATAACCACTTAATTCAACCGTGTAAGCCGTTTGATTGTCTTCTGGTTGGTTTAAGTTGAGAACGGAATTTGCTAGATACTGAATTCCGTCTAGCACCGAACCACCAGCACCAATTAAAATCCTAATTTGTTCTGATGTTAAATTAGTTTGATCTATTGTCAACCAGTAGCTTGCTCCTGCTGGGACATCTTGCTCAGAAGATGGGGTAGTTTCTAAATTAGCCCGTACTTGGGTAGATACACCAGTCAGAAGTAGCAAATTCTGTAACCATTGTTCACTACTTTGCATAGAAATGTCGCTCATAATCAACCATTAGCCTTTTTCTTAGAACTTTTGGGTTCAAATGGCAACGCTTTTACTTCGATAGTTTGGGCTTCTTTCTCTTGTAAATCTACGATTTTTTGAATTTCTTCTGGTAGAGGTTCACGGGAGAGAATATAGGTTTGGACGGTTTGGAAAACGTTACCAATTACCATATACATGAGAACTCCAGCCGGTAGAGGAAAGAATAAAAACATCCCAGAAAACAGCACAGGGGTAATTTTATTTACTGTATCTTGCTGAGGGTTGCCACCGCTGGAATTTTGTCCAGACAGCATTTGGCTCACATAAAGGCTGATACCAAAGAAGACAATCATCCCCACAATATCCCAGTGGACTGTGTTATCGGCATCAATAGCTCCGACTCGACCCAAAGCATCAATAAAGAGAAATCCTTTCTCTGCGGCTAGTCCGGGAATTGTGCCTTGAATGGTCACGTCTCCGGGTTCTAGAGCCTCTATATTGCCTTGGGCATCAATTTTGACCCTCTCTTCCCCTTTCATGATTTTCCATTGAGGAGTTAACTTAGCTTCTGGGTGTTCTACTAAGAGGGAATCAAATGATTTACCTTCTACGGTTTGATATTGAATCTTAGTTTTTTCTCCCACTGTTAACTTATTACCGCCTGGTAAGATGGCAGAAATGGGAGTATGTTCTCCATCAGCAATATAAATATTTTGCGGAGAAGTGGCAAAGGCTTGGGGTTGAATGCGCTCAATTTGTTCTTGAGGGAAGATTTGCAGATTAACGGAATAGTTAACGCCGGAAAAAGGCGACCCCCGCAAAGTGGCAAACAGTGCTAGTAATACTGGCATCTGCAAAAGTAGAGGGAGACATCCTGCTAAGGGATTACCAAATTCATTTTGGACCTTGAGCATTTCCTCTTGTTGCTTTTGCTGATCGTCTTTATAGCGTTCTTTGATTTCTGCCATGCGCTTTTGCATCAGCGGTTGCACGACTTTCATCCGTCGCATACTACGGATAGAACCGGCACTCAGGGGATAGAGTGCAAAGCGGATAATCAATGTTAAGGCTACTATCGCCAACCCATAGCTAGGGACAAAACCATAGAAAAGGTCTATGATTGGCAACATCACGTTGTTCGAGAGAAACCCGATACCAAAATCCATTATTCTGAATTCAACCTGCGGTACTTTGACACTCCCACCCCGGTGAGGAATGGGATGCTTAGTTGAGCCTATCCTCTGACTAGAGGGGGTTCTCTCCCAAGCTTTTGCTCTATATTGTAGAGGTTTTTGTTAAGCATTGCTGTGACTATCCACAAGCTACGCCAGCGAGGGAAGCTACGGATAGCCGCACATTATCTAAAAATCTGAATGTTGCCGCTCTGGACAAATGACTTATTTAGAACTGCTATATTGGGGATTTTTAGCAGCAACTTTTTCGTTAATGTAGTCATAGACTCCCCGAAAATTGGGAACAGCCCGCATTTCGATGAGAGTACCATTTTTGAGAGTGATTGCCATATCTCCCCATAGGCCGATGGCACGGGGAACTTTGACAACTTTTACCACTTCTGAATAAATTACATCAAAGCGATCGCGTCCCATCCAACCGCCAGTTACACATATCCTTCGATCTGTGATCCGGAAGCGCAGCCATATAGCCCTGACTATTGCCCCCACAGCTAAGGGGATACCCACCACTGTCAGTCCAATCAGCAGATTGAGAATTAAATCCCCAATGTGGGGACCACCCTCATAAAAAACTTCTTCACGAATGCCCATTTAATACCTCAGTTTGTGCCAACAACTGCTCTAATTCTTGCAGAAATTTCTGAGTTTCGCACTCAGATTCTGTTGTTGTTGGTTTCACAATTAATACTAGCCGCCATCCTGGGACTAATTTAGGTAGCAATTGATGTAATGCTGCTGTCATTTGTCTTTTGATTTTGTTACGAACAACGGCGCGTTTACTGACCTTTGTACTAATGGCGATACCAATTTTTGTGGCAGGGGGGGCAGTATCCAAAGAAGGTTCTGTCAAAAGAGTAGGTTTTAAAGCTCTCAAAGTGAAATGAGAACTATGTCGCCGAATTCCTTCCCGGAAAACTGCCTGAAAATCCTGACGGGATTTGAGACGATATGCTTTGGGCAAAGCCACAACAGTTCTTAATTGCTGAATTTTACCCTACACGCTCAAACGATGCCGTCCTTTTTTTCTTCTAGCACTAATCACGTTTCTGCCGTCTGGTGTCCGCATTCTGGCGCGAAATCCAGATGTTCTTTTTCTCTTACGGCAAGTGCCGCCCAGGGTTCTTTGCATACTGTTCTCCTTTTAGGCGATTTTCATAAAAAGTCACAATCTGATATTTTACCACTTTACAGGCAACAAAAACATATTTCTGGATGGAGTTGTCAGTTGTTCGTTGTCAGTAGGGGCGAAGCATTTGGAAGATAAATTATCGGTCATTGCCAAAAATAGTTCTCCAAATGCTTCGCCCGTACAGTTGTCCGTTGTCCGTTGTTCGTTGTCAGTTGTTCGTTGTCCGTTGT
Source organism: Anabaena sp. 90 (assembly GCF_000312705.1). Taxonomy (NCBI): domain Bacteria; kingdom Bacillati; phylum Cyanobacteriota; class Cyanophyceae; order Nostocales; family Nostocaceae; genus Anabaena; species Anabaena sp. 90. The sequence goes on from NC_019427.1 coordinate 3,670,176, forward strand.
CCGTTGTCAGTAGGGGCGAAGCATTTGGAAGATAAATTATCGGTCATTGCCAAAAATAGTTCTCCAAATGCTTCGCCCGTACAGTTGTCAGTTGTCAGTTGTTCGTTGTCCGTTGTCCGTTGTCCGTTGTCAGTAGGGGCGAAGCATTTGGAAGATAAATTATCGGTCATTGCCAAAAATAGTTCTCCAAATGCTTCGCCCGTACAGTTGTCCGTTGTCCGTTGTTCGTTGTCAGTTGTCAGTTGTTCGTTGTCCGTTGTCAGTTCCCTTTTTAAGTAATACTGATAATCCATGAGCCGAGGTAACGCAATAATGGCACATCTCCAGGGGAAAGCACTTGACAATTAAAATAGAAAACTCCCCCAAAAGACGGATTTTGAACGTTAGATAAGACTACCTCTACTTTTTGACCGGCTGGAACTGGTTCTTCGGGAAATATTTGAATCGCTCGGCCTTCCTTATCCCATTTCACTTCAGACAGGGGGACTTTTTTGCCTTTAACTAAGACTTCAACACTTTTGGTATCAAAACTTCCCTTGTAATAATCAGGATAGGTAATGGCAAATTGAGCTACTGCCAATTTCATTTTTTTGGCAGGAACTCTTAGTATATAACGATCAGTGCTATTGGTTTGTCCGCCAAAATCCAAGCGGTAAGGCAGTTGATTATCAGCTTTGACACCGCTAAAAAGTGTCAAACCAGGTAAGCTTTGCGCCCAAGTTGTAGCGGAAAAACTTGTTAATAAACAGCTAGTAACAGCTAAGGCAGAAAGTAAGCGTTTCATAAATTAGGTTTCCGCTAGTGGATAGTTTTTAACTAAGCGTTAGTATTTGTAACTAAACTTTACTACTATATGCTTGACAATAGACGTTAGTTAAAGGTAAAAGTGCCATTCTTGTGAAAAGTTCCATCTATAAAGCAAAATTACTGTTATTTAGCATTTAGTGTAAACATTCTTAATTTTATTATCTAAAAGAATAATTTTTGTTGCTAATTATGAATATTCAGATATATCGCAAATGATTAAAAATTCCATAATGAATCAAAAAAAGAGTGCGAATTTTCCAAAATATAAAATAATCTAAAGAACAATATCCAAAATGTAGAAATCGGCAGAGGATGTGCGATAACTAATTCTACTTATAGCTGTTTTGTGAGGATGATATCTGCATACTGTCAAGTTGAAGTTGTGACTAGAGAACGAAGATAGCAAAAACAAAATTTGGAAATTCTATCTACAAAGGTAATTCATGGTTAATCATCCCATCAGCTTAATGATACTAATTTGACATAAGAAGTATTAAAAGTTAACGGGTGATGTTAAGTATTTATATCCAGGAGATTGCATGAAAATAGCAGTTGCGAAAGAAATAGAAGTTTGTGAACGGCGTGTAGCTTTAATTCCTGACACCGTGGGAAAATTAGTCAAACAAGGTTTAGAAGTTTGGGTAGAAACAGGTGCGGGAGAAAAAGCATTTTTCAGTGATGCTGACTATGAAGCAGCAGGAGCAAAAATTAGTCATGATTCTGCCCAATTATGGAGTGAAGCAGATATTTTACTCAAAGTTAGCCCACCGCAAACCAGAGAAGACGGCCGAACAGAAATTGAATTACTTAAATCTGGCTCTGTATTAATTAGCTTCCTTAATCCCCTGGGAAATCCCGTAATTGCTCAACAATTAGCAAATCGGCAAATTACCGCTTTGAGCATGGAATTAATCCCCCGTACCACCAGGGCGCAAAGCATGGATGCCTTGTCTTCCCAGGCTTCACTGGCGGGCTATAAAGCCGTATTGATTGCGGCGGCGGCATTACCGAAATACTTCCCCATGTTAACCACCGCTGCGGGGACAATTGCTCCCGCCAAAGTATTTATTATGGGTGCAGGTGTGGCAGGATTGCAAGCCATAGCGACGGCCAGAAGGCTAGGAGCAGTAGTAGAAGCCTTTGATATCCGCCCAGCCGTTAAAGAAGAAGTGCAAAGCTTAGGGGCGAAATTCGTCGAAGTCAAACTCGAAGAAGAAACCGTAGCAGCCGGTGGTTACGCCAAAGAAATTTCAGAAGATAGTAAAAAGCGTACCCAAGAACTAGTAGCCAGCCACGTCAAAAACTCCGATATTGTCATTACCACCGCCCAAGTACCAGGGAGACAAGCCCCCAGACTGGTGACAGAAGAAATGGTGGCACAAATGAAACCCGGTTCAGTAATTGTGGATTTAGCCGCAGAACAAGGTGGAAACTGCGCTTGTACAGAAGCGGGTAAAGATATTATTTGGAACGGGGTAACAATTATCGGACCAATTAATTTACCCTCATCCATGCCAGTACACGCCAGTCAACTGTACGCAAAGAACGTTACCTCATTAATGCAATTGTTAATTAAAGACAAAGCCTTAGAAATCAACTTTGGTGACGATATCGTTGACGCAGCTTGTGTTACTCATGGTGGAGAAATTAGAAACCAACGAGTAAAAGACGCTTTGCAAGCGGTAGCGGTTTAGTTGATACAAACAAAGCCCAGGCGAATATAATTCGCGGCTACACAGGCAAAGTCCGCCTGCGCGGACTAATTACGGAATAACGAACCACAGAGGCACAGAGTTCACAGAGAAATGAGTGTTTGAGGGATATTTTCCATGATTGTTGTAAATCTTCTCTTTGCGTCTTTGCTCCTTTGTATCTTTGCGCGAAACCTCTTAAATCCAAAATTAACATGACACAAGCATTACTTCCGGCTTTATTTGTACTCGTCCTAGCCTCTTTTATTGGCTTTGAAGTGATTAACAAAATTCCCCCCACGTTACACACTCCGTTAATGTCCGGTTCAAACGCGATTTCCGGGATTTCCGTAATTGGTGCAATCCTGGCTGCGGGGGAGAAAAACACGAACTTATCAGTCATTCTCGGTTTAATCGCCGTAATTTTGGCAATGGTGAATGTTGTCGGTGGTTTTTTAGTCACTGACAGAATGCTGCAAATGTTTAAAAAAAAGGAAGTTAAAGCATGAGCGACTTTTTACCAACTGGGATTCAGCTAACTTATTTAGTCGCTGCGTCATTATTTATCTTAGGTTTGAAAAAGCTGGGTTCTCCCGCTAGTGCTAGAAATGGTAATCTTGTCGCTGCGGTGGGAATGCTATTAGCTATTGTCGCTACAATGCTAGATCAGCACGTATTAAATTACGAGATGATTTTGATAGGTTTGGCTATTGGTTCGGTAATTGGCGCTGTTATTGCTTACAAAGTGCAAATGACGGAAATGCCCCAAATGGTGGGTTTATTAAATGGTTTAGGTGGAGCATCTTCCGCATTAATTGCCGTTGCTGAATTTTGGCGGTTATTAGATAGTTCACAGCCTATCCCCCTCGATGTCAACATTTCCATGTTATTGGATGTGTTAATTGGTGGCGTGACTTTAACAGGTAGTTTTCTCGCTTTTGCCAAATTGCAAGGTCTAATTAGCGGTACTCCCATTACCTTTCCTTTGCAACAACCTTTTAACCTCTTGCTTTTGGGTTCTTATTTAGCTGGAAGTGCCTATTTAATCATGACACCAGATAGCCTCCCCGTATTTTTGGGAGTGGTGGCTGTTTCTTTGGTCTTGGGTGTGATGTTCGTCCTCCCCATTGGTGGGGGTGATATGCCTGTTGTCATCTCTCTGTTAAACTCCCTCTCCGGTGTGGCTGCGGCTGCGGCTGGGTTTGTGGTGATGAACAATATGTTAATCATCGCCGGTGCTTTGGTGGGGGCTTCTGGTCTTATCCTGACGGAAATTATGTGTAAGGCTATGAACCGTTCTTTGTTCAGTGTCTTATTTAGTGCTTTTGGTTCTGTCTCTACTTCTAGTGGTGGTGCGGCTGCTGGTGCTAGTGATCAACCTGTTCGCAGTATTGATGCGGAAGAAGGGGCGATGATGTTGGGTTATGCCCGTTCTGTGGTGATTGTCCCAGGTTACGGTATGGCGGTTGCTCAAGCACAGCATAGCGTCCGGGAGTTGGCTGATCAATTAGAGCGCATGGGTGTGGATGTGAAATATGCGATACATCCGGTTGCGGGGAGAATGCCGGGACACATGAATGTATTATTGGCGGAAGCTAATGTGGCCTATACGCAGTTGTATGATATGGAGGATATTAATCCCCAGTTTGAACAGGCTGATGTGGCGTTGGTGATTGGTGCTAATGATGTGGTCAATCCGGCGGCGCGTAGTGATAAGAATAGTCCTATTTATGGGATGCCGATTTTGGAGGTTGATCGCGCAAAGCAAACTATTGTGATTAAGCGCGGTATGAGTGCGGGTTTTGCTGGTGTTGATAATGAGTTGTTTTATAAGGCTAAAACGACGATGTTGTTTGGTAGCGCTAAGGATATGGTGGCTAAGTTGGTTAGTGAGGTGAAGCAGCTCTAGATATAGGCTAGGGGTGTAGTTTGTTGACTATGCCCTTTTTTCTCACGCAGAGGCGCAGAGACACGGAGAGTTTTGTTTCGCGCAAAGACGCTAAGGAGCAAAGGCGCAAAGAAGAGGTAAGATTAAATTCTTTCAAACCATCTACGTAAAGCTTCATAAATAAAGATATTTAAACTTCGATTTTTAGCATCTTCCTTTGCAAATTTAATACGAGTTGGATTTACTTTACCAAGTCCTCTGGAGACAGGCATAACAATAGCTGCATTCTTCCAATCTGTCCAAATTCTGAATCTAAAAATATTACCTTGTTGTTCCCATAAGAAATTGCGAGGTAGCCATAAAAATAGCACAAGTTCTTTTTTGCTATCTAGCCTTAATTCAGCACAATGTTTAGTTTTCGCGTTACCATAATAAATACCACCATCTTGGGATATTTCTTGCATACGATCATCAAATTGTAAAATTGTTTCTCGAAATGTGAGTAATTTACCTCTTTCTTGAGGTGTACATTTTTCAATTAATTGATAAAACCGTTTATGAGGACTAGGAATTTCTTTTTTAAGATGATTTTCTCGTGAATAATCAAAATCTAATTTCCAGTTGAGAGTAGTATCTACATTAATTATGTTTAGACTAAATTTTTGCTCTTGACAAATAATTTTAAACTGCAAGAAGTTAAATTTTAGTTGATGATATTTTCGATCAGTATAGTTATCTCTATGAAAATTCGGAGTAACAGCAATTAAAACTATAGGAACTTGAAAATTTATATATTCAGGAAAAGGTTTTTCATCTAAAAGAGCATCATAATAACGAGTAAGTTGTTGGACAATATATCTATCTTCAGAGTTTTTTAACTCTATGATTACAAGTTCCTTATTTTTACCAAAAGCTAAAATATCACAATATTGTCCACTGACTTGATACTGTCGCTTTAAAGGTTTATATCCAAATATCTTTTCTAAGTTGTTCCAAACCAAATTTTCTAAATCTTTTTCGCTTTCAAATTCCCATCCGCTTGCTACTTGTCTTAATTTCATCTGTATCAATCTGTAAAACTATGAGTGTGGGTATATTTAGATATTTTACCTCAACCTGTTTCATTTGATACGATACAGTAAGCTATGCGATCGCTCTTTTCTTCTCTTCTTCCTTCGTGTTCTTCGCGTCTTCGTGGTTCGTTAAAAAAGGATATTGGGGAAAAGTGCGATTCTTTGCGTCTTTGCTCCTTTGCGACTTTGCGCGAAACTCTCTGTGTCCTCTGTGTCTGGAGTGGTTCGTTAAAAAAGGATGTTGGGGAGTTGAGGGTGTGCGATAGCGAAGCGCTGCTGCAAGCAGTTCGCTTTTTGGGAGGTTGAGGGGGTGCGATAGCGAAGCGCTGCTGCAAGCAGTTCGCTGTTTGGGGGGTTGAGGGGATGCGATCTCTCTTTCTCTGTGTCCTCTGTGTCTGGAGTGGTTCGTTAAAAAAGGATGTTTGGGAAGTTGGAGGGAGTGCGATAGCGAAGCGCTGCTGCAAGCAGTTCGCTATTTGGGAAGTTGAGGGGGTGCGATAGCGAAGCGCTGCTGCAAGCAGTTCGCTGTTTGGGGATTTGAGGGGGTGCGATAGCGAAGCGCTGCTGCAAGCAGTTCGCTGTTTGGGAGGTTGAGGGGGTGCGTCGCTGTTTGGAAGGTTGAGGGGGTGCGATCGCTCTTTCTCTGTGTCCTCTGTGTCTGGAGTGGTTCGTTAAAAAAGGATGTTGGGAAGTTGGAGGGAATGCGATCGCTGTTTGGGGATTTGAGGGGGTGCGATAGCGAAGCGCTGCTGCAAGCAGTTCGCTGTTTGGGAGGTTAAAGGGAGTGCGATCTCTCTTTCTCTGTGTCCTCTGTGTCTCTGTGGTTCGTTAAAAAAAGAATGTTTGGGAAGTTGGAGGAAGTGCGATAGCGAAGCGCTGCTGCAAGCAGTTCGCTGTTTGGGAGGTTGAGGGGGTGCGATAGCGAAGCGCTGCTGCAAGCAGTTCGCTGTTTGGGAGGTTGAGGGGTGCGATAGCGAAGCGCTGCTGCAAGCAGTTCGCTGTTTGGGGGGTTGAGGGGTGCGATAGCGAAGCGCTGCTGCAAGCAGTTCGCTGTTTGGGAGGTTGAGGGGGTGCGTCGCTGTTTGGAAGGTTGAGGGGGTGCGATAGCGAAGCGCTGCTGCAAGCAGTTCGCTGTTTGGGAAGTTGAGGGGATGCGATCGCTTTTGGGAAGTTGGAGGGATGCGATAGCGAAGCGCTGCTGCAAGCAGTTCGCTGTTTGGGATGTTGAGGGATGCGATCGCTCTTCTCTTCTTCCTTCGTGTTCTTCGTGTCTTCGTGGTTCGTTAAAAAAGGATGTTGGGGAGTTGAAGGAGTGCGATCTCTCTTTCTCTGTGTCCTCTGCGTCTCTGCGGTTCGTTAAAAAAGATGTTTGGGAGTTTGAGGGAGAGCGATAGCGAAGCGCTGCTGCAAGCAGTTCGCTGTTTGGGAAGTTGGAGGGGTGCGATATTAGTATTTTACTAATTGCTTTTATCCTCAGTCATTACAACACTTTTAATCTTGCTGAGGATAGGGAATTATCACAGATAATATACTAATGACTTCAGTAACAAATTCAACTGAAACTTTTTCAATAAATTCAGCTTTTCTTGCTTTCCAATCAATGCTTTTAAGATGATCTGCTAAAACAACACCTGTAGTATTTATACCGCTAGGTATAGGAACTTCAAAAGGATAACCTTTTGTACTGTTAGTTATTGGGCAGACTAGAGCAAGACCTAAGTCATTATATATCATAGGAGAAATAATTAAAGCGGGGCGATGACCAGCTTGTTCACGCCCCTCTTGAGGGCTGAAATTTAGCCATACAATGTCGCCGCGCTCCGGCACATATACCTTACTACCAAACTTCGTTACCAATTGCTTCACCCCAGTCACTTTCACCATGAGAATTTAGAGGAGTTATTTTTACTAAGAACTCTTCCAAATTATACCTCTTACATGGTGTTTTTTTCTGCTGGCTAGGATTATTTTCAGAGGTATTAGAAACTATTTGCTCATATTTATCTATTAACTGAGGTAACCGTACACCAACATCAGAATCACTCAATACATTGAGAAGATAACTCTTGAATTGCAAAAACGAATCTTCGTGTTTTTTGCAAACAGCTTGAGAAATGCCAAGTTCAGATAAAGAATATTTTCCTTGAGCCAATAATTCTTGGATATAACCAAACAAAATCAAATCCTGAAGCTTCTCAGGAAGATAGTTCCAGTAATTCTCTACGATTCTGGAGTGAACATAATTAATTTCAGAAACTCTTTCGACAAACTTCTGAAAAGCCATGTCCAAGAATTTTTCTTCAAGCGCGTAACTACGCTTTAATTTATTTTCAGAATCAGGAGCAGGAATACGTTTAGTAAGCTCCTTGATTTGTGAACCTGTAATAACAAGCTGTTCTTGAAGCTCAAACAAAATTATAAATTCTTGAAGAGCCTCAGAGAGCTTATATTTTACCTGATCTATGTTTATGCCTTGACGTTGTGCAATATTTCCAAGAAATTCATAAAATTCAGCATTGGAAGAATCACAGGCTAAACACTGCTCTAAGAATAATTGAGCTTCTTCAAGCCGAAATTCTTCAAAATAACCAGGTTTGATAGCCTCTAGGATACCCATTTGCAACACCTAAGCTTATAAAGCGCATTATATTTTAACTCTACCTTAGCTTCTCTGACGAAAAATAACAAGACCTTTGACTATCAAGATTACTAAACTAACCAGTATAATTAATAACAGCAAGTAATAACACTAATTTTCTGAATGAGTTTGGCTTTATAGCTAACAAACTTCACCGATAGCATACTGTAATTTACTCTGTGAAGAAGTACAGTAAAAACGTAATTAGATGCGAGCAGTCTTTGCTGAAACGTAATTATTTTGGTGATGATTGCAATACACTGTGTCTCTTTGGTTCGTTAAAAAGAGAAGTTGAGGGAGTGCGATAGCGCAAGCGCTGACTTGTCAGTTCGCTGTTTGGGGAGTTGAAGGGATGCGATAGCGCAAGCGCTGACTTGTCAGTTCGCTGTTTGGGGAGTTGAAGGGATGCGATAGCGCAAGCGCTGACTTGTCAGTTCGCTGTTTGGGGAGTTGAGGGGGTGCGATAGCGCAAGCGCTGACTTGTCAGTTCGCTGTTTGGGAGTTGAGGGGATGCGATAGCGCAAGCACTGACTTGTCAGTTCGCTGTTTGGGGAGGTTGATGGAGTGCGATAGCGAAATTAATCTAAATCTTCTTCAGTTAAACCAGCATCTTTCAAAATACTTTTCAGTGTACCCATAGGTAGATCACGATTTCCATGAACAGGTATAGAAAGAATCACACTCATACCTTCCTTAACATAGATATGATGACTACCTGTAATCCTTTTTAGATTCCATCCATAGCGTTCCACAATCTTACACAGAGATTTACCAGAAACGGATTTCATAAAGATAACTCAATTAATTGTTTTTCTGGTTCAATTTCTTCTTGCTGACTAGCAACTTCTAACCAACCTTGAACAGCATCTTTCAACATTTCTAATAAATGTTCATAACTTTCACCCCAGGTATGACACCCTGGTAAAGCTGGTACAGAACCACACCATACACCATCTTCTTCCCAAATAATTGCTTTTATTTTCATAGTCAATTCCTTGAACTAAGGATATTTTACCGCAGGGGGAGTCAGACGTATCAGTTTAATAAAGATGAATAATCGCTTTTGGGGAGTTGAGGGAGTGCGATAGCGAAGCGCTGACTTGTCAGTTCGCTCAACTTAAACCCCAAAACCCAAAACCACATCCAAAGCAGTACGAATTTCTTCCCAATATTCAACTTCTAACCCACATTCCGCACTTCAATTTGTAGTACACATACAAGTATGATAAGCAGCATAGCTGGTTAAACATAAATACGCAATTAAGACAGTAAAAATATAGACCTTAATTTTCATTTGACTACTAAAGAGAAATTCATAAGGCATTGATAATAAATTCAGGAAAAAATGAGAGAATGAGACTGAATTACCAAAAAATGCCTTCATAATATGAATTACCAAAAAGAAGAAATGGAGAGTAAAAACATAGATCACTTAGGAATAATAGCAGGAATAATAGATGAGATAGGAATAGTAGAAAAAATTAATGGGATATTCCCAATAGATAGTAGATAGAAAGTAAATTATTGAGAAGTAGTTAAAGCAATTATTCTCAATGGACTAGGCTTTGTATCAAGACCACTATATTTATTTCCAGAATTCTTTAAAGACAAAGCCGTAGAACATTTAATAGGAGGAGGGATAAAAGCGGAAGATTTAAATGACGATAAAATAGGTAGAGTCATGGATAAACTTTACAAATATGGCTGAACTAAATTATTCTTAATCATTGCCTTAGAAGTAGTAAAGAAATATGGAATAGACACAAAATATTCCCATTTAGACTCAAGCTCATTACATTTACATGGAAAATATGATAATTGCCTCAATAATCCAGAAAAAGAATTAGGAATAAATCGAGAACATCCAATTATGATTACACAAGGATATTCTCGTGACCATCGCCCCGACTTAAAACAATGTATATTAGATTTAATAGTAAGTAGTGATGGAGATATACCATTATTTTTCAGAGGAGCATCAGGAAACGAATCAGATAAAGCAGTATTCGCTCACATCTTAGTAGAATATTCTAAACAAGTAGATTTTGAAAGTATCATGGTGGCTGACAGTGCATTGTATAGCGAAAGTAACTTAAAATTAATGTCGAACATGAAATGGATAACTCGAGTACCATTATCCATTAAAAAAGCGAAAAATTTAGTGAAAGCCTTCATAAATAATGACCTAAAAGCCTCTAAAATAAAGGGTTATAGCTATCTCGAAGAGAAAGTATATTATGGAGGAATAGAGCAAAGATGGTTATTAGTAGAAAGTGCAGAGAGGAAAAAAGCAGACTTAAATAAACTAGACAAAAAAATCCAAGAAGAGTTTTTGAAAGTTAACAAACAAGTAGCGAAATTAGAACAGGAAGAATTTACAGATAAATCTTTGACAGAATTAAAAATCAAAGAAATAACAACCAAATTAAAATATCATCAAATATCAGACTGGGAAATTACTGAAACCAATAAAGGGAAAACAACAGTTTATAGAGTGAAATGTAAATTAAGAGAAAATCAAGAGTTAATTACACAACAGCAAAACTCTTGTGGCAGATTTATTTTAGCCACCAATATTTTGGATACGATTGAGTTAGAGTCAGAAGAAATCCTCAAAATATATAAAGAACAACAATCTACAGAAAGAGGATTTAGATTTATCAAAGACCCGTTATTTTTCGCGGATAGTCTGTTTGTGAAAAATCCCGAAAGAGTAGAGACAATGATGATGTTAATGGCATTATGCCTTTTGGTTTATAATTTAGGACAAAGACAATTAAGAATGTCATTGAAGGCACAAAAAGCCACAGTTAAAAATCAACTGAATAGACCCACAGAATCTCCTACATTAAGATGGATATTTCAATGTTTCCAAGGTATTCATATTTTGATGACACAAGGATTTCAACGAATTCTTAATTTAACGGAGTCGCATTGTCATATCTTACAATTCCTACCTACTACTTGCCAAAAATATTATTTATTATCTTAGTTATTATCTTTATTTTTACAATTTCATCGGTTATCTTTTTGAGAACTGATTCCACACCTTGAATTAAATATTGTTGTTGAAATAGCTTTTAAACACCGATAAAAGCTCTACTTTGTGTATCCATAATTTTGTTTTACATTGATACCTAATTGTTAAAATCATAAATTTTAATTGACCGTCAATGTAGTTTACTTGTGCTACTTTTTGAAGTGCGGAATGTGGGTTATATTATGGTGCAAAAAACCAACTCTCGCTCATAATTTGATACAGAGAGAGCTGTGTTGTATCTTTTTTGACTTTTTAAACATCCTCTTAACCCGCAGAACTTATAAAAATGTAGTGGAGTTGCATTTACTTGGCTTATAGTGCTAGTTTAGCATCTAAATAGATTCAGTTAACATCGTAAATGATTCAATCTAGATGTTTTTTGTAATAAACAGTGAATTAGTTAGTAGAATATTGGTGTAAAGGAGATTCTATATAGATGCAAATGAGTAAACGATTTAGCGTTACACTTCCAGATGCTGTATTTGAAGAATTGGAGAAACTTGCTAATGAACAGGGTAGAACCACAGCTAACCTTGCAGCTTTTATAGTGGAGTCTGGTATTCGTGAAATTAAAAAAACACAACTACGCAATCCAAAGGCAAGTTAGAACGTTCTCTACTCCAAACTCTGACTTGAAAACTGAATAAAGAACCTAAGTAAAATCAGCATGGCAGATGACATCAAACGTTCTAAGGGGAAATTTGACTATCTAGCAGAAACTAGAGATTGGGGCGCAGCTACAACTGAGGGGCGTTGCAAAAAACTTGCTAGAGGGAAAGGTAAGCGATTAGTCGAAATTATCGACACTGAAACTGGAGATTTACCAATTATTTGTATTTTTGAGGATTACCCAGATGAGTGAAACAGCTACTCAAGTTCCTATCACTACTATTGTTCCTATGCTGACTGCTATTAGCGATCGCAATTGGGAGCAATTCAAAAAGTTAGAGCGTGATTTTGTTAATCAGTATGGTGTGGATGTATGGGAGGACGTTTTTAATTTTCGGCTTAAACCTGCATTAGACAAGGATTCTGACCGATGGCTACTAATTCAATGGTGTAGCAAGGGTATCAAATCAGTAAAAATCGTTGCTTAGTTAGTGAAGCAGGGGGTAGAAACAGCTAGATAATTTCTACCCATAACTATCCTTATCTTACTGTTTGTCTAAGTCTTCAATAAGTTGATCAACAAAATCCCTTAACCGTTGCGGCCAGTCAGGGACGGTTTTAATTTTCTCCCTTTGCCCTTTCCGACCTTTAAAACAAATTGGTTGAGCGTCTAACTCAGCTTTGAGGATTTTTTTAGCGCCAAGTTTATTATTTTTCTCAAATCTCATTGACATTAACCTTAATCGTTGGTATACTTACTATAATATAACATTGAAAGGTCGAATCAATGCTTTTATCATTCAAAACTGCACTAATTCCAAATAACCGACAGATTACAGCTTTTCGCAAGGCTTCTGGAGTAGCTAGACACGCCTATAACTGGGCAAATGCTCAAGTTATAGATATTTTAGCTACTCGCAAAGAAGGCGAAAAACTTAAATTACCATCAGCGATTGACCTGCATAAAAAGTTAATAGCTGAGGTCAAATCTGAACACGCTTGGTATTACGAAGTTAACAAAAATGTCCCACAAAAGGCGTTAACTGACTTACGCCAAGCATGGGACCGAGGTTTATTTCTGTCAAGTACGAGATTGAAAAACCTCCTATACTTGCAGACAGACCGACCATCGGCGTTGACGTAGGAATAAAGGAGTTAGCAGTTTGCAGTAATGGTGAAATATTCAAAAACCCCAAAGCCTACCGCCGGATGAGTAAACGCATGAAACGCTTACAGCGTAGCGTTAGCCGAAAGGTGAAGGGGTCTAATAATCGCAAGAAAGCTGTAAGAAAATTGGCTAAATTACACGCCAAAGTTTCTAATATTCGCCAGGATTCCATACACAAATTAACCTACTATCTAGCTAAAAACCACAGCGTGATAAAGATAGAGGATTTGCACGTTAAGGCATTTTTGAAGAACCACAAATTAGCGGGTGCTATCGCCGATTGTGGGATGTATGAGTTCAAACGACAGTTAGAGTATAAAACCGAGAAGTTCGGGAGTGAATTAATCCTTGTGGATAGGTTCTTCCCCAGTTCTCAAATATGCTCTAACTGTGGGAATCATCGTCATAAAATGCCATTAAAAAACCGCTTTTTAACTGTGGCTTTTTGTGCCTTCAATGACATTCTTAATTGTCTTTGTCCTAAATTATAAACCAAAAGGCATAATGCCATTAACATCATCATTGTCTCTACTCTTTCGGGATTTTTCACAAACAGACTATCCGCGAAAAATAACGGGTCTTTGATAAATCTAAATCCTCTTTCTGTAGATTGTTGTTCTTTATATATTTTGAGGATTTCTTCTGACTCTAACTCAATCGTATCCAAAATATTGGTGGCTAAAATAAATCTGCCACAAGAGTTTTGCTGTTGTGTAATTAACTCTTGATTTTCTCTTAATTTACATTTCACTCTATAAACTGTTGTTTTCCCTTTATTGGTTTCAGTAATTTCCCAGTCTGATATTTGATGATATTTTAATTTGGTTGTTATTTCTTTGATTTTTAATTCTGTCAAAGATTTATCTGTAAATTCTTCCTGTTCTAATTTCGCTACTTGTTTGTTAACTTTCAAAAACTCTTCTTGGATTTTTTTGTCTAGTTTATTTAAGTCTGCTTTTTTCCTCTCTGCACTTTCTACTAATAACCATCTTTGCTCTATTCCTCCATAATATACTTTCTCTTCGAGATAGCTATAACCCTTTATTTTAGAGGCTTTTAGGTCATTATTTATGAAGGCTTTCACTAAATTTTTCGCTTTTTTAATGGATAATGGTACTCGAGTTATCCATTTCATGTTCGACATTAATTTTAAGTTACTTTCGCTATACAATGCACTGTCAGCCACCATGATACTTTCAAAATCTACTTGTTTAGAATATTCTACTAAGATGTGAGCGAATACTGCTTTATCTGATTCGTTTCCTGATGCTCCTCTGAAAAATAATGGTATATCTCCATCACTACTTACTATTAAATCTAATATACATTGTTTTAAGTCGGGGCGATGGTCACGAGAATATCCTTGTGTAATCATAATTGGATGTTCTCGATTTATTCCTAATTCTTTTTCTGGATTATTGAGGCAATTATCATATTTTCCATGTAAATGTAATGAGCTTGAGTCTAAATGGGAATATTTTGTGTCTATTCCATATTTCTTTACTACTTCTAAGGCAATGATTAAGAATAATTTAGTTCAGCCATATTTGTAAAGTTTATCCATGACTCTACCTATTTTATCGTCATTTAAATCTTCCGCTTTTATCCCTCCTCCTATTAAATGTTCTACGGCTTTGTCTTTAAAGAATTCTGGAAATAAATATAGTGGTCTTGATACAAAGCCTAGTCCATTGAGAATAATTGCTTTAACTACTTCTCAATAATTTACTTTCTATCTACTATCTATTGGGAATATCCCATTAATTTTTTCTACTATTCCTATCTCATCTATTATTCCTGCTATTATTCCTAAGTGATCTATGTTTTTACTCTCCATTTCTTCTTTTTGGTAATTCATATTATGAAGGCATTTTTTGGTAATTCAGTCTCATTCTCTCATTTTTTCCTGAATTTATTATCAATGCCTTATGAATTTCTCTTTAGTAGTCAAATGAAAATTAAGGTCTATATTTTTACTGTCTTAATTGCGTATTTATGTTTAACCAGCTATGCTGCTTATCATACTTGTATGTGTACTACAAATTGAAGTGCGGAATGTGGGGTCCAACGAGCATAACCAGCAGGCGATTCCCCACAACGCAAGGCAATTAGTTTTGCTTCCACCTCTCCATCAATAATCGTTTGACGAGGCGGCGTTTTACTGGGTTTGCGGTTTAATGCTGACTCTATGCCTTCTTTTACCAATCGCTCTCTAAGATTTGCAACTGTGTTTCGGTGGCAACTGAAGGCGGTCGCAGCTTCTTCATCCGTCCATCCTTGTCCATTGACATCAATGTTTAACAGAATATTGGCGTGCTTAATTTTGTAAGCTGCTGCTTTGCCTGTGGATACCAAATCTTGTAGGGTCTGCCGTTCTTCTTGACTTAACCGGACAATATAGGTCTTAAACATAATCAGTTATTAGAATATCTGCTGAGGTTTACTGTAAATAGCCTTTCTATTTTCCCTCAAACTCCTCAAACTCACAACTTTTAGCTTGACAGACCACTAGTCTAATTAACTACAAAATTATCTGCGTCCATCTGCGTCCATCTGCGTTTAATTATTTCCGCTTCTAACCCGATAGAATGGGAATTATTATATTGTTAAAAAAATAAGCAATATTTCGGTTTAATAGATAAGTAAGTAAACGGAAAAAAACCATAACAAAAAGTCAAATTGCCCAAAACCTCTTCCCTGTTATCTTGTCATAACGACAATTTTCAACCCCAACCTACTTAGTAATTAAACGACTCCTACGATCATCTCATCAACTCACGGACTCTTGCGCTTCCCGATACAATCTTTTAGCTATCCGAAATAACTCTTGTCCCGTGTGTAAATAGCGATGATCATAACTTAATGGAAAGTATGCTAATTCCTCAATTCCATCTCCCACTTGACTCATACAATAGTAAATATGGGCTGCTGCTGCTGCAAAACTAGCGGGATTTGGCAAAGAACGAAATTTAATTTGTGCGTCCTTCAAATCTTCCCGACAGGATGCTAAATAATCTTGAAATTCGTCTAAAAGATCATCATCAAAAGGATCGGCTGCTAACTCCTCAATTTGTGATTCTAAAGAATTAAGAATTGTACAAAGTATCCGATTTACTGGTTTATAAACTAACCGTATCCATTCCTCAATATTCTCATCAATATCTTTTCTTGTTTTCCTAGTTGCTTTGTAATGTTGTTGAGCAGATTCTGCACGTTTTTGGCGAACATGATGAAATTGTTGCTGACTGTGACGAAGTTTTTCATCATAATCAAGACGACTTTTACTATCACTTAAAACCTCATAGGCGGCATTAACACGAATAATTTGCTCATTATCTGTAATGTCTTGATTACTATCAGGATGAAAAATTTTCACCAAGCGGCGATAAGCTTGTTTGATCTCCGCTTGACTGGCATGATTACTAACTTTGAGGGTATCGTAGTGGTTAAAATCGGACATGAATCCAATAGATTGTTAATTGGTACTAGTTGCGGTTTTCGCTTCTAGGTCTTGGAATAAAGGTGTACTTAAATATCTCTCACCGAAACTAGGCTGAATCATCACAATTAAGCGTCCCTGATTTTCAGGACGTTGGGCGACCCGAACCGCCGCACAAAGGGCTGCACCAGTGGAGATTCCAGACAATAATCCTTCCTCCCTGGCTAATTTGCGACCAAAAGCGATCGCCTCCTCATCAGTAACCGTAATTACCTCATCAATCAATTCTAACTTTAACACTTGGGGAATAAAACCCGCCCCAATGCCCTGAATTTTATGGGGACCCGGTTTACCTCCCGATAATATCGGGCTATTAGCTGGTTCGACAGCGATCGCCTGAAAACTCGGTTTCCGGTCCTTCAAAACTTCCGCCACCCCAGTAATCGTCCCCCCAGTCCCCACACCCGCCACAATCATATCCACCAATCCATCCGTATCCTCCCAAATTTCCTCCGCCGTAGTTTCCCGATGAATTTGGGCATTAGCCGGATTGCGGAACTGTTGCAACATATAAGAGTATGGTGTTCTATCCACAATCTCCTGCGCCCGCCGAATCGCCCCACTCATCCCCGCAATTCCCGGAGTGAGTTCCAATTGGGCCCCATAAGCCCTTAACATCGCCCGCCGTTCCGCACTCATCGTTTCCGGCATTGTTAAAATTAATTGATACCCCTTGGCCGCCGCCGCCATTGCCAAAGCAATGCCCGTATTTCCCGATGTTGGTTCCACCAGAATCGTCTTCCCAGGGGCAATTAATCCTTCCTTCTCAGCCGCAGTAATCATACTTACCCCAATGCGGTCTTTCACCGATGACGAAGGGTTCATACTTTCCAATTTCACGAGAATTGTAGCCACACAACCTAATTCTTGAGGAATCCGGTTTAACTTAACTAGAGGTGTCCGTCCCACCAATTCCGTAATATTTTCAACAATCCGCATGATAAATTCTTATGCCTTCAAATGTAGTACATGATATCCAACTGCTTCCGGGAATCCCGTTTTTCACAAAGATCCTGAAGCGAATAATTTTGTAATACTGAATTTGCTGCCTGACGTGCTTCTTGCCAAATTTCTGACACCACAGAATTATCTAAACTTGTGAGGTTAGTATTTTGTTCACCAGTCTGCACATCTAAACCTTCCAAACATTCTAAAATCTCAAAGATACTAATTTTCCGAGGTTCTCGCGCCAATAAATAGCCGCCTTTTGAACCCCGTTGACTTTTAACTATACCCCCCCGCCGCAAAGTTGCTAACAGTTGTTCCAAATAGCGATCAGGTATCTTTTGTTGCAGAGCGATTTGCCGAATTTGCATCGGTTCACCGTTTTCGTAATGAGTAGCCATCTCTAATAACGCCAAAATTGCGTATTCAGATTTACATGATAATTCCACAAGCAGTAGTCCAAGATCAAAATTGAAGGATGAAAATGAGCAAAACCTCACAGTTAGAGACTTCCAAGAAATAAATTATCCTAAGAAACGAACCACAGAGGCACAGAGTACACAGAGAGAGAATTTCTGCATCAGTTTTGGGACATTTTTTTATTTGGAAGTCTCTTAAGCTCTTTTCCAGTATACTCCGGTTCTTAACTGGGGTTTTTCTCTCCACAAAAAAACCCCGCCATGAGGCAGGGTCAAATCACGTTGAAACTTATCAACAAACTTTTAACTATTTAGAAGCTAAAAGTTGTTCTGAGTGTACCAACAAAGGCATCATTACTGGTATTATTTTGTCCAGGAGATGTCATCCAAATAACTCCAGGAGTTACGGATACATTTTCAGAAACGCGATACTTATAAAAGCCTTCAACTTGGTATGGAGTCTCTCTACCAGTCGCACCTAGTGAGTAAGGTTGAGCGCCACCGAAGATACCCAAGACGTTACCTTTCTTACCAAAATCAGGTAAAGCTAAACCTGCACCATAGCTCCAAGCTTCCTTATCATCATTAGCTCCAAAGCCTGTAACATCATGGTAGGAAACGAAACCACTCAAAGAGAGTTTATCGCTAGGCTTGATAGCTGCGGAAATACCGTAGGAGTTGCTGGAAGAGGCACTAGTTGATGGAGCATTGAGAATTGTTCTGTCCGCACCTAAAGAATTCGCTTGTGCTGTACCTACCAAAGCACCACCATCAAATCCTGAATCAAATAAGGTGCTACCTGCTTTTTGATAACCATGCACATAGGTTGCAGCCAAAGCAACGCGATTACCAACATTAAAGTTCAACTGACCTAAAGCCGCATAGTTACCGTCGAACAAGCCATTACTTGGGGCAGGACTAGCAGCATTTGAGACCGAGTTATTTGAAGCCAAGTAACCTAATGTGATTGAACTTGGTTTCAAGAAACTACTACCAGGTTTACCAAACGGGACATTCAAGGCAATACCAGAACCACCACCAATCCGGTAGATGGGGTTTTCAGAAGCAAAGGTACTTAAAGCCCCTTTACCACCATCTGTTTTATCAAAAAAGTAAGGATTGTTAACAGCCGCATAATCACTATGTTGCCCACCACTAGCTGAAAGATAAACTCTTGCAGGTCCTAAAGGAGCTTCATAAGTTAATTTGTCAATTTCAACGCTGTTAGCAGGACTAGTGCTACCGACTTCAAAGGTTTGCTTACCAACTCCACCAGCATTAATAGGATTACCAGTTTTATCTCGGAGACTAAAGCCTGTGGCATTACCAGCAGCCAAACGGGTTGTTAATATATCTCTACCCGTAAAGCTGGTTTCCAAGCCTAAACGGACTCTATCTTGGAATACTGCCCGGTTAGCTTTGCCTGTCTCGCTGCCAAAAGCATCAGTGACAGCAAAAATAGCTTCACCTTTTAATTTAGTGGTAGTGGAGAATTGATTGGCTTCTAATTCAGCAGTCCGTCCTTCTAAAGCATCTACCCGGCCACGTAAAGTTGCCAATTCCGCAGAAAACTCTTCTTGCAAACGCTGTAATGTTGCTAGATCCTGTTTTGTCACCATATCAGCCGTTGCTGTGGCAATCAATTCATTCACACGATCTAAACAAGCATTCAAACCAGCCGCAAATTCGTAACGGCTTAAAGCCCGATTACCACGAAATGTGCCATTGGGATAACCCGCAATACAGCCGTAGCGTTCAACCAAGGACTGCAAAGCTTGGAATGCCCAATCTGTAGGTTGCACATCAGAGAACTGGGAAACTGATGTTACCTGATTTATGGAAGTATTGTTCTCGTTGCTGTAGCGGTTGACCTGAGCTAAAACTTGAGCTTCTTTGGTTTCTGTCGCCAATACTGCTGGCTGTTGGGAAACTTCTGCTGTAGAGGAAGTTTCAATTGATGATGCTCCCTTGGTGGTACTTGGTGCGGCTATCGCTGTTGAAGATACTAACAACGCTGCTCCCAAAATTGCTGGGCTAACCACCAGGGATTTCCACAAAATATTAGACATTTTTCCTTTTCTCCTCACACCTTATATGGATAACATGAGTTCGCTATAGCTAACTGTTTACAAACGCGAAGTCTTGTTGAAACCTGTGCAATAGGTATGGCTGACACCAATTCCACAATCATAGCTTTCACAAGGCTAACAATTGATTAATTAATCGTTAAACTTCCATGCAATTAACTTATGCAAAAACTTTCTGACCATATCCTGCCATTATATTATAGTTTTTTCTAATAATCAACATAAGATTTTTTGATTAAGTAGATGTCAATTTTTCTAGTAGTATATTATCAGTTACACCAAGTAGATTTGACTTCTTTAAACTCATATCGAACTTTTCTTACACTGAAGATTAGCGAATAAGCTTCGGCATTGAAGAATTTAGATAGGTTTTGAAATATACTTTCAATCAAAACCTTTCCACATTAATTATCATTTGTTCGCAATGGGTGTTTTGTTTTCACTCCAAAAACCTGACAAATATAAATGATAGGCGATCGCTAACAAATGTTCCACAACAATAATTTACA
Organism: Anabaena sp. 90; assembly: GCF_000312705.1. NCBI lineage: Bacteria > Bacillati > Cyanobacteriota > Cyanophyceae > Nostocales > Nostocaceae > Anabaena > Anabaena sp. 90. The sequence continues at coordinate 3,690,549 of NC_019427.1, forward strand.
GTATTACGTTGCAAATTGTTGTCAGCAAATATCTAAATATTGCCTTATGCTACTGGTTAAAAATTACTACTTAGTACCATAAAACAAAATCAAAAAATTAGATCAAACAAGCTTTTTCGGCTTTTTAAATAGTTAATTCACTGACTCGGTTGTGTACTGGTTTCAACCAAAAACCACCCTTAAAAACTATCCGCCCTGATTTAGATCAGATAATCTAAGTCAGGGCGGTCTAGCGGGTCTTCAAGTTGCAACCAGACTGCCGGAAGGAACTCCGATGTTAAGCCTAGTTAGTTGAGCTAACTTAGTATCTCAAGAGAACTAAAGCTAACTTTTAGAGAACAGCCCCGGCACACAGCCGGCTAACTGCAACTTGATGACCCATGGGTATACTACTTTCTATCATGGGCATCACCTCCTTGTTGCCTAAATGGTCTTAGTTTCAAAAGGGGCAAAGCAAAATGCTTTGGGTTTTTAACCTGAGACTACCATAACACAATCACAAAAATTTGCAATACCTGAATTTAAATTTCTGCCATAAAAAAACCCCTACCAATAGGTAGAGGCTAATTCAAAGATGATAAGTTCTAGAGAGCGTTACCGCGTGGTAATACTTCTTCAGGGAATACGAACTGTTCGTGGGGTTGATCTTGAGGAGCCATCCAAGCGCGGATACCCTCGTTTAGTAAAATGTTTTTGGTATAGAAAGTTTCAAACTCTGGGTCTTCTGCTGCCCGTAATTCTTGGGAAACGAAGTCATAAGCCCGCAGGTTTAATGCTAAACCAACGATACCAATGGAACTCATCCACAAGCCTGTCACAGGGACAAACAACATGAAGAAGTGTAACCAACGTTTGTTGGAGAAAGCAACTCCGAAAATCTGTGACCAGAAACGGTTTGCTGTCACCATGGAGTAGGTTTCTTCAGCTTGGGTGGGGTTGAAGGCGCGGAAGGTATTTGATCCTTCACCATCTTCAAATAGGGTGTTTTCTACTGTCGCACCATGAATGGCACAAAGTAAAGCTCCACCTAAGATTCCCGCTACACCCATCATGTGGAAGGGGTTGAGTGTCCAGTTGTGGAAACCTTGTAGGAATAGGAGGAAACGGAAAATTGCGGCTACTCCAAAGCTAGGTGCAAAGAACCAGCTAGATTGTCCCAAAGGATACATCAGGAACACGCTGACGAATACGGCGATAGGACCGGAGAAAGCAAGAGCGTTATAAGGACGCAGACCGACGAGACGGGCGACTTCAAATTGGCGTAACATGAAGCCAATCAAACCGAATGCGCCATGTAGGGCTACGAAAGGCCACAAACCACCGAGTTGAATCCAACGGGTGAAGTCACCTTGAGCTTCAGGACCCCACAGGAACAACAGGGAATGCCCCATGCTGTTGGCTGGTGTGGATACTGCTACTGTTAGAAAGTTAGCTCCTTCTAAGTAAGAAGATGCTAGTCCGTGGGTGTACCAGGAAGTGACGAATGTTGTACCGGTCAGCCAACCGCCTAATGCGAGGAAGGCACAGGGGAATAATAATATTCCTGACCAACCTACGAATACGAAGCGATCGCGCTTTAGCCAGTCGTCTAATACGTCAAACCACCCTCTACTAGGGGCGCGTCCAACTGCGATGGTCATGAGAGCAAATCTCCAAAATGTTTTATAATTACGGATTTTATGCGTTTATAGATGGCGAATATGAGCCGCCTACACAAAATTAACCAGATTGTCAATCTAGTTTACAATTTTTTACGCTCTCTATCATAATAGGTGAAAATCTCTAATTTTGCTAGTGCGCTAGAAAGAAAATTTTATTTGAGGATTGGAAGGGTAGGAAGGTAGGGAAAAATTTCTTAGCAACTGACAACCGACAACTGACAACTGACTAATGACGCTAGAATGGGTTTTAAAGTGAAAATTCATTAATTCTAAATGTTTACCATTGACTTAAGCATCAGAAATACTGCTTTCCCTATATCAGTACAACGCAAGTCTACTGAAGATGCCGAAGCTGTTTATCAGCTAATTTTGGCGGCCATGCGCTCTGGCAATCCTGATCTTGTGGAACTCAAGTGCGAAGGCAAAACAGAGAAAAAAATTGCTGTTCGTGCTAGTGAAATTTCGGGAGTCCAGATTATCCAAAAAGATAGTGCAGCTACTAGCAGTGGTAGAGCGCCTGGCTTTGCTGCTTTTAGTGCTGAGTAACCCAAGGTGTAAACATGACAGCAGTGGGCATTGAAGTTAATAATTTAAACTTCTTTTGGCCTAATGGGGAGCAAGTGATCAAATCTTGCTCTCTTCAAGTACCTAAAGGTGAGTTTTGGATGCTTTTGGGGACCAATGGCAGTGGTAAATCTACGCTTCTGAGATTAATAGCGGGTTTACTAGCTCCTCAATCTGGGGAAGTTATGGTTTCACCTCCTGTTGGTTTTGTGTTCCAAAATCCTGATCATCAATTGGTCATGCCAACGGTTGGTGCAGATGTGGCTTTTGGCTTGGTGGCGGAAAAGTTACAACCTGCTATGGTGAAGGCTAGGGTTGAGGAAGCTTTGGGGGCAGTAAATTTATTGTCTCTACAGCGACGACCTATTTACGCCCTTTCTGGGGGACAAAAACAACGGGTGGCTATTGCTGGAGCGATCGCTCGTCACTGTGATGTTTTATTATTAGATGAACCCACTGCTTTACTAGATCCAGATAGTCAACTCGATTTAGTCGCTAGTGTGCGTAATTTAGTTAAAAGTCGCGGGATTACGGCTTTGTGGGTAACTCATCGGTTAGAAGAGTTAAATTACTGTGATGGTGCTTTTTTATTGGAAAAAGGCTGTTTAGTTGATTCTGGTGCAGCAGAACGGCTCAAACAGCGATTAATTCAAGTACATCATTAGGTTGAGTAGGAGTCAGGAGTCAGGAGTCAGGAGTCAGGAGTCAGGAGTCAGGAGTCAGGAGTCAGGAGTCAGGAGTCAGGAGTCACCGAGTCAGGAGTCAGGAGTCAGGAGTCAGGAGTCAGGAGTCAGGAGTCAGGAGTCAGGAGTCAGGAGTCAGGAGTCAGGAGTCAGAAAAAAGAAGAAGAAAGAAGAAGAAAGAAGAAAGAAGAAAAAAGAAGGAAGAAGAAAAAAGAAGAAGTAAAAGCCCTAATTTTGAGAAATTTTTGACCAGATGCCAGAATACAGGATGCTGTATAGGTATCTGGTTTTTTACTATAGCGAAATATAAAATTTTGCAGATTGGGCAATACTATTGCCAAAATAAGAGCCTTGATAATTTTTGGCAAAAACGGCAAAAATAATCATATATAAGCGTTTCGATGAAAAGGTAGTTTAGAATCTAAAACCCTTATCCTACCGTCAATACATTTAAAAAATCCTTGTCGGAAACCTTTAAGGAATTTTTAGGGGTGATTGTTTTTGCCAAGCAAGAGCGAGGAACGGGAGTTCATGGTTAAAGCATTATCATCTCACCCTCGTAATTTGACTAAGGTATTGATTGGGAAAAAATATTTTTTTAGAGAAAACAACTTCAGCAAGCCTGATTTTTAGGGGTATTTCCGGAATTATGGCTTCTATCTTAGGGTCTATTTTTGATTGAAAGAAGCATTTTTTATTTTTTGTAACATGGGGTTACAAGCAATGCTTCATTTAATATGAGTCTTATGAATGATTTTTGTTAACTCTAGATAATTGTGATTAAAAACCATGTCTCGTTCCATAGTCCCGGCCGTTCTCTTAGTAGACGGTTACAATATTATAGGCGCTTGGCCTTGCTTGATAAAAACCCGTGATTATGCCGGACTCGAGGCTGCACGGGGTGAGTTGGTGGAAGCAATGACTAATTATAGTGCTTTCCAAGGTTATGACACTCAGGTGGTGTTTGATGCTCAATATCAAAACACTCCTAGCAACAGAGAAACTATTACAGATTTTTTAACAGTACATTATACGGATTTTGGCCAGACCGCAGACACATATATCGAAAAAACCTGTGCGTCTCTCCGTCACCAAATAGCCCAATCTTTACTTTCTCGCATGATTGTCGCTACATCAGATCGGGCGCAGCAGTTAACAGTTCAAGGGTATGGTGCGGAATGGTTGTCAGCGCATCAGCTATGCGGTGAAGTGGAAACTACTGTTTGTCGGATGCGCCATAGGTATCAGTCACAGAAACAACCTAAAAGTAGATTTCTGATGAATGGAATTGATGCTAAAGCCAGACAAAGACTAACGGAATTACGCATGGGATTATAGATTTTATAATTGATAAATCTCTGAATGTCGCTGCTGGAAAGGGTTTGGGGTATTAAAAGTGAGAGGTTTCAGCAGCAACCAAAAAAAATTTAAAAAATTTTGCCAAAACCACTTGCATTAATTTGGATTTCGGTTTATTATAGCTAAAGTTAAGAGCGTTCCTCAGTAGCTCAGTGGTAGAGCGATCGACTGTTAATCGATTGGTCGCTGGTTCGAATCCGGCCTGGGGAGTTTAAATAAATAAAGCATGAGGCAGAAAATAATCAGCTTCATGCTTTGTTTTTTGTCTGCAAACAAATATGACAGCTTGTCTTTTGACATTGTTGCTATTAATACGAGAAAATCATAATCAGTAATTGTTGTTACCGGGTGTGAGTTCAGAAATATGAATAAGAGTTGTTTTTTTCTGCCAGTTTCTTTACTAAGTTTACTGGTAGTTGTTCCTGTCGTGGCTGCTGATAATCAAAATAATAAAAATGCAGTAAATTCAGATATTCCTAGTTTAAATGAAATCGAATTACCCACCACAAATGCTGAATTATTAACTCAACAACCAGCAGTAAATGAAGTTAAACAAGAACCTACGTCAGAACCAGATTTAAATCCTACAAATGATCCGGATATATCTATAGAAACCATTGGCGAAAAAGATATTCTTCCCGAATCTACTCCTACTTATGTAATTGAAAAAGCAGAAATTCAAAAACAGGGTGCAACTAGCGTTGCTGATGTTTTAAAAAAAATGCCCGGTTTTGCTATCAATGATGTTGGACATGGTGCAGATATTCACACAGGTACATACTATCGAGGAGCTTCAATTAATCAGTCTGTATTTCTGATTAATGGCAGACCAATTAATAGTAATATCAATACATATCATGGTGGAACAGATTTAAATAGTATTCCTGTAGAGGCTATTGAAAGAGTTGAATTATATAGCGGTACGGCTTCTTCTTTATATGGTTCTTCAGCCTTTGGCGGAGTTGTCAATATCATTACTAAAGAAGGTTATGGTAAACCTAAATTAACTGGTAGTGCAGAATTTGGCTCATTAAATTTAAATAATCAACAGGTAACTTATGGGGGTTCAACGAATAAAGTTAAATACAACTTTAGCTTTGAAAGATTTTTTATAGATAACCGTTATCTTGTTCCTGTTGGTGCAGCAAATCGTGATACCCAGGGATATTTATTTAATGCTGATACAGCTACAAGCACTTATTTTGGTAGTGTCGGAATAGATTTAGATCCTAAAAACTCTTTGAATTTAGATGTAACTACACTTAGTAGTCGTCGGGGGTTAATTTATTTCGGTTCTCGATATTCTGGCTTACAACTACAAAAAGACCGATTAGATCATGATGGTTTAAATCTTGGCTTATCTTGGAAAACTCGACTTGGTAAGGAAGAAAATTCTAATTTAACAACTACATTGGGTTATAACCGAGACTATTTTAGCACTTATGGACCAACTGGGGCAACATTTTACAGAACCGGAATTTTAGATACTCAACAATTCAAAACTCGGATAGATCATGAATGGAAAATTACTCCAAATAATCAATTACGATGGGGGTTGGATTTAAAAAATACTGATTTAATTGGTGATGTTATTAGTACAAATCCTGACCTAATTTCTAAAAACGAAAAAGAAGATAGAAGTGTTTTAAATACGGCCTTATTTGCTGTGAATACTTGGAAAATTAGCGATGCTTTCCAAACTGATTTAGGAGTAAGACAAAACTTTGATAGCCAATTTGGGAATTATTTTCATCCTAGTTTTGGTTTAAGTTATGCTGTTAATCCAGCTATTGCATTGCGTGGAAGTTGGGCAGGGGCGCAACGCAATCCTGGGTTGGATCAATTATATGTTTTTGATACGGTTCATAATTGGAATCCTAACCCAGATTTAAAACCAGAAATTGGTTCTACTTGGACTGCGGGAGTAGATGTCAAATTCTCGGAAAAACTGTTAGGACAATTTACTTATTTTGGTAGTAGTTTAGATAATCGTTTAGCTGTTGACTCCAAGACCTCAACATGGACAAATATTGGTTTAGTTGATACCAATGGTTTAGAAGCTGCATTGCAATTAAAAATTGCCCGTGAGTGGTCAACTTTTCTCAACTACACTTATACAGATGCTCAAATCAAAACTGGCACTGAAACAGGATTACAGTTAGGGTTAATTCCCTACTCTTTGCTGCAAACTGGAATTGGTTATCAAAACAATGGATGGCAAGGCAATTTATATGCTACTTATAATAGTGGTTCTCGTCGGTCTGTTTTTAGTAGAAATCTACCGGGAGAAAGAAGTACAGATTTTGCACCGTCTTTCTTTAATTTAGATTTTAGTGGCCGGATTCCTGTCAGTAAAAATTTGGGACTAACTTTTTACCTAGAAAATATTCTGGGTGAACAATATGAACGAGTTAATCGGATTTATAGCCCTGGTTTTACTTTCCGTGTGGGTTTAAATTCTAGTTTATAATTAGTATGTTTGGGTTGAAAATTAGCCACTGAGTTTTTCGCTTACCAAGTGTTCCTATAAAAACAAAAACCCCAGAAGTAAAACTTCTGAGGTATAAAGAGTTTTAGGAACGATTGAGAACAATAGCAATCTTGTGATCAGTTGGAGTAGGCAATCTTTAGACTGATCACAAGCTGGCTTTGTCAGCATCTCAAACTAAGAACCTAAAAGCCCACAGGTCAACTACTTAAATACTCTAGCAGGGGTCTTTTTATCACAGTAGCCAAGTTGGCGTTTTTTTAAATAATTTATTTCATGCTTCATGTGGTATTAACGATTACCTAATTTAAATTTCTATTACTAATAATTAAATAACATCTATCAAAAGGTAGATATTACAAAAGGGGTATGACTAACCTGACGTTATCAGAAGAATTCCGCACTTCTGAAAATACTTGTTTAAGGGTTGAAGGAGCGACAATAGACACTACCACATTTATAGAAACTAAAATTTCGGTAGCTATCAAAGTTAGGAAAAAAGAGTGAATCCAGAAATACAGATTTTTTTATTTGAGAGTAATATTGTTAATTGCAATGGGATAAAGGTCATTTTCAATACTGTTCATCTAAGAACATTTTTGCTTTATTAAATCTAAATTAACCATTGTATTAAATGGAAAACCATCATAAATATCGACAAAAAACTGCGCTGATTACAGGATCAGCACATGGAATTGGCTACCAATTAGCTTATGTTTTTGCTAGTCATAGTTACAATCTGGTTTTAGTAGATAAAGATCAAGAAAAACTTGCGGTAATTGCTGAGGTGACAAAATCGCTAGATTTTTTAGAGGCATTAATAGATAATAGGAAAATTACTTTATCCAGTATTGTTAAAAATGTGAATTCTCTGGTGATCGCTTTAATTAGTTCCCATCAAATACGACAAAAAAGTTCAAATAATCCTGATATTTTACAAGGTTCTACAGCCCAAGCTTTTTGGTAAATATTAAGATTATTCTTGGATTAGGTAGGGAGCATCCACTTTTTGTAGATCGCCTTTTTCAACAGTGGATACTCCCAGTAAATAGGGGAATAGAGCTTTTAAAGCTGTAAGCTTTTTGAATTTCTCCTATTTTAGTCAAAGATAGCTTGATAATTTACCCATTTCCTGAAGTTGTCACTCATGATCAGAGGTATTTTGATATCAGTAGCTACTTTGGGAGTTTTTAGAATCTGCTTGACCAATTTACTAATAATTAAATAACATCTCTCTTTTCCCCGATGTTAACTAATTCGTAGAGCTTGTTTTCAAACTTTTGTGTACAAGCTGACCAATCAAATTCAAGAATTGAAGGACGAGCTTGTGCAGTCAATTGATTTTTGAGGTCAGGATTTTCCAAAATTGTGATGACTTTTTGAGCAAAGTCTTGAGGGCTATTAGGTGCAGCTAGAAAACCATTCACTCCAGAAATTACCTGTTCAGCGGTTGAAGGGGCAACAACAGCCACTACGGGAGTTCCAGAAGCTAAGGCTTCGTTGGTTGTGGTACAGAAATTTTCGGTGACAGAAGGGTTGACAAATATATCTGCTTTTGCAAACCAACCTAAAAGTTCTTTACCATGAGATTCACCCCAAATTGTGACACCATTGGGGAATTTTTCAGCCCGACGGCGAATTTCTGCATCCAAGGGACCACTACCAACAATTACTAAATGCACATTAGGAATTTTGTCAGCAATGAGCGGATAAATGTCTAAAAGTTGATTAACATTTTTTTCTGCGGTAATACGTCCTACAAATAAAATAGTTGGGCGTTTATCATCAGGAATTGGATCATAAGAAATATTGCGGGGGTGAAATTTCTCGCAATCAATTCCTTGATAGGGGAGATATTCACTCCGTTGAGCTTTTAGTTTTTGGTATTTAGTTAATTGCTCACGGGATGAAAATAAACTCAAATCGTAAGTTTCACTAAATTGTTTAACTAGAATTGGTAGGAGAGGACGCACCAAATTAAAGAACATATTACCGAAGTAATATTGGATATAGGCAATGATATCTGTGTGAAAAATGGAAATAATAGGTGTGTTTGTTTTTTTGGCATATTTCACTCCCACAGAACGTCCATAACCTTGTAAGAAACCAGAATATAAACCTCTCATTTGTGGGGCTTCTTCCACAACAATAATATCAGGTTGGAAGTGATTAAGTAATTTTGTATCACTCCAATGACGATAGCTTAATGGTTGAGGTAAGGATTTATAAAATATCAGTGGTTCTGTGGGAAATGAGTAAGAAGAAAAATTGATAAAAGATTCTAGTTCCTCTATTCCCGACATGGGACGATTACCAACTTGTTTAGGGTATTTATCATTAATTTCTGGGTGAATTAGAAAAACTTCATGCCCTTGTTTTAAAAGCCAGTGAACTCGTTGATGTACAGCAACAGAAACTCCTGTTAAAAACGGAGCGTATAATCCTGTAAATAAGGCGATACGAAGAGGTTTATTGTGCATAATGATGACCTAATATTGGTGATACTCTAGTTTCCAATGATTCTTGAAATGAGGACTTTTAGATATTGAAGCGAAAATAAAATATCTAAAAATTTCCCGATTTCCCTATAGAGAAGCTGTTAAAATAATGGGAGGTTATCAACCATTCATGAGGAGGTTTTTTGACCAAAAGAACATTCTCATACCTGAACAGAAACTCCTATTAAAAATGGAGCGTATAATCCTGTAAATAAGGCGATACGAAGAGGTTTATTGTGCATAATGATGACCTAATATTGGTGATACTCTAGTTTCCAATGATTCTTGAAATGAGGACTTTTAGATATTGAAGCGAAAATAAAATATCTAAAAATTTCCCCCATTTCCGAAAGAGAAGCTGTTGAAGCTGTAGGAACTTCTTTAGTCTTGATCAGGAGGGTATTTAAACAAAGAAACATTTTCACACCTGAACATAAACTCCTATTAAGAATGGAGCGTATAATCCTGTAAATAAGGCGATACGAAGAGGTTTATTGTGCATAATGATGACCTAATATTGGTGATACTCTAGTTTCCAATGATTCTTGAAATGAGGACTTTTAGATATTGAAGCGAAAATAAAATATCTAAAAATTTCCCCCATTTCCGAAAGAGAAGCTGTTGAAGCTGTAGGAACTTCTTTAGTCTTAACCAGGAGGGTATTTAAACAAAGAAACATTTTTACACCTGAACATAAACTCCTATTAAGAATGGAGCGTATAATCCTGTAAATACAGCACTTCCCGGTGTTATGAGGTACATATCTAGCGGGCAAGATGCCCGCACTACAAGAGTTTCATGATTCAACTTTGTACCTCATAAAAGCGGAAACCGCTGTAAGGCGATACGAAGAGGTTTATTGTGCATAATGATGACCTGATATTGGTGATACTCTAGTTTTCAGTAATTCTTGAATTGGGGAATTTTTAGATATTGAAGCGAAAATAAAATATCTAAAAATTTCCCCCATTCCCTAAAGAGAAGCTTTTGGATCAATTGGTTGATCTAGCCATTGGTAAGGACGGTATTCAATTAACCGAATATTTTCACGTCCTTTAATGCGATAAGTAATTCCCCGCCAGGTAATACTTGATGTCCACAAAGAAGATAGCATAATTAACCCATAAATCCACTGTGTTAAGGGAATTACTATCAACATTTTCAGGATAATTAAAGGCGATAGTTTAGGTATTTTTTCACCTTGATTGTGCAAGATTTGATGTATTCCTAATTCCATCAATAGCATTAGTAAGACTAAGCCAATGGTATAGGAAATATAGGTGGAGAATAGTAAAGCCGCAGCGTCCCATTGAGCCTCAAATAATAGCCGAAAAATAACGATAATGACTACATTGGGGACAATAATACTAGAATATGCTTCACTGACTATAGCTAACCACCGGGGGTGATAAAGTTTAGAACCAATTATTAAACGTTTTAATGATTCTTGTAAGTTATGTAAACTACTTTCTTCCCGATTTAGCATCAATAAAGAAGGAACAAATTTAATTTGTAACTTCTGTTGTTTGATAAGTTTATGAAGAAGCATATCATCTGTTAATACTTCTCCCCACTTATCTAAAAGTTTGATGCGGTTTAACACTTCTGTTTTGATAGCTAATGTTCCACCCCAAGGAATCTGAAAGAGAAACATTTGCACAACAGTAGAAACATTACCGGAGTAGCGAACTAATGAACCCCAATAATTACCTGTGGGAACATACCAACGATTTCCGGTTGTTAGTCCAACTTGATCATCAATGAGGGGGGTAACTAATTCTCGTAACCAATTAGGATGAGCTACGGTATCAGCATCTATAAAAGCTATAATTGGATAGGCATTATCCAAATCAGAAACAGCTTGAACTAAGGAACTGCATTTAAGGCTACAATTATGACGAACTGTTCTTAATATGCTAATTTCAACGTTGGTTGCACCTAGTTGATTGATTGTTTCGGTGGCAATTTTCAAAGCTGGATCTTCTTTACTATCAATGATCAACTTTAAATCATATTCTGGGTAATTTTGTTGTAAGAGCGATCGCAAACAATTAGGTAAAAAAGGATCAGCACCCCGTAAACAGAGAATTACTGCCGTTTTTGGTAACTGTTCATCTGGTAATGACTTGGGTTTGTGTGAACGTAAATACCATAAAAATACTAACGTTAAACAAGTTTGAATTACCAGCCAACCGAACAAAGACTTAGATAGAAATATCATAAAATCTGGCATTATTTCTATAGTCTTAGAAAGGAGTCGGGAGAAAGGAGTCAGAAGAAAGAAGGAATTAAGTATACAGCACTTTCCGGTGTTAGGAGGTACTTATGTAGCGGGCAAGATGCGCGCACTACAAGAGTTTTATAATTCAAGTTTGTACCTCATTAGAGCGAAATCTGCTGTAAATCCTAATTCCTAATTATAAATTCTCAATTAAGGATCAAGAGAATACTTTAAAAAGATATTAATGCTAGTATTCTTGTCAACTTGAAAACTGGCATTATTGAACTTAGGTGTTCCCGTGCTGATAGAAACAGGAGGATTTTTAGAAATCCCAAAACCCTCTTGAGGAATGCCAAAAAAGTCTTTATTGAGTTTGCGATCGCCATTTTGATCATCAACTACAGCTACAGCATAAGTTCCCGGTTTTAATCCAGAAAATACCCGCTTTATAGAACTACCTGTAATTTTAGTACAACCACTTTTAACTTCACTTTTAGCATTATCGGGAAATCCTTTTTCAGAGTTATAAACTCTCATACAAATTTCCCCAGTTTTGTTAGTAATACCATTAACAACCACAGTTAAAGATCCTGTTGATTCAGCATAGGCTATGTCTGTGAAGTTAACAGTTAGTAAAGTAGCAAGCAAGAAATTACTAACTTGGAATATTTTCAACATAGATCAATATTTCACCCGTAATAAGTTTAGAGGAATTTAATAGTAGTTTTTTACTACTAAAAGTGATTTGTTGTCCAATAAATTGCTAAGTAATGGGACAGAATTAATTACACAACTGATTTTTCTGTTCCCTGTTCCCTGCGATGCACTGAGCTTGTCGAAGTGTTCCCTGTTACCTCTCTCAACGAGTGAATTTAATTTTGTCCGACTAAGTAGGTGAACACAATAAAACCAAACTGTGTAAAGAAATGTAAAATCGCCCAAACCCTCTTCACTCTTGCCTCTTGCCTCTTGCCTTTTGCCTTGCCATAACGACAATTTTCAACACCAACCTACTTACTTAATATTGCTATAGTTCAGGTTTGATAACTAAACTTACGCAAAAACAACATTTTGGCAGCCATTAAGAAATCTTTCACCAATAACCATTCTGTACCTGATAGCTTTTTAGCGATGCTGATATGGCACAAAATTTGCTCATACCAATTAAGTTGACTATGATGAATAGAAACCCAATATTCCTGTAAAATTCGCCAATGAGGTAACAAAATTTTTCCCTTATTCGTTGAATCAAACCAGACTGCATAATCATAAAAATTAGGCAACATATTCAATGAATACTGGGGATTATTTTGATTAAATGACAAATAATCAGGAAAGAACATACTCAGGGATTGTTGAGGATGGATTCTGGCAAAGAATAGATATTCGGGAATTTCATAAAATTTTCCCAGCATCCCTAGCCTTAATAATAAAATTCCATCTGCATTCCCATAACCACCCATAGGAGGTATTTGTCTTAATGCACTACTGCGAATAACTCCGTAAATTTGATAACACAAATGTTTAGTTAGTAATTCATGAAATCTTTGATGAGCTTTTAGAGAATTAGTATTGAGTTTAATGTCATAATTTTGGATAAATTCTCCCTGCTCATCAATAAAATATGTGTGGGAGTGACATAAAATGTATGTTGGATCTTTTTCCAATACATCCATACATTTCTCAATAAAATCGGGGGCGTGCAAATCATCATAAGCAGCCCATTTAAAATACTCACTGTGAGATAATTCAAAAACACGATTGAAATTACAAGCACAACCAATATTAGTTTCATTACGATAGTAACGAATCCGTTGATCTTGGGCTGCATAAGTCCTACAAATAGCCTCAGTATTATCTGTAGATGCGTTATCCGAGATAATTAACTCAAAATCAGAAAATGTCTGTGCTAATAGCGAATCTAGGCATTTTTCAAGAAATTTCTCCCCATTATATACAGGTAATCCAATACTTAACTTTGCTTGAGAGTTATTCATGCACAAATTCCTAAAATCTAGGTATTATTTCATTAATTTTTGAAGGTCAGTTTTTTGCAACCATTCATGAGTGCGGCGCATTCCTTCCGCTAAATCAACCTTAGCTTGGTAATTCAAAACACTTTCTGCTTTAGCAATAGAATAGGCATAGGGACGACTCATAAAATCAACTGATTCTGGCAGAATATCTGCCTTTTTCCGAAATAGTTTTTGCCCCTGAAGACGCACTTTTAGAAATAATTTCATTTCCTCTTTAGGTAAAGACATTGGCGCTGGTAAATTTTCCAATGATGCTAAATGAATAAAATACTCCTTCCAAGAAGTTTCTTTACCATCGGTAATATTAAAAACCTCTCCATAAACCGATTTTTCTATGGCTAAAAAGATGGCATCAATTAGGTTATCTACATATAGATGATTCATCACACCCTTGCCTTCATTAGCATAGGCAAATAGTTTTTGTCGCATCATCTGAATTGGCCGCACAATCCAAGGAAGACTTCCTGGCCCATAAACATCTCCAGCCCGAATAACAATTACTCCAAATTCTGGAGCATTATTAAGTTTTAAAACTTCGATTTCCGCTTCAATTTTTGTTTGACAATAAGCATTGTTTTCACCAGAAAGCGTACCTGATTCTGTGACTTTCTCAGGGTAGTCAAACCCATATACTAAAGCAGTAGAAAGATGGACAAATGTTTTTACACCAGCTTGTTTAGCAGCCTTAGCGATATTAATAGTACCGCTAACATTTATTTCCCGAAAATGCTTAATGTCCCCGGCTTCTTCAGCAATTTGAGCATTGTGTAAAACTATATCTACTCCCTGACAAGCTTTCGAGCAAATTCCAGGATCAGTGATATTACCAACTAGAATTTCCACACCTAAATTTTGCGCTGTTTGATCCTTGACTTGGGAACTTTGTATACCTCGGACTTTCATCCCTTGAGCGATCGCTAATTCGGCTGCACGTAAGCCAATAAATTCATCAATTCCAGTAATCAGCAGAGTTTTGTTTTGGAAGTTCATGGGGATATAGATAGGTGTTTTGTGATCGTGTGGCGTTAGCCATACGGTTGAGAAAGTTATACAATCTAAGTTTAAGAATTGCGATTAAATGCAACTATGAACTGTTGTACTTGCCAGAGAATTCTACTGTTGTTAATAACATTAAACTTCTATCTTTAGTTGGTTTTAGTCTAGAGAATATTTGGCAGAATTTGATAAATTGAAATGCAACAAATTCCTAGAAACTATCAGCCGGATCAGCAGAACGGAGTTTATTAATAGCTAACGCTCCAGATGTAATGCAAATTAGAACTGTAGATACTAAAACAAGTGAGGCATTATTACTTGTCATCATGATCGGTAATTTAGTTACTTTCATGGCAAAATCATATAAACCAATCGAAACAATAAAGCCAGGAATATAACCTAACAATGCTAAGATTAATGCTTGTTGAAAAACCACATTTAATAAATATCCATTAGCATAACCAATAGCTTTTAAAGTGGCATAGGCAATAAATTGAGTGGCGATATTGCTATACAAAATTTGGTAAACAATTACCACACCCACAACAGAAGCCATAATTAGCATCAAGTTCAGAATAAAACCAATGGGGGTTCTTACTGACCAATATTGTTTTTCAAAATCAATAAATTCTTGACGAGTAAATATTTGAACATCCTTTGGTAGATTGGCTTTTAAATTGGCTAAAACCTGTTTTATATCAGCACCATCTTTGACTTTAATCAACCCCATATCTATTTTTTCAACTGGACGGTTGTTAGGATTTATTCTTAGAAAAGTTGAGTCGCTAACAATTAAATTACCATCCACACCAAAGGAAGGGCCTAAACTAAATAAACCACCAACTCTCACTCGATAACCCTTAATAGCATCAAAGGGAAAGATTTCAATTGGCTGTTTAATATTTCCCTGATTAAATAATTCGGCTATGGGTCCAAATTCTGGACGGGCATCTCTATCAAATAGCATGACATCAGGAATTTTTATTTTGTCTAAATTTTGCTCAACTTCGGCAATATCTAATACAGATTTTCCTGGGTCAAAACCAATGACATAAATTGAATATTTTTCACCACTAACGGGATTTTTTAATTTTGCAAATTGCAAATAAATTGAACTAACTGAATCAACACCATCAAACCCTAAAGTTTGGTATAACCGAGTGCGAGAAAAACTTTGAATTGCTGTCAAAGATTTGTATTGAGAACTAACTAAAAACAAATCACCATGCAATCGTTGATGTAGTGCTGTAGCGCTAGAATATAGTGCATCTTGAAAACCAAGTTGGATAAACATTAACAGCACAATAAAGCCAATTCCGGCTACAGCTATCACAAAACGAAGTTTCTGCTGGACAAGCTGTAGCCACCCCAAAGGAATTTTGAAATTCATATTAATTGTTAATTGTTAATTGTCAGTTGTCAGTTGTTAGTTGTCAGTTTTCAGTTGTCAGTTGTAGAAAATAACCAATAACCAATAACCAATAACTAATCACTAATAACCAATCACTAAATCTGGATTGCAACATCAACTTGCAAGTTAGTTAATCTCGATATCTTTTGACTATCGGTGGGATTATCAATAGATATTTTGACTTCAATTACTCTGCGGTCTGCATCAGAATTGGGATTAATACTAAAGATGCCTTGTTTATCAACTTGCCAACCAACTTCTCGGACAGTTCCTTGTAATTTGCCGGGAAATGTGGTGCTGGTAATGATAGCTTTTTGTCCAATTCGAACATTTTGAATATCAGTTTGATACACTTCTGCTAGAACTTGCATTTTTGATGTATTGCCAATTTCTGCAAGACCGGAAGTACCAATTACTTCGCCATTTCTGGCATGAATTCGCAAAACTGTACCATTTATAGTAGCAGCAATGTAAGTTAAATCATGGTCAGCTTTGGCTTGTTGCACTGCCGTTTCCGCGCTTTTGATTTCACTTTTTGCTAACTCTACATCTACGGTTCTAACTTCTTTAATACTATTAAGTTTGGATTTTCCTTCTTTGATTTGATCTTGGAAAGTATCTTGTGTCCGTTTAAGAGTAGCTTCAGCTTCTTTTAACTGCTGTTGTGTAGTTTTGAGAACTAAATTTTTACTATCAAAAACAGAAGCAGAAACAGCACCGTCTTTTGATAATTGCCGATAGCGATTACTCTCTTTTTGAGCATTTTCAACTTCAGCCCGAATGCGGTTAATTGTTGCTGCTTGAGCCGCAATGTCTCCTTTAAATTGAGAATTTAACCTGGTAATTGTGGCTTTTTGAGCATTGATATCTCCAGTTTTTGCTCCAGCTTGTACCTGTGCAAGTTTAGTTCTGGCAATTAACAATTTATCAAATGCCTGTTGGATAGCTGCTTGAGAACGAGCATAGTTTTCTAGATAAGCTAATACTTGTCCTTTTTTAACATCATCTCCTTCCTTGACCAACAGTTTTTCTACTCGTACACCATTGATAGAATTAGGAGCAGATAAATAAGTAATTTTATCTTGTGGTTGCAATCTTCCTAAGGCAGTTACGGCAACTTTAACGGGAATGGGTTGATATTTAATAATGGGAGCAATAGCAGAAGATTGAGTCTGGGAATTTATCTTTAATTGATGAAAAATGTATAAAGATACTAAACCCGTAGAGAAAGTTAGAGAAGTTGCTAGAATTATTCTCCACTTTAACGCAGTTAGGTTGAATAATTGGCGTTCTTTATTTACTGCCATATTTTTATTCCAATGGTGTTATGTCGGAAAATACTCGTAATGGTTATAGACGGATTCTCTGTTACTTTTATAAAAGAGATATGTCTAATTATTTATGTATGAATTGTTGTCAGCATTTTTAGTTGTTATAAATACCTAAATTAGCGGTGTTTTTACTTCTAATCATCCATGAGGAACGCCACGCTACGCTATCAGTTTTATCTTGAATTGGCATTTAATTAAGTAGCCTAAAATACGATATCTCTAGGGAGAAATAAAAATCTTCAATTCCCAAGTGGTGATGATGCTAATAACTTGGGGAATGAATAAACTTCTCTGCAATTATCCCAAATAACTTTGATATTGTCAACTAAATTTAGTTGCTTTAATTAATAAAATCCTTGACTAGATACTATATTTAATTACTCATAAATTAATCTAAAAATCTGTATTTTTTTTAGCAAATTCTCGTAAATAAATGCAAATTGTCCATATTTCATCACAATTGATATGGTTACAGGTTAGTGTTCAATATCCAACAAATTAATGTTTGGTTTATAAATAACCAATTGTCTAGAAAAGGTGAGTTATCTTATAAATTCATCAAAAACCAAGACTTGATTATGATAGTTTGCTCAAAAAACACCCAATTATGTGCAAATATTTCTATTGTATATTTATTGATTAGTTACTTATGAGACAATTTAGATAAAATCCCTGAATTATCAGGAAAAGATTGATGTTAAATCCGTAATTACCCAAGATATGTTATTCACAAATTCGGTTCTAGATTATACTCAGATAATTATGTTTTATTTAAAAGGAGATCAATTAACAAATATTTTCCTCCAAAAATTAGCAAAAATGAACTATTCCATTTTCATAAGCTGTGCTAGTCTTTTTATTAATTCAACATTTATGAATGAAAAATAAATTGTTGAGTTTATTTCTATAAACAGAAGAAATACTAAAATCCACTCAGCTTTGTACAGCAGAATTGCCTAAAGAAACAAAACCTATTCTTTGATAAACCGGGGTTTTGCATCTCACTAAGTTACAAACTGCTAGACTATTGAAAAGCTGTTTAAGTATTTTTTCACTATTCACAGAATTTGCCACAGAGTGCTGATTATTTTGTAACGATTTTGGCAGCTTTTATCAGTCTAATCATCTAAAATAGGTTATCCTGGACTTTAAAAACTGGCAACTGCTATATCAACATACAGAACATTATTCCTCCATAGGTAAAACATTCAATGATTAAGAGATAAAACCGTTTCTGTATTCATACATATCCTTCAGATTAAGTATGTTCTATTGCCAGTTCGCTTGGTGTTAAGGAAATGTAGCTTAGTAACACCCAAGCAAAATTATGAAATGTTGGGTTGCGTTCCTTAACCCAACCTACCTAAAGCTTCAAAAATGAATTATCAATTATTAATTGGTAAATATGCTGCGGTGCTGATGTAAATTCAAGCATTTAAACTTACCTGCGGTGATTGGGTGAATGTAGATAGTTATTCTATCTGCTAATAGCTTAATTTACTGCACAATTTACGGTACTCAAAATTAGTCTATGTCCTATGTCTTCCCCCCTTCAAAAGATAGACACGATAAATAGTTCTTTGACGGAATTAGAAGCCCAAATTAATAGTTTTGAACAGGCTGTGCTGAAGTTTATAGAGGAAGGAAAAATGAATTCAGGAAACCTAAAAAATTCGATAAATTCCATGTCAACTAAGGAAATTAATAGAAAACTACACACAACTCCCATAGCTATTATTGGTATGGCTTCCTTAATGCCTCAATCGAGAACATTAAGGGATTACTGGCAAAATATTGTTAATAAAATTGACTGTATCACTGATGTTCCTTCTACTCATTGGAGCGTAGAAGATTACTATGATCCTAATCCGAGAACAGCAGAAGATAAAACCTATTGTAAACGTGGTGGTTTTATTCCTGAAGTTGATTTTAACCCTATGGAATTTGGTATTCCTCCCAGCATTTTAGAAGTTACAGATGTTTCTCAACTATTAAGTTTAGTAGTTGCTAAAGAAACAATGGAAGATGCTGGTTATAGCGAATCCCGTGAATTTAGCCGCGAAAATATCGGCGTGATTTTGGGTGTAGCTATGGGCAAACAATTGGGAATGCCATTAACTGCCAGATTGGAATATCCGGTTTGGGAAAAAGTTCTCAAAAGCAGTGGTGTATCTGACGAAGATACTAAAAAGATTGTTGATAAAATCAAATCTGCTTATGTGAAATGGGATGAAAATGCTTTCCCTGGAATGTTAGCAAATGTGGTGGCTGGCAGAATTGCTAACCGTCTCAACTTTGGCGGTACAAACTGTGTAGTTGATGCGGCTTGTGCTAGTTCCTTTGGGGCATTAAAAATGGCCATTAGTGAATTAGTTGAACATCGTAGCAATATGATGTTAACCGGTGGAGTAGACACCGATAACACGATCATGGCTTACATCTCATTTAGCAAAACTCCAGCAGTTACTCCTAGCGAGAATGTGAAACCATTTGATGCTAAATCTGATGGGATGATGTTAGGTGAAGGGATTGGGATGATTCTCCTCAAACGCTTAGAAGATGCCCAAAAAGATGGGGATAAAATCTATGCGGTAATCAAGGGAATTGGTACTTCTAGTGATGGGCGTTATAAGAGTATTTATGCCCCTAGAAAAGAAGGACAAGTTAAAGCCTTAGAACGGGCTTATGATGATGCTGGATTTTCTCCGGCAACTGTGGGTTTAATGGAAGCACACGGTACAGGAACAATGGCAGGAGATCCCATAGAATTCAGTTCTTTAAGAGATTTCTTTGGTAAACATGACACCCAAAAACAACATATTGCTTTGGGAAGTGTAAAATCACAAATTGGACATACAAAAGCCGCCGCAGGTGCAGCCAGCCTTATTAAAACTGCCCTAGCATTGCATCATAAAGTATTGCCAGCAACCATCAATATTACCGAACCAAATCCCAAATTAGATATTGAAAATTCCTCCTTTTATCTCAATACTCAAACTAGACCTTGGATCAAGGCAGAAGGTGAAACTCCCCGACGTGCGGGGGTGAGTGCCTTTGGTTTTGGTGGCACAAATTATCACGTTGTTTTGGAAGAATACGAACCAGAACAACAAAGTTCTTATCGTTTACATGGTGCAGCCGGTGAAGTGCTATTATTTGGTGCTACTCACGCGGAATTAATTAGCAAGTTAGAAGCAACTTTAAATAATTTGCAAGCTAACGACGGCGAAAGATTCTATTCTCAATTATTGTTATATTGTCAATCTTTAGCTATTCCTACAACTGCCCTAAGAATTGGTTTTGTATCTGAGAATTTACAAGAAGCTTGTAAGTTACTGCAAGTTAGTCTTGGTTTACTCAAAAGTAAGCCTGATGCAATTTCTTGGGAACATCCTCAAGGTATTTATTACCGTTCTTCGGGAATGGATTTAGGTGGAAAAGTTGTCGCTTTATTCTCTGGACAAGGTTCTCAATACTTGGAAATGGGCAGAGAAGCGGTGATGAATTTCCCCAGCTTGCGACAGTTATATGGCAAGATGGATCATCTGTTCAAGCAAAGCAATTTACAACCAGTTTCTGAAGTTGTTTTCCCTCATTCTACCTTTGATGAAGTTGAGAAAAAAGCCCAAGTTGCAACTTTGCAAAGAACGGAATATGCACAGCCGGCAATTGGGGTTTTTAGTGCTGGGTTGTATGGAATTTTGCAACAAGCTGGGTTTAAGGCAGATTTCACCGCAGGACATAGTTTTGGTGAATTAACCGCTTTGTGGGCTGCGGGAGTATTGAGTGAGGCTGATTATTTGTTCCTAGTGAAAGCTAGAGGACAGGCAATGGCCGCACCCAAAGACCCAGATCATGACGCTGGTAGTATGTTAGCGGTGAAGGAAGATATCAGCAAAATTGAACCGGTGCTGAAGCAGTTTCCAAAAGTAAGTATTGCTAACTTTAATTCTCCTACCCAAATTGTTTTAGCCGGTCCAAAGTTAGAAATTCAAAAAGTTCAAGATGCTTGCGAAAAGTTAGGATATAGTGCAGTTTTATTGCCTGTGTCTGCGGCTTTCCATACTCCATTAATAGCATTCGCGCAAAAATCCTTTGCCATTGCTACTAAATCGGTAACTTTCCACAATCCCCAAATTCCGGTTTTTAGTAATGTCACTGGTAAACATTATCCCCAAAATGCAGCGGCAATTCAAAAGAACTTAGAAAGCCATTTGGCTAGTTCTGTATTGTTCAAACAAGAGATTGAAAATATCTATGGGGCTGGTGGTTATTGCTTCGTAGAATTTGGACCAAAACGGGTTTTGAGTAACTTGGTAAAAGATACATTAGGCGATCGCCCCCATCTTACCATATCTCTAAATCCCAGCGCCTCCAAAAACAGCGATCGCTCTTTGCGAGAAGCCGCAGTTCAGTTGCGAGTTATCGGCATGAATTTGGGCAATCTTGACCCCTACAAACTCCCTGCCGTATTGCATCCCATTTCCAGCAAAAAGACCCTCAGCGTCAAATTAACCGGGATTAACTACATTTCTGATAAAACCAAAAATGCCTTTACAGAAGCATTAGCGGACGGACATAAAATTTCCGGAATTCAGGAGTTCAGAAGTGCCTCCTCTGGAGGAGCCTCGCTAACAGAAGTTCAGGATTCCAGTAGGGGTTTAGCAATGCTAAACCCGTCTATAAATTTAGAAATAGAAACCCCTGTAATTGCCAAAATTCCCCCAACTAATGGACATAACGGCAACGGTAACGGACATAAAAAACAACCCCTCATTGAAACCCAGTTACAGCCACAGATGACTACTACTGCAACCATCATAAAAGAACCTCAAAAAGAACCCAGAGCAGAATTGTTCACGCAGCAACTCGAAGGGAAGATGCAAACACCAGATAAACTGATAAATTGCCAACAAATTCTCACCAGCTTAGGAACACTTTTGAGCCAGTTCCAGCACAACCAAAGCGAGAATTTAGAAGTTCACGGCACATATCTTAATAATCAGATAGAATACGCGAAAACCTTCTTCCAATTAATGCAGCAGCAAAACACCTTATTTGCTAATGCTAAATCTTCCGCTGAAGCTGCTCAAATTAAGCAAGTGATCATGGAAAGCTTAGAGCGGAGTATGATGCAGTTTCATTCCCAACAAGGTGAAACCCTCCGCATTCATGAACAATATCTGCGGGAACAGATAGAATATACCAAACACTTTTTCCAACTCATTCAAGAAGAATATTCTCAACTCATTTCTGATACCCAAGCAGCAGCACCAGCAAATATATATGCTGCTCCAGAAGAAGCACCTGTAGCTCCTACTGTCACCATAATTCCCCCTCAAGCATTACCAGTAATTGAGCCAAAAGTTCAATTAGCAGCACCTATTCCCCCAGTAATTGAAGTTGCAAAACCTGTAATTGCTGCACCAGTAATTGAACCTGAACCAATTATTATTCCCCAGTCCCCAGTTGCATTCATACCAGAACACGCAACTAGCAGCCTAAATCTTGATGATCTAGCTAACAATCTATTAAGTATCACCAGCGAAAAAACTGGTTATCCTATCGAAATGCTAGAACTCGATATGGACATGGAAGCCGACTTAGGTATTGACTCCATTAAACGGGTAGAAATTCTGGGAGGATTGCAAGAATTATACCCCAACTTACCTAAACCAAACCTGGAAGAACTGGCAGAAAAACGCACCATTGGTCAAGTTGTCGAATATCTGCAAGGACAACAACAGGTAACAGCAGAAATCACACCAGAACAAATTATCATTCCTCAAGTGCAAACCCAGGTAATAGAGGAAGTAATACCAGAATCAATTTCCATTCCCCAGTCCCCAGTCCCCAATCCCCAGTACCAAGATTTAGGACAAACCCTGTTAAACATCACCAGTGAAAAAACTGGTTATCCAGTGGAAATGCTGGAACTGGACATGGACATGGAAGCCGATTTAGGCATAGATTCCATCAAACGGGTAGAAATACTGGGAGCAATGCAGGAAGCGTATCCTGACTTACCCAAACCCAATATAGAAGAATTAGGCGACTTACGGACAATCGGGCAAATCGTTAACTACCTCCAATCACTGGTGGGAGGTGAAAAAAAAAAGTCGCAGTTTGATGTTAACTCGATAAACTCCCTTAATCCCCCCTTGTCAAGGGGGGAAACCACAGAGGTGGTTGATTTAACCCCACCTCCTATCGTAGACATCAATCTTCCCCGTCGTCCAGTTAAGCTAAGAACCTTACCCAGACCGGATTTTTTGGAAGCGCAGTTACCCCAAGGACACATTGGTTTAATCACTGATGATGGTTCTTTAACTACCACCAAACTAGCCCACGCACTGATAGAACAAGGTTGGAAAGTTGTAGTTTTGAGTTTCCCCCAATCATTAGTTCCCGAACAATTGCCATTACCCGCAGGTGTTACCCGCGTCACATTGGCAAACATGAGTGAACAACATCTGCAATTATTATTGCAAAGTGTGACTACTAAACATGGAGCGATTGGGGCATTCATTCACTTACATCCTCAATTTACTCCTGAAAAACCTGGACATATTTCCTATCCAGAAGCAGAAAAGGCAATTATTAAACAAGTGTTTTTAATGGCAAAACATCTGAAAACAACTTTGAATAATGCGGCATCTTTAGCAGGAAGAACAAGCTTTTGCACAGTTGCCCATCTGGACGGTGAATTTGGCTTAGGACATCAAGGTAATTTTAGTGCAATTAGTGCTGGTTTGTTTGGTTTAACGAAGAGTTTGCGCTGGGAATGGCCACAGGTATTCTTCCGAGCAATTGACCTGAATCCCACTTTAGATCCTCACGAATCTGCTGAATATATCGTTGCTGAATTGCACGATTCTAATCGCTATATTGGCGAAGTTGGTTATGGTAATCAAGGACGGGTAACGCTGGTGGCAAAAAGTGAGTAATGTCTAAACTGTGATTTGTTTGATTAGTTTGATTTTTTTGATTGAATTATTTGCTGAGTTTACTGGATTCATTTCTTGTTTATTTTCTCATCAATCAATAAATCATCCCCATCAAACAAATCACATAAATCATAGTTTAGACGAATTAATCATCCAAATCAAATAAATCCCATAAATCATAGTTATGACTGCAACTGTTCAAGTTAGCCCATCTTCTGTCTTTGTTGTCAGTGGTGGCGCAAAGGGAATCACTGCTCAATGTACTATTAAATTAGCTCAACATCAACCTTGTAAGTTTATTCTTTTAGGTCGTTCGGAAATTACCACAGAACCAGAATATGCTCATAATTGTTTAGATGATTCGGCTTTGAAAAAGCGCATTATGGAAAATTTGATTTCTCAAGGTGAGAAACCAACACCCATGATGGTACAAAAGATATTTAATCAGATTAATTCTAGTCGGGAAATTAAGAAGACTTTAGCAGCTATTGAAGCTACAGGAGGAAAGGCTGAATATATTAGTGTTGATGTCACTGATACTGTAAAATTGCAAGCCAAACTTCAAGAAATTTCTGATAAAGTTGGGCAAATTACCGGCATTATTCACGGTGCTGGTAACTTAGCAGATAAGTTAATTGAAAAAAAGACAGAAGATGATTTTGAGAAAGTTTACACTGCTAAAGTTCAGGGTTTAGAAAATCTCCTATCTTGTGTTAATCCCCAGCAATTACAACATTTAGTATTGTTTTCTTCCGTGACGGGATTTTATGGTAATATCGGTCAAAGTGATTATGCGATCGCTAATGAAATTCTCAGTAAATCAGCCCATTTGATGAAACAATATAACCCTAATTGTCATGTAGTCGCAATTAACTGGGGTGGTTGGGATAGTGGCATGGTGACACCACAATTAAAAAAAGCATTTGCAGAAAGAGGAATTAGTATTATTCCCGTAGAAGTTGGGACACAAATGTTAGTTAATGAACTACATCCAGCCTATCAAGATCATCCACAAGTTGTGATTGGTAGTCCCATGAAACTACCACCTGCTCCTTTAGGTTTAGAACTTCGTAGCTATCGCATTCGCAGAAGAATGACATTAGCAGAAAATCCATTTTTGCATGATCATACAATTGCAGGTTCACCAGTTTTACCAGCAACCTGTGCTAAATCATGGATGGTAAATGGCTGTGAAGAAATTTATCCAGGTTACACATATTTCAGTTGCCAAGACTTCAAAGTTTTAAAAGGAATCACCTTTAATTCTACCTTGGCTAAAGAACATATTCTAGAAATCCAAGAAGTTGCCAAAGTTGATGGTAATTTTGTCGAATTTCAGACCAAAATATTGAGCAAAACCCCCGAAGGTAGAACTCATTATCACTTTAGTTCTCTGATAAAACTGGTAAAAAATATGCCAGAAGCGCCCATTTATGAAGCAATGGATCTCAGAGAAGATAATATCGTCACTGATACAGCCAAAGACTTCTATCAAAATGGTGATTTATCCCTATTTCATGGACCAGCTTTCCAGAAAATTACCAAAGTTTTAAATATCAGTCCAGAAAAACTCACAGCCGAATGTTGTTGGCAAGAAATTACAGCCAAAGAACAAGGACAATTTCCCGTAAAATGGCACAACCCTTATATAATTGACTTGAGTACCCAAACATTATGGCTATGGTTAAATTATATCCATAAAGAAGTTTGTTTACCAGGACAATTAACATACTGTGAACAATATCTAGCAGTACCATTTAACGTCCCCTTTTATGTGTCCTGTGAAATTATAGGCAAAACCGACACAGGTGCAACAGTCAACTTCATTATCCATAATCGTGAAGGAAAAATCTACTCCAAAATCTTAGGAGCAAAAGCCGTAATCTGGCCAATGAAAATGTTAAATAAAAAGTAAAATAATATGAAACTCTAATTCTTTGCGCCTTTGCTCCTTTGTGCCTTTGCGCGAAACAAATTCATATTATTAATCCTTGCCGATTGGGGGAATAGCGTAAATCCTTTTCAGTCACGTCTTATGCCCCAACGAGGATTTCAAAAGTGGAAAAAATAGCAATCATCGGGTTATCTTGCCTATTTCCCGATGCTAATAATCCTGAAGAATTTTGGCAGAATCTCACCGCAGAAAAAGATTCCACATCATCTATAACTGTAGCGGATTTGGGAATAGATCCCGCTATATTCTACGATGAAACCAAAGGTAAACCGGAAAAATTCTACTTTCAAAAAGGTGGATTTATCCGCGACTTTAAATTTGATGCCAACGAGTATAACTTACCTGCGGCATTTGTTGAAAGCTTAGATAATACCTTTAAATGGTCATTGTACGCTGCCAAACAAGCCATTATTCAAAGTGGCTATCTGGGAAATCAAACTGCACTTGCAAAATGTGGCGTAGTTTTAGGAACTTTGGGATTACCAACCAAAGCTTCTAATAGTCTATTTGCTCCTATTTATCAGCAAAATATTCAACCTGCAATTAGTGAACTATTACAGGAGAAAGACTTTCGTTTAGGAGGTTCATCAACCTGCACAAAAGTCTCTCCATACAATGCTATGGTTTCCGGTTTACCCGCTGCTATAGTTTCCAAGGCCTTTTCTTTATCTGCAACTCATTTCTGTATAGATGCTGCTTGTTCGTCATCATTTTACGCCATTAAATTAGCATCCCATTATCTACAATCTGGCAAAGCAGATTTGATGTTAGCTGGTGCAATTAGTTGTGCAGATCCATTATTTGTCAGAATGTTATTTTCTGGTATTCAAGGATATCCAGATAATGGCATTAGTCGTCCTCTCGATAAGTCATCACGCGGGTTAATTACCTCCGAAGGAATTGGGATGGTAATGCTCAAAAGACACAGTGATGCTGTGAGAGATGGTGACAAAATCCTGGCAACAATTTGCGGTAATGGACTATCTAATGATGGTAAAGGTAAACACCTTCTTAGTCCTAATCCTCAAGGGCAAACTCTGGCATATCAAAGAGCTTATTCAGAGGCTAAACTTAACCCCCAAACTATTGATTATTTAGAGTGTCATGCTACTGGCACTCTATTGGGAGATCCCACAGAATGTAACTCAATTGAAGGCTTTTTTAGTCCATATCAAGCAGCACCATTAGTAGGTTCAACCAAAACAAATGTTGGTCATTTACTTGTGGCTGCGGGCATGGTAGGCATAACCAAGACAATTTTAAGTATGTCTCATGGGGTTATTCCTCCAACTATTCACGTGACTCAACCCATAGGTTCTGAAAACAATGTTGTCTCTCCAAAAAGCATTGTCAGAACGCCTACAGAATGGCCGAGTCAAGAAACTAAAAGAGTAGCTTTAAGTGCGTTTGGTTTTGGTGGAACAAACTCTCATATCATTCTAGAACAAGGGAAGTAAGCAAATGAATATTCAGCAACATAAGACTGCAAAAATGGCAATTGTGGGCATGGATGCCTTTTTTGGTGAATGTCAAGAATTAGATGCCTTTGAGAGCAGCATTTATGATGGAAAACAGCATTTTATTCCTCTACCAGAATCAAGATGGCATGGTATTAATGAACAAGAAACTTTACTGCGCGAGTATGGTTTAGAAGCAGGAAAAGTCCCCCAAGGAGCATATATTGATAATTTTGAAGTTGATACTTTAGCTTACAAAATTCCTCCTAATGAAGTTGAAAAAATCAACTCTCAACAACTTTTATTATTAAGAGTTGCTGACCGCGCCCTCAAAGATGCCGGACTTTCACCTAATAGTAATGTAGCGGTAATTATCGCCGCAGATGCAGAATTATCTGTACATCAACTCCAACAAAGATGGAATTCATCTTGGCAAATAAAAGATGGTTTGAATGGGGCAGAAATTGCCTTATCACCAGAAAAAATCAATCAACTAGAAGGCATTGTTCAAGATAGTATTCACAATCAAGTTGAATTGAGTGAATATCTGAGTTACGTTACCAATATTATGGCTAGTCGGATTTCCTCTTTATGGAATTTTTCTGGTCCATCTTTTACCATTAGTGCCGTCGAAACAGCCGCTTTTAAAGCCCTAGAACTAGCGCAAATGCTGCTAGATACTAATGAAGTAGATGCTGTAGTTGTGGGTGCTGTTGACTTAGCAGGAGGGGTAGAAAATGTCTTATTGCGAAGTCAATTTGGCACAATTAATACAGGAGTCAATACTTTAAGTTTTGACGAAAAAGCCAATGGTTGGAATGTGGGAGAAGGTGCAGGTGCAGTTGTTCTTAAACGTCATGATACGGCGTTAGCAAATAACCAACGTATCTATGCAGTAATTGATGGTATTAGCATTGGTCAATCTCCCTCAATGGCTGTAGATAGCCATACCATTAGCCAAGTATGTCAACAAGCTTTTCAACAAGCCGGAATTGAACCCACAAAAGTCAATTATTTGGAAGTCTGCGCTAGTGGTATTCCCGCAGAAGACGAAGCCGAAATTAGCGGTATCCTTCAAGCTTATCCTGCCGTTGGTGATGGTTTACACTGCGCTATAGGTAGCGTTAAAGCAAATATTGGTCATACCTTCGTTGCATCTGGAATTGCCAGTTTAATAAAAACTGCACTGAGTATTTATCACAGATATATTCCCGGAACTCCCAATTGGTCTGGTGTCAAAACACCGCAAGTATGGGAAGGTAGTCCTTTCTATGTTGCAACTGAGTCCAGACCTTGGTTTTTGCAAAAAGAGGTCAAATCTCGAATTTCCGCGATTAATAGTATTGGTTGTGACGGTTCTTTTGCCCATATCATCTTATCAGAAGAAACCGCACAACCAGAACGTACCAGCACATATTTAGAATCAAGACCTTTGCATTTATTACCCATTGCAGCAGATGATCAATCTAGCTTATTAGCAGCGTTGGATCATTTGCAAGCAACAATTGAAAATGCTGATTCTCTCAAAAATATTGCTAGTCAAACCTTTGTTAAATTTCAACAAAACTCTGAAAGCAAATATACACTTTCCCTAACTGGACGCAACCAAAAAGAATTAATTAAAGAAATTAATTCTGCCAAAAAAGGTGTAATTAATGCCTTTGCAAATGGCAAAGATTGGCAGACTCCCATAGGTAGTTATTTCACCCCCAAACCTCTGGGTAAAAATGGAGAAATTGCCTTTGTTTATCCCGCTGCTGTTAATACTTATTTAGGAATTGGTCGGAGTCTTTTCCGTTTATTTCCTAAAGTCTTAGATGATGTCATTATCAAAAGTCTTGACGAACGAGCAGCAGATGTGGAAAAATTGGTATTTCCGAGAAGTTTGAGTAAATTATCAACTCGACAATTAGAAACACTAGAAAAGAAATTGCTGGATGATTCCTTAGCAATGTTTGAAGCAGAAGTGCTTTTTACCAGATTAATCTCCACAATTATCACCGAGGATTTTAACATTAAACCTAAATATGTCTTAGGATATAGTTTAGGTGAAACTAGCATGATGGTTGCTCAAGGAGTATGGAGCAATTTTTATGAAGTTAGTCATACCTTTAATTCATCAGCTTTATTTGGAGATAGATTATCTGGTTCCAAAAACGCTGTCCGTGAGTATTGGGGACTACCAAAAACTGACACAAATCCAGAGAATAAGTTATGGGCTAACTACGTTCTTATGGCTACTCCAGCCCAAGTTAGAGAATGTTTAAAAAATGAAACCCGTGTTTACCTAACACAGATTAATACCCCAGAAGAAGTATTAATTGCTGGAGAACCAGCAGCTTGTGAGCGAGTAATTAAAACCCTGGGTTGTAATTCTTTTCCTGCTCCTTTTGATCATGTGATTCATTGTCAAGCAATGCAATCAGAATCTCAAGAACTAGAAACCTTATACACATTACCAGCACAAAAAATCCCCGGAATCAAGTTTTACTCCGCTGCTGAATATCAATCAATTGAAATTGAAAGCAACCAAATTGCTCACAATATTGCCACAGGATTATGTCAACAACTCGACTTTCCCCGCTTAGTTAATCGCGTCTATGGTGACGGAGCAAAAATCTTTATTGAAGCCGGTGCAGGTGGTATTTGTTCACGCTGGATAGATAAAAATCTGGGTAATCAAGAACATCTTACCGTATCCCTAAATAGACGGGGTACAGATGACCATAGTTCCCTAATTAAAGCATTAGCAAAACTATTGAGTCATCAAGTAAACTTAAATCTCGCTCCTTTATATAACCTATCTTCAGAAAACACCCAACAGAAAAAAGCTGCACTGAGGAAAGTTACATTAGGTGGTAATTCCATGACTTCTGCAATTTTGAATGCAGAAAATCGCCAAATATTTGCTAATAACCAAAAGCAAACAATTTCTACTCATCAAGAGTATAAAATCATCAATTCCCTACAGACATCGGAGAAAATAGCACCCACAGAAATTTACCCCAAACCACAGAAAAATACCATGAAAACGATCATGGAGAACGGTTTGGAATTGTCAAAGAAACTAAAATTCTTTGAGTCAACAAAAATCATTAAGCAAAACATAAATCAAGAATCTAGTGGAAAAATTAGCATGAATGATTTAAAAATTGCTCAGTATCAAAACCTGAGTAACAACACCGCCAAATTAACTAAAACACACACAAGTTTCTTAGCAGCTAGACAAGATTTTAGTCAACAAATGAGCGAAATCATTCAATTGCAACTAGCTTGCGCTCAAAACCTACTCAACGAAGAAAAATAACCAAAAATCGGCGTTGCTAAATTGACGTGAAAAATATGGCTACACCATGCAAAATCTCAAACTTTGCGCCTTAGCTCCTTTGCGTCTTTGCGCGAAACATATTCATATATTTGATCAGCAACGCCAATTTTTTTACTTCATTTCAAATACCCTGCTTATAAATTGAGGAATAACTACCGTGACAACAATCGAGACGGTACTAAATAAACATGATAATGGACTGGGTTTTTTTACCTGTAATCATCAAAACCAAATTTGGAAAGGTTCATTAGATTGTGTTAGCTTTGAAAAAAGTGCCATCAAAGATAAACTATTAAGATCAGATAAACCCTGCTATATTATTAAAATATCCGGGAAAATTGGTGCTACTAATGATGGTTATTTAGCACCTGCTGATCATAGTTCATCTGGACAAGCAGAACTTTTAATCTCACTCCCTACCCTACGATTACAACAACTTGGCGACCCTAGTTTTCTCGCTGCTTATGGTGTAAAATACGCCTATATGACCGGAGCAATGGCTGGGGGTATTGCTTCCGAAGAAATGGTAATTGCTCTGGGAAAAGAGAAGATTTTAAGTTCCTTTGGTGCAGGTGGTTTACTTCCAGAACGGTTAGAAAGTGCGATTAATACTATTCAACAAGCATTACCTCATGGACCCTACGCTTTCAATTTAATTCACAGTCCTAATGAACCAGCTATTGAACGTCGGGCTGTAGATTTATATTTGAAATATGGTGTCAGAATTGTAGAAGCATCAGCATTTTTAGACTTAACTGCTAACATCGTTTATTATCGAGTTGCTGGGTTAAGATTAAATGCAGCTAATCAAATTGATATCAGAAATAAAGTCATTGCTAAAGTTTCCCGTCGGGAAGTAGCAACTAAATTTTTGCAACCAGCACCAGAAAGAATTCTCAAAGAATTACTTGAACAAGGACTAATTACAGAACTGCAAGCTAATTTGGCAAGACAAGTGCCAATGGCTGATGATATTACCGTTGAGGCTGATTCTGGTGGTCATACAGATAATCGTCCTTTAGTATGTTTATTACCTTCAATTATTGCCCTCAGAGATGAAATTCAAGCCCAATATAATTACTCAGTTCCTATTAGAATTGGCGTGGCTGGAGGCATTGGTACACCAGAAGCAGCTTTAGCTGGTTTTATGATGGGTGCTGCTTATATAATGACGGGTTCAATTAATCAATCTTGTGTGGAATCTGGTGCTTGTGAACATACTAAAAAATTATTAGCACAAGCCGAAATGGCAGATATGACAATGGCTCCCGCAGCCGATATGTTTGAAATGGGAGTCAAATTACAAGTTCTTAAACGGGGGACAATGTTTCCCATGCGAGCGCAAAAATTGTATGAATTATATCGCACTTACGACTCTATTGAACAGATTCCTCAAGCAGAAAAAGATAAGCTAGAAAAACAAATTTTCCGTAAAAGTCTTGCGGAAGTTTGGGAAGGTGCAGCGGCTTATTTATCCCAAAAGAATCCTGAAAAATTGGGTAAAGCTGTTAATAATCCTAAGTTGAAAATGGCTGTAATCTTTCGCTGGTATTTAGGGTTATCTTCCCGCTGGTCTAGCACTGGTGAAAAAGGTCGGGAAGTTGATTATCAAATATGGTGTGGACCAGCTATGGGTGGCTTTAATGACTGGGTGCGTGGCTCTTATTTGTCAGAACCTAATCAGCGTCATGTTGTTGATGTTGCTGACCAAATTATGAAGGGGACAGCATTTTTATATCGTAGTCACAGTTTAAAAATGCAGGGTTTACAAATGCCTGCTTATTACAGTCAATATCAACCAATTCCTTCTACATTGGAGAAGTAAAAAATGAATTTAAAACAGTCTTATAATGCTGAAAGTATTCGAGCATTTCTAGTTTCTCATCTTGCGGAAGTTGTCGGAGTCGAAACCGCAGAAATTGACGTTGACGAAAACTTAGAAAATTATGGTTTGGATTCTGC
This sequence comes from Anabaena sp. 90, assembly GCF_000312705.1. Classification (NCBI taxonomy): domain Bacteria; kingdom Bacillati; phylum Cyanobacteriota; class Cyanophyceae; order Nostocales; family Nostocaceae; genus Anabaena; species Anabaena sp. 90. The sequence continues at coordinate 3,723,445 of NC_019427.1, forward strand.
TCAAGCCATGATGATCATTAGTAAATTAGAAGAATTACTAGGATTTAAGCCCTCTCCTATTTTACTTTGGCATTATCCTAACATTGCTGCCCTTTCTCAGCGATTAGCAGACGAATCAAGTGATGATTCTCAAGTAAAAGATGCAGGGTCTGGGACAAATTCTCCTGTTAATTTTGCTCCTCCTCTGCTAGATTTGGGTGCGGAAGCTGTTCTAGACCCCACTATTCAACCCGTAGGTACTGCTGTTTCTGTTACTAACCCTAAAAATATCTTTTTAACCGGAGGAACAGGTTATTTAGGCGCTTTCATGATCAAGGAATTACTAGAAGTATCGGACGCAACTCTTTATTGCTTAGTCCGTGCTAGTAATTTGGAAGAAGGTAAAAGCAAATTAGAAAACAATTTGCAACAATATGGCATTTGGCAAGATCATTATAGTGGCAGAATTATTCCTATAATTGGTGATTTAGCACAGCCACATTTGGGGATTAGTGCAGAACAATTTGAAAATCTAGCTGCTAACATTGATACTATTTATCATAGTGCCGCTTTACTGAATTATGTTTATCCTTACTCAGCATTAAAAACAGCGAATGTTTTGGGTACACAGGAAGTTTTGCGGTTAGCTTGTCAAACTAAAGTTAAGCCATTGCATTATGTTTCTAGTGTGGCTGTTTTTGAATCAACGGCTTATGCTGGTAAGTTAGTTAAAGAAGATGATGATTTTCATGACTGGGAAGGTATTTTCCTCGGTTATTCCCAAACTAAATGGGTAGCAGAAAAATTAGTAAAAATTGCTGGTAGTCGAGGATTACCTATTACTATTCATAGACCTCCTTTAATTTCTGGAGATAGTCAAACTGGAATTTGTAATACCCATGATTTCATCAATTTGATGATTAAAGGTTGTCTGCAAATGGGGTCTTTCCCTGATGTAGATTATATGTTGGATATGTCTCCTGTTGATTATGTCAGCAAATCTGTTGTTTATCTTTCTCGACAAGAAACATCTGTAGGTAAGGCTTTCCATTTACAACATCCTCAACCTGCTTCTTTAAAATCTTTAGTTGATTGGGTACGTTCTTTCGGATTCTCACTGAAGATGATTCCCTACGAAGAATGGCAAGCAGAATTAATTAATAATGTCACTTCTCAAGACAATCCTTTATATACTTTGCGGCCATTTTTACTAGAACGTTGGTCAGATGAACAAATCACTATTCCTGATTTGTATTTACAAGCGAGAAGACCAATTATTAGTTGTGAAGAAACTCTAGAAGCACTCAAAGGCAGTTCTATTGTTTGTCCACCTATTGATTCTCAATTGTTGATGACTTACACATCTTATTTAGTACAGACTGGTTTCCTAAGTCTTGCCTAATATCAATTTTCCATGAGGCTGCATATAATTATGAAATCCATTATTTTATCCGTATTTATCCGCGTTAATCTGCGTTTATCTGCGGTCAATTATTCTGGAAATCTTAATTATAAGCAGCTTAATTTTTATTTAGTATAATGGTGTTGGTAAGATTTATCCGTGCCAATTCCAGCTAATTCACTTTTTTGTAAAATGAACATAAAATGCCAGGGAACAGTTTTAATTACGGGTTCAGCTAATGGTATTGGTTATCAGTTAGCCCGGATTTTTGCTCATAATAATTATAATCTTGTATTAGTAGATAGAGTAGGAGAAAAACTCACAAAAATAGCTGTTGATTTTGCAGAAGAATTTGGAATTTCTGTTAAAACTATTATCAAAGATTTATCTATATCTACATCTCCTCAAGAAATTTTCTCGGAATTACAAGAAGCTGGTATTAAAGTTGATATCCTGGTAAATAATGCCGGATTTGGTACTTATGGGTTATTTAATGAAACTAATCTTAATACTGAACTAGAAATGCTGCAAGTAAATCTAGTTTGTCTGACCCATTTAACAAAATTATTTCTCAAAGACATGGTTAAACAAGGTTATGGGAAAATATTAAATGTTTCTTCTGCCGCTGCTTTTCAACCAGGTCCATTAATGGCAGTTTATTTTGCCACCAAAGCCTATATTTTATCATTCTCCGAAGCGATCGCTAATGAATTAGAAGGTACAGGTGTCACCGTCACAGTTCTTTGTCCAGGTTCAACAGCATCTGCTTTTCATGAAAGAACCGGCATGGCAGATTCTAAAATGCTCAAGGGTAAAAATATGATGGATGCGGCAACTGTAGCTCAGATGGGATATGATGCTTTAATGAAGGGGAAAATCATTATTATTCCTGGTTTTATCAACAAACTGATGTCAAAATGTGTGCGGTTTATTCCTAGGAAAATGGTGACGAAAATTGTGAGAAGTATGCAGGAAGACAAGTAATTTAGTTTTCAATGCTAACCTACTTAACTTTGACATTGGGAACAAAAATGACTAGAACGCCCACCTAACTTAATTCGCTGGATCACGTTACCACAAACCTTACAAGGTTCGCCAGTGCGATTATAAACCCACGCTTCACCGCCATAATTACCGTTAACGCCTTTAACACTCAAGAAATTACTAAAAGTTGTCCCACCTACCGCAATACTCGCTGATAAAACTTGAATAATTGCAGTTCGCAAAAGTTCGATTTTTGGAAGTTGCAATTCTGTACAAAGAGTTGTTGGTAAAATCCCACTTTTAAACAAAGCTTCATCTGCATAAATATTACCTAATCCTGCCACCATTGACTGATCTAATAATCCAGTTTTAATGGGACGACGGGATTTTTTTAATTTATCGGCTAAATACTCTACAGTGAACTCTGGGGAAAAGGGGTCAACTGCCAATTTCGCCAAACCTGTCATAATACTTTCTACAGCTACATCATCAGGAACATACCACATTTGCCCGAAGGTGCGCTGGTCAACAAAGCGTAATTCTTGCCTTTCCCCAAAAAATAACCTGACTCTGGTGTGTTTGTGTAAAGGTTGATCTGGGGTTAACCAAAGTAACTGACCGGTCATGCGGAGGTGAACTCCTAAATAACTGGGGGAAGGGGAGGAAAGTTCAGCGAGGAGATATTTACCACGACGATGCCAGGTAGCAATGGTATTGCCTTTAATTTTATTAATAAATTCATCAACAGAAACTGGGTAGGCGATGGTGCGTTGTAGCAACACATCTCCTCCCGTGATTTCTTGACTCAGGGTTAATTGATTTAAACCCCGACGGACTGTTTCAACTTCAGGCAGTTCAGGCATTCAAGCAAATAATATTTTTAGGGGCAGGTATGGTCAACGAGAGGAAATGGGCAAGATTTTCACCTTGACATCTCCTCCTATTATCCCATTAAACAATCCCCTTGATGCTTGGCTGTTTATTTTGCTGCGGCTTTGGGTTTAGGTGCTTCGACCTCAATTAACTCATCTACAGCAAAGTTGTTGGTATTGAGATCAGAATAGTTAACTTTCTCAAAGCGAACAATTACAGGGTATTTGATGGCGGTTTTGTCAACAGAAACCACTGTACCAAGATCCTGAAACCAGTAGGACTCAGGGCGGAGAATACGTACTTTAGAACCACGTTGAACCATGATGGATCTTCCCTTTTGAAGTATGAATGCCGTTAAAGTAGGGCTGATTGTTCTCACTCTACATCCTGAAGGTGTTGGCTTGTGGTTTTGTTAAGTTATTTGTCAAATTGGTGAATTTTCATGGGGAATAAGTTGTTAATCTTCTTAATTTACCCCTTGACAAAGTACCTATAATAGATTAACCTCATTCCCAAGTACCCCTTGCAAAATGTCTTATGTCTTACTTAATACAAAAACACTACCTTCGTTCCCCCTGCCAATCCGGAGATCATCATCTATATAAGTAATATCTAACCAACCTTGTTGTTCACTTTGAATGGGAAAATCAAAAGCTGTAAATTTTTGCCCCGATTCAATTTGTTGGATGAAGTTTCCTGGTGTTGTATAGCCAATTAGGCTTTGTAACCCGATGATAGAACGTTGGAATTTTACTTGTACACGCCGTTCTGAGACTGGTTCAAATTTAGCAACAACGCTAACTAATCCTGCAAATAAAGGAATGCCATAAATCTCAGCTATATTATAAATACTGTTGGTTTCTTTGCGAATACATTGGTAAATTTGACCAAGTTTACATAAGGGTAAACGATCTATGTTTAATAGAGCTTTGCTTGTGGTGTATAGTAGTCGCCAGTTGCCTTCTAGTAAATTACTAGCTGCTAATGGCCGTGGTGTAGGATTAAAATCTTCTAAGTTAGCGATCGCTGCTAGAATAGCTTGTTGTTGTGGCTGACTTGCTAATAAACCGCGATTAGTGCCAACAATTAGATCAATAAGAGTTGATTTGCCTATCATTACCCAATGCCTCAAGAGAGTTTACATGATTAAATAGCATTAATAAAATATTAATGTTCTTTGTCTATAACCAGACAATTCATGAATAATGCCTTTTTGACTACCGTTCGGTAATTAAATGAAAATTTTCTTTGATTCGGATTCAGCAGTTAAAGACCTGTATGAAGGAATAAATTAACTCGTATCAAGTCAGTATGATAGACTCTTAGTGTCTAGTTATATAAACCCTCGTGTGTGATTGTTAATATGTTAGATTCTCCCCTCCGTGAAGCCCCCCGAAACCAGCGAGCATCAGTTATTCCCTTAAAACAAGAGTCCTCTATGTTGGACTGGTTGCGGCTGAGTGGCAGACTGATAGCCCGTGATATCCATGACACCGACTCGCGGGAAGATGTAGAAGTAATATCCGATTTTCTGGGCGTGGACGACGGAATTGGTGATACTGACTATGATGATGACGATGATGTAATTGCTGAGGAGGACTAGTACCGCAGGGCGGAAGTCAAAAGTCAAAAGTCAAAAGTCAAAACTAATATACAGTAGGCTTTTTGGCGATTGAATATGGTTGCTTTATTTACGCCGTGATGTACTAGTACCGCAGGATCTTGTGAACTAGTAACCAAAACCGGGTTGGATTATTTTGTTGAGGTTTTTTAAAGTGTGGAGTGAAGGGACTTTTTTTTGTGGACGCTAAATTATCTCCTAATCAAAGTTTGAATTTTTCGGGAATTGGGTTAGCCTCCTTGCTGGCCTTGCTACTCAGTACGACAGCCTTGATTTCAGATTGGATGGGAAATAGAACCCCATGGGCTACTACTTCCCTCACCCTACCTCTTTTATTATCTGCTGTGGGTGTGGCGATTTTGGGACAGTGGGTAATCCCTCTGCTACAAACGCTCAAAACCGGGCAAATCATCCGGGAGGATGGACCCCAGGCACATCTCAAAAAGGCGGGAACACCAACTATGGGGGGTATATTTTTTATCCCTGTAGCGGTGATAATTGCTTGTATATTATCCGATTTTTCAGAAAATGTGCTGGCAGTTTCGGCTTTAACACTCAGCTACGGCTTAATTGGCTGGATAGACGACTGGCAAATTTTGCGTCGGAAGTCTAACAAAGGAATTTCTCCAAAGATGAAGTTGGCTTTGCAAGTTATCTTTGGGGCGGTATTTTGTGCGTGGTTGGTATTTAAGGGTGATTTTAGTATAACTAATATCCATGTACCTTGGGTGGGTTTATCCTTACCTTTAGGACTGTTGTTCTGGCCTGTAGCCGGATTTGTCCTAGTTGCCCAGAGCAATGCTACTAATTTAACAGATGGGATTGATGGTTTGGCGGCGGGAACAGTAGCGATCGCTATTTTCGCATTAGGTGTGATCATTGCGCCAACTTCTCCCGACTTGATGGTTTTCTGTGCTGCTGTCAGCGGTAGCTGCTTGGGCTTTTTAGCCTACAATCGCAACCCGGCTAGTGTTTTCATGGGTGACACGGGTTCTTTAGCCCTGGGTGGCGCTTTAGCTGCGGTTGCACTGTTAACTAATACTTTAGTAGCACTGTTTATCCTGAGTGGTATCTTCTTTGTCGAAACTCTCTCTGTGATGGCACAAGTTGGTTATTATAAAGCTACAAAAGGACCAGATGGCAAAGGTAAGCGATTATTTAAAATGGCTCCTTTACATCATCATTTAGAATTAACTGGTTGGTCAGAATTGCAAGTAGTGGCTGTGTTTTATATGATCGCCACTTTTCTAGCTTCCGTTTGTATTATGTCCATAAAATAATCAGTTTTGTTTTAATCATCAGATTTTTCACAAATAAAAATTCACAACCTCCAAATTTGGGGGTTGTTTTTGTTTTGAGATTGGGGGTTCTGTCCAGAACGTAAATTACCCCAATTCCCAATACTCAAATTGTCATTTACACCCTTGAATTTGGAGTTTAAGTAAGAGGTTATTTGAAAACTTTTTCCTGTGGGATCTGATCCCCCTAAATCCCCCTTGAAAAGGGGGACTTTGAGGAATTTAGCCCCCCTTTGTAAGGGGGGTTGGGGGGATCTCGATTAATTCTGATACTTTTCAAACATCCTCTTAGAGGGTGTTTGAAAAGTTATGGTTGATGTATCAAATATTTTTTACCCCACCCTAACCCTCCCCTTGTAAAGGGGAGGGAACTGGATTTTTATTGTTTCCCCCCAAAGCATAGGGGAAAGGGGGGTAGCAATGTGATGAAAATTACGGAATACCACTTTTCAAACATCCTCTTAATTACCAGATTGGATTTGTGGATTTTTCAGATGTGGATTTTTCCAGTCTAAAGGATTTAATTATGGTGTCTTCCACAGTTTTCGCAAACTCTGGATAGGATTTATCTTCAGCGCGATAGGTGAGAATATAGGCTTTTTTACCATTAACAATCCATACTTGCATTTCTTGGAAATTTACCTTGTGGATATTATCTCTGCTTTCATAAACTACTTGATAACCTTGTGTTTCACCAAGTTGTATTTGTCCAGATTTGATAATTTTCGCATTTTGTCCTAATGCTTCAATTTGTCCGATAGAAAACTTAGTATAATCTTCCAAAGACTCCGACTGAAATAACTCATCTATAGTGATAAAAAATTCTGGAGTTAGAGAAGATGAAATCGTATTTTTCGGGATAATTCGCGTTAATTTATCTGTTACTGGTGTTTCTTGCCAATTTTTAGGATATTTAAATTTAACTCCAGCTTTTGCATATTCTACTACTTTAATTGGTGGTTGCAAATAACTATTAATACCCATCACACCAATAGTTATTAAAGTTATTAAAAAAGCCGATTTTATGAGTAAAAATTTTAAATTGTGAGATGGTTTATTGATGGGCTTTGTATTATTATTATTATTGACTGAATGATCTGGTTGTGTGGTTATTTGAGATTCATTTACAGCCGTCATAACTTCTGCTGCTGATTGAAACCGGTGTCTAGGGTTAATCTTGAGCATTTTATCTAAAATATTAGCTAGAGAAGGGCTAATAATTATACTAGCTTGTTGTCGCCAATTTCGGTAATTATTGTCAAGGTAATCAACAGGAGTTGTACCTGTGAGTAACTCCAGACAAGTAACAGCTAAACTATATAAATCACTAGACGGATAAATTTCTCCTATTCTTCCTTCTTCAGGTCTTTGTTCAGGAGAAGCGTACACTTTTGTAAAAATAGGTACAGATTTTTTTATATTTGTTTCACCAGAAACAACTTGTTTAACCGCGCCAAAATCAATTAAAAATAGTTTTTGTGTTGCTGTTTCTCTAACAATATTACTGGGTTTAATATCTCGATGGATAGAATTTTGGTCATGAATAAATTGTAAAATCGGTAAAATTTGCTTTAAAAAATCTAAAATATCTGTTTCGGAAAAACGAACTTTTCTTCTGAGTTCCTGAGACAGATCTTCACCTTGGATATATTGTTGTACTGAATATTTAAACTCAAGTTCTTCTTGTTGACCAAAAGCGGGAGCGGTCAGGGAAAAATAATCATATAATGTGGGAATATTCCCGTTATTGTCACCTAAAAATTCTAAAACCTGAGCTTCTCGATCAAAAGCTGCTTTGATTGCTTCAACAATTTTGTCAGCAATTTCCGGGTTGTCATTAATATTCAATCGTTTGATTACACATTGACGCTGATTCACAGAATCTAAATCAATAGCTTGAAAAGTAGCACCAAATCCTCCTTTTCCCAGAGGTTTGATAGTTTGATAATGTCCTTTTCTCCCCTTTAATATTAGGGGCATTCCACAAGCTTGACAGAATATTTCCGAGGTAGTATTAGAATCTGGAGAGTCGGGAAAACGGTTTTCTGGACTAGGGCAGTGCGGTCTGGTACAATAGTACATGATAGATAAAATAGTACATGATATAGTTACAGTGTTGATCCATTAACCAAAAACAGGTATTTATATAAGTCTGTTCACTTCACCTATTAAACAGGATTGTATCATAAAGTTAACTTCTGGGTAAACGCCTTAATCTTTGATAAGAATTAGTATATAATCAGTTAGGGGCGTGCATATTCTTACGCCAAGTATAAAGTTTAGATAACATAAATCTAGTTAAATACTACCATAATCACCAAAGTTCAGTAATCAAAGGTCAAGCATTATGCAACTACCAGCATTAACTAGTGTCTTAGCATTCACCGCATTGACAGTTACCCTTAGTGTTAACCCTGGTTTGAGTCAAGAGATTCCCAAGCAAGAAGTTAGTTTTGCTTGTCGTTCAATTTCTTACAAAAGTAATACGGAAAGAGTTCCCACTACCATGGCCTTCGTTCCCGACAAAAAACCTGAGCCTTATGTACCCATTATTGCTTGGAAATCTGACTCTTTTCCCCGTAGCGAATGGACTCCTAAAAAACGCTGTGAACAAGTAAGTAAAAAATTCCAGCAATTTCACCAACAAGGCCGATTAGATTATTTAACTACCGGTAAGTTGAATGGTTTGGGAGTTATCTGTGCGGCTAAACCTGGTGAATGCAATAAAAACAATATTTTATTTAGTGTCAGGCCAGGTGTAAATCCCACTACAGTTTTAGCCGAACTTAATGACATCAGAGAAGGTAGAACTTCAGACCTAACTTGGCAAAATTCAGGTGAAAATACTTACTTGAATCTGGGTGAATATCTCAAAAAAATCTCTAAATAACAAAATACCCCACCCTAACCCTCCCCTTATAAAGGCTACGGTGTACACACATCTCTAGACAGGATGCTAAACGTGATCCGATCCCCCTAAATCCCCCTTAAAAAGGGGGACTTTGAAGAATTTAGCCCCCCTTATAACGGTGTACACACATCTCTAGACAGGATGCTAAACGTGATCCGATCCCCCTAAATCCCCCTTAAAAAGTGGGACTTTGAAGAATTTAGCCCCCCTTATAAAGGCTACGGTGTACACACATCTCTAGACAGGATGCTAAACGTGATCCGATCCCCCTAAATCCCCCTTAGAAAGGGGGACTTTGAAGAATTTAGCCCCCCTTATAAAGGCTACGGTGTACACACATCTCTAGACAGGATGCTAAACGTGATCCGATCCCCCTAAATCCCCCCTTAAAAAGGGGGACTTTGAAGAATTTAGCCCCCCTTGTAAAGGCTACGGTGTACACACATCTCTAGACAGGATGCTAAACGTGATCCGATCCCCCTAAATCCCCCTTAAAAAGTGGGACTTTGAAGAATTTAGCCCCCCTTATAAAGGCTACGGTGTACACACATCTCTAGACAGGATGCTAAACGTGATCCGATCCCCCTAAATCCCCCTTAAAAAGTGGGACTTTGAAGAATTTAGCCCCCCTTATAAAGGCTACGGTGTACACACATCTCTAGACAGGATGCTAAACGTGATCCGATCCCCCTAAATCCCCCTTAAAAAGTGGGACTTTGAAGAATTTAGCCCCCCTTATAAAGGCTACGGTGTACACACATCTCTAGACAGGATGCTAAACGTGATCCGATCCCCCTAAATCCCCCTTAGAAAGGGGGACTTTGAAGAATTTAGCCCCCCTTATAAAGGCTACGGTGTACACACATCTCTAGACAGGATGCTAAACGTGATCCGATCCCCCTAAATCCCCCTTAGAAAGGGGGACTTTGAAGAATTTAGCCCCCCTTTTTAAGGGGGGTTGGGGGGATCTAAACGTTTTGGGGCAACCATAGAAGACTTGTGTGTACACCGTAGCTTGTAAAGGGGGGATTAAGGGGGGTAAATCACTACTAATAAAAACACTATTTAACTAATCATGAAACGTCAAATCGCCATTATCTCCTGCTTACTGCTGCTACCTTATCCAGTGTCAGCTATAGAAACCCAAATTAAGACGACAAAACTACTTACACAGTCCTCCCAAAGGTGCAAATTACGACCAGCAAACCCAGAAAACGGTATTTATTCAGAACCACAATTACAAACCATTGCTAAACAAATTACAGTTAGAGTCAGAGACAAAGAAAGAGGCGCTTCCGGGACAATTTTCGCTAGAAAAGATAATTCTTATTTAGTAGTGACTAATTCCCACGTTGTCAGAAGAATTAATAATATCAATATTATCACAGCCGATGGTCAAAAATATGCAGGTAAAATTTTACCTAATACTAATTTTGATAAATTCGATTTAGCTATAGTAGAATTTACATCTAATCAAAAATATTGTTTACCATCAGAAATTGCTGACAGAATCGCCTCTTTTGATATTAACTTAGAAACACCAGTTATGGCCGCAGGCTATGCTGTATCTGAGGATAAATTAGTATTAACAACAGGAAAAATACAACAAATAATTTCTCAACCCAGTTTAAAATATGGTTATGAAATTGGCTATACCAGCGATATTCAACAAGGAATGAGTGGCGGTGCAATTATTAGTAATACAGGAAATTTCATAGGAATTAATGGCATTAGTTCCTATCCTTTGTCCAATTCTGCTTATACTTATACCAACGGAAAACGCCCCACAAATACAGAAATTCAAGAATTTAGAAAACTCAGTTGGGGAATACCTATTAAAACCGTTTTAGGTCAGGTCAAACTAGAAGTTCTCACCGCTTATAACTTACCTATACCAGATATTAAACAACAAATAGCAGAAGTACCATTAACAGGTTGGTTAGGAGAATTAGAAGCAAAAGCTAAACAAATTACCGTCAGAATTGATAGTAGTAGCGGTGCTAATGGTTCAGGAATTATTATCGCTAAAGAAGGTGATATTTACACCGTTTTAACTGCGGCTCATGTAGTTTGTAAACCACCAGATAAAGTAGGACCATGTGAGCCAAATACCTATAAAATCCTCACAGTAGATGGTAAACAATATCCTGTAGAACCAAGCACGATTAAATTAGAAGAGGGGGTAGATTTAGCAGTAGTTAAATTCACCAGTCGGGAAAATTATCAAGTTGCGACTTTAGCCAATTATCCCATAAAAGATGATGAATATATGTTCACGGCGGGTTATCCCAGATTAGGAGAAAAATCACCTTGGCGGTTTACATTAGGACAAATTTATAGTAAGGAAACAGGATTATTAGCTACTACCCAATCAGATTTTAACAATAACAGTTCTGGTACAGCCCAAAGTGCAATTTCTTTAACAGGAGGATATGAATTAGTTTATAGTAGTATCACCTTTGGCGGTATGAGTGGGGGACCTGTTTTAGATTCCCAAGGGCGAGTCATTGGTATTCATGGCAGAACTGAGGGACAAGCTGCTATTGATAATAATAGTAATAGTAAAGAAACTATCCAATTAGGTAATAGTTTGGGTATTCCGGTGAGTACATTTTTGGCATTAGCTACCCGACTGAATACCCAAGCCCAAAAGATAGAAACCACCCCACCACCAGAACTAAATCAACAAAAAGTTAAGTCTATTCAAACAGCGATTTTATCAGTAGATGTTTCCCAAGGCAATACTACCGCCAGTCAATGGTTAGAAAGAGGAAATCAACTGTGGCGGTTACGTCGTTATCCAGAAGCAATACAGGCTTTTGACGCAGCAATTAACCAAAAACCAAAGTTTATTCACCTGGCTTATTATGGTAAGGGTTTGGCTTTAGGTTCAAGTGGAAAATATCCAGAGGCTATAACTGCATTACAGCAAGCGGTGAAGTCTCAACCTGATTTTGTGCCGGCTTGGGATTATTTAAGTTCAGTTTATAGAGAATCAAACCAACTGGATAAAGCCTTAGCAGCCATAAATCAAGCCATTCAACTCCAGCCCAATAATCCTAATTTGTATAATCAGAAGCGGGGAGTTTTAAGTGATTTAAAAAAATATAAAGAAGCAGCAGCAGCGATAAATAAAGCCATTGAACTCAGTCCCCGTGCAGCATTTTACTACAACCAGGGAATTGTCCGTTATGAATTAGGAGATAAGCCAGGAGCAATAGATGATTACACCCAAGCTATCAAGATTAATCCTAACTATGCCAAAGCCTACAACAACCGGGGAATTGTCCGTAATGAATTAGGAGATAAGCCAGGAGCAATAGATGATTACAACCAAGCTATCAGGATCAATCCTAACTATGCCTTAGCCTACTACAACCGGGGAAATGTCCGTTATGAATTAGGAGATAAGCAAGGAGCAATAGATGATTACACCCTAGCTATCAAGATTAATCCTAACTATGCCAATGCCTACTACAACCGGGGAATTGTCCGTTATGAATTAGGAGATAAGCCAGGTGCAATAGATGATTACAACCTAGCTATCAAGTTTAATCCTAACTATGCCCAAGCCTACTACAACCGGGGAATTGTCCGTGATGATTTAGGAGATAAGCCAGGTGCAATAGATGATTACAACCAAGCTATCAAGTTTAATCCTAACGATGCCCAAGCCTACTACAACCGGGGAATTGTCCGTTATGAATTAGGAGATAAGCCAGGTGCAATAGATGATTACACCCAAGCTATCAAGTTTAATCCTAACGATGCCAATGCCTACTACGGCCGGGGAAGTGTCCGTAATGATTTAGGAGATAAGCAAGGTGCAATAGATGATTACACCCAAGCTATCAAGTTTAATCCTAACGATGCCAATGCCTACTACGGCCGGGGAAGTGTCCGTAATGATTTAGGAGATAAGCAAGGTGCAATAGATGATTACACCCAAGCTATCAAGTTTAATCCTAACGATGCCAATGCCTACTACAACCGGGGATTTGTCCGTAATGAATTAGGAGATAAGCAAGGAGCAATAGATGATTACACCCTAGCTATCAAGTATAATCCTAACTATGCCGCCTACTACAACCGGGGAATTGTCCGTAATGAATTAGGAGATAAGCAAGGAGCAATAGATGATTACACCCTAGCTATCAAGTATAATCCTAACTATGCCGCCTACTACAACCGGGGAATTGTCCGTAATGAATTAGGAGATAAGCAAGGAGCAATAGATGATTACACCCTAGCTATCAAGATTAATCCTAACTATGCTGATGCCTACTACAACCGGGGATTTGTCCGTAATGAATTAGGAGATAAGCAAGGAGCAATAGATGATTACACCCTAGCTATCAAGTATAATCCTAACTATGCCCAAGCCTACGTCAGACGGGGAAGTGTCCGTTATCAATTAGGAGATAAGCCAGGAGCCAAAGAAGACCTGCAACGAGCAGCGCAATTATTCAAAGACCAGGGAAATACTGCTGCTTATGAACAAACAATGGCTTTTTTAAAAGAGTTGTAGGGAGTTTCTTTGGTGATGTTAATCCCTCGTTCCCTGGCTCTGCCGGGGAATGCCCACAGGAGGCTCTGCCTCCATTATATTCACTGTATTTGAGGCAGAGCCTCAAACTCCCATTCCCAGCCGGAGTCTGGGAACGAGTTCAGGATTAACAGGATGTGATTTTTCCCTCGTTCCCTGGCTCTGCCGGGGAATGCCCACAGGAGGCTCTGCCTCCATTATATTCACTGTATTTGAGGCAGAGCCTCAAACTCCCATTCCCAGCCGGAGTCTGGGAACGAGTTCAGGATTAACAGGATGTGATTTTTCCCTCGTTCCCTGGCTCTGCTGGGGAATGCTCACGGGAGGCTCTGCATGACAACAATAATATTTTGTCAGAATCAGGATGTCCAGGATTTAAGGATTAACAGGATGTGATTTTTTGATTGTCTATGAACCATTGAGATTTGAGGATGAAAAATCATCTTCACATTATAAAATGAATTAGATCCCCGACTTCTCTAAGAAGTCGGGGATCTGTCACCTCACGACTAAGATCAATTTATCATTTATGTTTAATTCTGCAAATTTAATTGTTTTACCAAATGCACCAATTCCGGTAAAATCAACTTTTCCATCCCCAATCGCACAGCATTACTAGAACCAGGAAGAGAAAAAATGATTTTGCTTTGATAAACACCAGCGACAGCGCGGGAAGCCATAGCGCGAGAACCAATTTCTTGATAACTTAACAACCGAAATAATTCCCCAAATCCTGGTAAAGTCTTTTCTAATAGCTTTTCTAAAGCATCATAAGTAGTATCCCTGGGAGCAATTCCCGTTCCTCCATTAAAAATCACAGCATTGATACGAGTATCTTCGCCCAAGGCTGTCATTTGGGATTGAATTTCTTTAGGCTCATCTTTGATAATCTGATACAATGACACAGTGTGATCATCAGCTAAAAGTAGTTCTTTAATTAATTGACCACTTTTATCTGTATCCGGGGAACGGGTATCGCTAACGGTAATCACCGCACAAGTTACAGAAACTTGCTGTGTATTGGGGTGTGGTTGAAATTCCATGATAGATGTTATGTATTTTAGCCAATGACCACTGTACGGGCGAAGCATTTGGAGAACTATTTTTGGCAATGACCGATAATTTATTTTCCAAATGCTTCGCCCCTACTGACTAATGATTAATTAAGATTTACTCAATCCTAGTCCATTGTCCTCAGCATAACGATTCATGAAGCGCATAAAACGATCCCACTCATCATTAGAATTCATCACATAAATTGCTTCTAGAGATTCTGGTTTACCGTTGACAAATTTACCCTGAACGTTACGAATAACGATTTCCCCTTCTTCGTCAATCAAATATAAACCAGTAACTTCATCTGTGCCATCTTGCGCCAATATATCAGGATTGGTGAAGATAAATGTTGCCGTACCGCTTTCACCTTGTTTTGCTCTTGTCAACCGAACATCTGGAACTACTGTTTCTTCAATACCTTTAGCAAACTGAATTTTCGCCATGATGAGTCAATTTAAAGTTTTGTGATCATTTTGTAATATTCTCTCATCATAGAGCAATTTCCTAGCAGGCATTTTACCAATGGTAATTAAATCTAGTTCACAATTCCGATTTAAACGCCGTTTATTTACTACAGTGTTGATCATTGTAGTTGGTATATTCATCACTCTGACTAACCATTCTAGCCCCGCTACACCTGTCACTAAAACCAAAAACGTCATTCTGATGATTGGGGATGGTATGGGCTGGGAAATGGCTCGCGCTGGGGCTATGGCTAAAGGATATAATTATACTTCTGGTAAGGGGGAAGGACTGAGTTTTCAAACTCTGGATAATTACGCCCTTGCTACCACCTATGGTACTACCATTGCTCCTGGTAATGGAGTTTTCAGCACGGGTAACTCTGCGTTATCAAACTCTAATCCGATTACAGGCGCTAGTCCGATTCTACCAGGGTTTAAATTCCAACCTCAATTTAATCCTGGCGATAAACCATCTGGAGGGGGGAAAAATCTTAATCCTAATGCGGTAGGTAATTTAGTGGGTTATGATCCTCAACGTGGGGGAATAAATCCTTGGACACCGGGTAATGATCCTGAGTATATTAAGTATAGTTATCCTGATTCTGCCAATACGGCAACTACTTTGTACACAGGAGTCAAAAGCTATAACAATGCTATTTCCGTTGATATATTTGAAAAACCTTTAGAAACTATTCTCAAGACTGCGGCTGATCATGGTAAATCTACTGGGATTGTCACTTCTGTTCCTGTAGATCATGCTACACCTGGTGCAGCAGCAGCAAACGTGAATCGTCGCAATAAATATGATGGTGATTATCCAACTTTAGATAATATTCTCCAGCAGGAACTTCGCATATATCAACCAACTGTAATTTTAGGTGGTGGTCATCCTCTCACGGGTGCGAGTAGTCAACCTCTGCCTACGGGTGTAGAACCGCCAACTAAATTTGAATATATCACTAAAACGACCTATGCAGAATTGAGTAAAAACCCCAATCAAAACCGCTATAACTACACATTTTTAGAACGGGGAAAAGATGCGGCTGATAAGTTAGCGACTACTGCGGCTAAATTAGATCCAAATATGGGCGATCGCTTGTTAGGATTATATGGAGCTAGGGGACAAGAGGGAAATCTCCCTGTAAGTACCGCAAATGGAGATTACAGTAATACAGGTTTAAGTAATTTTTCTTTGTTTAGTTCCCAAGGACAAAAACCTGATACAGTTCGTCCTCTACTTGCTGGAGAAACCGATCAATCTTTTATTGCGAAAGAAATTAATGAAAATCCCACACTTGATGATTTAACCAAAGCAGCTTTAGCAGTTTTATCTAAAGACAAAGATGGATTTTGGTTAATGGTAGAAGGTGGTGATATTGATTGGGCTGCCCATGATGATAATATAGATAATATGATTGGGACAGTGTTGGATTTTGACAAAGCTGTAAAAACGACAATTGACTGGATTAAAAATAATGGTGGTTGGGAAAATAATCTGTTGATTGTTACTGCTGATCATGATCATTATCTGACTTTAAATCCCAACTTTTCTGAACTACTCAAAGAAAAAAGTGCAGAAGCTTTAACTGCTGAATCTGATTCCATGAAAGCGGGTCATTTTTGGGGTTCTAATCCTCAGATTAAATATGGTTGGGGAAATCATGGTAATCGTCCAGTTCCTGTTTATTATCAAGGTAAAGGTGCAGAAGTTTTAACTAATTCTGTCGGTAAGGGTTTTCGGCTTTATGGTGATGATATTCCTGGTATTGGGGGTTTAGTAGACCAAATTCACATTTATCAGACTCAACGGAAAGCAATAGGGAATAGGGAATAGAAGAAAGTTATTAACCAATGACAACGGACAACCGACAACTGTACGGGCGAAGCATTTGGAGAACTATTTTTGGCAATGACCGATAATTTATCTTCCAAATGCTTCGCCCCTACTGACAACGGACAACCGACAACTGACAACGGACAACCAACAACTGTACGGGCGAAGCATTTGGAGAACTATTTTTGGCAATGACCGATAATTTATCTTCCAAATGCTTCGCCCCTACTGACAACGGACAACCGACAACTGACAACGGACAACCGACAACTGTACGGGCGAAGCATTTGGAGAACTATTTTTGGCAATGACCGATAATTTATCTTCCAAATGCTTCGCCCCTACTGACAACGGACAACCGACAACTGACAACGGACAACCAACAACTGTACGGGCGAAGCATTTGGAGAACTATTTTTGGCAATGACCGATAATTTATCTTCCAAATGCTTCGCCCCTACTGACAACTGACAACTGACAACTGACAACCAACCATCAGTTATCCTGTTCTAAGTCATTAGTAGATTAAATCAGGGGATCGCTTGCATAATTGTTCACAATTTGTTACAAAAATATAAAGAACTTCTAGAGACTAAAACCTAATGTTCGGCGGACTTACTGGTTTAACAGATACCAAAAGCACCGATTGGGGAGAGCGAATGCTCAACACAGTCGCCAGCCAAACGATTCGCCACCTGTTTACCCAAAGCGAGTCGGTAGAAGTCTTTGTGCGCTGCTATCCCTCCAGCAAACTGTTGCAAGGCAGCATTGATAGCTTTAAAATGAACGGTCGCGGCTTAGTAATTCGCAAAGATTTCGCAGTTGAGGAAATGTCCTTTGAAACCGACGCTGTAGCCATTGACTTCGGCTCGGTTTTAAGTGGCAAACTTACTCTCAAACAACCCACCCAAGCAGTAGCCCAGGTGATTTTATCAGAAGTAGGCATTAATCGAGCTTTTGAGTCGGAATTGGTGAAAAAGCGGCTGCTGAACCTTTCTGAACCCACTTTGATCGAAATATCTGGTGGTGAACCAGTTTCTTTTACCGAAGTTGAAGTCAAGTTATTACCTGAAAATCGCTTGCATTTGGTAGCTAAAGCCGATTTAAACAACGGTGAACTCATACCCCTAAGTATGACCATTGGTGTCGGAATTGAAAGAAGAAGGCGGGTTTCTTTCAAAGAACCTAAGATTGAACTTGAGGGAGTTCCAGAAGCACAAAGAGAAATTTCCCAGACTTTAAGTCTGGCATTGGTAGAAATTTTGGATAATATGGTTGATTTAGATCGCTTTGATTTAGATGGGGTAAAAATGCGACTAAATCGTTTAGAAACAGAAGGTCAAAGATTGATTTTTAGTGGTTATGCGGAAATAGAAAGAATTCCTCACAGTTCTTAAAATTGAGAAAAAATTAACGCCGCCTAGTTGACTCTGGGCGGCATTTTAATTTTTATAGGAGTCAGGAGTCAGGAGTCAGGAGTCAGGAGTCAGGAGTCAGGAGTCAGGAGTCAGGAGTCAGGAGTTCAGGAGTATGGCTAACGCCACGCTTCGCTATCAGGAGTTCAGGATAAGAAAGAAGAAAGAAGAAAGAAGAAAGAAGAAAGAAGAAAATTTCTCCCCAACCTCCCCAACCTCCCCAACCTCCCCTACCTCCCCACGCCCACGTATTGGAATCCAGCTTTTACCATTGCTTGGGGGTTAAGGAAATTACGACCATCAATCATAACGGCGTGGTTCATTAATTTTGCCATTTTCCCATAGTCCAAAGTGCTGAACTGTTGCCATTCGGTGACAAGTACCAAAGCATCACAGCCATCTGCTAGTCTTTCCGCATCAGTTTCTACTAATACACCGGAAAGACCATGACGCATTCCTGTTTGGGAAATAATGGGGTCATAAGCCTTGACTTTAGCTCCCAGTCGGTTGAGTTGTTCAATCAAGATTAGTGCCGGTGCGTCCCGTAAATCGTCTGTATCTGGTTTGAAGGTTAAACCGAGTAGTCCCACAGTTTTACCTTTGAGGATTTTTAAAGCCTGTTGCAGTTTTTCTAGGGCAATTAAGCGTTGGCGTTCGTTAACACTGACAGCGGCTTTCATGAGTTGGGCTTCATAGCCATAATCATCAGCGGTGTGAATCAGGGCAGAAACATCTTTGGGAAAACATGAACCACCCCAACCAATGCCAGCTTGTAAGAACTTGCTACCAATACGGGAATCTAAACCGATGCCTTTTGCTACTTGGGTAACATCCGCACCCACGCGATCGCATATATTAGCAACTTCATTAATAAAACTAATCTTGGTGGCTAAAAAGGCATTAGCGGCATATTTAATCATTTCTGCCGAACTTAAATCTGTTACCAAAACTGGAACAGGAGGCAAAGATTTATCAGCCGCAAATTTGCGTTCGACAATTGGCGCATATAGTTCTTTCATCATGCCAGTGGCTTGTTGACTATTGCCACCTAAGACAATCCGATCAGGGTTAAATGTATCATGAACTGCTGAACCTTCCCGGAGAAACTCTGGATTACTGACGACATCAAAATCATTAGCAATCTTCGATAATTTATCATCACTAGCTGTATCACCAGATATCAGTAATGTTTTTTGACGTTCAGCAATCCCGTCTAAAACAATCATTCTTACCCAGTCACCAGAACCAATGGGGACAGTAGATTTGTTGACAATTACCTTATAGCCACCTTGAAGATTTTCGCCAATGCCACGAGCCACAGCTTCTACATATCGGGTATCACTTTCACCATTGGGTAAAGGAGGAGTTCCCACGGCAATAAACAGGATTTCTCCATGATTAACACCAGCCGCGAGATCACTAGAAAATTGAATATTGCCACTACTAATGGCAGACTGCATAATTTCCGAGAGTCCTGGCTCGAAAATCGGCGACTGCCCAGACTTCATTAATTTTACTTTTTCTTCGTTATTATCTATGCAAATTACATCATGGCCAATATGAGCCAAACAAGCACCTGTTACTAAACCAACATAACCAGTACCAATTACGCAAACACGCATTTTTAAAACCCCGTTTTTTATAGTTGTCAGTAGGGGCGAAGCATTTGGAAGATAAATTATCGGTCATTGCCAAAAATAGTTCTCCAAATGCTTCGCCCGTACAGTTGTCAGTTGTCAGTAGGGGCGAAGCATTAGGAAGATAAATTATCGGTCATTGCCAAAAATAGTTCTCCAAATGCTTCGCCCGTACAGTTGTCAGTTGTTAGTAGGGGCTAAGCATTTGGAAGATAAATTATCGGTCATTGCCAAAAATAGTTCTCCAAATGCTTCGCCCGTACAGTTGTCAGTTGTTAGTAGGGGCTAAGCATTTGGAAGATAAATTATCGGTCATTGCCAAAAATAGTTCTCCAAATGCTTCGCCCGTACAGTTGTCAGTTGTCAGTAGGGGCGAAGCATTTGGAAGATAAATTATCGGTCATTGCCAAAAATAGTTCTGCAAATGCTTCGCCCGTACAGTTGTCAGTTGTTAGTAGGGGCGAAGCATTTGGAAGATAAATTATCGGTCATTGCCAAAAATAGTTCTGCAAATGCTTCGCCCGTACAGTTGTCAGTTGTTAGTAGAGGCGAAGCATTTGGAAGATAAATTATCGGTCATTGCCAAAAATAGTTCTCCAAATGCTTCGCCCGTACAGTTGTCAGTTGTGAATTACTAAACCACTACTTTTGAAAACGTTGACGGAAATCTTCGATCATTAATTTTAAACCGTCTTGCAGAGGAATAGTAGGTTCCCAATCTAACAAAGTTTGTGCCTTAGTAATATCGGGACGACGACGACGGGGATCATCAGCAGGTAGGGGTTCAAATTTAATTTGTGCATCTGGGTTAATCAAGTTTTGCACAGCCTGCGCCAGTTCTAAGATAGTGTACTCATCAGGATTACCCAAATTTATGGGGCCAGTATGTTCACCATTCATTAATCGCATTAGTCCATTTACCAAGTCGGAAACATAACAAAAACTCCGGGTTTGTTGACCTTCACCATAAACAGTTAAAGGCACACCTCGTAATGCTTGCGCGACAAAATTGCTGACTACGCGACCATCATTTTCCAGCATTCTCGGTCCATAAGTATTGAATATTCTGGCGACGCGAATCTCGACTTTATTTTCTCTGTAATAATCAAATGCTAAGGTTTCCGCCATTCTCTTACCTTCGTCATAACATGAGCGAATGCCAATGGGATTGACGCTGCCTCGATAATCTTCAGTTTGGGGATGAACTTCTGGATCTCCGTAGACTTCACTGGTGGAAGCTAATAAAAATCTAGCTTTAACTCGTTTAGCTAACCCCAACATATTGAGTGTGCCAATAACGTTAGTTTTAACTGTTTTAATTGGGTTATACTGATAATGCACTGGAGAAGCCGGACAAGCCAGATGATAAACTTGATCCACTTCTAACCGAATTGGTTCGGTGATATCGTGACGGATCAGTTCAAAATTATGATGATCTAACCATTTGAGGAGATTGTGTTTCTTTCCTGTATAGAAATTATCCAGGCAGATGACTTCATGACCATCATTCATGAGTCGGTCAATTAGATGAGAACCAATAAAACCAGCACCGCCCGTCACTAAAATTCTCATATTTTCCCTTTTGCTAACATCTACTTTCCGTATCTGTGTCATGCTTTTTTATATTATCCACATTGATAACAAAAAAAACACATCCTTATTCAATAATTTTCTGTATAACTCCTAAGTTTTATAAGCTATTGTCTGCTAGATATTCTCTAATGAATTGGTTAATTGTGGGGATGTTTTATCAAATCTTTAAAAAAAATATCCTGTTTTTTACGTAAAATCCATATTTGTTCAGCTGATCATTACACCCTCTAAGGGAGTGTAAGCAGGAAATTTGTATCGAACGTCTCTACATTATTTTTCAGACTATTAGAGGGTGTTTGAAAAGTTATGGTTGATGTATTAAATATTTTTTACCCCACCCTAACCCTCCCCTTGTAAAGGGGAGGGAACTGGATTTTTATTGTTTCCCCCCTTTACAAGGGGGGACTAAGGGGGGTAGCAATGTGATGAAAATTACGGAATACCACTTTTCAAACATCCTCTTATATAGCCAGGAAGCGCAGATAATTAGTTAAGTAATTTTACCAAACGAAAACCAATATGTGTTGTTCCTGTATCTGGTGATTGAGACTCCCTGGCCGCAGGACGATAGCGACTACAATAATTAGGAGCGCATAGATAAGACCCACCTTTAATAACGTGTTTAGCAACTCCTGGCTCTCTTGGGTCAAAGCTTTCTTGTTTAGAAGGACCTTGAGGATTTGAAGTGTGACTCTTATGGTCATGACCAGGACGATACCAATCAGTAGTCCATTCCCAGACATTACCCGTAATATCATATAGTCCATAACCATTAGGTTGAAAAGACCCTACAGGTGCGGTGCCAATATAACCATCTGCTTTAGTATTGAAAACTGGAAATAATCCTTGCCAGGTATTAGCTTTCTTTTCCGAGTATTGTTCACCCCAACTATAAATAGCATGATTGAGTCCCCCACGAGCCGCATATTCCCACTGGGTTTCTGTTGGTAGTGACATCTTTGCCCATTCGGTATAAGCTTTAACATCTTCATAGGCAACTTGAACAACTGGATAATTGTCTTTACCATTAATATTACTATCCGGTCCGAAAGGATGTCGCCAATTTGCCCCTAAAGTCCATTTCCACCAGCTTAAATGGCGGACTCTTTTCGCTTCTGGGTCTGCCATTTGAAAGACTAAAGAACCCGGTTTTCTACTATCATCTGATAAATCAGGAAATTGATCTTTTGGTAAAGGACGTTCTGCTACTGTAATATAGCCGGTTTCTTTGACAAATTGGGCAAATTTGGCGTTAGTAATTTCATATTTATCCATACAAAAACTATTAACGGTAATATCTTCAGCAGAACGTTCTGAATCGTAGTGAGCATCTGAACCAATATTAAAAGTTCCACCAGGAATAAATACCATTCCCTCTGGACAGCTATGTTCTGGAGAAGATGCCTTGACTTCTGGGGAAAACCCGAAAAACAGGCCTATGATTAACAAGCTAAGAATTAGTGATTTTAACCAAATATTTTTCATAACTATTTTCATTTTTAAACAATACAATCTCTTGATTTAAATCTTTGTCAGGTGGATATTACTCAAGCTACTAATTACTATTAATGGTTAATAGTAATACGTTTTTTAGAGAAAATTAGGAATATCAAAGATTAATATCTGTACAAATATTCCTGATTTCTAATATTATTTACACCGCAGTGTATTCAAAAATTTAACAGCCGGGTGAACTCAGTTACAAAGGTCTTTTAATTTGTCTACAATCTTGTCTAGTTGCTGAATCATTGCACTAAGCTCCGATGGTATTGAAGTTTTTGCAACTTTACTTTTTGAAGCTGATAATCGCGGTGGATTGTTTTCAAAAATCGTCTTAAAGTCATCTTTCATGCTGACAACAAGCCAATTCTCATGATCCTGAGCATAGTCTAGAGATTGATTCAGAGGTTCATTATCATTATCTCTTGCGTAGGGAACATTATTGTAGCAATATTCACGTTCTTCATCATCGTGATTGATCAATACTATCAAAGATTTATCTTTGTCAGCACTAGTATATTGAAACATTTGGTAATCACCACTAGAATTACCCACTGCAATAATTGGTCTTTTGCCAACATGAAGTTCAATTCCTGATGGTTTACCCATTGCATCATTATACTGACATAGAATCGGTTTACGCACCAACACTCCACCATCTTGCTGATCAAACAATCTGAAGAAGGCTGAACCAATGATATTTTGAGGGGGAATACCGTAGGCTTCTTCGGCAAAAGAGCGAACAAAATGAACCTCACCACCAGAACAAATATAGACTTGAAATCCATTTAATTTGAGATAATGGACTAACTCAATCACAGGTTCATAAGTCAGGTGGATATATGGAGCATTAAACCTAACAAAGCTCTGATCGTCCTTAGGGAAAGAAATAGAACTGTGATTCTGTTCAACAAATTCTCTAGCTTTTGTGATGTATTCATCTGTTGAGATTTGTTGGAAAGCATCAACAAGAAACTTAATCCCTTCCCAATCTTTATTTCCCTCAGAATCTTTTATTGCCTTGCGGATATTTTCAGGAAATTGACTTAAATCTGGTTTGATTACATTTCTTGCTGCTTCTTCTCCTTCAGTCTGTGACTTTATAAAGTCTCCTTGGAAATAATTAGGTCGTTCAGCCCATAAAGTTCCATCATTATCAAAAACAGCAATACGATCTTCCACTGGCACAAAATCAGGTCCTTGTGTAGTGATTTTTTCCACAAATTTTATGATTTCTGCCTTATTCTTAGTATCGTTCCAAGAATTTAAAACAGTAGACATGATTATATTTCTCCTTGAATGTAGGTAAGATTTTTGTCAAGAAAATCAGGAGGATCAAGGATCAATAGCCTTTCAGAGATCCTCCTAACTTTTAATTTTGCTTACACCGTAGTGTAGTCAAAAAATTAACCACTGAGTAGACTCACTTATTAGAAATGGTTCTCAACTTGTCTACAATTTTGCCTAGTTGGTCAACAACTACACCAAACTCTGATGGTAGTTTTGCTTCGCTGGGCGTAACTAAAGGCTCAGATTGGGTCCCTGTATTGTATGTCTTCTGTATGTCTTTGAGGATCTCATCCACCATGTACTTCACACTAAGAGTAGCAGGTCTTTGACGAGGAGGATATTGATCTGCCTTGAATGTATCCAAAAATTGTTTTAGACGTAGCTGCATATCACCAATTAAGAAAATTCGACGGAAACGCCAATCAACGTAATTATCGGACTCTACGTAAGCTTTCTCAAAAGGATCACGGCGTAAGTTAAATAACTTAGGAACTCTCAACTCCACAAAGGGTTCTTCCCAAACATTAAAGCCTTCTGCACGCTGCTCACTAAACAACAGTTTCCAGTCATCATAGCGCATTGCTGCTGGATAGCCGTCATCTGTGAGGTAGACGAACTGATGACGAGGTGAACAAATTGTATCAGTTGTTTCCGTATTTATGTCATGGCAGAATTCATTTGGATATTCTGTTCTTAGAGATGATCTTGTCTCTGTTAAGTACGGTAAGAAGTTGTAACCGTCTAAGTGAACACCCTTGTTTTCGTCAGCAAATTCCTCATATTTATTTGTAGGAATGGGTTCTTTAATGGTTTCTTCTCGGTCTTTGACTTTAAGAAGTTGCTGTTTGATATCTGTCACACCAGCCGCAGCCATCAAAGTTGGCACCCAGTCTAGGTGAGACATAATATCGTTAGAGACAACACCTTCAGGAATATGACCCTTCCAACGGATGATAGCTGGAATACGGAAAGCACCTTCCCAGTTAGTATTCTTTTCGCTACGGAAAGGAGTTGTACCACCATCTGGCCAGCTAAATACTTCCGCGCCATTGTCTGTGGTATAGATGATGATAGTGTTATCGTCTAAGCCTTGATCTTTGATAAATTGAACAAGTTCACCAACCTGACCATCATGTTCTACCATACCGTCTGCTTCAATCCCTTGTCCAGTTACTCCCTTAGAATCATCCTTTAGGTGGGTAAAGACGTGCATACGAGTGGTATTAAACCAGGCAAAAAACGGCTTTTCTTCGTTTTTTGCGTTTGTAATGAACTGTTTTGTGGCCCCTAAAAACTCTTCATCTACAGTTTCCATCCGCTTTTGAGTTAGGGGACCAGTATCGCAGATTCGTTGATCAAGAGTTTTTTCATTAAGCTCAGGTTTACTAGGACTTCTATCCACATACCCACCATCTGTGCATAATGATGTTGGATGAGCATCTTTACCTGCATAACTATGAAGTACACCCCTTGGACGCGCGTCATCTAAGTTTGGATACTTACCCACAGGTGGATAGTCTTCGTTCTCAGGTTCCTCTTCAGCATTCAAGTGATAAAGGTTGCCATAAAATTCGTCAAATCCATGGGCTGTGGGTAGAAACTGATCTAAATCACCAAGATGGTTCTTGCCGAATTGACCGGTTGTGTAGCCCTCAAGTTTCAGTAGGTCTGCCAGGGTTGGATCTTCTGCCTGTAAGCCAATAGTAACACCCGGTATCCCCACTTTAGTCATACCAATTTGAGTTAATATATTCCTGGGCAAAATTTACACAACGATTCACTACTCTGTATTAATAAATGTGAATTTACTTGTGTGGTCAGGGAACAGGGAACAGGAAAGACAGAATTGATACCTACTGAGTCATGGCTACGCCACGCAAGCTATCAAAAATCAGGCGTTGCTGAAACCAGGTATGAATTTAGGTGTAGAGACCTTCCATGGAAGGTCTCTACAAGGGTTTTGAAATCATCAAAAATCATTTTCATACCTCAAATCAGCAACGCCAAAAATCAAATAGAAGTCCTATAGAAGTAAAAACTATAATCGCTTATAAATTGTAGTGAGGATCTATTTAACGTCTCTACATTCTTTTTCGGAGATGTCTATTGTTAATTAACCAGAACTGAATCACAAAGGTTTCTCAAGCCTGTGGCAAAATTTAGTAGAATCCTTATAAACCTAGTATTCCCAGCATGACCGTAACTATTCCTAATCTCCCCAGTCTTTACGAAGCCTTCTCCACAGAAGCCAAATGGCAAAAATTCTGGGAAGACAACCAAGTTTACAAAGCTGACCCCAACCACAAGGGCGAACCTTACTGCGTCGTTATCCCTCCACCTAACGTGACTGGCAGTTTGCACATGGGTCACGCCTTTGAAGGGGCTTTGATTGATACCCTGGTGCGTTACCACCGCATGAAGGGACGTAATACCCTGTGGTTGCCGGGAACTGACCACGCTAGTATAGCAGTGCAAACGATTTTAGAAAAGCAACTTAAAGCCGAGGGCAAAACTCGCCATGATTTAGGGCGCGAAAAGTTCCTAGAACGGGCTTGGCAATGGAAAGCGGAATCCGGCGGCACAATTATTAATCAGTTAAAACGCTTAGGTGTATCCGTAGACTGGACGCGGGAACGCTTTACTTTAGATGAAGGTTTATCAAAATCTGTTTTAGAAGCATTTATTCGCCTCCATGAAGAAGGATTAATTCATCGTAGTAACTATTTAGTCAATTGGTGTCCTGCTTCTGGTTCGGCTGTGTCTGATTTGGAAGTAGAACCCAAAGAGGTCAATGGGAATCTGTGGTATTTCCGTTATCCCCTCAGCGACGGTTCTGGCTTTCTGGAAGTGGCGACAACTCGCCCCGAAACCATGTTAGGTGATACAGGTGTGGCTGTTAACCCCCATGACGACAGATATAAACACCTGATTGGGAAAACCGTAACTTTACCAATTATGAACCGGGAAATCCCCATTATTGGTGATGAATTGGTGGACGCGACTTTTGGCACAGGTTGCGTTAAGGTGACTCCAGCCCATGACCCCAATGATTTTGAAATGGGTAAACGTCATGATTTGCCGTTCATTAATATTATGAATAAGGACGGCACACTCAATGAAAATGCTGGTGATTTTCAGGGACAAGACCGCTTTGTGGCACGGAAAAATTTAGTAGCCCGTTTAGATGCTGAAGGTGTTTTAGTCAAAGTTGAGGAATATAAACATACAGTACCTTATAGCGATCGCGGAAAAGTCCCTGTTGAACCTCTGCTTTCTACCCAATGGTTTGTCAAAATCCGCCCCCTGGCTGATAAAACTTTAGATTTCCTCGATAACCAAGATTCCCCCGAAATTGTCCCCCAACGTTGGCATAAAGTTTATCGTGATTGGTTGGTAAATCTACGTGATTGGTGTATTTCTCGCCAGTTGTGGTGGGGGCATCAAATCCCCGCTTGGTATGCTGTTAGCGAAACTGAGGGCGAAATTACTGATTCTACACCCTATTTTGTCGCTCGTAATGAAGAGGAAGCGTTAGAAAAAGCCAAAGTTCAATTCGGGGAAGATGTGAAATTAGTTCAAGACTCCGATGTTTTAGATACTTGGTTTTCTTCGGGACTGTGGCCATTTTCTACTTTAGGTTGGCCTGAAGAAACCGAAGATCTAGCCACATATTACCCCACAGCAACCCTCGTTACTGGTTTTGATATTATCTTTTTCTGGGTAGCCAGAATGACAATGATGGGAACACATTTTACCGGAAAAATGCCGTTTAAAACTGTGTACATTCATGGTTTGGTGCGAGATGAAAATAATAAGAAAATGTCGAAATCGGCAAATAATGGAATTGATCCCTTATTGTTGATTGCCAAATATGGAACTGATGCTTTACGCTATACCTTAATTAAGGAAGTAGCTGGGGCTGGTCAAGATATTCGTTTAGAATATGACCGTAAAAAAGATGAATCTATTTCTGTCGAAGCTTCTCGCAATTTTGCCAATAAGTTGTGGAATGCTGCCCGATTTGTGATGATGAATTTGGATGGACAAACTCCAGCCCAATTAGGTCAACCAGTTCCCACAGAATTGAGTGATAAGTGGATTGTTTCCCGTTTCAACCAAGTTGTTAAACAAACAAATCATGACATTGATAATTATGGTTTAGGGGAAGCAGCAAAAGGACTTTATGAATTTATTTGGGGTGATTTCTGTGATTGGTATATTGAATTAGTTAAATCCAGATTACAGAAAGATGCAGAACCCACATCTCGCAAAGTTGCCCAACAAATCATTGCCTACATTTTAGAAGGGATTTTAAAATTACTCCATCCCTTTATGCCCCATATTACTGAGGAAATTTGGCAAACTCTCACTCAACAACCCGCAGAAAATCCTCAACTTTTACCTTTACAAGCATATCCTGAAGCCGATGATAATCTGATTGATTCAGCTTTGGAAACACAGTTTGATTTATTAATTGGCACAATTCGCACAATTCGCAATTTACGGGCAGAAGCAGATATTAAACCAGGGGTAAAAATTACTGCAAATTTGCAAAGTGAAAGCGCAAGTGAAAGATTTATTCTCACTGCGGGACAGGCTTATATTCAAGATTTAGCCAAGGTGGAAACTTTAACAATTGTTGATACTAATCCTGTTGTGATTCCCGAAGAGATTGCACAAGTTGAAGATAATAAATATTGGCGTGGAATCAAGATCATTGCTTTAATAGTTGTCGCCCTTATCGGCTTAAAAGTAGCTATATTTGTGGGAAACACTGCGTTAGATATTCCCTTCTTTGGAACCAGCTTTGAAATAGTTGGTTTGGGTTATGTAGGTTGGTTTATTATCCGCTATTTACTCAAATCTGAAGCAAGAGAAGAGTTATTTGCAAAATACTTTCCACCCAGTGAAACACCAATTGAACCAGAATTACCACCAACCGTACTCCAGGAAAAAGAAAATTCTATTGCTGGTGTTATCGGGACTGTACAGGTAGTAATTCCCTTAAAAGGAGTTGTAGATATTGAAGTCGTTCGTGCGAAACTGGAGAAAAGCTTACAAAAAGCCGAAGCAGAAGCTCAATCTTTAAGTGCGAGATTAAGCAATTCTAAATTTGTGGATAAAGCCCCCGCAGATGTAGTACAGACTACAAGAGAGACTTTAGTAGAAGCACAAAAACAAGCGGAAATTTTACGCATACGTCTAGAGACGTTATCGTAGATGGTGATTGGTGATTGGTGATTGGTGATTGGTGATTGGTGATTGGGAAGATTACCTATTACCTATTACCTATTACCTATTCCTTAGAAATTATGTTATATCTTGCCCAAGTACATAAAAATGATTTTTTATATCAATATCAATTACGTTTATTAGCACGACAAGAATCACAGAACTTTTGGTTAACAATTTCGGAAGAAAGTTTAATTCTTTCAGGAAAGGATAACACGATAAGTAATAAATTATTAGTCTTAGTTAAACTATCTCCTACAGGTGAAATTGAAACAATTGAAGATGCTACTGATTGGGTAATTAATCTCGTGCAAATCTATCTTTCTACAGGAATTACTCCTGAGTTTCTCAAACAAGAAGCGGTAAAAGTAGAGAATTGGCAACAAAGTTTAACTTTACAAAATCAAGATTTAGCCCGTCGTAGTTTAGAATTAGAAGCCCGTCGTGAACAAATTGAGGCTTTGGAAGAAAGTCTCAAACGTGAAAGAAATGGTCGTGAAAAAACTGAAGGATAAACACGAAAGATGACATTTATACCGGATATTTTAGATTAAAATTCAAGTCAAAGATCAAATCAAAGACAGTTTTTTCGGCAAAAATCAGATAAATAGGTGGATGTGAGATAAGTAGGTAAACAGAAAAAATTAAAGGTATATGACGAAATATAAATTCAATGAATGCCTTGCAAATAGGTCATTTCACGGTTTTCACAAAAATAAACATATATCGTTTTTATTATGTTGACCTACTTAAGCAAAATGTGTAACAATATGTAAATTAACCTCTATGCGTCACTGTGGTTGAGTTTTAGCCATTTCACAAAAGTAAATATATTTTGATTTTCCTCCGTCCACCTACTTAGTAAAGATAGAACAATCTAGGACTAATCACAACGCAGCACAAAGTAAAAATAAAAATTGTATCGTCTATATCTGCAAAGATTGTTCTTCCTTATATACTAAAAACAGAGGAGCTAATAATATCTTCTCAAAATTTATCTTTTGCTTTTTACCTTTATGTCTACTCTGCAAGAATGACTACTATGTGGAATCTACTAGTCTTCTATGACATTAAGGTTATAAATATTATGCATAATTCCTAGAAACCAACTTTTAGGAGAAAATCACATGGCTATCACAGTGGAAACAGCCTAGTACCGCAAGGCGGAAGTCAAAAGTCAAAAGTCAAAAGTAATACTGAGCAAGCTTTTTGGCGATTGAGAATGGTTGATTTATTTACGCCGTGTTGTACTAGTTAAACAACCAAAGCATTTTGGCAAGTTTTGCTTTTGGTGAAGAAACTGACGAACAAGCTGCGGAAATAATTTCTGGTGGATACATTACAGCCACAAAGATGAAGGATGAGTCATATCTTTTATCTTAAACATAACGCCATAAATATCCCTAAAATTCACACCTAATAACAGGAAAGCATTTATGAAAATTTCAAAAGCATTTCTGGCTAAGGATACAGGATAAAACTTATGTTTCATCCTCATCTTTAGCGTCAGTCCGTATTGCTAAAACTCAGACTTAACAACAGGAGAACATTCATGAATTTCGCAAAAATATTTCTGGCTACAGCTACATTAATGGTAGTTTCTATTAGCCCCACCTTGGCTAATGATAAAGTTGAAATTAGTGATAACAGTTGTACAGGTGAGTATTCTCGTGTGAATATTAGCCCCAATGGTCAAGGACTAAGTATTCTATTTAATAAGTTTATAATCTGGGGAAATCGGTCCCATTCTTGCCATATAAGTGATAGTGATTTTAGCCAACTAATGGATGATCTTCGTCGTAGCTGGCCTAATGAGCTTCAATTCCTAATTCAGATAGTTCCTCAAAACTACTTCACATCTGTTCAGGCCAGTCAGATTGTTAAGGAGATGAAATTTGGGGATCGTGAGGTAGAAGCAGCGGTGATGCTATATCCGCAAGTTGTGGATCATGGTAACTGGTTTGTCGTTGAGCAGGCTATTACTTTCGAGAGCGATCGCCAGGAAGTGCGTCGTAAAGTAAATAATACGAATATAGAGCCTGTTGAGACAAAGCATACACCTGTAAAGCCTGTTGAGACAAAGCATACACCCGTAAAGCCTGTTGAGACAAAGCATACACCTGTAAATCCTGATGAGACAAAGCACACACCCGTAAAGCCTGTTGAGACAAAGCATACACCTGTAAAGCCTGTTGAGACAAAGCATACACCTGTAAAGCCTGCTGAGACAAAACCATAGCCTCTTTAAATAAAGCATATCTCTGGTTATTATTAATAATTCCCGGAAATGATGCCACAACCATCGTTAATCGAGGAGGTGGCATCATCTTTGATAATTTCAATTTTCGCTTTTTATTTTGATAATATGATGTTTATTCCTTTTAGTATTATGGGTTGTTCTTTAGAGTTACTTAAATCAGGCGATTGTGGGATATTGAGGGGTGAAAACATCAATTATTAACGTTATTCTATCAGCAGTGCTTAATTTGTAGGCGTTGATAAATCTTTAGCGTACTTCCTAAACACCAACTTTTAGGAGAAAATTACATGGCTATGACAGTGGAAACAGCCCAGTTAAACAATCAAAGCATCTTACAAAGTTTTGGTTTGGGTGAAGAAATTGACGCACAAGCTGCGGAAATAATTTCTGGCGGCTACGTTACGATTAAAAATACAACAAATCAGCCGATTACTTACTCAATGAATGGAGTAGATACTGGAAATCCGGGTCATCGCGTAAGCTAATCTGATTTTTTACGTTATCTAAACATTCAGCACCTGACCCAACGCAGCAATAAAAATTTTTAAGTATCTCTCTTCTCTCCCTTACAATAATGCTAGGGGAGATGTCTATAGAGGGGTTTTTCAGATTTTGCGAAAAACAAAAGAAAAAATAAAAATTGTATAATTCATCTTGACAAATATTGTTTTTCATAATACCTTGAATTTAAGAGAGGTTAAGAATATTTTCTCAAAATATAACCTTTACTTTTTACCCTTATGTCTACTCTACAAGAACGACTACTGTGTGGGGGCTGGTAGTCTTCTATGACATCAAGATTATAAATATTGAGCGTATTTCCTAAACACCAACTTTTAGGAGAAAATCACATGACTATCACAGTCGAAAAAGCACTGCTAAACAACCAAAGCATCTTAGAAAATTTTGCTTTGGGTGAAGAAATTGACGCACAAGCTGCGGAAATAATTTCTGGTGGGTACGAAGTATTTACAATCAAAAACAATACAGGATACGACATTACTCACGTTTTGGATGGTACAGCATTCTTAATTAAACCTGGTGAAGAATTCACATATACTGCCTACAGCGGAGGAATCATTGAATTTGATGCTGATGGTCGAGATGATCACGACCTATCTAAATCATACGATTTAGAAGATGGGCAAATATATGAATTTCAAGACAATACCTATACTACTGGCAATCCTTACGATATTGATCTCTATCGCGTAAGTTAATCTGATTTGATTGGTTACATTTTGACTTTTTGGAGTTATTGCGTAAATCGTAATTCAATACAGTCAATTTATTTAACTGTATTTTCGCCCCAAAAATTACGCCAGAAAATGAAATACAAAATTGTCATCGCTGTTTGCGTGGCGTGTTGAAGTTGCAGCGCAGAATGTGATGATATTGAAACAATATAAAAAGCAAAATAAATCATAAAAATTGTATAATCCTTACTTACAAATATTATTTTTTCTAATATACTAAACAAAGAGGGGTTAAGAATATCTTCTTAAAATACAGTCTGCCCCTAAAAAGTTAGCTTATTATTACCAATAGAGATAACTTTTGCTTTGTGTTTTTGTGTCTACTTGACAAAAACGACTAATATGTGGGAACTGTCATCTTCTTCTATGACATCAAGGTTAGAAATATTGAGCGTATTTCCCAAACACAAACTTTCCGGAGAAAATCAAATGGCTATCACAGTTGAAAAATCCCTGCAAAACAACCAAAGCATCTTGCAAAATTTTGCTTTGGGTGAAGAAATTGACGCACAAGCTGCGGAAATAATTTCTGGCGGATATGAGAACTTTACGATCAGAAACACAACAGGAAGTAACATTAGCTACAGTTTAGATGGTTATGATGGTATAATGCAACCAGGTGAAGAAATCAATTTTGATTCCTACGATGGAGGAATAATTGATTTTGATATGTACGCTGGAAGTGCCTATTTACAAATGAATAAATCATACAATTTGTCCGATGGGCAAATATATGAATTTCAAGACAATTACGACACTTCCAATGCCTATGATATTGATCTTTATCCGGTGTACTCCTAATCAAATTGCTAGTTAAAAATAGGAGTCAGGAGTATTCATATTCCAGCCTTGATTTAGATAACGAGCAAGTCATGAAGTCATTTTAGCCACTTCAATAAATAGTTTTTCTGCGTAAATCCTCCTTCAATATTCAATACAGTCAATTTCTTTCACTGTAATTTTCGCCCCAAGAATCGCACCAGAAAATGAAATACAAAATAGTCCTTCAACACAGTGAAGAAGATTGTGGTGCACCACTGGGTAGTATTATACGGGCGAAAAGGCAAACAATATGTAATTGCTGACCCTGGTGTGGGTATTCGTTACTTGACTCACCAGGAGTTAATGACAGGTTGGAATAATGGCGTAATGTTGCTATTGCTTCCTGATGAAAGCCGCTTTTATGAACAGGAATCAGATAAAATTGCTGGTTTTGGCCGTTATTTACAACGAGTTTACCCCTATCGCTTTATAATAGCCCAAGCCATTTCCCTCAACATGGCTATTGGTCTGCTTTCCCTCGCATCTCCCTTCATGATGCAGCTACTTACCGATGATGTCCTAGTGCGTGGTGATACCCAACTATTAACCACCGTCGCTATTGGCGTTGTCACCATGAACTTAATTAGAAGTGCCATTAATTTAGTCCAATCCCATCTTATCGGTCATTTTAGTCAAAGATTACAATTAGGATTAATCCTAGAATACGGGCGCAAACTCTTACATTTACCCCTATCTTATTTTGAAGGACGACGTAGCGGGGAAGTTGTCAGCCGCATTGCAGATGTTCACGCTATCAATAATTTAGTTTCCCAAATTGTTTTGGGATTACCCAGTCAATTTTTTATTGCGGTAGTCTCCTTGGGTTTTATGCTCTTTTATACTTGGGAGTTAACTCTAGCGTCTATATTGGCATTTGTCATAATTACGGGTGTTAACTTGCTTTTTTTACCAGCACTGCGACAGAAAACCCGCAAAATGATTGTTTCTGGTACAGAAAACCAAGGCTTTTTGGTGGAAACATTTCGAGGAGTACAAGTCTTAAAAACTACCCAAGCTACACCCCAAGCCTGGGAAGAATATCAAGGAAATTTTGGTCGTTTGGCTAACTTGTCTTGGACTACTATGCAGCTAAGACTTTACAGCAGCACAGTTACAAGTATTCTTTCGACATTTATTAATATTGGTATTCTTTGGATTGGTAGCTACTTAGTAATTAATCGGACTTTAACAATTGGACAATTGATGGCTTATAACGGCATGAGTGGTAATCTTCTCGGCTTTTTAAGTTCTGTTATTGGTTTAGTAGATGAGTTTATCACTTCCCAAATAGTTATTCAACGGCTGACAGAAGTTATTGATGCGACTCCAGAAGATGAAAATGATTTTAAAAAGCCGTGGGTAGAAATTCCTGCTAATGCAGAGATTACTTGCACAGAAATTAATTTTCACCACACAGGTAGAGTTGATTTATTGCAAGATTTTTCTGTAACTATTCCTGGTGGTCAAGTCATTGCTTTAATTGGTAAATCTGGTTGTGGTAAAAGTACCCTATCAAAATTAATGACTGGTTTATATCAATCGCAGTCAGGAAATATTCGTTATGGACTTTACAATCAACAGGATATATCTTTGGAATGTCTCCGCCAACAGGTAATTTTAATTCCACAAGAACCACATTTTTGGAGTCGTTCTATTATTGACAATTTCCATTTTAGCTATCCTCATATTAGTTTTGAGGAAATCGTCAAAGCTTGTCAAATTACTGGGACAGATGATTTTATTAGCGAATTACCTGATAAATATCAAACGGTTTTAGGAGAATTTGGAGCTAATCTTTCGGGAGGACAAAAGCAGCGATTAGCCATAGCTAGAGCGATCGTTACTAACCCCCCTTTGTTGATTTTAGATGAGTCTACGGGCGCACTTGACCCAGTGAGTGAAGCACAAATACTCAAGAGGCTTTTAGAATATCGTCAGGGTAAAACCACTATTTTAATTAGTCACCGTCCCAAGGTAATCCAGTGTGCAGATTGGATTGTATTTTTAGAACAAGGACGGTTAAAAGTCCAAGGTACACCAGCAGATTTATCTAAAATTCCTGGCGAACATTTAGATTTTTTAGATTAAGGATTATATAACTCGTTCCCAGTCTCTGACTGGGAATGCTATCGCAGAGGCTCTGCCTCTAATGTTATTGAAGGAAGGCAGAGCCTTCTAGAATTCATTCCCATACAGAGTATGGGAACGAGAATTTTGCTGCTCTGCATACATTGTAAATTTTGGAGTAACCATGACTACCAACAATGACTTTTTACCCCCTATTCAAACAGATGAATTCCTGCCGCCAATTGCTCGTTGGACTACCTTTGGCGGTATGTTTATTCTCTGCGTTCTCGGACTAGCTATTCCTGTAGCCGCAGTCGCTAAATATAAGGTGACAATCCAAGGACAGGGGGTTGTGCGTCCATCTGGAGAATTGCGAATTGTCCAGGCTGCAACTGAAGGTAAAGTTATGCAGATTTATGTCAAAGAAAATCAAGTTGTGAAAATAGGAGATGCCATCGCTATTATTGATGACTCTCGTTTGCAAACTAAAAAAAATCAACTGCAAACTAATATTCAGCAAGGTAAATTGCAAATATTACAAATCAATGCTCAAATGCAAATTCTTGACAGTCAAATTAGAGCCGAAACTGATAAAGTTAATCGGATTGTTAATGCTGCCAAAGCTGGATTAAGCGATCGCCAACGACAATATCACGATAAACAAATTACCAGTGTTTCTGAACTTGAAGAAGCTGATGCTAATCTCCATTCTATTGAGGCAGCTTTGAATGTAGCGAAGTTAAAGCAAAAGCGATATGAGAGTCTAGCCGAAGCATTGTCTAAGAATCAATTAGAGGAAGCACAGTTAGCTACAAAACAGCAAGAACAAGCACTATCTGCGGCGATCGCTAAAAAGCAACGTGCTAAAGCTGCCTTAAATCCCAGTAAGGCTGAAGTGAAAATTGCTAATGAGCGCATAGCCCAAGAACAAGCTGCTGGTGAAAGTAACAAAGCAGCTTTAGAGAAAGAATATCAAGCCCTGATTAAGCAACGCATGGAAGCTGAAAAACAGCTAGAACGTGATACCAGCGAACTAAAACAAGTGGAAACTGAACTAAATCAAACTACCATTACGGCTACGGCTGATGGTATTATTTCTCAAATCAACTTGCGTAATTCTGGTCAAACGGTGCGTCCTGGGGAGGAGATATTGCAGATTGTCCCCAACAATGTTAATCAGATTATTAAGGCAGCAGTGCCATCGGAAGCGAAAAGTAAGCTCAAAATAGGTCAACCAGTCCAAATGCGAGTTAGTGCTTGTCCTTACCCGGATTATGGTACTCTCAATGGCAAAGTGGAGGCAATTTCTCCAGATGCTATTACTCCCCGACAAAATAGCACAAATGAGGCGAGTTCTCGTCCTAATACTAGTCCAAAAGCAACTTCCCCAAATGCCTTTTATGAGGTGACTATTAAACCAGAAAGTTTGGTTTTAGGTAAAGGGAAAAACCTTTGTCACATTCAATTGGGAATGGAAGGTAGAGTTGATATCATTTCCCGCGAAGAAACTGTACTACAATTTTTCTTGAGAAAGGCTAGGTTAATTGCAGATGTGTAATAGTTTCGAGGGTAAATGAAACTATTACAAAACCCTCTCCCCGCCTCTGCGCCTCTGCGTGAACCTAATCCTTAATCAACCCCTCCAACATCACCTGTAAATCCTGCGTCAACTCACTAACACCCTTTCGCAAAGCTTGTTTATTCCCTTGACAACTTTCCCATATTGTATTCACATTAATCGGTTCACCAACAGAAATCATGGATTGTTTTAAACCTAAACGTGGTCTTCCTGGTAAAGTAGAATCCTGAATGCGAGACAACATATCAAACATTAATAAAAGGGTTTCTGCAAATCTTTCTGGAGTGGGTTTTTCGAGAATATAATTAGCAGTAACAGCCACAAAACTTTCAGCAATTCTCATGTGTTGCATTTTTAAATCGGCTTCTTCAGCTATCCAATCAGCTAGACCACGTTTGAAAGGTGGTAAACTTTGAATATCGGCAATATCATCTCGATAAATATAATTCCAACCAGCATCTTCTAAACGGCGACATCTATCAATAAAATTACCTTGAGACTGAAGATTAAAATACTTTTCTGTGATTTTCAAAGCAGTGTCCATCAAACGGTGTAATCTAGTAATTAACACTTCATTTATAGGAATCTCTGAAGTGATAATTTCTGGAAAATCTTGATGATAGAAACGGTGATAAAATTCCTCCATTTCCGAAATTAGATATTCAGCTAAACGCAAAACCCGCTGATATAAAATTCCTTCCCGTTCCTTTCCATTTGTACTAAGTTCCGTCCTAGGTAAACCGCTATCAGCTTCCAATTTAGATAAAAGCCAATCTATTTTTTGCCAAGGGGGATTAACGTAACTATATTTAATGCCAATAGGAATAATAAAAACCTGTTCTTCGCGGTTAGCTTTTTTTAGATCTTCCACACACCAAAAACCTAACTGTGCCACACCAGGTTCTAAAGGACTAACTATGCTACTATGTCCATTTGTACCACCTTCAGGAGCGATCGCAATCGGCATTTCTGCATTAGCAAATAATTCTCTGGCCATTTGGATAGCATTTCTATCTACGCGTCTTCCCCTACGAATGGGTACACCACCAAGTCGAGAAAATAACCATCCTAACCAATTTCCCGCCCATAACGTCATTCCCCGTTCGTACATAAAATGACTGTGAACAGGGTATTTGAGACTAATTCCTTTTTCTCTTGCCACCTTGGGAACAATCCGTGATAACAGGTATAACATAGATAAAGGATCTTCCACTTCGGGGTGACGAAAAGCAATTAAAAATCTGACCTTACCTGCTTGAAAATCGTGGTATAACTTGGCTAATACTTCCGCATTTTTAGCTTCAATATTGACAATACCCGCAGGTAGCCAAGGTCTAGTTCTCACCCGCAAAATAAAAGGCAAAAACCAAGATACAATTTTCACAATAAAGGGATTATGACGTTGAGGGATAAATTTAAGCGGAGGTTGGGTGGAATGAATAGATTTAGGCAAGTTGTTCTCCTGTGATATGGCGAAAAAAGCTAAAATTGAGCGATAGCGTTCGCGGTAGCGTCTCGAAGAGATAGCGAGACCTAGGAAGCGCTGCTAATTTAATTATCATAGTGAATGCTCGCCAGATATGAACACACCCGCAGACCAGCGAAAATTTGCCCCCGCAACCCAGCGCAACCGCGAACCGATTCTAGAATTGCTTTTACAAATATTGCCTCAACATGGGACTATTTTAGAAATAGCCAGTGGCACAGGTGAACACGCTACATTTTTCTCCTACCACCTCGCACCTCGACAATGGCTACCTTCCGACCCTAACCCAGAACTGCGTGCTAGTATTAGCGCGTGGACTGAATTTTTCCCCTGTGAAGCCATGCAGCCACCCCTAGATTTAGATGCAAGTTCACCAATTTGGCCTGTGGAAAAAGAGATAATACCACAACCACCTATTTCTGCCATTGTCAATATTAACATGATTCATATTTCCCCTTGGTCAGCCTGTTTAGGACTAATGGCAGGGGCTGGACGGATTCTGCCACCTGGTGGTATACTCTACTTATATGGTCCCTATAAACAAAATGGAGAACATACCGCACCCAGTAACGCTGATTTTGATGAGTCTTTACAAGCACAGAATCCAGATTGGGGAGTGCGTAATTTAGAAGATGTAGTAAAAGCCGCAGAAGCCCAAAACCTGACATTGCACCAAACTCACCCCATGCCAGCAAATAACTTTTCACTAGTATTTAAACATAGATAGATGAATTGTGTTTCGCGCAAAGGGGCAAAGGAGCAAAGACGCAAAGGAATTTATCTGTTTTCTTTTGTATAATTAATGGAGATTAGCGGACTCGAACCGCTGACATCCTGCTTGCAAAGCAGGCGCTCTACCAACTGAGCTAAACCCCCAAGTCTGTTTTTTATGTAAAAAGGGTTGATTTTACATAACCATCCTATCATAAACTATTATTATTAATTTGGCAAGACTATGAACCAAGAAAATCAGACAGTTGTTGCTGCATTATATAAATTTGTGAGTCTACCTGATTGTAGCGAACTGCAAGCAGCTTTATTGTCCTTTTGTCAGTTACAAGGAATTAAAGGAACTATCTTACTAGCACAGGAAGGAATTAACGGCACAATTGCTGGTTCTCGTCAGCAAATTGACACAGTTTTAGCCTTTCTTCGCAATGACTCGCGGTTTGCAGATTTAGAACATAAAGAATCTCACACAGAAATTCCCCCATTTGAACGGTTAAAAATTAGGTTAAAGCCAGAAATTGTGACTTTGGGATTACCAGAAGTGAACCCTGCGGAAAAAGTAGGAACTTATGTAAAACCTGAAGATTGGAATGATTTAATTTCCAACCCAGAAGTCACAGTCATTGATACCCGCAATGATTATGAAGTCACCATTGGGACTTTCAAAGGAGCAGAAAATCCGCAAACTCAAATATTTAGAGACTTTCCCGAATATGTACAACAACATCTTGATCCCAAAAAACATCAAAAAGTAGCCATGTTTTGTACTGGAGGAATTCGTTGTGAAAAAGCCTCATCTTATTTACTTTCTCAAGGTTTTGAAGAAGTTTATCACCTCCAAGGAGGCATTCTCAAATATCTAGAAGAAATTCCCCCAGAAGAAAGTTTATGGGAAGGAGAATGTTTTATTTTTGATCAAAGAGTCGCAGTTAGTCATAACTTAGAAACAGGAAATCAAGAATTATGCTTTTGTTGTGGATATCCCATTTCCGAAACAGATAAAACCTCCCCAGAATATGAAAAAAATATTTCCTGTCCTCACTGTTTCCATACCCTAACACCAGAAAAAAGAAAGCGACTACAGCAAAAATGGAAACATTACCAATCAATAAATTCCACCAATACTTAAACTTCAGATTTCTTTCTTCCTTTGCGTCTTTGCTCCTTTGCCCCTTTGCGCGAAACAAAATTTAGAAAAAACCCTAATATCCAAAAGTGATCATTACAATATATTAATACAGAACTCCTTGGAGAACAATTTGTGGTATATAATCCCCCGCGCATTCAACCCAGCACATTGAGCAACTTTACACAAAGACACATTGGACTAAACCCTGATGATATCCAGCAAATGCTTGATATATTAGGTCTTTCCAGCCTTGATGATCTCATTGATAAAACAGTACCACAAGCAATTCGTTTTCATCAAACCCTCAACCTACCAGCAGCACAAAGCGAATTTGCAGCACTGGCAAAATTAAAGCAAATAGCGGATAAAAATCAAGTTTATCGCTCATTTATCGGCATGGGATATTACGACTGTATTACCCCTACCGTCATTCAACGCAATATTTTAGAAAATCCCGGTTGGTACACAGCATACACCCCTTATCAGCCAGAAATTGCCCAAGGACGTTTGGAAGCGTTGTTAAATTTCCAAACCATGATTATTGACTTAACGGGTTTAGAAATTGCTAACGCTTCTTTGCTTGATGAAGGGACAGCAGCCGCAGAAGCAATGAGTATGAGTTATGGTGTGTGCAAAAATAAATCTCATAACTATTTTGTTTCTAGTGAATGTCATCCTCAAACCATTGATGTTTTGCAAACACGCGCAAAACCTTTAGGTATAAACATCATTATCGGTG
This sequence comes from Anabaena sp. 90, assembly GCF_000312705.1. NCBI lineage: Bacteria > Bacillati > Cyanobacteriota > Cyanophyceae > Nostocales > Nostocaceae > Anabaena > Anabaena sp. 90. Next base: position 3,765,147 of record NC_019427.1, read on the forward strand.
ATCATCAAACTTTTGATTTTACCAAAACCATCTTTGGTGCAGTTCTGCAATATCCCTCAACTGACGGTACAATTTACGACTACTGCGATTTTATCACACAGTCCCATGCTCAGGGTGCATTGGTGACTGTAGCCGCAGATCCTTTGAGCTTATTATTACTCACATCTCCCGGTGAATTAGGGGCTGATATTGCCGTAGGCAGTACCCAACGCTTCGGTATTCCTTTGGGATTTGGGGGACCACACGCTGCTTATTTTGCTACGAAGGAAGAGTATAAACGCCTCGTTCCAGGGCGAATTGTGGGAGTATCAAAAGATATTCACGGTAAACCTGCATACCGTTTAGCTTTGCAAACCCGTGAACAACACATCCGCAGAGATAAAGCCACCAGTAATATTTGCACAGCGCAGGTTTTATTGGCAGTAATGGCGAGTATGTATGCAGTGTATCATGGACCGGACGGACTGAGAGCGATCGCCCAAAATATCCATGAACTTACCGCAACTTTAGCCGCAGGATTGAAAAAGTTAGGTTATAAAATCAGTTCGGAAAACTTCTTTGATACCTTGCGGGTAGAATTAGGAAATACCAAATTAGAAGCAATTCTCGACGCTGCACATGAGAGAAATATCAACTTGAGAATTTTTGATAATTCCACTGTGGGTATTTCCTTAGATGAAACTACCACAGAAGCAGATTTAATTGATATTTGGCAAATTTTTGCATTGAAAGATGAATTACCTTTCAGTGAGACAGAACTTAATTCTCTTACCAATTACCAATTACCAATTACCCATTACCCATTACCTCGTGAAAGTAAATATCTCACCCATCCAGTTTTTAACCGTTACCATTCAGAAACTGAGTTATTACGTTATTTACATCAACTAGAAAGCAAGGATTTATCATTAACAACTTCCATGATTCCCTTGGGTTCTTGCACCATGAAGTTAAACGCAACTTCAGAAATGATTCCGGTAACTTGGGCAGAATTTGGGAAAATCCATCCTTTTGCGCCAATTTCCCAAACTAGAGGTTATCAAATCCTGTTCCAACAACTAGAAGCATGGTTAGAAGAAATTACAGGTTTTGCCGGAATTTCCTTACAACCAAATGCAGGTTCTCAAGGTGAATATGCGGGACTTTTGGTAATTCATGAATATCATCAAAGTCGGGGAGAAGGACACAGAAACGTTTGTTTGATTCCGCAATCTGCACATGGAACAAATCCCGCGAGTGCGGTAATGTGTGGAATGAAAGTTGTGGGAGTTGCTTGTGATGATCATGGTAATATTGATGTTGAAGATTTAAAAGCCAAAGCTGAAAAACATAGTCATGAATTATCAGCTTTAATGGTGACATATCCATCAACTCATGGGGTATTTGAAGAAGCAATTCAAGAAATTTGTGCGGTAATTCATAGTCACGGTGGACAAGTTTACATGGACGGGGCTAATATGAATGCCCAAGTGGGTATTTGTCGTCCTGGTGATATTGGTGCAGATGTCTGTCATTTGAACTTACACAAAACCTTCTGTATTCCCCATGGTGGTGGTGGTCCCGGTATGGGTCCCATTGGTGTCGCTTCCCACCTCGTCCCCTTTTTACCAGGACATTCTGTGGTGAGAATGGGTGGTGATTTGGGCGCTGTTTCCGCTGCACCTTGGGGTAGTGCGAGTATCTTAGTGATTTCTTGGATGTATATTATCATGATGGGTGCAGATGGGTTGACGGAAGCAACCAAAATTGCCATTTTGAATGCTAATTACATGGCTAAGAAATTAGAGTCATATTATCCGGTTTTGTATCAGGGAAAAAATGGTTTGGTGGCACATGAATGTATTTTAGATTTGCGAAGTTTGAAGAAATCAGCGCAGATTGAAATTGATGATGTTGCGAAGCGGTTAATGGATTATGGTTTTCATGCACCTACTGTATCTTGGCCTGTTGCTGGGACAATTATGGTAGAACCAACGGAAAGTGAATCTAAACAGGAATTAGATAGATTTTGTGATGCTTTGATTGCGATTCGTGAGGAAGTTGCCGCCATTGAATCTGGTACAATGGACATTCACGATAATCTTTTAAAAAATGCCCCTCACACTGCGGAAAGTTTGATTATTGGTGAATGGAATCATCCCTATTCCCGTGAACAAGCTGCTTATCCTGCACTTTGGAATAAGGAATATAAGTTCTGGCCAAGTGTGGGGAGAATAGATGCTGCTTTTGGGGATAGGAATTTTGTTTGTTCTTGTTTACCGATGGAGGCTTATAGTTAGTTAATTGTAGGGTGCGTTAATGAAATTTAACGCACCGTTTTGATTGTGGGATAAGGTGCGTTACGCTGGCGCTAACGCACCCTACAGACTAACTGATTTTTAACTTTTTTGATTTAGGAACAGCATAAACAGATTCATTAGCAGTTTTAATTGTCTATGGTAATTTTTTTAGTATCGTTTGTGCTTTTGAAGAATCTGCTTTATAAAAATATATTCTTCCTCTAAACCACGTTTTGCTTGTATCATTCAAATAAGTAAAAGTACCAGTCATTTCTGATGGTTTAACCTCATTAGGATCCTTCTTTATATTTGTTGTTATATAGAAGGTACTGGGGATTCTATCCTGAGTATCAATCTGGAAGACAACAAGTTTTCTTTGTGGAATTACAAAAGCAATTTTGCTGTCCAGTGCGACTTTTTCTATTTGTCTTTGTGAGTTTGGATCTCGCGTTTTACAATTTCCAGTAGTCATTCTTTCGCCAGATAGACGTATTTCATAGTCTGCTACATGGTTTATATTTACTCTACCATATCTATTTTTACAACTATCTTCTATAAAAACTTTTTCCTCATTTGATTCAGATTGATAAACCCATTCTCCTTGAATATCTACATCATTCGGAAGTTGTAATTTCCTGTCAATAGTTAGGTTTTGTGATGATACACTCACCCCAAGTAAATTTTTATCGTGAAGCAAAGCAATAACTGTACCACATACAGTAATAACAGTAATAAATGCTACACTGCCACAGATTATAGGATGTTGTTTAAATTGTTCTTTGATGTAATCAAGCATACAATTGCACCAGATAAATAATTTACTCTCCTGAATTTATGTAACTCTCAAACTACAATAACCCCGCCAAAAAAGCAATATTTTTGGCAAAAAGTTAAGATTCCTTTTATGTTTGCGTTTTAACCCTATGGAAAATTGGGCGTTGCTGATTAAGAGTATGATTTTATTTCAAGCAGAGGCGCAGAGTCTCAGAGAGTAAGAGTTTCATTTTTTTGATTTTTCAATTTCATACCCCAATTCAGCAACGCCCAAGATTTTTATTTGGTAGGTTATTGGTGGGATGCTGAAATTGTCATTGTCTGAATCAGGATATCCAGGATTTTAGGATTTACAGGATTGTGATTTGTAAGTTGTTGGTAGGATAATGAAATTGTAATTGTCAGAATCAGGATGTCCAGGATCTGAGGATGTACAGGATTGTTATTGATGAATTGTCTGTGAATATTGAGATATTATAAGTGAGATATTATAAGATACAGTTACACCAACAGTCAACAAATAACAACAAATAATTTAACGGATAATTTATTATCTAACATCCTAAAATCTGTACTTCTCATAGACAATCAAACAGCCACATCCTGTAAATCCTTTAATCCTGGTTATCCTGATTCAGACAGATTGTTATTGATAAATTATCTGTGAAGATTTGAAGATTATAAAATCCAGTTACAGTAATAGTCAAGAATTAACAGCTGATAATTTAACTGATAACTTATCTATCATCCGAAAATCTCTATATTTTATAGACAATCAAACAACCACATCCTGTAAATCCTCTAATCCTGGTTATCCTGATTCAGACAAAAAATACCCTCAAAATCCCCACTTCAAATAAAAAACCACATCCTGTAAATCCTAAAATCCTGGTTATCCTGATTCAGACAAAAAATACCCTCAAAATCCCCACTTCAAATAAACAACCACATCCTGTAAATCCTTAAATCCTGGATATCCTGATTCAGACAAATTAAACCTGATATCTAGGATTAAAAACCTTCTTATATTCCAACTTCAAACCACCAAAATTAATCAATAAACCCACAGGAAAATTATAAGCTACCAAATAATTTTTCGCTTGCGCTAAATGAACATCTTCTAAATTAATTATCGCTTTCAAATCCACCACAACCTGATTTTCAACTATAAAATCTGCCCTTCGTGTTCCTACTTCAATTCCCTCATAATAAATTACTTGTTCCACCTCTCTTCCAAAACCTAAACCTGCTTTTTGCAATTCAATTTCCATACATCTTTGATAAATAACCTCCTGAAAACCATTTCCCAAAGTTCGGTGTATTTTCATTGCACAGCCATTTATTATATATGTAATTTCGTCTAATTTTAGATTTTGGGTATTACTTGTGTTCATGGATTTACAGGATTGTTATTTGTAAGTTATTGGTGGGATGCTGAAATTGTAATTGTCTGAATCAGGATGTCCAGGATTTTAGGATGTACAGGATTGTTATTGATGAATTGTCTGTGAATATTGAAAAATGATAATTACAATCACAGTATATTATCTATCATCCAAAAATCGCCATTTTTCCTAAACAATAAAAAAATTACATCCTGAAAATCCTCAAATCCTGGTTATCCTGATTCAGACAGATTATTATTGATGAATTGTCTGTGAATATTGAGATATTATAAAATACAGTTACACCAACAGTCAATAAATGACAACAAATAATTTAACGGATAATTTATTATCTAACATCCTAAAATCTGTACTTCTCATAGACAATCAAACAACAACATCCTGTAAATCCTTTAATCCTGGACATCCTGATTCAGACAAAAAAATCCTCAAAATCCCCACATCAAATAAACAACAACATCCTGAAAATCTTTTAATCCTGGATATCCTGATTCAGACAAAAAAACTCAAATTGATAGTGTATAATAAACATATCCTTTAATTCTAAATTGATTATGACTAATATCACAATCTCTAACCTTGATGATGATCTGCAAAATCAGTTACAAAAACGAGCCGAAAAACATGGACATTCTCTAGAACAAGAAATTACAGAAATTCTCCGTCTTGTTCTCACAGAAAATCCTAAAAATCCTATCAATTTAGCAACTCTAATTGAAAACCGTTTTGCCAATTTTGAAGATTTGGAATTACCAGAAATAGAGAGAGAAGCGATTCGCACAGTGTCAATATTTGCAGATTAGAAAATGATTATTCTTGATACAAACGTCATTTCCGAACTAATGAAAACTCAAAAATCAGCAATAGTTCGTGAATGGGTAGCAGCACAACCTTTAATGAGTTTGTTTACTACAACAATTACTCAAGCAGAAATTCTCTATGGTATTGCTTTACTTCCAGGAGGAAAACGACGAGAAGAACTTAGTCAAACAGCACAACTAATGTTTTCTGAAGATTTCGCTGGACGAGTTCTAGCTTTTGATCAAAATGCTGCTGTAGCATTTGCTCATATTGCATCTGTCCGACGACAAAATGGTACTCCAATTTCTCAACCTGATGCTCAAATTGCTGCTATTTGTTACACTCATAAAGCAACTATAGCAACGCGCAATGTTACTGATTTTGAAGGATGTGGTATTTCTATTATTAATCCTTGGAAACCTGAATCAATATATTAGTAAGTCGTAGCTGTTTATGAAATTTCGATTTTGAAATTTTACAACTCTATAATATTCTGTTTCTCGATTTATATATATGAGCGCACACTTTTCCACTCATATCATAAGCATACCTAAAACTCGAAACTCTGTCAAGCCCCCTAGCTGAAATCACCAAAACTCGTTAAAATATTGATAAAATTCTCAATAATAATGAGAATAGACTCCCATTAGTTGAGAAAGTCCTTTTTTCAAAAATCCCATACAAATAACTTATAGTTTAATCACAAGACTCCCAACTTCTTTGATTAATCTGGTGATTTATCAATAGTATTGCAAAAGTCAGATCCCCGACTTCTCTAAGAAGTCGGGGATCTTGTTGTTATTTATGTATAATCAAGATGCCCCTAGGGGGGATTTTCAGTTATGATACTCTAGATAAGTAAAGTTTAGTAACAAATATTAAAAACTTTGATTAATCATACATTTCCTTGCTATCCAGCTACTAACCCGACGTTAGATATTGATGACAGCCTTAAAAATCCTTCTTTACCAAACTTTATCTCTTCCCGACAAAGTTGGTTAATATTTTTAGCATCAGTATTTTTAGTATCAGTACCAGTGTTCATGGAAGCACCATTAGTGCGCTCATTTCCCACTCTTAGCGTATTAATGACAGGCTTTTGGGTGTGGATCAGTATTAGATTAATGTCACGTCCCCAAACCTATCTGTGGGGAGATTTACTTTTTGGTTTTAGCTGGACTTGGTTAACAGGCGCAATTTATTGGGGTTGGTTAAGATATGAACCAATCTGGCATATACCTATAGAAGCAATAGGATTACCCTTTGCTGTGTGGTGTTTAGCGAAAAATTGGGGTAAAGTCGGCAATTGGTTTTACCTCGGTTCTTTACTAGGAACGGTTTTAACCGATATTTATTTTTATTTAGTGGATTTGATGCCTTATTGGCGACAAATTATGAGAACAGATCCCTCTGGTGCTTCACAAATCTTACAGAATGCCCTAACACAAGTCCAAACACCCTGGGGACAAGCCTGGGCAATCATTCTTGCTCTCATTCTGATGACTGTAGGAACAGCTTCTTTACTCAATAAACAATGTCATTGGTATGCCTTTGGAGGCGCAGTTTTGAGTACAATCTTAGTAGACAGTCTCTTCTTATTAGCAGCAGTTCTGGCGTGAAATTCCCATGAATTTAGGTAAACACCGAAAAATGGGCGCAAAGGTGCTATCAGGTCAGATTTTTGGCAAAAGTCAAATCAAACCAAATAGTCGTAAATATTATGGATATTGATCCGCTGTATATTAGTTTTTGATGACTGTTGTGCAAACTCTCAAGCTGAAACCATGAAGCTAAACCATGAAGAAACCAGGATCAAGTTAGAAAATAAACTACTCTAACACCCTTAAACTTCCGGCTTATGCCCTAAAGTTCATAGCTTTTGGCTGCAAAATTTTATTATTCCTTGAAAAAAAGAGGTAAAAATCGTGAAAGCATTGGTGCGTTTATTCAGTGTATTTACATTGTTGCTAGGTTGTTGGGGAATGTTGGGAACTACCCAAACAGCCCAAGCTACTGGCTTCAATAGCTTTGTGGGAAATCAAGTCCCCGTTTTAGCAATTGCCCGCCAAAACAAAGCAGATCAGAAGTTGGCAACAGAGTTTGGCAAGAAAATTGATTTGAACAATACCAATATGCGGGCTTTCCAAGATTTTCCTGGACTGTATCCCACCCTGGCTAAGAAGATTGTCGCTAATGCTCCCTACGAAAAAGTAGAAGATGTATTAAATCTGCCAGGATTGACCGATAGACAAAAAGAACGTTTGCAAGCTAACTTAGCCAATTTTACAGTTACAGAATTAGAGCCTAACTTCAATGAAGGGGACGACCGTATTAATAACGGTATCTACAGATAACTAAGGACTGGGAATTGGGAATTGAAAACATATTCCCAATTACCCATACCCTAAGTTGAGATCTTAAATTTTGGGCTGTAAATCCCAAAAATCATCCAAATCACAAAAATCATAGTTATCCCTTGCCTGATATAAATATTCCTAACCAATTTGATGTTTTAGTAGTCGGTGCCGGTGCAGCAGGACTATATACAGCCCTATGTCTACCCGCATCCTTACGAGTCGGCTTAATTACTAAAGAAACAGTTTCCCTATCCGCCAGTGATTGGGCGCAAGGTGGCATAGCCGCAGCCGTAGCCCCAGAAGATTCTCCTCAACTGCATATTGAAGACACATTAAAAGCCGGGGCTGGTTTATGCGACATCGCCGCTGTAAAATTCCTCGCCGAACAAGCCCCCAGTTGTATTCAATCCCTGGTTAACTTAGGCGTAGCGTTTGATCGTCATGACAGTAACTTAGCTTTAACCCTCGAAGCAGCCCATTCTCGTCCTCGCGTGCTTCATGCCGCCGATACCACCGGCAGGGAAGTTACCACCACCCTTACAGATCAAGTCCTGCGTCGTCAAAATATTCAAGTCATTCAGCAAGCTTTGGCTCTGAGTTTATGGATAGAACCCCAAACCGGTCAATGTTTGGGAACTAGCCTATTTTATCAAGGTAAAATTACCTGGATTAGAGCCAGGGCTGTCATTTTAGCTACTGGTGGCGGTGGTCAAGTATTTGCCCAAACCACTAACCCAGAGGTAAGTACAGGTGATGGTGTAGCCATTGCTTGGCGGGCAGGGGCAATTCTCCGGGATTTAGAATTTGTCCAGTTTCACCCCACAGCCCTAAGTAAACCAGGACGTTTTCTGATTAGTGAAGCTGTGCGTGGAGAAGGGGCGCATTTGGTGGATGACACCGGGCGACGTTTTGCCTTTGATTACCACCCAGCAGGGGAACTAGCACCCCGTGATGTGGTCAGTCGAGCTATTTTCAGTCATTTACAAAAAACGGCTGCTGATATGGCTACAGCGAATGTCTGGTTAGATATGCGCCCCATTCCCGCTGACAAAATTCGCCATCGTTTCCCGAATATCATTAATGTTTGTCAACATTGGGGGATTGATGTTTTTACTCAACCCATTCCCGTGTCACCTGCTGCCCATTATTGGATGGGTGGTATCCTTGCAGATGTGATGAATGCCACGAATATTCCCGGTTTATACGCCATTGGAGAAACTGCCAGTACGGGAGTACATGGTGCTAATCGTTTAGCCAGTAATTCGTTGTTGGAATGTATTGTCTTTGGGGCGCAAATGGCTAATGTTGACTATGAAAAATTGCAACTGGGAAAACAGGAATCTGCTAATATTATTGAAACTGAAAGTTTGGCAGTTAACCCATCTCTAATTGAGTGGGAAAATCAACAAAGACAATTAGCAGAAATTCGCCAAAATTTACCCCGTGTAGTTTGGCAAAGTGCAGGTATTTGTCGAGAACAATCAAGTTTAGAAAATGCCATTTCTCAAGTTGCATCTTGGCAAGAAGACTTTGCGGCTTTACCTTTAAGTCAATTATTATTGAGTTTAAAACCAACACAATCAGTTAATTTTCAACAGCCACAAATTGAAAAGGAATTACGGCTTTGGGCAGAAACTCGTAATTTATTAGATATTGCCGAATTAATTCTGAAAAGTGCTGTTTTTAGAACCGAAAGTCGGGGTGGACATTACCGTTTAGATTATCCTCAAACTGATCCTAATTGGCAATTTCATACTCTTGTGCAAAAGCAGGAATGGTGGATAGGTAATAGGTGATATTATCTCCGGTTAAACACCTTTTACCCTGATAATTGCCAAGTTTTACTGGCGACAGCACAACCCGACGCTCATGTTGGGTTTCATGCTTCAACCCAACCTACAGAAAATGGACAAGGTATTGTTAAGTAGCAAAGATTTTTTATCCTTTATAAACCAAAATTCCGCACCTCATTTTGATGTTATGGCTGTAAATTTAATTCCAAGAAAGTCTTAGAATTTGTATTAATTTCTAAAGTATTTGGTTGGGCTAGTTTACCATCAATAAGTACATTATACGTGCTTACATTTAAATCTTCTAAATAGTAAATTCCAGCACTGTTAGTTACTGAAGTGACTCGTTTTTCTGGATGACTACGAGAAACAAATTCTACACTAACTCCTGTTATTGCTTTCCCTTCTTTATCTATCACTCTTCCCGTCACAACATAAGCTGGAATCAGAGGTATTAAAACAGTCGTATAACTTCCAGGAGAAACTTTAACTGCATAGGCTGGTTGGATAGCTTTCCAACCAAGGGGAAAACCCGCTGGATCTATATCCAAACGATAATTACCTGGTGGAAGCTCAAATAATGCCCCTTTGCTGACATTTTTTGGACGAGAGACACCTAGTTTATTCAAAGGTTGATTATTAATTAAGAATAGTGATTCTATATCTTCAGTATAAAAATCTTCTCCATGATCATGACGACCATTATTATTTTTATCCAGAAATGGTTGAAGTAAGATTCCCCCTTGAGTGCGTAACTTTTCTAATTTTGTCTCGTCACCGCTGAAATTCATACTAGGTTGTAATAACAAACTGGTAAATAAATTGAGACTTAAAGAAGAACTATTATTACTGACTGCACTATAAGTTAATCTTAATCCTAAACCAGGAACTAGAGTTGTAGAAGCAGATGTGATGATACCATGACCTTGAGAACCATTACCATAGCCAAATTCTAAGTCTAATAAACTCCTACCATCTTTACTTTTCCAAGGAGTTCGATAAATCAAATTCAGGCTGCCTAAATAGTTTTTATCATCGGTATCATATTTTAGGCTAATTGCATTGCCTGTAGAGCCAAAAAGCCGACTGCCAGAAAGATTATAGATTAATTCAGAAGAAATATTTTGGTTATATTTACGAATGCCAATCAAAAAAGGATCTAAACGAGCATTCAAAGCACCATTAATACCATTTTTATAATCATAGCTCAAACTCAAAAAAACTGGTTGTAAGTTGAAGTTAAACCCGGTTTCTAAGCGATTATTTGTTCCACTAGAATACAAATTAGAAAATAAACTAACTTTTCGGTTTAAAGCCCAAAATAAATTGGTATTATAAGATTTTTCATCACCGCCAAAACCTAAGCTAAAATTATTAGTTCTGTAGCTAATATCTGCGTTAAAACTAATTTGATTACCAGTTAATGCCCCAAGTTTAAAGGTTAGAGGAGAATTTACTGGTTGATACAATATTTCGCTGTATGGTTGAGTAGAACCATCATAAACTACCCCAGTACCTAAAGTAATTTCATTAGAAAGTCCAAAATAATAAGTAGCTCCACCTTGAAAATCACCAAGATTCCCGAAAAAGCTTTGATTTGTGCGATTTCTTTCTGTACCTGCGCTGATAACAAAAGCTGATTTTCCTTTATTGATTTGACCTTGTAAATTGCGATAATTTAGAGGAATTTCTTCTGGTTTACCACTCAAATTTCCTCCTGGATAAAGCAGAAGTTTATAATTCTGACTTTCTGCATTCCCTGTCAAAGAATTACTAGCTGTCACCACATTTTCAAAGCGGTATTTTGCTGAATTATCTACAAGTTGCTCCCCAACTATCAAATTACTATTTTGGGTAACTAATTGTACTAAAGTTCCAGGAGCAGCTTTTCCCGTTATGGTTCGTAAAACTTCATTAGTATTAAGTTTGTCTAGAGGATTAACACCTCCATAGGAAAAACTAGAATTATTTGCTGGCGTGTAGCCTAAACGTTGAATTATTGTAGTGCCAAAATACTCACCTTGATTGCGATCAAATCGTCCCCAAAAAGGTGCTTGAGTGCCGATAAGATAGTCTGTATAAGGACTAGGATGAAAATATTGCAGTTCGTTTATTTGCCAGTTGCTACCTACATTACTATTAATTTGTTGAATTCTTGAAAATAAGCTTCCCCCAACAACACTTCCTAATGTTTTAAATTCTGAGTTGTAATTTAAATTATTATTACTAAAATTTGTTCCCTGAGTTTGACTCAAATTTGTTCGTTGAGAAATACCAGTCAAGCTCAAAAAAGGAGGATTGATTTGAGGTAAGCCTGCTAAGATGACTGGTTGTTCTTTTTCTTGGTATTGTTTATCATTAACATTTTCTGTTAACCATGATGGATTGAAAACAAGAGCATATTCTGCTATACTAAATTCAGCAGGAATATTTAAAATATTTTTAATCTGTTCTACAGAAATAGCTTGACCGATATCAGGGTCATTAACTAATAGACTTGGATCAAATTTGATGATTAAACCAACAGAACGTAATTCTAATTGACCATCATCTTTTTTGGTGACGTTGAATTTTAAGGCTTTAATGACATCAGCAAAAGGAACTAGCCAGTTGTTAAAATCAATGGCTTCTTTGCCATTCTCTAAACCCTTGACTGTGGTGGAAGGAATTACATTATTCCCACCGACATTAATTCCCAGCGGGAGAATCGTAAATTTTCCTGATAATGGTATTTTACTAGCAGCAGGAGCTTGATTAGGTTCTAAAACAGTAGAATTGTCAGTTAAATATAGATTGTTAAAGTCCTGAGCATTCACTGGTGGATACCTGATGAAAATTGTTATCACCCCACCGATCATACTAGAGTTTGCTACAATTAAGCTTACCAATTTAAGCCCTGCACAGTTGATAGGTAGAAATTTCATCTTGATGGAATAGTCACTGGTAAACTAAAAGGTACTTTTGTAGGATTTCGAGGATCTCCCCAAAACAATTCTCCTGTAAGCTGATAATTTCCTGCTGGAATTAACGTTTTTGTTTGGTCTTTTTCAATAGTGATGGGAACATTTCTTGTTCCTTCTGCAATAATAGTAATCTTAGAAATTTCCCCTTGAAATCCTAGTTGTCCGGCTTGTTTTAATTCCCATCTACCTTCAGAACAAATAGTCACGTTTCCTTCATTTTTAACTAACAAATAGAGTTCTTTATTTTTGTAGGGTGATAAATCATTGGGACTATAGGAATCCTGTTTGATTCCTGAATGTTCAAGAATCAAATAGGAGTGCTATAGATTCTAAAAGTAACAGCTCAATAATCCGGGGTAAATCCTTCCATTTATTAGGGTAATAAAACCTGTAGCTGTTCCTTGTTTTGTTTGTGTGGAGATAACTAGGGAAGATACATTTACTTGAGCATTTGCCGGTTTATGAAGGTGCCAAGGTAATAACAACAACAGCAGTATAATTCCCATCTAACAATTCTTCTCCAGTAGTGGTTGGCTCCCAAGTAGACTTAACTGTAATGGTAATGTCACCTGCGGTACTTGGATTCCAATCAGTGGCACTGAAAGTTAAACTGTTCGATGATGCTGGCAATACTGCAAATATAGCAGTATTTGCAGTATTACTGGAAAGTGTAGTAGTATGCACCCCTTGAAGAAGAGTTGCTTGGGTTGGCGCAGTAGGTCGGGTTACGGTGACCTCTGCTGTTATATCAAGTTGATCTAGGTTGCAGTTAAATGAGGCTTGGTCACTTTTCTCCAGCTTTGAAACACCACCAGAGCCTGTATAGAGAGTTTTAGTGTAGGCGTTTGTAGTGCTAGGGAAATTTGTAGTAACGGCACAGGATGGATCTACATTCCCACCAAAACCGACAGGGTTAGCATTAGCTTTACCGGCAAAGATAGAACTAGTGGACGCAATTACACCACCTGTTAATAAAGAAGCAATAGCAGCGGCTTTTAACACTTTCTTAAATGTTTCTTTCATTTCCTTTCCTGTTTTGTTTCATAGAACTTACAAAAAGTCTTGATTTGTTCGGATTACTATTGATATGCAATTGTACATTCACTGAATATACTTATGATAATACCCCAAAAGTTACCCGATCCCTCAAAATCAAAAAGTTTTCTTTTAAAAAACCTATTTAGAAACTTAAATCAATAACTTTAAACGATGAATCAGCCCAGATTAACACCTCCATAGGAAAAATTAGAATTATTTGTTGGCGTGTAGCCTAAACGTTGAATTGTAGAAGTTTCATCTTGATGGAATAGTCACTGGTAAACTAAAAGGTACTTTTGTAGGATTTCGAGGATCTCCCCAAAACAATTCTCCTGTAAGCTGATAATTTCCTGCTGGAATTAACGTTTTTGTTTGGTCTTTTTCAATAGTGATGGGAACATTTCTTGTTCCTTCTGCAATAATAGTAATCTTAGAAATTTCCCCTTGAAATCCTAGTTGTCCGGCTTGTTTTAATTCCCATCTACCTTCAGAACGAATAGTCACGTTTCCTTCATTTTTAACTAACAAATAGAGTTCTTCCTTTTTGATATCATAGTTAGTTTCCTTGGGAATTAAACTTTCTCGAATCTCACCATGACTAACATAAACCACTGTTCCCAGTCGATTATTTACAGTCAAACCACTGGTATTTTTTGGCTTAAAAGGTTGAGAAAAAATGACGGCTCGATATTCTCCTGATTTCATACTGGGTAAGAGACGAGCTAATAATCTAACTCTACGGGTTTGTTTTGGCTCTAAAACTATTTCTGAAGGAGAAAAAATGAGATAGGGTGATAAATCATTGGGACTAGATTCTAAAACTTGGAAACCATTGGAATTATACGTAAACGGTAAAGCATATAAATTCATTTTTACTGCTTCATTTCCTCCATTTATTAGGGTAATGAAGCCTGTAGCTGTTCCTTGTTTTGTTTGTGTGAAGATAACTAGGGGAGATACATTTACTTGAGCATTTGCTGGTTTATGGAATAGTAATGATCCACAAAACCCCATACTTGTTATTGCAACAATACTTTTTTTAATAAATCTTGATTTCAGCATTATTTACTCCTTCGTAAAAATTCAAGGTGAAGTGATATTGATCATGAGTTCATAAGTATAAAAGCCAGCAAAAAATTTCTGTGGTCTTTGGATTTGAATACTTACTGCCATAGGAGTGGTACTTGAACCGGAAAAGGTATCAGTTGTACTAGAATTTTGATGAATGGTCTTACTACTACTGTTATTTGTATAGGTTAATTGTGCGGTTCTACTTGTACCAGCAGGATCTATTTTCCCAGTAGTTGCCTGGTGATTTAAAGTTGGTTCAGATAGGGTGATAGTAACATCAATATTAGAAACAGTATTATCAACTACAAAACTACACTGGGCAGGTTGTGTAGTAGCAAGATTATATTGATTGGTTAATGTTAAGCTACCCTGAGTAGGGCAGGTTAGACTTAATTGTGCTAATACTTGAGTAGGATTGAGAATAGTTATAATCGTTAAAGCTACTAAAATTAGTTTTTTCATGGATCTTTTTTCTAGTCATTTACGACAGCAAGCAGCACGATTATAGGACTTAAGCATTAACACTGTAATATAAAGTGATTAAATTTAAGCCAAGAATAATCACCTACCCGATAGGGTAAGTGATGAGGTGAATACTATTTATACTCAACAGGGCTTAATTATTTGACTCTGCGGGCAGGGATTTAGCATTGCTAAACCCCTACAAATATAGGTTTTTCGTGATTTTACAAAAGTCTATGTCCCAACCGTTTTGAGTATAAGCTAAAAAATCAAAGAGCGGTAAAATTAGGGAGTTTTTGCCTGTACTAGTTAGGTGTGACGGTAACAACAGCAACAGCAGTATAAGTCCCATCTAACAATTCTTGTCCATCAACGGTTGGGTTCCAAGTAGACTTAACTGTAATCCCAATGTTACCTTGGAGGTTTGTTTTCCAATTTGTGGGAGCTACAGTAGTAGAACCAGTTCCAGTTGCATCAGTATTTCCAGTACTGGAAAGTGTAGTAGTATGCACCCCTGCAAGAGCAGTTGCGTTGACTGGCGCAGTAGGTGGGGTTGCGGTTACAACTGCTGATACGTTAACTGTATCACTGTTGCAGTTAAATTGGGCCGTGTCACTTGTCTCCAGCCTTAAAACACCACCAGCGCCAGAGGATGAATATGTAGTTTTCGCGTAGGCGTTGGATGTACTGCTATTGAAACCAGCACTAACGGCACAGGATGGATCTATAGTCCCAGTAAAACCAGTAGTAGAACTGGCTGAGATAGGAGTAACAGCATTAGCTTTATCAGCAAAGATAGAACCGGTGGAAGCAATTACACTACCCGTTAATAAAGAAGCAATAGCAGCGGCTTTTAACACTTTCTTGGATGTTTCTTTCATAAGATATCGCGGTAAGTGGGAAACTCAGTCCCTTTAGGGCTGAGAGGGAAGCGACACGTGCGGTTTTAACCGCTGTGGATATTAAAATTGAAACCAGATTTTTGATTGGAATCTGGAAACCAACTCCCATTTCTGGGGTAATGTTAGCTTCGACCAGTTATAAGAGCTTGTTAGACTTGCAACACTGTTTCAGTGACCTTAAAACTGTTTAATTGCAAATGACAGAGCAGGGAACTAGCTACGCATTCCGGGGTGTCGTGACTCAAATAACGGCTACCCTTCGACTACGCTCAGGGTGGTCTGGTCAGCACGGCTTGCTTGATTACTCTTGCAAGCCCAGTCCCTTTAGGGCTGGGTTACTGACTTTCTTTCCTACTTTGTTTAATAGACAATACCTTAGCCAAAATAAGAGTCTTGATTTGTTCGCGTTAGCGTTGCGGAGCAATGGTACGCTTACATATTATTCTGACGGGAGGCGTTAGCCATCGTGTGGCGTTTGCGGTATTGTGCCGGAGGCATTACCCGTAACCTCACGTAACCTCAATATATAATTTTTTCTGCATGGTATGTGTATATTTAAGCAAGTTAAGTAAAGTTCATTAATAATAATTCTGGAAATCGCTTTATAATTTGGTTGTAGCTATTTATAAAGAAAAAATAAACTTAGTATAATAGTCTTTTACTTCCTTAAATTCCTTAAATTCATGATTTTTTTCAGTTGAATTACCGATTTAGTTTAAACTCCAGGAATGATGAAAATCCCCAGAAATCGCCAGACATACTTATTAACCGAGTTAGGTGAGGAAAAAATAATTAATACTCTTAGTGAAAACCACGTGAACCCACGTAATAGAATTACGTGGATACAGAAACAGATGGAAAACACTGGTGAAAGTATAAGTAGTAATACGGTTCGTAGAATTTTAACAAAGCAGAATGTTGAAGAGTATGCAATTAAATTACTATTTAAGACATTAAACATCCCATACAAGCACAACATAGATGTTATTCTAGCTTTAAAAGATATAAGTAGTGCGAAGAGTTGCTATCAAAACTTCTTGTCTTTTGAAAACAAAAGTCCTAATTTTTTCGGTAGAGACAATGACTTAGCAAGACTTAATACTCTAATCAATCAACATCAAAAAATGATTGTTATTCAGGCACCAGGAGGACTAGGTAAAACAACTTTAGCTAGGCAATACTTAGATAATCAAGGGTTTGATTTAGTTTTATCCCTAGAAATAGCTAAAGAACCAGATAATATCACTAGCGTTGAAAGCGTAGTTGAAGAATGGCTGAAACAATACTTTGAAGAAGAACCAGGCAGGGAATTTGGTATTACACTCGCAAGATTAAAAAAACACTTGCAAAATCGCCAAGTCGGGATATTAATTGATAGCTTAGAACCTGCACTAGATAAACATGGTAGGTTCATTCAAAATCATAGTCGTTATCTAGAATTATTCAGGGTTTTAGCTGATGCAACTGTGCAGTCATTTACGATAATTACTAGTAGAGAACGTTTATTTGATGACCGTATTGATATAATTTATCATTATTATTTAAGTGAATTAGGTGTATCAGCGTGGCAAGAATTTTTGGCATTTCACGAAGTTAAGATTGATATTTCTTTACTAGAAGAAATGCACATAAAATATGGGGGTAATGCCAAAGCTATGAATATCTTGCTTGGGTCAATAAAAACAGATTATCAAGGAGATGCAACTGCTTATTGGCAAGAAAATTGTACTTTGGTGGAAAGAGGATTAAAAAATTTAGTTATCAATCAATTTGAGAGATTGCAAAGTTTAAATCCCAATGCTTATAAGTTACTGTGTCGGTTAGGATGTTATCGCTATCAGGATATACCACAAGTGACTGAAGATGCCTTACTAGCTTTGCTGTGGGATATTCCTGACCAGCAACAGTGTATCTATATAATTAGATCTTTAAAAAATTTGCGTTTGTTTGAATTTGCCAAGGGCAAGTATTGGCTGCATACAGTGATTAAAGAAGAGAGCATAAAAAGGTTAAAATCAAGTCAAGAATGGGAGGAAGTTAACCGAAAAGCAGCCGAATTTTGGAGAGGTAGTGTGAAAAGTATTCGCACCATGGAGGATGCTAAAAAAGCTTTTGAAGCTTATTATCATTATGAATGTATTCATGACTTTGAACAAGCTGGATATATAATTATTCAACGAAGAAATGGTTGCTGGTCATTTGATGAAATGCTGGCTTTTTCTTACTATCGAATGGGAGCATTAACACAAGTAATATCTATACTGAATTTACTAAAAGAAAAGATAAAATCTGAATATCTACTAGCAAGTATTTATAGTATTGAAGGCATAATAAATTTAGTGTCAGGAAATATGAATATAGCGATTAATTATTTGCATCAATCACTAGCAATGGCAAATTGTATTTTAAATGATTTTGAAAATAATCAAATAGACATAAGTTATGACGAGATTGTATTATTGATAGTCAAAAATCAAATCCATTTATCCTTTTACTATATAGACATCTGGGAACTGGAAGCAGCCATAAATATTTTAGAACCGACCAAATCATGGATAGAAAATATAATCCAAAAAGGAGATAAAAATTTAAAGTTAAAAATAGAAAAATATCAAGTAACCGTGTGGCTACATTTAGCTTTGTTATACTCGTACTTTAATACAGCAGAAAAATACATTCTTCCTCAATCTTTGGCTAAAAAAGTATATTATTCGCTTTTCACGGGAATTTTTGCGGAAATAGTATATTATATGATACTTAATTTAGAAACTTTACTAATTAATGCAGGCTTGGAAACTGAAGTGAATTTTTGCAGATGGCGTAAAATATATGCTTTATTAAAGTTAGGTCTAATTTACAAAAATTTAGGAAACATTAAAAAATCTTTGAAAATATATAATGCAGCGATAAAATTTTCTCAAGCAGAAAGTTCCTATGGATGGATAGAATCTGCTCAAGAACTTAACTATAATTCTCACTATAATCCGCTTGTAGCTAAAGCTTTAACTGGTTTAGCAGAACTTGATCGAATCCAAGATAATTTTGAAGAAGCACTTTTCAAACATTCACAATCAATAGAAATATTCCATAAAATCAGTGGTAACAGATGTGATTTAGCAGAAGCTTACTTTCAACTAGGTTTAACATATCAGAAAATGGGTGACTTTAAAAATAGTCAGATCAATTTTGATGAAGCCATAATATTATTTACAGCAGTGGCAGCTCCCCGGCAAGTTGAGAAAGTTGAAAGAGAGAAAGTCAGTAACCCAGCCCTAAAGGGACTGGGCTTGTAAGAGAAATCAAGCCGTACTGACCAGACCACCCTGAGCCTGAGAAAAACCGAAATGTGTAAGAGGATGTTTGAAAAGTGGTATTCCGTAATTTTCATCACATTGCTACCCCCCTTTCCCCTATGCTTTGGGGGGAAACAATAAAAATCCAGTTCCCTCCCCTTGACAAGGGGAGGGTTAGGGTGGGGTAAAAAATATTTGATACATCAACCATAACTTTTCAAACACCCTCTAGGGGACTTCCAAGAAATAAAATCCCCAAAAATTTCTTGTAGTGCGGGCATCTTGCCCGCTGGATATGTACCTCATAACACTAGAAAGTGCTGTATATCTCTATCAGGAATATCAAAGAATCCTGATTTTGTCATGAAATCATATTTTTACTGGTTATGTCATCAAATATTAATTTATTTTTGTTGTTAGCATCATTCATTAAATATTAATTTATTAGTAATTAAAATATCTTTTTGCATTACCAACTCATAGTAATAATTAATAAAGCAGAATAACTGATAATTTCAAATTATTGAATTTGCCAATATTGACAAAATTACTTTGTCAGAGAAAATATAACCATTTTTGGGGCTTAAATACTTATGTCACTTGATGTTTCTGCGGACTTTTCATCTCAAAAAAAAATCAATTATACTGCCATTTCCCAAACCAATGCCTTTCAAAATCCCACTGATAATAGGATAATTTGGGGTAGTCATAGTTCTTCTTCCCAAGATAATTTAGCAGCAACCGCATCTGTTGCTACTAATAGTAGTTATAACTCAACAAATGGCTATGGCTTGGTGAATGCTGGATTAGCAGTGAGTAAAGCCGCAGGTGTTAGTCCCTATGCAGACGTTCCTAATGTGGGTGGGAATAATTGGGGAGCGGATCTGATCAAAGCTCCCACAGTCTGGAATAATGGATATACAGGACAAGGAACTATTGTTGCCGTACTAGATACTGGCGTAGACTATAACCATCAAGACTTGAAAAATAATATTTGGAGTAATAACAAAGAAATAGCTGGTAATGGGATAGATGATGATAGTAACGGCTATATTGACGATGCTCAAGGCTGGAATTTTGATAGTAGCAATAACAACGTCCTAGACAACAATGGTCATGGGACTCATGTTTCTGGAACTATAGCCGGAGAAAATAACGGCATTGGAGTCACCGGCATTGCCTATAACTCCAAAATTATGCCAGTCAAAGTCCTAGATGCCAACGGCTCAGGTTCTTACTCAAATATCGCCAAAGGCATTTATTACGCAGTTGATAATGGCGCAAATGTCATTAATCTCAGTCTAGGAGGTAATTCCTCTAACGATACTCTCAAGTCAGCCATTGAATATGCCAGCAGCAAAAACGTCATCGTTGTTATGGCAGCCGGTAATAATGGTGACTCAATGCCATCCTATCCCGCCCGCTACGCCTATAATTCAGGAATTGCTGTAGGTGCAGTGGATCAAAATAATAACCTTGCGGACTTTTCCAACCGTTCTGGTTCTCAAGAAATCACCTATGTCACTGCCCCAGGAGTTAATATTTACTCCACAATACCCAATAATCAATATGCCAACTACAATGGCACTTCTATGGCAGCCCCCCACATTGCTGGTGTTGTCGCTCTCATGCTCAGTGCTAACCCTAAGCTAACTGAAAGCCAAGTCCGCCAAATTATTACCAGCACATCTGCAAATAGCACTAATCCTTCAGAGCCAACGAAACCTTCAGAACCGGGGTTGAAAATGCCGTCTTTATTCCCCCCTCTAGACTCTTTTTTCCCGCTGGATTTGATTAATATGATCAATATAGGCTCAAAATTACCTTTCAACCTACAATCTCAATCATCAAACTCTATTTCCCTTCCTCCCGTTGTCGTCTCTATGAACGAAAATCAGTTAACGTTGCGTTTCGGTAATCTGGAATCATCACCCGCACAGCAGTCTAGCTACTATAGTCAGAATTTATCATTTACCTTTACTGAATCTGGCATACACTACTATGCGGACGAAACCCCAGGTGAGAATCCTGACATAAAAGTCAGCATAACTGCAACACCTCTGGGAATGGCGGTTGTTTTGGGTGTTAATCAAATCCCATTGCTTTCGCAACGGCCTTAATGTCCGCCGGAATACCCTGTTTAAATTGGGCGTGACTGTGTTTAATGGCTGTATCTGGGTCTTTTAAACCATTACCAGTGAGGACACAGACTACCGTTGCCCCGGTGGGAACTTCGTCTTTTACCTGTAACAAACCGGCGACAGAAGCCGCGCTGGCAGGTTCACAGAAAATCCCTTCCGATGATGCTAATAGTCGGTAAGCGTCGAGAATTTCCTCGTCAGTGACAGAACGGAAACTGCCTTGGCTGGCTGTTTGAGCGGCTATGGCTTTATCCCAACTGGCGGGATTACCAATTCTAATGGCTGTGGCTATGGTTTCAGGATGTGCCACTGGTTGACCATTTACTAAGGGTGCAGCCCCAGCGGCTTGGAAACCCATCATTTTCGGCAAGCGATCGCATTTACCATCTTGATGGTATTGACAAAAACCCATCCAATATGCTGTAATATTGCCCGCATTCCCCACGGGAATACATAACCAATCGGGGGCATCACCCAAGGCATCAACAACTTCAAAAGCTCCAGTTTTTTGCCCTTCTAACCGGTAGGGGTTGACAGAATTTACCAAAGTGATGGGATATTGATCTGCCATTTCCCGGACAATTTCCAGGGCGCGGTCAAAATTTCCTTGAATAGCCAGGACTTCAGCCCCATAAAGTAACGCTTGGGCTAATTTACCTAAAGCCACATAGCCATCAGGAATCAACACAAAGGGTTTCATTCCCCCCCGTCTAGCATAGGCAGCGGCAGCGGCGGAGGTATTACCAGTGCTGGCACAAATCACAGCCTTAGCACCTGCTTCTGCTGCTTTAGAAATTGCCATGGTCATCCCCCGGTCTTTGAAGCTACCAGTGGGGTTAAGTCCATCATATTTGACATACACCTTCACCTGTCTGCCAATACGTTCAGCGATCGCTGGCACGGGAATCAAAGGTGTGTTACCCTCCAACAAAGTCACCACCGGGGTTTTTTCGCTGACAGGCAAGTATTGACGATAGGCTTCTATCAGCCCTGGCCAGGGTTGGCAATGAGATTTAGCAGCAGACAGGCTCAAAGTCACAGGATTAAAAACTTCTTAATTAAGGATTTGCGATTGGGAATGCTCTTGGTATAAGTATCCCACTTTTCAAGTCTATATGTTAGTTGCGGAACACAGTCACAATGATCGGAGTCTTTTATCACTACATTTGTAACCGATTAGAGTATATAATGAAAACTATATAATATCTTAACAAAGATTAAGATAAGTATATTATACTATTTTTAAATGGTGTGAGTTAAGTTTCTAATGCCAACAACTATGTCTACTATGTCATCCAGTGTTTCCGAATGCGAATCCCACGCTAACTTAGTCAAGAAGTTAACGAAGGCTTATTATCGAGACGATCAGCAAGTGAAGTTCATGGACTTACAAGCAGAGGTAGATTCCCTTTTAGCGCAATTGCAAAGTCTCAAAAGCGAACAAGTGGAAGCTCCCAGCGACGAAGAATAAATTACCTGTAATGGTGACTATTCAAATCGCTGATTAGTTTGTGACCAACGTTGCAGACTATAGCCCTGTTTATTTTCTACCAGTAACGCTAGAGATTGGTCATCAGTAAGTTGAGCGATCGCTATTAGCGTTTGCTGGCTTGCATGGGCAAAATCACTATAAATTACCCTGCTATCCGCCGACAAAATCAGAGTCCGGGGACGTTTTTGATCTTCCACTGGTTTTGAGTTATTACCATCGGACTGATTTAAAGATGCTATAGCGGGATCAGAAATAGTTATGACAATTTCCTGCTGTGCATCATTAGTTAAATCAGCCAATTGAACTGGCCAATCACCCATTTTTTCCCGCATTTCCTGAAAATCAGGAATATTACCAGGATTTATATCACCCGACTGTTGTAGTTTTCTCCAGATAGTCGGCAAGATTAATTCTACTAATTGGGGTTTTTGTTGAGATAATTCCTTTACAGATACCGGAGACGGTTCTACCCATTTCAACGCATCCACAGTCATGGCTAAAGGTTGAGGTTGAAGAGATGTGACCTTATTTTCAGAAAGCGCGGAACCCGACATTAACAACCGTAAACCCTGATCTTGCACTTGTACAGCTTTAATCGTAGTCGTAGTAACTTCTTGTTCTCCATTGGGTTTCCAGACAATAATTTGCATACTAGGGTCATAACTAATACCCAGAATTTTTCGCCAAAATTTTCGAGGTTGATGTTTCAGTTGGTCAAAATTAGCAAATGGATAACTTAACCAGCTTGTACCATCATGAAATGCACTAACTTCCACCTGATACCAAACTTGATTATTAGTAATTTTCAAATCAGTTTGCAGAGATATTGGCAACCAATCCTGCTCATTAATACGACTAATTTGGTTGACAGTGCCAATAATTCGACTTTTATGGGCATTGATCTTATCATCATCAAGTTTAGTTAAAATATCTTGAATATAATTGAGTGTTTCCTGGTTAATATTCGGTTGTGCTTGCAACCAAGCATTAGCTCTTTCTTCCCCCCGTTGGACTTTAAAAATTAGTGCGACCCAAGCTAAAACTGCGCGACGATTGGGATTGAGTCGTAACGCTACAGCAGACCGATTCCAGATTCTCCCTTTATCTGTTTGTAGTAAATTAGCAATTTCTTGACCATAATCAGCTGAAGTTTCAAATACCTGTAAAGCCTTTTCCCAACGACCATCAATAATATCCGCTGTAACTTGTTGCTGAGGACTTGCCCAATTTTTATCAGCCTGCATTTTCGTAAATTCCGAATGTAAGCGAATTACATCTATTTGCGCCCGTGCTGCCGCTGAAAAAGGCTGTTTACGCTGTTTTTCTAAAGATATCAACCATGTAGAAGCAGGAGTCCAAAGTCCATTTCTGGCTAATAACAGAGATTGTTGAAAAGCAAATTCATCAATTGCGGGTTTTTGGAAATTAATTGCTTCTAAATAAATAGAATTAGCCACTAACTTACTAGGTTTAACTTGATAAACTTGTAAATTTGGTTCTACATTTATCGTTTGATCAATAATTAACTCCTTTGAATCATTACCCGTTATCTGTTGCCATTTAGGTAATTGACCATTGTGGGTCTTCCAAGATAACATTTGTTGTAAGCTTTTCAGAGTAGGATTGTAATAGACAACTTGACCATAGGTAATATTATCATCGTTATTTTTGTGTTCACCCTGCAAATAAAACCAAAATCCTGGAAATAGATTAGTATCTGCAAAAGCTTTCACCTGATTTAAAGGTAAATTTGTCTTTGTTTCTTGATTGTCTGATTCAGAAATAGCCGCAAATGAAGAGGACTCTACAAAATTTCTCGATAATCCAGTAACAGGTAATTTAGTAATTAAATAGTAGGATTTTTCTGACTGAAATTTAGATTCCAAATCCTGGGAAAGTTTATAGATCCTCAATTCTACCAATTCTTGACAATGAGATTG
The DNA here is from genome assembly GCF_000312705.1 of Anabaena sp. 90. Classification (NCBI taxonomy): domain Bacteria; kingdom Bacillati; phylum Cyanobacteriota; class Cyanophyceae; order Nostocales; family Nostocaceae; genus Anabaena; species Anabaena sp. 90. The sequence goes on from NC_019427.1 coordinate 3,789,856, forward strand.
ACAATTCTTGCGTTTTTGGAAAATTGGTAATAAAAAAGATTCCTCTGATTTACCATCTAAAGGCAGGATTTCGCCAGATAGACGTTGTTGTTGAGTTAAACCGAGTTCAATAGCTGTAAGTGTTTCCGGTAGTTCTCGTTTACCTGTAGATATTTTTGCCCATTTTGGTAAAAAATCATTCACCCAGCTAATCTGGGCAGGATTTAAAATAAATAGCACACTAATCCAACTAACACCAATAATTACACTAGCACTGCCTAACAACAGACCCATAGCCAACGTAGACCATAGCCAACTACGCCGTTGAGAACGTTTGGGTAATTTTTTAACATTCTTCTTGATTGCAGCTTGAGAAGGCTGATTCAGCTTAGTAGCTTTTGGTCTGCGTTTGCGGGGTTTATTGATCATCTGACTATTACTAGCACTAGTAATTTGATGTTGTTCAAAATCATCCATGATAGATTTTGACAAACTTGGTGCAATTTTGCCAGTGTACTGGGGTAAAACTTAAAACTTCGCCCAGATCCCCGACTTCTTGAAGAAGTCGGAGATCTTGTTTGTTGTTTATAATTGGGAATGGGTATATTTTTGCTGAAATCACGAACAGGGAGAAAATGAGCAATAAAAAAGGTTTGGTTGACAACCAAACCTTGACTTAAATCCAGTGCATAACAACATCCCGAATCAATTTAACCTATATGATCTATTTTCAACATCTTCCCATAGTATGTATGCAAATTTCATAAAACCTGATAAGAAATCAGTGGTCAGTAGGGGCGAAGCATTTGGAAAATAAATTATCGGTCATTGCCAAAAATAGTTCTCGAAATGCTTCGCCCGTACAGTGGTCAGTGGTTAGTAGGGGCGAAGCATTTGGAAGATAAATTATCGGTCATTGCCAAAAATAGTTCTCCAAATGCTTCGCCCGTACAGTTGTCAGTGGTCAGTAGGGGCGAAGCATTTGGAAGATAAATTATCGGTCATTGCCAAAAATAGTTCTCGAAATGCTTCGCCCGTACAGTGGTCAGTTGTCAGTAGGGGCGAAGCATTTGGAAGATAAATTATCGGTCATTGCCAAAAATAGTTCTCGAAATGCTTCGCCCGTACAGTTGTCAGTTGGAACAGGAAAGTTATTATTACTCCTATTACCTATTACCTGTTCCCTCTTTCTGAGATAAATCTAATAAATTTGCTAACTTGTAAACTATTCGCGCACCAACATTACCATCCCATTCAGCATCACCAACTTCGCAGACATCAAAACCAATAATTTCTCTACCACTATTTACCAGTTCGCGGAACAAACAATAAACTTGTTCTAATTCCAGTCCTCCAGGAACAGGAGTACCTGTATTGGGGCAAAGTTTAGGATCTAAACCATCAATGTCGAAGCTAATATAAACTTTTTCTGGTAAATGGTTGATAATTTCTCGACATAAATCCAACCAATTTTTACCAGCATATAGTTGTTGTTTAATTGCTGAATCATAATAACCAATAATGCGATCATTTGATTGATTAATGATTTGCACTTCATCGTGACAAATATCCCGTACACCTACTTGGACTAATTTAGAAATTTGCGGTATTTTTATGGCATTAAACATAATAGACGCATGAGAAAATTCAAATTCCTCATAGGCATTACGTAAGTCTGCATGGGCATCAATATGTAAAATTCCCCAGTCATCATATTGATTAGCTAAGGCTTGGAAGTAGCCTAATGGTGAACTGTGATCACCACCAATGACAGCAACTCGTTTACCTTGATTCATTGCTGCTTGTGATTGGGTCAATAACCAATGATTTACCTGTTCCCCAGCTTGGTTAATTGCTTCTAGAACAGAGGTTAAATCTGGTGAATCTGTTAGGGATTTACCTTGGGCTTGACGTTCAATAATTCTGGCTGCTTGTTGACGATAATAGTTATTTTTTTCGATCATTTCCTGGGGAATTTCTACCATAAATATTCCCTGTTTCCAACCGTCGGGATGATCAAAATCAAATAAATCTATTTGCAGTGAGGCATCTAAAATTCGCTGTGGTCCGTTCGCAGTTCCCGCACGATATGAAACGGTGACTTCCCAAGGTATGGGGAAGATAATTAAATTGGCTGAATCGTAATCATCAGGTAATCCGAGGAAGTTACCATTCTTTTCGGCTACACTGTTGGGATTGTATTCTTGTAGTGGTTTATTCATTGATGAGATGATTTGATAAATTCAAGTTCCAAATTTATGAGTATAGATTTTTTTTGGTGATAATTCTGTTCTCTATTCTCTGCTATATAAACTTTTTTGTGAATATGATTAAGAACGACGGGCATTTAAACAACACCATTCTTTTTTTTTCCAGAGAGTAGCAACAACCCAACCATTTTGTTTTAAAGCATCAGCAACACCCTGGGATTGTTCTAGGAGAATTCCACTAAATATACCCCAAGTGCTGGGTTTGGTAATTGTGGTCATTTCTGGGAGTAATTCAATAATTACATCAGCTAAAATATTACAGACAATACCATCTACTGGCTGATCAATTATTTTCCGTACCATGTCTACACTCCCCTCAATGGGGATTAAATAGTCTGGACGGATATCATTAAGAGCGCGATTACTAAAAGTGGATCTCACCGCTACGGGATCATTATCAACAGCATAGACTTTACCAGCACCTAGTAAGATTGCCCCAACGCCTAGAATACCCGAACCACAGCCAATATCGGCAATGATTAACGGTTCTTTTTTTTCTTCCGTATCCACAAAGGATTGAGGAACTTCGCTAAAGCGCATTTCTAGAGATTCTAAGCATAATTGGGTCGTGGCATGATTACCTGTACCAAACGCCACACCAGGATCTAAGCGAATTACCAACCTGTCCAAGGATTCGGGTAAAGGTAGCCAAGCGGGGTTAATCAGAAAGCGATCGCCTATTTCTTCGGGTTGCCAGTGTTGTTTCCAGCTACTAGACCAGTCCTCTTCGTCAATTAAGCCCCAATGCACCATGGGTGAAGGGAGTCCTACACATAGTGCATCTTGGCGCAGCCATAGTGATAAGGCAGCCAAATCTAGTAATTGGGTTTTAAAGCTGGGCAAATAAGCCTTAATGATGGCGATATTACCCTTAATTTCTACTGATGTACCACGACAGCCAAATTTTTCTAACCGCCAAAATATAGTATCTTCTAAATCTGGTTCAGATAAAATATTCAATTCCCACCAAGTGTTTACCATAGAATTTTAGATTTTAGATTCGTAAAAACAAACTTTGATTGCTATGATTATCAAATTACTGAATCAATACTGTTCGGTTAAGGATTTTCGTAGGTTGGGTTGTAGCTTGCTTGCCCGTTGCGGTACAAAGACCAAACCCAACAAACCGTTGTAAATGTTGGGTTTCGTTCCATTGCTCCGCAACGCTTACGCGAACAACCCAACCTACATAATTTCATTGTTTTGAGCTTAACCGACAAGTATTGATTACTGAATCATCTGCAGCAAATAAATCCCAAAAATCACAGTTAAAGTGCGACTGTATATGCGTCCCGAATACCATCTACTTTTTTAATTTCCTCTAAAATGCCATCGGGTAAAGGATCATCAATACTGAGAGCCATAACAGCATCACCACGCACAATTTTCCGACCTACCTGCATACTAGCAATATTGACATTAAAGCTGCCGAGGAGAGAACCGAGTTTACCAATAATACCTGGCATATCCCGGTGGCGGGTAAACACCATGTATTTACTGGGGGGGACGTTAATGGGGAAACCGTCAACGTCTGTTAAGTGAATTTCCTTATCACCTAATAAAGCACCTGTGACAGAATGTGTACCTAAAGTCCCTGTAGCTTGGAGATGCAATGAACCTGCATAATCCCTTGCGGAAGCATCCCTGGTTTCAATGACTCGAATCCCCCGTTCCTTGGCTTCTATGGTAGCGTTGACATAATTGACCCGTTCCCGTAGGGCTTGGTAAAGTAGTCCTTTCAGGGCAGCGATAACTAAAGGTTGACTTTTATTAGTTGCCAGTTCTCCTTGCAGTGTAACATTAAGTGTCTCAACTCTGCCGCCGGTGAGTTGACCAACTAAATTCCCCAGGGTTTCCGCTAATTCCATGTAAGGCTTGAGTTCTTCGAGAATATCAGGTCCAAGTCCAGGAATATTCACGGCGGAACGGGCAGGTAGTCCTAATAACACATCCCGAATTTGTTCAGCCACGTCTATGGCGACGTTGACTTGAGCTTCAGCAGTGGAAGCACCGAGGTGAGGGGTAAGAATAACTTCTTTACCTAAGCGTAGCAATTCAGAATCACCTAATGGTTCAGAATCGAACACATCCAAAGCCGCCCCAGCAATTACACCATCTCTAATTGCTACTGCTAAAGCCGCTTCATCAATAATGCCACCACGAGCGCAGTTAATAATTCTGGTAGTGGGTTTCATTAACGCCAAGGTTTTAGCGTTGATGATGTTGGCAGTTTCCTTAGTTTTGGGAATGTGCAAGGTGATATAGTCGGCTTGCTGGAATAACACATTTAATTCCACCAATTGACAACCCAATTGTTCCGCTCTTTCGCTGGAGATAAATGGATCATAAGCTAGGAGTTTCATGCCCATTGCTTTAGCTACACTGGCAACATGAGAACCAATTTTTCCTAACCCGACAACGCCGAGGGTTTTTTTGTATACTTCCGAACCAACATAACTTTTCCGATCCCACTCACCACGTTTTACTGAAGCATTAGCATCAGGAATGTGACGAGACAAGGATAACATCATAGCTAAAGCGTGTTCTGCGGCGGCAATGGTATTACCTTCTGGGGAATTGACGACGACAATCCCTTTGCGAGTCGCTGCGGGAACATCAACGTTATCCACACCTACACCGGCACGGCCAATAATTTTTAATTTGGTGCCAGCTTCTATAATTTCTTGAGTAGCGCGAGTTCCAGAACGGATCATCAGCGCGTCATACTCACCAATAATGGCTTTGAGTTCATCTGGCTTGAGGCTGGTTTTGACATCAACGGTGGCAACTTGGGAAAGAATATCAATACCAACTTGATCAATTGGATCTGAGACAAGAACCTTAGACATAATAACTTGATTTTGGTTAACAGGTTTTGCTGTACAAGATTTTTTAGTTTAATCTTTATCTGTGGCACTTGGGCAAAAATTATGGAAATCTGTTTTAAAAATAGATCCCCGACTTCTCCAAGAAGTCGGGGATCTGAATATTCTAAATATTTGAACTATTTACCAATTACTAAATTTTACTAAATTTTCTTTTCTCCACATCACATCTCTTTTCCTATTTGTTTTGACTTCTAAAACCCTAATTCCTATTTTTGGTACTTGCTTTAAGCTATCTTTTAGTTCTTCCCAAGAATTAATTAACTGATATTGCACATTATAAGTAGCACATAATCGAGCAAAATCAATATTTTGAGGAGTGGCAAAAAATTCTTCAAAAGGTGGATTAAATTTGGCAATGGGTAACATTTCAAAAATTCCCCCACCATTGTTATTAATCAAGATAATCGTTAGATGTCCAATAAATTTATTTCTAATTAAAAAACCATTGGTATCATGCAATAAAGATAAATCTCCTGTTAGCATTACACTACTTTGCTGATGATGTGCTATTCCTAAAGCAGTGGATAAAGTACCATCAATACCATTTGCACCCCGATTAAAATAAGGTTTAATTCTTAAATTATTGGGTTTCCAGAAAAATTCTACATCTCGCACTGGCATACTATTTGCAATGAATAGGGGTGTTTCTGGTGGTAGGTTTTGGGAAATTAACCAAGCGGTTTTACTTTCGATTAATTCATCTATATTTTCAAAATAATCATCAATATTTTTTCTAACTTGCTTTTCTGTTATACACCATTTTTGTAAATACTCACTTTTTGCTAATTCCTCAATTTCCAATTTACCAATTTCTGTTACTGATATTCTTAAATGTGTGGTTTTTCCATGTAAAGGATCTAAATTTTGATCACAATTATCAATTATCAAACGTTGAGGATTAGTAGTAATTAACCAATTGCGTAATTCTTTACTTGTGGGCATTTCTCCAATTTGAATTACGATTTCTGGGGATAATTCTTTGGCAAGTTGTTGATTTCTAAGAATGATGTCATAGGTAGAAATTAAATAGGGATTTAAGTCTGTGTAATTTCTGACAGGGGAAAGTCCTTCAGCTAAAACAGGCCATTGGAGAGATTGACTTAGGTTAGCGATCGCTCTACAATACTCTTCCGGGGCCTGTGGTTGGGCTACACCAGCAATAATGATCCCTTTTTGGTAATTGGTAATTGGTAATTGATAATTGGTAATTGGTAATGGGGTGGAAATCAAACTAGAAAAGAAATCTTCTGTATCTAAGGTAAAATCTGTACCATCGGGAATGGGCGCGAGGGGATCACGAAAAGGTATATTTAAATGTACTGCGCCAGAATTGGGAAATTGACAACGTTCCCAAGCGTGAATAACCGTTTGTCTGAGATAACCTAACATTCCCATATCCACCGAAGGTGTAGCTAATTCCGTTTGCCAATTGGGATAATTACCGTATAATTTTACTTGGTCAATAGTTTGTCCTGAATGACAATCTCGTAATTCTGCTGGTCTGTCAGTGGTTAATATTAACAAAGGGACGCGACTTTCTCTAGCTTCAATTACTGCTGGATAAAAATTTGCCCCCGCAGTTCCCGAAGTGCAAACTAATACTACAGGTTTCCCCGTTGCTTTTGCTTGTCCCAACGCAAAAAAAGCCGCCGAACGTTCATCTAAAATCGGAATTGCTTCAATATGCGGTATTTGTTGGACAAAAGCCACAGTTAATGCTGTAGAACGAGAACCAGGACAGATAACAGCGCAATTTAAACCCAAACGTTTGAGGGTTTCTGTTAATACATAAGACCAAAGAAGATTAAGATTATTAAAAGTAAGTTGCATTGATTAGAGATTATGGACTGTATTCATTTAACAGGAATTCGTGGCTATGGTTATACCGGATTTTTACCAGAAGAACAGGCATTAGGACAATGGTTTGAGGTAGATGTTAAATTATGGTTGGATCTTTCTAAACCCGCCAAAACAGATAATATTGAAGATACTATAGATTATCGGCAGATAATTAGCTTAGTGCAAAAATTGCTGAAAACCTCAAAGTTTGCATTGGTGGAAAGACTAGCTGGGGCTATAGCTGATGGTATTCTAGAGGATAGCGACGGTATTAGTCAAGTACAAGTTATTCTCAGTAAAACCGCTGCACCTATTCCTGATTTTAGCGGCAAAATCAGTATTGAATTGACTAGAAGTAAACTCCAGTAGCAGGAATCACGCAGAAAGATTTGGTTTATTAAAACTGTATCAATTATGGAGTGTTTGACATTAATGCAGGATGAGTTGAAGTGTCGGTATAATTGGTTAATGGGTGGCGCGATTTTGACGTAAAATAACTGAGTAAAATCTTAGTTAACGGGAATGAAGAAGAAGATAACTTTTACAGACAGGGAAATGCAAAGAGCATGGCGTGAAAATTCTTCTGCCTCTCATAATCATAATGGAGTCCGAACTAATGCCCACCGCTTATTATTATTTTATGCTGTTGAATGTGGTTTAAAAGCAGTGTTGATGAAGAAAAAGGAAGTAAATCGTACTGATTTATGTCCAGAAATATTAGAAGAGGGGCATGATATAAATGGGTTGTTAGAATGTTTATACCCTGGTAATAATTCATTGCAAATGTGGAAACTACCAGAACAGTTATTTATTCAAGATATTCAGGATAATTCTCATGTTAAGATAAAACAAGAACGACAATTAACGCCTGGTAAAATTAACCAGATTTGGCGCTATGGAGGAAAGTTTATCTTAAAAAAAGATGAGGATGAGAATAAACGGGAAAAAATAACAGACGAAGACATAGAAAAAAAATTGTTAAACATTGTTGAATTGATTAAAAAAGAACTTCAAGGACTATGAAAGATTTTAAATTACTGACTTGGCTTGATATTAGAAGAATTTTTCGCCGCAAAACTAACTATGGGACTAATTTACCAGAGAACATAGTAAGTATTAGGTGTTTTTCTGATGCTGTAGAAATAAATATTTCCGATGAAAATTTTATAAATAAAGTCAAGGACGTATTAAAAGAAAAAGAATGGTTTGGAGATTGGTACGATGAAGAGGAATCTGTTATTCGATTTGATATTGGTGATGCTACATTACCCGTGGAATTTATCTCAGAAGAAGAACCTTATATAACAGATATTGAGATACGTCCTTTTTGGGAAGAAATTGCTTATTTAGAAAGTAATTCAGAAAATGATTCAGAAACAGAACCTGCTGTCAAAAAAATAGTTAAGCTTCCAGAAGCATATACGGAAAAACCTAGTTTAATAGCGTTTTATTCTTTTAAAGGTGGTGTAGGAAGAACATTAAATTTAACAGCCCATCTTTTTGCTTTGTTAGATAGAGCTAAAGAGTTAAATGAGTCTATAAATGTGTTAGTTATTGATGCTGATTTGGAAGCACCAGGTCTTACCTATTGGAATGCGTTAGCAAAACAACAACCATCCGTTTCTTTTATTAATTTTTTAGAAGTTTACCATTATTCACCAATTGATAGAGAAGAAGCACTTGCTTTATTTGCTAACGAAGTAAAAAAATCAGTGAAACATGAAGGAAATTCACAAGTTTATTTTTTACCTGCATTTCTAAAAGATAATGAATTATTAGATATACCCATTTTACCTGAACATTTAGTCAGAGGTATAGATGGAACATGGGAATATGGTAATGCTATTCATCATTTAGGTGAAATTTTAGGTGTAGATTATGTTTTTATTGATTTGAGAGCAGGTTTAAGTGAAATATCTAGTCCTATAATTTTTGATCCCAGAATCCAGCGTTTTCTTGTCACAACAATCAATGATCAATCTATTCAGGGTACAAGTTTAGTTTTAAAACAAATTGGCAAAGTTGCACCATTAGAAGCAGAAGTTAAAGATAAAGAATACTATGATCCATCAATAGTAATTAGTATGTTAAAAGAAGAATTTAAAAAATTACCAGCATTTAATAATGCCTTGTTTGAATTAATATCTGCTTATGTACAATCAGAAGAAGATAAGTTAGATGAGCCAAGATTGGAAATAAAAGAAGCTTATTTTGTAGAGGAATTACTTTATGTAAATGACTGGGAAGATGCACGCTCTAAATTAAATAGAACTTCAATTTCAGTCATGGGAATTGCTATAGACTGGGCAAAACAACAGTTACCAAATCCAAAAAATCAGGAATCAATCTCAGATGATACACCGGAAAACAATTTACAGCAATCCGTCCAAAGACTTAGAGATTTGTGCCGGAGATATGAGTACGCTGAACAAGGACAAGGAGAAGATTTACTAATAACAGAACCTTTGCGGAACTTAGCTACTAACTTTAGAGATAAATTACCTCATATAGTATCAATTGGAGCTAAAGGGGCTGGAAAAACTTTTAATTATATACAGTTATCACGTTTTAAATATTGGGAGAATTTCCTGAATTATATTGATCATAGAAATAATGAAACTGAGTCAAAAACCCATATATTTCCTGTACTTGAGTCCATTAATGTTCAGGATAATGCAAAAATTGTTATCAACCAAGCTAGAAATGAGGTTAGAGAAGCTTTAGGTAATAATATTCCTGAATTTGTGCATTCAGAGTATACAACTAGGGTTAAAAATGCAGTTAAATACCAAGATTGGAATGAACCTAAATGGACAGACTTCTGGGTTGGTGAAATTGCCAGATCTATAGGTATTAATCCAAATATAGATACTCCTAATACACTTGGTACAATAAATCAATATTTAAAAAATAAGGGATTAAAGATTATCTTTTTGTTTGATGGATTAGAAGATATATTTCAGGAAATCGGTTCTAGTAATCAAGAGAAGATTGCTTTAAGAGCTTTAATTGATGATTTACCAAAGAAATTATCAGAAATTAGGCAATCTCATCTTGGTGTAATAATTTTCTTACGTCGTGATTTTATCAGATATACAATTACTCAAAATTCAAGTCAGTTTGAAAGCCTTTACCGTGCTTATGATTTATATTGGAATCCAGATTCTTTCTTGAGATTAGTTTATTGGATTTGTAGTGAATCTAATGTGATAGGTGCAGAAAAAGATAGTATTTACAGTCTAACTCAAGAGAATATCATAGATGAATTAGAGCAACTATGGGGCAAAAGACTAGGGACAAGAGAAGCCTACACAGCTTCTTGGGTATTTGCAGCTTTAACAGATTTTAAGGGCAGGCTTCAAGCCAGAGATATTGTCCGTTTTTTGTATAATGCAGCTGATATTACAGTAAATAGTAAAGAATTACAATTTGCAAAATGGTCTACAAGCCGACTTTTACCTCCTCCAGCAATTCGTCGCGCTCTGAAACCATGTAGTGAAGAAAAAGTGACAGAAGCTAAAGAAGAATATCCAGCTTTCAAAACATGGGTAGAAGATACACTTCCTAAATATCCTGCGACTCAACGGATCATCCCTTTTGCTGTAGAAGAGTTTGACATGGATCAAAAAACAGTAACATTATTAGAAGAAATGGGAGTGATTTATGAAGATAAAGAAAAAGATGAAATAAAGCGATTTTATATGCCTGAGATTTTCCGAGAAGGTTTAGGTTTTTCAGGTAAAGGTGCGCGACCTAAAATAGTAGCTTTGAAGCGTCGGGTGCTAGGAAAAGGGATTTTGTAATTATCTTTTTTTGAATTTCGCCAATCTTCAGTGAATAGTCGAATAAATAACAACGGACAACTGACTAATGACTAATTTGCATTTTGCTTAAAATTCGTCGTGAGACATTAAAAAATATCAAACCTAAAATTATATCATGGTCAGCGTTACATCGCCGCCACCATGAATTGAGCGATAAACATGGTGATCCTCACTCACCAAATCTTCACGGTGGTAATTGGCGTGATCGGATTCGAGGCTTAATTCATTCCCATCTAACTTGGATGTATAAGCACGAATATCCCAGTGTTGTCCACTATGTACCCGATTTAATCAAAAACAAAAACATCGTTAGAGTAGATCGCTACTACTACCTGTGGGCTTCCCTGGGGTTCGTGTTGCCCACCCTCTTAGGCGGATTGTACCACTGGAGTCTAGCGGGAGCGTTAGCAGGATTTATTTGGGGAGGTGTGTTCAGAATTATTTGGGGAGGACATACCATTTGGTCAATTAACTCCTTCTTGCACTGCTTCGGGATGAGCCGCTTTGAGACCGAAGAACACAGTCATAATTTTGGGCCGATTGCCTTACTGACCTTCGGTGAATCATGGCACAACAATCACCATGCGTTTCCCGGCTCTGCTTCCTTTGGCTTGGAGTGGTATCGCCTAGCCCGGATTTCTCACAAAGAAAAGAAAAAAAGGGGTCAAAAACTGCGAAAATGTATATCTAAAAAGCATTTCAGCAATTATAAAATATGACCCCAATAAGAACAGATAGTACACCAAAACAGTTCACTTTTAAACAAGAAAAACTCCCTCCAGTAGTAGTGAATTTCCAGGGTGGTAAAGTAACATCGGATGCAGGTCTAAGTTTAATTGCGGAAATAGACCGAAAATTGCAAATAACATCACGTTTAGCTTTGGGTTTCCAAGACTACAGAAAGCCAAATAAGACGTTACATCCCATAGAAAGCTTATTAACACAACGGATATATGGCTTAATCATGGGATATGAAGACTTAAATGACCATGAAGAATTACGTCATGATCCCATGTTCGCACTGGCATTAGGAAAAAGCATTAGTCAAGAGAAGGAACAACAATTAGAATTATTTAGTGATAGAACCAGTACCCATACATTTGCAGGTAATCAATTACGTTTGTGGTTCTCTTCCATTGCTTATGTTTTGATGAATGCTTTGCGAAATAAATGTTTAGTTAAAACTGAATTACAGAATGCTCAAGTTGGGACTATCCGTACCAAGTTGTTGAAGTTAGGAGCTTTGATTACAATAACAACTAGACGAGTTTTAATTGCGATTAATAGTTCTTGTCCCTATCAGCATATTTATGCTACTGCTTACCGTTGTTTGCAGTTGTTACCCAATCCTGGTTAATTCTTTTGGGACGATTATTACGCTCATTTTTAGCTTTAATTTAGGGTGGGGATAAAAGTTTTTTCTTCACTCTGTTTTCAGATGCCTAATTTTACTATTAAATTATTTATATCAGTATATATTGCCTGAATAGCTCTTGATATTTAACTGAGTTTCTCAAATATATACTTAGAAGATTTCCTTTTTTCATCTTTGCTATTTATGTATCAAATAAACTTCCTTTTTTTCGCTTTTTATGAATATTTTTTTTCGCTTGTGAGAAATCCGGGCTATGTAGCTCAAATTCTAGAGCAGTCTTCAGTCACAGAAGTAACTGAAGTATTCCAAACCGCAGAAATAGATAATAGCCATCCTGAATATAAACCACTTTCTGGGATGAGGAAATGGATTAGATACGGGTGGTATCCGTCCATCGATATCATCAGTTTAATTGGTGGAATTGCCGCGATCGCTTCTTTGCGGAATCAAGGCATTAGTCTGGTTGACTTGGGAATTTTGCTTTTCATGTTTAACTTCGTTGGTTTGGGCGGAGAAGCAGGAATGCACAGACTGTTTGCCCATAAAAGCTATAAAGTAGCTAAACCCCTACGCATTCTGCTGGCACTAGCTGGCTCAATGGCAGGTGAAGCGCCCATCATTGAGTATGTAGCTTATCATCGTTGCCATCACATCTATGCCGATAATGAGGGCGATCTCCATTCCCCACATTACATTCAGGCTAACAAACCTTGGGCTAGGCTCAGAAATGTCTGGCACGCTTTTTTCTGGTTCTGCTCTGCTGAATATTGATTGGTGGCAAATTGATCCGAGTGGTTCATTTATTAGCTTACTTGAGAAGCTTGGCTGGGCTTGGAATATCAAGCGGCCAACTCCTGATCAAGTAAAAGCAAAAAGATTTAATCCCGGAATCGGTAGCTGAGTTGTTTCTAGAAAGTGATTGGAAGATATGAGGATTTTATTGATTTATGGATGTTACCAGCAAAATTGAAAAACTAAATAAACCTATTGCCAAAATCAGAACTCCCGCTGATCTGGTTTCTTTACAAGAAAAAATTCAGACATCTCCCTTTACGGTTTGGATGAACGTAGAAATCACTGCTTGTGAAGATGGCTTTGTGGAATTAATTGTCTCGATGCGAGAGGAATTAAAACAGCATAATGGTTTTACCCACGGAGCTGTAATTGGTTTTTTAATTGATAGTGCCTGTTGTTGGGCCGCAGCTTCTAAGGTAGGAGATGTAGTTACTGCCGAATACAAGCTGAACTTTATTGCCCCTGCCGTTGGCGAAAAATTAATTGCTCGAGGTTATGTCATTAAATCGACTTTTAGCCAAGTCATCACCCGGGCTGATGTGTTTTCTGTTAACGGGACTAAAGAAACCCTTGTTTCTACTGGTTTAGCCACTGTAACTCCCTATGGTTGAATCCCAGAAAACAATAATCTCCGGTTAAGTTGAGGCAAAATCCTTCAAATTTCCCACACTGATTTAATCTGGCAAATCATTAGTAGGACTTTCCGAAATATAATCTGCTTACAGAAAAAATGGTAGAACGTAAATTTTAACGCCTACCATTTGTCTACCATCTTTAATGGACAAAAGAGAATATGTCAAACTTAAATTCTTCTGAAATAGATTACGATTTATTCGCTCCAGAGTTTCTGTTCAATTCCTATCCATTATACAAACTAATCCGCTCGAAAGACCCTGTTTATTATTACAAAAAAGGGGGGTTTTGGTATTTAACTAGATATAAAGATGTAGAAGCTAGCTATCAAGATACCCGATTGAGTTCTGATCGAAGTTCTTTATTCGTCCAACAGTTAGAAGGTGTAGATTTGAACACTATTCAGAACTTTAGATTTCTGATGGGGAATATGATGGTAGAAAAAGATCCACCCCACCATACCCAATTACGTAAAATCTCTCTTCCGGGATTTCTACCACGAGCTTTAGAAAATTGGCGTTCGATAATTCAAGAAACAACTGATAATTTACTGGATATTCCCAATGGTATAAATGCGCTTCTAAATCACCCACATGAATTACGGCGACTCAAAGAAAATCCCGAACTAATTGATTCTGCCATAGAAGAAATGATTCGTTTTGATGCCGCTGCCACACATTCCTTGCGAGTTGCCAAAGAAAATCTGACTATTGGTGGCAAGGAAATCTCAGCAGGTAGTGTTGTTGCATTAGGAATTGCGGCGGCTAATCACGATCCAGAAAAATTTGAGAATCCAGAAGTTTTCAACATCACACGCTCACCCAATGAACATTTGGGTTTCGGTAAGGGTATTCACTTTTGTTTAGGGTCAGTTTTAGCTCGTATGGAATTAAAAATTTGCTTTTCTACATTGCTTAAAAGAATGCCAAATTTAATGTTTGACCCTAATTACACCCCTGTTGTCAAACGTAATAGTTTAGCGTTTAAGGGTTTTGAATCATTACGAGTAAAATTCTGAAAATCATATTTTTCCCAAGACTTTTAGTAAATTTAGCCTTTGTAAATTTGTCAATTTGAGTCCTCAAAAGTAATACTTTTTCATCAAGTAGAAGTGCTGTATATCTAATGCTGTGCAGTGGTTTTAACCTGGGATTCAGGTGAGATCCTTTGCTAAAACCTAAGTTTAATTCAGAGGTTATTATGCCCGCAAACAAAATTATCAAACAGACTGTTGCTGAGTTTTATGGAACATTTGATTCAGTTAATTTACCGCTTGGCGGTAGACAACTCACCACTGGGGTTATTTCCGTAATTCAGAACCCCGATGTACCAAGTGTAATCACGTTCAATACGAACACCAATCAAACTATTTTTGATCTCAACTTTTTACTTGATTTTCCACTCTTGAGTGTTTTGGGACTACAACCCATCCCAACTTCTATCTATGAAACAGGTTCATATCAAGTGAATGGACAAGATTTAATAGCTAATGTAACAGGTGTAGGTACATCCGCAGGTTCTTCTCCTTTTGCAGGAACAAAGACTTTCCCCGTAGTCCAATGGAAAGTCACTAGTCCATTAGATACCTCTGTTTTCCTTGGAGAGATTGAATCAGAAGTTGTAACAATTGTTCCCCCTTCTGGTGAGCAGGTTCAAACTAAAGGCACTGGTAAAGCCATAGTTACCATCAAGCTTTCAAAAATTGCGGATGATGTCTTTAAAATCTCGAATAGCAGTGGCAAATCAAAAATTAAGGTTACTCTAACAGAAAGAAGTTCTAATCTTGTCAATGAACTGGGAGTATTCACCGTTGATGATGCTCAAGGTAAAATTAATGGTATCGCTCCAGGAACAGCAGGTTACGCCCAAGCGGCTTTAGAGCGATTTAAGGTAATTTTCTCTACTATTGCTAATCTCCCCAATGGGTTTAATACCGATAATTTGACACATTTGTTGGAATTTAATTCCGGTGATAACTTGAGATTTTATTTGGTGAAAAATAGTACAACTGATGCTGTAAAGGCTGGAGTAACTCCATTTACAGACATACTATTTTCAGATTCTTTAACCCAAAAGATTACAGATTTGGGGAATGATGACTTTTCCCTAGCTTGGAAAGATGGTTCTGGAAATAATGCGACTGACTTTAATAATCTAGTAGTGAAATTTAGTCCCACAAATGATTCCTTACCTTTAGGTACAAATCTCCAAGGAAAACCCCAAGGAGAAGTGATTGATTTACGGGGTATTACAAGTCAGGTAAAAGCTGATTTTGTGGTCAACAGAGAAGCAGCTTTCAATAATTTTATCGGCTTCTATCAAGTAACTGATGAAAATGGTGGTATTGACTCCAATGGAGATGGTAAAGCCGATATTTTCGCTGGACAACCTGGTTATGTTGAAGCGGCAGTTCGTGGGCGTGTTGCAGGTATTGACTTAACAGTTAATAACCAAGGTACAGCGACTTACACAGGAACTTTCCAACCAGGTTCTATCTTTGTCCCATTTATTATTGTTAATGATAGACCTGATGCTTTACTTGATAGCAATCCCAATAATAATCCAGCAGTTTACTTCCCCTTCTTGGGAGCTAATGCTGATAAAGTAGATCACATTCGCTTGTTAGGGAATAACGTCTTTGGCTTTGAGGATTTACCAAACGGTGGTGACAAAGATTTCAATGACGTGATTCTTCGAGTCAATATGAATATTGTTTAGTGATGTAGAAAGCAGGTAGGGGTTTAGCAATGCTAAACCCCTACATTTATACTCAGAATTGGGATATTTTTTGAGTTGGAAGTCCCTTATTTACTGGCTGAGTACCGTGATGCACTCATAACAAATCCCATCTATTCTCTACCCGTAGGTAAACCTAACTTGTGATTGGTAGGAGTAGAAGAGGGTTCATTGTAGGCTATTTTTAACTTTGGTTTAGCACTACCGCCACTGCCACCGCTGCTACGTCTTTCATCGTTACCTCTACCTTCTTTTGACCAAGAGGAACGGCCACCGCGACCACCACCAGAACTACGTTCCCGTTCTCCACCATCACCACGTTTGTTAATTCTGGGTTTGGGAGTTGGGCTTTCGTCTACGGGCAGGTCTACTCCTGATATTAACCAAGCAGGACGGGTTTGATCGTAAGCGATTTGTAAAGCAGCCGCAGCGATCGCATGAGCATCATATTCCTCAATCATTTCGCTGATAATTGGCAAGAAGGAAGCTAACCGTTCCCCAGTTAAAGCTTCTGCCACTTGTCCTCTTAACTTCTGGATATGTTGGGCTTCAATCTGCGCCTTGGTAGGAATAGAGAGAATTTGCCAAGTTTGACGGTTATGGCGTTCAAATGCCTGTTGTTTGCGGCGTTCAAAAGATTGTACTAAAGAAATTGCCGTTCCTTCTTTTCCAGCCCGACCAGTCCGACCAATGCGGTGAACATAGGTTTCGACGCTATCAGGTAAATCAAAGTTGATTACATGAGAAAGTTGGTCAACGTCCAACCCACGCGCTGCAATATCAGTAGCGACAACCCAACGAACTTGACGGTTACGGAAACGGATTAATAGGCGTTCCCGTGCTTGTTGAGACAAGTCACCATGATATTCATCCACACTATGACCAGCAGATTGCAATTGACTGGTTAATTCTGCCGCTGTACGCCGGGTGCGAACAAAGATTAAAGCTGTTTCTGGATCTTCCATTTCCAGAATTGGTTGTAAAGCTTTAGCTTTTGTCCAATGACGGGGAATCATGTAAGCCACTTGATTGATTTTATTCGGTGCGGCTTTGGGTTGTTCAACGGTGACAGTCACCGGTGAGTTCAAAAATTTATTTACCAACATCCGAATTGATGGTGGCATTGTCGCGGAAAATAATGCTGTTTGGCGTTCATTAGGCGCTTGGGAAAGAATTCTTTCCACATCGTCAATGAAGCCCATGCTTAACATTTCATCAGCTTCATCTAAGACAAACCATTTGACTTGATCTAGCTTCAAGTTACCACGATCTAGTAAGTCTATGACCCGTCCTGGTGTCCCGACAACGATTTGCGCCCCACGTCTGAGTTGCATAATTTGACGGTCAATTGATTGACCACCATAAATAGCCGCTGCTTTCAAGTAACTGTTACCAATAAATTGGGAAACAGCCGCATGAACTTGAATTGCTAATTCACGAGTTGGGGTTAAAACTATTGCTTGTACAGCTTTGAGGTTCTCATCTAACCGCTCTAAAATTGGTAGAGAAAAAGCTGCGGTTTTACCTGTTCCTGTTTGCGATTGACCAACTACATCCCGACCATTTAATAGTTGAGGAATTGCTTGGGTTTGAATATTTGTAGGTTCAGTAAAACCCATGCCTTCTAACAATGTAGCCCGTTCTGGGGAAATGCCTAATTCTTGAAATGATAAATTCATTAACGCTCCTAGATTTGATTGTAAATTTGGGACTGGTAAACCGATACTTATTTGTAAATTAAGTCTTATACAACAGCAGATAGCAGATGGGAAGATAATCTATCACTATTGATAACTTGACCATAGAGGTCATAGGCATCGGCACTTTGAATTGCTACTTTGACGATGGTTCCTAGCCTAGCCTCTCCTTTAACATAGACTTGACCATCAACTTCGGGAGAAAATCTGCCGGAACGACCGATTAATTCTCCACCTTGGGGATTTTCCTGTTCAATCAGGACATCAACTATCTTGCCGACTTCCTGTTGATTTTTCTGGAAAGAAATTGGCTGTTGTAATTCCATTAGGCGATTACGGCGTTCCGTCATCACTGCCGCTGGAATTTGATTGGGTAGATTGTAGGCAGGAGTTCCTTCTTCTGGTGAGAAAGTAAAAACACCAACATGATCAAATTTATGTCGTTGGGTAAACTCTAATAAATGTTGAAAATGCTCTTGAGTTTCTCCAGGAAAACCAACTATAAATGTGGTTCTGAACACTGCTGATGGTAGGGCAATTTTCAGCCGTTCCATAATCCCATCATTGATCTGTCCTTGCCAGGGACGATTCATAGCCCGGAGAATTTCTGGATGGGAATGTTGCAGTGGCAAGTCCAAATATGGCAAAACGTTGGCAGTTTCTTGAATAGCTGCAATCACATCCGCTGTTAATCCGGTGGGATAGGCGTAGTGCATCCTAATCCAAGGTATATCTACTTTGCCTAATGCCCGCAGCAATTCGGCTAATTTGGGTTTGCCGTAAATATCTAAGCCGTAATTGGTGGTGATTTGGGAAATGAGAATTATTTCTTTGACACCTTGACTTGCCAGTTGTTGGGCTTCGGCAACTATTGATTCAATGGTACGCGATCGCTGATTTCCTCGCAAATGGGGAATAATGCAAAATGCACACCGATAATCACAGCCTTCTGCCACTCGCAGGTAAGCTACTCCTTCAGTGGTTGTCCGATAACGGGGTGTGGTTTCGTCGGCTATATAAGTGGGTTCAGCAGTAATTTCTTTAACTCGCTCTCCCTGTTCTACTCGCTCGATGACATCAACGATTTTGTGATAATCGCCTGTCCCTACTACCGCTACTGCTTCCGGCAATTCTTCCAATAATTGCTCTTGAAAGTGTTGCGCCATGCAGCCAGTAATCACGATTTTTTTCTTGGCTTCCGCTAGTTCTACTAGGGTTTTTACTGATTCTTGTCGAGCGGCTTCGATAAAACTACAGGTATTGACAATTACGTAATCTGCTAATTCTTCGTTACTATCTACACCATAGCCTGCATTCACTAGCAGCCCTAGCATATGTTCTGTATCAATCCGATTTTTCTCGCAGCCCAGGTGAGAAATGGCAATCGTTGGCTTTTCACCCATATTTTCAATAAGTCTTCCGTTTTTCCTTGTTAATTAACATTTAAGCATTGGGTCGGGAATAAATACAGCAGATCACAAGTAAACTAATCAATACGGGTTTAGCAGTGCTAAAGCTCTACCTAATAACTCACTCGGTGAATTTTGCTATAATTTCCACCCAACTACCCGCCACTAATTACCAGATTTAACCTATATAACTAGCAACTTTAACTAGTAAAAGCCAAATTACAGCCTTCATCTATCATGTTGATAGAGGCTAGTCCATGATACTTCTACTAATTTGTTTCCCAGGGTAATCTTAAGTGTCTTTGGGTAAGTTTGACACTCATAATATTTTTAACAATTCGCTTAAGTTGTTAATTTACCCGTTGGGAAGCCGACCAAGAGGTCTGTTGTGAGAAGCCGCTACCCAACTGGGGAAATCGCACTGGCGACTACGCCTATCAAGCAGTAATGCTACTCGGACATTTGGAATTAAATGCCGGGAAGCTGCCTTACATCTTGTGAGTGGCAAACTCCTCTTGTTATCAGATTCTATCTTAACATATCTTATGGAAGGTTGAAATTTAATTTCCATCTTGAGGAGGAGGCAACAACCTGACCATAAAAAAACTGGTGAGGATCTACGCTCCAAATTCGTGAAATTTTTACTGCCACCTGCTATATCTAGTTTAGACAAGGAAATAGATAATTGGTGAAATTACTATTTCTGATCTGTTTCGGTGTTCCCGAAAGCAATTTATATTAGTACAAGAAGACATCCGGCGGCAATGCCCAGGGAATCTACATTTTTTTGTTTGATTCTCACTGTCTATTTTTTATTGCTGCCATTTTGTTACCCCCTCGTCTGGAGAGTGGGGATAGGCAACGACTCCAGACTGTGACCGAAAAGACGGGACACAAGCCCCGTCCTTCCAGGACGGCTTTATGTTAAAATTTGGTCATAGTCGCCATAGGGCATTGGGAGACTTTAAACGGACATGGAGGGACGATAAGACCACTTGTGGCGGGTTCTGGCGAAGTGTCAAGAATCACCGCACCTTCAGGTCGGTGAGTATGTCAAAAATAAATTAAAGCCGTGGATTTACATCAGTTATTTAAAACCCGAACACCAATTATTGGCGTAGTACATCTGCTACCTCTTCCGACTTCAGCCCGTTGGGGAGGTAGTCTCAAAGCAGTGATTGACCGTGCCGAACAAGAAGCCACAGCCCTTGCTAGTGGAGGGGTAAATGGGATAATCGTTGAGAATTTTTTCGATGCCCCTTTTACCAAAAATCAAGTTGATCCAGCCGTTGTCAGTGCGATGACTGTGGTTGTTCAACGCATCCAAAATTTAGTCACTGTGCCTATAGGGTTAAATGTGTTACGTAATGATGGCAGGAGTGCGATCGCTATTGCTAGTTGCGTTAATGCCCAGTTTGTCAGAATTAATGTTCTCACGGGTGTGATGGCAACTGACCAAGGATTAATTGAGGGGGAAGCTCATCAATTACTGCGATATCGGCGAGAATTAGGATCTGATGTGAAAATTTTTGCTGATGTTTTGGTAAAACACGCTCGTCCTTTAAGTTCTCCTCATCTCACTGTTGCTGTTAAGGATACTATTGAACGAGGTTTGGCTGATGCGGTAATTTTATCTGGTTGGGCTACGGGTAGTCCTCCTGACCAAGAGGATTTGGAACTGGCTAGTAATGCTGCCGCTGGGACTCCTGTTTTTATTGGTAGTGGTGCAAGTTGGGAAAATGTGGGGACGCTACTACAAGCAGCAGACGGGGTGATTGTTTCTAGTTCTCTGAAACGTTATGGTCAAATTCAGCAACCGATAGATCCGATTCGCGTCAGTCAATTTGTCGAAGCTGCCCGCAGACCTCTATTGTCTAAACTATGATTCTTTTGATTTGCTTGATTAGAAATTGTCTAAACTATGATTCTTTTGATTTGCTTGATTAGAAATTGTCTAAACTATGATTCTTTTGATTTCAGTGATTAGAAATTGTCTAAACTATGATTCTTTTGATTTCAGTGATTAGAAATTGTCTAAACTATGATTCTTTTGATTTCAGTGATTAGAAATTGTCTAAACTATGATTCTTTTGATTTCAGTGATTTAGATGATTATGAGGATCTTTAGACTCTCTTCCCCAGTTCCCAGTTCCCAGTCCCCAATCACCAATATTATGATTCGTCGTCGTTCTACTCCTTGGATTCATAAATGGTCACGTCCGGCGATCGCAACCATCGCTGGATTTGGTATCCTGAATACAGGTTATCTCACTTTTGAAAAGCTGACCGGCAGCACTCCGGTTTGTACTACAGCAGAAAATGTTAAGGGTTGTGTGGATGTCCTTTCTAGTCCTTGGGCTACGGTTTTAGGTCAACCATTACCTTTATTTGGTTTGTTGGCATACATTGGGATGTTGATATTCGCTTTAGCTCCCTTAGCCTTGAACACAGGGGAAAATCACAAAGGTCAGAAACAACTGGAAAATTTGACTTGGTGGTTGCTGTTTGTAGGAGCGATCGCTATGTCAGTTTTTAGTGGATACTTAATGTATGTCCTAGCATTTCAACTCAAAGCTATTTGTCCTTACTGTATTGCCTCTGCCTTATTTGCATTAACTATGTTAGTGCTAACTGTTATAGGTAAGGATTGGGAAGATATTGGACAACTTTTATTTACGGCTTTGATTGTGGCAATGGTAACGCTAATTGGGACTTTAGGCGTTTATTCTCAAGTCAGCCCATCAGGTAATATTACTGAATCAACTGATGGTAAACCCACAGCAATTACCTTTACTCCTAAAGAACAACCAAATCCTCAATTTGGCTGGGAAATTACCACTAAATCTGGTGAAGCGGAGATCGCTTTAGCTCAACATCTTGTTAAAGTTGGTGCTAAGGAATATGTAGCTTATTGGTGTCCACACTGTCACGAACAGAAGCTACTTTTTGGCAAAGAAGCTTATACAATAATTAGTGAAAGTTCTACAGTAGAATGTGCTGGTGATAGTCCCAAAGGTAAACCAGAATTATGTAAAGCTGCAAAAATCGAAGGTTTCCCAAGTTGGGTTATTAATGGTAAAATCTATAGCGGAGTGCAGACTCTAGAGGAATTAGGAAAGATCACTGGTTATACAGGTCCGAAAAACTTTAAATATTTCCGCTAGAGATCAGACTACATCCAAAAAATCAATAATTAAGCATCGAGTGTGGGAGTTTAGCACAATGCTAAACCCCTACTAAGTATTTACGTAAAATTTAGATTAGATATTAATTATTGTATTTAAATAAATATACGGTTTTGGCTACTTATTCATGTTTGACATTAATTTTAAATTAAAGCCTGTCGCCCAGATGTAAGTCACAGTAAGTTTTATAGAACGGAATACAGCAACAGTTATCTGAGATTGGGCAATAATACTACATATTAAAGACGTGAAGACCGATCTAGCTATTAGCCCAGATATTTTTACAATGATCGTATTAGACAGTAGTTTGTTATTCTAAAAGTTTATGCAGCCGACCAACCCTGATCAATTTACAGAAAAAGCCTGGGAAGCGATCGCTCATACACCCGATGTCGCTAAACAGTATCAGCAACAGCAGCTAGAAAGTGAACATCTGATGAAAGGGTTGCTGGAACAGGAAGGACTGGCCAGCGCGATTTTCACTAAGGCTGGCACAAATTTGCAAAAAGTTCGAGATCGCACCGAGCAATTTATCCAACGTCAACCCAAAGTATCGGGGACTAGTGCTTCTGTTTATTTAGGACGCAGCTTAGATACATTATTAGATCGGGCAGAAAAATATCGTCAAGAATTTAAAGACGAATTTATTTCTATTGAACATTTGCTGTTAGCTTACGCCAAAGATGATCGGTTTGGCAAGAGTTTACTGCAAGAATTTGGTTTAGATGAAAGCAAACTCAAAAATATTATTAAAGAAATTCGGGGGAAACAAAAAGTGACTGACCAAAATCCAGAAGGTAAATATCAATCACTGGAGAAGTATGGACGTGATCTCACAGAAGCCGCCCGCAAAGGTCAATTAGACCCCGTAATCGGTCGTGATGATGAAATTAGACGGACAGTACAAATTCTCTCCCGCAGAACCAAAAATAACCCGGTTTTAATTGGTGAACCTGGTGTGGGGAAAACGGCAATTGCGGAAGGTTTGGCACAGCGCATTGTAGCGGGTGATGTTCCCCAATCTCTCAAAGATCGTAAACTCATCAGTTTAGATATGGGGGCTTTAATTGCGGGAGCAAAATTCCGAGGTGAATTTGAAGAACGTCTCAAAGCCGTATTAAAAGAAGTCACCGAATCTGGTGGGAATATTGTATTGTTTATTGATGAAATTCATACTGTTGTCGGTGCAGGTGCAAGTCAAGGAGCTATGGATGCGGGAAATTTATTAAAACCAATGTTAGCACGAGGTGAATTACGCTGTATTGGGGCGACAACTTTGGATGAATACCGCAAATATTTGGAAAAAGATGCCGCTTTAGAAAGACGCTTTCAACAAGTTTATGTAGATCAGCCCAACGTTCAAGATACAATTTCCATTTTACGCGGTTTGAAAGAACGTTATGAAGTCCATCATGGGGTGAGAATTTCTGATAGTTCCCTCGTCGCTGCGGCCACTCTCTCTAATCGTTATATTAGCGATCGCTTTCTCCCTGACAAAGCTATTGATTTAGTAGACGAAGCCGCTGCTAGACTCAAGATGGAGATTACCTCCAAACCCGAAGAACTAGACGAAATAGACAGAAAAATCCTCCAATTGGAAATGGAAAAACTTTCCTTACAAAAAGAAAGTGATCTCGCTTCCCGTGAACGGTTAGAAAGATTAGAAAAAGAACTCGCTGACCTCAAAGAAGATCAAAGAACCCTTAGCACACAATGGCAATCCGAAAAAGGGATTATCACCAAAATTCAATCAATTAAAGAAGAAATTGACCGAGTTAATTTAGAAATTCAACAAACCGAAAGAGACTACGATCTTAACCGGGCTGCGGAATTAAAATATGGCAAATTAACAGACTTACATCGGCAATTACAAGCCGTAGAAACTGAACTTTCCCAAACTCAAAAAACCGGAAAATCACTATTACGCGAAGAAGTTACAGAAGCCGATATTGCCGAAATCATTTCTAAATGGACAGGCATTCCCCTGAATAAATTAGTCGAATCAGAAAAAGAAAAACTCCTGCATTTAGAAGATGAATTACATCACCGGGTTGTCGGTCAACATGAAGCCGTTACTGCTGTCGCAGATGCCATTCAACGTTCTCGCGCTGGACTTTCTGACCCAAACCGTCCCATTGCGAGTTTTGTCTTTCTCGGTCCAACTGGTGTCGGTAAAACCGAACTAGCGAAAGCCCTAGCTGCTTATATGTTTGATACAGAGGAAGCTTTGGTGCGGATTGATATGTCCGAATATATGGACAAACATAATGTTTCCCGTTTAATTGGTGCGCCTCCCGGCTATGTCGGTTATGAAGAAGGAGGACAATTAACCGAAGCCATTCGTCGTCGTCCCTACGCGGTGATTTTATTTGACGAAATCGAAAAAGCCCACCCCGACGTATTTAATATTTTCCTGCAAATCCTTGATGATGGTAGGGTGACAGATGCCCAAGGTCGCACAGTAGACTTTAAAAATAGTATTATCATCATGACCAGTAACATCGGTTCTCAATATATCCTAGATATATCTGGAGATGATACTCGTTACGATGAAATGCGTAATCGTGTGATGGAAGCAATGCGAAGTAGTTTCCGTCCAGAGTTCTTAAACCGTCTGGATGAATTGATTATTTTCCACAGTTTACAAAAATCGGAATTGCGGAATATTGTTCAGTTACAAGTAGATAGATTAAAACAAAGATTAATTGACCGGAAAATATCTTTGAAATTATCCAGTTCTGCCCTTGACTTTTTAGCAGAAGTAGGGTATGATCCCGTTTTTGGGGCAAGACCATTAAAACGAGCAATTCAAAGAGAATTAGAAACCCAAATAGCCAAAGCCATTTTACGCGGTGATTTTAGCGACGGTGACACGATTTTTGTAGATGTCCAAAATGAGCGTCTTGCCTTTAATCGCTTACCCGCAGAGGTGTTTACGGGTTAGATTTGAGAGTCCCTTCAAGCCTTCAAGCCAGGGAATAAATTCCCTGTCTAAAAGCTAAAGTCGGTTAAAACCGACTACTTCTACTTTGGCATAAATAGTTAAACGGGCGGTTAGAAACCGCGTCTACACAAACGAAGTCCACCTACGTGGATTAATGAAAAATCAAGGCTTTTGAACCCACGCAGGCGGTCACTGAGGTTGCCGAAGTGTGGGTTTTGTCTGTGTAGCTGCGTATCCCTAACGGGAGCCGGAGGCATCTTTCTAATCGCTTTTCAAATAACCTCTGAGAAAACTAAACAACACTCAAGTTTACTTTGACAATAATATCATTGTAATCGTTATCTCCCCCACCTGCTAAATCTTCAAAACCAAAGACGTTATTTCCTAACAAACGAATGTGATCTACCTTATCACTATTAGCTCCTAAATAAGCAAAGTAAGCTTGGTCAACTTGTCCATTCAGAACTTGATCTACTGTCCGACCATTAGTAAGAATAAACGGCGCAAAAATACTCCCTCCTGTTAATGTCTTATCTGTAAAACTGGCAGTTCCTTGGTTATTAACTGTGAGGTCAATTCCCGCTACACGGCTCTTTATAGCCGCTTGAGCATAACCTGAGTCACCAGGACGGAAATCAACTGTACCATTGCCATCAACATCAATGCCACCATTTTCATCTGCTACTTTATAAAAGCCAACGAAGTTGTTAAAAGCAGCTTCTCTATTAACAGTAAAATCAGCCTTTACATCTTGGGTTATACCTCTTAAATCAAGAACTTCTCCTTGTTGCTTTCCTTGTAGATTTGTACCCAAGGGTAATGAGTCGTCGGTGGACTTAATATTAACTACCAAATCTTTGAAGTCAGTATTATTATTAGATCCATCTTTCCAAGCTAAGGAGAAACCATCAGTACCTAAGTCGGTAATTTTTTGGCGAGAGAGGTCAGAGAAAAGTATATCTGAAGTTGGGGTAATTCCATTTTGGACGCTATCAACTGTACCATTTTTCACTAATAAGAATCTCAGGTTATTGCCAGATTCAAATTCTATTAGGCTGGTAAGGTTGTTGATATCAAATCCATTGGGGACATTAGCAATGGTAGAGAAAATCACTTTTGATTTATTCAAAGCTGCTTGGGTATAACCTGTTTCCCCTGGAGCAATACCATTAATTTTGCCTTGGGCATCGTCAACTGTAAATACACCCAGTTCATTGACTAGATTAGAATTACGTCCCGCAGGAGTGACTTGAAGTTTTGGTTTGTTTCCAGAAATTGTAAAGATGTCATCAGTAATTTTTGTGAGTGTGGGTGTTGCTAAAGCTGCATTTAAGGTGACTGAGGCTTGATCATCTTCATTGGGATTATTGTTATTAGGTGTGGAATCAGGATCAGTTTCAGCCACTGCAATGATTTCTGCTGTGTTAGTAATGGAAACGTCCTTATTTGCCTTAGCAGTTAGTTTCAGTGTGCGGGTGAGATTGTCTCTCATGTTCCCTACATCCCAAAGACCAGTTTGACTGTCATAGGTTCCTTGTTCGGGAAGGGCAGAAACAAAGTCTAGGTCAGAGGATAGAATATCTTTGACTTTGATGCTACTAGCAATACCAACACCTTTATTTGTGAGTGTGAGGGTGAAATTAACTTCGTCGCCAATTTTGGGGTTGGGATTGTCTATAGTCTGGGTTAACTCTAGGTCAGCAGATGTGGGAGTGATTGCATTGACAGCCTGACTTTGAATTAAAAAATTATTAGTTGTATTGAAGTCATCTTCATTGCTAGTGATAAATGCTGTATTGATCAGAGTATCAGCAACAATAGAAGTAGCGGTAATAGTAACTGTTGCTTTTTCTCCCTTATTGAGTTTGCCTAATTGAGCGGTTACATTACCGTTAGAATCAATCGAAGCAGTTCCTTGACTAGAGGTAGTCAAAACATCTTTTACTCCTAATGAGCCAATGTTATCGGTTAGTTTGATACCTGTAGCTTGACCATCACCATTATTAGTAACTGTGAGGATATAGTTAATTTTATCTCCCAAATTTACTGGTGCATCACTAGCATTTGTAGTTAGTACCAAATCAGGAGAAAATGGTATTGCTGTTGTGACAGTAGTATCTAGAATTGTCGTATCGTTAGTCGCATCAGGATCGTAGGTTTTAGCTGTTACGGTGGTTGTATTAGTCAGAGTTCCAGTTACTAGAGGTGTAATAGTGACGTTAACTGTAGTGCTTTTGCCTTTCTCTAAATTACCTAAATCAAAAATGAGGCTACTATCTGATTGAGCAGTGGGAGAGATGCTGGCAGAAACAAAAGTTACTCCATCAGGTAAAGTATCTGTGAGAGTTATTCCTTTAGCATTATTGATTCCATTGTTAGTAACTGCGATTGTGTAAGTGAGGTTATCTCCCACATTGACTGAATCGGTATTAGCAGTTGTGGTAACAGATAAGTCTGCTGCTTCTGTTACTTTTACTCTTCCAGTTCCATAACTTAAAGCAATTGGATTATTCTCATCCATTGCCATGCCATAAATGTAATAGTCTCCAGTCGTGATACCTTCTGTATTCCAAATAAAACTACCAGCACCATCGGTTTCAGTAAGACTATCTTTAATTAAAATGCCATCGAAGCCTTGATTATCAGTATCGTAAAATAGGCTAACTTTGGCATTTGAATCGGAATCAAAGGCATTGTAACTAATGGTAACGTTCTGATCCGTAATGTCTGTAACTGGTGCAGTGATTTCAATAGTAGGAGCTTGAGAGTTTGTAACAGCATTGTATGTTATGCTCCCTAATCCTGTTTTATCAGGAACTTCAATATCCCAAATACCCTCAGTGGGATTAAAAATGATGACTGTTTTGGTTTTTAAATTAGTTAGTTCATCAACAAAGGCAATATTATTTGCACTAAATTCAGACTCGTTGAGAAGACGACCATCAGGAGTTTCAATTTGAACTGGTACGTTAGCTCCAATTTCATTTTCCCATGCAGCACTTAAAAGAATCCAAGGAGTATTGGCAGCTACAGCCCAACTACCGACAGGAGGTAAGTCTTTAGCTCCCATGTGTTCAAAATGTCCATCAAAGTAAAGTTTTGCTCCAACAGGCATATTTACTTCAAATCCAAATTTTTGAATGTTTAAAGTACCCCACGCTGCTGCAAAGTCATTAGATAAATTTCCATCATTACTGAAGTCAAGTAAATAGTTTCCTGATGCAAGCTGTGAACCACCAAATAAGGGAACAAAGTTGGGTATACCTACACTTGCACTCCCATTCATCTTAATATTAAGACTCGAATCAGTTCTAAAGCCACTGTTTGTCTTAATGAAGCCATCAAAAAGCGAGAAATTGCCTTTTTCTTCGTAAAATCTCTTATTCCAATTAAGAGTAACTGTTCCATCTTTTGATACTATTTTATCATTGATAAAAGTGGTGTTTCCATTGGCACTGAGTTGTTCTGAACTGATTTTTGCATCTACATCAAGACGAATTAAAGAATATTTATCGCCACTGATGGTAAATTGAGGTCCAAGTGTTGCACCAAGTCCACCACTCCATTCAACAGGATCTGGATCAGATTTAGCCCAATTGTCTACGCTCGCTGCTACTCTTTGAAAGTAAACAAAAGGAAAACTTGGGATTGGTATTCTAACATTTAGATTGTCTAATTTTATGGATACTTTATTAAGTTCAACAGGAGGCAATTTAAAACCAAGTCCTAGAGTTAAGTCCCCACTATTATTAGGTGGAAATTTTGCTCCAAAAGGGAACACTATCTTTGCACTACCACCAATATCTTTATTTTGGGTGTCTATATCCAGTTTAACTTCACTTAAACCCCATTTGCCTGGTTTAATCTGATCCTTAACGGCAAGAGAACCCTTTACATCTGCTTTTCCACCTTGAATTTGAATAAAGTTATCACCAGCAAAATCTGCCGTAATTGTTTTTTCATCTGGTTTAGCAAAAGGATCAATTACTAATTTTCCTTGAATCTTGATTTTGTCTTCTGGGGCAACATACTCGATGGAAAAATCAGAAAATTCGTTAACAGGCAAAAACTTAAAAAGCTGAAAATCTTTAAAATTTGGTAGAGATAACTTAACACTAGAACCAAATTTGACATCATTTTGACTAATTAAAAGTGCATCTGAACCACTAAAGAAATAGTCAGGTAAACCCAAATCATCAATTAATTTGAACTTTGCTCCCAGAGCTAATCCATTAGGATTGATACTCAAACTGCTAAAATCAACATCCATTCCACCCAATGTATACTGATTGGTAAAACTAGCATCTTCCGTTAATGAACCAGTAGCAGTTTTAACATCAATATCAAATTGACTTTTAAATAATGGCATTGTTTTTACAAGACCAGCGCCAATCAATGAAGAGACTATTCCATTAATACTAATTGTTGTAGCATCGTACTCGACAGTACCTTCAACTTTGAGGATTGGTGATGATCCTTCTCGTCCAATGTTGATAGTTCCTTTTAGGATACATTTACCATCTTTTTCTTCTTCTGTACCACTTACAAGTACGACCTCTAATGGTGATGGAACAGGACAGGTTGTAGTATCAATCTTATACTGCCACCGAGTGGTATTGATACTTGGATTAGCAGTTAGTACCACATCTAATTTATCTGAATTTCCTTTGGGAATATTAAATCTCGTAGTCTTACTGCCTGACGTGAACCCTGAATCGAAAATAACTTTGCCCTCATAACGAAGTTGAAGTCGATCAGGAACGCTATACATTTCATAGAAAATCTGTGCTGATCCAAGTCCTTTTCCATCCAATGTAATTGTTTCAGTTCTTCCTTCTTGACCACCTTCTCTGAGGGGAATACTGGCTTGCTCAACCTGCAATACTTGAGAATCTAAAGTAATAGTTGTATGATCATTCTCAACCTTTAACTGTTGTAACTGCTCAGGCTCAAATGTCTTTCCTTGAACAACGGCTGAAAAAATCGCTCCTTCATCTCCAGGAGTATCAAATATATTTATTTTAGCATCTACAGCATGACCAATCTCTTCCAATAAGACTGAAGTGATAGATTCAATATCGGCTGCATTTTGGTTGAGATAATCTTGAGATAAATAGATCGTATTAGTGGCTTGAGCATAAGCTCCAATTGCTCCACCAAGTTCAGATCCGGTACGAACTTCAATATTGGGAATTACACTGAAATCTTGATTTTTCCAAGCAATTTGAAAACTATTTGAATCAACTGCAACACCAAAAGCCAATTGCATTTTGGTTTGAAAATCTGGACTATTGGCAAAACTATATAGTTGATTTTTTGCTAATTCTAATGCTGATGTTATAATTGATTGATCTTTATCATCGTTTAATAACAAACCGTAATTTTCAGACATTGTTATGGCCTCACTGGTTTTAAATACATTTATTGGTGGTGAAAATACCACAAAAATAGGGTTATTTGTCAATTTTTGATACAAAAATACAAAAAATGGTAGCTAGAATAACTAGACTACAATCCAGTGTATTCAATAACACAAAACCCAAGTGATTTTAAAAGTTTATCAAAACCATGTCATCCATCTAAAGACGTAGATTAAAAGATTTTTAGTAAAATTAAGCACGATTTATAGAAAGCAGCGCACTAAAAAAGGGAGTTGTGGAAATAACCCCCTGACTTAATGCTTTGTGACTGGACAAATTAAAACGTTTACTGGCAGATATGTAAAGAAAAATTTCCTAGGAGGCTACTGTATGCTACGGAAACACATACTCACAGAGAATTAACAGTTTCAAACCCACATAGAGTGCGGGGGAAAATAACCCAATCCCCAACTTAAAATGAAGAACCAGGTTCTTCCAAAAATTCTTCTTCCTCTGGAGTAGAAATACGTCCTAAAATGGCGTTACGATGGGGAAAACGACCAAATCGGGCAATTATTTCCTTGTGTCGAAAAGCTGATTCAATCGCTTTTGCACTGTAGGGATCATGACTAAGTTGTTGAAATAGCTTAATGCACTTGCGTTGATCAATTGGGTCTTCACTGTGTTCAAAGGGTAAATATATGAACCAGCGTTGCACAGCCAATAATTTTCTATCATAGCCTTTGTTTGTGGCGTGTTGCGCTAATGACAGTGCTTCCCAGTCCGTTGCAAAGGCTTGTGGGGTATCACGAAACATATTTCGGGGAAATTGATCTAGTAACAGAATTAAAGCTAGACAGGTTTCTGGTGAATTCATCCAATCATGTAAATATCCGGCTACCGCTTGTTGGTAATCTTCCAGAAAAAGGTCGCGGACTTTAGCATCGAAATCCGGTTGTTTTTCAAACCAAAATGGTTGAATTTTCCCGTAGTTTGGGTCATTAGGATGACCAAACCAAAAATCCAAAATAGTTGTTACCTCTGACATTGCTATTATTGATGATTACAAAGCACCTGTCGCATTTTACATAGATTTGCTGGTAACTCCAAATTCATTGCCTGTTCAATAAAAATTGAGGGAATGGGAATATTGGGAGTGGCTTGTACCGTATAAGCTAAGAGAGTACCATTACCCATATCTTTAAGTTCTAACTTGGCGTGAAAATCTGTAAATGAGCCTTTTTCCATCTGAAAGTGGATTTGCTGTCCTAATACTTCCACCACAGTCAGATAAATTTCTACTTGGGCTGTAAAAAATAAAAAAGCTTTTTGTGCTGCTTGATACAGACGCTTAACATCACCTCTGGATATAACTTCGCTTTTAGTAACATCGGGAAAATATTGTACCCAACGGGGGTAATCTGTAATTTGTTGCCAGACATGGGATCTAACTAGTGGTACATACATACAAGCGGTAACAGCACCGCCCCAGTTAGTATGAGAGCGAATTTCTGTGAAGACTTCTCCCTGAATGAGTAATCTTTGCTGATCTTGATTCCAAAGGGTATCTAATAGAGGTAGCTTGGCGTAAGCGACATTTTTAAGATTTGAGGTTGACATAATATAATGCAGATATAGTGATTTTGGTAACTTTTTAAGTGATTAACCTTGATGATTTCATTGAGTTTAACTCACTTAATTCTAATTACAGTTCAATTTATGGAGTTTTCGCAGATAATTAGTCTCAAGTTCATTTTCAAGAGAGTAAATTGGAGTTAAGAGAAAAACACCGTGAGTCAATCTTCTTTAAATGGCAAATTCATCCAGGGTTTTGGGATTCTTTTGGGGATGAGTGTCTCCTTATTTGTACTGAGAGGTTTGGGTATTATCACCTTCCTTCCTGGTGGTTTAATTACTCTACTGTTCTTTGGGGCTATAGCTTTAGCAATCTTCAGTTATTGCTCAAGGAGATGGTGGCGTTTTTAGTTTCATAATCAATAATTATTACATCAAAAAAACTGACAAGTCATTGATCAGAGGTAAAAAAGATGCAAAACTATATATGTACCGTTTGTGATTATGTCTATGACCCAGAAATAGGTGATCCTGATGGTGGTATAGAACCAGGAACGGCTTTTGAGGATATTCCAGATAATTGGGTATGCCCAGTGTGCGGTGCTGAAAAAACTGAATTTGAGTTATATGAAGAGTAATATGGAGATAGGATAGATCCGATAGATACCCGACTTCTTGAAGAAGTCGGGGATCTGAAATCTGAAATATTAAAAAATTTTTGAAGTTGTTACCCTTGCA
The DNA here is from genome assembly GCF_000312705.1 of Anabaena sp. 90. Lineage (NCBI taxonomy): Bacteria > Bacillati > Cyanobacteriota > Cyanophyceae > Nostocales > Nostocaceae > Anabaena > Anabaena sp. 90. The sequence continues at coordinate 3,823,103 of NC_019427.1, forward strand.
AATTGTAGTTATTGGTGGTGGGGCGGCGGGATTCTTTGGTGCGATCGCTTGTGCTGAAGCTAATCCTCAAGCCCAGGTTACTTTAATCGAAGCTAGTCGTCAACCTTTGGCGAAAGTTCTCATTTCCGGTGGAGGACGTTGTAACGTTACTCATGCTTGTTTTGAACCCAAAATTTTAGTTCAGAATTATCCTAGAGGTGGTAAAGCCCTGTTGGGTGCATTTACCCGGTTTCAACCTCTAGACACCATAGCTTGGTTTACGGAACATGGGGTGAATATAAAAACGGAAGCTGACGGCCGGATGTTCCCAATTACAGATCGTGCAGAAACCATTGCTGAATGTTTAATTAAGGCGACTTTTGATGCCAAAATAGAACTTTGTATTGGCACACCTGTTACCGCTGTCACTCGTAAAAATGCCGGGTTTGAAATTCTGCTCAAATCGGGAGAAACGAAAGAATGCGATTGCTTACTTTTGGCTACAGGTAGCAGTTTAGCAGGTTATAAAATCGCTAGAGAATTAGGTCATGACATCCAACCCCCTGTACCTTCTTTGTTCACCTTTAATATTGCAGATCCTCAACTGCGGGAATTAGCAGGAATTAGTGTTAATTCTGTAAATCTGCGCTTACCTGGGACTGGAAAAACCCCATTCCAACAAACAGGCCCATTGTTAATTACCCATTGGGGTGTGAGTGGTCCAGCAGTATTGAAACTTTCGGCTTGGGGGGCGAGAATTCTCCATGAAAACCGCTATCAACATAAATTATTGATTAATTGGTTGCCAGATTTATCCCAAGAGGAAGTGAGACAAAAACTTTTAACAGTCAAAGCTGAATGGGGACAAAAAGCGATCGCCCTCCATCGTGGTGTAGACTTACCTCATCGGCTTTGGCAATATATTATCAATCGTACCCATATTCCCACAGAAGAACGTTGGGCAACCATCTCCAACAAAACCCTAAATCAACTAGTCCTAGAAATCTCCCAAGGAGAACACCTAATTACAGGTAAAGGCGCATTTAAAGAAGAATTTGTCACCTGTGGAGGAGTCAACCTCAAAGAAGTCAACTTCAAAACAATGGAAAGTAAAATAGTCCCCGGCTTGCATTTTGCAGGTGAGATATTAGATATTGATGGTGTCACCGGTGGCTTTAACTTCCAAAGTGCTTGGACAACAGCCTACTTAGCCGGTCAATCCATGACAAAATCAACAGAAGATAACTAATTTCTTCCTTTGCGCCTTTGCTCCTTTGCGTCTGGGCGCGAAACAAAAATCTATAAATCGTGTTAGCAAATCAATATGAAATTTAGTGAAATTCTCAACCAGCTTAGTGATTATATTACCCAAAGTAGCCTTGAAACTGATGTAGAAATTACTGGAGTTGCAGCCATAGACGAAGCGACATCTGGAACTCTCAGCTATATAGAAGGCTCTAAATTTGCTTCATTGCTCAATTCTACCAATGCGAGCGCTGTAATTTTACCCCCAGATGAAAAATTGCAGAATCAAGCCACAGAAAAGGGGATTGCTTGGTTAACAACGAAAGAACCAAAACTGTTGTTTGCCAAAGCGATCGCTCTATTTTATCAACCCTACCATCCTACTCCCGAAATTCACCCCAGCGCGGTCATTCACCCCACCGCCAAAATTGGTGATGATGTTTATATTGGCGCTCATGTTGTCATTTCTGAAGCTGTGGAAATTGGCAATTATGCCATTATTCATCCCAATGTTGTCATTTATCCAGAAGTCAAAATAGGCGATCGCACTACCCTACACGCTAATTGTACCATCCACGAACGCAGCCAAATCGGTGCAGATTGCGTTATTCATAGCGGTGCTGTCATTGGTGCAGAGGGATTTGGCTTTGTGCCTACCCGCACCGGTTGGTTTAAAATGGAACAATCAGGCTATACAGTTTTAGAAGATAGGGTAGAAGTAGGTTGTCATACAGCCATAGACCGTCCCGCTGTGGGGGAAACCAGGGTGGGCAAAGATACTAAAATTGATAATTTAGTCCAGATAGGACATGGTAGTCAAATTGGGGCTGGTTGTGCCATAGCAGGTCAAGCAGGCATGGCTGGAGGGGTAAGACTAGGAAATCGGGTAATTTTAGCTGGACAAGTGGGAATTGCCAATCAAGCTAAAATCGGGGATGGGGCGATCGCCTCTGCTCAAACTGGTATTCACGGCAATGTCGCACCGGGGGAAATTGTCTCAGGTACTCCAGCAATGCCGCACAAAGTGTACATCAAGGCGGCAGTAATTTATAATCGCTTGCCAGAAATATATCAATTCTTTAAACAATTAAAACGCAAATCAGGTGATGAATAATTGTCATTAAAGAATGAGATTCCGTTCTATAAAACTTACCCAAAATTACCAAAGTCTAGACACATCTGGAAAGCGATAATCTTAGTGTTTATTTCCTGCTTCATCGCGGTCTTAGAATGACTTCCAATCTTGTTTGCCCGCTCCACAGACAATCTCGGTAGAACTTACCGTTTCTGACCGTAGTTCCTAAAAAGAACCCCACGCAGTTGCTACTCTGATCACTAACCTGTTAAGGTGCTTGTGTGGCAATTGCTAATCTTGCTCCTTTTACCTGCCGCACCCGATCCATCACTACCACGACTTGACCATGAGTGGCACTTTGATCAGCATTAATAATCACTACTACTTCCGTATTTTTGCCCATTGATTCCTGTACCTTTACTGGTAAAGTTTCCAAAGTTACTGGCTGGCGATTTAAACTCACATTCCCTGCTGAATCTACAGTAACGGTAATTGGTGCGGCTGATGATTGGGCTTTGGCTGTTGCTGCTTTAGGTAAATTAACTGGCAACCCTTCAGAACGATGTAAAAATAAAGTGGACATAATAAAAAATGTCAAAATAGCAAAGATGACATCAATCATCGGCACAATATTAATCTGGGCTGGAATATCCGGTTCATCTGGTAGACGCATTATGATTTATCCCCTCTTTCATACTGGTGACGATAAACTAATTCTAATTGCCCACCATATTCTTGAATCCAGGCAATTTGTCGTAAATACATTCCCCGAAAGCTATTCGCAAAAAACAAGGTAATAATAGCTACAACTAATCCCGATGCTGTGGATACTAAGGCTTCACTAATCCCAGAAGTGACACCAGCGGTTTTTGTACTACCGACATCACCAATATTTAATGATGCAAAAGAGCCAATTAAACCCAAAACGGTCCCTAATAATCCCAGCAAGGGAGCTAAACCAATAATTGTATCAAAAATATTTTGAAACCTTTTTAATAACGGGATTTCTGCCTGGGCCTCACTTTCTAAAGCCAAGCGGAATTCCTCTGGGTTGGGTTCTTCCAATTCTAAAGCCGCCAGAAAAATTCGCGCAATCGGTAAATCAGCATTTTTGTGTAGTATATCTAGAGAGGTAACTACATTACCTTGACGATAAAAACTTAACACCTGCTTGACTACGCGATTCTGACGGCCACTAATTCCTATCCAAAACGTAATCCGTTCCAGAATGAGAGTGATTCCTAAAACCGAAAAAAATAGCAGTGGCCACATAACTACGCCACCGGCTTTGAATAAGTTACTAATTTCCATTGACTCTTTTACTAATTCTTGATACAGCTAGATTAACAGATTTTCAAGAAGAGCAAGTCTAGGCGATTGCTATGGCAGAGTGTATTTGTGGTATGATTTTTTCAACTGAATATTGGTACTGATGTTCTCAATGTTCAAAAAAATAAAAAAAATTTCTTTTTTTGGGGTCAAAACCTATTGACTTTATTTTCTCGGCGTGATATTTTTATAATGGGAATGCGTGCCTAAATAAAAATTTTGCTTACATTCCATTGTAATAATATAACTATATTAGCACATTTAGCCCGCCCCACACCCTCAAAATAAAAAATTTTTTTGAAAAAACTTATTTAAAAATAGCAAATCAATAATTTAAACTTATGAATTAGCACAAGAAACTCAAATCATCTTCCTGCCCTGAATCACCTGTAAACTTCCACCAGCATATAAACTAGGTTTTCCCACATCAAAACCATAATCTCTTAACAAACCAGGTAAATCCGTTTTCAACAATTCCCAAGCCGTCTGGGTTTCAAACAACCAGAAAAATACCGCCAATCCCGGCCAAAATATCGGATTTGTGGGAGAGTGAAAATCTACCAAAGTGAAAACTCCTCCCGGTTTTAACACCCGATAAACCTCTTTAATGATTTTTTGCAGTTGTTCAGATTGCATTTCGTGTAAAGCCGCGCTAGTATGTACCACATCAAATAAACTATCAGCAAAAGGCATATTTTCAGCAAATGCTTTTATGTAAGTGGCATTTGGGACATTTTTCTGCGCTCGCTGGATAGATAATGGGGAAGCATCCAAGCCAGTGACATTTTCCGAAAAATTTACCAAAAATCTGGTTACTTGACCACTACCACAGCATAAATCTAAAATCTGAGTATCCGATTGCAGTTTTAAATTTTGTAAAGCCAGTTGACGAAACCGGGGTTCACCACCCACAGTCATAGCCGCTAACCGGGAGATGCCATCATATAGCCATTGGTATCTGTAACTTAAATCTCTAAAAATTGTGGCCATTGTTTTTTTTCCTGCCGATAAAGCTTTATATTTAATAAAGATATATTGTTAACATTAGTAAAAAATCTGTAAGGATTGGGGGAAAGTAACTGCTATGGGTCGTATAGGGGTATTATTACTTAATCTCGGCGGTCCCGACAAACCAGAAGATGTCGGACCGTTTTTGTATAATCTGTTTTCTGATCCAGAAATTATCCGCTTACCGTTTCGCTGGATGCAAAAACCTCTAGCTTGGTTTATTGCTACCCGTAGAGAAAAAACATCTCAAATAAATTATCAGCAAATCGGCGGCGGTTCTCCATTGCGACGGATTACAGAAGAGCAAGGAGCAGCCATTAAAGCTCAGTTAGGTGAATTAGGACAAGAAGTTAATATCTACGTGGGAATGCGTTATTGGCATCCTTACACAGAAGAAGCGATCGCCCAAATTACTCAAGATAACCTTGATAAATTGGTAATTCTCCCGCTTTACCCCCAATTTTCCATCAGCACCAGCGGTTCTAGTTTCCGGTTATTAGAACAACTATGGAAGGAAAACTCCAAACTCCAAAGTCTTGAGTATACCGTTATTGACTCTTGGTACAAAGAACCAGGTTATCTGCAAGCAATGGCAGAACTTATAGTTGGCGAACTGGAGAAATTTCCCCGTCCTCAGGACGTGCATATCTTCTTTAGCGCCCATGGTGTACCTAAAAGCTATGTAGAGGAAGCCGGCGACCCCTACCAGCAAGAAATTGAGGAATGCACCGACTTAATTATGCAAACCCTCAACCGTCCCAATCCCCACACCCTAGCTTATCAAAGTCGTGTTGGTCCTGTTGAATGGCTAAAACCTTATACAGAAGATGCACTGAACGAACTCGGTGTAAAAGGCGTGAAAGATTTAATAGTTGTCCCCATTAGTTTTGTTTCCGAACACATCGAAACCCTACAAGAAATTGACATTGAATATCGAGAAATAGCGGAAGAAGCAGGAATACACAACTTCGGACGTGTCCCTGCGCCCAACACCAATCCGGTATTTATTAAAGCCCTATCCGACTTGATCATTGATGCTCTCAAACAACCTGACCTGAAACTCTCTCAAGTCACCCAAATGAAAAAAAGGGTAAAAATGTATCCTCAAGAACGTTGGGCATGGGGAATAACCACCAGTGCCGAAGTCTGGAATGGTCGGATAGCCATGCTAGGATTTATCGGGCTAATTATTGAGTTAGTTACTGGTAAAGGGTTACTGCACGTGGTCGGGCTTTTACATTAATCTTCATAATTGTTCAGAGGGAACAGGGAACGGGCAACTTTCTAACAGGAAAAACTCATGTTTGAGTTAAACATGAGATTGAAATAATGACACTGTTTTTTTGGTGCTTACGCATCTTTTAAAAACATCTTTTTTTTGACAGAAGCTCTAAACTGGTGCAAATGAGTGTTTCTTATCTGTTCCCTGTTCCCTGTTCCCTTTTTTGGTAATTGTCAATTATCAATTTTTACCTTTAGACCAGTCATACCAGTATTTTCCACTAAGAACAGCCAGCCAGAGGAGGATTAAAGCAATTAATCCTCCTTGAAGAGGAGCATCCACAGCAAAAAATATAAGTGTAACACACAGGACATCTTGCGTAAACACTGCCCATATTGGCAATCCACGCAAGCGATAAAACCAACCTAATAAAACTAGCTGCAATACCAAAGCTAATAAACCACCAATCAAAGCAACTAACCAACTTGGCGTGGTTATCGCTGAAGCAACGGACAAGCCCATTAAAGCTCCTACCAAGGGAGACAAAAATAAATGAACTTGCTGGACTATTCTCTGGCCAATGAGTTTTTTGGAAGCGAATAGTTCAAATAAAGACCAACTGGTGAGTAGTCCGATTAAAACATGGGGAGAAATGCGTGATAGGACTGGCATCTGCGACCAGAGTTCCTCCCCTTGGAGGATACCAATAATTAGTAAAGGTACACCTATTCTCATCCCAGCAGCAGCACCAGCAGATAATATAGCGAGAATTTCAATCATGGGTATATCCCCGACTTTACCAAATTAGCAAAGGTGCTTTATAAAGAAAATGCCGAAAACCCTTGAAGATGTGGCTGACTCAGGAAGCCACATCTGTGCTTCAGACAAGGGATGAAGGCTAGTTGCAGGATTTATCCTGCATTGACACTGGATCTGGCAGACTGTCTATCCAATCTTCTATTAGTCTAGTTACAGAATATTCTTTTTGTTCGGCTAATAACTTTAGTTTATGGAATCTGCGCGGTGTCGTTCTAATTCTTATATATTCAGTCTTCATCTTGTCTCCTATTTGTTTCCTATCTATGTTACTATATTAATAGGTCGTAAACAAATAAAGCAATGATAGTTCTAGAGTATAAAGTCAAGGGTAAACAGCATCAATATAACGCGATAGATGATGCAATTCGGACTACTCAATTCGTTCGCAATAAAGCGATTAGGTATTGGATGGATGCACCACGTGAACTAAAAGTTGATAAGTTTGCCCTGAATAAATACTCTACTGAACAACGGATAGAATTTCCTTTTACTGCTGAGTTAAACTCAATGGCTGTGCAATCAGCCGCAGAAAGAGGATGGTTTGCTATATCAAGGTTTTACGACAACTGTAAATCTAAAAAGTCTGGTAAAAAGGGATTCCCCCGTTTTCAAAAAGATTGCCGTTCCGTTGAATATAAAACATCAGGGTGGAAGCTACATAAAACAAAGCGACGCATCACTTTTACCGACAAGAAAGAGATTGGTGAACTCAAATTATTAGGCAAATGGGATATTCAATCCTACGAACTTAAAGACATTAAACGAGTGCGCTTAATCCGTCGTGCAGATGGATATTATGCTCAGGTTTGTATCGGCATTGATGTTGTAGATATTCAACCGAAAACGGGTAATGAAATCGGATTAGATGTTGGTATTGAGTCGTTTTACACTGACTCTAACGGACATCATGAACCTAACCCTAAGTTTTTGAGAAAGGCTGAAAAATCAATCAAACATTCTCAAAGACGGATTTACAAAAAGCATAAAGGTTCTAGTTGCAGAAAAAAAGCTAGAAAACTTTATGCCAAAAAGCACTTAAAAGTAAGTAGGCAACGTATAGAACACGCTAAGAGAATAGCGCGTTGCGTAGTCAAATCTAACGATTTAGTCGCCTACGAAGATTTAAGGGTTTCAAATATGGTAAAAAATCATTGTTTAGCAAAATCAATTAGTGATGCTAGTTGGTATTTGTTCCGACAATGGATTGAATATTTTGCTGTTAAATTTGACAAGATTGCTATAGCTGTTACTCCACACTATACTTCTCAAAAGTGTTCTAGTTGTGGCGTAATTGTCAAAAAATCTCTATCAACTCGCACTCATAATTGTAGTTGTGGATCGTATCTTCACAGAGATACAAATGCAGCAATTAATATTTTAAATCTTGCAAAAGCTAGGGGAGGGCATCCCCAAAGTAACGCTACAGGAGTTGAAGCCACTACTCTACTTGGTGCAAGCCTGGAAAAGCCAAGTTTTGACGATGAATGTAGAATCCCCTCGGCTTTAGCCAGGGGAGTGTCAAATTTTGAGTATAGTAATCAGCCATATATTTATTCTTCACTTTGCGACACGGAAGGAGTCAGTGGTCAGAGGGAATTGACAATTGATACCAATTACCAATTGACAATTACCAATCCTAGTTCTAAATACCCAGTCGTTGATAAACTTGTTCTAAATGCTTGAGATGATGTTGTGGATCAAAACAGGCTTCTATCTCTGCGGGTGACAAGTTTTGAGTGACGCGAGGATCTTTGCTGATTAAATCACGGAAGTTGCCTTCTGGTTTATTCCAAGCAGTGTGGGCGCTTTCTTGGACTATGGAGTATGCTTCTTCGCGGTTAAGTCCTTTGTCTATTAAGGTTAGTAATACCCTTTGACTAAAGACTACTCCCCCATAACAGTTGAGATTTCGGGCCATGTTTTCAGGATAAACCAACAAGTTATTTACCAAGTTGGTGATTTCATGCAGCATGAAATGAGTCAGAATACAAGCATCTGGTAAAATTACTCGTTCTACAGAACTGTGGGAAATATCCCGTTCGTGCCACAAAGCGACGTTTTCTAATACTGCCCCTGCATGACTTCTCACCAGTCGCGCCATCCCTGTTAACCGTTCGGAACGGATGGGATTACGCTTGTGAGGCATAGCACTAGAGCCTTTTTGCCCTTTAGCAAAAAATTCTTCAACTTCTAAAACGTCTGTTTTTTGCAAGTTGCGAATTTCTACAGCAAAGCGTTCTATGGATGCAGCGAGTAATGCTAACTGTTGCACAAAGTCTGCATGAATATCGCGGGAAATTACCTGAGTGGAAGCAGTATCGGGTTTCAGTCCGAGTTTTGCACAGGCAATCGCTTCTACACGTGGTTCAATGTTAGCGTAAGTTCCTACCGCACCGGATATTTTGCCAACAGCGATGGTTTTCTTGAGAATTTGTAGCCGTTCTTGGTGTCGTAATACTTCCGCTAACCAACCAGCTAACTTAAAGCCAAAGGTAATCGGTTCAGCGTGAATACCATGCGATCGCCCAATCATTAACGTATGCCGATGTGTTGTGGCTTTCTTACGAATGGCATCAATTACATCTTCTAGGCGTTTTAACAACAAATCCAGACTAGCAACTAATTGTAGTGATAAAGCAGTATCCAAGACATCAGAACTAGTTAAACCTAAGTGAATATAGCGTCCTGCATCACCTACATATTCATTAACATTTGTCAAAAAAGCAATGACATCATGATGGACTTCTGCCTCAATTTCTAACACCCGCTGCGGGTCAAAATTCGCCTTAGCCTTAATTTCTTCTACTGCTGCTGCTGGAATATAACCCAGTTCTGCCTGTGCTTCGCAAACCGCGATCTCTACATCTAGCCAGGTTTTCAGCTTATAGGTTTCACTCCACAAATTGCCCATTTCGGGCAGGGTATAACGCTCAATCACATTCACAGCATCTAATACAACTGTCATATTTTACATTGAAAATTACCCACTCTTAATGCTTATCCCCACCAGATAACCGTCATATTGCAATTGAAAATTACCCCAATTCCCAATTAAACTGAGAAAATTAAGCCTAAAAAAAGTAACATTTGCCGGAGTCTTAGCAATAATGCCAGAGACACGAACCAATATTAACTTGAGGTTAAGGACAAAAAAATGCTGGCTATGCATAGTATTCAGAATGTGGATCAGCTAAATCTCAAATTAGAATCAACTTTACAGGAATTACCAGTTTGGACAATTCAAATTGAAACAAATCATCCAGGTAATGAATTAGCAATGCTTTTTGAAGAAGATCCTTTGCTGCCAGGGATTATCTTGACTAAAGAAAAAAAATATGTAGGCATGATTTCTCGACGGCTATTTTTTGAACAAATGAGTCGTCCCTATGGTTTAGGACTATTTGCCGGTCGCCCTGTCGAATATCTTTATAATTTTTTACAACCTAAAACATTTATCTATCCAGAGGATACCCCAATTGTCGAAGCAACTCAAATAGCTTTAGGGCGATCGCACAAACAGGTATATGAACCACTGGTGATTACAGATCAATCTTATCAATATGGATTGCTAGATTTTCATCAGTTACTTTTAGCCAATTCCCAAATTCATGTTTTAACATTAAATCGCCTGCAAAAAGAAACAGAAAAAGCCAGAATAGCTAAGGCTGACTTTCGTGATCTTCAGCATAACTATAGCCGATTATTACAAAACGACAAAATGATTGCCTTGGGACAATTAGTAGCTGGGATTGCCCATGAAATCAATAATCCCATGAATTTTATTTATGGCAACCTCAATTATGCTATCGAATATTTTCAAAATATACTCTACATCCTGGAAAATTATAAACAAGAATTATCCTATGCTGACGCAATATCTGAAGCTAAAGAGAAGGGAATTGAAATAGAATTTATTCTGGAAGACTTACCAAAATTACTATCTTCCATGAAAGTTGGTGCTACAAGAGTAAATGAAATTGTCTTATCTTTACGTAATTTTTCCCGATTAGATCAAGCAGAAATTAAATTTGTTGATATCCATGAAGGTATAGAGAATACATTAATAATTCTCAAACATAGTTTAAAAGCTAGACCTGAGCGGTTAGAAATTGAATTAATTAAAGAATATGACAAATTACCATTAATAAAGTGCTATGCAGGGCAACTGAATCAGGTATTTATGAATATTCTTGCCAATGCTATTGATGCTCTTTCTGAAAGTGATAATTTAATTCTAAAAACCCGTAAAAATTTGCAAATTCGGATTCGCACAGAAATAACTAATGATAATTATGTTATTGTTCGCATTGCCGATAATGGTTCAGGCATTTCAGAAGAAGTCCAAAAACGATTATTTGACCCATTTTTTACTACCAAAGCTGTAGGCAAAGGAACAGGATTAGGATTAGGATTATCAATTAGCTACCAAATCGTAGTTGAAAAACATGGTGGTGAACTTTATTGTATATCTACTCCCGGAGAAGGTTCTGAGTTTATTATCAAAATCCCAGTTGTCTCGAATCACTCAGACAAAATACAGCAAACTTCAAAGTTTATGGATGAATTTGACTCAAAATAAACCGCAACCGATCATAATCATCTTTGAGTAACATACTCAGATGTCTTCCAGCTTTAATCAACCATTCTCGGTCAGTTTTTCGTAACTGATATATTCCCCGAATAGCGGCTGCGGCCAAAGAATCTACAGGCGCACCACTAATAAAAAGTAATGTTCGTAAAAAATCTAGTTCTTCTGTAAACTGAATAATTTCTTCTGCTTGACAATGATTAACAGCTTGGTGAATTTGTGGCGGACGAGGTGGCAAATATTGATACATTTTGCTGTTATTACTATTTAGAGATTTTTCTTTAAATCCCACAATCGCTGCTCGAAATTCAGTTTTGAGCATGGAAAATATTTGGGGTTGTTCCTCACGCAAAGCTTCTAAAGATAATCCTAGTGCAACTGCCCGATGTACAGAATCAATAGGCATCGTTGTGGCATGATAAACTACGGCATAAACTTGATTACCTGATTCTTCATCTACAGCACAAACCCAACTTCCAAAAGGTGGCATTGGTGGAAAACTCAAGTCTTCTGGTTCTAAACATTGAGCCAAAAATTCTGTAGTTGTGGTTTCAATTATCTCTGCAAAGTGATGGGAATGGCGATTGTCAATAGCAAACTGTGGTAAAGGTAGACGCATAAGCAATTAAAAATTATCAATTAAAAATTAAAAATGAATAAACATATTTTCTGAAGGTGCGATTAGTCAATAGTCTTAGTGAAAAACTAATAACCACTGACTAATAACTAAATTACTATTTCCCTTTTTTCTGGATTGTAGTTTCCACGGGTTCTAATTCTGTAAGACGGAAAGTAATTATTTTATCCCAATTACCACCTTCAAACAGTACAGCTACTTTACCATCACTAACTCGTTGGACAAGTCCTTCTGACCGATAATATGTATCAGCAGGATTTTTGACGCGAACAGTTGCTCCAGGTAGGATCATCATATTTACCCTTATTGGTTTCTTATTTCTAGCTTAATTGGTAATTGGTAATTGGTGATTGGTAATTCTATTCTTTCTCCTGCTTCTTGAACTCCTGACTCGGTGACTCCTCTTTAATAATACTTTTGGCGTTGACGATAATTAGCTACAGATTCTACTATACCGATGGCAATAAAGTTAGTCAGCATTGCCGAACGTCCATAACTCATCCACGGTAAGGGAATTCCCGCCACAGGTGCTAAACCAACTGTCATACCAACATTCACAATTAGTTGAAACACAATCATAGACAAAACACCAATAGCCAAAAGTGAACCAAAGTTATCTTTGGCGGTTTGAGCTACATGAAGCAAGCGGAAGCAAATCAAGAAAAAGACGGATAATAAAAGTAAACAACCCACAAGACCAAATTCTTCAGCAACAGCCGAGAAAATAAAATCTGTGTGCTGTTCCGGAACAAAATTCAGTTGAGTCATGGGACCTTTAAACAAACCCCAGCCCCAAACTTCACCAGCGCCAATAGCAATGCGAGATTGAATCAGGTGATAACCAGCACCAAGAGGATCATGCTCAGGGTTGATAAATACACTAAGTCGGTTTTTTTGGTACTCCTTTAATACATGATTCCAGGCAAAAAGGCCTAATTCGCCACCGAGCATATTTAGACAGAATGAAGCAATAGCAGCAATACCAAACCGCTTCCAAGGCAGACTAAACCAACCAACTAGTGCCATCACTACTGCCCATACTAAACCTAATATGCTTAATGATATGTCTTTAGATAACATTATGGGCGTTGATAATGGCCAAGATATACTAAATAATATTGCTGCCATTACCGGGGAAACCATGAGTATTAACCAGCCGGGGTTGGCATTTGCCCAGTACAACATTCCTAAAAATATTGCCCCAAATACCAGCGATGTTGCCAAGTCTGGTTGTAAAAATACCAATGCCCAAGGTACAACCGTAATTGCCAAGACACGGAAAACACTCTCTAGAGTAGAAGCAGTTCGCCTATGTAACAAAGCTGCTAAGGTAATAATTAATCCTAATTTGGCAAATTCTGAGGGTTGAACATTAAAACCCGCAATACTAATCCAACGCTGTGCGCCTTTGGCACTAGTACCAGCGAGCATGACAGCGATTAAACTAAAGTTGGTCAGCCCATAGATAAACCAATGCCACTCCATGAGGGTTTCATAGCGGCAACGAGCTAAAAATAAGGCGATTATTGTCCCAATAGCGGCTGTCAACCAGTGCCACCACCAGTCAGTTACAGGTTGCTTCAGTTCTGTACTCAGAATCATTAGCCCCCCGAACATACTAACAGCAACGGGGAGAAAAAATAGTAGCCCATCTATTTGTTGCCAGGGCTGAAGCCAAGATTGCCAACGCATTTTAGGGAACGAAGGTTTTAATAACATTGTGTGAGGAGGATGTTGGGCAGAAGGCAGGGGGCAGAGGGAGTTAGGGGGAGTAGGGGGAGTAGAGGAAGTAGGGGGAGTAGAGGAAGTAGGGGGAGTAGGGGGAGTTAGGGGGAGTAGGGGAAGTAGGGGGAGTAGGGGGAGTAGGGGGAGTAGGGGAAGTAGAGGAAGTAGGGGAAAATTTTCTTCCTTCTTCCTTCTTCCTTCTTCCTTCTTCCTTCTTCCTTCTTCCTTCTTCTAAACTCCTGACTCCTGACTCCTGACTCGGTGACTCCTGACTCGGTGACTCCTGACTCCTGATCTTATGTCAAAGCATTAACTGATACTTTACCTGCTACAGTGAGAGCGATCGCTGTTAGGGCTTTGGCTGCGGCTGAGTTGGGTTCACCAATTACTATCGGCACACCAGTATCACCGCCAATCCGGGTAGAAATTTCTAATGGTACACATCCTAACAGAGGAACTCCCAATTCTGCGGCTGTTTTGGAACCACCACCAGAACCAAAAATGTCATATTGCTTATCTGGTTGATCTGGGGGAATAAAATAGCTCATATTTTCCACAATTCCCAAAACTGGGACATTTAACTGCTGGAACATCCGCAACCCCTTTCGGGAGTCCAACAAAGCTACAGTTTGTGGTGTGGTGACAATGACTACTCCTGCCATGGGGACAGCTTGGGTTAAAGTTAATTGAGCATCTCCAGTCCCAGGGGGCATATCCACAATTAAATAGTCCAGTTCTCCCCATTCGACTTGATAGAGGAACTGACGAATCACACCATTCAGCATGGGACCGCGCCAAATTACTGGCTGATCTCGATCAATCAAAAAGCCCATTGAAACCAGCTTGACACCATGATTAAAAGCCGGTTCGAGGATGTCTCCTGCTTCTGTAGAACGGACATTAATTTCGGAATCACTCAAACCCAACATTGTGGGATCATTTGGTCCATAAATATCTGCATCTAATAAACCGACCTTTGCCCCAGTTTGCGCTAAAGCCACGGCAATATTTACAGCCACTGTACTCTTACCAACGCCACCTTTACCGCTAGAAACAGCAATAATATTTTTCACCCCAGGTACGCCATTCCGGTCTGGTAAGCTTTTTTGCTGGGGTGTTTCTGCTGTTACTTCTATAATTACATCTGTGACATCAGGGAGTTTTTTAACAGCTTTTTTACAGTCTTCAACAATAAATTCCCGTAAAGGACAAGCGGGAGTGGTTAACACCAAAGTGAAACTAACCTTGCCACCGTCAATCTTGACGTTGCGAATCATATTCAGTTCTACCAGACTTTTGCGAAGTTCTGGATCTTCTACTGGTCGCAATACTTCCAGGACTGCGTGGGAATCTAGGACATCATACATAATGTGTTTACCGTTGCCGCTTACTATATAGCTTAAAAAATTTTCATTGACAGATACTAGAATCTTAACTTTATTGGGGCAGTTGTTGACACTCTGCGGTCTAAAGACACGCAGATTCTTTAAAACCTGCTTAAAAAGGATAGTCAATTATCCTCCTAGACGCTCAAGGCAACTACCAGTACAACAGGTATTGCAATTGCGCTTACTTTTGATTTTTTTGCTGCTTTTGTGAGTCCATCAGTTTTTAATGTTAAACGCTCCATGATTTACCATTGCTTGTTTACCCAGGCTACGGCTATGCCGAGACGAGATAAATCAGGGGTTTCTCCTTAATAAAACACTTCTTGGCGTTGATGGTTATTCCTACTTGCTAATTAATTCTATCATGTCACGGCGAATAAATTCGCCGTTGGCACTTCCTCCACGCATCTATTGCCAAGTGGCTTCCGTGCCTTTCGTTCTATTTGGTGATTAGTCATTGGTCATTGGTTTCCTAATTTTGCCTATTGCTAAAAGCTCGACAATCCTTAAAAATCAAAGCAGCTATCATGTAGAGATTTTTTATGGGATTGACTCGTTTGACAAAAATCTGGGGAGGAATTGGCTGCTACCAGCCATATCTAAAGTTTTTGGATTTTCCATAAATAGCTAGATAGCCAATTTGTCACAATATGAGCAACTATTGGTAATAACAAGTTGCCACTTAATAAGGCACTATAACTAAGGATTATACCAATAATAGTTGCCCAAATTACATAAGGCCATTGTTGGTGACCGCTAAGGTGCAAAACTCCAAAACAAAGACTTGATACGATCACAGCGGTATGATCTCCACCTAAAGCGGGTAGCATGACACCCCGAAATAATAATTCTTCACTTAAACCGGGAAGTAATCCTAACCAGATTAAATCTGGTAAAGCTAGAGGTTTAAGAACCATTTCTAGATAATAATCGGCGCTTTTGCGATAGGGAGGGGAAAGGCGATAAGCTAAACCACTTAATATGGTAATAATTACACCTAAACTAATTCCTAATAATAAATCTTGTTCGCGCCAGTACCATTTAAAAAGGATGATATCGCCCCAACGTAACCATAATTTAGCAACTATCCAGAGAATAATTGCGGTTACACCCATTGCTACTAAGACTTGGGTGCGTGTTAAGTAGGGGATTTCTGGTTCTTGATTTTTTTGTTCAATCACAGGATTTTAGAAAAATAATTGGTAATTGGTCATTGGTGGTTAGTAATTGTTAATTGTTAATTGTTAATGAGGAAGGATTGATACCTGCTTTATGAGCGACTAATACGCCTACTGCTTCCAAATATGAGTTTACCTGTAAGGTTTGAATTTTTAACATAGAAGCAGGAACTTGGATCAAAGTTTTATTTTCTGCGACTGTAATTATTTGACATTGTTTATGACTTACACTCAATAAAGCACTATTTCCACAAGCGGTGGCGGGAATAATTAAAGCATCAACTTGATTTGCCCAGATATCAGTGGACAAAGAATTGTAATTTTTTGTATTAATGATAAATTGCGGGGCGTTACTCAAACCAACTAAAACACAAGGTAAGAAAGTATAGCCTAGTTCTTCAGCCGCTGCACGAGGGGATAAATTGGGGGACGCAGGGGCGGGAGAAAGGGCGGGAGCATGGGCGCAAGGAATTTTAAAGGTACGAACTAATAAATGACTAATGACGGCTTCTGCACCGGCTAGAGGGTCTACTCCTTGACCTTGACGATAGTTTTGGACTGCGGTTTCGTCCATATCTTCCGGGAACCGGGCAACAACTGCGATCGCTTCGGCTTTTTCTGCTATAATTAATTTCTCGGCAGCCCGTAATAAACTATCAGGATTCCCAATTGTTCCCCAACTTGCACCTGATGAAGAAGTTCGTAATTCTACGTTGAGCGGTGCGTCAGTAATCACATGATTTGTAATATTTAATCCTAAGGTTGCTCTGGCTGCGTCGGCTACCTGCAAGTGTCGCAGCATTAATTCCGGTTCAATAGCCTGGTCTAAAAGTAACCCGACTCTGTTACTACGGACAGGACGTAAGCCCCATTCTCCAGCCGCAAATTTATCTAAACCATATCCTTCGACATAGAAAGCGTTGGGAATATTCCAGTATAAACTTGCACCGTTCATGACATTGGGGTGAGTAATCAAGCGATCGCATACCTGTGATATAACTCTAGCTACTGGTAAGGCATCACCAGCATAACCGCCAATCGCTGCCCCAATGCCGGTGGGTATAATTAAAATTACGGTGTATGGTTTTTGAATGGGTATCACAGGTTTTTGTTTCGCGCAAAGACGCTAAGGAGCAAAGACGCAAAGAAGAAATTTAAGCGGTAACTACGGCTTCTACTGTTGCGATTTGTTGTTCTTCGTTAACAGCGGTAATAGACCAACGCAGGGGTTCACCTTGTTTTTGTAATTCGGCTGTAATGGCTTTTTCCAATTCTGTGGGGGTTTCTTGTAATTCGATTTCGGCGGTAATAAAGTGAGTTGTCATGATTCTAAATCCTTTGTATTTGTGATTTTGAGAATACAGAAACTTTTTAGGGATTGGTAATTATCAATTATTTACCTAGTACACAACGGCGTAAGTCAACTAACCATTAAAAATTCATGAAAAGCTTATACAATCTGCTTTTTTAATTTTTAATTGTTAATTTTTAATTCCGCCCTGCGGTACTACCCTTTCCCAAATTGTGCTTGATAAACGATGTCTTCTTTTTCTGTTTCAATTTTTAAATCAGAAAGAGGTTTAGCAACACAAAGTAGTGCATAGCCTTGTTTTTGCAAATCTGGACTTACACCCATACCATCTGCTTGCTCTACAGTTCCTTCTGTAACCAAAGCCGCACAAGTTGTACAAACACCAGCGCCGCAAGAAGTTGGTAGGTCTAAACCAGTAGCTGAGGCGGCGTTGAGAATAGTTTCATCTTCAGGAACTTGCAGAGTATATGTTGTACCTTGGTGGTTAATTTCTACGGTGTAAGTTTTGGACATATATAGCAGCAATTTTTGACAACAGACAAACATCTTATTCTACTTGATCATATATAGCAATCTTGTCTGATCTGAGAAAGTTTATCTTTTTTAATGACAGATAACTGATAAACGCGAACTTTCAGAACAGGATATTTGTACAAAATATATTTTACCTGCTTTGGTGCGTTCAGGGTGGGATATCACCAAGCAAGTCCGAGAACAGGTATATTTTACTGATGGTTGGATTTATGTTCAAGGGAATCAAACACGCCGGGGAAAGGCGAAAAAAGCCGATTATATTCTTTTGGACTAGATAACGCCAGGATTCTGGTTTAAGTGGCCTCGTTGAACCAGGAATCCCAGTGTCTTTAGACCGGGGAGTGTCAATTCACTCTCTCAATAAAAAGAGTGAAAATGTCAGAATCAGGATTTTTGATTGTTGTTGGGTTGATAAAATTTGGGAATTTTTTCTATCATCCTGTAAATCCTTAAATCTTGTAAATCATGATTCTGACAGATTAATCCTATTGAAAACGATAATTGCGATAGCCACGTTCACCATTCGCATCTCTTATGGATAAACCCGTAGGAATAGCATTACCTTGAGGATCTACTTTTACCCTCACTAAAATTGGTTGTTGTCTACCATTTCTGTTTTCCTGAACTTGTGAAATATCTTCATTAATCTGTTGTCTTTGTTCTTCAGGAATGAAATAGTTTTCCAACCCATAATTAATTAAACCGTTTTGATAATTACCTTTTAAAGCTACCTGATTATTAGATAAATCAACAGGGCGATTACTACTTACTCGGATAGGTTTCCAAGATTGGAGTTCATTCCTATCAAAAGATTGTCGTTCTTGCAAAATTAGATATAAGGTACTTCCTTGGGAAATTTGTCTACCTCTGCGGGAATTTCTTCGCAACCAATTATTCCAACCTGGTAATCTTCTCAAAGTTTCGGGACGAGAAATATTATAATCCAAGTTCAATGAAGAACCTCGGACAACATCATTAGGATTTATAGCTACAGTTTGCAAAATTACCGTCTTACCAGTCATGTCTGTATACATGGCTTGAGAAGGTACAGCCAAAATTAAACCTACTTGAACCAATAAAGGGGCAATTAATCGCCAAATCGGTAAAGGTTTATTAGCTTTCTGTTCTGTAGCAATAAGATAATCCCGAAAAGTTAACTTTTCAGAAAATTGCATTTCTGGGGTTGAGGTTTTTTTTGATTCAGGGAAGTCATTTTTCATGGGATTAATTTAGTAATTGGTAATAGATAATCGGAAAAAATACTTTTCCCATTACTGCTAATTTTTAGATAGGAATTTATCCGCAGAGATTTATATAGGGCTTGCTGAAAAAGTCTTTTCGTGAGGGCTAGGAGTCAGGAGTCAGGAGTCAGGAGTCAGGAGTCAGGAGTCAGGAGTCAGGAGGAAGAATTAGAAGGAGAGAAGAATAGTCTCAAATTTCAGAAAATGATAGGTTTTTAATGGTTTCAATCCTTATTCCTTGCACCTAATTCACTTTTTTAACCGGGAAACTCTTAATCTATCTAGGTTTTCGGTTTATTCAGCAAGCCCTATATAGCAAGACTTCAGGAGTCACCGAGTCAGGAGAAAGAAAGTAAGAGTCAAAATCTAATTTTGTGCGAGTAATGTAGCAATATCCGGCAGAATATCCCCTATTAATTTGTTTTAACTGCTGAATTATTCTTGATGAATATGTCTTCATTCTGATTGAAAATTATCCCATTAATCACCTCTGTTATCACGTCTGTTGTCATCTCTATTATCTCCTCTACTACTTCTATAATCACTCCCACTATTGCTTCTTTTGTCACCTCTATTATCGCTATTGTCTCCTCTACTACTTCTATAATCACTCCAATCACTCCCACTATTGCTTCTTTTGTCACCTCTATTATCGTTATTGCCTCCACTACTACTTCTATAATCACTCCCACTATTGCTTCTTTTGTCACCTCTATTATCGTTATTGTCTCCACTACTACTTCTGTAATCACTCCCACTATTGCTTCTTTTATCACCTCTGTTATCGCTATTGTCTCCATTACTACTTTTATTCCCGCTATTTCCGCTATTCCCGCTATTCCCGCTACCACCGCTATTCCCACTACCACCGCTATTTCCGCTACCACCGCTATTTCCGCTACCACCGCTATTTCCGCTACCACCGCTATTTCCACTACCACCGCTATTTCCACTATTACCACTACCACCGCTACCACCACTATTACCACTATTACCGCTATTTCCGCTATTCCCGCTACCACCACTATTACTAGTTTTAGAAGTAGTAAAACGACTTTCAAACCAAAGTCCGGCTGCAATGAGAGAATAACCGCAAATACCAAATACTAAAGCCCGGAAAAGAACCTCAGTATTATATTCTAAAACCCGGCTGATAATTTGCAAGGTAAATAATAATATACCACACCAAAAGGCGGTTCTTTTCCGTAATTTTAACCCTTCTTGAACTAATCCCCAGGCTAATATTGCCAACAAAATGTTGAAGATAAAAATGCCTAGTTCAGTAATTCTGGTGATAGCTTGATGCCAAAAGGGAGTAATCAGAATGAAACCCAAAAAAGTAGTAATAATGCCAATTCTGAAAAATACTTCCCGACGAAGTGGACTGTTGCTTTGACGAATTAGAAATAACCATTGCAACACTGCCAAACCACTGAGAATTCCTAAATCAATAATGGGCAAAGATGGCAATACATTCGATAAATTACTAGTTTGATCGAAGGGATTTAAAAATAATAAACTGCTACTAGAGTCTACAGATTCCCATTGAGAACGAAAAGATAAAAGATAAAAAACTACCCCAAAACAAATCAAGCCTAAATTACGTGCCAGGGGTTGAAACAATCTATAATTAACTGTGGGAAAAAGTAAATCGTCATAACTCCAAAGTAAGGCAGGTGGTAAAGCCAACGCAAAGGAAGCTATCCAAGAAACTAGATCAGAAAATGTTAAGAGTGGTAAAGGTCTGAGGTTATATTGCAAAGATATAATAAATGCCAGAACTCCCATGCCAAAAATCCACCGGGATCTGCAAATATAAGCTAAGGGAACAAACAGTAACCATGATAGTAAGGGCATATGGCGCACAGCTAACCGCGCCCAAGTCAGTTCCCCAGATTCAGATCCTAAATTACCAATTCCTATCCAATAACCGATTTGAATGAGGACAATGGCCATAATTCCCAAGGAATTGAGGGAAAGACTATAAGCCATGACTAACACTCCAAACCCCCAAGCTAAAAATAACTCAGAAGCTGAACCGCTAATATTGAATATTTGCCCCATTAACATGAGGGTTGTCCCTAAAATAAAAGCACTGAGAATTAACAATGCTTCTCCGAGTACCCGTTTACCCTCTTGAGATTTTTTACCCTGATTTGTGGTAAGTGTAGGTTCTCGCCAAGTCAAAAACCCAGTAATGGCTGTGGAGAGAAATAAACTCATTAACAAGATAAACTTAACATCCCGTGACCAACCCTGCCAATTTGCGCCCACAAGGGTCATTAAACCTAAGCCTAATAGTAAACCGCCAATGACAATGGCAATGACACCAAAACTATCACGGGTAGATTCTTCTATCTTATTAAATTGATGCCGCTTGGCTATTTGGTCATACTGGGAAGAATTAATAATTCCTTCGTCTCGCCAACGTTGTGATTCTTGGCGGAGTTTTTGCTGAAAATTGTTAAATATCATGACCTCTCCGGTACATAAGTGGAATACCAAATCTAAGATCTTAATTTGGTATGAGTTTGACAAGCATTAAAACAAGGTTAGCTTCTAGCCAAAAGCCAGAAGCCATACCGGACGAACTTTGCAAACGCCATTTGAATATCGGTCAATGTCTTTTTAGTATGCAGCCAAATATATTGATTGCATTGTTCTCATGTAACAGTTTCTCTTCTGATTTAATTTGGTAGAAATTAATATGCAAAAACCTTCTAATTTATTGCTTAAAGTTACGCGACAGTTATTTGCAAATGTAGATGAACAAACAAAGTTTATTGATGCTTTAGTTCATCCTCAACCTTTTGCACCTTGTATTCTGTGGTGTCAAGATAAACCCGATATTTCGCCTTTTAATGTGCAAACACCAACACATTGGCAACCGCATTTTGTAGACCGGTTATCTTTAGGAGAAAAACCAGGTAAGCATTCTCTTCATGAACAAGGACATTTTTATTGTTTAGATTTTTCTTCGGTATTTTCTGCTTCGGTTTTGTTGGCAATTCCCGAATCAATATCTGTAGTTTTTGATATGTGTGCTGCCCCTGGTGGTAAAAGTGTGTTTGCTTGGAGGGCTTTAAAACCTGATTTATTAATTACTAATGAGGTGATTGGTAAGCGGTTAGGAATGCTAATTTCTAATTTAAAACGTTGTCAAATTAAACCTAGTGGGGTAGTAAATAGAGATTCGAGTATTTTTGCAGAATTGTTGCCGGCTTCGAGTAATTTGGTGATGGTTGATGCACCTTGTACTGGGCAATCTTTACTAGCTAAAAATGAGAAAGCACCGGGATGTTTTCACTCGACTTCAATTAATAAAAGTGCCAATCGCCAAAAACGCATTATTGCTAATTCTGCCCAAGTTGTCGCCCCTCAAGGTTATTTGGCTTATATGACTTGTACTTATTCTGCTGAAGAAAATGAGCAGGTTTGTGAATGGTTTTTAGAACGCTTTCCGCATTTTCAAGCGGTGGAAGTTGAGCATTTATCTACTTTTCAATCTCGTTTAACTAGTATTCCTTGTTATCGGATGTTTCCTCAATATCGGTTGGGTGCTGGTGCTTTTACGGCGTTGTTTAAAAATACGGCGGCAGGTGATATGAACGGGATTGATTTAGACACTATGTCTGCTATGTGGAGATATCAAAATATGTAATATTCTTGGATGCTATCCGAATAAAGCCCACCTGCGTGTGATTGACATTTTATTTCTCACGCAGAAGCACGAATAAGTATTAAGATTTACAAATTAAAATCAGTCGTCATCAGGTAAATCAAGGCTTTTACGTCATTTTTGCGTAATTATCGCACAATTTAGTATAATTTTTTTAGTAAAATAGTATTTTGTACCGTAGTCAAGTTAACATAAATCATTTTATATTTATGTAATGAAAGTGACAGTTTAGTCAAAATATCCTCCACAAAAGCAGTAGTTTATCCTAGATTCTCAGTGATACTAATATTTCACTCTTGAAGTACACCCAAGATGAGCATTGCCCACTAGAATCTGGATACAGTCTGCATTGCCCACCCTACGTAATCAAGATTTTCATAAATTATTTAGGAGCGCATTATGTTTGATGGTTCTGAAAAGTCTTTTGATTCCTCTTTATCAGGATTGGGCAATTCCTCAACTTACCTGGATAAAGATCCTTTAAGTTCTAGTCTAACAGAGTATAGTTCACAGCAACTTCCATCGTTAAATGCACCTCTTGATTATGCTGGAAATACCCGATCTAAAGCCCGTAATGTTGGTACATTAACAGGAAGTCAACTTTTTACTGATTGGGTAGGAAGTGCTGATACTAACGATTACTATAAATTCAATGTAGGCACACAAAGTAACTTTAGTCTGAACTTAACAGGCTTGAGTGCCGATGCGGATGTTAAGTTACTCAATAGTTCAGGTGGTGTAATTTCCACTTCTGAGAATGGTGGTACTACTTCTGAATCCATTAACAGTCAGTTGAGTGCAGGTACTTATTATGTACGGGTATACCGATACAGTGGTGACACTAACTACAGTTTGTCGTTAACTGCTACTGCTCTTCCTGTTGATAATGCGGGAAATACCCTAGCTACAGCCCGTGCTGTTGGGACATTAACAGCAACTCAAAGTTTTAGTGACTGGGTAGGAAGTGCTGATACTAACGATTACTATAGTTTCAATGTGGGAACACAAAGTAACTTTAGTCTGAACTTAACAGGCTTGAGTGCCGATGCGGATGTTCAATTACTCAATAGTTCTGGTGGGTATATTTCCAGTTCTGAGAATGGTGGTGCTACTTCTGAATCCATTACTAGTCAGTTGAGTGCAGGTACTTATTATGTGCAGGTATATCAATATAGTGGTGACACTAACTACAGTTTGTCGTTAACTGCTACTGCTCTTCCTGTTGATAATGCGGGAAATACCCTAGCTACAGCCCGTGATGTTGGTGCATTAACAGCAACTCAAAGTTTTAGTGATTGGGTAGGAAGTGTTGATATTGACGATTACTATAGTTTCAATGTCACAACACCCTCTAATGTGAATTTGAATTTAACAGGCTTGAGTGCTGATGTAGATCTTTACTTACTCGATGGTTCTGGTACTGTAATTTCCAGTTCTATATATGGTACTACTTCTGAATCCATTACTAGTCAGTTGAGTGCAGGTACTTATTATGCGCGGGTAAATCGCTATAGTGGTGATACTACTTACAGCTTGTCGTTAAATGCCACTGAGGTTACACCAACTCCAACTCCCACTCCAACTCCCACTCCAACTCCCACTCCAACTCCCACTCCGACAGATTGGTATACTCAAAATCTAGTAGATGCTCAAATTACCACTTTAACCCGTTCCTTAGCTGCTGATGGTAATTTGAGTCGCAATGACATGATTGCTATTTTCCGTGATGCTAAAGATGGTAGTGTAATTGATGCCAGTGAGTTAACTGACTTACGGACTCTTGTTAGTAACTCTACCCTCTTCACTATGGCTGATTCCGTGAAAGTCCTGTCTAATAAGATTGCCAATAGTGATGCAGCTAACACTCGTTCCGGTTTTGGTAACTTGTTTGCCGATAGTAGTGATACCCAAATGGAAAATCTGATTGGTAAGTGGTTCTTAGGTACTGATCGCCCCGATACAGGTTATATCTATAGTTATGCTAGTGGTTCTCTGTTCCAAAATGGTGCTAGTGCTGATGATATTTACCAAGGAGCGGTGGGAGATTGCTATTATGTAGCAACTTTGGCTTCTATTGCCCAGGAAAAACCTGAGTACATTCAGAATATGTTTACGGACAATGGTGATAATACATTCACTGTGCGTTTTTATAACAACGGTGTAGCTGATTATGTCACAGTAGATCGCTACTTACCAACCTATGGAAACTATGCCGCTTATGCTGGTTGGGGTGGAGGCTCTGTTACTTCCACTAGCAATGAACTTTGGGTAGCCTTAGCAGAAAAAGCCTATGCCCAATTAGCTGAATCTGGTTGGAGTCGTACTTACAGTGGTACTCAAAATAACTCCTATGCAGCTATAGAAGGTGGTTGGATGGATACAGTAATTCGCCAGGTAACGGGATTAAGTGCTACTTCCCAATCTGTCGGCAATATGACTCAAACTCAACTGATTAATTTGGTTAATTCTAATCAGGTGTTAACAGCGGGTTTTGTCTATGGCGCTGGTTATGGTGTTGTTGATGGTCATGCTTACACCATTACATCTTATAATGCCACTAATCAAACTTTCCACTTACGGAATCCTTGGGGTTCTACCCATGCTGATGTCACATGGAGTCAATTAGTCTCTTTGAGAGGTATTATTGAGTGGTCTAATACCTAGACATTATTGGCAGCAGTACGAATATTAATTATTTGTACTGCTGTTTATTGATGTAATCATGATTTCAATAATATCAGGTGATAGGGATGAAACCATTATTATTGTTGTTTAGTTTATTAAGTTTTGATAGTATGGTGGATTGTTGTCATTATTTACCTAGAGATTTTCACAGTCAACCATCGTCACACTTACAGTCAAAGGCTGTTAATAAGAAAGTTATGATTAAGGTTTCTTTACTGTCTCAGGAGAATAAATTACCACCTTTAGGTATTCCTCCCCAACCTAACCGCGATATTGGTTTTGCGACTGTATTTGTCAGCTTAGAAAATCATCAGATGAACAATCAAACGGTGATCATTAAAAATATTGAAGTTCGTAATGTTTCTGATCATAAATTACAATCTTTTAGTTTTCAGCCAAAACGGATTGAATTAAAACCTTTAGAAAATTCGGTAATTGATATTCATCTAACTAATAAAATCGGCTATGCTGGAAAAGATCAAGTAAAGGCAATAATTACCTATCAAATCGGAGAAGAGGTTAATAAAATTGAATCTGAAGCTGTTGATGTAGATAGACATTAGCTACTTAGGGCTTGCTTAATAAAGCTAAAACTTAGATATATCAAGAGTTTCAAGGTGAAAAAGGTGAATCAGGTGCAAGGAATAAGGGTTGAAATTAGCAAAAACCTATCACTTGACCAGATTCAAAACTATTCTTCTCTTCTTCTAATTGTTCCTCCTGACCCTTCGACAAGCTCAGGGCATCGCTCCTGACTCCTGACTCCTAGCCGTCACAGATAACTTTTTCAGCAAACCCTACTTAATAAGCTAATTGTAATTATCCCAAAGTCAAAATACCAACTTGAAAATTCACCACCAAAGGCAAAAATTCCAACCACCTTTTTACGAAGAAATTGCCAATATAGTCCTTCTAAATCTTGTTTATTAATTGCTAGAAAACCTGTAAAGCCAGTATCTAACATCGTCCTTTTATTATTAGCGGGCAAGACTTGTACTGAGCTTGTCGATAGCGCAGCGTGGCGTTAGCCATAGTATGCCCGCACTACAAGAAATTTTGGGATATTTTTTTAATTGAAAGTCTTTAAAGAAATTAGGGTTGAATTTGCTGCTGATTCCAACTTAGGTATTTCCTGGGGTATTTCCACCGGGTTGATTGTAGAAATATTGCTGAGGTTATAACCAAAAATCTGATCATAGTTAGAGGCAACAGCTAAAAATGCCCCCCCTAAAATATATATTGGTAATGGGACAGAAAAACCTTGTAACCACTTAAAAAACTCTGCGAATGCAAACAGAACAAAAAAGCATACAAACCAAACTCTCATGATTTCATCTGTTCCTGACTAAGTTATCTTTTCACTTATTTTAGTAGGCACGGGGTAGGCACGGGGGCGCTACCCCTACATTAAATCCAAATCTTTTATATAATTAATTTTGCCTGCCACCTATAACTATTTATTTTCATTTTTCAAAGCTTCTGTAGCTTGTTCAACTGACAGTGGACGATATAATAGGTATCCTTGGACTTCATCACAGTTAATCGAGCGTAAAAACTCTAATTCTGCGGGATGTTCTACACCTTCAGCGATTAATCTCAATCCTAAAGATTGTCCTAGGGTAACTATCGCTTGGATAATATGAGCAACTTTTGGATCTGTAGTTAGTTCTCTGATAAAAGATTGATCAATTTTTAAGTTATGGAATGGTAAGACTTTTAAGCGATTTAGGGAAGAATAGCCTGTACCAAAGTCATCAATGGACAAAAGTAACCCCATTTCTGCTAAATTTTGGAGTGCAGTTGTCGTGAAATTGATATCGGCTATCGCTGTAGTTTCCGTAATTTCTAATTCTAAAAATTCTGGTTTTAGTTGAGTTTCTGTTAAAATATCAGTTAATATTTCTACTAACTTAGGTTGGCGAAATTGCCCAGGAGAAAGATTAACGGCAATTGTAATTGGTTGATATCCTGCATCTTGCCAAGCTTTATTTTGTATACAAGCCTGACGTAATGCCCATTCACCAATAGAGATAATTAAACCGCTTTTTTCCGCTAGAGGAATAAAAACAGCGGGAGAAATTACACCCATTTCTGAGTGATTCCAACGCAATAAAGCCTCCATGCCTGTAATTTTACCCGTGGTAATATTAACACGAGGCTGATAGTAAACCATCAATTCTTCGCGTTTTATGGCATGGCGTAAATTTTTTTCTAACTTCAATAATTCGGGATTTTTTTGACTGAGAGATTCTTTATAAAATTGGTAATTATTTCTGCCTTGATTCTTAGCATAATATAACGCCGCGTCTGCGTGTTGAATGAGAGTTTCGGCATCAGGACTATCTTTACCCAATAGGGCTATGCCAATACTAGAACTAATATAAAGTTCATGTCCGTTAATATAAAAAGCATCTTCTAAAGTCTGGAGAATATTTTTAGCTATTTGGATAATGGGTGGAATTTCAGTTACTCGTGGTAAGAAAATAGTGAATTCATCACCACCCCAACGAGCCACAACATCTTCAATTCTAATTGTGTCTCTGATTCTTTGGGCGACAATTTTTAATAAATCATCTCCGACTGTATGCCCCAAAGTATCATTGATAATTTTAAAGCGATCCAGATCCAGGAACATCACGGCAATACTTTCCTCTGGCTGAATTATTTTTTGGATGCCTTGGTTGAGGATATCGTTGAATCGTAACCGATTGGGCAGTCCAGTCAGTAAGTCGTGCATGGCCTGATAGCGGATCTTTTCCTCTACTTGCTGACGTTGACGAGCGCCACTAATACTTGCGGCCATTGTGATCAGGCTAGATTCTTCATGTTTTGACCAATAACGCTCTGATTTGCATTCAACTAAACCCAAACAGCCCCAGAACTGTGTTTCTAATCTTAGCGGTACAAATAGAAGGGATTTAATATTATCTCCCATGAGCAGTTTTTGTTCCTCCGAGGAAAATATTTGGGTAAAGTCGCTAATAGTCTCACCTTGAAAAAGTTTGCTATACCACCGTTCTAATCCAGGGGTTTGATAAGACTGATTTTGCCAATGGGAGTGGGGAGTTTCTGCACCAGATTTAATCCATTCACACTGCATACTAATGGACATTTCTCCGCTCACTGGATGGGGATGATTTTGGAATAGATAAACTCGTTCTACATTGGTAGCTTCTCCTAATGCTGCCAGTGCTTTTTCGATAGCTAGATCATAGTTCATTTCTGCTAATAAATAATTTGCCGCTTCCGCTACTGCTTGTAATAGGCGATCGCGTTGTTTTAGTTCTAGTTCAGCTTGTTTTTGCTCAGTAATTTCTCTAATAATAAAAGTTCTAATTAAATTACTTTCAGGTAAGTAATGAACAGATTGTTCAAAAATTTGGTTACCAACTGTTACTTCCCGGACAAAGGAATTTTGCGCTTGATTCTTAACTGCTGTTAATAATTGGGTCAAAATTGGGTGTTCCTGAGCTATCTGCCTCAAGTTCGGAAATTGGGCCACTGCTGCCGGATTTAGATATGTTACTCTTCCTGCTAAATCCATTTCAATAATAGCATTAGGAATAAGTTCAGGAAAAGAAGCTAGGCGGGCTAAAGCTGTCTCACTAGCAGCTTCAAAATTAATATTTTCCATAATAGCTTTACTAACGTGAGAAAGAGAATTTACCTTGCCAGAAAGGAAATTAGACAAGTCACCAGTTCCACAAGACTCAGAAAATATTTGCTTTGAAAGATTAGTAATTACATAGTATTTAGCTTGAGTGTGACTATCAAATGCAATAACATCTCCATTTTGAAGATTATGATGAAGACATTTATGGCCATTTACAGATAAACCGTTAGTGCTTTTTTTCCCTTGGAAGTTACCATCAATAATCCTAAACCCATATTGATCAGTATTGGGGATTGTTACCCTTAATAAAATCGCGTGTTGTCTGGATACAGACGGAGAATAAAGAACAATAGCATTTCTTAAATCCCTTCCTAGAGAGTATGTTGCTTCTAGCAAGGGAAGAGTGCGCTGCCCTTTTGGATCTTGGACAACTAATAAATGGCGAATTTTTTCTGTCTCATTCCCTTCCATACCTTTTCCTTAAAGTCTTATGTATTTGAATAATCTACGTAAAAATTTTTCTATATTCTGAATTATTGCAAAAAAAGGGAACAGGGAACAGGGAGCAGAAGCTAAGATTATGTGGGTATTCTCATGATTGGTGATTGGGCAAATGATTGAAGTTGAGCATCTGAGTAAAATTTACGGTTCGACAACGGCAATTACGGATGTTACCTTTAGCGTAGAACCGGGGGAAATTTTGGGGTTTTTGGGTCCTAATGGGGCTGGTAAAACCACAACTATGCGAATTTTAGCCGGTTATTTACCTGCCACCAGTGGGACAGTGAAGATTGCGGGTTATGATGTCCATGATCATTCTCTGTTGGTGCGGCAGCGAATTGGTTATTTACCGGAAACGCCGCCATTATATCCAGAGATGACGGTGGAAGGGTTTTTACACTTTGTTGCTCGGATTAAGGGAGTTTCTTCAGGCGATCGCCCAACAAAAGTAACAGCAGCCATTAAGCGCTGTAACTTAGAAGACAAGCGCAAAGTCATTATTCGCAAACTCTCTAAAGGCTATCGGCAAAGAGTGGGGATTGCCCAAGCGATCGTTCATGATCCCCCAGCAATTATTCTTGATGAACCTACTGTTGGTCTTGATCCCCGGCAAATTATCGAAGTGCGGAACTTAATTAAAAGTTTAGCAGGAACACACACTATAATTTTGTCTACTCATATTCTCCCAGAAGTGAGTATGACCTGTAACCGAGTTGCCATTATTAATCGGGGGGAAATAGTTGCAACTAATACCCCAGAAAATTTAATGACACAGTTAACAGTTGGGGCAGGATATGAGTTAGAAATCGGTGGAGAAGCAGCTTTAGCTAAACAAATGCTGCAAAATATATCCGGTGTAAGTTTAGTAGAATTAATGCCTAACCATCAGCAATTATCAGAAAATCATACTTGCTTACGGGTCATATTACAGCCAGGAATAGAACCAGGAAAAGAAATTACGGCGGCTTTAATTCGGGCTGGATTTGATTTATATGAAATGCGGCGAATAAATGCCACACTAGAAGATGTTTTCTTAGAATTAACTACAGCAGAAAAGCATTTACCACCAGAGATAACTTCAGAAATTGAAGAAGGAGAAACTGCATAAATGGGTATAGTCATCGCCAATATTATTGCCATTTATCGTCGAGAACTACAGAGTTATTTTGTTTCCCCATTAGCCTATGGAATAGCTAGTGCATTTTGGTTTTTAGCTGGTTTATTTTTCGTGATGATTTTGTTAGGACCAGAAGGAATTTTAGTCACAGTTTCTAGCTATGATTTACAAGGGCAACAAATGGGAGTTCCCGTCCCAACAATAGATGTTCCCTATGAATTTGTGCGGGCATTTTTAGATAGAATGGGATGGTTAATGTTATTTGTATTGCCTATTCTCTCAATGGGACTCTATGCTGAAGAACGCAAACGAGGAACTTTGGAACTATTAGCCACATCACCAATTACCAATTGGGCTGTGGCTGTGGGTAAATTATTAGGGGTATTAACATTTTTCTTGACAATGATTTTACCCTTAATAGGATTGGAAGCGATCGCTTTATCTAGTTCCAATCCACCCATATCACCCATAATTCCCTTACTTGGTCATTTAGGATTACTCTCACTAGCAGCAGCGATTTTGTCTTTAGGAATGTTTATTTCCTCATTAACAGACAGTACAATTTTATCGGCTGTTCTTACCTTTGCCGTCGTGATTTTGCTGTTATTCATTGATTTAATTGCCAAAGCCATTCCTGGACCAATTGGTGAAGCCGTGAGTCATCTATCTCTGCTTAAACATTACAACACTCTGATTCAAGGAATTTTTGATACTAGCGGCTTGATTTTATTTGCCAGTTACATTATTTTAGGTATTTTTCTCACTGCCCAATCAATTGATGCACTTCGTTTTCAACGTCAGTAGTTAGTTGTTAGTTGTTAGTTGTCAGTTGTCATTGGGAAAATTCTTTCTCCCCTCTACTTCCCCTACTCCCCCTACTCCCCCTACTCCCCCTACTCCCCCTATTCCCCGTTCCCTAATGAATAAAAATAAACTTTGGAAACTTGTATTTTGGCTCGGACCATTCTTTTTAGCTGCTGGCTTAACCATTGGTTTAATATCAGAAAAATGGGGAATAATCCCTTTATTATTAACCATACTAGGTCTAGTAATTTGTAGCCTATGGATAATAATACAAAGTCAACAAAGTAAATGGTGGCAAAAACGTTCTACCCAATCTGGTACTAATGCTTTAGTCGCTACTTTATCAGTATTAGTTATCTTGGGATTAATTAACTTTTTAGGTATTCGCTATCATTTGCGGCTAGATTTAACAGATAGTCAATTATTTACTCTATCCCCTCAATCAAGGGAATTAGTGAGTAATTTACCCCAAACAATGAAAGTTTGGTTATTCAGTAAAGAACAAAATCTTCAAGATCGAGAATTATTAGATAACTATCATCGTCAAAGTAATAAATTTAAATTTGAGTATCTTGATCCTCAATTAAAGCCAGGAATAGCAGAAAAATTTGGTGTTAAAGATTATGGTGAAGTTTATCTTGAATTTCAAAACAAACGGCAATTAGTCCAGATAATTAATGAAAATGAACGGTTGTCAGAAATAAAATTAACTACTCGTTTACAACAAATTACCAGTTCTACAACTGCTAAAGTTTACTTTCTTCAAGGTCATGGTGAACATCCACTTACAGCTAGTAAAGGAGCAATTTCCCAAGCAATTCAAGGATTAACCGATAAAAACTTGACAACATCAGCTTTAAATTTAGCAGAACAGCCACAAGTTCCTGATGATGCTACTGTTATAGTTGTCGCTGGACCAAAGAAAGAATTATTGACAGGGGAAGTCATAGCTTTACAAAATTATCTTAATCGTGGTGGTAACTTATTATTGATGATTGATCCTAATACCGATCCGAAAATAGACACTATTTTAAAAGATTGGGGTGTGCGTTTAGATAATCGTTTGGCCATTGACACTTCTGGGGCAAATTTGCAACTAGGACCCGCTGCTATCTTAGTAACAGAATATGGACAACATCCTATTACTAAAGATTTTGGGAAAAATATTTCTGTATATCCCTTAACTCGTCCTTTGGAAATTGATCCTGTTCCTGGTATCGAGTCTATGGCTTTATTGAAAACCAAACCCTACCCTAGCAGTTGGGCAGAAAGTGATCAGAAAAGTGAAAAATTAGAATTTAATGAAGGTCAAGACTTAAAAGGACCTTTAACTTTAGGAGTAGCATTAACTAGAAAGTTATCAAATCCAATTCCCACAACTTTATCAAATCCAATTCCCACAACTTTACCAAATCCAATTCCCACAACTTTATCAAATCCAATTCCCACAAATTCACCAAGTCCAATTCCCACAAATTCACCAAGTCCAATTCCCACAAATTCACCAAGTCCAATTTCCACAAATTCTCAACCTACTGCGAAAGAGTCAAGATTAGTAGTATTTGGAAACTCAAATTTTGCCGCTGATGGTTTATTTGAACAACAATTAAATGGAGATGTATTCTTAAACTCAGTTAGTTGGCTAAGTCAACAAGATCAACAACTTCTTTCAATTCGTCCTAAAGAACCAAAAAATCGCCGGATTGTTATCTCAACTCTTCAGGCTAACTTATTAACAATAGCTGCCGTGTTTGTATTACCTTTAATTGGTTTAGGAACAGGTTTTGTGATTTGGTGGAAACGCCGATGAAAAATCAATTAGTAATTCATGATTGTTTCTCATTAAATCAATCAGATTTTTCACTTTTAGAAACAATATTATGGCAAGCTCATGATGGTTATTTTGTCTTAGATTATCATTTACAACGCTTGAAAAATTCAGCAATTTACTTTGATTTTAGTGTTGATATAAATAGCCTAAAAACTCAACTTAATAAATTAGCAGAATCATTTTTAAATCAAGCTTATAAAGTGCGATTACTGTTAAATTCTGATGGTGAGATTACATATCAAACTATGTCTTTATCTCCTATTAAAAATCAAGAACTAGTCAAATTAGGTATGTGTTGCACACCTGTTGACTGTACTAATATATTTTTGTATCATAAAACGACTAATCGCCAAGTTTATGAAATAGCAAAAGCCGCTTTTCCTGATTGTGATGATGTTTTATTGTGGAATGAAAGAGGTGAAATTACAGAAACCTCTATTGGTAATATTGTGGTGGAGTTAAATGGAGAATTGCTGACACCCCCGGTAAAATGTGGTTTGTTAGCCGGAACTTTTCGCGCTAATTTACTTGACCAAGGTAAAATTAGAGAAGAAATTATGACAATAGAAATGTTAAAATATAGCAATCGCATCTATATAATTAACTCAGTGAAAAAATGGCGAGAAGCAGTTTTAATTTCTCACTAATTAGGTAATTTATTAATTAACATTCAATATGAAATTGCCAAAAACAACTTTGATTTTAATACTTTTAGCCCTGGGTTTGGGTGGTTTTGTCTACTTTCATGAAATCAAAGGAAAAAATCAGCAAACAGAAATAAAAATCCAAAAACAGAAAATTTTCGCTTTTACCGCTGATGATGTCCAATCTTTAACAATTAAAATCAAGGAGACAACATTACAACTAGAAAGAAGAAATACATCTGAAAAACCCCAATGGGAAATCAAATCTCCCATATCAGCACTAGCAAATGATGCAATTGTTTCTTACTTAATGGATTTATTAGTTGACGGTAAAAGTGAAAGAACAGTATTAATTTCATCCGCTGAATTATCAGAATTTGGTTTAGATAAACCTGTAGCAACTATTGATATTAAACTAAAAAATCAACAAAGCCATCAATTGATTTTAGGTAAAGGTGATTTTAATAATCAATTTTTATATGCTCAAGCTGATAGTAACAAAAATATGAACTTATTGTTAGTGTCTAAAGATTTTGTAAATGCAGTCAATCGAGACATATCTGAATGGAAACAACCAGCAGAAAAGATTGATATACAACCATTACCTAATCTTCCTTCCCCAACTCCTACAAATAAATAATGTATAATCTCGTTCCCATACTCTGTATAAGGATGGATTCTAGAAGGCTCTGCCTTCATTATAGTCGGGGCAATTCTAGAAGGTTCTGCTCTCAATTATAGTCGAGGCAGAGCCTCTGTGATAGCATTCCCAGTCAGAGACTGGGAACGAGATTTCAAATAGCAAAAATTATTATTTCTTATTTTCAATGACAAAACAAACAGCAACTTTATTAATTTCTTGTCCAGATCAAAAGGGATTGGTAGCGAAATTTGCCAATTTCATCTATGATCATGGTGGCAATATTACTCATGCAGATCAGCATACAGATTTTGAAGCTGGATTATTTTTAACTCGCATAGAATGGCAATTAAAAGGATTTAATTTACCAAAAGATTTAATTGCTCCCGCTTTTAATGCTATTGCTCAATCTTTAAATGCAAAATGGGAATTACACTTTTCTGATACTCTTCCCCGCATTGCTATTTGGGTAAGTCGTCAAGATCATTGTTTATTTGATTTAATTTGGAGATATCACGCTAAAGAATTTCATGCAGAAATTCCGTTAATTATGAGTAATCATCCCCATTTACAACCAGTGGTTGAACAATTTGGTATTGATTACCATTATATACCCATTACTAAAGACAATAAACAAGAACAAGAAGCTAAACAACTAGAATTACTACATGAATACAAAATTGATTTAGTAGTTTTAGCCAAATATATGCAAATAGTTAGCGCGGATTTTATTGAAAAATTCCCGCAAATTATTAATATTCATCATTCATTTTTACCTGCATTTATTGGGGCTAATCCCTATCATCGCGCCTTTGAAAGAGGAGTAAAAATTATTGGTGCAACAGCCCATTATGCTACCCCTAACTTAGATGCAGGTCCAATTATTGAACAGGATGTAGTGCGGGTAAGTCATCGAGATGAGGTGAATGATTTAATTAGAAAAGGGAAAGATTTAGAAAGAATTGTGTTAGCAAGAGCGGTAAGATTGCATTTACAAAATCGTGTTTTAGTCTATGGAAATAGAACCGTAGTTTTTGAGTAAATTTATTTAATTTGAATTGATCATCTTATCTATCGTTTCCATCATCAAAAAAAGCCGATGAGAATAATCAGCAAAGCGAATGAATTGATAATGCTCATAAAAAGAACGGGCTTGATCATCTTTAGCATCAACAACTACCGCAATTGTCGCAATTTCACTTTGCAAACTACGATATAGGGCATCCATTAACAACATTTCCCCCAAACCTTTTTGACGATGATTTTGATCAACGGCTAATCTACCTAAAAGGGTAGCAGGAAGTTCAGGATATTTTGGTAGTTTTTTCGTGATTTCTATGGGCAATTCTCCTAGTTTAATACGTGTTGCTGATAATGTATAATAACCTGCAACTAAACCAGAATTTTTTTCTACTAAAACGAATGGGGCTGCTGTCCGTTTACGTGCATCTTGCCCAGCTTGTGCTTGGAAATATTTATCTAGTTTATCAACACCAGAACAAAAAGCCGCCCGGTTATGCTTTTTTCCTAGCGGCTCTATTAAATAATGATTAAAAGCATCAAAATTATCTGTTAACTGCACTTACTACACCCATATTCTTTTTATAGCGTTGAGCCGCAAGCCGTAACTTTTCGCTGGGTTCTGGTGGATTAAGCAGTGCTTCTACAAAAATTTCTTGGTCTTTTCTGCTTAAAACCATGATTTCATTTTCCTGAATAATCTGGTTTGCAACACTGACAAGACTGCTAACCACAAAATTTGATAGTGTTCTTCCCTGAATATCAGCCGCTCGTTGGAACAATTCCTTATTCTGTGCACTGACACGGGCTTCTAATCTTTCTAATTTAGAACACAACGATTTTTCTTGGCTGGTTTTAGCGACTGTATGAGTCATGATAGCCCCTACACAATAAATGTGATGTATAAATGTAAATGTACGGCAAATGTCCTAACAAATATAGTCTATCCACTAGTACAAAAAATGTCAACTATCCCCAATCTCCAGACTTTCCACCTGTTTTACTAACTAAATGAATCGCTTCAATTTGAATCGTTTTTTCTAACGCTTTAGCCATATCATATAAAGTTAAAGCAGCAATAGACACCGCTGTTAAAGCCTCCATTTCCACACCAGTTTCCGCTTTAGTTTTCACAGTGGCATCAATTTGATAACCGGGTAGTTGGGCATCGGGGATAATCTCCACAGTGATTTTCTGTAAGGGTAAGGGGTGACAAAGGGGAATTAAGTTTGCTGTCTGTTTAGCAGCCATGATTCCCGCTAACCTAGCAGTTGCTAAAACGTCCCCCTTGGGGGTGTTACCGGCTTGAATAGCGGCGAACGTCTCAGGTAACATTCGCACCCTACCAGTGGCTACAGCTTGGCGAATGGTGGCGACTTTGCCGGATACATCAACCATTTGGGCTTCTCCTTGGGCATCCAAATGGGTTAGTGGAAAAGAATTTGAAAAATTAGCTTGCGTCATTGGGAAAGTATGTGCTATTATTAAATTCGTGGGTCAAGGGTGTGTAGCTCAGTGGACTAGAGCACGTGGCTACGAACCACGGTGTCGGGGGTTCGAATCCCTCCTCGCCCATTTTATAATTAAAAATGCACAGGTTCCTTTTTTGGAGTTTGTGCATTTTTAATGGGTTGAATAAACGAACCACAGAGGCACAGAGAACACAGAGAAAGAAGAAATAGAGCAGGTTTTTGCGTCAGTTTTGGGATATTTTTTTATTTGGTAGTTTCTAACAGAGATTTGGTGACAAATATCGTAGAGACGTTCCATGAAACGTCTCTACAAGGGTTGTTGATAATCCATATCTAATTTTTGAAGATATTATTTCACAGCATAGATATCTTCTGTGCGACCAAAGGCAAAACGTAGAGATTGAGGGATATTACGACTAGACTGGGTAAGGAAGATGATCATGGCTATCACAGTTAAACCCGTAGTCAAACCAAACATATTCCGATAACCCAGGGTTTCGGCAAATGTCCCAAAAATTGGACCAGCTATAGCTAAACCGATATCAAATCCCATTAAGGAAGCACCAAATATTCTCCCGCGTTCATGGGGTAAAGCCCTATCTGTC
This sequence comes from Anabaena sp. 90, assembly GCF_000312705.1. Lineage (NCBI taxonomy): Bacteria > Bacillati > Cyanobacteriota > Cyanophyceae > Nostocales > Nostocaceae > Anabaena > Anabaena sp. 90. The sequence continues at coordinate 3,860,994 of NC_019427.1, forward strand.
ATTAATACAGAAATCATGGGAATGAGTGTACCAGAAGCAGCACCTTCCATCAATGCTCCTAATAAGAACATGAAAGAGTTATTTGCTTGCCAAACGCAGATGATAGAGAGTGTATAAGCTATTAAACTCATGGTGACAAACAAACCCCGACCATATCTATCAGAAGCTTTACCACTAAATAATCTACAACTAAAACTGGAGACAGCGGCAGCAGAGAAAAAGAAACCTGGATTTAAATCAACGCCGGTTGATTTGATAAATAGGGAGATAAAAGTATGCAAACTACCTAAAGTCAAACCACTCAGCAATAAGACAATGGCCGGAATTCGCACGCGAGGACTAGTTAATATTTGCCAAAAGTTATCATTTTTGCTGTTATGTGGTTTGGTGATAATAGGTGGATTGACAATGGGGATTATACATAATAAACCCATGCCACCTAAAGCCGCAGATGATAAAAATAACGGAGTATAACCAGCACTTGCTTGCAAAAATCCCCCGATAGCGGGGCCAAGTGCTATTCCCAGGGGATTAACTAAACTCATATAACCGACGACTTCACCGCGACGGTGTTCTGGTGCTAAATCGCTCACTAGGGCAATGTAAGCTGTGGCAAAAGCGGCGATACTAATGCCATGAAAGGTACGAATTACCATAAGGGGGATAATTGATTTTACACATAAATATCCCAAAGGAGCGATCGCTGCTACGGACATTCCAATCAATAATACTATCTTACGACCCCGTATATCTGCTAAAGCCCCCATTGACGGGCGACATAGCAACATCCCAATGGCAAAGCTACCCATAACAATGCCAATTTCTTGTTTGCTTGCACCAATATGTTCAATATATAAGGGTAAGGTAGGCAATAACGAGGCCAAACCTGACCAGAAAAACAAACCCGCTGCAAATAACATGAGCAGGTTTTTTCGCAGTTCAGCGTCAAAAGTATCAAAGGCTTTCACGGCAGATGCAATAATGCAAAAAGTATTATTTCTCTATTGTTACGTTACTTAACATTTTTCGCCACAACTTCCCGCACCCGATAGATTGGTCGTCCTTGAGATTCATGATAAGTCCGCATCAGTAATTCTGCCAAAAGGCCGAAGCAAAATAGCTGTACTCCTGTTACTAACAGCAACACTGCCAAAATCAATAAAGGACGGCTACCAATATCTACATGAAAAGCCAATTTGATAACAGTCAAATATATACCTATTCCTCCCCCAGAAACCATAGAAATTAAGCCTAATAGCCCAAAAACGTGCATGGGACGGGTGAGAAACTTCTTCATAAACAGAATAGTTAATAAATCCATTAATACCCGGAACGTCCGCGATATGCCATACTTACTTTGTCCAAACCGCCGCGCATGATGACGGACAGGTACTTCTGTAATTCTCGCCCCTTCAATATATGCCAATGCAGGTAAAAAGCGGTGTAGTTCTCCATAAAGATTCATATCTGCAACCAATTCGGATCGATAAGCTTTCAAAGAACAACCATAATCATGAATATAGACGCTTGTAGCCCGACGAATTAACCAATTGGCGATTTTAGAAGGAAGCAACCGATTTAATGCCCCATCTTGACGATTTTGCCGCCAACCACTAACTAAATCATAACCTTCATCCAGCTTTGCTAATAACATGGGAATATCAGCGGGGTCATTTTGCAAATCAGCGTCTAAAGTCACAATTACTTTAGCTGTAGCATAATTAAAACCCGCAGACATAGCCGCAGTTTGTCCATAGTTACGTCGCAGAATGATCGCTTTTAAATCAGTGCGCGTTTGGGCTTGTTCCTTGAGAAATTCTGCTGTACCATCACTAGAACCATCATCTACACAAATAATTTCATAATTTAATTCACTAGCGGTGAGAGTCGTAGAAATGGCTTCTAGTAATAAGGGTAAACTTTCGACCTCATCTTTAATAGGAACAACTACGGATACATCTAAAATTGGTAATTGGTAATTGGTCATTGCTAATAACTGATTTGAAAGGGAAATAGATCCCCGACTTCTTAAAGAAGTCGGGGATCTGGGGAGTAACTTTTCATAACTCTACCAGCACCGCGTAATTGTTGATAATAAGCCTGACTAACTTTATTCCCTTGTTCTGAAAGTTGGTCAATACCAATACCGTTGCGTCCTTGATCTTTTCCTGAACTGTGAATATAGCAATTATTACCCAAATATAAGCCTACGTGGGTGGCTTTTTGAGGAGTGCCAAAAAAGATTAAATCCCCTGGTTGTAATTCTTTAATATCAATTGTTTGGGTAAAAGCTTCTTGTTGATAAGCGTCTCTTGGTAGCCAAACTCCTACAGATTTAAATGCTGCTTGCATTAAACCAGAACAGTCATAATTAGGTGCAACTGTGCCACCCCAAAGATAATAATTGTCTTGTGCTTTTGCTGCTTGGGTAAAAGCGATAACTGTGGGTATGTGTTGTTGAATTTCTGCGGTTGAGATGAATTGGGGTTGATATACTGTTTCTGCGGGTTGGAGAAACTGCAAATCTTCAAGTGATAACCATCCGGGATAATCATCTTCACATAAACAAACTTCAACTGCTGTATCTTGATGATTTGATGTTATTCGTAAATGTCGTCCTGTTGCGGCTTGGGTGGATAAACTTATACATTCAGGAGAATCATAGAGATTCAAGTTAGTTAAACATTGATATTGTGCTAATTTTAGATTACTCATTTTTTGGGGAAATAATTTAAAAGATGTTTTGAAAGTCTATGCAATGTGTAATTCGTCATTTTGTTGATCAAGAGTTTTATGAGGATTGCAAGTTTGATTAAGTTTTGTTAAATCAAATATCATATTAAATTACCTAAAATGAGTTTAATTAGATTTCATACCTCAGCAATTATACAGGTAATGATAGAATGAAGCTAGAAACTAGACTCTGAATACCATAAGGACATTATTCACAAATGGTTTTTTTTAATCAAGATCAACAACTAGAAAATATCGGTAATCAAATTGTAGAGGCAACTTGGGCAGAGTTTCCCACTTTAGCAGCAAATCAAATTGCTTTGACTTGGGTTGTCTATGATCCTCCCGCACCAGTTAATACAGGTGGTGCGCTGACTCCTAACGCTTTTTGGGAACATCCGGTGCGGGGTTTTAGCTATCGGGGAGGAGAACGGATTTATCCGGCCAGTGTGGTGAAGTTATTTTATCTGGTGGTGGTACAAGAATGGCTAGAAAAAGGTATGAGTCAACCTTCGGGAGAATTAAACCGGGCTTTGACGGATATGATCGTTGATTCTAGTAATGATGCTACCAGTTTAATTGTGGATATCATCAGTGGGACTACTTCTGGTCCGCTGTTAAGTCCTGGTCCTTTTGAAACTTGGAAATATCAACGCAATATTATTAATCGGTATTACCAGTCCTTGGGGTGGGAGGAAATGCAAGCAATTAATGTCTGTCAAAAAACTTGGGGTGATGGTCCCTATGGCCGGGAAAGGGCTTTTTATGGGGAGATGTTTGAAAATCGGAATATGGTGACGACGGATGCCACTGCGAGATTATTACATAGTATCGTGGGTGGGGTGACGGTTTCTAGTGAGCGATCGCAATCTATGATGAATTTAATCAAACGTAATATTAACCCTGATGACTTACCCCAAGATGTGGAAGAAGACCAGGTTACAGGCTTCTTAGGCGGTGGATTACCTCAAAATAGTCAAATCTGGTCAAAAGCAGGTTGGACAAGCACAGTCCGCCATGATGCGGCTTATATTGAATTACCAGATCAACGTCCTTATCTGTTGGTGGTGTTTACGGAAGGGAAAGCGCAAGCTAAGAGTCGGGAAATTTTACCTTTTGTGTCTGGAAGAATTGCAGAAGCGATCGCTAATTTATAAGAGCATCCGGTAAGCGTAAAACGAGCGCGGCTTGGCTCCCTGAGATATAAGCGACACGAGGGATTTTAATCCCTGTGGTATGTTAGAATTAAATTGTGAGTAAGAACAAAAAACATCTATGTGTTGAAGCATCCTAGTACGGAGCAATCCCGGCTCATAAGAAACAACGGTTAGGTTCAAGTCCTAACGGCAGTATGACTTAAAAGAGCGAGTAATGGCAGGGTGTGGAGCTTACCGAGTCTTGGCTTAGTGATGGATTCTGAAAACATTGAAAACAATAAAAGTAAGCGCAATTTCAACACCTTGATTGGCAGTTGTTTTGAGCGTCTAGGCGGCGTTTGGCGGTCGCAGCGAGATGGGATTGGGCTAAACCCTTAATCTAATTCTGTCAGTAGAATCTCAGTGGCTTGGCTCCCTGAGAGTGTCAAAGAATTGCAATTGCTGAGACTTAGCAACGGAAATAGGTAAAAATGGGGCGGATTTTTATTTCTGCGGCACATGGTGGCACAGAAGCGGGTAAAAATGACCCCGGTGCGATCGCTGGTGGCACAACGGAAGCAAAGGAAATGATTCTTTTGCGAGATTTAGTGGTGACAGAACTCCGCACCCGTAACGTAGAAGTTTTAGCTGTTCCTGATGATTTGAGTGCGGCTCAAACCATCGCTTGGATTAATGCTCGTGCTAATACCAAGGATGTAGCGCTAGAAATTCAAGCCAATGCTGCTAATAGTCCATCGGTGCGGGGAGCAAGTGCATTTTATATTGCCAAAAATGACCAACGCAAACAAAATGCCGAAATGGTATTAATGGCACTTTTGCGTCGTGTCCCCCAATTACCAAATCGCGGAGTGAAACCAGATACAGATAGTGGCTTGGGTAATTTACAATTTTGTCGTCAAACTGTGATTGGAGCTTTATTACTACAAGTCGGGTTTTTAAGCAGTCCTGAAGATCGGGCTTTATTACAAAGTCGTCGTCGTGATTTTGCCATCGGAATTGCCGAAGGACTGACTACTTGGAATCAAGCAAATGATCCTCAGCAACCAACGACCGAAAATTATTCTAGCATTAATATCAATATTAATGGACAAAATTACGCTGAACAAGGAGTATTAATTAATGGGAATGCTTACATCCCAATTGATTTAGTAGATCGGTTACGGATTGATATTTCCAAATTAGCTAATTTACGCCGAATTACCTATCGCCAAATAGTGTATATTAAAGCTGTAGAACTTCGAGACTCTCATATTTCTATTGATTGGGATAGTGCCACGCGCACAGTAAAATTACGCTCAATTTCAACAGTTTGTCCTGGACAAATTGAGCAACTTATCTCCAATGGTAATACATCAGAAGTACAGCTACAACTATTTCTAAAAACCAATAATGAAACCGCCATTACACAGTTTCCTGATCTTCCTAAACTATATCGAGAAGAAGCAACAATTGAAGGCATAAATCATGATATTGCTTTTTGTCAAATGTGTTTAGAAACTGGATTTTTACGGTTTGGTACTGACATTAAATCCCAGCAAAATAACTTTGCCGGTTTGGGTGCAGTTGGTGGTGGTGCGGAAGGAGCATCATTTCCCAGCGCCAGAATTGGTGTCAGAGCGCATATTCAACATTTAAAAGCCTATGCCAGTTTAGAACCTTTAGTCCAACAAGAAGTAGATCCTAGATTTCGCTTTGTGACTAGAGGAGTTGCGTCGTCAGTTCATCAATTGTCAGGGCGCTGGTCTGCTGATTTAGACTACGGAATTAAAATTACAGCTATTCTCAGAAGACTCTATGAATCAGCAAATCTTTTGTAATTAGGGAACGGGGAAACAGGAAACATAGGAATAATATTTGATTTTTGAAATATACCTAGGGTGGGCATTGCCTACCTACTTAAAATTTTTTAAATATCATTTATGATTCCCATAGGAGGAAAATTTTCTTCATTCTTCATTCTTCATTCTTCATTCTTCATTCTTGAACTCCTGATAGCGAAGCGTGGCGTTAGCCATACTCCTGATAGCGAAGCGTGGCGTTAGCCATACTTCTGAACTCCTGACTCCTGACTCCTGACTCCTGACTCCTGTTATAGTTCTATTAATGATGATTTGGAACAATATTTGTGTTTCCCCTCTACGATGACAACCCCACCCGAATTACTCCATATTTTACCTATGGGTTAATTGGCATGAATGTCCTAGTTTTTCTCCATGAAATAAGCTTGTCAAGTCTACAACTAGAACAATTTTTTCAATTGTATGCGGTAATACCGCAAGAATTAAGCATTAACTGGAGTCGAGAGTGGACAACCTTATTTACATCACAATTTTTGCATGGAGGTTGGTGGCACTTAATATCCAATATGGTCTATTTGTGGGTATTTGGTAACAATATTGAAGACCGCTTAGGACATTTTAAATATCTATTGTTTTATTTAACCTGTGGGGCTATAGCTGCTCTATGTCAATGGTTTATTGGTATGTACTCTGCTGTTCCTTCCTTGGGAGCAAGTGGGGCAATTTCTGGAGTTTTAGGTGCATATTTAATCTGGTTTCCTCAAGCAAGAATTACCACTTTAATCTTTTTAGGTTTTTTTATCACCACAATTAATGTTCCGGCATTAGTAATTATTGGTATTTTCTTTGTGCAAAATCTCATTTCTGGTTTTGCTAGTCTCCAAGCAGCAGCTAATATGAGTGTAGAAATGGGAGGAGTCGCTTATTGGGCGCATCTTGGAGGTTTTGTCGTCGGGAGTATTTTTGCACTGGTGAATAGGGAATAGGGAATTGGTGATTGGTGATTGGTGATTGGTGATTGGTGATTGGTGATTGGTGATTGGTGATTGGTGATTGGTGATTGGTGATTAAATCCTTATTTTCATCCTGTTAATCCTTAAATCCTGGACATCCTGATAGCGAAGCGTGGCGTTAGCCATTTCTGACAATATTCTGACAATTTTCATATTAAATATTCAAATCTCGTAAAGCTAAACGAATTTGCTCTAAGCGAGTGCGGTTGACACCAAAATCAGAATCTCCCACACGAGAAGAAGAACGAATATGAATAACTGAATCATTGCTAGGAAAATAAAATTCTACATCATCAACGAATTTGAAAATGCGACTTTTAGAAATCGCATGAATATAATTATCTGTTTGTTCTATAACTGTGGTGCGGGGAACAACCGTGAGAACTTTGAGTAAGGTTTTTCTAGCTTTATCTCGTGTTACATCATAAGTGATTGGTGCAATAGCGTGTTTAGCATCAGCATTTTGACTGACAACACAGTTAGGGGAAGTTGGACAAGGACGAAGAGAACCTGATTCAATTCCCAAGTCAGAAGCCGAAGCAGTTGCAGGAACTATGCAACTAATGATCAGAGTTAGAAATATCGAGAAAATAATATTCCGTAGTCGGGAGATAGTTGTTAAATTGGACATAATCAGTTGATTGCTATATTCTGTGATTTAAGATATATTATCAGCTTTTGATATATTATTGTCTGAATCGGGCGCATATAGTCGCTGGGGAAAGTACCAATGTACTTATACTGCATTCGGGTAAATGGGTAGCCTTTCGCTTACCATCATGAAATAATATGCTTGTAGTTTAATTCCAGATTCTATTTATTCTCAATTCTTATGGCTGTATGATAAGCTTGAGTTATAGAAAATCAATAATACTTTTGATATTTATAACTTTTAGCAATTTGTCTTTAGATTTCCTTAATAATTAATTGAGAATCTTTTCTATTTATCAACGAGGTTGCAATACTTTCCGCGATTTGCTATAATTTCAGAGAATTTCATAATTGGCCTACTATTGTCAATTTTGGATTTTTCAGAAGATGTTAGTCTCAAACCCTTTATTGACAGTAGTTTCAGAAATTAATTTCCCCGGCTAATACAAAACTTTACAAAAATTTTAGCCATAAATTTGCTCAGAAATGATCTAATTTGAGCGATAGTAAAAATTTACTATTGACAAATTGACAAATAAGTGATTAGTAACCTTTCAACGTTATTAATTTTAGTGATATGAAGTCAATATGAATCACTTTAACTTCGATATATGGTAGGGGTTTAGCACTACTCATTGGTGTCAACTTAGGTTACAGATGGCTTATTTGTTTCCCACATTCCGCAGGTGTTTTTTGAATTTTCGGAATTATCCATAACCCAATGATAACAAGGCTTTCAGACAATGACACGCAATTCTATATTAGAGCGATGCCTTCGGCGCGGCGTAGCCATCGCCGATATATTTAAAGCTCGAATCAAGTTTATTGAGAATAATGTCAATAAATTAGTTGGTTTGAGATTAAATTCATTGAATACCGACCTAGATAGCAAAAAGCATGAACTGGTTATTATGATTGGGTTTTAGCTGTTTTATGAAATTCTTTTTTTGACAAAATAACCTGCTGGGAAAAATATTTTGAGTATATTTACTCATGCTGAATGTGGGTTGTTTGGCTTCCACACCCGCCAGGGAATAAATTCCCTGTCTCATAGCTCAAGTCCGTTAAAACGGACTAATGAATTTTCCTAGTATTTAGTCATCTTTTAGATGACTTTCGCTATTAGCAAGGAACTTGAGTTCCTTGCGGGATGAAGATTTTGCGTTAAGTTGACACCATTAAGCTTTTGCTTTACCCTTACATATCACATCAACTCAACAGTTTTCCTAATATTACTTAACCAACGCAGAATACATTTTTTAATATCTGCGGGGTTAGTTTGTCAAAGTATGAGGGTATTTATTTTATTTTTTATATTTTTGCAAACCCATAAGACTTAACAGCGGTTTTCTTCCCTAACAACCAATCTAAATGCTGTGGTAATAATTTTGCTAAATCATAATTATTTACTATAGTCTTTCTTGCGGCTGCACGAATAGCTTTCATATCTTGGAAGTTATCTAACACTTTGTTGACTTTATCTGCAATTTGTTCAGGAGAAAAGAAATCTACTAAAAGTCCATTTTTACCATCTTTAATTACTTCTAAAACTGGTGGAGTATTAGCAGCTATTAACAAACATCCTGTTGACATTGCTTCCATCATTGACCAGGATAAAACAAAGGGACGGGTTAAATAAATATGGGCTGAAGATGCTTGTAAGACTTGGAGATATTCATGATAAGGTAATCTACCAGTAAAGTGTAATCTGGATAAATCTAAATCCAGTTTTGCTAACATTAATTGTTTATAGGTTTTACCATCAGGAAGCTGTTTACCATAGGCTACTCTATCTTCTCCCACAACTACAATATGGCAATTTGGTCGTTGTTGTTGAATTAATGCCACTGCTTCCATAAACTGAGGAAAACCCCGATAAGGTTCCATTCCTCTGCCTACATAGGTGACTAATTCTGAGACATGGGAAAGGTCAAGATTAATGCGGGGTAAAACTAATTTAGCATCTGGCTGAGGTTGAAAAAAATTAGTATCTATCCCATCGTGACAAACATTAATTTTACTATGATATTCTGGGGGAAATTGTTGATGTTGCCAATTAGTGGGAGTAAGACCTCTATCGCAATTATATAAATCAATTAAAATCGGGGCGTTTTTTACACGAATTCGACATAAATCATCTGCATTTAATGGTTCATTGGGATCAAAATCAGCATCAGAACCGCGAGGATGATAAAACCATTCAAAGAAACATAATAATTCTGCTTTGGGAAAAACTTCTTTCATAAATAATGTTGGACCCCAACCAGAATGACCATAAATTATATCTGGAATAAAACCCTGTGCTTTCAGGTTTTCTGCGATTCGATATACAGCTTGTCCGGTGAGAACGGCATTTTCTAAATTGCGGACATAATGATGAGTTTGGGGTGCAGTTTGACGGGAAGGTTCATAAATAACTTTATGTACACCTGGTATTGTTCCTTCTTGACGATTGGTAGTAAATACTATTTGATAATTATCATCTTTTGCTAAAGCTGTGGCGAGGTGGCGAAATTGGGCGGGAAAATTGGGATGTAAGAATAAAATGCGTTTGGGTTTTTTAGTCATAGTTGCTTGATTTGGGGTATAATTCCTGATGAAATTATTTTAGCATTATGTTAATGACAACTTATTGAGATTTTATATGTTCAGAAATTTGTCTGAAAATTGCTTCAATATCAACAGATAAATACGGAAAAACGGAATCTTCAGAACCATCATGTACATGATGGGGGTAAGTTGAAATTTTCGGATGATGGGGTGCGTTATCCCAACGTTTTATTAGTTCTCTATTTTCAGGTTGCCAATGGAAACTATATTTAATTATTTCTACTTGTCCTGATGCTATTTGCAAGAATTCAAACATTTCTAAAAAGCTACCATCTTTTAATGTCAGACGATAACGCCATAGTCCTTTATCAGTTTGTGATTCTTCTCGAATAATCGTTACATTTACGACTTCTGGACAAAGTGCAATTACAGATTTTATCCATGCCAAATAGTCATCGGCATTTCTAACATTTTTCATAAAGCTTGTTCTAATTTATGGATTTTTTTTAAAATATCTTTGCGTAGTTCCCATAAGCCGAACCACTCAAAAAAATCCATTTCATCTCCTAAATTTCCTGAGTTAAATTGTTCTAAAAATTTTTCAGAAGTTAGTTGATATTTTTTCTGAAATTTATCTATATCTAAGTTATACATAGCGAGTTTTTGACGATAACGGGTTAAAATTACATTTAAAAGTTGTCCAATAATTCTATCTAATTCTGTGTTGTCGCTACAGTTTTCACTCAACAGTTCTAATTTTTCTAATGTATTCATAATTATATATATGTTTTTAGTGAATTTTTTCTTGATTATACACTATTCCCGGTAATAAATATCATATATGGGTGCGGCTCTTTTAGGAAGACAAAATACTACATAAACGTCTAGGGATTGTACAATTTGCCCAAACCTGCTATACTTGTACAATAAACAGTACAGGTTCTCCGCCAATGAAAATTATCTCTTTTAGCGAGGCCAGAAATAGTCTGAAAACGGTTTTAGACCAGGTGACGGCAGATGCCGACTATACAATTATCACTAGACGGGATGCTGATGATACGGTGGTGATGTCCCTGGAGTTTTTTAATAGTCTCATGGAGACTGTGCATTTATTGAAGTCTCCGGCAAATGCAGCCCATTTAGAACGTTCCATTGCTCAATTTAAGCAGGGGAAGGTGGTGCAGCGAGATTTGTTAAATGAGTAGAATGTTGGCTTGGACTGATGAGGCTTGGGGTAATTATCTTTACTGGCAAGGGCAAGATCAAAAGACTCTCAAAAGAATCAATAAGTTGATTGAGGAAACGATGCGGATGCCTTTTGAGGGTATTGGTAAACCAGAGCCTCTCAAGGAAAATTTAGCCGGATTTTGGTCACGGCGAATTGATGATACAAATCGTTTGGTTTATGCTGTTGATGATGTCTATGTAACTATTATTTCTTGCCGATATCATTATTAATTTTGCACTAACAATACTGTAGCTATTAGCAATTAGTGAATTTTTTCTTGACTATACACTATTCGAGGCAATAAATACCATATAGCGGTTATCGGTCGGATGCAATAGAATCTATTTGATTATTCTAACATAAAAGTAGGATAGTAGGGGTAAAGCAAGAGATTCATAAGTGTCAACTTAACGTAAAACCTATTACCCGACGGGGAATTAATTCCCCGTCTCATAGCAAAAGTCATCTGAAGATGACTAGAAATAACCATCAATTTATAGTTTACTTTAGTAAACTTTGGCTATTAGCCATGAAATTCATTTCATGGCGGGTTTGTTAGCCAAATCAATAAGCCATTCTCCTTTGGTAGTGGTAGGTTGGGCTTAACGTGGGAAAACCCAACAAATGCGCCAAAATGTTGTAAATGGGGCAAAATGTTGGGTTTTGTTCCTCAACCCAACCTACTGGCTTTCATTGGGTTGACGGTGCTGCTTGACGGGAAAGTTGATAAATAGCCTTAAATACACCGCATTATGATCACGCCACAGTGTAAAACCAAGAACTATCAGTTTGACTAAGTAGTTGCAAACTGTAATTATGTTGTGAGTTGTACCCGGCAATATCCAGGAAAACTAAAGAATCCTCCCCACCAGCTTGATTCTGTTGTTTGATGTTTATTCCTTGATAATATACGTTATCTATGTTCGTTCCTAGATTACGATTCTCAGTCCAATTAAAACCTTTCGGTATAACCAATATATCTTTCTGTGGCTGGAAATCATCAATGATCACAACATCATTCCAACCTCCAATAGCTGGTTTAAGGTCTTGTAATATTGAAGATCCTAGACCGAATGCACCGCCCAAAGCACCTATCACAGCCCCAGTCAGAGGGTTGATAACACCAACTACAGTACCCACTATTGAGGTAATTTGTCCTGTATAAGACAAGACCTTACTAGCAGTATCTAAATCGTTGCTATCCCCTGAAACTCCCACAAAAAATGTATCTACACCTTCACCACCATTAAAAATATCTCTCTGACCATCAAATTGTACCGCAGCAAAAACGTCGTTTCCATCTCCACCGTATATTGTATTTGCTCCCTTACCACCATTTAGATAGTCATTGCCAGATTCACCAATTATGGTGTCATTTCCAGACCCACCATAAATGGAGTCGTTGTCTTCACCACCCCAAATATAGTCATTGCCAGATTCACCATAGATAGTATCTCTCGCAGAGCCATAGACTGTATACGAAGCATCACCATCTATAACATCATTACTGGCACCACCATATATAACATCATTGCCACTTTCGCCGTAAATAGTGTCATTGCCATTTCCTTTATCAATCCAATCGTTGCGATCGCCGTAAATAGTGTCATTACCACTTCCGCCATAAACTAAATCGTGGTCTTGACCAGCATCAATATTGTCATTACCGTCACCACCATAAAGAGTATCATTTCCTTGCCATGCCCAGATGGTATCATCACCACTTTCACCGTCTACAGTGTCATTTCCAGATCCGCTATCTATGAAGTCGTTGTCTTCACCACCCCAAATTTTGTCATTGCCAGATCCACCATAAATAGTATCTCTGGCAGACCCAGAAACCCAATACCATGAATCACCATCTATGACATCATCGCCGTCTCCACCATCAAGATAATCATTACCTTCCATACCATAAAGAGTATCATTACCCCAAAAACCAATCAGAGTATCATTGTCAGTTCCACCATTAAGATAGTCATTACCCTCCCCACCATCAAGGTAGTCATTTCCAGACTCTCCATAAAGAGTATCGTTACCATTTCCTCGATCAATCCAACTGTTGCGATCGCCGTAAATAGTGTCATTACCACTTCCGCCATAGACTAAATCGTGGTCTTGACCAGCATCAATATTGTCATTACCGTTACCACCATAAAGAGTATCATTTCCTTGCCATGCCCAGATGGTGTCATTGCCATCCCCACCATCTATCAAGTCGGCATTATATGCGCCTTTGAGAAAGTCGTTTCCTGCCAATCCGTATAGCTGGTTATCATAAGCCCAATTCCAAACTCCCCAAGGTGCCCACCATGGGTTAGTCCAGTATCCCTCAACAGATAAATCATCATTTCCATTGCTTCCATATCTAGCCATTTGAGATTCTCCTTGTTTAGTTCCAGAAAAAGATATTGTTTTCGTGATATTTCCATGGGGTGCTAATTAGTTGAATTAGCATATATTCAATCTACCCAACGCTGTACTGACTTCCGTACTGAGAAACACTGACTTCATCTGACTTCATCTGACTTGAGAGCTAATTTTGACATCAAAAAACAAAACAACCATGTCATCTATCTAAAGATAGATTTACATGACGCACTGATTATGAGAATATATCAATCAAAACATCTGAATTTAGTCAAATCTGCCTGAACAAGTGAATTATTACCGTCTTGACGTAAATTATTTAACATTATGTCAAAGTCACTTAAGGTAAGCAATGACCGTATTCAACAGGTTAATATGGCACTTGGAGTTAATGGCTACCCCAGCCAAAGGGCTTTAGCTTATGATACCGGATTGTCCTTAGCTACAATTAGTAATTTCCTGACTGGTAAACCTGTTAGTTATACAAGCTTTGAAGAACTATGTCGGCGATTAAATCTAGATTGGCGAGAAATTACTACCAGTGCTGAAGTAATATTTCCCCCCCCCCGCATACGCACAAATACGCAAAAAAAAACCAAATTTAAATCAATTCCCAGACTGGGGAACTGCAATTGATATTTCAGCATTTTACGGATATAGCCAAGAACTGACACAATTGCAGTCATGGATTTTACAAGATGGTTGTCGCTTACTAGGATTATTCGGTATAGGTGGAGTTGGGAAAACAACCTTAGCTACTCAACTAGCAAAACAAATTCAGAATCAATTTGATTACGTTTTTTGGCGTTCAGTACCGACAGTTCCATGTTTTGATAGTATGATGACTGACTTGCTATCTTTGTTCTCCCATCACAAAGAAAACAAACTGAATATTAATCAAATTATCTATTATTTGCGTACCCATCGTTGTCTGATTATTTTGGATCATGTAGATATTGATCATCTAAAATATATGCAATTCATCAAAATAATTGCTGAAACAAATCATCAAAGTTGTGTGATTTTCACCTGTCGAGAACAATATCCAGAATTCACTTTTTTAGAATATTGGCTATCATCAGTAAGGTGTTTAAAGTTGTCTAATTCCTCAGAAATAGCCTTGTCTCTGATAGAATCACAACCACTATGGGGAACTGATCAAGAAAAGGATGATTTCTGTAATTTCTGTAATAATAATCCTTTGAAAGTTAAACAAATGATTGTTTCTATAATTCATTTATATAATGGGGATATTGGTAAGTTTTTAGAACGGAATACATAATAGAGAGAACTTATATACTGGACAAATTTACGATTATATGTATTAGAGGTTGTTTGAAAACTTTTTCGTGTGGGATCTGACACCCGCAGATCCCCCTAAATCCCCCTTGAAAAGGGGGACTTTGAGGAATTTAGCCCCCCTTTGTAAGGGGGGTTGGGGGGATCTCGATTAATTCTGATACTTTTCAAACATCCTCTTAATGAAATTGCCTCTTTTCAGACTTTTGGTGATAAAGTTCATTCTCACTCCTATTCCTCTAACACTGTTTTGCATCTGCTGGATTCACAAAATCATGTAAATCAGCATCCCAAATACTAATATAGATAAAATCACAACTTTGTCGAACTATTTGACCTTTTACCCCACCCTTACTAAAAGTAAAATTATCTGTTTGTCGTTGTTGAACTTGTTGCAGTCCTTGTTTAATTTCTGCTGTAGCTTCTCCATTCAATAAACCATTGAGAGTTGTCTGCATAACTTCAGGTTCTACTGATGATGCAAAAGCTGCTTCTGTTTGTTTTAGCGTTCCAGTTTTCTTATCAAATAAGTAGCCTAAATCAATTTTCTTAGGAACAACTTTATAAGTAACAGCGCGGGTATTTCCCCATAATCCTCTTAAATCTTTCTTTGGTTTACCTAGCGTTTCTTCTACACTACTTCTTGATGTACCTGTAGGAAATGCTGGGACAGTTTCCCTAATATTAGTAGCTACTTGATCACGTTTTTCCTGTCTTTTTTTCTTTAATGTTTCTTTGATAGTTAAAGTCGGTTCTGTAGTAGGAACTACAGACGTTTGTTCCTGTTCATTTTTTATTTCTGGTTGTGGAGTTGATTCTATGGAAGGAGTAGGAGTATTTTCAGGAATTGTCTCTGTGGGTTCAGGTAATATTGAAGGAGTAGGAGATACAGTTGCTTCAGAAATGGGAGTATTTACAGTTGTTGGTATTGGTGTTGGTGTTAGGATTGATGTTGGTGTTGGGGTTGGGGTTGGTGTTTCTGTGATATTGGAATTAGTGACAATGGAATTTGTGGTTTGTGGTCGGTTTATGCTAGAAATAGCCATTGCACCAATTAAACTTCCCATCATAACGCTACCAATAATCACCGCTGGTTTTTGCCAAATTTGCTGATTATTCCCAGTTTTAACCACGGGATTTTGAGAGAGTGAAGATATAGGTTGATTTAGTGCGGCAGGAGTGAGATGAATTGTTGCTGCTGTTTGATTAATATGATAAACTTGTGAGGGAATAGAAGTGTCAGATTTTAAAGCATATAACATTTTATTCGCAGTAGTAAAGCGATCGCCTGGACGTGGTTCAATTGCTTGAGTTAGTAGCATTACTAATTGGGGAGAAATCCCCCCAGCGAATTGTTGCCAAATAACCTGTCCCGTGTGAGGATGAGTTTCTAATTCTTGAGGATATTTACCCGTAAGTAAATAAATAGCCGTTAAACCCAAACTATAAATATCAGTAGCATAAACCGGACGACCAATAGCTTGTTCACTAGGCATAAAACCAGGAGTCCCAATCACTAGAGACTGAGTAGGATGTCCAGCAGCATTAATAGTAGTCCGAATAGTTTCTTTAACCGCACCGAAATCAATTAAAACTGGTTTATTATCTATCTCCCGCAAAATAATATTATCTGGTTTAATATCTCGATGAATAATCCCTTTACTGTGAACATAATCCAACACAGACAGCAAACTTAACAGAATTTCTCTAACAGTATTTTCCTGTAATTGTCCTTGAGATTTAATCACATTAGTCAAAGTGTGACCATGCACCCATTCTTGCACCAGATAGAAGAGACCATTTTCCGAGAAATAAGCATAAAGTTGGGGAATTTGGTCATTAGCTTCCCCCAAATACTCCAACGTCGCAGCTTCCCTCTCAAACCGTTGTTGAATTACTTGATAAGTTTTGGGGTCATTGCTAATAGGTTTAAGTTGCTTAATCACACAACGACGACGGGAAGGCATATAGGTATCTTCAGCGAGAAAAGTTTCACCAAACCCTCCTGCACCTAAAACCTGAATAACCTGATAACGATTGTTTAGCAACTTCATAATTATGAAAAATTACCAATATATTTAATACCAAATTTTATGTGAAACTGCACAAAAAAATAATCATCCATATTTATCTGCGTTTATCTGCGTTCATCTGCGGTCAATAATTCTGGAAATATTAAGAACCAGGATAAACAGGATACAGAAAAATCCTGAAATCCCGTAAATCCTGATTCAGACAAAAAATCAACTAGACCAAAGCAGCAGCCTGTTTCTTAAAAAAAGCTTGTAAAACAGTTTCCGCAATTTGAGGACTACTCAAACCTAACTCCGCAAAAGATTGATCCGGTGTGGCATGATCTACCAAAATATCAGGAACACCAATCCGCTTCACAGGGACAACAATATCAGCATCAAGTAAAGCCTCAGCCACCGCAGAACCAAAACCACCCATTAAACAACCTTCTTCCAAAGTCACAACCCGACCAATGTGTTTAGCCAAAGGTAAAATCAACTCAGTATCCAAAGGCTTAACAAAACGGGCATTAATCACAGTTGCTTCAATCCCATGTTCGCTGAGAATTTCCGCTGCTTGCATTGCCGGGTAAACCATTGTACCATAGCCCACAATTAACACATCATCCCCTTGACGGAGAATTTCCCCCTTCCCGATTTCCAGAGATTCCCAACCTTCCTCCATTAAGGGGACACCGTGACCATTACCACGGGGGAAACGCATCGAAATCGGTCCATCAGTGTAATTAATCCCAGTCACAACCATCCGTTGTAATTCCGCCTCATCCTTGGGAGCCATTACCACCATATTCGGAATGAAACGCAGATAAGCGATATCATACATACCTTGGTGAGTCGGACCATCAGCACCAACAATCCCCGCCCGATCTAAACAGAAGAATACAGGTAGATTTTGAATGCAAACATCATGAATAATTTGGTCAAAGGCACGTTGTAAGAAAGTAGAGTAAATAGCAGCAACAGGACGCATACCTTCACAGGCTAAACCGGCAGCCAAGGTAATAGCGTGTTGTTCAGCAATACCCACATCAATATACTGGTTAGGCAATTTAGCTTGTAGTTTATCTAAACCTGTACCAGTCGCCATTGCGGCTGTGATGCCGACGATTTTAGGATTTTGTGCCGCCAGTGTCACTAAAGTATGAGAAAAGACCTTAGCGTAAGCGGGGGGTTTAGGTTTGTTGGAAGGAATCGCTTTCCCAGTGGTTAAATTAAAGGGAGTTTGGGCATGGTAGCCTACTTGATCTTTTTCCGCCAGTTCATAGCCCTTACCCTTAGTTGTCACTACGTGAACCAAAACAGGGCCAGTAATTTGATGTGCCTGTTGGAATGTGGCAATTAATTCTTCTAAATTATGGCCATCAACTGGCCCCATGTAGGTAAAGCCCAATTCTTCAAAAACAGCGCCGACTTTGGGAACTGCTAACCGCTTCATACCTTCTTTGATGCGTTCCAGTTCTGGGGAAAGCGATTCACCCACAAAAGGCAGATGTTTTAACTGTTCCTCAATTCCATCTGAGAGAAACTGCACCGGCGCACTCAGACGCATTTTATTCAGATAACGAGGAATCGCCCCCACATTGGGAGAAATGGACATCTCGTTATCATTGAGAACCACGAGGAGATTAGTTTTGGGTAAGTGTCCCGCGTGGTTAATCGCTTCTAGCGCCATGCCTCCAGTTAAAGCCCCATCACCAATCACAGCAACGGTTTTAAATTTTTCCCCTTTTAAGTCGCGGGCTAAAGCCATTCCCAGGGCGGCCGAAATACTTGTAGAAGCGTGTCCTGCCCCAAAATGATCAAATTTGTTCTCGCCGCGTTTAAGATAACCTGCAACGCCGTCTTTTTGGCGAAGAGTGTCGAAATTACTGTAGCGTCCGGTAATTAATTTGTGGGGATAAGCTTGATGTCCTACGTCCCATGTGACCTTATCCCGATCTAAATCTAAGGTTTGATAAAGCCCCAGTGTTAATTCGACAACGCCCAAACCCGGACCCAAATGCCCTCCAAAGGCTGCTACGGTTTGTAGGTGCTTCTCACGAATTTGCCGGGCAATTTGTTCTAACTGCCGAATTGACAAACCATGCAACTGGTTAGGATGGGTAATTTCACTCAAGTGCATATTATCGGCTTTTCCTCTGTTAAGTCTTCTCTTGGCATAATTTTATTTTCCCACTTTCGGTGGCTTCTAAAATATAACTGTCATTAATTATTGTTGTACAACTATAACCTTTGCGCGTTATTAATAGCTATGTATACCAATTTTAATGGGTACGACAGGACTCGAACCTGTGACCGTCCGCTTAGAAGGCGGATGCTCTATCCAACTGAGCTACGTACCCATGAAGCCTTCACAATCATAGCTAAAATTGTCTAAATAAGCAAGAGAAAATTAAAAATTTCCTAATTTCATTCAGAGGGAACAGGGAACGGGCAACACTTCGACAAGCTCAGTGCATCGCAGGGAACAGAAAAAACTCATGTTTTTAACCGTTTATTTGCCACAGAGATAACCGGGGTATTACAGAAAAATCAATTTCCCGATATATCTGCCGCAAATGCAGTAAAATCTTTCCTAACCGCGAATTTGTCACAGATGAGTAAAATGCCAGCTTGGCAAGAAACTCATGTAATTCTTTTTTTAGAAGAACTGCACAGATTAGGAAAAACATACTTTGGTGACACCAAGAACTATTTATCAGTTGGTTACAAAAATCTCCACTTCATCAGCTTTGGCGTTAAGGTGGATATTGATTTGTTAAAAAACAACTCTTAACTGGCACTTGCCTTTAACTGGCTATTGTCTATCACACAAGTACGTAAATGCCAATTATTTCATCAATTTTGTAAACAATATTACATTCAGAGCATTTACATAGTTAATCTCTATGAGTAAATCTTACGACAACTCATCTGATCTCAAGCCCACCTACTTAACTACTCAAAACCTTGTTCTTTGCTGTTTTAGCTGGGCTGTTTTAGCATTGTTATACTTTTTGTTGTTCAGTGCCAAAATCTCTGACCCAGAGCAAGCAGGAATAGAAGTTCGCGCCCAGTGGTATGTAATTGGTACAAATATTTTTGAAGCTGTGGCTTATTTGGGTGCAAGTCTCTTATGCTGGAGGAACTGGCGGAGTACCCAAATGGTTAGTAGTGGAAAAGTCTGGCTCTCAATCGGGTTAGGAATGTTTGCTTATTTTATAGGTGGACTCGTTTTCGGCTATATAGAA
The DNA here is from genome assembly GCF_000312705.1 of Anabaena sp. 90. Classification (NCBI taxonomy): domain Bacteria; kingdom Bacillati; phylum Cyanobacteriota; class Cyanophyceae; order Nostocales; family Nostocaceae; genus Anabaena; species Anabaena sp. 90. Next base: position 3,881,057 of record NC_019427.1, read on the forward strand.
ATCGTCCTAAAACAAGAGCCAGATGTATCTATTGCTGATATATTTTTTGTCCTCACATATTTATGTTTAGGGACTGGTATGGCTTTAGCCTTGCTTTCTCGCCGCATTCATCTAGACCCATGGCAATGGCTAATTGTAGCAGCAGTTGGCGGATTAGGCAGTTTTCTCCCTTGGTTGATTGCTCAAAAAGAGCAAACATCAACTGAACAGATAGCCTTTTTTCTCAACTTGTTTTACATAGTTAGCGATGTGGCATTATTAATTATTGCCACAACTATGCTGCTGGCTTTTTGGGGACGTAAAGTCTCCTTGTCTTGGCGAATGATTGCCGCAGCCGCATTTTCGCTCTACATTGCAGATATGCAGATATGTGGTTTAAATTCGCCCAATGACCTAATTATCAAAGTGGAGACATACTAGAAGTATTCTGGGTGTTTAGTGGAGTGTTATTCGGTCTGGGTGCTGTTCTAGAATATGACGCATCATTGAGTCTTAAAGGCCGAGACCGTGGACGCAAACGAACTTAACAAATTTTGGTGTCTACCGTGAGAAAATTAACAGATTCTGACAAACAAGAAATTCTCAAGCTATATCGAGAAACTGCGGAAACAACCTCGACTTTAGCAGAACGCTATGGTGTGAGTAACTCTACAATTAGCCGTCTGCTTAAAAGTACCTTACCAGAAGAAGAGTACGAATTTCTCGTCTCTTTAAAACGTGCTGCTAGAACCCCTGAAGGCAGAGCGCAGGTAAGTTATGAGCAGTTACCGCTGTTGACCCAACCACCATTGCTAGTAGAGGCTTCTAGCAGCGTCAGCAGTGGTGGGGAGTTATTGAACCCAAAAGTAGAAAAGCCCACAATAGAAGCAGAAGCATTACCAAAACCAGAACCAGAGAATGATTTTGATTTTGATCAACCGATTCCGGCTAATAGACGGGTGAAAACACGCTCCTCAGCAGTGGAAAAACCCAAGCTTCCTGTTATCAAGGAAACTCCTATTGTCAAAGAACTGGAAATTGTTAGACACAAGCCAACGGAAACGCCCATTGTCCCCAAACCAAAGATAGAGGTAGAAACTCGATATTCACAGCCGAGTCTGTTTGCGGAAATTCTCGATGAAGATTTGTTGGATGAACCTGATGATTTAGAAGATGACGATTTAGATGATGATTTGTATGAGGATGAGGAGGACTTTGAGGACGAAGACTATGAAGCTCCAAAACCCCTAGTTACTAGACGGGGAAATGGGGAAGTATCTGTACAAGTTTTACCATTGTCAGTCGCTAATTTACCGAAAACTTGCTATTTGGTAATTGATCGTTCTGCGGAGTTAATTACCCGGCCACTCAAGGATTTTGGTGATTTGGGTCTCATTCCTAGTTTGGAAAATCAACAGAAAACACTGCCAATTTTTGATAACCATCGTGTAGCTAAACGCTTTTCTACTAAGCGCGATCGCGTGATTAAAGTTCCCGATAGTCAAATGCTCCATAAAGCTAGTAGCCATTTACAAGCTAAAGGGATTACGCGACTGTTGATTGATGGTCAAGTCTACTCATTGTCTTTGGTCTAAGGCAATGCGAATATTTGCTGGTTGGAGTAGTTAGCTACTCTAACCGCCGCTTGATCAAGGTGGCCTCTGACCATGTTAAAATCAAAATAATATTCATAATTCCGACTGATTTTAAGTAGTTTATTTAGCCAAATAGGTGCTATTAATTGCTTAATTTTAATTTTGTCTACCGCTTTATTCAGAAACGTATCTACCGTAATGGTTAACACTGCTGCTTCTCCTACGACCAATCGTCAGCCTTCCAAAGTCGAAGGTATCAAAGAAAATAGTAATTTTTTACGTGAACCTGTAGCCACGGAAATCCTTGAGGACACTACCCACTTTAGTGAAGACGCAATTCAGATTCTCAAGTTTCACGGTTCTTATCAACAGGATAACCGTGATAACCGCATCAAGGGTCAGGAAAAAGATTACCAAATGATGCTGCGGACAAAAAATCCCGGTGGTTTAGTACCCCCTGAGCTTTATTTGGCTTTGGACAAACTGGCTGATGAATATGGTAATCATACCCTCAGAGCTACTACTCGCCAAGGCTTTCAGCTACATGGTATCTTAAAAAAGAACCTGAAAGCGGCGATCGCTACAATTGTCGAAAATCTCGGTTCAACTTTGGGCGCTTGTGGTGACATTAACCGCAACGTTATGGCTCCTCCAGCCCCCTTTAAAAATCGCTCAGAATATCAGTATGCTTGGGAATATGCCCAAAATATCGCTGATTTACTTTCTCCCCAAACCGGTGCTTATTATGAAATTTGGTTAGATGGGGAAAAAGCCATTAGCGCTCAAGAACATCCAGATGTCAAAGCAGCCCGACAAACCAACGGTAATGGTACTATTCTTCATGATTCCGTAGAACCCATCTATGGAACTCACTATATGCCCCGCAAATTTAAAATTTGCGTCACAGTTCCGGGAGATAATTCTGTTGATTTATATTCCCAAGATTTGACGTTGGTAGTGATTACCAATAAAAAAGGTGCATTAGCAGGATTTAATATTTTTGCTGGTGGTGGTCTGGGGAGAACCCATAATAAAGAAGAAACCTTTGCTAGAGCCGCTGACCCCATTGGCTATGTAGCCAAAGCTGATGTCTATAATCTTGTAAAGGCTATAGTAGCGACACAACGAGATTATGGCGATCGCACGGACAGACGACACGCGAGGTTAAAATACTTAATTAATGATTGGGGTGTAGATAAATTCCGCACTCAGGTAGAAGAATACCTTGGCAAAAAACTCGAACCTTTTAAACCTCTGATCCAGTTTAAATATAAGGACTTCTTGGGCTGGAATGAACAAGGCGATGGTAAACTATTTTTGGGTATTTCCATTGATAACGGGCGTGTGAAAGATGACGGAACATTCCAACTAAAAACCGCTTTGCGGACAATTGTTGAGCAATTTAATCTGCCTATTCGGCTCACAGGTAATCAAAACCTGCTATTTTACGATATTGCACCAGAAGATAAAGCAGCAATTCAAGAGATTCTGGATAAATGTGGCGTTGTTGCTGATCCTAGCCAAATAGCAGCATTAACCCGCTATGCTATGGCTTGTCCGGCTTTACCTACTTGCGGTTTAGCAATCACAGAATCGGAAAGAGCCATTCCTGGAATTTTAGAACGAATTCGGGCTTTATTAGATAAATTAGGTTTACAAAATCAGCATTTTGTGGTGAGGATGACCGGTTGCCCTAACGGTTGCGCTCGTCCTTATATGGCAGAATTGGGTTTGGTGGGTAGCGCTGTGGAGTCTTATCAAGTATGGTTGGGTGGTTCACCAAATCAAACTCGGTTAGCGCAACCTTTTGTGGAAAGACTGCACCACAATGATCTTGAAAGTTTTCTAGAACCGATTTTTGTCTTCTTTAAAAAGTCGCGGACACCGAAAGAAAGTTTTGGGGATTTTTGCGACAGATTGGGTTTTGATGCAATTAGGGAATTTGTGGCTGATTACACACCAGGAGATCCTACTAGCAGCGGTAAGTCCCGTCACCGCATCAGTCTGCGGGATGATTTTTACGCGCAACTCAAGGAAACGGCGGAAAAACAAGAACGACCGATGACTGATTTGGTACATGAGGCTTTGGAGGCTTATTTCCAAACTCTGTAGTCAGATATTCTCACGCATTGGTGTCAACTTAGGTTACAGATACTTCGACAAGCTCAGTACAAGTGGCTTATTTGTTTAGCTTCCACACCCGCCAGGGAATAAATTCCCTGTCTCATAGCTCAAGTCCGTTAAAACGGACTAATAAATTTTCCTAGTATTTAGTCATCTTTTAGATGACTTTCGCTATTAGCAAGGAACTTGAGTTTCTTGCGGGATGAAGATTTTGCGTTAAGTTGACACCAATGATTCTCACGCAAAGGCGCAAAGTTGTTTTTGGGGTTTTTTGCGTGAGATTGAATTACAGCTATTTTTGGGTGAATTAATTACATTTTTCTTTCTCACGCAGAGGCGCAGAGGCACGGAGAGAAATCAAGTTATTGTAGTTGAGAATCAAATATATATGATATATGAAAAAACTTTTAATTACAGGTGTTAGTGGATTTCTAGGTTGGCATCTTTGTCAATTAGCGCAGCTAGGATGGGAAGTTTATGGTACATATCATACCCATTTTCTAGAAATACCTGATATGAAAATGGTGAAAGTTAATTTAACAGACTTTCAGGAATTAAAAGGGATATTTAATGATATCAAACCGGATGCAGTAATTCACACTGCTGCCCAATCTCAACCAAATTATTGTCAACTTCATTCCCAGGAATCTTATAAAATCAATGTTACAGCCTCTTGTGATATTGCGGGACTTTGTGCTGATAATTCTTTACCTTTAGCTTTTACCTCTACCGATTTAGTTTTTGATGGTTTAAATGCACCTTATCAAGAAATAGATCAAGTATCACCTGTTAATATTTACGGTGAACAAAAAGTCGAAGCTGAAGCAGGTATATTAAAAGTATATCCCCAAGCGGCTATTTGTCGAATGCCGTTAATGTTTGGCAGGGAAACACCCACAGCTAAAAGCTTTATTCAGCAATTTATCCAAATATTGAAAGACGGAAAAGAACTAAGTTTATTTATAGATGAATTTCGCACTCCGGTTAGTGCAAATACAGCCGCGAAAGGGTTATTATTAGCTTTAGAAAAGGTTAATGGGATCATTCATTTAGGTGGAAAAGAGAGAATTTCCCGTTATGAATTTGGGAAAATATTAGTTGAAATCTTACAACTTCCAAATGATAAATTAAAATCCTGTTTTCAGGCAGATGTGAAAATGGCAGCAGCAAGGCCAAAAGATGTTTCTTTAGATAGTTCCCAGGCTTTTGCTTTGGGTTATCAATCATTATCTGTGAGAGAGGAGTTAGAAATATTAAAATCTACCTGTTAGGGTCTGTTAGCGAAGCATAACGCCCCATGCAAAGTCGTTTTTCAGGTTTTTTGCCTGAGATTACGGACGGGGAGTATAGCTGACACCATACTCCTGTATTTTTTTTAAACTGTCACTGGTTGACGAACTTCTACTGCTTCTCCAGTTAAACTAAAAGCCCGAACTTCGGTAATTTTGACTTTGACTATTTGTCCTTTAAGTTCATTAATATTACCAGTAAAGAACGTAAGCCGATTTCCGCCGGTTCTTCCCATGACTTGATTTGTGTCTTTGGTGTTTTGCGCTTCTACTAATACTTCTTCAATGCGGCCAAAGTAACGTTGCGATCGCTCGGCTGCCTTAATATTAACTAAATGATTCAATCTTTGCAAGCGATCGCTTTTTACCTCTTCACTGAGTTGATTATCCCACAAAGCCGCAGGTGTGCCAGGACGGGGTGAATAAGCCGCAGTATTCACTAAATCAAAACCGATATCTTCCACCAATTTCAAAGTATTTTCAAACTGTGTTTCTGTCTCACCGGGAAAACCCACAATCGCATCAGCACTAATTGACGCATCTGGCATATATCCTCTAATAGTATCAATAATCCGGCGATATTTTTCGTGTGTATAACCCCGTGACATAGCTTTTAAAAGCTCATTGTCACCAGACTGAAAGGGAATATGGAAATGTTCGCATACCTTGGGCAAATCTGCACAAGCTTTAATTAATCTTTCTGTAAAATAACGCGGATGACTCGTGGCAAATCTAATGCGTTCAATGCCCGGTACATCATGTACATAATAAAGTAAATCTGTCAATGTGTGCAGGTGACGACCTTCGGGAGTAGAACCGGGTAAATCTCGTCCATAAGCGTCAATATTTTGACCCAAGAGCGTAATCTCTTTGTACCCTTGTCTCGCTAACTGTTCAATTTCGGATCTAACCGCTTCTGGTGTGCGAGACTGTTCCACACCACGGACGTTAGGAACTACACAATAAGTACAACGTTCGTTACAGCCATAAATGATATTTACCCAAGCTGTGACTTGACTATCCCGACGCGGTTGGGTGATATCTTCAAAAATGTGAACTTCTTCAGTAGCGACAACTTGATTACCTGCAAAAACCGACTCTAGCAAATCTTTCAGACGATTAGCGTGTTGTGGTCCCATGACTAAATCTAATTCTGGCACCCGTCGCAGTAAAGCTGCCCCTTCTTGTTGGGCAACACAACCAGCAACAATCAAAGTTAAATCAGGTTCTTCCTGCTTGCGTTTGGCCTGTCTACCTAAATAAGAATATACCTTTTGTTCCGCATTATCCCGAATGGTGCAGGTGTTGTAAAGGATTAAATCTGCCTGATTTGGGTCTTCTGACCACTCAAAGCCCATGTCCTCTAAGATGCCAGCCATGCGCTCAGAGTCGGCCTTATTCATTTGGCAACCGAAGGTAATAATGTGGTAATGGCGGTTAGTGGTCATTGGGAATTACGCTTAGTTAGTAATGTATATCAAATCTGTTTATTATTCAGTTTACAACTTTTCTGGCAGAAACAGGCTCATTGAACAGAAGTTTCACACCTTTTATATCTATATGGATAATAACAGCTTTCATCACATTTTCCCTAATTTGGTTTGTTCACTACATATATATAGTAGTAATAATCGAAAGTTTATGGCTAACAAAATTATAACCAATCACCAATAAATAATGATCAAAAAATTAAATCTTTTGCAAATTATCTGCATTAATATAGATGATATAGCAAAGGTATATTCCTTATACAGCAAGATATACAGCTACAATTTATATCATTAATAATCGAAAAAATAAAAAAATATAAATTGCATTTTTACCCGAAAAAAAATGATAGGTTGTATACAGAATTGAATTTCGCTCGGATCTGGAGTAGTCGGATTAGTCTTACTCCAGTTTTTTACCCTTAAATTCTTGATAAACAAGAGTTTTCAGGATAATTTGCCGAAAAGTTGAGTACAGTCGAATATCAAGAAAACCCAATAAAAAGATAGCTGAAATCCTTACAGGTATTGACTTGGAGATGAGTACAAAGAAATCCTGAACCCCTCACTATAAATACTCGTACCCCTCACTATAAATACTCGTACCCCTACCCGAAAAAATCTTTTTTAATTTTTGTATCGTTGCAATGCAAGGATTTAAGGATTTGAGTACAAACATAATAAATCCAATAAGTTCTATCCCCTGTCAATGAAGGGGGGCAAAAAAAAGGGCTGCTATAAATCATTTATCGCCAATCACTTAACGCTCCTTAACAAAACCAAGTTAGCAGTCAAAAGTGAGTGGAGGGATGAGATTAGCACCATGTCTAAAATAATTTAGATATTGGCAGTAGTAAAAGCATCTCCCACAGTGGCTCTCAAGTCCACCTCCAACAGCGAAATTCAATGACACTACCTGCTACAGATATTCTCACCTCCGACTTTGAGAATGCCATTATCGCCCCTGCTACATCTGCTGCTTGCGGTTGCGACAGCACCACAACTCCAGAAATGGATGAAAAACTCATAGAACGCATTTCTAAACACCCCTGCTATAGTGAAGAGGCTCATCATCACTATGCACGGATGCACGTTGCCGTTGCTCCAGCTTGTAATATTCAATGTAACTATTGTAACCGCAAGTATGATTGCGCTAACGAAAGTCGTCCTGGAGTAGTGAGTGAATTACTCACACCGGAAGAAGCTGCCCATAAAGTGTTAGTAATTGCCGGAAAAATTCCTCAAATGACTGTGTTGGGAGTTGCTGGTCCTGGTGATCCTTTGGCTAATCCAGAAAAAACTTTTCGGACTTTTGAATTAATTGCCGATAAAGCACCAGATATTAAATTGTGCTTATCTACTAACGGTTTGATGCTGACAGAACATATTGATCGCATCAAGCAATTAAATATAGATCACGTTACTATCACCCTTAATACCATTGACCCCGAAATAGGTGCAGAAATCTATTCTTGGGTTCACTATAAACGCAAACGTTACAGAGGGATTGAAGGGGCAAAAATTCTTCTAGAAAAACAATTGGAAGGATTGCAAGCTCTCAAAGAAGCTGATATCTTATGCAAAGTTAATTCCGTAATGATTCCCGGAATTAATGACAAACATTTGGTAGAAGTTAATAAGGCTATTCGTGAAAGAGGAGCATTCTTACACAACATTATGCCGCTCATTTCTGCACCAGAACATGGTACACATTTCGGTTTAACTGGTCAACGTGGACCAACAGGAAAAGAACTGAAAGAAGTTCAAGATAGCTGTTCTGGTAACATGAAAATGATGCGCCACTGTCGCCAGTGTCGAGCCGATGCGGTAGGATTATTAGGAGAAGATCGTAGCCAAGAATTTACTAAAGATAAGTTCATGGAAATGGCTCCAGAATATAACTTTGAAACTCGTCAAGAAGTTCACGAAGGGATTGAGAAATTTAGAGAAGAAATTAAGGCTGCAAAAGATAAAGCATCAACTGGCAAAAAATCTGCTAATAGTCCTAAAATCTTGATTGCAGTAGCAACAAAAGGTGGTGGATTAGTTAACCAACATTTCGGACACGCCAAAGAATTTCAAGTTTATGAAGTTGATGGTAATGAAGTTCGTTTTGTTAGTCACCGCAAGATTGATCAATATTGTCAAGGTGGTTACAGCGAAGCAGCTACCGCAGACAATATAATGAAATCAATTGCAGATTGTAAAGCAGTCTTGGTATCGAAAATAGGCAATTGTCCCAAGGAAAAACTAGAAGCAGCAGGAATCCAAACTGTTGAAGCCTATGACGTAATTGAAAAGGTTGCTTTAGAATTTTACGAGCAATATGTTAAGGCTAATGGGTAATGGGTAATAGGTAATGGGTAATAGGAATGGGTAATATGTTCCAATCACCAATCACCAATTACCAATCACCTATTACCTCTTCACCAATTCCCACAAAGGTAAATAATCATGGCTTACGAAATTACTAGCCAGTGTATTTCCTGCAAGTTGTGTTTATCTGTTTGTCCTACCGGTGCAATTCAAGAAGTTGACGGTAATTACTGGATTGACTCGGAACTTTGCACAAATTGCGCTGGTAGTATTCACACCGTACCTCAATGTAAAGCCAGTTGTCCTACTGTTGATGGTTGCGTTAAACAACCTAGTGATTATTGGGAAAGTTGGTTTGCTACTTACAACCGTGTGAGAGCAAAGTTAACCAATAAGCAAGACTATTGGGAGAATTGGTATAAATCTTATTCCCAAAAGATTGCCCAACAATTGCAAAAGCATCAAGGACCAATAGTTATATAGGTGACAGGTAACAGTTAAGAGGAAATAGGAAATAGAGAATATTTATATTTATCTTCCTTCTGAATTTCTGACTCCTGTAAGGGCGAAGCATTGGGAAAATAGTCTTCGACAAAACCGATAATTTATCGCCCCTGTAAGGGCGAAGCATTCAGAAAATAGTCTTGGACAAAACCGATAATTTATCGCCCCTGTAAGGGCGAAGCATTGGGAAAATAGTCTTTGACAAAACCGATAATTTATCGCCCGAATGCTTCGCCCCTACTTTATACTTTTATATGGAAAATCATGCAAAATAATTGTATCTATCTTGATAATAATGCCACCACTAAAATAGATCCTCAAGTTGTTGAGGCAATGATGCCTTATTTGACGGACTATTATGCTAATCCTTCTAGTATGCACACTTTTGGTGGACAACTTGGGAAGGCTGTAAAAATAGCTAGAGAACAAGTTGCTGCTTTACTGGGAGCAGACGAATCAGAAATTGTTTTTACCAGTTGCGGAACTGAGGGCGATAATGCTGCTATTCATGCTGCTTTATTAGCTCAACCTGAAAAACGTCATATCATCACTTCCCAAGTAGAACATCCGGCAGTTTTAAATGTCTGCAAACAATTAGAATCTAAAGGTTATCAAGTTACCTATTTGTCGGTAGATTCTCATGGACAAATGGATTTGAGTGAGTTAGAAGCTGCTCTAACTGGTAATACTGCTTTGGTAACAATGATGTATGCCAACAATGAAACCGGCACGATATTTCCAATTGAAGAAATTGGTGCTATGGTTAAGGAATACGGCGCTCTCTTCCACGTTGATGCAGTGCAAGCGGTAGGCAAAATACCCTTGAATATGAAGACCAGCACCATAGATATGTTAACTATATCTGGTCACAAAATTCATGCTCCTAAAGGTATTGGTGCTTTGTATGTGAGACGTGGGGTTCGTTTCCGTCCTCTCTTAGTTGGTGGACATCAAGAACGAGGACGCAGAGGCGGTACAGAGAACGTTCCGGGAATTATTGCTCTTGGCAAAGCTGCGGAATTAGAACTGTTACATTTAGAAGAAGTATCTCAGAGATTAACAAAGTTGCGCGATTATTTAGAGAAATCTCTTCTATCCAAAATTCCTGACTGTGAAGTAAATGGTGATATCAAACATAGATTACCAAATACTACAAATATCGGGTTCAAATATATTGAAGGTGAGGCAATTTTGCTCTCTTTAAATAAGTACGGTATTTGTGCTTCTTCTGGTTCTGCTTGTACTTCTGGTTCTCTTGAACCTTCTCATGTTTTACGGGCAATGGGTTTACCCTACACTACTTTACATGGCTCAATTCGCTTCAGTCTTTCTCGCTACACAACCGAAGCTGAAATTGATCAAGTAATAGCAGTAATGCCGGAAATTGTTGACCGTCTCCGAGCTTTATCTCCCTTCAAAAATGATGAAGCAGGTTGGTTACAACAACAATCCGTAGGGGCGAAGCATTCGGGCGATCAATTATCGGTTTCTCCCAAAGGCTTTTCTCCGAATGCTTCGCCGGTACATTAGTCATTAGTCAGTGGTCAGTAGCAAGTAAAAACTGACTGCTGACTAATCAAAAATTACGAATCACCGATCTAAAATCCAAAATCTAAAATTAACTATGTGGGACTACACTGATAAAGTATTAGAGTTATTTTACGATCCCAAAAACCAGGGTGCTATTGAAGAAACTGGCGAAGCTGGTGTGAAACTGGCAACTGGTGAAGTGGGAAGTATTGCTTGTGGTGATGCTTTAAGATTACATTTGAAAGTTGAAGAAGCAACAGATAAAATTCTCGATGCTCGGTTTCAAACTTTTGGTTGTACCAGTGCGATCGCATCTTCAAGCGCTTTAACTGAAATGGTCAAAGGTTTGACTTTAGATGAAGCTTTGGGTGTGACAAATAAGGAAATTGCTGATTATTTAGGTGGTTTACCTGAAGCGAAAATGCACTGTTCTGTTATGGGTCAAGAGGCTCTAGAAGCTGCGATTTATAATTATCGTGGCATTCCTCTAGAGGCACATGACGATGAAGAAGGTGTCCTCATCTGTAGCTGTTTCGGAATAACTGATGCTAAGATAAAGAAAGCAGTTGCACAAAACAATCTCTTCAGTGCAGAGCAAGTAACAAATTATGTAAAAGCTGGTGGCGGATGCGGTTCTTGTTTAACGAAGATTGATGATATAATAAGAGAAGTAAAGCAGGAAGCCGCCAACAAAAATCTCTACAGCTACAAGGCGAAAGCTAAAACAGAAATTCCTAGTTCAGAGCCACAAAAACCATTAACTACAGTTCAAAAAATTGCTCTGATTCAAAAAGTATTAGATGAAGAAGTCCGACCCGTTTTAATCGCCGACGGGGGAGATGTGGAACTTTATGATGTTGAAGGCGATAAAATTAAGGTAATTCTTAAAGGTGCTTGCGGTTCATGTTCTAGCAGCACAGCCACTTTAAAGATTGCGATTGAAGCGAGATTACGCGATCGCATCAGTAAAGAAATTATTGTCGAAGCAGTTTAGAAATTAGTCATTAGTCAGTGGTCATTAACAAAAAATAACTGACAACAAACAAAAATCCTACAACCCAATAAACACCATGAACACCACCAAATTTTCTGTAGAGCGATCGCCTCCATAGATAGCGACGTTCTACAAACGCTCACCGCCGTAGAACTTGGCCGTGAGAACCAACAAAACCACCAATCAACTAATTCTAGGAAACACGAACAATGACTGAAGAAAAAATTAGACAGATAGCTTTCTACGGCAAGGGCGGTATCGGTAAATCTACCACTTCTCAAAATACTTTAGCCGCTATGGCTGAAATGGGTCAACGCATCATGATCGTAGGTTGCGATCCTAAAGCTGACTCTACTCGTTTTAACAATATGGACACCTCTCACAGCCACTGAGATTTACGCTTACCGCGAACTCTTGTAATCCTGTAATATAGATATCGTCGGTACTACTAGAGAAACGACAGCTATGAACCCTATTTTGCAACAAATTCAACACCATACCGCCGCTCTAGAACAAAAAGCACGAGAGAAAACGCCTATCACTTCAAACCAAGTAAGGCGCGAAGGTTTGGCGCAAGCATTGGCGCAGGCGGTGGCGTTAAATCCTTTTGCAGAAATTGCTGATCCAGTTGTTTGGCAGCGTGAACAACGCCAAGATCGCAATTTATTCGGGAGAGACGATGCTGATTGATAGCAATTTGATTATTTATGCTACTCAGCCGCCATATTTTATCAAGCCAACCTCTAGAGATCAACCACCATGTCAACATCAATTGCAGAAATATTACCCGCGATTGCCGCCCTATCCCATGCGGATAAATTTCAACTAGTACAGATAGTGTTAACACAACTAGCGCAGGAAGATAGTATTAAATTCGGACAAATACAGCAACCTACCCAGCCATTTAGTCCACGCTCGTTTTTTGGGGTTACTCACCAACCAAAGCAAGTCATTGATGACTACTTAACCAGTAATCGTGAAGGTTGGCTCTAATGGCTTACTTGATTGACACCAATATCATCATCTACTATTTTAACGGGTTGACAGATGACGAAGCCATCCACGCCATACTCGCCGATAGTTTCAAAATTTCTATTATCACCAAAATCGAATTTTTGGGCTGGGGGCAGTTTGCGGCTGACCTTGAATTGCATACTAAAGCGAGGGAATTTATCAGCCATGCCACAGTATTCGATCTGAAAGAAGCTATCACTGAACAGGCTATCTTGCTCAGACAGAAATTTAAGACCAAAACACCAGATGCCATCATCGGTGCGACAGCTTTGGTTAACGGTTTAACTGTTGTTACCAACAATACACTTGATTTCAGCCGTTTAGGTGTAAAAACCATTGGTGTAACTATTAAATAACTTCCATCATGAACCGACAAGATTATCGACAGCTACAAGTTCCGCAAGGAAGAGGAGCGTTATTCTCGTCGTGTCGCAATGGAAAAGATCATTGAGGAGCATGATTCTGATTCTAGAATAGTTTAATCTCAGCACTTTATAAGAATAAAATTTTAAAGATTGTACTTAAACTGAAAAATATCAGATATAATTGATAGAAAAAATATCAATTTATTGAGGAGTTAATATGGCAACAATATCGAAAGAAAAGCAGCTTTAAGATTTCAACAGAGGCAAGCGATGACCTCTTTAAAAGCAAAGCACAAGAACGATAGATAATATTTAAGGAAAACCAGAAAAGCTTCTTTAGCTAAACAAGTGGAGACTATGAAAACCAGTCAAAAAAAATCAGGTTGAAACTTTAAGAGCCAAACACAAAAATGATTTAGCGGGAATTAAATAATATGGAAAATCAAAATCAATTTAACCTAATCTTGCAAGGCATTCAAGACTTGCAACAAAAAACTTCAGGATTCTACAATATAGAACAGCGAGTTTACAGGCTAGAAGAATCTTTTTCTTTGCTAACGACTCAAATAAAGGTATTAGAAACTCATCAGGATTCTGATAAAGAAAACTGGAATAAACTCGATTTACATAAAGATAGAATTAGAAAAGCAGAGGAATTTATTGGTTTAATAGAAAAAATTCCCGGTGGACTCACATCTATTTTAGTGGGACTGATAATTTTTCAATTTATGATCGCGGTTACGAGTGATGTTTTAGTGCGATCGCTTGGATTTAAAGAAGTTATAGAAATAGTGAAGCCTAATTAATCTTTATAGTTATTTTTTTCCATAAGCTTAATGGTTGAGTAGTTCTGGGTGGGATAATTTGTTGTCTTTGCGGGTTTCTAGAGCATCTGTTTTGGTATGAAATTAATGTTCATTTTCTTGTTAAAAAAAGGCTATCTCTGTTATAGAGACAGCTATTAGTTTTCATATTTGATAATTATTTTTTTGAAGCAAATCTTCTAGTTCATCCAGTCTGGATCATCAATATTATAAGCCCAAAGTTCATCACAGTCTTGGCATTCCCAGAAACCATGATTATGGTCGTCAGTTGTATTCTTTGAGTTGCAACTTTTGCAGTTATTCAACCTTTGATTATCTTGATTAGACATTTGGAAACTCCCTAATTTGTAAATCTTCTGGAAATTCAGATAAAATTCCACCTTTTTTATCGCTGATTTTATAGGGTTGGTTATTCAATATCGGTTTAGCACCAAGTTGTTTGATAAATGGAGGAATGTTGGCTTTTTGGCATTGATTCAGGAGCGAACGTAAATGTTCAAGATGAGTAGTTCTAGCATTTGCCCCTGACTCTCCCCCTAATATGACCCAATGTAGTCTGGGGGCGCATTGATTACAAATTGCCGCACCACATACAGGATAAGCATCAACACCGTATAGTTGACTTTTTTCCTTTCCGCAACCATCACAGATACCCGCACCAATGAACTCGCTTAACCATTCTGATAAATCAATGTCTTCCAGAATCGGTTCACAACTGAGAAAACGAATTTTGGCAGGTGTTTTTAGCAGATAATAAACATCTTCAGCGTCTTTCTGTGTGCATACTGAATACCCCAACCACAGATGATCCAATGGTAACTTGAGTTCCGTTTCCTCTAAGAATCTGCAACTTTCCTCAACCAATTTGCGTACCCGTTTTGTTAATTTGGCTTCTAGTATTTCGGATTTAGCTTTCACCAATGCAGACTTAATCTTTTGAAGACGGTCAGGACTGGTGAAATACCGATACATGATTTCTGGGCGTTTGGTGAGAATTTGGTAAATGTTCCACCGGGCTATGATCATATATGCCACAGCTTCATCTATGAACTCAAAGGGAACTTTTTCATGAAATAAATCCCCCAAATTAGCGACAAATACGAGTTCGGGTTTTTCCCAGTTTCCCCATTCCAAAATCCATTTTAAGCGTTGGGGTTGTAGATTGATTTGCCCTGTCCATTGCAGTTTACCATTGGTTGATTTTCTGACTGTTCCTGCAAAAACATCGGATATTTTGGGGTTGGGATGATGTGCATGAATCCAACTTTCTAACACTGCATAACAATTCGCGCAGCCGTCCGAATCTGGATCACACCCCGTTACTATTGGCCATGTATTACCAGTCCATTCAATATTAGAATCTTTACTCATTTTTTTATCCTTATTAATTAACATCAAACATTAAAAAAAGCCGGGATAACCCCAGCTTAATTGTCATTTAATTACCATAGATATCACCTTCTGGTATATATTCATCGGCAACAGGGGAATTACCATTAACAGTGAAAGTCTCTACTGGTTTGGATTTATCAAGCAGTTTTCTGTATTCTTCTCTGACAGCTTCCCGACATTTATCTTGGAGAAGTTGAGTACACATATCCTCGTTTTCTCCTTCTGATATTGATGCCCAGAGTGAACAGCCTAATACGGCACTATTAAAGTCGCCTAAGTTAAACTTTCTTTCGTAGCTAACTGCGATGGTTTTGATGAACATTTTAACCTCTATTTTTATTGAAAATTAACCAAAATCATTAAGCGGTAGCATTAAAAAAAGCCGGGATTTTTCCCAGCCTATAATTCCAGTTAATTAGCTATTTTTAGGACTCCTTTTAGCAATCTCAGCAGAAATTTCCTGGTACATATCGTATGCACCAATGCAATCATCAGGTAGATTACTTGGATATTTATAGCCATATCTTAGTAAGGCATAAAGTAAATTGATTTCATCATCATCGAAGTTAGCAAACCGAGATTGATTAGTTTCGAGATTATTGCCAGTAGATTCAGACATATTTTTCTCCATTATGTAACATTAATGATTACCAATACCACTAAGCGGTAGCATTAATCATTTTCTAAACATGAGAACATTAATAGGCTGGGAAACCCCAACCCGGTTAATTACTGATAAACTTCTAGAAAGTAGTGTTGAAGTTTATTAGCCAATTCCTTAACTAATTCGTGGTTTTTCAAAGTTTCCAGACACCAATTTTCATCACTGTAGTTTTTGGCATACAGATTAATTGCAGACTTGGCAATCAGAAAAAATGCCATTTTTAACGAGTTTTCTGTATGAGATTCTAACAAATATTCTTTCTTGATTAGATTACCTAATCTACGGATTTCCTGTTCATTTATTGAAGCCAAGTAAATTGGTTCAACTGTTATGTTATACTGAAAATAATCACAGTTTTCGGCGATATCAACAAGTTCGGATTCATCTTCTATTTCAAATTCTGCAACTAATTCATGTTCACAATAAAACTCTAATTCTGGCTCACCTTCTCCCATACTAGGAGAATTATAATAATGTATATGGTGTTTGCAGTCTAAACAGCTAAATTCAGTCATTGGGGATTCCAAAATCAACACAATCATCAAGCGATAGCATTAAAAAAGACTCAGGTTTATTCCTGAGTCAAATAACTAGATAAAAGATGTTTTCTTATTAGCAAGTTCAATTAATTCATCTACAAATTTACATAAAGTTTCCATATCATCATTTGGAGCTTTACGAACTTGTATAAACGTTTCATCTAAATCTGGTTTATCACCATCTCCTATCAGTCCGGGGTCAAAAAAGATATGGACTAATGCGATTTTAGTGTTCTTAGCCCATCTGGTCACTTGAATTTCATAATGTCCATATAATCCATCATCATAGCGAGGGTCTTTACATACAAACATGGAACTCTCTAAAAACTCTATAAACTTTTTATCCGGTGAAATCCAGGTTCTTTTTTCCATTTTCTTAATATCAAACAGTTCTGCGTACATTTCTAATTTATCCATATAGTCAACAGCCCCAATAAGCGATAGCATTAAAAAAGTCAGCAATACCCTTATGTATTGCCAACTAATTGTTAGAAATTGTCTGGGTCATTCCAACCAGGAGGATTCAATACCAAGGTTGGTTCAAAAATAACATTTGCCCCATAATCTCTAACCAGGTCATCACAGTTTCTCAGAGATTTAATCAAACAACTGCTAAAATCTGGAGTACAAGCATTACCATCAAATATATAGAAATCAGGATGCGAGGAAAGACTAACTTCGGAAGCATATCGTTGGTCAATCCAGGTAGGGTGATTTTCATAAATTTCGATTTGGAATCCTTCGTAATGAACTATCATGTTATTCATGGGTGTCCTCGCAATTAATAAAAAACCACAACCTTGCAGCGGTAGCGTCCCCACAGAAAAAACTTTTCAACATTACAAAATCTCCCCAATCATCCAAGCCTGAAAACTAATACTTGTCCATTGCGGTTTTAATGTTTCCATTAGCAATTCAGCTTTTGATTTAATTTCTTGGTTTTCATTATTATTAATTAAATCAATTAATTCCAAACAAATAGAATCTAACTCACTGAAAGTATCTATACCATCTTGGATTTTAGATTCTAACTTAATTAATGATTCAAGCATTTTTCTTTCAAACAAACAACATCATCATTAGGCGGTAGCCCAATAAAAAAAGGCAACTATTTCAGTTTGTCCAAAAACTTAAATCCCTAGTTTTCTCTGTTTCGTGTTTTGCTATGCCAGAATCAAATTTTGTTACCGAGCCAGTAATAACTAACTCGGTTTTTATCTTTACTCTTTCCAGTTATTTGGATTTTCTGGCGATGCTAAACTTTGTTCATAGGTATGGTTCATAGTCATATCGCTAAATTGCCGTTTGGCAATCTTTAAGCCCAATCCTATAAAATCTTTATGATCTTCCTCATCCCATAACGGAGATAATGCAATCGCTTCAATCAATCTTGCATTATAATCAGTTAACACTCCATGTATTTCTAGAGTATCAACTAATTTCAACAATCTTTGTTTTGGTGATGGAGGACGGTAACATCTATTTGTTGTTAGCAAAGCTTTTGGCGTAAAACCTGTTAATAATTTCATAAATTTCCTCTAACTAAAAAAAGAGCCGGGATTTCTCCCAGCCCAAAACCTAAATCAAATCAATTATTTACCGCCTTTAATCTTCTTAACATTTGATGGTGGTAACTCTGGCTGTTCTTGGCCACCTTCAAGAAGTGCAGTTATTTCTTCGCTAGACAAACCATCCAAACACTGCATATCACGAGTACCTTCAAAATCAAATAAAGCTGGTTGAGTCTGTAACAATCCAGCTATTTGTTGCAATTGCTTGTTTTCGGGTTCACCTTGACGTTCTCTCCAGTCGAAAGCAACTGTATAGTATGGACCATCTTTACCAGATTCTTTGTTGAATTTGATAGTGAATATTCCCATACCCGGATCTTGTTCACTAATTACATCTTGAACTTTGCTAAACAAGTTGGAAATACTTTGTTTCTTGATATAGCAAACACAGACTGTATTTTGTGGCAATATTTTGGGATCTATGTTTGGTGCAGCAACAAAGAATAATTGAATCCATTGACCTGTATATTGTAGTCCCAGATTTCCATAATACTTAGAGACTTTGATGATAGAAATATCAATTTTATCATCTGGATTACTGCGTCTGTGCTGTGGTTCTTTTCCACCTACAAATATTCCTCCATCTTTGCAGTTTAATCTCACACTATAAGGTACATCAGGTAAAGAAATTGCATCAACTGGTTTTTTCCCAAATACTGAAAACATGATTTTTCCTCTTATTACAATTCAAACTATTTAAAAATCCAAAAACTTATGACATGACTAATCTGAAATGAAAAGCCAAAACCTAAAAGCGGTAGCACAGAAAAAATGTAGAAACTTAGTATTTATTACCAAAGTTCTACATTAATTCTAAACAATTTACAAGAACACTGAAAGGGTTGGTTTTAATGTCATTGTCTCTTGACGACGTAATTCATATTCCTTTTTCAGCCTAGAAAGATATGGAGTGAATATTACACGATTGCGTTCTAATTCTAATTCAGCGATCGCTTGTTGATGCTTCTCAATTTCCGATTCAATTCTAGCTAAATCGTTGGCTTTATTTTGAGATAATTTAGCCGTTGCTGTTCTGATATCTGATTCAAGTCTGTTTAACTTCAAATCAGTTTGAGGTGTTTCGTATTGTTTCTTGAATACCAAAACAATTTTGCTGTTATTGTTCTGGTAAACAGTTTTATTTTTGGTGTTTTCACAAGTACCCAAAACTTCTATTGCTTCACCAACTGCTTCTGGCATCAAGCCTTCAATTTCAAATTGCAACTTAGAAATATTGTTTCTAAGCTCAAGTAACTTTTCCAGATTTTTCATGATAAACTAACTTCAGTAATTAACTTATTAGAGGGGTTAGTTGCAATCCTAACCCTTCATTTTTCATGAGTTCAATTCAGATTTATTCTGGTCAGACGTGGACATTGCCAGAATTGATTCTAAAGTTTCATGGTCAAACTCAAGTAGTTTCTTGCAACCAGCTTGAAAAGATTGAAATTTCTCCCTGGCATAATCAGAATCTACAAATTTAGTTCTGAAGAGAAAATCATAATAATCCATATTCCAGTAGGCTTTTGCCAATTGATTCAAAAATTCAGTTGTCATTATTCATCCTCTTTGATATTAAATTCGTCAGCTATTTCTTGCCAATCAATTTCTTCAAAACTTGCTGTAAGTAAATAAGTTAATGGTTGAAATAATATTGAATCTTTATTTTCTAAGAAGTGATTTTTCAAGGATTCAAAATATTTCTCTAGTTCACTTGCAGATGATTCACAAGGTAATCCATTGTTGGTTATCCACATTGAAATTACATAAGTTTCGTAATTTCTCCAACCTTCCCATCTACCATCATTCATCACAGTCATCATCTTTTTCTGTATCGTCTTCGTCGCTATCAATCCCATTTAGTTCTGTTAATTGTTTCCAATTCACCACATTAAGCGACTCAGTAAGTAGGTCTTCTAACGCACTACAAAATCTGTTATATTGCGATTTTTCTTTGAATATTTCATTTTTGAGATTTAAGAAACTATCTTTCAATTCCTGTTCTGACAAATCACAATCTTCAATCCATAAACTAACTTGCCAAGTCTCGTCATTTGAGTATCCGTTACAAGTCATTATTCTTTCATCCAGATAATACAATCATGAACACAACCACTAAGCGGTAGCACTGAAAAAATAAAGCTATCAAAGTTCAGATACCACCATTGTTTTACCGTCAAAAATCTCAACTTTCACAACTTTTTCTAAATTTTCAATAGGGTAAATTCCTACAGCGAAATATTTTCCTAGAAAATACTCAATCGTTGATTCATAAGATGCCGTTGCACTGATTGAGGTTTTCCATGTATAGCCTGTAGTGGTTGTAAGTTTTGCTGATTTGAGCATTTATTTCTCCTGATGGATTTGCATAACAAAACCCCTAACTCTATTGTGAATAGAATTAGGAGTATTAAAATTAGAAATGGTTAAAACAAACTAAATTGAGTATGATTTGGTTTTGGTGGTTGATAAATCGAGACTTCTTTCGTTTTTGGATGCACTTTAATCACAGACATAAACTTCTTAACTGCCATGCAATAAGTTTTGAAAGCTCCACCTGTAAATCTTCCGTCATAGATTGCAATGCAGACATCAGAATGATCAATCATGTATCTATTTCTGATGTGCATACAATCTGCGGTATAGTTGGGTCTAAGGATTACTTGATTTTCTGCATATCTGAGAAGAAAATCGCTTTCTTTCCTATGCTGCAAACTCCACAATTCTGATTGATTAGCGCAAGGGATTACAGCCGTCCAAGGTAAGTTTCTACTCATTAAAACCTTTGCAGCCAATTGATCTGAACCTAAAGCCATACCAACAAAAAAATGATTTATCCCCATGTCTAAAGCTAAGTCAATTGCTATATTGATTTGTTTGGTGATATCAGGAATTTTTCTATGACCTGTAAAGCAAGCAATTTTCTGAGAATATAGTTCTGGATATTCTGGCTCATATCTGGTTTCTTCAACAGATACACCATGAGCTTCAATTGTTTGAGCAATATATTTCATCATGAAACTACTACTAAAGACCAAAACCAAAAGGCGGTAGCACAGAAAAAAATGAAATAGATCCTAACCTTCATGATGAAAGCTAGGATTCCAATTAATTAAAAATCTATTTCCTCGCGGATTTGCTTATACCGACGTAAATCGTTTTGATTTCTTGCTGTTATTTCATTTAATTTAGTAAGTGCTTCATCAAGGTTCTGAGTGTTATAAATACAATACTGTCTACCCTTTTCAAATACACTATAAAAGCCTGTTAAACCAATACTTTTCCCATATTTTGTCAAATCCGTACACCATTTGACATAAAGGTTATTGCCTACAGCAGCTAATTCATGCTTGATTAATTCATCTTGTCTGATTCTATTACCTCTAGCGATAGCTGAACTTAAAGCTTGCTCACGAGATTGAGAAGAAAAATCAAAATCTTCACTCAAAACTAGCTTATCATTGAGATATATGTCATAAGAAAACACATTCATTCCCGCTGATTCACGATAATACTGGCGAAGATTACGGATAGAACCTTTGATTTCTGGATGCTGGTAAAACATTAGTTTAAACCTTAGTAAAACATTAAAAACAAATTCTCTTCGCGGTAGCGTTACTATCGTAAAAATTATGAAAAAAATAACGATTACTTCTTTGAATAGGAGTAATCGCTATTTAAGCTATTCACAATTTAATAAACTTGTCTGATAGTCAAATTTAATCTTCCTCCAGATTTGAGAAGATTAGATGTACCATGAATTATGCCTTTAATGCCGTGATAAAACATCCTAAATTCGCCATGTAAAATCAAGATATCGCCACTTTTCAAGATAATCTCTTTGGTAGGATCTTTTCTACGTTTACCACCTATGAGAAAGATTCCATCATCACCTAAACTAATACTAATGATTGGTGATTTTTGATTAACTTCAGTGTTATCTTGATGAAGTCCTAATTTACTACTCTGAGTATAATAATTAATCAAACAAGTCTCAGGTTTATAGTTATAATCTCCAACTTCTGCTGCTAGAGATTTAGCTAAATTTCTGATAACTCCTGGAATTGGCTGCCAAGGTTTATTAGTTACAGGATGTTTATCATCATACCGATAACCATTTTGGTCAGAAATCCAGCCAACTTTACCACAATTGGTCATTTGATAATTAAAGGGAGAGCCATTTTTCATTGTCGGACTGAAAAGAGGCGATCGCTTACCAATTTCTCTACAATGTTGTAAAATTTCTTGTTGTTGAGATTCGGAAAGATATTGTTGTAGATGTAGCATAAAGATGTCCTAAAAAAATAAACTAAATTCTCTTAGCGGTAGCTGCAATATCGTAAAAAATTTAGTAATTCATTAAAAAAAAGCCCCAATTCCTATAGGAATCAGAGCTATTCAAAATCAGAATCTATATTGTTGCTAAAATCTGACCAATTTTGTCATATATTTCATTGTCAGAAATGCTTCTAAATTCTCTGTTTTTAACGTAATAATTACCATCAAAAATCATACATTTATCGTGATAATACAAAAATATGTATTTATCGGGATAACATGATACTAATTGTTCTAAATGTGGTTTAATTACTTCATTGAAATATTTAGTATTTTCCGCTAATTTTCTGAATGCTGCTTGAACTGGTGTTTCTCCAGGTTTTCTATCAATCGGCTGTTGTTTAAATTTTCTTACGAACTTGACCATTATTTTCCTCCAGTTGTAATTAAAAAAAAAGCTTCTAACCTCATATAGAGATTAGAAACTATTAAATCAATCAAGCAAAGATTTAGTATGGAGGATACCCATATTCATCATCTCCATCTCCATCTTCACTTTCTTTAAAGCCATTCGTTTGACTAGTCTCATAACCAAACTCTCTAGCTTTCTTAGCTGCTACTCGTTCTTGAATTAGTTTCTTCTCAGAATAATGTTCTGATCTGACACTTAACAACTCATCAACGGTAAAACCTAACTCTTGGATAAATTCAATCAATTCATCTAAAGATTTATCGTGAATTGGATCTATTTTCCATTCATCACCAAATTCTGTATTATAACCTTCTAAGCCACGTTTATAATTAGGATTATCAAGCTTATGCTGTTCCCAACTCATAACTCGAATAGCATCTAATAAAGTTAAACGTTGCTTTTCAATAACTTGAACTTCTTGTTGAGATTTTGTGACAAATTTAATAGCCATGATGAAACTCCTAAAAGAAAATAAAATGAAAGAAAAAAAAGAAAAGGAATCAATTGACTCCCAAAATCTCTTCGCGGTAGCGTCCATATTTAATAAAATGCTGAAATAAATATTCAATGAAACCTCCAAAAAATATTAGAGATTTCATTAAGGTTTATTTAACAGCAATAGTTTTACAACAACATCACTATTTGGCAATAGCTTTTTAAAAAGCCCCGATTCTACAAGAACCAGGACTTTGATATCAGCTACTTACTTTGGCAAATTCTCAATAGATACTAATTCTGGAATTTTAGAAATGTCAGTTACTTTTTGTAATCTTTTTCCAATAATGGAAAGTATTTTTAGCTTTTCAGAAGTACACTTATCCTTGAGATAGTATCCCTGAATTCCAAAGTCAATATTTAAGATCGTATGAATTTCTGCCTCCATACTTGAATTAATTGTTTTTAAGTCAGCGATAGCATTCAAAGCATCTAACTGATTTGTAACTCCTAATTTCTCGTAAATTTCTAACAGCATTGGTGCATTATTATCAGACATAATCAAATTCCACCTCAAAAACAACACCAATTAGCGGTAGCACTCACAATAATTTGCAAATGCTACCAAAATAAAATCACTTATAATACTCGCTATACGCTTGTTTAAACCAATCTTGCTGAATTATCCAATTCACACACCTAATAATTCCATCCCCATGACATTGCAAAGGACTACACCAACAAGTTAAGATTACATTTACACCTTCAAGAACTTTAAAGCATATATTCCTAAGAGCGATTGTTGTTTCATCAAGTATTCCCTCATTCATCCAAAGTTTAACTTTGTCGTACAAATATTTATCGAACATTTTACAACTTTCAACTCTTTCTTTCTCGCTGCTGACTTTAAATGGATTATGTAAAGAACTTTCTTGTAAACCATAAAACTTATTAAGTCTACCAATATAAATTTTATCTTGACCAATAAAACCGTCACGTTTACCATTGATTATTTTAATCATAATTTCCTTTATTTTATTAATTAATTCACTGCCAGAATTAACTAGCAGTGACGTTACATTATCTATTCATTTTTATCATTTAAATGATTAGAAATTACTCTCACAAGACTGTCAATATTCGATTGATTAAGCATTTTATTCTTGACTATCAAATCAAATACATAAATTGACTGCATGGGGTTTAATTGTTTAATTGTTTGAGCTTTTTAATAACATCACTCCAAACACCATTAATGATTTTGTTTGACAATTCTTCAGCAAAACACCAAGCGTCTGATGCTTCAAGATACATTTAATTCACCTCTTATCTAAACTAAATTATTCAGAATTTCGTTGTTTGGCAACCAATTACAAACTCATTGTTTCTCACTTCTAAGTAAATCACAAACTAAAAGCGGTAGCAAATAAAAATCATGTTTTTAGTTGGTGTTACTAAAAAATCAATAACACCAACTTGTTTTGTTATTACATCTGCACTAATTCAAAAACTGACTCAGCTATTAAACCTCTAACTTTTATCTCCAATGGAAAGCTAGGATGTTTAACACGCTTGGCTTCTCTTGGAGTTCCATCGTCACCTTCAAAATACCCATTATTCAATGCAACCCAATCAGCAAAATGTTGATATTCTGAATAAGATTTTAACCCGATATAGGTGATAAAACTCTTGAATCCAGAATCAGAATCAGGCGACTCTTCCCAGTGAAAGCGATTACTGAAAGTTCCGACAATTGTAATGCGATCGCTCAACTTAACTACTGTATAATTCCCATGAGGTGAAACACTTTTAACTTCACCTTCAATTCCTGCAAAATTGATTCTGTTCATGATAAAATATTCCTAGTTGTTACTTTCGGAAATAGTATGGATTGAATTATTTACTCGCAATTTATTTGGCTTGCTTTTTAGCGGTATATACAAAGCTTTCTAATTCCAACTGGATAGAAATTGCAAACTGTTCAAGAGAATTGCAGGGATATTTTGCGGATAAGTTTCTGATTTTCTCCAAGATTTCTGCGACATCATTTTCAAGCATCTTCAACCTATTACTGTCCATTGGTGATTCAACTGATTTAACTAATTTCATGGCTCTAAACAACAACAGCAAACTCTAAAGGCGGTAGCACAGAAATAATTTTGTTATGATTACCTGTATTGATTACTTTGCTGGAATTGGTGCGTGGGAATTGGCTGCTGAAATTGTTCAACAAATTTATGGTTATCAGATTTTCACAACTTACCAATTTGTAGAGATTCTGCCTGAAGCGCAAAAAGTATTGCGTTCACACTATCCACTAATTCCTATTCACTCTGATATTAAAACTTAAGTAAGTCGGCCCAATAAAATCGATATATGTTTAGTTTTGTAAAAACCGTGAAACACCCTATTTATAAGGTATTCGTTAATTTATATTTCGTTACATAGATTGATTCTTTAACGCCGACCTACTTACACACCGCCACAAAATATAGATGTCTACTTCGTTTCCCACCCATGCACAGGCACATCTAACGCAGGTAAAAGAACCGGACTTGCACACCCAGAGTCAAACTTATGGTTTGAAGCCTTCCGGTGTATCTGCATTGGCAAGCCCAAATTTGTCGTTATTGAGAACCCTGAAGGATTTATCCATAGAGGATTACGAGCGTGCCTTGGAGGACTCAGAATGGCAGGATACTCTACAGAAGTTGAAATTATCTCGGTATCGGAGTTTGGAGCGCCGCACCTTCGTAAAAGGATATTCGTTGTTGCCCACACTAACCACTTATCCTTGCAGCAACGGGAAGGGTGGAAATGCTGGAGCGAACAAATTGGAGAGGATATTGAAAGAACAAGGTCGTTTGGAAAGCGATAGCGAAGCGCTGCTGCAAGCAGTTCGCAAACTCTCAATATTAGCAAGCCTGTGGAAGATGGGGTTCCCAGATGGTTATCTGGATTGTCTTATTCAGGGTGGTGGAAAATAAATAACCCCCCATTAAATTGTGGAGTTCTCAGAAACACGCCAGGACGTAGGGAAGCAATTAATTTAATTGGTCGTTCAATCGTGCCGTTACAAGCAGCAATTCCTTTGATGAGAGTAAAGTTTTTAGCAAGTCTATGAATGGGCGATTACCTACGGTACATTTCGTGAACGCTTAATTATGACCATGAAAATTTTGAACCCATTATTTTGCTAGTGTTATGAAGTTTTCGCCATTTTATAAATCCCATTTTGCCGAACGCAGCATGAGTACATTGGTACTTCATCCAACGACTATGTGTGTCCTATGGCGATCGCATAATTTCCTCAATAATGGTAAGGTTAAAGTTTAAATTCACTAAATCTAACTATCAAGGTTGATATCTGTAGCCTTGGTTTCTGTCATTAGCCAATTCAGATAATCCTCATTTCCTGCCTCTATTGGTAAAGCCACCACACAAGGTACTTCATAAGAATGTAGTGATTTTACTTTATCCGTTAATTTTGCAAATAAATCACGGCGGGATTTCACAATTAAAATAGCTTCTTTTTCTACTTGTAATTCACCTTGCCACCAATAAATACTATCCATGCCGTCAATTATGTTGGCACAGGCCGCAAGACGGGCTTCTACTACGGCTTTACCTACATTAAGGGCTTCGGCACAGTCTTTAAAAGTGACGTAAACAAAAATAAATTCCATGTTTTGACTTTATTATATCTGTTTGGGGTAGTAATTGATAATTTTCCTGGAGGAAATTTTGGTAGGGGCAATGTCTACGAAGGGGGAAGTGATCGCCTAAAATTAACTTGTTTATTGCGGAGTAAGGTTTTCAGCTTATCTACCCTTCAAGGCTGTGATCGCAAATACAAATTGCATACCCCTTTTCAAAGGGTCATGCAAACGACCCTCTCTAGCAGTTATATTGTTGGTAACAATAAATTTGTTTCTATCTTTTCTCGAATCTCTTTATCTACATAACACTCACTATTCAGACAACTTGCTAATAACTTATTTGCTTCATAATAATCTTTCAATTGTTTGTCCTGTTGTTTATTAAATTGCCAATCAATTCCAGTATTAAGAAACGGTAGTATAATCATCTCAAGTCTATCTACAATAAATCGACCCTTAGTTTCCCACCATTGCACTAATTTTTTAGGAGAATATTCTTCCTTGATAGGTAGTTCTAGTTCATCTCTCAGTTCTTTCAACTCAAATTGCAGTTCACTATTAAAAGCAAGAGCAATATCGTTAGGAAGCAATAAGTTTACAGTAAGTTTGGGATCGAGAATAACAACAAGGTCTATATCAAGCGATAATAATATTTGTTGAGAGTTATCAAGCACATCACTGATAGTTCCATAGAGAGATTGTACAAAATCACGAACAATTGCGCTTTTTAGGTTATGAGTATAACTTAAAATTTTGTTACAAGCGAATTGAATATAATTAATTTGATTCTTATTAAAACTAACAGTGTATGCTATAGCAAAATAAAAGGCTCGTACAGCATTTAACTTGTAGGGAAGTTTAGTGGATTGTGATTCTTGGTTAATCCAGTTAAGAAAATCTTGAAGCTTCTGTTCTTTAAGCAGTAAAGTATCGATACTTTCCTTTATATCCGTTAAGAGATTTCCAGCATCATCTAACATTTCGACTGATAGTAAGAAAACCTCTCGCCAACGCTTATCAGTAATATGACTAACTAAATCATTCAAGGCTTGCTCTTTTCCAATTATTTTTTGAGCAGTAAAATACTCCTGAAATGTCAAATGGGAGAAAGAGTAAATACCCCTGGCTCTTTCTACTAATAATCCATGTTGTGCTTCGATAGATTTCAGCACAGCTTCACAATCTAATTGAAGCATCTCTGAATCTGTGCTTGCATCCAGTAAATTACTAATGTAATCCGTGATTTGCTGTTCCAAAAACTTTTGTTTGAAAAAGTATTCGCTGCGTGTAAAGGTGGAAAAAGCTATTTGACTCAATAAATCTTGTTTACGTTTAAGGGACAGTTTTTTATAAATATGATCTCTTTCTATATTGCGCTTTGCATCCCACTTTTTTAGTAGGACATCTAATCCTTCTTTGTAGAGTTCTGAGCGATTAGGAGGGAAGTCTCCTGAGTCTTCAAATACTAGACATAGCAACGTTAATAGTAAAGGATTAGTCGCTAATTCCCGAATAGGCTTGTTTTCTTGTAGCCTCTGAGTAAACTTGTCTGCTTTAACTATATCTTTTTTTATTTGAAACCATTTATCAACAAAATCTTTAATTTGTTGGTCATCGAAATCAGCGACTTCAACCTCAGTAAACTGCTCAAAAGTATACTCTCTAGCAGCAATACGGCAGGTCATTATAAATTGACATTCGCTAAATTTTAAAGAAATATGGCGAATCTCTCGAATTACTCTATCATGGTCATTTTCTCTAACCTCATCCAAACCATCTAGTAGTATTAGCCCTCGGCCCCGTTCAAGAAGTTTATTAGCTATTTGAAGATTTTCAACATTGCAGTCTTCTAACTTTTGATTGATATATTCCAATAAGGTTGGGCTATTCTTTGATTCCGCAAAATCCTTAAGAGTAATAAAAATAGGAACTTTATCAGGTTGAAAAACTCCTTCATTACATTGAATTGCTAGATATTTTAAAAATGTTGTTTTTCCTGCTCCTGGTTTACCTAAAACAATTAGTTTTTTGTAAAATTTTACTGCTTCTAATCCAGGTACACGTTTTTCTTTTATATCCGTTAAACCAAATCTTTCAAATTTTTGCAAATTACAATTTTGTAAAATTTCTGTAATTCCTAAGCGTCTACGCCCTAATATTTTTTGCAAAATGTTAACACTTGTATATATGGCAGACAGTCCTATTGGATGCTCCATATCTAGGACTCTCATTTTACTACAAATCTCCTGAATGTAAGAATATACATTTTTCCTTACTTCTGTAACTATTACCTCAATATCATCTACAATTGTTTGCCAATTTAAATTAACTCTTTCGCAAATCTGAATGAAAATATCTTTGTCAATTAACTGACACTCAAAGAATTCGAGAACTGTCGAAATATCTATTTTTATTTCTTCTGCCAGTTTAACTTCACTTAATGCCTTGTTTATCATTGCCATTTTTGCCTTTTTTCTCCCTTTGGGAGATGCTTTTAATACTTGAGATTCAAGTATTGCTGAAGGTAAAGAGGTTTGAGTAGAAGTTTGCTGCTCATCGAGCATAGACAAAACTAGTTCTCTGATTTTTTCAGTATTTATGTCTTGATAAATATTATTTCCTATCTGTATTCTTTTGCCTTCACCTATGTTGATGACCGACTCACCATATTGAAATGATATTCTTTGACTACCTTCATAGGTTTCCTGTAGAACTTTAATATCTTCATCTGTTGCTGTTTTTGCTACAAGTTTTTCAAAAATTACCTTGATATCATCTGAGTTACCCATTTTTCATCCTTCTTTGTAACTGCTCAATAAATCGGCTTGAGCTAACATATTTTGCATGATTCTATGACGCTTTGAGGCTTGTTAATAATGAATTAACCCGGATTATTGAGCGGTTAAATTTGTTCCACAATCAATACCTTCGCCAATTTTTCAAATACAGCACTGAAAGCCAATAAAATCGTTACGATATTAATAGGGTTTCAGGATTTTGGCAAAGGTATTGCGATTAAAATTATTTTTGTTGAATTACATCACCAAAATGAAAGTTATCAGCTTTCTCAATATTGAGAATATTTTTTGCTTGCTGATGACCTATTATTTGACCAATTTTGTAAATAGTCTGTGTTGCTTCAGGCTTTACTTCTTCCCATCCTTTATCGGGTAAACCTTTACCACCTCGAAGCTTGGCAATTACAAAATCTCCTCCTGTCATATCATTTTGAGGAACTTGTTCCACCTTATACAAATCACGCGCAGTTTCCGGTACTGCTTGTCCAAGATAATTCATGATATTAGAAACGCGCACTTCTTTATCACCTGGTTTGTTACCCGCACCTTGTAAAGCTTCAAGAAAGTGATAAGTGTATATGCTATTTGTTTGATCTTGTTTTATCCAAGATTTTTGCTCACCTTCGGAGGAAGTGAAAACTAATCTGCCTTTTCCTTGTTTCAACTCACGAATAAAGCCTTTAGATGGAGCAACTCGGATAAAATCTTCAAATTCTTCATCGAATTTTTTGTCTAGTATCAAGTCAGCATCTTTAGAAGTTGCCATTCCTGCTGCGTGACAACTATCAATAACAACTAACAAACGTTCAGATTGAATTTGGCGTAATGCTTCTGTAAAATCCTCTGCTGATAATGCTGAACCTGCAATTTTAGTAGGTTTAATGTCATGCTGCAATAAATAATATCGTTTTGTATTTTTGTCTACCCAGCCATGTCCTGAATAATAAACAAATATAGTAGCACTGGGATCTGATGTTGCTTTTTCTTTTAACCAACTTAATCCATCTAAAATACCTGTCTTTGTTGCATTTTCATTATTTAGTACCCGAATATGATCTTGATCATCAGGATAGGCACACAGTTCAGGGTCAATTAGTGCAGCGTAAATTGCCTGGGTATCTTTGACAGTTACAGGCAAAGATAATTCACTATAAGCAGACTCACCAACTCCAATTAGTAAAGCGTAACCGTGAATAAATTTCTCAGTCATTTTAATTTCTTCCTATTAAATAAAAAGCACCTGCAAGGTAAGTTGGTTATTCTTCATAACGACTAATGCGGAAGATGACGTAGTTATAAGGTAGTTTAGAACTGTCTGCCTTATGTACAATTGCACCTACTTCTGCTTTGTAAATCCATTTACTCCAGTCAATCAATGTTTCATCAGCAACTTGCACAGCAATATAGTTACCCTCAGCTAGACGACAACCCATAGCTGTGTTTTCAAAATCTAGTCCCAGATAGAATTTCTGTACAGCCACATTTTCATGGCGTTGAGCCAGTAATTTGACAACTCCCAAGGTGATTTCTGTGAAAGGTGCGATCGCTGGCTGGGTAGTAGTTAAAAGTTTGAGTCCACTTTGAAAAGGTGAAGATTCTAATGCTGCTAATATTGCTTTGTCTTGCTCATTTTTAACATTCACTGTGGAGCATTCAAAGGCTATTCCCTGTGAACCTACATTCAACCCAATAAAGATAGGGTAGCCAGAAATACCAGCAGATTGTCCTTCTTGTACCCGATAGGTTTGGCTAAAGCTGACGGATTCTTGAGCATCAGCTACTTGGTTTCTCACCGCAAAAGTAATCAGGACATTGTGTGTCCCTCCACCGGGATATTTTTCAATGTGCAGGCGATCTAAACGAATGTTTACACGGTTATTTTTCAGAGTATTGTCAGCTTGAATTGCACTGGGATGTTGGATAGGTTGAGTCTGTATTGAACCTGATTTATGAGGTGCAATGTAACCAAACTGGTGAGTTGCATATATCCAAGGTTGGTCTTGAACTAAGTTTAAAAACTCTAAAATCCCTTTATCAAAACCTTTTGACTGAGAATCCGCCACAACATTGCTTTCAAAATCGGGGTCTTTCATCTGTTGCAGCTTTGCAGCTATCCATTCAGGATCTTCGGATTCGCCAATAACCTGAATGTCCTCGAATACACTACTCAACACCATGTTCTCCTCTTGAGAAATATACATTCTAACCAGCACAAAGCCTTGTACTGGTGTATTTACACAATAAACTAAACTTGATTAGATTAAGCTTAATAATTAATACTGATTTTGGCTGTATTTTTCCAGATTTTGGGTGCTTGGCTGTCAGGAATTGGGACTTGTTAAATTGTTTTCGGTATTTATCCCTATTTTCTGCCAATATGCCATAATAATAAGTAATTTGTGTGTTTAATGCGATCGCCGGTGGATAATCTCGTCATCTACTGAGGATATCGCCCAATAGAGGAAAATTTAAAACTCCTTTTGATTAGTTGTAGTACAAATATATTTAGAAAATTATGAGTACAGATGATCTACAAGCTATTATTGACAGAATTGCTAATAATCAACACACGGAAGAAGATATAGCATTATTACAACAACTGCTTACTGATAAACCTCAAATCGTATTGCAAATAGGTAAGAATATTGTCAATATTGGGGAAGGTAAAGAAATCCATATAGGCGATCGCATTTATCAACAGTGGGATAAAGAATCAATAAAGGCTTTAGTAAAAGCCATTCAAAAAGTAAGTTGGCGATGTGTAGCTAATTTAACTGAAAATGATTATACTCAAGTGGAAATTCAGTCTACTGGCATCGGATTCATAGACAAATTAGCTAAAAGTTTAACTGATTTTTCCCAACAATCTGTCATGCGTTATGGATTAAAGTTGGCATTTAGTCCTCATCAAGAATATTTTATTAGTGGTGGCAATCAAGTTATTAAACTTTGGCACACAAATACTACATGGGAAATACTCCAAGAAATTTCTGTTCCACATATTTTTGATTTATGGTTTACCTGTGTAACAATTAGTCCAGATGGTCAACTAATGGCTGCCTGTAAAGCCTATGAGATTAAAATTTGGCGGTTAGGTACATCAAATGCACTTCATACATTTGGTAAAACTTTTTTGAGTAACTTTTTAGATGTTTTTGGTTTTGATTCAGTTAACTTTAGTCCAGATGGCAGAATTTTAGCCGCCAATAACAACCAAGATATTAAATTATGGAATGTAGAAAGCGGAGAAGAAATTGCTAAATTATCTGGTCATTCTGACAAAGTGACTTGTGTTGCTTTTCATCCAAAAAACGGAAAAATTCTCGCCAGTTGTAGTTACGATAAAGCCATTAAACTATGGGATATAGAAAGTAAAAGATGTTTGGATACGCATTCGGCACATAGAGATGCTGTTTACACTCTGGCATTTAGCCCAGATGGAGAAATACTTGCTAGTGGCAGCAATGACAATAAGATTAAACTTTGGTACTGGAATACTGAAAGAATCCCTCAGACTCTCCAACAACATTCAGATGCTGTTACCTGTCTTGTATTTAGTCCAGATGGTAAAACTTTAGTTAGTGGAAGTAATGATGGGACAATTGTAGAGTGGAAAATTACTGAAAACGAAGCAAAAACTTTTCCTGAACGACATCCCAGAGGTGTGACATCTATCGCATTCAATCCAGATGGAGAAACATTAATTAGTGGAGGAAGAGATCAGACGATTAAAGTTTGGAGACGCTGGAATTAGGAAATAGGGAAAATCCTATTGATTAGTTATAGTATAAATTTTTTTAAAAAAATATGAACACAGATGATCTAAAGGCTATTATTAACAGAATTGCTAATAAGCAATACACGGAAGAAGATATAACATTATTACAACAACTGGTTACTAATAATCCACAAACTGCATCGCAAATAGGCAAGAATATCGTCAATATTGGAGAAGGGAAAGAAATACATATAGGCGATCACATTTATCAAGTTACAGATGCTGAAGCAATTAGAGAAATAGTTGCCACTCTTATTCAAGAAATACAAAAATCTCAAGAACCTATATGTCTAGCCTCAGAATTGGTTGCCACTTTAAATAATGCTAAGTTTCAAGGTGAAGAAGGTGAGCAACGCGGTACGGGAAGCTTTTATCAATATGAAATTTACCTAGAGAATCTGATTATTGAGGATGAGCAAAACCAAGATATTTATCAAAATTATAAACTGAGTGGTAATTGGTTTTCCCATGTTTATAAATATATTTATGCTTTCGACATATTGTTGGATAGACCTTGGGGATATAACAAAAAACCTTATGGTCGGTTTCAGGTTGTAGTTAAAACTATAAATGGCGTTTTGGATCAAATTCGAGTTCAAGCTGACCGATATAACGATGAAGCAAACAACTATGCAGCTAACAAAGTTGAACAGCTAATTGAGTCGAAAATAAAGGAAATAAAGCACAAAAATTAAATATGAAATTAAAGCATCTGATTCGCATATTTAAAGGAAAAGTATGGCTAAAACCGATAAGCTGAGTAACATTATTGATCGTATTCTTAACGGCAGTCAAACTGAGGAGGATATTGAACAACTGCGGCAATTGCTTAACGTGGCTGATAATCGCCAAATATCCACCCAACTGGGTAAGTATAACGTCAATATTGGGGAAGGTAAAGAAATCCATATAGGCGATCGCATTTATCAACAGTGGGATAAGGACGCGATGGAAGCTTTAGTGAAAGCCATTCAAGCAACAAGCGGTATTCATCAAAATACTCAGGATGGGGATGTAGCCGCAAGAGATATTGATAAACGTATTATTTACGAAAACTGTACAATTATTCAATTGTTGTCTAGCGATAGTAATTCTAGCAATCTTTCTCAAGAGTCTTTAAAAGATTTAGATTTTTCTCGTATCCCTCAAGAAAGTATTCAACAAGCCTATCAAAAAGCCTTACCACCTGATGCTGATGTGTGGGGTTTAGAGGGAAATAATATTACACAAATATTACAGCAACTTGAGCAATTTAGAAGATTGGTTGAATTTTTCAATAAATTAAGCCAAGATAAAAATGTTCCTCAAGAGATTCGTAATCAATTGAGTGGAGTTGCTGAAGAACTAGCATTAAAAAAGTATCCAGATGAGAATAAAAACAAAACTCCCGCAGATTTTGTTTCTAGCCAAGAGGGACAACTTCAATTCTATTTAATCGCTACCCTTGAGCGGTGTGATAATAACGAAGATTTTTTACTAAATGCTTGGTTAATTATTGATGATTCATTACCAGGAAACAACCTATCTAAGTTTATATCATTACTCGATCAAGATGAACAGCAACAAGGAACATTATGTAAATTTAAGGACATACCAATACAACTAAATAAATTCATAAAAACCAGCCTTAAATATCTTAGAGGTAAACAATATCAGTTAATTATTGAGGTATTTTTACCAAGTGATTTAATTGGTACAGAAGTAGATCGCTGGAAAATTTCAGACCCCATAGTAGAAGAAATAACTTTAGGGATTAAATACCCAATTCGACTGCGATCGCTAGAACGATTGAATCTTGATTATTTAGATTCTTATTTATCTGATTGGTATAAGTATTGGGACAAGGTAAAAACAGTTTTACATAATGAACCGATTCAAGAACTATTTGTACATCTTCAGGAGATGGAAACTTTTAATTGGAAGTCGTTGAAAAATAATTTACAGGGAAAAATCGGACTTAAAGTAACTTGCGCTCCCCCAAAAGCCAAAACAAAGGAGTTATTTAAAGCTATCTTAACCGCAACAACACCAATTGCTATTTGGACAAGATATGATATTCCTGATTTTGATCATGTGTCGGCAATAGATGAAATATTAACTTTTAAGCCATTATGTCATTTATGCGAATCCGTTAGACAGACTAGAGAACAAGCTGACGCTCAAACTGAAGAACATTTAGGGTTTCATTTAGCCATTTTGTGGGAAGATCCTTATCGTCTAACCCCTAATGTCATGCTTGAATTAACAACACCAGGACAATAACAAGGAGTTTAAATTAATAACATGACTGATTGGAAAATTTTTCAAGGTAATAGTGAACCACACGATAATATTAATCAACTTCCTCCTCCCCCAAGTTGGCGTAAATTTATCGGGACAGATGATAAAATAGTCGAACAAATTGAGCAAAGTTGGCAGAAATTCTGTGACGAGTCGGAACAGAATATTAGAGATGAGGAACGGGGTAAAAGTTTCCGTATCCACACCGATAAAAATAATGACAGAAATACTGTTATTAATATGGTCAATGCAGCCTTGTATTTAAGACGACCTTTGTTAGTTACAGGAAAACCGGGAACAGGTAAAACTTCTTTGGCTTATGCTGTGGCTTATGAACTAAAACTGGGTGCTGTATTACCTTGGTATATTACTGCTCGTTCGACCTTACAGGAAGGATTATATCGTTATGATGCGATCGCTCGTTTGCAAGATGTGCAGATGGGTGATAAAAGTAAAGATATTGGTCGCTATATTCAACTCGGTCCACTAGGTACAGCCCTTCTTCCTTCCCGTCGTCCTCGTGTTTTGCTAATTGATGAAATAGACAAAAGCGATATTAATTTACCCAATGATTTACTCAATTTGTTTGAAGAAGGTGAATTTGAAATCCCAGAATTAGCGCGAATTTCCAAAGAAGTGAATCAGGTAGAAGTTCGTACCTATGATGGCATAGATGTTCCTATCAAAGCAGGTCGAGTCCGCTGTCAAAATTTCCCTTTTATTCTCTTAACCAATAACGGTGAGCGAGATTTTCCCCCAGCATTTTTGAGGCGTTGTTTAAGGTTAAATATGCCCTATGAACCTGATGCAACTGCCTTGAAAGAAATTGTAAAAGCACATTTAGGCAGCGATATAATCACAAAAGATGAGGAAAAAATTAATCAATTAATTGCCAAATTTAGAACATTGCGAGAAGGTGGAGATATAGCAACAGACCAATTACTGAATGCCATTTATATAGTCACTCGTGAGTTTAAACCAGAAGCAGCAGAAGAGAAAGACTTAATTGATATTTTGCTGAAATACTTAACCAGTGCGGAGGACAGATGATTGACCAGTTAATTACTGCATTGAGTAAAGAAGTAGAAATGTCAGCCGCAGAAATTGCTGATACGATTTGGCTGGCACTGCAAATACAGGAATTTCCATCTGAGTCAGTCTCCTCTGGTTTTTCCATAAAAACGGAAGACGAGAGAGAAAATAGAAATCAGCTAAATCAGCAAATATTGCCAAAAAATTCCGAGCTAGGAAAAATACTAAATCAATCACCAAAAGAGCCAAAAGCAGGCATTTATCCCCGAAATGAGCAACAAACCTCAAAATTATC
Source organism: Anabaena sp. 90 (assembly GCF_000312705.1). Lineage (NCBI taxonomy): Bacteria > Bacillati > Cyanobacteriota > Cyanophyceae > Nostocales > Nostocaceae > Anabaena > Anabaena sp. 90. The sequence continues at coordinate 3,918,271 of NC_019427.1, forward strand.
AAATTTATCCTTTAAAGTCCCTGATGCTCCTTCCTTACGTGAACCTTTAACCTTAGCGCGGGCGTTAAAACCCTTAATGCGTCGTGTTCCCTCTGGGAGAGAATTGGTTTTAGATGAAGCCGCTACCATCCAAAGAATTGCCGATGAAGGGCTTTGGATACCTGTACTCAAATCCACAGTAGAACCTTGGTTAGATTTGGAATTGGTGGTTGATGAAGCAATCTCCATGCAAATTTGGAGACATACCATTAGGGAATGGGAACGACTGCTGAAAAACTATGGAATTTTCCGAGATGTGCGGGTATGGGGACTAATTACCGATGAAAACGAACAAGTGCAAATTCGGCGGGGTATCGGTGCAACGGCTAAAAATCAAACTCCCCGTAGTCCCAAGGAATTAATTGACCCTAGTGGTCGGCGGTTGGTGTTGGTAGTCAGTGATTGTGTATCATCTCTGTGGCGCAATGGAGCGGTTACGCCTGTATTAGAACTCTGGGCAAAACAAGGGTCAATGGCAATTGTGCAGATGCTTCCTAAGTGGTTGTGGAAAAGAACTGCTTTAGGTAGAGCCTCAGAAGTGCGATTGCGGGGGTTGACTCCGGGGGTGTTTAACCAGAAATTAATCGCCAAGGAAGTATCTTTGTGGGATGAACTGGAAGAGGAAACGGGGGTTAAAGTTCCTGTATTTACCTTAGAACCGGATAAAGTTGCAACTTGGGCGCAAATGTTGTCTGGAAAAGGCAGTATTTGGACATTAGGATATGTATTTAAGTTAGATGCTCCGGTTAAAAAGGAAAGAGAGTTATTTAATCTTAATCATAGTGAATTGAGTGCAGAACAGCGTGTCCAGGCATTTCGTGTAACAGCTTCACCAATGGCACGAAAACTAGCAGGATTATTAGCTTCTGCACCTGTAATTAGTTTGCCAATTGTGCGATTGATTCGAGAATCACTGTTAAAAGATTCTCAACAAGTTCATGTGGCTGAGGTGTTTTTAGGGGGATTATTAAAGCCATTATCTAAGATTAATGCAGATACCAATCCTGATTATGTTCAATATGAGTTTATGGATGGGGTACGGGAGTTATTAGTTGATTCTGTTCCTTCTGAGTATGTGTTGAATGTGGTAGATGAGGTATCGAAATATGTAGCGAAAAAAGTAGGATTATCGCTGGAAGATTTTGCTGCTGTATTGAGAAATCCACAAGAAGTTGAAGATAGTGAGATTGTTGAAGAAATTAGATATTTCACAACGTTTACGGCTCATATTTTGGGACTTTTGGGTGGGGAATATGAAAAGATGAGCAAGCAGTTAAATTTGGATGATAAACCTAACCAGCAGCAAAAACTCGAAGCAAATTTGTTAAAAGATACAACACAACAGAAAAAACTACTAGCTAACCAAGAACATGAACAACCTAAAAATTATGATTATCAATATCCAAATTTTCCATCAAATATAAATCAATATGAAACTAATTTAAACCAATGGCTGAATAATATTATTGATTCAACTTGGCAGATGGTAGATCAGATTCTAGGAATACCAAAAACATCATTATTATTTGCTGTTAGAAGTAACAATAATCAACGAATTATAAGAGCCAAGAAAATTAATTTAGAAAAGAATAATATTGCTTTACTTATTGGTGTAATGCCTATTTCAGATCATGAGAGCAGCATTGTTTTACAAGTTCATTCTATGGAAGATAAAATATATTTACCTTTAGGTCTTGAAATAAGTATTTTGGATTCATCTGGAGAAAATTTACAAAAAATTATAGCTAATCATCAAGATGTGTGGATAAAACAAGAGATTACTGGCAAATGGGGAGAACAGTTTAGTATTAAGTTTCAATTAGATAATTCCATCATAGTGGATAAATTTGTGATATAAGTAACATAAGTTCCCAACTAGCAACTTGGGTTAAGTAATTAAATTAACAGGAGGTAACAATGGCAAAACTTGTTTTCTTTAAAATACTAGGAGGGAATTTTGATAGTGGTTTTTTCGTGAATATGCAAATTTTTAATGAAGATGATCGTCTTTTAATTGCAGATATTGAAGGAAATTTACCTCCGTCCAAAGATTTACCAGATCGTTATACTAAATGGCAATCTTATTATGGTCAAATAGTATCCCGTCGTAATCCTCGCTTAAGTCTGAAAAATAACGCTACAACAAGCAGTGAAGTTATTGCTGAAATTAAAAAAGCTAAGGAAGATTTACATTTCTATATTAATGATTGGCTAAAACCTGAAGGAAGTTTCATTCCAATTTGGACAGCAATCTTAACTCATTTAAAAGATGCGGATGAGGAAATTAGGGTCATATTTAAAACAGATAATTTTCAGCTAAGACGTTTACCTTTGTGTGTATGGGAGCAGTTTTTCGAAGCCCGTTATCATCGTTCTGAAATAGCTATATATTTACCACCAGTTCCATCTATTAGATTGAAAAATAACATCGAAAAAATTAAAGTTTTAGCTGTTTTAGGTAGTACAGAGATTAGCAGTGATACTACCCACTTAAGAATTGATAAGGACTGGGAAATGTTAAAACAGTTTTTATCTTCTGAATCTAATGCCGAGATTATTTCTTTAAACAGTCCTGACCTTGAACAATTAGCTGATGCACTTGATGAACAAAGACCACAGATACTTTTTTTTGCAGGGCATAGCTATACTGAAGATGAAGAAAATATTGGACAAATTGCTCTAAGTGAAAAAGAAAGCGTAACTATTGAAGACTTAAAATATGAACTTATCAAAGCAGCAAAAACTGGTTTAAAACTAGCAATTTTTAATTCCTGTGATGGTATAGGTATTGCAGAACAGTTATATAAATTACAAATTCCTAATATTATTGTTATGCGCGAACCTTTACCTGATAAAGTAGCACATCGGTTTTTACAACGTTTTTTAGAGGCATTTGCCGCAGGAAAACCTTTACATCATGCAGTACGCAGAGCGCGAGAAAAATTAAATCGTTTGGAAAGAGAATTTCCGGGAGTGATGTGGTTACCTATGATTTGGCAAAATCCAGCAGAACCTCCTCTTACCTGGGAAAGTCTTGGAGGTACTATAACAGGAAAAGCAGTAAAACAATCTAGAGAACAGAATCAACCAAATTCAGTCAATAATCAAGGTACAATGTTATGGTTGCCCACTCAAATATCTCAACCTCATCAGGAATCTTCATCATCAGTTAATCAGTCAAATTCATACATTATTTGTCCTAACTGTAATTATTCAAATCCTCATGGAACAATTCAATGTGAAGCTTGTTATACACCTTTATCTAGTAAATTAAGTTGTCCTAATTGTGGTGCAGGTATTCAAAGTAATAGTATTTACTGTGATCAATGTGGATTTAATTTAAATTCATCAACATTATCGAATAAAGAAAATAATCATCAACCTGTAAAAAGTGGATTTAATTTAAATTCATCAACATTATCGAACAAAGAAAATAATCATCAATTTTTAGAAAATATATCTTCATTTTTTTATCGCCTCGGTAATAGTTCACTCCTGGCAGGACGCTATCAAATAATTAAAATTTTAGGTGAAGGTGGATTTAGTCAAACTTATATGGCTCAGGATATACAACTTCCTGGACATCCTCTATGTGTAGTTAAAAAAATGAAAGTATCATCTTCCTTTCCAAAATCATTACAAGTTGTAAAACGGTTATTCAATACTGAAGCAGAAATTATTTATAAGCTAAATAAATATGATAAAATACCACAGCTTTTAGCTCATTTTGAAGAAAATAATAAATTTTATTTGGTACAAGAATTTATTGATGGCCATGAACTAACTGAGGAAATTTCACCAGGAAAAACTTTTAGTGAATCTGAAGTTATTCAACTTTTAGAAGAAGTCTTAGAAATCTTGGATGTTGTTCATAATCATAATATTATTCATCGTGATATTAAGCCTTCTAATCTGATTCGAAGAAAGAAAGATGGGAAATTAGTTCTAATTGATTTTGGTGCAGGTAAGGAAATTCAAATATTCAATAATCAACAGGTAAATAATTCCACGGTTATAATAGGTACAATTGGATATCTAGCACCAGAACAAATGAGAGGAAACCCCAAATTAAACAGTGATATATATTCTTTAGGTATAACAGCAATTCATGCAGTTACAGGAATTCTACCGCATGAATTCAATCAATTTTCTGAAGAAGAAATTGATTGGCATGATAAAGCAAACATTAGCTTTAAACTAACAAAAATTATAGATAAAATGGTATGTTATAATTTTAGAGAAAGATATCAATCAGCTACAGAGGTTTTAAAGGATTTGGATGTTTTAAACCGATAATCAAAAAACACTTCTTTAGTATAGAGCCTGTTTCGGATCTTTGGTCAAAACATTGATGCAACAAGACTTTCATTACTTCTGCAAAAGCCTTGTTTCTAAAATAGATGTAACCTCTTCATCCGTAGGGGCAGGCGCATCAGTTTTCGCAATGCCTACTAAACTTGATGCAATGCCCTTATGTTTAACTGTCAATGCAGGTTTTGATCGCAGCGATTTCATTAAAATATTGATTAATTCCCAACGATCATCTTCAGGAAGCATTAGAACTTGTTCGTGAAGTTTCTGAAAAGTCATAGCGATTTGAGCCATAGAATAAATTTACATAGAATTGTACCAAATTTTCTCATGTCACTTCAATCAATAGCGATCGCTTATCTCATCTTATCTCATCGGACGAACCACACTAACCAATTTACCTAGCAATCATTGATGAAATGATGTCACTACCAAAAGAATTGCAACTTGTCAATGTATTCAGTGTACAAGCTCCAAGAAAAGTTTTTCTAGAATAAATTGCACTTACTTTTATCTGTGATTAATACCTACCATATTTTACTAATTTGAGTTTAGATTTGCAAAATGATCCCGAAGTAAACGATGAATAAATATATATCCACCACCCACTTTTTGCAGAAATATTCTTTCAGTAGCATAATCTAAAAAAGCAGTATAATTCCAAGGACTACATCTAGTGATATAAGCAACAATTCGTAAATTAATATGTTGTAAACAAGCTACTCCTGCTTGCGTAAGACCGAAGAATAAACCAGCAATCATACCAGCGATAATGAGATTGACATTGCTGATTTGATTTTGTAGAGAGCTTGAATTAGTAATTATTGATAATAATCCTTTGGTTTGAAATGCCGCAGGTATACCTAATCCCACAGCACCAATAATTGAAAACAAGATTGTATTTTTAATTGATTGCCATATACCCTGATTAGGAAATGTAGTTTTTTCTAGATTTGGTCCTTGAATGCCAAAAATTATGCTAATTAATAATCCAACTATTAAAAAAACATTCATCCCTGTTAATTTCCAAGTTACTAATCCAGCAATCATTCCCCCAATTAATGATTTACTGAGATTCTTAATTGACCAATTCAATGTTTCCACTGGTTCTATTTCACGAGAGACTTTACCTATTGTTAAAGCTGCCCAAATTGCACTTATTGTGGCAAACAAAAGAGCCAGTATAGCTGCTAAAACCAATCCCCAATATCCTTCAAACAATACGCCAAGGGTTAACCAAACAATCATGCCAATTAATAAGCCGCCAATGCTACTAAAACTTAAACTAAAAACTAAGGAATATAATAATCTTGTCTTTTTACTGTTTAACCAATTGGGTTGCATTCTTTCAATGAGAAATATAGTTTGAGAACGCTGGTGCATTTTTTTAGCTAACCAACTTAACCATTTTTGAATGAGTATATCTGGGTAGTATTGTTTGTATTTGTGGCGATTTGTATAGCCTATATTTGGGTTACGTTGAGAGAGCATTAGCTGAATATATCGCTTGAATAAATCTCTGTATCGATCTGTTTCTGACATTCTCGAAATTTCCTGTTCAGAAAATGTCGCGTATACCAGGATCATCATATTCAATGTAAGTGGAGATTTTGCCAATTCCTGTAAAACTACATCATTTTTAAATGCTGATCTCAATCCTGCAAGAAAAGTAAAACCTGCCTCAGCTTTTGTAAAGAAATAATCAATTTGTTCAGCAGTTAAAGGTTGAACGTAGATAGCTCGTTGAAATTGGAGATGGCTTTTGAGTGCTTTGTAATATTCCACAGAACTAGATACAACTACCTCTGTTATTTGGTGTTGTTGAATGAATTGGTTAATGGTTTGAATGCAGGAATCCGCGTAATTACTTCTTACTTCATCTAGCCCATCTAAAATTAACATCAGCTTTTGAGAATTAATCCATTGCTGACCGAGAGTTTTAGATACATGATATTTTTCATTCAGTTCTTGTAGTAACCATTCATTTAAAGTTTGTTTTTCGCCTTTCCAAGTAGATAGGTTAAATATAATTGGTATAGATAATTTATTATCTTGTTCGGCATTAGTAATTAATTCTGCTGCTAATTCTATCAATGTTGTAGTTTTGCCAGATGCAGAGTTTCCTAAAATCAGCAATCTTTTAGCTGTCTCCATTTCATTCCAGACATCAATTACCCTTGTACCCGGAGGGAGTTGTTCTGGAATTTCCTGTACTATATTCTGGTGATCAGCGATCGCATCCCAGCGTTCTTCTAAACCCAATTCCACCCATAAACTACTATGTAATGATTTTTCTAACACTCCTTCTACCCAATAGGTTTTAACTTTATTTAATAAAATGGATTCATTTTCTGGTCTGCGGCGTTTTTGCTCAGATAAATCTGGCTGTAGTTCATACCATGAAATAGGTAAGTGGGCAGGATTTTGATTAATTAATGGCAACCAAGCGATTCCTGGGTATTTTTCTTGCCACTTCTTTTGTAATTCTTTTCTGGCTATACTTACAGACTTATAAAAAGATTTATGATTAGTATAGGCTTTGAGAAAGTGATCTAAAAAATCTGGTGCTACTTCATCGGGCAATGTTTCCCGCATGACAATTACTTGCGGCATTTGCAAAGTTGCCATTTCTCGTGCTAGTCCCAAACCATCGCAGGAATTAAAGATTGCTAATTTTAAACCGTGAGCGATCGCCTCTTTTAAATCATCTCTGAGATCATCCAAGGGAACATTGAGGTTTTCCGTTAATTGCAAATAGCCAACCCCAGTTTTTTCATCTGTATAACTGTGACCACTAAAAACTAAAATATCCCAAGGGTGCGATCTTAATTTTTGTTGAAGACTTTCTAAAATCAATTCTTCTTTTTTGGCATCAAAAATTTCTGGGTTTACACCAGTTATTCTCTTAATTGCTTCATAATCAGGATTAACATCTAAACCTGCACTATTGCCTCTAACTATTAAAATATTTACCGCATTTTTGGCAACCCATGATAACATCTGGCTGGCTTTAAATTCTTGTAAACCAATTGCCAATTCTGGGTTAGACACATTTTTAGTAGCAGAAATTGCCACTTCTGTTTTCGGAGCATATCTAGCAAACCAGTCCCATAAATGCCAAGGTAAACGCTGCGCTTCTAAATTATCGGTTTGAATAATCACCTGAATTTCATCACTCCAGCGCAACTGGCAATGTAACCCATCTATAATTTTCTGCCATTCTTTATCCTGTGAATTTAACCAAATATTAAAGTTCTGAATAAAGTCTAATTCAAAATTACGATCATTAGCATTTTTCTTTCTAGTTTTATATTTTGTTTTACCACCTCCTCTGGATTTCATTCTCTTTGTATTAAAACTTTCTTGCCAAATTTTGTATTGTTGATAGATGGAAGGATTTGCTGGTAATTTGCCCTTAAACTCCGCAAAGGTTACATCCTTATCTATTTGCATCTGAACCGTAACATTAAACCCTAGATGCAAATATCCTTCTAATTCAAATTTCACTACAATTACTTTGTCCATTACTTAATTCTGTCAATTTTGATTTAAACCTCAAAATATTCTGTGTAATTAACATCTCTTAAAGATATTTGCACACTCATACAATATCCTGGTTCAGCTTCTAAAAGTTCTATTTGAATATAATTACTAGATTGTCCTGCTTCTTCCTCTTCCAATAATTCTCCATCTTCATCATCAAAAATACTCAGTTTCAAACCGGAAGGTAAAGCCAATGCGTTTCCAGCCGGATAAAGTCGAAATAGGATGTTAAATTCATTATCAGTTTCGGAAGTCACAGATACCAATAAAGCAACAATATTTTCGGCAAGATTGATTAACTTAACACGACTAATTTCTCCTGCAAGACGTTCATTAATACCGCGACGGACAGCAATCAATTCTTGCTCTGTGCGCCAAGATTCACTAAATTTATTTCGCAACCAATCTTTGCTGATTCTAACTTTTGCAAACTCTTGTGATAATTCAGAAGTTGATTCAATTTCTTCTAGATGATCTATTAAACTTTCGATTGCTCTCAAATCTTTAATTTGGATTACTTCTGGTAAATTATTTGCATCTAAAGATGGTACAAAACCCAAGATTTCCACTTCATTAAGTTGTGTATCTCTAAATAAAACTACTACACAGCCAATTCTCTCGTCCCTAGCTTCTAGAGGTATGTTTATTACTCCTTGTAACTCATCAATAAAAATGGGGCGGCACTCCAATTTACCCACATTAGGAATTACCAAATCTGCCACATCATAAGCAGATTGTAATATCGGGTTCCAGCTTTCACTTTCTTCCAAATTAGTAGGAATTTGCAACCAATTTAAATAACAATGAACTGCGTAAACTGCCAAAGTATTCAAATAAACTCGTCTACCTTTCTGCACAGTCAATTGTTCAGCCGCAAAATCATCAGCTAAATCTTTAGCTTTTGCATCAATGGGGATGGTAATTATTTCAGTTTCAAGAGTAAACATGATATTTAAGGATTAGATTTATTTAATGTTTAAGTTGTTTTTGTAGCTGAAAATTAATTTTGCTGAGTAATGGCAAAGATTTCTGTTCCCAAAAATCTTTAATTTTTTCAGTTGTAATTTTTTTAATTCCTTGATTTTGCATATTTTGGGCAATTTCATCGAAAGATTTTGGGGGATTTTGAAACTCAGGTAGCAGTTGCATTGCTAAAAACTGAGCATTACAAGCATCATCATATTTACAACATTTTTTTAATAAATCATCTTGATCTTCCTCAATATAATGTTTTAATATTCCGGGAATGTATCCAATTTCTAGACTAATAGTTACTAATAAAAGTTTACATTCTCTGTTCCATCGAGAATAAACTGTCTGATAATTAATACCTACTTGTTCAGTAAGTAATTTAAAATCATCAGGAGGTTCTTTCAATAATAATCGTTCTGCCAGAAATTTACAATTGCACTTTTGGCACTCTCTAGGGTGACAGTTGCGTAATTTACCTTGCGGGTCTTGAATAATATAATCTTCTATTTTTGACCAAAATCTTTGAATTTCTTGGTCTTGAAGTTTCCGAATATAAATATCTAATCCATCTGGATCTCCTGCATCTCGACGACGTTTCAATGCAGGAGTATTAGAGTCAGTATTAGAAACTAGATCAGCGAAGGTTATTTCATCATTACCTATTTCACCATGAGAAAGTTTTTTATCTAATGGAATGTAGTTTTCATCTGGGGAATATAAATCTTTAATTCTCCAGTAGAGATAGCCATTAATCCAATTTAATAAACTTTTTTGAATTGACGGCGTTCCTGGCTCAAATTTTTGATGTTTTTTGCCAGCCATTCCCAAGTTAGGTTGAGAGCCGATGGATAATTGCTATGAGATGATTTTAGTAATCCTGGAATTTTTTGAGCTTTACTAATTAGTCTAGAAACTGCCCTTCTATATGCAGAACTTGTCTCTGATTCATTAGCGATTATTGTTAGGAGTTCACAGAGAGATTTATCTTCTGGTGTACCATCTAAAAACTGTTCTAGTAACTCTATCATAGAATGATTTGATTGAGCTTGTGGCTCATATATGTCAGCATGGTACAAAAGTTATCATATTGCTGTATACCAAAAGTTAGCCATGTTTGTAAATAGATATTTGAGAATTGTTACTTTTTGTAATCCAAAGTCAATTGGTTATAAATAAATTTCACCCGAATTTATCCTCATTCTGCAAAACTGATTATCTGAAAGTAAGGATTTTGTTTGTATAGCCATATTTTTGAAATAGAGTCTATATTTGCAAAACTTAAAATTTTACAGTCCAACCAAACTTATGATATGCTCACTTACTTCTATCTTTGATTCTATAAAAATTTTATTTTTGATTGAAAGATGTAAATTTATTCTATCGCTAAAGATTCATACCAATCAATTGAAAAGCCTGTTGAATACCTGCTGCTAAAGAATTTTTCTGCTGCATTGTGTAAAGTTCACTGGCTTTGCGATAAGCTGATAACATTTCCCGAAAATTCTCCACTTGACCATTTTGATTTTTAAGATTTAGTAAAACCCAACCTAAATTATGATATGCTTGGGCATAATTTCGGTTTAAGTGAATTGCTTTTTCTAGATGTATGCGCCCTTGCGCCCATTGCCCTAATTTACCGTACAAAGTACCCAGACGAAAGCAAACAAGGGCATAGGGTGGGAATTTTTGACTATGAATTTCATAAACTTGGATAGCACCTTGAACATTTTGCAAATGTTCTTGAGTAATGCCATGATTTATTAATATCCAACTAGGAACTTGTGTTTTATGGCTGGCTTGTTCAAAATTGTAAAGGGCATCATTCCATAAACCATACTTTGCCTTTTTCCAACCCATTAAACCCCAGGCTACAGAACTATCAGGTACTTGAGCAATAAATTCTTGAATGCGTCTTTCTACATCGTTAGCTTGTTGAGTAATTACTGCTTTTTCTAATGCTATAATTAGGTATGGATAAATCCATAATTGTGATTCTTTATAATTACTTAATGGTGTTTGCTTTAACCTAAAAACTGCTTGGGTAGCAGCGCGAACGGCAGGTCTCCATTGCTGTTGTTTGACAGATATCCATGCTTGTATACCTAAAGCAAAAGTACAATTACTATCCACTGATAGTGCCTGATTTACAACTATTTCCGCCTGTTGCCAATTACCAGATTTACCTAACGCCCAAGCCAGATTAGCTTGTATCCAAGTTTCTTGAGGAGATAAATTAGCCGCTTGTTGCAAATATTTTGCAGCTTCTGTCCAATTTGATTTACGACAATTAACCAGTCCTAATACTCCATATCCTCTACCATCTTTTTGTTGTAATTGAATTGCTTTTTGAGCAGCTAACTCTGCTTTTCTATCATCAATATACATTTGTATTAAGGCTAGTTCAACTGTGGCTTCTCCATTACTTGGTTCATTGGTAAGTATTTTTTCATAAATCTGAACAGCTTCGACTAATTTTCCTTGTTTGACTAATTCATGCGCTCTTTTCTGAATAGGTGAAATAAATTTACCATTTAAAGCATCTATTAATTCATCAGCAGTTTGAAAACGATCTTCAGCCCTAAACTGCATTCCTGTAATAATAATTTTTTCAATTAAAGGACTCAGGTTAGAATTGAATTTTCGAGGTGACTCAAATGGATCTGGATTTTTACTAGATAAAGCACCGGCTCTTTCTGCCGAGTTAACTGGTAATTGTCCAGTTAATAATTCATAAAAAGATGCACATAAAGCATAAAAATCAGTTGCAGGAAAGCGTTGAGCTTTTGATAGATACTGTTCATAAGGAGCATATTCTGCTGTTAATATACCAGTCATACGTGCGGTTTGCCCAGCAATAAATTCTCTGGCTGCACCAAAATCAATTAATACGGCTCTATCTGGATGTACAATAATAATATTGTCTGGTTTTATGTCTCTATGAAGTAAGTTATTACCATGAATAACTTTTAAAGCATCAGCAATTTGTAAAAAATAATACTTTGCCCGATTTTCTTCTAGAATCCCTTCTTCTTTTAAGATTTTGTCTAATGGTTTACCAGAAAGTAACTCCATTACTATATATGCAGTGTCATTTTCTTGAAACCAATCATAAACTTTGACAATATGAGAATGAACGCATTTCTGGACGTTACTAGCTTCCGTCTGAAATTCTGTAATTTGTTTTTGTCGGTCAACGGGGGCAATTGAACTAGGCCAAAATACTGTACTCCCTTGTCTAGCAGCACCTTCAGGCCAAAGTTCTTTAATAGCAACAGGTGCGGAATTTTGTACATAAATGCCTTTATATGTAATTCCAAATCCACCTTGTCCTAAGATTTTTTCTATTTTATATTTTCCCTGTCCTAGTAATGTACCGGATTGAAGAGCAGATGGACTTGGAGCATTGGTACTAAGAGGAGTACCACAAGAAATACAGCTAACTGCATTGTCAGCATTATCGGTAAGGCAACTTGGGCATTGAATAGACATTTTATGAAAACCAGTCTTCTAATTTTGGTTTTGATTTGAAAAAGAACGGATTATATCTATGTCATGAAGACTGCTGGTAGGATCTTTTGTTATTCTAATTAGTAATGCACCAGCCTCTTTCCATAAATACTCAAAATGGTTGTCAGTATCATCCATTAATTCTTGTCCGCCTATATGAAATGCTGGGTATTCACCACCATTAGAGTGTGAAAAATACATCCATGCAATTCTACAATCTTTTGAATCTGAGTAGTAACCAATTGGTGAAAACAAGTTTTTATGAAATTTTACCTCTATTGACCCCTTAATCGGTATCCCTTTATTGTGGTATTGCTTTTCCAAATCCTGAAAAAGATTATCTAATTTACCCAAAAACGCGTTTGAAATAAGCGGAAAATTATTTTTTCTAGCCAATCCAGATTGGTATAGACAATCTAAAAGAGATGACTCTGGGTGTAAAATTAAAATTTTCAACTTACATCCATCCACAATTTTTTCTCGGATATTTTTTAAATCCTGTGAACCTGCAAAAATTGAAATTTCGTTTTCAAATAAACATAATATTCTAATTTCTTGACCCTCTATAGCTGCATTAAAACTATTTTTAATTAAATCATCATAGTCTTTTTTGTGCCTAAAAAATTCTTTTAGGTATCTTGTGGGTTTCGCATTATTAATAATGTCCTGAATTTGTTCCAAAGTTTCTCTTTTTAAACCAATATCAAGTACAAAAATTGTGATTGCTGCTTGTAAAAAATTTGAACCTAAACCTCCAAGCAAAGGAGAACCTATAGAACATTTCCAAGATTGTTGATTTGGATTTGATTGTTGACGACATTGTGGTTGCAAATAATAACTATCAGTAACTTGTAATACAACCCCAAAAAAACCTAGCAAAAACAATAACTTAAAAACTTTGCTTCCAGTAGAGGTTATTAATTGTAAAAACCGATTTTTGTTGGTTTTAGATAGCATGATGTCTGATCCTTTTGTATGATGATGAATTTGCTCGTAATCAATTTGTTAACAATGCTGGTCAATTCATAATTTAGTCATTAGGCTAAATTTTATGTATTTATTGAGTTAAATTTTCTCCATGTGATACTGCAATGCTAAAAGCGTAGCATTATCAGATGCACCACGCTCAAGTACCTTATCAATAGTGTGGTCAACACCAGACTGTAAATCTTGATGTGTATTTTGATGTGTACCAAAAATTTCAGCTAATTCATTTGTAGGAACTAAATCCCAAACTCCATCAGAACAAAGTAGCAAGATATCTCCATTTTCTAAATTGATTGATAATTCCTCGGTTGTATTTTTTAAATTCTGCACATAGCCATCACTTAATCTCCGTTTTGAACCAATAGATTTAGTTAGTATATTTCTATCTGGATGTTCTAAACTTTCTTCTTGTGTAATTTCTCCACTAGCAACTAATAAAGCAACAAGAGAATGGTCTTCACTGATTTGGCGAATTTCTTCTTTTCGTAGTAAATAAATACGGCTATCTCCTACATGAGCTATCATTAATTGTTTGGCAATAGCTAAAATTACACTGAGTGTAGTTCCCCCATCTTTAACTGTATTTGCTACAGATTCGTTAGCTTTTTGAAATGATGTAATTAACCATTCATTCCGTTGTTCTGCGGTTTTAAAATTGGTAGGTATAGGTTCTTCTAAAATTGTTTGTACAGCTATTTTACTGGCTAATTCACCCTGCGCCATACCACCCATACCATCAGCAACTACTCCCAATATCATTGTTTCTGTATTGCTTAGTTGCTGTTGTCTCACTCCATAATTGTCTTCATTTTGTAGTCGTTTAGTTGACAATCCTACAGTCGAAGCACTAGCAACTTGCCACTGAATTTTCGGTGTACTAAGTGCTTGACGAGTTTCAACTAAGTTTGCTAACAGTTGGGAGAGAGGAAATCTTTCTTCAGGAATGGGAGATAGACTAATTTTGAGAATTTGATAAATCCGAGGAATCGGGTTAATTTTGATATCTATTGACTGTTCTAATTGTATAGGTTGTTTATGAATAGCATGATATAGCAATGCAGCAACTGTATAACTACTCATCAATTCATTGACGGGATTTTTGTTATAGGCTAATTCGGGAGCGCAATAATCTCCTAATAAGCCATTAAGAAGAGTTTCACCTATGGGGTAAGCGCTGGTGAGATCAAAAAACTGGATGGGAGTTGTCATTTCAATGAGTTGAGGCAGAACGGAAACAAGACACCAGTTTTGTTGATGCACATAGCGCAAAAATTGACATACTTGGCTTGCTAAAAATATAGATTCTTCTAAGGAATGTTCTGGTTTTAGCCAAGTTTCTAAAGTCTTTGTTTCATCAGGCAAGTAATTAAGTAAAAGCAGTTTTTGTGTAGATGAGTTAGCAGTAATTTCCTGCTCTTCATAATATTCTTCTTCTAAATAGTCTGATTCATTATCTATATCACTAGATGTAGTTAATAATTCTGGTGCAGATGAATCAGTATTTTCTTCTGGAATATTTGCCTCTATCTCATGTTCATGATTTTCTTGATCAGACTCTATTTCATGTTCTTGTTTTTCAAGATTGGGTAAATTTTCGCTGTCAGGTGAATGAAGATTAATAATTGCAGAATCAACTGTAGTTTGAGCGAGAAGGGGGGCAACTAATTTATAATCAGCGAGCGCTTCTCTTAGTTTTAGTTCTCGGCTAAGTCCACCTTCAACTGAGCCTATTCGTAGTAAGCCTAATTTACTAGATGTGATGTTAGTATCTGTTGGTAAAATGTTGACTTGAAAATAGTAGACATCCGCCGTGAATTGTCCTAGATATGCTAATATCTCTACTTGAAAATTCTCTATTGATAAACTGCTATTTTTTTGGATTACTAAACTGTTAATTGTGTCATTAGAAGGTAAGTTCATATCGGTTGGGAATTAAAAATTAACTAACAGGATTTATACGTTTTTGCTTGTAGATTTGGATAGAGTGGGGTTTTGCAGATGCGTAAACCTACTCCATCCAGTAATGTTTTCCTAAGTTTTATGAAGCTTAGGGACTTTGGAAAAGAAACCGGACTTTACCAAAGGCAATTTCATCTCCTGAATTTAATGTTTGAGGTACAGTAATTCTGGCTGCAAAGCGGGTTTGACCAGAAGGTTTGATGAAAATACCGTTTGTAGAACCAAGATCCTTAATTTTCCAAACTCCCCCTTCTTGGTAGACTTCTGCATGATTACGTGAAACTGTGTCACCACCGGAGAATGGCTCTAAATCAATATCAACAGGTCCCATATCTGGGTCAAATATGCCAACAATACTATTGCTCTCTAGAGAAAATTCTGGCACGGGAGGATTTGGTTGTTTAGCAATAAGTCTGGCTGTTGTGGCTGTACTTGGAAAGGGAGGTGGAGTGGGGATTGGAGCAGGGGGTGGAGTAGGTGTTGGAGTAGGATAGTTGGGTTGGGGTATTTGTGGTGGTGGAGTTTGTGGTTGGATAATTGTGGGATCTTGTGGAGAGGCAATCACAGTTGCTGCTAATTCCTGTAATTCTGAACCACACGCTTCACAGAATTCTGCACTATCTTGATTTTCATAGCCACAAGCTGAACAAATAATCATTGATATAGCTCCTTAGTTTGTAAGTAGGATTGTAGAAAAATTCGGGTTATCAGTTCTCAATTCAAAGGGATATAATTTTCAAGTTCCTGTTAGTTTACGCATTTCTTCCTCTGAAAACTGATCGTTAACATCGCTACCCATTTTGACGGTTTTACCTTTAGCTCCCATCTTGACAGTTTTACGAGTTCCGTCGGAAATTTTACGGGTTTTACGTAATTCGTCTTGTGCGCCATTTAAAGATGCCGTCATTTCATCATTACCAAGTCTGACTGTCATCCGGCGTGCTGTTTCTAGCAGTTCTTCGGCTTTTTGAGGGTTACGTTCAGCAATTTTTGTTGCTTGGCCAACGAGGTTGGAAATATTGCATTGTTGCAGATAATCCATTACTTCTTGATTGACTTGTGCTGCACCTCCCTGTCCTGCTATAAATTGGACGACTAAATTTTGTGGGGGAAATTCACCCCGGATTTTTTGTCCTGGGACATCATAGGTTAAGCCGAGTTGAGCTAGACGAACACGGGATGCAGGACGACTGTCCATGCTAAATTCAAGGATGAAGATGGTTTCATCATTGGCGGCTGCATTACCGATGGGATAAGGTGGTTGAGTGAAGGGGAATTCTGCTTGAGTAGGATAAGCTCGAACGATGCGGGTGAGTTCTACACCTTGAACGGCTTTAACTCTTAAAGCTAAGTTGGTGATAACTTCTTGTTGTGCTTGACTGTATTCTTCTATGATTTTTTCGGGCAGATCTAGAATGGAAACTTGAGGACCTTGAGCCTGTCCAGGAACGACATATAAAAGGCTTCCTCCCGTTGAATCACTGAGATGGGTTAGTAAGTCTTCGTTAAATTCTTCTCCAACTCCTAAAGCAGTGATGGGAATATTTTTAGCTGCGAATTCTGAGGCGATCGCTCGACATTGATCTTCGTCAATTGTTGCTCCATCCGTAAATAGTAGGGTACGCCGCACAGTCATATCTTGGTTGCCCAGCGCATTTAAAGCACAGTCCAAACCTAAACCCATACAAGTACCACCTCCAAAGCCTCGGAGTTTGGTGATCGCATTTTCTAATTGGCTGACTTGAGTTGCACTGGTCAAACCGATAATCTGAGAAGCTGTCTCACTAAACTGGATAATGGCAATGCGATCGCTTGCTCCTAGTCGGCCAGAACGTACTAGAGCTAACAAAGATTCAATCACAATGTCAATTTTTGATTTACCCCCTGTTACCTCATTATATACATTGCCATCTTGAACAAAAGTATTACCAGTAGGAGTCACATTCCCAGCAACTACTTCATACATTGAACCACTGGTATCAATGACAAAAGCGAAGGTAGTGGGAGGACGAGTAGCTGCTACCTCTTTTGTCGGTCTTAGTTTCAACATCAGAAATAGTTTCTGAGCGTTTGTATCTGCTGGCATAAATTCCCGGTGGGGAGTAATACTAACATTTAATTCCTTAGCCATTGTAATAGTCCTTAATTAAGATAGTTGACGGCGGAAACAAAGAGTAAAAGGAAAGGGCAAGGATTTGGGTTTCACCTTTACTTTTATGAAAAATTTAACGGAGGAAACATTCCTATTTGTGGTTCTATTCCCGATAAGTTGGGACTAATTATGGTGGGAATGTCTTGATTGCCTTGTTCATTTAATTGCTCAAGATTGGATTCAATTAATAAAGGTAAATTGAGTGTCAGATTACTATCTCTATAACCTTCTCGGATATCTTGTATCCAAGTCTGGATAATTTGGTTAAGATGATTATCTTTAATGGCACATGAGCTTTTATTCTGTAGTGTATTTCGGAGACTCTCGCGTATTTCTTGAGTAAAAACTTTTTCGGGAAAGTTTTCTTGTTGGGCAGTTAAATCTAAAGCATAACTATATTCATCATTAGTACCTTTTAGCTTGAGAGAAAATGAATATTTCACCATGATATTGTTTATTAGAGCATAATTAACCTAAAATCCTAAATTATTTATGATTACTATCAAAATGTACCCTAATTGTAGTTTATGTATATGATATTTTTTCAAGTTGGTTTCTGATTGGTTCTAGATTTGACTTCAATAGTAATTCTCCCTAAAGTCCGCTTATTGCCAACTTTAAGCTCTTGGATAGTTTTTTTCATATTTTTTTGTGCTGCATACTCTTGATCAAAATTCATCATAATTTTTTCCCCCTCTTTGTAAATTTTTGCAGTAATGGGAGTGAATCCTTCGGACGCGTTTAAGGGGATGTTAGCTTCACGGGAACTACCTATTAAAAAGGGTTTCGTTCCTAATAAATATTGTGTCTGTTCTGTTGGTGTCCAATGCACTAGTAAATAAGGTTCTTCATTCAACTGTTCTTGTTCTGCAAAAGCAATCATCCAGCCAATACAAAAGCCCAGGATAGCTGCACCTGATAAACGACCAGGAATATCACCAAAAACACCAGCCGTAACTAGAAAACCTATAGCCCCGATTACACCACCAACAGAGCCACCAAATAAGGCTTTAGTTAGTTGGAGATTGGGGACAAAAAAGCGTGTTCCACCTCCTACTAATATGCCTAAAATTGCCCAACCGATGATTCTGCCTATAAGTTCTAAGATGGAGAGAACAGAAATAGGCAAAAATAGCAGTTGACCAAAGACTAATACTCCTATCCCTGCGACCCAACCAAAAGTAGAACCAGCCAATACTTGAATACAAATACCAAAGACAATTGCTCCAGCTATCCGGCCGAATAAATCACCTAAAATACCAGCAGTAATTACCCAAGCACCAGCACCTAATGCACCACTAATACCACCAGCAACTATGGCTTTGGGTAGGTTGAGTTTTTTAAGTTTAGGTATAGTGAAGGAAATAATTCCTGTTAAAACGGCACTGGCGACTGACCAGTGCATGATACCTTCAACTATGATAGGTATGGGAATATTAGTAAGAGGAACAAAGAGTAATTGACCTGCACCTCCAGCAACCATACCTGCGGCGAGGCTACCAAGAGTGCTAATACTACCTTCACGGAGTGTTAAGAGGGGAAGGTGCATATAGGAGTTTTGTCCCATAATCAGGGCTAGTGATATGCCCATTGCTAGAAAGGCAGTCCAGCCACCAATTCGTAAAGAGGAATATACTACTCCGTAATCTCCTGTGGGACTAGATTCTACTAATTGTTTATAAATTGCGGCTTCAGCGTTGCGGAAGGCTTGATCGAATTGACCAGAATTAGCATAGAATACCAGGCTGGGATCGCCTGTTAGTTGTGCCAAATAATTTACGTCAGCACCATCAGTAGCAACGGCAATGAAGTTAATTCTTTGATTTCTGGCAGAGTTGGCTGATAACTGAGCAATACTGGGAGAATTTGGTACGCCATCGGTAAATAACAAGATGTTGCGACGTAAGTTGGTAGATTGTAATTCTCCAACAGCTTTGTCTATACCTTCAGCCATCGGAGTACCACCATTTTCTGATAGGGATGCGATCGCATTTGTTAATGTATTAGCATCACGAGTTAAGGGAGAAACCGTTTTAACTTCTAAACCAAAATTAACCACTGCTAATTGATCTTGATTGAGATTGCGACGTTGTACAAAGTTGGTAGCGGCGGATTTTACTTCTGTCAATTTGCCATCACTCATACTACCAGAAGTATCAATTAACAAAACAATTGCTTGGGGAGTTTTTTGTGTGGGTGGGGATGGTGTAAGTTTAGTAAGTGCTAACAATGGTTCTCCTAGTAATATTGCCGCTATCAAACAACCAATTGCACCATAAAGTCCAAAGAGTAAGGGTTTGTTTTGTCTTAAGTTTCTAAATATGTTTTGCATAATTTTCTAAGTTAATCAATTTTGAGTTCATTAATATTTATTTAGGGATTTCCAACTTCTGCCCAGACTCTGGTATATTCTTTATCAGAATTATTTTCTACAAAAGCTTCTACCCTAATAATTTCTAGTTTTTGTCCTGTTTTCAGAGGTTTACTAACTCTATCAGGTAGTTTAAATTTAGGTGGCTGTGGTATATTAGCTCGTAGATTTGTCGCAGACTTTAGTATTACAATTGCTCCAAGAGAAGGTACAACAGATGGGGTAATTGTTACTGGCTGAGTTTTGGAAGGTATTAATGGTTCTCCATAGGAAAAAGTTCCTAATTTATTATTAATAGAACCTAGCCAAATCCAGCCAATACCTTGAGATTTACTAGGAGTATAGTTACTGTTTACTGAAGATGATTTTTCGGTTTTAGTAACATTTGTATTTTTATTGTGTAAGCTCATTTCTAAGTTAAAACTAGTTGCTCCTTTAAGGGCAGCAATTTGTACAGTATACTTACCATTTTTAGGAATTATCATATTATTTAAAATTTGATTATCTGGTGAATACATCCAAATACAAATATTATCATCACCAGTTTTGTATTGAAATTCTTGTCCAGCAGTAGCTTCAAAAATATATGCAACAGATTTATTAGAACTAGCTTGACCTGATTCTTTAACTATTTGATTATTAAGTGAAATTTCTTTAACGTTATTAGCAGTCAGAACAACTGTAGACTTTTCAGGACAACCTGTTAAGGTTTTATATACTTCTTGGGATATTTGAGATTTACTGGTACAACCTAAAACAAAAACAACTAGGAATTGAAGAAGCAATAATCTTTGTACTGAATTTATCATAATTTTAATCTTTTGATTTATTATCATGTTTTTCATTTAACGGGATTTTTGATAATCACTTATTTTCCATACTCCATTATCATTTCTGAAATAGTATGTAGCATTAATTGTAAATGTTCCTGAACTTTCTTGATCAATGCCTTTAGGACTATGAAGATAAAGTTCTTCCAATACCTTTATGTTAATATATCCTTCTTTACCAGAATTAGAAAAATTCATCACATTGGTAATTTCTGATTTATTATATTTGTAATAAGAATCATACTTTTTGAGCCAAGCAACTGAACTATCAGGACTTGTTAGGCTTGAATACAATTTTCCTGTAGTTATTTGTTCAATTAAAGTTGTATCAAAAGGAGGTGCAAATATTTGGGGTTTGGCTTTATACCATCTTTTTACTATTTCTAATGCTACATCCTTAGTTAAAACAATATCTAATAATCTTATTTGTAAATCAAAATTTTTTGTACCTTTCGGTGCAGACACTTCAATAATATACTTTCCAGTTTTTGGTAATTTTCCTCCTGAAATAATTTGATTATCTGGACTATAAACCCAAGTACAAATATCAGGATTAGTTGATAAGCTAATTCTTTCCCCTGATTGGGCTGCAAATTTATAACCAATAGCTTTAGTAGAACTAGCTTGACCTGATTTAGTTAGTGTTTGATCATTTAGTGAAATTTCTTCAACATCTTTTTCACTCAGAACTACTGTAGGTTTTTCTGGACACTTTGCAGAAGCGGGAGACACTAATAAAGATGAACCTCGTAAAGCGTCACATCCAGAAATTGCTAAAAAAGTAAAACAGAGAATTAGTTTTTTCATATTGATAAATACCTGGTTGAGTTGAACATTAATTTATTGTTGCATCTAAGGTGATAATTTACGATCAAATAACCAACTATTAGAATCGTTACTCCATATCAAGTAGATACGATTTTTTGAATCTGGATAAGTTTTACCATCATTCTTTAAGTACCATAATTCTGCGTCTACTATAGCCATATCACCACGCTGTTTTACCTGTTTAATATTACCAATTTTGATTTCCCTAACACTATTCCACCATTGTTGATACTCCGAATAACTAGCAGATTCGTTTTTAAATCTAGCAGAAAGATGACTCCATGTTTCACTATATTGACGCTTGTTAAGCGAGATATAATGAGTTCTCACAAAATTTTCAGGATCTTGTCTGGTTGTCGTTGATACAGTTGATACATTGGTTTGTAGAGATGTTGAAGATGAAGCAAATAACGGTTGAGAAACATCTAAACCCATTTTCAATTCAAAGTTTCTTAACCCTTTAGGGGCTGTAACTTGAATAATATATTTACCCGTTTGAGATAAATCTTTACTGCTGATGATACTATTATCTGGTGCAAAAATCCAGACACAAATATCATCATTAGATTGGTAACTTAATTTTTGACCAGATTTCGCTGCAAATGTATACCCTAAATAGTGATCTGCTTTTGCTTGACCTGTTTCTGTGATAGTTTGAGATGAAAGCTGAATTGGTTTAACATCTTTACTCTCTAAAGAACCGCTAGGTCTATCTGGACAACCACTAGCTGGATTTTTTTGGTTATATCTTGATTAGTTGTATAGGAAAGCTTTTGACCTGACTTAGCTTCAAAGGTATATCCTAGTGATTTGTTACTGCTGACCATACCTGATTGTGTGATAGATTGAGTGCTGAAATCAATTGGTTTAACATTGTTAGATTCAAGAACTATTGTTGGTTGATTTGGACATGGAACAGGAGTTATTGCAGTGGTTGTTTTGTTTTGAGAACAAGCAGCAGTCACAAAGCAAATTAAAGTGGTAAGGGAAAGATTTTTACTTAGATGATTCA
This sequence comes from Anabaena sp. 90, assembly GCF_000312705.1. Taxonomy (NCBI): domain Bacteria; kingdom Bacillati; phylum Cyanobacteriota; class Cyanophyceae; order Nostocales; family Nostocaceae; genus Anabaena; species Anabaena sp. 90. The sequence continues at coordinate 3,940,782 of NC_019427.1, forward strand.
TAACTTTAATTAATCCCTTAACGCTTCTTGTTTTAGATATTGTCCCCAAAAGTAAAATGGCAAAGCACCACCAAGTCCCATTGTTCCCAAAATACATCCAAGCATTATTAGTCGCGTTGGTAAAGGAAGCGATCGCCCAAAAACACCAATCCTGTAACTTTTTGGTTGTGACGTAACTGGTGTACCTCCTGGGGAACTCACTTCAACCTGGACATTGTGCTGCGAACCACGTTCTGGATTGGGTTCGGTATAGGTAATTTCGTACTCTCCTAATAAAGCATTCAGGAATAATTGCAAATTTTCTGCAATAGCTTCCGCATCTCCTGAAAATTCAGCAATCCCCCCAGTTAACTTGGCAATTTCCGCTAACCGCTTTTGATCCACAAACTCCTCTTCAGGAACTTTTTTAGCACCTTTACCAATATCAGCACGAGTAGCTGATTTTCCAAGTTTATATTTTTGACCTAATTGTTGTGGTGTTAAACCATAACCCAAGGTATGTACAGTGATATTAGTATTGCGTTTAAGTAAAGTGCTGAGAGTTTGAAAATCTTTTTCTTCATTGGCTTTATTGTGATAACCATCTGACAGCAAAATAATTGAGAGTCTAGGCTGTGGTTCTGAGGAATCTTCTGGTAGATAAAAACGAGTGTCTTTAGTATTAGCTAAAAATCTGACTGCTTTAGTCAGAGGCTCGTATAAATCCGTAGAAGCACAAGGTCTTAAACCTGCAAGATAGTCGAGATTATTTTGTAATTTGACATCTCTAGCCAGAAAAAATTTATCGAGAGTGTCTTTATTAATGGGAAAACCTCCACATTTAGCACCAGGTTCACCAAAAGGAACTATAGCTATCTGAGTTTGACCACCTCGTTCACTGGAAATTTTCGTGAATTTACGAATAGCGTTAATTGCGCCAACAATTTTTTTACCACCTCTACTATCTGGCTGATCCATACTCCCACTAAAATCTAGTAGGACTACAATCCAAGCTGGTGGAGGTACACTTTCTTCAGGGCTTTTCCAGTCTTGATTTTTAAATGTAACTTCTTTGTTATCTACTTTTAATTTAAAGTCCGTATCTTGTAGACCCATTACAGGTCTATCTTCTTTACTTTTAACCTTGATTCTCACATTTATTTGGTCATCAGTAACTTTAGGATTACCCACAATTTCTGCAACTTTTGCCTGTCCAAAACTGGGAGAAGCTAGAGTAACTAACATCAAAACTGACAAACTAAGCTTGTGGGTCAAGGAAGCGATTGTAGTAAACAAAACGATAGATTTTTGGTTCTTTAATGCCATCTTTTTTCTCCGAGTAAAATGTCAAAACGTAATTATGTTTTAAGCGACGAATATCATCGCCAGAAGTCAAACGTTCACCGTTGACTTCAATACAGTTAAAAGCTACGCGATTTGGTTTTAGTATTGCATCACGATTTTTTAACTCTAAATCGGCAACGTGCAGGGGTAATCCAGGAATATAAATATTTGCCTTTTTGACGGCAGAACCAATTCTAACTGTACCAGTTCCAGGTAATTGAATTGATAAACCTTCTTCAATTTCATAAGCATCACCATTATTGACAAATTTGAGTATGGATTTATCAATACAGGGGGAACTTTTATTAACAGGTTGTAGATTTGGATCAATATCCTCGTAGTTTTCTCCTGTGTACTCAAAGCCAGTACCAGCCCTCAAAGCACCTAAATAACTAGGTGAATTGGTGATGCTAAATGTTAAACCTAACAACAACCCTAAAATAGAAAAACCTAAAGGATCTTCAACACCTTTAAATTCTGCTGGCATTGCTCCTAATGTAGTACGAATAAGTTCAAAAATTGCCGCAGCAAATAAACTCGCTGTACTAGCACCAAGAACACTAACTTTGAACCTCTGCCAAAAGCGTTTGGGGTCGCCGGCTTCCATACTATGCCACCGCCAAGTTAACCCTTCTGCAAGACCAACTGAAGCCCCAATTAAAAGCCAACCAATGATTCTGACAATTGGGGTAGGAAAGCGAATTTGTGGCAAGAACAGAATTTGGGATATCCCACCAGAAATTAAACCTGCTAAAGTTCCTAAACCTACGGCTATTAGTAAGGGAGTTTTAGCAATACGCCAACTGAGTTTAGGTCTTGTGGGGTTACTGATAAATATTTCATTCATCACCATTCCACAAGCGAGAGAGATAGCAATACAGGGAAATAGGGTAACTTCTGGAAATTCTTTGAATAGCCCTATATCGGTAAGGAAAAATTGTCCAATGTTCCAGCCAATTAAGGCTGATGATAAGCCGGCTAATATGTAAAGGTAGATTCTCATAATCTGTTGATTTATTGAGTAAAGTTATCGGATAGGAGGTGGACTTGATAGTAAACCTAATTTATTTTTTACATCTTCCTCTAATTTTGTAGCTCTAATTTATTTTTTACATCTTCCTCTAATTTTGTAGCTGTTTTTCCTTTTGGAATTATAATTCCATCCCAGTAAGATTTATTGTTAGGGAATTGGGATTTTTGATATTCATATATTGCATATACAAAATTATCTGTGTCTTTTCCAGCAGATGGTTTTGCGTTATCATAATTAACATATTTTTCTACATTGAGAACAACTTTTATTTTTTGAATAATTTCTTTGCGATTAGTTGGTTTTTTGCTTTGTGCCTTCTCTTCCTTGTTAATATTTATAATTATTTCATCAATTGCTTTTCTAGTTCTCTCAAAGTCTTGACTTCCGTTGATTTTCCAATTATGGGAACTTGATTTTTCTATAGCTGCTGTTGTATTAACTCCTACTGACTCAGCACCACCATTATTTGAAGATTGTGATCTCCTCTCTAAAAGTACGCCACCTGTAAAAGATAAGATTGATAAGAAAATTGACAAAATAACAACAACTTGAATTGGCACAATATACCTCCAGTAAAACAAATAATAGATAATTTCTTCCAGAAAAGTAACTTCTCTATTCAACCGCAGTCCTATAAAATCAAGGACATAATTATTATCGCTATTTGGAAGTCTTTCAAATATTTTCTTAGGCACTATGTCCTGACTCACTTGGTAGAAGTAAGCAGAAAGTGGATATTCTTGCAAACTCTCAAATAATTTAGCAAAAGAAGCATATTCTTCTTGTTTATGATGACTATAACTTGAATATATGAATTTTTTGGAGTTATTTAAACTTTCCCAAGTCTGAGGATCGCATTTACAAAAATCAGATGGAATAATTGTTTTATCCTTGAGGCTATTAACAATTAACTTTAAATCGTACAAAATATCATTGATAAATTCTTGATAACAAGCTGCCCAAGCACTGTCATTACTTTTTAACAGCCATCGAATAGATTCTGGCGTAATTATTGATGATTGCTTTAACAGTTCTGGTAAGATAGATTTGATACTATTTGCTAGTTTGTCTTGAGGTAAATTCCGGCGAATACTGTTTTGAAATTCCAGAGAAACAGTTTGATTATCATCAGGTTTTTGACCAGGTTTGATATTTAACCAACCCAAAAACTCTAACATTGTCTCTGGAATTACAACTGCTCTTAAAGTTATTAATCTCACCATTTGGGGGCTATATATTTTCTGAGCAATAGCTGTTTTAGCTCCTTGTCCATCAAATAGAGTGTGCCAATATGCTGAGGTGATTTGTTTATTTGCTAAAGCATCTGCAATTATTTTTATATTTTCCGGTTTGACCTGGGAACTATTCATCAAGCCCCGAATCGCTGATTTAAGAGCCTCTTCATCTGTAAGAACTGGTGCTAATATTTTTGGAGTGCTAGTAATGGCTTTTTGCAATATTTGATAAGCCCTGTCAGAAGCAGCTTGAATTACTAAAAACCGTTCTGGTTTTTCTAAAGCTTCTACATTAAACGCCCAAGAAATAGCTTGACCATTTTTATTAGCATTGTATTTTTTGAATGCTAAAGTATTCAGGGCTTGTAAATCGTATTGCTGCTGTGGAGTTAGCAATATTGGTTCAGGTGTATTTACAGGAATTGCTATAGCTTCTGCTGATGGCTTGCGAAATTGAGTAGAAGTTTCGTCAACATTACATAAATTAGGTTTCCCCATCTCTCTAACATCAAAGGGATTAAAAGTAAGAGGTGTTTCCTGACTCTCCCACCAAGCAAGTATTAGCCGCAGATTTTGATATCCCTCAGATCCCTGAGTGAGAAAATAACGGTACATAGAAGCACTACGTCCCTTTTCATCCCGTCCACGTGTAACTATGGCAATTACAGACCAGGTATCTTCTCCTGTTCCTAACACCCGACCAATAATTGCAGGTTGATCGCTGGAAGCACCTTCAGCAACAGCAAATTCTCGATTAGCAATAGATATCTCAACAGCATCAGGAATACGAACAATTGTGGCATTCATGTATTGTCCCGTGAACCCTAACGACACCCAACCACCGTCAGCAGTTTGCTGTGACCTAATACCGGTACTAAATTCGTGAATTTCAATGATTGATGAATTCATATACTTAACCCTTAATCTAATTCTCTATGGCGATCGCCTGTACATAACCAATAAATCGGAGCTACTAAGCCAAAAGGCCGCCAGCATTTTGGATCTTTGATGACCGCTGCTACACCATTACGACCACGACCTAGTAAGTTAACATTGGGTTCAGGATATTTATGTCCTAACATCCCAAAAGCCGAAGCGGTAAAATAGTTAACCCTACCTGCATCCTGTTGCCAAGCCTGTAACTTTTTACATACTTGAGGAAAGCAAGCCTCAGCTAGAAAATCTGGCTTGTGCCGATTAACCCATAACTCTGATTGTTCACACTTAGTTAGCACTAAGGCGATTTTTCTCGCTCCAACGTTAATATCTGTGCGATCAATAGCAGTTAAGAACTTATCTAAAGCTGTTGCATATTCAAAGTCTTTGCGTCTGCTGTTGCCATCAAGTAAAAACATGATTCCTGTCGCTTGCAAACAATCTTCAATGTAATCTTGTAGCATTGGATTACCTGATCGTTGCAGAAGATCACTAAAAAACTCTCCAGCATAATCTTTGCAACTGATATTGAGATTTACTAATTGTGAACCTATCGTAACTTTAGGATTTTTCCAAGAAAACTGTCCCTTGAGGGTAATTCTGAGAGTGTAATCCTTAACATCTGCTGCATTAGCATCTAGCGGAGTTGGCTCTAGTTGTAACCCTTGCTCTAATAAATTTTGCGCTTTACTAACTAGCTCCTCTCCTGCTTCACCTACAGGGGTGACAGTCTGGACTGGACTTTTAGGATCAGCATTAGGCCAGCGTGCTAGAGAGGCCATAAATGCCGTTTTTCCCGCACTGCGATCGCCTATGACTCTAATTACCGCACTACTTTGTATGGGTTCAGAAACAGAAGCAGCATATTTCTTGAATAAATCACGCATCATAACTCATCCTTTTACCTGTACTTAACCAATAGAGAGGGGAAATCAAACCGTAAGGTTGCCAACGATTTGCCTGTCGCAAAACGGAATTTTTACCATCAGTTCCCCATTCTTCAATTCGATTAGGTCGAGGGTCATTACGTCCCAACACCCCAAAAGTTGATATGGCGTAAAAATTCAAGTTTTTACGAGAAATTGCGTCTGTTAAAACCTTTTTAGTTTCTGGAAGATGAACATCAAATAAGTCAATTTCTGGTTCTAGACGACCAGGCCAAAGTTCCCCTCTTTCACACTTACTCATTACCACTGCCAGACGCAAATCATTAGTTCTCTCATGTTTATCCATTTGGTCAATAAAGCGTTTTAAAACTCGGCTGTAAGATTTATCAGTTCCATGTTTCCATTCCGTTAATAAAATCAAACAGCCACTGACATCTTTTGTTAAACATTCATCGAGAAATTCTTGATGTAGTGGATTTGATGAACCATATTCTAATTCATCAAAAATTTCTCCTGGATAATCTCTAACAGCTAATGTAAAATTTTCTTTAGCGAATCCCTTTTTAACTTCTATATTAAATGAGTAGACAGCTAAATCATCAATTGTTCTGACTTGAGTAATACTAGGTTCTAAAGAACCACCTTCAACAATAATGTTTTCAGCTTTGTCTGCTAACTTTCTCGTATCATCGTTGAGAGCCTGAACTTTAAAGTCTTTACTTTTCCGACTGGCTCTAGCTGGCTGATAGGCTAAAGCCGCTAAATAAGTAGTTTTACCAGAACTTCGTGGACCAATAACTCGAATGTTTCCCATATTTATCTTACCCTCACTATTTAGCTAAAAAACTACCTAGATATATCCAAGGAAGCTCTAATAAAGAGCGATTATGAATAGATGTAATAAAACAACGAACTGATAAACCAGAAATACTTTTATTAATTTGTTCTAACTGTGGTTGAATAGGTCGGAAATAACGTTGGAGACTATATAAATGGCGTTGTTGCCAATTCATTGAAGCACCATTGGGGTTATAAGCAAGTTTTGAGGCTTCCTCAACTAGATTACAAAACATATCAGCTTTATTTAAACAAATCACTATATGTCTGACTTTAGGACAGTCTTGACGGAAAAAATCTACCCAGCGATCAAACCTATTCGACCATTGTTGTTGACTCATAAATTGATCCACATCTACTCCTGACTGAAAATTTAACCCCCGATGAGGTGGGAGTATGAGCAAAATTCCTTCACTTTCGCGGATAGTTTGCAAAAATGTATTCCACTCAGTTTGATTATCCTGTTGCCAGCTTTTTCTCCATACTTCTCCTGGTGTATCTATCCAATCCACAAGGACTTGTTTATTACCTGTGGGTAGTCGGACTTGAATATCTAAGAACCGATCTAAGATGACTTCTGTTTGTGCAATAGTGCCAGAAATTTCATCAAACCGGAGATTGGACTTCAGAAAATCGTAGTCCTGGTTAATCACATTGACATACTCATTTTTTGGGTTAGCTAACTCCATTGCTAAGTGTGTTTTTCCAGTAGAGCGATCGCCTATATAAACTACTCCCACAATCCTTACCTTTTGCTATGCCTATAAATAATACACGATTAACCTTGTACAAATCACATAAAGATTAGGTAAATTTTTGAGACACAAAGTTAAGTTCTATGTGTTTTTGTAACACTTTTTTCAGTAAATAGACTTAATCAGTTTATGCAAATTAATCAGTGATTAATCTTAACTTGAATAATCTGTCAAAAAAGCTTTAGTAGTTGGACTCTTTGCAGTATTGACTCGAATAATAGCACTCAAGCCACTCGGTAGAACACCTAAAGGTCGGCTAGTAACCTCCCTTACCCCTAAAACAGGTATGCGCTCATGGCTAAGATTTTTTTGATTGGTAGGACTAGGACCAAATGCTCCTTGAAAAGACATACTTATCACCTGCCTTTCATATTCACCTAACTGTTTACTTAACCAATCTGCTGTTTTGTGACTCACTCCCTGTAAAAGTATTTGTGTTCGGCAGTTGTTTAGTGCTGCCATTGTTTTTTCAGGAAACTGATCAATAGATTGACACATCAGGAAAACACTAGCTTTGGCATTACGGCCAATAGCGGTTAACTCCTCATAATCAAGGTTTTGCAAACGAGGAGCTTCATCACAAATAATGTAAGTTGGAGTCCAATTATGTTTAGGATTGTTCATTCGACGATACATGACATTCATCACATAACTAATCATCACTCCTGCTAAACAAGAACCAAACTTACCATCTGCTAATGATTGACCAATAACTAAAGTATGCCTAACAGTCCCGTTAAAAGCTGGCAGTAAAAAGATGCCACTAGATCCATCACAAATTGCCTTGACGTTGGGATCTTTGAAAGGGCTTAATTTATTTTGCAAAAAGCTGATATCCATTCCAAAACGGTCATCAGGAAGATTCATGTAAGAAAACAAATCAGATCCCCATTGACTCAAAGCATTCGGTAAGTTACTTAACAATGTCTGAACAGCATTTCTATCTGTAATCAAATCAGGTAAATCACTAGGATTTAATTGAATCAGCTTTTGTTTTCGTGCCTCTACAACTACACCAAGAATAGCTGTCAACCACATAATGTCTCGCTTCCAAAAAGCTGCGTTATGGTCTGTATCGCTATGATTACCATAAATGGCTTCTGCTATGGCTCTAATTTCTTTTTCTCTACCAAACTTTTCCAATTCCTCCAAAAAATTCCAAACAACTCTATTGCAAGTTGTACTTAAACCCCAACACACTAACTTTGACCCCGCCCCTTGTGCTAAACCCGCAAATCTATCTGGCAAAAAACCGGCAGCATCCACACAAACTAAATTGCCTTTCAACATCAAGTTCTGTGCTGACTTCAACAACAACTCTGTTTTACCAGAGCCAGTTGCACCGACAATTAAAATATGCTCATGTAAAAAATCGTTGGGAAGCCAAATATCCGCAGGAAGGGATGGATTGCCACTACGAAAATTTACATATCTTCCTAGCCAAAAATCACCATTTTTGGGGTTGCCTGTGAACAAAGTACAAACTTCCTTTTTACTGGCAGTTTGTGAATAGTCAAACAGTTCTTTATATTTTACAGATGGCTTCAATGAGTCCCCAGGTCCAAGAATCAAAAGATTTTTACTGTTGACAGAAGCACCTAGACTTTTAAATACCTGATGAAATGTCCATCTGTTTCCTTTGAACACCCACGTCAAAAGCAACTCAAAAATCCGATAAATTAAGGCAAATACCCCAAAAATAAATCTCTCCATCTTTAAAAACCCTGATACTTCTGAAATACCTTCTCGGACTCAAGGAAAAAACCTTAACTGGGAGAAGGTCCAGAAGAGGCAGATGGACTATTTGGAGTTGGTGTTTCTGGAATAGGATGTTGCTGTTGAGTTTGCGCTTTAAGACGTGCTAATCTTTGTTGATTTTCGGTTTGATTTTGAGGAGATGTGGTTTTTTGTGTTTGGCTAGTTCCAGATTGAGAAGCTTTAGTCTGCTCCGGTGCTTCTTTCGACTGCTGGATGGTGATATCCCTACTTACAAATCTGTTAAATATTTTTCCGCCTTCGGGGTTCATAAATTCATTCTCCTTACATTACTTACAAGTCTTTTGTTTATAAACTTTCAATCTGTCCATAAGTATCATCTTAGCTTTGATGACTAATTATGCAAATGAATTGAAAAGGTTCTTCCGTACCTGTTATGCCAAATATGAGTTTATTTATCCCATAACCCATATAAATAAAGGGTTTCATTGTTTTTGATGCCAAATTTACGTCAAATTCACCGATGAATTAACGTCAAATCCTTACCATATAAGGATTTTAGGGTTTGAAAAAATGATTCAGCATAGTAAGTACCGAAGAGCCATTGAAAATTACTGGAAACCCCACCTAAGAACATAAAGATAATTACACCTTCCTTGCAAAATTTTATATTTCCAAGAATAAGTTCTATGACTTTTTACATCAATTTTAAAATGAGCAAAATTTCCTCGAAGAATATTTGTATTCTGCTCTAAATGTCCGTCCAAATAAAGTGAAATCTGAACTACTTTTAGCGAAGATTTATCGGGAATGCCTAATGTTCCAGTCCAAGTGCTAATATCACTATGCGGTATTTTACCAGAAAATTCATTTAAGTGACTATACTCTTCACCATAAATAAAGGTGTGTGTCATCGCTATTCCTTTATTCCTTCCTGTCTAATGATATTCAGGTTTTAGTTTCTTGCTTGCTCCTATTAGTTAATTGAGTAAATCAAAATTACCAGTTCCCAACTTTGCTGTCCCAATGTATTAGACTGGGTATTAACTTGTTTAAAATCAACTATTTGGATGTTGTATTCGTATTTCATAAATTCAGATCCTGACGTTGCTTTCATCACCTGCTTTCAATTTTCTCATCAATATTTTTCTAGTGGTAACTTACGAAACCAACTCAAAACCAATTGCAAACCAATGTTATTCTTATTGCACCCTAACTGCTTGTTTGCATTTATACGTTTATCATATTGTGTAAATTATTTATCTATTCAACAAAACTAGCTTATACAAGTTCTTTTTATTAATTAAGTAATTTCACTTATATATCAAACTTAGATAAAAATGTTTTATTTAGATACCAATAGCTGTAAATTAGAGGAATACCTATGATGAACGCAGTAAGTAATAATTGCGTCTACTGGCTTTTGCATTTATCCAGTCTTAGCAATCGAATTAACCTATGTCTATACCACCTGAGTTTCAAAATTTTGAGAGGAGCGATCGCCCAATCCGCGTTAATCGAGGAGAAAAACAAAAGTTACAAAAGGCTTTTGAGAAACAGTTCGCAAAGGAAACTGCCAACTTCATAGTGTATTGGCGTAAATGGGAAAAACAATTAGGTGATCCTCCTACTGAACAAGAGGTTTCAGACCTATTGTACTCTAGCACGGCTACAAACTGTCAATATTGGCTGATTGATGGAATTTCTCGGATTGTATTACATCATGCCCACAAAGAGATTAATCCTAAACCTATATCCCTAGAATTAAAGCAAGCGATCGCTACTCAATTGAAAAGTCAGTTTGAATGCGGTAGAGGTATATCTTGGGGTTGTTTTGCTCAAGCTTGGGTAGAACGCAACGGTTATCATCCTCCCAGTGAAGAAACAATTCGCAAGTTACAGCGATTAGAACAAGAAAATGTTCAATACTGGGTAATTAATGGCTTGTGTCGGACTCTATTTAATTGCACTTATGAAGAATCGCTAAAACAATGGGATTCTTTAAATATTCAAGAACAACATCAGTCAGAGCAGATGTTGCGAACTCAGAAAATAGAAGTGGATGGTAGCCAAGAGAAGCGATTCCTCTTAGTAGACAATCTTCCGGTTCGAGATTATAACCAATTTGTAGGCAGAGAAGTAGAACTACATCGAATAGTAGAACTTTTATCCACTTCACAATCTTATCAGCGGATTAGTGTAGTAGGTAGTGGAGGATTAGGCAAAACTTCTTTGGTGATAGAAGCCGCTTATCAAGCTTGCCAAACAACTGATGAAACTGATCCAAACCAGCCCATATTTGATCATATTATCTTTACCTCAGCCCAACCGCAGCGATTAACAGGTAGGGGGATTTTGCCACGTTATCAGAGGATGCAAACCATTGCAGATATTATCAGAGTGATCGCTCGTTCTCTAGGTTGTCTGGATAATTTACCTGTCCATCAGAATGAGCAGATAGATTTACTGTTACATTCTCTGAGTTATCAACGCACTCTATTATTAGTAGATAATTTAGAAACTGTTGAGGATATAGAAGGAGTTCTAGCTTTTTTGTATGAATTACCTGCAACTGTTAAAGTGGTAATTACTAGTCGTGAACAGATCCAATGGGGAGTATCAATTAATCTAGAACCTTTAGCAGATAAAAAATCATTCTATCTAATTGAACAATTGGCAGAGGAAAAAGGTGTAAAACTAGATAAAGATGAAATTCTCAAACTTTGTCAGAAAACCGCTGGTGTACCCATAGCGATGGTTGCAGCTATGGGACAATTAGCAGAAGGTTATTTACTCAAGGATGTTCTAGCAACTTTGACACAACCGAATAGCGATCTAGTTCATCTGTGTTTTCAGGGATCATTTGCCCTAATAAATGAACAAAACAGCTATTATTTACTGATGGCACTGGCATTGTTTCCTAGTCCTGTTTCCCGTGAGGCGATCGCCTTTGTGGCTTTTGATCATCTGCACTATAGTAGCCTTCCCAGTGATATGGCACGTCTAGTTAGACTATCTTTAGTGAAACCATATCCTCACGGCCGCTATGGAATGTTGTCTTTAACTCGTGATTGTGCGATCGCTCAACTCAATAATCACCCCAATTTTGAGCAGTCCGTCCGGCAAAGATGGATAAGCTGGTATCTACAATTACTAACACAATATCAACATGAAGATTGGCAAGAATGGCAGATGTGCCGATTACTAGAAACAGAATGGACAAATCTGCGAGCAGTCGTTGAATACTGCATTGCGGAGGAAGAGTATGATACATTCAGGCAACTATGGCAATTATTAAAGGGCTATACTCGCTTTCAAGGGCATTGGGAAGAACGACTTTCGTGGATAGACTGGTTGATTGCTTCTGCAAAACAGCGACAAGATTACGTTATTTTAGCAGAGTCGCTGTTAGATAAAAGTCGGACATTAGCCTTAATTGATCAGCCAGCAGAACGCCAAGAAGCAAAGAGACTGTTACAACAAGCTTGGGATTTACAAAGCTATCAAGATATTAATTTTAAGTTTAATGTATTGATTAATTTTGCAGTATTGCACATTGATCAGCAGGAATTTAATGAAGCAAGTGAATGGTTAGAACAAGGGAAAAACCTGATCAAAGAAGACACAAATCAACTACTATTACATCCCCGCACACCATTATTTATAAATTATTATGAAGCGCAAATTAGTCTCCACACAGGAGTATACGCAACTGCAAAGCAACTTTATTGTACAGCATTAAATCAGGCTGAAGTTATTCACTGGGAACGGGCAATTACTTACATTCAAGATTGGTTGGCACAAGTAGCTATCCAAACAGGTGAATTAGAAGAGGCTCAAGAATGGCTAGAAAAAAGTTTACCTACAGCACAGAATCATGGTGATTGTCGCTGTATTGCCTTCTGTCAACGTTCCTATGCTTTATTAGAACAAGCCAGAGGTAATTGGAAAGAATCTACTCATTGGGCAGGATTGGCGAAAAAAAGCTTTTCTCAATTACAAATGCGTCAAAAAGCAGAAGAAATGACAGCATTATTAGTGAATTTACCAAATAAATCTGGGATATCAAACTTCGACATCCCAGACTATGAATTTAACTAAAATATGATCAAAGACATCTCCAGAAATTAAATATGCGTGACCTGAAACCCTTGTAGAGACGTTACATGGAACGTCTCTACCATCTTTTTTGGAGATGTCTAAACTACTCAAGCAATTTGTCGGCTCAATAACTCATCCAAATTAACAGGAATACTTGGACGCAATTGCTCTAAATTTTGTGTTAAATGGCATCCGCTTGGCTGCAAATTTTCTGAATTAAAAACTTGTTGTGACTGACCTATCATGGGAACGCCAAACTGTTTTTCAAATAACTGTTGCGTTTGCAAAAAAGATGTATACATTTGTTGTTGATCATCTGCTCCTCGCAAGCCATAGAACGGAAAATGATGTATATAAGAGCCAAATAATAATTGACAATCTTTCATGTATTTTTGAGTGTCTAGCAGGTGACAATGCCAGACTTGATCTATAAGTTGGCTAGGAACAAAATAATTGGTATTAGGATAGAGCCAGAACAACATCAAAAAACATATATATTGAGCGATCGCCCAATCAGCCTCTTCATCAGTCAAACCGCACCCAGATTCAGGCTTCATGAGCCGATATTTTACAGAACCAAATTCTAGCTGACTAGGACTTTGATGAATAAATTGTAATAACTTTTTGTTCACAGTGACACCTGTTATAACTACATTTCTGAATCAGAAGAGCGTATTGGCATTACTGCTCTGAGTGATTCCTAGAGTTCTATCAACAGGTTTATCGTCCGTTATGCAAATTTAGGTAGTGATCCGAAAGTAGTGAAAGAGATAAAAGCTATGCCAATCGCATATTATAGTCTTATGTAACAATACCTGACAGGATGACAAAAATAGTTAAGATACCCATAGAATAAGGCGCATAGCTCTCTCACTCTGTTGATAATACTTCCGCTTATTAGGAAATAATCTTAATAATGATCTAACTGAAAGCCAATAAAATCGTGACGATATCAATAGGGTTTCAGGACTTTGGTGAAGGCATTGTTAACTAACATTATTTAATTATCGGTAAATTCCACTGTTATAGTGTTAATAATTTTCAGCATTATGTTATAATACATAAATAGTTATTCCATAAAACTATGACACCAGAAGAATTATTAAATCAAATATCAGACGGCATTTGGATTAATAAAGGTGGGTTGAAAGTTCCCGATGATGTCGTTCAGGCTTTGCAACAAAAAGAGGATTGGTTTGATGGATTAAACCCTATTGTTTATTCAAAAGACAATCTTCCTGATATAAAAGGAATTTTAAATTTTTTCTCCGAACAGGAATTAGATCAAGAGGTTGGTTTCGCTGCAACTGAGATTTTACAATCTTGTTATGGTGTGAATAAAGTAGTTAATTCAAAAGTTCACGATAATCCACAAGCATCAGGAGAGAATAAATTAGATTTACTTGCTGGCCAAGCTACTAAACCGGACGATTACACAGCAGCAGTAGAAGTAAATAATTTATTTATGAATTGGGGAAATATTGTCAAAAGTAATTATACAAATAACAGTGATGATATTTTTCTAAGAATCAAAAGCATCGAAGAGACTAATAAAAATTGGTTTCAAGATAAAGTTGATGATTTGAAGGCACAAGTATTAGCTGCTTATGACAATTTAATGTCCCAATTTGATGAACAAGAAGATCCTGTACCCCAAGAGGTAAGGAATCACTTTATTGCAGTTAGACAAAAAACTGAACAGAACTTTTCTGAAGCCATAACTGACTTTCCACAAGACAACGACAATTTAGTAAATATATTTCTAGAATTATTTAACAAACTCAAAGAAGAATTGAATAACATACTTCAGCAAATTAAAGAAACAATATTTGGGAAGGATGAATCTAAAGCTGCCAAGGCAGAGGCCAAACAAGAAAATAAAGGCAAAGTAGATATAATCAAATTCCTAAAAAGTAAAGTCATTCGTCCTGCTATGGTAGGTATCAGAAGGCTATTTACACAGGGTAAAAAGTTGGTTGAGTTCAAAGACCAAGCTAACTATGCTCAAGATAATCTAAAATCACAGTTTGGAAGTGTTGTGAGTAATTATGGTGGAATCACACCATTACCAACGCCAACTAATTTAGATGTTGTCAATGTTCTTGGTAAAATAGCCGAAAGTTTGCTATCAACATTTATATTAAAAGGCATTTCATTACCAAGAGCATTTTTTGATGCTATTAAAAATACTGTAGTTTCAGTCATCACCAAAAGATTATCTATCCCTGCTAGTGAAGCAATTCGATATATTACCGGAGGGTTATTAAGAACAGTCAAAGACTTATTACCAGCAGTTTTCAATAATACAGGAATGTTTGCAGGTGCATGGGGACTTTTAACAGCTTGCGCTCCTTATATTTTAGCAGCAGCAATAATTATAATTATTGCTATCAATATGGCTAAAAAGAATCAGTTAGGTAATTTCATTTGGTTGTTGGGAATTAAAGAAGGTCGTCCTGAACCTGACTTGGGAATTGCTAGAGTAAGCGGTGATTCTTTGGAAAGGATGAAGGATTTTGAAGAATTTAGATTTCAGTTTCTTGAAGAAACCAACAAGCAATATCAATACTTGTATGCTCTAACTTTTAAAAGTGAAAAACTTGGCAGAAGTTTTGACATGACTGGAGAAACGCCAACGATACTATCAGAAGAAGCTGCTAAAATTATCCATCAAGGGTTTTCTTACCTAGAAGATATGCCACCTTACTAGACTAGAATTGACAATTAAAACGATAGGGTAAAATAGGGTAAAATCATGTCTACACAATTCACAAATATCAAATATGAACCCGATGGTTCGACGGGAGAAATCCAAGTAGTGACAGAATGGCCAGTGTGGAACTGCAAAAAGCAGGAATGGATTAAAGGAGAAAAAACTACACTGAGAAATATATTACTTTCAGCAATGCACCCTGGATTAATTTTCGCCATTGGGGAAATTCCCACTACAGAGAAAAATCCATCAACATTAAATCCGTTTAAGCCAAAAAATTATGAAAATGCGTTCTTTCTGGATTTAGCCAGTGGTTCTAGAAATCATGGTAGATTTACCTTTACCAATAAGTCTACAGTTGGTAAATATTACTATGGTACTGCTGATAAAGAGCAATGGAAACGCATAATTTACGGTTCAATTCTTCATACTGGCTGTAAGAAAATCATCTATTTAGAAATGAAATACATTGTTGTAGATGATGAAAATCGTGATCCTGATGGTAATTTGTTAGATGACCCAGTAAATAACATTCATTGGAAAACTGGCGATTCCCATGCTAAAGCTAGTCTGCGTCTGATGAAAATATTAGGTTTACCTGTAGAAGAAACTGAGAACGTAGATATAGACAAGCCAATTCAATTTAGAGCAGCTTTATTTAAAGAATGGATAGGAAAAGGTACACTTGCCTATAATCCACATCTGGATACTTCAGGATTTGATTTAGCAATTCCATTATCTTCACTCAAGGGTAATAAGCCAGCGTTAGGAAACCATCAAGGTAAAATATTAATGGGATTAGTATTTGATGGCGAAGTTCGTAGAGCTAAACCTGGTTGGATGCTTTTACAGTGGTTCTCGTTTGAAGTCTTAGAAAAAGATAGTATTATTGACAGATTAAAAGAAAAATGTAATCGCCTATCTCAAGCCTACAATTCCATTGTTGATTTAGCTGAAATTCTCAGAATTGACCAGTCAGAAGCTGAAGCAGAATTACAAGAAGGAAGTGAAGAATTACAGTCTGAAGCCGAATATGAAAATACTATGATTCGTGTCGTCAGGGTTGATAAAAATGGTGTTTTATTACTGCATCCCTACATCGTCAAACGGATTAAGGAACGATTACGGGCTTTATGGTTGAACTTGGCTAAAGCAGCAGGAATTAGGTTTTATTCTGTGATGGTACAACCTGATGAAAGTTTGGCACATTATCATACTGTTTTGGAAGATGGTTCGATAAAGGGTAGAAAAGTATTTTGTGCGCCTGACTTTGAAGAGGGTTTATACATAGTTTTCTGTAACCCTATGAGACATTGGGGGGACTGTCAACTCTGGGAAAATAAATATGAAGGTACTTACATCAATGCTACTGGCATTATGGCAGTTCCTACTAAGCTTGCCCTCACTCTTGGGAGAGATTTTGATGGTGATTTCGTGCAGTTGATTAAAGCTAGTGCATATCCGAATATGAGAAATGCGATCGCTAATTTCAAAAAGCCTCCAGCCACGAAGAAATTTCCGAAAATGGCATTACAGGGGAATCTTCAACAAATAGCTCTTAACTCCATGAATGATATGACTGGGATTGTGGCCAGTTTATTGGCTAGATCAAAAGCTGCCAATGCGGAGGATAAAGTTTTGTTAATTCCTGCCGGTGGTGAACAAAAAGAAAACGAGGAAATGACCGTTATTGATTTTCTATCTCAACAAGTACAAATTGCTGTTGATAGTTTAAAGTCTGCATATCCCAATAATAAAAATGGATTAGATGCGGTTAAGAAATTCTTAGACGAAATAGAAGCTGAAGCACCCTGGTTAAAGGATTTTAAAAATGATGATTGTTATGCAAAAAGACCTTGTGCAGTTAATCAAGATTCACAAGATACAATTTCTAGACTGGTAAAATTAGTCAATGGCTATTGGGGAGAACCTAAATTTTTTGATGGTGATTTGAGAGCTTACGAAAAAGTTCTTTTCAGTGATATTGAACCTTCTCAGGAACAATTGGATTATGCTCTTGCTCATCGTGCAGCTTACAGAGAAGCTATTGGTAGAGCTATCAAATGGAAAGTGCAAAACGATGGCAGTACAATAATGATTAGGCAGATTGCACAGGCAACTAAAAATAGTAAAGAGAAAATATTTGCAAAAACCAGTCCAGACGGAAAACTCTATGATCCACGTTCTTGGGCTGCGGCTTATTGGAGAATAGCACATCAAGCGGAAACTGGAGATGCCGGTTTAGCTTTTATGATATTTGGAGATGAGATTGTGACTGAACTTAAAAACATCCCAGAAAAAGAAACCCAAACATTAGTAGTTTATGGGGTAGATAAAATTGGTACTCCCCAACTTCAGAAAAAATGGACAGGGCAAGAAATTCAGGTCAGAGGGATTATTGATGAGTACAATGGCAAAACTTATTTTAAGCTACAGGCTTATAATCAAAAAACTCTTGACTGGATTAATTTAGGCAATATTTCTGATAAATATCAGCCTTATTTTTTGCCAGGACAATCAAAGAGAATGAAGATTTACTCAATTTCTATGAACGCACAAGGTAAGACAAAACGAGCCGCATTATTCAACAAAGATATGAGTCAAGAAGAAATTGATAAATGCTTAATTTTTGACCTTAGTGCCACAACTAAATAATAAGTTATAATTTTGTAAAGCTTAACAACTTACCCTAAAAATACCCCGATGAACGCTCAATTAATTGAATATATTCAAACATCAACTGGACTGCAAAAAAACACAGTTGAATCCGTTCTCAGTGCTTTCGTCAAATACATTCAAATAAGTCTAACTCAGAAATTTTCTGTCAACTTATTAAAGTTTGGGACTTTCTCAGTCCGATTTCTTGATGAAAGAGAAGGACGTAACCCTAAAACTGGTGAGAACATAACAATTTCTGCTAAGTGGAAACCTAGATTTAAGTTTTCTACTGATTTTGTTGTCAATCCAGATCCTGTTGCTGAGTTTGAAGCTAAAGAGCCTAAAATTTGGCAAATTCAAATAGATGGTATAGCTGTTGAAGTCCCAGAGTTTAAACTTCATTCTTATTCTGTTACTAAAAATACTCCAGTCTGGAGTGAAGAAACAGGTTGGGAATTAGCAAAAAATATTCCAGAACTTGAATATTTATTTTAGATTTTGGATTATCTCAATAACTATAGGAATCCAGTTTGATTCCTCAATTTACTTTTGAAGTCAGGGAACAGGGAACAGGGAATAGGGAACAGGGAATAGGGAATAGGGAATAGGGAATAGGGAATAGGGAATAGGGAATAGGGAATAGGGAACAGAAAAGACAGAATTGATACCTACTGAGTCTTGTATGGCTAACGCCACGCAAGCTATCAAAAATCAAATAGGAGTCCTATATAGTACAAAAATACCCCTGTCCAAAAAGGATAGAGGTATTTTTTTGAGAGGATTAATTAATCAATTTCAACGTTACGGAGTTAATATTTTTAATCCGTATAATTTACCGTCAAAACCATTGAAATTTCCTATAACCAGTCCGTTTGTAGTGTTGTATGTTTGTGTAACTGGTTTTGATGCTGAAACTCCATTTACATCCAGTGTTACTACATTATTGGATCTAATTATTTTGATAGTGTCTGGGGAATTAATACCAGATACAGAATTGGGGATTGTGATGACATTATTCTGCCCAACACCAACATCAAAGCACCAATTTGAGCCATCTGGGCGCAGATTTAATAATCCATCTGGCTCAACTCCCATGATATTAGAATATTGGGGATCAATTGCTAATTTAATTTCTATGGCGAAATCTGCATTAAAGTTTTCCTCTATACCCTTAATGGTTAAAGAAGATGATCTTTTGACAAAGGACAGATGCTCACCTAATGAATCTATTCCAGCAGTTATATTATTAGCCAAAATGCTCAAACCATTGGCTAACATAGTAGCCATATTTAATTGGTAGGATTTATCAAAAAGCGTAGGTGTAGGTGTAGGCGTTGGTGCAGGTGTAGATGGAATAAACACCTCACAGACCTTGACAACACCATACAAGGGGTCTGAACCAAAGAAGGCGACATCACAAGTCCCAGACCCACTCACTGTTTTTTCAATCCAGGTGTTGTTGCGTCCATAACGAACGCGCTGCGACTCGCCGACAGTAAAAGCACCCCCTTCTCCAGCCACTTGTACCCACGAACCTGCCGGAGGCGTTGGTGTTGGTGTGGGCGTTGGTGGAGGTGTTGGAATTGACTGTAAAATGAGCGATTTAATATCACCAAACTTCACTCCTTTTGGACCGCCCAGAGTGGGAACAAGAGCAATCAGGGTGTCATCATTAATAAGGTTAGGTGCGATCGCTTCACTCGCTCTATCCACAATAATTAATTGGGCTGTTTTCACCGGAGCATACTTAGCTCCTTTGATAGAACCGAGTAGAAGTTGGACTGTTTCTTCTCCTTCCTCGTAAGCATCTTGTACCACGCTCACAGGAACGTATTTATTGTCACTTTCACCATCTGCCCAGGTAAGAGTAACGCTGACTTTTTCAATATCTTTTCCTACAGTTGCACTTTCGGTTTTAGCAGTTACTTTGACAGTTGCAATTCCAGATGTACCACCAGTACGGCTAACTGCTATTCTGTCACCTACCCAAGTACCAGATTCAGTGATTTTATAGGTAGGTTTGGTAAATTGAAGGATTCCCGTTGATGGAGTTGGTGTGGTTGCCATGAGTTTAATTCCAAAAAATCAATAGTTTGTATTAATAAGGTGGGTATTACCCACCATAAAATAGTTAAAAATTAAGTTTGGACTAATAAACCACAAGCAATTACCAAACCATCTGTTGCCTTGCCAATAATATGAACAGATACATAAGGGTCATTGTCTGCATCAACATAGACAACATTAATATTATCTAATTGAGAAAAGATATTTTTAATGTCAATGGAAAAATCCAAAGATTTAACAGGCATTGCTAAATCTGCCAGAGTTGCAGCAGGGGTTAAAGGTGTGATAGTTGCACCAGTTGGTACTAAGTCTGGATATAAAGAGTAAGCTTTTTCTAACAATTCTTGAACAGCCATTTTATTGCGGTTAGCAAATGCTTGTTCTAAGGTTTCATATCGGATTGTGCGAGTTTGAGGAACTACATAACCGGGAGGAATTAACCCAGTTTCATCAAGTGCATCAGTTCTCGTTTCAGACTTGCGAAGTGAAGCATCTAAAGACAGATAGCGTTTTTCATCCAAGATTAAATTTGTTGATGTTTTGACCGAAAGAGGTGCGCCATTGCTAGATTCGGTTTTTTCAAAGTCGTTGGCATCATCACGAATAATCTTGGTGCGAAGCAAAGTAGAAGCGTCTTTCTTGGTTAATGTAGTAGCCATTTATTTTTACCTAAAATCTAAAATTCTTAGATTATTTTAACATCAGAAAGCCGAAAATAGTCAACCCTAAAAATCAGCTAAAGTATTGCTGTAAATGGTTCTTGGTTCATACCAAACTGGTTTATTTTATAATTAATGACTAATCAAATTGATTTTGTTAAACCAGTTTTATTAGCTCCACTTTCCAGCAATTATCTTAATTTCTCCATTTTCTTCAGAGATGGATTCAATATTAAAGCCATTAGCAGCTAGAGAATCTAAGGCATTTTCACGGGCATAGTTAAAGGTTAAAGTTCTCATGAGTTCTTCAGCATCATGATTAGCCCCAACGTAATTGAGAAACTTGAATTCATCTTCTAATTTCACAAATCCGAAATCACTGAAATCATTCCAGCGAGTCTTAGCTTGTGGTCTATGAATAACAAAATCAATTGTTTTGTAATTCTCGAAGCAGTGAGTAGTAACGTTTTTCTCTAGCGTTGCGCCAACAAGAATATTTTCGAGTCCATCCTCAATCATTTTTCTAAGCACAGATTCTAAAACTCCAGCGTTTTTGATTGTAGTTCTGATGTGGGTTAAGTGTGACATTGTTAGTTCCCTATTTTGAATGGTTCTGAAAATACCAGCTTTTCCTATTGCCCAATTGTCTAAACTTTCTCTAAACTTTCTTTTTTTTGGCATCGTTTGGCGTAGTTTGTGTCAATAACGTGCTGAATTGCAAGCTGTGAAACCCTCAAGTATTCTTGACTGGGTTTTTTATCTATTTCTTGTCCTTGTCGGTAGTTTTTGTAAACCAAAGCCTGTAAATATGCTGGTACTAATTTCCAATAACTACTACACATCAGGTATTGGGGTTTCACTTTCATACAACAGCTTGGAAGATGGCAGTAATGGCAATGAGAAATTAATTTCTGTTCTACTTGTTTAGCCATAAATTATCGTCTTGTTCAACATGAATTTCTGGGTTTTGATATATGGCTTCACCACGCAAGCTATCAGGTAATAATTCCTGAGATTCAATATTGCCTAGAGATTTTTCTAAACCTGCGGTTAAATTAATGCAAGTTTCACCATCACCATTAATTATTCGCTCTGTAATAATTCCGTCTTTACCAATGGTAATTTCAATTTGTTGGTATTGCATCTGAAAATCCTATCCTTTGGTTTATTAAAAGGTGGTAGCGAACCACCAATTACGCTACTTTGTTTACTGATTTAATGAGTCAATAATTTCTGAGATTCAACTGGGAAATTGTGGGATTATTTGATGTCATGTAATCCTTGGAAAATTCTGAATAATTTCTAGGGTACTGTCAAGAAACCTATTAATTAACTCAATCCTTATTTCATAAGATATATTGGAATTATCCAGATTTTTAATTTGAAATTTTGCCGCTAACATATTATTGATGGCTATTGATAATTTCCTCTTTATTTCATTAATTACCTCTTCATTAATTTTCGTATTGTTTGTTAAAGTTGTACCTTGAATTAATTCCCCAATTTCTGACATTGTAGGTTTATATTGACAACTTAAAAAATCTCTGTCTGATGCCATATCAAATACCTCAATTATCAACCTCTATAAGCGGTAGCCATTGAATAAAGCTAATTTCAGCAATTAGTCGGTTGCATTAAAATTCTAATTTCGTGCATTTTCAGTATTGCTTTAAAAAGTAGTAAGACGGGGCAGTTTAGTAAAACTACCCCCACTTATTTAATGTTCAGATGGTAATAAAAGAACGCTATTTTCAACGTATAGCTTCATTTCTGTCAAAGGAAAATCAGTAAATTCAATGTCTTGTCTAATTACTGGTTTTATTCCCTCAACCGGCGTATCTTCCCAGCAAGTTAATACTGATTTATGATTAGGGTTGGGATTTATAAAACCGTATTTTTGAGGTAATTGATTTTCGGTATTAGTGACAGTTAGTAACCATAGCTGAAAATATCTCAAGTTGTCATTAGACAATAATCTCTTGGTTTGATGGGAAGCTATCGCATCTATTAACCAATATGCTTGGGCTTTTTCTGCTAAATATTTTACTCCTGTAGTGTATTTTAACACTTTGCTCCAATGTAAGTAATACTGTTCACTGCCAGTAAAATTAGCTAAATCCTGAATCAATTTTGTGGCTGAAATCATGGATTATTCCAAATAATTATCAACCTCTAAAGGCGGTAGCACAAAATTAATTTCACTCACTTTTGAACTGGCACTTTTAGCACCGCTATATTCTGCCCATTTAGTTAAGGATTGAATTTGAGTTTGGGAGATTTGAGCTAATGGTATACAACTAGCAATAGAATCCAACAAATCACCTTGAGTAAATTCTTCATTGCGACTGAAAGCATTTTGCATCCCTTCATAAATCACTTGTTCAATTTCAGCCCCAGAAAAATCTTTTGCCCGACTGGCTAATAGTTCAAAGTCAAAATTAGTGCGATTAGGACGCAGACGGTTTAGATGGACTCGGAAGATTTGTAAACGCTCTTTTTGATTTGGTAAATTAAGCCAGAAAATCTCATCCAACCTCCCTTTCCTCAATAATTCGGCGGGGAGAATCTCAACATTATTTGCAGTTAACACTATAAAAACTGGACTAACTTTTTCTTGCATCCAGGTAATTAATGAACCAAATACCCTGCGTGATGTACCAGAATCACCATCAGTACCAGTATTTACATTTCCAAAAGCTTTATCGGCTTCATCAATGAAAAGTACACAGGGTGCGATCGCTTCAACCAGTTTAATTACTTGTCTAATTCTTGACTCTGATTCCCCAACAATGCCACCAAATAGCCTTCCTACGTCCAATCTTAGTAACGGTAATTTCCACTCAGCAGCAATGGTTTTAGCTGACAAACTTTTCCCAGTCCCTTGAATCCCCGCAAGTAAAACCCCCTTGGGACTGGGTAAACCATACTCACGCGCTGCATTGCTGAAACTATTTGCTCTGATTCTCACCCATTGTTTGAGATTTTCCAGCCCCCCAACCGACTCTAAACCAGCTTGTACAGGGATAAACTCTAGAATCCCAGTCTCTCTGATAGTTTGCCGCTTTTCCTCGATGACGGCAGCGATTCCTACGGAGCGCTTCGCTATCGCACTTTCATTAATTTTGCCTGATTTGGCTAAACATTTAGCCAAAACCCGACTAATCCGACAACGGCTTAAACCTTGACAGCCCTTCACTAATTGCTCATAACCAGGGTTGTCTAACTTAATTTTGCTCCCAACCAACTTAGAAATTAAATCATAGATTTCATCGGTATCTGGAAGCGAAAAATCAATAATTGTGGTTTCTTCTCTGAGTTCAGCAGGTAGACGTAATTGGTCGGTTAGCAGTACAAGTGTACGTCTGTCTCTAGAAATATCCCTTGCTAAATTCTTGATTTCCCTGACTAATGGCAATTGTGCGGGTGTGATACCGTTAGCGCAGGGGGCTATCAATGTGGCTATGTCTTTTAAAATAAAAATAGCTGACTGATTAGCAGATGCTTTCCCCACCCGATCTAATGCGGACATAGGATTACCTTTGGCTTGTCCATCTTCAGTCCAGCCACGCGCGTAATCCCAGAAATAGATTTGTGATTTTCGTGATTGGCATAACACAATTAATTCTTGTTCTGCTATTTCTTCCTCTGGACTGACAACATAAATCAAAGGAAACCTAGCCGATAACATTAGTTCAAGTTCTGATTTTTCGGTTTCAGTAACTTTGTATGTCCCTGATTTTTCAGACATTTCAAGAGTCTCCTAACAGCGTATAAGGAAATTGATCTAAAAAATGCCCAGACTCAATATCAAAAATCATTACTTTTATTTTGTTTTGTTTGTCCAGTAACAAAATTAGAAATTGTTAAGTAGGTTGGCATTAAAAATTGTTGTTATGACAAGGGAACAGGGAACAGGGAACAGAGAAGAGGTTTTGGGAGATTTTACTTTTCGTTACATATTTCGGTTTTTTTTCCGTTCACCTACTTATGCTCTCTCAACCAAAACGAGATAGCATTGACGAAAAACACTATGCTGCAACAGGTTTTCTAGATTTTTTGGCAACTTGACTCTCCAATTCTTCAACACGCAGTTTTAATAAGTCTCTGTCATCCATTAGTTCTCTGATTTCAGCATTCAAGCCGTCAATATCAACATCTACTTGCAGTTCAGATGTAGATTTTTCTTGTAGTTGTGCTTGAAGTTTGGTAATAGTTTCGTTGGCTTGTCTGACTTGCTCTTGAGAAGTCGTTAATTGAGACTCAATAACCAACTTTTGACCAAATTCCCCTTGCAAGGCTTGAACCTGTTCACGCATAACTATCACTTCACGTTCACGAGCCTCTAACGCACCGTTTAATTTAGCAATTTCACCTTGGCGTTCTTGTTCACGGGTTTGAACTTCTGCCAATTCAGTTAGTTGTTTAGCAAATTCGTTATTTTTGAGAACTAAATCATTGCGCTCATTCTGCACTGTTTCTAATTGCAGTCTGAATGTCTCAGAATCAGCTAATTGCTGTTTATTAATTGATAAATATGCTTCCTGCAATTCTTTACGCTGACGCTCATATTCAGCCTTATAAAAATCCAACTGCATTTGAAACTGAGGAAAATCTTTGAGTTGAGATTTTAATAAATCATTCTCTTCTGCTAAAGTTTTAATGCGATCTCCACTAATTGTAGTGTCAGCCTTTTGATGCCCAAATGTGTAAAGAATAATTCCCAGTTGTTTTGATAATTGGTGAACCTCTTCAGGAATTTCTGTTTCATCTAAAGTTTGGTCATCATTTAAAATTTCTGCAACAAGGTTTTTCTCCCCCTTGCTGGCTTTAAGTGCCTGAGTATTATCTTTCCGCCATTCTTCCAAGAATCTACAAATATTCTCAGAACTTCCACCAATCCCGTAAATTTCCTTGAGAGCCGCTTGTACAGAACGGACAACAATCCGAATCCGATTTTTTTGCAGCACAGCACAAGCTTGATCAACCATCTCCCGATTGACGCTGTTGTACCTGATAGTTTTATCGAACTCAAAACCAGATAAATCCAAGGCTGTAAATGCTGTTGGTAGCTTGGTCATAGCAGAAACCAATATGGTGCTTGTAAAAACCATGCTAACACACCTACCATTTTGGTGTATACGCTAATTATTAAATTTTATTAAGTTGAGGCATAGAAAAATAACGTATTTGACGCAGATTCTACGCCATAAGTTTCAAAAAGTGAAACTAAATATTTTCTAACCGAGTTGCAATTTGCCTCAAAAGAGATACTAGTTGTTCTTTAGAAGCCCCTGAAATCATTGCTGATAGACGGTCATAATGAGATAAGGTTTGTTTTCCCTCCAGATAATCCATAAGTTCATTTACTGTTTCACCCCTTAATTTAGCGATTTTTTCTAAATTAGGACGTTTTGGGATCGTATTACACGATTCCCAGTCAATAATTGTACTGTGCTGTACACCGAGTTCTCTGGCAAAGCTCCTGAGATCCCTGCCAGCCCTTAGATTTACAATTATTTCAGCAAATCTTTTTTTAGCCTCTAAATCCACTTGATTACACCCTTGATATCTATTGGATGTATCAGAAAATTAGATACTTTTGTGGTTGTCATAGAAACCAACTTGGATGATAATGAATACACAAAGGATAGAAACCAGGATGGTGTTTATCATGAAAACTGAGAACGTAAAAAGAAGAAATCGAACTCGCAAAAACAAAGAATTTCAGCCTAAACAGTTAAAAGTGCAAAATCGTGGTGACGGGAAGGTTCAAAAAACGCTTTCTATTAGGCAAGAAACACATCATGCACTGGCAAGAATTGCCCATGACAGGAATCTCTGGGAGTCCGATTTGGCGGAAATGGCTATTTGTACATATTTGGGGATTGAACCGCCACCACCGCCCATGGAAAAAAGTAAGCACATTAAGAATATGGGCGATCGCAGAAAATTCCCAAATCCAGCAGGACTTAACAACTTATCAAAAATAGAATCAAAAGAAATTACTCCGTAGACAGAACTTCTTATTGTCCACCCTTAAATAATTTCAAGAAGTAACAATGTTTGCTAGAGAACTCCCAACATTTTCAATATTCGACCACCTAGATAAATTGCAAATAGTCAGACAGACTCGAACTGCTATTAGGGCTATTTGTCCAATTTGTGGTGGTAACAATCTTGAGATCACAACATCTGGCAAAACTGCCGGACGTTACGCTTGTTATTCCAATATTGGATGTACATCAGAACAGATTAGAGAAGCGATCGCTCCGTTGCTCCAAGGCAACGCACCCGGATCAGAAGCCTTTGAAAAAGCTGGAAGTCATTATAGGGGTTTGGGCAGACGGATAAATCTAAGAGTTTTACCTGCACCGCTCAAACTGTACAAGCCTGTACTTTTGCCAGCAGGTGAAATAGTTCTGGCCACACTTTCCGAAGATGTAGATGTTGTACCAATAGTTCAAAAAGGACTTAACACAGAAATCATCTATCACTACAGTTGTGAACAGTGGGTATTAAGAACTGACTTTTATAACGAAGCCGGAGAACGCACCCATAAAACCACGAAGCCTTGGCATATCAACGTAGACAGTAAGAACGTCAATTCCAAGGGTGAAAAACCATGGCCAATTTACAGAATCCATGAAGCTGAACAATTTGCAGTTGATCAATGGGTGTTGGGTGTTGAGGGTGAAAAGTCTGTGGAATCAGCCCGTTTTCTTGGCATTTGCACCGTTACGTGGATGGGTTCAGCCTGGTCCGATGTTGATTTAGAAAGTGGGTTGATTTCTCTCAAAAAGGCGGGTGTGGCTGGTTTAATCTACTGGCCAGACAATGATGAGATTGGGGTGAAAAAGGCATTAGCGATCGCCAACGCAGCCGCCAAAATCCAATTTCCTTGTCTCGTCTTGAACCCCTTGGAACTTTGGGAAGAAATGCCAGAAAAAGGCGATATTGCCGACTGGATAGTAGCTAATGGGGATTGGAGTCGTGAACAGTTCATTGCAATAATGAACCGGCTGATAGGACAAACTGCTGATAAATTTACTGAAAAACTTGTCAACTGGGATGCTGAATTTATCGAATATGGGGGTGATGGTGGTAATCATAGATCAATTATTGAGTCCTGGTGTGAAGCTGAATTTTCTGATTTGGTGGCTGAAAAGTATCGTGATCAATTGGCTTGGAATGTAGAGGAAGAACAATGGTACAGATATTCTGCAAACATTGATGGTATTTGGGGATTAGAAAACTCTGATGCTGTCTCATTGATTTGTGAAATAGAAATTAAACCTTACAAGTATTATTTCTGTGACAAATATGGTAGACCGCACCCTATCTCACACGGGTTCACTTCGGGAGTCGAGCGCAAATTAAGAGCAAAATTAGCCGTTAAAGAATGGGATGAAATTACGGGTTTCATTCCTATGATTAACGGGCTGTTAAATCCTACAACTCTTGAACTCACATCGCATTGTCCAGGAAACCGATTGACTTGGTGTTTACCTTATCAGTATTCGGCGATCGCTACTTGTCAACCTATCGAAGCATGGTTTAATTCTCAAGTTCAGGACCAGGGAACTATAGATGTACTTCGAGCCTACTTTTACGCCGTCGCTACTGGTAAATCAGAGTGGCAACAATATTTAGAAATCATCGGCAAGGGTGGGACTGGTAAGGGGACTTATACCCGATTAGCACAGGCACTTGTAGGACTTAGAAACACTCACTCTACAAAACTGCAAAAACTGGAAAAATCTAACTTTGAATCTGCTTCACTTAAAGGTAAACGCCTATGTGTGATCACCGACTCAGAAAGATTTGCGGGTGAGGTTTCAATACTTAAAGCCATGACTGGTTCTGATTTAATTCCCTACGAAGTCAAGGGTAAACAATCTACATCAGGTTTTATATATCCTGGGATGATAATTATTGCTGGTAATGAGGCGATCTCATCATCAGATTATACATCTGGCACAGAACGTCGTCGGATTGGTGTCCGGTTTGATCAGCAGGTTGAGCGTAAAGACCAGCGTGTTTTACTAGATTTTCGGACTAATGGCGAAATGTTTGGGGAGTTTGCCGGATATATCCCAGGGCTTCTTAACTGGGTTTTGAGTATGGGTGAAGTTCGTGCTAAGGAACTTCTAAAAAATCACTGTGAAGCTTCCCAATTACTCTGTCAGCAAAAAGCAACCATGCTAACAGAAACCAATCCTTTAGCAGCTTGGGCAGATGAAGAACTTGTACAAGAAACTGGATATAGAAATTATGTAGGTATTGCCCAACAAATCAGATTTACAACGGGTGATATGGGTCAATCTGAATCCTGGACTGCATATCGCAACGCTAATACTTGGCTTTATCCTAACTATTGTCAATACGCGCAAAACACAGGCACAAATCCGTTATCTCAGAAACGGTTTACCAGTTTGTTACTTGATTTGTTACAGGCACAGTTAAAGTTGCCAATTTCCAAAGGAACAGATAGAAAGGGGTCTTATTTTGAAGGCATCAGAATAAGAACAGGTAGCGATGATGACATTTTTACATTAATCACAAAGTTGTCTGAATTAGAACCAAATAATAGCAATTTTAATACTGAATCAGAAAAATGTGATGGGTCGTGTGATGGGTCGGTGATGGATAATGTGATGGCTAGACCCATTGTACAGCAGGACTGTGATGGGTGTGATGGCAAAATTGACAATTATTCAATTGAGAATGAGAACATAAAAAATAGTCTAAGTATGAATACTGGTACAGCCTTAAAAGAAAATTTGGCTTCTGACCCATCACAACCCATCACACAGGTCGTTGCAGAAGTGTCTAAAACTACTGCTGTAATTGAGGTTGAAGCTACTGTGATGGATGAATCTGTACCATCACAATTACAAGAGTTTCAACAATCAGAAGAACTTGCCAATACTGAGACACAAAAAGCAGAAGAACTTCTTGTACTGAGCGAAGTCGAAGTAATCAATATAGAGGCTGTAATTGCTGAAAGAAACAACAAATTCCCCATCGGTTCTTATGTTTACTACAAGGATTCCAGGTTTAAAGGATTTGGGGACTTAGGAAGCAAAAGACTATGCCAAGTAATTGCACATTTAGATTGGTGTCCAGAACATATTCAAGTTAAAGGTAAAGGCGTTGAAGGAATCGTAGCCTGTGCTGACTGCAAGCCTCTAACCCGGTATGAAGAATTAAAGCTTGGTTTGTCTAGAAAATAGCTTCATTTTTTACCTTCATATTCAATTTTTATTTTTCTTTCCTCCCTCCCATTCCCTACCCCCTATTCACTATTCACTAATAACAACAACAAATATCCATGAAAGAAACTTTTCCAGAATTACTTAGAAGGTTAGCTATCGCTCATCTCCATAAAAAACTCAAACAAGAAAACTTTGTCCTACCAGAGAACCTACAAATCATTCAATTACCAAAGGCATCTTGATGATGAAAAAATGTGTAAATGAAAATGAATTAATGAGGCACAGACAAGAATTAAAAGCTCACTGTCATGAATTAATTGATTTGATATTCCGACACCGCTACGGAATTAAATTACTCTTGTCTGCTAGTAAAGCCTTAGAAATGATTGCTGATTACAAAGCTAATCGTCATGGGAACTACGTTAAAAAATTCCCCCTGACTGTGCAGGATGCAGACACATTACCAACGGTGGTTAAGGAATAGTTTAGAATCAGAGAATACTGATAAATAATTCATACAAAACAATATGAGATTCTTGATTCTTGAGAAACAGAAAACTTGATTTGATATTTAATTTTGTGTCTGAATAATAAATTTGTTCATCATAAACAGACAAAAATATCAAAAAATAGCTAAACTAGTTATAAGACTTCATCTATTATGATATGCAAGAAACAGCGACTCAAGTATTGATTCGTGTCTCTAAAAAATGGTATAGGATTCGGTATTTAGATCCTGATACCAGAAAGAGATTAATGTTATTATCAGAAGAAGAATTTGAAGTAGAACTTCAAGGGCTGCTTAAACCCGCAGCTTGACTTCTTTGATTTCACCATTGGCAACTTTTACGTAATCAACTAATTCTTTATATATTAAGGATTTATCCGCCCAGGGTGTTTCATCCCAAAAATTAATATTGCTACAACAAAACGCAAGAATATCAAATAGTTCGCTGTTGATTTTGTTAACTACCGTTTCTTTTTGTTTGATTTTATTGATCTCTAAAATTGTTTGGTCAATGGCATCTTGAATGATTGGGTTTTTAGGTAAGCGTCTCAGTGCTTTTAGTTGTTCTTGCCTAGCAATCAATTCGGGGCTATCCTGTGTTTCTACATTTGAACTTGTAATTGCATATTCCTTAATTTCCCTGTGCCGTTCTACTAAGGTTTGATCCACTGCTGAAATAATATCTGGTAGATAGGTGCTAATTTTGTTGCTACAAAAATTATTTCCCATGTTTTCATGTTTTTTGCAACGGACTCTATATGTCGAATTTCGTTTCTTACAAAAACATTTATAGCCGCAGTCAGCGCAAATAATCTGCCCCGCTAGTGGGAAAATCTCTGTTTCCTTTTTTTCTCTACCGTAGCTGTATTTAGATTTATTTTCGTCAAGTTTTGCAACTATCCGTTTGAAGATATTTTCACTAATTAAAGGTTGGTGAGTATCTTCATGAATATCCCAATTCTCAGGTTTATTTAAATTGTCTTTGATATTGTAGGCGGTACAGCCTCTCAGTACAGGGTTTAAAAGCCAGTAACGCAGTCCGGCAGCAGTCCACTTGAGATGATAAGTTTGCAGTAAATATTGCGCCGTACTCCTCAATGTAGCCCCATCACCGAGGAAATATTCAATCATCTTGTGAGCGATCGCCCATTTACTAATTCCATTCATCTCAGATAAATCAGGAGCATACTTTTCATCCACGCGACAATACCCAAAAGGTGGACGGGGAGAAGCCTTTTTCTGCTCTCTAAAAAAGTTCATGCCATTTTTGATCCGATTAGCAAGTAGCCTAGATTCAAATTCAGCCAAACCAGCCATCTGATTCACAGAAAACCACCCAAAGGGGGAAGTTGGGTCAACGGGGGCATCCAAAACCGTGAGTTTGACCTTATACTCCTCAAAGATAGCGATCGCTTTGTGAATCCCCACCACGCTGCGTCCTAGTCGGTCAATTCTCGTACAAATGACTTCAGTGATTTTGCCTTGTTTGCACTGAGCAATCATTTTATTAAATTCTTTCCTCTTGTCGCTGCGACCGGACTCAACATCTGAGAAGATGACAATAGCACCAGCCCTTTCTACTCGTGCTGTTTGTTGCTCCAAAGCATTGCCTTCATCCTGTTCACGGGTGGAAACCCTCACATAACCTGCTTTCATGATCATTCCTCATACTGCCCATATTGTTAATATAACTCTACTCGTTTGATGCTTCACTCTAAGGCTCAAACAACCGTTCTTCACTTGGCTGCTGAAAGAGGATCTGTTGAAGACCTAGAACTTCATGAAGTAATGCTCAAAGGTTTCCGCGATGTTAAATGCGTGGAATCCGGTGGTCCAGAACCCGGTGTAGGTTGCGCCGGTCGTGGTATTATCACCGCTATTAACTTCCTAGAAGAAAACGGTGCTTACACAGACTTAGATTTCGTATCTTACGACGTATTGGGTGACGTTGTATGCGGTGGATTTGCTATGCCTATCCGTGAAGATTAAGCTATTTTGTCTAGGGTTTTTGTGAATGCAATTGGTTGGGAATTTTTATTTTTTTATGCCCTATTTTTGCCCTGGGAAATTTTAGAGAAATGGGATTTTTGTGAGGATTTATTCTTTTATTTACCCTATTTTGTCCCTAGCGTCAAGGGGGATACATGATTTTTGATAAATGTGTTACTGATTTTTTACAACAGTTCTAACAGTTGATTACAAATACCCTATCATAATTTTAGCTAATAGCTACTACAACATTGATGGGTATTTGATAACACATGATATCACTCTACTTTTTTGGAAATGTTCTATAAGTTAAGTCCCAACTTCCATTTGGCATGGTGGTAAAGTCTTCTCGACAGTTGCGATTGGAAAACTGACGCAAAATTTCACCGCTGATAAATTGAGTATTCATCACAAATCTTCCTAGATCCAATCGTGAGAAGTTCTGAGCCTCGTACCGACTTTGAACATATTTTGGTAAATCCTGAACCACGAATAGGAGTGTTTCTCTGTTGAGATTGGGTAGATGATCAGCCGTTTTATTCACTAGATTTTCAAGATTATGCCCGTAGTCCTCCTTATTATTTTTATCTTTTTTATTTTTAGGTTTTTTATTTGCCAAAGTTTCTTCATCAAAACCAAAAGTTATTAAAGCACCTTTTAAAAGTAGCTCAGTTGCAATACAACAGTTTTGGATTACGGCGTATTTATTGAATGAGCCTAAAAGTGTTGCTGCTGCTGCTTCAAGCTGCTGTTTTGCCAAATACCACCATTCCACTGTTTTATTTGGCAGGTTCCCCATTTTTTCAACATCATCGAGTCCATACGCAAAATCCATCAGATCGATAACCTGGTCAAAGAATATTAAGCCAGTCTGTTGATCATTAAACAGCCATTGTTTTTGTATATCAGGTACGTCTATTAGAAAATCTACTGGATTAATTGCTGGTAAGCTAGAAAGTGGAATACGTAGCGGAAAGAATACATCTCGAAACATAAATACTCCCATATACATAGGTGGCATTACCAAGTCTGTTAAACGATATAGTTTTTTGTATATCTGATCAACAGCCTTAAATAGGGGATCATAGTCCAGTATGAAATTGCTGCCTGGTTTTAACTTTTGTGCAATTATAAAGTAGGCAGATAGAGGACGTTGAAAGGGTTCTGCCCCTTTTTGAATAAGCTCATCATCTACTTCGATTACAAGTTTCATCAAATCAATTTCTTCTGTCACTTCTGCACTCCGACCAAAAATTTACACTACACATTATAATTGTATATGATGTTGCAAGTAAGTGTTTTCTTACAGTTGCTTCGAGAAATTTGATTATATAGGTGATTTTTGGTCTATCCTATTTGTCAAATTAAAGTTTTTAGTAAACATGAGGATCTTTTGTTATGTCACTTCTAAAGTTGCTACAAACATTCATTTCTGGTACTCATAATCCTGAATTGGATGCGGGACGAATAAAGCATGATAACTTGCCTGAAAGTGAATATTTTCAGGATGAGAAACTTTCAACAGATGAATTAAATAAGGATAAACAGATAACTTTCCAGAGAGGTTATGAGTTGGGGCAGATTTTGAGGGCAGCTATAAAAGAACATTACTCTCCGGCAGAAGAACAGCGAGTTATTGATAGTCTCATGAAAGCGATGGTATACCTTGGTAATAACGCCAGGATATTTCCTGATATGGACTATGAGAATATCTGGTACACAGATTACTATGACCTAATTGAATTAGCGAAAGATATGGGCTTAGGAGATAAAACCTTACCTCACTGGCCTGAAGAGTCAAATCTCTTAAACCGCTATCTAGAACTGACTACTTCTGATCTGCTTCAAATATTTCTTGGTTTTTTAGAAGAAGCTTTGCTTGATGAGTATAAATTTGGCGCAGATTTGGATAGCTGGGTTAGGTACTTGTTAAGAGAAACTTTGAAGTCGAGACAGCGGTTGGCTCGTGAACGACAAAAGCACGATGAAGCTTTCCGTTTTTCCCCTCAAATTCTAAAGACAACTGAGCAGAATAAACGCGATAACAGTAAGATATTTGAACGTTAAAAGCTCTTCCGGTGTTGTGGGTTATCGGAGCGATCGCATTTCCGGTGTGTGGTTTAGTGCGATCGCTTCTACTAAAAACGGTATAATACTTTTATTCTCAAGGATAATACTCATGGAAATCCAAGAACTTAAAGCAATAATCAAAGAAAGCATCCGCGAAGTTTTGCGAGAAGAAAGAATGTTACTTTGTCAAGTCCTCATACCCTATGTAAGTGACGAAGAACAAGAAGAACTAGATGAAATATTTGGTTCACCATCAGATTATCCAGATGAAGAATTAGTTGATATGACAGAGTGGGTAAAACATGGCCATAAAATTTCGTAAGAATGCTATTAAGTTTTTAGAAAAAGCCAATCTTGAAGATACTGAGAAAATTCAGGAAAAAATATCTCAACTTCTACTTTTTGTCGAAGAACAAGCCATTATTCCCTTTACAGAATTTGATATTAAAAAAATGAAAGGAGATTGGGAAGGATTTTATAGATTACGTATTGGTAAAATCAGAATTGTCTTTACAGTTAATACCCAATCTGGTGAAGTTGAAATTTTCACAATTGGTGCAAGAGGAGATGTTTATAAATAAAAGTTTTTAAATTAATAAAGATGTGCATTGTGGGGATGCGATAGCGTTCGCGGTAGCGTCCCGGAGGGAACTAGCGCGACCTAGGAATCATATTTAGTGTGTCCAAGTAAGTGATTTAATGCTTTAATTAGGATTAAGGATATAACTTTGAGAATTGTTATCAATTCAAAGATAAGGAGATAAAGATGCAAATTGCAGTCAAGCCAGATCAAGAAAAATACATTCTTGAAAAACTACAACAAGGTAAATATAAAAGCATTGATGAGTTATTATCTATAGCTTTTCAACTTTTAGAACAACATGATGAAAAAGAAAAACAACTCAGTGAATTAAGACGAAAAATTGCTGAAGGAACAGAACAAATTCGTCAAGGTGAAGTAATAGAAGGTGAATTAGTTTTTCAACAACTACCACAAAAGTTAAAATATGACTAAATTACTACAAAATCACAGTTTTTCAAATGCACATTATTATTCGTAAACGACTAAATGAATTTGCTAAACTTTATCCAGATACAAAAAATGCTCTATCTCAGTGGTATCAATTAATAAAGGAAAATGAATTTATCTCATTTGTAGAACTCCGTCAAATATTTCCATCAGCCGATCAAGTTGGTAAATTGACAGTTTTTAATATTGGTGGTAACAAAGTTAGACTAATTGCAGCAATTCATTATAACCGCCAAAAAATCTATATCCGTGCTGTGCTAACACATTCAGAATATGATGAAGGAAAGTGGAAAGAATAATGCAAACTTTAAACTTTGAAAAAACCATTAATGCTTGGTCATCCATTGCCGAAAATGTCTTTGTTCCTCACACAGAACAGGAATATGAACACTTAGTTGATATACTAGATTCTCTGATAGATCAAGTTGGTGAAGATGAAAACCATCCCCTTGCTTCACTCATGGAAGTCATCGGAGTTTTAATTGAAAACTATGAAAATGAACATATTCCTGAACTAGAGGATATAGATTAACTATTGGGAAGTAATTTTTAATTACTGAATTAACCCCCATTTTGCATCATCCAAACTAACATACCCAAAATTTCTTCCACAGGAGGTAGAGAATAATCCATTAAATCAATAGTAACAAGATCATTTTCCAACTTCAGGAAACGCCATTGTGTACCACTACTAATTACACCATAAATAACACGAAGGGGATTATTTTTAGCAGCATTAAATCTTTGCGCGGCCACCATCTCTGCAATACATTGTCCAAACCCAGTTCTTAAATCAGCCTTTTTTGCTTCAACAATGACAATTACAGGGGCTTCAATTTCTAACACTTCAGGAGAACTACTTAATAGAAAATCGCAAATTCCATTAAGTCCCACTGACTCATCAACTGTAAAATCTTCACCCGAAAATAAGCTAATTTGCCGATTTAAAATTCTTCTGACTTCTAACAAAACTGGGTAAATAATCCCTTCCGAACGGGCTTTTTCACTAGCAGAACCAGCCAGCGGTAAACTTTCTTCAAGATATGCTTTTAGCGTCACAGATGGTTCAATTTTTTCAAGAATAGGAATAAAACGCCCACCTTCCTGAGTTTTTAAACCAAAAGCTTCTTTAACCTTACCAATAGATGTAAATTGACTATAAGACATATCTTGTAACATTCCTAGTTTTATAAAATTACTCTTTGCGCCTCTGCGTCTTTGCGTGAGGCTAACTCTTATCCTAACTCAATTTTCATCAAACTGTGTCCCATCTGCAACCTCAATCTTTCATTGTCAATTCTCAACCTTTCATTTTCCTGTTCCAATCTAATCACCATATCCTGTAAATCTTCCACCTTTGATTTTTTCTTAATCGCTTCCTCAATTGCAACCTTGCGATTTTCTAAACTAAACCACTTTTGATAAATGGATGTGTGCATATTCACAGAATGACCCAAATTATCAGCAGCAGCTTTAATAGGAATCCCCATCAAATGCGCTCGAATTGCCCAAGCATGGCGTAAATCGTAAGGTTGAAAGGGAATCCCCACAAATCTAAACCATCTATCTGTACCATGTCGTACAGCGTTGATTTCTCTACTGGTAATTTTATTTTGGATTTTTGCTTTTAATAGTGCGATCGCTTCGGTATCCGTGGTTAAATTAAAAGTTTCTACCCAACGGGGATATAATGGTAAAGCTTCCCTTTCTCCCGTTTTACATTCTTCATTTACGCGCCATGTATTCATGACATTATCTGATGATAACCACCAATTTAAATCAGGATTAACAAAAATTTCAATGGGTCTTAATCCATAGGTTGCTAACATCCCATAAACCCATCTCCACAATTTCCAATTATTTCTATCTTCCCTAGTTGTTAACTTACTAGAACGATTAATAGCATAATTTTCAAACTTGAGATATTCCTGTTCTATGTCTGCATCAGTGGGTATATCACGTTTACGTTGAGAAATAGCCTTAATTTTTAAATTACTTAATTCTGGAACTTCTAAACCAGAGCATTTACATAAAACCCGAATTACCTTAATTAACTCATTTTTCACACTATCCGAAGATGGGCAAAATTTCACAGCATCAATAAAATTGGCATCTATAGCTAGTTTATCCTTTGGCAAATGTTTGTTAGCAATATAAAAATAACTATTAAAAGTATTATTACTTTTGAGAGTGCGTTTCCTAGTTTGGAAATAGTTGTTTTCAAACTCAGAAACCAACTCAAACATGGTGAGTAACTTAGCTTTAAATCTAGTTTTGCCTAAATATTTATCAGTCCAAATAAATTGTTTTCTGGCAATTAATTTTCCCAACTCATTAGCTTCTTCTTCTGCCGTATTTAACCCATCAAAACTAAAAGGAATACCCAAAGAAATATCATATTGCTTTGTGCTGCTACCGTTTTTATCAATATCACCTGGTTTAATAGGTAAGGTAGTTCTCAACTGTAATGAATTGCCGGATTTTCTGACAGAAACACTCACCCTAGCGGCTCTTAGTCTAGCATTAATTGCCTTTAATTCTGTGGTCAGTTTTGCCGTTAAGTGATTTTCTTGATTTTCTACTGCTTGCATTCTGCCTAAATATCCCCCGTCGGTAATAGCTGTTTGGTGAAAATCGGCAAATGCTTCCTGTGTTCTGTCCATACCCTAGATTTACCCTAATAAAAAAACTGTTCACTCCAGACAATGATTGCGGCAAACATAGTTGAGAATGAACATTTTCCGGCTTTTAAAATTATCTTATTACTCTTTCCCGTGAAGGTAAAGCACAAGAAATCTACATCGTTACATCAGGTGAAATGATGGCGATGTATGCTGCAAACAACATCGCTCGTGGTGTACTTAAATATGCTCACTCCGGTGGAGTTCGTTTAGGTGGTTTGATCTGTAACAGCCGTAACACAGACCGAGAAATCGAATTAATCGAAACCTTGGCAAAACGGTTGAACACCCAAATGATTCACTACGTTCCCCGCGACAACATAGTTCAACACGCTGAATTACGTCGGATGACAGTGAACGAGTATGCGCCTGATAGCAAACAAGCTAACGAATACCGCGCACTAGCTAAGAAGATCATCAACAACAAAAACCTCACCATTCCTACACCTATCGAAATGGAAGAGTTGGAAGAATTGTTGATTGAGTTCGGTATTCTCGAAAGCGAAGAAAACGCTGCAAAAATGCTGGCTAAATAGGCATAATTCGCTACGAAGAAAGAATTTTCTAGTACCAGGAAAAAGGCAGAGAGCAGCACATCAAAAGCTCTCACCTTTGACCAACATTTCCCTATCGCTACAGGGGACTTCATGTCCCCAAACACCTCATCCCTATTTCCGTTCCTTTAGGAGCAAGAGAGATTAACAATGACTTCGACCGACGACAAGAAGATTGTTGAACAAAGAAAAGAACTAGTTAAAGAAGTTCTCAAAGCTTACCCCGAAAAAGCTGCTAAGAAGCGTGAGAAGCATTTAAACGTATTTGAAGAAGGTAAGGCTGATTGTGGTGTTAAATCTAACATCAAATCCTTACCTGGTGTAATGACCGCTCGTGGTTGTGCTTACGCAGGTTCTAAAGGTGTGGTTTGGGGTCCTATCAAGGACATGATCCACATCAGTCACGGTCCCGTAGGTTGCGGTTACTGGTCTTGGTCTGGTCGTCGTAACTACTACTTAGGTACAACAGGTATTGATACCTTTGGTACTATGCACTTCACCTCCGACTTCCAAGAACGCGACATCGTGTTTGGTGGTGACAAGAAACTGACTAAATTAATTGAAGAATTAGATGTATTATTCCCCTTGAATCGTGGGGTTTCTATTCAATCTGAATGTCCTATCGGTTTGATTGGGGATGACATCGAAGCAGTAGCTAGAAAGACATCCAAAACCATCGGTAAGCCAGTTATTCCCGTCCGTTGCGAAGGTTTCCGTGGTGTGTCTCAGTCTTTAGGACACCACATCGCTAACGACATGATTCGTGACTGGGTATTCCCCAAAGCAGATCAAGGTAAGAAAGACGGTACATTGAAGTTTGAAGGCACTCCTTATGACGTAGCCATTATTGGTGACTACAACATCGGTGGTGATGCTTGGGCCAGCCGGATTTTGTTAGAAGAAATCGGTTTGCGCGTTGTTGCTCAATGGTCTGGTGACGGTACAATCAACGAAATGTTGATGACCCCCAACGTGAAGATGAACCTCATCCACTGTTACCGCTCGATGAACTACATCAGCCGTCACATGGAAGAAGCTTATGGTATACCCTGGTTAGAATATAACTTCTTTGGTCCTACCAAAATTGCTGAATCTTTACGCGAAATCGCTTCTAAGTTTGATGCGAAGATCCAAGCAAATGCTGAAAAAGTAATTGCTAAGTACCAACCTACTATGGATGCGATCGTTAGTCAATATCGCCCCCGTTTGGAAGGTAAGACAGTTGCAATGATGGTTGGTGGTTTACGTCCCCGTCACGTTGTTCCCGCTTTCCAAGATTTGGGAATGAAGATGATTGGTACTGGTTATGAGTTCGCTCACAGTGACGACTATAAACGTACTACTCACTACATCGAAAACGGAACTATCGTTTATGACGACGTTACCGCTTACGAATTTGAAGAGTTCATCAAAGCATTGAAGCCAGACTTAGTTGCTTCTGGTGTGAAAGAGAAGTATGTCTTCCAAAAGATGGGTCTTCCTTTCCGTCAAATGCACTCTTGGGATTACTCCGAACTTGATTATGTTGGTGGAAAGGTGCGGTAAATTTAGGTTTTTTGGTTTACTGATTATGAGAGTTTAATTTTTAGACTAAGTGAAATTTATATAGTTTGTGAGTAACATTGTTTGTTAGATACTGAATATAGTATAATTCTGATTCAGTCTGGTTTTGAAATTTGGCTTAAATTTGGCTTAAATCAAGAATGTTAAATGGAAAACTTTTTTATTGGGAATTTTTTTAGACTAAACTGAGTTTAACTTGAAAACCATAGTTTTTTGTAATTATGGTAAATCAACGGATATTGCAAGGGTTTAGCAATGCTCAACCCCTACGAAAGATGTAGTTTTTTACCATTATGTATAATAAGCCAATTAATATCTATTTAGACCTTTAGTGGTTGACAATATCCAATTGTTTAACATATTCCCTAAATACAGGAGATAAATTAAACAAAGTTTTCTCTCTTTCTATTAATGTAAATAAATAGCGTCTATTTAAAGACTGTAAACCATTAATCAAATCTGTAGAAGATAAAGATAAAGCTTGTTTTAAATCTTCTCTTGATATTGCTTCATTAGCTTTACTCATTTTTAAAATAATCTGTTTCTCTATGGATGATACTCGGTTAAATAATTCATTTAATTGAGATTTCATATTTTCTGTTAAGAGTAAATTATTCTCACTGATAAATTCTGAAGTCTTACCTTGAAAAATATTCCTAATCAAATTAGCAATATCTTGTAAATAGACTGGATTACCTTCATATAAATTAATGAGTTTTGACCAGCTTTCCTCATCTTTTAGTTTTTGATTTTTCAAAATATCTGTATTATCTAAACCTTGTAATTCTAAGCATTTAACCGGATACAACTCTTCATCTATGCAAATCATCTCTTGACATTGTTCTTGGCTAATCAAAATCAAATTACTTTGATGTTCAATTTCTGTGATCATGGTTAAAAAGGTTTTATAGTCTTTATATTCAGGTTTATACTTTCCAGCAAGTTGTTCTGGGGTAAATAGTTCTTGGATATTATCAATAATAATTAAACATTTTTGCTGACGGAAAAGATTGAAAAGTTGAGTTAGTTTATTTTCAGTTTGAATAATTTCGGAATTAATCGCTTTAAAAATTTCAGCGATAATGGAATCTAAAGAATCGGATAATTTAATATTTTTCCAGATGATGATATTGAAATTTTGTAAGTTTAGGTCAACAAATCTTTTAATTAAGGTAGTTTTGCCAATTCCGGGTAATCCCACAATGGAAATGAGGCGGGTGTTTTGATTAATTAACCAATGAGATAGGGTTTGTAGTTCTGTTTCGCGTCCGTAAAAATGGGTGATTTTTGGTGCAATTGTTAACTCATGATAAGATTTTTCGTAAGAGTCTTGTTCCCTATCTTTAGAAGAATTTTGAGGATTATTAGAACACCAATTAATATGACTGTTATTAATTAAACTAACTTGCTGTAAGGAATTATTGTATGAATTAGCTAATCTTTCTATAGTCCAACAAAAATTAGATTTATTAATATCTTCACCTAACTGTTCCGATAGAATTTTAAATAACTTACGACTAACATCTCCAATATAGTTTTGACTATTGTATCCCGATTCGTCTGCTATTTGATTGTAAGTTTGACCTTGCCAAAGTCCTTTGAGAATAGCTTTTTCTAAATCGTCTAGATGTTCTCCCGTTTGTTTCTGGACTACTTGATCCACAAATTGTAATAACTCTGTAACATTCATATATTCTAGGCTGGGTAAGTATTACAGCAACAATTATAACTTAATTTCAACCATGAAAATCATACTTTTTCAGTGTTTTTCGGGTTACTGAGTTTATATTTCGTTATATAAATGCGAGAAAAACAGGTTTTTTTGGTGTAGAAAGTTGAAAAGAGAACATTTAGTATAAGAACTAGCTAAAACATAAGTACGGATATAAATTTATGGCTGACAATCAGGGTGTAACCTATGCAGTGGACTTAGTAATGTGTATTGATGGCACAGGTTCAATGGGTCATTTAATTGAAGAGGTGAAATCAACCGCTCTGAAGTTTTATGAGCAGCTAGAAGCCAAAATGAAGGAAAAAACTAAGAAAATTGACCAACTTAGAGCTAAGGTAATTGTATTTCGGGATTATTGGGCAGATTCACCAGAAATTGCGATGCAATGTTCAGAATTTTTTGATTTGCGATCGCAGTCCCCAGATTTTGCTAATTTTATCTCTGGAATTAAGGCTGAAGGTGGTGGAGATGAACCTGAACATGGCTTAGAAGGATTGGGGTTAGCACTTACATCTGACTGGGAAAAAGGGAATTTTAGCAAGCAAAGATATGTTGTAGTTGTTTACACAGATGCCAGCGCCCATAGTTTAGAAAAAGGTGAAAAACCCAGTAACTACCCTGAAAATATCCCAAAAACCTTTGATGAATTGACAGATTATTGGCACGAAATGCCACAAGCAGCTAAACGATTGGTACTATTTGCTCCTGATGCTTCACCTTGGACAGTTGTAAGCAGTTGGGAAAATACAGTTCATTATGTTTCTCAAGCAGGTAATGGATTAGAAAAAGTAGACAAAGATCAAATATTAGATGCGATCGCTAACAGTATATAAGCAATGACAGTTAACTTAATCATGAAAATATGAGTGGTTAAGTTAAATTTCTTAATTAAAATAAAAACTTCAACAAGGACTTTAGTAATGGTTATGACAAAATTTCAGTTCGTAGTAAATTTAGAAGTAGCTGAAAATAAAGGTGAAGATGATAACCTAATCGAATATTTTGAACGAACACAAATTTATTTGATGGGAGTATTTGATGGTTTAGGAGGTCGTTCTGCTGGTTATGGTGGTCAAACTGGAGGACGGATTGCTTCAGAAATAGCATCGAAAATTAGTAAAGAATTTTTCAAACAATGGAATGGTAAGATAACTTCAGAAAATGCTATAGAATTACAAAAAAAAATTTGTCAAGCACTAAAAAAAGCCGCAGATGATAATAATATGCGAACCACTTCATCTCGGCTTAAAGGTTCTTTAATAGAGCATAAACTTTGCACAACAATTGCCTTAGCTAGTATTCCTAAACAACAAACTCAGGATAAAATTTTTGAAGCTAATTTAGCTTGGATGGGAGATTCACGAATTTATTTTCTTAGTCCCACTAAAGGATTACAGCAATTAACTAAGGATGATTTAGTAACTTCCAAAGATGCCTTTGAAATGCTCAGACAAGATCCACCTATGTCCCAATATTTAACTGCTGATATTAATCCCAAATGGCAAATCCATTTTCAGAATTATAGATTTGAAGAAGCTGGCTGTTTTCTAGCTTGTACTGATGGTTGTTTTCAGT
Organism: Anabaena sp. 90; assembly: GCF_000312705.1. NCBI lineage: Bacteria > Bacillati > Cyanobacteriota > Cyanophyceae > Nostocales > Nostocaceae > Anabaena > Anabaena sp. 90. The sequence continues at coordinate 3,984,619 of NC_019427.1, forward strand.
ATTTTTCTGCTCCTTGGGAGTTTGAAAGATTGCTGCTAGACACACTTTTTAATTCAAAAGGCACTACAAAGGAAACGAATACTTGGGAAGACTTAATTGAGCAAAAATATACTGAAATTAAACAAGATGATGTTTCTTTAATTATTTATGCGGCTGGTTTTAATGTAATAAAACATCTTAAAAAATCTTATCAAGAGCGATTAAAATATCTCCAAAGTAACTTTATTGCTGATACAAATAACTATGATAGCTTAAAAAAGCTATGGGAAAATTATAGAATTGATTATGAATATTATCTACAATTTATTCAAGATATTCCACCTATTTCTCATGTAACTGGTATAGAAGATAAATCTTATATACCAGTTACACCAGTTACTATAGCTATTGCAAATCCAAGTACAAATAACCTGTTTGAACAATTTAACGAATTGTCTAAACAAAAAGCAGATGAAGAAGTTAAAAAGCTTTATGATCGTGCTAACTATTGTTATGAACATTCTCAGTTTCAAGAAGCGCGAAAATTATGTAACCAGGCTTTACAAATAAGACCAGACGAAATTAATCCTAAATATCTATTAGGATTAATTTACTATGAATTAGCAGAAAAAGAGTATAATTATCAAAAGAAAAATCAATTTTTAACTGATGCTGCCTTTCATATTAAAGAAGTTATTAACCGTCCACCAGAAAAGTCAATGGAAATATTTGTAGAAGCATATCAAATTTTAGGTGGAATTTACTATAAATTAAAAGATTGGAGAAAATCGGTTGAATTTTATGAGGACTTTTTTAAATGTGAAGGTTCGGAAAAATATGTAAATTCTACGGATTTTGATCAGCACTTAGAGTTTTTTGTTGCTTCTCTTATTCAATCAAGGGTTGAGCAATGTCAGCCAGCCAATACAGCAATTCAGTTCTGTCTACGTATAATTAATAGTAGTTCAATTTTACCTTATGGCAAAAAACCTTCGATTTACTATTTTATGGCAAGTTTACAAGAAATAAAAGGAGAGTTTAACGCCGCATTAAATAGTCTAGAAATACTCTTGGAATTAGATTTGTATTCAGAGTATCGAATGGAACGAAAAGCAAAGGAAAAACATCAAAATATTTTGAATAAATTAAATAATAGGAGATATTAATCAATGTCTTATAAAACAGGTGATCTAATTGCTGATAAATATTTAGTAACCCGTGAATTTGACAGCGCTAATGGTGGGCAATGTCAATGGGGTTTTGCTGTAAATATAAATGATGGTAATGAGTATTTTGTGAAAAAATTTCTGAGTCCCGTATATCCAGGAGAAAAAGCACCAGGAGGCGAAAAAAGTAAACAAAAGCGTCGTGATCAATGCGATAAATTTGCTAGAAAACAATTACTAATTCAAGAAGCACTATCTGCTTGTGGTTCTGGTGGTTCAGTTGTTGTCACGGTAGACTTTTTTAAATATGGTAATGAAAATGGTGAACATTTTTTTAAAGTTTGTCAAAAAGTAGATACTAGCTCTTTATCAAAAGTCATACATACATTAGAACCAGAAAAGCGTTTATTTGTCATGCTAACAGCGGTAGGAGCGCTTAATATCTTACATTACAATGGCATTGTTCATCTTGATTTGAAACCAGATAATATCCTAATTCAAGAATGGGAAGGAAAACAAATTGCCAAAATTATTGATTTTGATAGCAGTATTATTGAAGGAGAATCAATAGCAGTGGAATTTTTAGTAGGTGATCCAGTATATTATTCACCTGAGTTTGCTAAACATATTTCTACAAATGGAGAAACACCAGCACCAAACAAGAAATCTGATATTTTTTCCTTGGGGTTAATTTTATGTGAATATTGGACCGGTAGTCGTCCATTTTTATCAGGAAGCTATACTTATGCCCATGAAGCAGTTCTAGATGGAAAAAAACTTGAATTACCATTACCACAGAGTAAAAGTAAATTACGGGGAACTATGATTCAAACTCCACTGGATATAGAAGTGCGTCATCTCATAGGAAAAATGTTAATTTTAAGTCCTGAAAAAAGACCTCAAATAACTGAAGTACAGCAACAGATTAAATATCTTTATAATAACGGTACTTTACCTAAAAATAAAGATGCCAAAAATAAGTTAATTATGAATTTTTAACTTCCATGAAAAAAACATACAAATGTAAAAGTTGTGGCTGTGAAGTTGTATCTCTGATGAAACCTTCTGAATGTCAAGTTTGTGGGGGAAGAGAATGGATGATGCTAACTACTACTAAAACCGTTAATTTAGGAGATGAACCAATGGCTATTGATAAAGACTTATTATCTTCATTCAAATTTCGATCAACAATACAGAATTTCTGCCAAACTGTTGGCTGGAATCTTTATAGTATTGATGATACAATAGCTATCCTGAGATTTAATATGGATTCAGGCAGCACACAAACTGTATTTATTATTAAATACGATTCAACTCTTGAATTTTCTTGTCCAAGTAGCTTAAAATTGGATGATATAGATGATATACCGCATAGGTTATCTACGTTACTTCTTAAAAAAAATGCAGGTTATAAATTTGGTTTTTGGTCTATAAAAGAAATAGCAAATAAGCAGATTTTTTCAATTATTCATAACGCAGAAATGAGCTTAATTGATATTAATTATTTCTGTAAAATAGTTGATAGACTAATACAAGAATGCGATGAATTTGAACAAGCAATAGCAAACATAATGAATAGCTAATAATAATTATAGGAGGCGAGGCGATCGCTACCAATTAATGATCTTCAAACTGTTGATCTTTGCAAATTCTTGATCAGCAGTCACTAAGCTTGCTGAATTTTGGATTGTTATTGCAGCAATTACTGCATCAGGTAATTTTAACCGATATTGCTGACGAATTTCGATAATCTTGTCAACTAATACCGGATCACCTGCTGCCAAACCAACAATTTCCACTCGCTGAATAAATTGTTGAAAAAGTTGGAGATCGCTTTGGGTTAGCCCAGAAAAAACCAAAAATTCAATCTGGCTAATAATCGAAATCCCAATCCAATTAGCATTTTGAAGTAATTGAATAAGTTGGGTATTACCTTGTAACAGGGCAATGATCGCATTCGTATCTAGCACATAGCGATTACCATTCATCTCTTAATGTCCTTTGCATCACTACTGCATCTCCTTGCCAATTTAACCGTCCTACCAAATCAGAAAAATCATACTTGAGATTTTGATCTTTAGATGGGACAACTGGATTAATTACCAGCACAATACTTACTTCTCCCGGATCAAGTTGTGTGGGAATGTCAAGATGCAAATGACCTGATGAATCCACTATCGTTGTAAGTTGAAGAACTTCCATTTTGATGTTAATAATTGGATATCAATTTTATTTTAGTCCAAACTCAAGTAACAATCATCATAAATGATAAATAAAATTCTGTAAATCCTAAAATCCTGGATATCCTGATAGCGAAGCGTGGCGTTAGCCATTTCAGACAATTAATGCTACAATAAACAAATAATTACTTGGTATCATATCATGATGATTACTCAAGCACTGGAATTACAACCTAACATCTTAGAAGATATATCAGAAGATATCATTTTCCCCCCCAGTGACCTATATAGTGATGAACCTCCCGTGGAAACAGAACTGCATCTCGAACAAATAATGCTCTTAATAAAATCTCTCAAATGGTTATGGAAAGAGAGAACTGATTTTTATGCTGTTGGAAATCTGAGTATTTACTATAGTCCTCATCAAAAGAAATCAGAAGATGTGAGAGGTCCAGATTTTTTCGTAGTTTTAGGAACAGAACGGAAAACTAGAAAAAGTTGGGTAGTGTGGGAAGAAAATGGTAAATATCCTAACCTGATTGTGGAAATTCTCTCACCAACCACAGCTAAAACTGATAGAGAAACTAAAAAAGAACTTTATCAAGATACTTTCCGCACACCTGAGTATTTTTGGTTTGATCCCTATACTTTAGAATTTGCAGGTTTTTATTTAATACATGGTAAATATCAACCTGTAGAACCGAATGAAAAGGGACATTTATGGAGTCAAGAATTAGGTTTATATTTAGGAATTGTTCAGGGTTTATTAAGGTATTTTACATCTACTGGATCTTTAGTTCCTACACCGGAAGAAAGTGCAGAATTTGAAACCCAAAGAGCAGCAATTGAAACCCAAAGAGCAACAATTGAAGCCCAAAGAGCAACAATTGAAGCCCAAAGAGCAGCAATGTTTGATGAAAAAGCTCAACGGTTAGCAGCAAAGTTGCGAGAATTAAATATTGATCCAGATACAATTTAATTTAGATCCCATTTAGATCCCCGACTTCTCAAAGAAGTCGGGGATCTAGTTTGTGGTAAAATTTCCTAATCAGAGATGAAATCTCTAAACTCACTTCTGCATTTATCTGTTGAGTAGAAAGAAGGAAACGCCTTTTTAGGGATTGAATACTACTAACTATTGGCTCATAAACCTGATAACTATTTTCCAGTTCACTTAGTAAAACTGACCCTTTTTGACTGGCTATAAAATCCAGTAATTCTACTTCTGATGCAGGTAAGATATCTAAACTTTGCTCTAAAAAAGCCGTTAATTCAATATCTAAAAAAGGTTGATCTAGCTGCAAAAATTTATTGGTGTCACCTGCAAATAATTCTTGAATAAGATAACCAATTATTTGTAAATATTGGGGAGTTCCTTGATAAATATTCAGCAATTTTCGATAATTTTCCTCATTTTTCAAGCCAAATTTTTTAAGAATGTTTACACCATCATCATCTAATCCCAATAATTCCAGGGTGAAAACATGACTATGATCATTTTGTGGTTTAGATAATTCACGAATTTCCTCACTACTATTAATAATTAGACAACTTCGATGTTTGGTTGTTGATAATAATTTAAATAGATTCCCGTATTCTTCATATCCTGGTTGATATTTACCTGATACTTGATGCTTTGAAAAAATATAGTTAACATCGTCAATGATAATCAGATAAGAGTGTTTTTCTATGGCTTTTTTAAATTGTGAAAGTTGATGAGGTGAATTATCTGGAATAAGCTGATTATTAAGGTAAATTATCTCTGTGATTAGTTGTGTTAAACTGGGTAGAGATTTTAAACTTTTATAAATAACGAACTCAAAACTTTCTTTGATATGATCAACTAATTTTAAAGCTAAAGCAGTTTTTCCAATACCTTTAATACCCAGTAAAGTTATTAAATTACATTTTCCTTGGAGGATTTTTTGTTGTAGTAATGATAATTCTACTTTCCGTCCATAAAAATCACCGATTTCAGGTGCATCTTTTAAGTCTAAATGAGAGGTTATCTGTTCTTGTTTATGGATAATTTCATCATTTTCTGATGATGGTGCAGATTCTTTAAATATATTACCACTATTGATTTGTATTCCTTTGAAAATATTAGTTGAAGAGAAACTACATTTACCTAAAGTTGACTTGACATTAAATTTATTAACTTTTTTTCCAACTGCTTGAGATAAGGATTTCCACAGTTTACTGGCGCTATCCTTGATGTATTTTTCGCTGTGTTGGTGTTCCTTGGCGATATCTGCGTAAGTTCTACCCTGTAGTGTCCCTTCTAGGATAGCTCTTTGTAAATCATTGAGATGCTGTCCTTGATGCTCAAAGACTTGGTTATCTGCAATTTCAATTATCTCTTCAATATTTAACACTACTCCCCCCCTTCAAGTCAAGACTTTTTGATATTCTATCATGCTTTTAATACGTCTTCTAGCGAAACTACATAGGTAAAAATCATCTGCGCTGGTTGTAAACTTGTTAGCCTGGCGACTGGAAGTCACGGTTACACAGACAAAACCCCCCTTTGCGGGTTTAGTGCAAGAGATAAATTTTTGACTAATGGCATTTGTGAAGATTTTTATGGGTGACATAATATTACGTTTAAAGACTTTTATATTACTTCCACATACCTTTGAGGGCTTTACATCTTCTTTTGGGCATATTAAAGTAAGTATGTTTGATCACTATCGTAATTTATTGTGGGTCGGGTAGTGAATTTCATATTTATCTACATTTAGTCCCAATAAGAATTTGTACGTTATTTAAACGGGGGAATTGACATGAATAAGATCATATCATCTGCGATCGCTGTTTCTGCCATTACTGTATCTACTGTCTTTGGTTTAAGTTTAGTTAATGTTAACTCTTCCAAAGCCGATCTAGAGTCTAAGCGTGAGATAGCACAAGGTTTGGGTCAATCGGGACAACTACCACAAACAGTCGTGTTGCAACTAGACACAAAGTCTCTCAACAATTTAACTTGTGAAATTACTACAATTCCTGCAAACCCATCTTCTTATTCCCAAAGGAGTAAATATGACCGACAGGTTTTTGAGTGTAAAAGTAGATTGAGGTAACAGCACTAACAGGTACTTTAGGATCTAATAACTTTTATTGTCATCAATTAATTACCGTCCAATTAGCCACTTTATTTTGGTGTGATCGCTCATCAATAGAGTTATTCAGATACCCGACTTCTCTAAGAAGTCGGGTATCTAAGCGATGATAAATCACATCCTGAAAATCCTCATATAGCTTGCGCCACGCTATCAGATAAATGCTACAATTAATTAGTAACGACAAACAGTAAACAAAATGGAAAGTAGAATAACTATTCATCCAGATATTTGCAATGGACGACCTATTATTACTAATACTCGAATTTCTGTACAAACAATTATGGAGTTTTTAGGCGCTGGTGATTCAATTGAGGAAATTCTGGAAGAGTACCCCTCTCTACAACGAGAAGATATTTATGCTTGTATTCAATTTGCAGCAAATCCAGAGTTTGGCCAGAAATTGAAATTTTAGTGGCTGATCATCAGTTAATTAATATTTATTTGGATCAGATTGAAGCTTTTAAATAATTAATGTTTGATACTAGAAAGCGATCGCTTAAAATGATAAATCACATCCTGTAAGTTATCAGACAATTGACCACAGCGATCGCTCACCAATTAATCACCGTCAAATTAGCAACCTCATCCTGTAAATCCTGAAATCCTGGAAATCCTGATTCAGACAATTAACCACCGAATACCTCATCCTGTAAATCCTGAAATCCTGGAAATCCTGATATGGCTTGCGCCACGCTACGCTATCAGACAATGTACCACAGCGATCGCTCGAATTAACCACCGAATCCTTCATCCTGGAAATCCTGATTCAGACAATTAATTACCGTCAAATTAACAACCTTATTTTAATGCGATTAGAGTTATTTCATATCCCCGACTTCTCTAAGAAGTCGGGGGTCTATTTCATATTTATTTTGGACTATAGGGCAGAGAAGAATGGTGTAGAATAATACGCAATTTACCATCACCACCTCTAACAAACTGCCAGGTTTTATCTACCGTTGTGACTTTACCTGTTTTATCAGTTATGGAAACATTACCCATAGTGGTAGCAGTATTACCAAGAATAAAAATACCAGCGTTGCGAATTTCCACCTTTCGCCATCCTTTGAGAGCAAAACCAGTATCTTTAGGGAAGGAGGAATCACCACCCACAAAATAAGACAAAGCTCCTTTGTGTGTCGTGCGGAAGGTCTGGTCTCCAGTTGTCAAGGTTGGCTTGAACAACACCAATCCCGATTGATAAGCATATGCTTTATCTATTATATTGTCAGCCAATGCTCTAGCAGCGGCTATCCCCTTTTCATCATAGGTGGTACTGATGGAAACCAGTGCTTCACCCCAGGCTTTTTGAGCAGCCAGCACTTCAGCCTCAGTAATGGATATATTAACTACTGATGTCTTAGAATTTGATGAGGTCGGCTTAGTGGTGGTACTATTAACTTGACCATGAGCCATTGATGGCGCAGTAACCAACAAGGCTATAGTAGCAGCGGTTACAGAAAGATTGGCTTGTAATTGTTTAAAGGGGTTGGTATGCATACTAACAGGAAATATCAAAGGGGAAGTTAAAAAACGTCTCAACAATATTTAACAACCTTGTGCCAACTCAGTCCAATAGTTACTATAAATAGTTACCATAAGTAATCATCTATGCTATTATCTAATGATCTAGGATTAGCCATTTCAATGTGTGTTAATTTTCTGCTTAACGAGTGACAAGGCGGTTGATGAGATATGGGGCTTGTTCTTAAGGTAAGTTCCTTTTGGTCGAGCAATTTTTAGATCGCGTGGATGACGGCAAAAAGCTATGGCAAATGTTTAAGAGATTTGCGATAATTCAGTGAAAGTAATTGACAATTAATGCTACAATAAATCAATAATTACTTGGTATCATACATGATGATTACTCAAGCACTGGAATTACAACCAAACGCCTTAGAAGATATATCAGAAGATATCATTTTTCCACCCAGTGACCTATATAGTGATGAACCTCCCGTGGAAACAGAACTGCATTTACGTCAAATTATTCTTCTTTTCAAATGTTTAGAGTGGTTATGGAAAGACAGAACAGATTTTTACGCTGTCGGAAATCTGAGTATTTACTATAGTCCTCATCAAAAAAAATCAGAAGATGTGAGGGGTCCAGATTTTTTCGTAGTTTTAGGAACAGAACGAAAAACTAGAAAAAGTTGGGTAGTGTGGGAAGAAAATGGCAAATATCCTCATGTCATTGTCGAAATTCTTTCACCAACCACAGCTAAAACTGATAGAGAAACTAAAAAAATACTTTATCAAGATACTTTCCGTACACCTGATTATTTTTGGTTTGATCCTTATACATTGGAATTTGCAGGATTTAATTTAATCAGTGGCAAATATCAACCCTTAGAACCTAACAAAAAAGGACATTTATGGAGTGAAGAATTGGGGTTATATTTGGGGATTCATGAGGGTTTATTAAGATATTTTACATCATCAGGAGTTTTAGTTCCTACACCGGAAGAAAGCGCAGAGATGGAAACAACAAGAGCAGCAATGGCAGCAGAAAAGGCGAAAATATCAAATGAAAAATCCCAAAGGTTAGCCGCAAAATTGAGAGAATTAAATATTGATCCAGATACAATTTAATGAAATCTAAAATCCAATTGTGTTTGTTTTCATTACCCCAACTTTGTATATTAGGAGGATGATTTTATGTTAATTATGACAATTAAAGATGTAGAACAAGTCCAAACCGCTTTTAGTGAAGCTGGTTTAGATTACGATGTTGAATTAACAAACGGGAGAATTTCTATCGTGGGTCCATCGGATATTGTATCTAGTGAAGTTGGTATTCTTTTTAGTCGGCTATTAGCTAATTGGGTTTATCCTCGTCGTTTAGGAAGAGTATTTGATTCTGCTGGTGGTTTCATTTTACCTGATAGCAACCTCACCGCACCAGATGTTTCTTTTGTGCGGGCTGCACGTCTGCGTCAAAGTCCCCGTTATTTTGGCGAACTTGTGCCAGATTTAGTAGTAGAAATTAAATCTCAAAGTGATAGAATTAAACCTTTAGTTACTAAAATTCTCAACTTGATCAAATTAGGTGCTGTGATGGGAATTTTAATTGATCCTGATGAGGAAACTGTTACAGTTTATCGTCATCAAGGTGAACCAACTATTTTAAATAATGGCGATATTTTAACTTTACCAGAACTTTTTCCCGGTTGGGAATTAGCCGTTTCTGAATTATGGCCTCCTATTTTTACTGAAGAAGAAACTCAAAGTTAGTTTGTTTGATCGGATTAGTTTTTCTGTGGAGTTCTTGCATGGGAAAGAGGGGATTTTGCCTGAAGATAGCGGTGTGCGGAGAAACCTCCGCACTAATCCTTGAGTTTATTCGTTGATAGTCACTTTGATCATTTTAACAGGTGTTTTGGGGCGATCGCCTGATCCTGTGGGAGTAGTTTCAATGGCTTTTAATACATCCATCCCTTCAGTAACTCGACCGAAAACAGGATGCTTAGATTGACCAGGTGTAAACCAATCCAGATAGTGATTGTGGACAGTGTTGATGAAAAACTGGCAACTGCCACTATTAGGTCTTCCCGTATTAGCCATAGATAGAGTTCCTGGTTCGTTAGAAAGTTTCCCGTCTTCAGGATGCTCATCTTGAATACACCCATCAGGACCATTACCAGTTCCTGCACGAGGAGAGCTAGGATCTTTACTGTGAGGACAACCAAACTGCACCATGAAGTTTTTAATTACACGGTGGAAATGCAGACCATCATAAAACCCACTTTTAGCCAATTTGATGAAATTTCCCGCCGTTATGGGCATAACATCGGTGAATAGCTCAAGAGTAATCGTACCAAGGGAAGTTTCTAGAGTTGCGGTGGGATTTGCCATGAATATTGAATTACTAATCTTTGTAGTGGGTTGGTTTGTCGCTTCTAGTTTACCTAAAATATTGAAAATAATGTTCACCAAAATCCGCAATTAACCCAAATCCGCATTACCTACTGTCAAATCAACAACCTCCACTCGTATCAAGCTGAGGTTGTTTTTTCGGCATTCTAATCAGGAAAAGCTAAACCAGTTCTCGGATCTCTGATATATAATCCTAGTGTCAAACTCCGCATGACTTCATCCCAAATCGGTATTAATTGCTCTGCTTGATCTGCCCAATAATCAAAGGTAATTAAACATTGAATATTTGAACCCAAACCCACACAAGTCCGAGAAAAAGCTTCTCTGGGTTCAGTTTGAGTGTCAATAAATTTAATTTGACACCACATAATCCGGGCTGTTTGTCGCTTAACAGTAATTACTTCTCCTCTTTCAATCACATCACGGCTATCATCTTCCATGATTTTCTTCAAAGTGTGTTTAAGGGGAAACAGTGTCCAGTCATTCGGGGGTAAATGATTGTAAGATACCTCTAAACAACAATCATCATCAGGTGGTTTTTTGTCCATGAACTTGAAAGATTTTTCTTGTGGTTCAAATACCCAATTTTGGGGAACATTGAAGCGAACCGCACCCCTCCCAGCTACAAAAATTTTATAATCATCAGGTCCTTCCCAGCGATGATCTGGGCTTAATTCTAGGGTTTCTTTAATCCATTGAAGATTGCTTTTTTTCCGCTTTGTCATAATTTTAATAAGGGATTAAATTTTAGGTGACATTAATCTGATTTATTTGGGAAATGTGATTTTATGTTTCTGTTTCCAATCCTACACCATCATAAAGCATTTCTATGGGAAATTCAAATGCAATACTTGAGAAGGTGATTATGTCTCCTATTGTATATTGATAATAAAGCCATAATCTTCCTTCTCCTCGACAATAACGTTCAACGGAGATTTTTTCAGAATCAATCAAGATATATTCTTGTAAACTGGGTATTGTTAAATAATATCTAAATTTTTCCCCTCTATCTCTACCGCTTGTACCAGGAGAAAGAACTTCAATAATTAATTTAGGATTTTGGATAAATTTACGGGCATTGATGTCTTCAGGGTGACAACTGACAATAAGATCAGGATAGAAGTATGGGCTTTTAGGGGTAACTTGCACTTTCACATCTGACACATTGACTCGACAACCACTAGGACGAAGATGAGAATATAGAGGTCTGTAAAGATTTAGAGCAATATCATTATGGGGGATTGTACCACCAGTCATGGCAAAAACTTCACCGTTGATGTATTCATAGCGAATATCCTGGTCAAGTTCCCATGGGAGATATTCCTCAATGGTCATTTTTGCTGGTTGTTGGGGAATGGCTATCATATCATGATTTTTTCAAGTTTGTTTTGATTATAGCAACTGACAAAAAATAGTTCTTAATCAGACACAATAATTGCAGCTAATCGTTCCTCGACTTCACAGATATAATCTGTCAAACCTGTATGAACTCCTCTTTCTCGTAGATGTTTTAATTTTGTCTTTTCCCAACATAGCTTTTCCCGTTCCATATCGTTTCCTGTAAGTTGTTCAACTACTACTTTTACATTTCTGATTCGTTCAGGTTCTTTCTCTGAAGTAGCACGTAATCTGTGAGACTCTATGGAAGGATCAAAACTCAATTTATTTTTAATTTCTTCTAGAATTTGTTTCTCTTGTTGATTAGATGGAATAAAGCCATTTAAAACCCATGCTTCACGTTTTGGATCAGCAGCACCAATGACAATTTCTAATTTCGGCGTTTTATTAATATGTTCTGAACGTGCTTGTTCAATTCCTTCTTTACGTTCCGGTTGATTATCTAAATCACGGATAAATAAAACAGCTTTAATCTGTCGTATTCTTTGCAGAAAACGTACCAAATTAAGAACTTTAATAGATGCTGCTCCATCAGCTTTTAAAGGCACACTCTTACTATGATGACCTATAAATCTAGAATGTTTATATTTTATTTGTGATTTTGCATCATCAATTATTTTTCTAATGTCTCTCCAACAAGAATGTTGTGTTCCTTCCTCTAACCCAGTCCACTGAAAATGATATTGAAGACTATCATCATCTAACCAATCGAATTTTTCTTGTAAAACTCGCTCGGCTAATTTAGTAGCTGTTCTGGCATCTGCACCACTTTCAACTATGACAATAAACTCAATCACAGACTTCTCCTTCTGTTACCCAATCTTCACCTTCAGCATCCCAAAATTCACCAGTTGTCAAGGTTTCCTTTGCCCATTCTACATCAGGATGTTCATCCAAACGTTTAGCAATTGTAAAACCTGATTTACTGTTATTTAATATGTGAACTTGAGAAGGAGCAAGTGCATCAATAATATAAGGGGAATGAGTAGAGAAAATAATTTGCAGGTTGGGATTTTCGGCAATGATTTCTTTAAAAACAGTCATTAACTCTCGTTGTGCTTGAGGATGAAGTCCCTGTTCCACATCATCTAATAAAACTAAATTAGGTTGATTAGGATTCATTAGTACAGTTAATAATCCTAAAGTTAACATTGTTCCTTCGCTAATTGCATGGGCTGGAATACGTTCACCTGTATTCATGTCTAGTACCACCTCTTGTCCTGTCATTTCCTGAGTTTCTTCATAGGAAATAGATTTACCATCTACTTCGATTAAACGTTTGCGAATGACTGGAACTTTTGCTCGTTTTATGCCAACTTTGCGGACATTTGGGACAATTCGACTCAGCTTTTCTTCTATTAATTGAAATTTATCTGGAGCTTCATCACGCAGAAAATCTAAGGTAGGTGCTAATCCTGATCCGTCAAATTCAACTTTTGGCGTAATTTCTTCACTGTAAGCTGGTTTAGCAAGATTACTTGCAACTAATTTTAGGTAAACAGTAGGCTTGAAAAAATTAGATGGTAAAGGTGGATCTTGTGGTGAGTATGAATATGAACCATATAGTTTTTCATTTGTCCAATTACTTTTATTACCATCTATATTCCATGATAATTTTGCAATCCAATTATGAGTATTTTTGTTCTCCAAGCTATAGGAAACTTGGCAATTTTTTTGATTGTCCCAATAACCACTCGCAGTAACAGACATATTTTTTTCGCCAATTGTTGTAATGAATTGAGGTGATCTATCATACTCAAATATTTTTTCAAAGGATGTATCAGAAATCATGCTTAGATAATGCAATGCTTGGAGGACTGTTGTTTTACCGGCACTGTTTTTTCCTACAATTCCATGTAATCGGGAATTATCAAAATTGAATTCTGTTGATTTATGGCTTTTGAAATTATGAAGGATTAGTTTTTCTAGCATATTTTTAATATGTAATTATTTTCTCCAGATAATATCATACTTTAAAAACAACATCGTCTATAAAAAATGGATTAAATAAAACAAAACTAAAATCCTGCTTGTTTTTTCATCATTTTATCATTACCAATGTGTGTTTTAATCTTCATACTTTCCATAGACTGATCTCCTGGTTTATTATGTTCTCAGCAGTTGGGATAAAATTTTTGATGGTTGTTCACGAATTAATGATAGAAATTAGTTTAGAAGGTAGAGGAATTTGTTTTTTACCACTACAATAAACAGTTTCTATCCATAACTCTCGCGCTTCATTAATATTTTCTATTGCTTCTTCTAAATTGTCTCCCTGACTCATACAACCTGGTAAGTCAGGAATAATTACTGTATATCCTCCGTCCTCTTCTGGATAAATAGACATGGGATATTTTAAAGACAGATAATATTCCAAAGATTGATGCTTAAGTTGAGAATTAGTTTTCATCTTGCCAATTTTCCAAGTCTAGTAATCTAATCGTTTCTTCAATATACGATAGCATTTTTTTGGCTAGGTGGTTGAGATAATTATTCATTGACCAGTCATACCACACTTTACAAAAAAAATATTCTTAGTTAACCAAACTTAACTCCGTTTATAAACCATTTCCATCCTCAACTTCTCCACCTCAATCTTCAAGCGTTCATTCTCCATTTTCAACCAACTGTCATTTTGTTTTGATTATAGCAACTACAATTACAACTATTTTGAGTTTATTCAAATGTGCTTTCATGAAAATTTCGCGCTAAGATGCAAAGGAAACAAGAATGCGATCGCTCTCAAAGACTCTAATAGACATCTCCGGTAATTAAATGTGCGTGACTTATAACCCTTGTAGAGACGTTCCATGGAACGTCTCTACAATATTTTTCACCAGATGTCTAATGGAAGTTGATTCTGAAATATCTTTATAGATATTTAATATTCCGTAGTGTTGTAGTGAATGATCAGACATAGTAGAATACTGATAAACTTAGTTTTTACAACATCTGGTCAATGAAAACAATCTTAAATTCTCAGCATCCCCTGATACTTAAGTTGGCTGCAAGTGTTTTAGTGTTTTTATCAGTTTTCATAACTGGTATAAATTCTGAAAGTTTCGCAGCTGCTGAAAAAGTAACTTTTGCAGCCTATGGTGATATGCCTTATTTCGCAAAGTCAGCAGATGGTAGAACTGATGAGCAAGTTTTGATCCAAGATATTGCGCCTAAATTCCGCCAACGTGAAGATATACCCTTTGTAATTCATTTGGGTGATCTTGGTCGTCCCCAGGATACTTGTTATGATACTTGGTTGGAGAAGAATAAGACGTTTTGGAAAAGCGATATAGTTAAACCTGTGTTTTTTACACCAGGAGATAATGATTGGACTGATTGCGATCGGGAAGGTCTAGCTGTTAGAAAATCAGAGTTGGAAAGACTAGACGCAATTAGAAAGGTGTTCTTTAGTCAACCTAAAACTCTCAATCCTGAATGGCGATATGAAGAACAAGCCACTTTACCTGAAAATGAAACTTGGTGGTATAAGGGTGTCCGTTTTGTAACAGAACATATCGTCAGCACTGATAATGGACGCACTGAGATATTTCTTGATGATCCTATCAAAGTTAATCAATTAGTTGATGAACGAGATAAAGAGAATGCTATTTGGCTGAATCATGCTTTTGAAATGGCAAAAGATAGTGATACATCAGCTGTAGTTGTAGCGACTCAATTAGATCCTTTTGCTCCTGATGGTAGTACAGGTGATGTTTTTAGCAGATGTTTAAATAATCATGCGTACAAAGGTTTTTGTGAACAATTGCAGACATTGGCGGCAAATTTAGATAAACCAGTGTTATTAGTTCACGGTGATACCAATGCTTACTGTTTTGATCAACCTTTTCCTGTAGGTAAAACTCCGAAATTATGGCGCTTGAATGCACCTGGTGATTTTAAAGTGATTGATGCTTCTTTCATCTCTTTTGATCCTAGCAATTCTAGCAAACCTTTTGAAGTTACCGGACTGTTATCAGGTAAAGAACCTCCGCAAATCTGTGATTACAGTAGATAATAGGTGATTAATTGATGATGCAATATCTGTTAAAAACACAGCGATCGCACATCATATAATTCTTTTTGGCGTTGCTGATTTAATTTCAGCAACACCAAAAAATGAGATTCTTAACTAACCAAACTTAACTCCGTTTATAAACCATTTCCATTCTCAACTTTTCCACCTCAATCTTCAACCGTTCATTCTCCATTTTCAACCCCGTATTTTCATCCTTAATCAACTCTACCTCATTCCGTTTACTCAAAGCCTGATTAATTGCCAACTTCCGCATATCCAAAGAAAACCAACGTTGATAAGTTTTTGTATGAATCTGCACACTATGACCCAAATTATCTGCCGCAGCCTTAATAGGAACTCCCAAAATATGCGCTCGAATTGCCCAACCATGACGTAAATCATAGGGTTTAAAATCTAAACCAATTTTTCTAAACCACCAACTTACCCTTTGAATTAAAGCCGTGATTTCTGCATGATTATTTTGGTCTTTTTTACTAATTGCTAATGCCAACATTTCCAAATATTTAGGATTTCTTAAATCAAATTCATCTATCCATTCCTTATATAAAGGTAAGGCTTCTCTTTCACCAGTTTTACAATTTTTATCAACCTTCCAAGTTAAATCTATATTTTCATCACTCAACCACCAATGAATATGAGGATTAACAAAAAGCTCACGGGGACGTAAACCAAAAACCGCCAACATTCCATAAGTCCACCGCCAAAGTTGCCAGCTATCTTTCACATCTTGATTAACTTGTTTACCTCGATTATTTAGATATTCATCAAACTTGTAAAATCCCGTAACTATGTCCTTATCTGTAGGTACATTCCGAGAATTACTTTCAGGAACTTTAGAATAATTAGTTAAATTAATCTCAACTTTAAAAAGTTGGCAAAATACAGAAATAGCCCTCACCGCATTATATTTAGCCCATTCCTTATCTATCTTATTAATCGCATTAATCAAAACTTCCCCAATTGCCAAATCATCAGCATTTGTATAACGCTTAATGCGAGAAAAATAATAGAAAAAAGTATGTTCACTTTTAGTAGTGCGTTTATGGGTTTTAAAATATTCATCCTCAAACTTTTCTAATAACTCACCAATAGTTATTAACTCTTGTTTAATTGCTTCATTTCCTAAATATTTATCATTCCAAACAAAACTTTTTCTAGCAATTAACTTACCTAACTCATAAGCTTCTTCTTCCGCAGTTTTCAAACCTAGTAAATTTGCCGGAATATTCAAACTGAGATTATATTGTTTTTTACTTCTTCCAGTTTTATCCTCATCTCCCGGCTTAATAGGTAAAGTTGCCCGTAATTGCAGACATCCATTGGATTCCCGAATTGTTACCCTAGCCTTTGCAGACTTCAACCGCAGATTTACCTGCCCCAATTCCCATAATAGCTCTTCTTTCATTCTTTGCGCCTTTGCTCCTCCGCGCCTTTGCGCGAAACTTAACTCTGAATCTTTCAGACTATATTTAGACTGAAAATAAATGAGTTAACTGCAAACATAGTTTATCCCTGACATTGCTCACTGCACACATAGCGAAGTTAAAAGCTATTAAACCAGCAATATAAATACTCCGGACCTTATCACGGTTACGACGGATTCGCAATCTTCGCTCGTGACATGGATTTAGCTCTGAACAGCCCAACCTGGGGATTAATCGGCGCTCCCTGGAACAAGAAAGCTCAAGCTAAGGCTAAAGCTAAGGCTGCCGTCTAGGGGACAAAAGATAGTCTGGGGTTTTACCCCAGGAGAGTTGGGAAGTCAAGATTCAAAATTAAAAATTTCATTGTTCTGGATTTTGCATTCTGAATTTTGAGGCCCATTCCCGACTCTCCACCGAACGCAAACATAATACACAGCAAGCTTGGAGATATAGAAATGCCTCAAGATCCCAATAAGATTCAGGACCACGTTGAGTTATTCCACCAACCAGAATACCAAGAACTGTTTGAAAACAAAAAACAGTTTGAAAACGGTCACACCCCTGAAGAAGTACAACGAGTTTCCGAATGGACAAAAAGCTGGGAATACCGGGAAAAGAACTTTGAACGGACAGCTTTAACCGTTAACCCAGCTAAGGGTTGTCAACCTTTAGGTGCTATGTTTGCGGCTGTGGGTTTTGAAGGTACTCTTCCCTTTGTTCAAGGTTCTCAAGGTTGTGTAGCTTACTTCCGTACCCACTTAACCCGTCACTACAAAGAACCATTTGCTGGTGTTTCTTCTTCCATGACAGAAGACGCTGCTGTGTTCGGTGGTTTACAAAACATGATTGATGGTTTGGCTAACTCCTACAGCTTGTACAAGCCAAAAATGATCGCTGTTTGCACCACCTGTATGGCAGAAGTTATCGGTGATGACTTACAGTCATTTATCGGTAATGCTAAAGAAGCTGGTTCAGTTCCTCAAGATTTCCCCGTACCTTTTGCTCACACACCTAGCTTCGTTGGTTCTCACATCACTGGTTACGACAACATGATGAAGGGAATTCTTTCTACCTTAACCGTAGGTAAAAAGACAGCCAAGAGCAACGGTAAAATCAACTTTATCCCTGGTTTTGATACCTACGTAGAAAACAACCGCGAAATTAAGCGGATTGCTTCTTTAATGGGTATTGACTACACCTTGTTATCTGACAACAGTGATTATGTTGATTCACCTTGTGATGGTGAATACAATATGTATCCAGGTGGTACTAAGTTGGAAGATGCAGCAGATTCCATCAACGCTAAGGCTACTATTGCTCTTCAAGCTTACTCTACCACCAAGACCCGCGAATACATTGCTAAGGAATGGAATCAAGACGTTAGTGTTGCTCGTCCTTGGGGTATCAAGGGAACTGACGAGTTCTTGATGAAACTCAGCGAAATGACTGGTAAGGCTATTCCTGAAGAGTTAGAAATCGAACGTGGTCGTGCAGTTGACGCAATGACCGACTCCCATGCTTGGTTACATGGTAAGCGTTTCGCTATCTACGGTGATCCTGACTTAGTTTACAGCGTAGTTGGTTTCATGTTGGAAATGGGTGCTGAACCAGTACACATCTTGGTTCACAACACCAATGAAGTATTCGAGAAAGAATTGCAAGCATTGTTAGATTCTAGCGCCTTCGGTAAGTCCGCTAAAATCTGGGGTGGTAAAGACTTGTGGCACTTACGCTCCTTGTTATTCACCGAACCCGTAGACCTATTGATTGGTAACTCCTACGGTAAGTACCTGTGGCGCGATTGTGGTGTACCTTTGGTAAGAATCGGTTATCCTATCATGGACCGTCACCACTACCACCGTTATGCAACTGTTGGTTACAAAGGTATCATCAACTTGTTGAACTGGATCGTTAACACAGTATTTGAAGAAATTGACCGCAGCACCAATGTTGCTGGTAAGACCGACATTTCCTACGACTTAATTCGTTAAGAATGTCTGTAGGGTGGGGTTTCCCCATCCTTAAAAATAGACAAAGGGGATTGGGATATAGGCAATTTACCTAACATCCTATCCCCTATCTCCAGTTCTTAATAATTAAACGCAGATAAACGCAGATAAACGCAGATGAATTAATTTTTTCTCTTTTCTCTTGCAAAACCAAATGTTATGAAAATCCCACCCCTAGAAAATACAGATAAATACATATCTTTTTTGAAAGTTTATCTGTGTAAATATTAAGTTAATCAGATTTTGCAGAAAATCTATAAATCAATCCAAACTAAGTATAAAAACTTGGTTATTTTCGGGGAATTAGAATTATTATATTTAATATATCCTGTGGTAATCCTAAATTATTTGTGAGATATTTCTCACTTATTCTCTATTACAGCAAGTTTCTATGATCTTTTCTGTAGAGACACAAACCCAGAAATAGATAATGCTGTAAATAGTTCCACAAATAATTTTTATTAATTTGCAATATTTTTCTCGAAGTCATCATCTTGATGATTAACTTTAAGCAAGATTTGTCATGGTTGTAAACTCCATCTAGCACAAGAATAAAAATGAAAGTCACCCAAAGCAAAATTAACGAACTTCTGAGTGAATCAGGATGCGAACATAATCAACAGAAACAGGGAGAAAAGAAAAATAAATCTTGTACCCAACAGGCTCAACCAGGTGCGGCTCAAGGTGGTTGTGCCTTTGATGGGGCGATGATTGCTTTAGTTCCTATTACCGATGCTGCTCACTTGGTACATGGTCCCATTGCTTGCGCTGGCAATTCCTGGGGAAGTCGTGGTAGTTTATCTTCTGGACCAATGCTTTATAAGACAGGTTTTACTACCGATGTGGGTGAAAATGATGTCATTTTCGGTGGTGAGAAAAAGCTTTATCAGGCGATTTTAGAAGTTAATGAAAATTACAAACCTGCGGCAGTTTTTGTTTACGCCACCTGCGTTACAGCCTTAATTGGTGATGATATTGATGCAGTTTGTAAGGTAGCAGCCGAAAAAATTGGTACTCCGGTAATTCCTGTGATTGCTCCCGGATTTATTGGCAGTAAAAATTTAGGTAATCGCTTTGGTGGTGAATCTCTACTAGAATATGTAGTGGGAACTGCTGAACCTGAATATACTACCCCTTATGATATTAATTTAATAGGTGAATATAATATTGCTGGGGAAATGTGGGGGGTTTTACCTTTATTTGAAAAGTTAGGAA
Organism: Anabaena sp. 90; assembly: GCF_000312705.1. Taxonomy (NCBI): domain Bacteria; kingdom Bacillati; phylum Cyanobacteriota; class Cyanophyceae; order Nostocales; family Nostocaceae; genus Anabaena; species Anabaena sp. 90. The sequence continues at coordinate 4,005,024 of NC_019427.1, forward strand.
TTCGGGTTTTATCGAAAATTACTGGTGATGCTCGTTATGAAGAAGTGCGTTATGCTCACCGGGCTAAATTAAATGTGATGATCTGCTCACGGGCGTTATTAAATATGGCGCGAAAAATGCAGGAACGTTACGGAATTCCTTACATTGAAGAGTCATTTTATGGAATTAAAGATATTAACCGTTGTCTGCGAACTGTAGCTGCTAAATTAGGTGATGCTGATTTGCAGGAACGCACAGAAAAACTCATTGCTGAAGAAACTGCGGCTTTGGATATTGCTCTTGCTCCCTATCGAGCCAAGTTGAAAGGAAAGCGCGTTGTTCTCTATACTGGTGGTGTGAAAAGTTGGTCAATTATTTCTGCTGCGAAGGATTTGGGAATTGAAGTTGTGGCGACTAGCACGCGCAAAAGTACAGAAGAAGATAAAGCGAAAATCAAAAATTTGTTGGGTAATGATGGCATTATGTTGGAGAAGGGGAACGCCTCCGAACTCCTGAAATTAATTGAAGAAACTAACGCAGATATGCTTATTGCTGGCGGTAGAAATCAATATACTGCTTTGAAAGCGAGAATTCCCTTTTTAGATATTAACCAAGAACGTCATCATCCTTATGCCGGTTATGTGGGCATGGTGGAAATGGCGCGGGAGTTGACTGAGGCTTTATATAGCCCTGTGTGGGAGCAAATTCGTAAGCCTGCTCCTTGGGAGTAATTTAGGTGACAGGTGATGGTAAGGGCGAAGCATTCGGAAAATAATTTTCGAGAAAAACCGATAATTTATCGCTCGAATGCTTCGCCCCTACGACTTCTGACAAATTATTTTGAGATTATAGTTATTATGGCGATCGCAATTATTCCAGAAAAGTCTCTGACTGTAAACCCCCTCAAACAAAGTCAGGCTTTAGGCGCTTCTTTGGCTTTTTTGGGGTTGAAGGGGACTATGCCTTTATTTCATGGTTCTCAGGGTTGTACGGCGTTTGCAAAAGTGGTTTTGGTTCGACATTTTCGGGAAGCAATTCCTCTTGCTACTACTGCAATGACGGAAGTTACTACGATTTTGGGTGGTGAGGAAAATGTGGAACAAGCTATTCTCACCTTGGTGGAAAAGGTACAACCGGAAATTATTGGTTTGTGTACCACTGGTTTAACAGAAACTAGAGGTGATGATATTGAAATGTTTTTGAAAGATATTCGAGAACGTCATCCTGAACTTAATCATTTAGCCATTATTTTTGCTCCCACTCCCGATTTTAAAGGTGCATTACAAGACGGTTTTGCAGTCGCAGTAGAAAGTATTGTTAAAGAAATTCCCAAAGCAGGGGGAATTAAACCAGAACAAATCACAATTTTAGCTGGTGCTGCTCTCACTCCTGGAGATGTCCAAGAAATTCGAGAAATGGTCACAGCTTTTGGTCTAGAACCAATATTTGTACCTGATTTGGGAGCTTCTTTAGATGGACATTTGGAAGATGGTTATACTGCTATAACTGCTAGTGGCACAACTCTCAAACAATTACGTTCCCTTGGTAGTTCGGCGTTTACCTTAGCATTAGGTGAAAGTATGTTGGGGGCGGCGAAAATTTTAGAGGAACGGTTTGGAACTAACTATCAAGTATTCAGAGATTTAACAGGATTAGAACCTGTAGATAAATTTCTGCAAAAGTTATCTTTATTAAGTGGAAATCCCATTCCTGAAAAATATCGCCGTCAACGTCGTCAATTGCAAGATGCAATGTTAGATACTCACTTTTATTTTAGTTCCAAACGAGTATCTTTAGCTTTAGAACCAGATTTGTTGTGGACAATGGTGGGATTTTTGCAATCAATGGGGGCGGAAATTCACAATGCTGTCACCACAACTCGTTCCCCATTACTTGAACTACTTCCTATCAATAATGTCACCATTGGTGATTTAGAGGATTTTGAAAACTTGGCGCAAGGTTCTGATTTATTGATTGGTAATTCTCATGTAAATACCATCTCTAAACGCCTTTCAATTCCGCTCTATCGTTTAGGTATTCCTATCTATGACCGATTAGGAAACGGGCTATTTACCAAAGTAGGCTATCGCGGTACTATCGAACTTCTTTTTGGCATGGGAAACCTATTCATAGAACAAGAAGAATCATCAATGATGCACCAATGGTCATCAGTAATCAACAAATAAAAACTGATCCCATTTCCTTCCAAAGATACGCCAAAAATTGTGATATTTTCTATCTCTGTGTCCTCTGTGCCTCTGTGGTTCGTTCATCTTAATTCAGAATAATTAGTATGACAACCGACCACCAACAACTGACAACTGACAACCAACAAAGGACAAATGAAAGTGAAAATTGCTTTTACGACAACTGACCGAATTCATGTTAATGCTCACTTTGGTTGGGCTAAAGAAATTGATGTTTATGAAATTTCCGACAACGGATATGAATTCATAGAAACCCTCAAATTTGAAGGTGATCTCAAAGAAGATGGTAATGAAGATAAAATTACCCCCAAACTACAAGCACTGAATGATTGCACAATTGTTTATGTTGTCGCTATTGGTGGTAGTGCAGCCGCTCGTTTAATTAAGAAGAGTGTAACCCCAGTTAAGGCTAAATCTGAAGAGGAAAAAATTGAAGATATTCTCAACAAATTAGTCAAAACTCTCAAGGGTAATCCTCCACCTTGGTTACGGAAAGCTTTAGGACAGAAAAAACTTAGTTTTGCTGAAGAACTTGAGAACGAAGCAACATTATGAGTACAAATAATCTAAATGGAACTGGTAACAATTCAGAGGGGGTTTTAACTCCTTTCCATAAATCATTAGTTCAACAAATCCGGGCGCAAGATAGTTATGGTTTTTACCGGAGTTGGACTGATGAATTAATCCTCAAACCCTATATTGTTACTAAACAAAAGAAACGGGAAATTTCCGTAGAAGGTGAAATTGATCCCGCCACTATTTCTCGCATCAATGCCTTTTTTCGGGCTATAGCATCCAGTATTGAAAAGGAAACCGGACTCCTTTCTAATGTGGTTGTGGAATTAGGACATGAGGGTTTTGGCTGGGCTTTAATATTTTCTGGACGCTTATTATTAACTGTAAAAACCTTACGTGATGCCCATCGTTTTGGTTTTGATTCCTTCGAGAAATTGGACGAAGAAGGCGCAAAGTTTGTTGAGAAAGGCATTGATTTAGCCAAGCGTTTTCCCGAAGTTGGAAATCTTTAATTAGAGACTCTCAAAGCCAAAGCAAAAATTCCCTCTATTTATTCCCTCTGTGTCCTCTGTGCCTCTGTGGTTCGTTTATCCAGATAATTAAATATGACCATAGAAGAAATCACGACCAAAATTAAAAAGCTAAATAGCAAAGCAGGTCAAATGAAAATGGATCTGCATGATTTAGCGGAAGGTTTGCCCACAGACTACCACAAACTAATGGATGTTGCTGCGGAAACTTACGAAATCTACTGTCAGTTAGATGGACTCAAGCAACAACTCAAAAAAATGGAGAATTCTAAATGAGTACCAATATTGATGAATTCAAGAAGTTAGTAGATGCAGAAGAATTTTTCATCTTCTTTAATCTGCCCTACGACCAAAAATTTGTAAATGTTAATCGTTTACATATTTTGAAAAAGTTTTCTCAGTTCATGAGTCAAATTGATGATACTTATCCTCAGATAAGTGACGAAGAAAGATTAGAGAAATATTGCACAGCCTTGCAACAAGCTTATCAGGTGTTTATAGAATCTACACCCCATGAACAAAAGCTGTTCAAGGTGTTTAATGATAAGCGAAAAAATGTTGTCACCCTGACAGAAATCACCTCAGATTAGGAGTTAAAAAGTGATCAACCTAACGCCTACCGAATTAGAACGCTATAGTCGCCAAATGATGCTTCCTAATTTTGGCGAATTAGCTCAAAAGCGCCTAAAATCAGCGACTGTTTTAGTGTCAGGTGTGGGTGGATTAGGTGGTACGGCGGCGCTTTACTTAACAGTAGCAGGCGTTGGGCGGCTGATCCTAGTCCGAGGTGGTGATTTGCGGCTGGATGATATGAATCGTCAGGTTTTGATGACTGATGACTGGGTGGGTAAACCCAGAGTATTTAAAGCCCAAGAAACCCTCAAAGCCATCAATCCTGATGTTCAAGTGGATGTAGTTCACGATTACATTACCGCAGAAAATGTGGATGGGTTAGTACAGTCGGCTGATATGGCTTTGGATTGCGCTCATAATTTCACTGAACGCAATTTGTTAAATGAAGCCTGTGTCCGCTGGCGCAAACCCATGGTAGAGGCGGCCATGGACGGTATGGAGGCTTACCTGACCACGATTATTCCCGGTGTCACCCCTTGTTTATCTTGTCTGTTTCCAGAAAAGCCGGATTGGGACCGACGCGGTTTTTCTGTGCTGGGGGCTGTTTCTGGGACCTTGGCCTGTTTGACGGCTTTGGAAGCGGTAAAGCTGATTACTGGTTTTAGTCAACCGCTGTTATCAGAATTACTGACCATTGATTTGAACAGAATGGAATTTGCTAAACGTCGTTCTCACCGCGATCGCAATTGTCCAGTTTGCGGTAATACAGCCCCTTGGAGATATTCCCAATCTCAAACTGCAACGGTATAAAGTACCTCTTTTTTCAAATCCACATTCCAAATCAGAATATTCGCTACAGAATAGGAAACAAAATGACTGTTACTTTAACAGAAAAGGCTGAATTTCGTCTGCGGGCATTTTTAAAAGGTTCTGCAACCGAAGACGCTAAAAAGGGTGTCCGCATCTCGGTTAAAGATGGTGGTTGCAGCGGCTACGAGTATGGCATCGAAATTACCAGTAAGCCCCAACCTGATGATGTCGTATCTCAACAAGGAAATGTGTTGATTTACGTTGATGCTAAAAGTGCGCCGTTATTAGCAGGTGTGGTAGTTGATTTTGTTGAGGGAGTAATGGACAGCGGTTTCAAGTTTTCCAATCCCAATGCAACTGATACCTGCGGTTGTGGCAAGTCTTTTAAAACAGATGATGGTACTCCCACTGGTGTACCTTGCGGCCAATAGTTCAAAGTTCAAAAAATAAGCCTTTCATTTTGAATTTTGAACTCAGCCGGGGAAACTTAACTAACTCAAAAACTCACTTCATTCACGTTTGAGGAGAATTAAAAAATGGCGACCTACCAAGTAAGATTGATCAGCAAAAAAGAAGACTTCGACACCACAATTGAATGTGACGAAGACACCACAATTCTAGATGCAGCAGACGAAGCTGGGATTGAATTACCTTTCTCCTGTCACTCCGGTGCTTGTTCTAGCTGTGTAGGTAAGGTTGTTGAAGGTGAAATCAATCAAGACGATCAATCCTTCCTAGATGATGAGCAAATTGGTAAAGGATTCGCTCTATTATGTGTTACCTATCCTCGTTCTAACTCTACAATCAAAACTCACCAAGAACCTTATCTTGCTTAATACAATATCTGTAGGGGTTTAGCAATGCTAAACCCTTTCATTTTCAACAATGATGGAGGATGTTTATCATCTTTCATCATTTCAATTTTCACCGTTTATTTTTATAATCCAATGTTTACCCCTTTTACTATTATGGGCTGTTCTTTAGAATTGATGAAAGCAGGCGATTGTGGGATAGTTACTATTTGTCAAAGTCAAGATGAGATAATTAGGAAAAAGCTGATATTAATGGGAATTAAAACAGGGAATACCATTACTGTAGAACAGCAATTTCCGACTTTTGTAATTAAATCTGGTGGTTTATCTATGACTATAGATCGGGAAATAGCACGGGCTATTTATGTGCGAGTGATTGAGGGGTGAAAGGATTGATTATTAACTTTTGTTTAAATTGTGATTTTTAGCACCAAAACTCTGTATAGTATTTAATGCAGAATTTAAATTTATAGACTTAAACCTAAGAGGGTGTTTGAAAAGTTATGGTTGATGTATCAAATATTTTTTACCCCACCCTAACCCTCCCCTTGTAAAGGGGAGGGAACTGGATTTTTATTGTTTCCCCCCAAAGCATAGGGGAAAGGGGGGTAGCAATGTGATGAAAATTACGGAATACCACTTTTCAAACATCCTCTAAAGCAAAAGATGTTAAAATACTATAAAGTTAGAGAGATTAAATAATATGAGCTATCAAGATATTATTACCATTGAGCCAGATAAGCGGGGTGGGAAACCTTGTATTCGCCGGATGAGAATCACAGTTTATGATGTTTTAGGTTGGTTAGCATCTGGTATGTCTTATGCAGAGATATTAGAGGATTTTCCCGAATTAACAGAAGACGATATTAGAGCTTGTCTAGAATTTGCTGCTGACCGTGAACATCGTTTAGTTGCTACGGTAGGTGCTGCTTGAAATTGCTTTTTTACCAAAATTTGAGTCGTAAATTAATAACTCGATTAGCAGATATTTTTTCTGATTCTAGTCATGTTCAGCTTCATGATTTAGCAGAAAAAACTGATACTGAAATTTGGGAATTTGCTAAGATAAATGATTTTTGTATAGTTACTCAAGATGTAGATTTTGCAGAGAGAAGCCGTTTGTATGGTTCTCCACCTAAAGTTATATGGTTACGCTGTGGAAATGCACCAACACAAGTAGTTGAATCTCTACTGCGTTCTGGGGTGGAAGCAATTCAAAAATTGCTTGATAATCCCAATCTGGATTGTTTAGAATTGTACTAATTTATTCTATAACTAGCTTAATTTAAAAAAATGTCATCTGGGGTGAGTTGTGGTTCGGTAATGCACCAGTAAGTACAAAAAAGGTGCCTTATGCTATTGATAACACACCCTACAAGGCTATCGCCTAACCGAAATTATTTTTGAAGACACACCCAAGAAAAAGGATCACGCTCGTTTTTGGTGTGTGACTTAGCACCCTGGTTGTATTGAAATCGGCAAACATTATCCATTGAGATAGTTACCAAATCTTCTCTTATACGGCAGCGCCATCCCCAGGCTGTTTCTTCAGCCCTTGCTGATTCTGATCCAGGACCAAACCTATCTTGGCAGTATTTATCAATATCAACGCCACCGAGAACAGTAGCACCATCAATAGTCTCTGCTTGTGCTGTCATCGGAAATAAAACGGAATTAATTGCCAAGACATTTACAAATACTATAATTTTAGAGATTTTCATTTTTGTTGCTCTAAGTCAATTTCACCGTTTTTACTTCTAAACTCTGTTTATGCTGTAATTGCGGCATAACCCACGCCACAATTACTAGCTATTTACAGCATTCCTTTTCCTCTGAGATAACTTAGGGCAACAGCAACAATTTCATTTTCACCAAAGCGACTGCCATGACGTGAATCCGAAGAGTGAAAGCTAACAACATTTCCACTACTGTCAAAACTGCCCATAAAGTGAGGATAATCATCATTTGCAGGGTATTTGCCAGCATCTCGAATCATAACCTTACCTTTATTCGTCACTTTTGCCTCTAGTCCATTACCAACTAATTCCCATCCGCTCATAACTTTACTCCTTGGTTTATTTCCGAAGACTTGTATTATCTCTAACGAAGCTACACCACTTACCTAAACCTGAAAAGCGGAAAAAAGCGGATTGCAAAAAAAAATTACAAACAGACGGAAAAAGTCTGAAATATACGGATAAAGTCTGCTATCATTACTTGTGTCGCGTTACATTTTTAACTATGCAGGTTCACGAACTACTACAACTTGTGGATGAGGCTGTCTATCTCAATACAGGCAAACGTCTCAATGACTTGCAACGTGGAGTTATTGAGGGAACACTAAAGTATCAAAAGTATGCTGATATTGCCGAAAATTGTGGCTGTAGCGCGGGTCATGCAAAGGATGTAGGTTACGAACTTTTAAAAATGTTATCTGATATTTTTGATGAACCAGTTGATAAAAGTAATCTTAAATCAGTTCTAGAACGACAGGGAAATGTGAATATTTCTTTGGGTGATAATAGTAATAATTTATTTGTAAATGGCTGTGTAAATATTAGTTCTAAACAACCTAAAACTAAACCAGATAAAAGTCATGCTGGTAATTCTAAACTAAAGCAAAAAGATCAGAATAAAACTCAGATAGAAAAAATTGATAAATTACGGTATTTTGGCTTAAATGATGAGCAAATTGCAGAGGTATTAGAGTTACCTTTAGAGGTAATTAAACAAGTGGAATCAGATAATTGACCAATAGTAGTGTACATAAAATATTAACGCCATAATAACTGCTTGCCATTTCGACCCATTGCCACAAACTCGAAGAGAGATTATATTTATCCAAATAGGCGGAAAGTCCTGCATCATAGCCGTAAAAATTGGTCAGGGATGTTACCCTAATGATAAAGTTGCCAGAAGATTAATCGCCAACTTTCCCCGTGAGACACTAGGCAATCAGTGAGTATCAATGTTCAAAAAACTACAGAAAACACAAATTTATCTACTTGCGGGCGCTGGACTATGTGCCTTTTTAGCCGGGGCAATGGTGTCAGCCCCCCAAGTTGGCAAAACCGTGAGTCAATGGTTGAACTTGAGTCAGGGTAAGCCGGAAAAACTATCTGAGGCTACCAAAGTTAAGTCAGTTGTATTTTCTCTATTGTCTCAATCTGTACCAGAAAGATTAACAAAACTCACGGAAATTGCTCAAACAGGTAGTTCCCCAGATCGAGAACGCGCCCGTTATTTGCTCTCTTGTGATTACGTAGAAACTTCTCAAGGGAAAAAAGCCCTGAGTTTATTGACAGGACTGGAAAAAGATTATCCTGTATTAGCACCTTATATTTTACTTAAACAAGCCCAGGCTCATGATATTTTGGGCGAAGATAAGCAAGCTTCCGATTTGCGCCGCAGGGTGTTAAAGGAATATGGTAAAGAAGCAGCCGCAGTTAAAGCTATATATGCGATCGCTCAACCAAAATTGTCTGATCAAGCGATCGCTCAATTTCCCTCCCATCCCCTCACTTGGGAAATTATCCGCAAACGCTTAAAAGATAATCCTAATCAGCCTAAGTTACAATTAATCTTAGCTAAATACGCCGCTGACGAACCAGGAATTGTGGGTGTATTAAATCAGTTAATAAAACAGCCACAACTCAAACCCGCAGATTGGGAACTGATTGGTTCAGTCTATTGGGATAACAATGAATTTACCAAAGCTAAAAATGCTTATATTCAAGCACCAAAAACCGCTACCAACCTCTACCGCATCGCCAGAGGATTACAATTAAATAAAGAACAAGATCAAGCCATTGCAGTTTATAAACAACTACTACAAAAGTTTCCCACAGCCAAAGAAACAGCTATAGCCCTATTAAGATTGTCCGACATAGCTAAGGGTAAAGACTCTATTACCTATCTCGACCAAGTAATTAGTCAATTTCCTGACCAAGCACCTCAAGCATTAATTAAAAAAGGGACTTTGCTGGATAGTCTCAAAGATAATCAATCAGCTAACACAACATGGAAATTATTACTAGGTAAATATAGTAGCAGTGATGAAGCCGCTGAATTTCGCTGGAAAATTGCCCAAACTAAAGCTAAAAACAACGACTATCTAGGTGCGTGGCAATGGGCGCAACCAATTACTATTAATAACAAAACTAGTATTTTAGCCCCTAGAGCCGGATTTTGGGTAGGTAAATGGGCAACGACACTAGGCAAGCAACAGGAAGCTATTACTGCTTATAAGTCTGTAATTAGTGAATTTCCTTACTCTTATTATGCCTGGCGTTCTGCGAGTATTTTGGGTTTAAATGTGGGAGATTTTAACAATCTGCGCGTGATGAATCCGGCAATTATCCCCCCGCAACGTCCTGTTCCACCAGCGGGTTCTGAGACTTTTCATGAATTGTATTTGCTGGGGCAAGATCGTGATGCCTGGTTGCAATGGGAAACAGAATTTAAAAATAAAAATCAGCCTAGCGTCGCGGAACAATTTACCGAAGGGTTGATGAAATTAACTAAAGGTGAATATCTCATTGGTATTGACAAAATTGCTAAATTAGAAGACCGAGAAACACCCGCTGAAAAAGCCGAATATGCAGCTTTAAGTCAACAAGCTATTTATTGGCAAGCCCGTTATCCCTTTCCTTATTTTAAAGAAATTGAAAAATGGTCTACTTCCCGGCAACTTAATCCCCTGTTAGTTACGGCTTTAATGCGGCAAGAATCTCGCTTTCAGGCGAAAGTTAAATCCCCCGTTGGTGCAACTGGTTTAATGCAAATTATGCCCAGTACAGGGGCATGGATAGCCCCACAAATCGGTTTAGATTTTAAAAAAATCAATCTAGAAAATCCCAGCGATAACATTATGTTGGGGACTTGGTATTTAGATTATACCCATCAACAGTACGGCAATAATTCCATGTTAGCGATCGCTAGTTATAATGCCGGACCTGGTAACGTTGCCAAATGGTTGCAAACCATCCCTAAACAAGATCCAGATGAGTTTGTGGAAGGAATTCCTTTTGATGAAACTAAAAATTATGTTCGGCAAGTTTTTGGTAATTATTGGAATTATCTGCGACTTTATAACCCAGAAGTTTCTGCTACAGTCAGTAAATACTCGGAAGCACACCCCAAATTACCACCCAATTGATATCTATGATTGCAACTCCCAGCTATAACTATCTTTCCCCCGTCGAATATCTCCAAGGGGAAGAAACCAGCCCTATTAAGCATGAATACAGAGACGGAGAAGTGTACGCAATGGCAGGGGCTAGTAATACTCATGTCATTATTACACTCAATATTGCTTCTCTGCTGAGAAATCATCTGCGTGGCCGTGGCTGTCAAGCTTACATTGCCGATACCAAGGCACATATTGAATCAATTAATACCTATTACTATCCTGATGTCATAGTCAGTTGCGACCAAAAAGATAAAGCCTTTAATAACTTTTTGCGTTATCCCTGTTTAATTATCGAAGTTTTATCTCCCACAACAGAAGCCTTTGATAGAGGTGATAAATTTGCTGACTATCGAAATTTAGAATCACTTCAGGAATATGTGTTGATAAGTCAAACGCGGGTAAATGTCGAAATTTTCCGGCGTAATTCCGAGGGACAGTGGGGATTTTACAGTTATGGACAAGGGGAAAATGTGCATTTAGCAAGTGTAGATTTTCACTGTCCGATAGAAGATGTCTATGAAGATGTGAATTTTGAATCTCCTACTGGAGAAAATTGACCTAACTCCTGACTCCTGCTGTTAAATTTCAACTTTCAGAGGGAACAGAAAAAACTCATGTTTAAAAACATGAGATGGAAATAATGACACTGTTTTTTTTGGGCTACCCATCTTTTAAAAAGAATACTTTCTATTCCCTATTCTCTAGCACCTATTTAAGGATCAATTATCAATTGTTTACCACACCTTTTACAAAATCTAGCATCTGTATCATGAAACGCTAAACCGCACCCTTGACAAACAGTTTCCACCTGATTTGCAGTTTTTACCAATCGTCTAATTAAGTCGCCAATTTGCCACGGAATCAGAGCCACTCCTGTTAAAATCATCAATACTGTTAGTAACCGACCTAATTCAGAAATGGGAATCACATCACCAAATCCCACCGTTGTCATTGTGACAACAGAGAAATAAAAGGCATCTAAAAAAGTATCAAAATTCTGAGGATTAACTGGATGTTCAACTTGATAAATGAAGCCAGAAAAAATAAAAACTATAGCAAATAAAGTAAATAATATTCTGGCAAAAATTACACTATCTTCATTACTAATACTACCAAATAAAAATTTTTTATCAATAAATCTCAGTAAACGGAGAATTCTCACCCAGCGGAATAACCGAATAAAACTAATATCTACCAATCCGATAAAAGATGGCAAAATTGAGATTAAATCAATAATTGCATAAAAACTCAGAATATATTTAATTCTATTTTTTGTACTCCATAAGCGGAGTAAATATTCCCCAGCAAAAATCATTAATATGCAATCATCTAATCCTCTTAACTGCCAGCGAGCTTCTTGAGAGAGATCATAGGTTTCCGCGACAAAAATTCCCGAAGATACTAAAACCAATAAAGCAATAGTTACACTAATTACCTTACCTACAGGAGTTTCTATATCTGTTAAGTAAAACTCTAATTTTTCTCGGTTCATCTCGGTTCAGCACCATCTTTTCAAGAACTCAAAAATTAAAAAATTCTTACCAATGACAAATGACGAATTAAAACCTTAACCCAACTCCACCTTGTAAAGATAAAGCTGTACCACCAGTATTCCGGTAGGCATCAAAAGCAATAATAGCATTACCAAAAATCACAGTATTACTATTAGGAATAACATAATCAATGCCTGGTTGCAAAGCAAAGCTAATTTTATTACCTACAGGAGAAGCTGTATCACCACTAGTTAAGACTAAACCAGCACCTAAATAAACATCAGTTTGCCAGTTGAGAGGGAGGTCATAGGAAACAGTCGGGACTATGGCTGTGTCTTTACCAATTAACGTTTGAGCGCGGAAAGAAATGGGTGTTTCTAGTAACTTGTAACGAAAAGCCAGGACTCCACCCAATTGCGTACCATCTGTCAATCCCACAGTTGGACCAATACCAACATAGCTACCATAAGCTACCTGAGCTTGTACTGGTTGAGAGTTTACAGCTAAACTCAAAACGGTTCCCATTCCCATTACCCCAAGCCAACACTGAAAATGCTTCATTACCCTACTCCTGACACAATCTGTATTTAATATAACTTAGCAATACCTTCGCTAAATTGAAAAAAGCCTTGATTCGTAGGTTGGGTTGAAGCATGAAACCCAACGCATTTGTTGGGTTGCGCCTCATCCCCTCATGCCATTATGGACAACGAGAATGTAGTCCACCTTGAGTACAAATAAATGCCAATTGTTGAGGATCTAAATTTTTAGCTTTAGTAAAATCTACTCCTTTGATTGAGGCATTTTGAGAGCCAATATCAGGTGTTTCCACAAACTGATCTGCGGGATTTTGTTTACCGACAAAGAGGATTGTACCTTGAAAATTTGCTCCGTCCACATTTGCTTTTCGTAAATCAGCCCGACTTAAATCAGCATTTTGCAAATTGGCGTTTTCTAAGTTAGCGGAACGCAAACTAACACCAGTCAGCCGAGTAGCAGTTAAGTTAGCATCGCTGAGATTAGCATAATCTAAATAGGCTTCAGATAAATCTGCACCTTGCCAATCAGTTTTGGTTAAATTTGCATAAGCTAATTGTGTCCCAATAGCAGAAACACGCACTAAACGAGCAGCATATAAATTTGCTTCTGTTAAATTAGCATTGCTTAAATCTGCATTTATCAAGCTGGCATTTTCTAAAATCGCATTTCGTAAATCTGTACCTACTAACTGGGTACTACTGAGATTAGCAGCAAATAAGCGGGTGTAGGATAAGTTGGCTTTGTTGAGATTAGCCCGACTTAAATCACTCCGACTCATGGAAACACGGCTCAAGTTAGTATTACTTAAATTAGCTGCCTTTAACTGGACGTTGTTTAAATCTGCAATCACATCATCGTAAGTATCCCAACGTCCATCTTCACCGACGCTGCGAAAACGGCTACCTTGGAAATTAGCTTGGTTAAGATTTGCCGATTTCAAGACAATTCCTGATAAATCAATGTTGTTTAATACCAGGTTAAATAAGGACTTTCCCCCAGATGCTTGAGAACCTAATTCAGCTTTACTCAAGTCAATATTGTTAATTTTGCCACTATAGACAGCCAGAATTTTATTAATTACCTGCTGAGTCAGAATTAACTGGTTTTGTCTAATGTCCGAATTAGGACTTTTACCCATAGATGCTAGTTCTTCCACGAGAAACTGATTCATCCGGTTTAATTCCGGGATAGCTTTAAAACCAGTATTAGTTAAAGCTTGTTGAATAGTATCCAGGGTTTTGGGGTCTGTTTCCTTGACTAATAAGTCAATTAATAATTTGATGGATTGTTTATCATCTATAGTCCCCAAGGCTAACACTGCTCTTTGTCGATCTTCATTAGTAACACCGCTGCTGGGATTTAGTGCTTTGATGAGTTCGATAAACTTTTGACTATTAGTTTGTTCGCTTCTCCGTTGGCTTTCTTGGGTTTGGATATAGATTTGTGTACCGACTAAAGTTGATAGTACAGCAATCATACTAGTCAGCCCTACCAAAAACAGACTGAGATAAGAATTATTTTTGGGGACTGGAGTGGAACTAGATTTTTGAGTTGCAGCACTATCTACATCAGCTTCGTTTATTGTTGACTGCTCCCCAGGATGACTAACCGTGCTGGTTGCATCTATTGTGTATGTTCCTGCTATTTGATCATGGAAAGAGCGGCGATGCTTTTGGACAGGCCAGCCCTTAGACTCTGCTAGGATCATTAACATCGTTAAAGATGTAAACAGAGCTAAGTTGGGGAAAATAAAGCTGTAACGCCAGAGTAGATAAGCGGCAGAAACTGGTACTGTCCAACGCCCTAATCCTTCTCTAACTATGATTGCACCTAAGCCTGGGGCTGTTCCGGCTTCGTTTACTACTCGCACTCTAAACCACCGTTTGGGAATGGTGCTGCCAGTTTTAGCTAATAAATATAATTGCCAAGCACCGAAGCTGGTGGGTAATAATAGGGCTAATGTCCATAAGATATTAGTCGGCCAAGCGACGTTGCGAATACCGTAACTGACAGGTAATGCGAGGGGTCTAGCGATCGCTTTTTCTGTGACTACGAGAACAGGGTTAAGAGGAACTCGCTGGATCTCACTCCGAGAATTTACATACACGCCCAAAGCATAAGGAACTAAACCACTGACAATAAAGAGGGTGATTTCCACCGTCCAAGCCACAAAACGCCTGGTTGATAATGGTGTAATTTTAGCTTTTTTCGGTTCTTTGGAGCGGCTAGACTGACTACTACTTTTGCCGATCATTGGATTAGCCATTGAATAATTACCTGTGATTTTTTTTACGCCACTATTGGCATGATTAAAATAGGCTATTGCTTATTTTGCCTTTCTATTAGCAATAAAAAATTTGTATCCAAGATACACTAACACTGCCAACATCGCTAGACTCATAACAGAAGCAACTAGAGCAAATACTGTTTGCACCATCCAAACAGTTAACAACATGACAATACCTGTGACTGCCAGCTTTTTAATTGTTGATAAACTATTAAACCAATTTCTGGATCTTTGTAAATACAAGTTCCATTGAGAAAACCCTGTCAGAGGTGTCTGTGCTTCTGGTTGCGGAGGATTAACACTAGCAGATTTAATTTCTGCTGCTAGATTTTGGAGACGACGCTGCAAATCTTCTTCTGGTTGAGAGTTCATAAATTTTTATTGATCATGATCAATGAATTTAACATCGGATTCTGTTTTAGCTAAAAAAAAGAAATATTCAGAAATTATGACTGGTACTCAGGGAAGATGGTAATAGGGCATTGATTTTAGAGGGAAAGTTAGGCAGATTTTTCTGATTTTGGGAAGTTAATTCCGGATATTTTACCGTTGAGTCGAGAACTTTTCTCGCCAAAACAAGCTCTTTAAATATCACCCCACTCCCAACCTCCACCTCGAAGAGCAAGGAGGGGGCTATGATGTAGTTTATTCAAGTGCATACCGCCATATCGCACAATATTTCATCAGAATCAAAAACCGTTGTCATAAGACCTCGCGGTAAGTGGGAAACGAGCGCGTCTTTAGACCTGAGAGGGAAACGGCACGAGGGATTTTAATCCCTGTGGTATGTTAGAATTAAATTGTGAGTAAGAACAAAAAACATCTACGTGTTGAAGCATCCTAGTACGGAGAAATTCCGGCTCATAAGAAACAACGGTTAGGTTTAAGTCCTAACGGCAGTATTGACTTGAAAGAGCGAGTAATGGCAGGTTGTGGAGCGTACCGCGTCTTGGCTTAGTGATGGATTCTAAAAACACTGAAAACCATAAAAGTAAGCGCAATTTCGACGCCTTGATTGGCAGTTGTTTTGAGCGTTTAGGCGGCGTTTGACGGTCGCAGCGAGATTAGATTGAGCTAAACTCTTAATTTAATTCTGTCAGTAGAATCTCAGTGGCTTGGCTCCCTGAGAGTGTCAAAATAGGTCAGGAGTGTGGATTAAATAAAGTGTAAAAGATAGGGTGTGTAAAGCTATGCGACCATGGCTACGCTAAAGCAAAGCCTAATGCACCATTTCCGATCAAATCAGAATTGCAGGTTATTAAATTTGCGTTCCTAAGAGTGCTATAACCCAGTTAATTATCTGCTCATTTAAGACTGAAAAACCCTATGTTAGCAGGCACAATTTTGCAGAATGGAAAATATACCATCCTCCAGGAAATAGGGCGGGGCGGATTTGGTGTTACCTTTAAAGCTATGCACCACTATTTAGGTCAAGAAGTGGTGATGAAAACTATCAATGAGAGGTTGCGACAACATCCCGATTTCCCTAAGTTCCAGCGCCAATTTCAAGATGAAGCTAAAAGATTAGCCGCTTGTGTTCATCCTCATATTGTCCGGGTAAGTGACTTTTTTGAGGAAGATAGTTTACCTTATATGGTGATGGAATACATTCGCGGAGACACCTTATGTGCAGCATTTGTTTTACCAGGAATACCCCTACCGGAAGCTACAGCCATTCATTATATCCGTCAAATAGGCGCGGCATTGCAGGTGGTACATAATAATGGTTTATTGCACCGAGATATTAAACCAGATAATATTATTTTGCGTCAAGGAACGCAGGAAGTAGTGCTAATTGATTTTGGCATTGCTAGAGAATTTAATAACGGAGCAAAACAGACACATACAGGTTTAGTCAGTGAAGGTTATGCACCCATTGAACAGTATCTAACCCAAGCACAACGAACAGCAGCTACAGATGTTTATGGTTTAGCAGCGACTTTATATGCACTGTTAACTGCACAAGTTCCTATACCTGCATTACTGCGAGATCGGGAAAAAATGCCCTCTCCCCGTGAATTACAACCTCATTTGAGTGGGGCTGTTAATCAAGCAGTTAGCCGAGGAATGGCTGTAGAACCTCAGTTTCGTCCGACAACAGTAGCAGAATGGCTGCAACTACTACCGGGAAATGGGCTAAATGTGACATCATCAACTTTAGCGACTCAAGCAGTACAGACTATTAATTTATCGGATTTAAAATCCAAAAATTTCCTCAAAAAAGCTACTCCCCGTCCTATTGCTACACCACCAAAAGTCGCAAATACAGGCAAAAAAGCAGGTGTATCGAAGGGAATTGTGAGCATTAGTATTGCCTTAATTGCCGCTACGGCAGGTTTTAGTATGACGCGGATATTATCAAAACCTAATTTACAATCATCACCTAAACCAGTTATTAAACAATCTACTTCCGAATCTATTCCACCCAAACCTGTCGTGGAAATATCACCATCATCTCCAAATCAAAAAATTCAAAATTCCTCTTTTAATGAATCTGTACCACTGAGAGTCAGGAGAAAACGCAAAAATACTCCTGTTTCCCCAGAACCAACCCCTACTAATAATAGTAGTGATGAAGAAAAAGCCCCTGAGAATAACAACTCTCAGCCCACTCCAACCCCGAATACTACAATTAATAAATCAACACCGGTTGTGACTTCTTCACCATCCTTAATGGATACCCTGCGTGACGCTAAAGAATCCCAGAAAGCTTCTCCACCTCCAGAAAATACTGCACCGGAATCTAATCCCGTAGTCACCCCACCCCAGGAATCTCAACCAGAAAATTCTTCGGCTGTAGTAGTTCCAACTGTAGAAATAAACCAAAATCAAGTGCCGGAAAGTCCGCAGCAAAAGGAAGAAAAACCGCAATAATCATTATTTGCATCAACGGAGAGGGGGGGATTCGAACCCCCGTTGAGTTTCCCCAAAACGCATTTCGAGTGCGTCACCATCAACCACTCGGACACCTCTCCAACATCAACTGTGAAATAAAAACTTCACTAGTAGTTTGTCAAGATAAAAATGATGGACTGTAGTGTGAGCGTCTCGCTCACGCGGGCAAGATACCCGCACTACCAAAAACTCGTCAAAATAAATTTGACAGACTACTAGCATCACCAATAATTATAACACAACCTGTTGAAAATATCAAACTTTGCGTCTTTGCTCCTTTGTACCTACCCTGCGGGATCTCTCTTAGAGATTGCGCGAAACATAAATTCATTTAACTTAATCGTCCATAACGGGCTGTCATCACAGTTTCGGGATGAGATTGATTATATAACCAAGCCCACATTTGATCACCAAAAGAAAAATGCCACCATTCTCTAGGATTGCGTTGAAATCCAGCTTTTAACATTACATCCCGTAATAATTGCCGGTTAGCATTATAGCCTTGATGACTATGAATATAATATTCTGGATGCGATCGCTCGGACATCTCATCAATGGGTGAACCCATATCCACAATTGCCCCAACATCATTGACTAGAGTAATATCCACCGCAGCCCCCGTACTGTGGGGAGGAGGGGTGTTCATATCTAAACTGGGTACAGCCCAAATTTCATAAACCGCCTTCCATACATCTTCCCGTTGCTGGGGTGATAATTCCTTTTCTGTCAAACCCCGTTCTCGCAACGCTTCCCCAAAGCTGTAATCTACCATAAATTGCTGGACAGCCACAGGCCGATAAGCATCGAATATCTGAATAGACCAATGGGGATGTAGTAATTGTAAATGATTTTGCGCCTGAATTAAATTTTCAACAACACTTTGACGCAAGTAATAAGGTGAATTTCCGCCATAATTAGCACCTAACTTTTGATAAGGGTGAGGAGATGCCACCGCAAACAATTCTAGAGGAATCTTAACTAAAGGTTCACCACATTCAATAATGGGGATTTGGTAATAAGGTCGCATTTTAATTGCTAATTTTTAACTCTTTTTTAACGCTGGTGCAATTCTATGTATTTATCAAAAATCTTGATATCATATTTATCAAAAAAGGCTTGACCCAGTAAACCAATTTGAGCTTTAGGCGCAACAGCAACTTTAGGATTATTCACAACCAAACCACCAACACTTACTGATGAAATTGTCCCCGTTTGCAGTTCTATTATACTACCATCGGCAATACTAGCTTTGATTTTTTCTCCAGCCTTGAGTTTGAGGACATTTGCCATTTGTTGAGTGATCAAAATACCACTTGCACCAGTATCAAAAACCATCTCAAAAATCTGATTACCATTAAATCTAACATCTATAATCGGAGTCTTCGCCGCCCGACGTTTAATTGGTATCCGCAAAACAGTTTCTATGGGTTGTTGGACTTTGCACATTTCCCCTAAACTGATCTTTTTCCCAGAGGATGTCACAATGAAACAAAGACCTGGATCATTAGCTTTAGCAACAGATGGCATCGTGACAAAGATTAAGCCCAGTATAATACCAATCCATGTACTGTTAAAAGGCTGCATTTTTTTAGTTATTTTAAATGACTATAAAGTATTATACAACTAAGTAGGTAGACATTAAAAATTATTGTTATGACAAGGGAACAGAGAACTTACAGCGATTTCCAATCATATAAGGTACATCTTAGCCCCCCTCATCGCTTGCGGGGAGGGGTTGGGTTTCGCTATCGCTCAACCCAACCTACATTTCCTTAACTTGTATATCTTCAACAAAGTATCCGTGTAATCCAGTAATCCCTTAAATCCGTGTTCACTCTTCATGTTCACAACAAGATTTTTCTTTCAGATCTGGAACAGGATCATAACCTCCTGGATGAAAAGGATGACAGCGTAAAATCCGCATAATAGCCATCCAGCTACCGCGAAATACCCCAAACTGTTCAATAGCTTGAATCGCATACAGAGAACAAGTAGGTTGAAAGCGACAAGTTGGGGGAAACAGGGGAGAAATAAAGAAGCGATAACCCTTAATTAGCCAAATCAATAATATTTTCATGTCCAAAGCTCATAAAGTAGAATTAAAGTTAAAAATACCTCTATTCCCTCATTGTTTAACACATTCCTCAGCTTAGAAAACCTTTCCCCATTGTCGCTGCAAATTGCCCCCGCTGCGGCTTGGGTAGGATTAATTATCTGCATTGCTTGGGTAGTTAGTCGTTTTACTGATAGTGAACCGGAAATCATTCGTAAAATCGTGCATATTGGCACAGGTAACGTAATTTTAATTGCTTGGTGGTTAGATATTCCCTCTTTTGTGGGAATTACTGCGGCAATTTTTGCGGGTATTATCACCTTGTTATCTTATCAATTCCCTATCCTTCCTGGTATTAATAGTGTCGGTCGTCAAAGTTTGGGAACATTTTTCTACGCTGTGAGTATAGGTGTTTTAGTGGGTATTTTTTGGTATTTACACCAACCCCAATATGCTGTTTTAGGAATTATGACTATGGCTTGGGGAGATGGATTAGCTGCTTTAATTGGGAAACGGTTTGGTAAACATAAATATGTGGTTTTTGGTTCTCAAAAAAGCTGGGAAGGTTCTTTAACAGTGACTTTAATTAGTTATTTTATTTGTGTAACTCTTTTACTGGTTACTCAAGGTAATATTTGGCAAACTTGGATGGTTTCCTTAATTGTCGCCGTAATCGCCACGATTTTAGAAGCCTTTTCTTTTTTGGGCATAGATAATTTAACAGTTCCTATCGGTAGTGCTACCTGTGCTTATCTGTTAAATCAGTTACTCTCTCATTACTGAATAATTCCTGATCTAGCAAAATGATTTTTCTGAAATTAGAGATATCTAAAAACATAGATATTTAATTTTATGTTGAGTAGAAATCCGAATAAATTCATATATTCAGAGTTTTCTGTAAAAACAACAAATATACATTGTGCAGATTTTATGTGAGCTAGGATTAATCTTTTAATAATACTATTCTAGTAATTAAAAACTATTTTGTCTCTACTTTTAGAGGTAAATTTGCAAACTTTATTTTCTACCCGTAGGTTTATGAATTCTTAGGCAACAATGCTTATAGTTGAGTTGTTAGGTGATGGAACACCTAATTACGTAAGTGAGGCTAATAATTGTGTTAAATCAAATCAACGCATCCGATTTGCTTGTTGCTTTATCTGATCAACAACAAGAAATAGTGACTGGTGGGGCTGACTTTGAACTAGCTGCTAGTAACTATGCTAACAAGGGATCGCTCTTAATGGGAACAAGCGTCTCCGGTCCTCAAGGTAGCAGTGCTACTTCCGCAGGTAAGGCTAATACCATTCTAACTGCGGGACAAGATTTCTTAGGTTTAGGTGCAGACCTTCCTGCTGGTGTAGGGGCTTTAGGTCCAGCCGTATTACCAGGCGACGGCGGTGGCCGCGGTGCTGTACCTGCAATTGCCACCCCACTACCCCTACCTCCAGTTGCAAACGCAACTGGAACCGAAGCGATTCTTGCGTAAGTATGGGCTAGTAAGCCTATAAGTTTCCTTCCAAGCAGGACTCAACTAGTACCGCAGAGTGGAATTGAAAATAAACAACTGAAAATCAAAAAAGCAAATTACACCAGCTTTTTAAAGATTTTTAATGGTTAGTTATTTTCGCCGCTCTGCACTGCTAGTCAACAACTTTTTTAAACAACAAAGGGGGTTAGAGGAGATGAGAATAACTTGCTCAACGTAAGTGAGGACTTTGAGAAAGTTTGATTCTTCTCCCCCATTTTCTTCACGCTTAATCCGCGTCGAAGATTTGAGAAAGATAATTCCCACAACTAGGGCATAACCATCTCTACCCCCTCCACTAAATTATAACCGATGATCAAATTAATTTCCACAATGTGAATAGAGAAATTTAATTGTTTTTATTGCTGTCAATTTATTACCTAAGATAGTTACTTTTCGGCTGCATGATAGTAGTAATTTCTATCTTAGGTGAGACTATTTTAGTCCTAATCAAAGGTGTAATCCCGTGAACTCCTTACAGAGTCAAAATAACAATTCTCCCTATAATTTAAATAACTCGACTACAGAGGATTTGCATATACTAGAAGCTAATGAGTTTCTCCCCCATATCGGTAAATGGATTCATATCGGTGGGGGGGTGATGATTAGTATGTTTGTAGTGGCTGTGAGTCTTAGTTCTGTCCTCTATTACAACATCACAGTTAAAGTTCCTGCAACTATCCGACCATTGGGAGAATTACGGTTAGTTGAATCTGGCATGACAGGAACTGTGAAAAGAATTGTCGTTAAAGAAGATCAGCTAGTAAATAAGGGAGAAATAATTGCTTATATTGATGACTCCCAACTGCAATCTCAAAAAAGACAACTGCAAAATACTATCCAGCAAAGTCAATTACAACTTATTCAAATTGATGCTCAAATTAATCAGGTCAATACTCAAATAATTTCTCAAACCAACTTAAATGAGCGGACAATTATAGCTGTACAAGCTGAATTGGCTGGAACTAAGCGCAACTATAACGATCAGCAAATTAAAGCTGGTGCGGAAATGACACAAGCTAAAATAGCGATAAATTTAGCAAATGAGCAACTAGCAAGATTACAAAAAGAAAGGGTGTTAATAGCCACTGTCCAAGAAGCAGAAGCAGCATTAAAACTGGCTACTTTACAGCGCGATCGCTTACAGAGTATAGTTACATCAGGAGCAATATCTCGCAATTTAGTTGAAGAAAAAGAACAAGCTGTTAAATCGGCTCAAGCCAAATTGGAACAAGCTAAATCTAGCACTAAAAATCTCCAAGAAGAAAAAGAACAAGCTGTTAAATTAGCCCAAATAAACTTACAAAAAGCCAAAATTGCCGTTAATCCCAGTAATGCAAATGTGACAATTGCCTTAGAAAAAATTAGGCAGGAAAAAGCCAGAGGTGAAAGCAATTTAGCCGCTTTAAAAAAAGAACGAGAAACATTAATTCAGCAACGGTTAGAATTACAAAAACAACAGATTCGCACTCATCAAGAATTACAACAGTTAGACAATGAGTTAAATAAAAGTGTGATTCGTTCCCCAGCTAATGGCACACTCATGCAGCTCAAACTTCGCAATCCTGGACAGGTTGTCCAACTCAGTGAAGCTCTTGCTCAAATTGCTCCTGTGGATGCTCCTTTAATCATTAAAGCTCAAGTTTCTGCTAAAGATATTGACAAAGTAAAACCTGGTCAAATAGTACAAATGCAGGTTTCAGCTTGTCCCTATCCAGACTATGGAACTCTCAAGGGAACTGTAAAAACAATTGGAGCAGATGTTCTAGCAATTCCCCAAAATAATTCCATTATTAGCACAACCCAGGTAGCTACTTATCAAATAAATATTGAACCACAAAATCTATTTTTAGCAAAAGGAAATCATGTATGTGATCTCAAATCTGGTATGGAAGGACGCGCGGACATTATTTCTCGTCAAGAAACTATCATGCAATTTATTCTCAGAAAAAGTAAATTAATCACCAATTTATAAATAAGGATTGAGGTTTGGTTAAGTAATAGCACAACCCGACAAAAACAGCACAATAGAACAAAGACTTGCATAAAGTTGGGTTTCCTATCGTCAACTCAACCTACTAAACTTTTTTGGATAATTATGTTCAATATCTTTAAAAATCATCAAAATTATCAGTGTACTTTACAGTTAAGTGAAGAAGACTGTGGGGCAGCTTGTTTAGTTTCTATTACCAAGCACTATGGACGCTTTTTAAGCATGATTAAAAGCCGAGAAGCTGTGGGGACTGGACAATTAGGAACAACATTATTAGGTTTAAAACGAGGTTCAGAAAATCTCGGTTTCAATGCTAGAGCGGTCAAAGCTTCTCCAGAAATCATAGACAGAATTACAGAAATTACATTACCTGCAATTATCCATTGGCAAGGCTATCATTGGGTAGTTTTATATGGTAAAAAAGGCAAAAAATACGTTATTGCCGATCCGGCTGTGGGACTTCGTTATCTGACCAAAGAAGAATTAACCAATGCTTGGAATGGCGTAATGCTCTTATTAGAGCCAGATCCAGACCGCTTTTTTGAACAACCCCAAGAACAATCAAAAGGTGGTATCACGCGGTTTTTTTACCGGATTTTACCATTTCGTGGTTTGTTAACTCAGGTTTTAATGATTAATATTGTCCTGGGTTTACTAGCTTTAGGAACTCCTGTTTTAATTCAATTATTGACAGATGATGTTCTCGTGCGTGGAGATGTGCAATTACTCACTGTTGTAGTTTCCGCAGTCGTAGTTATGAGTTTATTTAGTGGAGGTTTACAAGTATTTCAAGCCTTAATGATTTCTCATTTTGGGCAAAGATTACAATTGGGTTTAGTCTTGGAATTTGGTCGTAAACTGCTGCAATTACCTTTAAATTATTATGAATCTCGTCGCAGTGGGGAAATTACTAGCCGACTCCGAGATATTGGCGAAATTAACCAATTAGTATCCCAGATTGTGATTGTTTTACCCAGCCAATTTTTTATTGCTGTGATTTCTTTTTGCTTAATGTTATTTTATAGCTGGCAATTAACAATAGCAGTTTTATTAATTGCTGCTTTTATGACTTTATCAACCTTACCTTTCTTACCAATTCTTCAGCAAAAAACCCGCAGTCTCTTAGTTTTAGGAGCAGAAAATCAAGGTGTTTTAGTCGAAACATTTAAGGGCGCACAGGTAATTAAAACTACAAATGCTGCTCCTCAATTTTGGGATGAATTTCAAAGTCGGTTTGGTCGTCTAGCAAATCTGGCTTTTAGTACGGTTCAAATAGCAATTATCAACGGGACTATTGCTAAAATTATATCTACAATTGGTGGTGTTATCTTGTTAGGATTGGGGAGTATGTTAGTAATTAAAGGCAATTTAAGCATTGGACAAATGTTAGCTTTTAATACTTTGCAAGTCAATGTTTTAGCTTTAATCAACTCATTAGTTGGCTTTGTTGATGAATATTTTCGTTCCCAAACAGCAGTTTCTCGATTATTAGAAGTTATTGATGCGACACCGGAAGTGGTGGGAGGAAGTCAAAAGCCAACTGCACAAATTTCTAGTGTGGCAGATATTAATTGCTCTCATCTTCAATTTCATCACGCAGGTAGAATTGACTTGTTAGATGATTTTTCTCTTCAGCTTCCTGGAGGAAAAACTATTGCTTTAATTGGTAAATCTGGCTGTGGTAAAAGCACTTTAGCTAAATTATTAGCTGGTTTATATGTCCCAGATTCTGGTAATATTCGCATCGGCTTTTTTAATATTCAAGATATTGCTTTAGATTGTTACCGACAGCAAGTAGTTTATGTTCCCCAAGAACCTCATTTTTGGAGTCGGACAATTTTGGAAAACTTCCGTTTGGGTACACCTAATATTTCTTTTGAAGACATAGTTGAAGCTTGTGATATTGCTGATGCAGATGGTTTTATCAGTCAATTACCGAATAAATATCAAACCGTATTAGGGGAGTTTGGTGCAAATCTTTCTGGGGGACAAAGACAAAGATTAGCGATCGCTCGCGGAATTCTCACAAATCCACCTATACTTATTTTAGATGAAGCTACCGCCGGACTAGACCCCATGAGTGAAGCTCATGTTCTAGATCGTCTTTTGGAACATCGTACAGGTAAAACCACAATTTTAATTACCCATCGTCCTAGCGTCATTCATCGTGCTAATTGGATTGTTCTCATCGAAAAAGGTCAAGTACAAATTCAAGGGACTCCGCAGACATTCCTCTCAAAACCCGGAGAGCATTTACAGTTTTTAACTGTATAAATCAATATTGTCAAAGTTTTTATTTTCCTATTCCTTAGAGGATGTTTGAAAAGTGGTATTCCGTAATTTTCATCACATTGCTACCCCCCTTAGTCCCCCCTATGCTTTGGGGGGAAACAATAAAAATCCAGTTCCCTCCCCTTGTAAAGGGGAGGGTTAGGGTGGGGTAAAAAATATTTGATACATCAACCATAACTTTTCAAACACCCTCTTAGCCAAACTTAATTACTGATGTAAGGAGTAATAATATGCTGAAAAATACTCAATTATTTAGATATCTTTCCGATACAGAACAAGAATCTGTAGTTGGTGGGCAAATATTTCCCATGTTAGGTTTATTCAGTGAAGGTAAATTATTCTTCCAAAAAACCGATTTAGAAACTGAAGGAAAAAGTGATTTAAAACTTGCTTCAGGTGACTCTACCTCACAAACTAGCAAATATAAATTATCCCAAATTACTATGGCACTTTCTTTTACTTTTGGGTTAATAACTATTAGTTCTGGTGCTGATAAGTTAAGTAATTTATTTTCATAAAATAGCCAGATTTAAATTTAAATATTTTCTTGTAGGGACAGCTTTATTTTCTGCTCTACATTTTTTTATCTGAGTTAATAAATAACTTTTTTAAAATAAAATAAAGTATATAATTGTCTATTTTGAATTAAATAAATAAATAAATAAAATAAACAAACATAAATTAAAAGAGAGGAATTTATCTAAATATATATAACCTAAGAGCAATTCAAACTCTCAAAACCTGATAACTACAGGATCATTTATTTACGATAATAAATAGTTATAAAATAAGCATGAGTGATCATTAATTTTTAAATTGGTATTTTTGTTTATTTTTAATGATTAAAAAAGTCCAACTCCGCAGTGGGAATTAGACTATAAGTTGATTAACAAGGAACTGAAAACTCGATGAAAATCTATGGTTCATTAAGGTAGGCCAGTAACTCTTACATTGATAGTAGCTGGATAAGTTCTACCACCATAGCGAAACCTACCATTAGTCGTTATTGTTCCTACTTTACCTCCAGATATAAGTTGTTGTTCCTCTGTAGATAAATCAAAAAGTAAATCAGATTGAATCGTATTAACTGACATCACTCTACCTCATTTTTAACACTGATTTAATTAGCATTAGCTGGTTTACCAGCTAACAATTCAAATATAACTATCATGTATGAGAAAATCATGCTTCTAAAGTTAGAGAATATATCTATTTTGCATTGTCATTATAAATATATAATATTAACACTTAATACAGGAATAATATTCACAAAAAACGCGTTTTTTTATGGAATTGACTATAATTTATTTCAGCCTAAAGTATGAGATAGTAATTCATACTTTTAGTTCTTTGATTTCTAACTTCAGGAGAAGTTAATTCTCTCACAATAGATTTATAAATAGAAGATAGGATTGCACACAGATAATACTTTCGTTTATTTAAGTGTGTAAAGTCTAACTATTTATTGAGGCTAACAATCATGTCAAATCAAGTCATTCAATCTGATTTAATTGTTGATTTATCTACAGAAGAACAGGAGATTTTAGCAGGAGGAAACTCTCAGCTATGCCCTGAAAAAGGCGGCAGTAGTCGAAATAAAGGCGGTAAAGATGGTGGGTTTTCCCCATCGGAAAAAAACGAAGATGACAAACCAAATAACGAAAATGATGGGGATGGATCGAAGTATAACTTTTTAATCAACCGTCCTATCTTTTATCGCCCCACTTATAATGTCAAACTCTAATTATTTATCTCTTGTTGCTGATTCCAGAATCCAGAAATAATTTTGAATTCTTAACAAGCGTAGAGTTCAAAAAACCGTCAAAATTATAGTCTAATTTTGCACCTGTTAAGGTATATCAATACCATAGGTGCATTTTATTTATGAATAAACATTATTTATAACAACGAGATTCTATCCTTATATGTATTTAAAAATTAATAGTCCAAAAGAAATAAAAATATCTTCTTTAAGATTCGCTTTATTTATAGCTAAGGGAGAATTAAAATTCTAGAAAACATAGTTATAAATAAAGCAATAGGTTTGCAAAACCTATGTTAAATAAATGAGGCTAATAATCATGTCTACTCAAATGACCACATCTAATTTACTTGTCGAATTATCCACCGAAGAACAGGAATTTTTATCTGGAGGAAGGAAAAGATGTTACAAGAAATGCTATTGGGTTTGTCCGAAATCTGACGATAGAGATAGAGATGGAGATGGAGGTCGTGGTGATAATGAAAATATGAGTGAGGAAGAATGATACAGCTAATCTCATCAACTCGGCAATTATTAAGTAGAGTTTAATAAATATATAGCTCCCTCAAAAATAATCAATTTTTGAGGGAGTTTCTTGTAACAGAGAAATATTAAATATTTATTTATAAATACTATGATAATTTTGATGTATTTATACTTTCAATCATTAAAAATTAATATATAAATCAAAAGATAGAAATTATGATTATTAATTTCCAACTAGGGAATCATTAAAAATATTCAGATAAAGCTTATAAAAGGATTAGGACTGAATCATATCGATCCTATTAAATAACGGAGGCTAATAATCATGTTTAATCAGAATACCAAATTTGAATTATTTGTAGAACTATCCGCAGAAGAACAACAACTTTTATCTGGGGGATGTTACCAATCACCTCCTCCTTCTTGTAAACCTAAAAAACAAAAATGTGGTTGTGACTCCCAAAAATATGATCAATATCCAGCTTCTGAAAGGGATGAGAGCTATCCTGAATCGAACTCTATGCCAAATTGTTAATACTCTTTTTTAGTGGGTAAAGTCTATAGACTGAGCTATTCTTAATAGTCTTAGTTTTCTAACCTTGTAGTTATAGGGTGAGGAGAAATTTTCAGATAACTTGCTTGATATCAAATATCAACAGTATCTTCTGCCAAAATTCGGGCGTAACTTTCTCCTCTCACCTTTTTTTACATGGCACTTTAGAATTGCCATAGCCTATCTATAGTTAGAAAATAAACTTATTTATGTGAACCAAAAGATATAAATTATAAACTGATATTTATAACTATAGAATCATTAAATTAGTGATAAATATCTTTATAAAAGAAGCATGGTTGTCCGAAGCCTAATAAAAAATTAATTGAGGTTAACAATTATTATGTCAAAGCAAAATATTCTATCTCAAAAGATTCCATCTGATTTAGTTGTAGAACTATCCATAGAAGAACAGCAACTTCTATCTGGTAGTGGTGGTCATAGACCTCGTAACTGGAGTCGGGGCTGGGTCTGGGGACGGAGACCCCGCCGTCACTGGTAATAAGTTAGCCTAATTTATTTAGATTTTAATACTCATATAGCTCATTCAAAAATAATCAGTTTTTGAGTGAGTTTTTTTAACAGACAAAAATTAAATATATATACGTCAAACAATGGAAATTCTAATTATTAGTTTATAACTATAGAATGATTACATTGATTGAAAATACCTTTATAAAATAAGCATGGGTGGATAGCACTCAATCAAACAATTGAGGTAAACAGTCATGCCAGGTCAAATTATCTCATCTAAGTTGTTGACAGAATTATCAGCAGAGGAACAGGAAGTTTTAGCTGGCGGATATCGCTGGTGTCGTCGTCCTTACAGACCCTACTACGGCTATGGCCGCCCCTATTATGGTTCTGGTGACGGCAGGGGCAGCCCCTACTATCGCTGCTAAACGAATGAAATCCCATTGTAAGATCAGCTAGTACAGTACAGCGTAAGTAAGATAACCATTAAAAGTCCCTAAAAAGCTTATACAATCTGCTTTTTAATTTTTAATTGTTAATTTTTAATTCCGCCCTGCGGTACTAGTTGCTTATTCTTGAAGGTTGGGGATAGATTGATATTGATCAATAATCCAATCCAGTAAAATAGGATTAACTAAATCAGGAGCTTCATCTTGAGGACAATGTCCCACACCTTCTAAAGGAATAAACTTTTGAACTTGGGGAAAATTGGCTAACTCTTGGCCTAAATCAATAGGTTCCCAAGGGTCAGCCGTTCCCCATAAAATAATTACTGGACAGGATAATCTAGGTAATAAGTCTTCCGGTAAAGGACCACTAGAATAAGCAGTGAACGCCAAAAATACAGCAGCAGCCCCAGGATCTTTTGCTGGTATCATCAAAATGTCAACTAACTCATCTGTCACCGTTTCCCCGTTAGCATAAGCCTGTAAAAGAATCTTTTTAACTGTTTGTGGTTGAGCTAGGCGATTGAAAAAGAAATCACCTATTGGTTTAATCGCCAAGAAATTTTGGAGAATTGGCGTACCAAATCGCTTTAGCCAAGGTAAATTTACGCGTTTACGATCATGTAATAACCGCAAAGAACAGTTAAGCAAAGCAGTTCCCAAAGCCATATCCGGGTTAATTACCGCCGCTTGCATAGCCACAATACAACCAATAGAATTACCTACTAAAAATGCAGGTTCACCCACCACTTCCCGACAAAAATCTGCTACTTGTTGTCCCCAAGTTTCTAGGGTATAACTAATTTTTTCCCCTGGTATGGGTTTAGCTGAACCACCAAAGCCAATTAAATCAATCGCATAAACTCGGCAATTTGCCGCTAAGGCTGGAATGTTTTTGCGCCAATGTAACCATGACGCACCAAAACCATGAATCAAGATCACAGCAGGTCCAGTAGTACCTTGAGTTTGGTAACAAATAGAGAAATCTTGCCAAGTCCAGGTTTTTGGAGAAGTTTTCATGGTAAATGCAATATTAATAAATGAAAGTTTTTGCCGAGCGTCATCACTTAAATTTCCCCTATATGTGGGACTCAACTCAAGATGTTACCCGCAGTTTTGGTGTAATTAGTCCACCTACAGCCTTTTCGATAGATAGCAATGAGATTATTCGCTATCAAGGGCAAATAGATGAACACACCCAAACAGCATCAGCGCAGGGAGTGGATTATTTAGGAAATGCGATTATACTCAAAACGGTTGGGACATGGACTTTTGTAAAATCAGGAAAAACCTAGATTGGTAAGGCTTTAGCATTGCTAAACCCCTACCCGCTTAAATCAAATAATTAAGCCGTGTTGAGTATACTTGTTTATTGCAAGATTAGCAAATACAGCCAGCCCAAACCGAACAAATGGGAACTTTATATAAATAACAGGCAACCTAAATAGAGACAGATAGTCACTGTACTGCTATCTTAAATTGGAGGCAATTGCAACTTTTTTGATAAAGCAGAACTTCATGGGAACGAATTACCGACGGGTTTTACTTAAACTGAGCGGTGAAGCCTTAATGGGCAACTTGGGCTACGGCATTGATCCAGAAGTGGTCGAGGGAATAGCCAAGGAAATAGGAGAGGTGATAGCCACTGGTGTCCAGGTGGCCATCGTTGTTGGTGGTGGCAATATTTTTCGAGGCATTAAAGCAGCATCAGCAGGTATGGATCGGGCAACCGCTGACTATATCGGCATGATTGCCACAGTCATGAACGCCATGACCCTGCAAGATTCCCTAGAACGGATGGGAATTCAGACAAGGGTACAAACCGCCATTGCTATGCAAGAACTAGCAGAACCATACATTCGCCGTCGTGCCATTCGTCACCTTGAAAAAGGACGGGTGGTAATTTTTGGGGCTGGTTCTGGTAATCCCTTTTTTACCACAGATACGACTGCGGCCTTACGAGCAGCAGAAATTGAAGCAGATGTGATTTTTAAAGCTACTAAAGTAGACGGCATTTACGATGCGGACCCCAAACTCCATCCTGAGGCCAAGCGTTTTATTACTCTTACTTACGCCCACGTTTTGGCTAAAGATTTGCGAGTCATGGATAGTACCGCAATTGCTCTATGTAAAGAAAATAATCTCCCTATTTTAGTATTTGACCTAACGGTGCGAGGTAACATCCACCGGGCAGTCATGGGAGAATCCATTGGTACTCTTGTGGGAGGTTCTTGTGAAATTAGCTGAAGCTGAGAGCATGATGCAAAAAACCGTTGAGTCCACTCAACGGGCTTTTAATACAATTCGTACTGGTCGCGCCAATGCGAGTTTATTGGATAAGGTACAAGTGGAGTATTACGGTACACCAACTTCCCTAAAAGCACTGACAAACATTAGCACACCAGATTCTTCAACCATCCTGATTCAGCCCTACGATAAGGGCAGCTTGAATATCATTGAAAAAGCTATCTCTCTGTCGGATGTGGGTTTAACTCCCAGTAACGACGGTAGTGTGATTCGGTTGAATATTCCCCCACTAACTAGCGATCGCCGGAAAGAATTTGTCAAACTTGCGGCTAAGTACGCAGAAGAAGGTCGTGTAGCAATTCGCAATATCCGTCGTGATGCTAACGATTCCATTCGCAAACAGGAAAAAAGTGCCGAAATCTCCGAAGATGAATCACGAGATCAACAAGACAAACTCCAAAAACTGACCAACAAGCATACAGAAAAAATCGACCACTTGCTTGTAGAAAAGGAAAAAGAGATCACCACCGTCTAAGAAAGGCAAGAGGTAAAAGGCAAAAGGCAAGAGGATTGTAATTTTTATTTCTCTTTGCCCCCGCTTTCCCTCTTCCTCTATTCTAGAAGTTAGAAGTCACCGAGTCAGGAGTTCGATAAATGTTTCAATTGTATGATTGGAATGACCAATAGTGAATGTTTTCATAATTTGTTATTATGGGGAATAACACTGAATTACAATTATTTACAGGCATTTTAACGGTTATAATGTCAAAATGCAAATATACTTTTTACACTGAACTAGGCAACTTGCAACGGTTTTGTAGGAAGCATTCTGGGTTCTGGTAATACTTGATTTTCTTGAGTAAGCATCTCAACAAAAGCCTCAATTACTTCCTGACCATTTCTAGCTGCTTCTTCGTAAGTTTTACCATGTGTATGAAACTGTTGCCAGGGAAATTCAGGTAAGTGAACTAAAAAAAGTTGATCCTCTTGTGACCATTGAATTACCATGCTGTAGTGATAAATCATTCTTCACCTTCCTTATTTTCTAGTTCTTCCAGCTTTTTCAGCACCCGCTGAATGTTTTTTTCTAAATATAACGGAGCATCATCTCCATCTTTTTCCGGTATATTTAAAATCATAGTCAACTTCCTTTTTTACTCTTAATTTTGGTGAGAATATTACCCAAATTAGAGTAATATTCTTTGTTTAATATTCTACAAATCTATGGCAACTATTCCTCTATTATTCATGTTCTTATCTTTTTGAAAAGATTCTAAAAAAGTATCATAATAGTTAGCACAAGCTGATGCAGGAAAAATTTCACCTCCATAGATTTTCTTTTGTGACAATCTTTTATTCCTACCAGCATCTAATAAGTTTATATCTAAATTAGATATAATGATCATGCTGTTGTCCTGAAGACGTGCATTCATAATTATTTATTGATTATCTCTCCAATTCTCCAAAGAAAAACCAATTACAGTTTGGATTCTGATAAAATCAGTATCAGCCGAAACTAACGTTAATTGATTACGAATTGCTATTGCTGTTATCCAAAGATCATTTTCATCAAAACCTAATTGAGTGATTTTAGTCGTTTGCCGTTTAGTTTTTTGCTTTGGTCCAAATTTGTTAATTAATCCTGCTTTTATTTGTCCATAAATTTTAGCAGTTACATCATCTACATAATAAATTCTAATATCTGCGATAAATTGCTCAATACGAGTTAAATTTTCTTCCTTATAACTAGAATTTTCTGCCATATAAGTTAGCTCACCTACTGTTATGATAGTAGTAGCTATATCGGTTTCTCCAACTTCCTGTATATAATCCAGAACCGTCTGATTTTTCAGAAAAATTAAACTACAATGATTAGTGTCTAAAAGATACATCACTCAAAAGGATTAATACGATTATTAATTTTCACTTTACCTCTAGTTTCAGAGACTAACTTCAGACATTCTTCCAAGTCGTCTCCTACCCACGTACCAGCATGACGTAAAATTGAACGTCCTGAAGCTGGCTTATAGTTAGTGTTTTCTGATAAACTTGTTTCTTGTTTATATTTAATAAATTCCACAAATTCATCAATAAATTTCAAATTTTCTGGTGAGATAGTTAATAAATTTTGTTCGATTTTTTGTCTTAATTCAAGAGAGTTCATAATTTTGACCTCCTAATTACAATTAATATTTTTTACTTTTATAAATACTGATTGTGATCCTATAGAATTTATAGCATAAATTCGGGTTTCTGAAAACTTTATTGCAAAAATTATTTGTCTGAATCAGGATATCCAGGATTTGAGGATTTACAGGATGTATTTCAGATTTACTACTTGACCAATTGTTTAATCTCCTGCTTTCTCTCCTGACGTTTATTCTCAATTTGAGTTAATATCTCATGTTTAGACTGGTCAAAATTCCTCAATTATTGCTGATTATTTTCAATTATCATTTAATTCCTCATTATAGAAATTTATAGCTTCATCAATAAAACAGGTGTAGAATTGTTGAGGATAATATGGTTCTATAAATGTTTCAATTGCATGATTGGAATGACCAATAGTGAATGTTTTCATAATTTGTTATTATGGGGAATAACATAAAATTAAATAACTATAATTAACTCGGTTGAGCATAATATACACACATTAATAAGCAACTTGGGTTATTATTAGGTGTTTTTTGCTACTTGGGTCGAAAATAAAAAAATCCTTCCTTCAAAAATAACCTACTTCTAAAACATTACTCTCATCTAAACCTTCATTTTTTAACAATTTACGAATATTATTGATAAGGTGCTTAAAAACTTCGACTCTAAATGGATTATTTTTCAAGTATTCGATGTAATAATCTCGATAATCGAGACGGCCTTCATAAGTAGCAAAATTTCCTCTAATATTAGAATTAAGCCTTTTGGCTTTTCTTAAAAGAATCACCTCATCAATATCCGTGGGAGCAGTGCTGATAGGGGACATATCTAACCATTCACATAAAAGAAAATATTTTGCTCCTGGAACTGCGGTTTTTACATCATGTGCAGTTGCACATCCTTCTTGAAACATTGTTTTATCAAGATTAGTCTTACACTCTACAGCAATATAGGACAGATTAGTAATTATACTTTTTTCTTGTGTAAAATCAGGAAAATGAGATGCTTTTAAATATAGTTTTCTAGTAATTGCAAAATCTTGGTTTTTACTTCTGACGCTTAAACCACCTCCTAAAGCTGGAAAAGTTAAACTGGACTCAAAATAAACAGATGAAAATGTCTTAATTGGTCCAATATCTACTGCTAAGTTTTCTATCTCTGGTACGATAACGGGGTTAATTAGATAAGGGAGAAATTCCTCAATTATAGTATTATCTAATTTTAATTGTCCTTTATTTCTATATAAAAAATCATTAGGGCTATCAAAAATAAAATCAACATCTATATAGTTTTTATAATCAATGAGCAACTTTACTAAAACATTTAACATTTCATCGGCTGTAAGTAACGATTTTACAGTTTTTGTTAAATTATTAAGCCATTGGTAATAAATATCAATTGTTTGAGCAACTCTAGGTTTATCATTAACTGGAAGTTTAGAATTATTAAGTAATGCGTTTAGTTTTTCTATATGAGGGTTAGGATACTTTTTCATGAGAATTTAAGTGCAATTTAATGGAAATTATCAATTTTTAATATAGGTGATTTATGAACCAATTTAGCACGTATTTTGGCATCAATTATTTCTTCATAAATATCTCCTTCTGCATTTGGTAAAACTGCTGTTAAAACCTCTGTTGCTACTTCAATCGCAAAATTATCATCTGCTATTTCATAATTGTTGATGGGTAATAAATGTAAAATATCTTCAAAAATTATTTCTCCAAATTTATTTTGAAATTTTCTTTCTTGCAGTAAATCAAGTTCAAACCCAGCACCACCAATAGCCAAAGCCGCAACTAATTTACTATTTTCAAATCTCACACCACGTACACTAGATTCTCTCCCAATAACAATAATTACTCTACCATGTTTACTAATTAACCTACGAATTTCTTTAAGAACATCCAACATATCTAGAGCGTATTGAACAACAGTTAAAAACCTATTTTGACGATGTTTTCTATTTGCACCTATTTCTGATTTAGCTATTTTCAATAAATCCCATCCTAACATCTCCATTACTATACGATTATTTTGATGGTAGTTAAATACATTAATATAAGGAGGAGATGTGATCACAATATCTACACTATTATCTGTCAAAGGAATATAGCGTGCATCCTGATGAATTACCTGGCATAGCTGTGGAGAATAAGGAAGAGATTTGATAATATTTATATGTTTTTTTAATGACTTTTTAAAATCAAGTAAATTTCTTGGTTGTCTTTGCTGGCTATAGTTAATAATGGCATTAATCAGTAAATTGTATAATAGTTCTTCACTACCAGCTTGTTGTAATATTTGAAAAATAAATTTTTCTTCTAGTTCATGCTGCTGTAAATGTTTTTGTTCTTCAGCAAAACAGTAAAAAAATAAATCTCCTGTAAAAGGTAATAAGTTTTCATCAACAATTTTTTCTGCTAACTTAATCAACCTTTCCCGTTCAAGAGTTTTGAGATTTACAAAATGAGCAGTTTTAGCCATTTCTATAGCAGCAGGATTTATATCAGTGCCATAACAAGATAAACCTTGACGTGCTGCTTCAAATAAAGTTGTTCCACTACCTGCAAATGGATCTAAAACTACACTATCAGGATAACTGTAAACCTTTAAAAATAACTCTACTAACTCTGGTGAAAACTGACCTCTCCAGGGTAAAATACTTGTTCTAGTTTTATTTTTTAAGTCCAGTTTTTCTTGGGAAATATATTTTTTATCATAGGAAATCATATTAATTCTATTAAAAATATCAACTATTGAACTTATGGCTGTTGACAATTTTTTATCCTCCAATCTTTTGCAAAAATGTTTTTGATGCAGTATATAGTATACTACACCCTGACCGAACTCTTTACCCTCTGGCGCGAAACTCCATAAAAAAAGCGGGCTAACCGCTTATTAGAAGGTTAACCCGTTTCACTTTGGGAACGCGCTAGAGAAATTGTTACTGCAATACCAACTTAACGTTAGCGTTTTGCAGACCGCGCTGTTTTACTTCAGCCAAAGTCTTGTTAACGGCATATTTTTGATTGATAGAGTTGATCAACTCGGTCTGGTTGTGCTTCTTAGCAACACCCCATAAGTCAGCAATGAGGTCAAAAGAACCGTCACTGTTACGAGACCAACCTAGATCGTACTCGCCTTCCAATACAGCAACGATGTCGGAACGGAGACGCTGACCATTATAACCACGAACATCAGCTTCAGTCTTGACGCTGATACCTAAGTCGCGCAAAGAAGACTTGAGAATTTCGGCATCGGTGATCTTGGTACGCAGAGTGCTAAAGTGAGACATTTGGGTTTCCTCCAATAAGAAGATTGATGAGAAAAACGACAACGGTTCTTTTTCAGCGAAGCCGCATTAATTGGGAACGGCTTTTTTCTATCTGTTAGCCTTGTGACTAACCTTTCCCCCCTGACATTTCAGAGGAAAGCTTTTAAAACTCCATGCGCTGATATTCAGCAACAGAGGAGGCTGCGGGTCTAGCACGCTGTCTGGCCCAGTCTCTTAAAGCTGTGACCTGTTCTTGCATCGTTCGTGACAGCGGCAAAGTAGACTTCAATGCAGCAATAATATCTAATTGGGTGAACTCCCGATCTTGGGCGAAGGCTTCATACATAGCCGCCACTATCGCTTGTTCAATTTCTGCCCCGGAGAAGCCATCGGACATTTTTGCTAGTTGTTCTAGGTCAAATCTAGCAATTTCCTCCCGACGTTTGGTCAGGTGAATACCGAAGATATCCTGACGTTCTTCCGGTGTGGGCAGATCCACAAAGAATATTTCATCAAAGCGACCTTTCCTTAAAAACTCTCCAGGTAGGCGTTCTACGCGGTTAGCAGTCGCCATTACGAAAACTGGAGATTTCTTTTCCTGCATCCAGGTGAGGAAAGAGCCGAAAATTCTGTTTGATGTCCCCCCATCAGAATCGCCAGAACCACCGCTACCCGCAAAGGATTTATCCAATTCGTCAATAAACAGAATCGTGGGGGAAATTGATTCTGCTGTTTTCAGGGCGTTCCGCAGGTTGGCTTCACTTCGACCCACCATTGAGCCGTCGTAGACCCGCCCCATATCTAATCTCAGAATTGGTAAACCCCATAAACGGGAGGTAGTTTTGGCAATGAGTGACTTACCACAACCAGGAACACCGAGAATTAACATTCCTTTTGGTTGGGGCAACCCATACTCTCTCGCTCTTTCTGTAAAGGCGTTGGAGCGTTGGGTGAGCCAGGTTTTTAATTCTTCCAAGCCACCCACAGCATCAATGGTTTCATCTTCTTCGATGTACTCCAAGATACCGTTGCGGCGGATGAGTTGCTTTTTCTCGGATAAGACAATATCAACTTCATTTTCCGTTAATTGCCCAGTTGTTACCTGTGCTTTGCGGTAGACTTTCTCAGCTTCATCTTTAGTTAGACCTAAAGCGGCTCTGAGTAGCTTTTCTCGCGCCTCGGTTGTCAGCCGTCGTCCACGATTTTGC
This sequence comes from Anabaena sp. 90, assembly GCF_000312705.1. Taxonomy (NCBI): domain Bacteria; kingdom Bacillati; phylum Cyanobacteriota; class Cyanophyceae; order Nostocales; family Nostocaceae; genus Anabaena; species Anabaena sp. 90. The sequence goes on from NC_019427.1 coordinate 4,043,330, forward strand.
TCTTGATGGGCGGTTAAAACTTTATTTAACTCAGCCATGTCAGGCAATTGAAAATCTAAAACAACAACTTCTTTTTCTAGTTCGATAGGAACTTGTTGCACAGGGGACATTAAGATAATGTTCTTTTGCGTTCCTTTGAAACTAGCGATCGCGTCCCGGAGCGATCTGGTTGTTGCCGGCGCATCAATAAAGGGATGTAAATCTTTAAGAATAAATATACTGGGTTCTTTTTGCCGAATAATCCAATCAATGGCTGCTTCGGGAGAGACAGTATTGTGTTGAGTGGTATTTCGGGGTTGACCGTACTCGACGATACCGTGAGTTACTGTCCAAATATATACTCGTCTTTGGGGTTTTAAATCTTGGGAGACTTTAAAAATTGACTGCTCTGCCCGCTCTTCCTCGGAGGTCACAAGGTAGATTAAAGGGTATTGAGCTTGAATTAAAATATTGAGCTCTTCTTTCATACTATCGACCTACTTGAGACCTTATAGAGACAGTACCGATCAGCGATCGCATGGCGTTAAGCCAGACTATTAATCATCATTAATTCCTATCTAACAAGGAACTAATTCTTCCTCACCCTTGGGATGGGTTTCTTCTTTTTCTCTACCATCAATGGATAGATGGTCTTGTCCAATGATTCCTGGTTGGTTGCCCAAGTTCACGAGTTCACCATCACGCAGTACGAGTGAAGTTTCACAGGTGGGACAGGAATAAATCCGGTGAGTTCGCCCATGAGCAGACGCTTCTATTTCTTCTACTAATTCTGAGTTGGTCAGGTAGAAACTGAGCGCCCGTTCTGCGAGGTCTGACATGGGTTCTGAGTCAACAGCAGAACGAATTTTAAGTCTTCTGTGCAGTTCCGGTGATAAATATAACGTAACCTTTTGCTTAGTTTGCATACAACTTTCTAGTGGTCTTACCCGGGTATGTATACCACCTTATCGGCTCTTTTCTCAGTTGTCAAGATGGTAAAGCGTTTTAACCGCAATTTTGTTACATTTCGTAATATAGCTAGGTTGACTACGTTTTTCTGTCTGATAGCGTAGCGTGGCGCAAGCCATATCAGGATGTCCAGGATTTAGGGATTTTCAGGATTTTTGTGGGGATTTGGATTTTGTCTGGATATATTTCACAAAGCGGTATGTACTCTTTGTGATAATCTGGTGAAAATATTAGACCTCTTGCAAAATTACTTTTATGTTATAGTTGGGGGTTGGCATTTTGGAACTGCTAAATTTAACTCATAGTTATAAATTGCTGCTAGTAAATTACAACGCAGACCATAACGACGACGGCGATTACGATATCTATCACCAAAAATCTTCAAAATTTTCAGGCGGCGATTGACGTGTTCAATGCCAATTCTTGCCTTTGCTAAAACACGATTATAGTCTTTTTCTCAAGTGGAAAGTTCCCTCTTTTTAGGCTTTTTCTTGGGAGTGTAACTGTTGCTATGATAGTGGTTAATTCCTTGATAACCACTATCGTGTAAACCTTGTATTTCTGGATGAAAATGAACCCCACTAGCTTTGAATAAGGCAAAATCATGACAGCGCCCCTTACCAAAAAAAGTACAAATAATTTCTCCTGTTTCTTGATTAATAATCAATTGGCTTTTAAGGGTGTGACGTTTTTTCTTTCCTAAAAAAAATTCCTGTTGTTTTCTTTTTGGACGTTCAATAGGTGTTTCAGTTACATCCATTACCACTACTTCAGGTTGGCTCAAACCACCTGATAGTTTGAAATTCTTTGAGAGTTTTAACCATTTTCTTAAAAGTCTTTCTTCTCACTCCAAAGCGACGCTTAAATGCTCTTGGTTTTAGTTGTTGGATGGATTTATAGTTCATTTTTTCATCACCTCAGATTCTGATAATGACAGAATTTGATTTTATCTTTTTTTGGTGATGTTTTTTATGTCAGACGTTCCGCGATTACAACTATCGCTACAAATACCCCAGGTATCAATCTTTTTAGTTATCTCACCCCATTAAGATTAAAAAAATCAACCATCATAACACAAAATCAATTCTGCAAGAGGTCTAATGAATAGTAATCTCAAAACTGGATTTTTGTTATTCGTCTTAATTCGACAAATATTTTTCAGACGATAACTAGTTTCAATGCCAAATCTTTTTCGATAATCTTGATAGATATAATTTAAATTTGTTTTGACCTTATGAGCAACATAAACAAAGTATTGAACTCCATGCTTTTTATGCTTTCCCTTTCTATATTTACAGACAATCCATAAATCAAATGTGACGAAATCATCTTTGTCTCTTGTAATGGTATACAGCACTTCCCGGTGTTATGAGGTACATATCTAGCGGGCAAGACTTGTACTGAGCTTGTCGATAGCGCAGCGTGGCGTTAGCCATAGTATGCCCGCACTACAAGAGTTTCATGATTCAACTTTGTACCTCATAAGAGCGGAAACCGCTGTAACTTGTCACCAATGTCGCAGGTTAGTGTTTATTGTGGAGCTAATTTATACAACTCTTATGTTTGTACTATCTTTATAGTAATGCTTATACTGTTCATATTAGATAGCTACCAAACTCCATTAGCAATGAGTTCTATCACGCACGCCGCTACTGTTGCTGTACAACGCAATTTAAAACAACTGTTTCCTAATTTGATTAAACGTAATTCAAAAACACCTATCTGTAAATACCTCTAAAACAGCCAATATCACCTTTGCATGACTGTCTGTACCTGAAACTCAAAAGAGAGGCATTACAGGTCAATATAGCGTGAGTAGTTAGCTGATGGCATGATGAAACTACAGAATAAGGTATTTATATAAGGCTATCTTATAGATAAATGTTACTTAATAAGTATTCCTGTTATGCAACTACTATGCAAGTTCCCATCTGTAATGAGATACTGGTAGAGTACAGCCAACTTATGCAAGCTACCAGAAGTATTGAATTCCCGTCATTTTAAAAAGCCCGTGACGAGGATTGAACTCGTGACCTCACCCTTACCAAGGGTGTGCTCTACCACTGAGCCACACGGGCGAAATAGAAGCTAAAAATAAGATTTAAAATGCTGTACATTTGTTTATAGCACAGCATTTATAATTCTTAATTTCTGTAGGATATGGGCCGAGCTGGATTTGAACCAGCGTAGGCGTAAACCAACGGATTTACAGTCCGTCTCCATTAACCACTCGGACATCGACCCGTTTGTGTCCCACGCTTAACTATAATAGCAGTAGTCTCTGGGTTTGGCAAGGGGTTGGAGAAAATATTTTTGGATAAAGTCTGAATCCTTTACTCCAAAGTAGTTTCCGAGATTTACGCGATTAGTTCTCCATTTTTTTGTAGAGAGTACAAGCGGGTTAGAAGTTCAGCTTGGGGGAAAAAATTCTAGCCGATACCGATATAAAGCCACTGGTCGAGAACCTGCGGTAAAATAATCAGGATCTTGGGGGGAAAGGTAGACAGCAGTTACTTGATCTGCGGTAATGGCTGGAGATGGTGTAGAAAGCTTTTGATAGGCTGTGGTTGATTCTACAGTATTCAAATATGGACGATAACTGCCTTTAAATAATTGTTGGAAAACTTCTGTGGTGATGAATTGATTATCTGCTGTTGTTTCTGTGGCGCGATCGCTGATAATAGAAATTAATTGCCGTTCACCCCGCAAAAATGTAATTTGACGATTGGGAGATTGAGGATCTACTTTGGATGATAAAACAGCCTCATTCCCTAAATAAGCTCTGGATAGGTTTAAACTATTAAATTCTCTATCTGCAACTAATATTGATGCTTGCTTTTGGAAGTTAGCAAAAATTTTTAACCCCGAATTAGTTGGTTTAACTTTTATGAATTTAACTAAAAAACTAATTGGTTGATTTAATTGACTACGATTACCTTCAAAGCCTGGTGTCACTATATCCGGTGCTAAAGGTGCGGCTAAATCTACTAATGTGCTGGTAACTTTCCAAGTCCCAGACATCCATTCTGGGTAAACTAAATCTCCTTTGGCTGGTTTGACTGATGTTAATTTTTCCCATTGGGGGAATTTGGCTAAATGTTCTGCTAATTCTCCAGCCTGGGCTTGATTATTTCCTAAGAACAAAAAAAGCATTAAGCAAAAGCTAATAATTATTTTTATCACCATATTCAACAATTAATAACATTTATTTAGTTTAGATCCCCGACTTCTCAAAGAAGTCGGGGATCTAGGGATTTCAAAATTATAAGGTTTCTAGGGCTAAAGGTTGCCAAATTTCCCCATACTTTTCTTTTAAAGTTTGCCAAGCTTCTACTTGTCCTGGTTCGTATTCTCCTGGTTTACCCCATTGCAGAAAGAGGCTTAATGCAGGTTTTTCTTCTGCATCTAAAAACCGAATTGCATAGGTTGTAAAATTCCCTCTTTTAGCTTCACCTGTTTCAAATTTCACTTGTTGAATCATATCCATATTCAAATGAAATTCAAAGCCTTCGGTGTGCATATTCGCATATTTACCTTTTGGTAATTCGGCGTAATATAGCTTTTCTATTTTTCCTCTAGCTTCTAAAACAGCGGCGCTACTGGTGACAATTAGGCGCAAAGTTCCCAAGGTTTCACAAGCTTCTAAAAATTCTTTCAATGTTGTTGTCATCATTTATGTTGAATATGAATTAGTTGACGTGATGGAAAATGAATAAATAACTTCTGGCTATAAAAGTTTATAACATGATTGGACTCAAATTGCTATCATGAATAAATATGATAAGTAGGTCGGCGTTAAAAAATCAATCTATGTAACGAAATATAAATTAACGAATACCTTATAAATAGGGTGTTTCACGGTTTTTACAAAACTAAACATATATCGATTTTATTGGGCCGACTTACTTATGGTAAATTGTTCTCTTGAACATGAGATTTATTTATGAAAATTCAAAGCCTTAAACTCAAACATTTTAAGAAATTTCGAGATCAGGAATTAGATTTTACTGATCCAGAGACAGGTTTAGCACAAGATTTAATTGTTCTCATTGGGATGAATGGGGCTGGAAAAACCAGTATATTACAGGCGATAGCGGCAATACTAGGTACAGCCACAGGAAGATTGAAAAAACCTGCTGATTTAGATTGGCCAGGGTTTAACTATGACTTGCTGGGTAGAAATTGGCGGGGATTTCCATCTCATGTGACTATAAATATACAATTTTCTAAATCAGAACTACAAGCTGTAGGCGAATTTCAACAAAAATTACAAGAAATGGGTCGTGATTTACTTCCTCCTGCCCAAAAGCATCTTGTTACTTTAAAATGGCAAGGAGACGATGTAAAAGCAGATAGCGCGGCTGAATTATTTCAATTTAAAGGACGAGAATATGCTAAACAATTATTTCGTTCTGAAGGGTTTCCAGTGTTTGAAAGAGTGGGTACGGTTTTTTGGTACACAGAACAGAGAACTGCAACTAGTTTAACTCCTGAAGATCCAGAAAACAAATTAGAAATTACAGAGGATCTTCTCCGCGCTCGTCTAGCAAGGTGGCAAACTGTTCATCAAAAGAATGGTAAAAATTTTCGACCTGGACAAAAAGATTTATACGCAGAAATGGAAAGAATTTATCAAGCAGTTTTTCCAGGGCGTGTATTTCAAGGTGTGGAAATACGAGATAATATTGATGAAATTTTTAGTAAAGAGCCTTGGTTTTATCTTTATGATGGTAAAAACTACTATGAAATTTCTGAAATGTCTGGGGGAGAACGTGCTATTTTTCCTATGCTTATAGATTTTATGAGTTGGAATATTCACAATTCAGTTATTTTAATTGATGAAATTGAATTACATTTACATCCACCGATGCAACAGGCATTATTGAGAGCTTTACCGAAATTAGGTAAAAATAATCAGTTTATTATTACAACCCATTCTGATTATGTAGCTCAATTAGTACCTGAGTCATCTATTATCAGAATTGAGGAGTAATTGCATTGTGGGAGTAGTTAATAATAAAGTTATTTTCTGTGAAGGTACGCTCGACAAAGACCTTATTAATCAGCTATTAGGAAATTTATCAAATCAGATCACTATTGTTCCTACTGGTGGAAAGTTTAATTTTTCAAATTTTGTTCCAGGTTATTTATATCAAAATACAAATATTGAAAATAATAAAAATAAGCATGAGAAAAAGGAAAATACCCAAAATTACCTAATTTTTAGGGATCGTGATTTTGATATTGAACCTACTTCAGAAATTAAATTACTACAAATAGATAAACTAAGAAATCGAGCTTTTCTTTCTCATCGTACCTGTATTGAAAATTATTTACTTAATCCTGAACTTATTCATGAATATTGGTCAACACAATATGCAAATAATTTAGAAAATCCTATTTCTAATAATAAGTGGGGTCATAAAGATTCCCCTGGAGTTGATGTTATCACTAAATGGATAGAAGATGCTGCTAGGATTTTGCAAGATTATCAAGCTGTAAGATGGGCTTTGGGTAATTTATGCCAACTTACCGCTAGTAGAAAACAATTAAAAACGAGATGGATTAAAGGTACAATCCCCAATTCTCTAACCTTATCTGACTGCGAAGAAAGGGCTGAGTCTTTAATTAAAGACTTTACAAATACAGTTCAAGAAGTCACAATAGATAAATTTAAAAACAATCTTCATAAATATTTACAACTCTTTGATCAAGAGGAATTTTGGATACAAAAACAATATTTAATTTGGTTTGATGGCAAAGATATTCAAAAGGCAATGGACAAAGTTAGCAAAGATAAAAAACTCCCATATAGATCATATAATAGATCCTATATTTCTATGGATCATTTTTCTAAATGGGCAATTAATCATATTGATATTAATCAATATGATGATTTAATTGAATTAAAAAATAAAATAGAACAGCTATAGGTGGTCAATAACCATTGACTACTAACTACTGACTACTAACTAGTATATAACTAATTTACTACGTTTCGTATTTCTCATACGCAGCAACAATTCGTTGCACTAAAGGATGACGCACCACATCTTTTTGGGAAAATTCGCAAATCGCAATTCCTTCCACGTTTCTGAGAATTTGCAAAGCTACATCTAAACCTGATTTTTGATAATGTGGTAAATCAGTTTGGGTAACATCACCTGTAATCACCATGCGGGAGTTAAAACCCAATCGGGTTAAAACCATTTTCATTTGCGCCGGTGTGGTATTCTGGGCTTCGTCAACGATGATAAAGGCGTTATTTAATGTCCGTCCTCGCATATAAGCTAATGGTGCGACTTCGATGATTTCCCGTTCGATTAAGTTGGGGACTTTTTCGGGGTCTATGAATTCATTAATGGCATCATAAAGAGGACGTAAATAGGGATTGACTTTTTGCTGTAAGTCTCCTGGTAAAAAGCCGAGTTTTTCCCCTGCTTCCACTGCGGGACGGGTTAAAATCAGCCGTTCAAATTGATTACTGAGTAGGGCTTGAACGGCGATAACTACCGCGAGATAGGTTTTTCCTGTTCCCGCAGGACCAATACAAAAGGTTAAATCCCGTCTGCGAAGTGCGTCTATATATTGGCGCTGGTGAAAGGTTTTAGCGCGAATTTCAAAACCTCGGCGAGTTTTGGCGAGGATATCGCGCTGTAGGTCTTGTAATTGGTCTTCTGTATTTGTATCCAGGGCTTGACGGGCTGTGAGAATATCAGCACTAGAGATATTATTACCTTTACTCCACAAATTTTCTAGCGATCGCACTAATCGCTTTACTAATTCTACCTGTTTAGGTGTTCCCGAAATTAATAATTCTTGTCCCCGCAGAACTAAGTTAGCTCCTGTTTGTTGGCATAATAACTTGATATTTGCCTCACCATATCCAGCTAGAGCGATCGCACTGGACATACTAGGCAGTTGAATTATGGAATCATCTGCCATATTATTGCTGAATTGGGTAAAAAGTAGTTGTTAACAAAATTAATATTTTCCGATTAAATGTAAATTGAAAATTATATAATTTTCTGTTAATTAGTATTTGTATGATTGGGAAATGGGCTGACAACATTTGTTAATTCTTGGCTGGTAAATCCGCCATAAAAACGGAATTATTCGCCAAGATTTGACAATGCTGTTGTCCCTGTCTCCATCTTTCCCAGAATTCAATCTGTCACCAACCATTTAAACTAACTAGGAGAGTGCGGCAAAAATCACTAATTATTAAAAACCACTAAAAAGCTTTTGTAATTTGCTTTTTCAATTTTTAATTTTTAATTTTTAATTCCGCCCTGCGGTACTAGCGTAAACGTGGTTTAACAACAGGTTTGGGAATATTGTTCTCTCGTTCTTTCGACTTGGGTGGTAGTATCCGCTCTTCCTGTTCTTCATCAAAAGACACACTTTCCCGACTTTGGGAACTGTTGCCATAAATATCCAGGTATACTGATTGCCCAGCTAGTTCGGCTGCGGCGGCAATTACAGTGCGAATTGCCTGGATATTTCGTCCCCCTCGACCAAACACTTTTTCTTTATCTGTGCTATTAAAAGCAATGCGAACCCAAGCCCGCTTGAGGGTTTGAGACATTTCACAATCAACGCTTAAAGATTCTGGAGATTCTAAAAACGGCTGCACAAGAAACTCTACCAGCCCAACATAATTGGGACTGGTTGCTAGGGATTTCATCTCAAGACTATGATGCGGCTGTTGCACTGACCTGTTCAAAAACGTTAGCTTTTACGAGGATACTACGAACTGTATCGGTAGGTTGAGCGCCTTGTTGTAGACGCTTAATGATACCAGGAATGTTTAATTTTACTTCATCAGTTCTGGGGTTATAAAATCCTAGTTCTTCTAGGGGGCGACCGTCACGACGGGCCAGGTTGTTAATAGCAACAATCCGGTAACTTGCTTCGCGCTTTTTGCCAAATCTTTTTAAACGCAATTTGATCATGTTGAGAACTGTTTCTCCTGTTCCTAGTGAGTGAGTTTGTAACTGATTGATAAGGAAGTGATGGGGATATTATACCCGCCTTCACAACTTCCAACACTGAAATGCTAATTTTAGCACTTTTTAGCCGTGAATGGCTATTAGTTTAGTTGTCAGTTGTCAGTTGTCAGTAAGAAAGATATTCTTTTTGCCCCCTACTCCCGTGGTTTCGGGATAAAACAGTTGTAGTACCTTAACCTTTCCTCCATTACCTGCACTAATTCATTATAAACAATTTTGATAAATTATTGATCAGAGCATATACTACTAGTTTGTTAAGATAAAAATGATGGACTGTAGTGTGAGCGTCTCGCTCACGCGGGCAAGACTTGTACTGAGCTTGTCGAAGTATGCCCGCACTACCAAAAACCCGTCAAAATAAATTTGACAGCTCACGGGGGCAAGACTTGTACTGAGCTTGTCGAAGTATGCCCGCACTACCAAAAACCCGTCAAAATAAATTTGACAGACTACTACGTGCTTACTTCCGCACAGACCAAGAGCGAACTTGACCCAAAGTTACAGGAATTCTGTCACTAACATCAATGGTAAACAAAAACACCTTTTTAGCTCTGCGGCCATTTTCCGGGTCAAAAAACTTTAATTTCACATCCCAACAATCACTATTAATCCGACAGAAAGGACTTTTTTCCACTTCAATACTATCAAGCTGCATCCCTGTAGAAATAGCTTGAGAAAAACTAGAAGCAGCTTGGAAAGCATTAGTTACAGAAAAATTCAACGCTCGATCTTTTGCCAATTGTCCTAAATTTTGCAAATCATAGTATACTCGATTTAAGAAACTACTCAAAGCCTTTCTCATAGCTATTTCTTGGGCTGGTGCAGTTTCTCCCGTAATTACAGTTTGCAAAGCCGCATCTACCAAACTGTTGACTTTCCAGCCATACATTCCCCTAGTATTAGTTAGAGTAATTACAGGCACAACCTGACCAGAAAATAACTCCACAGTTCTATCTGTTAACCTTGCAGGTATACTTACCCGTTCCACAAAATCATCACTGTTTTCTGGTTGAATTTGTCCCTGTAACATCAAAATCAGGGTTTCATAGATATCTGCGGCAAAACCGCTTACAGGTTCTAAAGCATAAATAGGAGTTAATTCTTGGTTGAGAGTCCAAATTAAAGGTTTAGCTTCGGCGGGATTTTCTGATAGATAATTCACCATTTGCTGGCTATCATAGGGATTAGCGGGAATAATTGCCCCGTCCATATTCACTGCTGGCATTAATTGTTTAAAGGAGTCTCTTCTGGCTTCATTACCAAAATCATAACCAATAGTTCCTAAAGCATATACCAATTTAGAAGCTGCACTAGGGGTAATAGAATCAGTTGAGGAATTAATTCCCTGGCTAATAACTAAAGTTTCTCGTTCCCAGTCTCCGACTGGGAATGCCGTCTCCAAGGCTCTGCCTGACGGTATAGTGAGAGGCAGAGCCTCTAATGTAGCATTCCCAGGTAGAACCTGGGAACGAGAGATTCCTGCTCCTCTCTCCTCGTAGGAGAGGGGTTGGGGGTGAGGTTCTTGCACTCCCTTATAGGAGAGGGGTTGGAGGTGAGGTTCTAACCTTTCTCCCGTCAATAATTGAAACGCACCGGGAATATTCAACTTACCTAATAAACAGCGTTCCGGTTCTTCCACTTCTTCGGGGTTACAGGGAATAGCACTATTTAAAATTGCTTCCCGCACTGCTTCGGCGTTGGGTTGTTCTCCTCGTTGCAATTGCAGACTCATTAATAAGGCAGAAATACCTGTGACAATGGGTGCAGCGCAACTAGTCCCTTTTTGTCTAATAGGTTCTTCTGTTCCCGGTTGGGCGCCTAAAATATTTTCACCGTTAGCCATTACCCCTTTATTTTGATATTCTCCCCCATAATTACTAAATTTAAACGGTTGGCCATCATCTCGCATTGCACCCACTGTAATCACACCAGGAAGAATAGAGGGAATACACCAACATTCCCCTTTATCGTTACCACCTGGGGCAACAATTAACATATTATTATCTTGGCATTGTTTCACAGCACGGGCAAATAAATCTGGTGCTACTCCGGTTTGGGTAGGGTGACAAGCAGCGATATGGATAATATTCGCTCCCCATTGCCAAGCGGTATTAACAGCGTGGGTAAGGTTGATAGGGGAAATAAAATCATCATTAGCGAAGGAAATAGGAATATTTAATGCTGTACATAAAGGGGCAATACCAGGGGCTGGTGTACCGTGTTGTCCTAAGATAGTGCTAGAAATGTGAGTAGCATGACCGGATAATTCAATGCGTTGTCTAATAGCTGGAGGGAAAGGTGCAAAAAATGCCTCTCGTTCTTTTTTTGATTCTTCTTTATCGTGGTCGGGGTCGTCTTTTTTGTCTTTTTGTTGTTGGTTAAAATCTAAATATAAATTGAGATAATAATAGTATTCATCGTTAAGTTCAATATCTTCTGACCAGTAGGGTTTAAATTGACTAAATTTTGCCCCTTGAAAACAACTGCGTTCTAAGTCTGCTGCACCATCAAGGATAGCAATTTTAATGCGGGGGTCGCCTTTTGTGCGTGTCCAAATTTGAGAAATTCCGGGGATGTCGGTAAGGTTAGGCATGGTTTTGATTGTGTTGTTGTAATTGATGTTATAATTGTGGGTGAAAAGTCTAATTTTTTATAAAGTTAATGCCAGCTAAAGATGTTTTTCATGATGCTGTTAGGATAGGGTTAGAAAAAGAAGGTTGGGTGATTACAGATGATCCTTTAAGGATAGAAGTCGGTGATGTGGAAATGTATATTGATCTCGGTGCGGAGCAAGTTTTAGCTGCTGGAGAAAAAATAGCGGTGGAAATTAAGAGTTTTATTGGTACATCTAATATTTCATCAAGCCATTGGACAATTTTTTAATTATCATTTGGCATTAGAATAACAACAACCAGAACGAGTTTTATATTTAGCTATTCCTTCAGGAATTTATTACTCTTTCTTTCAATTGCAGTTTATTAAAACAGTTGTTCAGCGTTCCCAACTTAAAATCATGATTTATGATCCAGTTCAGGAGGTAATTGTAGCATGGAAAAACTAGAACAATATCGCAATTATGTCAAACAAGTGATCACAGAATATGCTCAATTAGGTTCAGCTAAAGATGAAATTGAACAACAATTGATTTTTGATAGTTTTGGTGATCATTATCAATTGATGTATGTGGGTTGGAAAAACAGAAGACGGCAGCATGGTTGTGTTTTGCATTTGGATATTAAAGATCAGAAAATTTGGATACAACATGATGGAACTGAAATTGGTATAGCAGATGAGTTAGTTAAATTAGGAGTGCCAAAATCAGATATTGTTTTAGCATTTCATGAACCTTTAGTGCGACAATATACAGATTTTGCTGTTGGTTGATTTTCACATAGATTTTACATCATTTTTGGAAATATTTACATTATGTCATATAGTGATTTTACTCTCAAAAAAGTTAAGCAAACCTTTGGCATAAATACCGTTGAAAATAAAAAGTTTCTGCCAGAAATCCAACCAATTGCTGCTAGTGCAACCCTGACTGATTTTTTAGCAGAAAGTTTGCCATTAGCTATAGCGACGGGAAGTGAAAAAGCTCGTTCTGAATTAATCATTAGTCCGGTTTTACTAGAAGTACGTAAGATTTTAGAAAGAAAAATTAGTCTATTCTCTGGTGCGGATTTTACTGTAGATTCGGCTTTAGGATTGAATGGAGTTTGTGATTTTGTTCTCAGTCTTTCAGCAGAACAGTTAGAAGTTGAAGCACCAGCAGTTATGATTGTGGAAGCTAAAAAATCAGACTTAAATCCGGGTATTGGCCAGTGTATTGCGGAAATGATTGCTGCTCAAAAATTTAATGAAATTAATAATCAACCCATTCCTACAATTTATGGTAGCGTGACTAATGGTACTGTTTGGCGATTTCTACAATTAACCGAACAAACTGTAACAATTGATTTTACAGATTATCCACTTCCTCCTGTTGATGTCATTTTAGGAATTTTAGTTTGGATGGTAACTGCTGCTAACTAGATAATTGTCACCAATAGGGGTTTAGCAATGCTCATAGGTGTCAACTTAGGCTAAAAATGTCTTATCTGTTGGCTGACAAACCCGCCCAGAAATGAATTTACGGGCTAATAGCGAAACTAAACTAAAGTTTACTGAAAATTTTCTGGGTTATTTAGTCATCTTTAGATGACTTTTGCTATGAGACTGGGAATTCATTCCCAGTCGGGCTATTAGGGGTTTAGCAATGCTTATAGGCAACTTAGGCTAAAAATGTCTTATCTGTTGGCTGACAAACCCGCCCAGAAATGAATTTCCGGGCTAATAGCGAAAGTAAACTAAAGTTTACTGAAAATTTTCTGGGTTATTTAGTCATCTTTAGATGACTTTTGCTATGAGACTGGGAATTTATTCCCAGTCGGGCTATTAGGGGTTTAGCAATGCTTATAGGCAACTTAGGCTAAAAATGTCTTATCTGTTGGCTGACAAACCCGCCCAGAAATGAATTTCCGGGCTAATAGCGAAACTAAACTAAAGTTTACTGAAAATTTTCTGGGTTATTTAGTCATCTTTAGATGACTTTTGCTATGAGACTGGGAATTCATTCCCAGTCGGGCTATGGATTTTACGTTAAGTTGACACCAAAAATCCTGGATATCCTGATTCTGACTAACTAGATAATCTACTAATAAAATTCTCATGTTCTGGACTTGCTAAACCCTGCTGCAAAACAGCTAATACTGTACCTAAATCTCCTCCTAATAATGCCATTTTATCTAACCATAAACCGGGGAATATTTGGGAACAAATTATATTATCTGCATTGGGTTGAAGTTGAATATACTCCCCTTGTTGTAACCTAAACCAATCAAATTGATAGTCATAAACTCGCCAGATTAAATATTCTTGGACTTGATTACGACGATAAACTTTGAGTTTTTCATGTAAATCATAGGAAGCACTAGAAGCAGCAATTTCTACTATTAATTCTGGCGCACCTTCTACATAATCATCTTTATTTATTCTTGATTGTCCTCCTGTTTCAATTCTTAATAAAGCATCCGGTTGTGGTTCGTTATCTGTATCTATTAGCACTGTGGCATTATCGGCGAAACCTATGCCCGGTGTAGCTGCTTTATAAACTCCCAGCCAAGTCATAATATAAGCATGGGGTTCTCCATGACTTTTGATTCTTAATGGTGATGCCACGTAAACTACTCCTTCAATTAATTCGGCTTCTTTGAGATTCGGCATGGCATGATAACGCCGTTCAAATTCATGACGGGTTAATTTGTCGCCGTTTTCTAGGGGAGGAATAGTTAAGATGGGAGAAATTGCAGTAGTAGATATCATAAAATTTGCTCGAATTTTGCAGAAAATGAAATTGTCACCAATCAGGATGTCCAGGATTTCAGGATTTACAGGATGTTACATGAGTAATTTTGGTTATGGTAATAAAGGAGTTTTTATTCCCCGTTTGACAGCTTCGGCTAAACCTTCAGATTTTCTTAATTGTCCCATTTGATAAAGGGACATTAAAATTAATAATTCATAACGTTCTCCTGCTGTTAAACCGGTATTTTTTCCTTTAGCTTGTAGTTCTCCCAAGCGTTGATTTTGCACTACATCCATTTTTAAATTAGCTAATTCTAGAACTTCCTCATCGGAAATATCAGGAATGCTTGAATTAATGCTCATTTCTGAGAGATTATCTAAGGTAGGTAATACTATTTCTAGGGTGTCAAGTAAAACGTCTGATATCTCTCGCGCTGTTGCTTCTCCAAGACGCTGGATAGAAGCAGCTAAACTTTCGGGTAAGTTAATAGTTATGGGAATTGTCATAGAAAATACGATGGTTGATTACAATTCTAGTTTAGATGATGTTTGGGATGAATTTCTTTGTTATTTTTTTGTCTGAATCAGGATGTTCAGGATTTCAGGATTTACAGGATGTCATTTAAATTCTGTAGGTTGGGTTGAGGGATGTTACCCAATATTTCGGTGATTTTGTGATTTAATTTTGTTGGGTTGCGCTGTTGCTGAGAGATTAGTTGAAGAATTTATAATAGTAAAGTCTAACATTTTCGATTCTTGTTTTTTCTAACTCTTTTTGGACAGTACCTACCCACATATGAGGTAAAATATCCTGATTTTGATAAAAACTGTGAACTCGTTGGGCTGCATCGTTGAGTTTGAAATAATTAGCTAAATCTTGCTTATTTTTCAGATTATAATAGAGAACTGGATTAGGATTAGCTTTTGAGAAGCCAACTAGAAATGATCCGGTAACTTCTAGAGGGTCTAAAACGAACTTCGGAAAATGTCTCCATACCAAATTTTGGGTTTCTGATTTGGCAAAATCTTCTGCTTGAATTTCGGGATAAAGCTCAATTTCACTGCGACCGTTGAAATAGAAATCAAAACCAACAAGAGAGAGAAACGGACGTACGGAAATCAAATCCTCAGCGTTGCTGGCTAGGGATAAAGCTTGATCTAACTTTTCGGGATAATCTTTGATTCTAATGTGCATTTTTAAACTAGATTCAGCAATATTGCTTCTTAAATCAATCCCCGCAGAAAGAACGGTAACTTTACGAAAATCAAAGTCAGATCCTAAAAACTGCCGCAATAGAGAGTAGTCAACTTGCACACCAACAAGGTTTTCTACTCGATTGAAAAAAGTGAGGGATTGATGAAGATATTTTTGCCATTGTTGTGCCTTATCTTTGAAAAAGAACATAAATCTTGAGGCAATCAATTTGTCTAATTCTATCTTACAAGAAGCTTCAATGCTACAGTCTCCTTCTACATTCATCACAAAGTCTTCAAACAAGGGGAGTGGATAAATAGGCTCAACATCAAAGGCTTGTTGATGATTGCGAATAAACTGTAGTTTTTGTTCTTGAAATCTGTCTTTCTGGGTTACATTAGCTATCATAAACGGCTGGTTTTTATATTGTTGTTAAAAGATATGCCTAGAAAACCTCGAAATTTAAAGTCTGGATATTCTTACCACATTACCATCCGTTGCAATAACCGTGAATTTAAGCTATCACGGCGTGAATGTCGGGAAGTGTTTCTTTATGCGATAAAAAAGGCTTTGGACAAATACAATTTCCAGCTTTATGCTTTGTGCATTATGTCAAATCATGTTCATTATTTGATTGCACCTAAACAGCCAGAAGAGTTACCCAAAATTATGCACTTCCTGAATTGGTACACGGCGATGTGTTTCAATCGGATGTTAAGAAGAACAGGACATTTTTGGGAGAAACGATATTACTGTGATGGATTTCCTGCTTCAGATAGAGACAGAGCATTAAATACTTTACGCTACATTCACGCTAATCCTAAAGCTGCCAAAATGCGCCAGAGTTTTTTCTATGACTTCAGCAATTATGGCAGTTATGAACGCTTAACTGATGATGGTTTAACTCAATGGCATCCGGCTTTTTTACGACTAGGAAACAGCTTAGAAGAATGTGCCAAAAAGTATAAAGGCTTCTGCCAAAAGTATAAACCCAAGGAGAAGACCCCAACCAGATGCTACTGGGGTAGTAAGCTGTTGGCTGGGGTTCATCTCACAAATCAGGGTTCAACCACCAACCCCAAAAAATCCAAGTCCGGTTTTCCGCCACCCCTGTGCCAGGTATCAGAAACCCCCGAACTGACAAGGGTTGTCCGTCAATTCATCCAGGCGAACCGTGCGCCAAGGGATACAGAAACAGACTTTTGATATTTTTTGAGGTGAGTGGTAGAATGGGGTGAGTTACTCCGCGTCGTCGCCCGCAAAAGGAACCGGACTACCCCAAATTTGACTGGTCTGGGCTTGAACCTGACCGCTTTGATCCTTAGCGGTAGAGATGGTTTCGCGTTCTACGGGAGCAACTTGTTGGGGGCGGATGTTCTTCTTAGTCATGGTGTGTTTTTCCTTTTTGTTTGTTCGTTTAACTTCTTCATTATGAAGAAGACTGGTTTGGTGAAGGCGTTAAATTGGCGTTGAAGGGTAATTTAACGAGTTGTGATTCACCAGAAGCTTTATATAAAACCTGTTTCCTTGTAGGAAAGAGGCTTTAAACTCTTTAAATTCTCAAGTTTTTTCCTGTTCCCTCTCCTCTTAGGAGAGGGTTAGGGAGAGGTAGAGTTTTAGTATTAACTAATGTGAATTTTTAAGAATAATCAATGCAACTGCCTACCATGAGACGATAAAAAGTGCAATTACTAATCAGTAGGCTAAGTGAAGCTACCCTGATTCTCATCATACGGACAATTATGATTCAAGGCAAGACCTTATCAATAAAAATTACTTATAATAGATCGGGTTATCGACATTCCTGTTTACTTGATATTTCCGTGAAGCGGAAATCACTATCTCCTCCCGTCAAGTATTTGTAAATACTGATTTTCATCCACAGCACAGAAGAAAATAAACACTTACTAAAACCGTTTTTTTTTTTGACATAAGAAAAAATTATATCAGTTAAAATATGTAAATTGAGTTGACATTTCAGCCGAATAATATGACAATTACTTTTGTGTTTTAGAAGCACAATCGTAATAAAAATGCCATAAAATAGATATTTATGGCGCAAAATAGATATTTAAGCAGATAATTAACAAATTAAATGCCAAAATCTTCAATTAAAACAGAAATACAGGAATTATGGGACTTGACACAGGGTGATTCACAAATATGTGTAGCCGTACTCGACGGATTGGTTGATCAATCTCATAATTGCTTTAATGCAGCAAATTTAACAAGATTGCCAACACTTATCCAGGGAGAAGCTACTGCTAATGGATCTATGTCTGGACATGGAACTCATGTCGCAAGCATCATATTTGGTCAACATAATTCCTCAGAATTACGGGGAATAGCTCCCCAATGTCGAGGGTTAATCGTCCCTATTTTTGGTGACAATAATAGGAAACTTTCCCAACTAGATTTAGCTCGTGCCATAGAACAAGCCGTCAATGCCGGGGCGCATATTATCAATGTCAGTGCTGGACAACTCACTGATAATGGTGAAGCAGAAGGCTGGTTAGATAGGGCTGTGCAACTATGCAAAGATCACAATGTTTTAATTGTGGCTGCTGCTGGTAACGATGGTTGCGAATGTTTGCACGTTCCTGCATCTTTACCCACCGTATTAGCAGTAGGGGCAATGAATGACCAAGGTAAACCCATAGACTTTAGTAACTGGGGGGAAAGCTATCAAAACCAAGGCATTCTTGCACCGGGAGAACACATTTTAGGAGCAAAACCGGGGGGAGGGACACAAAAACTCAGTGGTACTAGCTTTGCTACTCCCATTGTTTCCGGTGTCGCTGCTTTACTCCTAAGTCTGCAAGTTCAGCGTGGTGAAACACCCGACCCCGCTAAGGTGAGAGCGGTTTTATTAGAAACTGCTATACCTTGCACAGATAAGGATACAGACGATATTAGTCGCTGTTTATTAGGTAAATTAAATATTTCTGGTGCATTGGCATATTTTACAGGAGGAACAATGTCCGAAGAATTAGATACAGTAGAAACCGTTGACAGTATTGAAGCTGCTGGTTGCGGTTGTGCAGAGATTACAAATAGTGCTGAACCAGAACCCAACCCGGAAGAATTTATACCCCCTGAATTTTTCCCAGTAGTTCCTGCTGTGACAACTTCCGCACCTTTCACAAATTCATCCAATTCTCAATCTACTACCATGTCAAATCGTACATCTAATTACATTACTGCTAGTCAAGCGCCCAGCGACCTCGCTCAAGTTAACTTAGTGTATGCTTTAGGTACACTGGGTTACGATTTTGGTTCAGAAGCCAGAAGAGACTCTTTTAAACAATTAATGCCGGGAGTACAAATAGACGGAACAGCGATTCCCGCTAACCCTTATGATGCGCGGCAGATGGTAGATTATTTAGGAGATAATCTTTCTGAGGCTAAGTCTTTAATTTGGACATTGAATTTAGAATTAACTCCTGTCTATGCAATTGAACCAGGTGGTGCTTTTGCCAGAGATGTCTATGCTATTTTACAACAATTATTATCAGGACAAATTCAAGCAGAAGACAGCGAGAATTATGTAGAGAGAGTCAGTATTCCCGGTATTTTATCAGGACGCAGTGTGAAACTATTTTCTGGTCAAGTTGTGCCAGTAATTGAAGTTCCCAACACTCGCGGACTTTATGGTTGGAAGGTTAACACCTTAGTTCAGGCTGCTATTCAGACAGTGCAAGCGCAAGCTACAGAAGCCCAAGAAGAGTCTATTCGTCGGACTTTGGGTAGTTTCCTCAGCCGTATTTATTATGATTTACGGAATTTAGGGACAACTTCCCAAGATAGGGCGTTGAATTTTGCCTCTACGAATGCTTTTCAAGCGGCTTCTACCTTTGCGGAAGCTGTGGCTACAGGTATGGAGTTGGATAGTATTACAGTGGAGAAAAGTCCTTTCTGTCGTTTAGATAGCGATTGTTGGGATGTAAAATTGAAGTTCTTTGACCCTGAAAATAGCCGTCGGGCGAAGAAGCTATTCCGGTTTACAATTGATGTGAGTGATATTATTCCTGTTACTTTGGGCGAAGTCCGTTCTTGGTCTACTCCTTATTAATAGTGGTAGGTTGGGTTAAGCAACAGCGCAACCCAACAAAGTCTTTTATCTCGTTATCTCGTTCCCAGTCTCTGACTGGGAATGCGGTTACAGAGGCTCTGACTCTGCTTTAATAGAAGGCAGAGCCTTCTAGAATTCATTCCCATACGGAGTATGGGAACGAGAAATCATGTTGAGTTTTTTAATGTTGGGTAACATACGTCAACCCAACCTACAATCTAAAATTGATTATGAGATTACCCAAACTTTCCCCTCCGGTAAAAAGACCAGATATTATTTATCCTCATCGGTCTGTTGATGTCATTCATGGTAGAGTCGAGGACTTAGTTAGCATTCGTATGGATTTATTACATGGTGCTAATTATAATGACCCCGCTGCATTTCAAAATCGTAGTTATCAGCAAATTAAATCTTCTTGCAGTTGTGTAATTTAGGAGTTATCAATATTATGAGTAAACAAAAGAAAACCCCCGCAAATTCTAGCGAACTAGAACCTAACCCACCAGCAGAAATTGAACGTAAATTATTATCTACTGATTTGGAAGATTATGGTTTTTGGTCACAAGAAATGGCTAAACAAAAAGCCCAACAAACTGAACCTGATAAACCTTTTCGTCGTGGTCGTATTTGGTGTTAATTTTCAGATCCCCGACTTCTTTAAGAAGTCGGGGATCTAGTTTTTTAAACTAAAGAGTCCCAAAACCTTTTTTCTTTTTCTCCTTCTTTTTCTTCGCTGGTGGTGCGCCACCGGGGTAGCCACGCCAGCCGGGTGAAGGACGATTACCACCTGCTGCTAAAGGATTTCCACCGCCAAACATTCCTCCCATACCGGGAATGCCACCCTGTCCCATTTGCTGCATGAGCGATCGCATTTTTTGGAAGTCCGCTACCAGTTTGCTTACATCCGCTTCTCTATACCCAGAACCAGAAGCTATGCGGCGGCGACGACTGGGAGAACTTGATAATAAATCTGGATCACGGCGTTCTTTGCCCGTCATGGAATTGATCATAGCTTCACAGCGTTTTAGCTGGGTTTCTCCCTGCTTTAACTGATCCTCAGAAAGCTTGTTCATGCCCGGAATCATCTTCATAATTCCGCCCAAAGAACCCATGTTTTTCAACAACCGCATTTGCTTGAGAAAGTCAGTAAAATCAAATTTTGCTGACAGGATTTTCTCCTGCATTTGCTCTGCATCTGCCAAATCTATCTCTTCTTGGGCTTTTTCTACTAAAGTAAGAACATCCCCCATGCCCAAAATCCGCGAAGCCATGCGGTCAGGATAAAACGGTTGTAGAGCCTCGACTTTTTCCCCCACACCCACAAATTTAATCGGCGCACCGGAAATTTGCCGCACTGACAACGCCGCACCACCTCGGCTATCCCCATCCATTTTGGTCAGTATTGCCCCAGTAATGCCGATTTGGTTATGGAAGGTGCGAGTCAGATTTGCTGCCTCTTGCCCGGTCATTGCATCCACAACTAACAGGGTTTCATCGGGCTGGACTACTTCTTTGATGCGGGCTAATTCCGCCATCATATCTTCATCTATTTGCAAGCGTCCGGCAGTATCAATAATTACTGTATTTATGCCTTCGGCTCTGGCGCGTTCCACACCTTGACGGGCAATTTCTACGGGGTCTGCTGCAATTCCCAGTTCAAATACGGGGACATCAATTTGCTTACCAAGGGTAATTAATTGGTCAATAGCTGCGGGACGATAGATGTCTGTAGCCACTAATAAGCAACTACGGTCTTGTTTGCGTAAATGCAAAGCTAATTTAGCGGTGGCTGTGGTTTTACCGGTTCCTTGCAAACCAGCCATTAACACAACGGTGGTTTTCCCCGCAACTTCTGCGAGGGGAACATTTTCTTCCCCCATCACCTGCACTAATTCATCATAAACAATTTTGATGAATTGTTGGTCAGGACGTACACCAGCGATAACTTCAGCCCCCTGGGCTTTGGTTTCGACTTCGCTAATAAAATCTTTGACTACCTGGAGGTTAACATCTGCTTCCAATAAAGCCCGACGCACTTCCCGCAAAGCGTCTTGTATATTGGATTGGGAGATTTTATCCTGTCCTCGCAGTTTTTTCCAGGCGGATTCTAAACGGTCAGATAGTGCATCAAACATAATTCAGTTACAACGTAGTTAGTCAGTTGTCAGTTGTCAGTAGGGGCGAAGCATTTGGAAGATAAATTATCGGTCATTGCCAAAAATAGTCCTCCAAATGCTTCGCCCGTACAGTGGTTAGTTGTCAGTAGGGGCGAAGCATTTGCAAGATAAATTATCGGTCATTGCCAAAAATAGTTCTCCAAATGCTTCGCCCGTACAGTTGTCAGTTGTTAAGAACAGATTACCAATGACTAATGACAAATGACAAATCATTAAATAGGTTTAATGACAACAACACCATAAGCATCTGGGGAAAGATAATCTTTTGCAGCTTGGATTAAATCAGTTGCTGCCTGTGCTTGAATATATTGGGGATAATTAAAAGCTGGTTCTAAATCACCAATTAATGACTGATAATAACCATACAACCCAGCGCGATCACTTGGTGTTTCATTCCCAAATATAAACCGATTGGCTACACGTTGTTGAACACGGGCAATTTCTGATTCTTTGACAAATTCTGTTTGTAATGTGCGAAGATGTTGAATAATACCTGCTTCCACAACCGCTAAATTTTCGACATCACATTTAGCAGAAATCGAAAACACACCTTGCAATAAATTACTCATATTACTCACAGAAATTGAAGATACTAATCCCCGTTCTTCCCGTAAATCTCGCACTAATCTAGATGTTCTCCCATGTCCTAAAATTCCTGCTAAAACATCAAGTGCATAAGTTTCATCTAATTCCATCAATCCAGGTACTCGCCACATCATTACTAGTCTGGCTTGTTGAAGAGTTTCATCAACAACTTCCCTGCGGACTATTTCTGTAAATGCAGGTTCAGGAATTGCTGCTATTGATGTTAGTTTGTTGGTTGTTTGTTGATAATTTTTACTAAATTCTTCGGCGATAATTTCTACTAATTCTTCTACTGGTAAATTACCCACAGCGACTGCTGTAATTGACTGAGGTTGATACCAATGAGCATGAAAATCTCGCATTTGTTGCGGTTGAACTTGAGCAACAACTGCTTCTGGTCCAAGTACGGGACGACGATAGGGTAAGGTATCAAAAGCGGTTTCCATGACATGACGAGAAATTCGCCGTCGGGGGTTATCCTCAGAACGTCTAATTTCTTCTAAAACTACTAAACGTTCTCGTTCAAAAGCATCATCAGGAATACTAGGATTACAAACAACATCTATTTGTAAAGGTGCTAATTCGGCAAAATCTTTAGGGGCAGTTGTGGTATAATAGTGTGTATAATCTTGGCTGGTGGCAGCATTAGTGACAGCACCGCGCTCTTCAATCCGGCGCTCAAATTCACCACTAATTAACTTCTGTGTACCCTTAAAAATCATGTGTTCTAAAAAGTGAGCCATGCCATTAATCGCATCTGACTCCATTGCTGAACCGGTTTTGACCCATAAGTTGAGATTCACCGCGTCTATTGGCATTTGTTCGGCAATAATGGTTAAACCATTTGGCAGATGGTGCAGAGTAGGTGCGTTAAGACGCGGAAAATTTAGCAGAGTTGATGTCATTGCTTGTGGTGAGCGAAGAGCTTTGTTACTGCTTCTATCTTACAACTTTCTTGATGGTGTAAACATTGTCAAGACTTTTGAAAGAAGTTAAGAATCTTATTGATTAGTTTTTTCCTTAGTCTCAAACCTCATTTATTTTCTCTATAAATTGTTGTATATAGTAAGTATTATTCCCTGGATTATCCGAAACTAACTTATCATTTATCAAGCCTAATTAATAATTAATTTTAGGACTTACGCAAGACTCATGGAATAACGAACCACAGAGGCACAGAGGTGACGGAGAAATGAGGATTTGAGAGATGTTTTGCGTAAGTCCTAAATTTATTCAAGAATAATTAGGTTGGGACAAATGCCCAACCCACACAATAGAAAAATAAGAAATGTCTCTACACTACTTATTTACTCATTTTGAAAATACTGAAGCACTGATTTGTTGTGCTGGGGAAGGGGAAGGGGAAGATGATAAGAATTTCTCTACCAACAATTGCTGGAAAATGTTGACATCATTTTGCCAATTAGCAATTATTTGTTGTAAGTCTTGTATTCTTTCCGCA
This sequence comes from Anabaena sp. 90, assembly GCF_000312705.1. Lineage (NCBI taxonomy): Bacteria > Bacillati > Cyanobacteriota > Cyanophyceae > Nostocales > Nostocaceae > Anabaena > Anabaena sp. 90. The sequence goes on from NC_019427.1 coordinate 4,067,124, forward strand.
ACGGTATTTCCGGTGAGAGGATAATTCAAGTTACCAGAGAATAAAATAGCTGGTGTTACCTGTTCCCCAGACTGGACATTTACTTGATTAATAGCTAAATTCAGAACTCCCCGTTTTAAGGGATAACTTAACTCTAATCCAGCATTGACTTTACTTCCTCCAAATTCCTGCCAAGAACCAGGTGATAAAAGATTACTGCATATATATTGATAAGCATCGGCTTCTGATGTAAAACCGACAACTGCTTTGGGGTTAATTCCTACTGCTTGATACTCTACTTGGGATAATTTTTCAACCAATTGTAGTGCAACTGTGGCGAGTTGAATTTCTGCCGGTGTTTTTCCTCCTATCATCTCTAACACATTCAGTCGGTTAGGTTGAACAATGATTCCCACACCGTTTTTATAAACCAACTGAACTAAATTATTATTGTAAACTGGTTGATTTGCTAGTTCCCAGTCTGAAGGAATAATCCCTGTATATTTGACGAAATCTGGGTTGAGAACTGCGGGATTGAGATTTTTCGCTACGAGAGAAATTGCTATTTCTGTGAGTTGTAAACTATTACTCATACACTTCTGGTTATGGCTGAATTGATTAACAGTATAAACACTGTCTAACCTAGTATAAGTGAAAAGTAACGTATTTGTAATTATTTATCTAAATAATCAGTAATCAACCTGAGTATACAGTGCTTATACTTAACAATTGTCCAGATTCTCTACTTCTTGGAGAAGTAGGGAATCTAACTTTTAGCTTTAGAGATTGATTTATTGTAAACTGATAATTAGTAATATTAAGAATTATGACAAATCCTACTCACACAAAAAATCAATCCCGCGTCATCGTCATCGGTGCGGGTATAGGTGGACTTACAGCCGGGGCATTATTAGCCCATAGAGGTTATAACGTCCTTATCCTCGACCAAGCCATAGTTCCCGGTGGTTGCGCTTCCACATTCAAACGTCAGGGATTTACCTTTGATGTTGGTGCGACGCAAGTAGCAGGTTTAGAACCTGGGGGAATTCATCACCGCATTTTCTCAGAATTAAATATAGAATTACCCGCAGCTACACCTTGCGACCCAGCCTGTGCTGTATATCTTCCCGGAGAGTCCACACCCATTAATGTCTGGCGTGATTCGCAAAAATGGCAAGCAGAACGCCAAAAACAGTTTCCCGGAAGTGAACCTTTTTGGCAATTATTAACCACTTTATTTAATGCTAGTTGGGAATTTCAAGGACGTGATCCTGTTTTACCACCCCGGAATTTATGGGATTTAGGACAATTAATCAAAGCAGTGCGTCCGAGTACATTTATTACCGCACCTTTCACTTTATTTACTGTTGGTGATGCTTTGCGATTATGTGGTTTAGGAAATGATCAAAGACTGCGGACATTTTTAGATTTACAACTTAAATTATATTCTCAAGTAAGTGCGGAAGAAACCGCTTTACTTTATGCAGCTACAGCCTTGAGTGTATCCCAATTACCCCAAGGGTTATTTCATCTCCAAGGAAGTATGCAAGTATTGAGCGATCGCTTGGTAGAATCCTTAGAACGAGATAGTGGTAAACTATTGATGCGCCACACGGTCGAAAAAATCGAAGTTGAAAATAACCAAGCTAAAGCGGTAGTTATTAAAAATCAGAAAACAGGGGAAACTTGGACAGAATCAGCAGATCATATCATTGGTAATGTCACCGTTCAGAACTTAGTCCAATTATTAGGAGAAAATGCGCCATCTGGATATAAACAAAGAGTAGAAAAACTCCCACCAGCTTCCGGTGCATTTGTGATTTATTTAGGTGTAGATAAAAGTGCAATTCCTCCTAATTGTCCACCGCATTTACAATTTTTATATGATGTAAATAAACCCATTGGGGAAAATAATTCCTTATTTGTATCTGTAAGTCATGAAGGAGACGGCCGCGCACCATTAGGAAAAGCCACAATTATCGCTTCTTCCTTTGTTGATTTTACGACCTGGTGGGAAACTCAAAATTATGAAGAGTTAAAACAAAAATTCACTCAAGATGCAATTTCTAAACTTTCTGAATATTTCTATTTAAAACCAGAAACTATCATTTATGTAGAAGCAGCCACACCTCGCACTTTTGCTCATTATACAGGCAGAGAAAAGGGAATTGTGGGCGGTATTGGTCAAAGAATTCCTACTTTTGGACCCTTTGGTTTTGCTAATCGGACTCCCATTAATAATTTGTGGTTAGTTGGTGATTCTACACATCCTGGAGAAGGTACAGCAGGTGTAAGTTATTCGGCTTTGACGGTAGTTAGACAAATTCAAGCTCAAGGGTAGAATTATTTTTTTCACGCAGAGGCGCGGAGAACACAGAGAATTATTTTTCAGCTAGTTTAGCAGTAATGAATTTACCAATACTATGGTAGTATTAGATATATTACCCGTAGAAAAATAAACTATGGTAACGACAGCAATATAAGGATTCCTCACTTTGCGCCTTTGCGTGAGGCTATACTCAAAACGGCTTGATTGTTTGATTCTAACCGTAGGGGTTTAGCACTGCTAAACCCCTACACATCTGGGTTCTTTGTCATTTGGCAAAAGTTTAAATCTCACCCGTGTTTAGTATAATTCATACTTAAAATTAGCAAAATTATCCATTAATTAGGACTTCCTGAAGGCTGAGATTCTGGAACTGCTGGTGTTAGTTCAGGTATAGATTCCACAGACGGACTAGGAGGGGATTTGGGAATCATAAGTTGCCGCCAAGTTCTAATTTGTTCTCGAGAGTCAGTGTAAGCACTACTACCACGAGGAATTAACTTGGCTGTATCAATTGCTTTAGCCACATCTACCTCACTTTGAGAACGTGCCATTTCTAACAACTGTTGACTCCACTGGTCAATAGCAATATTCACATCTAAACGTAAACTGTTACGACTAGATACCCGATTTGCCAACTGGATAGCTTCACTTAAAGCCTCTGGTGTGCCAGTAACTGCGACTTGCTTGGCTTTTTGCCAACTGTCTTTAGCGCGAATTTGGTCTTGCCAAGTATCTATAGATGATTGGGCTTCACTTGATAAAGCGCGTCCTGAAGAGGCGATTTTTTGGGCTTCACTAATAGCCGTTGTTAAATTACCACTGTCGGCTAATGCCTTGGCTTGATCTAAATATGGTTGATCTTGAATGCGCTCAATTTTAGCCGTCCATAGCCTCATCTTTTTTCTGGCTTCTGGATATAATGCTCGTCCAGAACGAATTTGATTAAGTTCAGCGATCGCTGTTTGCAATGAGTTAACATCCTCACCGATGGCTATTTGTTCTGCCCGATCTAAATATGGTCTATCTTCAATCGTTTCCACTTGTCCACGCCAACGGCCAATTTCTTGACGGGCTTCTGTCCCACGGGGATTATTCCCAGGAATTAGCTGTACTTCCGAAATAGCTGCTGTTAAATCATTAACCGTGCCTTGACTGGCTAGATTTCGGGCTTTCTCTAACCGAGAAACATCTTCAATTTCTAATTGCCAACGCGCAATTAATTGTTGTGCCTCATTATAAACATCCCTAGAAGCATCTATTTGTTGAGCTTGAGAAATAGCAGTTTCTAACCCAGCCGCAGTCCCAATAAAAGCACTTCTTTGGGCTTCACCCAAAACCATAAAATCATCAACTTCCGCTTGTAATTCAGGAATAGGCGGAATTTGTCGGGCAATTTCCAATGCTGCATCCGCATTTCGCTCTTTCATCTTTGCTTGTGCGAGTGTGAGCATTTTTCGAGCAAATCCTGATATTAACTCTTTGGCTTTTTGATACAGATAACTATCCGGTTTAATCGCCTCAGCTAGTTTAATAGCTTTGAGTAAATTATCTAAATTGCGACTCTTTGCTAAATCTTCTGCTTTGTAAAGTTTATCCCCATCTTCCCGCGCTGTAACAATAATGTTATTTAATTGATCATATTTAGTGCTTGCCCAGTATTTATTATCTACCCGCAGTAATCTAGCTGTGAGCATAAAAGCCGATTGCCAATGTCGTTGACGCAATTCCTTTTCGGCTTCTTGGTAAATTCCTTCAGCCTTTGACCAAATCGTTTGCCATTTTTGAATTTGTTCTTCAACCAGTTCACTAACCTTGACATCAGGAGGAATTTTTCGGGCTGTAGCGATCGCTTCCTCCAAATTCCCTCCTTGGAAACTCTGATCAGCTAATTTTAAAATATCCCGTGACCATTCCTCCAAAAGACGATTAATTTCGCCTCGTAGTGGGTGATTTTCTGGTAATTGCTTGACGAGAGTAATCGCTTGCAGCAAATCATTAATAGTTTGCTTAGAAGCCGCCAACTGAGCGCAGTGTACTCTCACTGACGCACTAGCCAAAGGCCAGAAAATCTGTGGACAATTAGGGGCAGATGGTAACTTAAACAGGATGGATAGAGCGAGAAAACCCATACTTCCAGGAATTAAAGTTAATACTGCTGCCCAAACTACCCAATTTTTAGTCCAACGGGGCAATTTCTCAATTAAAACACTGAGATTAAAAGTAGATTCTGAATTATCATTTATCGCCAAACCTGTGCCATCTGGCTTTTTGCTTTTCTTCATGGACTGAGAATTAGCACCAATTGCAGCAGTATCAGCAGTTTGATTATTTGATATATAGTTGGGTTCAAACCCAATTGGTTCTCCTGCTTGGTCCGAAGACCAATTATCTGGAATATCCCGCTCTGTCATTGCTCACACCACACTAATTGAATAGCGATATGAAAGTAGGTAGATCAATATAGATAATTTTATGTTTGCTATCCTAACTTTCCCATCTAGAAAAACCCATCCAAAAAATTCATCACCCTCATCAATAACATTACTGTTTTTTGGTTTGAGTGTGACTAGTTACATTAACCAGAAATTGCAGATTCTCTTTGCAAATCTCCAATTAACTGGGTTAAATCATCACTACTTGCTTGATAAATATTACCGCAAAACTCACAAGTTGCTTCTGCACCATTATCTTTCACAATCATGTCTTGTAGTTCCGCTTCTCCCAATATTTTCAGCGCCCCTAGCACCCGATCAAAAGAGCAGCCACAATGAAAGCGTAACATCTGAGTTTCCGGAAATATGTTCAATCCCATATCTCCTAACAAATCGTTAAAAATTTCTATCAGTGTTTTACCTGCTTGCAGTAATGGCGTAAACCCGGATAAAGCCGAAACCCGTGATTCTAATGTAGCCACTAACTCCTCATCCCTCGCAGCTTTCGGTAACACCTGTATCAATATTCCTCCGGCAGCCGTCACACCCTGTTCTCCCACAAACACACCCAAAACTAAAGCGGAAGGAGTTTGTTCAGAATTTGCTAAATAGTGAGCAACATCGTCACCTATTTCCCCAGAAACAAGTTCTACCGTACTAGAGTAAGGAAAGCCATGGCCAATATCGCGGACTACATAAAGAAAACCTGTACCCACTGCCCCCCCAACATCTAGTTTACCCTGATCATTGGGAGGCAATTCCACAGAGGGATTACCAACATAGCCCCTCACAGTGCCATCTAAGCCCGCATCTGCCAATATACCACCTAAAAGACCATCGCCCTTAACTCGCACATTTACCCTAGAACCGACCCGTTTCATACTGGAAGCCATCAACAAACCAGCCGCCATACTTCTTCCCAAAGCTGCTGTAGCCACATAAGATAATTTATGGCGTTGTCTAGCCTCTTCTGTTAACCGGGTGGTAATCACGCCTACAGCCTTAATACCACCATCCGCCGCAGTCGCACGAATCAATTGATCTGCCATGAAAAACCTTACAATTCTTTACAAGATGACTTTTATATTCTAAGTTGTTTCGAGTCAGGAGTCAGGAGTCAGGAGTCAGGAGTCAGGAGTCAGGAGTCAGGAGTCAGGAGTCAGGAGTCAGGAGAGGAGGAAGAAAGAAGGAAGAAGGAAGGAAGGAAGAAGGAAGGAAGAAAGAAATTACCCAATTACCAATTACCAATTACCAATTACCAATTACCAATTACCAATTACTATGCTAGGTACATTTCAAAAAAGCCAAATCCGTATTGAAATCGCAGCATCAGCCAATGCCATTCATGACAGTATTTTGCATCCTGCACAACTAAAAAAATGGCTATTGGGGCAAAGTTTCCCCCCAGAAATGCCCACAGAATTACCGTCAGGATTTGAATTTACTACTCACACAGGGCCCATATCCATTCATCATCGAGTAGACGTAGTAAAACCCAATTGTCTGCGCTTACTACTGAGTGGAGGCATTGACGGCTTTCACGAATGGTACTGGGGAGAAGGCTGGATACAATCCCGTTTAGAAGGCATATCCATCCTACCCCTAAACTTAGGACAAACCCTGAGCTTAGTCAGCTTACGCCAATTCTTAACCACAATCAAGTAATTCTTCCATTCTTTGCGCCTTTGCTCCTTTGCGACTTTGCGCGAAAAATACTAATTAACAATTTCAGACACCCATAAAAGCACTACCCCCACCGCCAAAACACACATAATTCCTGTTAACCCCGCGAGGGGTTTTTTATTGATACCTGTCACCCATGCAGAAACTTTATCCGTATAGGTGATTAATCCTGCTGTATCTATAGTAGCGATCGCCCATACCCAACCAGCATGAAGTCCCCAAGCTATCCCTAAATTATGCCCATCAGCTAATCTGGCTAATACCAATACCATACCCATGAGCCATAATCCAGGCAGTTGAGGAAGAGTTTCTGTTTGTTCCCAGACCAAATGTAAGACAGCAAAAATCAAGCTAGAAATAATTGCAGCTAACCAAATTGAATAATTCTGTTCTAATTGAGTGAATATAAAGCCCCGAAATACCAGTTCTTCGATTCCCCCCACAAACAAAGCCACTAGGGAAATTGTCAATAAACTAGATGGTATTAACTTGAGATGAGATTTTTCTAAGTAGCACCAACCAGCGCGAATTTGCCCAAGAAATACGATAGCTAGACTGAAAACACCCAAGCTAAAACCTAGCAATAAAGAAGCGAAAATAGAAACTTCCCCTACTAATCCATAATCAGGGAAAGAACCTAATTTCAACCATTGAAATCCCCAGAGAATTAGGGGTACTAATAAATAGAGAGATACTAATAAAGGAATTTTTTGCTCAGGTTGTAAAGATTTATGTATTTGCCAATTTAAGGTAATGGCTAAAATTGCTACTAATGGCAACCAGCAACCTATCCAAACCATAAAAAAAGCCATGACCAAAAATACTGGTGTATCTTTGATAAACTCCAGCAAAGGATTGGCCGATAACTCTAAAAATGACAGCGCAATAGACATAAAAAACATGACTAACTTCCTGCAACAACAGATTTCTTGATTATTCATCAAGACTCTACTAGAATTTGTGACTAATGGAAGAGGCCAAAACGTTTTTTATGTCTTATGCCACTGAAATTATTTAACTACAGCTACTAATTAGCGGTAGCTTTAGGGATAGATTTTTCAGCATTAAGGGAAAAACCAGCCCTGATAGGTGAAAAAATTTATTCTTCTGCGTCTGATTCATCAGCACCATCATCTGACTGGGTTAATTGTTTGTCACCTTCACCAAGTTGAATTAAGTGAATATGTTTGTAACCTAGTCTAATTTCAAATTCATCACCGGGCTTTAGGTTCATCGCTTTGGTGTAAGTTGCACCAATCACAATTTGACCATTTTGATGAACACTAACCCGGTATGTCGGTTCGCGGCCACGTCCATCTTTTGGTGCTTCTGGGCTGAGGGGAATGCCTCTAGCTGACAATAAAGCATCATAAAAATCTGTTAAATTAACCCGAACTTGGCTATTTTTAGTAACGGTGTAATAACCACATTGCTTTGCTCTTTCCCGACGTGGTAAAGTGGAAAGTTCTTTAACTTTCGCTAGTAATGTTTTTCCAGTTAATGGGGCAGTTGCGGTTTCAGCCATTATGTTCTAATTTTCCTTAATCTCTTCAAATTGATAGCGTAGCATGGCGTTAGCCATTTAAAAATTTTCTTGTGAGTCCAGTATTGAGCAATCAGCGCAACTGGACTTCAGAAATAAACAAAACATGAGGGTGATGGGTGAATTCCTGCTGATATGGAAGCAACGAATGACTCTATCATAGTTATCTATAATAGGTTTCTAAGTCATAGTTACCACAAACATTTATTTCAGTAATTTTACTGCGCTTTTAACCATCATTGGCCATCAGAAATTAAATTATTTTCTCTTTGGGCGCTGTTGTATCGGTGTAACTTCAAGCCACCTTTACAAATCAGGTTAGTTCTACTCCAAAAAAGTCGTAGAGCCAATAAATTACAGGTTTTTCACATTCACCGCCAATCTTACTTGCTTTTGAGTTATCGGCTTGCACCTAATTCTCTTCTTTAGCTGAAGATAGCATAGTATTTGTATGTGGTCTAACGAACATACACCCTTTTATTCTGCCAGTAGAGACATGAATTTTCCAGTCTCTACATTACGAGTAAACTTAGAAGTGTTAGCCGCGCTTATGCGGTTATTGTCTCTAATTTTGTTAGTTCGTAATTTTCTATTAAATACTAGCATGAAATAATAATAGCAAAATATTTTTTGAATTTAAAATTCATATTTCGGTTAAATTTTGATCTCACGCGCTGGAGTTGAGGAGGTAAAATGCAGTAGAGATTTTCCCAAGGCTTCATACTGTCATGAGGAGAATGTCAAGACTTTTATGAAAGTTAATCTAATTCCGACTAGCTTTCTTGGAGTGAATCAGTTAAATTCTAGAGTTTCTATGGCTTCGCTACGCCAGCTATCAGTGACTAGAAACAAAAACCGGGGTGGAAAATCCCCATTATTGATCACCGTCAGATTCAAAGCTCTCGTCAGATTATCTACGTCTGTCTAGGGGAAGAATAAATTTACCACATCTATGGGGTATTTGATAGCCATGAGGAAAGATGTTCACTTGCTTTAACACTTCTATATATTTAAAGATGTAGAATTTTGATAACTAGGGCTTGACGAAAGAAGTATTAAGTGTAAAGGATTAAGGGTGAAGCCTGCGGTCAAGTCAAGCATAAGAGAAAATGTCTGTTTATACTTCATGCTTTGGACTTCATCCCTCCCTAGCTTCATGATTTTGAGGTGGGTAAGGCATAGAAAAGATTTGAACCCAAGATTTGGATTGATAATAATGGAAGTTATTTTTAAGATTACTCGACAACAAGAAAATTCTCATCCTGTTTTCAAATCCTACGTTTTGGAGGTAGAACCAGGGAATACTATCCTGGATTGTCTCAATCAGATTAAGTGGGAACAAGATGGAACTTTAGCATTTCGCAAAAATTGCCGCAATACAATTTGTGGTAGTTGTGCTGTGCGGATTAATGGGCGTTCTGCTTTGGCTTGTAAGGAAAATGTGGGGAGTGAACTGGCTAGACTGGAGAAAATATCATCATTGGCAAATCAGTCTCAGGCTACTCCAGAAATTACAGTTGCACCTTTGGGGAATATGCCTGTAATTAAAGATTTGGTTGTGGATATGAATGGTTTTTGGAATAATTTGCAGAAAGTTGCCCCTTATGTAAGTACAGCAAGTAGACAAGTTCCCGAAAGAGAGTTCTTACAAACGCCTCAAGAGCGATCGCTTCTTGATCAAACAGGCAATTGTATTATGTGTGGGGCTTGTTATTCTGAATGTAATGCTCTGGAAGTCAATCCTGACTTTGTTGGTCCCCATGCCTTAGCTAAAGCCTATCGCATGGTGGCAGATTCCCGCGATAGTAATACAGAAGAACGATTAGAAAACTATAGCGCAGGAACTCAAGGAGTTTGGGGTTGTACTCGTTGTCTTTATTGTGATTCAGTTTGTCCTATGGAAGTTGCCCCATTAGAGCAAATCACCAAAATTAAACAGGAAATTCTGGAACGCAAAGAAGCGAGTGATAGTCGAGCAATTCGTCACCGTAAAGTTTTAGTAGATTTAGTCAAACAAGGTGGTTGGATTGATGAACGTCAATTTGGGATGCAAGTAGTTGGTAATTATTTGCGCGATTTACAAGGATTACTTAGTCTTGCACCTTTAGGTTTAAGAATGCTAGTCAAAGGCAAATTTCCCCTTTCCTTTGAACCATCCCAGGGTACTGAGGAAGTGCGATCGCTCATCGAATCTGTACAAAATACTGATTAATTGATTCTATATTCTGGGCGCACGCCTTGCGCCCCTACTTGACTCTTCATTCTTCCTTTTATCTTTCTTACTTCCTTCTTCTTCTTTCTTTTCTCCTGACTCCTGACTCGGTGACTCCTGACTCCTGACTCGGTGACTCCTGACTCCTCTGACTAACTGGGATCTTGAGGAATATTCAATTTTCGCCCAAAACGGTCATAAACTAAAATATCCCATTGTCCATTATTGCTATATTCAAACGCAATTCTACTACCATCAGCACTAATAGTAGGATTGCGGACTTCTCCTTGGATATCACCAGCTAAATTTCGTAATTGACGCACATCTCGATCATAAAAAACAATTTGTGTTCGTCCTTGACGACTAGCAGCAAAAACAATGAATTTACCATTATCAGATGATGCAGGATGGGAAGCAATCGTATCAAAAGAATTTAAACCTGGTAAATCCACCAAATTCCGAGTCACCGTATCAAACATATATACATCTTGACTGCCTCGGCGATCGCTCGTAAACACCATATATCTCCCCGAAATTTGCGGATTTAACTCCGATGAAAAACTATTAAGACTCCTACCCCCAGAATCAAATGGGTAACTGAGTAAACGCGGATAGCCAAAACACCCAGTTAATAGAGTTGAGCATAAAATTAAAATAATTGATAATTTATAATTCATTTAGAGAACAAGGAACAGAGAACAAAAGCAGAAAGGGTTAATAAACAAACCAATTACCAATCCTGAAAATCCTTAAATCCTGGACATCCTGATTCAGACAAAATAAATTTTAATTGGTATTCACCGTTGCACCATTAGGAATATCTAACTCAATAGTTGGACCCCTATCGAGAACTTCAATATCCCATTGTCCACGACCAGCAGATTCAAACGCAACATAACGCCCGTCAGGACTAATAGTAGGATTTCTCACCCAACCACGAAAGGTGGGAGTCAGAATTTGTGAATTTTGCGAAGCCCGATCATAGAGTGCTACAACTGGTCTACCTTGATCACTGGTAATATAACAAATGTAGCGTCCTGTATAACTCAAACTAGGACTTTCCGCAATTACAGATTGTCGGTTTAAGCCCGGTGTGGGCATAAAACTTTGATTTTCTAAATCGTATACTAACAACTGCTGACGACGAGAACGATTGGAAATAAAAGCCAAAAAACGGCCATTACCACTCATTGCCGGTTGTTCTTCAGTATATCGGCTATTCAGAGAAGTTACTCCCATCGGGATATTATCAGCAGCACAAGATATTAGTAAACTTGTCAGTCCAAAAATTAGGCTCCAATAAATAGACTGTTGGAGCCAGAAGCTAGGTGTAAATGTTTTCACATTACTGTTTTCCGTCGTCCACCCCAAATGTTTTAAATATCGTCATCAAAATCGGAATTATCCGGCTCATTATTGGGCTTATTAATGGGATTGTATGGTACATAATCCGTTGGTATAGCCTCATCATCATCCTGTCTTCTAGGCGGAACTGAGTCTCTGGGAGGACGACGTTTTCTGGGTCTAGGAGTAGGAGCAACATCATCCTCTCGGCTTTCTGGGCGTTGGGGGCGATTATTACCGCTATTACTGTTATTACCGCTATTATTGCGACGTGGTGGTTTTCTTACTTCATCTTGAGAATTTGCACCTTCCCAATCATCAACTTGTCTGGGAGCAGAACCCCAATTTTCATCTGTATTACTCTCGCTGGGACGACCGACTGAACGCCCAGAATTAGGACGACGCTTTCTTTCTCCTGAATCTGGTCTTTCCCTGTTCCGTGGGTTTGGTGAACTGCGTGGAGCTTGATCTTCGTAATAGTCATCACGGGAAGAACGTTCATCTCGACTACCGCGAATTCTCGGACGTTGAGGAGCTTCTTCCTCTTCTTCATAAGGTAGCGGTTCTAAATCTGCATCCATCTCAGCTTGATAATTGCGCCGCTCAGAATAAGAATATTTCCTGCTAACCTCGCGTTCATCGTCCACAATGGGAGTATTGCGTTTAGCTTGTTGAGTAGCGATACTCCGCAGACGAATACTTTCAACCGCAAAAAATACCGTAGAACCTACCAAAAGCAACTGACCAAATTGTAAAATTGGATCAAGTCGCCATCCTTGGAAGACAAGAATAAAGCCGCATAATAAGCCAACCGCTGCAAAAAAGATGTCTTGATCTCTTGACAGTTCTGGCCGGACAGTCCTAAGAAAGTACAGTGCTGCTCCAGCTACAGCCAGGAAAATTCCCAGAATACTGGCTGAGTTCGCTCCAAAATTTACCTGAGCTAAAACACTGGCTGAGTTCAGCCCAAAATTAACCATTGGCGTTTTCCTAATATCAAATCTATATTAACGAGTTACACTTACCATCACTATTTTAACCAGTCATAATATTGTAGAAGAAGAATACTGGAGTTCAGAAGTCCAGGAGAAAGGAGAAGACAATTCTTCCCCAGTCCCCAGTCCCTAGGAATTAAAAACGTTGGATTTTATCTTTTTGGCTAATGAAAATTAGACCAATGGTAGCAGGGATAACGACAATCGCAGTCCCAAAAACCAAACTCCAAAGAAAATTTGCTAAAGAGGGTGTCATAGTTCTCAACCTTTTTTTACACAGTTTATTCTCATTTTAATCCTGGATTACTTTCTTGAAAAGTAGAACAGGATTATCTATCCAACTTGGTATCTACTTGATTGATGATCCCAAGTCAATAACTTTGTTTTTCCATTCTCACAATAAAATGACACCATTTAGTTAAAATTAAAAAAGAATGCGTTACAAAACTTAAAATTTCTCAACTTAGGTCTAAGTTGAGGATGTTCTCACAAATATTAGCTAAACAAAATGACTGGTGTTAACTTGACTACTTGGATTCTTGGCCCCTTTTTGGGAGTGATGACGTTTTTATTTATTTTCCGCATTATTCTGACCTGGTATCCCCAATTCCATCTCAACCGTTTACCTTTTAGTCTGATCGCTTGGCCGACTGAACCCTTCTTAATCCCGTTGCGGAAGTTAGTACAACCTATTGGTGGTGTAGATATTACCCCGATTATCTTAGTAGCGATTTTTAGTTTTATTCGGGAAATTTTACTAGGTCAGCAAGGGTTACTGACCATGTTATATAGGTAATAGGAGTCAGGAGTCAGAAGGAAGGAGTCAGGAGTCAGGAGTCAGGAGTCAGGAGTCAGGAGGAAGAAGGAAGAAGGAAGAAAAAATTTTTCCCCAAACAACTGACAACTAACAACTGACAACTAACAACTGACAACTGACAACTGACAACTGACAACTGACCAATTATTGCATTTTCATATCCTGAACAAAGCTGGTGTAAATATTACCCTGCAAAAATTGGGAGTTTTCCATAATTTTTTGATGAAAGGGAATGGTTGTCGGGACTCCAGTAATGGCACATTCTCTCAATGCGCGTTTCATGCGGGTAATTGCTGTAGCTCGGTCTGGTCCCCAGACAATTAATTTGCCAATCAGGGAGTCGTAATAAGGGGGAATGTTGTAATCCGTGTATACGTGGGAATCAATCCGCACTCCTGGTCCTCCAGGTGGCAGATAACCAGTAATTTTACCGGGGGCTGGGCGAAAATCATGATCTGGATCTTCGGCGTTAATGCGACATTCAATAGAATGTCCTCGAAGAACCACTTCTTTTTGTGTCAGCTTTAGTCTTTCCCCTTGAGCAATGCGAATTTGTTCAACTACTAAATCTATACCAGTAATCATCTCTGTCACTGGATGCTCAACTTGGATGCGGGTATTCATTTCCATGAAATAGAATTTACCGAATTTGTCTAGAAGAAATTCGATAGTTCCAGCACCGCTGTAGTTAATAGACTGGGCAGCTTTAACGGCAGCCTTTCCCATTTTTTGCCGTAAATCTGGATCAAGAGCCGGACTAGGGGCTTCTTCTAGGAGTTTTTGGTTACGACGCTGAATTGAACAATCTCTTTCACCTAAATGGATCACGTTGCCGTAGTTATCCGCTAAAATCTGAAATTCAATGTGCCGGGGACGTTCAATAAATTTTTCTATATAAACGCCTGAATTACCAAAAGCTGCTCCTGCTTCCCCTTGAGCCGCGAGGAATAGTCTCACAAACTCATCTTCGGAGCGGACAAGCCGCATTCCTCTACCACCACCACCGGCGGTAGCTTTAACCATTACAGGATAACCAATTTTTTGAGCGATCGCTAATCCTTCTGCTTCTGATTCTACTAACCCTTCACTACCGGGAACTGTAGGAACACCGGCTTTTTGCATAGTTTCTTTAGCGGTGGACTTATCCCCCATCAGCCTGATAGATTCGGGTGTAGGTCCAATGAAAGCGATATGATGATCCGCACAAATTTCGGCAAATCTGGCATTCTCTGATAAAAAACCATACCCAGGATGAATGGCACCGGCATTGCGCGTTAATGCAGCAGCAATAATATTGGGAATATTCAAATAACTTTTACTGCTGGCAGGTTCACCAATGCAAACGGCTTCATCTGCAAGTTGGACGTGCAGCGCGTTTCTGTCAACAGTGGAGTGAACAGCAACTGTGGCAATTCCCATTTCTTCACAGGCACGGAGAATGCGAAGGGCTATTTCTCCTCGATTGGCAATTAATATTTTATCAAATTTCATTTTCGAGTTGCGATATCAGTACCAGTAGATTGACATTTTCTCCTATCCTGTTGACATAAAGCGGTTGCATTACTGCAAATCGTGACAGGAGATTCCCAAACCTCATTCTTAGCAGACTATTGGATTATCTGGCATCTTTGCTAGACCTCTTAATATGACTTGTGCTGTAACTATATTTCTGTTAGTCTCATACCCATTCAAAAAATATTTGGGAAATATTGGAAAAATATTGTATTTGAGAGATTTTTTTATGTTATACTCTAATCTGTGTTCAAAACCGCGCGGATGTGGCGGAATTGGTATACGCGCACGCTTGAGGTGCGTGTGGGCATAGCCCTTGCGAGTTCGAGTCTCGCCATCCGCATTTTTGAATGTAAATAACCCGCTGTTATGTCAGAAAAATGATTATAGCAGCGGGTTTACATTTTTTAGGGAACAGGGAACAGGGAACAGGGAACAAGAGATGGAAAGAATTTTCCCAATAACCAATGATTGACCAGCTTCTTCTAGTGATGCTGGTTTTTGTGCTATTCATAGAAATATATATAAACTTTTGTAAAGAACATTGACTACTACTTTTAATCCCACAAATGATTTAATCTTACCCAGCGCTTGGCATTGTCTAACTCCCATTTGGCAAGGTGGGGAGGAAGCTATTAAACGCGGGTTACCTCACAGTCAGTTAGCTCCTACTTGGCAATTATTGCTTTTGGGTGATGGTTCTCCGACTCGACACGTCCAACTATTGACGGGTGAACCAACGGAGGTAGATGTAATTGATATGTCAGCAATTGGCATGAATACTGATAATGCACCAACTATGATGCAGATGCTACCGGGCCCAAGAGTGCGCCGACAGGTTTGGGTCAGAACTGCTTCCGGTCAGCGGTTATATTATGCTGCTTCTTGGTGGGAAGCAAGTCATGTAGATGAGTATTTACAAAACAAGTCTTTGCCGATTTGGGCAAGTTTAGCGCGGTTACGAACTGAGTTATATAGAGATGTTCAAGGTATTTATTATGGTAACTCAGAAGCGTTAGAGTCGGGTTTTCAAGAAAAGGGGCCTTTTTGGGGTCGCCATTATTTGTTTTGGCATCATGGACAACCGCTGACTTTGATTTATGAGGTTTTTTCGCCTTTTTTAACTAAATATTTAGGCGCTATGAATTATGAAAGTTAATTTTGCCAATCACTAATCTCCAAAACCAGAGAAAGGTTACATCTACAGCAGTTGCGGAAACTAATAGACTTTTAATGTCAAATTTGTGTCATAATCAACCCTAACTGGGGGGAAAATGACTTTTTGACTAAAGGGTGAGTCTTAACAATAATATTCTCTTGGTGTATCCGTGTATGTTAATTGTCAGAATCAGGATATCCAGGATTTAAGGATTTTCAGGATGAAATTAACATTCTTTTCGTGTGTTTCGGTGTGCTATGTTTCGCGCAAAGTGGCAAAGGAGCAAAGACGCAAAGAAGAAATTAACTGTGAGAATAATAGAAAATTATCAAAATTTTATTATTCAATTACAATTAAACATCCTGTTAATCCTTAAATCGGTGGATATCCTGATTCTGACAAAAATACTATTGTTGTAATTCCCTAATTCTATTCAAAGCATCCTGATAATTTTCATTTTTGTCCTGTTGTTGATATATTTTTGCTGCTTGTTGAAAATCAGATATCGCTTGAAATTTGTCTCCTAAAGTAGCGTATGCGTTTCCCCGGTTATAGTAGGCTTTGGCATAGTTAGGATTAATTTTGAGAGCTTGGTTGAAATCTTGTATCACCGCTTGTTTATCTCCTAAAGTATCACGGGCAACTCCCCGGTTGAGGTAAGCTTCGGCATAGTTAGGATTAATCTTGAGAGCTTGGTTATAATCTTGTATCGCTGCTTGTTTATCTCCTAAAGCATCACGGAGATTTCCTCGGTTGAGGTAGGACACGGCATCGTTAGGATTAATTTTGAGAGCTTGGTTGTAATCCTCTATAGCTCCCTTTTTATCTCCTAAATCATCACGGGCATTTCCCCGGTTACGGTAGGACACGGCATCGTTAGGATTAATTTTGAGAGCTTGGTTGTAATCCTCTATAGCTCCCTTTTTATCTCCTAAATCATCACGGGTAAGTCCCCGGTTGAGGTAAGCTTCGGCATAGTTAGGATTAATTTTGAGAGCTTGGTTATAATCTTGTATCGCTGCTTGTTTATCTCCTAAAGCATCACGAAGATTTCCTCGATTGATGTAGGCATTGGCATCGTTAGGATTAATTTTGAGAACTTGGTTGTAATCTTGTATCGCTGCTTGATTATCTCCTAAATTATAATAAGCCATACCGCGATAGAATAAAGCTTCAGAATTATTAGGAGTAAGGCGAATTACTTCGTCATAAGCTAATATTGCCCCGCGATAATCTCCTATTTCATACTTATCCGCAGCCTGAACTAAGAAATCATCAGCTTTTTGTTTTGTCGTCTTTGGTGGTTCAGATAAACCTTGAGACAGTTGAATTAAAATATTAATAGGAATACCGGAATTTCTTCCAGATTTGACAGTCGCACTAGAGGTATTGATCTTATCAAAATCAATATCAATTTTAAAATTTCGGTTCTCAACCAGAGTTCTTTCAGCGTAACTGGGTTGGTTGATTGTCGCAATTGTCGTTAATGCTGTCAGGGAAGCCAGAGTGACAATTTGCGTCAACCCTATCCACCCTTGACTAAATAACCTTTGTTTCATAACTTTAGGTAATTTTTGTGATATTAATTTGATACTGTTCTTATAATAAATTATATCTAAACGTGAGTAAGTTTGGGCAACTCACGGACTAATTTATATTCAAAACGTCTTAATCGTGTGATTACATAGTAGGGCTTTAGCAGCCCGCCTGGGAATGAATTCCCAGTCTAATAGCAAAAGTCATCTGAAGATGACTAAGAATTGTCTAAATCCTCAGTTTACTTTAGTAAACTTTAGCTATTAGCCCGGAAATTCATTTCTGGGCGGGTGTGGAAGCCAAACAAATAACGCATCCGTAGCTTAAGTTGACACCAATAAGCACTGCTAAACCCCTACACATCTCGGTTTTTAACTAAATATCTGGGCGCTATGAATTATGAAGGTTAATCTTGCCAATGACTAATCTCCAAAACCAGTTAGGATCAAGGAAATCGGAATTTGGAGAGAAGTGTTTATGAATCTGGTTGTACTCCAGAACTGGCTAGATAATGCCTCTTTTGCTGTCTTATTCTGTACGATGTTGGTT
Source organism: Anabaena sp. 90 (assembly GCF_000312705.1). NCBI lineage: Bacteria > Bacillati > Cyanobacteriota > Cyanophyceae > Nostocales > Nostocaceae > Anabaena > Anabaena sp. 90. The sequence continues at coordinate 4,085,214 of NC_019427.1, forward strand.
TATTGGGTGGGGGCGGCTTTTCCGAGTTTATCGGTGACAGCGGCTTTGGGAACAGCCGGTATGGCGATCGCTAATTTGTGTATGGCGACTTTATTAGGGGCAAGATGGATCGAAGCGGGTTATTTTCCCCTGAGTAATCTCTACGAGTCTTTATTTTTCCTGACTTGGGGAATTACTGCTGTCCATTTAATTGCCGAAAATAGCAGTCGTAGTCGTTTGGTGGGAGTTGTGACTGCACCTGTAGCGATGTGCATTGCTGCTTTTGCTACTCTAACTTTACCATCAAATATGCAGGTATCAGAGCCTTTAGTTCCGGCTTTGAAATCTAATTGGCTGATGATGCACGTCAGTGTCATGATGTTGAGTTATTCCGCTTTGATGGTAGGCGCATTGTTAGCGATCGCATTTTTAATTGTTACTCGCGGCCAAAATATCCAATTACAAGGTAGTTCCTTTGGTAATGGCGGTTATCGGAGTAATGGCTATAAACTACTTAAAGCTGGTGAGTTAGTTACATCTACACCCTCTGCGGAAACTAATGGCTTTTCTCGCGTTGAAAGTAATAACAACGGAACTGGAACTGCGGTTTTGGATTTAGTCACAACCACTCCTATTCAAACCACTGAAATTCTTTCACCTCAACGCCTCAACTTAGCTGAAACCCTCGATAATATCAGCTATCGCATCATTGGTTTGGGATTTCCTCTCCTCACAATTGGGATTATTGCCGGTGGTGTTTGGGCTAATGAAGCCTGGGGTTCTTACTGGAGTTGGGACCCTAAGGAAACTTGGGCGTTAATTACTTGGTTAGTTTTTGCCGCTTATCTGCATTCTAGAATAACTCGCGGTTGGCAAGGTAGAAAACCTGCAATTTTAGCCGCTGCTGGTTTTGTTGTAGTTTGGATTTGTTATCTTGGTGTGAATCTTTTGGGTAAGGGTTTACATTCCTACGGTTGGTTTTTGTAAGTTCATTTTCCCCCTTTTCTTTTGAGAGGGGGGGGTTCGCGCAAAGACGCTAAGGAGCAAAGGCGCAAAGAAAGAACTATAATAATTCATGTTGTTTTATAAATACATAACCAGCCTTTATGCTCCCTAATTTGACGCAATTTGGTATCTCCAGTTTGTTTATGTTTTTCGTTCTTTCGACACGATACCTGATTGTGTCTTCGCTGCTTTATTGGTTACTTTGGGTTCGTCGTCCCCAGTCTTGGGAAGTTCGTCGTCTTCATGATCTGGATAGACGGAAGAGTAAAATGAAAAGCGAAATCAAATGGTCTCTCTTTTCCTGTCTTATTTTTGCTTTACCCAGTGCTTTTATCATGGAAATGATCGCATTAGGACAAACAAAAGTTTATATAAATCCTATCCAATATGGCTGGGTTTATTTGCCAGTAAGTCTGTTTATATATTTATTTATCCACGATACTTATTTTTATTGGACTCATCGCTGGTTACATATTCCTAGCATATATCGCCGCTTTCATAAGGTGCATCACCAATCTATTAACCCTACTCCCTGGACTTCTTTTTCTTTTGATCCCGTTGAGAGTATGATAACGGCAATTATTATTCCTATTTTGGTTTTTATTATTCCTATTCACATTAGTATGATCATTTTATTGCTAACATTAATGACGATATTTGGCGTTGTCAATCATACAGGTTATGAGGTTTATCCCCGTTCCTGGATGCGTGGTTTTTGGGGGAAAAATTGGATTACTCCAACTCACCATACTCTTCATCATCACAAGTTTAATTGTAATTATGGTCTTTATTTTCGGTTTTGGGATCAGTTGATGAATACAGATGTGATGGTGAAAACGCCATTTATTCTGAAGAAAAATAGAAGTAATAACTAATGTGGTATTGTGGTTGAATTTTTATTCAATAAATTCTACATCAACAGATGAACACTGTTCTAAATAATCACAAGTAACAGCTACTAATGAACCAAACAGAAATAGCCTGCTTTAAATTCATATCTTTGATACCTCATTTTTTTAGCAAACATGGAATCAACCGATCTGTATGTGTAGTTTATTATTTCTTTGTTGTGTAATATAAAAATATTTATGCAAAGAATTCGATTAATGAAAGCAAGTTTGTAGGGTGAATCTGATCCACCCCACAATATGCAATTAACGATTAAAAACCTTGCCGATAACCAACGCTCACAGCAGGGGAATTAATGGAACCAATTTCGGTTTCTGTATTATTCTTCTTTGATGTATAGCCAGTCAAACCTACGTATCTAAATTCAACGAAGGCATTACCCTTTTTGACGACTTCATACTGAACACCTACTTTTCCTTGATAAGCAAAAGATGTGCCATAATCAAACCCGTTGAGTCCATTATCTTGATCACTAATAAAACCCAAGCCTATACCAGCGCCAAGGTAGGGACGAAATTTAGACCTAGTAGCAATATCGTAATAACCATTCACAAAGGCGGTAGTTAAATTGATTTTGCCAACTCCTGAAGTGGGTGGATTCTGATTCTGATCATTAGGTACTCCCCCAGCGCTAACGCTTTTTAACTCATCATTGCCAAAAGCACCACTACCAATTTCTAGTTCAGCACGAGCATTTTTCCACTGATAACCACTAGCTATATTCCAATAAGAGCCAGGATATAAGCTCAACTCATTTTCAATCTCATTGGGGATGTTGGCATTCTGCAAAAGTTGGATTGTAGCAGCATCTGTGGCTTTTCCTTTTAGCTTTACATCACTTGGAAAACCCCGACCCACACTTGCACCTAAATAAAAGTAATTACTTGCAGGCAGCTTAGAATCGGTATCACCACTGTTATATGTGGATGCTAGGGTATTGACTGGTTGAGTATTATTAGTGTTTTGATCTACTGAATCAGTCGAGTTAGAATTTTGGGACATTAAGTCGGCCGCTTTCCTAGAAACTTCCTCCGCTTGAGCAGGAGTCGTGACTAAAGTAGCTAATATAGCTAACCCTAAAAAGCACTTGTGTTTATTCATGATGTAGGTAAACCTTAATTTTCAACCTGAAAAACGAAATTATTTTGAGTTAGAGACTGTGTAAAAGTGACCTTAGCTGCGATACCAGTAAAGTCTGTTAAAAGCATTTCTTCCCCCCCAGCTATGTCACAAAATTTGATATTTCTATTCGGTGACATATCTATTAAGCACAAGTATGACATATTTACTTACAGGTGTCAACCCCATAACAGAGATTTAAATTTTCAGATCACGTACTTAACTATCACCTTTGCCTAAGTGATAATAATCACATAGCATAATTGATGTTAAATTACTGTAAAATAGCCACAATCGTGAATATATAACTGATGCAATTAAAATCAAGAATGAATCAACAAGAGTTTGAACGCGTATTCTATAACCTCACAGAAAACCGCAAAAACGTATTGCAGAAAATACTTTCAGGCCATACAGATATGGATATAGCCGAAGCGATGAACATTACAGAAGCATCCGTGAGAAAGTATGTGGAAAGAATATGTTACGAATTTGGACTGAATAATGAACCTGCTGATAGTCGTCGTTACAAACGCTCAGACTTGGTTGGATTGTTTGCTAAATATAAACCAGAGTTATTAACTGATAGTCAATCTAAATGGACAAAAGAACTAGCAAAAACAGAAGATGAAGATCATGAAGATATTACTAAATCTATCTTGTATTTACTATCAGTTCATAAACCCGTTCCAGAGGAATTAAAAAAGGTACTAAGACGCATGAATTTCAGTGAAAAAGAAAAAAAAGAAATTGCTAAATCTCTAAATCAATTAGGACATGAAAGCTACCTGAGTAATGATTTTATAATTGCTGCATCTTATCTAGAATTAGCAGTGGAATTAAATAAAAATCATGGTTCTGCTCACTATAATCTAGGGGCAACTTACGAAAAGTTAGATAATTTAGATGATGCTTGTCATCATTATCAGATTGCAATTAAATATCAAAACCGCGCTGCTGATGCTGCTATTAATAATTTAGCTCGGTTGCAAATTCTCCAAGGAAATAGTGCAGATGCTGTGAAAATTATTGAACCAATTTTGTCAAAGGTGAAAGATGACACAGTTAAAGTTTCATTACACAAAAATCTTGCTTGGGCATATTTTCAGCAAAATTCTTATGAACAAGCACACCAACATTTACTTATTTGTCTGGAATTAGAAAACAATTATGCTCCAGCTTATTGCTTATTAGCACAAGTCCAAGCAGCACAAGGAAATCGGCAAGCTTCTAGAGAATCATGGCGAAATTTTATAGAATTTTATACCCATGATCAAGAACTTAAAAAAGCCCATTGTAAATTACCAGAATTAGAAATTTGTAAGTTGGAAGCGATGAGAATTATTAATTCTCCAGACAAATAATATCCGCTCAATTAATTAGGAGGAACTAGAGGATCATCATCCTCATCTCCTTGATGACTCTGTGTAAACCAAATATTTTGCCCTTGCAGTGATTGTATTGATATTACCTGCAAAATATTATACTGTCTGTTGACGTTAGCAACTTCTGCTAGTGAAATTACTGAATTATCTTGATAAGCCATAACAACCTCTTTTTTGTCCTTACACAATCAAGTATCTCAATATTAGATGTAACTGTAAATACAATTAACTAATCAGTATTTAGCTAATAAAGACTAATAAAACTAATAAAGTTATGGCAAATTAAGATACAATCCAGAACAGGATATCAGGAGAGAACTAGACCATGGATACAAAACAGATAATTAGAGGATTAAAGGATTGGGTAAAGCGTGAAAAAGGCATAGATTTTCATTTAAATGCTTGTCAAGAAGCGATTTTAGAATATTCTTTGCAAAATATCGCCTATGCCAATATGGATAATCTCGGTTATGCTGTTGACACTATCAAAAACAATACGGGTCCTGATCTATTTAAATACCTCAGTCAAGTTACAGATAGAAAAGTTAGCAAAAAGAATTGCTTCTTAACTCTCCCACGACTTTTAGAACATCCTGGTACTGAGGAAGACACAGAAAACAATTTATTACGGATAGATTTACGGGAAGCACCAGTTCCTAAAGATTTCTATGGCCGTGTAGAAGAATTATCTAAGTTAGAAACATGGATAGTTAACGAACACTGTCCTTTGGTGGGGGTTTTTGGTATGGGTGGGATTGGGAAAACACCACTATTAAGAAAGTTTGTGGATAAAGTTAAAGATAAATTTGATTATATTATCTGGAAGAAGCTTGAATATTCCCCTTTTTTAGAAGATTTTTTAACTCATATAGAATCATATTTTTCAGCTAATAATTTAGAAGAAAATCCCCATAAAAAAAATATATCTCAGAGAATTCTTAGCCTAATTTCTTTCTTAAATCAACATCGGTGCTTACTGATTTTTGATAATTGGGAAAAACTAATGGCAACTGATGAAATATCAGAAGATCAGCAAAAAATAAACTATTCTAACTATGGAAAACTTTTAAAATCTGTTGCAACATTAGAACATCAAAGTTGCGTAGTATTTGTCAGTTTACAAACACATCAACAAATGGATATTGTGGACAGATCCAGAGTTAGAGAATTAACATTAACTGGTTTAAATAATCAAGATTCTCAATACATATTGAAGAATTTTAAATTGTCAGAAAAGGGACGAGAAAGACTTATTAAACAATATCAAGGACATCCATCAGCTTTAGAATTTGCTGCTCAACATATTCAAAATAATTATAATGGTGAAATTGATGACTTTCTCAAAGGAACATTTTTTATTCATGATGTCATAACTGATTTATTTGATAAACATATTTCTGGTTTATCAAATATAGAACTCAATATCGTGCGAAAATTAGTTTATGAAACAGAACCAATGTCACTTCCTGAAATTTATCAATTATTTCCCTCTATTTCTCAAGCAAAAATTGGTCAAGCCATAGATAAATTATGTACAGATGGGTTAATTGCAAGGGATGATAGCCAAAGATTACCAACTTTTTGTATTGTGCATCCTTTACTTATTAAATATATTAAAAGACGTTTCCCTGAAAAAGATGACTAAAATGACAAATTTTTCCAGAAAAATCCGTAAATATCCAATTTTAGCTAAATGGTTATTTTTAATAATCTTGATACTTAGTTTTTCTTCCTGGATATATTTGATTTTTAATCCGCAATTATTGATAAATATTTTTTCTCAAAATTGGTGTAAAGATTTTGAGTTAAATGACAATTTATCTTGTGGAGAAGAAAGTCTCTTTACAAAAAATAAATTTCCATTGTTTCAACAAGGTAACTTTAAAAAAGCTGTTGATTTTTTTACTAAACAGAGACTTAATAATCAAAATAATCCAGAAATTTTAATCTACCTCAACAATGCCAAATTGATGCAACAAGGCAAAAAAAGTTACACTATTGCTATTGTTATTCCTATTAATCAGGATGCTAGAGGTATAGCAGAAGCCTTGTTAAGAGGTGCAGCACAATTTCAAGAAGATTTCAACAAAGATCCTAAAAATCCAGGTTTAAAAATTCTGGTTGTTAACGATGAAAATAAACCTGACACAGTTGATAAATTAGCTGAACATCTGCTTTCTAAAAATGATGTAATCGCAGTCATTGGACATTATACATCTGAAGTAACTAAAGCAGCTTTACCTGTTTATCAAAAGAACAAAGTTGTTGTTATTGCTCCTGCTACGGCTGCTAGAAAAAGTCTTTTTTCCGGTAAGAAAGTTTTACCAAACTTCTTATTTCGGACTATCCCCAGTGTGAAACTTCAGATTCCTAAATTAATTGAGCAATTGCAATTATCACAATTAGCTATTAAAGAAAAAGTAGCTGTTTTTTACAATCCAAACAGCACTTTTAGTCAATCTGCTTTTGAAGAATTTCGTAACCAATTAGGTGCAAGTAAGATAATTGAACAAGATATATCTATATCTAAATTTATGCCCCGTAAAATCTTAAATGAAGTTAGGCAGCAAGGGGCAAAAGCACTGATTCTCATTCCTGATGGTAAAGTTAATCATTATAGTTTTAAAAATACTTTAAACCTGATAGATGTCAATGAAGATCAACTGCCAATGGCAGGATACTCGACTCTATATGATGAGACTATACTCTATAAACAGAATGTCAAAAAACTTTTAATAGTCGTTCCTTGGCATCCTTTATCTAGTCCTAATAAAGAGATGATTCAAAGAGCTAAACAACTTTGGGGAACTGCTAACATAGGTGTTCAAACCGGAATATCTTATGATGCTACTTTGGTTTTGACAAAAGCTCTAGAAAAAGTATCTATATCTGCTAGTTTGCCAAACCAAAGATTGGCTATACAGCAGCAATTAAACAATATAAAACAGGTAACAGGAGGAGCTTCAGGAACTATCTCTTTTGATAATGATGGAGATATGATAGAAAACACTTCTCAAATAGTTCGTGTTATCCCTACTAAATGTGCCATATCTGGGGCAATATTTGTCCCAATGAACTATGATTTGACAAAATTAGATTGTCAACAAATGATCAAGAATTCTAAAATAAATAAGTAGTTGATTAACCCAAAAGAGAGAAAGCTATGATTGAACCTGGAGATATTATCCATAATCGTTATCATGTTCTGCAAGAATTAGGAGATGGTGGTTTTGGTAAAACTTTTGAAGTAGAAGATAGGTTAATGAATGATCATAAAGTCATTAAAATTTTAACCCAATCAAGTGATAAAGTCTTGGGACTTTTTAAACAAGAGTTTAATGTATTACAACAATTAAATAATCCGGGAATTCCCCGCGTAGAAGTGGATGCTTACATTAAATTTAAATGTCCTCACACCCCGGAAGCTTTACATGGTTTAGTCATGGAGAAAATTGCTGGACAGGATTTGGGTAAATGGTTGGAACAAAATTACAAAATTCCTAATAGCCAACAAGCTATCGAATGGCTAGAACAATTGACCCTGATTCTATCTCATGTTCATAGTCAGAACTATTTACATCGGGATATTAAGCCAAATAACATAATGTTAAAACCTGATGGTCAATTAGTATTAATTGATTTTGGTATTGTTAAAGAATTTATCCAAAAAATTCAAAAGCAAACTATTCCGGCTACAATAGTGGGATCATTAGGCTATTGTTCACCAGAGCAAGAAGCCGGTAAAGAGGTAGATTATACATCTGATTTTTTCTCCTTAGGGCGGACATTTCTGCACTTACTCACAGGAACTTATCCTGGATACGATAACTTTCAAAGAGATAGACAAACCGGAAAGTTATTATGGCAAGATAAAGCCCCAGAAATTTCTGAAGAATTTAAAGATTTAATTGATTATTTAATGGAGCATGATCCAAAAAATAGACCACAAAATACACAAAAAATTTTGCGGTTCATCCAAAAAATTAAAGCTGGTCAAAAACAAGTTATCCTCCCTATCCCAATTGTTTTCTTCAGCTTTGCTCTCAATTTCGTTTTTCTGACTTTACTAGCTATGGAAGTTACATTAGGTATAGGCTTGAAAGTTCTCTTCGTCGTTGTTCTATGTGTGATTGGCGGGTTTCTCTTTTTACCTTTGATTAAATATCTATTATGACATGGACACCCCTCCACGCCCAAATACATCGGACTATCCGCGCCCGTAATCTATTTGAGCGCAATCAAAAGCTATTAGTCGCAGTATCGGGTGGACAAGATTCCCTATGCTTAATTAAATTACTATTAGATCTACAACCCAAATGGGGATGGAATCTAGCCATAGCCCATTGTGATCATTGTTGGCGCGAAGACTCCCAAGCTAATGCTCATCATGTTAAAAATTTAGCGAAAACTTGGCACACACCTTTCTATTTAGAAATAGCTAATCAACCTGTTAACAGTGAAGCCACAGCCAGAAATTGGCGATATCAGGCCTTAACAAAAATCGCCCAGTCTTATAACTATCAATATATTATTACCGGACATACTGCCAGCGATCGCGCGGAAACTTTACTATACAATTTAATGCGTGGTACTGGTGCTGATGGGTTACAAGCTTTAACTTGGCAACGTCCCCTAACTGACAATATCATGTTAGTGCGTCCATTATTAGAAGTTAACCGTTCCCAAACAGAGCAATTTTGTCAAGAGTTTAATTTACCAATTTGGGAAGATTCCACCAATCAAAATTTACAATATGCGCGAAACCGCATTCGTCAAGAATTAATCCCCTATTTAAAAGCGAATTTCAATCCCCAAGTAGAAGCAAATTTAGCGCAAACAGCCGAACTTCTACAAGCAGAGGTAGAGTATTTGGAACAAACAGCCCATCAGTTGCGGCTAGAAGCCTCAGTACAGGGCGAGAAAGGTAATTTAAAGGTAAACCGCTGTTTATTAAAAAAAGTACCCCTAGCTTTACAACGTCGGGTCATGCGTCAGCTACTTCAAGAAATACTTCCTGATGCCCCTAATTTTGAACACATTGAAAAAATCACAGCCTTAATCACAGCCCCCAATCGTTCCCGAACAGATCCTTTTCCCGGAGATTGGACAGCAATAGTCCAAGGTGACTGGATTTATATATACTCAAAACGGTTGGGACATGGACTTTTGTAAAATCACGAAAAACCTAGATTTGTAGGGGTTTAGCAATGCTAAACCCCTACCCGCTTAAATCAAATAATTAAGCCGTGTTGAGTATAACTTAATCAAAAAAAGAAGGATCTGTATCCGTAGCATCCATTAAGAAAAATGAGCAAATAAGCAACTAGTACAACACGGCATAAATAAACCAACCATTCTAAATCGTTAAAAAGCCTATACTGTCTTCGTTTTGACTTTTGACTTTTGACTTTTGACTTCCGCCCTGCGGTACTAGTTACTTACCCCTGGGAGAGAGTTAGACTCATAAAACTCTGGAGAGTTTGACGCATCTGGGTAACAATCAGAAATTGAGAATTACCACTTGCTTGGACTTGAGTTAAAGATTCAGAAATATTTTGTAATTGATCCCGTAAACCATCAAGAGCATCCTGAATATGTTGCAGAGCTTCTTGATAAAGATTAACTCTCCCCCAGCATTCAGCAGTTGCTATTCGTAAATTTAGTAATTGCTCCTCTAGGGAGTTGACTTCCTGACGCTTTGCTTCTACTTCCTGGGTTTGATGATCAATTGTCTCTTGATCTGCGACGATAGTAGTCAGCATCTCCACCATATCATCCTCTAGCTTCTGGATTTGGGTAGATTTTTGCTGTTTTTGGGCTTCAAGTTGCAAAACCATTGATTCTAAATTACTAGATTCACCCTCACTGACAACCGCAATCCCTTGTCTTTGCCACAATACAACTTGTTTTTGCTGGAGAGTTTTTTGCTGTCCGATCAAATTGCGTCTTTGCCCAACTAGACTTTCGTTTAGCATCTGGCAAAGATCCCGTTCATCAGCTAATTCTAATTCTAAATTTACCCGTTCTCCCCCAGCGGAATGGACAATTTTTTCCTGAAGTTCTTCTATAAATTTTTGCTTGTATTGAAGTTCCTGTTCTTGTTCTTGCACAAAATCAGAATCCCTGTCTAACTTCTCCTGCCAATTTTGCACCATTTGCTCCAATTCCTTCAGAGGCATTTTCTGCAAGGCTGCTACATCAATTCCCCATTTAGGAACTTCAGTTTCAGTGTTAGCTGCCAAATGATGTAGCTTTTGGTAAAACTCCTCCTCCGTTCCTAGCTGCTGTTTGAGTATCGTAGTTAATTCCTGTTTACTATTAACTATTGTTGTTTTCAATTGCACCTGAGTAATTTGTTGTGCTAAGGAATTTTGTACCTTTTGCAATTCATTTTGGCAACCAAACAGCTTTTGCATCAGTTCCTCTCCCTCCTTTTGCTGCTGATTAGCTGAATGACGTTGGATTTCCAACTTTTGCCAATGTAGATTTAAAGCATCCTGTTGCTGATCTGCAAATTCAAAAGCATAATTAAGACTTTCCTTAACTGTGTCAATGGGAGTAGTTTGACTAGATAAGCGATCAAGTAAATCACTCAGGACTCGATTGCGCTCTTGATCTACAGATTTAGACTTTTGATAATTTAAACTTATCTCCTCCAAGCGACTCTGTTCAAATCGCAAATGCTCCCAAGCCCCTTCTAAATCCCGGTGATTACTTTCAACCTCTGTCCGTAATCGATCAATCTCTGTACCAGATGTATCAAATAAATGTTTATGTGTATCTATCCGTTTAGAGTCATGCTCCAATCTTTGTACTTGCTCCCAACGGAATTCCATCTCGGTTTCTCGACGATTCAGTTCCTGAGCCTGGATCATCAGCGACTGTTTCCACTGATCAATTTCCTCTTCTTTGAGTTTAAATTTTTGCACTTGTTGGGAAAAATTCTGCAAAATATTTACCAATGGACGACCTGCATCCTGAATCCGCTGTACTAGACGATTCGGACTCAATTCCACCAGTACCAATGCACGATCATTTAATTTACTTGCTTGATCAGCAATAATTATTTCGTTCGGTATTGGACTCCAATTTTGGTCATTACGTTGACAGGCGATTAGTTTTAGTGCGCTTTTGCCACTACCAAGTAACCCACTCTTCGGTTTTTGTACTTCTGCTAAATACAGCACACCGTCAATCCTTTTGATCTACTTTGTCTCTGTATTGTATAATATAAGAGGGTGTTTGAAAAGTCGGACAAGTTGTCTATTGCCAACTAGTGATTTGTGAGACGATAGCATCAATCCTAAAATTACAAGGTTATGAGATTTGTGCCATGCTGCGGCATTCCACAGTCTTTCGGGTTGTACCAATTATTATTATGCTGACTGGCAAAGATGGACTTATTGATCGTGTTCGTGCCAGGATGGTAGGGGCAACTGATTATCTGACTAAACCTTTACAGATCAAGAATTGCTAATGCTGATAGAGCAATATCTCAATTTAGATTATTGTTCAGGTGTACAAATAGGATAGAAGACTTGCTGATTGGGTGCAAGATGGGCTAAAAGATGTTATCACAAGAATAAAATAGTTGTCTAACCAACTTCCATCTACGGTAAAGTAGTGAAACAATAAACTTAATTTATACAGTTCATCTTTGTCATGAGAGCAAATTATTTTCCTCAAGGGAAAGTCTAAATCAGGAGGTAAATAGACATTTATGAGCACAATTCTAATTGTTGAGGACAGTATCGTCCAAAGAGAGATGATGACAGACCTTCTGAAAGCTAGTGGCTTAGAAGTTACTCATGCAAGCGATGGCGCAGAAGCTTTAGAAGCCATTCACAAAGCACCTCCCGATTTGGTGGTTTTGGATATTGTCATGCCCCGCATGAATGGCTATGAACTCTGTCGGCGCTTAAAATCTGATCCTAAAACCCAAAATGTTCCTGTAGTCATGTGTTCTTCTAAAGGTGAAGAATTCGATCGCTATTGGGGGATGAAACAAGGGGCAGATGCCTATATAGCTAAACCCTTTCAACCAATCGAGTTGGTAGGAACAGTCAAACAACTGCTGCGAGGACAAGGATGAAAATAATATGGTTAACAAACCAGATTTTTTAAATGGAAGTGAGCAAGATCAATTCCGTCCCGAATTACAACTAGAAAGTCCCCAAGGTGAGTTGCATTTGCGGTTTTATCTGCCCTCACGTCAGGAATTTGCATTACAAGCTATGGGAATTCGGGAAGTAATTGAACTTAGTCCTGATCGGATTACACCAATTCCTAATACATCTCCCTTACTTTTAGGAACGCTAAATTTACGGGGACGCTTGATTTGGGTGGCTGATTTGGGGCAATTTCTCGGTGAAACAACCCCATTAAACACGGATTGCTCAGAAATCCCTGTCATTGCCATTGAAGATCAAGATACGATAGTAGGCTTAGGAGTAGAAGAAATTTGTGGGATGGACTGGCTTGATGTACAGTATCTAAAGCCACAAAATAACGTACCAGATGCTATGGCTCCGTTTTTGCGGGGAGAGTGGTTATTTGATACAGAAAAAGAAAAAAAATATTTACGACTACTGGATCAAATAGCAATTTTGCGAAGTGCGCGGTGGGCAGAATGAACTAGGGAGGGAGGATATGGAAGCACGTATAGACAATCAAGAGCTAACTTATGATCGGGCAAGAATAGCTTATGAGCAACAAGACTATGAATTAGCCGCGGTATTAATTGATAAGTTGGTGCAAAATTCACCAACTGACCCTAACTTACATTTGTTAAAGGGACATACATACTATATGTTGCAACAATACGATGTGGCTAAAGATAGCTACCAAAGCGTATTGTATTTAACAAGCGAAGAAGAAGTTATTCGTCTTGTTAATAATTGTATTGCAACTATAGATCAGTATACAGAGCCTTTTAGTGATTATAAATCTCCATTTCATGGTCTGGTGACAACTGGAGAATCTTTGGATTTAGGGATGATGGGGAATTTGCATAGCCGCAGTGTGGAAATGAACTCCTTTGCAGAATATGAACCACCCCTAGATCCTCTAGAACATAATCCGTTCGCAAGTCATCCAGATAGTATGGAATTTGACAGCAATGCCTTAGATGGTGTCATGAGTGATGATCCCTTTGGTGTACCTACCGAATATCTCACCAGTGATCCAATATCAGGTCAATTAGAGTTACCACCTTTTTGGCAAGAAGATATTTCTGGCGGTGATAATCAGGCTGTTATTAATCACAATTTAGCTAATGAAACTTCAGCAATTAGTGATGATTCCAGCAGCTATTCACCTTTTGCAGCAACTAAATTATCCCTTGATTATGACTCTGAAAATCAGACTGAGATATTGATGGGGGAAGATATAGACGACTTAATGGATGATAACTTTGAAGATTTAACCCTCAGCCAAAACGATACATATTTAGAGATTAACGAACAGGCAATCAACAACAATCAAGATCAACCAATATCGGCATCATTTACCAACAATTCTGCGCCACCACAACGGCAGTTTAATTTCAACTCTTCATCAGCAAAAAATAACTTTGATGATGATAGTTTTGACTTAGATGCGTTTGAATCTGCTTTTGGGGCAGAGAATGAAGGAGATTTAGGGGCTGAAACCTTTATTTCCACTAAAGATACTAGTAATATCTCCAGTGGAGGCAGTAATAAGAATAATATAGAGTTTTTAAACGACTTTGATGAATTCGATGATCTCGGTGATAGACCAGGATTTGATCTCACTGAAGATAGCAGTTTTGGCGATGGGGGAATGCTGTCAGAATCTCCAGATAGTCGGGGAAATTCGCTAAATCAATTTGTTGATGACTCATTCAATGATCAAGAAAGCGATGCTTATCAAGATCGCAGTCATCGTGATCAAGAACTATTCACAATTACTGGCGCTCAAGAAGCAGTTCCTGTTTTTACCCAATCAGAGGTGGCGAAGACAGAACCCAATGTAGCCTTTGACCAAGGCCTATTTGGACCCTTTGAAAACGCCTCCCTCGATAAAAAACAATGGTGGATAGCCGGAACTGTCGGCTTAGTATCACTAGTGGGTGTAGCTATTGTGAGCGCGGTGACAATTTCAATTTCACCGGCTCAACAACGGGAATCCGTGAGAAATACAGGTTGGTTAATGGCCTTAGCCGCAGGAGCTACAGGTGCAGCTACCGCTGGGTTTATGAGTAATCTCACTCTCAAACAAATTCGCCGGACTACTAAGGATCTGCAAAGTCAGTTTGATTCTGTCCGTCAAGGCAATATGAATGTGGAAGCAACAGTCTATTCACAAGATGAATTAGGCTATTTAGCCACTGGCTTTAATGATATGGCTAGGGTAATTTTCACAACTACGAATGAAGCCCAACGCAAAGCCATGGAGATGGAAGAAGCTAAAGAAAACCTGCAACGTCAGGTAATTCGCCTTCTGGATGACGTAGAAGGAGCAGCCAGAGGAGATTTGACAGTTCAAGCCGAAGTCACAGCCGACGTACTGGGAGCGGTTGCTGATGCCTTTAACCTGACAATTCAAAATCTCCGGGATATTGTCCAACAGGTAAAAGTGGCGGCACGGGATGTGACCAAAGGTTCAACCAATTCCGAAACTTTTGCTAGAGCCTTATCTGGGGATGCTTTACGACAAGCAGAAGAGTTAGCTGTGACGTTGAATTCCGTCCAGGTCATGACTGATTCCATCCAACGGGTAGCAGAAGCAGCCAAGGAAGCGGAAACTGTAGCCCGTGAAGCCAGTAAAATCGCTCAGAAAGGGGGAGAAGCGGTAGAAAATACGGTGGTAGGGATTTTGGAAATTCGGGAAACAGTCGCAGAAACTAGCCGAAAAGTGAAACGATTGGCGGAATCTTCCCAAGAAATTAACTCTATTGTTGCCATAGTTTCACAAATTGCTTCCCGTACCAATTTGTTAGCTCTTAATGCCAGTATTGAAGCGGCAAGAGCGGGAGAAGCAGGTAGAGGATTCGCTATTGTAGCTGATGAAGTGCGACAGTTGGCAGATCGATCTGCTAAGTCCTTAAAAGAAATTGAGCAAATCGTGATGCAAATTCAAAGCGAAACTAGCTCCGTTATGACAGCTATGGAAGAAGGGACACAACAGGTAATTCATCAAACTAGATTAGCAGAAGAAGCCAAGCGATCGCTAGACAATATTATCCAAGTAGCCGATCATATTGATATTTTGGTAAGATCAATTACCAGTGATACCGTAGAACAAACGGAAACTTCTCGTGCTGTGGCACAAGTAATGCAATCTGTGGAACTAACGGCTCAAGAAACCTCTCAAGAAGCACAGCGGGTTTCTGGAGCATTGCAACATTTAGTGGGAGTATCCCGCGACTTGATTGCCTCCGTGGAACGCTTCCGAGTAGAAACCACTGAATCAAGGTGAAAGGGAATAGGGAACAGGGAATAGGTAATAGGGAACAGGGAATAGGTAATTGGTAATTGGTAATTGGTAATACAGAATCTTACCTCTGGCAACCGACAACTGACAACTGACAACTGACAACTGACAACCGACAACTGACAACTGACAACTAACAACCCTATTTAACTCACTATGCAGCCGGAACAACAACAACGGATTTTAGGTTACTTTCTCGAAGAAGCCAGGGAACACCTAAACACTATTGAACAAGGATTACTGAATCTCCAAAGTACCCTGGAAGATTCAGAAATGATTAATGAAGTCTTCCGTGCAGCCCACTCCATCAAAGGTGGTGCGGCCATGTTGGGTCTGAGTAGTATTCAGCAAACATCCCACCGACTTGAGGATTGCTTCAAGATTCTGAAGGAGCATCCTATTCAAGTAGACCAAAGGTTAGAATCTTTACTACTGAATGTCTGTGATACATTAAAAGCGCTGATAGACAGTCTTGGCAATCCCTTTGGTTTATCAGCAGAAAAAGCTCAAGCTTTGATGCTTAAAACTGAACCAGTCATGCAATGGCTGAATGAGCATATAGAAACACTGTTAAAGCAAGGAAATAATGGAGTAGACAACCTTAATCACAATCATCTCCAACCACCAATATCTGTGATTCCCCAGATCCAGAAATCACCTATAACAACCAGACAAAATCAGGATTGGACAGAGTTTCAAGGGCAGGTATTAGAAATTCTGCGGGAAATGCTGCAACAGTTTAAACAAACTAACTTAGGGCGTTCCCGCGAAAATTTGCAAGAATGCTGCCATCAATTAGTAAAAATTGGTAGAGACTTAAATTTATCAAATTGGTGTAGTTTGTGTGAATCGGCAGCCCTTGCCATATCTAATCCTGATCATAGTTATCTGACTTTAGCCAAAATTATTATTACTGAAATTAAACAGGCTCAAGAATTAGTTCTTCAAAATCAAGATGCAAAAATTGCGATTAGTCAACAGCTAGAAACTCTGTTTCCTCTCCCACAACTCGAGTTATTGGAATTTGAGGAAACTTTATTTACAGACACAACAGAACTAAATTTAGAACCATTAGAATTTGGTAATCTGTTGGACAATAGTCCAGATTTACAATTCCCCTCAGATAATGTTATCACAGAATTAATCTCAGTTTCTAGAGAATCTCACCAGCTTGATCCTGAAAATGAGGCAACTAACACTAATAAGTTAGAAGAATTATTGACATTCACTGAAGACGATGAATTGTCGGTTATAGTTGAAATAACTGAAGCAGAAAATATTGCCCTCTCAGAAATAGCCAGCACCTCTGAAATCAGTTTTGATAATTTGTTATTAGAGGAGGATAAATACGCAAAAGATCAGGCAGATGAAAATGCTAATTCTTCCGCAAAAATTATTCCTACAACCATAAAAACATCAAAAATAAAACCATCAGCACCAGAAAGTTTATCATTAGATAATCTGTTTGTAGAAGTAGCAAAGAATCCACCACCGCTAACAAATGAAATTGATGACTTATTTGGAACATCAGAAATTACAACTAATCTTGCTAATTCAATAGATAATTTAGATAACTTCTGGGATGATCTGGACACAACAGACTCAGAAATTACTACTTCAGTTAATCAAGATATAGCTAAAGAATTAGAGCAAAGTTTATTTAGTGCATCAGTTGAGATTGTTCCCAAAAATCAGCTTTCAGCTACAAATAATAGTTTAGATACAAAAGAGTTTGATCTGATTTCCCAAGCACAAGAACAATCTTTTGATTTATTTTTCACATCAGATACTGATAGCCAGACGCAAACTGAAGATAATTTATTTGGTGATTTTGGAGATGTAACCACAGAACCAGAAACAGATATTTCTGTAGTGGGTGAAACTTCTCCACAATTAGAGTTGGCAAATGGAGAAGAATTTTCATTAGATGAATTTGCGGCAATAGAAGCATTTTTAGATGAACCTGCCAGCGCAACTCTGGTAGAACTATCTTTACTAGATGAATTTGCGGCAATAGAAGCATTTTTGTCCGCATTCCCAGAAGAAAGTACCCGTCAGGAATCTATTCAAGATGAAGATTTTGCAGCATTAGAAGCATTGCTGAGTGAGAATGAAGATAATGGACTAAAGATTAGTTCACAGCCACCAATAATTATTCAACCTACTGTAGTTAAGTCTCAAAATACTTTTTTGCCCCTTCGACAAGCTCAGGACAACCTCTTAGGACTAGAAGATGAATTTAGTGAATTAGAAAACTTGTTAGAACAGGCTGATAAAAAAATATCTAACTCATCAGCAACATCAAGAAAAACTTCTACAAGTAAAATCCCCCGTCCCATGACTCGACGGACGATAAAAGAAGAAAGCATCAAAATTCCAGTTAAACAACTGGATGATATGAGTAACTTGGTTGGGGAGTTGGTGGTAAATCGCAACACCTTAGAGCAGGATCATGAACGTCTACGACAGGCACTAGATAGCCTATTGCTTCAGGTGCAGCACCTCTCCGATGTGGGAATGAGGATGCAGGAATACTACGAGCGATCGCTCGTAGAATCCTCTCTTCTCTCCACTCGCCGCTCTAGAGAATATGATGATTCATCGGACAATTCCCATAATCGTGGGTTCAGCGAAATCGAAATGGATCGATTTACGCCTTTTCATATCCTGGCGCAAGAAATGATTCAGTTCATCGTGCGAGTCCGGGAGTCAGCCAGTGATATTGACTTTATTACCGAAGAAACAGAACAGGTAGCCCGACAGTTACGCCAAGCAACTAACCAGCTACAAGCAGGACTAACAAAAGCCAGAATGGTGACATTTGCCCAAGCTGTTGATCGATTAAGGCGAGGAGTGCGGGATAATGCCATTAGATATGGCAAACAGGTAGAGTTAGTCACAGAAGGTGTTGATACCCTGGTTGACAAGATGATTTTAGATCATCTGACAGATCCTTTGACTCACATGGTCAATAATGCGATCGCCCACGGCATTGAAACCCCAGAAATCCGGCAAGCAGCGGGTAAATCACCCACAGGTATCATTAATATTCGCGCCTTACAACAAGGAAACCAAACCATTATTTCTGTCAGTGACGATGGCGCTGGTATTGATCATCAAAAAGTTAAAAACAAGGCGGTTAAAAAAGGTATCCTGACCCCTGAACAGGCACAAACCATGTCTCGGATAGATGCCTATGAACTTTTATTCCTCCCTAGCTTCAGTACCGCCGATGAAGTAGACGATATCAAAGGCAGGGGTATGGGCATGAACGTCGTCCAAAACGATATCAGCGAAATTCGCGGGACAGTTGGGACTGACTCCACACTAGGTCAAGGAACTAGCTTTACAATTCGTCTGCCACTGACTCTGAGTATTTGTAAAGCCCTATTCTGCATCTGTGATCGCACCAGAATCGCTTTTCCCATGGATGGTGTAGAGGATACTCTAAGTATCACAGCCAAAAACATTCAGCAAGATGCTGAGGGACAATCATTTATTGTCTGGAGAGATATTAACCTCCCCTTCCAACCTTTAAAAGACATCTTAGTTTTTAATCGTCAGCTTACCCGTGGGAACTTCTATGGGACTAAAAAAGATGATGATCTGATTTCTGTAATCATTGTCCGCTCAGGGAATACAATGATTGCTTTACAAATTGATCAAATTCTGAGTCAACAGGAAATTGTAATTAAGCAATTTGAAGGTCCAGCACCTAAACCCAGTGGTATAGCTGGTGCTACAGTTCTTGGCGATGGTATGATTATGCCTATCGCTGACGTATTGGAAATTATTGATATCTTCCAAGGTAAGATTTCTAAACATATCGGTGGAAATTGGCAGCACTCAGGTTTATCCTCAATAGACATCCCACTCGCTGATAAGGTAGAAATAACAGTATTAATTGTTGATGACTCGATCACAGTTAGACAACTTTTATCTCTGACCTTTGCAAAAGCTGGATATCGTGTAGAACAAGCCCGTGATGGACAAGAAGCCTGGGATAAACTTCGTTCCGGTTTACCTTGCGATATCGTTTTCTGTGACATCGAAATGCCTCGTTGTGATGGACTAGAATTTCTCTCACGGATTCAAAAAGATAGTTCTTTTGACCAGCTACCTATTGCTATGCTTACCTCTCGTGGTGCTGATAAACATAGACAAATGGCGCTACAGCTTGGGGCTAGTGGCTACTTTACTAAACCCTATTTAGAAGAAGCACTTTTAGAAGCAGCTTCGCGGATGCTCAAAGGAGAAAAACTCGTAATTGCTTAACCCTTTTTCCTGGATTTCTCGCCAGAGGTATTTTGTCAATAAGATTTAGATGCGTTTCCCCTGCATATATAGCGGGCAAGATGCCCGCACTACATAAGTTTTCTGTTCCCTCTGACTGAATAGCAACTTCAAAAATTCACAATAATTTCACCAAATAGAACGAAAGGCACGGAAGCCACTTGGCAATAGATGCGTGGAGGAAGTGCCAACGGCGTTCGCGGAGCGTGCCGGAGGCTCTATTTATTCGCGGTGACATGATAGAATTAATTAGCAAGTAGGAATAACCATCAGCGCAAAGAAGTGTTTTATTAAGGAGAAACCCCTGATTTATCTCGTCTCGGCATAGCTGTAGCCTGGGTAAACAAGCAATGGTAAATCATGGAGCGTTTAACATTAAAAATTGATGGACTCACAAAAGCAGCAAAAAAAAATCAAAAGTAAGCGCAATTGCAATACCTGTCGTACTGGTAGTTGCCTTGAGCGTCTAGGAGGATAATTGACTATCCTTTTTAAGTAAGCAAGTCTTAAAGAATCTGCGTGTCTTTAGACCGCAGAGTGTCAACGTAACTTCATATTTATGGATATACAACAATTTGCTCAATTAATTATCAACGGTATTGCTGTAGGTAGCATTATCGCCCTAGCAGCAGTTGGACTGACCTTAACCTATGGGATTTTGCGGTTGTCTAATTTTGCCCACGGTGATTTTCTCACTTTGGGAGCTTATTTAACCCTTATGGTCAATGGTATGGGTCTAAATATTTGGCTGTCAATGATTGTGGCTACCTTGGGAACTGTGGGAGGAATGTTACTAGCAGAAAAGTTGCTGTGGTCAAAAATGCGGTCTATCCGTGCTAGTGCGACAACTCTGATTATTATCTCTATCGGTCTGGCTTTATTTCTCCGCAATGGGATTATTTTTCTCTGGGGAGGTAAAAACCAAAATTATAATTTGCCTGTGATTCCGGCTTTAGAATTTGGGACATTAAAAGTACCGCAAAATCAATTATTGGTACTGGGATTAGCGATTCTGGCGATTTTATCGCTTCACTACTTGCTGCAAAATACCAAAATTGGTAAGGCAATGCGGGCAGTAGCTGATGATTTAGATTTAGCTAGAGTTTCTGGTATTAATGTTGATAGAGTAATTTTGTGGACTTGGGTAATTGCTGGGACATTTACTTCTTTAGGTGGCAGTATGTACGGGCTAATTACCGCCGTGCGTCCAAATATGGGTTGGTTTTTGATTTTACCTTTGTTTGCTTCAGTGATTTTGGGCGGAATTGGCAATCCTTACGGAGCGATCGCCGCAGCGTTTATTATTGGTATTGCCCAAGAAGTTAGCACCCCTTGGCTAGGCTCACAGTATAAGCAAGGTGTAGCCCTATTAATCATGATTTTGGTGCTGCTTATTCGCCCCAAGGGTTTATTTAAAGGTACGATTTAAGCAGCACCAGCCTACTTCTAACTAGTCAATGATGTGGAAGTAGTAAGCTGCTACTAAAAAGTTAATAGCTAAAAGTAGCAATGCCCAACCAGTACGGAAAACGTAGGAAGGTTTAGCAGCAGGTTTGCTCTTAGCAGTCATAAGCGGTTCTCCTAATTTAGTGACTTTTTAAGAAATAGCAAACTCACGCGCCAATTTTGCAAATTCTTTAAAAATGTTTTTGTAAGGAATCAGGAGTCAGGAGTCACCGAGTCACCGAGTCACCGAGTCACCGAGTCAGGAGGAAGAAAGAAGTAAATAAAGAAATTTATATCCATGCTCCCCTACTCCCCCTACTCCCCCTCCCCCTACTCCCCCTCCCCCTACTCCCCCTCCCCCTACTCCCCCTCCCCCTACTCCCCTACCCCTATTCCCCCTCCCCCTACTCCCCCTCCCCCTACTCCCCTACCCCTATTCCTCACCGGCGTGATAGGAACTACGAACCAGGGGACCAGAACGGACGTGATTAAATCCCATTTCCTTGGCTATATTGCCCAGTTCGGTAAATTCGGCTGGAGTCCAATATTTTCGGACGGGTAGATGTTCTAAAGAAGGACGCATATACTGGCCAATGGTGAGGCGATCGCATTTTACAGATCGTAAATCCGCCATTGTCTCAATTAATTCCTCTATTGTTTCTCCATGTCCCACCATCACACCTGACTTTGTGGGAATCTGATGATTCAATTCTTTAACTGTCGCTAATACAGCCAAGGAGCGGTCATATTTTGCCCCTCGGCGCACGGTTGGGGTTAACCTGCGGACTGTTTCAACATTATGGTTAAAACAAGCTGGTTGAGCCTGAATAATCATCGCTAGGCTGTGACGTTGAACTTCTGCACCCCCACTACCCCAAAAATCTGATGTCAGGACTTCAATTTGAGTTTCAGGGTTCAGGTGGCGGATAGTTTCCATTGTTTTGACAAAATGACCTGCTCCGCCGTCAGCTAAGTCATCACGAGCTACAGAAGTTAATACCACATACCGCAACCCTAAAAGTTGTACTGATTCTGCCACCTTTTGGGGTTCTTGTTCATCCAAAGCCATTGGGGCATGACCTTTATCTACTTGACAAAAAGCACAGGCGCGAGTGCAAGTTGGACCCATTAATAAAAAAGTTGCCGTTTTTTGGGCGTAGCATTCACCCCGATTTGGACAACGCCCCTCTTCACAAATTGTGTGGATTTGTCGTTGCTTAATGATACGTTGGACAGTAGAGATTTCACTAGCTTTGCCAAGAGGGCGACGCAACCAGCTAGGCATAGTCATAATTTCTGACTTGATATCAACTTGTTGTGGAGAATTCATATAGTAGCGAATAGGGAATAGGGGGAGGAGAAAGTTCAAAAATGTGTAGTTTAGACAAATATGGTACAAATTGATCAAAACGTCAGTAAAAGTTTCATACAACACTTGCATTTTGAGAATTTGTCTTAGAAAATACTCTTCCCCAATCTACATAAATTTGAGATATAGCGAGAGAATTCTTAAAAGCAGTGGGCAACCAGCCATCTAAACATAAAATTTTTAGGAGAGTAATCAGTTGTGGCAAGTAACAAAATTTTAGTTATTGACGACACTACCGTTGTCAGGGTAAAAGTACGGGAAATGTTAGCTCCGGGTAATTTTGAGGTAATTGAGGCAAAGGATGGGTTGGAAGGATACAATCTGATGCGTCAGGAAAAAGTCAGCTTGATCATGCTGGATTTCCTACTGCCGAAAATGAGTGGTTGGGAGGTTTTCCAGAATATTCAAGCTCAACCAGAGTTACGGAAAATTCCCTTGGTGATCATGTCAGGCCGCAAGGAAGAGGTAACGGAAAAATTTGTAGAACCATTTGAATATTTTGAATTTCTGGGTAAACCTTTTGATCAAAAGCAACTCATTGGAGCTATTAAGTCAGCAATGGTGAAGTCGAAAATTCCCCGTTCAGCCTTAAATACACCTCCAGTTAGTTCTGCAAATCAACAACTAGTTCCAGCCACTGCTGCTGCTAATGGTGTAGATTCATCTGCTGACATCAAATTACTAAATGATAAAATTGTCAAGATGCAAGGAGAAATTGACAACTTGAAAAAACAGCTTAATCAAGTGGTGACTTTCATTAAACAGAAAATTAAGTAGTTTTGTCTTTGGTAATAATTCTTGTCATCTGAAATACTTAGTATTAATAACAAGAATAGTCACCTCCAACTTGAAAAAGCTATTATCAGCATTGAGTTTAGGAGCGAGATACTCAGGATGAGATTTCGATCTGTATTCTTTGCGATCAGTTTTATCGCAAGCCTGTCATGGCACATTCAAAATACAACTCAACTTGCAAAAAACAATGAAAGCTCTGTTAAATCTGGGCAAAATTATCTTATTTTTCGACAACGTTCTGCGACAACATCAAAACTGATTTATCTACAGAAAGTAGGGTTTGAGCTAAATTCTGCTATATCTGAATTTTAGCTTAAAAAAGTAGAAGCCCCTCACCTGCCCGATAAGGAAATGAGAGGCTTCTAGCTTCTAAGAGGATGTTTGAAAAGTTTTTAATGTATAAATAAACCCCTCTCCAAACCTCTCCCCGACGCGGGGAGAGGCTTTGAAACCTCCATTCCCTTGTAGGGAAGGGGGGAAGGGGGGTTAGGTTTCTGGAGATTATCGGTTTCATCTAATACTTTTCAAACAACCTCTAAGTTAAACGATAGCAATGTAAGGATTGCCAATAATACCATCACCATTGGCATCTATGCCAAAATTAGTTTCTTGAGTGAAAGCTGCCGCAGAATTTAATCCAAATTGTCCTTCGGAAGAAACGCGATTCCAGCTATTATCCAAATGCCAAATATGCAAGTAGTTTCCAGCAGTATTTTTCCAGAGAACTTGGTTATCCCCATTCACAGTTTCCACTGCTAAAGTTTGCCATCCTGGATAGATATCTGGGAAGATTTGGACTCCACTATTTTGAATAGCAATTGGGGTGGCTGTTCCCACTTGGACAAAGTATTTATTAGCTGTATCTTTGACCAGTTTAGTATTGCCGGTTGATTCAATTGAGGTATAAGGATTGCCAATAATACCATCAGCATTAGCATCTATGCCGAAATTAGTTTCTTGAGTGAAAGCATCAGCAGAATTTAATCCCCAATTTCCCTCAGAAGAAACCCAATTCCAGTTATTATCTAAATGCCAGATATGCAAAAAGTTTCCAGCAGTATTTTTCCAGAGAACTTGATTATCTCCATTAACCGTTTCTGCGGCTATCGTTTGCCATCCTGAACCGTAGATATCTTGGTAGATTTGTTGTCTACCATTTTTGATGGCAGTTGGGTTATTTGTTCCGATTTGGGAAAAGTATTTGTTTGTTGGATCTTTAACTAGTTTAGTATTACTTGCTGCTTCAATGAGAATGTAAGGATTGCTGGCAGGATTACCAATAACGCCATCACTATTAGCATCTATGCCAAAATTAGTTTCCTGGGTGAAAGCATCAGCCGAATTTAATCCAAATTGTCCTTCAGAAGAAACCCAATTCCAGTTACTATTTAAATGCCAAATATGTAAATAGTTTCCAGCAATATTTTTCCAGAGAACTTGATTAACTCCATTGACCGTTTCTGCGGCTAAAGTTTGCCAACCAGCGTAGATATTTTGGTAGATTTGTTGTCCACCATTTTTAATAGCAGTTGGGGTATTTGTTCCGATTTGGGTAAGATTAGGGTATTAGTAGATGTCTGAATGCTGTAGGATGTGTCACAATTGGTAACACTTTTCAGTTAAAGACTATACACGAACAAGTTTGACACAAATACTTACAAGTGTCAAACCCTATATCTATGTAACAAGTTAGGATATTTTTTAAATTGGTATTCACCAATGTCAATACTACTATCAATTTTTAACAGCTTATATTCCCATCAAATATGCAATTAAAATGAAGCTGTATAGAATCAAATTTCAAGAATTATGGTTCTACCGCTCCCATTATGGAAAAGAATATTAATTTAATTTTTGTAGGTTGGGTTGAACGAAGTGAAACCCAACATTGGCGGTAAGATAGTGAGAGTTGTTGGGTTTCCTTGCGTCAACCCAACCTACAATAAATGTTGTTTTACATAAAGGGAACGGTAAAGCCAGAATTATTAACCGCAGATGGACGCAGATAAACGCAGATAAAGACGGATGAATTAATGAATTTTATGATTTTGTGAAGTTTCACATAAGTTTGGTATTATTGCTGTTTAATAATAAAAATGGGTAATTGAATATTGAAGACTAGCTTCATTACCAATTACCCATTACCAATTATTTAGGAATAACTTACAATTCCTGTAACTCCTTATTTGTAATAACACTAGCTTGTGTACTAGCAACTTTTGCTGCTTGTAACATGGGAGTGTTAGTGACAGAATTATTAGCCAAAGTAAACAAGGGATTGGATAAAATTCCAGAGATAGTAGTAGCTATTAAAGTTACTATCAAACCCACTTGTAAAGGTCTCAGTCCTGGTAAATCCCAACGAACTTGGGGATAATTCTTCACCACGTCGGACATTTCTTGGGGTTCTTTGACTACCATCATCTTAACTACGCGAATGTAGTAATAGATGGAAACCACACTGGTAACTAAACCAAGTAAAACTAACCAGTAAAGACCAGCTTGCCAACCTGCCCAAAATAGGTAAATCTTCCCGAAAAATCCGGCTAATGGGGGAATACCACCCAAGGATAACAGGGAGATACTCAAGCCCAGTGTTAAAAGTGGGTCTTTTTGATACAAACCGGAGTATTCGGAAATTTGGTCTGTTCCTGTTCGCAGAGAGAACAATACCACACAGGTAAAGCCGCAGAGGTTCATAAACAGGTATACCAGTAGATAGAAAATCATACTGGAATAGCCGGCATCAGTTCCCGCAATTAAGCCAATCATCACAAACCCAGCTTGGGCAATAGATGAATAAGCTAACATCCGTTTCATGCTAGTTTGGGCTAGGGCGACAACGTTACCCAACACCATACTCAGTACTGCAAGGGCGGTGAAAACAAATCTCCACTCATCTGCCACGATAGGGAAAACGGTGGTTAAGAGGCGGATAGCAAGGGCAAATCCTGCGGCTTTAGAACCAACGGATAAAAAGGCAATAACTGGAGTTGGCGCGCCTTCATAAACGTCCGGTGTCCATTGGTGGAAGGGGGCAGCGGAGATTTTGAAACCAATACCCGCAATTACGAAAACCAGGGCAATTACTAAACCTAGAGATTGACCAACATTTGCTGTGGCGATACCTTGAGCGATCGCAGTTAATTCTGTTTGTCCACCGGATAACCCATACAGCAGGGAGACACCATACAAAAATACCGCTGTACTGGAAGCACCAATTAACAGGTATTTCAACGCTGCTTCATTGGAACGGGGGTCACGTTTTGTATAACCTGTCAACAAATAAGAGGAAATACTCAGGGCTTCTAGGGAGATGAAAATCATCACCAACTCATTAGCACCGGATAAAAACATTCCTCCCAAAGTCGCAGTCATCAAAATGGCAATAAATTCGGCTAAAGGCGTGCCACTTTGTTCGACGTAGCGAATTGACATTAATATTGTTGACATTGCTGACAGGGCGATAATCCCCCGAAAGACAATACTCAGGTCGTCACCATTAAAGCTACCAGTAAAGGCAATGGGGTTAGTAGTATCCCATTGGAAGTATAGAGCAATAATCGCGGCTGTTAAACCGAGGGTAGCTAGATATGCAATCCAGCGCGCAGATGTCCGTCCCAAAATCAAATCAACAATCAAAACCCCCAAGAGGGTAATCATGACGATTCCCTCTGGTAAAATCGTTCCAGCATTTAACTGGGATGCAAAATTAGCAAAATCCATGAGATGTATAGGTTTTAGCGATTAAACATTAGGGATAACACAAGTTTATTCTATCTATACTTCTTGACTAAAATTGCATTGATCTTTCTATCTTTAACAGTTGGAAATTCGTATATTTAATTTTAGCTATCCGCAAATGTACCGCAATAACTCAAAATAAACAGTCGAGTGCATAACTGAACTGTTCAGCGTGGGGCGATTTTCGGGAAAGAGTTAATACCGTAGAGATTAAGCATGGCTTAAAGCACTTTATCTGCCAGCCTTTAAAACTTGTTCGGCTGTCAGTTTGAAATTTGGGAATGTCGGCGAAATAATGGGTTGATTGCCTCGAATCTGCTGAATTTCATACTCTCCTTTCACTAACGTACAAATGGAAAGGGTAGGTTGTTTCGGTTTCCCAATATGTCGAGTCCCACCTAGACCTGCATAATCCGCAATCCAATATTCAGGAATACCTAAAATTGCGTAGTCTTCGACTTTACGCGCATAATCGTTTTGCCAGTTGCTACTAACTACTTCTATCACAAATTTAATAGAACTGCCCAGGGTGAGGATTGATTGATCATGCCAAAGTAGTTCTTTCGCAAGTTCATTGCGGTCAACTACCATAACATCAGGTCGAAATGCTGTTATACCCAAGTTAGAAGGACGTAGTAATCCTCGCTGAAGGACAAACCAATTTAAACATAAGGCATCAATTTGGGCGCAGATTTTTGTGGTGGTAAAAGCTGAAACTTCTTCATGGTAGCCTGTTGGTTCCAAATCAAACACCTCTCCATCAATCAATTCGTAGCGGTTACTGTCACCATAACGGACGATAAAATCGCCAAAACTTAGTAACTGCTGTTGTATTGGTCTTTCGGTTGCAATGGTCATAGGTCAATTTAGCCCCATCAATATCACCACTCTAGCATTTTCGCTAAATCCATCCTTCGCCGTTTTTCAAATTCTCACACTGCTTTCGCTAGTGGCATGAATATTTCAACGGATTCAAATGGTACAGATATTTTGTCTTCTTCTGTCCGTTCAATTAATCCCAGTTCTTCCAGGCGATTTACGTCTGTGTGTACATTTGAATAGTTTCTTTCGGCTGTTTTTGCCAGCGCGTAAATACTGCATGGCTCTATTTTGCTTAAAGTATCAAGCAAATCAAGTCGAGCAGGCGTTAGCTCGCTAAAAAGTGATTTTGCAGATTCAAATGAAAGTCTAAAATTTACTGGCTTTCCAATTTCGGAGTCTTTAATTTGTTGACGAGCGGCTCGGATTGCAGAACCACCCTTGGCTACTTCAATAATTGCTTTCATGATTCACTCCAGGTTTCAATGTCTCTTTCAAAATCGTCAAGCAATTTATCAATGCTTGTGAATTTGTAATCTATTTCGTGTGAGTTTATATGTTTATGATCTCCTTTTCCACGTTCATTGTCATATCTAATTCTACATTTTCCATTCTGCCCGTAAAATAATCTGTATTTGTATTTATGTGTGCTTGGTGGTGTTGGCTCTGGTAATTCCCATATAACAACCTCGACGATTGATCCGTCGTCATGAACTTCTTTTGCTTTGGCGATTAGATTGGCCTTCATATATTGCATTGTAGCAATACATTTAAAGTTTGTCGAGTAGCAATATTATGGGACGAAGGATGGGTAAGCGATACCTTCGGTGAGCGCTCGCGCTATCGCCCTCAACTCAAAACCAAATTATCACAATATTATCCAGTTTAATGATTTGTTATACAGCGATCGCTTGCGTTGCGAAGCACATCACCAATTACCCTTGCGAAGTTAACAAAATAATGAATTAACCTTAACGGAGAGATCGCACTATAATTTTTCCCATTCATCTCTGCTAATATGGGCTTGTTTTAGTATTTTGCTCAATAAACCTATGCTAATGTCCGCCTCATGAGGATTAGGAATCGTGAGTTTGAGTTCTCCCTTAACCAAGTATTGATGTTTACCACCTGAATAAGGACCTTCAAAGCCTGCTTCTTTAAGAAAAATAACCAGTTCCCGCCATTTTATGGCTTTCCAAGCAGGCATCAGGCAACCTCTTGTAGTGAATTTAAGCCCACACCATCAAGCACGGGAAATTGATGACCCAAACGGATTCCCAAGACAACCCAGCCTTCTAAAGCATCTTGCAAGTTCTCTCGACAGGATTCCAGGGTGTTGGCTTGACTCCAAACACCTTCACAATCAGGAATTTCCCCGTAAAAAGTACCGTCTTCTAGCAACTCATAGGTTGCTTTTTGCATGGCTTTGGCAATGTATTCAGTTATCATTACTGTTTGCTCAAACGAATTCCAACTACCTTAATAGTATTACACAAATATAACATTAACTTCTCCATTATGAAAGGCGAACTGCTTGCAGCAGCGCTTCGCGATCGCACTACAGGGTATGTTACAATAACCAGAGTTATTTCTCAAACAAAATGTAATGAGACAAGTTTCAGTTTCAGAAGTAAAGGAAGATTTTGCTTACATTATGGATAGCGCGCAACAAGAACCTATTCTTGTTAAGGAACATGATCGCAATTATGTGGCTATTATTTCGATGAATGATTATGAAGATTTGGTAAAGATTAAAAATCTGCGTTTAAAGAATATATCAGCGGATTTAGGGGCGGAAGCTCAGGCAAATGGACTAACGTTAGAACTGTTAAACGAGATACTTAATAGTGATGCTTAATCGCTATGTTTTGGATGCTAATGTCTTAGTTAGTGCTATTTTATCTCCTAGTTCTACTGCTAATCTAGCTTACCAAAAAGCTCTTGACACTGGCATTTTATTGATTTCAGTTGAAACTTTTGCAGAGTGCGAAAGTGTGATATTTCGTTCTAAGTTTGATCGTTACATTTCTGTAGCACGTCGTCAGAAATTTTTAGCGGAATTTAGGGCAGCCGCCGAGTTAGTCTCGATTCTTGAGTTAATTAATGATTGTCGAGATCCAAAGGATAACAAATATTTAGATGTAGCAATTAATGGTTCGGCAAATGTCTTAATTACAGGTGATCAAGATTTGTTGATTCTTCATCCTTATCGGGGAATATTACCAATTTTAAGTCCGTCGGATTTTCTTAGGGATGATGTTTACTGAAAAGTATCTTTAAAATTTTAACTTTTAGACGGATAAAATATGTAAATCAGCAATAGCAGGATGTGTTAGCGTAGCGTAACGCATAATAATTACTGACAGTTGCGATCGCTATTCCTGTGAGTCGTAATTTTTAGGCGATCGCATCAACATCTATCTTCATAAAAGAGATCGCTATTGCTGTGAGTCGGGATTTTTAGGCGATCACTTTTGGTGAAGTGAAAGGGAAAGTGGCGATCGCACTTCATCAGAGAAAGTGATCACATTAACCCACAATGCAGGTTATCGTTTCCCATCATTGTGTTCCTTAACCCAACCAACAGGATCGGTGATCGCACTTCGGTTTTTTTCATTAAGTGGAAGGCTAAGTTATAAGCATAGTACGCCGCTTCATTTACCAAATAAGGATACAATTCTTGCGTTTCCGTGTAATTAATTACCTCTCCATCAAAGCTAATAAATAGAGGACCTCCTGGGTTAATTGCCACAAAATTCTGAATTTCGGGGTGGATAAAGGCATTCAATTCATTAAAAGAATTAAGAGGAAAATTGACTGTCATCAGCTTTTGATAAACGGTTACAAACTCTGATTGACTCGTCGTTATTCCTGAATTCCAGCGATCAAGATAATTCAAAATTTCATTAATTAGATTTTCAGTCTTTTGAAACAATGAAAAATCCAAAACACCTTGGGCAATTGGCCCCACCTCGATCGCAAAACCCAAGGGAGAAAGAGAATTTAAGAACGAAGTAGGCTGATCCTTTTCAAAGAAGCTACAAATACGGACTTCAGGGTTAATTTGGCTTAGATAAGACGCTAAACTGAGGTTAAAGGGATGGTCGTTGACTAAAATAATAGATAAACCTACGTCCGCCGTCGTCGAGTGAAGATCGAAAATACAATCAACGTTATTTGATGTGATTATCTCCTTTATTTCTTTTGCCCGTTGCTTTTCATAGATAATAGTTTCATCAGAAACAGTCTCTAAGCTCTCAATGTCAAAGCACCGATTTAAATCTTTGTCAATGAATCGAGTGCAGGCTTCTATCGCCTTGAGATTACCGAGAATGGGGGAAGCCGTAAAAGTATTGCGTTCGAGTAAATGTGGCTGTTTCAGAAATTTTTTAATCAGATAAAGACCCGTTAGTTCATTTCCATGAATACCACCGAATATGGCTGGTTGTTTGATTTTTTCAGGAGTTTGAGTCATTGCGCTTACCTTTAGAACGTTAACTAACATCAATGTAAGGTAAGCTATTGTTAATCACAACAGCAAAAATAACATGGTGGGATGTGAAAAAATACTATGAAAATCGAACATCTTGAAAATCTGATAATTTTATCCGAAGAGCTTAATTTTACAAAAGCGGCTGATCGAATTAGTCGTCAAGGTTCTTCAATTGATCAACCTCAATTAAGCAGACAGGTTAGAGCGATTGAAAAAGAGTTGGGTCAGAAAATTGGTTGTGATGATATACCTTTATTTGAAGTAACACCAAGAAACGTACAACTAACAGAAAGAGGCGAAATATTTTTAGAGGCAGTCCGTCTTGCAATTAAATCTATTAATGAGGGAATTTATGGAATCCAGCAAGTTACTCAAGGTGAAAGGGGAAAACTGAAATTAGGAGTAATTGGTGTGATTACTCATAATTTTTTACCTGAAATTTTACAGATTTTTAAACAAAGATATCCAAAACTACAAATAGTTTTAGAAGAAATGGCCCATCCTCAAACTCAGGGGTTGCTAGACTATCAGGTTGATATTGGCTTTACCTATGCTCCTTCAAATTTTCTGTGGAATAAAGATTTGAGTTCTAACATTGTTCTAAAAGAGTCCTTGTTGCTCGTCTTGCCGAAAAAGCATCGTCTTGCTAATGTAGTTGAAATTCAGTTAACAGATATTGCTGAAGAAGATTTTATTCTACCCGCTTCTTCGACGACTCTTGGACTTACAGAGCAAATTAATATTCTTTGTCAACAATCAGGATTTACACCTAAATGTGTACAAACGGCTACTTTTGCATCAACAATTATAAGTTTAGTAGCAGGTGAAGCTGGTATCAGTTTATTACCAGAAAACACTCGATATATTCAAAGAGACGGTGTCGTTTTTCAAGAGATAAAAGAGCTATCTAAACAATTAAATGTGGTGATGTTATGGCGCAGACGTGACAAATCTCCAGTTCTAAAGAATTTTCTTGCTATTATGACAGAAATCGTTAATTCAAGAGGCATTTGAATTTTTCTCTAAAAATTGATCTTTAAGCATTCATACTGCAAATCAAGAAGTCGCTTTCTTTAAGCTGGGACGATTTCGCCACCAAGCGAGTGAGATCGCCGATCTTGTAGGTTGGGTTAAGGAACGCAACCCAATTAGGGGAAATGATAACCTCATTGTGGCTTACTGCGTACCGACTCAAGTTCGATCACCGATCTTGTAGGAGAATTATAACTCTATTTTTGGCTAATTCGTCGAGTTACTGCGATCGCTATTTCTGTGAGTCGTGATTTTTAGGCGATAGCGAACGCATTGCGTCCCGGAGCGAACTAGCGCGACCTAGGAATCGCTTGTTGTGGGGATGAAATTGGATTTATATTTGGGTTAGTATTAAATAAAGAAATCACTCAGCCAGTCATGTAAACGAATCGCTTTGTCTAAAAATTACAAGGACTTGAATAAATATGACAGTTATCTTAGAAAGAATAAAGGATAAAGTTTGGACTGATGAAGAGTTTATGGCTTTAGCTGATGATGGCAATCGTTACGAAATTGTAGATGGAGAGTTGATAAACTTGGGCAATTCAGGCATGGAGCATGGGAATATTGGCATATTCCTCGGTGGGCTAATCGAGATATTTGTAAGGCAGCATAATCTTGGCGTTACTTGCGACTCTAGTACAGCATTTAAAATGAAGGGAGATAATAAGCGGTCGCCCGATATTTCTTTTGTTAGTAAAGAGCGATTGATTGGGCTAAAACGATTACCTAAAGGCTTTTTTGATGGTGCGCCCGATCTAGTTGTTGAGATTATCTCTCCAGGCAACACTTTTGACGAAATTCACAACAAGATTGAAGAATATTTTGAAAGTGGAACTAGACTGCTGTGGGTAATCCATCCTGATGAAAGATATGTGCTGGTTTACCATAGTCCTCAGCCCGATCTCCTATTACGAGGTAATGATATTTTAGATGGAGAAGATATAATTTTAAACTTCAAGGTTGCAGTCAGCGAATTGTTTAGAACTTTGGCGTTCTAAGGGAATTGATTAGTTAGCGATAGCGAACGCATTGCGTCCCGGGGGGAACTAGCGCGACCTAGGAATCGCCAATTTATAGCATTACTTCAGTTAATAGACATCAAATTCTCAAAAGGATGCCGATTTTTCCAGCGGTAAGTATTAAAGTCCCGAAAATCAACAGATAGAATCCGCCCATGCCCCAAATGTTCGGCAAGAATAATCAATGAAGCGTCCGCTAAATCCATTGGTAGAGAACTATATTGATTCATCAATTCACTGATTCTTTTCCCATCTTGAACTTTGAGATCAAAAATCTCAAAAGCACCAATTTCTAAGCTATGAATAAACGTCTGTTGAGCATTTGTGCCTGTACGTTTCAAGAGAATATGACAAGCTTCCGTAATCACACACCATGTTGTCACCAGAGGCTCATCAATCGTATCTAGAACTTCTTGAGCGAGAACATGATAATCATCACGGCGATTGATTAGTGCTATCCAAAAGCCAGAATCAACGATTACCATATTTTTCGTTAAGACTTTCAGTGAGATATTGCTTGTAATTAACCGACAAATCAGAGTCCCCTTCAGCACAACCAATCAGCCCTGATTCTCTAAGGAGTTGCAAAGGTTTTACAGGGGATTCTTGATGTAATTTTTCATAATAAAGATCGATCGCCACTTTCATAATGTCAGACGCACCTTGATTTGTCCGCTGGCGAATGTAATTAAACTTATTAGCGCGATCGCTATCGAGCCTTGCATTAACTCTCATATTTTTGCTTGTCATAACTCTGTATGACAATACTATATACTATAGCTCAAAAAATTCAAAGTTAAGTAGTTCTCAAATAGTTTCCTCATAGGGCGATCGCTAGTAGCCTTACACTTAGCAATCTCCGTCAAACCTTTGGCTTGAGACTTGACACTAGCGATCAGCCAGGGAATAAATTCCCTGTCTAAAAGCTAAAGTCGGTTGAAACCGACTATTTTAGTACAAATAGGATAATTTTTGGTTTTGAGTTAACTAGAGTGCGTTTTAACGCACTTTAGCTTTTAGACCGGAACTTAAGTTCCGGGCGGGAATGTTGCAGCCAAACTCAGACAGTTGTAAAGTTATTGAGTCCCAGAATTCCTGTTAATCCTGTGACTTCAATAATGGCATCATTAGCAACATTAAACCCTGCTGTTGTATCATTAATGGCGACAAATATCTTTTGTCCAAAGCTGAATTGAGCCGCAAAATTAGAGCCAAAGGCTGCGGCTGTTAATTTTGCTCCGATACCTGCGGTATCTAAAGTATTGACTGCGCCCACATCTACAAATCCGGCTCGTGCAGTAGAAACACGGAATAAATCATTACCTGTGGTGGCGTTGAAATCAGTAATCACATCAAAATTAGCTAAGAGAGAATCAGAGAGGTTTTGGTAAACAAACTTATCAGCACCTAAACCACCAGTTAAAGTGTCTTTACCACCTGCACCAGTGAGAAGATCATTATTTGCACCACCGATAAGGATATCGTTACCACTAGTACCTGTTAGAGTCAGACTAGAAGGATTACCGATAGAGCCATCACCATTAGCATCTATGCCAAAGACAGTTTCTTTACCCAAAGCTTCCGCCGAATTTAATCCCCAATTTCCCTCAGAAGAAACCCAATTCCAGTTACTATCTAAACGCCAAATATGTAGATAGTTTCCAGAAACGTTTTTCCAAAGAACTTGATTAACTCCATTGACGGTTTCTGCGGCTAGAGTTTGCCAACCAGCGTAGATATCTTGGTAGATTTGTTGTCCACCGTTTTTGATAGCGGTTGGGGTATTTGTGCCGATTTGGGTAAGGTATTTGTTGGCTGTATCTTGAACTAATTTGGTATTACCTGCTGATTCTATTGCGGTGTAAGGATTACCAATCACACCATCACCATTGGTATCTATGCCAAAGTTAGTTTCTTGAGTTAAAGCTTCCGCCGAATTTAATCCCCAATTTCCCTCAGAAGAAACCCAATTCCAGTTACTATCTAAACGCCAAATATGTAGATAGTTTCCAGAAACGTTTTTCCAAAGAACTTGATTAACTCCATTGACGGTTTCTGCGGCTAGAGTTTGCCAACCAGCGTAGATATCTTGGTAGATTTGTTGTCCACCGTTTTTGATAGCGGTTGGGGTATTTGTGCCGATTTGGGTAAGGTATTTGTTGGCTGTATCTTGAACTAATTTGGTATTACCTGCTGATTCTATTGCGGTGTAAGGATTACCAATCACACCATCACCATTGGTATCTATGCCAAAGTTAGTTTCTTGAGTTAAAGCTTCCGCCGAATTTAATCCCCAATTTCCCTCAGAAGAAACCCAATTCCAGTTACTATCTAAACGCCAAATATGCAGATAGTTTCCAGCAACATTTTTCCAGAGAACTTGATTAACTCCATTAACGGTTTCTGCGGCTAGAGTTTGCCAACCAGCGTAGATATCTTGGTAGATTTGTTGTCCACCATTTTTGATAGCGGTTGGGGTATTTGTGCCGATTTGGGTAAAGTATTTGTTGGCTGTATCTTGAACTAATTTGGTATTACCTGCTGATTCTATTGCGGTGTAAGGATTACCAATAACACCATCACTATTGGTATCTATACCAAAGTTAGTTTCTTGAGTGAAAGCTTCTGCCGAATTTAATCCAAATTGTCCTTCAGAAGAAACCCAATTCCAGTTACTATCTAAACGCCAGATATGCAGATAGTTTCCAGCAACATTTTTCCAGAGAACTTGATTAACTCCATTGACGGTTTCTGCGGCTAAAGTTTGCCAACCAGCGTAGATATTTTGGTAGATTTGTTCTCCACCATTTTTAATAGCAGTTGGGGTATTTGTTCCGATTTGGGTAAAGTATTTGTTGGCTGCATCCTTGACTAAGTAGGTATTACCTGCTGATTCAATTGCGCTGTAAGGATTGCCAATCACACCATCACCATTGGTATCTATACCAAAGTTAGTTTCTTGAGTTAAAGCTTCTGCCGAATTTAATCCCCAATTTCCTTCAGAAGAAACCAAATTCCAGTTATTATCTAAACGCCAAATATGTAAGTAATTACCAGGAATATTTTTCCAGAGAACTTGATTAACTCCATTGACGGTTTCTGCGGCTAGAGTTTGCCATCCTGCGTAGATATCTTGGTAGATTTGTTGTCCACCATTTTTGATAGCAATTGGGGTATTTGTTGCCACTTGGGCAAAGTATTTGTTGGTGGCATCTTTGACTAGTTTGGTGTTTCCTGCTGATTCAATTACAGCTACTGCTAGGGTAGTGCTGGGAGTTAGTGTCAGAGTATAATTGCCCTGACTTCCAGGGGCAGCACCACTACCAGTCATCGGATTATAGTTTCGAGCCTGATCACTGTAACCATTTACCCCGATCTAATATTGACTACCAGAGGTAACTTGTACTTCTAAATAACTGCCTCTGGTATTACTATTCTCATTGTCATTGAAAGCAATTTCAGTGCCATTAGCATCAAAGAAACGTAGGAAAGTGTCAGCACTAAATTCTTCGTAGGTACTCGTGCGAATTTGGACTTTACCACTTGAATTGGCAACGAATCTATAGATGTCGATGTCAGTAGCTCCAATAACAAAGTCGTTATCGCTGCCGATATTGGCAAAAACTGGTGAGCCAATAGTTACAGGCTGGCTCTGAACCAAATCGCTATTAATAGCATCGTTTGAGAGACTTCCGATAACTTGGTTAGTGGATAGTAATCGACTTTTGAAAATGTACTGACCTGTGTCGCCAGGTGAACCACTGCCAAGCATGAAGGGATCGAAGTTGCTATTGCCATATCCTGAAACAGCAACAAAGTAATCTGTATTGGCTTGAATTTGGTATTGTAGCAGGGGATCTACACTATTGGTATCATCATTTTCAGCTAGTAATTTTCCCTGGGCATCAAAGATTGAGAGAACCGTATCAACGGGAGTGGTAAATGAAGTATTTTCGTAGGAATCAATGTCAACTTCTAAAATTCCCGCCGTAGCTGCACGAATTTTCACAAAATCTACATCAAGGTCGCCCACTTGGAAAGATTGGCCTGTTTGCGGATCGGTATCAGCGCCAATAGTTCCTGGTTGTCCGGTAACAGGCAAAGAAATATTAGAGACTGCTTGAGCAATACTGCCATTGCGGTCATTGTTAAGAAACTGGACAGTGAGATTGTATAAACCGCCAGTGCCAGCAGTAGAGCGGTTACTCAAATTTTGGGTATTGTAATTCCGATTAGCATAATCTGAAACTCCAATATAGTAAACGTCTCCTCTGCTTACACCTGCTGCAATAAAGCTATCAGTGGTGTGTCCATGATAATAGGTTCTATCAGTAGGATCTTCAAAAACTAAGTCAGGATAAAGAGAATCAGTAAATTCAGTCCACTTATCAGCATCAAAAGATAGATCATCATCGCTGATAATCAGATCACTTGTGCCTGCAAAAGATAACTGATTGCCATTGGCATCAAACAGCCGCAGGTAGGAATCTACATAACCCGTATCAAAGGGGGTATCAATATCAATGTAGAGCGTACCATTATCAGGAATAATTACCTTGAATAAATCTACATCCCCAGTACCAACAGACTGACCATAGTCAGCACCAATGAAGCCTTCTTTGAAGTCAAAAGGATCTATATCTGTTCCCAGACTAATATCAACGGCATTTTCTAGCAGTCCGTTGAAATCGGTGTTGCCAAGGCCAAACTGAATGGAATAATTCCCAGTGGCTGCGGCTACGCCACTTCCGGCTAGATTCGGATTGTAATTTCCGTTGTTGTAGCCACTAATTCCTGCATAGTAAACGCCTGGATTTAGGGAAACTTCCAGGCGAGAAAAATCTCCTGCACCCCCATCATCATCAAAGGCTAATTCTGTTCCTGATGAATTAAACAGTCGCAGTAGCGTATCAAAATCATTGGCATTGTTGGGATGAGAACCCAGTTCAATAGTCACAGTTCCGGGAACAACAACTTCAAAACGGAATATGTCTACATCTTTATTTCCAACCTGGGTTGTTCCACCATCTGTTCCAATCGAGCCAAGGAGCGCATCCACAGGAGAACCATTTAGGCCTGTTTGTACGAGATAAGCTCCGGTAATGGTTCCGTTAGGATCTCCTGCTCCACCGCCTGGTGGTGGAGGTGCAATTTGCTCAAATCGCCGTTTAATTTCGCTGATGGCGTTATAAATGTTCAGACGACGATAGGAAGTATTAGTATTGGCAACGTTATCGTTCTCGTCATCGCCATCAACAATCTGATCACCTGTCGATCGCAGAATCTCCACAATTTCAGCCGGAGTTAAAACCCTACCTCCAAATTGAACAGCGGCTTCTTGCATGAGCGCAACAGCACCCGCTACGTGAGGAGATGCCATACTAGTTCCTGGCCATCGCTCAAATCCTCCCCCTGGCACAGTGCTTCTGATCATTGCGCCTGGAGCAAAGAGTGTGTCATAGGTGTTATTCGGGTCATCTAGACGCTGACTAAATACGAGAATACGGTCAGCCCCAGGAAGTTGTTGTGCGGATTGACTACCGCCAGGAACATACTGTCCTAAAGATTGATTGTCTTGCCAGACTGCACCAACGTTGAGAGTGCTAGATATCCCTGGAAAGGATACACCAGGGATCTCTTTTTCAGCATAATCATTCCCAGCAGCACTAACAATAGTCACTCCTACATCTTCTAGCCTGTCAATAATGTCGTTTATCTCAGTGATAATACCACCTTTAGATTCGATTTCAGAGTTATTTGTTAGAAAAATTTCTGGTATTCCTAAAGACATATTGACCGCAATGATATTATATTGATTGCGGTTGTTTAGAACCCATTGGAGAGCATTTTTTATGGCACTAAAAGGACCTATAGCACGTAAGCCAATCAGACCAACATCAGGTGCAACCCCAATATTTTCATCTCTAGCACCTACTGTTCCCGCTACATGAGTCCCGTGTTGACCGGAGTCATAGGCGTTGGTTCTACCTTCGACAAAATCAGCAAATGCTCTAAAATTTGGGCTAATTAAGGAATGGCTACGATCTAACCCTGTATCTATTATTGCTACTGAAAAACCACTGCCATCAATTCCCGCAAATTGTGGATCGTTGCGTAAACGAGTCAGTCCAATTAAATCAAAAGCTGGGTTAAATCCTACTGTTGCTTGTTCAATCTCAATTGTCTGTGTATTCAGAGTGATAACAGCACTATCATCTTCTGCTTGTAGCTGTTGCAGTTGAGCATTGCTCAATTCTCGCCCTTGCACCAAAGCTGCAAAAATCGCCCCTTCATCTCCAGCGCTATCGGTTTGATTAATTTGAGCATCTACAAAATGCCCAATTTCCTCTAACAGGGTATCAAGCAAAGTTTCTGGTGTAGCAGTTGCGACAAAATTAGCTGATAAATAAATCTTATTATTACTACTGGCATAAGCCCCATTAGCACCACCAAGAATGTTACTATCAAGAATCTCAATTTGCGGAAGTTGACTAAAATCACCAGATAGCCACTGTAAACGCAGAATTTCCGCACCGCTGCGGTTGTATTGTGTACCAAAAGCAGTATCGAAAACCTGCCAGAAGTTGTCTAAACCAGAAAAAGTGCTGAGTTGGTTGTATGTCAGTGTCAGGGCAGAATTGAGTACAGTATTCATGGATTGAATTATTGATATTAAGATGATGTCTGAAGGCGATAGGATGTGTCACAACTTGCAACACTTTTTAGCTAAAGACTATACACGCACAAGTTTGACACAAATACTTACAAGTGTCAAACCTTATATCTATGCGACAAGTTAGAATATTTTTTTACTTGGTAGTCACCAATGTTAATACTACTATCAATTTTTGACAGCTTATATTCCCTTCAAATATGCAATTCAAAGGTTAGAGTATGTTTGAAAAGTATAATTTATTGCTCAGTACAAGTAACTTATTTGCTTGGCTGAACAAACCCGCCCGGAACTTAAGTTCCGGTCTAAAAGCTAAAGTACGTTAAAACGCACTCTGGTTAACTCAAAATCAAAAAATTATCCTATTCATGCCAAAGTAGTCGGTTTTAACCGACTTTAGCTTTTAGACAGGGAATTTATTCCCTGGCTTGAAGGGACTGACTTCTTCCTGTATAAGTTAATTTTGACACAGCATCTATAAAAAAATGGCAAATTAGAAAAATTAAGCTAATTTTAAATTATTTATTTCCCCAACCTTCAATAACTGTCAGTCTTGTACTATTAAATTCCAGGGATATTTTACAAACTATAGTCGTCAAATATGTACTAGATAAGTTAAAGATGGAAATAACTGACAATTGACTCTCAAAGGTTACTTCTAGCATTCTCAAAAAGATCACTGTACCTGAAGTTGAGAAAGATTTACCCCTGTTGGGTAGTTTGTGTAAGTATACAATCACTGCTGAGGCATGATATTTCATCTTGACATTTCGCAAAAATTAACCCAACTTAACTATTTAGCTGCATAGCTATTATTCTTTTTAAATTTCCATGTCAACTCTTGTTATCGTCGAATCTCCCACAAAAGCTCGTACCATTCGCAACTACCTACCAAAAGACTATGTGGTAGAAGCTTCAATGGGTCATGTCCGTGACCTTCCCCAGTCGGCGAGTGAAATTCCCGCAGCCGTCAAAGGGGAAAAATGGGCGCAGCTTGGGGTCAATGTAGAAGCCGACTTTGAACCGCTTTATGTCGTCCCCAAAGACAAAAAGAAAATTGTCACTCAGCTTAAAGAAGCCCTCAAAGGCGTAACTGAACTGATTTTGGCCACAGACGAAGACCGAGAAGGGGAAAGCATTAGTTGGCATTTATACCAATTGCTCAAGCCGAAAGTGCCGACAAAGCGCATGGTATTTCATGAAATTACCAAGGAAGCTATTCAAAAAGCTTTGAAGGACTGCCGTAATATTGATGAGCAGGTAGTTCGCGCCCAAGAAACCCGAAGAATTTTAGACCGGTTAGTAGGATATACCCTATCGCCGCTGCTGTGGAAAAAAATTGCCTGGGGGTTATCCGCTGGGCGAGTGCAATCTGTAGCAGTACGCTTATTAGTAATTAAAGAACGACAACGCCGGGCTTTCCATGAAGGTACATACTGGGATTTAAAAGCCAGTCTAGAACAGGAAAAAAGTCCCTTTAGCGCGGTTTTAGTGACTCTTGGCGGCACGAAAGTTGCCACAGGCAGCGATTTTGACTCAACCACTGGCAGAATTACCGCCGGGCGTAATGTTGTATTACTCAACGAAGAACAAGCCGAAGCCCTAAAAGCCCGCCTAGAAGGGAAATCTTGGACAGTGGCGGATATGGAAGAACGTCCCGTCACCCGCAAACCAGCGCCACCGTTCACAACTTCCACACTGCAACAAGAATCTAACCGCAAGTTGCGCTTATCGGCACGGGATACGATGCGAGTGGCTCAAAATTTGTATGAGCAAGGGTATATTACCTATATGCGGACAGATTCGGTACATTTATCCGACCAAGCGATTACCGCCGCCCGTGCTTGTGTAGAACAAAAATACGGGAAACAATATCTTAGTCCCCAACCTCGCCAATACACCACTAAATCTAAAGGCGCACAAGAAGCTCACGAAGCCATTCGTCCCGCTGGTAGCAGTTTCCGCACACCCCAAGATACTGGCTTAGGTGGCCGAGAATTTGCTGTTTATGATTTGATTTGGAAGCGCACCGTCGCCTCACAAATGGCTGATTCTCGCCAAACTCAAGTTACTGTGCAAATCCAAGTTGAAGACGCTGGTTTTCGTTCCTCTGGTAAGCGCATAGATTTTCCTGGCTATCTTCGCGCCTATGTCGAAGGTTCGGATGATCCTGAAGCCGCTTTAGAAGACCAAGAAGTAATTCTACCTGCTCTGAAAGTTGGTGATCATCCCAAATGCAATGAACTGGAAGCGGTAGGTCATGAAACCCAACCTCCCGCCCGTTACACCGAAGCAACTTTGGTGAAAACCTTAGAAAGTGAAGGTATTGGTCGTCCTAGTACCTACGCCAGTATTATTGGCACAATCATTGATAAAGATTATGCCCAATTGGTGAATAATGCCCTAATTCCCACTTTCACGGCTTTCGCTGTGACTGATTTACTGGAAAAACATTTTCCAGATATTGTTGACCCTAGTTTTACTTCTAAAATGGAGCAAACCTTGGATGAAATTTCCACGGGTGAAGCTCAATGGCTACCCTACTTAAAGAAATTTTATCTTGGTGAACAAGGTTTAGAAACTTTGGTGAAGGAACGGGAAACCGAAATTGATGCCAGTAAAGCTAGAACTGTAGAATTAGAAAATCTAGATGCTAAAGTCCGCATTGGTAAATATGGTCCTTATATCGAAGTTACCAATGGTGAGGAAGTAATTACCGCTTCTATCCCCAAAAACCTCACCCCGGCTGACCTGAACCCCAAACAGGTGGAAATCCTCCTCAAACAAAAAATTTCCGGACCTGACCAACTCGGTCGTCACCCGGAAACTGGAGAACCAATTTATATCAAACTTGGTACTTATGGTCCTTATGTTCAATTAGGCGATAAAACTGAGGAAAATCCTAAGCCTAAACAAGCTTCTTTACTCAAAGGTGTGACACCAGAAACCGTCACTTTAGATATGGCTGTGGGTTTATTATCTCTCCCCCGTGCTTTGGGAACTCACCCGGAAACTGGTGGCAAAGTCCAAGCTAGTTTAGGAAGATTTGGCCCCTATGTTGTCCATGACCAAGGGAAGGAGGGGAAAGATTACCGTTCTCTAAAATCTACGGATGATGTCTTGACAATTTCCTTGAATCGTGCTTTAGAATTATTGGCAGAACCGAAAAAAGGACGGGCTGCTGCTAAGAGTAAGTCTAAAGAAGCTTTACGCGAGTTGGGTACGCATCCAGAAGATGAGTCACCAGTCAATATCTATGATGGTCCCTATGGTCCTTACATTAAACATGGGAAAACTAATGCCAGTCTTCCTGAAGGTGAATCAGTAGAAAATATCACGCTATCTACAGCTATTGAATTACTTTCAGCCAAAGCATCTACAAAATCTCCCCGCAAAACCACTAAATCAACTACTAAGTCAACTGCTACTAAATCAACTACTACTAGAGGAAAAAAGAAAGACGCAGCAAGTTAGGGGTAGGGAGCAGAGAGCAGGGGAAATTTTTTCTGTTTTCTTCCTCCCAACAACTGACAACCGACAACTGTACGGGCGAAGCATTTGGAGAACTATTTTTGGCAATGACCGATAATTTATCTTCCAAATGCTTCGCCCCTACTGACAACTGACAACTGACAACTGACTCCCAAACTTCTATTCCCTATCACCAATTACCCATTACTAATTAAGGATGTGATAATCTAATAAGTAAGGGAGAACACAAAATTAGAATTTCCTAGTAGGATATATCATACTTATGGAAATGTGTCAACCTTTTTGTAGGCTAAAGGTGTGATAATACGCCAGTTTCTGCGAACCGGTTAAAAAAAAATTGAGGTACTATCTCAGGAGCCGTCAGTTTAATGGATTATATAGAAAAGGTACTGGAAAAGCTGAAAGAATTAGCGCGAAAGTTAATTGATAGCCTGCTCGGTCCAGAGGCTGAACCGGAACCGGA
Organism: Anabaena sp. 90; assembly: GCF_000312705.1. Lineage (NCBI taxonomy): Bacteria > Bacillati > Cyanobacteriota > Cyanophyceae > Nostocales > Nostocaceae > Anabaena > Anabaena sp. 90. The sequence continues at coordinate 4,129,706 of NC_019427.1, forward strand.
ACTGATTCCGATTCCTGTACATGAACGTTCTAGGCGACGACGCTAAAATATTGAAGGTGTGAGAGTTGAATTTGCCAGCTTTAAGTATTCTTGTGCTGCACGGTCCAAATCTAAATTTGCTAGGACTCAGAGAACCGGGAATTTATGGTTCTTTAACTTTGGCAGAAATTAATCGCTTGTTAGAGTCCAAAGCAATGGAACTACAAGCTGAAATATTGCCCGTGCAGTCAAATCATGAAGGGGTTTTAGTAGATGCTATACACGGGGCATTAGGAAAGCATCAGGGGATTGTCATTAATGCTGGGGCTTATACTCATACTAGTGTGGCTTTGCGGGATGCGATCGCTGCCGTTAATTTACCTACTGTCGAAGTACATCTAAGTAATATTTATCGTCGGGAAGATTTCCGCCATCATTCTTATATCGCACCAGTGGTAATTGGCCAAATCAGTGGCTTTGGCGCTCAAAGTTATTTGTTAGGCTTACAAGCACTGGTGTACCATTTAAGGCAGTAATTAGGTGACAGGTGACAGGGAAGAAGAAGTAATTACCAATTACCAATTACCAATCACCGATTAAAAATTATGCGTTATTCTCTTGTGAATCGGGTTAGGGGAACTTTTCTGGGAGCTTTCTTGGGAGAGGGTTTATCTAGCCAGAATAGTTTTAGATTGGGTAAAATTGCGGTTTTGGGGACGGAAAGTTTAATCAGTTTGGGCAGGTTAGATGTAGATGACTGGTTAAAGCGTCAAGAACAAGCAGGTATTGAATTAGAAACAAATATTAATTTCTGGGGACAAATAATTCTCGCTACATTACCAGTGGCGATTTTTTTTCATGACAATACCGATAGAATGCGAGAAAATATTTTAGCCGTGCAAAGGATATTCAATGGGCAAAATGAGCCGATGATCAGAGATGCTAGTTTAATTATAGGATATGCGATCGCTCAATCCCTGAATGAAAAACTTAACCCCCACAGCCTGATTTCGGAAACAGTGAGTTTTTTAGATAAAACATCAACTTTAATACCACAAGAATTAATAAAAGTCAATAATTTATTAAAAAAAGGGGCGGGACTAGAAACAGCACAAAGGGAATTGAGTAGTCCAGAAAAATTAATTAGCAATATTGGTTTAGCTTTTTACTGCTTTGGGAGTACATTAGAAGACTTTCCCCTGACCGTATTAAGAGCTAATCAAAATCACAATTTTGCCAATCAAAATATTACAGGTGCAATTGCTGGAGCATTATCAGGCGCGTATAACAGTACAGTTGGTATACCTGTAAATTGGCAAATTTCTCCGTCAGTCACTAACTCCCCGGCTTGGGGACTTGAGAGTTTTGCCCAAATGTTCACATTAGCCGATACAATGATGGCGGTGTGGTCTGGAGTATATGACTTGAGCGATAATTGCGGCGAATTTGTGGACACAGGATATACTATCTTTGCTGCTCCTCATATTATCCGTAGACGTTGAAATGATCTGATTCAGCAAAGGTCAAATGGGAACTGCTATCACTCCCTAACTTTTTATCCAGCTAGAGTGGCGTTCGCGGTAGCATGGCGGAGACATCAGCCATATTTGGGGTATTTCGCGGAAGGAAAGATGAAAACGCAGCGATTTTTGCAATCCTTGAGCCAGCAACTGAGGCAATGGCAGCGGCAGTATAAAGTGCTATTCCGAAAAGGAAAGTATCAGCATAAACTGCATGGGAATTTTCTAAAAAATCTACTTCTGTATTTATCAGCAAATAGTCATCAAGGAAAACAAGGCAAACAGAGACAGACACAACAATCAACTGTTAAATTAGTTAAGAAAACTCGTGGTATTGATAAATTTATTCTTCTATGGATACATCAAAAACGCTCTTCAATAATTTTGGTATTGGCAATCTTATCACTCACAAGTGTAATGGGACAGGGTTTATATAACCAACCAAGAATGAAAGTTGATAATATTGCTTTACAAACATTTACTGCTCCTTTCACAGATGATGTTGAAGATCAGCAAGAAACAGAACAGAAACGAAAAGATGCTATAGATAAATCTGTGCCTGTTCTCATGATTGATAACCATATAAATGAACAAATTAATGAACAGGTGGAAAAATTTTTAGATACAACTAATGAACTTAGGGATATAGTTGACGGGTTTCCATTTTTTGATCCTGCCGTTTTATCAATTTCTATTCAACGTTATCTTAGGACTTTTCCTGAATCAGAATGGCAAAAGCTGAAAGTAACTTTAGAAAATAATAGAAAACAAAATTTAAAAAAGCAAAATTCAAAATTTTTGTTGTCTCCACAAATATCATCAAATTTTCCGGTATTGCAATTGTCTAAACCTTTTCCTATTTATGGAAAGCAGAGTGATGAAGCTAGTTTTATTCAAGCATTATCAGAACTAGAAGCTTATCAATTTACTGGATCAGAATCTAATTTTTCAGCATTGATTACCAAAATCTCTCAAGTTAGACAAAAATATAATCAAGCAATTGAGAAAGCATCACAAATAGAAACTGGACAACTTAAAAATTTTTATACAGAACCTATTATTTTAGATTTAACTGATGATGATTGGTTAAAAACACAAGATGGAATTCATAAAATTGCCGAGCGAATTCTTGCCCAAGGTATATATGCTGGATTACCTAAAACTATTTTGAATAATGCAGTTAATTTGCAAGTGCAATCATCTGTACCTAGTGAAGCTGAACCCCTAGTAACAAAATTATTATTAGCCGTACTAAAACCAAATATTAAACAAGACGAAGCCCAAACAAAACAACAAGATGAACTGGTAGCTAATCAAATACAATCTGTAATGATCCGGGTGAAAAAAGCAGAGGTAATTGTTAGTAAAGGAGAAAAAATTACTAAATGGAAATTTCAGGTATTAGAACATTATCGCCTGATTGGCCGCCAAGTGAATTGGATGGGTTTAACAATTGTCGGTATGGTTGTTACTGGAGGGATTCAGATTTTTGTCTGGATAGAAAGAAAAAGTCATAACTATTTGCGACAACGCGATCGCCTATTAGTTTTACTTCTTAGCCTCAGTGTTCCTGGAGTATTGGCAATGAGTTTACCCTATACTACTTGGAGTGCTATTGGTTTATTATTAGGCAGTTTCTATGGACCAACTGTAGGGATAACAGTAGTGGGTTTATTGTCGCTGATACTCCCAATTACCACAGATACAAATATTCTGGTATTGTTGGCTGGGGCTATGGGGGGAATGTTAAGTAGTTATGTCGCTCATAGATTGCGATCGCGTGAAGAATTAGCATTATTAGGTGTTGTCTCTGCCTTAACCCAAGGTGGTGTATTCTTACTATTAAAAATCCTCACAGGTGGGGTATTTGGTTCGGGTTGGTATATCTTCCAAGAAGCAGGTTTGTTTGCTGTATCTGGCTTGTCTTGGAGTATTGTGGCTTTGGGTTTAAGTCCTTATTTAGAAACATTATTTGATGTGATTACTCCTATCCGCTTGGCAGAATTAGCTAATCCCAACCGCCCATTATTAAAGCGACTAGCTACGGAAACTCCAGGCACTTTTCAACATACTTTATTAGTGGCAACTCTAGCTGAAGCTGCGGCTAAACAATTGGGATGTAATGTAGAGTTGGTAAGGGCGGGAACTCTATATCATGATATTGGCAAAATGCACGATCCCTTGGGATTTATTGAAAATCAAATTGGCAGTCCCAATAAACATGAAACAGAAATTCAAGATCCTTGGAAAAGTGCCGAATTGATTAAAAAGCACGTGACGGAAGGGGTAGTAATGGCGAAGAAACACAGTTTACCAACGGCAATTCAGGCTTTTATTCCCGAACATCAAGGCACAATGGCGATCGCTTATTTTTATCACCAAGCCCAACAAATAGCCCAAAAAAATCCCCATATCATCCTAGATAAAGCAGATTTTTGTTACGATGGTCCTATCCCCCAATCACGGGAAACAGGAATCGTCATGTTAGCGGATTCTTGTGAAGCCGCATTACGCAGTCTTAAAGATGCAACTCCAGAAAAAGCATTGAATATGCTGAATAATATTCTCAAAGCAAAATGGCAAGATGAACAATTAATAGATTCAGGCTTGACAAGAGAAGAAATGCCAAAAATTGCCCAAATATTTGTGGATGTTTGGCAACAATTTCATCACAAACGCATTGCTTATCCTAAAGCAAAAGTTGGTAATTCGTAATTAAGATCAAGCTGCATAGAATTAGAATTTAAGAATAATCAAACACAGATAAACGCAGATAAACGCAGATAAGGACGGATGAATCACAGCAGATTGCAGATTAATGAGGTACAGGATCTAAATTCAAAGCCAGACAGCAAGCCAGTTTTACTCCTTATTCATTCTTCCTTCTTCCTTCTTCCTTCTTCATTCTGACTCCTGACTCCTGACTCCTGACTCCTGACTCCTTTATTCCTGCTGTATTCATGCTTAACGGTTAAACTAGAGATAGAAAAATGACAATAGGAAGATTATGATGAGCGATCGTGACTATACCTTAATTATTGACAAAAGCGGTAGTATGTCCACACCCGACCAAGCGGGTGGAAGAACTAGATGGAAGATAGCTGAAGAATCTACCATTGCTTTAGCCAGAAAGTGTGAAGAATTTGATCCTGATGGCATTACAGTTTACGTTTTTTCCGGCAGATTTAAACGTTATGAAAATGTTACTGCTGCTAAAGTAGCCCAGATATTTCAGGAAAATGATCCATCAGGTACGACTAACTTAGGAAGTGTACTCCAAGATGCCCTGAATAACTACTTTCAGCGCAAAGCCGCCGGTACAACCAAACTGAATGGAGAAACCATTCTAGTCATTACTGACGGGGAACCAGATGATCGCAAAGCCGTATTTGAAATCATCATCCGTGCTACCCAACAAATGGAAAAAGATGAAGAATTAGGAATTTCCATGATTCAAGTCGGTTCAGATCCTCAAGCTACCAAATTTCTTAAAGCTTTGGATGATCAATTACAAACTGTCGGCGCTAAATTCGATATTTGTGATACCGTAACTTTAGATGATTTAGAAGACATGAGTTTGGCTGATGTTTTAATGAATGCTATCACCGATTAATTAAGAAAAATTACTAGTATCTGGAGAGTTTAGTCATGGAAAATCGTGATTACACCTTGATTATTGATAAAAGCGGTAGCATGGCTACCCTAGATCAAAAAGGTGGGAGAAGTAGATGGGTAGCAGCACAAGAATCAACTTTAGCATTAGCCAGTAAATGTGAACAGTTTGATCCAGATGGTATTACCATTTACTTATTTTCTGGAAAATTTAAACGTTATGATAATGTGACATCTGCCAAAGTAACGCAAATTTTCACAGAAAATGATCCTTCAGGAACAACAGATTTAGCAGGTGTTTTAAAACACGCTACCGATGATTATCTGCAACGCAAAGCCTCCGGGACAACTAAACTCAATGGGGAAACAATTTTAGTAGTTACTGACGGTGAACCAGATGATCGCAAAGCCGTAATGAAGGTAATTATTGAAGCTTCTCGTCGTCTGGATAGAGATGAAGAATTAGCTATTTCCTTTATTCAAGTCGGTAATGATGCTCAAGCTACCCGCTTTTTGAAAATCTTGGATGATGAATTGCAAAGTGCAGGTGCTAAGTTTGATATTTGCGACACTATCACAATGGATGATATGGAAGATATGAGTTTATCAGAAGTTCTCCTCAATGCCATTAATGACTAGCACCGCAAGGCGGAATTAAAAATTAACAATTAAAAATTAAAAAAGCTTGCTGAATATTGCTTTTGACTTTTGACTTCCGCCTTGCGGTACTATTACCGTCGTGAATTAAAAATTAAAAATGATCCCCCAATTTTCACATCAATTCATAATTTGATAAAAAAAGAAGTCGGGGATCTTATATTTTTTAGGAATTACAAATATGGATTCCATTGACAAGCTATTAGCTGAACTCAAAACTGAATATACAGAACCAAAAACCACAGCACCAGAAAATAATTTAACCCCAGTTAAATCGGTTTCACCCACAATAAAATCAGATGTATTCATAGATAAATTGTTATCAGAAGTACAAGCTGATTTGGCTGAAAATAAAACTGCATATATCCAATCCAAACCCACAGAACCACAGAATAATTTACAAACCATTCAATTTGTCCATTTACCTGATACTAAATCTGATGTATTTGTAAATAACTTATTAGCAGATGTACAAGCTGATATTTTGGCAAAAGATGCGGCGGTCGCACTGCAAAAACAAGAAGAATTAACACAGGAGAAAATTCATCAAGAAAAACTTCAAGCTAAACAAAAAGCAGCTTTAGAAAAACCTGCTAAACAATGGTTAGCTAAATTAGATCCATTATCATCAGAAGGATTATGGTTTGAAAGATTTGCTGAAAGTTATCCTCACAAATTAGCAGCCGCAATTGATTATTTACAAACTAATTCCTAAATTTCAATTTACCGCTAATTTCTGGTTTTTGCCTTCACCAAATAGAACGAAAGGCACGGAAGCCACTTGGCAATAGATGCGTGGAGGAAGTGCCAACGGCGTTCGCGGAGCGTGCCGGAGGCTCTATTTATTCGCAACCAAGATTCTCAACCATGATGCGGGTCTTCTATGTAGGGGCTGCTGAATAAACCTAGAACTGAGATATATCAAGAGTTTGAAGGTAAAAAAGGTGAATCAGGTGCAAGGAATAAGGGTTGAAATCAGCAAAAACCTATCACTTGACCAGATTCAAAACTATTCTTCTCTTCTTCTAATTCTTCCTCCTGACCCTTCGACAAGCTCAGGGCATCGCTCCTGACTCCTGACTCCTGACTCCTGACTCCTAGCCCTCACAGACAACTTTTTCAGCACCCCCTATGTATCGTCTAATTGTATCTGCCCAAACCTGACCTGCCGTCGAATAAAAATAACTGTTAGTCCATAGGCTAGGAAGTTTTAATAACTCCGGGAACTCTTTTCTCAATAGATAAGATGACCGACCTTTAAACGCCTTAATAACTTGGTTAATGGCTATATCCGGTTGATGCTCTACAAACAAATGGACATGATCTGGCGCGACTTCTAAAGCCAAAACGTCCCAATCCTTCTCTTGAGCTAAATCATTGATTATTTGTCGAAGACGCTTGGCTATCTCTCCAGATAAAACCTTCCTTCTTCGTTTGGGAATCCAGACTAGATGAACTACAGCGTTGCCTTTAGAATGGTTGCTTGTTCTAAACTCCAAAGTGGTTTTCATGTTGTTTTCTCGTTGCTATTGACAAATAGAATCTAACTCAGTTTCAGTTATATTGGAAAAGTCAAGAAAATAACACAGGTAAAAATAATTGTGTACGGCTGCCAACAGATATTAATTAGCCCGAATAAGGATTTAAAAGCCATATTGGAATATGTTTGTACTGGAGCTAAAAAGCTGACAAATTGCGGTGTTTACTATTCTCGTCAGTTATATTTTAAAACTGGCAAGATACCAAGTAAAGCCGACCTGCATAAACAATTAAGAACTATCCAAAAAAAAACGCCCATTATCAAGCTTTGTACTCGGACACAGCACAACAGATTTTAACTACTGTTGCAGAATCTTTTAAGTCTTACTTTGGACTTTTAAAAGGCATAAAAGAAGGTACGGTAACTCAAAAACCTAAACCACCAAATTACTGTAAAAGTGTAATGTCTATTGCAACCTTTACGGGGCGTTCTTTAAAATTAAAGGACGGAATATTGAGATTCCCTTTAGGTAGTAAGGTAAAAGCGTGGTTTGGAATAGACGCTTTTTATATCCCTATGCCCTCAAATCTGGACTTAATCAAAAGTTTGTTCAAATCCCTACTGCAAAACTAAAAAACCGCATTGCTCAACTGTGTGAACAATACGGTATCAAGTTTGTTGAAACTGAAGAATCCTATACCTCAAAGACATCGTTCCTAGACAATGATTTTCTACCTACATTTGGTGCAAAACCCGAAGGGTGGAAAGAGTCAGGGAAAAGAATTAGCCGGGGTTTGTACTGTTCTCAGGACGGCACAAAAATTAATGCAGATTGCAACGGTGCGGTCAACATAATCAGAAAAGTAGCTGCGATATTTAAGTTTGACTTAATTGGAGTAGGTAGAGGTTGTTTAAGTCAGCCTACGAAAGTTCTTTTATGGACTCTTCAGAAATCCCCGCGTCTTCAGACCGGGGAAGCTTAAACACTAAAATGGTATTTTGTCAGTCACAGTTAGATTCGTTTCCCATGGCACTGACTCTACTTTTGTTTCCCCTTCCCCAGACTCCACTGCCGTTCGTAATGCCGGATATGGAAATAAACTTTTAAATCCAGCCAAACGTTCTCTTGATGCTTCTGGTGCAGTATTCCAAAGACTTTCATAATAGAAAAAAGCTACACCCAGTCCCCGTTGTTGGGCGGCACGAACTTGAGATTGAATCTGTTGAATTGATACGGGTTTAGTTCTTAAACCTGCCATAACACCGATTCCCGCAGGAATTTTTTGTTTTACTTCTTCCATTTCTGGACGGGAAAGCTTGCCAATAAAATGATCTAAATTTTCCTTATAAACTTGCACAATTAACTCATCTACTATGTCTAATCGTACCCAGTTCAACCAATCTTGGAGTTGAAATTTATAGGCATGATTATAGTAATTAGGAGAAACAGAAAAAATCATTTTCGGTTTGATTTGTTTGACTGTTTGATTAAGTCTCACCATGAATTCTGTAATTTTATTTGCCCGCCAATTTACCCATTCTGGGTTTTGAGGATCACTGGGTGGCATTTTTTTAGTTTCTTCTTGATATAAGGCAACCGTATATTTATCGTAACCAAATTCAGAAGGTAAACTGGTATGATCATCAAATTGGATACCATCAAGATCATACTTGTTAGTAAGTTCTACAAGCAAATCGCTAATAAACTGTTGTACTTCTGGATGAAACGGATTTAACCATGAAACCTCACCGCCGGCACTAATAGATGTTTGATTACCATCTTTTTTTTGTGTTAACCATTCTGGTTTATTCATTGCTAATTCTGAACTGGGAGGAGTCATAAACCCAAATTCAAACCAAGGAATTACCAGTAAATTTTGCCGATGAGATTTATTAATTAAATCGGCAAGAATATCATGTCCATCTAAACCTTGAAAGACAAACGGTTGGATTTCTAACCGCTTGGCTACTTCACTAGGATACATGACATAACCAGAATTCCAAACTACGGGATAGATAGTGTTAAAATTGAGTTTTTGGAGTTGTGTGACTGCTTCCTGAACTTTAGTCCTATCTTTAAGAATATCAAGATCATTATTTGTCATCCATACACCACGAATTTCTTGCCGTGATGTTTGGGCTGTTACAGGTGTAAAGGTGTTTCCCCATAAAACTATGAGTAAGGAAATTAAAAACAAGGGCAGAAATGACTTTTTCAGTATTTTCTGAAAACCAAATGAATAGAAATTGAATTTCATTTTAATTTGAAATTATGGCAATGATATAGTATGAGTCAGGAGTCACCGAGTCACCGAGTCACCGAGTCAGGAGTAAAACTGACTTGCTGTATGGCTTTGAATTTAGATTCTGTACCTAATTAATCTGTAATCTGCTATATTTGACGGATTTAATCAAAAGTAGTGCCTGTTCTGAAAATTTTTTTTATGGAATGCAAAAAAATAGGTTTTGAGATTTTATTGATTGACAATGAATTATATCTCGATCTGGTGCAGTTAAACACAAAATTCCAGGTTTATGGCTATGAATCAGGATGCAGAAGATTGCGTCTAACCAGACTGGCGACAACTGTAGCTAATTCCACTGGTTCAATGGGTTTGGGCAAATGTAATTGAAATCCTGCTTGTATGGCTTGCATCCTGTCCTCTACCCTAGCATAAGCTGTCAATGCGGCTGCGGGAATATTTCCGCCTTTGTCAGGGGACAGCGATCGCACTTTACGAATTAATGAATAACCATTTTCCCCTGGCATCCCAATATCACTAATCAAAACATCCGGTGTCCACAGGGTAAGCATTTCCAAAGCTTCTTGGGCTGATGATACTGCTGTAACTTCCGCTTGGCATTCTTGTAGAACTGTAGCAATAAATTCACGGCTATCAACTTCGTCATCTACAACTAATACTTTTAGGCCGTTTAGTATGGGTTTTTAATGGCATTTTATGACGATGATTACCGCAGTTAGAGCATATTTGGGAACTAGGAAAGAACCTATCCACAAGGATTAGTTCACTCCCGAATTTCTCAGTTTTGTACTCTAATTGCATTTTAAATTCATACATCCCACAATCTGCAATTGCACCTGCTAATTTGTGGTTCTTCAAAAATGCCTTAACGTGCAAATCTTCTATCTTAATTATGCTGTGGTTTTTAGCTAGATAGTAGGTTAATTTGTGAATAGAATCCTGGCGAATATTAGAAACTTTGGCGTGTAATTTAGCTAATTTTCTCACAGCTTTTTTACGGTTATTAGAGCCTTTAATTTTCCTGCTCACACTACGCTGTAAACGTTTCATGCGTTTACTCTTATGGCGGTAGGCTTTAGGATTCTCGAATATTTCACCATTACTGCAAACTGCTAACTCCTTTATTCCTACGTCAACGCCAATGGTCGGTCTGTCTGCAAGTATAGGAGGTTTTTCAACTTCGTATTTAACAGAAACAAACCATTTATCAGCCTGTCTAGAAATCACGCAATTATGAGTTGCTGTAATCGGTAAAGGTATGGCTAAACGTACCCAGCCGATTGACGGTAATTTAATTCTTTTCCCATCGTTTTTAATTAACGGTTTCGCCTTAGTCCCTGACTCTAAATAAAAAGAATCGTGCTGTCCTTTTTTCTTGAATCGGGGTTGTTTCGATGTTTTGGAAAAACACCTATCCCATGCTTGGCGTAAGTCAGTTAACGCCTTTTGTGGGATATTTTTGTTAACTTCGTAATACCAAGCGTGTTCAGATTTAACCTCGGCGACTAACTTTTTATGCAAGTCAATCGCTGATGGTAATTTAAGTTTTTCGCCTTCTTTGCGAGTAGCTAAAATATCTATGATTTGAGCATTTGCCCAGTTGTAAGCGTGTCTAGCTACTCCAGATGCTTTACGAAAAGCTGTAACCTGTCCGTTATTTGGAATTAACGCGGTTTTGAATGATAAAAGCATTGATTCGACCTTCAATGTTGGGCTATGATGTCTAGTATATCAGATATATTAGGATTTGGCAATGCCTCGGATTAAATTTAAACCACAAAATCAAGTAGCCTACGATAAATCACCCTTGCAATTTAAGGTTTTACCTGGAGTCAGGGAAAAAATTAAAACCGTCCCTGACACAGCAACAACGGTTGAGGGATTTTGTTGATCAACTTATTGAAGACTTGGACAAACAGTAACATAAGGCTAGTTATGGGTAGAAATTATCAAGCTGTTTCTACCCCCTAAACTTTCTACATGAACAGTACCACCATGCATTTCTGTTAAATGGCGCACAAGTGATAATCCTAATCCGAGTCCACCATAGGATCTAGTGCTGGAACTATCAGCTTGACGAAAACGATCAAAGACATGGGGGAGAAACTCAGCAGTAATGCCAATTCCATTGTCAATTACTTGAATTTGAGCATATTTTCTGGGTTGATCATGATCATTTGACAAATTTGCGGTGCTAATAGCCACTTTATTCAGCCTAATTTCGACGTTACCGCCTTGGGGTGTAAACTTGATGGCATTGGTTAACAAATTCCAGATCACCTGTTGCAAGCGATCGCTATCACCGGATACCATCACAGCAGAGGTTGAATCTGGCAATTCTCCATCATGGGGATCAAAGTGCAAATTAATTTCCTTTGCTTGGGCTGCAAGGGAGACAGTTTCCATAGCTGAATTAATAATAGGAACTAAATTGCAACTTCGAGGATTAAAGGTTAACTTACCTCTAATGATGCGGGATATATCCAACAAATCATCAATTAACTGATTTTGGATTTTCGCATTGCGTTCAATGGTTTCTAGTCCTTGGGCTACCTGATCTTCTGTAAATTTGCGAGTTCTGAGCAAATGAGACCAACCGACTATAGCATTGAGAGGCGATCGCAATTCATGGGACAAAACTGCCAGAAACTCATCCTTCATCTGGTTAGCTTTCTGTAACTGCTCAGTTTGTGTTTGCAAAGAAGTGATCAAATTAGTGCGATCTTTTTCTGCTTGTTTCCGCTCCGTAATATCCAAAAATGCCCCGATACATCCTCCTTACTTTTCCGGAGTTCCTTGAGTGTGGCTTCCCGTTCACTTAAATCCAGGATAAAAGCTGTTGACCTCTCCCGTTTTTCCCCCTTGAGGGCAAAACCAACTAACACAGGAATACGACTACCATCTTTGCGAATATATTCCTTTTGATATGGTGTACAACCACCATCTGCACTAGAATGAGATTCAGCGATCGCTTGTTCATCTAAATATAAAAATTCCGGTGCTGTCAGATGCCTCCAACCTAAATTACCAGCGAGTAAATCTTCCCTTGTATAACCAGTAATTCTCAAAAATTCGTCGTTTGCCTGGTGGATGCCACCATAAATATCACCAGAAATAATACCAATAATGTTAGCATTGACAAAAGTTTGCAGATTCTCATCCTTAATTTTCAATGCCTCTTCAGCACGACGATTTTTATAACTGAGGCGATCAATTGCTATCGCACTTTGCCAAATTAAAATAATAAAAACTATAATTACAACAAACTCAAGAAGGGAAATAGCAAAAGCATAATTATATAACTTCGCTAATTCACCATTAAGTATTAACCAACCCACCACAAAAAGGACAGTTAGTGCTGGCAATAACAAACACACAGCTATCACACCACCATAACCATCATTAGTTATTACCCGCATTAACCACTGTCGAAAACTTGCCCACAGAATCCCCATCACCACTACCATAAATTGTCAATAAGTTGACCGCAATATTAGAGGATGTTTCTAATATTACTTCGTGTTGGAGAAATTTTTAATTTCACCATCAGCACAAAAACCCAAGTCATGATAGAAAATAATTATGATTAAAAAATCTATCTGAGGGAATATTTTATAATTTGTGTTTTTATGGTACTTAACCCCGTGTTGTTAAAAAAATGTAGGTTGGGTTGACCCAGGGAAACCCAACAAAATTCTGAATCAAGTTGAGTCAAGATTCCTCCTGACTCCTAACCTTAGTCTAGTACCGCAGGACGTAAATAAACCAACCATCCTCAATCGTCAAAAAGCTTGCTCAATATTACTTTTGACCTTTGACCTTTGACTTTTGACTTCCGCTTTGCGGTACTAGTCACCATTCCCAAACCGCTTGATTAAATCCTCTGGACGGAGATTAGAAATAAATTCGCGGAAAGCTTCCTGTTCAGCTTCATCAGCATCACGATCTACAGGAATAGAAGCATTAGCCACTACTTCTTCCATGACCCAAATGGGAGTATTTGTGCGGAGTGCAATAGCGATCGCATCACTGGGACGAACATCAATTTCTTTTTTGACATCCCCTTGCTGAAGAATTAACGCAGCATAAAAGGTATCTTTTTGTAAGGTATGAATAATAACTTTATCTAAAGTCATATTCCATGTTTCCAGCATATTCACGATTAGGTCATGGGTTAAAGGTCGGGGGGGCTTTTGATTTTCCATTGCCCCCATAATTGCTCTTGCTTGTTCCTGACCGATGTAAATGGGCAAAGCGCGACGATCTGAACCATCCTTCAGAAGCACAATCGGGCTGCGAGTGATCGCATCTAATGCTATACCAGCGACTTTCATTTCTATCATTGGTTCAGCCTCTAAAGTTCTTTAATCGCTTGGAAATATGTAACAAATAATCCACTTTTTTCCGAATTTAAGAATTAAAAATTAAAAATTAAAAAAGCAAATCAAACCAGCTTTTTAGGAATTTTTAATGGTTAGTTGACTCTTACTGTGGTGTCATAGAAATCAGGTATAAATAAACTAATTTCACACCTTGTTAATAACTCATTTATTGATCCTTCATATTTTATCCTTCATCTTTCTTTTAGCTCCTAATTCAAGTATGCCTGGGGATTGATGTTAATATGTTAATATTCATTTACCAAAACCAGGAAAAAAATAAACTTACGGGCTTTACATTTTTTCCGAGAATTATTAGTTGATTTCCGCCAAAATTAAGCAATAAATAAAATTAGTTTCCCAAAAGCTGTGTTTACAGGATTAATTCAAGGTTTAGGAACCATAAAACCCTTAACAGGAGATTCGTGGCAGATTAATTATCTTAGTCAGCCAGAGATGATCATTCATGACTTGGCCTATGGTGATAGTGTGGCGGTAGATGGCGTGTGTTTGACAGTTGAAGAAATCTTAAAAGATGGATTTATTGCCACCGCTTCACCGGAAACCCTAGGACGCACAACATTAGGCAAAGAAGAAATTCAACAAAGATACGTCAATCTAGAAGCATCACTACGGGTGGGTGGTAAAGTTGGCGGTCATTTTGTTATGGGTCATGTAGATGGAATTGGTCAGTTAATTACATCTGAACAAACTGCTAGTTCCTGGGAAATGACCTTTGTCGCCCCAGAAGCGATCGCTCGTTATATAGTTCCTAAAGGTAGTATTGCTGTCAATGGTATCAGCCTCACCGTAGCTAAATATAAATCAGAATCATCTCAATTTACAGTCGCCGTCATCCCGCTAACATACAGCGAAACCAATCTCAGTCATTTAGTAGCGGGTAGTTGGGTAAATCTAGAAGGAGATATCCTGGGTAAATACGTGGAAAAATTCCTCACCCCTGGCAATAATCACCATCAACAAGCGGAAATTACAACTGCATTCTTAGCAGAAAACGGATATTTGTAAGGAGAAGAGGAGTCAGGAGTCAGGAGTCAGGAGTCAGGAGTCAGGAGTATGGCTAACGCCACGCTTCGCTATCAGGAGTATGGCTAACGCCACGCTTCGCTATCAGGAAGAAGAAGAAGGAAGAAAGAAATTTCTCCCCTGCTCCCCTGCTCCCTGACCACTGACCACTGACCACTGACCACTCCGCCAAATTACCGAGCTTGGGCTGTTTTCGTGCCTTGTGTGCCTTGTGCCAACTGGCTAAGGCCACCTTCTAATTGCACACCTGGGTCAACAGCAACCCATCCATTTTGGGTAAGGTGACGGATTTCAAAGTGCAGGTGAGGTCCTGTAGAGTTACCAGTGCTACCAACTCGACCAATGACAGTTCCAGGCTCTACCCATTGACCAGGTTGAACAAAGATTTCTGACATATGCCCGTAAAGACTTTGTTGAGCCGAACTGTGATTGATTGTTACAGCTAAACCATAACCACCTAACCAGTTAGCTGATTCTACTTGACCTTTAGCCGCTGCTAAAATTGGTGTTCCCGTGGGCGCACCTAAATCTGTACCAGCGTGAAAACGGCGATCGCCCGTGATAGGATGAACACGCCAGCCAAATAAAGACGTAATTGGTGCAGCCATAGACAGAGGGAAGACAATTCCCGAACCACCACCACCACGATAAGCCAGGGTATTAGTATAAGGAACTTGAGGTAATACAGATGCCAGTGAAAAATCATAGGACACCAGACTGGGACGAGGAGCAAGATTACCCTCAATCATCGGTGCTGGTAAACTACCTACTTGGGGAGCAATAGGGATAGAACTCACCTTTGTCGTGCTAAATTCCCTAGGACTGGGGATAAAGCTATTGGCATGATAGGCAGCCTTTGTATGACTGCTGGTGTTAGTTCTGGAAATCCGCCAATTATTTTGAGGTTGACTAATTTTGCTCACACTAGTAGCAACAGCTTCACCAACATTCTCACGTTGATTGCGGGTTGCAGTTATGGCTGTCCTCACTGGGGACACGATTGGTAATTTAGCAGTTTCACTTTTTTTCAGCCAAGTCGGTGATGAATCTTTAGACTTAGCCACGGCAGGAGTTTGGGTAGTTTTAGCACAAGCACTTTGCCCTGGAACTACATTTGCACTACAACCACTAGAACGTTCTGTGACGACTACAGAACTGGGCGGTTCATAGTTATCTGTGGTTGCATTTTTGTAGTCAGTGGGATCAATATAAGCGTTGTTATAATCCTTGAGACTACTTTCTGTATCCTTGACAGTATTTTGCGAATTATTGGTTGTTTGAGCGACTTCTGGGAGTTTTTTAACCAATGGGTCAGGTTCACTAACACTGGCTGTAGGTTGAGTATTTTCACCTTTGGGCTGGGAAATTCTCACACTGGCTGTAGGTTGAGTATTTTCACCTTTGGGCTGGGAAATCCTCACACTAGCTGTAGGTTGAGTATTTTCACCTTTGGGCTGGGAAATTCTCACACTGGCTGTAGGTTGAGTATTTTCACCTTTGGGTTTAGCATCTCTGACAACTTCTGTAGATTCAGCAACACTTTTGCTATTTAGCTTCTTTTTCAGCCTAGCTTGTCGGTCAGAAAAATCCGGCTGTGGCTTGGCTGTTTCAGGAACAATAGTTTCTTTCTGAACTGGATTTGTAACTACTGCTGGTTGGGAATTCTCAATCGTGGGAACAATATTGTCTATTGATGCAGTTTCAGTTTGAGCAGTTACAAATCCGCTACCAAGAAGACTAAAGCTACTTAACAAACAGAGGCTTTGTGCTGGTAGTCTAGAAGCAAAACGTTTACTCGTGCCACCGTAGTAAAAATTTTTATGGGCAGATTTATGGTGCTGCGTCATTTTTTCTCTTGTGTTGTGTGTAATAAGTCTAAAGAAATGATATCATTCCATGCTGGATATACTATCCTATGAAGTGACATTTTTAACAAATTTAATCATTAAACAGAAGCTTGACGATAACCCAAACTGATTGTACCTGGTTGGCAAAAAATTTCTGGTGTTACGGCTGCTTTTGGATCATAAGTTGTCATTTTTAACCGGAGATTACCCTGTGGAGTTACTCCAACTACTGTACCTAAAAGATTATTGACATAAACCTGATCACCCATATTTGTGAGTAGATCAAGATAGCGAGATAAGAGGATGTTTATTCCTTCTACCTGTAGACACTCGATACCGGACTTAATTCCTAGTAAGACTTGTGAGGTAAGCATTTCCAGGTGATGAATCATCTGATAATTTTGGGAATTTTGCCATAATTGCAGATTAATTCCCGTTTCTGGAACTTGATTTGCCCAATTAATGCCAACACCAATCACAGCTTGAGTGATATGTCCTTGATTGACTTTGGTTTCCGTTAAAATGCCTCCTAATTTGCGACCATCTAATACTAAATCATTTGGCCATTTTATGCCGACGGGTATACCACATTTTCGTAATTGCGCTGTAATTCCCCACGCGCTGGCCAAGGTGAGTTGATAACTGCTGGTAGCTTCCATGTTGGGTGTTAATGCCATTGAAAGATATAGACCACCAGTAGAAGATTGCCATTGACGACCCCATTGCCCCCTGCCGGCGGTTTGCTGGGTGGCAATAACTACACAACCTGGTTTTTCTCCTTGGTTGATTAGTTGCCACAGGGTTTGATTTGTGGAAGATAAAGTGTTAAAAATATGTAGAGAGAATGGTAAATCTTGATGCTTATATTCTGCTTTTAAGCTATCTACCAAAAGTTGCCGATTAAATTCCACCACAGTTCACCATTGTTTTAAATCTTTTTTGGCAGTTGTTCAAGTTAGCATTGATTGAAAGTAATTAATTTTCTATTGAGGTTTGGTTAAAGATGCACACTTGGCATTGGCACAATTGGGAAGGTCTACCTTACCTGACTTGTAATCTTCTAGAACCCTGGTCTCATGGTTTCTTTACCCAACGGTTTTGGCCTCGTTTACCTCATGAACTAACTCAGGCACTACAACCAGAGGCTTTAGCTTATCGTTTAAAACAGGTGCATGGCAATACTGTTTTAACTCCCCAGGAGGTTGATGATCATGTCAATGCCAGTGATGATGATTTGGCGTTGGCAGATGGTTTAATTAGTCAGCAACCGTTACAAGCTGTCTGGGTGGCTTCTGCTGATTGTACACCTGTTTTGATTGGAGATGTGAAAACTGGACAGGTGGCGGCTTTACACGCTGGTTGGCGGGGAACAGCGGCGAAAATTGTTCCTGAAGCTATTACCAGAATGCAATCTCACGGTAGCAATTTAGCAGATTTGCGCGTAGCTATGGGTCCGGCTATTGCTGGGGAAGTTTACCAAGTTTCTGTGGAAGTAGCTGCGGAAATTGGCAGTACCATTCTACCACATTATGAACCAGAAAAAATAGTTGCTGCTTTACATAATTTAGCGAATTCACCTTTAATCAAAGATCCAGAACCGGGAAAGGTCTGTTTAGATGTGCGGCGGGTGAATGCTTTGCAATTGGAACAATTAGGAATTAGTTTAGAACAAATTGCGATCGCTCCCTATTGTACTTTCCAAACTCCAGAACATTTCTTTTCTTATCGTCGAGAACGGGAGAAAAAGGTGCAATGGTCAGGAATTGTGAGTACAGGTAAATAATAGCATTATATTACCATGACTTACCAAGATGATCCGGTTGTTGAATTTCAACAACCTATCCCCAAATGATTTCCATATTTAAAATAAATTCTGGCAAAATATCTTCACCTAATAATTCTTGGGGAAATTCTAATATCTCTACTGGTTTACCAAGACGATAAATTTCCACTTGGCGCATTTTTCGATTAATTAACCAACCTAATTTAACTCCATTATTGATATATTCCTGCATTTTTGCTCGCGTTTCCTGCAAACTATCACTAGGTGACATTAATTCTAAAACAAAATCTGGGGCAATTGGGGAAAACTTTTCTTGTTCTGCTGGTGTGAGTGTATCCCATCTTTCTTTTTTAATCCAAGCAACATCAGGAGAACGATTTGCACCATTGGGAAGTTTAAAACAGGTGGAAGAGTCGAAACAAACCCCTAGTTTATATTTACGATTCCAAAACACAAAATCTGCGGCAATTTCCACATTACGTTTTCCTGTTCCTCCTCCTGTTGGTGACATAATCAATATTTCTCCTTTGGCATTGCGTTCAAATTTGACTTCAGGATTTTCTCGACAGAGTTGATAAAATTGCTGATCACTTAATTGGATAATAGGGTTTAAGTTGACGGTGATAGCTGTCATAATAACCTCGTGAGGATGAGATCAACTTTAGATAAATTATAAAATGATATCTGGGAAATTAAATTTTAATCTCTAAGCTTAATTAAAAATTACTACACCGACAATAAACGTATACATGAATTGACACTCCCCGGTCTAAAGACGCGGGGATTCTACATTCACAGACTCGCCGTTAGACGACAGGTTTGCACCCTTACGGGTTCGGCAGTCGCTCATGGGGGAAACCCCCAAGACCGCGCTGCCTCACCAATCGCCCAAGAGGGCAAATCTCCTGTAGCGTAGCTGACCGTATCCCTACCGTAGTTAATCCTAATTTTAGGATATTGATACTGGCATTAATATCTCTGTCTTCCACAAACCCACAATGATGACAATTATGGGTTCTGGTTGATAGGGATTTTTTCACTTTTTGACCACAATTAGCACAATTCTGGGAAGTATTATGAGGAGGAACAGCAACCGTTATCTTCCCATATTTATGCCCAAAATATTCTAACCATTGCCGAAAAGTTGCCCAGCCAGCATCAGAAATTGATTTAGCTAAATGTCGGTTTCTTACCATGCCTTTAATATTTAAGTCTTCGTAAGCTACCAAATCGTTAGATTGGATCACGGAATATGCTAATCTCTTGCAATATTCTTTTCGCTGCCTACTTACTCTTAAATGCTTACGGGCATACCTATTTTTAGCTTTTAAATAGTTCTTGGATTGTGGTTGTTTAGCTTTTTTCTTATCTCTGTCAAACTTCTTGGATTTCTGACGATTAGCCCGACTTAACTGCTTCTCTGATTTTCTATAGAATTGTGGGGCAGGTTCTACATTACCTTTTGAATCGGCAATAAAGTATTTTAAGCCCACATCTAATCCCACTATTTGATTCGTTGGTTGGGATTCAATTCTAATTTTGACATCAATTGCAAATTGAGCATAATATCCATCAGCCCGACGGACTAAACGAACTCGCTTAATTTGTTTGATGTCATAGAAGTTGAGGTCATAAGTACCTTTTAATTTCAGAGTACCTATGCCTTTTTTATCAGAAAAAGTAATTGCTTTTCTGGTTTCAGATAACTTCCAGCCGCTAACCTTATATTCAACTGAGCGGCAATTCTTTTTGAATTTCGGAAATCCCTTTTTACCCTTAACTTTCTTTTTACAATTGTCGTAAAATCGAGCTATTGTACTCCAAGAACGTTCCGCAGCAGATTGTCTTGCCATTGAATTAAGTTCATCCGCAAAAGGAAATTCAGATGCCAAAATCGCGCAATATTTATTGAGATCATATTTCGTCGCACCTTTGTTATCCATCCAATATCTTAAACATTTATTTTGGATGAACTGAGATGCACGAATAGCCTCATCTATTGCGCGATATTGCCTATCTTTTCCTTTGACTTTGAACTCGTAAATTATCATGGTTTCGACCTAAACACCACAAAATTATGCTAACTCATATATTATAATTTTGTCAACGAGAAAAACTTTCTGTGGAGGAAGACAGCCTCTACCTGGCTTTCATCCCTTGCCTAAAGGACAGTTGAGTTTTTCCGCAGTTCGACAAGTGTTACAGTGAGCTTGCCGAACTGCTCACTGACCACCACGCTCCAAAACTCAACTTCAAGGGTTTTCAGCCTAGTCTCTTATAATTAAATTCATATCAATAAAACTTTAAGCTTATAAGCGAGTATATTAGTTTACGCTAAACTATCAGAGGCTTATAAGCGATATTCAAAGTCTGTATTCAAAATGAAAATCTGGTAAGTTATAAGTATAACAGCTTATGATATTCATGGGATAATACTCTGGACATATTTCGCTGAATGAGCCAAAAGCCTATTTGCAAGATATTAGCCACTGGAATTATCACCAAAAGTGTAAAACTAGTGATCTCAGAAACAGAAAACTACAATTTTCAAATTTTTTCTATACTAGTATAAACAAAACATAAGGAGAAATAATCATGACTAATACCCAAACACAAGCTACTGGGGACATTCAAGAAAAAATCCAAGAAGAACTTGAACAAGCCCGCACTGTATGTGATATCTCAGGTAGCAACTCCGCTGAATGTGCTGCTGCTTGGGATGCTGTAGAAGAATTGCAAGCGGAAGCTTCTCACCAGCGTCAAATCAAGCCTAAAAACGCTTTAGAGCAATATTGTGATGCTAACCCAGAAGCAGATGAGTGCCGTCTGTACGAAGATTAGAATCAGCAGTTGTGCTTTTTTCATTAAGTAACAATTTACTGGAATATCAATGGTTTAAACCTCCATTAATTAATGGATTTGAACTAGACGGGGAATAAACTCCCCGTTTTTCGCTTTTGAGAAAAGTCCCCAAACTGAATTTTTCTAGAATAGCTAACGCTATCAAATATCTATTCACAAATTTTCTATTTTTGTTATTGACTTTATGACACAAGTATGGTTTCGCCCTTATGTTTGGATGGATTATAGACTAGCGTTATTATTTACGCTGATTATTCCTTTAATTCTTTCAATTTGGGCATTTGTGCAAAAAGCTGAAGGAATGCAACGCTTATTAATGATTTACTGGCGAGTGGCTAGTTTATTAATTGTTAGTATGTACTTAATGATTGGTAGCTTTGGAGTTAGTTTCATCTCTGCTTTAATGGCGCGGATTCTGATCCCAATTGCGCTATGGTTTTGGGTAGATATCAATGATGAAATTGACTATTATCCCCATAGTCCATTAAAATTAAGTTTTACTTCTTGGCGTTGGGCGACAACAGTTTATTGTAGTTTAGGGGCAATAGCCCTTTTACCCTTCCTAGGTTGTGCTTTTTCAGGAACTGCGATTAAAACTCCTTACTGTAGTGTCTGGTTAGAAGCACCATTAATCTTTAAAGACTATTTTCACCACAATAGCAAACCTGCTTTTCTAGGGTTTTTGGGGATAGTGACTTTAGCAATTTACGTAATTTATTTAAGTTATTTTGTCGCGGTTAAACTCGGTAAACATGGACGTTCCGCTACACATTAAGCAATTGAAAAGTTAGAAAAAATTCTGAACTGTGATTATTCGGATTAATTATCTAAATAAAATTCATCACACAAATCATAGTTCCGACTTGTTTTCCTGATCAATAAATCATCCAAATCAAATTCATCACAAAAATCGTAGTTCCGACCGCTGAATTAATGAATAACTCTGTTGGTAAAAGACTGGAACAATATACAGTCAAAAAATCCCAAGAAGTTCTCATCGTCACTGTCAAAATTGATGATGAACCTGATCAAATTGCTGTGTTTAAAGGCTTTTCTAGTTCTTTGATGCGCCCAACAGCTTATGATCCAGATGTCCCAGTGTTACCAGATAAAGCTACAATTATCGCAATTGACAGAATAGCAAGTCCCTATAATCCTGATTCACCCCGTTATCTTCAACAAGATATTTCTTGGGAAGATATGCAGGTTTTATTATCAAAAATGGGAATTTAGATGAAGAGTGGGTAAGATTTTTTGAATTTTGAATTGTTAATTTTAAATTGTTAATATGTCGCGTTCTGGATACACTTTGCCCGTTTTTGCTTGTGCTGCTGCTGTTGCGGCTTTGCATTGGTTACGCTATCATCAACCCCTGACTGTGACTTCTGTAGATTTGATTACACCTGCTGAAATTGCCGAAATACCCATTGAACAAGTCGCAGGAATATCAGAAAATCAGGCTTTGGCTATGACTCGCAGTGATCCAGGTGATAACCTAGATTTAACAAAGAATACACCGATTTGGGCGATGGTGGCATGGTATGAGGGAGATGGAGAAGCGGTAATTATTCAGGGTGGAGAGGGGATTGGGAAGCAACTCAATGGTGAGGGGAAAGCCGCAATTTATGGTTATGCCCAAAAGTTATTCCAGGAAAATTTACAGCGATTATTAAAACCGACGGAAAAAATCAAGGTAACAATTATTTTACCAGAAGGGCGATCGCTTGCAGTCCGTACTTCTAATTCCGCGTTTGGAGTAGTGGAAGGACTGTCTTTATTAGGAACAACAGGGATTTCTCAACCTTTAAGTACACCAGATCAATTAACAGCTTTTCGTGCTGATTTAGCCGAAAAAGCCAGTCAATTTCCCACTTTGGTCTTTTGTATTGGGGAAAATGGCCTAGATTTAGCCCAAAAACTCGGTATCAACCCCGCACAAATGGTAAAAACTGCGAATTGGTTGGGACCCATGTTAGTCGCTGCTGATGTTTTAGGTGTAAAAGAAATTTTATTATTTGGTTATCACGGTAAATTGATGAAACTAGCGGGGGGAATCTTTCACACTCATCATCATTTAGCTGATGGTCGCCGGGAAATTTTAACTGCCCATTCTGCTATGCTAGGATTAGAGTCTTCCGATATTCAAACCATTTTTCAGAGTCCTACAGCAGAAGCAGCATTAAAACATCTGAGAATTCTCGATAGTAATAGTGGTAGTAATTGGGTAAATCAGGTTTATAGCTCCATTGCAGAAAGCATTGATACCCGTACTCAAGAATATATGAATAGCCATAATGAACAAGGTAAAACCATGATAGCTTGTGGTTCTGTACTTTTTGACCGCGATCGCCAAATTCTCGTAAAAAGTAAAACTGGTTGGATATTACTGGAAAAATTGTGCTAAATTAATAGGAATTATCGTAAGTACCACAAATAAATATTTTTAACTATGATTTGTATAATTAATTTGTTTAGATGATTCATTAATCTGTTATCACCATTAATCACAAAAATCATAAACATCACAGTCCAGACTTCTTATCCTTAACAACACACCCTCCATAGCATGAATACAGCGGTGACTCTACCAACCGAAAAAATACCTCAAACACCAGAAAATTTGGGGAAACTTAAAGGTCAAATAATTGTAATTTTAGACTTTGGATCTCAATATTCTGAATTAATTGCGCGTCGTATCCGCGAAACTCAAGTATATTCAGAAGTTATTTCCTATCGCACCACAGCCGAACAGTTACGCGAAATCAACCCCAAAGGTATCATCCTTTCCGGTGGACCAAATTCCGTATATAGCGACTACGCTCCCCATTGTGACCCAGAAATTTGGAAATTGGGAATACCCGTTCTCGGTGTTTGCTATGGTATGCAACTCATGGTTAATCAACTGGGTGGGGAAGTTATCCAAGCCGAACGGGGTGAATATGGTAAAGCATCTCTATACATAGATGACCCCACAGACTTATTAACTAATGTCGAAGAGGGTGCAACCATGTGGATGAGTCATGGAGATTCAGTCACAAATATGCCTCCTGGCTTTGAGTTACTGGCACATACTGATAATACTCCTTGTGCAGCGATCGCTCACCATGACAAAAAACTCTATGGTGTGCAATTTCACCCCGAAGTCGTCCATTCTCAGGGTGGTATAGCCTTAATTCGCAACTTTGTTTACCATATCTGTGACTGTGAACCAACTTGGACAACAGCCGCTTTTGTCGAAGAATCAATTCAGGAAATTCGCGCCAAGGTAGGAGACAAACGGGTATTATTAGCATTGTCTGGCGGTGTAGACTCTTCAACTCTAGCTTTTCTTCTGTATAAAGCCATTGGTGAGCAGCTAACCTGTGTATTTATTGATCAGGGTTTCATGCGAAAACTAGAACCCGAAAGATTAGTAAAGTTATTTAAAGAACAATTTCATATTCCTGTAGAATATGTTAATGCCCGCGAACGATTTATCTCAGCTATTGCTGGAGTAACTGATCCCGAAGAAAAGCGTCGCCGCATTGGACATGAATTTATCAGTGTTTTTGAGGAGACATCAAGGGATCTTGGGCATTTTGACTACTTAGCTCAAGGGACACTTTATCCAGACGTGATTGAATCTGCTGATACCAACGTTGATCCAAAAAGTGGTGAACGGGTAGCAGTGAAAATTAAAAGTCATCACAATGTGGGTGGTTTACCAAAAGACTTGAGATTTAAACTGGTAGAACCACTGCGAAAACTATTTAAAGATGAAGTTCGCAAAGTTGGGCGTTCCATTGGTTTACCAGAAGAAATTGTCCAACGTCAACCTTTTCCCGGCCCTGGTTTAGCAATTCGTATTTTAGGTGAAGTCACCTCCGAACGCTTGAATATTTTGCGAGACGCTGATTTAATTGTTCGTCAAGAAATTAACCAACGTGGTTTATATAATGAGGTTTGGCAAGCTTTTGCGGTTCTGTTACCAGTTCGTAGCGTTGGGGTGATGGGTGATAAACGCACCTATGCCTATCCTATTGTTTTAAGAATTGTCACTAGCGAAGATGGCATGACCGCAGACTGGGCGCGAATTCCTTACGATATATTAGAAGCAATTTCTACCCGCATTGTCAATGAAGTAAAAGGTGTAAACCGTGTGGTTTATGATATTACCTCTAAGCCACCTGGAACTATTGAGTGGGAATAGGTAATTGGTAATTGGTAATTGGTAATTGGTAATTGGTAATTGGTAATTGGTAATTGGTAATTGGTAATTTAAAAAACTATTACCCATTACCACTAAACTTGAGTTTAAAATTAAGAAGTATTGCATTTCTTTGAAAATATTATGGCTGCAAAAGTAGAAATTTACATTTGGACTACTTGTCCGTTTTGTGTTCGTGCTAAAAGTCTACTGAAAAGTAAAAGTGTTGATTTTATCGAATATAATCTTGATGGAGACGAAATAGCCAGAGATAAAATGTCCCAAAGAGCTAATGGAAAACGCTCCTTACCACAAATTTTTATTAATGATATTCACATTGGTGGTTGTGACGATATCCATACTTTAGACCGTCAAGGTAAATTAGATCAGATGCTAGTTTCTTAAAATATTGTGGATCAGATCCCCGACTTCTTTGCTAAATTTTGCTCGAAGATGACTAAGTTCATTTCAGAAGTCGGGGATCTTTAAGATTCTTTAATATTAAAATTCGTAGATGAAAGAGGTATAAAGGATGAAACTAGCTTTTATTATTGATCCTATCCATCGGCTTGATCCATGTCATGATACCAGTGTTGCTTTGATGGAAGCAGCGCAAATTCTAGGACATGAAATTTGGATAACTCAGGCAAATTTGCTGAGTGTTATTGATGGCAAAGCCTGGGCTTCCTTGCAGCAGGTAGAACTCGTTCCCGTGGAGTTAGTAGAACGACGTTGGTTAGCAGTTAATTCTTGGTTTAAATTAAGTCCTAGCGCCTTTACTGCTTTAGAAACAATGGATGCCGTATTTATGCGGACAGATCCACCTGTTAATGATGCTTATCTTTATGCTACCTATATTCTCGATTATGTTGACCAAAATAAAACTTTGGTAATAAATGATCCGGCTGGGATTCGTAGCGCTAATGAGAAAATGTATGCTCTTCAGTTTAGCGAATGTATTCCCGAAACAATTGTCAGCGCTGACAAGCAAGTTATTCGCCAATTTGTCGCAGCTAAAGAAGCAACAATTCTCAAACCCTTGGGGAATAAAGCTGGGGAAGGCATTTTATTCTTACAATCAGGCGATCGCAATTTTAACTCCATTGTCGAACTTAGCACGCTCCAAGGTCAAGTTCCAGTTATGGTACAAAATTATTTACCCCAAGCCAAGGAGGGAGATAAACGGATTATCTTACTCAATGGTGAACCCATAGGTGCGCTAAATCGTCTTTCTAGTAGTAGTGATTTTCGTAATAATATGGCCACTGGTGGAACAGTGGCTCAAACCACCATTACCCCAAGAGAACAGGAAATTTGTAGCCATTTAGCCGCAAAACTCCGGCAAGATGGCTTAATTTTTGTTGGTATTGACGTAATTGGTGGCTACCTAACAGAAGTTAATGTCACAAGTCCCACAGGTATCCGGGAAATTGACCGTCTCGACGGGACTCACATAGCTCATCAGGTTATTCAATGGGTAGAAGCGAGTAAATAGGCAGGGAGCAGGGGAGAAATTTATTTACTTCCTCCTCCTGATAACTGATAATTTGTATACAGCATCTAGCCTCAACTGAGACTGTGAATTTAATGTGACATACTCTACACACTCACCTGAAAGGGAGTATGGGTTTCTCAGCGACTCTTCTTTGAAGACGTTGACTGAGCTTTAAAGCCCTATGCCCTAGGGTCTTTTGGAGATAGATTTTTGAACTTTTTTAATAGGCTGCTTTTCAGCATTTAATTGAGTTACACCTATTGATTAGAATTATATCAGATACTTGGAGAGAAACCAAGAAAGTGTTCATTCCTCATCGACTAACATTGCTGATTTCGCTAGTTAGTCAAAAAAGTCACTCGCGCCTATTCATCTCATCACTTCCCTATCGGTTAGATGAGAGGCTTCTACTATTTAAGCTAAAATCTCATATTCACAATCAATTAATTTCTTGGTGGTGTCCGTCGTCTTTGCAGAAAATCGGGAATATCCAAAGAGGGTTTTTCTTTTGGTGGTTCTACAGATGGAGTGGGGTTATTAACAGGTTGTTGTAGTGGTGTAGGTCTTCTAGTGGTAGTAGTAGTGGTGGGAATAGGAGTGACAACTCTAGGAGTAACAGTAGTTTGTGCAGATGGAGGTTGGATATCACCTGTAAATCCAGTCGCAATCACAGTAATTCTGACTTCTCCTTGGAGTCTGTCATCAATTACCGCTCCAAAAATAATATTGGCATTAGGATCAACCACTTCATAGATTGTTTCCGCCGCAGCATTAACTTCATGCAGGGTCAGATCACTACCACCAGTAATATTAAATACAACTCCTCTAGCTCCTTCAATAGAACATTCCAATAAAGGTGAAGAAATGGCGGCAATTGCGGCTTCTCTGGCCCTAGATTTACCCGAACTCACACCAATTCCCATCAAAGCTGATCCTGCATCTGCCATCACAGCCCGCACATCAGCAAAGTCAACGTTGACCAATCCAGGAATAGTAATAATATCAGAAATTCCTTGTACACCTTGACGCAACACATCATCAGCATAGCGAAAAGCTTCTTGCACAGGAGTTTGCTCAGGAATGACTTCCAACAGCTTATTATTGGGAATAATAATTAAGGTATCCACCCGACTTTTCAAGCCTTCAATTCCTTGTTCCGCTTGGCTAGTGCGTCTGCGTCCCTCAAAAATAAATGGTCGAGTCACTACACCAACGGTGAGAGCGCCCATTTCCTTGGCTATTTCTGCCACAATTGGGGCTGCACCTGTACCTGTACCACCACCCATACCAGCGGTAATAAATACTAGATCCGCACCTTCTAAAGCTGTGGCAATTTCATCACGAGATTCTTCCGCCGCTTTTTGACCAATAGCCGGATTTCCCCCTGCACCCAAGCCTCTAGTTAGTTTCTGCCCAATTTGCAAGCGACTAGGAGCGCCCGCTAAAGTCAGAGCTTGAGCATCAGTATTAATTGACCAAAACTCAACACCGGATACATCAGACTCAATCATGCGGTTGACAGCATTACCACCACCACCACCCACACCAATTACTTTGATGTTGGCAACACGGCCTGGCACAATTTCACCAATACCGCTATTTTCGAGAGAAATTCTCTTGCCATCTTTACCTTGAGCAAAGTTCATTCCAGAATTATTAAAGGGATTGCTTGAGTTAACTGCCAGAGAAAACCCTGGTTGTCCGGGATTTTGAGAGTTATAGATCAGCCCTTGGTTATTATCAAGTGTCATTGGATTTGTGAAAGGTAGATAAACGACTTTTTGCGGTGTGATTCACCTAAGAGTCAAATAATTGCCAAAATAAATTTTGGCACGCTATTTTATTTTTTTTACTATTCCCTAGCCTACATGATGGCAGGTGAGATGTGGCAATTTGTCCATGAGAGAGGTATAAAACCTCAGTTGCAGAGTCAGATATCCAGCCTGGTGCCTTCTAACTCTTTCTCCTTTGGGATTGTTGATTAGCTGTACAGTTTATGATACTAGCTGCTCATGTTGCTGACTCCCCCCCTATACTTTTTAAGAATAGTTCTAAAAAGTATAGACATTTATTTATCTCATCTTCTTTGTCAGCAGCAGATCACTTCAACAATAGCGTTAACTAAACTCAATACCTTCGCCATTTTTTGCTTTGTTGGGTTAAGCGACAGCGCAACCCAACGCTCATGTTGGGTTTCATCCTTCAACCCAACCTACGAATCAAGGCTTTTTTCAATTTGGCTAAGGTATTGCTAAACTCCTGGGCAGATCCCAGTATAACAACCCTATCTTTGGGCAAAAAGCTGTGATGACTGGTTGATATAAGATATTTAACTGGTTATTAACTGTTTGATAGAGCTTAAGCTTAGTCCTAGTAATAAGTTTTAATAACCTCCTGAATTTTTTTAGAATATTTTTTAGTTATTAATTTTACAACCCTTAGCATGATTTTTTAACTAACGGTTAAAAAATTCTATATCTATATGTATAATATATACCTAATTTACAAAAATATAAAATTAGCAACTCAAGTTACTAATTTAAAAGATTTGCCTATTCAGCTAGACAAAGGCCGAAGGGAGTAGAAAGAAAAAATGTTGAACTTCAACGGATTGGTGTTTTGTGCAGTGGCTCTGATTTCTTCATAACTAAGCCTGGATTTTTTTGATTCATTTGTACTAATGGAACAGCGGGATTTTTGATATCAATGTAATCTATATTACTAGGATTAACTTCATTCGGTAAACGGCGCATTTGTACAAGTGCTTGAATTTGCTCAGGTAATCTATTGCTAGGGCTGCCTAAATGCACAATTCCTAATTCAGTTTTCAAAATTAAATTTGTAGGATCTTGAAAATTAATTTCTGTCACTTTTAGAGAACTGTGACTGATAGCTTCATAAAGTTGAGTCCAGAATGGCTTGTATTGTGCGATCGCACCAATTACTATGAGTCGAGGTAATTTTGCTTTGGGGTTAATGGAGATATACCTTGATAAAGGCATCCACACGCCACTAGCATCCAGTAAACCTAGTTCATTTTGTTGATTAGCCATACCGCTATTTTGCAAACAAGACTTAACCTCAGAAGGCTTACCCGTGAATGAAGGAGTCAGAACACAACTGGTTATCCTTTGATTTTTGGTTATTTGGGCGATCGCTACTGGTACTCGTTCCTGGATTTCAATAATTAAACCAGGAGGTAATAACCGCCGTCTAACCGTAGCTTGGGCAATGTTCGGTTGTTTTCTTAAAGAATCAGCAATTAGGGAAGGTTCAATCCGCCATAAAGACTGGGGAGATGACAACCCCAACAATGAATAAATATCCTTTTGGGTCAAAACTTGACCACCAGATTTGATCACTATTTGCCCCGAATCCTTTAACACCCACATTGGTTGAATTGCTACCCAGAACAAAACCGAGGCCAATCCAGTGACAGCCAGCGTCCGCCAAATAGCCTGAAGAATTTTGAGTTGTCGCTGCCGACGCAATTTTTGGCGGCGTTGAGCTAAATTTGTCCGAGAAACTGATAATATCCCAGCCATTGTTTTCCTCTTGTAAATATCAGTCCAATTTATTCTGGATATTAAATTCGCTTATCTAGCAATTAAATTTAGCTAACATCATGGGTATTATGGAGAAAATTAGCTTTTAACAATAGTACCCAACGCATTGTAAATTCGGTAAAACTTTCCCACCTCATAAATTTACAGAAATATCCGGTAAGAGTAAAGCTCAGTCACTTTAGTGCTGAGATACAAGCGACACGAGCGAATTTACTCTTGATGGTGATGCTTTCACCATCAAATCCAAAAATATTTAATTTGTTAATTTTAAATATTGAACTATTCTGACGAGTTATCAATTTTGAAAACATCATGAGTATAGCTGGTAAGAGCATCCTCATCAGTAACTTCCTCAGACAAATTTACCAATAACGCCTGTACTCGCATTCGGGCAATATAAGGCCAACCGCCCTCAGACTCAATATCTCTGAGCAGCGAGTATAATCTTTGGCGATTATCAGGCAAATTTTCTTGAAACACTCCATCTCGAATTTCTTTGTGCAACTGTTCTAAATGACGTAACAAAGCCAGTAGAGAAATTACATCTCCACCGCAAGTTTGAGCTACATCTTTAACCGCACTAGAAATCGCTTGTAGCTGGCAGGACAAAT
Source organism: Anabaena sp. 90 (assembly GCF_000312705.1). Lineage (NCBI taxonomy): Bacteria > Bacillati > Cyanobacteriota > Cyanophyceae > Nostocales > Nostocaceae > Anabaena > Anabaena sp. 90. The sequence goes on from NC_019427.1 coordinate 4,160,994, forward strand.
CCCCAGATGTCCAATTTTGATCATGGTTCATGGAACGTTTTACTCCATAAAACTAATACGATACTGGAAAAGTCCCTAAATTGATCAATAAAAGAGTCAGATATCTTCAGATATAACGGTATGCACTGGAATGAGGAAGAAAAATTAGGTCAAAAGCCACCAGATAGCACTCGAGTTTCAATCCTGGCTCCTTCTTTCTAATTCCTGACTTCTGAATATATATCTTTCTAACTATTCTCAAGTAACAAGAATCCTTGATGGTAAGGTAGAGAAGGCTTTTCCATGATTTGTGCTGGATGACAGCCGAATTTAACCACTAGAGTGCTTTGATTTTGAGTTAAAAAAAATCGTATGATCTGGCTAATTTCCCTATCCAAACACTTTTGATGTATGTACTGACAACACATACATCATCCAGAATGGATGCGGTTCGCTGCTTAGTCTATGGTTTGAATTCCAGGCTCAGAAACGCAATGCGTTTAAGTGCGTTCAGTAAAACAGTTTGACAACTTAGATATTAATTTTTGAGATTGAGGTTAACCATGAGGTATCGCGCTTTAATTGTTGCTTTCTTTGCTCTATGCTTAGGGCTAATCACAGCTTGTAGTGATGCACCTTCTGCAAGCGTCAGTGATGTCCTCACCTACGAACAAATTCGCGGCACAGGGTTGGCTAACAAATGCCCCCAACTGACAGAAACCAGTCGTGGTTCAATTACTGTTGATCCTAATGTGACATACAGCATCAAAGAACTTTGTTTAGAACCAACCAGTTTCTTTGTCAAAGAAGAACCTGCTAACAAACGTCAAAAAGCAGAATTTGTATCTGGTAAAGTTATGACCAGATATACTTCTACCATTGACCAAGTACAAGGTCAGCTAACTAGCAATCCAGATCATAGCTTGACTTTTACGGAAGAAGATGGTCTTGATTTTCAAGCTATCACCGTTAAACTTCCTGGTGGTGAATTAGTACCTTTCTTGTTTACCATCAAAAGCTTGGTTGCACAAACACAACCTAATTTAACTAGCATTAACACATCCACTGACTTTGAAGGAACTTTTAAAGTCCCTTCCTATCGTGGTGCAGCTTTCTTAGATCCTAAAGGTCGTGGTGTTGTTAGTGGCTATGACAATGCTGTAGCTTTACCAGCCGGATCTGATAATGAAGATCTAACTCGTACTAATGTCAAGCGGGCAGAAATCCTCAAAGGTAAAATTTCCTTGCAAGTAGCCAAAGTAGATAGCACTTCTGGTGAAATAGCTGGGACTTTTGAAAGTGAACAACCTTCTGATACCGATTTAGGTGCAGGTGAACCTAAAGAAGTGAAGATTCGTGGTTTATTCTACGGTCGAATTGAGCCTCGCGCCTAAATATTGATACAACCTCATGGGAGTTTAAAATCCATAAGTATTTTGGTAATTTAGTAATCTAATATACCTCCATGAGTTTGGAAATGAACAACAATTCAGCAGTCACGAAAATTTATTTGTGGCAATGCCTTAACCAAGATGCACTCTGCATCTTGGTTTTTTTTGGAAAACTACGGTTGTTTAATTTCCACGTAAATTTACTGATTTAAAATTTTATTTTTTTTTGCTGAAAAGTTGGAGATGAATTTAATTATTTAATTACGTAATATTACTCATTCAATCAAGAGAAGACAGCAGATAAACAAAAATAATCGCAGCCCAAAGCTTGATCCTCATCAACTATTGCCAATTCTCAAGACCTATAAGCAAATCTCATAGTTAATTAGTTAAATTAGGCGCAATCCCGGTTTATTATTAGATTGCTAATTGTATATTTTAAGTTTATGACAGTTGTTTAATAAATTAGGAAGTATACTCAACTAATTTGAGTAAAAAAAATATCAGGACAATCTTGCCATTGCTAATTGTATTGTGCAGAGCATTTACGGCGATTTTGTCTGGACAAGATTTTTCTGTGATGTAGGATTTGCAACCATTCAGCCAAGAGCAGAAATAGTGACTAGTTTTAAAAGCGATTATATACCAAATATACTTGTTCAAGAACCAAAGTGTTATGCCTAATAAAACCACTGACGAAACATCTACTAACAAACTGAAACATGAAAATTCACAGTTGTTGCGAGAGTATCAGCAATCCCGTTCGGAAAGAGTTCGCAATCAACTGGTAAAACTCAATTTTGGACTAGCCAGAAAGGAAGCCCATTATTGGATTAATCAGTGTAATGAGAGCTATGAGGATCTTCTCCAGGTAGCCTGTATGGGCTTAATTAGAGCAATTGAGAAATTTGAACTTTCTAAGGGAAATGCTTTTAGTTCCTATGCGATGCCCTATATTCGTGGTGAAATTCAACATTATTTGCGAGATAAAGGCGTAACTGTGAGAATACCTAGACGGTGGTTAGCACTCCAACAACAAGCTGTTGGGCTTTCCCGTTCTCTGTCCGAGCAATATAATCGCCCACCGACTGATAGCGAATTAGCGGCTGCATTGGCAATTTCTCTGAGTGAATGGCAGGAAATTAAATTAGCATGGATTAACCGCGCTCCGTTGAGTTTGGATGTACCTATCCAAGATGGAGAAGAAGGCTCTACTTGTTTGGGTGAGTTAGTTCCAGATAGGAACTATCGCAGTTTTCAATTAGCCCAAGAAGACAAAATTAGGTTACAACAAGCCCTGACTCAGTTAGAACAGCGGACTCGTGACGTTGTTGAGTTTGTATTTTTCTATGATTTAACCCAAAAACAAGTAGCAGCACATTTAGGCATTAGTGTTGTCACAGTTTCTCGCCAAGTTAAAAAAGGCTTAGATATGTTGAAAAAGATTATGGGGGTGACGGAAGATTAGTTATAGAATAACCCGGTAAGCGTAAAACTCAGTCCCTTTAGGCTGAGATATAAGCAACTCGTGCGACTTAAGTCGCAGTCTTTTCTATAGTTTTTGAGAGCAGCTAATGGGTAAAAATTCGCATATTACAGCTACAGCCGCAGCTATTTTAGCAACCTTGGCACTGACTGGCTGTACGGTGGGTGAACCGCCAACAGCTACTAATACTGCCAGTCCTGCACCAACTCCTAGTCTTCAAGCAACTGCGCCGCAAACGACACAGCCACCATCTTTGGCTCAACCTTTTAATAATCCTCTGATATCTACCAAACCACCAGTGAGTCCTGGGTCAGTTGGTAGTTTGATTCAACCGACAAATGGCACAGAGCGGTTGGGTGTGGTACAGAAAGGACGAACAGACCCCTTTGGGCAAATTGTGGAGAAGATAGGTTCTAGAACTACTAAGCTACCAGGTGAAAAAATTGCAGTTCCTAAATTACCCCCTTTACCTACAGTAACTCAGCAAAAATCAATCAAGACAAAACCATCGCAGATAGCGCAGTTACCCAAAAAATCCCCACAGATAGCTATAAAACCAGTTTTACCGACTGTTTTAGCGGGATCTCTCCCCTCTCCTAAACTCAAAACTGTGTTACCAGTAGCACGACAGCCGGAAACCGCTAGAGCAGTGATTGTGAGTGGTGTAATCTTAATTGGTAAAGTACCTCAAGCAATTGTGAAAGTACCGAATGAGCCAACTAGTAGATATGTAAAACCAGGTCAAAGGCTGGTGAATGGGGTGTTAGTAAAACGGATTGAAATGAGCCAAGGTGCTAATCCTACCGTGATTTTGGAACAGTACGGTATTGAAGTTGCTAAACAAGTAGGGGAAAAACCTTCTAAAACATCTAAACCAGCAACTACAGCTTCTGTGGGTAATGGTATTTCTGTGATTAAGCAAGTTTGAAAATCTTGTGGGAGCAAAGAATAGATATGGTGACACAAGAGAAAATAGAGTTTGCTGGTTTACCCTTGGCTGTATATCGGGAAATAGCAGCGCATCTCCGGCAGGTGGTGGGGGTAGAAGTGGGATTAATACCGCAAACATCCTCAGAGTTTGATTACAACCAAAGTCAAATTTCTGGGTTATGGATTTCATGGACAGCAGCCGCTGATGAGGAAAGTCGGTCAAGGTGCAAGCAGATAGTGGCTTATTATCAAAACCGCTATGAATGTGGATAAAATTCAAGAAGGTAAGTTGCTGGTTAGCTAACAACTAACAACTAACAACTGTACGGGCGAAGCATTTGGAGAACTATTTTTGGCAATGACCGATAATTTATCTTCCAAATGCTTCGCCCCTACTAACAACTGACGACTAAACTTAGGTTAATAGCAGATGGCTGGGTTAAACTGACAAGCAAGTTAATGCAAAATATTAATTGGCTGCTCTTAGGTTTAGGCGTTATTTATAATGGAAAACTGGCAATTTCTGATACAGAAACAGGGAGACCGCACTTGGCGGACTTTAGAGTCGCCAAATTTAACGATTTTAGCGGATAATTACCGAGTTTTGGCTCGTTCTTATCTGAATAATATGGATGTTGATGTGCGAGTGACTTACATATCAACCCAGGAGGTTCCACCGAAACGGCGAATTCTCAAGCGATCGCATCGGACTAATAGTGAAGGATTGATGGCGGTAATTCCTTTTACCTACTTTAAACCAGGGATTTGGGAGTTACGATGCTCTGGAGATATTATGTCAGAGATGCTCGGTAAATCCTGGCAACATACTCTCCTTATCCAAGTATCACCCCCAGAACCTAGTCCCCAGTCTCTAACTCAACTGGCTGAGGAATCTGATCTGGCTTCAAATGCTGATACTCAAGTCAGTATAGTTATGAATCATGGAACTCCAGTCTGGTTTAAGGGGGAAACAACTGAGCAGATTTTACAAAACTTATTAGATTTAGCCTTACCTCAAGATGAACCTTTGCTGGACGAGGAGACTATTGAGAATGCTCCTACTTTACCGCCACCTTTAGCACTGAATTTGAGTTTAGATCAAGATACTTATGTTGCTCGTTGGGGAGACAATTTTATCATTCATGGCGATGTGGAAGTCAATGAAATAGAGAATCTGGAAGATGAGAGATTTGCCATGAATGGTGTGAGTCAGCTACGGCTAGAAATTACCCTGCGATCGCCTTCAGAATCAAGAATCCTTAACCACATAGATCAGCCATTAACAGATCAAGTCTTACCTTTTAGCTTTAGTACCCTGATTGATATTCCCCTTGATTGTGAATCTAAGTTGCTTTTAGCAGAGATTAATTTATATGGTGCATTAGCTGATGTTGGTGAAGTCATACTTTTAGCTAACCATACTTTCACAATTACAGCCGATATCACTGATTTACTAGCACTACAAACTTCTCGGTCGGATTACCGTGACTACTCTTTACCAGAAACTAATCCACCAGTTAAGCCCAAGCCCTCTGTCAAGATTCGGTTAGAACTTTTCAATGTGGCTAAAAGTCCCAAGTTAGCACAGTTTCACATTTTAAAGCCCTCCCCAAACCAACCTTTACCACCCCAAATTAAACCCCTGATATCCTGGCAATTTCTTTCACCACAGTTGCCAAATTTACCTCACAATCCCAGAAGTGAGATTAATACTGATTCGGAAACAGATTCCCTCACAAAAACCCTGGCTATTCACCCAATTGATTTGAAGAAGTTGGTAATTAAACCAGTTAATACTATTTTTCCCTACTTGAAACGATTAAAAGTTAAGCCTGTTCCAGGGAAAACAGCCAATGATCAGTTAAATGTTGAAAAATTAGCAACTTTGCAGAAATCCCCACAGCTACCGACTATAGTGACTTTACCAGCAAAAATACCAGAATTACCAGTAGATAATCTTCCGCAGTCCGATCAGTCTATGATTGATGATACATCCTATGCAGAATTAATAGCAGAGATTGTGGCGGGGGTGACTAAAAGTGAAGAATTAGATTTGGTGGATTCTCAGGAAAATTCTGTAATTATCCAGAGTGAAGAATTAGATTTGGTGGATTCTCAGGAAAATTCTGTAATTATCCAGAGTGAAGGATTAGATTTGGTGGATTCTCAAGAAAATTCCTCTCTTTTGCAACAATGGATAGACAGTCAAGGATACTTATTGACTGAAGCAGTTTTTCAAGAATCCTCAGACAATGATCTTGGGGAAGAAACTCAAACTGTAGATGTGGAAGTGCTGTTAAGTAGGGAAAAAGAAATTCAGGAAGATCCCATTGCTGACAATATTCCCTTAGAAATTAATAAACCGGAAACAGTCAATATACTGAATCCAATACCAACCGAGCCTGGATGGTTATCACAAGAAATAGTTATAGATGATTTGGTTATGGAATGGGATGCGGATAGCTGGAGTGATGAAGCTATAGCAGATCATCATTATTCCCCCCTACCGGAGAATGAAACTGCGGCAGATTTCTCTGGTGTGATGATGGAGTCTTTACCAACTCCCCAATTGTATTTATCAGAGGGTGAACTTGTCGCTGGCACATCTGTAATGGTGCGTGTAAAATTACCTGAAGTTTCATCTTCGGTAGTGGTTAAGTTATGGGTTGAAGATTATCAAACCCGGAGTCTACTAGATAGACCACATATCCTGCCAGATTTGCGTTCTAATGCCTGCGGAGAATGGGAAACAGCGATCTACCTAAAAATTCCTTTTGGCTGCTTAGAAATCCGTTTATCAGCGATCGCTCTCCATCAAACTACTCAGCAGGAAAGTGACAAATTCACTATCATCAAGACAGTAATTCCCCCTAATTTACCCAGGATAGAAATGGATGAAATGTTGGGAATGTAAACAGGTGTGTTAAAAATCTTGATAATTTAGCAAATAAGGGAGGATTTTGCAGTAAGCTCAATTTGAATTGCAGTAAGACTTTACAGGACTTTAATTCTATGTCAAGTTCATTTTTGCCTACTATTTTGGCTTATTCCTCCTTTTTGCCTTCTGTTTTCGTTCCCCTAACTGGCTTGGTTTTACCAGCAGTTATTTTCGCGTTTTTGTTTTCATACATTGAACGCGAAGATATTGCTTAATTAGGGTATGGGTAATTGGTTACTTAATTTTGTCACCAATTATCTATTTGAAAACAAACAAAACCGCCTATCTCATGGAGTTAGGCGGTTTTTATGGCGATTTTTGCAGAAGAAGTTCAAAAATGATAATCAAGCAAAAATCTAGTCTTTTGTATTTCTAATTGCTATCTTCTTCCAGAATAGTAGTTACCAGGTAGGTTAGGACAGAGATTGGTTAAAAAAGTCATCTTACAAAAGACTTTCAAACTTCCTATTCCCTGTTCCCTGTTCCCTGTTCCCTGTTCCCTGCTATAGCATTACATTGAAGAACCAATTCCTGAGTAAGATCCATAAAAGAAAATACCTACAACAGTAATTACACCTAAACCTGCAATCGTAGCGACGACCCACAGGGGAATTCTTCCACTTCCAGACACAGTTTTTTCCTCACTTACAAAAATTGTCAGTTGTCAGTTGTCAGTTGTCAGTTGTCAGTTGTCAGTTGTCAGTTGTCAGTTGTCGGTTGTCGGTTGAGAATATTCTTTCTGTAACTTGTTACCTATTACCTATTACCTATTACCTATCACCTAACTAGCAACTGACGTAAAAAAGTCCAGTTAGTTAAAGAAGTAACTGGAAAATAGAATTCCGAGAACGAAGACTAATAGTAGTCCCAGGTAAAGAGAGGTACGGTTTAATTCAACCGGTTGTTGATTAGGATTAGGCGTTCTTTCCATGATTAACTCCTAGCGTTGAATAAACTGCATTGAGGCGATCGCGCCCAAAAAGAAGACAGTAGGGACAGCTAAGGTATGCACCGCGATCCATCTAACTGTAAAAATGGGATAGGTAACTGGTTGATTGATGTTATTACCGCTAGTCATGATCTCAAATTATTTTCCAATAAAGGTTTCTACTTGTTTTTTTGCTTCAAAACGATTGCTGACAATTGGCACTTCTTGACGGACTTGAGTAAAATACTCATTAGGACGAGGTGTGCCAAATACATCATAAGCCAGTCCAGTGCTGACAAATAACCAACCTGCAACGAATAATGCGGGAATGGTGATGCTGTGAATTACCCAGTAACGAATACTGGTAACAATGTCAGAAAACGGACGTTCTCCAGTGGTACCTGCCATTTATTTCACTCCCTTATCAAAAACTATTATTGAGTTTATAAGAAAATAGGCTGAAAATCCCGGAATTAACCCCTAAAAATTTTTAGGCTTTTTAGGGAATAATTTCTTTTAAGCCGGGGGTGAAAGCCAATTAGAGGCTGTCTTCCTCCAGTGACTTGTGTTATACTAATTGTAACAGGAAAGGTAATCAACCTGTCTAAAAACCTAACTGCCTAACGGTAATCTGTGCCTTGACAATTAAATCTATGCGGTTCTACTGCATTGTTCTAGTTTCCTTCTAGCAGTAGGTAAAAGATTTATAGGGGCTAGACGAATCAGAATTTTGAAACAGGAAAGTTTCATCCTCAACAGGACTTGCAGTCATGCAACTACGGTCGGGCAGACCGAAAGTTAACGCTTGGGGAGAGTCCCACCTCTGACCTAGATAACGCAAGGAGTCTAGTTTAAGTGGTCTCGTTGAACCAAGAATCCCCGTGTCTTTAGACCGGGGAGTGTCAATATCCTACAAAGTTTAGACAGAGTTACAACTTACAACTTTCTTCTGGTGAATACATCCATTATTGGGTGTAATTACGCCGCTGGGGCTGCTGTTGCTGCTGTTTTGGGGTTATATTTCAGTAAAACACCGCGATCGCCAATTATAAAACCTTGATCAGGGCTAAAAAATACAATTTTGTAAAGATTAGCTGCAACTGTCTCCACATCACGGTCTTTTTCCCAAGTTTTACCACCATCGGTGCTGCGAAGTAAATTACCGCTACCACCACCGATCCAAATTTCATCGGGTGTGCGATAAGCTAAATCGAGTAAACCCCAACTCGTGGATAACTCTGGATATTCTACCTCTAACCACTCTTCCGGTTTAGTAGGATCACTAAACTGAATTTGGCCACCTCGTGCTAACAACCACAATTGTCCATCGTTAGTAAAACCCATATTTTCTAAGCGACGGGAACTATTGCGGTTATGGGGTTGCCAAGCATTTTGTCCAGGTTCCCAAGTAGAATAAAAACTGCCTTTAGCAGAAACAGCGATATACTTACCATCAGGCGATCGCTCCAGAGTCCGCACCACACCAACGGCCGCGTCTAAATTAGCTTTCCAATTTTGACCACCATCTGTGGTTTGATAAATCGCTCCGATGTCGGTAGCCATTTCCGCTGTATTCTGACCTATTGCTGTAATGGCAATGGGGCTGCCAGGTAACTTTTCGCTTAAAGCAATCCGTGACCAAGACTTACCCTCATCAGTAGTATGGAGCAATAAAGAAGGTTCTCCAGCAATCCAACCTTCCTGACCAGAAAAACTAACGGAGTTAAAACGATATCTGGGATCATCCAACTCTAATTTTAGCGGTTGCCAAGTATCACCACCATCTTTAGTTTCTAAAAGAGTGGCATTACCACCCACCAAGTAACCATGCTGAGAGTTATTGGCAAAGCTAATATCTAACAACTTCGACTTTGTCGGGACATTAATCACCTGCCAAGGATTGTTGCTTATAGAAGGAACACTACTACACCCTATACAGGCGATAACTACTATTAACGCGGCAACAAAACTTTGCCACTTTTTCAAAATTGATTGCATCAGTATTACTGAGGGTTTCCAGTGGAGGTTTAATGAGATTTTCGCCGAATTGCGGTAAATAAAGATAGCGGTTTTTAATCTAGTCCGTAAAGACTAATAAAAAACAAGAAGCCAAGAGCCAAAGCCCCAAAAATCAAAATGTTCTTTTGAGTTGGTGTCAGGGTATTCACACCCAAACCGTAACCTAAGTTTTCCTTGAAACCAGAGGCAGTACCCGCTGGTCCAATATTCGCAAAAACAGTTTTCTTAGCTACACAAACTGGACAACGCCAATTTGTGGGTAGTTCGGCAAAAAGTGTTCCTGGGGGGACATCACTCTTGTCGTCTCCCTTCTCAGGTTCATAAACGTAACCGCAAGAGCGACACTCATAACGGTCTAACACTGGAGTTTCCATAGCTTGTTCAGCTTGTTCACTCATAGCTCGTAGTCTCGCAGAGGGGAATTTAAATATACGTTACAAATTATGACATAATTGCTGGACTTTTCTATCAACTCCCGGTTCGCTCATTTTTTTTGGAGTTCGAGAAATTGTCGAAAAATAGAAAATCTAGGTTGAGTAATGGTTTTATTGATTTCCGTTCTATAAAACTTACCCAAAATTATCAAGGTCTAGATACATCTGGACACCGATAATTTTGACGTTTACTTCCTGTTTCATAAGAATACCCGGTAAGTGGGAAACGAGCGCGTCCTTAGACCTGAGAGGGAAGCGGCGCGAGCGGTTTCTAACCGCGTCTACACAGGCAAAAGCCACACTATGGCTAACGCCACGCTACGCTATCGGCAAGCTCAGTGACCGCCTACGTGGGTTTCAAATCCTTGATTTTTCGTTAGTCCGCGCAGGCGGACTTTGTCTGTGTAGCCGTGACTTCTAGTCGCCGGGGCTTAAATTGACTCGCCGTAGGCATCATATATATTTAAAGTTTTCTGTCCTCTAAGTCCTATGTGGTAAAACCCCGAAATATCCTACTCAGGTGAGATTTTTTGGAAAAGAAATAAATATCTAACTTTTGGTAGATGTCAAGGGTTTTTATACTTAATATTATCTTTTTGGCAGAATTACTTACAAAAAGCAGTTTAATTTTATGACATCTACACTTGCTAACGGTTTGATTGCTGATGAGTTGTACCTCAACCCAGTCCTAGAACAAGTAGGACTCTATCTGAAAGATTTTGCAATACCTTGTCCATTTAAAAAAATATCCTAACTTGTCGCATAGATATAGAGCTTGACACTTATCAGTATTTGTGTCAAACTTGTGCGTATATAGTCTTTAACTAAAAAGTGTTACAGGTTGTGACACATCCTATCGCCTTCAAACATTATTTTAATACCAATAATTAATTAAATCCATGAATACTGTACTCAATTCTGCTCTGACGCTGACATATAACCAACTCAGCACCTTTGCTGGTTTAGATAATTTCTGGAATCTATTCGATACCGCTTTTGGTACACAATACAACCGCAGCGGTGCGGAAATTCTGCGTTTACAGTGGCTATCTGGTGATTTTGGTCAACTTCCGCAAGTTGAGATTTTAGATAGTAGCATTCTTGGCAATGCCAATGGGGCTTATGCCAGTAGCAATAATAAGATTTATTTATCAGCTAATTTTCTCGCAACTTCTACAGCAGAAGCTATTAGTGCAGTTCTGTTAGAGGAAATTGGGCATTTTATTGATGCTCAAATTAATCTCAGTGATAGTGCTGGAGATGAAGGGGAAAAATTCTCAGCCTTGGTGCAGGGGCAGAATTTAACAACTCAGGAATTAGACAGAATTAACACAGAAAATGATTGGGCAAATATTACTGTAGGAGGTGAACAAGTTGCTGTAGAGCAAAATACACCAATTGTTTTAACAGTGACAACAACCGCAGATCAAAATGATGGTAGTGCTACGGGTGGGTTATCCTTGCGGGATGCGATTTTAATAGCAAATGCTAATACAACCAATGATTACGTTATTGAATTACAAGGAGGACAAACTTATTCATTGATTTATACGACTACGGATATTGACAAAGCATCTTTACGTATTCAAGGAAATGCTACTATTCGAGCGGTAGGGAATCAACCCGCAATTATTGATGGAAGTCAATTAACATATACATCATATTACTATACCTTTGGTAATGACATTTTTAGGGTTCGCGCTCAGGGAAATCTCACTTTAGATAACATTACTGTTACCAAAGCAACTAGCACCGCTATTTATATCGAGTCAAATGCCTCAGTGTTGATGCAAAACAGTACCGTTAGTTATACTTCTGGTCCTTTTTCTTGGGCTTATGAGTGTCCAGGAATTGAAAACAACGGTACTCTTACTCTTCAAAATAGTAGTGTTCATGATAATACAGGAAATGGGATTATTAACTATGGGACAGCGGTTATTCGGGATAGTGATATTTATAATAACAAAGCCCTTGGAGAATTAATCTTTTCAGCAAATGGGGGAGGAATTCTAAACGATGGTTCAGTTGTTCTAGATAATAGTTGGATCTATAATAATCAGGGAGTTTTAGGAAGTGGAATTAGTAATGGGGGATCTTTTACTGGAATTAACAGTGTAATTAAATCCAATAGTGGTAGCAGTGGAATTCTTAATCGTGGTACACTTGATCTGATTAATACAGCTATTGTTTATAATAGTAGTGCTTTCGTGGAAGGGGCTGGACTTAATAATTCAGGTACTGCAAACCTCAACAATACGACAATTAGTAACAATACAATGTCAGGCTTTGAGGGAGGTGGGATTTATAATCACGGTATTTTAAATTTACTTAATAGTACCATTGCTAATAACACAGCTACTAGTGGTGGGGGAATTTATAGTCTTTCAGGCGGACAAATTACCCTTAAAAATACCATTGTTGCTGGTAATAACGCTAATTCTGGAAAAGATATTTATGGATCAGTTACAGGTAATAATAACAATCTAATTGGTAACTTGACGGAAGCAAGTGGAACTGTTGGTACAGGAACAGATATTGTTAATCCTAATCCTGGACTGGGAACATTACAGTACATTGGTAATACCTATATTCATCCCTTACTTGCGGGTAGTCCTGCCATCAATGGGGGCAATAATTCCTTAATTGCTGCTGATACACAAGACCTTGATTCTGATCAGAATACAACTGAAATAATACCATTTGATCAACGTAATTTACTCCGAATTTTCGGAACTACTGTTGATATTGGTGCTGTAGAAATGTCTAACGGAAGTGGCACAAATATTTTGCCAGAAGTTGAGGGAAATAATACTTTTGCAACGGCTCAAGTTATTGCTAATACAAGTTTTAATCGTCAAGTAGTCGCCGATATTCAAGATTTAAACGGCAGTAATATTTCCACAACTTATGATCACGTTAGTATTCTGGGAACAGGAGATGGCACATTTGATTTATATCGGTTTAATGCGCTTGCAAATACTCAGTTAGTTTTCGACATTGACAACAATAATTTTGATACCATACTGCGACTGTGGAATCCCAATAATAACCAATTATTAGCACTTAATGATGATGGTATAGAAACCGGAAATACTGGTAACAGCACAGCATCATTTCTCACCTATAAAACACTAACAACAAGTGATTATGTCATTGGTGTTTATCGCTATTCGTCTTCTGCTTTAACACCTCCAGCAACAGGAGATAGTTACACCCTACATCTTTCGATGTTAAATGATGCTGTTTTTACCCCAATTGAATCAGCAGGCAATACTAAGTTAGTCAAAGATGCAGCCAACAAATACTTTACCCAAGTCGGAACAAATACCCCAATTGCTATTAAAAATGGTGGACAACAAATCTACCAAGATATCTACGGTTCAGGATGGCAAACGATAGCCGCAGAAACTGTCAATGGGGATAATCAAGTTCTTTGGAAAAACGTTTCTGGAAACTATCTGCATATTTGGCATTTAGATAATAACTGGAATTGGGTTTCTTCTCAAGGAAATTGGGGATTAAATTCGGCAGAAGCTTTAACTCAAGAAACTAACTTTGCCATAGATGCTAATGGTGATGGTGTTATTGGCAATCCTTATACCGCAATAGAATCAGCAGGTAACACCAAACTAGTCAAAGATGCCACCAACAAATACTTTACCCAAATCGGAACAAATACCCCAACCGCTATTAAAAATGGTGGACAACAAATCTACGAAAATATCTACGCAGGATGGCAAACGATAGCCGCAGAAACTGTCAATAGCGATAACCAAGTTCTCTGGAAAAACGTTTCTGGAAACTATCTGCATATTTGGCATTTAGATAATAACTGGAATTGGGTTTCTTCTGAAGGAAATTGGGGATTAAATTCGGCAGAAGCTTTAACTCAAGAAACTAACTTTGCCATAGATGCTAATGGTGATGGTGTTATCGGTTACACACCAATTGAATTAGCAGGTAACACCAAACTAGTCAAAGATGCCACCAACAAATACTTTACCCAAATCGGAACAAATACCCCAATTGCTATTAAAAATGGTGGACAACAAATCTACCAAAATATCTACGCTGGTTGGCAAACGATAGCCGCAGAAACTGTCAATGGCGTTAATCAAGTTCTTTGGAAAAACATTTCTGGAAACTATCTGCATATCTGGAGTTTAGATAGTAACTGGAATTGGGTTTCTTCTCAAGGAAATTGGGGATTAAATTCGGCAGAAGCTTTAACTCAAGAAACTAACTTTGCCATAGATGCTAATGGTGATGGTGTTATCGGTTACACACCAATTGAATTAGCAGGTAACACCAAACTAGTCAAAGATGCCACCAACAAATACTTTACCCAAATCGGAACAAATACCCCAATTGCTATTAAAAATGGTGGACAACAAATCTACCAAAATATCTACGCTGGTTGGCAAACGATAGCCGCAGAAACTGTCAATGGCGTTAATCAAGTTCTTTGGAAAAACATTTCTGGAAACTATCTGCATATCTGGAGTTTAGATAGTAACTGGAATTGGGTTTCTTCTCAAGGAAATTGGGGATTAAATTCTGCTGATGCTTTCACCCAAGAAACTAACTTTGGCATAGATGCTAATAGTGATGGTGTGATTGGTAATCCCTCTAGTCTGACTTTGACAGGTACTAGTGGTAATGATTTCCTCGTTGGTGGTGCAAATAATGATATTCTCACTGGTGGGGGTGGTAAAGATACTCTAACTGGTGGTTTAGGAAGTGACAAATTTGTTTACCAAAATCTTACTGATTCTCTCTTAGCTAACTTTGATGTGATTACTGACTTCAACGCCACCACAGGTAATGATTTATTCCGTGTTTCTACCGCACGAGCCGGATTTGTGAATGTGGGCGCAGTTAATACCCTGGATGCTGCTGGTATGGGGGCAAAATTAACAGCCGCAGCCTTTGGGTCAAATTTTGCGGCTCAATTCAGTTTTGGACAAAAAACCTTTGTGGCTATTAATGATGCAACCGCAGGGTTTAATGCTGCTACTGATGCCATTATTGAGGTTACAGGATTAACCGAAACATTGAATGTCAATAATTTTGTGATTGTTTAGAAGATATTCAGCAAGTCAAACTTCCTACTGTTAATTAACCAAAACGGTTGGGACATGGACTTTGACAAAATTACGAAAAACCTAGATTTGTAGGGGTTTAGCAGTGCTAAACCCTTACCCACAGAATCAAATGATTAAGCCGTGTTGAGTATAAATAGTTCGACTTGTTTATAAGTGCTTAGAAAATGAGGTTAATAATCAAAAGGATTCAAATATACTGAGATCACCGACTTTTCTAAAAAGTCAGGGATCTCAATACAAATTCGAGAAAGCCCTAAAAGATATAATGTAAAAGAACATTATCCATATATTGCAGTGAACAGTTATCAGTAAACGCCTGTCAAGCTATAACTCTGATAACTGATAGCTTATTCCCTTACACCATTAGCGGTAGAAAAACATTGTGTTTGTTCTTAGCGGTTACGAGTACCTTCTAGGCTTTTTTCTCCTGTGTAGCCTAGTTCCAGTCCTAGCACTGTCAGCCTCAAAAATTCTTAGACCCACTGGTAACAGTCTAGAAAGACGCACGACTTACGAATGCGGACTAGAACCCATTGGCGGAGCTTGGATTCAGTTCAACATTCGTTACTATATGTTTGCTCTGGTCTTCGTTGTCTTTGACGTAGAAACAGTATTTTTGTATCCTTGGGCAGTTGCATTTAACCGTTTGGGTTTATTGGCATTTATCGAAGCCCTAGTCTTTATTTCGATTCTTATCATCGCCTTAGTTTACGCATGGCGCAAAGGAGCTTTGGAATGGTCTTAAATTCTAATATCATCACCCCAGACAAAGAACAAATCATCAACCCCATTCAACGGCCGACAGTTACCCATGAACTGTCAGAAAACGTCATTTTAACCACCGTTGATGACCTTTACAACTGGGCGCGACTTTCTAGTTTGTGGCCTTTACTGTTTGGTACAGCTTGCTGCTTCATTGAATTTGCGGCATTAATCGGCTCTCGCTTCGACTTTGACCGTTTTGGGTTAATTCCTCGTTGTAGCCCCCGCCAAGCCGATTTAATCATCACTGCGGGAACAATTACCATGAAGATGGCTCCCCAGTTGGTGCGTCTTTATGAACAAATGCCCGAACCCAAGTATGTGATTGCCATGGGTGCTTGTACAATTACCGGGGGAATGTTTAGCGTTGACTCACCTACCGCAGTACGCGGAGTTGATAAGCTGATTCCTGTAGATGTATATTTGCCTGGTTGTCCTCCCCGTCCAGAAGCGATTATTGACGCAATTATTAAACTGCGGAAAAAAATTGCCAACGAGTCTATGCAGGAACGGGATAACATCAAGCAAGTTCACCGCTACTACAGTACAACTCATAATATGAAGCCAGTTCCCGAAATATTAACTGGTAAGTATATGCAGTCAGAAACCCGCTTCAATCCTCCCAAGGAATTGACAGAAGCAATTGGTATGGCTGTACCCCCAGGATTGTTGACAGCAAAGACACAGAAGGAGGAACAAGCGCGTGGCTGAAGAAGAATCCAAACCAGTTCCCGTAGCGGAAGCACCTCTAGTTAAACCCGGTAAAGTTTCCCAATGGTTAGGGTCAAATGGCTTTTTCCATGAGTTTCTAGAACTTGACGCTAACGGAGTAGAAATAATTAAAGTCCCCGCAGATTTTCTACTGCCTATTTCTACAGCTTTGTATGCCTATGGGTTTAATTATCTCCAATTTCAGGGAGGAATTGACTTAGGTGCAGGAGAAGAATTGGTAAGTGTTTATCATTTACTCAAAGTAAGTGATAATGCTGACCGTCCTGAAGAAATCAGGGTGAAAGTGTTTTTACCCAGAGAAAATCCCTCTTTGCCTTCAGTTTACTGGATTTGGAAAACAGCAGACTGGCAAGAACGGGAAAGCTATGATATGTATGGCATCATCTATGAAGGTCATCCTAACTTAAAACGGATTTTGATGCCAGAAGATTGGGTAGGTTGGCCTTTACGTAAAGATTACATCTCACCTGATTTTTACGAGTTACAAAATGCTTATTAAGGATTGCTGGAATTGAGTTTTCAGTAGTGACAATTAACCCCTTTCCAGTTGTGGAGAGGGGTTTAAGTTATAAGTCTTTATTTGTGTAATAGTGAATTATAAATAATTATCCAAGCATCAATTAATGTAATTATAAGTTAAGAATTTTAGGGACTTTCAAGAAATAAGTTATCCTGATTAACGAACCACAGAGGCGCAGAGGACACAGAGGAATAAGGGTTTGAGAGATTTTTGCATTAGGTTGTTGAGTATTTTTTTTATTTGGAAGTCCCTTAGTTATAATAAAAAATATAAATGCTGGTTAATTAAGAGTTAGAGATAGGTAAAATATCATGTTAAAAATACAACCTCCAACCATAATTGATTTTTATCCTTTAATAGCTGCTAAAGATAAGGATGATACAGCAAATTGTCATCAAACGTGCTACAGGTGGAAAGGGTTAAACCCATTACTAAACTTCGTTTGGCAATTAATTATTTTAGTAAAATTTCTAATTTATAAGGATGGTTAAATGAACAATAATAAATGCTGTAATGGCAATAACTGGTTAAACTAGAATTTACAACCTGAATACAGGAAAACCCATCATGATCATTGCTACCCAAGCATACCAAATCACTTGGGAAAAACTACCCGATGATTACATTCTCCCAGATGATCCAGTGGACAACATCTATCAACCAGCCCAAGCCTCTGCCCTGACTGAAAGCCTCCAACTAGCTGGTAAACTTCCCCCCAGTTGCCTCACAACGACTAACTACGGTATCTGTGCCACCGTAAATGGCAAAATTGTCATTAAAGCTCCTGATTGGGCTTATATCCCGGAAATTCGCGGCACTAAAAAAGAAGTCTTTCGTAGTTATACACCCCAACTCCAGGGAGATATTCCAGTTATCGTTATGGAATTTATTTCTGATACAGACGGAACAGAATATTCCATTAAACCAACTTATCCTCCAGGAAAATGGTTTTTCTATGAAAAAATCTTAAAAATACCCAATTACGCTATTTTTGAACCCGATAACGGTAGTTTAGAATTTTACCAGCTAAACTCTAATACAGGTTTGTACACTTTGCAAAATCCTCACGAAAACCAACTTTACTGGATAGAAGAAATGAATCTTTATCTGGGAGTGTGGGAAGGTACAAGAGAAAACCTAACTGGTAAATGGTTAAGATTGTGGGACGAACAGGGAAATTTATTGTTGTGGAGTTCAGAGTTAGTAGAACAAAAACGACAAGAGATAGAACAAGAAAAACAACGCGCAGAACAGGAAACACAGCGTGCTGAAAGACTAGCTGCACAATTAAGAGCATTAGGTATCGAACCAGAAAACTAAAAGTAGGGTGGGACTCGCCCACCTTATAAGAGACTAGGCTGAAAACCCTTGAAGTTGAGTTTTGGAGCGTGGCGGAAAAACTCAACTGTCCTTTAGGCAAGGGATGAAAGCCAGATAGAGGCTTCAGCCTCCACAGAAAGTTTTTCTCGTTGACAAAATTATAATATATGAGTTAGCATAATTTTGTGGTGTTTAGGTCGAAACCATGATAATTTACGAGTTCAAAGTTAAAGGAAAAGATAGGCAGTATCGCGCAATAGATGAGGCTATTCGTGCATCTCAGTTCATCCAAAATAAATGTTTAAGATATTGGATGGATAACAAAGGTGCGACGAAATATGATCTCAATAAATATTGCGCGATTTTGGCATCTGAATTTCCTTTTGCGGATGAACTTAATTCAATGGCAAGACAATCTGCTGCGGAGCGTTCTTGGAGTACAATAGCTCGATTTTACGACAATTGTAAAAAGAAAGTTAAGGGTAAAAAGGGATTTCCAAAATTCAAAAAGAATTGCCGTTCAGTTGAATATAAGGTTAGCGGCTGGAAGTTATCTGAAACCAGAAAAGCAATTACTTTTTCTGATAAAAAAGGTATAGGTACTCTGAAATTAAAAGGTACTTATGATCTTAATTTCTATGACATCAAGCAAATTAAGCGAGTTCGTTTAGTCCGTCGGGCTGATGGATATTATGCTCAATTTGCAATTGATGTCAAGATTAGAATCGAATCTCAACCAACGAATCAAATAGTTGGCTTAGATGTGGGGTTAAAATACTTTATTGCCGATTCAAAAGGTAATGTAGAACCTGCCCCACAATTCTATAGAAAATCAGAGAAACAGTTAAGTCGAGCTAATCGTAAAAAATCTAAGAAGTTTGACAGAGATAAGAAAAAAGCTAAACAACCACAATCTAAGAACTATTTAAAAGCTAAAAATAGGTATGCCCGTAAACATTTAAGAGTAAGTAGGCAGCGAAAAGAATATTGCAAGAGATTAGCATATTCCGTGATCCAGTCTAACGATTTGGTAGCTTATGAAGACTTAAATATTAAAGGCATGGTAAGAAACCGACATTTAGCTAAATCAATTTCTGATGCTGGCTGGGCAACTTTTCGGCAATGGGTAGAATATTTTGGACTCAAATATGGGAAGGCAACAGTTGCTGTTCCTCCCCATAATACTTCTCAAAATTGTGCTAATTGTGGTCAAAAAGTGAAAAAATCCCTATCAACCAGAACCCATAATTGTCATCATTGTGGATTCGTGGAAGATAGAGATATTAATGCCAGTATCAATATCCTAAAATTAGGATTAACTACGGTAGGGCATACCGGAAGCTACGCTACAGGAGATTTGCCCTCTTGGGCGATTGGTGCAAACCTGTCGTCTAATGGCGAGTCAGTGAATGTAGAATCCCCGTGTCTTTAGACCGGGGAGTGTCAAAATTAATTAACTAGCAATAACAGCAATACAATCAATTTCTACCAACACATTTTTAGGTAAACGGGAAACTTCCACACAAGCACGCGCTGGGGCGGTATCTTCGGAAAAATATTTTGCATAAACCGCATTAACAGCGGCAAAATCATTCATATCAGCTAAAAATACCCCAGTTTTTACCACATCTGCAAATGTAGCCCCTGCTTCTGTCAAAATAGCTTCAATATTTCTCATTACCTGTTCTGTTTGCTTAACCACATCTTCGGTGTAGACAACATCACCTAAACGGGGATCTATGGCAATTTGTCCAGCTACAAACAACATTTGTCCAGAAGCGAGAATTGCCTGATTGTAGGGTCCAACTGGTGCAGGTGCTTTATCGGTACGGATTACTTTACGAGTCATAATATTTATCTCTTTTGGCTCTTTTGTTAATGGTGTTTCTGGTTTACCGAATTCTAAATCTGTAGGTGTTTGGTAAACTTCTCCATCTGGCATTATCGCACCTGTCAGGTCAGCATTTTTAAAGGTTGCACCATAGATATTTACGCCGGTTAAATCTGCTCTTTTTAAGTTTGCACCATTGAGATTTGCCTTCATTAAATCTGTTGTTTGCAAATCTGCTTTTTCTAAATTTGTACCTTGTAAAGAGGCTTTTCGGAAGTTTACACTATCTAGGTTTGCTTTGCTCAAGTTGGCATTATCCAAGTTAGCATTACTGAAATTTGCACTTTCTAGATTTGCTTTACTCAAATTAGCATTATCCAAGTTAGCATTACTGAAATTTGCTTTATCTAGGTTTGCTTTACTTAAATTAGCACCACTCAAATCAGCCCCGGTCAAATTTAAATTAGAACCGTTCACTAATTCACTTAAATTAGCGTTTATTAAAGATGCCCTGGTGAGATTTGTACGATCAAGATCCGCTTTACTCAAGTTAGCATCATTCAAATCTGCCCCCGCTAAATTTGCACCTGTTAGGTCAATTTCACTCAAATCTGCACCTTCAAGGTCTACTCCTCTCAGATTGACAGAACGAAAAATTCGTTCCCCAGCGGCGTATTTCTGTAAAAGTTCTTCAGCGTCCATAATGCACCATTGAATACCATGCAAATAGTATAAAACAATGCTTGACGTTAAGGCATAGGTATTGATGGCAATATTGCCTAATGATTAATTATAGTGTTATAATGGCACTACCTAACACCGCATGACAAAAAGAGGAAAATCAAGAGAAAATGAAAGCATAGAAATACTAAGCATTGCCATTATGCCTGAAGGAAAAAGACTAAACATATATTTCACTGATGAAGATGATTTAAAGCTTTATGCAGAAATATCAACAGCAGCGAAAAACGAAAAACGCTCAATGAGCCAAATGATAAAAATACTTGTCAGTGATGCCATAGCGAAGCGCCAACACCAAAAACAATAAAAACTAACATGACTACAGAACAAAGACTTGACCGCGTGGAAACTGAATTTGCTACCATTCGTCAACTACTGATCTCAGCCGCTACCTATGCTGAATCAGCTAATCGGCGGATTGATGAGTTAGGTGCAAAACAAGACCGCACTCAAATCATGTTGGATGAGTTAGGTGCAAAACAAGACCGTTCCCAAATCATGTTGGATGAGTTAGGTGCAAAACAAGACCGTTCCCAAATCATGTTGAATGAGTTAGGCATAAAACAAGACTGCACTCAATCACAACTTGACCAGTTAGGAATGCAAGTTGACCAATTATCAAGCAGAGTTGATGAGTTTATCTTTCATACTCAGCGCCTATTTAACAAAGCAGGTGGTGAGATAGAAGAAACAAAGGCAAGAACTGAAAGATTAGAAGCAATAATGTTAAAACTTGATCGAAACTATGAAGAGCAAAAATCGCAGTTTCAGGAGTATCAACTGACAACTAATGCAGCATTGGAACGAATTGACCGAGTTTTAGATTATCTATTGAGACAGTCAGGAAATTAAACAGCTTGGGTTTAGCATTGTGCTTTACCTCTACAGATTTCTTCTCTCTTCTTCTCTTACTTTGCGCCTTTGCTCCTTAGCGTCTTTGCGCGAAACCATTCCAATCTCCTACCCCAACCTCGGACGAATCCCATAATTTCTATACTGCCAATAATCCCGCAAAATCCGGTCATGATCAAAACACAAATTACCTGGAACACACCAAGGCTCAAAAATACCCAACCCCTTAGCATCATCACCCGCTAAAGGCTCACCCGTAGCTGTTGCTAAAAATACAATACTAATCGTATGTTTACGAGGATCACGACTGGGATCAGAATATACTAATAACTGTTCTATTAACTCTACTTTTAAGCCTATTTCTTCTTCTGCTTCCCTAATTGCTGCCTTTTCCACCGATTCACCATAATCAACAAAACCACCGGGTAACGCCCAGCCTAAAGGTTCATTATGTCTTTCAATCAGGATAATGGGGCGATGAGGTCTATCAATTAATTCAATAATAATATCAACGGTGGGTACAGGATTTCTGTAAGTCATGATTCGGTTATGGTAGGGATTATAGATCCCCGACTTCTTTGAGAAGTCGGGGATCTGAGTTAATCTTCTCATAAGACCTCGCGGTAAGCGGGAAACGAGCGCGGCTTGGCTCCCAACAGAGGGAAGCGGCACGAGGGATTTTAATCCCTGTGGTATGTTAGAATTAAATTGTGAGTAAGAACAAAAAACATCTACGTGTTGAAGCATCCTAGTACGGAGAAATTCCGGCTCATAAGAAACAACGGTTAGGTTTAAGTCCTAATGGCAGTATTGACAAGAAAGAGCGAGTAATGGCAGGTTGTGGAGCGTACCGCGTCTTGGCTTAGTGATGGATTCTAAAAACACTGAAAACCATAAAAGTAAGCGCAATTTCGACACCTTGATTGGCAGTTGTTTTGAGCGTTTAGGCGGCGTTTGACGGTCGCAGCGAGATTAGATTGAGCTAAACTCTTAATTTAATTCTGTCAGTAGAATCTCAGTGGCTTGGCTCCCTGAGAGTGTCAATTCTTCACGAATCACAACAGTCAAGACTAACTATGCCATGATAAATTCAATGCGTGATTTATAAAAATATATTTCAGGTTAAATATGCCTTTTCCTAGATCCAGTGGTATTTTACTTCATCCTAGTTCTTTTCCCAGTCGGTTTGGTATTGGGGATTTGGGTTTGGAAGCTTATCGGTTTATTGATTTTCTCAAACATAGTCATCAGCAATATTGGCAAGTTTTACCTCTAGGTCCGACTGGTTACGGTAATTCCCCTTATATGTGCTACTCCGCAATGGCGGGAAATTACTTTTTGATTAGTCCCGAAAAGTTGCTAGATGAGGGTTTGTTAATTCCAGAAGATTTGGCTGATTTACCAGATTTTTCTGTAAATAAAGTAGATTTTAACGAAGTTATCCCTATTAAGGTTAATCTACTCATTAAAGCTTGTGAGGATTTTAAAACTAAAGCAAATTCAACTCAAAAAGCAGCTTTTGCTAAGTTTTGTGCTGATAAAGGCTATTGGTTAAATAATTACGCGCTATTTATGGCGATTAAAGATGCCCAAAAGGGTAAAAGCTGGCATAATTGGCAACCGGAATTAGCAAAGCGTGAACCAGCAGCTTTAGCAAAAATTACACAAGAGTTAAAAGAGGAGATTTTTTATTACAAGTTTGTTCAATATGAGTTCTTCCGGCAGTGGTCAGAACTGAAAAAATATGCTAACGAAAATGGGATAGAGATTATTGGTGATATTCCCATTTACGTAGCCCATGATAGTGCTGATGTGTGGGCTAATCCTGAGATTTTTGCTTTAGATGAAGAAACGGGAGAAGTGGCTTTAATGGCGGGAGTTCCACCCGACTACTTTAGCTCTACTGGTCAATTATGGGGAAATCCGGTTTATAACTGGGAAGAATTGCAAAAACAAGATTTCAAATGGTGGATATTACGCTTTGAGGCGATGCTGGATTACGTGGATATAATTCGCATTGATCATTTCCGGGGTTTTGAGGCTTATTGGGCTGTTCCCCAGGGAGAAACTACTGCCATGAATGGCGAATGGATTGAAGCGCCTGGAGTGGCTTTATTTGAGGCAATTAGAAAGCGTTTGGGTAAGTTACCTGTTTTGGCGGAGGATTTGGGAATTATTACGCCAGAAGTGGAGGCACTGCGAGATCAGTTTGAGTTTCCAGGGATGAAGGTGTTACAGTTTGCCTTTGGTTCTGATCCCGGAAATCCATTTTTACCTTTTAATTACACTCGTAATGCTGTAGTTTATACAGGTACTCACGACAACGATACGACTGTAGGCTGGTTTAACACGGGAAATGATTATGAAAAGCAAAATTTATTGTTGTATTTGGGTTGTATAAGTCCTGATGGTATACACTGGGACTTAATTAGATTAGCTTTAAGTTCGATCGCTAATCAAGCGATTATACCTTTGCAGGATGTATTAGGTTTGGGAACTGAAGCCCGGATGAATTTTCCTAGTACAGCGGAGGGAAATTGGGAGTGGCGTTACCAACCAGGTGTATTAACGCCAGATTTAAGCGATCGCTTAAAAACTCTCACTCTCCGTTACGGACGCGCTAGTAGAGAAAAGTAGGGGAAGTGGGGGAAGTGGGGGAAGTGGGGGAAGTAGGGGAAGTAGGGGAAGTAGGGGGAGTAGGGGAGAAATTTTCTTCCTTCTGACAACTGACAACTGACCACTGACCCCTATGAGTTTGGTTTAGCAGCGATCTTGATTTCTTGAGTTTTCCCAAGTTCTCCCATTTCCTTTGCTTCCTGCTGATTCACGCTCATTAACACACCACCAGCATTATCAGTTTTTACTGTCAGTTGGTCAGTGGCGGTCCAAGTGCGACTAGAACCTTGTGGTAAAACTCCCTCAAAGGCGGTTTTACCATCTGTAACCACACTAATCCAAGATGAGGTTTTTAAAGTCACACCAATTTGTACGGATTGATGCTCTTTCTTGCTGAGTAATGTATTACTAGCTGTTTCTTGCCCTTTTGACTGCCCTGCTGTATTTGGTTGAATTTGGCGGTTATTTGCCTGCAAAGTGGCATTATTCAACAACTGGGATAAACTGTTCACAGAACAGAAAATTAACCCAATATAAAGCAGGTAAAGATGAATAGGACGTAATTGAGGAACAGCTTGTGCTTTCCAATGGGATTTAACACCCACTGATTGAGAACCAATGGGGAAATGACTGGCAAATTCTGCTCCCCGAAATCCTAAAGCGTCTGCAAACTGTCTAATTAAGCCTTGAATATAAATTGGTTCTGGTAAGTCGCTTAAATTACCTTCTTCAATTGCTTGCAAAAGTCGTCGAGGAATTCTAGTTAATCCGACTAACTCATCCAGAGTTAAACCTTTTTCTTGCCGTAGTGAAGCTAGTTGTGAGCCAAGTTGTCCTAACTTTTCGGCTTGATGTTCCTTGATAGAAGGTTTGATTGGCTGTTCATCCTTCTTTCTGAACCATTTCATGTTTTTCCTTTACTCCTTAACTCGGCTTTGTCTGAATCGTTGTGCGAATTATCTGCTTATTTAAAAAACTCATCTCATCTTCACTAAGATGACGATATTTACCAGATGGCAAAAATGCTGTTGTTGACGTTTTTAATTGAATTAAACCAATAGCCGTACGATGTAGCTTGATAACTGGATATCCCAATTGTTCAGCTATGCGGCGAATTTGACGGTTTCTTCCTTCCTGTAAAACGATCTCTAAACAGCTTTTATCAATATAAGTTTCAATTAAGCGCACCTGAGCAGGTCTTGTGATTCTTCCTTCCAGAACTATACCCTGACTCCACTTTTTGAGAACTGTTGCTGGGGGATGGCCTTGAACAACAACACGATAGGTCTTAGTAATACTATGACTGGGATGGGTAAGTCCATAGGTAAGTTCCCCATCATTGGTTAAAATCAAGGCTCCTGTGGAGTCTACATCCAAACGGCCTACCGGGTGAATACCCCATCCGGTTCTTAACTCTGACGGTAGCAGATCCAAAACGGTTGGTCTTCCTTGAGGATCATGGCAAGTAGAGACAATTCCGGCTGGTTTATGCAGTAATAAACAGATTTTGGATGGTCGCTGTTCTGCCAGCACAGGTTGACCATCAATAGAGATTTTGTCTTGAGAGGGATCGACTTTTTGACCTAAATGTGCTAATACCCCGTTAACACATACTCGTGATTGCCTCATCATTTCTTCGGCTTCACGTCGTGAGGCGATACCCCATTGAGCTAGAATTTTTTGTAACCGTTCCTCCATGTTTAAATTGTGATTTTCTTGCTGAATATTTTTATACTACTAATGTTTGCACTTTGTTGTTAACAAACTTCCATGCTAAAGTTAAGAACTGTTTAAGATGCTCAATAATTGGGCATATTTACATTGATGTAACCGTCGAAAAATGACAGAACCAAGTTCCCCAAATCCAAATAATAGCAGAGTCAGGATCATTACAAAAGTTTTAACATCAGCGATTAAGCTCTGGTTAAGAAGCCAATTAAATCAAGTATCTCATTTAGAGGTACAGATAGAAGCAAGCGATCGCCAATTACTTTCTGGTTACATTCCTGGAGTATCAATTTCCGCTAGTAATGCAGTGTATCAAGGTCTTCGTGTTACACAAATCGAACTTGAGGCAGAAAAAATCCAACTGAATGTTGCTGCAATATTAAAAGGACAACCTTTGCAATTATCAGCAATAGTCCCTGTGGTTGGTAAGCTGATTATCACCGCACAGGATCTTAATAACTCTCTTTCCTCTCCATTATTATTAACTGCTATAAATGATGGACTGATTCCACTATTAGCAGAATACAGCCTAAATTACCCGTTTATTACTTGGGAAAAAATCACCCTTGACAACCAGGTATTGATCCTACACGGTATCCCCATTTCTGAAACAGAAGGGGCATTTTTCAATATTCATTTAGGCTTAGAACTACGCAATGGTCAAGAACTGCAATTAACGCAGGTTCAGGTCAAGACCGATCAAGAGGTGCTTTTGGAAAGGAATTCTCCTTATATGATAAACCTGGGAACAGATGTTGATATCGAAAAAATTTCTCTGCTGCCAGAACAATTAACTTGTTATGGACGTATTAATATTAACCCATAACTATTAAAAAATCAAAACTCAATATTCCCTGAATTTACTTTAAATTGTATGGCTATTGTGAGTGACATGAGCAAGTTGAGATTAAATCTTATCTTAGTTCCTATTACAGCGTTTTTTCTAATAAAGGTAAAAGTAATGTAACGAAATAATACACTAGAGG
Source organism: Anabaena sp. 90 (assembly GCF_000312705.1). Taxonomy (NCBI): domain Bacteria; kingdom Bacillati; phylum Cyanobacteriota; class Cyanophyceae; order Nostocales; family Nostocaceae; genus Anabaena; species Anabaena sp. 90. Next base: position 4,188,292 of record NC_019427.1, read on the forward strand.
AGCAGTGAAAATATAGCTATCGGTGCGATCTAAAATCCCTCCATGACCAGGGATCAATTGTCCCGAATCCTTGACACCAGCATCACGTTTCAGTAAGGATTCTGTTAAGTCACCCAATAAACTAGCAATACCAATAATTAGACCTAATGTGACACCAGTGATTAACCAATGGGGAAAATGGAGAAGGTAAGCTCCTACCATAGCAACAGCGACACTGGCAGTAATGCCAAAAACAGCACCTTCTACAGTTTTTTTGGGACTAATATCTGATAATCGCGTTTTCCCGAAGAACTTACCAAACGTATAAGCACCAATATCAGCAGCCCAAATACATAAGAATGTGAGGATAGTCGCGGTTAAACCCGCGGGGAAGGCAGTTAAATTGCCTTGTCCAATATCTTGCCAATTAGATGGCCAATAACCACCTAAAGGTAAATTACTGCTAATAGCATGATCAATTCCTCGTAAGCGGACCCAGTAACTTGGTAAGTAACCGACATAAAACAAACCCATAATAGAAGCGGAAATATCCGCAATGGTGGCTAATTTGGGTTGAAATAGTAAATAAAAACAAATAAGTGTCCCGGCTATGGGCATAATTGCATCAGCTAAACTACCATTCAGGGTACAAATTGCCAGTAGAACTTGACTAACAATCATAGTAGTTTTGACTGAGGGTGTGATGCCGCGAGAACGGACCAAATTAAAATATTCTTGTTGACCTAAAAATACGACAATAGCGATCGCTATCGTAAAATACCAACCCCCTAAGAGGGTTGCAGATAGCGCCATGATAATCGCAATAATTCCACTAATAATTCGAGGCCAGGGCATAGGATAATATTGGGGATTTTAGATTTGGGATTTTGGATGCAACCCAAAACCGAAAACCGAAGGAATTTAATCTAATTTTTCACCACTAAGAATGAAAATGGGATCGGCTGCTACAAAGGTTTGAGAATAGCCCCGTGTTTCTAAGCGATTTACCGCTGACTGGACAACTTCAATATTCCTAACTCTCAACTGAGAAAAGCTTTGAGAAATAGCATACAGACTTTCTAGACTAGCAGCAGTAGCGACTACTCGGCCAGATGTTGGTAAATATTGCCATGCAGCTTGGACAATTTCCTGTATGGCTTTTCCACCTTCAATGCAGATCCGATCAGGTAGTAACTTGATTTGATCTAAGCATTCTGGGGCGCTACCTTCAATTACTTCGACGTTTTTGACTTCAAAGCGATCGCAGTTGCGTCTAATTAGGTTCGCAACATCCTCATCTCTTTCGATAGCAATCACTCGTCCGTGGGGACACAATAAGCTCACCTCTATAGGAATTGTACCTGTTCCTGCGCCAATATCCCACAATACCGAATTCGCTTCTAGTCGCAGTTGGGAAATTATCAGCAATCTTAATTCTCGCTGACTGAGGGGAATACCTGGTAAATTCTCAAATAATTCGTCGGGAATACCTGGGGTAATATAAGGCCAAAGTGGGGAAGGCATAAGCAATTAAAAATTAACAATTAAAATTTAACAATTGGGAAAGGGGAAGATAATTTTGGTAGTTATGCTCATCAATGACATCAGGAAACTGCAATGATGAATAGGGAAATATTAGCTAATCGCTATGAAGTTCAACAACAGCTAGGCAAAAAAGCCGGGAGAAGGACTTTTTTAGCTACTGACTTAGTAACTGGAAAATCGGTAATTGTCAAGTTACTTGCTTTTAGTAATGATTTTGAATGGGATGATCTCAAATTATTTGAGAGAGAAGCTCAAACTTTAAAATCTTTATCACATCCCCATATTCCTGCATACTTAGACTATTTTGAGGTCAATTCCCCTACATATAAAGGATTTGCCCTGGTTCAGACTTATATTTCAGCCCAAACCCTAGAACAATATTTACAAGCTGGGAGGAAATTTACAGAAATTGAAGTTAAAGAAATTGCTAAAGCAGTTTTAGAGATCCTTAAATACTTGCATGAGTTAAATCCACCTGTTGTCCACCGTGATATTAAGCCTAGCAATATTTTATTAGGAGAGCGCTCTGGCAATAGTGTCGGTTTAGTTTATTTAATAGATTTTGGTTCAGTTCAGACAGTCCTAGCAGCAGAAGCAGGGACAAGAACTGTTGTGGGGACTTATGGTTATATGCCACAGGAACAGTTTGGAGGGCGTACTGTTCCCGCTTCTGACCTTTATAGTTTAGGTGCAACCCTAATTTATTTGGTGACAGGGACTAACCCAGCAGATTTACCCCAAAAGGATTTTCGCATTCAATTTCAGCAAGTTGCTAATCTTAGTCCCAATTTCGCTAAGTGGTTGGAGCAAATTACAGAACCCAGTTTAGAAAAGCGGTTTTCTACTGCAACCCAAGCACTCAGAGATTTAAAGCAGCCACAATATGCTGATACGTTTGCTTTAACTGTTGGTAAACCAGCGGGTAGTAAAATTCAATTAACCAAAAATGAAGAGATTTTAGAAATTATTATTCCTCCGGTTGGCTTGCAATGTTTAATGGTATTTGGAGGTTTTTTTGCCATAGCCTGGAATTCTTTTACCTTATTTTGGACTATTGGTGTTTTGTCTGCTCCCTTTCCTACTAATATACTCTTTGCCTTATTTTCATTACCTTTTTGGGGCGCAGGATTTTCGATGATCTATGGTACATTGTACAGTTTATTTGGTAGTACCAAAATACATATAGATTCCCAACAAATTTCTGTGAATTACCAGTTAGGGAAATGGACAATCCCCCGTCGTCGTTCATTTTCTAGAGAAAATATTGATAAATTAGTTTATACACCGAGATATTTTACTAAAGACTCAGATGGAGATAAAACTCAAGTCCCTGCAAAATTGGTAATTTGGGCAGGAGTCGCAAAATTTGAGTTTGATGTTAATACTTTCACCATCAAATCTGAAGCAGAATTAGAATGGTTAGCGAGGGAATTAAGTGATTGGTTAGGGATAGAAATCACCAGTCCTTAGTTTTTAGGGGTTTAGCAATGCTAAACTCAACCCCATTAAAAAAATCCCCCACCTTACGGCAGGGGATTTTTAATTACCTAAAACTAGTAGTCAGGATCAACCGAACTTACCAGCAGTAGAAGCAATGAGGAACGCTGCGTAGGTGAGGATGTAGCCAACAGTGAAGTGAGCTAAACCAACCACGCGAGCTTGAACAATGGAGAGAGCAACGGGCTTGTCCTTCCAGCGAACCAAGTTAGCTAAAGGAGTACGTTCGTGCGCCCAAACCAAGGTTTCAATTAACTCTTGCCAGTAACCTCTCCAAGAGATGAGGAACATGAAACCAGTAGCCCAGACGAGGTGTCCAAAGAGGAACATCCAAGCCCAAACAGACAGGTTATTCATGCCGTAGGGGTTGTAACCGTTAATCAACTGAGCAGAGTTAGCCCAGAGGTAATCACGGAACCAGCCCATCAGGTAGGTAGAGTTTTCGTTGAACTGAGCAACGTTACCTTGCCAAATACCTAGATGTTTCCAGTGCCAGTAGAAGGTTACCCAACCAATGGTATTCAACATCCAGAACATAGACAGGTAGAAAGAGTCCCATGCGGAGATATCGCAAGTACCGCCACGGCCGGGACCGTCGCAGGGGAACGCATAACCGAAGTCCTTTTTATCGGGCATCAGTTTAGAACCACGAGCATCCAAAGCACCCTTAACGAGTACCAAGGTAGTGGTGTGGATAGCCAAAGCGAAAGCGTGGTGAACCAAGAAATCGCCAGGTCCAATGGTCAAGAACAAGGAATTTGTGCCAGAGTTGATGGCATCTAACCAGCCAGACAACCAAACGTTACCAGCATTGGGGTAAGCGGTGTAAGCAATACTGTCGGGGTTAGACAACAGTACATTCAAGCCATACAGAGCTTTACCTTGGGCAGCTTGGATGAATTGAGCAAATACTGGCTCAATCAAGATTTGTTTTTCAGGAGTACCGAAGGCCACAACTACGTCGTTGTGAACATATAAACCCAGGGTGTGGAAACCCAAGAAGAGAGATACCCAGCTAAGGTGGGAGATGATCGCTTCTTTGTGTTGTAACATCCGGTCAAGGACGTTACCTTTGTTTTGTTCAGGATCGTAGTCACGAACCCAGAAAATTGCTGCGTGAGCAAAAGCACCAACCATCAAGAAACCAGCGATGTACTGGTGGTGGGTGTACAGTGCTGCCTGTGTGGTGTAATCCTTAGCGATGAACGCATAAGGAGGCAGAGCGTACATATGCTGCGCTACCAAAGAACAGATAGTTCCCAAAGATGCCAAAGCTAATGACAACTGGAAGTGCAGGGAGTTGTTGATGGTGTCGTAAAGACCTTGGTGGGGCAGGTTGAACTGACCTTCGCTCTTGCTACCGGGAACTAAACCAGATTTGGAGTTCAGCATTTCTTTGATGCTGTGACCAATTCCGAAGTTAGTCCGGTACATATGACCAGCGATGATGAACAAAACTGCGATCGCCAAGTGGTGGTGAGCCATGTCAGTCAACCACAAGGATTCTGTTTGGGGGTGGAAACCGCCCAAGAAGGTGAGAATCGCAGTCCCAGCACCAGTGGAAGTACCAAATAACTGGCCAGCGGTGTCAGGGTTTTGAGCGTAAACGCCCCAGTTACCTGTGAAGAAAGGAGTTAAACCTTCTGGATGGGGAGCTACAGTCAAGAAGTTATCCCAGCCGACGTGGATACCACGAGATTCAGGAATAGCAACGTGAACCAAGTGACCTGCCCAAGCGAGAGAACTAACACCGAATAAAGCCGATAAGTGGTGGTTTAGACGGGGTTCAGCACTCTTGAACCAAGAGAGGCTAGGACGGAACTTGGGTTGTAAATGTAACCAACCAGCAAACAGGAACAATGCTGCTAACAGGAGCAAACCAACAGAACCAGTATATAGTTCTGTGTTTGTCCGCATCCCGATGGTGTACCACCAGTGATAAACACCGGAGTAAGCAATGTTTACAGGGTTGCTTGCACCAGCTTGGGTGAAAGCTTCAATTGCAGGCTGACCGAAGTGAGGGTCCCAAATTGCATGGGCAATGGGACGGACGTGCAGGGGATCTTTAATCCACTGTTCAAAGTTACCTTGCCAGGCCACGTGGAACAGGAGGCTGGATGCCCACAGGAAGATGATTGCCAAATGACCGAAGTGCGTAGCGAAAATCTTTTGGTAAAGATTCTCTTCCGTCATGCCATCGTGGCTTTCAAAATCGTTGCCTGTAGCGATCGCATACCAAATCCGACGAGTAGTCGGGTCCTGTGCGAGATCCTGGCTAAATTTTGGAAATTTTGTTGCCATAGGTGTGATCTGTCCTCTGACCTTTAGCCATTATTTGTCAGCAAAATTTTAGATTTTAGATTCTGGATTTTGGATTAAATCTCAAATCCAAAATCCCTACGGGTTCGGCAGTCGCTCATGGGGGAAACCCCCAAGACCGCGCTGCCTCACCAAAATTCCACTGATTCTTATCCTACTGAAAGGATGTGTGCGTGGAAGAATGCCCAAGTGGTAGCAATTCCTCCTAATAGGTAGTGAGCCACACCTACAGCCCGACCTTGAGTGATGCTCAGTGCGCGAGGCTGAATTGTTGGGGCTACTTTCAGTTTATTGTGCGCCCAAACAATGGACTCAATTAATTCTTGCCAGTAGCCACGACCACTGAACAGGAACATTAAGCTGAACGCCCAAATGAAGTGAGCGCCTAAGAACATGAGTCCGTAAGCGGATAACTCAGTTCCGTAGGAGTTAATTACTTGTGTAGCTTGCGCCCACAAGAAGTCACGTAACCAACCGTTGATGGTGATAGCACTTTCTGCAAAGTTGCCACCAGTAATGTGATTTACTGTGCCATCTGCATCTACTGTTCCCCAGACATCAGATTGCATCTTCCAGCTAAAGTGGAAAATTACAATTGATAAGGAGTTATACATCCAGAAGAGTCCGAGGAAGATGTGATCCCAACCGGAAACTTGGCAAGTACCGCCACGACCTGGACCATCGCAAGGGAATCTGAAGCCTAAGTTAGCCTTGTCTGGAATCAGACGAGAACTGCGGGCATACAATACACCTTTGAGCAAGATCAGAACAGTAACGTGAATTGTGAATGCGTGGATGTGGTGAACCATGAAGTCCGCTGTACCCAAAGCAATGGGCATCATTGCGACCTTACCGCCTACAGCTACCAATCCGCCACCAAAAGCATGACTAACTACTTGAAGAGCGTTAGGTGCTGTGTTGCCGGGAGCTAATGTGTGCAGGTTTTGCACCCATTGAGCAAATACTGGTTGCAATTGAATTGCACTGTCGGAGAACATATCCTGGGGACGACCCAAGGCACGCATGGTGTCATTGTGAATGTATAAACCAAAGCTATGGAAGCCTAAGAATATAGATACCCAGTTGAGGTGAGAAATGATAGCGTCACGGTGACGAATCACGCGATCCAATACGTTGTTTTGGTTAACAACAGGATCGTAGTCCCGCACCATGAAGATGGCTGCGTGAGCAGCGCCACCAACAATCAAGAAACCACCGATCCAAATATGGTGAGTGAAGATACACAATTGTGTTGCGTAATCAGTTGCCAAGTAAGGATAGGGAGGCATCGCGTACATATGATGGGCGATGATGATTGTCAAGGAACCCAAGAAAGCTAGGTTAGTAGCTAATTGAGCGTGCCAAGAAGTGGTGAGGTTTTCGTAAAGACCTTTGTGACCTTCGCCAGTGAAAGGACCTTTATGAGCTTCTAGAATATCTTTGATGTTGTGACCGATACCCCAGTTGGTACGGTACATATGACCAGCAACGATGAACAGTACAGCGATCGCTAGGTGGTGATGAGAAATATCAGTCATCCACAAGCCGCCTGTAACTGGGTTTAAACCGCCCTTAAATGTGAGGATATCCGCGTAAGCGCCCCAATTTAAGGTGAAGAAAGGTGTTAAACCACTAGCGAAACCAGGATATAGTTCTGCCATTTTTGCTGTATTAAACAGCAATTCATGAGGCAATGGAATGTCCTTAGCTGCTACACCTGCATCTAACAGATTGTTGATTGGTGCAGAAACGTGAATTAAGTGACCAGCCCATCCTAAAGAACCACAGCCTAACAACACTGATAAGTGATGATTCAGCATTGACTCCACATTTTGGAACCATTCCAATTTAGGAGCGCGTTTGTGGTAGTGGAACCAGCCAGCAAATAAGAACAAGCCTGCTAATACCAAGCCGCCAATTGCAGTTACATATAGCTGGAAGGAGCTAGTGATACCCCAGCCACGCCATACTTGGAACAAGCCAGATGTGATTTGAATGCCGCGGAAACCGCCGCCCATATCACCATTTAAAATGTCTTGACCAACAATAGACCAAACAGTTTGAGCGCTAGGCTTAATGCCTAACGGGTCAGCCAGCCAAGCTTCGTAGTTAGAGAACTTAGCACCGTGGAACAACATCCCGCTCAACCAGATTGTTACTACAGCCAAATGTCCGAAGTGAGCGGCGAATATCTTGCGGGAGATGTCTTCTAAATCGCTTGTATGTGTATCAAAATCATGGGCGAGGGCATGGAGATCCCAAATCCAGGTTGTGGTTTTTGGGCCTCTCGATAAGGATCTGTCGAAATGTCCTGGCTTTGCCCATTTTTCAAATGAGGTAGGAACCGGATCATTGTCAACGATCACTCTTGCTTTTTTTTCCTCTCGCTCCGGAGGACTAATCGTCATTCGACCTCCTCTCTATAAGGAATTGGGAATCATGAATACCACCTAGAATAACACAGTCGCTGTTTTCAGATTGCTCTTGTCCAGCGATGCGGTTGCCGTGTGGAAAAGAAAAGTTGTTTCTGTTGAATTATAGAGTCAGAACTTGCACATTGTTATAGACCTGTTAACAATAATTAAACATAGCCAAGTTTATGGTCTAATTTACGTTACCAGTTCCTATACATTGTTCAAATGTCAATAGACTCTTCATTTAATTTACAAAGAACAACAATTTGCAAAACTGATGATTTATACGGAAATCGGCTTAAACCCTTGCTGTTTAGCTACTTTTACCCAAAATTAGCGGTCTATAAGCAAATTATTTTCCCGGGATTAAGTCAAAAAAATCACTTATTTGGTATTTTAATCAAAGAAAAGTAAGTAGATTTATAACTTTGGTCATAGATTTATGCTCTTAATCCATAGTCCATGAGTCATAATTTGCGCCACAATGATTGCGTCAATTGTTAAAAACTATTAAGGAATAAAAACATGAACACTGGGTGCAGAAAATTTTTTGAGTTACTTTTCTCAAATAGATTCCCAATTATTAAATGGGTTGTCACATTAGTGCTAGTTGTAAATTTGAGTAGTTGCGCTGAAGCAGCAAATAGTCAGGAAATATCTATCAATCCCTTCATGAAAGCGTCCCCAGCTTCAGAAATTTCTGGGACATTTTCCGAAACCGCACCACCAAATGTTATCCAAGCATTGCGTCCCAGTTTGGAGGGTTATCAACCCCAAGTCAGCATCCTCAGTCCCCAGGTAGATGAAATTCTTCAAGACAATATAGTTAAAGTAAAGTTACAAGTTAAGGACTTACCGATATTTAAAGACCCTCAATGGCAACTTGGACCTCATTTGCACCTAATTTTAGACAATCAGCCCTATATAGCTGTTTACGATGTAAATCAGCCGGTGGTATTGTCAGACTTATCCCCTGGTACGCATACTCTTCGCGTTTTTGCTTCTCGTCCGTGGCATGAAAGTTTTAAAAATGAAGGTGCTTATACTCAAACCACATTTCACGTCTTGACGAAAACCGAGGAAAACAACCCAGATTCTAAATTACCGTTACTTACTTATAGTCGTCCCAATGGTGGTTATGGTGCAGAACCCATTATGCTGGATTTTTACCTAACTAATGCACCATTGCATAGTCTCGCTGAAACTAATCCTGAAGATACAATGAGCAATTGGCGCATTCGGAGTACAGTTAATGGTGAAAGCTTTATTCTTGATCGTTGGCAACCTATTTATCTCAAAGGGTTTAAACCTGGTAAAACTTGGGTAAAACTGGAATTCCTCGATAATCAAGGACAACCTGTGAAAAATGCCTTTAATACCAGTATCAGATTAATTAATTATCAACCCAATGGTCAAGATACTTTATCCAAAATTGTCAGAGGGGAATTGACAGCAGATGAAGTCCGTGGCATTGTAGACCCAACTTATACTGCTAAAATTCCAGCTACTGAGGCTACACCAACTCCAGCAACGAAAGTAGAGAAACAGCCAATTCCTGAAGTTAAAGTTCCTGAAGTTAAAGTTCCTGAAGTTACACCAACTCCAGCAACGAAAGTAGAGAAACAGCCAATTCCTGAAGTTAAAGTTCCTGAATTTACACCAACTCCAGCAACGAAAGTAGAGAAACAACCAGTTCCCGAAGTTAAAATTCCTGAAGTTAAATCAACTCCCGTTGCGTCTCCCCCAGTAGCAGCAGAAGCAAAAGTCACGGAAACAGAGGAATCAAATTTACCTACCCAGACAATGGAAAATCCTAAATCTCAATTTCAAGAGTAATTAACTAAAAATACTCAGTTGCAAACTTTGAGATAAAGTTTCCATTAGTGCCAAACCAGCTACAGGATTACCTACAATGTCTAAAGCAGGACTGTAGCTGGCGATCGCTCCCTGATTTGGTATGATGGCCACAAGTCCACCACCAATACCTGACTTTATTGGTAAACCAATTTTCACAGCATACTCAGCGGAAGCTTCATATAAACCGCAAGTTAACATCACCGCATTCACAATTTGACGGTGTTGATTTTTGATCACCTCGCTTTTGCAAGCTAATACTTTTCCTAACTTCGCTAAATCTTCCACTGTCCCAGATATACAACATATTTGCTCATAAACATCAAGAGATAATTCAATATTATTTAAATGTCCAGCTTCGTAGAGATAGTTAGTAATATCTATATTTGTCTGAGAACTACTAGCACGGACTGAAGCTAGAATATTTGCATCTATATATAATTGAGTATCTGCTAATTTATTTAACCATTCACAAAACAATTGTGTACATTCATTTCCATCTTTTCCTGGCAACTTATCAGCGAGAGTAATAGCACCACTATTAATCATGGGGTTGCGAGGATATCCATTATCTGCTATTAATTGCACTAAAGAATTAAAAGGCGCGTCCGAGGATTTAACCCCAACCCATTGCAAAACCTGTTTTACTCCGTAATATTCGAGCAGGTATAGTAGAGAAAATGGCTTTATCACACTCATAAATGGAAATACACAAGCTGTATCTCCTAAACTGTAATTTTCTCCTGGTTCGCAACTTATATGAACAGCAAAACGGTTAGGATTAACAATAGCTAATTGAGGAATGCGTTCAATAACTTTTCCCTGTGCTGCTTGGGTTTTTGATTGTTCTACCCAGCTAGATAAATTATGTATATTAATGCTTTTTATTCCTAGCACAAGCCGAAACCTCAAATTAAAACATAATCTGGATTATATCTTAATGAGTATTTACTCTAACCTTTCATGTAACTAATTTTAAATAAAAAGCCGAAAATTTACGTGATATTAGCAATTACGGGTAATTGGTAAAAGGCAATAAAAAGATAAATGTTCCCTGTTCCCTGTTCCCTGTTCCCTGTTCTTAGGTAAGATAGACTGATTAACAACCAAGTTGTCGGAAAAGATAAATTGGTTTATTTCCCTAATAACAAGGTTTTTAACAGTACATGAACAAAAGATTTATTTTAACTTTAATTTCTAGCCCCGTATTGTTCACATCCATGTTATCTATGGTGATGATGGCTAGACCTGCTCATGCTAGTCAAACAATTGACGCTACTGGGACTCATCTATCTTGCGTCATGTCTCCCCATTCTGCAACTCCGAAAAAGGTATGTATACAGGTAAGTAATACTTCTCCTGCTGTTGCAAAAGAACCCATGCAAATAGCACAAGTAGATACAAATAATCCCAAAGAACTAGAATTTTCTGATGCTGAAAGTGATTTAGCTATCAAGCTATTTGGCTGTGATTGCCCTGTTTGTATCAATGCTGCTCGGCAATTGAATGGTTCAGCGCCTTTACCAGTATAGAAGGAAAGGGCAAACAGCAGGAAGCGGGGGAAGAATTTTCTTCTTCTTCTTTCTTCTTTCTAAACTCCTGACTCCTGACTCCTATTCCCTAATAATACTTCTCGAATTATTTCCGTTGGTACTTCGTCGGTAACTTTGACTGCACCAATTTGGGTTGGTAATACAAAGCGGACTTTACCAGATTTAACTTTTTTGTCCAATTGCAAAGCATCAATAAGAGCTTCAATATCTAAATCTGCGGGTATTTGGGTGGGTAAACCTGCTTTCTTGATTAAGGCGTTTTGACGTTCTGCGTCTGCTTGTGACCAAAGTTCTGATTTTACAGCAATGTCTCCCGCTGCTACCATACCAATACCGACAGCTTCACCATGTTTGAATAAACGGTATTCGGTGAGGCTTTCTACTGCATGACCGATAGTATGACCATAATTTAAAATTGCTCTGATTCCAGATTCTTTTTCATCTTTGCCGACAACATCTGCCTTTGCTTGACAGGAATGAGTTAATATGCTGTTTATCAGGTCGGATTTTACATAGCGGAGTTGATCAAGGTGTTTGCTTGCTGTTAGTTGAGTAAACAGTTCGGTGTCCCAAATGATCCCGTATTTGATCACCTCTGCCATTCCTGCTCGAAATTCCCGTGCTGGAAGGGTTTTTAAGACTTCTGGGTCAATTAAAACTAGACTGGGTTGATGAAATGCACCAATCAAGTTTTTACCGTGGGGATGATTTACGCCGGTTTTGCCACCAATAGCTGAATCTACCATTGCTAAGAGACTGGTAGGAACTTGCACGACATTGATGCCTCTGAGCCATGTAGCGGCAGCAAAGCCTGTCATATCACCAATTACCCCTCCTCCCAAGGCAACCATTGTTGAGGAGCGTTCTAGGCGATTTTCCAGGGCGATGTCGTAGAGTTTTTGAATGGAGTTGAGGGTTTTATAGCGTTCACCGGGGGGGAGGTTGTAGCTGACAACTTCAAAACCGGCATTTTGCAAGGATGCGATCGCTCTTTCGCCATAGTATTTAAATATCATGGGGTTGGAAACTAGCAATACTTTTTTACTTAGTTTCAAACTCGCCATTTGTTCACCTAGTTGATCTAAACTCCCAGGTGCAATGGTAATATCATAAGATTTTTCTGGTATATCTACTTTAATTACAGAACTCATAAAAATACCCGGTAAGTGGGAAACTCAGACACTTCAGTGCTGAGAGGGAAACGACTCGTGCGGTTTTAACCGCCTTGAATATTTTTTCATTACCGCCTTGGAGTTGGTAAATTCGGTGTACTTTTGTAATGTACTTTCAACGGGACAATTACCGATTCAAATTTCCCAACTCTGTACGCATAATGTGTTGCTCCGAAGAGCCTCCCATTTCTGGGGTAATGTTAGCTTCGTCAATGTTTTAAGAGCTTTTTAGACTTGCAACACTGTTTCAGTGACTTTAAAACTGTTTAATTGCAAATGACAGAGCAGGGAACTAGCTACGCATTCCAGGGTGTCGTGACTCAAAAAACGTAGTCAGTTAAGACTTAGACTGGTCAGTACAGCTTGCAATTTCTTACAAGCTCAGTCCCTTTAGGGCTGAGTTACTGACTCCCTAACCCTAATATAATCACTCGTCTGGGTATTTTACCCCAAGTTGACAACCTCTTTTCTATTCCCTGTTCCCTTTCATAATTATTGATGATTGAATAGAAATAAGTAACTAATCTGGAGCAAAACAAATGGCTGTAGTTGAATATATTGTCTTTCTAGGCGTGTTTATGGGTGTAGCTGTAGGCCTATTATTTGGTCTACGCGGAGCTAAGATAATCTAACCCTACAATTAGACGCTAATTAAACCCACTTTATGTGGGTTTAGGTATCGGTTTCAATCAGATTATCAAATGTCTATTTACTACTTTGCTGTTTGATTGCAAGTTTTCACCACTTCAATCTCTAACTCAAGTATCCGAGCAACTTTTTCTACAGTTAGTCCCTCATTTAATAAACCAATTCTCAATTATCAGATCCTCAAAATCCTGAAAATCTGCCACATTATTTGTTACTAAAATCAAGTCATTGCAGAAGGCAATACTGGCAATTTGTCCATCAATAAAAGCAGGTGTTTTACCAATTTTCGATAATCTAGCTCTTTCCTGTGCGTGCCATTTTGCAGCTTTGAGATCATAATCAAACACAGGCAAATCTAACACAGAATCTTGAATGTATTTCCATAAAGAATCCTTGCGTTTAGATGCTGGTAAACGCCAACAGCCATAAAGGATTTCATGAACAACAAGACTTGCTACTGCTACTTCTGAACGATAGCGATTTAATTGATCTAAAACCTGAGTATTGGGAATTGGCCGACTCGGTTCTGAGATAATATTAGAGTCTAGTAAAAAGCGAACTGTCATAAATCAATCTCGCGTCCTGGACTACGATCTCTAAGATCTGCAAAATCTTCATCTGTAAATTCAATTCCTTCTCTTTCAATTGTTTCTCGAAACCTTAAAACCCCTTCCCAAAAGCTATCTCCTTTATTCTGTAATGGTTTTTCCTGTACTTGTTCTTTTATTTGTGACAGTTTATGTTTGAGAAATTGAATAAAATCTAAAACTTCTTGTTGTTTATCGGTTGGTAACTCTCGCAGATTTTCTAAAACTGCTTGTTCAATGGTCATTGTTTCACCTCTACTACTAGGCTATAATTCTATTGTAAATGACATCAGCATTAATTTTTATTTTCTCCTCCATTGTTGATATCAATTCCTAATATTGCAAATTGTTGATTTATCCAATCTGTAGCTGTTGCTTCATCGGTTTCAATGGCTTTTTCTACTCCTATTTTAGCAATTTCTAGAAGTTGTTTGGATTTTTGTTTTAAATCAAAACTTTCCAGAAATGAGAGAAATCTTTTTAATTAATCATTTGCCATTCACGAGCATCTACAAATAAGGATAAATGTTTAACATTGGTAGTAGCAACAATTACTTGATCTCCATTTAATTCTTCTATTTTTGCTTGTGCTGCTAAAATAACATCACCATCAAGAGATTTAGGATCAGCAGTTGGTTTTCCTGTGTTTCTAATTTCTGCCCAAAATTGTGCTGCTAAAAGCATGGTAGCAGTAGTAATAGGCAAGTAAGTAATCGCTTGCTTGAGTTGATCTAAACGTTTAATTCCTTTTGTTTTTCCCGCTCTTAACAGTTCTCGTCTTACTTCATAATCAGCAATTTCTGGTAAAATTATTTGATAACTTTTTAAGGGTAATTCATCTAACCATTCTTTACACTCCTGACAATTAGAATTAGAACTTTTAGGATTTGTTACCATTCCTAAAATATTTGTATCGAGGAAAATCAATTTATTCATATAAATTCAGCTTAATCTTAAAAAGGATTATCATCAATTTCTTGTTTTTGCCGCAAATATTCCCAAGTTTCCGTTTGTTCTTCTTGTTCTCCTTCTTCTAACCACTCTTTGGTTAATTCTTTGAGTAATTGATGTTGTTGATTTAAAATTTGTTGTTGTGCGTCTATTTCTAGGTGAGAATGGTGAAAAATCTCAGGTTTAAAAGTAACACTTTCTCGAAATACTCGCATCATTTGTAGTAAATTCGGCCAGTATTCTTTAGGTGTTGCTTGAATTTCTCGTAAAATTTCTATGAGATGATTTTCTTTGGTAGTGTTACTTAATTCTGGTTTATTGATTAAATCGGATTGAGACATAATTATTTATTCCTCATAATGTTGATAAAGCGTAATTAGGGGGTGCTGAAAAAGTTGTCTGTGAGGGCTAGGAGTCAGGAGTCAGGAGTCAGGAGTCAGGAGTCAGGAGGAAGAATTAGAAGAAGAGAAGAATAGTATTGAATCTGGTCAAGTGATAGGTTTTTGCTGATTTCAACCCTTATTCCTTGCACCTGATTCACCTTTTTTACCTTCAAACTCTTGATATATCTCAGTTCTAGGTTTATTCAGCAGCCCCTAATTAGTCATGGGAATCCTATCTTTATATTATGACAAAATTTGCCGTGATAGTAAGCTGTTAAATTGATCAGGGAAAATATATATAAATATTATACAACAGGAAATTAACTGATGATGCTTTTGATATCAATTCCTAATATTGCCAATTGCTGATTTATCCAATCTGTAGCTGTTGCTTCATCGGTTTCAATGGCTTTTTCTACTCCTATTTTAGCAATTTCTAGGAGTTGTTTGGATTTTTACTTTAAATCAAAACTTTCGAGCAATTTTGAACTAATATGGGTAACTAAATATTAGGCAGTGAGTTAATAATCTCTACAGCCTTAATTGCTGAAGTGTCTGGCTGAAAACCAAGATGTGAGTTGAGAAGCTTTAAAGGGTCTTTATTAAATTGAGGACAAGCTTCAATACGAGCGAAGATATCTATAATAATTTCCTGATAATCTTCAATTAACACAGGAAGATGACCCTTATGTGCTGAAATATCAAAAGTAAATTCTTCCTCGGAGTCATAAAAAAAGTTGCAGCCATTTGCATCTTTTCCTACCCATCCAACAAGATCGCTGAACTTTCTCCAGATACTTTGATTGAATATACCATCAGGCTTGCCACCAACGCTTAAATAAATTTCTTTTTGGATGCTGAATCCAAATTTACCATTGCTATGTTCTACCCACAATTTGTCAATTTTGTAGAGGTCTGTGCATGGAAAATCTTTTACGTCTTCCTTGGTCAATTGATCCTCCTGAGTTTTACCTACAGCATTGAGCATAAGTTTATAAGTCAGATAATTAGCATTTTCCCAAGCATCTTCCCATTTACTTTCTGATAATAGTTCAGTGAGTTCTCTATAGTCTATGCCTTCTAAGCTAATACTATCTGCATGAGGTGGTTGTTGAGGAGTTTTGGTGAGTGATTTAGGCTGAGTTATTATAGACTGTGACTCTGGTTCTCTTCCAGTAATAGCCAAAATCAGTTTGTTCATTGAGTTAAGTTCTTCTTTACGAAAATCACAATAATGAAAGTCTTTAAATTCTGGATAACTGTTTTTTACGGTATTTATTATTCCCTCTACTGTGTTGCGTAGGATAACTAAGCCTGTTTGAATTTCAGAGTTTTTTGGCAAAACTTCTTTTAAAAAGAAATCAATTTCTTCGTGTTGTATTGGTCCTGTACCATTATTACTAATAAAGACAAGGAAAGCTTTAACTTCACTAATATGATCTTGGAGTTGTTTTTTCCATTTTTTAAATGCTATTAAGTTATCCTCATCATAAAACGTTTTGATTCCTTGACTTTGCAAACTGCTTTTAATTTTTCCTACCTCTGGCTTGTCTTGGCTATTGTGGCAAATAAAAACATCATATTTTTCCATTTTATTCCTCCACACCTGCAATAGTCGCCAACGCCTTTGCATACTGTTCCAAACCATCTCGTAAAGCAGCCAACTCACTTCGCAACTTTGATTCTTCTGACCAACTCACCTCATGTTCCTTGGGACTCACCCCCAGAGGTCGTCTTGCTTCCCAAGCCTGTAACACAGGATGCCATTTAGCCAAAAATGGTCTTAACCCATTATTCAGCACCGCAATAGCAATACCCCCGACTGAGTTTTTAGAAGCACCTACATCAGGTCCAGCAGCTTTGAGAACTTCACGGGTAGTTCCGAATAAACTATACAGAGAGTTCAAGGCTTCCCGCACTAACCCCTGGTCAACTTCTAAAGACTGGACAGCAATACGCGTTACCAGTTCCACATATAACGACCAAGCGGCTTTTCGTTCCGTTGTGTCAGCTTCCCATTCCGCAGAACCTATACCAAAGGGAAGACTAATAGATACTTTTTTTAATTTTGCGGGATCATGCTTGGGCATAAAAAGCAACGTTAATAAAATCAGTAATTTGTTAAGGGACTTCCAAATAAAAAATACTCAACCACCTAACACAAAAATCTCTCAAACCCTTATTCCTCTGTGTCCTCTGCGCCTCTGTGGTTCGTTAATCAGGATAATTTATTTCTTGGAAGTCCCTAAATCTAATTATATTGTCTTTTTAGGCATCCTAGCCCTAAAATTTGGAATAAAGACCAAATATTCTGGCAATTACCACCCAGGGCTATTTCGTTCTAGATACAACCCGCAACCCACTTTATTATTAATAAGAAATTGTTTAATTAAATCAATTCTAAACTGACCCTATCTTCACCATAATTAGCGACTAAAACAAACAACTTCAACCATCGAGAACCCAGTAAAATTTCCTGTATTTCATCTCCAGCAAATACAGGAATTTCCCACTCTTGACCATCTATAATTACCCTACCATGATAAACATCAAAATCAGTTTCTCCTTGAGCAGTTCTTAATTTATTTTGTCTTAAAAAAGGCCAATCAAGACTTTGTACATCTTGTTTATTCATGGCTAAAAATTCAGTAAATCCTGTATCTAACATTGTTTCTACAGGAAAACTGAAATTATCCCCACCAATTAAATCAATTTCAAAATAAACTTGTCCATTTTCTCCAAATCTGCCCTCTATCTTATGCTGCCACTAACTCCCGTTTCATTAATGCCATAAATATGATGAATAACATGAGGATACTTTTCTCTGGCCATTTTACTGGCTACTTCCTTATCTTGATCAATAAAATAATCACCGCTGTCAGGTTCAATAGCAATATACCAACCAGAATATTTATCTAATATTTCTGGTTTTAAACGCTCAAAAATTACCCAACAACGATCAGAAAATGCCTTTCTTCTAGCTCTATCTTCAGCTTTTTGTTCATCAGTCCACTGAATTTCGGGAAATACTCGACCACGACGGACAACTCTTTGGGGTGTGGATTGTGTCATCTTCATCACTTGCTTAAAATTCATCCTAAATTCTAGCATATTCGAGTCCTCTCCCAGTCAGGGAGAGGTAATTTTCAATTGTTATATCATCGCTGGAGTTGGTGTTTTTTCCTGCTTTTGGAAGGGGGGACGCATTTCCAAACCTAGCAAGTTCAACATTTCTCTATCTGCATCATAATCAGGACAGGGAGTAGTCACCGTCAACATTTTATTATCATCGCTGGAGAAGATGGAATTTGCACCAGCCATGAAGCATAAAGCCTGTTCTACTTGGGAAAGTCTCGCCCTACCTGCACTCAAACGCACGTCAGATTTAGGCATAATAATTCTAGCAGTCGCAATCATCCGCACTACATCCCAAATAGGCACATCTGGTTGATTTTCTAAAGGTGTACCGGGAACTTGAGAAAGAATATTGATGGGTACAGATTCGGGGTGAGGCTGTAAATTTGAGAGAGTATGTAACATTCCGACTCTATCGCTAATATTTTCCCCTAAACCGAGAATACCGCCCGAACATACGGTAACATTAGTTTGGCGAACATTGGCAATTGTATTTAGGCGATCGCTATAAGTTCGAGTCGTAATCACTGTGCTGTAGTATTCCTCAGAAGTGTCGAGATTATGGTTATAAGCATATAATCCCGCATCCTCTAACCGCTTGGCTTGGTTTTCGGTCAACATTCCCAAGGTACAGCATACCTCTAAACCCATGTCGGTTACGTCCTTGACCATATCCAGGACTTCCTCAAATTGGGAATTATCCCGAACTTCTCGCCAAGCAGCACCCATACAAACGCGACTTATACCGCTTTCTTTAGCTGTTTTGGCAATATTTATCACCGTTTCTTTTTCTAACAGTGCTTCGGGTTTTACCTCGGTTTTGTAACGGGAAGATTGAGCGCAGTAACCGCAATCTTCTGGACAAGCACCGGTTTTAATAGAGATAAGCTTACAAACTTGTATTTGTTGCGGTTGATGATATTGACGATGCACTGTAGCAGCTTGATAAATTAGCTCTAGAAATGGTGTATTATATATTGTCAATATCTCTGTTGGTTGCCAATTGTAGCGTATTCCCACCGTAATTATCCTTTTTGCAGTCTTTTGGTTTAATGTTCAAATTAGTATAGCTGATACAAAATATTTAAATTTGAGGATATGACATCAGAGCCACCAATTCTGACAAGCGATCGCCTAATATTAAGAATGGCAGTGATGGAGGATATTCCCTACATACTCAAATATTTTACGGAAAATAAAGAATATCTTACGCCATTTTATCCTCAATGGGATGAAAATTTTTTTACTGACGATTATTGGGAGTATCAAGTAGAAACGAGTTTCTGGGAATTTGTGAACAACTATTCATTAAAACTATTTATTTATCGGAAACACCAGCCTAGAAAAGTTATGGGAACAGCTAATTTTAGCAACTTTATCTATAGTGCTGCTCAATTTTGTCAATTAGGATACAGTTTAGCAGAATCAGCACAAGGTTATGGTTACATGACAGAAGCCTTGTCTATTTCCACTAAGTATGTTTTTCAAGAATTAAATCTGCACCGCATTATGGCTAATTATATGCCCCATAATCGCCGCAGTGGTAATGTTCTTAAAAGGGCTGGTTTTGTAGTTGAAGGATATGCTAGAGACTATTTAATGATTAATGGTAAATGGGAAGATCATATTTTTACAAGTTTGACAAATTCCCACTGGCGACCAAATTTATAGTATTTTAGATCCCCGACTTCTTGGAGAAGTCGGGGATCTGAAGATAATTATGGGAAAATAAATTATGTCAATATATAATAATCGCGTGGCTATTTTGGCGACAATGCACAATAAAGAAAAAGTAATTTCTCCTTTATTGAAAGAACATTTAGGAATTAATTTGATAGTTCCTCAAGGCTTAAATACTGATGTTTTTGGAACTTTTACTAGAGAAATTAAACGTCCAGATACACAAATTATTACTGCTAGGTTAAAAGCTAAAAAAGCCTTGGAAATGGATGATGAAAAAATAGCCATCGCTAGTGAAGGAAGTTTTGCACCTCATCCCCTAATTCCCTATATTTATGCTAACCGAGAAATCATTATTTTTCTGGATCAAGAAAATGATTTAGAAATTATTGGTGAATTATTTTCCATAGAAACTAATTTTAATCATCAAACTATATCTAGTTTAGAAGAAGCTGAAGAATTTGCTCAAAAAGTTGGTTTTCCTGAACATGGTTTAGTAATTTCATTTGCTAATATATCCACAGGAAAAACAGAATCTATTAAAGGTATTACCAGCCAAGAAAACCTAATCAATTCAGTAGAAACTGCCATAAAAAACACAAATGGTAAATTTCATATAGAAACAGATATGAGAGCAATGTATAATCCTACGAGGATGAAAAATATTGCCTTTGCTACTCAAGACTTAATTAATAAAATTAATAGTTTATGTCCCCAATGTAATACTCCTGGTTTTATGATTAATCAAAAAATCCCTGGACTACCTTGTGAACTTTGTCATCAGCCAACTTCATTAATTAAAGCAGTAATTTTTCAATGTCAAAAATGCGGTTTTACCCAACAACAATTATTTCCTAACAATCAAGAATTTGCTGATCCTAGTTTATGTGAATATTGTAATCCTTAGAGCCTGGATTTTTTGAAGAAGTCGGGGATCTATTTTTTATTTATCATTCTCAAGAAGATATATTATTTTTATAAGCTCGTGATAGCGCAGCGTGACGTTAGCCATTTTTGACAATTTAACTAGCAACTTACGTTAAATTAGCAAGATGGTGAGCTTTTTTGTCTATCATTAAATAAATATCAATTAAGCCTAATTATAATGACTCTGGATGAAACTCTCAATCATACTCATGCTACTAATCCCTTACTTACCCTCAACTATGAACCAGCCCTAGAATCTCTAGGTAATGACTACTATGATCAAGTTGTAGCCGAGGAATTTCCCCAACTTATGTTACGCTGGCGCAATGACGCACTACTGCCACGCTTAGGAGTTGCGCCCCAAGTAGTTAAAGACGAAGATTTTATTAACGCTTTTGGTAAATTTGAGGGAAGAGAACCGCTGTTAGCACTACGTTATCACGGTTATCAATTTGGACAATATAACCCCCAATTAGGTGACGGTAGAGGCTTTCTCTATGGACAAGTGCGGGGTATTGATGGGGAATTATACGATTTTGGCACAAAAGGTTCGGGAAGAACCCCCTACTCTCGCGGTGGTGACGGAATGCTAACACTTAAAGGAGGAGTGCGGGAAGTTCTCGCCGCTGAAGCACTTCATAGTTTAGGTGTTCGTACTTCTCGGTGTCTGAGTATGATTGAAACGGGTTTGGGTTTGTGGCGCGGTGATGAACCTTCTCCAACTCGTTCTTCTGTCATGATTCGCATGAGTAAATCTCATATCCGTTTTGGTACTTTTGAACGATTAAACTATTTCAAACGACATGATTTAACTCAAAAACTGTTAGATCATGTAATTGAACAGTATTACCCGCATTTGCAAGCTGAAAATGATAAATATGCTTTATTTTATGCCGAATTAGTGCAGCGTGTTGCTGAATTAGTAGCCCAATGGATGGCAGCGGGTTTTTGTCATGCGGTTTTGAATACTGATAATATGTCAATTACCGGGGAAAGTTTTGACTATGGACCCTATGCCTTTATTCCTACTTACGATCTCCAATTTACGGCGGCATATTTCGATTATTATAAACGTTATTGTTACAGTCAACAACCAGGGATTTGCAAATTAAATTTAGAGCTTTTGCAAGAACCTTTAAAGGCGATAATTCACCAAGGTGATTTGGATATTGCTTTATCCAAGTTTGCTGAATATTACCAGGCTGAATATCGAGCTTTGATGTTGAAAAAATTGGGTTTTGAAGATTTACAATTAGCGGAAGCTGATGAATTTTTGCGGTTAACTATTACCTTTTTACATGATAGTCAAGTTGGTTATCATCAATTCTTTGCTGATATAGCTGCTACCTTTTCTAGTAAATGGCGAGATGATCCAGCTTTTGTGATGAATGGTTCTGAAATTAGCCCCGCATTAGGAAAATCACCCACTTTTGATAATTGGTGTTTCCTCTATCATAAAATTCTCAATCATTTTGATCCTGAACAAATGGATAAAATTCACCAAACTTTGATTGAAGCTAATCCCAAAACAGCTTTATTAAGACCTGTGATTGAGTCTGTTTGGGAACGAATCACTGAAGATGATAATTGGCAACCTTTTTATGATTTAGTGGAAACACTGCAAACAGGAAAGTAGTTTGTCAGTAGGGGCGGGGTTTCCTCGCCCATGAGTCAGGAAATTCGCCTTTTTAATCGCAAGTATTTAACAGGAAATAATATGATAAACAAAAAACTAATTGACTATACAATTATTTTACGCCCCGATGATAATGGAACATTTGTTGCTTACGTTCCAGCAATTAAAGGATGTCATGCGTGGGGAAAAACCCATGAAGAAGCTCGTTCAGAGTTAAACCATGTTTTTGAAATGATATCAGCAGAATATTTAGAGGCTGGTAAATCCTTACCTAATGATATTGAGGTAACTATTGCTTATGCCAGCTAAAGCCAAAACTTTAGAAAAAGTTGCCAAAAAATTAGGCTTTGAGAAAATTCGTCAAAAAGGTAGTCATGCTCGCTGGAAGCATCCCGATGGTCGCGCAACAACTATTCCTATTCATGGAAATGCTGAAATCGGCGGTTGGCTATTCCAGGAAATTCTTAACCAATTAGAAATCACAGAAGATGAATTTAATAATCTTAGATAGTTTTTCTGATTTTCCCAAAACTATGATCACTATTAATTTCAATTACTAAATCAACAGATGATGATTGAATTAAGGGATTAATGAATAATTCTGGATGTAAAGAACGCCAAAAATAATTTACAAATTCTTCTATTTCTGCGTCACTCATTCCTGATTTACCAGCAGCAATCATTTGTCTTTCTGCTTGCTTGCGCCATGCTAAAGAATAACGGTAATCTGTGGGATAAAGAACTATTAAACTATCTAATCTTTCCCACAGTGGTAAATAATCTTTTAGCTGATTATTCATATCAGAGGCAAATTGTTTATCTACGTCTGTAAGAATAGGTGGTGGTGGAGTTAATAACACTTTAGGAGGAATTGGTTTTACGCCCACAAACCAGCCTTCAAACAGAACAATATCTATAGGATTTGTGATAACTTCAGGAGTAGTGCGATCGCCTGCACCCCCATGAGCAGATTTATCAAATCTAGGAACTATCACAGGACTCTTGCCTTGGTGAATCTGATCGAGTACAATTAAAGCTAGGTGAATATCGTGGGTTCCGGGCGGACCGCGCCAAACTAACCGGGAATCTTGCTGTAATAAAGCCAAACGCTCGCTATAAGTTTTGTACAAGTCATCCAAAGACAAACTTAACGTCCGATATCCTAACTGCTGGAGAATCAAACCCAGTATCTGGGACATTGTAGTTTTACCAGTTCCTTGTGCGCCTAAAATTCCCTGGACAAAAGGTTTCCCTAACTGTTGACGTTGTGCTGCAATTTGGATTCCCAAGGGTAGCCATAAATCCCACAATACCTGTAACACTTCTGGGGGTTGAATTTTTAGGGTAGTTTGACAAAATTGACTAAAATTAGGGAAAACTAACTTCAGTAAATCCCCTCTCTTTTGGATAACTTCAGCCACATTATCAGAAGTAATATTAAACACCTTAGCTCGCAAAGGATCTGCCAATGCTGCGGCTTGTGCTGACACTTGCCAAGATGTGTCCGTTGTTAAAATTTGACTCAACCATTCACTACTCATAAAATCACGAACCCAGTTTTAACGCTTCTAGAAATAGACTGTAGATAAAACCAACCTTGAGATAGTTGAGTATTTCTACCCAAAATGCTTGGCGAACAAAAAAACTCCGACTGTAAAATATTCTACTGGTAATTTCGGTCAGTAGCACTAAAAATCCAGCAACCACAATGTCTAATTCTGCCTTTTGTCCAGCGGTTGTTGATACTGCTGATCCCAAAAAAAAGCCAAACAAAAAACTAATTAGTATTAGCGATAACCGCCGCCAAGGATTCAGAAACCATTCACTCAAGCTACTGAAAATTGTTTCTAATAGGTTGTTCAAGCGAGTATTTTGCATGGGAATAGGGAACAGAAAAAGTCGTTTTGACTTGATGAAACTGGATAATTTATTTTGGAGAACCTAAGTAAACCACTCTAATTACGGTTGGGGATCATTTGTAACCATCGGGTTTAGCTTACAAAAAATCTTATTTCTAAAGCTATATCATTATGAAAAACTTCCTTGATCGGTATGGTAACTTCATTATCAGTCTTTCTGCCTTAGGATTCATGGGGATCATGACAGGATGCTTAGATATGCGGATATCTTTTCAGTCTACAAATCCAGAAACAACCCCATCTATGATGACAAATAGTGGTAAAAATGGGGATGAAATTAACTTAGATAGTACACCAAGTGACTCAGTAGAATCAAGTCCGCAAAAAAATCAGTCCACAGTTGTAGCCTATCAGGTTAACTCTGATAGTAAAAACAAGGCTGCTGGATTGCTTCGCATTAGCAACAAAACTACTCAACCTGTCCGTCTAGCATTGTTAGCTAGACAATCATCCCTCAAAAGTGCGACTGCGAATAAATCTAAATCTGATATTCCGGCTCATTGGGATTTTGCTCCTGAAGAAGGAAGTGAGAGCGGGTTAGTTTTATCTTTACCTCAAGCTAATTTAAGACTTGAGAAAGGTGATATTTTGGTGGCTTTTGCTCAAGATGGTTCTCGACGTTATTGGGGTCCCTATGTTGTGGGAGAAACTTCCTCTCCCCAATGGAATCCGCAAACTCAAGAATGGCAGTTAGTGTTACAAAATAGGTGATATTGGAGAATTCAGGAGTCAGGAGTTCAGGAGTCAGGAGTCAGGAGTTCAGGAGTCAGGAGTCAGGAGTCAGGAGTTCAGGAGTTCAGGAGTTCAGGAGGAAGAAGGAAGGAGTTCAGGAGGAAGAAGGAAGGAGTTCAGGAGTTTTTTTGAATTGTAAACTATTGTGTATTGGCAGGACGCGATTTCAGTGTCTTTAAGTATGAATTCATGAGTATAAAATTGAGTGTTTCTTGGCAAGTGGTGGATAAGTGGTTGAATAATTTAGAACAGCGTCCAGTCCTAGCTGTGGCTGTTTCGTCCCTGTGGTTATTGGTAATTGGTTGGATAGCTTTTGGCTGGAATTTGGGTAATGTAGGCTTAATTGATGAGACTGAACCGCTGTTTGCGGAAGCTTCCCGACAAATGCTGGTAACTGGTGATTGGATTACGCCGTTTTTTAATGGTGAAACTCGCTTTGATAAACCTGCTTTAATTTATTGGTGTCAAGCGATCGCTTACTCTATTATGGGAGTAAATGAATGGGCTGTGCGTATCCCTTCAGCATTCGCAGCAATGGGCGTAATTGCTTTGGCATTTTACACTGTGCAGTGGTACTTTGCCAAAAAAGATGAATTAGAACAAGTTACTAATTTGCCTAGACGTTACTTTACAGCCGCCATTGCCGCTGCTTTAATGGCACTCAACGCAGAAATGATTGTTTGGGGCAGAGCCGGGGTTTCTGATATGTTACTCAACGGCTGTATAGGTTCAACTTTATTATGTTTTTTCCTGGGATATGCTCAGAATAATTCCCCAATCGTCACTGCTAATTGGCGACTTCCCAATAAATGGTATTTAGCCAGTTATGTCTTAATTGCTGGGGCAATATTAACTAAAGGTCCTGTAGGCATTGTCTTACCAGGACTAATTATGATTGCTTTTGCCTTGTATGTGGGGAAATTTTGGGAACTATGGCGAGAAATGCAGCCGATTTTAGGAATGGCGATAGTTTTAGTTATCTCACTTCCTTGGTATGTTTTGGTAACTTGGCGCAACGGCTGGAATTTTATTAATGCCTTTTTTATCTATCACAATATAGACCGTTTTACCGAAGTTGTTAATGGCCATTCAGCCCCTTGGTATTTTTACTTTTTAGTCGTTTTGTTGGGCTTTGCACCATATTCAGTGTACATCCCTGCGGCTCTAGTTAGAGTAAATCTTTTGCAGCGATCGCACTGGTTAAAGCAAGAACGCTCTCAACAATTAGGTTTATTTGTCTGTTTATGGTTTTTGGGTGTATTTGGATTTTTCACAATTTCTGTTACCAAATTACCCAGTTATGTATTACCCTTAATGCCAGCAGCAGCTATTCTTGTGGCATTATTTTGGAGTGATCTTTTCCCCAATTCACAAACTCCGACTCCTCCCAAATTTTTACGCATCAGTGCTTGGGTAAACGTAGCTTTTCTAACAGTTATTTCCATTGCCCTCTTTAATCTTACCCAAATTGCTGGGACTGATCCTGCTGCTCCTGAATTATATGTACAAATGGAGAAATCAGGAATCCTCAAATTTGCGGGAATAATTTGGTTACTATCTACAGTTACTTCGGCTATCTTAATATTAAGTCACCGTTATCAACAGATAATTACAATTAATTTATTAGGATTTATAGCCTTTATTGCTATTTCCTTAATGCCTGCTGTTTTGATTATGGACCAACAGCGTCAACTACCTCTGAGAGAATTATCAGCCCTAATTGTTGAATCAAAACAACCCAATGAAGAATTAATTATGGTTGGGTTCAAAAAACCTACCGTGACTTTCTACACGCACAAAAACGTTAATTACATTAAATTTTCTCAACAAGCTCTTGAATATATTCAAAAGCAATCATCACAAGAAAACAGACCACCATCATTGTTAATCTTAGTTGAACAGGGAAAATTTCAGGAAATGGACTTACCACCTGATACTTACAAAAACTTAGCCACCAAAGGCGCTTATCATCTCATTCGCATTCCTTTGAAAACAGCTAAACGAGATAACTTGTCTTAAACTATGATTTTTTTGATTGATGTGATTTATGTGATGATTGATTATTGTGAGGATTATTTCCATCATCATAATCAAATGAATCAAATAAATCAAATAAATCAAATAAATCATAGTCTAATTTGCTAAAGATTGATTAATCTGAATTAATAGTTCCTCCATTGAAATCGAACGGGGTAATATCTGGGTAGCAATTCCCCGAACCGCAGTTTCTACAGAAGATGTATATCGTTGTTTCCGAGATTTTGTTACATTTCCATAATTGGGTTCATTGAATTTCTGGTCAAGTACCAAAATTGGCGGCAAATTAAATGGTAAATTCCCTAATGATTCAAGAGCTTTTTGTACTTCCTTATTCATTGCCGTCTCGTTCAAGCAAATCAAAAGTAAATCAACACTTTGATGACTGACTTGTTGGACAACTTCCGACCAACAACCGGCAATAGAAGCTCTAAAACCAGCAGTTTGTAAGTATTGAATTAAAGCTTGAAACCACTCATATCCTCGATTAATTTGCTCATCTTCAAAATTAATAAAAGAACTTTTGACTGACTGATAATCTTTAAGTGGTTTGCGTTTTACCGTGGATAAATCACTCAGCATACTTATATCTACAACTAAAATATTTATTGGACAACAAATACCAGCAGCAATTTGTAATACAGATGCTAAAGCATCTTGTTGATAATTTTGATGATTATTTTTCTGTGTTAAGGGACTTAAACAAGGAAATACAGACAATCCTGGTATTTGGGAAGCAGCTAAAGTAGTCGCAACATCACAAGTTACCAATGGTAAAGTTGCCAATCTTTGATGTTTTGTTAATTGTTCTAAATAAGTGCGAGCAGTAGAAATTTCCATATCTAGTAAAATTACATCAAACTGCCAAACTCGCGCTAATAAATCTGCTTGATCTAAATCATCTACTTCAATAACTCGATGTTCTCGCAGAGAAGGGTAGAGATTAATAGTCTCTATTTCCGGATTTACTAACCTGAGAATTCGCAAAGGAATATTTTGAGAATTGATCTGATGATTTTCCATCACTGAATTCTTAAATTCAGTTGTTGTTGATATTTTTTCTAACAATGATGCCAATGCTTGATGCTTAATTGGTAAACTCAAAAAACTATCAGCCTGTTTATTAAATGCTTGTTCCTTTTCGGCCGCTGTGGCTGTGACAATAACATGAATATGACGAGTTAAAACATCAGATTTTAGTAAAGTCATCACATCCCAACCAGAAAGTAAAGGTAGTAAAGGATTTAAAAATATTGCCTTTGGTTGCAAACGTCGAGCTTTTTCTAGTGCCTCTGTTCCTGATCTAGCAATAACAACACGATAACCTAAACCTTTAAGTTGTTCAGTTAATTCTTCAATATATTGAGCTACTGCTTCCACTACTAACACCAGTCTTTGGGAAGAACTATTGAGGTTTTGAGGAGAAGAATTGATGATATTGCCTATTTCCCTCTTGGTCGCTATGTCTTCAGACTCATTAAAACTGGCTTTTGGTGGACTTGGAGGTAAAAGCAAAGTAAACTGACTCCCTTTCCCCTCACGAGATAAGAAACTGACATCTCCACCATGTAAACGAGCCAAAG
Source organism: Anabaena sp. 90 (assembly GCF_000312705.1). Lineage (NCBI taxonomy): Bacteria > Bacillati > Cyanobacteriota > Cyanophyceae > Nostocales > Nostocaceae > Anabaena > Anabaena sp. 90. Next base: position 4,216,843 of record NC_019427.1, read on the forward strand.
CTCTAGTTAATACTAATCCTAAACCCGTTCCTTCAAACTGACGAGTGAGTGGGTTTTCTAATTGCTGGAATTTTTGAAAGATTAAATGTTGTTGTTGTTCAGGAATTCCAATCCCTGTATCCCAAATAGTAAAGGCAATCCAGCCTTCCCAACGGCTAACCCGTAAACCAATTTCCCCAGATATTTCCGTGAATTTAAAGGCATTAGAAAGTAAATGTACTAACATCTGTCGCAAGCGTAATTCATCTGCTACCATTTCTTCTAAACCTGGTTCAATTACTAGGCTAAATTGGTGATTAGAATTAGATAAATTTTGATTTTCTGCTGGGGATGATTGTTTAGTTTTGTGAGTTTGATAATGAATGTTTTTAACGTCTGAGAAAGCCCGTTCACATACTACTTGAATTTGTACCGGGGTGAGGGTAAGTTCCATCTGTCCCGTTTCCATTCGCGTTAAATCTAAAATATCATTCACCACACTCATCAAATGTCTACCACTTTGATGAATTAATCCAGCATAACGAGCTTGACGCTCATTTAATTGTCCCAACTGTTGATCTACCAGAAGGCGAGATAGTCCTAAAACTGCTGTTAACGGTGTTTTTAATTCATGACTAATGCAAGCTAAAAATTCATCTTTTAAGCGATTGAGTTGAATCAAATCGGCATTTTTTGCTGCCAACTCTTTGCAAAGTTGTTGTTGTTCAGTTACATCTGTGGCTAATATTAACCATAGTTCTTCTGAATTTTCTGGTAATTCTGACTCCGAAACCCAAATTTTTAACTCGTTACTATCTAAAGGAATTTTTGCAAATTCCCAAACTCGTTCCTGACCAGTTTTAATTTCCACCACACAAGTACAAATACCCAATTTCTTATCGAAAACACAGTGGTTAGAACCGTCATTTATAGGCAGAGATGGTTCTTGCAAAAAAGGGAGAGCTGATGGTGAGTCAGGAGAAAAAACTGTCGGTGAGATACTGTGTTTCTGCGTCGTGAAAGTATCGGTTCTCTGATTTTCTTGAGAATTGGTATAAATATATTTTGGAGTAAGTATAGTCTCTACCTGTTTTCTAATGCCTTCAGGATCTTTTGATGTTCCTAGTTGTTGCCACCAAGGGAGGTTTTGCATAACTACTTCGCCTTGACCAGTTTGTAACATCATTGGCCAGGGCAATCTAGCTAATAAGTGGACTATAGACTTGTGTATTTTTGGCTGGTATTTATTGGCTGTATCTTTGATGTTTTTTTGGTGTGGAGAAGTTTTGGTGTTTGTCACATATTTGTGACTTTCTTCTGCTTTGGTTAAATTAATGGAAATTTTCTTCTGAGCTAACAATATTAATAGGCTTAAAGTATTTAGGATTCCTAAATATTTACCATCTGAATCAACTAGCGCCCAATCTAAGTTACTTTTTTGTTGTGCTTCTTGATGTTTGAGAAATAAACTAAATTTTTCCAGATTTGCTGCGGCTGGTATGGTCTGTATTGGCGCTATGAGGGATTTATCCACCTGTGAGAGTGGTTGTTGCAAATGCAAATTTAAGAGGTGGTTATCAGCATCCGCGGCTAAGAATTGTGGCAGTAATCGAGCAGAATACAATACACCAATTGGGCATTGTTGGGAATTAACTATTACCAAGCGATCGCACTGTTCTTCGACAAAAATATCCAGCACTGCTGCCAGAGTATTCGTTTGCCAGCACATTGGTACAGTTACTATAAATTCATCAAGTGGGTACTGTAGCATTAAAATAAGTCCTCGGTGGTCTTTCTGCTTGTGATCAACTTCAGCATTACCATCAGCACTTGGTTTAGATAGTTTTCAAGCCTGAAGCAATATCCTCCAGGAATATTGAAAATGGGCGACGCTATCAGCGATTCTGGTGACAATTGACAGACCTCTTCAAACTAGCTATTTAGCTATAGCTTGTGGTCACACTCCGTCATGGACATACATTGTCTCGAAGTCAATCACTAATAATTTTTACCCTTGTGATCCAATATGTGAGTTTCTACCCGGAGCAAGTAACCATATTTACCAGAAAAGCTACTGGTGTTGGAAATCATCATTTTCTATGGTGACAACTACAACAATAATTATGGCTCCAAAGATTCGCTTTAGAACCTTGAGGAATTATAATGATTTAAAATGCGACAATTCTTTAAGTTCGTTTAAGTATCTTATCAATAAGTGAAATAATGTCATCTATCTGCCGTCGGATATCCTCATACACATTATCCATTAGCCATGACTCTCTCTCAATGCAATGAGCCATCAAAGAATTTATCAGTTATACTACTTAGCCTTGTTATGTATAATTGATTGCGTGACAGTGTATTGCACTTTCAAAAATTCATGATCTATAAATAGTAGATGTTATTACCTATATTGCTTTTACAAACAAATATAAAACAAATTCTCGATAGACCATTTGTAGAAGAGAGGCACAAAAGTTTAATTGTTCAAATATGGAACTTCCTTGAGAAATTAATCACTCAATGTTACTGGCAACCTATACTTTGTCAAATACACTATTTGCCCCATTGTCAGCCACAAAACCCAGATCAAAAAGATAATTATTTCCTTGCAGTTAGCCAGGAAAAAAAGACACAAAATTTTCAGGACATGGCTGCTATCGAAAAACAGGAAATTTTAAATTCACTTAAATCAGATTACCGTCAAATAATTATCAATTATTTTATCAGTGACAAAACACTACCAGAAAAACTTGATAAATTTGTTAATACCCTATTTTATACAGGTATTCCCATACCACAAATTATAGAAATGCACATGGAAGTCATTGATGAATTTTCTAAGCAATTAAGGATGGAAGGCAGAAGTGATGAAACATTGCTCGATTACCGTTTAACCTTAATAGATATTTTGGCACATCTTTGTGAAATTTATCGCTGTTCTGTTGCTAAAATTCCGTTGAATATTCCAAAGTAGAACTTGCATTTGCATTCATGATGAATTAATGCTTGATTGTGTATGTAAAGAATACGGCTTTTGGTCTTTCACCTCTATGTTTTTAGGAGTTTATATTGTATGAATGAAGCTAAAAAAACCTATGTTCTCAAGCTATATGTAGCAGGAAATACCCCTAATTCAATGCGGGCTTTAAAAACCCTCAAAAATATCTTAGAAGAAGAATTTAAAGGAGTTTATGCTTTAAAAGTAATTGATGTCCTGAAAAACCCCCAGTTGGCCGAAGAGGATAAAATACTCGCCACACCAACACTATCAAAAATTCTGCCCCCACCTGTGCGAAAAATTATTGGTGATTTAACAGATAGAGAAAGAGTATTAATTGGGTTGGATCTGCTGTATGAAGAATTGAGTGAAGAATATGGGAAAGAATAACACAAAATGCAGGAGGCAAGAGTAAAGCCGTGGTGTTAGCCATTCTTTGATGAAAATTCGGGAATTTTTTTACCTGCAATTTGGTATATTTATTTAGTTATTAAAAATAATTAAAAACTTTCTTGATTTTAAGAACCTGGGTTGAATATCCATATTAGACAAACCATGAATAAAAAAGAGCAACCTGAACCCAAAAAAATACCTATTGGTGTCGAAAAAATTCGCACGATGATCGAGGGCTTTGACGATATCAGTCATGGCGGTTTACCTGTTGGTAGAACTACTTTAGTTAGTGGAACTTCAGGAACTGGCAAAACTTTATTATCACTGCAATTTCTTTATAATGGCATCACTTACTTCGACGAACCAGGAGTATTTGTCACATTTGAAGAATCACCCAGTGACATTATTAAAAATGCCCATATTTTTGATTGGAATTTACAAGGTTTAATTGATGAAGGTAAATTATTTATTCTCGACGCATCTCCTGATCCTGAAGGTCAAGATATCGTAGGTAATTTTGATTTATCAGCCCTAATTGAACGTTTACAATATGCCATTCGTAAATATAAAGCTAAACGGGTTTCCATTGATTCCATGACCGCCATATTTCAACAATATGAAGCGATAGGAGTAGTCCGGCGAGAAATTTTTCGGTTAGTAGCACGGCTGAAATTATTGAATGTCACCACCATCATTACCACTGAACGGGGTGAAGAATATGGACCAGTAGCATCTTTTGGAGTTGAAGAATTTGTTTCTGATAATGTAATAATTGCTCGTAACGTCTTAGAAGGAGAACGTCGCCGCCGAACTATTGAAATCCTCAAGTTACGGGGAACAACTCACATGAAAGGCGAATATCCCTTCACAATTACCAATGAAGGAGTCAATATATTCCCCTTGGGAGCAATGCGTTTAACACAACGATCTTCTAATGTGCGCGTATCTTCTGGAGTGAAAATTCTTGATGAAATGTGTGGTGGTGGTTTCTTTAAAGATTCGATTATTTTAGCCACAGGAGCTACAGGAACTGGGAAAACTTTATTAGTGAGTAAGTTTATTCAAGATGGCTGTGTTAATGGTGAACGAGCCATATTATTTGCTTATGAAGAATCTCGCGCCCAACTTTCCCGGAATGCTTCTTCCTGGGGAATTGATTTTGAAGAATTAGAACATCAAGGATTACTGAAAATCATTTGTACCTATCCTGAATCCACTGGTTTAGAAGATCACTTACAAATTATTAAATCAGAAATCTCCCATTTCAAACCTGCTCGCATTGCCATTGATTCACTTTCCGCAATGGCTAGAGGCGTTAGTAATAATGCTTTTCGTCAGTTTGTAATTGGGGTGACAGGTTATGCTAAACAAGAAGAAATTACTGGTTTCTTTACCAATACTACAGATCAATTCCTGGGTTCTAATTCCATTACTGACTCCCACATTTCTACGATTACAGACACAATTTTGATGTTACAATATGTAGAAATTCGGGGAGAAATGTCACGGGCAATTAACGTATTTAAAATGCGCGGCTCGTGGCACGATAAGGGAATTCGTGAATATAATATTACGGCAGATGGTCCTGATATTAAAGATTCATTCCGTAACTATGAGCGAATTATTAGTGGTGCGCCTAACCGCGTTACTATAAACGAAAAAGCAGAACTTTCTCGGATTGTCAAACGTTTTGAAGACAAACCGAGTTCAGATGTTTAACACAGGGTATAGTCCGATATTTCTGCCTAAATCTCTAGATCGTGCTATATTTTGTGGTGAAGACAAGTATTCTGCCGCTAAATTAATATTTTTTGTGTGAGGGGATGCGGTGAAAGGACAGCAATTATTCCATTGTTTCTTACCTGGTGTGACAGCAGCAGTATTAACAACTCAGCCCGCTTGGGCTAATGTTATTCAAGTAAGTCAGTTACAGCTAACGTCTTCTCCTAGTGTGTTAATTTCTACTAATAGTGGGAATCCATTCACAGACAATAGCCTACAGCCCAAAAGTAACATTAAAAGTAACCCAGGATTATTACCTGCTAATTATTTCAGTCAAGGTAGTATCCAGCCTATCGGCAACCACAGTCTACCTGTAGTTGTTGCTGACAATTATCTCAGCATTGACGGAGAAAAAATTTCTAAACAAGATCACAGTAGATTTGTCGGTTTTTCTGATTTATCAAATAATAATTTTCTGGCTGTTAGTAATCCACAATCAAGTAATTTAAGTAACTCTGATCAGCAAGGTGATGTAGAGGTAGCAAAGTTACTAAAATCTGGCAATTGTCCACAGTCTCAGCCCAAGAGTCAAGCGGCTTTACTACTTGCTTCTAACACCTGCTTACCTCAAAATACTGATACTTGGATAGCACAAACAACTGTTCCTACTACTTCAGAAACCAGTACACCTCCGGCGGAGAATGTAAAGCCTACACCTCCGACCGTGGAGAATGTACAACCTACACCTAGTCAGCCCGTAGATTTTCCTAATGTTCCTAACGATTTGAATCCTAGTCCTAATCCGCTGCTATATCCGACCCAAGCAGAGGAAGTGAAGGTTCAAGGAACTCAGCCAATTAGTTTGTCACAGGCGCTGGAACTCGCTAAACGGAATAATAATGATTTACAAGTGTCCGTACTACAACTGCAACGGAGTAAATCAGTTCTCCGCGAGGCGCAAGCCGCTTTCCTACCCAGTGTAGATTTGAATGCGAATGTTGAGAATAGTCGCACTGTTAGCGATACATTGCGTGTTAAAGGACAACAGGATGCTGGATTATCGGTAGATGATGCTTCTTCTACTACGGCGTTTACTGGTACAGGACAGATAAGATATGATCTTTATACTTCTGGTAGACGTAATGGGGCTATTAAAGAAGCTCAGGAACGGATACGTAAGCAGGAGTTGGATGTGGAAAGGCAATCTGAGCAAATTCGGCTAGATGTATCTAAGGCATATTATGACTTGCAACAAGCTGATGAAAATGTGAGAATTTCCCAGTCAGCTGTAAATAATGCCCAGGCTAGTTTGAAAGATGCAGTGGCTTTAGAACGGGCTGGTGTGGGGACTCGTTTCGATGTGTTGCGATCGCAGGTAAATTTAGCTAACTCCCAACAGGACTTAACTAGTGCCTTTTCTCAACAACAAATTGCCCGCCGTAAGTTAGCACCACTGTTGAATTTGCCCCAGTCAGTGAGTATTACTGCGTCCGATCCTGTCAAATTGGCAGGTTTATGGCAACAGCCACTAGAACAAAGTATCGTTTTGGCTTATCAAAATCGTCCTGAACTACAACAAACTTTAGCAGATCGGAATATTAGTGAGGCTCAAAGAAAACAGGCTTTAGCATCTCTAGGTCCCCAGGTAAGTTTACTCGGTCAGTATAACTTATTCGATCAATTTGATGATGGAACAAGCGTGGTTGATGGTTATTCTGTGAGATTGCAGGCTAGTCTCAATTTATATGATGGGGGAGCAGCAAAAGCCAGAGCAGCCCAATCTAAGACCAATATTGCGATCGCCGAAACTCAGTTTTCTGAACAGCGCAACCAAATCCGCTTTCAAGTAGAACAAGCATATTCTACCCAAGCATCAAATTTGGAAAATGTACAAACTTCTAATGTGGCTTTAGAACAAGCTAAAGAGTCTTTGCGGTTAGCGCGGTTGAGATTCCAAGCCGGTGTCGGGACTCAAACTGATGTAATTAACGCATTAAATGACCTCACCCGTTCTGAAGGTAATCGCGTCAAAGCCATCTTGGATTACAACCGTGCTTTAACAGAATTACAAAGATATGTTACATCCAGGGGTTTAAATCAATTACAGAACTCAGGAGTCAAGTAAGAGGTGATGGGTAAATGGGTCAACTTAAAGCCAGCCAGGGAATAAATTCCCTGTCTAAAAGCTAAAGTCGGTTAAAACCGACTATTCTAACATTCAGAGTGCGTTTTAACGCACTTTAGCTTTTAGACCGGAACTTAAGTTCCGGGCGGGTTTGTCAGCCAACAAATAAGCCATTTTTAGCCTAATTTGACACCAATGAAGCTCTTGCTTTACCCCTACCCGCAAAATCAAATAATTAAGCCGTGTTGAGTATACCTATCACTATTCCCAATGTTGTAAAATAGTTTTCAAACCCCGGTCTAGTCAAAAACTCATGACTAAAGTTACATCACAAGAGATTGCAAAATTTCGTTCTCATTTGGTAGATGATCCTCAAGCAATGGAAGCATTAGACTTGATAGAGGATTGCGATGGAGATTTAGAAGATGCGGTAATGACTCTGGCTATTCGGGCTGGACAAGAACCAGAACAAACTAATTCCGATTGGTTAGATGCTTTAGCCAAAAAATGGCGAGCGGCAATTTGTGAACAAGAATATCGAGAAGACTTGTTAAATGGGTCAATTCAAGAGATGATAGTACATCTAAGGACAATACCGAGTTTTCCCAAAAGTCTGGCTACACCCGTTTTAATTTATATTCTTAAACAAGGTGTGAATAATTTTTGTGAGCCTTTGGATTTGCTAAAGTCACATTAATCCTGAATTTTAAAATTGATGAATTATCTTGTTGCTGTATTATCAGATCGCATCCAAGCCGAAGCCGCTGATTTAGCTTTAGAAAGAGAAGGCATAAATGGCACTATTCTCGGTAGAGGATACAAAAGTGCTGATGAGTTTGGTTTAATTGACCCCAAAGAACAAGCAAAAAAACAAGTAAAATTAATGGCGATTTGGTTAGTACCATTTGGCTTTTTTGCTGGTTTTACCTTCAGTCTCATCACTGGTTTAGATACCTTCGCTTGGGCTGGGGAAATCGGAAATCATGTGGTAGGCGGCATCTTGGGCGCTGGTAGCGGTGCCATGGGTAGTGTGTTTGTAGGTGGTGGCGTGGGTTTATTTGAGGGTGGTGGTGATGCTTTACCCTATCGCAATCGTTTAGATGCAGGTAAGTATTTAATTGTGGTGCAAGGTTCGGAAAATCTGACTCGTCAAGCTACTCGTATTTTACGCCAGTTTGAACCAGAAAATATTCAAGGTTATGCGGAAACTAATTAATTGGTAATTGGTAATTGGTAATTGGTAATTGGTAATTGGGTAATTTTTTTCTTCTTTCTTCTTTCTTCCTCCTGACTCCTGACTCCTGACTCCTGACTCCTGACTCCTGACTCCTAAAAATTCATGCTACCTAGAGAAGAACTTTTAAAAGGTGTTGAAAACCGCGATACTGTCGCCCGTGTAATTGATCAAGCAGATCAGGCTATAAAGACGTGGGAAGTGGTATTTACAGATTTTTTGTCTCCGCCGGAGTTGGCGGAAATTCAACGGGTATTTAGCCGCTTGACGGAGGTGCATTCGGTAGCTTGGGGTGGATATCCACAGGCGGAAAGACAAAGGTTAGCGATCGCTCGTGCTGATTTACCATTAGATCAGTCTGAAGTGGCAATTGTGGCTTTAGATATTGCTGGTAATTTCTTGTTTGATACCGCAAATCACCGAGATTTTTTAGGCGCAATGCTGGGAACAGGAATTGTGCGGGAAAAAACGGGAGATGTAATTGTATTGGGAGAAAGAGGGGCGCAGGTGATTGTTGTCCCTGAATTAGTAGAATTTTTAGAGATGAGTTTGCAACAGGTGCGTTCTGTGCCAGTGAAAACTCGACGCATTGAGATTAATGAGTTAAAAATCCGTGAACCTAAGAAGAAGGAAATGACGACTGTGGAAGCTTCTTTGCGGTTAGATGCGGTGGCTTCGGCTGGGTTTGGGATGTCCCGGAGTAAAATGGTGGATTTGATTGACTCTAATGATGTGCGTGTCAATTGGAAGGAAGTCACTCAAGCCAGTTCCCATGTTAAAACAGGGGATTTAATCGCTATTCGGGGGAAAGGGCGATTGGAAGTTGGGGAAATTGCGGTGACGAAAAAGGATCGCTATCGGGTGCAGTTGACTAGATATATGTAGGATAAAATTTTGGTTTTAGGGATTGACAGATTATGTTTTATATGATAGATTGTTGATCTGTGTTGATTACGGACGGTTAGCTCAGGTGGTTAGAGTACATCGTTGACATCGATGGGGTCGTTGGTTCGAGTCCAATACCGTCCATATTTTTATCTGTAAGTTGTTCGCTAAAGTTTTGTGATTTCAAGTTTGAGATTGCCACAACGGCAAGGTGATGGTTGAAAAATAGGTGCAATTAGTTCAAATTTAGAATTAGATTACCAAAAAATCGGGTTTAAGTGAAAAATAAAATTTACATTATTACCCACAAATCAAAAAAACAATAACATAAAAACCCTATTTAGTCGGTTTTAACCGACTTTAGCTATTAGACAGGGAATTTATTCCCTGGCTAAATAACTCATCTCATCATCAGAAAAATATTTATTGGCATGGATAACATTCTTCTTCTATCCATTCAAATGCTCTTAACTTTTCTGGCGTTACTGTATTTAGAATATCTTGATCAGATTCGTAAATTTCTTTATTTTCTTCAAAAGAATCATCTTCATCATCATAATATGTTTGGGTGCTAACTGAATTATTTTGTCCACTACGCCAAAGAGATACAAAAAATCCTGAAACATTACCAAAACCTTGTAATAGCGAAGAATAGACAATTTCGCGATTTTCATCAGCTAATTCTTGAAAACAACTATTATAGAAAGTATAAAAATTATTTTCTATATCTGTATCTTCTTGAATTAAGTCTATATACTTAATTAATTGTTGTTTATTAAATGCCTCAATTCCTATTCCTAAACTATCAGCTATCTCTTTGTATTCAATCTCCCAACACTCATCTGCTGCTAAACACCAGAAGTCTCTGTAAATACCAGCAAGTGATAAAAAGTATATCAATTTTTCAGGACGTTCTATTTCATTACAGTAGGTTGTCAATCCAGATGTAGTTAAAATTTCCCAAGCATCTTTAGCCCATTTTAATTCTGATAAATTATCAATCCATAAATCAAAAACTTGATCTGCTGCTGACTCAACTTCGTTCCATGTAATAATTTTCGTGCTACTTTCCATATTCTTTATCCAATTTATTTAATGCACTAATCCAAACCGATAACTATTAAACCTACGCTGCCAACAATTCCGTAAACGCCAACAAATCATCCACCTCATCATTAGAAAAAAACCTATCAACGGCATTTTTCCCAAACTTAGCCAAAGCCCCCTCATACAAATCAGCCACTTCTAACCTCCGCTTTTGTAAAAACACACTTTGCATAGCCTTTAAAAAATTAACCTGATTCGCATTATACTGGTGTTTGGCAATAAAATTCTCAAACTGACGCTTTACCACATCCTCATAATCAGGTACAGCATCCTTTAGTACATTCTTCTTTGCAGAGTATTACTGTGTTTGTATTTGACTATACAGTAATAGTCTAGTATGCTTTTTAGCACAAGTGTCGAATCCTGCAATAAAACTTTACAATCTTTGCGTTTTACCCAGGTAAAATCCATTGTCTATTGAGAATAGAGTCATTAATTGATCAAATTTGGTATCACCAATACCAATTCACAACTTGGACACAATCCTCAAAATGTTAACATTCAACACTTCTGGCTTTTTAGCTTTAGCCAGCTAGGGTAATGTAACAAATCATAACTAATAATTGGTGTTTTCTCTTTAATTAGGAGGAGTAATTATAATTTTTATATTTTCTTCATGATTACTCAAAACTACCAAAAATATTCAAAAAATCATACTTACGAGAGATTTATTCGTAACTAAAGTAGTTTTTTTACATAAAAAGTGATAATTCCAATACTTCTCTCTAAAATCAAACAATGTATATTATCCACATCTAGCACAGTAGGAAACATCAAGGCAGAAACAAGGTAACGGTAAAAGGTAAATTTACTTCTTTTTACCCTTGTCGTGTCAGAACTTCATCTTGATGTTTCTCTTTTTTTTAATAATTTGTAAATTGTTGTTTTTTTAACCTCTTATTAAGTATTTTTAAATATAAAGCTTTATATGGCAAGCTTATAACTAGATTGGTTATGGATTTTAAAAATGTCGCTGTTAGAAATCAAGTTACCGATTCATGAAACTTTTCAAAGTACAGTTCAGGGAGAAGGATACTGGACTGGTTGCTTAGTAGACTTTATTCGCTTATCAGGTTGTCCAGTCGGTTGTCCCTGGTGCGATACTGGTTATGCTGACCCAGGAGCGAATTTACCACGAGTAGAACGTCCCATAGCTGAACTTCTAGCGGAAATCAAATCTCCCAGAGTGGTAATATCTGGCGGAGAACCATTCATTCACAAGCATTTACCTGACTTAGTTCAAGCTTTATTAGCCGCGGACAAACGAGTTAACATTGAAACATCAGGCTCTTTTTGGCAAGCAGTTTCCCCAGCAGCTTGGATTACTCTATCTCCCAAAGAACATATTAACCCTAAATACCCAGTAAAAAGTCAGTTTTGGAGTCGAGCTAACGAAGTTAAGATAGTCATAGAGACTGGTGGAGAAATTGATTTTTACCAAGAACATCTATCTACTCACCCTAATTTGCTTGTCTACTTACAACCTGAGTGGAACAGTTCGTCGAAATCAATCCCACTGATTTTGCAGATATTACAACAAAAACCTGATTATAAACTATCCTTACAAACACACAAGTATATCGGGGTACAATGACCAATCATCAGTGGCTACTGGCTAAAGAATTCCGCTTTGAAGCAGCACATAAATTACCTTACCATGATGGTAAATGCTCCAGGCTGCATGGACATAGTTGGCGTGGAGTTGTTTATGTAGCTGGTGATACCTTAATAACAAAAGGTGCTAAACAGGGTATGGTAATGGACTATTCAGATATTAAAAAATATCTCAAACCCTTGCTTGAGAATTATTTAGATCACTATTATTTAAATGAATCTATGGGTTTGGAATCACCAACCAGCGAAGCAATTGCTGCTTGGATTTATGAAAAATTAGAACAAGCAGGATTAGCGGGATTAACAGCAGTGAGAATTGATGAAACTTGCACTTCTATCTGTTTGTATTCCAAAACCCGCATATCTGGTTGGTTGAATTCTGGTGAAAGTTTGAATTTACTGCAATCTCGTCAAAATGATGATGGTGTCAAAATCATCTAAACTGGAATTTTTACTCCTGCGCTCCAGCTTGTTTTAATATTGTCCAAATACTGCGATAATTATTGAATTCTGCAATCATTAAAGCAGTATAACCACCCTGATTTTTCAAATCAACATCCGCTCCAGCTTGTAGTAACATTACCACGGCTTGACTATAACCTTCCACTACAGCCCACATTAAAGCAGTTACGCCAGCCGAGTTTTGCAAATTCACATTTGCTCCTTGTGCTAATAACAATTGGCATATTTCAGGATAGTTTGCAGCTATGGCTTTGACTAAGGCTGTTTTACCATCATCTGCTAATTTATTAATATCTGCACCATTCTCAAGTAATAGTTTCACAGTTGAGAAATGCCCTTTGGATACTGCTAAGGTAAGAGCAACTTCTCCAAAGTTTTTCTTTTCCATATCTGCCCCCGCGCCCAGTAAAACGGCTACTATTTGACTATATCCCTGGAATGCTGCTATCAATAAAGGTGTATCTCCCAGATGGTTTCTAATTTGCACATCTGCCCCTCGTTGAAGTAATATTTTGACCACATCTATATATTCTTCCACAACCGCAAGATGTAAGGCTGTTTCACCTTCTTTATCTTGATGATTAATTTCCGCACCTGCGTCTAATAAAGCGGTGATAATAGCAGTATTTCCTGTTGCTGCGGCTGCTAATAGTGCTGTTCCATGATCAACATTTTTGATATTGACATCAGCCCCAGATGACAGCAATGCTTGTACTATTTCTAAATAACTTAAATCTGCCGCAATTATTAATCCTGTATCACCTTCTGAATCTTGGCTATTGACAATATTGCTATTTTGTGATAATGCTTTAACAACTGCTGGATGTTTGTGTTTTATTGCCAGTTTTAAGGCGGTATCATTATCTTTGTCGGTAATGCTGATATCAGCACCAGCCGCTAATAAAATTTGCACAATCTCCAGATAACCTTTCAGTGCTGCTATCATTAATGCGGTACTACCATCATCATTGGTAGCATTGACATTTGCCCCTTTAGAGACTAACAATTTGACAACATCTATTTGATTAGCACTAGCAGCCAGCATTAATGCTGTTAAACTATAGGTTTTTCTAGTTAAGTTAATGTTAGCATCGGCATCCAAGAGCGATCGCACAATTTCTGTATAACCCAAATTCGCCGCAAACATCAATGCTGTAGTCCCATTTTCATCGCTAACATCCACTTTAGCACCAGCGGACAGCAGTGCAAATACTCCTTGAATATCACCAGTTTTCACAGCCTTCAGCAACGAGGTATTTTTATTTTCTATCATTGGTTATGTCCTGTTTGGGTAGATGTGACTGATTCCAACTCCAGATTACACTTTGGTAAGATTGAAAAATTTCTACGTAAGAAAAATAAATGTATGCTAAGTTTTATGAAGATTTAATAACCGGAAGTAAAAAATATGGCTTTTGAACTGACTCCAACAATCAGATTCTGGTTGAACTTTGCTCACCCAGTTACTATGTGGGTATTATTAGCACTTTCCTTGTATGCTGCATATTTAGGATTACAAGTACAGCGTACCAGAAATGCTCAGGGAGAAGAAAAGAAAGAACTAATTAAAGGGCGTTACACCATCAAACACCACCAAATTGGTTCTATTATGTTAGCTCTGATGGTAGCCGGTTCCATTGGTGGTATGGCTGTTACCTACATTAATAATGGTAAGTTGTTTGTCGGACCGCATCTATTAGCTGGATTAAGTATGACGGGTTTAATTGCTTTTTCTGCATCCCTATCTCCTTTCATGCAAAAAGGCGCAAATTGGGCGCGGATAACTCATATATTGTTAAATTTTGCTATTTTGGGGCTTTTCATCTGGCAAGCCCTCTCTGGTGTCGAAATTATCCAAAGAATTCTCACGAAAGCGTAGATTGTTAGTTGTCAGTTGTTTGTTCCCTGTTCCCTGTTCCCTGTTCCCTGTTCCCTGTTCCCTGTTCCCTGTTCCCTATTTCTTCTGTTTCTTTTGAGGAAAAGGTATATCCAAGGATTGATAAAAGTCTTTTTGTACCTTGTGTGTGAGACGATGGGAAACCTGACGGACAATTTGATTAAGGATGCGATCGCCTGTAGACTGAATTAAAGAATAGGGTAATCGCTGAATAAATCTGGGAAACTGCAACTCAACAACCAAATCCAACTCCCATTCCACCCGTGTAACCCCATCTAAATCACCTATCAATTGTGTTGATGATTTGTAATCCACCTCATAACCAGGTGCTTGATAATCAGGTACAGGAATAGTCCGAATGTGGAATTGACGATTTTGGGGGTTTAGCAACTCCAAGCCAATCTTTGGTTCTACTTCGTAACCAAAAGCACCAAATTTACCCACCGCTAGAGCATAACTATTTTCCCCTAGCGGGAGTACCTTCATGGGTTCTGCACAACGGCCAAACCAGGAAGCATGAGTATTAAAATACTCCTCAACCTGCTCCACAGGTGCATACATTTCCATACTATCTTGATAATTGCCATAAAATTTAGTTGGAGTTGGATGATCTTTTTTAAAACCAGTATCATCTGCTACTTTCCAAGATTGATATTCACTATTGTTTGTCACCATAAATTTATTTTTTGTATATTTTGAAGTTTGTCTATATTCATCATTCCCAATTGAGGGAAGTTTTTTCCCATTAAAATCCAATTTTTACGAAAATCTCAACAATTTGCCATTAACTTCACATAAAATAAATCAACAAGGCAGATTTATATGTATCTACTTAGCATTCCTAATTGACTAACTAGAAAATATCTAGCTTTTTATGACTTTCTTGATAATCGTCATCCAATAGTTGATATTGTAACTAAATAAGCCAATAGGTGATCATAGCAATATTACTGAAGTTTTTAATTTTTCCGAAAGCAAAGTGTAAGTTTTTGTAATTAGTCAAGAGAAGAAATTGAGAGGAGTTGAATTCTGAAAAGCTTTGAACCTAAAGGTGTAGAAAAACTCATTGCTCCCATAGCCTCACTTTTGGGCTTTGTGTACCTATTTCAGTGGTATATTTTTGGAGATATACAATTATCTCCCGAACCCGTATTTACTAGAAAACAGCCTCCCCTAGTCATGAAAGGTGGAGATCCTTATATTCGGGCATTAATGCGAACCATATCTGCCAGCGAAGCTAGTGGTAATCGTCCTTATTCTCTCTTGTATGGTGGTGAACAAATTAATGATCTCAGCCATCATCCTCAAAAATGTGTCACCATCATCACAGGACCGAATACAGGTAATTGTTCCACAGCCGCAGGTAGATATCAAATTATTAATACTACGTGGGATCAAATTGCCCCTCGTTATCACCCAAAACCCGCAAAGATGATGCTTTGGACTAATTATAGCTTTGAAGCAGAGTATCAAGATGTAGTAGTTTACCGTTGGTTGAATGATGCAAAAGTTTGGGGTGTAAATATTCCTAAGCTATTACAGCAACAAAAATTAAATGACGTTTTGCGGAAACTTTCTCCCACATGGACAAGTTTGGGGTACGGGATAGAAAATAATTCTGTTAGTAGTTCCTTACCCAAGATTTATCAGCAAATCTTAACAGAAGAATTAAAGCAAAATCCCGAAATCAAAAGGACAAAATCGGAAAATTAGATCAATCTACAAGAATTTTATTCTTCGCTGTTGCTGATACAGGCATAAATACCTTTGATTGAATAGGTTTTAGCACTTGCAACCCATTTAAATTTTGCAAACAATCTAAAGCTGCTTCCCGAATCATTACTTCTTTTTCCTGACTCAGTAGCAGTTGTAAACATTCCCCGATATCTTGTTGTATTGCCGTATCAACTCGCTGACGGGTAATCAGTTTATTGAGTTGACGTATGGAAAGTAAACGTTTTAAAGAATCCTTTTCCGTTAAATTATTTAACAATTGATCAAGATAATCTTCTTCTCGATTTCCTTGAAAACTGAATATTTGCCACACCAGCAAAATTAAAGTTAATAGCGTTCCCATTCCTTGCACAATAGCACCAGCCGCCAACCAATGACTAGGAGCATCAACCCAAATTGCCGAAGCCATATAAGTTATCACAGTCGCAATCCCACCACTAGCAACAGAATAAGCTAACCGACTGTTAGTGCTACTCATTAACTTGCGTATTTCTAGCCAGCGCAATTGCCAATTCCATTTTTGCACTGAGTAAGTAAATACCATGCTCCCAATGCCAACAATAACAGCTAATAGTAATTGCCAACTCCACAGCAGCATAGCCACAATAATTGTTAACAATCCCAGCAAAACACCAGGTTCATAAAAATGTTTAAAAATCTGCTGTTTTTGGCTTGCTGTCTTAATTTCTGAAATTTGATTGATGAATTGTTTCCAAGACGACGAAGCCTGTGCCACAGTATTTACCCACTTAATTACAAAATTATAAATGTATTGTTTTTACTAATTTTGAGGATGAAATCAGGAGAATTTCACCCTTAAATATAATGCTATTTATCCTGTAATCGAATATCAATTACAGACGCATTGAAGTTATAGTTAAAACCTTCCAATTCAAAAGGCATTCCAATTTTCACTTTGCTATTACCAAGAACAGGCCCATCTTTAGTGACTGTAGCTTGTCCTTCTAAAGTCAAGAGAAAATCTGTACTAAAGTTAATTTTTCTAGGATCTGGTAATTCTTTCACAGAACCATCTGGTTGACCAATTGTCAGTGTTCTCTCTAACTGCTCAACCGATTTAATCCCAATTTGACCATAGGGTTGATTACGGATAATCACATTAGTTTTACCACCTTTTGTGAATCCTTCTTTAACTAACTGTTGAGGATTACGAACATTGAGTCCACGTACCAACAAATCTACCTCAATGGGTACTGTTTTCGCACCCACTTGAGCCACAGAACCAGAAGTACCAGGGAAAATAAAGATACCCACTATCACTAGCAAAATTACTAATGCAGCCCCTAAATCTAATAGGTTAATTTTACCGAACAAGCGACCTTTAGAATCTAAAATAGCCATAATCAGGTTTGGATAAGTTGCAGTTAAGTTTTCAGCTAAGTAATTGATTGTACCGTCAAGTTTTTTCAAATGATCCACAATCTTGATCACTGAATCAGAATTGACAGAAACTAGACATTATGGTTATGCGACAGTTTATCATGATTGCAGGAGATTCAGTGTCATAGTAGCAGTAAGTTATTTGAATTGACTATTTGCCCTATCTGGAGTTGAAAATGCAACTTAGTAAACTGAAAATTCGTCCTCTAATTTTAAGTTCTCACACCAATCTCATATAACTCGATTATGATTAACTCGCAAGGAATTTGGACAAATTATCGTTTGTGGCAGCGGCGCTGTTTGTATCCGTTCATTTCTGTAAGCGTTGCTTTAACTGTGTGCCTGAGTACACAATTATCAAGTAAAGCTATAGGTTTTAGCGATCTGATCCGTATAGTCCCACAAGTAACCCAGATATTTAATCTATCTAATATATCCGATCGCCAGGAAGTTGATCTTGGGCAGCAAATAAATCAAGAAATACAGCAAGAAGTCAGAATTTCTCGTAATTCACAACTAAACAGCTATGTTGAACAAATCGGTAGACGTTTAGCAGCTAATAGCACTCGTCCAAATATTCCCTATACTTTTCAAGTAGTCGAAGATCCTGCTGTTAATGCCTTTGCAACTGCCGGTGGTTTTATTTATGTGAATACAGGTTTGTTAAAAACAGCAGACAATGAAGCCGAATTTGCCAGTGTATTAGCTCATGAAATGGGACATATCGAAGGCAAACATTTAATTAAACAAATGCGACAACAAGCTATAGCCAGTGGTGTAGCTACCGTATCCGGTTTAGATAAAAGCAAGGCAGTAGGAATTGGCGTGCAACTCGCCCTTAATCTTCCCCGCAGTCGCCAAGACGAATTTGATGCTGATAAAAGAGGATTAGCAAACATAACCCGCACTGGTTATGCTCAGTCAGCAATGGTTTCTTTTATGAAAAAGCTACAAAGAAGTAGCTCCGTACCTACATTTTTAAGTACACATCCAGGGGCGAGCGATCGCGTAATCTCCCTGCAAAATCAGATTAAAAATCAACCAAGTAGTCAAAATCATGGTTTAGATAATCCGGTATATCAAAGCAAAATGAGAGCATTTTTGCCATAATTATGCTCGTTTTCTATGACGGCGGCTACCTGCGAACTCTTGTGGCTGAACAATTGTCATCACCTCTTCCCAAGCCACAGTCCGCACAGCCCTACTGAACACATTGGCCTGATAAACCAACTTATTCGTAATATCCAGCCCCGTCAACCAACCACTACGGGGATGATAAGCGCCAGTATCAATATCTAACCAGCCCTGGCCCTGTGCCAAATTACCAGGAGCCACACCAGGTAAAGTAAAAGTTATAGTATGACCAACTATAATCAACTTATCTGCAAAATATGGTTTCTCTATCCGATGAAACTCATCCCTAATCCAGCATAATTCTTCCGCCGTCTGTTCTTGGACACTCTTTTCTGGATCAACACCTGCATGAGTTAACCAAAAATCTCCCAAATCTAAATATGTGGGCAAACTCTCAAACCAATCCAGATGTTGTTTAGGAATTGTTGCAGATTGGTAACTAGCAATAGTAGCCTGTCCTCCACTGTATAACCACGTTTGCATATTTGTGGACGAAGTATTCTTACCAGTCATGATATTTAATAACATCTGCTCATGATTACCTAGCAAACAAGGGTAATCATTTTCTTTAACAAACTCAACTACTTGGGCGCTTTTTGGACCACGATCAATTAAGTCTCCCAAAAAATATACTTGATCCTCTGATGTAGGCGCTATTTTTGCCAACAGCAACATCAAACATTCATAGTGTCCATGCACATCACCAATAACAACCCTGCGTTGACTAATTTCGCTCATTTGCTTCTAGCTTAAATGAATTAGCTGAATATTTCGACTAAACTTTGATTGGTCTAATTTTCGTTTAAAAGGTCAAGAAAACTTGACTAAGTTATGATTTCTTTAATAATTATGTAGACATTTGGTTAACTTGCCAAGTTCCCATATAAATAATTACTAACACCCAAGACTCCTATCATACACAAATTTTCATGCTTAAGTAGGCTCGTTCTCGGTAACAAAATATAACAAGCATCAGTTTTGGTTGAGTCGAGGGGGAATATTATTTCCCGCCCCTCTCAGTTAGATCCGTGCGTACCCGTTTCCGTGTACACGGCTCCCGATGTTCTTAGCTTTCGCTTTTGCTCTTATGAATATAATCGTGGCAACTTTCGTGAATAGCTAGAAGGTTTTTAGTTTTCCAGTTTTGGTGGTTTCCATCTATATGATGTAAATGTACCTTCTCGTCACTGAGCATTTTTAACCCACAATGACCACATTTATGGTTTTGCCGTTTGAGGGCTTTAGAGGTATGATTGTCATAGAGCTTGCTGTTACGCTCGCTCCAGTAGCTCAAATCTCCGTCGTAGGGTGATTTCTCTCCTTTGACATTGATGTGTTTATGTTCGGAATAAGGAACTGATGGAAACGCCTTATCTAGTAATTTCTTGCTAGTGTAGCGGTTTTGCTTGGTTTCCTTATTGAATACCTTGAATGCTCTTGTTTCGATGTGGTATAGCGAGTTACGCGACCCGTCCATCTTGCAGAAGCGGTGGTAATTCCTCCAGCCTCTAACTACAGGGGCTAATTTCTCAGCCTTTGTGGTAGCACCATAATTCGAGTTGTTGACGATGAATTTTACTTTCTTGCGAAAAGTTTTATAATTGTCCACTGATGGGACGCATCTGAACTTTCCGTTTTTCTGGACTTTAAAGTGCCAGCCGAGGAAATCGAACCCATCTGTCGCGGCGGTTAGCTTTGTCTTTTTCTCACTGACTTTCATTCCCCGTTCTGCTAGGAACTGACTGATTTTGTCAAGTATTTCTGTGGCATCGTCTTGGGGTCTGAGTATTATCACCATGTCATCCGCATAACGGATTGTTGGTTCAACAATACTCTCCTTTGAGGTTTTGTCTGTAATTCTGTAGTTAGACATCGCATGATATCTATGAATACTTTCAATCCCATTCAAAGCGATGTTAGCTAAAAGTGGACTTACCACACCCCCTTGAGGTGTTCCTTGTTCGGGAAATTCTGGATTAACTCCGGCTTTGAGACAGCGGAATATTCCCTGTTTTATGCTATAAGGAGCTATGAGTTTATCCATGATGGCGGTGTGATTTATCCGGTCGAAACATTTTTCGATATCGAGTTCTATAACCCTTTTATCTATTCCGTTGGCTTTTGAGTTTAGATTATTGAACAAGACTTTCTGTGCGTCATGGGCTGAACGTCCTGTCCTAAAACCGTAGCTCCTGGCGTGGAAAGTTGCCTCGTGGGCTGGTTCTAATGCGTATTTAACAAGGCATTGATACGCCCTATCTGCAATAGTGGGGACTTTGAGAATCCGGGTTTTGCCGTCCTTTTTAGGGATGGGTATTTCACGTAATCCCTGGTGTTTCCAGTCGTTACATTCGGTTTTGAGCTTTTCACTCAATTGAAACCTTTGTTCAAATGTGAGCGCGGTTTTCCCGTCTATTCCTGCGGTCTTTTTCCCAGTATTTAGCTGTGTTACTTGACGGATAGCCAGTAATCTCGCTGCGGTTGATTTCAGAATCAGCTTTTGTAGGGACTTTGCTTTACGCTTGTCTCCAACTTGAACCGCTTTATACACGCGCTTTTGTAGGCGGAATAAGTTACGGCGGAATTTCTTCCAGGGTAACGTCTTCCAAGATTCACTAGAGTTGTCTCTGTGTCTAATCATGCTCTGCTCCAGTCTGTGTATTCTGAACACCTCAGACCAATTACGGTCTGTCCTACCCGAATTGAGGGAGTTCCGCTGCTCGTCCAGCCTACTTAGGGAACGAATCCGCCCTTAGACCCTCAACCCGTTTTTATTCGTTCCCTCGGTTGATTGTTCGTTCCGTTAGGTGTAGCCAATTCAACTGCCGGATTCCCTAGACTCTTGCCGATACTAGCTTAAACGTTCGGCGGGAATTAACTCCAATGAAGTCAGGTGTTGTTGTTGTGTCCTGCTTAGATGTAAGTTGCTTTTTTTAGGCTCTGTTTCACCATGGGAACTCCCCGTTAGCACCAGTGTCACCCCACAACGGATGTCTGATTGCGCCCAGTTAAGAGCTTCGACCTCCCGAAACCGAGTCGGGTCATCGTGGGCAGGTAGGGATTCATACCTGAGTCTGGTAGATGGGACTTTCACCCATATCAGACCGAGAGTTCAACCTTTTTCCATGATTGGATTGGGTTGGTTAGCTTATGTACGGGCTGGATACCGTGATTCAACTAACAACGAATCGCACTAATCTTCATCTTGCAATAACCACAAACCACTATAAGTCATTCCCGAATCATCTGGTTGCACCAATAAAAAATGCAATCCCTGACTTAGCTGTTTTCGCTCTTGATATAACTTCCCAGCAGCAGTAACTTCCTCATCTGTAAAAGTCGCCAAAACCCACCTATCTAGCAAACCAGCTTCTAATACCAACCCATCAGGCGCACCACCAATATAGTTTAATGATACAGGATTACTTTCCTTTAACCACTGCGCTAAACGCATAGATTTTCGTCCACCGTAAATCACTACACCAGGGATAGGTACTGTTGAAGCTAAACCCAGATTAATTGGTTTGAGAAAATCTGGTATTTGCAAAAAAGGAATTGGTCGTTCTGTAAACTCATCCACAATATCACCAGATGGAATCGTCGCAAACCGCCATTCTTCCCCCCAGAGATTTTCCGGTAATGGTAATGGAGGTAGTTTATCTACAATTACAGGATATTGTTTCGCTGTTAACCACTGTTTTAACGCTAAAGTTCTCCGAGTAGCTTCAACATAAATACCTAGATTATTTCCCGCAGTTGTGATTAAACTTAAAGACTGAGGACGAAATACTTGAATTACATCTGGTAACTTTTCCTGACCAGCTAATTGTAATTGTTGGGCGACCCAAGTAGAATTAGCCTGGGATTGGGGACAACTGGCTGTAAATTCAAAACTGCGAGTTGGATCACAGACTAATAATTCCCATAATATTTGCTCTTCAACATTTTGTAGCGGAATACGATAAAAATCAGCTTGCCAAATCAGACTCATTCCCTACTCCATAAAAATTAAATAACTCAAAACCGAATTTAGCAAGTTTACTTTTTAACTAAATTCCTGGCAAATTCTATCGCTGCTTCTACTGTAGAAATTTTCCCCTCAGCTTGAGCAACACCAACCTCCATTAATAATTCACCTATCAATGGTGAAGCGGGAATGTTTAACGCCATCATCATGTCTTTACCATTGAGTAAAGGAATAGGATGAGCAACTGCATCGTTTTTGTCAAGATAACGCTTGATTAAAGGTTCATAAGTAACAAACATACTTTCTTCAAACATTCCCTTAGCTACAATATCATTTGCTAAAGCTAATACCAAGACAGCCGGAAATAAACTTCCCATTTCCCGAAACAAAAAATACTGTTTTCGCAAAGGCATCTTTACCGCTTTTATTTCCGAAAATAGTCTTAATCCCGTTGTCACAGCCCGAATTTCTGCCCGACTATAGGTAAGTTCCTGTAATTCGATTTCGGCAATTTCTGGCTTTGAGTCAACCAGACAAGCAAGTTTAGCAGTAGCTAACCAAGAAGTTTTCACAGTCTCCCGTACATAATTTGCTAATTCTTCTCCTAGTTGTTGCCAATTTTCACTAATTAAAGTATAAGCTTGATCAACAGCAGTTAACTTAATAAAACTTTCCTCAGTCGCGTTTTTAAAGAAACTAGTCAAAACACCATCTTTCCAAGCAGCATTTAGCCAAAATGTCCCTTGAGAATTTGCCAACAAATAACCAATTTCTACCCGTACTCGTTCCGCTGCCACTTGATTAATACTTTTTGCTAAACTGCGAATTGTCTCTTGAGTAGCTGGTTCAATAGTAAAACCAAGTTGGGCAGCTTGACGATAAGCCCGCATTAACCGCAAAGGATCATTTTGCAGATTTACAGGTGATATCATTCTTAATAGACTAGATTCTATATCCTTAAATCCTTCCAGAGGATCAATAATTTCTTGAGTATGGGGATTATAAGCGATCGCATTAATAGTAAAATCCCTTCTATGCAAATCCGTAATTAAACTTTCTCCCTCCTGTTGAGCAAAATCAGCCGTAGCATGAGGAAACACCACACGGGCAATTTGTCTTTCGGCATCAAGTAACACAAAACCAGCTTGATAACGTTGAGCAATCTTTCTCGCTACCTTCACCGCATCCGCTGGGATAATAAAATCTAAATCCACATATTCCCGCACCCTACCCAAAATCGCATCACGCACCGCACCACCCACCATATAAACAGGTTGTGGCAAATATTCCAGACTAAAAGGCCAATTTTTGGCAGCGAGACGAGAAACAACTAATTCATCCATGATCATAAAAATCAACCTAGTAACCAATGCCGATTATTTTGCATTAAGCTACATTAACTATAAAGCTTCCCAAAGTTGGTTCTATTATGTGTATTTGCGTGAATTGCCACTATGTAGACCGCTGCGTCACCTACAACGCCGTAGAAACCCAGCACCAACAGCCACACCTGACAGAAACACCAGATTTTGACCCCAACGAACCCTCCATCAACGTCAATATTCGCACACAAGGCGAAATCATTGAAATGGAATGGGACGTTGTTGGTTGTCTCAGCTTCAAATCAGAAATAGGTAAATGGTCCAAATTACGTCCAGGTGAATTAGTCCCGACATAACTGAGAGTAGTTTCTGAAATGTTGCTGAATATTCACACTCGAAATCAGCAACACCAATTCTTATTCATGTTTTCCCCTCCAATCCTTAATTCTGCTGTATTATTTATCAGAAAAATATATTTGCATTTACCTTGACAAAGATAATTAAACATCTCTCACCGGATAAATACGCCTTAGCATTGCATACCACCACACCAGAACTCGGTTTAGCAATTAGCAACTTTACAGATTATCCCCAATCTCAAGTTTGGAACTTAGGACGTGACTTATCCAGTCATATCCATAAATACCTAATTGAAGTGATTAAACCACGAACCTGGGCAGACCTAGAATTTATCGCCGTAGCCCAAGGTCCTGGTGGTTTTACAGGAACTCGCATCGGAGTTGTCACCGCGCGGACACTAGCACAACAGCTAAACATTCCAGTATTTACAGTTTCCACCCTAGCCGCATTAGCTTGGCAAGCCCATAAAGCCCAAAAAAATTGCCAACAGCCAATAATTGCCGTAGAAATGCCAGCACAGAGGGGACAAGTTTTTGGTGCTGTTTATCAACCCAACCCTGATAATTCTGGCATTACTGCTCTATTACCAGATACAGTATTCACCCCAACCGCATGGCAAGAAACCCTAGCAGTCCAATCTTCTGAGCATACAAGTTATCAATTAATTTCCGCCACATCCCAGTTAGCAGCCACCGTTAACAGTATTTTGGAATTAGCATATTTAGATTGGCAGCACGGTAAAAATCCCCATTGGTCTGAGGCTCTTCCTTATTATGGACAACATCCTGTAGATATTTGATGATTATCGAAATCCTCCTAATCCTTACCAAATAAAGCTTATAGCTAAAAATAAGCATTAAATTTCCCCTCCCAAAAAAATATTTTCCCAACCCCCTTGACAGGAAAAGGAAGGATTGCTATATTAGTTAAGTGCCGGGGAGATAAAACAACTCACGGCAACTGAACCGAGAAAAAATAATACTTTGAAAGAATAGATTAAACCAATCCTCGTCGTCAAGATAATTTAAAGAGGATTCGAGATTTTAATTAATTTCGGAGCCAACAAACTCGAAAGAAACAAAATGGAGAGTTTGATCCTGGCTCAGGATGAACGCTGGCGGTATGCTTAACACATGCAAGTCGAACGGAATCTTTAGGGATTTAGTGGCGGACGGGTGAGTAACGCGTAAGAATCTACCTTCAGGTTGGGGACAACCACTGGAAACGGTGGCTAATACCGAATGTGCCGAGAGGTGAAAGGCTTGCTGCCTGAAGAAGAGCTTGCGTCTGATTAGCTAGTTGGTGGGGTAAGAGCCTACCAAGGCGACGATCAGTAGCTGGTCTGAGAGGATGATCAGCCACACTGGGACTGAGACACGGCCCAGACTCCTACGGGAGGCAGCAGTGGGGAATTTTCCGCAATGGGCGAAAGCCTGACGGAGCAATACCGCGTGAGGGAGGAAGGCTCTTGGGTTGTAAACCTCTTTTCTCAGGGAAGAAAAAAATGACGGTACCTGAGGAATAAGCATCGGCTAACTCCGTGCCAGCAGCCGCGGTAATACGGAGGATGCAAGCGTTATCCGGAATGATTGGGCGTAAAGGGTCCGCAGGTGGCATTGTATGTCTGCTGTTAAAGAGTTTGGCTCAACCAAATCAAAGCAGTGGAAACTACAAAGCTAGAGTATGGTCGGGGCAGAGGGAATTCCTGGTGTAGCGGTGAAATGCGTAGATATCAGGAAGAACACCGGTGGCGAAGGCGCTCTGCTAGGCCAAAACTGACACTGAGGGACGAAAGCTAGGGGAGCGAATGGGATTAGATACCCCAGTAGTCCTAGCCGTAAACGATGGATACTAGGTGTAGCTCGTATCGACCCGAGCTGTACCGTAGCTAACGCGTTAAGTATCCCGCCTGGGGAGTACGCAGGCAACTGTGAAACTCAAAGGAATTGACGGGGGCCCGCACAAGCGGTGGAGTATGTGGTTTAATTCGATGCAACGCGAAGAACCTTACCAAGGCTTGACATGTCACGAATCCCGGCGAAAATTGGGAGTGCCTTAGGGAGCGTGAACACAGGTGGTGCATGGCTGTCGTCAGCTCGTGTCGTGAGATGTTGGGTTAAGTCCCGCAACGAGCGCAACCCTCGTTTTTAGTTGCCAGCATTAAGTTGGGCACTCTAGAGAGACTGCCGGTGACAAACCGGAGGAAGGTGGGGATGACGTCAAGTCAGCATGCCCCTTACGTCTTGGGCTACACACGTACTACAATGCTCCGGACAAAGGGCAGCTACACAGCGATGTGATGCGAATCTCATAAACCGGAGCTCAGTTCAGATCGAAGGCTGCAACTCGCCTTCGTGAAGGAGGAATCGCTAGTAATTGCAGGTCAGCATACTGCAGTGAATTCGTTCCCGGGCCTTGTACACACCGCCCGTCACACCATGGAAGTTGGTCACGCCCGAAGTCGTTACCCCAACCTTTTGGAGGGGGATGCCTAAGGTAGGACTGATGACTGGGGTGAAGTCGTAACAAGGTAGCCGTACCGGAAGGTGTGGCTGGATCACCTCCTTTTAGGGAGACCTAATCCATTTAGAATTTCGACAGCAATGAAAATTGCTAATAGAGCCTAAATTGGTCTAACCTAGGTCGGTCGAGATTGGGATAAATCTTTCAAAGTATTATTTGCCTTAGTTTAAAAACACAAATCAAAGTCAGCACCTAACAATAATAGTTAGACTGCTGGGTTAAATTCCAGCCAGAACCTTGAAAACTGCATAAGAGAACGAGAATTAGCAGGCGGACACAGACATGAACTTGTTTCGTGAAAGCAGACAAAAAGAAATGTGGTCAAGTTAATAAGGGCTAATGGTGGATACCTAGGCACACAGAGGCGATGAAGGACGTGGTTACCGACGAAATGTTCCGGGGAGTTGGAAGCAAACTTTGAGCCGGAAATGTCCGAATGGGGCAACCCTATGTACTACCTGTTGAATATATAGACAGGAAAGAGCCAACCCAGCGAACTGAAACATCTTAGTAGCTGGAGGAAGAGAAATCAAACTAGAGATTCCCTCAGTAGTGGTGAGCGAAAGGGGAAGAGCCTAAACCAGAGGATTTATCTTCTGGGGTCGTGGGACAGCGAGATCGAATCTAGAGACTAAACGAAACAGCTAAATACTGTACCAGAGGGGGTGAAAGTCCCGTAGTTGAAAGTCAAAGGATAGTAGCTGAATCCCGAGTAGCATGGAGCACGAGGAATTCCATGTGAATCAGCGAGGACCACCTCGTAAGGCTAAATACTACTGTGTGACCGATAGTGAACAAGTACCGCGAGGGAAAGGTGAAAAGAACCCCGGAAGGGGAGTGAAATAGAACATGAAACCATAAGCTTACAAGCAGTGGGAGTCCGATTTAACGGATGACCGCGTGCCTGTTGAAGAATGAGCCGGCGACTTATAGGCACTGGTAGGTTAAAGCGAGAATGCTGGAGCCAAAGGGAAACCGAGTCTGAACAGGGCGATAAATCAGTGTTTATAGACCCGAACCCTGGTGATCTAACCATGTCCAGGATGAAGCTTGGGTAACACCAAGTGGAGGTCCGAACCGACTGATGTTGAAAAATCAGCGGATGAGGTGTGGTTAGGGGTGAAATACCAATCGAACCAGGAGCTAGCTGGTTCTCCCCGAAATGTGTTGAGGCGCAGCGGTAATGGTTAAATTTGGGGGGTAAAGCACTGTTTCGGTGCGGGCTGGGAGACCGGTACCAAATCGAGACAAACTCAGAATACCCAGAAGAAGACATTGCCAGTGAGACAGTGGGGGATAAGCTTCATTGTCAAGAGGGAAACAGCCCAGACCACCAGCTAAGGTCCCCAAATCATCGCTAAGTGATAAAGGAGGTGAGATTGCCTAGACAACTAGGAGGTTTGCCTAGAAGCAGCCACCCTTGAAAGAGTGCGTAATAGCTCACTAGTCAAGCGATCTTGCGCCGAAAATGAACGGGGCTAAGCGATGTACCGAAGCTGTGGGATTGATATTAAATTATT
Source organism: Anabaena sp. 90 (assembly GCF_000312705.1). Lineage (NCBI taxonomy): Bacteria > Bacillati > Cyanobacteriota > Cyanophyceae > Nostocales > Nostocaceae > Anabaena > Anabaena sp. 90. The sequence goes on from NC_019427.1 coordinate 4,245,223, forward strand.
AATCGGTAGGGGAGCGTTCCGTCGTAGGTTGAAGCAGTAGCGGCGAGCAGCTGTGGACGAAACGGAAGTGAGAATGTCGGCTTGAGTAGCGCAAATGTATGTGAGAATCATACACCCCGAAACCCTAAGGGTTCCAGAGCCAGGTTCGTCCACTCTGGGTTAGTCGGGACCTAAGGCGAGGCCGAAGGGCGTAGTCGATGGACAAAGTGTCAATAGTCACTTACTGTTCTGTGGGAGCATAGAGAGGGACGCATAAGAGATAGCCATACCCTGATTGGTTTGGGAGGAGTTTACGAACTCCGAGTGGTGAAAGATAGTGCCAAGAAAAGCTCGCTATGTGATGAAGATAGAACACCCGTACCCGAAACCGACACAGGTAGGGAGGTTGAGAATACCAAGGGGCGCGAGATAACTCTCTCTAAGGAACTCGGCAAAATGGCCCCGTAACTTCGGGAGAAGGGGTGCCCACCTCAGACGTGGGTCGCAGTGAAGAGATCCAGGCGACTGTTTACCAAAAACACAGGTCTCCGCCAACTCGCAAGAGGACGTATGGGGGCTGACGCCTGCCCAGTGCCGGAAGGTTAAGGAAGCTGGTCAGCGAAAGTAAAGCTGGCGACTGAAGCCCCGGTGAACGGCGGCCGTAACTATAACGGTCCTAAGGTAGCGAAATTCCTTGTCGGGTAAGTTCCGACCCGCACGAAAGGCGTAACGATCTGGATGGTGTCTCAGAGAGAGACTCGGCGAAATAGGAATGTCTGTGAAGATACGGACTGCCTGCACCTGGACAGAAAGACCCTATGAAGCTTTACTGTAGCCTGGAATTGTGTTCGGGCTTCGCTTGCGCAGGATAGGTGGGAAGCGGTGAACTATTCCTTTTGGGGAATAGGGAGCTAACGGTGAGATACCACTCTGGCGAAGCTAGAATTCTAACCCACGACCGTCAGCCGGTTGGGGAACAGTTTCAGGTGGGCAGTTTGACTGGGGCGGTCGCCTCCTAAAAAGTAACGGAGGCGCGCAAAGGTTCCCTCAGCACGCTTGGAAACCGTGCGACGAGTGTAAAAGCAAAAGGGAGCTTGACTGCAAGACTGACAAGTCGAGCAGGTACGAAAGTAGGCTTTAGTGATCCGACGGCGCAGAGTGGAATGGCCGTCGCTCAACGGATAAAAGTTACTCTAGGGATAACAGGCTGATCTCCCCCAAGAGTCCACATCGACGGGGAGGTTTGGCACCTCGATGTCGGCTCATCGCAACCTGGGGCGGAAGTACGTCCCAAGGGTTGGGCTGTTCGCCCATTAAAGCGGTACGTGAGCTGGGTTCAGAACGTCGTGAGACAGTTCGGTCCATATCCGGTGCAGGCGCAAGAGTATTGAGAGGAGTCCTCCTTAGTACGAGAGGACCGGGAGGAACGCACCGCTGGTGTACCAGTTATTGTACCAACAGTAAACGCTGGGTAGCCAAGTGCGGAGAGGATAACCGCTGAAAGCATCTAAGTGGGAAGCCCACCTCAAGATGAGTACTCTCACTACAATTTGTAGGTAAGGTCACGGGCAGAACACCCGTTAATAGGCTCTAAGTGGAAGTGCAGTAATGTATGAAGCTGAGGGGTACTAATAGACCGAGGGCTTGACCTCTATTCAATTAAAAATTGATAATTAAAAATTAAAAATGAAGGTTTTTGGTGGTTAATTATCACTGCTGATTCTCGTTCTTTTTGCAGTCTTCAGGGTTGTGAATACCCTAAGTTAAAAATCGGTAATTAATTTTTAATTCTGAATTTTTAATTTTTAATTGTTTCCTGGTGTCTATGGCGCGGTGGAACCACACTGATCCCTTCCCGAACTCAGAGGTGAAACGCTGCTGCGGCGACGATAGTTGAGGGGTAGCCCTCCGTGAAAATAGCTCGATGCCAGGTTTATTATTTACAAAAAACTCTCTCTTTAGTTGACTATCGAGGGAGTTTATTTTTGGCGTTTTTTCTAGGAGTTAAAGTCTAGCCCTTTCAAGGTGACTAACGGAAATACGTTGTTTCATTACTACCATCTTGAATCTTTCGGTCATATTTTCGGTTTTGCGAAGCTTAAAACAACCAATTGTCGTTCCAAATTTCACCATCTTGAAAGGGCTAGCTTGAAAGGGCTAGGGTTAAAGTCCAACTACGAACTCAGTCTGAATTAAATATGTTTTGATAAGTTCATTTATTTGAAAACAAGATTTTTGTTGTGTAATTAAACAGCGATCGCTTAATTTTTCGGCGTTGCTGATTAAGGGTATGAATTTTAGTCTCACGCAAAGGCGCAGAGACGCACTGAGGTTTGAGTTTTAAAGGTTCAATTTGGGAATTTCATACCTCAATTCAGCAACGCCAATTTTTCTAATCCATTAATTACTTCATTTAAAGATAAAGATGATTGTTTAAATATATCACTTGTAGATAAAGATGTTTCATTATTTGCTAATATCATTAATATCTTTTTTTCCCTAGTTGAAAGTTGATTAATAATTAGATTAAATTCCTGTTGCATATTATCTGTCAGAAAAGTTTCAGTATTTTCTAATATCAGCGATGGATCACGATTAAGTAAATTTTCGATCACGTTGACAATTTGCTTGAACCATAAAGGATGAGATTGATAAATCTGAATAAGTTTTTCTATTAAATATCTCCGAAAAAGAATAACCGTATGGCATATAAATTAGGTGTTTCATTGGAAGAAGTACAATAAATTCGTAGGGTAATTAACCCTTTTTTAGCACTACCTGAAAGCCATAATTGAGCAAGCGATCGCTATTGTCTATATCTAAATGATAAGAAAAAGTTGGATAGGGTTTTAGAATGATGTTGTAAACTCGTTCCCAGCCGGAGTCTGGGAACGAGAAGGGAGAATGAATGAGAGGAAGGTGAGGCAAAGACGATTGTCAACCAGTCAACTCCTGTAGATTATACTCCAGAGCAAGGTTTTCAGTTACAAAAGATGGGGTTAGTTGATCTAAAAGGTGATCAAGCGAGTCTGTCTTGCGAGTTATTCCTTGAGTATTTTTTGTCTATTTTACCTATTTAACGTGTAACTGAGTGAAACGCGATTTTGTGAGGTACTAAAACCAAAAAAAGGAAATAGGCTAATTTAGGATAAAATGACAACGGAAAAACCTCCCGCACCTCCACCCCATAAAAATCATCAAACCTTGATAAATCAAAGATCATAAATCTTGAGTACAACATTAATATTAATATAGATAGAAAATTTACCATCTGCTATAATTAAAATATTGGCTAAAAGTCAAAATGATTCATAATTAATAATTCCCAATTCATAAAACTGTAAAAAAGATCACAAATTAACTTCCTGACTTTAGCTATTTCTAATGCTTATCTTTTTGGTTTCTCTGCATACAGTTTAAACAACCAGAAAAGACACAAAAAGGAAAATCATGACCAAATCCTATGCCACAATTGATGGTAATGAAGCCGTTGCCCGTGTAGCTTACAAACTAAATGAAGTCATTGCCATTTATCCTATCACCCCATCTTCAAATATGGGTGAATGGGCTGATGCTTGGATGTCAGAAAATAAACCCAATTTATGGGGAACAGTTCCCAGTGTCACCCAAATGCAAAGCGAAGGAGGGGCTGCTGCTGCTGTCCATGGGGCATTACAAACGGGGGCATTAAGTACAACTTTCACCGCTTCTCAGGGATTATTATTAATGATTCCTAACTTGTACAAAATTGCCGGAGAATTAACCAGTTTCGTACTTCATGTTTCTGCTCGTTCTTTAGCTACCCATGCGTTATCTATTTTCGGTGATCATAGTGATGTCATGGCTGCAAGAGCGACTGGTTTCGCTTTTTTATGTTCCGCTTCTGTACAGGAAAGTCATGATTTTGCACTGATTTCTCATGCAGCAACATTAGAAGCAAGAGTACCATTTATGCACTTTTTTGATGGATTTAGAACTTCCCATGAAGTGCAGAAAGTTGAGTTATTAGCAGATGAAGATTTACAATCTTTCATTCCCCAATCTTTAGTATTTGCACATCGTCAACGGTGTTTAACTCCAGACAAACCAGTATTACGAGGAACAGCACAAAATCCTGATGTTTATTTCCAATCTCGTGAAGGTGCAAATCCTTATTATGATAGTTGTGCTGATATTGTCCAAAAAATTATGGACAAATTTGCAGAACGCACAGGCAGATATTACAAACTTTATGAATATCATGGAAGCACTGACGCAGAAAGAGTAATTGTGATTATGGGTTCTGGTTGTGAAACTGTTCATGAAACAGTGGATTATCTCAACAACCAAGGGGAAAAAGTCGGAGTTATCAAAGTGCGGCTTTTCCGTCCTTTTGATGTTTCCAGATTTATAGAAGCATTACCAAATAGTGTTAAATCTATTGCCGTTCTTGATAGAACCAAAGAAGCCGGAAGTGCAGGAGAACCTTTATATTTAGATGTGGTGACAGCTATTTATGAAGGCTGGAAAAAAACCACATTCCCAAAAATTGTTGGGGGAAGATATGGACTGTCTTCTAAAGAATTTACTCCCGCAATGGTGAAGAGTGTATTTGATAATCTCACTCAAATTAAACCCAAAAATCATTTCACAATTGGGATTAATGATGATGTCACTTTCACTTCTTTGAATTTTGACCCTAATTTCTCCACAGAACCAGATCATGTAGTTCGCGCCATGTTCTATGGTTTGGGTTCAGATGGTACAGTTGGTGCAAATAAGAACTCCATCAAAATCATCGGTGAGGGAACAGAAAATAACGCCCAAGGTTACTTTGTTTATGATTCCAAAAAATCCGGTTCAATGACAGTTTCTCATCTGCGTTTTGGTGCTGGAAAAATTCGCTCAACTTACCTCATAGACAAAGCTAATTTTATCGGTTGTCACCATTGGGGATTTGTGGAAAGTATTGATATTTTAAAAGCGGCTGCACCCGGAGCGACTTTGCTGTTAAATAGTCCTTATGATGCTGATCATGTTTGGGAAAATCTACCTTCAAAAGTCCAACAGCAAATTATTGACAAGAACCTGAAAGTTTATACTATTAATGCTAGTCAAGTGGCAAAAGATAGTGGTATGGGACACAGAATTAACACTATCATGCAGGTGTGTTTCTTTGCCTTAGCGGGAGTATTACCAGAAAAAGCAGCAATTGCTAAAATCAAACAAGCCATAGAAAAAACCTATGGTAAAAAAGGCGCAGAAGTTGTCAAGATGAATTTGAAAGCCGTAGACAACACTCTAGAAAATCTCCATGAAGTCGGTAATAGGTCATTGGTAAGAGGTAATAGGGAAGAAACGCAATTAGCAATTACCAAACCCAAATTTATCGAGAATGTTCTTAGCAAAATCATGGTCTGGGAAGGTGATGATTTACCTGTGAGTGCTTTACCTGCTGACGGAACTTTCCCCAGTGGCACTGCAAAATGGGAAAAACGCAACGTTGCAGAAGAAATACCCGTTTGGGATGGTGATGTCTGCGTTCAATGTGGTAAATGTGTGATGGTTTGTCCTCATGCGGCTATTCGCGCTAAAACTTATCAACCCAGTGAGTTAGTCAACGCACCGATAACTTTTAAATCCACTAACAGCAAAGACAAGAACTTTGCTAACCAGAAATTCACCATTCAGGTAGCGCCAGAAGACTGTACAGGCTGTGAAATTTGTGTTAGCGTCTGTCCTGCCAAAAACAAGGCAGAACCCACCCGCAAGGCGATTAATATGAGTCCGCAATTACCGTTGCGGGAACAAGAACGGGAAAATTGGAATTTCTTTTTGAATTTACCAAATCCTGACCGGAAAACTTTGAAAGTAAACCAAATTCGTCAACAACAATTACAAGAACCGTTGTTTGAATTTTCTGGTGCTTGTGCTGGTTGTGGAGAAACACCCTACCTTAAATTATTAACACAATTGTTTGGCGATCGCTCACTCGTTGCCAACGCCACTGGTTGTTCTTCCATTTACGGGGGAAATCTCCCCACAACTCCTTGGAGTCAAAATGCTGAGGGAAGAGGTCCGGCCTGGTCCAATAGTTTATTTGAAGATAACGCCGAATTCGGTTTTGGTTATCGTTTATCTATAGACAAACAAGCGGAATTTGCAGGCGAATTATTGTCACAATTAAGTAGTGAAATTGGTGATAATTTAGTTAATGCTATTCTGAAATCTGAACAAAAAACCGAAGCTGATATTTGGGATCAACGGGAAAGAATCGTCATTCTCAAACATAAACTCCAAGAAATTTTAAACGCAGATGAACACAGATACACGCAGATAAATGAAAAAAATATCCGCGTTAATCCGCGTTTATCTGCGTTCAAAAATCTTCAATCCCTCGCTGATTATTTAGTTAAGAAAAGTGTGTGGATAGTTGGGGGTGATGGTTGGGCGTATGATATAGATTTTGGTGGGATTGATCATGTGATTTCTACAGGCAAAAATGTGAATATTTTGGTCATGGATACAGAAGTTTATTCTAACACTGGCGGACAATCTTCCAAAGCCACACCAAAAGCCGCAGTTGCTAAATATGCGACTGGTGGAAAACCTGCACCTAAGAAAGATTTGGGTTTAATGGCCATGACTTATGGTAATGTTTATGTGGCGAGTGTGGCGTTAGGTGCAAAAGATGAACATACACTCAAAGCATTTTTAGAAGCGGAAGCTTTTGATGGGCCATCAATCATAATTGCTTACAGTCATTGTATTGCTCATGGTATTGATATGACCAAAGGTTTACATCAGCAAAAGGCTCTAGTAGACTCAGGAAGATGGTTGTTATATCGCTATAATCCGGCATTACAATCACAGGGGAAAAATCCCTTACAATTGGATATGAAAGCACCTTCTGAATCGGTGGAAAAGTCAATGTATCAGGAGAACCGATTCAAGATGTTGACGAAGAGTAAACCAGAGGTTGCCAAGTTGTTGCTAGAACAAGCGCAAGCAGAAGTTAATGCAAGATGGGAAATGTATCAATATTTGGCTAATAGGTAATTTAATTTAGATCCCCGACTTCTTAGAGAAGTCGGGGATCTTGCTATTCACGATTTGGGAAAAATTATTTATTCGATTTTTAAATGCGAGTCCTTCTTTTTCGACTTTGGATTATCTCTAATCAAAATAATGAAAGTTGACCTTCTTTTTTTAATGTCCAACTATTTTCTCCTATTCGTTCTCCAATATCTTCTAATACGCTCAAAATAGTTTGATTTTCTGGGGTAGTTCCATTTTTTAAAAGCGGTAATAGATGCAAAACTATTTCATCAAAACTTGGCTTTTTCTTTTCTCGTTCCATTCTGCGTAAATAACTAATCAAATAGTATTTAATTCTCAATTTTACATCAATATGTGACTTGAATTTCGTGTCTTTTTTCAGAGTAAATAGTTCTGTTTTTTCGTCATATTCAAAATTATCAATTAAAATTGGTGTTAAATCTGAATACTGTTTTTTTAACAAGTCTAAAAAACCTAATTCTAAGCCTTTAATAATGAGTTCATCATTAATTTGTTCCAGGCTTGCACCATCATTTTTTGCAATAATTCCTTCAATAGTCTGAATGACAATTTCTGCAATATCCATCCCTAAATTGGCTTTCATGATGGCTTTAGGACTGCGAACTTTACGAAAATTAATGATTAGTTGTCCTGACAAAACTGTAAAAGGATTTTGTCTTTTCTTAAAACTTGTTTGTCCGTTTTTTTGCGGTACTGCACCAACATATTCAAAACCACAACTTTCCGCAGTGTCAATAATTAAATGCCAAAATTCAGGATCTTTATGAGCAAATACAAATGATAACCAACGATCAAACTTTAGCACTCGATACATTTCTTTGATACTTTCGGCTATTAATTTGTTATTGTAATGTTTTACTACGAACTATATTTGTTTCTGTATACCCAAGTGCTTTTAAAATAGGAAGAATAATTACTTCTCTAACACTATCTTCTTTGAAATCTGGGTTTTCTTGTAGTGTCTGAAAGTTTAAATTACCAAAAAGATTATCCATTTTTTCTTTTTCCTTATCAAATTTTTAGATTAAAGCATTTTTAACCGCATCATGGCAAGTATTCATAGCTATAATATTATACTAAACCAAAAATTCATTATACATCAAACTTAATAGTTAAAAAATTAATTTCAAAATCTGACAAAATCTATTCCTCAGAAATTAACACTGGAGAAATGAACAGACATCAGATAACTAAAAATGCTACAATGTATAACATCCCTGAATATCATTTACATTTTGGTGGAGTATTGTAGGGTGTGTTAGCAATCGCGTAACGCACCTACGTATCTTTCCAAGAATTAAACCGGATTCCTATATGACAATCAATTAAGATTATTTTATGTTTAGTTAAAATTCATGTAATTAAATTATTTAATAATAAATTAACTTACTACTTTAATAAAGCATTTATAACAAAAATAATGATTTAAACTCACAAAAACCGTAGAGTTGCAGAGTATGCGCCCTCAATTCCATCAGCACAAATCAATAATTAAATAATGACATTATCCAACATCGCCAGTAATAATAGATGTTAGTAAAAAATCACATATTGATTACCAGCAAATATGAAACGTCGTGACTTTATAAATTGGGTAGGATTAGGTTGTTTAGCGAGTTCCTTACCTGTCGCAATTGCAGCCTGTTCTCCCGAAACGAGTACATCTGCTAATGCTGCCACGAAAGGCTGGCAAAAAGTGGGTACTGTAGCACAATTAGACAAAACTGGGCAACTATTAGTAGAAAATTCAACCATTGGCGCAGTATTAGTAGTTGGCACATCTAAAGCCGCAAAAAATCTGATTGCTGTTAATCCTACCTGTACTCATCAAGGTTGTAGCATCGACTGGAACGCAAAACAAGGTAAATTTGTCTGTCCCTGTCATGGTGCAAAATTTGCTCCTGATGGTAAAGCACAAGAAGGTCCTGCTAAAAAACCGCTGAAAACTTACCAAGCTAAAATTGAAGGTGGTTCTATCTTAGTTAAAGCAACTTGACAATCTCCAGGCTGTCATCATACAGCAGATTTTGCTCTAATGAGGTACAAACTTGAATTATGAAACTCTTGTAGTGCGGGCATCTTGCCCGCTGGATATGTACCTCATAGCAGGAATCAGGACGAAAGAGGCAGAGGGAAATAATTTTCTGACTTTATTCCCTATTCCTTGCTATATCAGTTGTTATACAACGCATCAATTCAGTATGCACAAGTATTTTTGCTAATGTGATTATGTAAATTAAATGCTGGACAACAAATTAAATTAAATTAAAATTATACAGATAACCCGTTAAATTAATAAGAGTTATTCATTTATACTTAGGTTCTATTAAAATGCGTCTAGAGCAGTTGCAAGCCTTTTTGGCGATCATTCAAACAGGTAGCTTTCAACAAGCAGCTAAACAATGTGGTGTGACTCAATCAACTATTAGTCGGCAAATTCAGGCATTAGAAGCAGATTTGGGCATAGAATTATTTCATCGCAGCACCCATGCCAAATTAACCTTAGGAGGTGAACGCTTACTTCCTCGTGTGCATAAAATCTGCCAGGAATGGGAATCCGCTACACAGGAATTAACAGATTTAATGGGGGGAAAGCAACCAGAACTATGTATTGCAGCAATTCATTCAGTCTGTGCTTCTTACCTACCACCAGTGTTACAAAAATTTTGTCATCATTATCCAGAGGTGCAATTGCGAGTCACATCATTAGGAAGCGATCGCTCTCTGAAAGTCCTCAAAGATGGTTTAGTAGACTTAGCAATTGTAATGCACAATCGCTTTTTAATCACCGGCAAAGAAATGGCCGTAGAATTGCTATATGAAGAACCCATAGAAGTCCTCATCGCAGCAAATCATCCCCTATCTGAATATGAATCTATCCCCTGGTTAGAGTTAATTCGTTATCCCCAAGTGGTATTTAAAGATGGTTATGGAATGCAACGTCTGATTCAAGATAAATTTGAACAGATGAAAGCTACACTCAAAGCAGCTTTAGAAGTAAATACCCTGGATGCCTTTCGGGGAGTAGTTCGTCAAGGAGAACTCATTGCCTTACTTCCCCAATCAGCATTAATAGAAGCCAGACATGATCCCACCCTGGCAGTTCGTCCCCTAGCCGAAAATAGTAATTTAGCTGATAATTCTAGTTTAACTCGTCGGGTAGTGATGGTAACAACCCAAGATCGTCTCCACATTCCCCCTATTCAATATTTTTGGCAACTTGTCAAAGATAATATTCCGGAAATAAAAAATTAAAAATAAACTATTACCTTTTTCCACTGACAACTGACAACTAACAACTAACAAATGACTAATAAATTTAGAGAATTTATTCAAAAAGTAGGTAGTGGAACTCACACATCAGATAATTTAACCCGTGCTGAAGCCGCTACTGCAACAAAAATGATGTTATTAGGTGAAGCCACACCAGCGCAAATTGGCGCATTTTTAATTGCTCACCGCATTAAACGTCCCACAGGTGAAGAATTAGCAGGGATGTTAGACAGTTACTATGAAATCGGACCCAAATTGCTACCAATAGCCCAACCTGTGATAGTTTTGGGTGTACCCTATGATGGCAGAACCCGCACTGCACCAATTAATATAATTACGGCTTTATTATTAGCTGCTGCGGGACAACCTGTAATTATGCACGGAGGAGATCGCTTACCGACAAAATATGGTTTACCTTTAATCGAGATTTGGCAAGGTTTAGGAATAGATTGGACTGGTTTATCACTCGAACAAACCCAGCAGGTTTTTGAACAAACAGGAATCGGTTTTATTTACACACCTAAGCATTTTCCTTTAAATCAAACTTTGTGGGAATACCGTGAGCAATTGGGGAAACGTCCACCGTTAGCCACAATGGAGTTGATTTGGTGTCCATATACGAGTGATGCTCACATTATTGCCGGTTTTGTTCATCCACCCACAGAAGGAATGTTTCAGACTGCTTTGGGATTACGTGGGGTGAATAAATACACTTTTATCAAGGGTTTAGAGGGTAGTTGTGACTTACCACGCGATCGCACAGCCATTATCGGCTTATCTTCATCAAACCCAGAAGTATTAACCCGGCTACAACTCGCACCCCGTGAATATGGCTTTATCACTAAAAACGTTCCCCTCACAACCACAGAAGAACTCATTAAGGAAATGCAGGGGATTTTAACGGGAAAAACCAGCGAACTAAGCCAAACAGCCCTATGGAATGGTGGTTTTTATCTATGGCGCACTGGTATTTGTTCAGATATGCAAACTGGTATAGACACAGCCACTGAACTAATCAGCAGTGGTGTATTAGCAGCTAAACTGCAACAAATTAATACTTTGCTGCAAAGATTTTAATCGGTAATTGGTGATAAAGTTTTTGTTCTCACCCTATTTATCCTGTTTATCCTTTAATCCTGGACATCCTGATTCAGACAAAAGCTTACCACTGAGAAGACTGAAGTTGATAATTTTTAACCGTAGATTCTACAAGAATTGGAACTAACTGCACAGCACAGGCTTTTAATTCCGGTTGCAGGGAATCAGGACAAGCTTCTGAATGGGTAAGAGCGTTAGCTTCTGCATCATCTGCCCACAGTTTACCCCAGTGCATAGGGACAAAGACAGTACCGGGAGAAATAGCTTTTGTAACTTTAGCTGGAAACTTAGTTGTACCACGACGCGATCGCACCTCTAACCACTGATTATCAATAATACCCAAAGTAGCAGCATCACGGGGATGAATCTCAATAAACGGTTGCGGGTGCAGTTTGCGAATTTTCTCAATTCTGCCGGTGCGTGTTTGTGTATGCCAATGACCATATAATCTACCAGTAGTTAATATAAAAGGATAATTCTCATCCGGTGGTTCAGCAAGTCCTTTAGAATAATATGCACCAAACTTAGCGCGTCCATCAGGTGTATGAAATCGCAAATTAGTATATAGACGTTTAGTTCCTGAATTACTACCCTGTGCATAAGGCCAATGGGTTGGACCTTGTGCGGCTAAAAACCCATGACTTAAACCCGACATATCACAAGGACGCTGACGAGTTAATTGGACAAATTCCTGATAAACTTCTGCCGAATTTTGGAAATTAAACTTATCATTAAAACCTAATCTTCTTCCCACTTCTGCGAAAATTTCCCAATCAGGTTTTGCTTCTCTGGGTGGTTCACGAAAAGCCGAACATAGAGTGACCATTCTTTCCGAATTCGTCATAATCCCAGTTTTTTCACCCCACTGTGCCGCAGGTAACAAAACATGAGCATAAGCTGATGTTTCCGTAGGGTAATAAGCATCTTGATAGATAGTAAAAGGAGATTTTAATAACGCCTTTTTAGTTCTTTCTAAATCTGGCATACTCACAGCCGGATTAGTGGCAGCAATCCACAATAAACCCACATTTCCAGTTTCTAAACCAGTGATCATTTCCCAAGCAGTTAAACCAGGAACAGGGGAAATTTGTCCTCTTTCCAAACCCCAAAAATCCTCAACTTCTGCGCGATGTTGGGCATTTTTTACCAACCGATAACCCGGTAATAAATGGGCTAACCCTCCCGCTTCTCTGCCACCCATAGCATTAGGTTGACCAGTCAAAGAAAAAGGACCAGCACCAGGTTTACCGATTTGTCCCGTCATTAAATGTAAATTAATAATAGTTCTAACTTTAGCCGTACCTTCTGAAGATTGATTAACACCCATTGACCATAAAGAAAGTACAGATTTTGATTTTCCCCAATATTTAGCAGCAGTTTCTAAATCTTCAATACTAATACCACAACGACTCGCCACTACCTCCGGCGAATAATGCCGAATTACCTCAGCATAAGCCGGAAAATTGCTAGTACAATCATCAATAAAAGCTAGATCAACATAATTCCATTTCATTAATAAATGGGCAATACCATTTAACAAATCAATATCTGTACCTGGACGAATAGCTAAATGTAAATCGGCTGCTTCGGCTGTGGGAGTCCGCCGAGGGTCAACCACAACCATTTTAACATGGCGATTTTTTTTATGATATTTTGCTAACTTATTAAAAATAATGGGATGACATTCTGCTGTATTTGTACCAATTAAAAAAGCACAATCAGTTAATTCTAAATCATCGTAACAGCAAGGAGGACCATCAGCACCAAAACTTTGAATATACCCAGATACCGCACTAGACATACACAACCGGGAATTAGCATCGAAATTATTAGTTCCTAAACAACCTTTAAGTAACTTTTGAGCAATATAATAATCTTCTGTTTGAAATTGTCCAGAACCATACATACAGATAGAATCTGTGGCTTGATTCAATCTCAATGTTTGAATCCGGTGGGTAATAATATCAAAAGCTTCATTCCAACTCACACGCCGAAATTCTGCATCTAAAGAATCGCGCACCATGGGATAATGTAATCTACTTTTATCCAAAGATTCAGCAATAGTTGCACCTTTAACACATACCATTCCTTGACTAGAAGGATGGGATTTATCACCCCTAACTCGCCAAATAGGAATTCCTTCACTATCTCGATTTGTGGCTTTTCCATGTTGGGCTGGTGGAGAAACTTCTAAACCGCAACCAACACCGCAATAAGGACAAAGTGTTTTGGTAAATTCTGTCATAATATTTGCAGGTTTAAAAAGTTATTTCGCGCAATCTCTCTTAGAGATCCCGCAGGGTAGACGCTAAGGAGCAAAGTTATGATAAACGAACCACAGAGGCACAGAGGACACAGAGATAATTTCATAAGAGGAGAAATATTTTTAATTTCTAGTTTTTATTTTCTTACCTTTGCGCCTTTGCGTGAGATAATTATTCTTCTATTAAAACAGATTGATGATTAATTATTTCTCCTTCATTTTCATTATCAGATGCAAATGAATTTTTTGGTTCTTTGAGGAAGAATCCACACATAAAGGCGCAAATCATGGCGGCTATTCCCATGGTGGCAAATAGGGTTGATGGGTCTGTTAAACTATAGATTGTTAGATAAACTACGCCGCCAAAGTTGCCGTAAGCACCGACGTTTCCGGCTATTTGTCCGGTTGCTTCTTTTTTGATTAATGGCACTATTCCGTAAGTTGCACCACAACCAGCTTGAGCAAAGTAAGCCGCAAACATGGTGACAGCAATTGCGAGGGGGATAGGCCAATCTTTGTTAATGAAATGTGCCATTAAATAACCTATTGCAATCCCCGCAGAAACTATTGTCATTGTCCATTTACGCGAACCTAATTTATCGGAAATTAAACCACCACTGGGACGAGAAACTAGGTTAAGAAAGGGATAAATGGAGGCAATCATGCCGGCGACAATATGTTCTAAACCAAAGGTTTTTTCAAAGAATGCCGGGAGCATGGAAACGGCTGCAAGTTCTGAACCAAAGTTGGTAATGTAGGTAAATTCTAATAATGCTACTTGACCGAATTGATAACGTTGATTTGCTGGGTAGGTTTTTTTTCCTGTTAGTAATTCGTGATTGACTTGATATGCTTGGTAAGTTTGGTAAGCAAATAATCCTGCTAATACAATCCAAACTATATACATTTGGCTAAGTGTGAGGAAATGAATTTTCTTTTGTTCTAGTCTCCAAGCTAATAAACCCAATGCGAATATTAAACCAAGGTTGGAAACAATCAACGCCCAAAAGCTTTTAATAGAAGTTACTTCTAATGAGCCATTTTTCTTGGGTTTTTGATAAACTTTACCGCTGGGTGTATCTTGAACGCTTTTAAAGTAGAATAATCCGTAAATTGCAGTGACAATTCCTGTTAAGGCAATTGTTAATCTCCAGTTAGAACCGCTACCACCTAAAAAGCTGGTTGCAATTGCAATTGTTGGTAATGCAAATTCTGCTCCAAATGCTCCAAAGTTACCCCAACCGCCATAAATACCCTGGGCAATTCCCATTTCTTTGGGAGGAAACCATTCGGCTACCATGCGGATTCCTACCACAAATCCAGAACCGACTATTCCCATTAATAAGCGACTAATAACTAGTTGGTTAAAGTCTTGGGCTAATGCTGTTGCTAAACAAGGAACAACTGCAAACATTAATAAGAGGGAATAGGTAATTCTTGGCCCGAATTTATCCAATAACATCCCAATAATTAGACGGGCCGGAATTGTTAATGCTAGGTTACAAATTCCTAATGTTTTAATTTGTTCAGGAAGTAAATGTAATTCTTTTCCAATTGTGGTAGCGAAGGGGGCAAAGTTAAACCAACAAACAAAGGTTAGGAAAAATGCAAACCATGTCTGATGTAGTATGCGATAGCGGCCTTGGAATGAAAATAATCCTTTTAACATTTCTTTTCTCGCTAAATAATTGAATTTCTGAAAAATTGGATATAAAAATCCAAGGACAATTATGAAATTGCCTAAATTGATGATTTATCAAACGCGGATAAACGCAGATAAACGCGGATGATTTTATGTCTAGTTATTGAGGTTAAATTATTGCTGGTTCTCGCAATTTTGCCCCAAATTTGGTAATTAGTATTTCTTTCAATATGGGTTGTAAGTCTTCGCAGGGAATACTTTTTTGCACACAAGTTCCTAAATGTGCGTCTTTCCCCACTGTTCCACCCATGTAAATGTCTACACCTTCCAACATTTTGCCATTTTTACGCACTTTAGTTCCCATTAAGCCAATATCGGCTACTTGGGGCTGTCCACAGGAGTTAGGGCATCCTGTCCAATGAATTCGCACAGGACGTGATAAAGTTAGTTCAGATTCCAATGATTTAATCATTGCTAAGGCGCGATTTTTGGTTTCTATTAAGGCAAAGTTGCAAAATTGTGCGCCTGTACATGATACTAGCGATCGCATTAATAAGCCAGGATTAACTGAAAATTTCTCTAATACTGATTCTGTGAAAAATGTTGTTAAACTGGAATCGGGAATATTCGGGATAATGACATTTTGTTCTACGGTAAACCGGATTTCTCCGCTTCCGTAAACTTCCGCTAATCTGGCAATTTCCAACATATCATCAGCAGACAATCTGCCGACGGGAATATTTAAACCTGCGTAGTTAAATCCAGGTTGTTTTTGTTTATATATGCCCACATGATCCCGTTTTTCCCAGTCAATTTCATCTTTTGCTGCTGCGGGTAATAATGATTTTCCAACTCGCTTTTCTACTTCAGCACGGAATTTTTCTATCCCCCATTCATCAAGTAACCACATTAATCGGGCTTTTAGTCTATTTGCACGTAAGCCATGATCTCGGAAAATCTCGACAATGACTTTGCATAATGATACAACTTCGGCGGGAGATACCCAAACATTGAGAGGAATAGCAGCTTCACAACGTTTTGCCGAAAATAAGCCGCCGACAATGACGTTAAACCCAAAGATTGGTACTTCGTTTTCATTTCTCCAAAAAGCGGGAATAAAGGCTAAATCGTTAATTTCTGCATGAACGGAATTATCTCTTCCTCCAGTAATTGCAATATTAAATTTGCGGGGAAGATTGCTAAATTCTGGATTACCTTCACCGTTGTTAGTCAGCATATCCTGGATTTGCTGCACTAATTCTCTGGTATCATAAAACTCATCTGCATCTAAACCAGCTACAGGATCACCTGTAATATTACGGACGTTATCCATCCCTGATTGGATAGTAGTCAATCCGACTTTGTGAAATTTATTAAAGATATCGGGGATATCTTCAAAGTTGATCCCGCGTAGTTGTATATTCTGTCTAGTGGTAATATCGGCGCTGCCATTTTCACCGTAACGCTGTACCACTTCTGCTAAAACTGACAATTGACTGCTGTTGAGAATACCGTTAGGTAGACGCATTCGCATCATGAATTTACCGGGAGTGACTGGACGGAAAAATACACCTAACCATTTTAGGCGATGGTTGAGGTCGTTTTCGTCCATTGCTTCCCAACCAATTTGGGCAAAATTTTCTATTTCGTTTTTAACTACGAGTCCGTCTTTTTCGGCTTTGAATTTCTCGAATTTATTGAGTTTATCTGTGGTAGTTGCTGTTTCTATCATTATGCTTTTTTTGGGGAAACAGGACTGAATTAACTGTGTATCCGTGTTCTTATCGGTTCTGTACTTGCCACTTTGGGGAAATAACTGATAGTAGTTTCCTGGTTGGTGGTGTAACAGTTTCGATATTGTTACGTTAGTGTGATTTTTCATAACAGTTCGTATAGTAGGTTACTAAATTTGAGTAATTATGCAAAAATTGGATATATTGATTGCGGTTTTTGCATAATTAATGGAAGATTGTTTTTAATAGATATGTTTATACAGATAAAAGCGGCAATAATTGTTTTGTCACTGGTAAATAACAATCACCTTGCTAAGTTTGATAGCAAAGTTTATTTTTGTAAAATTAGGTAGTTTGTTTGTGAGAATTGCTATATTATAATCTTGTGTTAATACCAAGATATTGAAATTAAAAAAAACCATGATAGATCCCGTAATCAACAGTTTTGTTCAGGAATATTTGCAAGATTATGAGCTAGAATCGAAAGATGATCCTACAGATTTTGAACGATTCGCTAATTATTGTGTCTTTTCGTCTTCTAATCGAACAGGAGACGAATTTGATATTACTAAAGTTCATACTGGACAACCGAGTGATACAGGATTAGATGGTATTGGTATTTTAATTGATGATATTTTAGTTAATTCTAAAGATGATGCAGAAAATATAATTGGAGATAATAAAAATAGAAGTTTTGAATTAAAATTTATTTTCATACAAGCTAAGTTAAAAAACAGTTTTGAACTTACTGTTGTAGAGAGAACAATGAGTGCAATTAAAGATTTTTTTTGCAGATTATCGAGATAAAAAACCTTTCTATTCAAGAAGTCAGAAAGTTCAGGAAAAGGCAAACTTAGCATCACATTTACTGAAAACATATATTAAAAATATACGGAAACGTCCAGAATGTAAGATTTACTATATCAGTATTTCTCACAAAGATGCTGAGTCTAAAATCAAAAATAAACAATTAAGATTGTTGAAAGAGTTAGAAGAGGAATTGACATTTTTATCTAGTATTAATTTTTCTTTTTGGGGATATAAAGATATTGAAAAGTTATATAGACAAACTCAACTTCAAGTTGAGACTACTATTAAAGTTAATAATTCCTTTGATTTGGAAGTTCCTGGAGTAGAGAAAGCATATATAACAACAATGTCTTTTTCTGAATTTAGGAAAATAATTTTGCGTGAAGATGAAGATAAAAGCATCAGAGATTTTATTTTTTATGATAATGTTAGAGGTTTTTTAGGAGAAGAAAATAGAATTAATGAAGGCATAAAACAAACTCTTGAATCTGACGATAAAATTTATCTTTTTCCTATTTTAAATAATGGAGTTACTATTATTACTCAAGAGTTACACATAGTCAAAGATAAAACATATAGATTAGTTGACTATCAAATTGTTAATGGTTGTCAAACTAGTCATGTACTGAATATTTGTAAAAATGTATCTAACATAGATGATACAATTATTCTTGTTAAAATAATAGAAACAGATAACGATAATATTAGAAATGAAATTATTAAGGCGACTAATTCTCAAACAGAGGTTCAGAAAGAATTACTAGCTGCTTTATCTGATTTTAATAAAAAATTAGATGAATATTATGAGATTCAGAAATCAGGACATCAGAAGCCACTTTATTATGAAAGAAGACCCGGACAATTTCTGCGCCAAGATGTTATTAAAAATAGAATTATTAAAATTAGACCTCAGATTAAAACTTTCACTGCAATGTTTTTGGATGAACCTCATAATTTTAGCTATTTTGATAAAAAATTAATTGATAGAATTGGAAATGATATTTTTGCTAATTCTCATTATCCAATCCCTTATTACACAAGTTCATGGGCATTTTATCAACTTAACTATTTATACAAAAAATTGAAAATATATGTAAATCTGAATTATGAAAAAAAAGATACATCAACTAAAGTTAAATATTATCTACTAATGATTTTTAAATATATTGTTAGTGATAGTGATTGTCCTAGTTGTAAAAATAAGAAAGATATAGAAAAATATTGTGAAACAATTATTAGTATTCTTAATGATATTGAAAAATGTGAAGAAATATTTATCCAAACCAATGATAAATTTAATACTCTAGCCCAACAATATTATCAAAAATCTAATAACTCAGATTTTATTGATTATGAAAAAATTTGTAAACAACAAGCTTTTACTGATTTTATTTTGTCAGAACTAAATGCTACCAATAAAAATCTTCCAAGAATTCGACAAAACCATATAAATAGTAAGCAACTATTGCTTCCCCTGGAGAACTAGTTAATCATATGAGATATATCTGACACAATCTATTACTCGGATATTAACACTGGAGTAATAAACAGACATCACAAAACTAAAAAATGCTATAATGTGCAACACCAGAAAATTTACAGAGTCATTTGCTATAATTGTACTTAAGAATAGTTATGTGAGGTAAGTTACTATGATTACAAAACAAATGATTCAAGAGAAACTAAAAAATTTAACAGAAGAACAACTTAATCAAGTTTATGGAATTATTGAACAGTTAAGCGATTCAGAAAATGCTGTTAAAAAACCTAGTCTCATGTCCAAATTACGAAAGATTAAAATTGATGCTCCTGAAGATTTCTCGATTCAAGTGAGTGTTAGTTTAGGGAGAGATACAAGTGAGGGATAAAATTTTTGTTGATACGCTGTTTATTGTAGCCTTAATAAACAAACGGGATCAATATCATCTCAAAGCTTTAGAATTAGCTCAAAAATTTGAAAATTATCCTTTGATAACCACTGATGCAATTTTATTAGAAGTTGGTAATGCTTTATCGAGTAATTATAAAAGTGAAGCAGTTGAATTAATGGAAACTTTTTTAAATTCTGATGAAGTAGAAGTTATCCGGTTAAATCCTGAATTATTTGAAGAGGCATTAAATTTATACAAACAACATCAAGATAAATCATGGGGTTTAGTTGATTGTGTTTCTTTTGTGGTAATGAAACAAAATAAAGTTACTCAAGCTTTAACTTTTGATAAGCATTTTATTCAAGCTGGGTTTCAAGCATTAATGAGATAATAAAGATTGTCCTAAACTAACATTATTAACAGGTTTTACAATAATCCAGTCATAAGTTTTGACTTCTTTTGCTCCTGGTATTGAATCTCCCCATTGTGTTAATTCTTGAAAAACGGCTGATGATATGATAATTTATCCATAAAGTTGTTCTACTAATTGGATTTTTCCCTATAGCTGATAGATTAGTAATACAGCGGTTTCCGCTCTTATGAGGTACAAAGTTGAATCACGAAACTCTTGTAGTGCGGGCATCTTGCCCGCTAGATATGTACCTCATAACACCGGGAAGTGCTGTAGGTGAAGTATTGCTAACTATGATCATAAATTTTAGATAATTCCCAAGTTTTTTAAATCAACATCTAAATCAGTTTCATCATAATGAATATTAATGTTTCTAATGATAGTGATTTATTGAGAGTTGAAGAATTAAGTTTAGAGAATTGGTAACAGGAAGATGGCAGTTTTGGGCGATTTCACGTTTCTGTACACATTTTGGCGATTTCCCGCCCACCTCTTAGGCGGTTATATTAATTAATACTTAAAATAAGTCCTTCACGAGCTAGTAATGCTTTAGGGAATACTGACTGAATTTCAGTTTGAACATGATCAAGAAAATCATCATCATCAGAATGATGATAGGAGATTACTAACCGTTTTACTCCAGCTTTCTGAGCCACTAGGAGTAGGAATCAAACCACGTACAAGAATCGCACCTGAAATAGATCAGATTCACCAGCAAGAGTAGGACTTAGTTGTTCAGGAGCATAAATTTGAGAATCGGACAACTCAAAATTTAACATTTTATTGAAAATTAGAGCTTACTGAGCAGATCATCATAATGTCGCACTTCTAATAACTGGTTTTTTTCACCCACAATTACAACAGTCGGAGAGTAACATTTTAACTCTTCTATAGTAAACTGCCCGTAAGTCATGATAATCAAGCGATCGCCAACTACACCTAAACGTGCGGCTGCTCCATTTAATTCAATCGCTCCTGAATTAGCGGGAGCAGGTATGGCATAAGTAATAAAACGCTCACCATTAGCAATATTCACTACTTGTACCTGCTCATAGAGGAATATACCAGCTTTTTTCAGGAGAACCTCGTCAATGCTGATACTACCCACATAGTTAATATTTGCTGCTGTGAGCGTACAGTTATGAATTTTTGCCGACAAGAGAGTGCGCTGCATTTGAGTTTAAATTTTTTTTGCAACCAGTAAGATAGTTGGGAATTAGACTCAGTAAGTGATTACTGATGATTCCACAATTATCGGTTTAGTGGGTAATGAGTAATTCACATTACCATCACCCATAATCTATTATGCTTTAGCTTTAGCTGCTTGAATGAACTTTTCCACCAAGGGAGCTACCTTATCCACATCCTGCCAACCGAGAATTTGCGTGACCTTTTTTTCCAAATTTTTATAACTACGGAAAAATTCAGCAATTTCTTCTAGTCGGTGAGGGGATATGTCTTTGAGAGACTTTACATGAGCATAGCGCGGATCTTTATCGGGAACACAAAGAATTTTTTCATCACGATCGCCACCATCAATCATTTCCAAATAACCAACTGGTCTAGCCGCAATCACGCAACCGGGAAATGTTGGTTCATCCATCATTACCATACCATCTAACGGATCGCCATCATCAGCTAAGGTATTAGGGATAAAACCATAATCATAAGGATACTTGACCGAAGAATAGAGAACCCGATCTAAAGCAAATGCTTGTAAATCCTTATCGTATTCGTATTTATTTTTACTTCCGCCAGCAATTTCAATCAGGACATTAATTACACCTGGCTTTGGTTGGGCAGGAATCAAAGATAAATCCACAACAAAACTCCTTTACTAAAAGTGAATAAGCGGTAGCAGCCATTTTCGCTCCCAGTGTAAGATTCTAAGGCATTGTGGATCTCTTCCCCCAGATTCCTGCTAAAAATCTTGGCGAATTTCACAAATGATCAAAAAAAAGCAGAGAAAAAAACTCCCTGCCCATTATCCTCTGCTTTGACTCCTAAATTCTGCTGTATATTTTAATCTCCGGGAATAGATAGGTTATAGCTTAAGGATGGCTGATTGTTTTCAACATTTACTGAAGAATAGTGGGCGATGATAAATACTGGTAAAGTGAGGGTGATCAAAGCGATCACTGTTCCCACAATGTCTGCCAAACGTTGGGAATATGTATCGGAAGAATGGGCAGACTGGCTATTTAAATTCATACAAGGTTGCAATTAATCAGAATCACGAGTGGGTTGACTCCCTGGAAAAGAGGGTCTACACCATTCTAACTATTTTTTTACTATAAACCGTAATGTCAGGGATAACTGACATTTTTGATCCTTCAGAAATTCCGTAGGGGCGCAGGTCTTGCGTCCAATTAGATTAGTCCCTGCGCCCAAGATTATGCAGCCACTTTTTGTCCTGTAGTTGATTCTTCAGGTTGTGGTGACTCTTGTTTTTCTTGATTTCCTTGTTCTGAATCACTGCTGGGTTGAACTATTTGGAGGTGAATATTATTCACTTGATTAATAAATAGTTCTATTGCCTGACTTACTCTTTGTTGTTGTTTACCTTCTTCGGAAATATCATAACAACGATAGGCTGGGCTAATTCCCAAAATAAACTTTTCCTGTTCAGCTTCTAATAATTCAACGGCTTTGTTAGCAGCCATCCAATTTTTTTCAAAAGGAAATGAGGTAACGATACTAGCAACAATGGAAGCAACGGCTGGGCAAATAACAGGCAGCCATTTTAACCAGCTTTGTCCTGCTTCTAATTTATCCACCAACACTAAAATTGGTGTGACACCTGACAAAATAACGGTAGAAATTTGCAAAACATAGTAAAGAGTTCTGGCGAGATTTCGAGAACTTTTATAATCATCAATCAACTCTTGACAATATTCTAAAGCTTTAGCTCGTGCTGGTAAAACTGTATTATAGTCCAATGTAGTGCCATTGCTTAATAGAGAGGTATAGAGTTCAGCTTTTTTGGAAAGCTCAGTTTTTTGTGATTCCTTTTGAGCATTCTTCACAGATTGTCTATTGAAGATAAACAAACCAAGAGCAACAGTTAAAGCAACGGATGCAGCAGTTATATATTGTTGATCACTAGAACCAACATAAATGATGAAAATTGATGTGATAGCAACTGCGGCTAATAAATAATCAATCAACTTGAAAAAAAACAGCATATTTTTTCCTGGTGTGGTTATTGTCGGAATGTTGAATTGATGATTGGAAACCCCGTTGTAAAAATATTTTCACAACCAAAGATCTATATTACACGAAAGTAACATTATTGACAAGTTGCCAGGACTAGCAATATTTTTCGGAAAAAAGGTTAAGATCCGGATTTTCCAGTTGTTTTCAAGGATACGCTCAAAGATTGATGGAATAAGGATTGTAGGCAGGTATGATGGGAAGCGGTAACACATCAAAACCCGTACCCAATAAAAATGTTGCCTATGCTACCTGTATTTTATCAGACATATTTAGAGACACAATTTAGCCCTAGCGAAAGTTTATTTCTAAATATAATAATTACTGTATTACAGTCAATTCAAAATATAGGTTTATGGTAAGTGTGGTATGGGAGAACAGAAGTTTTCCCGTATATTTTGAATTATTACCAAAATTAGGGAGTAGTAATTTTGATGAACAAAAGAAAATATTATCCCATATTTTACCGATATTTGATATTTATAAAATATGTGTATTAGGAGATAGAGAATTCTGTTCTGTTGTCTTGGCAAACTGTTTCAGGGAAAGGGAAGTATATTTCTGTCTTCGATTGAAGAATAATCACTTTGTAGAAATAAAAAAAGATATTTATGTGCAATTAAAAACTTTGGGATTATCTCCAGGTGTTTCTTTATTTTTACAAGGTATTGAAGTCACAAAAACTCATGGGTTTGATAATTTCAATATCGCTGGTAAATGGAAAGGTAAAGTTAAGGGAATAGCCCCAAAAGAACCGTGGTTTATTTTAACAAATTTAGATACTATCGCCGAGGCTATTTCAGCTTACAAGAAAAGATTTTGTATTGAAGAAATGTTTAGAGACTTTAAAAAAGGAGGTTATTGTTTAGAAGGTACTCAAGTTAGAGGCAATCGACTAATCTCTTTGGTTATATTAATAGCTATCGCCTACACTAGTGCTACTATTGAAGGACGGCAAATTAAGCGCCAAGGGTTGCAAAAATACGTTGGTCGCGTTAAAGAATTTGGCAGATATGAACGTCGTCATAGTACTTTTTATATTGGATTTTATGGTACAGCTTGGGTTGATTTTGATACAAGTTGCTGGGACTCGGTTTTAGATTTATTGAGACTTATTCCTAATAAGCGCAAGTACTATCAACGGGGTCTAAGGGCTATAGAGCTTATTCTACCTACATCCTAGCTTCATTGTCGCCCCGTCAGACCATTACCTTGAACTAAAGTAAGTTGACTATTAGATAATTCTTTCAATCTTTTTGCTAATTGAACTCCAATTAATGGCTCATTTTTGAGGACTTTAACCAAAAAATCGTTGCGTTCTGCTTCTGGTAAAGTGGGAATTAATGCTTCTAAAGATGTAAATTCTGCCTGTGTAGAATTACTAGCTGTAGCTGCTACTGTAATTAGGGCTTGCTGAATAAGTATCCAAAGCGAACCTAGATGCCACACAGTGCGAAAAATGGTGGTTTGGGAGATTGGTTTCCAAATTCACCCCCTGATTTTCCATAGAAATGCAAGGATTTTGAGGCTCTAAATGCCATAGCCTTGCACTTTTTTGTTCCCAAAATCAGCAAAACCCTTATTTAGAGGCGGTTCTAGCTTTACTCAGCAAGCCCTACTTAACCAGCTTTTTGTTGATGTGTGACAGTTAGGGTGCGGAATGTGGGCTACAAACCCATCTTCCGCACCCTAAACTGTCACACAACGAAAAATGGTCGTTGGTGGATTTGGGATTAGCGAACTGCTTGCAGCAGCGCTTCGCTATCGCCACATAAAATTTCGACCTTTTTGTATAAAAATCATCCTTTAATATATTAAAAAGTCCGAAATTACCGATTGTGACACCGGGGGGTGCGGAATGTGGGTACAAATACCACCCTTGACAATTTCCCCTTTTCCTTAACTTGTCACCAATGCCCAAAGAAAGAACATGATCTTTCTTGTCGGGATTAGCGCCCAAGAAAGCAAAGTAAACAGGTACGCCCGTATTACCTAAAGCACCATCCACAGTACCATTAGCAATCAAATAGGGAGCATAAATCTTACCACCAGCAAACACACCTTGAGTACCAGCCCCATGGTCATTCATTATTACACCATGCAACTGACTATTACGGATAGCGGCTTGATCATAACCAGCATCACCAGGACGGAACAAAGTACCAGTTAAACCATCCTTCACAGTTCCTTGAGTATCCTCAACCTCATAGAAACCAATAGTATTATCATAAGCCGCCTCACTAGCAACCACAGGGAACAAAGCCTGAATTTCTTTACCATTGAAATCTCGCAAATCAACAACTTCCATACCTGATTGTCGTTGCAAATCAGCACCCAAAGGCACAGGTTCATTAGTAGTTTCCACCGTTAATACTAAATCCTTTTGAGCATCACCCAATTGGTCTTGGAAACTCAATTGCAACTTACCAGCAGCCAGTTCATTAATATCCAAAATCTTGGAACTGCTGCTATTAAACGGAGAACCCAATAACACCCGATTCAACAAACTAGAATCAGCCTTCACCGCATCCAAACTAGTATCCTGCAACAACACAGCACCCAGATATTGACTTTGGAAACCATCAATAATTTTCGTGGGGTCAGCAATGAAATTATCAGGAATTACAGAGAAGATAATTTCAGCACGTTGGAGTAAAGCATTGAGATAACCATTTTGACCTGGTAATAAACCATTCACAGCACCTTGTTCATTGTCATAAGCCACAAAAGCAACTTCATGAATGACTTGTTTCTCTAGATGCTTACTATTCAGAGAGAATTTGAGCTTCTGATTATTTAACTGTCCTTGCAATTTCAAAACATTGTTTTGGTTGTTAAAGACTACTGCTGATTTAACAGAAACATTAACTGAAGCTGAATCTGTACCGCCCTTACCATCATTAACTTGATAGGTGAATTTATCTATTCCCGTGAAATTGCTGTTGGCAGTATAGATAATAAAATCATCAGTTTTGTCATTAGGTGTGCCATTATCATTAATTTGCACTTGCCCATGACTGGGAGTAGAAACAATGCTCAAAGTTAAAGAATTATTATCTAAATCTTTGTCATTGTTGAGAACATCAATATTAACTGCTGTGTTAGTTGTAGTTTGGGCGTTGTCATCTTCAGCAATGGGGATACTATTTAAATTGTTGGTATTGATACCCAAAGGTGCAGTAGTCTGTAATCCCAATTCTTTAGATAATTCATTTTTCTGACGGGGTAACAGGTCGGTATTGAAATTACGGGCATAAATTTCGCTATAGTTACCCACCTCTTTAATCATCTTCACTACAAAGTCATTGGGTAAACCAAGAGATGTACCGATATTTCCTCGCAGTCCTAAGAATGCCTGAATTTCTATTGATGAGTTATTTTCCTTGAGGTCATCGGTATTATCAGCAATGAATTGATCAATATTTTCAGAGGTAATGCCATATTCTTCCGCTTGTTTTAAGGCATTTGTTACCCAGCGCACTACATCAGACCAATCTGATTGATTTTCATCAACAATTAGGGCTAAAGGCTCTTTAGTGAAATTATCTCTGATAATTTGATGTTCTTCGGGATGGGGTAGGGAAGAAATTCTACCTGCTAGTAAGGAAACATCATTAAAAACAGCATCTACTTGTTTGCTGTCGTAAGCAGCATACATCTCACTGCTGCTGCTATAAATGACGGGATTGATCTTGACATCAAAGACCTTGAGGGCATCTTCTAGGTTTTGTAAGGCTGTAGTTCCTGCAACTACACCAATTGTGCGACCGTTGAGCAGAGGTAAAGCAGTAATACCACTATCTAATCGTGTCAAAAGTCCCTGTTCGGTGTAGAGATAAATGGGACTGTAGTCAACACCCAATTTGGCATCACGCATCAGGTTTTGGGTATATGCACCAGCAGAAACATCGACTTTACCATTAGCAGTATTAGCAAAACCATCGTTAAATTGCTGAGACACAAATTCAATCTTGCTGGCATCGCCAAATACTGCTACTGCGATCGCTCGACCTAAGTCAATATCAAAACCTTGGTAAGTACCATCATTGTTCTTCTCAACAAAACCTGGGAATGTAGAGCTTTCTGGGATACCAAATTTGAGAACTCCGCGCTGTTGAATCTCTGTGAGCAAATTGCGTTGATCATTATTAATTAATTGGATATCTTGGGTGACACCAGAGAAGGGTGGAGAATACATTAATCCATTGTCTGTCCACAGAAGATTGCGATCGCGCTCTAATTTAGAGAAATGACGTTGATAAATTTCCCCATAGTTACCAACTGCCTCGATGATTTGCACGACAAAATCATTGCGGATATTTAATGCTTTTCCTAGTTCATCTTGCAAACCTAAGAAGCGACGAATCGCCGGTGAAGCATCATTCTTGGTATCAGTATCAGTATTCTCGGCAATAATTTGGCCAATGTTTTGGGAAGTAATACCAAATTCTTCTGCTTGAATGGTGGCATAAGTCACCCAACGGACCACATCTGCCCATTCTGATTCATTTTCTGGCAATACCAAAGAAATGGGTTCTTGAGAAAATTCTACGTCGAGGATGCGGTTTTGAGCTATGGCATCACCTAAACGATTGTAAATTAATGCCCTGTCTGTAGAAATAGCAGCTATCTCGCCATTCTGATATGCCGCAAATAATTCATCTGTTGTTTTAAATTCTTTGGGTGTGAAGTTAATTCCCTGGGGTGTTAACAGGTTTTGCAGATTACCTAATGCATTGGTATCACTGACGACACCAATAATCAACCCGTTCAAATCTGAGGCATTTTTGATCGTGCTATCGGCTTTAACTGCGATCGCTTGGTAATCATAGAGATATGTAGGCCCAAAATCTACATTCAGTTTAGCATCCCGATCAAGATTTTGGCTGACTCTCCGCGTAGTTAAATCTAAAGTTTGGTTAGCCACCTGTGTGAAGCCATCGTCAAAAGAAGTTGTAACTAATTTGATTTTGCTCTCATCACCAAACAAGGCAACTGCTATGGCTTTCACAAATTCTAGGTCAAAACCCAAGGTGGTAGCATAACTGTTTGATGTTCCAAAGGTGATGTAACCACGTTCTAAAACTTTGTCTAGTAAGGATTTATTACTAGTATCTGTAGATTCTGGTATGGAATTAGCAGCAGTAACACCAGTATTTATAGTCTTTAAGGGTTCTGTTGCTGCTTTAACTTGCGGTGTTACTTCTGGTATGGCTTGAGGTGCATCAACAATCTGAATAATTTCACTCAGGTTCGGGAAGAATGAGTAAGTTGCCCCATTATTTTGGATCAGTGCCAGATTCTTACCTTGGAAATCTAAGATGCCACTGAGGAAAGTAAAATCATTGAGGTCATTAACACCAAAGCCACTCTGGGAAATTTGGATTTTATCACCTTGATTGGGATTGAAATCTAATAGAGTATCAAATCCATCATTAGCAGAATTGAGGAAGAAGACATCTGCACCTTGACCACCATTGAGGATATCATCACCCAAGCCACCAATTAAGATATCATGACCTTCACCACCAACTAACCAATCGTTATCTTCATTACCGACCAGGGTATCATTACCGCTTTGTCCTTCTATTTGGTCATTACCTGCATTACCTTCCAGATAGTCATTGTCCACCCCACCTTTGAGGATGTCGATCCCTGCACCACCTTGGAGACTATCTTCGCCAACACTACCTTCAAGAATGTCGTTTCCGTCCCCACCATTGAGGCTATCATCCCCATAATTGCCTTCTAGAAGATCATTACCTGCACCACCAATCAAGGTATCGTTGTCTTTACCACCACGCAACAGATCATCACCTGCTTGACCATCGAGGATATCACTACCATAATCACCCTCTAGGCGGTCATTGCCGGCTGCACCTGTCAAAGTATCATCAGCAAAAGTACCAAGCTTAACAATGGCTGTAACTGGGTTATTAACTACACCTTGATCATCATCTGCAATTTCAATTAATCCAACTGTGCCTGTGGGGTCAATGGTATAACCTTCACCTACTGATTTCAGTCTTAGGGCAATGGTTTCTAAGGGTTCATCAATGGTATCGTTGAGGGCTGTAACTTTAATGGTGGCACTGCTTTGACCAGGAGCAATATACAGTTCACCAATGTTATCTGCGGATACGTCTAGTTGATAGTCTTGGTTGAGAGTCGCAGTTCCGGTGAGGGAGTAGAAGACGGTTAAACCTTGGTTGGGTGCAGGTTGGTTGAGTTCAATAGTGAATTCTACTGAGTTGGTACTGTTTTCAGCTATTTCTTTGTTAACTGTAACTACGCGAATCCGACGGTTGCCAAAGGCCGCGATGTCTGCATCCACGAAGGTGTTACTCTTCTGGAGAGTAGTTTGAAACTCTTGCTCAACCGCTGCTGATGTTTTCTGACCTTGAGCCAATTCTGTTACCAACTTGGCACTATCACCCTGTACCAACCGTTTCATTGAAGCTATAGCTGGCAACACTTCAGCGAGAGTTCTCTTAGTAGCGATTTGGGCAATTTGAGATAAATATTCGTTACCTTGGACGACTATTTGCGCTACTGTATCTAACTGTTGTTCTGTAGCTGTAAGATTTCTTTCTGTAATCAGGAAGCTAAAGAAGGGTTTAAGGTCAGTTTCTTTAGTGAAATCTAAACCTGTCTGGGTTTGTGCGGAACGTTGTTGGAGGAACTTAGCGAGTCCAGCGATCGCATCTAGTAAATTATTAGGATTAGCTTGTCCCTCTGGTGTAGCAGTTTGCAACCCATCCAATAATGCTCTACCTTGATTGAGCAATGCCTGAATCTGTACATGAGTTAAGTAAACTTTTAAGCCATTTGCTGAGTTTTCACCTACAGCTTTGAGAGGATCAAAGGTTTCTAAATTAACTGCTAAATTTAGCCCTAATTGCTGTTTAACTAAAGTATTCGCTTCATCTCGGTCTAATCCACCTTGTACCAGCTTTGCCTGTAAGCTGGTAAGGGGAGTAATAATTGTTGCACCAGGTAGAGCAATTAACGCCCCTGATGGTAAGCCACTGGAAGTATCAAAACCTCCTAAACCCAGCAGTTGTCCTTCATTGATATCTATTTGTCCATTGTTGTTTTTATCCAGTTCTACAGGCAAATCAAGATTAAATTGACCATATTCATCCGTAATGGATTTAATTTCTTCTTCATCCCACTGATTATTAAAGTTGACATCAAAGAATATCGTTGCACCAGCAATATAGCTTTGAGACAGTGCGCCACTAGCACTAAATCCACTTGCGCCCAAGGAGAATTTCGCTAAATTAAAGCGGGCAAATTCTTTTTGCCATACTGTACCTACGATGGCGACGCTGACTTTAGCATCGAGGAAAGCATCAATATTTCCATTCAGGTCAAATAATTGTAATGGGTTGTTGATCCGAGAAATAATCTCAGAACCGCGAATCTTGCCATCGCTAGTACCATTATTTTCGCCAACATCATTGAAGCCTAGACCAACTTTCCCCTGAATGCCACCGCGCATAAAAGCACTAGCAAAACCAACATCTAATCCTAATCCTGCTGCAATAGTGGCATTCAAAACTAACTCATCAATATCTTGTCCTTGAGCATTCCAATCACCGACGTAAAAACCATCAAAGATTCGATAAATATCTTTAAAGGCAAAGTCTTTGTCTTTCCATTGATTGACACCATAGCTATCAAATCCAACCAGCAAATTAGTTTTAGCACTAAACTCACCACTTAGCTGACCTGCTATTGGCCCCCAAATGGGGAAGTTTTTAGACATTGCAAAGTTAAAGTCGAGGTCGGGAACATCATAAATTACCAAATCTGTAGTTTTACCCAAGAGCAAATCAATTGCTTTCATGGGGTTAGTAAGGACAGGGAACTGTAAACCTTCAATATTTTTCAGCTTGCTTAGGAAACCACTGGCAGGTTTACCACTACTTTTTTGTTCCGCTTGTTTGATTGGGTCTATGGTGCTATTGGTTGTTTGTAATGCCGAGGTATTGCCGTTGTTATTTGTTTCGACTTTATTGGCTGCATCTTTCGCATCTTTACTGGCAGCTTTAAAGCCGCTTAATGTATAACTGCCCAAATCAATAATAATTGGTTGATTGGCAGGCATCTTACTTAATTCAGTAATCAATCCAACAATATCACCAACTGCCTTAATGAATTTTTGTGATGTTTCTATTTTGGCTTTCTGGTCAGCAGGGGCTAATTTTTTAGCGATTTCTAACAGGGTAACTTTCCCATCTCTGTTATCGTCAAATCCACTTAATCTCAGTGTAGTAAAGAGTTTCGTATCGCTATTGAGTAGTTGAATAACAGGTTTCAGAGGCTCAATTATTTCGTTGACTTCTTTGATAATAGGTCCAATCAAGTTACTTATGAACGAGCCTAAGTCAATAGCTATATTATTCAGCTTGATATTTGCCCCGGTTTTTGATGCTTCCTGTTGATTGCCGTAGTTAAATACGGGGAAGTTAGCGGCTAAATCGAAACTAAAGGCAGGGAAGGCAGGATTACCTTCGATACTGGTTTTGGTTGTGAGTCCCAGATTAGCTCCACCAGTCAATTGATATTCCACTAAATCAAAGAAACCTTGTTTGGCCTTTCCTTTGCCTTGTTTGAGCAGATCAATTAAATCTAAGGCACTTAACCGTCCACCATCATCAATACCTTTAAATGTCCACTTACCATTACTGTAAGTTAAACCTAATTCTAAACCACTAATTGTTCCAGAGAGGTTAATTTCTTTACCAGAAGTACCTGTTTTGGTAATGCTGAGTTGGGCGTTATCTAGTTTGATATCAGGGATATATTTGGTAATTATCTCTGGTAACCCAAGACTGTTGATAGGAACTATGGTTTTGAGATCGAGACTTTGCGGTGCACTGAAGAGGAGGCGATCGCTACCAACAAATAAGTTAACAGTTGGTAAATATGTGCTGATATTGCTGGGTAATCCCAAAGCTGTAGCTAGTGTATTTAACTCAACCTCACTGCTAGCAAATTGATATTGAGTAGTGCCTTGACCAAAGTTACTTAAAGTTAAACTGGTGTTTTTTAAGGTTAACTCAGGAATCGTGGTAAAGATGCTATTTAATCCGGGGATAGCATTGATTACCTGCTCCAATTTGATGGTATCGGCACTAAATTGGAATTTGTCGTTGCTTAGTGATAAGTTAACTGGACCAAAGGCAGTCAATATTTCCTCAACTGGTTTAGAAATGGTAGTGGGTAGAATTGATCCAGCTTTATTAGTTAACCAATTTGCTAATTGTTCTGTGGGCAATTTGTCGGCTTTAAAGCTAAAGCTAGCATCTTTCCAAGTTCCAGGAGTACCACTAGCTGTTACTTCCGGTTTGGTAATCGTGACACTGGGGTTAGTAATCGGTAAATCTAAGCCATTAAAGGATAGATTATTGATGCCGGGAATTTTCCGTAAAACATCAGCTAAATCTAAAACCCCTTGGTAGGTAATTTGAACTGTGTTTTTGCCTAGTTGCAGGTCAATACGTCGTGCTAATTCTAGTAAATCATCAACTACATTGAGGACACTTTGAGGCAGTTGGGAAGTAGCTTGTTTGGTTAGCCAATTTATTAATTCTTCCTTCGGTAAATGATCTGCTGCAAAGGTATAATTGGCTTTGCTGATTCCTTTATCTAAGTCATAGATAGTGAGGATGGGATTAGTGATTGGTAGGGCTAAACCAGTGGTTTGTAATTCAGATAAACCAGGAATTTTTTGAATGACTTTGGCAGCGTCTAACGTACCTGCATAACTAATTTGTAGTTTGTTGTTTTTGAACAGGACATCAAAATCAGCCGCAGTATCTATCAGGGCAGTAACTAAATCTTTGATGGATGTAGGTAAGGCATCTTTCGCCGCATCTATTAACCATTTCTTCAAGCCATCTTTATTCAGTTTTTCGCCAGTAAAGCTAAAGTCTATAGGTTGTCCTGTAACTTTTGTGAGGGTGATCGCTGGATTGATAACTGATAGTGTACCAGCAGGGGGTAAAGGGACATCTTTGACCCTGGAATTTTTTGCAGAATGCTCAATATATCCAAACTGCCGTTATAAAGAACTTGAATGTCATTTTTATCAATTAAGACATTCACGTCTTCAACTACACCAGTGATACCTTCGATGATATTTGTGGCAACTTCTGGTAGGGAATTTACCACTTTCTTAGTTAACCAATCTTTTAACTGCTTAACAGGTAGCTTATCTGCTTTAAAGCTAAAGTCGGCATTTCTACCAGGATTAAGAATGGTGATACTGGGATTTTGAACATTTAGGGTTAAATCGGAGACATTGAAGCTATCTGAATCACCACGAATACCCTTAATAATATCCATCAGGTTCAAATTTCCCTGATACATGACCTGCAACTGACTGTCACCAAAGCGCACATCCAGGTTTTGTCCGATGTTAGCTAAGGTGTTAAATATCGATAGCAGTTCGCTGGGTATAAGGGCTTTTGCTTGGTCTTTTAACCAGTTAATTAATTGTTCTTTGGGTAATTGAGCAGCAGCAAAGCTATAGCTGGCATTTTTACCTGGGTTGGTGATGGTGAGACTAGGGTTAAGAACTGGTAAATCTAAACTTTGAATTGGTAGTTCATTAACTCCAGGAATTTCCTTGAGGACATTACTTAAATTCACTGTTCCTTGGAAGGAAAGTTGAATTTGATTTGTACCAATTTCTAAGTCAATGCCTTGAGCGATCGCACTCAAGCTACCGAGAATTTTCGCTACATCTGCGGGCAGTAATTCTGTAGCTTTTTCTTTTGCCCACTTTGCTAATTCTTCTTTGGGTAAGCGATCGCTCTTTAATAGATACTGTGTCTTGAGTCCTGTACCTGGTTTGGGATTAATAATGGTAATGCTGGGATTGGTGACAGGTAAGTTCAACCCTTTGAAGAAACTAACATCTTGCAGTCCAGGAATTAAACCAATTACTTGGGCAATATCCAAATTACCGTTATAGGCAATTTGCATTTGTCCATTACCCAAAGTAAAGTTGACATCCTTGGCTATGTTCAGTAATTTATCCAGAACACCTTTCACCTCAGCAGGTAAGATATCGGTGGTGGTATTCTTCGCCCAGTTAATTAAATCTTGGGTAGGTAGTTTATCAGCCGCAAATACATAATCAAATGTGGCCAGAGTTGCACCTGCGGCTTTACCTTTATTAATCAAAGTAAAGCTGGGATTAGTAACATTGAGTTTTAATCCATTCAGAGGTAATTCTTTCACTCCTGGGATCAAACTCGCTATCTTCATTAAATCCACATCACCCCGGTAGTTAACTTGGATGATACCCTGACCAAAGATCACATCTAAATTTTCTGACAGATTATTAAAGACTGACTTAACTTCTGTCGGTATTTGACTGCTGATTAAATCGAGTAATTCCTGTTTTGGTAACTTGTCAGCCGCAAAGCTAAAGCTGGCATTTTTCCCAGGGTTAAGGATGGTGAGACTGGGATTAATAATATTCAGTGGTTGGGTAGTCGCAGGTAGTAAGTCTTTGACTCCTGGAATCAACCCCAGCACTTTCACCAAATCAACAGCACCATTATAGGTAAGTTGAATTTGGTTATTACCTACAACTACATCTAACTGTTGTGCTTGGGCTGTGATAGTATCGAGAACCGATTGTACATCAGTGGGTAATTGCTGTTTAATCCAAGTAACAAGTTGTGTTTTTGGTAACTCGTCTGCGGCGAAACTGTAGCTGGCATTTTTGCCAGGATTAGTAATTGCCAAACGGGGGTTAAGAACGGGTAATTGCAGATTATTGACAGGTAGTTCTTTTAATCCGGGAATTTCTTTGATAATCGTCGCTAAATCCAGTGCGCCTTGATAGTTGAACTGCACTTGATTACTACCCAACTGCACATCCATCTTATCTGCTACAGCTAGGAGTGAATCAACAATACTCCGTACTTCCGCAGGTAATTGGTTTTTAATTTCTGTTCCTAACCATTCAGTTAATTCTTGTTTGGGTAAACTTTCCGCGGATAAGCTAAAGGTGCGAGTTTTGCCGGTGCGTGTAACTGTAAAACTGGGGTTGAGAATAGGTAATGTGAGATTGTTGGGGGTGAAACTTTCTAACCCTGGAATTGTTTTCAGTGCTTTAGCTAAATCCACTGTTCCCAAATAGGTGATTTGGGTTTGTGCATCTCCTACCACTAAATCAATTTGGGCAATTTCATTGAGGAGTCCAGTTAAGAAATTCTGAACACTAGCATCAGAGACATAGGTTTTTACCTGTTCGGTTAACCATGTCTTCACCTGATTCATGGGGAGATTATCTACCCCAAAACTTAAACTGGGTGTTTGTTTGGGATTGGTGATGGTAATGCTAGGGTTAGTGAGAGTGAGATTTAAGCCTTTGAGGGGTGATAAGAAATCTCCTAGTTGAGTGCCGATTTGATCAATGATAGTTTTGAGGTTTAAATCACCCAAGTAACCTATTTGAATTTGGTTATTGCCAAATTTCAGGTCAATATTTTGCACTATATCCAGTGCTTTTTGCAGAAATGATTGAACATCGGCAGGTAATTGTTGGAGAAGGGTAGTTTTTACCCAGTTGACTAATTCAGCTTTGGGTAAACTATCACTGCTAAATGTGTAGTCAATATTTTTGAGATTCTTAGTACCCAAATTGCTTAATGTCAAACGGGGATTAGCCACAGGTAAAGCTAAACTATCTAGGTTTGGTAATTCTTGAATACCGGGAATTACCTTGACAATTTTGGCTAAATCAATATTGCCTTTATAACCTAGTTGTAATTGGCGATCGCTAAATAATACATCTACCTGTTGAGCAGCATTAGAAACGGTATTTAAGATTGATTTCACATTATCCGGTAACTGTTGCACCAACCAATCAATTAATTCTTGTTTCGGCAGGTTATCAACAACAAAGCTGTAATCAATATCTTGACTATTAGGGTTAATAATTGTCAGTTTAGGATTAGTGACAGGTAACTTCAGTGTATCCAGTGGCAAATCTTGAATTCCCGGTATTTGTTTGAGTATTGCCCCTAATTCTAAATTACCCAAATAAGCAACTTGAATTTGATTTTTACCCAGTTTCAAGTCAACATTTTCTGCAACTTGCAATAAATTATCTAAAACGTTTCTTACTTCTTGAGGTAACAGTGATACAGCTTTTTCCCTCAACCATTTAGTTAATTCGTCTTTGGGCAATCTGTCAACACTGAAGACATAATCAATATTGTTAACACCTTGATCCAAATTGATCAATGTCAAGCTGGGATTGGTAACAGGTAAATTCAACCCATCTAAGGGTAAATCACTCAAACCAGGAATGAATTTAATAAAGCTATCTAATTGCAAATCACCTTTATAAGTAATTTGCATTTGTTTTTTACCCAGAACCAAATCCACCCGATCTAATCCTGAATTCAACAACTGAGTTAAAATCGTTTGAGCTTCTAGCGGTAATAAAGATTTCGCCTGATTTCCTAGCCAATCAAGAATTTGACGTTTTGGTAAACTATCCGCAGCAAAGGCATAATCAGGATTGGCAGATTTAGGATTAGTAATTGTTAAGCGGGGATCATTAACATTTAAAGTTAATCCTGTCAACGGTAAACTGTTGACACCTGGAATTTCCTTGATGATAGTTGCTAAATCTAAATTACCTTGATACGCAACCTCAATTTGGTTTTCACCCAATACCAAATCAACTTTGTCTGTCAGTGCTAAGAGTTTATTTAAAACATTTTGCACTTCTTCTGGTAATAGGACTGTACCTTGCTTAGTTACCCAATCTGCCAGTTGTTGTTTAGGCAAACTTTCCGCTACAAAAGCGTAATTTGCACTCTTACTTTGAGGATTGGTAATGGTAATACTGGGATTTTTAACAGGTAAGCTCAAATCATCTAAAGGTAATTCGTTAATACCGGGAATTTCCTTAATGACTGTAGCAATATCTAAATCACCTTTAGCAGTAATTTGGATTTGTTCTTTACCTAATACCAAATCAACATTTGCTGTCAGCGCCAAGAATTTATTGAAAATATCTTGCACTTGTGTAGGCAGCAATGTTTTGGCTTGGTTAGATAACCAACTTACTAACTGCGCTTTCGGCAAATTTGCGGCTGTAAAGCTATAGTTCGCACTCTTACTACCAGGATTAGTAATAGTAATGCTGGGTTTTTCCACAGGTAAAGTTAACCCATTCAAAGGTAAATCTTTAATACCTGGAATTACTCCTCTTAACTGAGCTATATCTAAACTACCTTGATAGGTAACTTGGATTTGGTTTGAAGCTAAGACCACATCCAAATTTTGTCCGAATTTTAGCAGTTCATTGAGAACAGTTTGTACTTCTGCGGGTAATAAATTTTTACCTTTATTTGCTAACCAAGTGACTAATTCTGCCTTGGGTAAACTGTCAGCAGCAAAGCTATAATCAGCATTTTCTAAACCAGGATTGGTAATTGTTAATCTGGGTTTGGTAACAGGTAATTTCAACTCATCCAGTGGTAAATCTTTCACACCTGGAACTACGGTTCTCAGTTTTGCAACATCTATTGTTCCTGCATAAGTAATTTGCAGTTGTTTGTCATTCAAGCCAATGTCAATCTGTGTTGCATCTTTGAGGAGGGTTTGCAATGCAACTTTCACTTCTGGAGAAGCATTTTTCAGAACCGCAATTAGCTGTTGATTGATTGCAGAGACATCTGTATCTGGCTTCCCTAACCAAGTTCTGATGGTTTGTGCAGAGATGTTGCTAAAAGTAGAAGTTAACGGTGCAGTGGCTAGAATTGTTTGTAAATTCTGGTTATACTGTACAGTTTTTTCTCCTACTGTTTCCGTCAGGGTTTTGTCAGCTACAGGAATTTGTTCAATATCCTGACCGGGGACTGTAGTGCTAGGTGCTTCAGGTAATGTAGCTTGAGAATCGGTCAGAGGTTGGATAGCCTCTTTTTCCGTTGGTACAGAGGGTAAGGTTTGGGTTTGGGGAATTGTTATCTGATCAGCAGGAGTAGTTTCCACTTGAGATGCAGCCACATCAATGGTTGTAACTGCTGGGGTTGCTTCTTGGAGGTTATTCTTACCTGCTTGTGGGTCTTTGAGTTTGATGTTAAAGGAAATCCCTAATTTGGTGGGATTTTTGGGATCATCAGCAAAGTCTACTTGCAAGAAGCCAAGATTACCCTTACCTTTGAAATCGTCTAAATCGAGGCTAACATCTGCATTAAATTTTGTTTTCTCTGGATCAAGATAAAAACCGAGTAGTTTATTGATACCAAAGCCCAAGCTAACATCATATTTAAAGTCACCTGTGAGTTGTCCTTGGGTGTCAAAACCAATACCTAGTGCTGGCACACCTAAATCACTGGATAAATCCAATTTAAACAGGTTGTACTCTTTACGCAAGTTAACTGCAAAGTAGACATCGGTATCTGTCATTTTGGTAGTGACATTTACCCCTGTCGCACCTAAAGCTGATAAAGCATCTGTGAGAATCTTCTCTAGCTTCGTGGAAGTAAGTTGATCTCCTTCTAGTTGATTTATTTGCTTACTGACAAGATTACCTAAATCTGCCATTAAGGTGGGAGAACGACCTTCTAACGAGCCGATGATGGGCAATTCCAAATTGTTAATTGTGGATTGCAGGGTATCCAAACCTGCTTTTATCCCTTCATTGGTTTGGGTTTTATCTAATACCCGATCAGCTAAACCTACGATTTGATCTGCTACTGGCAGATTGTTGTAGTTGGGGTCACGACTGGTAATTTGATATTGAATGCTGGCTTCATGGGGCTGACTGGGATTGGTATCATCTTCGACAATCCCATCATCAATGGCTTGGATATTGACAGTTTGCAGCTGATACCAGTTGTCTGGTTGGAAAGTTAAGGTAATGAAGTCAGCCGGTCTAATGATCTTCTTTGTAGGATCTTTAGGATCAATATCAACATTAATAAACCTTAGCTGTTTTTTCTTGTTATTGTCTTTATCAACAATGAATGTATTACTGGTTAAGGTTAAGGTGACTGGTGCTGAAGGTTCACTCAGTAAGGAAAGTTCATATTGGGAATAGCGAATTTCGTCTTTGTCATTGGTTTTAAAAGGATCATCCTCAATGGCTACTGCACGATTACCACCAGTGACAATTCTAATGCCAGGAACATCATTGTCAATGATATTCAGGCTAGATGACTTAGAATCACCTAATTTATAGCCATCACCGGGTAGTAACTCAACGGTGACAGTTTCTGATGGGAAACGGGCAATAGAATTAGCTGTAATTTGATTAGCTATGGACGAGTCAACTTCTACCTGAATCTGTCCTTTGTAATTGAGAACGTTATTATCAATAGGATTGTTTACAGTTGTAACTGTCCATATCGCCCCATTCTGTAAAGTACCATTAATGCCGTTAATACCCTGAATTTGTGTTGTTGTTCCTGGTTGGTTAAAATTACTGGTATTAGCACTGAAGTAAACTTTCAAATCAGTTTCTTGATCTGTAAGAAAACGGTTGATGTTTTCCTTAATTTGTTGGTGGCTACGTACTGTGTCCCAAACCCTTAATTCAGCAATATCACCGTTGAAATACTTTTCATTTGACCAATTACTTTGGGCGATAAAGTTCTTGCTACGAGATATATTTTGAGCGATGTTTTGCCCAGCTTCTGATTTAACTAACTCACCATTAATGTAAAGAGAAGCATTACCTTTACCATCATTAACTCCAGCAACATGAATCCATTCTCCAGTAGGTATCTGACTATCTGAGGTGACTTCTGTATAGCTTGAGCCATTATATGTTTCTAAGCGTAATCTACCTGTAGCACCGTCAAAGTTCAAAATGATATTATCGCTGCCTTGGCCATTACCAAAGTCAATAATACGGGCGCGAACATTACCAGTGTTACTTTGAGGATGTTGATTAACTCTCACCCAGGCTTCAACGGTAAAGTCACCACCCATTGTCAGACTAGGTAGAGAAACATAGTCATTATTACCATCAAAGCTAAACCACCCTTGTCCAAATTGATCAATTCGACCTGGGGTTTTAACTGAACCTGTTTTTTGACCAGCCAATTCAACAATACTGGCTGTAGGTACATCAATTATATTCTTCTGTTCCAGAGTAAAATCAGCTAACTGAAGCTCAATTCCTCCATTGTTTTTGGTAATATTGAGACGATAATAACGATAGGGTTGTGGATTATTGACTGTAAAAGCTTGCTGTTCAAACCGATTAGCAAATTTAATATTTGCCCGTGTATCTAGTGGGACAAAATTTTGACCATCATTTGACCCTTGTAATGTCCAATCAACCGGATCTCGACCAGAGAAATCATTAGCTGAGGTAATGTAATATTTGCTTACAAGAGTAGGATTATTAACAAATTCGTACTGAATCCAACCTGAATTATTACTAATTAACCATTTCGTTTGTGAGTTTTTATCAGCAGCACTTTCCTTTTGTTCTCCATTGGGAGAACTTAAACTAGAAGCAGTAATGAGAATATTATCACTGGCTACTACGCCTTTAGCTGAGACATCTAAAGTTAAGGTGGTTTTACCGTTGTTAGTAGTGCCGGGAGTAACTTTATTAATGGTAAAAGTTAGGTCTTCAATTCTCTTGTCATCAATGGGAACAATTGGTAATAAAACTTGATTACCAAATACCCGCACTTTGCTCGTATTAATAGATTGGTAATCTGCGTTTAAAGTTGCAGTGCCACCAACGATACGATAGTTAACTTCAATACCTGTATTATCTGGAGGCAGGTTATTGGAATCACGATCTAATTCAATGATGAAATAGCCCGGTGTAGAGTAAATTTCTGCTCCGGCTTTGCCTGGAATAATTCTAGCAGTGGGAACATCGTTATCTTTGATGATAACTTCTAAGGGTTTGAAGAAAATATCGTTGGTGGTTTTCCACTGCACACCGTTTTGGAATACGCCATTGTGGTTATTTCCACTACTGTCAAAAATTTGGTTAGGCGTTGCTTGTTGGGAAGCGGAATTGTAATACAACTTCAATCCCGGCTCATTACCCACCAGGGATTTGTTCTTGTTCATATTGGCTTGAATCTGCTCTTGTGTGCGAGCAGCATTCCAAATTCTTACTTCGCTGATTTGTCCAGCAAATTGCCGTCCTGTTGCTTCGGCATTCTCACCAATCAATACATCATAATTATTTGTAGGAAGAGTCCGACTAACTTGAACTTGATTATCCAGTTGTCCATCAATGTAGAGAGATAATGCTGCACCATCATATACTCCTGCCACATGATGTAATTTACCATCATTGACATTAGTTATGCCTCCTACCACATTTGTTGTATTCCCACCACCAATCGCAAATTCTAAACTATTGGTATTGTTGTTGCGAGCTAACCGCCAACTACTATCACCTTTAGTAACAATAGATTGCCAGTTTTTGTTGAACTGATCAACTTTGATCCAGGCTTCAACGGTGATAACATCTGTGAAATCAAAATCCGATTCTCGATCTACTTTAATGTAGTCATCAATGCCATCGAATTGCAAGAAGGAGTTAACAGTGGTGCTTAGGCTGTTATATTTTGGATCTTCAC
The DNA here is from genome assembly GCF_000312705.1 of Anabaena sp. 90. Classification (NCBI taxonomy): domain Bacteria; kingdom Bacillati; phylum Cyanobacteriota; class Cyanophyceae; order Nostocales; family Nostocaceae; genus Anabaena; species Anabaena sp. 90. Next base: position 4,287,181 of record NC_019427.1, read on the forward strand.
CACTGACTTGGAATGCGATTAAACTCTTTTGCAGATATTCTACTTTGTTATCATCAACCGCAGTAATTTGAATTGTTTGCGGTGTATTCCAGTTTTGTGGATCGAAGGTGATGCTGTGAGTATCCCCTGGGTTTTTACCTAAGAAGTAAAATTCTTCATTACCAGGAGTCATCGTGACTACAACTTTACCTACAGGTTGACTATTCAGCTTAATACTAAAAGCGTCTCCTGCGCCTTCTGTTGTACTCGATAGGGGCGTAACTGTGAATCCTTGTGTGTCGTTATCATCATTGTTAGCGATGACTAATTGATCTTTAACGTAAAGATTAAATTCCGCTAATTGAAGTTCATTTGCACCGCCATTAGCTAGAATATTCAGCCGATAGTAACTGTAGGATTTACCGTTATCAAAGGTAAAGGTTTGAGTTTCAAAGCGATTATTAAATTTAACTCCAGACTGCCGATCTAGAACTTCAAAGTTTTCGCCATCGTTTGAGCCAAGTAATTCCCAATTGATGGGATCTCGCTGTGGAAAATCGTTAGCTGAAGTTAGGGAGTAACTATTAACAACTGCTGCACTATCTAAAAATTTAGCTTGCAGCCAACCTTGCTTGTTAAAAATTAACCATTTAGTAGCAGAATCGTTGTCAAAAGCTTTCTCTTTTTGTTCAGTTGTTGGAGAATTGGGATCGGAAACAGAAAGTTGATTGTTCGCTTTCCCTAGTTCAATTAATCTGTCAGTAATTCCTAAACTAACTTGATAATCATTGGTGTCATTGTAAGTGGGATCTTGGCTGCGGACACGATTAGTAATTGCATAACGAACTTGCCCATCAGCAACGCTATCATTTTGAGGAACAACCGAGAAGCTTTGGGGTTGATTCCAATTATCTGGTGTGAAATTCAGGACAATTTCTGAGTCGGTGATGGTAGTTGTATTGCGTGTTGTTGTTAATATTCCTTCACCGGGGTTGCTGCTAAAAAAGTATAATTGAACCTTATCTGTCGGTTTGCTGGTCAGTTGAGCGGTAAAGGTAAGAGGAGTATTACTGTTTTCCTGGGTTGAGAATTGTAAACTGCTGATGGGTTGCCCTTGGGCATTTTTCAACAAAATACCAGCTTTTTCATTATCCTGAATAGTAATAGTTTTCTGGACATTCTCTGGTTGCTCGGTATCAACTCGATAACCTTGTCTTTGATTTAATCTGATGTTGATAGTTTCGTTGCTTTCTTTGATTTGATCGCCAAAAGAGTTAATGGTAATTTCGGCGGTGGTTTGTCCTTCAGGAATGATAATAACTTGTTCTTGATATTGTAGTTTGCCATCAGCTGCACCAATTACCGCATCTAAATCACCATCACTATTAACATCGGCAAAAACAGACGCACTGTTAGCTTGTACTTTCCAAGTGTTGCTGGGCGAGTTGGCATTATCTAAGGTAAAAGCAGGTGTGGTGGCATTACCTGTGTTGCGATAGAAAGATATAGTACCATCTTTGCGTCCTACAAATAGGTCAAGGTCGCCATCGTTATCGGCATCTATAATATTGGGATTGCTGTTGTCACCGATATCAATATTATTGAAGGGGTTGCTAGTGCCTGTTTGGGCTGAGAAAGTGGGTTGTTTTGGTGTACCCGTGTTTTTGTAGTATTTGATTGTGCCATCGGCTGCACCAATAACTGCATCTAAGTCACCATCTTTATCCAAATCAGCAAAGTTGGGAGTGCTATTATCACCTACATCAATACCGTCAAAAGGATTATTTGTACTGGTGCGTAGTCCAAATTTGATTCCTGTACTATCAGTAATATTTTCGTAGTAGGATATCTTACCTGCACTATTGCCAATAATGATATCTAAATCCCCATCTTTATCCAAATCAGCAAAGGTTGGAGTGCCGTTATTGCCGATATCAATGCTGTTGAAGGGGTTTTTGCTTCCTGTTTGTTCAATGAAGAAAGGAAGTCCCGGAGAACCAATATTCTCATAAAACTTCACAGTACGATCAGCATTACCCAAGGCAAGATCCAAATCGCCATCTTTATCCAAGTCGGCAAAGCTGGGAGTGCTAAAGTTGCCAATATCAATCTGATCGAAGGGATTTGCAGTGCCAGTTTGTGACTGGAAGATATTAGTGTTAACTATGAAATCTTGGTTCAAGGTTGCAGTGCTACCATCTACAGAGAAGGAGACTGTCAAACCACCTTGAGGTGCTGGTCTATCGAGTGTAATTTGTACTTTTTGTGAACCGCCTTCTTCAGCAATAGTAGCATTGTTTCCTGAGAATTTTGCTACTGGTAAAGTTGGATCAGGACGAGTTATATCTGATGAATTAATAGCAGTATTACTGTCAATGTTTTGATTGGTAACAGTAATATTTTGTTGTAAGTTAGTGTTGTTGTAGTTAGAATCTGCGCTGCTTGGTGTTGCTTGAATCTGATAAGTGATATTACTATCAACTAAAGTATCAGCCTTACCAACAACAGTAATTATTTGATATTGATCCCAATTATCAGGTGTGAACACAATTGGAGATATAGTTCCACCTTGATAAAGTTTTAATTCACCTTCGGTTGTATTTAAACCTGTAAAACTAACAGTTACATCGCTACTGGGTTTACTTTGCAAACGAATGGCAAAACTTTCTCCATCTCCGTTTTCAGATGTTTGCAAAGGACGGAAACTAGAGGCAATAATGGGGGTAGGTTGACCTTGTGCGTTTAAGTTCTGTAAATTAAAGCTGACATTAGCTATTTCTAATCCAGCAATATTGCTATCAATGATTTGCAGGGCTTTGCTTTGATTATTGCTATCAATTGTGTAGCCGTTACCAGAATTTAAGGAAATAGTAAGATTTTCCTTTTGTTCTTTAATAGAGTCACTAACTGGAAAAATAGGTAATATAGCAACAGTTTCACCTTTGGGAATGATAATTCTGTGATAGAGATTAAATTCCGCTAATTGTAGTTCGTTGGCTCCATTATTGCTGGTAATATTCAGGCGATAATATTGATAAGCCTTAGTGTTGTTGATTGCAAAAGTTTTAGTTTCAAAGCGGTTAGTAAATTTAATTCCTGATTGTTGGTCTATTTTTTCAAAGGTGATACCATCGGTTGAACCTAATAGTTCCCAACTTTGTGGATCTCTACTAGGTAAATCATTCGCTGAGGTAATGATGTAGCTATTAAAAATAGCTGCATTATTATTTGGTAATTGATATTGAATCCATGCAGATTTAGCAGAAATCAGCCATTTGGTATTGGTATTGTTATCAAAGGCTTTTTCTTTTTCTTCACCTACCGGAGAAACCAAACTGGAACTGGAAGCGGAAATTTGTCCATTAGCTGGTCTGGTATTAACTGTACTTAAATTCCCTGTATAGTCACTGCCTAAAGTTGCAGTCCCACTGACAGTATAGCTAACTGTTAAATCTTCTTTGGCAGCATGACTTAGTTGTAGTCTAAATTGACCAGGTTTATCACTATTTTCAGTAATACTGCTATCAGCCAACAAACTCAATCTAGGTGTACCTAAATCTTGAAGTTGCGCTCCCTCCGTTACCTTGTTTTGTAAAGGTATCTGCGTAGTAACAGGAACAGAAATGTTCAATTTAGTATAATTACCATCTGTACTGCTAACACTTGCTGTCAGATTAAAGTCGGAATTAACACCATTGAGTGTAATCGTTTGCCACTGATCCCAAGGATTAACAATTGGTGAATTTGGATCTGGTGCATTTGAATTAGGTATAACATTGACTGACAGCTTATATTTACCAGAATTTTGGCTGCTATTATTTATTCTGGTTAAACCGTAATCTACACTATAATAAGCGACACCAATGTAGTAAGTATCGTCAGATGTAATTGTATATTCAATTGAGGGATCGGTTGATCTGCCAGGATCATCATCTTTTTCAGTGACAATTACACCTTGGGAATTAAAAAGTTTTAATCTAGAATCTAAATTAGATATTATGGGATTCGTAGACCTAGCATCTACACGAATGCTAATTGTATCACCTTTTCTGAGGGCAATTTTAAATAAATCAACATCAGTTTTGGAATAATCGCTACTAATTTCACCATCAAAAGTGAACGCCGTTGTTGTAATCGCAATAGCTTTTTCTGATGTATCATTAGGTTCAATTGTACCTGTTGAACCTTCCGTTAAACTCCTACTTCCTGAAATTAATGAGGAGCCTTTGGAAGCTTGATATTGAAATTGAATCTGATTATAATCTAAATTCCCAGAAGTGGGTTGATTGAATTGAACAGTAACATCTTTAGTAGGTTGACTGCCCAATTTTACTTTAAAAACTGATTTGCCATCCCTGATTACCAAGGGATTATTCGTGTTAACTAATTGGTCATTTTGGTCAACAATGAATACTTGCGATTGATAAAGACCACTATCTTCTATAGTGATATCGGCAGTAATGTTGTTAACAATCTGACCATTTTGTTTTAACCGGAAATTGGAAATATCTTTATTATTAGTGACATCCAGATCAAAATAATAGGGTTGAATGTCTATTCTTAAATTTTCCGCGTTTTCTTTAATGGCATCTGGTAATGCCATAAAGTAAATTCTAATTTTATTTTGGTCAACTACTGTATTACCGGGAATCTTTAACTCTTCAATTTGGGGGATGATAATCCCATTTTGTTGGGTATCGGGTTTAAAGGAAACTTTGCGATATTGGGAATTGAGATAATCAACTCCTTTGGTCTTTGTCGGTCAAAAATAAGTTTAAATTCGGCATTCTTGCCTCTGTCTTCTGACCCATTTGTGAGGTTTTCAATGCCAATAATTGGTTCATCATCTATAATTGGAACATCAAGACTATAGCCGCTTTGATATTGTACTCCTGGAATAATTTCTATGCGGAGGTTTTCGTTTGATTCAGCTATATCATCATCCGCAATATTGATGGTAATAACTTTCTCTTTCTCAGTCGGAGTTAAGGTTAATTGTCCAAGATTGGGATCTGAGAAATCATCAGTTGATGCACCGTTAAGAGGAAGTAGTCTATAAAAAACATTAATTCCACCTGCTGGGATAGTTGATGATGTGCCAATTTTAAATTGTGCTTTTCCATCTCCATCTTGTTCAGAAGCTCCTGTAAAAAACGAAATGTATATGTTAGGTCTATCAGTGTAAGGAATTAGACTGGTTGTTGGAATAAAACTTTTGGAAATAATTTCATTAGTTTTGTTATCGTTTGTCCAAGCTTGCCAGAGTAATTTGGCTTTGGCACCGCCACTATTTTCAAAATATTCCAAAGTAATTGGAACTACGTTTCCTTTTGAGAACGTCCTAATGTATCCACCGTCTTGGGATCTAGATCCATCTGACCAACGGTCAATATCGTAATTTGAAGAGTTATTAATCCGCAGCCTGACTCCATCATCAGTCTCTGCAGAAAATACATAACTTCCAGTTTCTGGAATGACAATACTACCTGTCCAACGCACGCTAAAGTTATTACTGTTAACTTTATTGTTGGGGCTACCATCACCCCAATCAAAATTAATAGCAGAATCAACTTGTGTATAAACTGGATCACCAGACAAGTCGCGGTTATTAAAATATTCCCCTTTTAACCCATACCCTAAATCATTTGGACCAGTAGCGGTACTACTCGCTAGGGGAATTAAGTAATTATTAGGAATATAGGCTTTACTACTTCCTGGTGGTTGCCATTGTAAATTTACAGCAGCACTAGCATCCCAATCAAAATAATCCATTTGGATGGCATACCATTTTCCCCCTTCTAAATAGATAGAAGCTGAATTTTCCTTATCTAACCCACTTTTATTCCATTCCTGAATAAGCCGCCTATTGTTGACCCAGAGACGAACGCCATCATCAGAATTTTCGTAAAATTTATAATCTCCCGTGCTGGAAGCATACACATATCCTGTCCAGCGGACAATAAAATTATCTTGGTTTACGTTGGAGTTTGGTGGTGATCCCGTTCCCCAATCTTCACGAATCAAACCTGCGCTATTGCTGGTGGTACTTCTTGCAGACCATTGTTTTACTTCTGTTCTTTCAACTCCGTTTCCCTCTTTGGTGTTATTACCAATAAAATACTCTACTATCAGAGGCAAAATACCTGCATAAGCTTGTTGTCCTTCCGAGGAAATAGCAATCCCAGATTCAATATTTCCAGTGGCAAATTCTAAATCCCAATCTCCGCCTAACAGTGCATTACCTGTAATATCTACGGAGGCGGCAACATCTGCTCCTGTGAATATACTTAAATCCCTTAAAAACTCCTGACCCTGACCAAAACCGACACTACAGCCAAACAGTAAAATATCTGCTTCTGCTGTTAATGCCTTACGCCATTGTTCTAATTGCTCACGATAGGCTTGGATACTGTCGCGGTTTAGCCGAGTTCTTCCCAGTTGAATTTCTCCCTCACCACCATGAGAGATAATTTGCACGCTAGTAATATTTTGTCGATTCTTAAGAGTATTGGTGATTTGCTCTATTCCGTCTTGGTCTGCGTTGATGAGCAAAAATTCTGTATCGGGCTGAACTTGTTTGAGCAGATTTTGATAGTTAGCAACCTGAGCATTAACAAAAACAATGGTGGTGGTGGGTGTGTTTGTTATCATTTTTCTTGTAGTCTTAGCTTTTTTTAGTAATATTAATGAACCGATAGGATTCCTACTTGATTTTTGTAACTATACGTAAGGTAGGTATTGCCCAGCAAAACTCGGCTACGATGGGCATCGCCCACCCTTCACTACTTACTATTTTTCAGGAATCATTTAGGATTGCTATAAGTAGGTAAACAAAATAAAAATGAGGGGTATTGCGTTTTGTAAAATGGCTGAAACTTAATCAGAATCTCGCATTGAGACAACTTTACATACCGTTATATACCTTTAAATTTTTCTGTTCACCTACTTAGTTAAGCTTTCAGGACATTTTCCCAACGGTTAATAGTGGCATAGGTCACGCATAGATAAGCCCCAAACTGTTCCTGGGTAAGTCCAGTGACCAGGTGAAATTCCCGAATTAGCCCCCCAATTTCGGTTTTTTTGACCAGCAATGGTCTTTTCAACATCTGGTTCATGATAACATCAGACTTTATCTCTTAATTACAGTTTATTGATTATTTGTTTATAATACTTATTTTTGTCCCTAAAGTCTAATTCTTAACCGTTTTTAGTATACCTAATTGTTAAAATCATAAATTTTACTTGACCGTCAATGTAGTTTACCTGTGCTACTTTTTGAAGTGCGGAATGTGGGTTATATTATTAAAATCAAGCTACACAAAGGCTTATCAATTTCTGTTTGTACAAAAAACAAAACCCCCTCTAAATGAATAGAAGGGGCATTGTTGTTAAATAATAAACCTGGCATCGAGCTATTTTCACGGAGGGCTACCCCTCAACTATCGTCGCCGCAGCAGCGTTTCACCTCTGAGTTCGGGAAGGGATCAGTGTGGTTCCACCGCGCCATAGACACCAGGAAACAATTAAAAATTAAAAATTCAGAATTAAAAATTAATTACCGATTTTTAACTTAGGGTATTCACAACCCTGAAGACTGCAAAAAGAACGAGAATCAACAGTGATAATTAACCACCAAAAACCTTCATTTTTAATTTTTAATTATCAATTTTTAATTGAATAGAGGTCAAGCCCTCGGTCTATTAGTACCCCTCAGCTTCATACATTACTGCACTTCCACTTAGAGCCTATTAACGGGTGTTCTGCCCGTGACCTTACCTACAAATTGTAGTGAGAGTACTCATCTTGAGGTGGGCTTCCCACTTAGATGCTTTCAGCGGTTATCCTCTCCGCACTTGGCTACCCAGCGTTTACTGTTGGTACAATAACTGGTACACCAGCGGTGCGTTCCTCCCGGTCCTCTCGTACTAAGGAGGACTCCTCTCAATACTCTTGCGCCTGCACCGGATATGGACCGAACTGTCTCACGACGTTCTGAACCCAGCTCACGTACCGCTTTAATGGGCGAACAGCCCAACCCTTGGGACGTACTTCCGCCCCAGGTTGCGATGAGCCGACATCGAGGTGCCAAACCTCCCCGTCGATGTGGACTCTTGGGGGAGATCAGCCTGTTATCCCTAGAGTAACTTTTATCCGTTGAGCGACGGCCATTCCACTCTGCGCCGTCGGATCACTAAAGCCTACTTTCGTACCTGCTCGACTTGTCAGTCTTGCAGTCAAGCTCCCTTTTGCTTTTACACTCGTCGCACGGTTTCCAAGCGTGCTGAGGGAACCTTTGCGCGCCTCCGTTACTTTTTAGGAGGCGACCGCCCCAGTCAAACTGCCCACCTGAAACTGTTCCCCAACCGGCTTACGGTCGTGGGTTAGAATTCTAGCTTCGCCAGAGTGGTATCTCACCGTTAGCTCCCTATTCCCCAAAAGGAATAGTTCACCGCTTCCCACCTATCCTGCGCAAGCGAAGCCCGAACACAATTCCAGGCTACAGTAAAGCTTCATAGGGTCTTTCTGTCCAGGTGCAGGCAGTCCGTATCTTCACAGACATTCCTATTTCGCCGAGTCTCTCTCTGAGACACCATCCAGATCGTTACGCCTTTCGTGCGGGTCGGAACTTACCCGACAAGGAATTTCGCTACCTTAGGACCGTTATAGTTACGGCCGCCGTTCACCGGGGCTTCAGTCGCCAGCTTTACTTTCGCTGACCAGCTTCCTTAACCTTCCGGCACTGGGCAGGCGTCAGCCCCCATACGTCCTCTTGCGAGTTGGCGGAGACCTGTGTTTTTGGTAAACAGTCGCCTGGATCTCTTCACTGCGACCCACGTCTGAGGTGGGCACCCCTTCTCCCGAAGTTACGGGGCCATTTTGCCGAGTTCCTTAGAGAGAGTTATCTCGCGCCCCTTGGTATTCTCAACCTCCCTACCTGTGTCGGTTTCGGGTACGGGTGTTCTATCTTCATCACATAGCGAGCTTTTCTTGGCACTATCCTTCACCACTCGGAGTTCGTAAACTCCTCCCAAACCAATCAGGGTATGGCTATCTTTGATGCGTCCCTCTCTATGCTCCCACAGAACAGTAAGTGACTATTGACACTTTGTCCATCGACTACGCCCTTCGGCCTCGCCTTAGGTCCCGACTAACCCAGAGTGGACGAACCTGGCTCTGGAACCCTTAGGGTTTCGGGGTGTATGATTCTCACATACATTTGCGCTACTCAAGCCGACATTCTCACTTCCGTTTCGTCCACAGCTGCTCGCCGCTACTGCTTCAACCTACGACGGAACGCTCCCCTACCGATTAATAATTTAATATCAATCCCACAGCTTCGGTACATCGCTTAGCCCCGTTCATTTTCGGCGCAAGATCGCTTGACTAGTGAGCTATTACGCACTCTTTCAAGGGTGGCTGCTTCTAGGCAAACCTCCTAGTTGTCTAGGCAATCTCACCTCCTTTATCACTTAGCGATGATTTGGGGACCTTAGCTGGTGGTCTGGGCTGTTTCCCTCTTGACAATGAAGCTTATCCCCCACTGTCTCACTGGCAATGTCTTCTTCTGGGTATTCTGAGTTTGTCTCGATTTGGTACCGGTCTCCCAGCCCGCACCGAAACAGTGCTTTACCCCCCAAATTTAACCATTACCGCTGCGCCTCAACACATTTCGGGGAGAACCAGCTAGCTCCTGGTTCGATTGGTATTTCACCCCTAACCACACCTCATCCGCTGATTTTTCAACATCAGTCGGTTCGGACCTCCACTTGGTGTTACCCAAGCTTCATCCTGGACATGGTTAGATCACCAGGGTTCGGGTCTATAAACACTGATTTATCGCCCTGTTCAGACTCGGTTTCCCTTTGGCTCCAGCATTCTCGCTTTAACCTACCAGTGCCTATAAGTCGCCGGCTCATTCTTCAACAGGCACGCGGTCATCCGTTAAATCGGACTCCCACTGCTTGTAAGCTTATGGTTTCATGTTCTATTTCACTCCCCTTCCGGGGTTCTTTTCACCTTTCCCTCGCGGTACTTGTTCACTATCGGTCACACAGTAGTATTTAGCCTTACGAGGTGGTCCTCGCTGATTCACATGGAATTCCTCGTGCTCCATGCTACTCGGGATTCAGCTACTATCCTTTGACTTTCAACTACGGGACTTTCACCCCCTCTGGTACAGTATTTAGCTGTTTCGTTTAGTCTCTAGATTCGATCTCGCTGTCCCACGACCCCAGAAGATAAATCCTCTGGTTTAGGCTCTTCCCCTTTCGCTCACCACTACTGAGGGAATCTCTAGTTTGATTTCTCTTCCTCCAGCTACTAAGATGTTTCAGTTCGCTGGGTTGGCTCTTTCCTGTCTATATATTCAACAGGTAGTACATAGGGTTGCCCCATTCGGACATTTCCGGCTCAAAGTTTGCTTCCAACTCCCCGGAACATTTCGTCGGTAACCACGTCCTTCATCGCCTCTGTGTGCCTAGGTATCCACCATTAGCCCTTATTAACTTGACCACATTTCTTTTTGTCTGCTTTCACGAAACAAGTTCATGTCTGTGTCCGCCTGCTAATTCTCGTTCTCTTATGCAGTTTTCAAGGTTCTGGCTGGAATTTAACCCAGCAGTCAAAAACTATCATTAATAGTTTCAGTTGCTGTTTTTTTCCAAATGTGGAGGTTAGCGGACTCGAACCGCTGACATCCTGCTTGCAAAGCAGGCGCTCTACCAACTGAGCTAAACCCCCAAAAACAATTAAAAATTGATAATTAAAAATTAAAAGCAAAGATATTCTGCATTTTTAATTCTTAATTTTGCATTTTTAATTGGTTCAGGTGGGCCATCCTGGACTCGAACCAGGGACCTCACCCTTATCAGGGGTGCGCTCTAACCACCTGAGCTAATAGCCCTTATCGAACCAAATCATAGTTTGAAAGCTTTACTTCAAGTCTGCGACCGACCTAGGTTAGACCAATTTAGGCTCTATTAGCAATTTTCATTGCTCTGGAAATTCTAAATGGATTAGGTCTCCCTAAAAGGAGGTGATCCAGCCACACCTTCCGGTACGGCTACCTTGTTACGACTTCACCCCAGTCATCAGTCCTACCTTAGGCATCCCCCTCCAAAAGGTTGGGGTAACGACTTCGGGCGTGACCAACTTCCATGGTGTGACGGGCGGTGTGTACAAGGCCCGGGAACGAATTCACTGCAGTATGCTGACCTGCAATTACTAGCGATTCCTCCTTCACGAAGGCGAGTTGCAGCCTTCGATCTGAACTGAGCTCCGGTTTATGAGATTCGCATCACATCGCTGTGTAGCTGCCCTTTGTCCGGAGCATTGTAGTACGTGTGTAGCCCAAGACGTAAGGGGCATGCTGACTTGACGTCATCCCCACCTTCCTCCGGTTTGTCACCGGCAGTCTCTCTAGAGTGCCCAACTTAATGCTGGCAACTAAAAACGAGGGTTGCGCTCGTTGCGGGACTTAACCCAACATCTCACGACACGAGCTGACGACAGCCATGCACCACCTGTGTTCACGCTCCCTAAGGCACTCCCAACTTTCGCCGGGATTCGTGACATGTCAAGCCTTGGTAAGGTTCTTCGCGTTGCATCGAATTAAACCACATACTCCACCGCTTGTGCGGGCCCCCGTCAATTCCTTTGAGTTTCACAGTTGCCTGCGTACTCCCCAGGCGGGATACTTAACGCGTTAGCTACGGTACAGCTCGGGTCGATACGAGCTACACCTAGTATCCATCGTTTACGGCTAGGACTACTGGGGTATCTAATCCCATTCGCTCCCCTAGCTTTCGTCCCTCAGTGTCAGTTTTGGCCTAGCAGAGCGCCTTCGCCACCGGTGTTCTTCCTGATATCTACGCATTTCACCGCTACACCAGGAATTCCCTCTGCCCCGACCATACTCTAGCTTTGTAGTTTCCACTGCTTTGATCTGGTTGAGCCAGACTCTTTAACAGCAGACATACAATGCCACCTGCGGACCCTTTACGCCCAATCATTCCGGATAACGCTTGCATCCTCCGTATTACCGCGGCTGCTGGCACGGAGTTAGCCGATGCTTATTCCTCAGGTACCGTCATTTTTTTCTTCCCTGAGAAAAGAGGTTTACAACCCAAGAGCCTTCCTCCCTCACGCGGTATTGCTCCGTCAGGCTTTCGCCCATTGCGGAAAATTCCCCACTGCTGCCTCCCGTAGGAGTCTGGGCCGTGTCTCAGTCCCAGTGTGGCTGATCATCCTCTCAGACCAGCTACTGATCGTCGCCTTGGTGCGCCTTTACCACACCAACTAGCTAATCAGACGCAAGCTCTTCTTCAGGCAGCAAGCCTTTCACCTCTCGGCACATTCGGTATTAGCCACCGTTTCCAGTGGTTGTCCCCAACCTGAAGGTAGATTCTTACGCGTTACTCACCCGTCCGCCACTAAATCCCTAAAGATTCCGTTCGACTTGCATGTGTTAAGCATACCGCCAGCGTTCATCCTGAGCCAGGATCAAACTCTCCATTTTGGTTCGTCTGTAGCTCTTTCTTAACCGTTTTTACAACCACGGTCAGGTTATTTTCTTTTTCTGACGCAGGGTACTTGTTGTATTCTGGCTTTCAAACTATAATATTTTCAAGGTTCGGTGCGACTTAGGCGCGGCGTTTGTTTCGCTTCGCTTCAGGCACTTATTTAATATATCGAACCTGCTTTGGTTTGTCAACTACTTTTTCAAACTATTTTGGAATTTGTTTTTTCGTTCTGTCTGAAATCCTTGTGAGGCAAGGGTTGTGAGTGTTAAAATCCTGAATTTTCTGCCCTGTTAGTGGTGTTTTTGATTGGGCTGAGTTGGTGGAGTTCCACGTCTGGGGTTTTTCGATTCATTAGAGAAGGGGTAGAAACAGCTTGATAATTTCTACCCATAACTAGCCTTATGTTACTGTTTGTCCAAGTCTTCAATAAGTTGATCAACAAATTCCCTTAACCGTTGCTGCTGTGTTAGGGACGGTTTTAATTTTTTCTCAACACCTTAAACTGCAAAGGTGATTTATCGTACGCTACCTGATTTTGTGGTTTAAATTTAATCCGAGGCATTGCCAAATCCTAATATGTCTGATATACTAGATATCATAGCACAACATTGAAGGTCGAGTCAATGCTTTTATCATTCAAAACTGCACTAATTCCAAATAACCGACAGATTACAGCTTTTCGCAAGGCTTCTGGAGTCGCTAGACACGCTTACAACTGGGCAAATGCTCAAATCAAGGATATTTTAGCTGCTCAAAAAGAAGGCGAAAAACTTAAATTACCATCAGCGATTGACTTGCATAAAAAGTTAGTTGCTGAGGTAAAATCTGAGCATATTTGGTATTACGAAGTTAATAAAAATATCCCTCAGAAGGCGTTAGCTGATTTACGCCAGGCTTGGGATAGGTGTTTTGTAAAAAACATCAAAACAACCACGATTCAAGAAAAAAGGACAACACGATTCTTTCTATTTAGAATCAGGAACTAAGGCGAAACCAGCGATTAAAAATGATGGTAAAAGAATTAAATTACCGTCAATTGGCTGGGTACGTTTAGCAGAACCTTTACCGATTACAGTAACTCATAATTGCGTGATTTCTAGACAGGCTGATAAATGGTTTATTTCTGTTAAATACGAAGTTGAAAAACCTCCTATACTTGCAGACAGACCGACCATTGGTGTTGACATTGGTATCAAAGAATTAGCAGTTTGCAGTAATGGTGAAGTATTCGAGAATCCTAAAGCCTACCGCCATAAGAGTAAACGCATGAAACGTTTACAGCGTAGTGTGAGCAGGAAAATTAAAGGCTCTAATAACCGTAAAAAAGCTGTGAGAAAATTGGCTAAATTACACGCCAAAGTTTCTAATATTCGCCAGGATTCTATTCACAAATTAACCTACTATCTAGCTAAAAACCACAGCATAATTAAGATAGAAGATTTGCACGTTAAGGCATTTTTGAAGAACCACAAATTAGCAGGTGCAATTGCAGATTGTGGGATGTATGAATTTAAAAGGCAATTAGAGTACAAAACTGAGAAATTCGGGAGTGAACTAATCCTTGTGGATAGGTTCTTTCCTAGTTCCCAAATATGCTCTAACTGCGGTAATCATCGTCATAAAATGCCATTAAAAAACCGCGTTTATATTTGTCCTGATTGTGGCTATAAAGCTGACAGGGACTTAAATGCAGCGCGTAATATTGACCGATGGTTTGTGGATATTTTTATCCCTGTAGCGTAGCGGTTCCTTTTAGGAACTACGGTCAGAAACGGTAAGTTCTACCGAGATTGCCTGTGGAGCGGAAAAACCTCTTAGAAGCCATTCTAAGACCGTGATGAAGCAGGAAGTAAACACTAAGGTTATCGCTGTCCAGATGTGTCTAGACTTTGGTGATTTTGGGTAAGTTTTATAGAACGGAAGACAATTATTGATAGTGTTGAGTGGATATAGATATTAGAAGATAATATGAAGAGTTCAGTGGCTGTACTACCACCGTTTTTGGTGCTGGATCAATTGTTGCAAAGTTGGTTGTTGGAAGATATTGGTAGAGGAGATCGCACTACTCAATCTTTATTATCCCCAAATTCCGCGAGAGGACAAGCTAAGTGGATAGCTAAAGCACCTGGGATAATTGCGGGTTTACCAGTTGCGGCTAGGGTGTTTAAGCTTTTAAATAATGAGGTTGATTTTATCAGTTTGACTGATGAGGGTACACCATCTGAACCGGGACAGGTGATAGCAGAAATCAATGGTTCTCTGGATACGCTGTTGATGGGGGAACGGGTGGCGTTGAATTTGGTGATGCGGTTAAGTGGAATTGCGAGTTTGACTAATATATATGTGAAAAAAATAGCTGACTTACCTGCTCAGTTGGTGGATACGCGCAAAACTACTCCAGGGTTGAGGATTTTGGAGAAGTACGCTAGTGCTTTGGGTGGGGCGATGAATCACCGCATGGGTTTGGATGATGCGGTGATGATTAAGGATAATCATATTGTTGCTGCTGGAGGAATTGGGGAGGCTGTTACCCGCATTCGTTCTCATGTTCCTTATCCTCTGACTATTGAGGTGGAAACGGAAAATTTAGCTCAGGTGCGGGAAGCGTTACAGCACAAAGTTGATATTATTATGTTGGATAATATGTCTTTGTCTATGATGAGTGAAGCTGTATTATTGATTCGTGAAGAAGATAGTCGGGTGAAGATTGAGGCTTCGGGAAATGTAACCTTGGAGACTGTTCGCGCTGTGGCGGAAACTGGTGTTGATTATATTTCTACTAGTGCGCCTATTACTCAGTCCAAATGGTTGGATTTGAGTATGAGAATGGTAAACTGTCTGATAGCGTAGCGTGGCGCAAGCCATATCAGGATATCCACCGATTAAAGGATTAACAGGATGAGAAATTTACCAATTACCAATTACCAGGCTCAATTAGATGACTAGCAACTTGAGTTAATAGAGGAACTGGGAAATTCTCTCTACAGCAGTTTCTAAGATTTCTGGTTTTTGTACTAATGCAAAGCGAACGTATCCTTCACCGAATTGACCGAAGCCGACTCCTGGCGAAGCTGCTACACCTGTTTGTTTAACTAATTCGGTGCAGAATTCTATGGAATTATGACTCCATTGTGGGGGTAGTTTTGCCCAAATGTACATTGTGGCTTGGGGTGTGGGAACGTTCCAACCAATACGGTGTAAGGCTTTGATGAAGGTGTCGCGGCGTTGACGAAAAGTATCAACGGCAGATTTTACACCATCTTGGGGTCCGGTGAGGGCAGCGATCGCTCCGTTCAAAATTCCCAAATATTGGTTAAAATCAACGGTGGCTTTGATTTGCTTTAAGGCTTGAATTAATTGCGGATTCCCAATTGCATAACCAATGCGGAAGCCACCCATATTATAAGACTTAGACAGGGTAAAGAATTCAATGGAGACGCTTTTTTCGGGGTCTGCTTGCAATATTGAGGGAACAAGAGATTTTGAAGTTTGGGTTTCTGCTGCGAAAACTAAGTCTACGTAGGGGAAATCGTGAACGAGGACTATATTATGTTGTTGACAAAAGGCTACGGCTTCTTGAAAGAAGGATAACGGGGCGATCGCACTGGTAGGATTATGGGGATAGCTTAATACCATTAACCGCGACTGGGCTAAAATGTTGGCGGGAATATCACTAAAAACTGGTAAAAAATTATTTTCTGGTTTTATTGGCATGGTGTAAATTTGACCACTAGCCAAGTATACTCCCCCGGCATGGGAAGGATAACCAGGATCTAATAATAAAGCAAAATCGCCGGGATTAAGCACGGCTAAAGGCAAATGGGCTGTCCCTTCTTGAGAACCAATCAGGGGTAAAACTTCTGTTTCTGGGTCAACTGGGATACCGAATTTTTGCTCGTACCACTGGGCTGCGGCTTGACGGAAATTTTGAGTACCACGAAATAATAAGTAGCCATGAGTGCTAGGATCATAGAGAGATTGGGCGATCGCTTCTATGACGTGATTCTCGGCTGGTAAATCTGAAGAACCCAAGGACAAATCAATTAATTCTCTTCCAGCAGCCAAAGCAATGGTCTTGGCTGTGTCCATATCCGCAAATACATTAGATTTTAAAGGTTGTAACCGGGTGGCAAATTGCATTTTAATTATTAGTCATTGGTCATTAGTCATGAGTGAGTGATCAGAAACTATGGAGTTTTGATCACTGACGGGTAACTAATTATTATTTAAATGCTGATCTAAAAAACTGAGTAATTTATTTTTACTAATTACTCCTTCAGTAGATTCTAATACTGTTTCTCCTCTTAGTAACCTAAGAGCGGGAAGACCTTCTACCCGATATTCCTTGACAGCGACTGGATTGGGATCAGCTTCTATCTTAACAATTTTTAAGCGATCGCCATAAGTTGTTGCAGCCAAGTTAATCAGTGGTGACATCAATTGACAAGGACCACACCAGGAAGCCCAAAAATAGACCAATACAGGCTGCTCGGCTTTTAATACTTCTGTTTCAAACTCAGCATCAGTGATAGTGATTATACACTTGTTCATTATAATCTCCATTAGGCGGTATTGATCAAAGTTGACACACAGAATAGAGAATACTTTATCCCAATCTGTTCCCACTTCACTATTTATAGCAGGCAGAGGGAAATGTTTATTTCGTTTTACTCAAAAATCAGAAAGTACAAACTATATAGATTTGAAAAATGATTGTGAGACAACAGAGGATTTCTCACCTATGCCTACTTGCTTATAATTGTCAACTAGATAATACTTAAAAAATTCTGTTATTTTATCAGGCAAATATTATTACAGCATATTGCAGGTTAATAAAGGACAAAGCTTAGTGATAAAGCTATATGGCTCTAGGGGTTGAGTAATGCTGTAATGTCAGTATTTATAAAAATATTTTCAATGCTTATTGCAAATAGTTGACAAAAACAGCGATAAAGATTTATGCTATTTTTTGTCATTAACTACGCCAATTTAATACCTTAATCAAAATCACTAGTCGTGAAAACTCTTGACTAGTAAGCTTTTTATTGAGGATAAGTGAGTATTGTCGTGACAAAAGAACCAATAAGCATTTGGAAAAATTATTTTGTTAATGCTAAATAGTGTCAAAATAAGCCTTGGAGAAAATTTACTAATAGCTAAACTACAAGCTTATTCACAATTTTTGGCAACTAAATGCGATTACTTTAATTTATCCGAGAGGAGGATTACTTAAATGATGAAAGAAGAATATACCGACTTAGTCAACACAGAGTTTCCTAGACAGCTAGATATCGCCAAAATCAGCGTTTATGGCTTAAGTATTCTTTCAGCAGCATTGTTTCTTTCTCTGCCTTTTTTTAACATCTTCAATCCTAGTCCGTGGCAAAGATGGATAGGTACAGTACATGGCTTCGGTTCTTTACTATCCACAGTAGTTGCAGTGTATACAGGACATTTAGCCTTTCCCTTGCTGCGGGGAGGGAGTAAAATTTTACCGCAGATGCGGACTTTGACATTTTGGTCAACAGCGATCGCATTTTTAGGTATTGCCACAGGCAACTTAGCATATATGCGCTACCGAGCTAATATAGAATTTGGTGGCGCTCGTGCGTGGTTAATAGAAAATACACCATTAGGACAATACATATTAATGGAATATCACGAATTTACCGTGTTATTTACATTGCCAATAGGTGTAGCTTGTACGTTGATTTTGTGGCAATATGGCGACTCAATTTTAGAAAAAGAAAATCGCCCAGTTTTAACAGCAACTTGTGTGGCTTTAATGGGAATGATGTTTTTTGCAATGGGTGGACTAGTCACCGGACTTAGTATTGCAAAACTTCATACTTTGTAAGTTTTTCAATGTTAACTATTAACCAATAAAAATCAGAAAATGACTAAAGATCTATCACGGGCATCTGAATTTAAAACAGAGCCTATCTATGGCAAAATTTGGAGTTCATTGAAAAGATTTCCTGGTGTTTTAGCTAAAGGAGCAAACAAGCCGCCTGCAACTTCTGGTCCTGCCGCCGCAGCATTAATTAGTGGAGGAATAGGATGTTTTACGATGATGGTGGCACATCATTTATCAGACACATCTAAACAGCGAGAAAAAATACTTAAAGACCTTGGTGGTTGGATACCCGGAAGCCATAATCCTAGTAAACTTTGGGGAAACATTGGCAGCTATGCCGGCAAAGAAACTATGTTGCTGATTGGTTGGCTGGTCAGTTGGGTGATTCTTTACTTTTTGTGGAAAGACAAACAAATTAAATCTAAAACCATCTTTTTCTGGATATTTTTCCTATTTGTTGCGGCTACAGCTATGAGTTGGCATCCCCTGTTTCCATATTTACCTTTGCATTAAAGATTGAGGAATTTAAAAATGCTACAAACGCCAAGAGACGTTCTTGAAAAAAGAATGCACAAGTATGTTTTTGGTTTAGTAGGAGTGTTTCTTTTGTTTGCAATTACCTTACCGATTGCTTGTTTAAGAGTAAAGCAAGATAAAAGACTTATTAACTACAACTTCCATTTAAAGTCTTTAACTTTGGAAGGTAAATTAGTTGAACCCTCTAGTCCATCACAAGAGACTCAGCCACAGAAGCATTAAAAAATGAAAAAACTACAAAAATCAAGAGACCCACCAAGCGGTTTAAACTCTTGATTTGGTAACCACAAGATTTTGTTGTTGGTTTATAATCCGTTAAATATTGTCAAATATCTGGAACATATTTGCATTCATATTTTGACCCCAGAATTTTGCTTCAGTTGAGCGATGGCACTTCGTGCTGGCTAAGGGCGATATCACTTCGCTGATTGCTTGTGGACTGGGTAATATTTTCATGGGCATTTACCATACCAATTTTTAGGAAATTTTCTCAATGATATTCAACGCAAATGACACATCTTCTCTGCTTCCAGGCAGCACCGCCTTTCCAATAGGTAATTTATCCGACCCATTATTACCCCTAAATCCCCCACCCCTCGGCTCTGCTGCCCCTATCTATGGCACAGGGGCGGATGATGTGATCAATGCCGTAAGCAAAGTTGTCGTCTACGCTGGTGATGGCAACAACGTCGTTCTCACGGGCAACTACAGTGATGTGATTTATGCTGGCTCTGGTCGGGACATTATTGATGCAGGCAAAGGCAACAACTTCATTTCTGCGGGAGAAGGAGTAAACCTGATCACCACTGGGTTGGGTAATGATGTCATCTACTCCGGTGCGAGTAGTGATTTTATTGATGGGGGTGCTGGGAATAATGTCATCTTTGCAGGGGAAGGCAACAACCGCATCCTGACGGGTAAAGGCAACGACACAATTTATGCCGGGGCAGGGAACGACACGATCTACTCTGGTAAAGGCAACGACACAATTTATGCCGGGGCAGGCAACAATGTGATCAACGCAGGTACTGGGAATGACTCGGTGTACCTCGGCAGCACCGGCAAAGACAAGCTAATCCTGGAAGGCGGCACAGGTTCCGTCGCTGTGTGGGGGTTCAATACCACGTCCGACAAAGTGCGGTTGGGGGAAAGCTTACTGGGTAAATCCCTCAGCTTTACCAGCAGCAATGGCGACACCTTGGTGTATGCGGGTAATGATCTTCTCGCAACGCTCAAAGGAGTGGCATCTGGATCTCAGGCTTTGGTGGACAACGGACCACTCTACCGTTACGCAGCAACTGATTTGGGTTCTCTCAGTACCAACCCTAATGGTTCAGTTAACGTAGCTTCGATTAACGACTTAGGACAAATCGCCGGACGCTTTGACACAGGCGCAACTTTCACCAATACAAACGCCACCACGGGTGTAGTAAATACTAACAACCTCGTGCGTCAAGGCTTCATCTGGGAAAATGGCGTGCAAACTGCCATAACCAGCACTGGATTGAAAAATGGTCAGTCTGATTTCGGTGCAGCAAATGGCGAAACAGTCACCCTGCTCACCCCCAATGTTAACACCATTAGCGATCGCGGTGTAATCCTGGGAACGGCTGATGAAGTGCGACAACCGAATCCTCTAGCCACGGACCGCGCCCTAGTTTGGGAAAAGAACGGCAGTAGCTACAACCTGACAATCAACGACTTTGGGGGCGTGGAGAGCTACTTCTTGGACATCAACAACAGGAACCTCATCTCTGGTCGTAATATTGAAGCATCAGGTTACGACAACCCGCTTTACTGGGAAAATGGCGTGGTAACTGCCTTGACAGATCTGTCCGTGAGCGGCGACGGCGGCACAGCCCGTGGAGTCAACGGTAATGGTCAAATCGTCGGATATGTGGACAGCGACCGAGTTTTGGATGGATCTGCCAAGAACACCGCCATTGTGTGGAATAAAGATGCCAACGGTGTATATCAACTCACTGATTTAGGCACTTTTGGTGGAGACCAAGCTACCTTGCGAGATATCAACAACGCGGGTCAGATTATTGGTTCTTCAACTAGTGGTAGTGGCAGCACCGCGACTAGTACGCCATTCTTGCTCCAAGCAGATGGTACATTCACTGCGATCGGTAGCTTAGGCGGTAACACTGGTTCTGTTAACGGAATCAATGAATTTGGTCAAGTCGTAGGGGCTTCTCAAATCGCCGCAGCTACAAATCATGCCTATGTTTGGAGCGGCGGTGTGCTGTCTGACTTGAACAACTTGCTGACCACACCGCTTACCTATAACGGTGCGACTGTAACTTTGACAAGTGCCACTAGCGTTAACAACTTCGGACAAATCGTGGCGACTGGAACCTATACTTACGTGGATAACTCAACTGCAACTCCAACCACCAAAACAGGGACTCGATCCTACGTGCTGAATGTTGCTTAGTAGTATTTAGGAAGTCACCAGAATTAAAAGGGGTCTGACTCCCGATGGGAACAGTAAATAGGAAAAACTGTTCCCTAATTTATCAATAATTTAGCAATTACCTTATCATTAACTGTGGTAGCTTAGATGTTACCGTGAAAATTTGGCGATCGCATAGATTATAGATATTGAAATTAAGCCTTTTTCAGATATTTACAATTATCCTTTTGACAGCAGTTTTCATATATATGAAAAATCCCACACAAATCAGATGTGTGGGATTAACTGGATTAAATTATCTGTAAAAACTACAGATTATCCAATTGTTTGCGTAGAGCCTCTAATTCAGCATCAACTGGTTGAGCAGGTTTAGTTGTACTGGTTGGTTGTGCTGGAGTTGCGGTGCTGGGTTGTTCTGGGGTGAGTAGTTTTGGTTCGGGTGCAGGTGCGAGCGATGCTTTCATTGCAGCTAATTCATCATCAACATCACTACCAGATTCCAAACGTGCAAATTGGTTTTCTAAATCTGAACCTACTAATTCTGCGGTAGACTGAGCGCGAGATTCTTGAAGCAACACTTTTTCTTCCATGCGCTCAAAAGCGGACATGGCACTGCTGGTACTCATCCCACTCACCATATTTCCCAATTGTTCTTGGGCTTTGGCCGCAGTAATCCTGGCTTTGAGCATTTCTTTCTTGGTTTTGGCTTCAGAAATTTTGCTCTCTAACTGGATTAAATTCTTTTTGAGACCTTCAACTTGAACAGTTTGCTGATCTAGACTAGTTTTTAAAGCCGTAGCAGTATCAGTGTAAGTTTTCTTCCGCTCTAATGCTTGACGTGCTAGGTTTTCATCACCTTTTTGGAGAGCAAGTTGGGCGTTGCGTTGCCACTTATTAATTTCATTTTGTCCCTCATTATACTGCTTCTCTGTACGTTTTTGGGCAGCGATCGCTTGCGCTACCCCTTGACGCAACTTCACCATGTCCTCTTGCATTTCCAAGAGGGCTTGTTCCAGCATTTTTTCTGGATCTTCGGCTTTACTGACTAAATCGTTGAGGTTAGCACCAACTACTCGTTTAAGGCGATCAAATAATCCCATAAATTTATTTTTCCTTTAGAGGTTTACGCTCTTGGTTAGATAGTTAGCTTTTCTACTATATTAATAGCTACCCATGCCAATGTAGTCTTTCCAGTCTGGATTACTATCTTTTTTTCTATTCTGAATCATGAACCTATCAATTAGCTATATTAACCAAGCAAACTTATTATTCGGGTGTTTTGGGTAAATTATGATCTGGTTGCGGATTTTCTCCTTGATTTAGCATATAAGTTTTCATTGCTGCCAGTTCTGTATCAATATCATGATCAGAATCTAAGGATGCAAATCTTTTTTCTAGATCATCACCACCCAGTGTACTAGCAACTTCTGATTGTGCTTCTATCTGTAAAACTTTTTCCTCCATTCGTTCTAATGCACCTAAACTAGATGTGGCAGAAGCACCAGTTAGCATTTCCTGAAGCCGATAAGAAGCTTCGGCCGAACGTGCGCGAGCGATATACATATCTTTTTTGGTTTTCACTTCAGCCAGTTTTAACTCTAGAGTCCGCATATCTTGCTTTAATTTGGCGACTACATCTTTTTGATGTTGAATTTGACTGGTTAAGGTTGTAGCGGTTTCTTGGTAAAATTTGCGTTTGCTGAGGGCTTCCCGTGCGAGAGACTCATTGCCTTGCTGGAGGGCTAATTGGGCGCGACGATACCATTCCTCAGATTGGGATTCTCCTGCGGCTGCTTGGCGTTCTGTGCGCTTTTGGGTGGCGATCGCTTGAGCTACCCCTTGACGCAATTGTACCAAATTCTCCTGCATTTCCATGAAAGCTTTTTCCAGAATTTTTTCTGGATCTTCTGCATTGCTGACTAAACTATTGAAATTAGCGCGAATCACCCGCAGAATACGGTTAATAACTTCCATATTGGCTCTACCGAATGAGTATGAATTAGCCAGACTTCGCCCCGCTTCGCTAACACGCAAAGGCGCAAAAGCGCAAAGGTAAGAGTTTTCGGAATTAAAATTAAGTAAATTTCATTCCTGAATTCAGCAATACCAAGGTTTTTTTATTATGGCTCTTGTAACCGTCCTTTGATCCCTTTTGCTTCTAGTTCTTGCAATTTCCGCTTAATCTCATCCTTGGTTTTCAATGCACCTAAATAAATAAATTTTTGATTGGGTGATAAATAAGCATCAGGAACTACTTGCTTTGCTGCTGTTAAAGCTTTGTCGCCTTGATTATCAGCAATAATATAATAGTAGCCGTTAGTTGACAGTTTCACATCTTCTGTAAGGGGTGATGCGGTGGCTGTAGGCTTTGGTAGAGGTGTGGAAAGAGTAGGAAGAGGGGAAAGAGTGGGTAATGGAGTTATAGGAGTTATAGGAGTTATGGGGGGTTGAATAGCTAGGGGAGTGGGGACGATTTGGGGAGTAGGTTTAATCTTTGGTGTTAAATCTACGATATCTTGAGGATTTCTGATTTGTCGAAATTCTTGGGTAGCTAAATTAGGATATTTGGCTATGGGAGTGATTTTGGGTTCGCTAGTTGGTTGAGAATTATTTTCTATTACTTCAGTATTTACCGCAATTGGTGATGAATTATTGTTTGGTAAGTTACTGAAATTAAATTTAGGCAAAGTTTTGGGATTTAAGACTACATAACCTAAAGTTAAAGTTGCTAACAATAGCAATAGCATTGAACCAATTTCCAGAGGGGATAGCACACTGTCACGGGATTTGGGAGAATTAGGAGTTTGAGTTTGTGGTGCTTCGGCAGTCAAACTCCGTAATAATGCTTCACTAGATTCTAAATAATCATCTGGTTGTTTAGGAGTATCGTTTGTGGTGAGGAGGGTTTGGTTTTCAACAGATTGAATTTTGGTGGGAACTATACTACTGCTAGATTTTTCTAAGTTTGGAGGGGTGGAGGTTTCTTCTATTTCGGAAATAGCAAACTCTTGGGGAAAATTAATTGCTTCAGTCTCTCTCGTCAACAACGGATTTTCTGGGGGAGTGGCTATGGGAGGAACTGCTGGTAGTTGAATATCTGTTAACAAGGCTGTTTTTTTATTTCTTGTGTAACTTTCTACACTGCTTAATGGTTGTTGTCTGGCGTTTTTGCGTGTCCGTCGGTATCTGGTTAATTCTTGATCTAATTGTACTTCTAAACTAGCCAGTGCTGTAGTCAGAGCAGGGTTTAAGACTGGTGTTTGTGAAGAATCTATAAGAGGATTTTGATTCATTGTTTAAGATGGAGTTAGGGTAGATGATTAAATTAATTTTCAATATAGTAGCGAAAATTGTTTGCCAGTATTCAGCTATTTTACTTAACTTACTGGTTAGAAGTATAGCTGAGAAAATGCTGCTGTTGCCTATTCCCTAACTAGTAAATTCAGGTGTACTGTATTCAATTTGCACAATTTTGACAGGCAAGACTTAGGCGTGAGCGATTTGTAGAATGCTGCCCGTCCTACAATAGTTAAAATAGTAAAACTACTAACAAAATATGTCTTTTAAGTCAATTGATCAGGTTTTAGGGAATATTCAACGTTCACCACAATGGCAAGCACAGGTATTTCCACGGTTGCTGAAGTGTTGGGTGGAAGTTGTGGGGACTGCGGTTGCTGCTCAAACTCGTCCTTTGTCAGTTCAACGTGATGTAGTGTGGGTAGCAACTTCTAGTGCTGCTTGGGCGCAAAATTTGACCTTTGGACGGAAAACTATATTGATGAAATTAAATGATAAGCTGTCCACCTCTTTGGTGGATATTCGTTTTTCGACAGCAGAGTGGAAAAATTCCTCAACGACGGGAACAGAACCAACTGTTTCGGCATCTGAACATCCTAGTTATGTAGTTGATGATTTAACTACTGAGAAGTTAGTTATATCTAGTCTTGACAATGCTTTGGGTGTTTTTGAGAATTGGGCGAAGAAGATGCAAGAGCGATCGCATCATCTCCCTTTATGTCCCCAATGTCAATGTCCCACTCCACCGGGTGAACTAGAACGCTGGGATGTTTGTTCTCTCTGCTGCACTAAGCTGTTAGGGTAGAAAATAAGCCCTGAATTAAAAATATTGAACTATTATAAATCATTGAGTAAAGTAGATGCTAAGGATGAATTTTAAATCCATCTAAAGTCAGGTTTTTCCAAGATGAGCAAATCTAAAATAAAACTTTTAACCTTGATCCCCATTACGTTTCAGACAAAAACAAGTGTGTGAACACTTCAATAATCATTTACAAATATAACAAGAATCTAAAGACATCATAAAGTTTGTTTATCGCTAATAATCGCTAGAACCTATATCCAATAATGAGTTTTCGCCTTTCATGCCTATTTTGATGAAGAAGCAAGATATATAAGTGTGATAACTAGTCCTACGGTATTGAAGATGAAGGCACATGAAACTAATTAAGCGTTTAACATCTACCTGTCGTTATTGTCGTTATTACCAACCACAGGGTCGTCGTGGTGGTATGTGTGAAAAGTTGAGCGCACCAGTTCAAGGGGTTTGGAAGGCCTGTCCTTTCGCCTTAGCAGCTTTTGCACCTGCTTGGGAAACGTTAGAAGAAGCTTGGAGTTTACCAGTAGCCAGACCTATTTTTTCGGCTGCTCAAACTCTTCCGACCGATTTGGATCATCTTACAGTAGCCTCTGTTGAAGATATCCCTACTTCCGCTGCACAAGAAGTAAAAAATCAGAGCGTACTAATTTAACTACCTATTATTACGGTCATCAATTTTCCTTCTACCTTAATAAAATTTGACTGGCAATTTGTTAGATCTTCGGAAATCGCACCTTCCACAACAGGTGCGATTTTGGTATATTTCAAAATCTCAAACTTTGCGCCTTTGCTCCTTTGTGCCTTTGCGCGAAAGATAATTCATACAGCCATTATGCAACGGCGAATAAATTTAAGGCAACCAGGGAAAATCCCGAAAGTTAGGGGGACGTTTTTCTAAAAATGCTTGTTTTCCTTCTGCTCCTTCTTCTGTCATGTAATAAAGGAGAGTAGCGTTACCGGAGAGTTCTTGTAAACCAGCTTGTCCGTCGCAGTCGGCGTTAAATGCTGATTTGAGACAACGAATGGCTATGGGACTTTTTTCTAAGACTTCTTGCGCCCATTTTATGCCTTCTGTTTCTAGTTGTTCTATGGGGACGACTGTATTAACTAAGCCCATTTCTAAGGCTGCTTGGGCGTTATATTGACGGCAGAGAAACCAGATTTCTCGCGCTTTTTTTTGCCCTACTATCCGTGCTAAATAACTTGCACCAAAACCACCGTCAAAACTGCCTACTTTGGGGCCTGTTTGCCCAAAAATGGCGTTATCAGCAGCAATGGTTAAGTCACAAATTAAATGAAGAACATGACCTCCGCCAATAGCATAACCCGCGACTAGGGCAATTACGACTTTCGGCATGGAACGAATCAGGCGTTGCAAGTCGAGGACGTTTAAACGGGGGATTCCAGCATCATCTACATATCCTGCTTGTCCCCGCACACTTTGATCTCCACCTGAACAAAAGGCGTATTTACCGTCTGTGTGGGGTCCTGCACCAGTAAATAAAACTACGCCAATGGTGGTATCTTCTTTGGCATCCCAAAAGGCTTCGTATAGTTCAAATACGGTTTTGGGACGGAATGCGTTCCGTTTGTGGGGACGGTTGATGGTGATTTTGGCGATACCGTCGGTTTTTTGGTAGATGATGTCTTCGTAGGTTTTGACGGTTTTCCAATCGGTTTCTATCATGGATAATCTGCGATGCTGTGCTTGAGAATTTTATCTGTTTAACACTATCTACCCCTTAATGCAATAGATAATTGTCTTAATCTTTCGCTGACTTCTAAATTAGATTCTTGTGATTTTAAATTGTTTGGTATTTCTGCCAATAAAAGTGGATTTCCTTGTAACCATTCATTCATCGCTACCCCTGTCTAGTGAAATCTTTGCTGGGCAATATTTTCAGGCTTTTATTTCTCTAAATTTTTAATTCCTAAATTTGTTTTAATATCTGCAAAATGTGGGTTAGATGTCAGAATTTGTGTCATAATCAATCCTAAACGCATTCTGAGTACAGGGTGAGTCTAATGATAGGCACGATTATAGACAAGCGTTATCACATTATTCAAAGTCTGGGACAAGGTGGATTTGGGACTACCTTTTTAGCAGAAGACACCAAGCGACCGGGAAATCCTTTTTGTGTTGTTAAGCAGTTTACACCAGCCAGTACAGATCCAGCTACTTTAACAATACTTAAAAGGCTTTTTGACCAAGAAGCAGTAACGTTAGAAATGTTAGGCAAGCATGACCAAATTCCCCAACTTTTAGCCCACATAGAAGAATATCATAAATTTTATATAGTTCAGGAATATATAAAAGGTAATGATTTAAGTGATGAATTAACATTAGGTCAAAAAATGAGTGAATCTGATGTTATTCAACTCCTAATAGAAATTTTAGAAGTATTAGAATTTGTTCATAAATACAAAGTTATTCACCGAGATATTAAACCAGATAATATCCGTCGTCGTCATTTAGATAATAAAATTTTCCTGATTGATTTTGGTGCAGTTAAAGAAGTTCGTACACAGCTAGTTAATAAACAGGGACAAATTACTTCTACTGTAATTATTGGGACTCCTGGTTATATGCCACTTGAACAACAAAGAGGTAAACCACAATTGAGTAGTGATGTTTATGCAGTGGGAATAATTGCTATTCAAGCACTCACTGGTTTATTACCTGATAAATTAGAAGAAGATATAAAGACGGGGGAAATTATTTGGCGTAAATATGTAAATGTTAGTTCCAAACTAGCCACAGTTTTAGATAAAATGGTAAGTTATGATTTTCGTAAGCGTCACCCTACAGCAAAGGAAGCATTACAAGCAGTTAAAAGCTTAGTTAACAAGCAGAAGATCCCCGACTTCTTAAAGAAGTCGGGGATCTATTATGGACTGCTAGGAATTACAATAGTTATTGGCTTAATTATTTTCTTTATTACTAAAAAAGATGATTGGAATGGATATGAAAATTCTAAATATGGAATCACAATCAAATATCCAAAAACCTGGGAAAGACAAGATTTAGAAAACCCAATTACAGCCGAAGTTGTGACTTTTATCTCTCCTAAACAAAATGATAAAGATAATTTTCAAGAAAAGGTGACAATTAGCGTTGATAAGTTTTCTGGCAGATTAGATGATTGGCAAAAATCCAGTATTCAGGAAATTAATAATACTGTATCAGGTGCAAAGATTGTTGATAAAAGTGTAACGAATTTGGCAAATAAAGAAGCTAGTAAATTGGTGTTTACGGGTAAAAATGGTAAAGATATTTTAAAGAATATGCAGGTTGTGACTTTAAAAGGTGATCAGGCTTATACGATTACTTATACTGCGAAAATAGATGATTATGATCAGTTTGTGGAAACAGCAAACAAGATGATTAATTCATTGGAAATTAATTAATTGTCAGAATCAGGATATCCAGGATTTAAGGATTTTCAAGATGTTATTAAAATTCTTTTCGTGTATCCGTGTATGTTAATTGTCTGAATCAGGATGTCCAGGATTAAAGGATTTTCAGGATGTTATTTTTTGTTTTATATATGGGATTTTGAGAATGTTTATTGTGTTTGAATCCTGATTCAGACAGTAAATATGA
Source organism: Anabaena sp. 90 (assembly GCF_000312705.1). Classification (NCBI taxonomy): domain Bacteria; kingdom Bacillati; phylum Cyanobacteriota; class Cyanophyceae; order Nostocales; family Nostocaceae; genus Anabaena; species Anabaena sp. 90. Next base: position 4,316,215 of record NC_019427.1, read on the forward strand.
TAATCTTCGCTAAACTCCTATAGCATATTCTGTATGTTTCCTGACATTAACAGGATGAAAAGCTAAAACTATTTGATTTTTGGGAATACCAGCATTGACAAGTTCATTTGTAATACCATCTTCTGTACCATCTCTTTGAATCCAGACTAGATTATTGATAATATCAATATGAATTAAACAGCCATGTACTCTCTGTTTATTTTCCCAACCAATTGTTAGTAGTAAGTAACTGTTTTCAGATTTATCAATAATTAGTTCTCTTTCTAATTCTCCATAAGCATAAGGTAGTGCGGCATATTCTTTTAATATCTTTTCGATAATTTGGCGATAATTAGTTAAGGTATCCATTTGAGAATTATCTCCTGTTCAGAATCAAAGACAAGTAAACAAAGACGTTGATTTTCTAATAATATCTTACCAACTGGTTCTTGAAACAATTCTGAATATGTTTCTTGCCGAATAGCAAGATATAAACTTGCGGATATTAAAAAAAGAAATTAGGACGGTCTTGACGAGAGGGAATTTCTAAAGAATAATCTTCTTCAATACAGATTTGCTGAAGTTCGTTAAAAGCATCAGCTAAAGTTTTTGTTTGTTTATCTTGTACTAAAGTTTCTTGAGGATAATCTAGAGAAATTTGAGATTGTTTTAAAAAATGTTCAGTTTCTTGAAGTGAGGCAAATTTTAGTAATTGTTGAACTTGCACAGAAGTCATGATTCTATTTTTATAAGCTTCTACTGCTAAAGTTTCTAAGAGTTTTTGTGGTACGTCTTGCCAGTTTTGTTGTAGTTGGTTGCCAATATCTTCAGGAATTTCGATAGTAATTTGCATATTTTTGTCTTTTTTTCAGAATTAGGATTTGTTTAATTATACATGATATTTTTTGTCAGAATCAGTATTTCCGGTTACTGAGCGAAGTCGAAGTACAGGATTTGAGGATTTTCGGGATGAAAATAATATTCTTTTCGTGTGTTCCTGTGTGTTATGTTTCGCGCAAAGTGGCAAAGGAGCAAAGACGCAAAGAAGAAAGTAACTGTGAGAATAATAGAAAATTATCAAAATCTTATCATTCAATTACAATCAAACATCCTGTAAATCCTTTAATCCTGGACATCCTGATTCAGACATTCTTTACCCCTTTGCTTGAGATAATTATGAATTAGTTAAGCTTCATTGCTGCTGAATCTTTGTAATATTTTCCAAAGTCATTTGATATGCTCCTAGATTTCCTTGTTGCTGAAAGAGGTTTGCAGCTTGCTGTAAGTCACTAATTGCTCCTTGCTTATCTCCCAATGCCAAACGGGCATTTCCCCGGTTGTAGTAGGGTTCGGCTAATTTAGGATTAATGTTAATAGCTTGGTTAAAATCTGTTATTGCACCCTGCTTGTCTCCCAATGCAGAACGAGCATTTCCCCTATTGTTGTAGGCTAAGGCATAGTTAGGATTAATCTTAATAGCTTGGTTATAATCCTGTATGGCAGCTTGTTTATCTCCTAAAGCAGAACGGGTAGCACCTCTGTTGTTATAGGCTTGGGCATCGTTAGGATTAATCTTAATAGCTTGGTTATAATCCTGTATGGCAGCTTGTTTATCTCCTAAATTAGAACGGGCAAGTCCCCGGTTGTAGTAGGCATAGTCATCGTTAGGATTAATTTTGATAGCTTGGTTAAAATCTGCTATTGCCCCTTGTTTATCTCCTGAATCATAACGGGCAAGTCCCCGGTTGATGTAGGCATAGGCATAGTTAGGATTAATTTTGAGAGCTTGGTTGTAATCTTGTATCGCCCCTTGTTTATCTCCTGAATCAGAACGGGCAAGTCCCCGGTTGATGTAGGCTTCGGCATAGTTAGGATTAATTTTGAGAGCTTGGTTGTAATCTTGTATCGCCCCTTGTTTATCTCCTAATTCAGAACGGACACCTCCCCGGTTGTAGTAGGCTAGAGCATCGTTAGGATTAATTTTGAGAGCTTGGTTGTAATCTTGTATGGCAGCTTGCTTATCTCCTAATTCAGAACGGACACCTCCCCGGTTGTAGTAGGCTAGAGCATCGTTAGGATTAAAATTGAGAGCTTGGTTAAAATCTGCTATTGCTCCTTGCTTATCTCCTAAATTAGAGCGAATACCTCCTCTATTTGAGTAAGCTTCGGCAAAGCTAGGATTCAGCCTAATTGCTTCATTGTAAGCTATTATTGCCCCTTGATTATCTCCTTTGTTTTGCTTATCCACACCCTGAATAAAGAAGTCGTCAGCTTTCGGTGCTGTGACTATTCTCTCTGGCGGTGGAGTCACACCCACATCTACCCCAGATTTAGCTGATAGTCGCAAAAAAGTATTAATAGGAATCCCCAAATTAAAACCTGATTTAATATAAGCAACTTCAGGATTAATCTTTGAAGTTGCTATCTCTGCTTCTGATACATCTCCTTTTCCATGAACTCCTATTAATTCCCCTTGCTCATTAAACACAGGTCCACCACTCATCCCTGGTAAGGTAATATTGCTATACACCAAGGCATAGCCATCTTTAAGTGGTCTGGAAGCGTTTGCGGTAATCTTCCCATCAGTGAAATTGTAAATTGAACTGGAAATAGAAGCAGCTTTGGCTTTTGGGAATCCTGCTACATAAGCTATTGTTCCTTCAGAAGATTGATCAGAATTGCCGATTTTAGCAACTGGATAATTATTGCTGCTAGTAAATTGGAAAGTAGCTAAATCTACTCCTGGTAGAGGTTTAACAGTGCTGTAGTTGAGTTGGTAGCGTTTACCATCTGGAGTGACTATTTCAGCTTTATTTTTACTAGTGACAACATGAGCAGCAGTGAGAACAGTGTAAGTGTTGCCTGAACGCTTAACAATTACCCCTGAACCGGGAGCAGAACTATCAATTAAAACAGTGATTTGTTTGGCAATTTTCGCTACTTGACCTGATGATAGTGCGAAGGCTACTTGCGTTTGTACCAGTGCGATTGATACCCCTATCAGCACTGCTGGAAATGTGTATTTATAATTCATTTATTTTTTCTCCTCTTTCAAAATCTGGGATAATAAACTTGGTGCAGTATGAAAACCAGCCCGCCTCAGAATGAATTCTGAGTCTAATAGCAAAAGTCGTCTAAAGACGACTGAAGAAAAATTTATAGTCCGTTTTAACGGACTTTAGTTATTAGCCCTGAACTTGAGTTCGGGGCGGTTTATTTTTATAACGAAATCCGAATTAGATATCTCGAATTTATCCATCATTTGCACAACCCTATCTATCGGTATAGCCCAACTTAAACGCACAATTTGCTGATGTAAATTCTCCTCTACTTGCGAACCATCAACAAACACAGAGGGAGCATCCCATAAAGGATAAGCGTGCATCCCATTTACACCTACAACCTCACCCTGTTTATTCAATAAAGCACCGCCACTCATTCCCTTTTCCAAATGATTTGTATATCCCACCTGATAACCAGCTTCTAAGGCTTTTGATAACACCAAAGATACCTTACCACCAATAAATACAAAGCTGATTTTTTCGCTTTCTTCCTCCATAGGAAACCCGGCAATAAATACCTGATCTCCTATTTTGGGAACAGTACCCAAATTTGCAACAGAATAGATTTTTTTAATAGTCGAAAATTGCAATATTGCTAAATCATAATTCTGAAAATTTACATTTTTTTGTACATCTGCTTGATAGATTTCCCCATCTGGTGTTTGAATACGATAAGGGGGGTTATCTGCTCGTAAAACATGGGCATTTGTTAATACTGTATAAACTGAATTTTGTTTATTTAGTAATATTCCTGAACCCAAAAAATCTGTTGATAATATCTTGACAGTAATAGCCGCCGCTTTTTCCTGCAACTGTGCCACTGATAATGGAATTGGCGGTTTTGTCATGCTAGTTTCTTGATCAGAAATACTAACACTTACTGCTGAACTTGAAAGCAACATTGACAAACCGCCAATACAGGCGACAAATTTTAATATCCGCCAAGTCATGTTAATTTAATCCGGTTCAACAGTGGCATTATCGAGGTAAAGCTGGAAATCAATATTAATAGTGTCACCTGCACTTTCATTGAGTGTATTACCAGCAGCCAAACCCCGACGGTCTAAGAGTCTGCGGAGAGTAGCACTGGGATTAACTCCACGTTTGAGGGTAAATAATAAATTATTACTTGTACAAGCAGTATTTTGGCTAGTACCAGCACAAACAACTGGTTCACCTCTGAGCGTCCCAGTGGTGATATTTTTCAGAGTACCGTTGTCATTACTCCTTTGAAATCTGCGCGATACTTCGTCACAACGACGTTGAGCAGTCCAAGGTGGTGGAAAGTAAGCATTAGAAGTCCAGCGAACTATTGTTACTTTTCTACTATCTTGAGTACGGACAAAGGTAACAGGTATACCTTTACTTTTGCCACAGTAAAAGGTCTCACCTTTAGCGTGGCTGGGTTGGTTGGTAGTCGCAATTGTCGTTAATGCTGTCAAGGAAGCGAGAATAACAATTTGTGTCACCCCTATCAACACTTGACTAAATAACCTTTGTTTCATAACTTTAGGTAATTTTTGCGATATTAATTTAATACTCTTCTTATAATAAATTATATGTAAACATGAGCAAGTTTGGGCAACTCACGGACTAATTTATATTCAAAACGTCTTAATCGTGTGATTCCATAGTAGGGGTTTAGCAGTACCAAACCCCTACAAATCTAGGTTTTTCCTAATCTTGTAAAAGTTAATTTCCCAAGCGTGTTTAGTATATAGTAGAAAATAGAGTTATATTAATTATTCATTTTCATTAACTTGTGTAAAATTCACCTGTTCATATAAGTCACTCAAAGCAATCTGAAAATCTATTGTTTCTAATGTCAAAATATCCGATCCAGACTGTAATTCTGTGAATATCCATTTACTATCGTCGGTTTTCACATATTGCATAACATGATATTGATATTGATTAATTAAAATATATTCTTTAAATTCAGGGATAGAACGATAGTACATGAATTTATCACTTTGGTCATAATTGCTAGTTGATTTAGATAAAACTTCAGCAATTAACAAAGGATTCATGACAGTAGTTGTATTTGCACCTGTGTAAATAGGTTCTCCTTGAATTACCATGATATCAGGGTATGTATGCTGACGATAACGCGGTATCCACAAACGCACATCACCAATATACACATCATAATTTTGCTTCTTTAACCCAAATTTCAGATAAGCATAAAAGTTACCTGCTATTTTATTATGATTTGTTGTTCCTCCAGTCATAGGGATAATTTCTCCGTCTCGGTATTCGCTTTTATATTCTGCTTTTTCTTCTAGTTCTAAATATTCTTCTGGAGTGTAATACCGTGTTTGTGTTTGCATAATATCAACAGAGAGTTAATTATTGTGATATTAGTAATATTCTATCATACACTAATGTTATACTCGTGTAAGTTCATTTTTGTTAATGTTCATGAAATTTCCTCTAAAAATATAACAAAATATCTAAATAACTTAATGATGAGGTAAAGACAATGGTAACAGTATCAATTAAAGATGAATACATCGAAGTTTTATCTGCATTAGGATATTTACAAGAATCAATGAATTTGGCTCTTAAACAATATTTCTATTTCTCCTCCCTCTGTGTTCTCTGTGCCTCTGTGGTTCGTTTATTTATTTAAATTATTTTTTAGAAATCATAGATTAACTTTTTCCACAAAAAAAGGTGAGCTTTTAAAGCCCACCCCACAAAATCAGAAAATATCCTGCAATAATTAACCTAACAAAGCCTTAGCTTTAGCTAAAACATTATCCACAGTAAAGCCAAACTTCTCCAAACAAATACCACCAGGAGCAGAAGCACCAAAAGTATCAATACTTACAGTGTCGCCTTCGCTACCGATGTATTTGTGCCAGCCGAAACTACTAGCAGCTTCTACAGATAGACGCTTAGTAACAGCTTTAGGAAGAACAGATTCTTTGTAAGCTGCATCTTGTGTGTCAAACAAGGTTGAAGAAGGCATAGAAACAACGCGAACCTTCTTACCGACCGCAGTTAATTTTTCCGCTGCACTAACGCAGAGACTGACTTCTGAACCAGTACCAATCAAGATGATATCTGGTGTACCTTCAGAATCAACAATTGTATACGCACCCTTAGCAACACCTGCAATGGATGTACCTGCCAAGTTAGGAACATTTTGACGAGTAAAAGCCAATAAGGTAGAAGCTTTTGCTTTAGACTTCTCAATTGCGACTTTGTAACCACCGGATGTTTCATTGCCGTCAGCGGGACGAATTACGGTTAAATCAGGAATAGCCCGCAAAGAAGCAAGGGTTTCAATGGGTTGGTGAGTAGGACCATCTTCACCTTGGCCAATGGAGTCGTGAGTCATGACCCAAATTGAACCAGCTTCGGAAAGAGCAGCCAAACGAATAGCAGCCCGCATATAATCTGTAAAGATTAGGAAAGTTGCACCGTAAGGAATCAAACCTGAGTTGTGCAACGCCATACCGTTACAGATTGCACCCATGGCGTGTTCCCGCACGCCGAAGTGAATGTTGCGATTAGCGAAATGTCCTTTTTGGAAATCACCAGCGCCTTTGAGTTCGGTGAGGTTGGAGTGGGTTAAGTCAGCAGAACCACCAATTAACTCAGGTAAAACAGCCCCTAGTTTGTTGAGGCAGTTTTCTGAGTGTTTACGGGTAGGTAATGCTTTATCTTCTGGTGTATAGGTAGGTAATACTTGATCCCAACCTTCTGGTAATTTGCCGCTAATGAAACGGTCAAATTCAGCCGCTTCTTGGGGGTATTTAGCTTTGTAACCAGCATAAACTGTGTTCCATGCGGATTCGTAACCAGCACCGCGTTCTACTGCTTTGCGAGTATGATTAAGGGCATCTTCAGGAACTACAAAAGCGTCATATTCCCAACCTAAATTTTTGCGGGTAGCGATGGTTTCTTCTGGTCCCAAAGCCGCACCGTGAATACCAGCGGTATCTTGTTTGTTAGGAGAACCATAACCAATGGTGGTTGTCACCTTAATCATGGTGGGTTTGTCGGTGACAGCTTTTGCGGCTTCAATGGCTTGGGCAATTCCGGCTAAATCGGTGTTACCGTCTTTAACGTGGATAACGTGCCAACCGTAAGATTCAAAGCGTTTGGAAACATCTTCAGTGAAAGCTACATCTGTAGAACCATCAATAGAGATGTGGTTGTCGTCATAAAGAGCAATGAGTTTACCTAATCCCCAGTGTCCGGCAATAGAAGCAGCTTCACCGGAAATACCTTCCATGTTGCAACCATCACCAAGAATTACGTAGGTGTAGTGGTCAACAATTGTGGCATCGGGTTTGTTAAACTTAGCAGCTAGGTGTGCTTCGGCTACTGCTAAACCCACTGCATTGGCAATTCCTTGTCCCAAAGGTCCAGTTGTAACTTCTACACCGGCTGTGACAAAGTTTTCGGGGTGGCCTGGGGTCTTAGCACCCCATTGACGAAATTGCTTGATGTCGTCTATGGTAACGCTATCGTAGCCTGTTAGGTACAGTAGGGCATACTGCAACATTGAACCATGACCTGCGGACAAAACAAAGCGATCGCGGTTGAACCACTGGGGATTTTTGGGGTTATAGCGCATGAAGCTATCCCAAAGCACAAAAGCCATTGGAGCCGCGCCCATCGGTAGTCCTGGGTGTCCTGATTTAGATTTTTCTATGGCATCTACAGCCAAAAAGCGGATCGAATTAATACAAAGTTCTTGGATGGATTGGGTTGCAACAGCCATAATCTCTTTATTGTTAACGACGGGTTAGGACTCTTTTTAGCTTTTTCTTGCTGGGGTCATTATAAAGTGATCCCACTTTCTTCATCATCTCATTCCCAATTGTCAATGGACAAGGGGGATATTCTGAGTTCTTGGTGATGAATAAAGCCGATAATTTGGTTATCCTAAACTAACTGTTCAGTTAGGAATGATCTCTATCATACTTGCCACAGGTTCACTTCTTTAAAAGCTAACCACTAGCAAAATTATTTGGGGATCAATAATACAAGTCGTGGTAATGGGTGATTAGGTTATTAACGTCACCTGTCACCTAATACCTGACTAGGAAGTATCTTTAGGGATTAAATTTCTTGAAGGCTAGGGTAACATTATGACCACCAAAGCCAAAGGAATTAGATAGAGCTACCTCTACTACTTGAGCGCGACTGGTATGGGGGACATAATCTAGATCACATTCTGGATCAAGATTTTCGATGTTGATGGTGGGGGGAATTTGATCATGAGCGATCGCTAAAATTGTCGCTACAGCTTCAATCCCACCAGAACCGCCTAACAGGTGTCCTGTCATGGATTTAGTAGAACTGATGGCTACTTTATACGCATGATCTCCCAAAGCTTTCTTAATCGCCGCGGTTTCATTCACATCATTAGCTGATGTACTAGTTCCATGAGCATTGATGTAACTAACCATTTCCGGTGTCAGTGACGCATCTTTTAAAGCTAACTCAATCGCTCTGGCTGCACCTAAACCACCGGGAACAGGAGAAGTCATGTGATAAGCATCACAGGTCATCCCATAACCAACAATTTCCCCATAAATCCTTGCGCCCCGGCTGAGGGCGTGTTCTAATTCTTCGAGAATTAAAATTCCTGCTCCTTCACCCATGACAAAGCCATCACGATCACGATCAAAAGGACGACAAGCATGAGCCGGATCATCATTGCGGGTGGACAGGGCGCGAGCAGATGCAAATCCTGCCACTGACAGGGGTGTAACTGCGGCTTCACAGCCACCGCAAATCATGGCTGTGGCATAGCCGCCTTGAATCTGACGAAAAGCATCGCCGATAGAATTAGAACCAGCCGCACAAGCTGTTACAGAGCAGGAATTTGGACCTTTTGCCCCAGTATGAATTGCTGTTAATCCTGCTGCCATATTGGCGATCATCATGGGAATCATGAAGGGACTACAACGACTAGGACCTTTATTATGATCTAAGTAAATGGTTTGTTGGTCTTCTAAAACTTTAATTCCACCAATTCCCGAACCGATAATTACACCAACTTGTTCAGCGTTGAGATCATCAATTACTAAACCTGAATCAGCAACAGCTTGTTTAGCTGCTGATACACCCAATTGGGCAAACCGATCCATCCGCTTGGCTTCTTTGCGATCTAAGTAAGTGTGTGGATCAAAGTTCTTGACTTCACCCGCAATGCGGCAACTATGTTTAGAAGCATCAAAGGCGGTGATATAGTCAATTCCATTCCGTCCGCTTAATAATCCTTCCCAATATTCGGCTGGTGTGTTACCAATAGGTGTAATCGCGCCCACACCTGTTACAACAACGCGGTTACGTTTATAGTCTATCATGATTGCATTAAATATGGCGAAAAAGCAGCAGGGGGAAACAATTAAGAGGGCTGAGTTCCGAGTTAAGTATTCTTAGTTAAGACTATACTGTTTGCTCAATATTATGGACTTTTGGGGCTTTTTTTGAAGTCAAACTTACAGTTTAGACACTTAACACTCATCTAAGGACGGGTTTATCCAGTTAATTTGTATACTCTTAAAGTATTTGTTTAAACCCGTCAATGCTGAATCAAAATTTGCCTATGGAGATGCAGTAGCGTGACTAGAGATATAATCCACAGTGTCTTGAACAGTTTTAATTTTTTCAGCCGCTTCATCAGGAATGTCGATATCAAATTCTTCTTCCAAAGCCATAACTAACTCCACTGTATCTAGGGAATCAGCCCCTAAATCATCAACAAAATTGGCTTCTAGTGTAACCGTATCCGCATCCTCTATGCTAAGTTGCTCAACGATAATTTTTTTAACTTTTTCAAAAGTTGCTGCTTGGCTCATAAATAAAAGTCCTTAACAAGTTGCTATGATTTGCTCTAAATGAACAAAGTTTTTTTTGGGCATATACATCTTATCGGAAAGGGTGAACCTGAGTATAGGTTCTATCATTAAAACTGAGGATTAAAGATGAAGGAGATCCTGGAAATGAGAGATAAAGGTTTAATAACCACAGTAACCACCCAATTAATCAATCCTCATCACCTCTAAACAATAAACCAACTATACTTTTATGCTATCTAAACCGCTAAAATACGCTTACTATCCAGGCTGTGTAGCTCAAGGGGCTTGTAGGGAACTGTATATATCAACTCAATCTCTCACTCAAGCCTTGGGTATTGAATTGGTTGAACTGAAAAAAGCCTCTTGCTGTGGTTCAGGCACATTTAAAGAAGATTCTCAACTACTAGAAGATACCGTTAATGCCAGAAATATCGCGTTAGCAGAATCATTAAATCTCCCTTTACTTACCCATTGCAGCACTTGTCAAGGTGTTATTGGTCATGTTGATGAACGATTAAAAGAATGTCAATCAACAAATCCTGATTACGTGAATAAGGTTAATGGTTTATTAGAAAAAGAAGGCTGTTCTCCTTATCGGGGGAGTACAGAAGTTAAACATCTTCTTTATGCTTTAGTCACAGATTATGGTTTAGAGGAAATTACTCAGCGTGTTACCAAGAAATTAAGTGGATTAAAATGTGCAGCTTTCTATGGCTGTTATCTGCTTCGCGCTCAGAAATCCATGCCCTATGATGATCCTTTTAAACCCGAAGCAATGGAAAATGTATTTCGGGCAGTAGGGGCGACACCTGTATATTATCGTGGCAGAACTCAATGCTGTGGTTGGCCTTTATCTAGCTATGCGACAACCGAATCTTTCCAAATGGCGGGAAATCACATCCAAGAAGCTTTAAATAATGGTGCTGATTGTATTGTCACACCATGTCCTTTGTGTCATTTGAATTTAGATTCTCGTCAACCAGAGGTAGAAAAAGTAATTGGGGAAAAGTTAGGTTTACCGATTTTACACTTACCCCAGTTAATTGCTTTAGCTTTAGGTGTCAGTCCCAAAGAATTGGGTTTAGACAGACATATTGTGTCTACAAAACCCATTTTAGAAAAATTAGGTTGGTAAAATATCACCGAGAATTTAGGAGAATTTAGATCCCCGACTTCTTAGAGAAGTCGGGGATCTGTGGATCACTCATTTTTACCAATCACCGATTTTTGATATTCTTCCTCACTAATTAAATCATGATTATTTTCCACACGATCTAAAAATACTAATCCTTCTAGATGATCATATTCATGTTGAAAAATTCTGGCAACAAAATCCGTTAATTCTTGTTTTTGTAAATTGCCATAACGGTCTGTATACTCAACTTCAATTGTTTGATATCTAGGGACTAAACCCCTAATTCCAGGAACACTTAAACAACCTTCCCAACCTTTAACCATTTCCGAAGAATGGGCAATAATTCGGGGGTTGATCATTGCTGTTGGTGGCATTTCTGGTGCGTGGGGATATCTGGCATTAGGACGGGAAGCAACGATAAATAAACGGTAGGATGCTGCTATTTGTGGTGCAGCAATTCCCACCCCATTAGCTTGAGCAACTGAGGTAATTAGTTCATCAATCAGGTTTTGAATTTTCTCATCTTGAATATTCTCAACCGCAGCAGCTTTTTGTCGTAATATCGGATTACCTAATTTAATGATTGGTGCTAATTCATTCATTATGTTTCAAATCTATTTTTTTTAATTCCTGTTTCCATCCTGTTCATCCTTTAATCGGTGGACATCCTGATTCTGACAGTTTCTAAGGAATTTTATTGCTTGTTAACTGGTAAAGGTGCAGGTTTAACTAAAAATTGAGAAACTTTACCATTACGATCTACTTGCACTTGGAGAGGAATACCGATTTTACTATTTTCTACTATTCTTTGCACCTCATCAACTTTCAAAACTGGTTGATTATTAATACTCTTTATAACATCTCCTGGACGCAATCCAGAAACCGCTGCGGGTGAATTAGCAACAATCCTGATTAAGAGGATTCCTTCATTTGCAGATAAATTTATTTTCTCGCCAAATCTGGCAATGATTTTTTCCTTAACTTCAGGTGTGAGTGTGACCATTTGTATGCCTAAATAGGGATGATCAACTCTACCTTTAGCAATTATTTCCTCAGCAATTTTTTGGGCAGTATTAATAGGAATAGCAAATCCTAAACCTTGAGCGCCTTGAATAATTGCTGTATTCATCCCAATGACTTCACCACGGTAATTTAGTAATGGTCCACCAGAATTACCAGGGTTAATTGCTGCATCTGTTTGCAGATAATCAACACGCTTATCACTTGCACCGATATCACTACTAGAACGATCTGTGGCGCTGATAATTCCAGAGGTGACAGTATTATTTAAACCCAAGGGATTACCAATAGCGATAACGGCTTCTCCTGGTTGCAAAGTATCCGACTTACCTAAAGCTAGGGTGGGTAAGTTATTAGCTTCAATTTGAATTACAGCCACATCTGTTACGGCATCTTCACCTAATACCTTACCTTTAAAAGTCCGGCCATCTTTGAGAGTAACTGTAACTAAATCAGCACCGTCGACAACGTGGGAATTAGTTAAAATTTGCCCAGATGAATTAATGATAAATCCCGAACCGCTACCTCTTTCTACTCTTTCTCTTTGTTGAGAAGGGATTCTATTGCCAAAAAAGCCGCGAAAAAAGGGATCAGAAAATTCGTCTGGTGCTTGAGTGGTAACGGTTCTCGTTGAATCAATGCGAACAACTGCACCTCCTACTTTTTGTACGACTTTGACAACAAAGTTAGGATCTCCAGAAGCGGAAAAAATCGCGGGAGGAGCAATTTCTGTGGTGGGTGTAGTAGTTTTTTGTGATTGAGCATGACTAGGTTCTATTTCTGAGGTGATTTTCTTGAGACTGGTACAACCTCCCAGCATGAAAACTGCTACACCACAGACTGCAATCCATTTTTTCCCTTTATTTTCCAAGTTTTGGCGTAAAAATCTAGTATTAATATTTCTAGCTGCTAGGTTATAATTATTGATCTTCATCATGTGATTATTGCTCCGTATTCGTTAGTAGTGCTAGGATACTGGCTACCCCTGGTTTTTATCAGGATAATTATATAGCCTCCTATTTGATTT
>NC_019439.1:0-819965 GCF_000312705.1 Anabaena sp. 90
AAAAACCATTCAAAATAGCTAAAAAGCCTAACATATAAGCTTTTTGACCTTTGATTTTTGACTTTTGACTTCCGCTCTGCGGTGTTAGGGTCTAAAGCTGGATATGATTCTCTTCTCTAGCTTAACCTGGATTTTTTCTGATACTACTTTATAAAACTCGGACAACCGTTCTATAAAACTTACCCAAAATTACCAAAGTCTAGACACATCTGGACAGCGATAACCTTAGTGTTTACTTCCTGCTTCATCACGGTCTTAGAATGGCTTCTAAGAGGTTTTTCCGCTCCACAGGCAATCTCGGTAGAACTTACCGTTTCTGACCGTAGTTCCTAAAAGGAACCCCAGAAATTTAATATTCCCTCTGTCTGAATTGAGGTAACTGGTCTGTTTTCCTTGTCAGTAAACCATTCTAATCTATTTTTTTAGCCGTAAGCATCAGCTTTTACGCCCAAATAAAATATTTTTTTTCAAAAATTATCACATCAGCAAAAATAATGCTATATTTATTAAACCTAGTAGTGTGTGTACATAATTAATAGTCTTTTTTTGGAATTACTGTGGCGAATACAAAATCTGCTCTTAAACGCGCTCAAATCGGAGAACGAAACCGACTGCGTAACAAAGCTTATAAATCAGCAGTTAAAACGCTGATGAAGAAATACTTTAGTTCTGTGGAAGCTTGTGCTGCCAACCCGACAACAGAACTCAAGCAGGAAGTGGAAACGAGAATGTCCGAAGCTTACAGCAAAATTGATAAAGCTGTAAAGGCTGGTGTGCTTCATGCCAACAATGGAGCTAGAAAAAAGTCAAGTTTAGCTCGTAAACACAAAACCCTTACTGCTTAGTCAATAGTCAGTGGTTTGTTGACAACTCACCCTCTCCGGGGTTAGTCATTTGTTCATTGGGGAAACCTTCAAGACCGCGCTAACTCACCACTGACCATTGATTAATGACAAGCTATGCAACTTATAGATACCCACGTACACATTAACTTTGACACTTTCCAGCCAGATTTAGCAGCCGTTCGCACTCGGTGGCAAGAAGCAGGAGTAGTCCGATTAGTCCACTCCTGTGTTCACCCCCAGGAATTTGCGAGCATTAGCCGCATAGCCGAGCAGTTTCCTGAACTTAGCTTTGCTGTGGGGCTGCATCCTCTGGATGCTCATAAATGGGATGACCAAACAGCCGCCCAAATCAAGTCTTTAGCCAGTTCTCATTCTCAAGTGGTAGCCATTGGGGAAATGGGGTTGGATTTCTACAAAGCAGATAATTATGAGCTTCAGCATGAGGTATTTGCATCACAATTAGCGATCGCTTGTGAACTGAATTTACCAGTGATCATCCATTGTCGTGATGCTGCACCAGCAGTCAGGGATGTATTGCAAAAATGGCGGAATTGGCATGGGGAAAAGGTACGGGGTGTCATGCACTGCTGGGGAGGGACACCAGAAGAAACTCAATGGTTTCTAGATTTAGGTTTCTATATTAGCTTTAGCGGCACAGTGACATTCAAGAATGCCAAAACTATTCAAGAGTCTGCCGCAATGGTGAATAGCGATCGCTTACTGATAGAAACAGATTGTCCATTTCTGTCACCCGTTCCCAAACGTGGCGAAAAGCGGAATGAACCCGCCAATGTTCGCTATGTAGCGGAGCAATTAGCAAAACTACGAGAAGAAACAATAGAGGAAATTGCCCAGAAAACCACCCAAAATGCCTGTAGATTATTTGGTCTAGCGTTGTAGATCAGCATCAAGTCCCAAAGAATTAGCGCTGATTTCATCAAGAAGATACTTCTATTGAATGAAAATGTGCTAAAATTATTCCCTCTAAAACATTTAGGTTAAGCCATAATGGTAAAGGAAGGATAATAACTCCTAAAACTCAATTTGTGCTGTTATCAAAATGATATTAGCCAGTTTGGGAATTTGTGGTTTTAGCCAGCTTGATCAATCGCAACGACCCCAATCTAAAATCCAAAATTGTCTGCCCATCCACTTAAATCTCTACAAACGGATGCTCTCAATAGATAACAAACCGTGGCAACCTAGGTTGACTAAAAAAAACTTGAAACCTGAAAACAGCAATCCTTCAATATATCAAACAATAAAGAAAATCGTTAAAAATAATTGTCTAGTCCAGACAATCATATCCATATCAAATCCATAGTGCAGGCTCTTATGCCATATTGCGCTATCGAATTCGACTCTTGCGGAACTCCCAGTTTGGGGATCTTACAGCAAGGATAAAGTATCAGGCATAAGGTGTGAGGGGTGAAGTATGAAGAAGTGTGAAGTAAAAAAAATCTTATAGCCAACGCCACGCTATCAGCTAAATTGTCGGTGGAGCAGGCTGTTACCAAGTAAATAGACTTCAACACTCACCAATTCATATTTTATGCAGAAAAGCCTTCATGGCAGAACTCCACCAATACCTCTTTGAAAGTTTAACCAGGTTGATAAAGGTAAAGGCATGACTAACGACGATAAATACATGGAATCCGCCTTTCTATTACCCGACTTGATTGAAATTCAGCGTTCTAGTTTTCGCTGGTTTCTAGAAGAAGGGCTAATCGAAGAACTGAACTCCTTTAGTCCAATTACAGACTACACTGGCAAACTAGAACTGCACTTTTTAGGCAATAACTATAAACTTAAAGAACCTAAATACAGTGTTGAAGAATCCAAGCGGAGAGATAGCACTTATGCAGTGCAAATGTATGTCCCCACCCGGTTGCTAAACAAAGAAACAGGAGACATTAAAGAACAAGAAGTATTTATTGGCGATTTGCCATTGATGACAGATAGAGGCACATTTATTATCAACGGTGCTGAACGCGTCATTGTCAATCAAATTGTGCGATCGCCTGGAGTTTACTATAAATCAGAAATTGATAAAAACGGACGACGGACTTATTCTGCCAGCTTAATTCCGAACCGGGGGGCATGGCTGAAATTTGAAACAGATCGTAATGACTTAGTTTGGGTACGGATAGACAAAACCCGGAAACTGTCAGCCCAGGTACTGTTAAAAGCCCTGGGATTATCAGATAACGAGATATTTGATGCACTGCGCCATCCAGAATACTTCCAAAAAACCATCGAAAAAGAAGGGCAATTTTCCGAAGAAGAAGCCCTAATGGAATTATATCGGAAACTTCGTCCCGGTGAACCGCCTACAGTCCTAGGTGGACAACAGCTTTTAGACTCCCGCTTCTTTGATCCTAAACGCTATGACCTGGGTAAAGTTGGACGTTATAAACTCAACAAAAAACTTCGTCTTTCCGCCCCCGACACCATGCGCGTCCTCACCCCTGGGGACATCTTAGCCGCCATTGATTACCTCATAAATCTAGAATACGATATCGGTAGTATTGATGACATTGACCACCTCGGAAATCGCCGAGTCAGAAGCGTTGGGGAATTACTGCAAAATCAAGTCAGAGTAGGGTTAAATCGCTTAGAAAGAATTATTCGAGAACGGATGACCGTATCCGATGCCGAATCTCTCACTCCCGCATCTCTAGTTAACCCCAAACCCTTAGTAGCAGCCATCAAAGAATTCTTTGGTTCGAGCCAACTCAGTCAATTCATGGATCAAACTAATCCCTTGGCAGAATTGACCCATAAACGCCGCCTCAGTGCCTTGGGACCAGGTGGTTTGACCAGAGAAAGAGCCGGGTTTGCAGTTCGAGATATTCACCCCAGCCACTACGGACGGATTTGCCCCATTGAAACACCAGAAGGACCAAATGCCGGACTCATCGGTTCATTAGCCACCCATGCCCGCGTTAACCTCTATGGTTTTCTAGAAACACCCTTCCGACCAGTAGAAAATGGCAAAGTCCTCTTTGATGTGCTGCCTGTTTACATGACAGCAGACGAAGAAGACGACCTGCGGACAGCCACAGGTGACGTTCCCCTGGATGAAAATGGTTACATCAAAGGACCCCACGTGCCAGTGCGCTATCGCCAAGACTGGACAACCACCGGACCCGAACAGGTGGATTACGTGGCAGTTTCTCCAGTGCAGATTGTCTCAGTAGCCACCAGCATGATTCCCTTCTTGGAACATGACGACGCTAACCGAGCGCTCATGGGTTCTAATATGCAGCGCCAAGCTGTACCCCTACTCAGACCAGAACGCCCCTTGGTGGGAACCGGTTTGGAGGCCCAAGCCGCCAGAGACTCCGGCATGGTCATAGTTTCCCGCACCGATGGCGATGTGGTCTATGTTGATGCCACAGAAATTCGTGTCCGCGCCAGTGGTCAGTTGTCCGCAGCCAGTGGTAGCCAAGTTATTGAAAAAGGCCAAGAACTTAAATACAAACTTTCCAAATATCAACGTTCCAACCAAGACACCTGTTTAAACCAAAAACCATTGGTGAGAATTGGCGAAAAAGTCGTAGCCGGTCAAGTATTGGCAGATGGTTCTTCCACAGAAGGGGGAGAACTGGCACTAGGACAAAATATAGTTGTCGCCTATATGCCCTGGGAAGGCTACAACTACGAGGACGCAATCCTCATTTCCGAGCGCCTGGTCCAGGAAGATGTCTATACTTCCATTCACATCGAAAAATACGAAATCGAAGCCAGACAAACCAAACTCGGACCCGAAGAAATCACCAGAGAAATTCCCAACGTTGGTGAAGATGCCCTTAGACAATTGGATGAACAAGGCATTATCCGCATTGGGGCGTGGGTAGATGCTGGGGATATTCTCGTGGGAAAAGTTACTCCCAAGGGTGAATCTGACCAACCCCCCGAAGAAAAACTCCTCCGCGCCATCTTTGGTGAAAAAGCCCGTGATGTCCGCGACAACTCCCTGCGAGTTCCCAATGGTGAAAAAGGTCGGGTAGTTGATGTCCGGTTGTTCACCCGTGAACAAGGTGATGAACTGCCACCGGGAGCAAATATGGTAGTCCGGGTTTATGTGGCTCAAAAGCGCAAAATCCAAGTGGGCGACAAAATGGCAGGGAGACATGGCAACAAAGGGATTATTTCCCGGATTCTGGCTGCTGAAGATATGCCCTACTTAGCTGACGGTTCACCCGTGGATATTGTTCTCAATCCCTTGGGTGTACCCAGCCGGATGAATGTGGGTCAGGTGTTTGAATGTTTACTGGGTTGGGCTGGTCATAATTTGGGAGTCAGGTTCAAGATTACTCCCTTCGATGAAATGTATGGCGAAGAAACTTCCCGGCGGCTAGTGCATGGCAAACTCCAAGAAGCCAGAGACGAAACCACTAAAGACTGGATCTATAACCCCGACAATGCCGGTAAAATCATGGTCTATGATGGTCGCACTGGTGAACCCTTTGACCGGGCTATTACCGTCGGTGTGGCCTATATGCTCAAGCTGGTGCATTTGGTTGATGACAAAATTCACGCCCGTTCCACTGGACCCTATTCTCTGGTGACTCAGCAACCTTTGGGCGGTAAGGCTCAACAGGGTGGGCAAAGATTTGGAGAAATGGAAGTTTGGGCGTTGGAAGCTTTCGGCGCTGCTTATACTTTGCAAGAATTGTTAACTGTCAAATCCGATGATATGCAGGGACGGAATGAAGCCCTCAACGCCATTGTCAAGGGTAAGGCTATTCCCCGTCCTGGTACTCCTGAATCTTTCAAAGTATTGATGCGCGAGTTGCAATCTTTGGGTTTGGATATTGCCGTGCATAAGGTGGAAACCCAAGCAGATGGTAGTTCCCTAGATGTGGAAGTAGACCTAATGGCAGACCAAGCTGCCCGGCGCACACCTCCTAGACCGACTTATGAGTCACTCTCTCGTGAGTCTCTGGAAGGGGAAGAGTAGCGAGGCAGAAGAAGGAGTCAGGAGTCAGGAGCCAGGAGTCAGGAGAAATGAAGAAGAAAGAAAGAAAGAAAGAAGAAGTAAAAAATTCCTTCCTCTTTCTCCTTTCTCTTTCCTCTTTCTCCTTATTCCTTCCTCTTTCTCCTTCCTCTTTCCTCTTTCTCCTTATTCCTTCCTCTTTCTCCTTATTCCTTCCTCTTCCTCTTTCTCCTTCTTCTGACTCCTGACTCCTGACTCCTGACTCCTGACTCCTGACTCCTGACTCCTGACTCCTGACTCCTGACTCCTGACTCCTGACTCCTGACTCCTGACTCCTTCTTCTGACTCCTTCTTCTGACTCCTGACTCCTGACTCCTGACTCCTGACTCCTGACTCCTGACTCCTGACTCCTGACTCCTGTTTTTTCATTCTTAATTCTCATGAGATCCCCCCAAACTAATCAATTTGACTACGTAAAAATTGGCATAGCTTCACCAGAACGCATCCGTCAATGGGGTGAACGGACTTTACCCAATGGACAACTTGTAGGTGAAGTTACCAAGCCAGAAACTATTAATTACCGCACCCTCAAACCAGAAATGGATGGTTTGTTTTGCGAGCGCATCTTTGGCCCAGCTAAGGATTGGGAATGCCATTGTGGTAAGTACAAACGGGTGCGCCATAGAGGGATTGTCTGCGAGCGCTGTGGTGTAGAAGTTACAGAGTCCCGCGTCCGTCGCCACAGGATGGGTTTTATTAAGTTGGCTGCCCCTGTGGCTCATGTTTGGTATCTCAAAGGGATTCCTAGCTATATTGCTATTCTCCTAGATATGCCGTTGCGGGATGTGGAGCAGATTGTTTATTTCAACTCCTACTGCGTTTTAGCACCGGGCAACGCTGATACTCTCAGTTACAAACAACTGTTGAGCGAAGACCAATGGTTAGAAATCGAAGATGCTATCTACAGCGAAGATTCCCAGTTAGAGGGTGTGGAAGTTGGCATTGGCGCTGAAGCTCTGCTGCGGCTGTTGGCAGATATTAATTTGGAGCAAGAAGCGGAAACCCTGCGGGATGAAATCGAAAAGGCCAAGGGTCAGAAACGGGCAAAATTAATTAAACGGCTACGGGTAATTGATAATTTCATCGCTACCGGTTCTCAGCCAGAATGGATGGTGATGGAAATTATTCCCGTCATTCCCCCAGATTTGCGCCCCATGGTGCAGCTAGATGGAGGCAGATTTGCCACCAGCGATTTAAATGATTTGTACCGCCGGGTGATTAATCGCAACAACCGTTTGGCTAGACTTCAGGAAATTCTCGCGCCGGAGATTATTGTCCGCAACGAGAAACGGATGCTGCAAGAGGCTGTGGATGCCTTGATTGACAATGGTCGGCGGGGACGGACTGTGGTGGGGGCTAATAACCGTCCGCTGAAATCCTTGTCCGATATTATTGAGGGAAAACAAGGACGTTTCCGCCAAAACCTGCTGGGTAAACGGGTGGACTATTCGGGACGGTCGGTAATTGTGGTCGGTCCGAATCTGAAGATTCACCAGTGCGGTCTACCCAGAGAAATGGCCATTGAGTTGTTTCAGCCCTTTGTGATCAATCGTCTGATTCGTTCCGGCATGGTCAACAATATCAAGGCAGCGAAAAAGCTGATTTCTCGCAATGATGCCAGTGTTTGGGATGTGTTGCAGGAAGTGATTGAGGGGCATCCAGTGATGCTAAACCGAGCGCCAACGTTGCACCGATTGGGGATTCAGGCCTTTGAACCGATTTTGGTAGAAGGAAGAGCCATTCAACTCCATCCTTTAGTCTGTCCCGCCTTTAATGCTGACTTTGACGGTGACCAAATGGCGGTTCATGTTCCCTTGTCCTTGGAGAGTCAAGCTGAAGCCCGGCTGTTGATGCTGGCTTCTAATAATATTTTGTCACCAGCAACGGGCAAACCGATTGTGACTCCTAGCCAAGATATGGTGTTGGGAGCATATTATTTGACAGCGGAAAACCCCAAGGCAACCAAGGGGGCGGGTAAGTATTTCTCCTCTTTGGATGATGTAATTATGGCCTATGAGGCGAAACAGGTAGAGCTTCATGCCTATATTTATGTGCGTTTTGATGGGGAAATTGATTCGGGTGAACCGGATACTGAACCTGTGGAGGTAATTGAGGACAAAGACGCTAAGGGCAGGCTGATGAGTCGGACTCTGATTTATAAGTTCCGACGGGTGCGGGAAGATGGGGAGGGGAATTTGATTTCTCAGTATATTTATACGACTCCAGGACGAGCAATTTATAACCAGGCAATTCAGGAAGCGATAGATGCTTAGGGAAATTAAAAATTGAGAATTAAAAATTAAAAATGAAAGAAATAACTTTGGAAATTGAAAATTGATAATTTTTAATTGAAAAACTTCTTTTGTTTTTAATTTCTTCTTCTCTTAATTTTTAATTATTAATTTGTAATTTTTAATTGGAACGAAGTGACTTATGACTAAAGCAGTTTTTCGGAATCTGGTAGTAAACAAAGCTAAGTTGAGAGACCTGATTTCTTGGTCTTTTACTCATTATGGAACAGCGCGGACGGCAGTAATGGCCGATAAACTCAAGGAATTGGGTTTTCGCTATGCTACCAGAGCCGGAGTATCTATTAGTGTGGATGATTTGATGATTCCTCCGGCTAAGAAAGAGATGCTGGAAGCAGCAGAGATGGAAATTTTAGTAACGGAGGAACGCTATCAACGGGGGGAAATTACTGAAGTTGAACGTTTTCAGAAAGTAATTGATACTTGGAACAGTACCTCAGAAGCACTCAAGGATGAGGTGGTGGTGCATTTCCAGAAAACAGATCCCCTCAACTCCGTGTATATGATGGCCTTTTCCGGGGCGCGGGGGAATATTTCCCAGGTGCGGCAGTTGGTGGGGATGCGGGGACTAATGGCAGATCCCCAGGGGGAAATTATTGATTTACCAATTAAAACCAACTTCCGAGAAGGTTTGACAGTTACCGAATATATTATTTCTAGTTATGGAGCGCGGAAGGGGCTGGTGGATACGGCGCTGCGGACTGCTGACTCTGGGTACTTGACCCGGCGGTTGGTGGATGTGTCCCAGGACGTGATTGTGCGAGAGTTTGACTGTGGCACAAATAAGGGCTTGACCATTGGGGCAATGGTTGAAGGGAATAAGATACTAATTAAACTAGCAACGCGGTTGATGGGTCGGGTTGTGGGTGAGGACGTGGTGCATCCCGTCACAGGGGAAATCATTGCCCTGCGGAATACGCCCATTGATGATGATTTAGCGATCGCTATCCAAAAATCCGGAGTCCAAAAGGTGACTGTCCGCAGTCCCTTGACCTGTGAAGCTGCCCGGTCAGTGTGTCAGCATTGCTACGGTTGGAGTTTAGCCCATGCCAAGATGGTAGATTTGGGTGAAGCTGTGGGGATTATTGCCGCCCAAAGTATTGGCGAACCAGGGACGCAGTTGACCATGCGGACATTCCACACTGGAGGCGTATTCACGGGGGAAGTTGCCCAACAGGTGCGGTCTAAGGTGGCAGGAACAGTGAAGATTCCTCGCAAATTGCAAACTCGTCCCTATCGCACCCGTCATGGTGAAGATGCCCTGTATGTGGAAGCCAACGGGACCTTGACGATTGAGGGCGATAAGAAGTCGGGAACGGGGGAAAGCCAGGAAATTGCTGTTACCCAGGGTTCAACTCTATATATTCACAATGGTCAGCAGGTATTGGCAGAGCATTTGGTGGCTGAGGTAGCGCTGGGAGGTAGAACCACCAGAACCAATACAGAAAAAGCCGTGAAAGACGTAGCTTCTGACTTGGCTGGTGAAGTGAAATTTGCGGATCTGGTGGCAGAACCAAAGACTGACCGCCAGGGGAATACCACTACTACTGCTTCTAGAGGCGGTTTGATTTGGATTCTATCGGGGGACGTATATAACTTGCTGCCAGGGGCGGAGTTGATTGTCAAGAATGGGGATGCGATCGCTACCAATGGAGTATTGGCGCAAACCAAGCTGACAACGGTACATGGAGGCGTAGTGCGATTACCAGAGGCCATTCCCGGGAAAGGGACGCGGGAAATCGAGATTATTACCGCTTCTGTGGTATTGGATCAGGCAGCGATTACCGTCCAGAGTTCCCAAGGGCGGAATAGCTACTTGATTACAACCACGAATAATCAGGTATTTAATTTGCGGGCGACTCCAGGGACTAAGGTGCAGAATGGTCAGGTAGTGGCAGAATTGATTGATGACCAGTACCGGACGACCACCGGGGGCTTATTGAAATTTGCCCAAGTGGAAGTACAGAAGAAAGGAAAAGCCAAATTGGGCTATGAGGTGGTGCAGGGGGGAACGCTGCTGTGGATACCGGAAGAAACCCATGAAGTGAACAAGGATATTTCCTTGCTGCTGGTGGAGGATGGCCAGTATGTGGAAGCGGGAACGGAAGTGGTCAAAGACATTTTCTGTCAAACCGGTGGGGTGGTAGAAGTTACCCAAAAGAATGACATTTTGCGAGAAGTGGTGGTGAAACCGGGTGAGTTGTTGATGGTAGATGATCCGGAAACTGCGATCGCCCATGACAATACATTTTTGCAGCCCGGTGAAGAGTTGCAAGGAATGGTGGCGACGGAGTTGCGGTATATCCAGTACGTAGAGACTCCCGAAGGTCCGGCATTGCTGAGTCGTCCGGTGGTAGAATTTGCTGTGCCAACCCACCCTGATGTCCCAGCGACAACGACGGTGAGTCAGGATACAGGGCGCTCGATTCAGTTACGAGCGGTGCAAAGGATTCCTTATAAGGATTCAGAGCGGGTGAAGTCAGTGGAGGGTGTGGAACTGCTGCGGACACAGATAGTATTGGAGATTGAGCAGGAGACGGAGGGAGAACACGGGGCTTCGCCTTTGGCTGCGGACATTGAATTGATTACTGATGCTGAAAATGAGGAAATTCAGCGGTTACAGTTGGTGATTTTGGAGTCTTTGGTAGTGCGGCGCGACATTACAGCGGATGCGACCCAAGGCAGTACAGAAACTAATTTGGAAGTTGCGGACGGTGACACCATTGAGCCGGGGGCTGTGGTAGCACGGACGAAGATTTTGTGTAAGGAAGGGGGAATTGTTCGCGGTGTGCAGCAGGGGGCGGAAACGGTGCGCCGTTGTTTGGTGCTGCGTCCCAATGATTTGGTAACTATAGGTACCAATGTGCTGCCGAATATCAAGAAGGGCGATTTGGTAGTGGAAGGTAGCGAAATTGCTCCTGGTATATTTGCCGCAGAATCGGGTCAGGTAGTGGAAGTCGTCAGTGGTCAGTCGTCAGTGGTGAGTCAGCGCGGTCTTGGGGGTTTCCCCCATGAGCGACTGACGAACCCCGAAGGGGTCAGTGACAAAACAACGGACAACGGACAACACTTCGACAAGCTCAGTGCATCGCTGACAAAGGACAATTCAGCCCACTCTATTACTCTCCGCGTTGGTCGTCCTTACCGAGTCAGTCCTGGGGCGGTGCTACAGGTCGAAGATGGGGATTTGGTGCAACGGGGTGATAATTTGGTGTTGTTGGTGTTTGAACGAGCCAAGACTGGGGACATTATCCAAGGTTTGCCCCGGATTGAGGAACTGCTAGAAGCCCGCAAACCCAAGGAAGGCTGTATTTTGGCGCGTCGTCCGGGGGAAGTGAAGATTGTCTATGGGGATGGCGATGAGGTGACATCTGTTACTCGTGAAGCCTACTCTATTAAGATTGTGGAAGCCAATGGGACAGTGACCGACTATCCCCTCGGACCGGGGCAGAATTTGATTGTTCCTGACGGGGCGCAGATTGTGGCTGGACAACCAATGACTGATGGCCCTTCTAATCCCCATGAAATTTTGGAGATATTCTTCAGCTTGGGGTCAGAGGATGGGGTCTATGCTTGTGCGAGTCATGCGTTGCAGAAGGTGCAGACCTTTTTGGTGAATGAAGTGCAGATGGTGTATCAGTCCCAAGGGATTGAGATATCTGACAAACACATTGAGGTGATTGTCCGCCAAATGACCAATAAGGTGCGGATTGATGACGGTGGCGACACAACCATGCTACCAGGTGAGTTGGTGGAATTGCGGCAGGTGGAACAGGTGAATGAGGCGATGTCCATTACTGGTGGGGCGCGGGCGGAATATACTCCCATGCTGCTAGGGATTACCAAGGCATCGTTGAATACTGACAGTTTCATCTCTGCGGCTTCGTTCCAGGAAACCACGCGGGTACTAACGGAAGCTGCCATTGAGGGCAAATCGGATTGGCTGCGCGGACTCAAGGAAAACGTGATCATTGGGCGCTTGATTCCCGCTGGGACTGGGTACAACACCTATGAGGAAGCGGGAGTGATTGATGATTACGTGATAGAGCCAGGTAGTGGGGTGCTGGATGAGGTTGATGACCCATTGGATATGGTGTTAGATGACCGGACAGCGAAACTCTATAATTTGGATGCACCGGGAATGGGAGATGGTGCTTTTGGTAGCAAGATAGGAGAAAGGCTGATTTTAGATGATGATGATGATTTAATTGCTGATGAAATTAGCGATATCGTTGTTGAAGATGATGAAGATTTTGAGGAAGATGATGATGAGGAAGATGATGATGACTTTGATGATGAATAAAATCTAGTACCGCACAGCGGAATTAAAAATTAACAATTAAAAATTAAAAAAGCAGATTACACAAGCTTTTTGTGGAATTTTTAATTGTTGGTTGATTTGCGCCGCAGTGTACTAGTCATCAGGTAATGGTTCAGGAGTATGGCTAACGCCACGCTTCGCTATCAGAAGGAAGGAGTCAGGAGTTCAGGAGTCAGGAGTTCAGGAGGAAGAAGAGGTAGGGGAGGTAGGGGAGGTACGGGAGGTACGGGAGGTACGGGAGGTAGGGAAGAAGGAAGAAGGAAGAAGGAAGAAGGAAGAAGGAAGAAGGAAGAAGGAAGAAGGAAGAAGGAAGAAGGAAGAAGGAAGAAGGAAGAAGGAAGAAATTTCTCCCCTACTCCCCCTACTCACCCTACTCCCCCTACGGTAATGGGTAATGGGTACTGATGAATTGGCAGATCCCCGACTTCTTAAAGAAGTCGGGGATCTTAATTATTATTGGGGTACAATCATTTCCCGAATCGCTGTGGCTGTGGCTGGTGCGAGTAAAACACCATTGCGATAGTGTCCCGTAGCCAGAAGAATGTTCGTAAAACCCGGTAACTTATCAATTACTGGCGCTGGTCTGCCTTCGGGACGAGGGCGCAATCCTGACCAAGTGCGGAGAACCTTAGCTGCGGCTAAATCTGGGATAAATGCGATCGCTTGTTGTCTGACAGAATCCAATAATTCTTGACTTGGAGATATTTGATCTTCATCATCAGGAAATTCTACCGTTGCTCCTATCCAATAATCACCATTTCCCATTGGTACAATATGCACATCATTACCAGTAATCACCGGTTGAAAATCAGGATTTCCTAAAGTCCGTCCTAAACTTAAATATAAAGCTTGTCCCAGCACCGGACGGATATTCACCATTTGATCTAATTGTGCAGTTAAGTCCGTTGAACCTAAACCCGCAGACATGATAAACCAATCAGCGGTAACTTCGCCCTCTGTAGTTTCAATAAAATTACATTTATGTGGTTCTCCCAATCCTTTTTTGATGTGTAAAGGAGTTGGGGGTGGTGGAGGTGGGGTTTCTGTTCCCGTCACAGATACACCAAATTTGAACTTTACCCCATTGCGTTGGGCTGCATCTACTAAGGCTAAAGTTAAAGCTGTAGCATTTAGTTGTAAGTCTTGGGGAGAATAGACAGCACCAATAATTTGCGGATCACTAACTTGGGGACAATATTTTTGCAGTTGTTCTTGATCCCAAACTTGCAATTCCCAACCTTGAGATTGGCGAATTTCTCGCAGTTGTTCCCATTCTGAAAGCACCTCAACCCCACTTTCTAAGGGGTGTTCTAAATTTTCTGACAACAGCATCACGATTCCTTGACGGTTACAAGGGATTTTTCGCCCTGTAATCCCTTCTAATTCAGGAATCAAAGTTTCATAGCGTTGGATGCTATTTTGTCGCATTCGCCAAGCAATACCCTTGGTTTTACTACTGATTATGCCCATTAAAACACCGAGGGCAGCGCTGGTAGAACCTTGTGCAGGTTGTTTTTGCTCGAAAACGGTGATGTTTAAACCTTTAACTTGGCTGAGTTCATAGGCGATCGCCGCCCCAACCACACCACAGCCGATAATTACTATATTCATGGTTTTTGCTAGGAGTCAGGGGTGAAGAATCAAAAGTCTTCCTTTCCACCCTATCACTCCATCACCCTAGTATTTTGTAATTCAAGACTCGAATTGAAGCAAGGGACAGGGAGCAGGGAGCAGGGAGCAGGGAGCAGGGAGCAGGGAGCAGGGGGAATATTGCCTCTTGCCTCTTGCCTCTTGCCTCTTGCCTTTTCCTTTAGCTACTCTTTTCAGGAACTAGTTCTAAGAATTTGTCAATATCTGCAAAAGCTTCTTTGTATTTACTCGCAGCTAGGCTAGTATTGCTCGCAGTAGCAGCTTGATCAATTCTTACTAAGTCATTCAACAAATCTTTGCTGATTTGTCGAGCTTTGGCTTGGTTTTGTTTGGCTAGATTAGGAATGATATAAGTCATATTTAACCTAGCTTCTGTCATTGGTCCGTGGATAAAATTACCCACTTTCACCCATTCACCCTTAGAAATGAGGTTTTTCAGTTCTGAAGAGCGATCGCGCACCATCTGAATTCCGGGAACATATTCCTGAATTTTGGCAACTTCCGCTGCTGTATAAGATGGTGGTACAGTAGCAACAGTAGGACTACCACAACTAATCAAAAATGTGGCCAATAATCCAAAAATCAGTGAAAAAATAGAACGTTGACGCACCATAGATGAAAATTAATTTTTTATTTGTTTACAGATTAACAGTGTTATTTTAGATCGCTATGTAATGAACCGTTACAATTAACTTAGGTTTTTCTGTCTTGATCTTCCCCACAGACCAAGCGAATAGAGGAGTATTATTGAGTGAACGCAGCCGAACAAGCCACAAACCTAGAATTTGCCAGCAAAATTGCTACAGTAGTAAATTTATTTAAATATGAATTTCCTGATGTCAAATCCGATCTTAAACCCTGGCACAATGACCCAGAAACCAGAGAATTAGTAGATCCAGATTCCATAGACATTGGTTTTCACTTTCCTGGTATCAGCAAATCTTGGCGCTGTCGCAGTATTTTAATTCAAATCCGATTTTATCAAGATCCCATCACTCATCACCGTCGCGCCATTGGTGTCGAAGCTGCTGGATTTGACCACAGTGGGGAAGTTTGGCGACTTTCTACCGTTGAAACTTGGAGTTTTGTTGGTGATTCCACACCCTCGGCTGTTGTTGGGGAAAAGCTAAAACAGGTTTGTCGGCAAATTTTAGAGGTGTTTAATGGAAACTAAGGATTATTAATACAACTACCATCTACACAGTATGCTGATTGATAGGTTTGGGAACGCTTACCAAACAATGTATAACGATTATCCCGAATTTGTTCATAAAACCTATCTCCTGCCCATTTGATCCCCGGTAACGTCCGATACGCATCCACAAACAGGCTTCCTAGAGGTAATAGTCGCCCAATTTCTTCAGCCGCATTACTACCTTGCCAACGTCTTTCTGTAGCATTACCATCAATTAAAATCATCCCCTGTTGACAATCTGTCGAGGTAATCCCCCATTGAGATAATGTCTCCTCATCTTGCATAGAAACGTAGCGAAACAGTTTCCCTTGGTCTAAATTTTCCAACAACTGCACTAAAGTCACACAAAGATTGCAGTTGCCATCATAGATCACGTAGTAATTCATAAAATTATAAGGGAAATGCCGAAAACCCTTGAAGATGTAGCTCCTCGCTTGCGGGGAGGGGGTTGGGGTTCTTGTATCTTACTTTTTAGTGCATATTTGTGAATTTACCTGTATCTACTTTACTATATAAACAGTGAAAAAACTAATTCTGCTTTGGCAATTTTCCAGTACAACTAAGTAGGTTGGCGTTGAAAATTGTCGTTATAGCAAGGCAATAGGCAAGAGGCAAGAGTAAAGAAGTTTTCAGCGATTTTACGTTTCTTTACACAGTTTGGTTTTATTGTGTTCACCTACTTAACTATTAAATAGCAATGTGAAATCATGACTCAAAATACCATTAATTATGTAATTCATGATGGCAATTCCCGTGGACATAATCATATTGATTGGCTGAATAGTTATCATACATTTTCCTTTAGCGGTTTTTATGATCCCAACCGAATGGGATTTCGTTCTTTGCGAGTAATTAATGATGATCGCATTGCTGCTGGTGCAGGATTTCCGACTCATGGACATAAAGATATGGAAATTCTCACTTATGTTTTATCAGGTGCGGTTGAACATAAAGATAGTTTAGGTACAGGTTCGGTAATTCTTCCCGGTGAAGCACAAGTTATGAGTGCAGGAACTGGAATTATGCACAGCGAATTTAATCCTTCTCAAACTGAAGAATTACACCTACTACAAATCTGGATTTTACCAAATCAGCAAGGACTAAAACCTAGATATGAACAAAAAGCTTTTCCTAGGTCAGAGAAGCAGGGAAAACTGCGTTTAATTGCGGCAGAAGATGGACGAGATGGGGCTGTAACTATTCACCAAGATGTCTCTTTCTATGCGGGAATTTTAGCACAAGGTGATGTGGTAAATTATCATGTCCAAAACCATCGTTATGCTTGGTTGCAAATAGCTAAAGGTGAAGTAATTTTCAATAATCACGAATTGAAAGCTGGAGATGGAGTAGAAATTACAGGAGAAGAGAAATTAACAATTAGCAGTAATTCAAATGCAGAAATATTACTGTTTGATTTAGGTTAAGTATTCAGTTATAGCAATCGTTCATATCCAGATCCCCGACTTCTTTTATTTATTGTGTCCACAAATTATAAATTGATGTCAGAAGTCGGGGATCTTATCTTCATCTATTCTAAAAGAGAAAGTATCTTTGTGCCATTGGTAAAACGGTTGCTGGTTCACAAGTTAATAATTCACCATCTGCGCGAACTTCGTAGGTTTCTGGATCTACTTCAATATGAGGTAAAGCATCATTTAATTTCATATCTCGCTTAGTAATTTGACGAGTTCCTGAAACTGCGATCGCTAATTTCCCTAATTTTAATTGTTGAGGAATTTCTCTGGACAAAGCAGCTTGAGACACAAAAGTTAATGATGTTGCATTTCTAGCACCAGCAAAACTGCCAAACATCGGTCGCATATATACAGGTTGGGGTGTGGGAATACTAGCATTAGCATCACCCATCTGTGACCAAGCAATCATGCCGCCTTTAATGACAATTTCCGGTTTGACACCAAAAAAAGCAGGTTTCCACAAACACAAATCGGCTAATTTCCCCGCTTCTACTGATCCCACATATTCAGAAATACCATGGGTGATTGCCGGATTAATTGTATATTTAGCAACATAACGTTTAGCTCGTAAATTATCGGCATGACTATCACCAGCAAGGCTTCCCCGTTGCACCTTCATTTTATGTGCTGTCTGCCAAGTCCTAATTATTACTTCACCGACACGCCCCATTGCTTGGGAGTCAGAAGCAATCATACTAAACGCACCTAAATCGTGCAGAATATCTTCCGCAGCAATAGTTTCTCGACGGATACGGGATTCAGCAAAAGATACATCTTCAGGAATAGCTGCATCTAAATGATGACATACCATCAACATATCCAAATGTTCATCTAGAGTGTTGACGGTGTAAGGACGGGTAGGATTAGTGGAAGATGGTAAAACGTTACTTTGTCCGCAAACTTTAATAATGTCTGGTGCATGACCACCTCCAGCCCCTTCTGTGTGATAAGTGTGAATAGCACGATGTTTAAAAGCGGCAATTGTATCTTCCACAAAGCCGGCTTCGTTTAAAGTATCAGTATGAATTGCTACTTGCACATCATATTCATCAGCAACGGTCAAACAAGTATCAATTGTGGCTGGATTTGTTCCCCAATCTTCATGGAGTTTTAACCCCATTGCCCCGGCTTCGATTTGTTCTATCAGTCCTTGGGGTTGACTGGTGTTACCTTTGCCCAAAAATCCTAAATTGACAGGGAATGCGTCAGCAGCTTGCAACATTCGGTACATATTCCAGGGACCAGGGGTACAAGTTGTGGCATTTGTTCCCGTAGCTGGGCCTGTCCCACCACCAATCATGGTGGTAATACCGGAAGCAATAGCGACTTCAATTTGTTGGGGACAGATAAAATGGATGTGGGTATCTATTCCCCCCGCAGTGAGAATCATTCCTTCGCCGGCTAAAGCTTCTGTTCCCGGTCCAATAATAATATCTATATTGTCTTGAATATAGGGATTTCCGGCTTTACCAATTTTATAAATTTTGCCGTCTTTAATGCCAATATCTGCTTTGACAATTCCCCACCAATCGAGAATTAAAGCATTAGTAATAACTAAATCTACTGCACCATCATGATTAGAAATTGGGGATTGTCCCATCCCATCTCTAATGACTTTTCCCCCACCAAATTTCACTTCATCACCGTAGGTTGTAAAGTCTCTTTCTACTTCTATAAATAGTTCTGTATCGGCTAATCTAATTCTGTCTCCTACTGTTGGTCCGAAGGTATCGGCGTAGGCTTGGCGGTTCATTTTGTAGGGCATATTTTTATCCTTTTTTTATCACGCTTTAGAGGCAGAGAGACAGAGAGAATTTTAGAGGTCTCCGTCAATTTTGTTGTTGAAGCCGTAGATTTGGCGTGTCCCAACGAGAGGAACTAGAGTAACTTCTTTTTCGTCTCCTGGTTCAAATCTGACGGCTGTGCCGGCGGGAATATCTAATCTCATTCCTCGTGTTTTTTCTCTGTCGAAGTTTAAAGCGGTATTGACTTCGTAAAAGTGAAAGTGTGATCCTATTTGAATTGGTCTGTCTCCTGTATTTGCGACTATTATTTTAGTAGTTGGACGACCTGCATTCAATTCTATTTCACCATTGGGTGTGATGATTTCGCCTGGTATCATAATTTTTTCCCTTGCGTAAAATTTATCTAATAGGATTATGTACAGTTACCAACTTTGTACCATCAGGAAAAGTGGCTTCCACTTGAACATCATGAATCATTTCAGGAATCCCTTCCATAACATCATCACGAGTTAATAAAGTCGTACCATAACTCATTAAATCTGCTACAGTTTGACCATCTCTTGCACCTTCCAAAATCGCCGCAGAAATAAAGGCAACTGCTTCAGGATAATTTAATTTTAACCCTCTATTTTTACGTCTTTCTGCCACTAAAGCAGCGGTGAAAATTAATAATTTATCTTTCTCTTGGGGTGTAAGCTGCATTGTTCCCTCCTCTGCGTTCTCTGCGTCTCTGTGGTTCGTTTAAATTTGCCATACTCTAGGAATACAATTACCACGATTTAGACAAGATACTCGTAACATTTGCCAAATATTTGTAAACCAACTTCTGACTTGGGATGTAGAATTACCACGATATCGGCACAAAAATCCATGTTGTAAGCGAGTTACTCCAGCATCAGAGTTTTGAATAATTAAAGAACGTGCTTGATTGATGATTTCTGGAGATATGGGGAAACCAACGCCAACAAAACTACCAACAACGGGATTGTCTCTTAAACCATGAGGACTGTGAAACACTTCTTCGCTACCGGGAACGATTTGTCTATCAATCCATAGGGGTATACCATTTTGCCAGATTTCCGTGTGCGATCGCATCTCTCCCTGTACAAATTTTTCTCCCCTAGCACTGCGTCCAAACCGCGTAATTTCCCAAGCTAAATAACTCGCATCCGTAGCTAATTCTACTCGTAAATCTTGCCGATAAATCCCACCATTAAATAAAATCGTTTCTTGGGGCAAATATTCTAAACAAGCGTGACTATCAACTTGGATATTTACGGTTTGTCTTGCTGGTAAGCCATTACTACGATATATTTTACCAGCAGCGGCTGTAGTAATCAAGGCGTTTGTATCGGGTTGGAGGTGAATATGAGAGGATAGGCGATCGCCCCCCACAATGCCCCCAGCCGTATGTAAAATCACACTATGGCAAATTTCTTGTCCTTCCGGGTAAAAGGGGCGTTGTACCTTTAATGGGGCTTGATGGTGGTTATAAATTAACTGAGTGGAATCTTGGCGATTAGCATAGACTAAGTTAAGTAAGCCATGCCAACCTTGTATTGTTTGGGTGTTCTCAATCATTTATGGGGTAAAGTAAAAATTAATCACCTGATTTGTACGGTTTAACATATTGTGCTAAATAGATTTAAATAATTTTGGGATAAAAATTCAAGAATTACAGATTATTACTTTTCTGTCAACTCGTTATCTCCTTTGTAATGTTCAGTGGAATCCTAATTTTATGGCAGCAAGGAGAATTATTAGTTTTTTTGTGAAAATCACTTTTAATTTAATTTTGATCTTTTTTAGTTGTTAATTTTGTACCATTTTCGGTCAAAATAGAACAGCATTTCCATCAATACAGCATCTACTAAAAAATATGACAGCCAAAGTAATTAGCGTTTGTAACCTTAAGGGTGGAGTTGGCAAAACTACTCTTGTTATGGCCTTAGCAGAGTATTTAGCAGGGGATACAATGTATGGTCAGCGTGTTCTTGCTATTGACTTAGACCCCCAAAGTAACTTAACTACTGGCTTAATGTCTGAGGAAGTTTGGGAATGGCAATATAATAATCGAGGGTTGACATTGCCTTTTTTGTTTAAAAATGCTGAATATTTTTTAGCAAATGGTAATTATGATAAATTTATAGTCAAAGAAGAAGTTTCTAATGTCAGAAATAAAAACTCTTTTAATTGCCTACATCTAATTCCTAGCAGTCCAAGATTATTTGAAGTGCAAGAGTATTTACCAGAAAGTTCTGTTTCTATTTTGCGGCAAATTATCACTCCATTGCTAGCAGAGTATGACTACATTTTAATAGACTGTCCACCCAGTATTAATAATATTATCAAAAGCGCGTTTTATGCCAGTGATTTTTGTCTTACTCCCTGTGTCCCTAGCAGAATGTCAATTCATGGTTTAGAACTATTACTCAAACAGATTGAGAAGTTTAATCAAGATTATGAACATCACCTCAACCCGATAGGAACTTTAATTTCTCGTTATAACGGAACGGTTGCCCAAACACAGAATTTAAATTTTATTATTGTGAATCCTTTCTTTCCACCAACTTTCTCCAATAAAATCCCGGAAAGAGCAAAAGTTGCTGAAAGTTTAGATTTTAGTATGCAGCTAACATACAAACAAAAATACGGTGATACCCATGATGCAATGGTAAAATTAACTAAGGAATTTATGCAAAGACTAAATCAGAATTCTGTTAATCTCTTACAGATGGTTAGTTTACCATGACTAGCAGGTGTTAACCCTACATCTTATCTTATTTGTGAGGTTTTGAATATGTTTGCTTCTTCCCAAATTTACATCACCCCAGAAGAATATTTAGAATTAGAAGAAAATAGCCCCATTAAGTATGAATACATTGATGGATATATCATAGAAACTTTACAAGAATATATTTTAATTAATCCGAAAAAACCGAGAGTTGAATGTTTCCGCCGCAATGAAGATGGACTTTGGGTATTACAGTCTTATGTAGGAGAAGAAACTTCATTTCAATTACAAAGCATTAACTTTGCAGGAACAATGACGCAACTTTATGAAGATGTAGATTTTCCGTCTCCAGCGTAATTTTCCCAAATCCAAAATCAAAAATTTTGGACTTTAGACCTTAGATAAATCATCCAAAATCCAAAATCCAAAATCTAAAATTGTTTAAGCCATTTGATTTTCAATCGCCCACCGTGCTAATTCAGTCCGGTTGTGGAGATTGGTTTTGCCCAACATATTGGACACATGGCTTTCAACAGTCCGCTGGCTGACATTTAATTCTTCAGCGATTTCGCGGTTTGCTAAACCCCTAGCGACAAACTGGACTACTTTCAGTTCAGTGGGGGTTAACTGGACATCGAAAGGAACTTGGATACGAGAACTGCTGTCCCCACCCTTGGTTTGATGTTCTTTCCAACGTACAGTTTGCTTGAGTGAGGATTCTACTTGTGCTACGAGTTCTTCCGGTTCAAAGGGCTTGATCATATATACGTCAGCACCTTTATTTAACCCCTTAACTCGGTCTGCACTTTGACCTTTAGCTGAGAGGAAAAGAACGGGAATCCAACTAGTTCGTTCAGTCTTGCGGACTTCTTCGACAAAAGTGTATCCGTCCATTTCCGGCATAATCACATCACAGATGATCATATCTGGAACTTCGGTTTCTAGAAGATCCAGGGCTTCTCTGCCATTGGCGGACGTGATGACTTCGTAGCCCCGGAACTCTAAGTAATCCTTCACCAGCAAGATGAGGTTAGGGTCATCATCAATGAATAGAAGTCTTTTGTGGTCTTTCATGCTGGGTTCTTTCATAACAGTGGCACTTCTCGCGCTTCGATCCATTAAGGTATTGATATAGTTATCCCGTATGGTGGATGACTTAGGATGTTGTCTTTTTTCCCACTTAACTTACTTTAACTCCCCTAAGTCTTAAAAGTGTTAGTTACTTTCAACAGACTTGCAGGTGAATGGAAAAAGTCTAGTAAGGATACGTATAGCAGTAGTCTTTATAATGCGCTATTATAGATCCATTTGAAAGTTGCAGGCTGAAAACCCTGATTAAATTATCGTCCTTGTGAATCACAAGTCGGTATTTTTCAAGATGACCTTAGTTCAAAACTCACCTGCGCTTTCATTGGCATACTGCTGCTCTACTTATCCTTAGGATGTGAAGCCTCTATCAGAGGTTCAAAATCAGCCGGGAAGTTTTTTTTGGCAAAGCATGGGTTAAAAATACAGATTTTTTCACCATCCTCATGGCCAATTTACTGGTCTTGGATGACCTGCTCTCATGACTTCTGGATTTAATTGGCGATACCAGACCCCATCTAGGTAAACTACCATTATCGTTCTAGAACAACAAACACGCAAGTTTTTGGCTTGGGCTGTGAAGATGCCTATGGAATAACTGTGTGCTAACTGATGGGTTGATCGCTCCCCCAGTCCTTGTTAACAGCATTACCAAGTTCTAGACTAGCCGATTTGTAACAGAATTGAGCATTTATCTGTTTTGGGCAATAGGTAATTGGTAATGGGTAATTGGTAATTGGTAATGTCACCTGTTCCCTGTTACCTGTTCCCAGTTCCCTAGTAGTTTTAGGGATGAGATGCCTGTTCGTGGATCACGGTGCTGTTACTCATTGAGTAGATCCCTGATTACAGTTCTATAACAATTTCCCAAGTTTGCAAATAAAGTTGTCCATATCAAAATATTCATTACCTACGCAACAAACCCTGACAACTAAAATAATTGGATATTTGCACTTAAGTATTGCTACCCTAGCCCTAGTTCGGAAACCCGTACACCAGTCATGATTGCTATTATGTCCTATATAAAGCTAGATTAGCACTCATGAGTCGAGAGTGCTAATTTAGCAAAAAATTTTGTATGGCAGCCGTATCTTTAAGCGTTTCCACCGTTAAGCCCCTGGGCGATCGCGTTTTCATCAAAGTGAGCGCCCCCCAAGAAAAAACCGCAGGCGGTTTGTTTTTGCCCGATAATGCTCAGGAAAAACCCCAAGTTGGCGAAATAGCCGCTGTTGGACCTGGCAAGCGCAATGACGACGGGACTCGTCAAACAATGGACATTAATGTTGGCGATAAAGTGTTGTACTCCAAGTATGCTGGCACCGATATCAAGTTGGCTACAGAAGAATATGTATTGCTTTCTGAAAAAGACATTTTAGCAATCGTCAGCTAATTGGGCATGGGTGATGGGTAAGGATTTTTCCGAATTACCTGTTCACCACTCACCAATTTCTTTGAAAATCAGAAAAATTTAATTTACTACCGGGATTTAGACTTATTATGGCAAAGCGCATTATTTACAACGAAAACGCCCGTCGCGCTCTAGAGCGTGGTATTGATATTCTCGCTGAAGCTGTAGCTGTTACCCTTGGACCCAAAGGTCGTAACGTAGTTTTAGAAAAGAAATTTGGCGCACCACAAATCGTTAATGATGGTGTCACCATCGCTAAAGAAATTGAATTAGAAGACCACATCGAAAATACTGGTGTAGCTCTAATTCGTCAAGCTGCTTCCAAAACCAATGACGCTGCTGGTGATGGTACAACCACAGCTACCGTTTTGGCTCACGCCATTGTTAAAGAAGGCTTGCGGAACGTTGCTGCTGGTGCTAATGCGATTTTATTGAAGCGCGGTATTGACAAAGCATCTGCCTTTTTAGTCGAAAAAATTGCTGAACACGCTCGCCCTGTAGAAGATTCTAAAGCGATCGCACAAGTTGCGGCAATTTCTGCTGGTAACGACGAAGAAGTCGGGGCTATGATTGCTCAAGCTATGGACAAGGTGGGCAAAGAAGGCGTAATTTCCCTAGAAGAAGGGAAGTCTATGACCACCGAATTGGAAATTACCGAAGGGATGCGTTTTGATAAGGGTTATATTTCCCCTTATTTCGCTACCGATGCAGAACGGATGGAAACCGTTTTTGATGAGCCTTACATCTTGTTAACTGACAAGAAGATTGCTTTGGTACAAGATTTAGTTCCTGTCCTCGAACAAGTAGCTCGTTCCGGTCGTCCTTTGGTAATTATTGCTGAAGACATCGAAAAAGAAGCTTTGGCAACTTTGGTAGTTAACCGTTTACGCGGTGTCCTCAACGTGGCTGCTGTAAAAGCTCCTGGTTTTGGCGATCGCCGTAAGGCTATGCTAGAAGATATCGCTGTCTTAACTGGTGGTCAACTTGTCACCGAAGACGCTGGTTTGAAACTAGATACCACTAAGCTAGAAAGCTTAGGTAAAGCCCGCCGCATCACCATCACCAAAGACAGCACCACAATTGTGGCTGAAGGTAATGAAGTTGGTGTGAAGGCTCGTGTTGAGCAAATCCGTCGTCAGATGGAAGAAACCGAATCTTCCTACGACAAAGAAAAACTGCAAGAGCGTTTGGCTAAATTGTCCGGTGGTGTTGCTGTAGTTAAAGTTGGTGCAGCTACCGAAACCGAAATGAAGGACAAGAAACTCCGCTTGGAAGATGCTATCAACGCTACCAAGGCTGCTGTAGAAGAAGGTATTGTTCCCGGTGGTGGTACAACCTTGGCTCACCTCGCTCCTCAATTGGAAGCTTGGGCGCACAGCAACCTCAAAGATGAAGAGTTGACTGGTGCTTTAATCGTTGTTCGGGCTTTACCTGCTCCTCTGAAGAGAATTGCCGAAAACGCTGGTCAAAATGGCGCTGTAATTGCTGAAAGAGTGAAAGAAAAAGATTTCAACATTGGTTTCAATGCTTCTACCAACGAATTCGTTGATATGTTAGCTGCTGGTATTGTTGACCCTGCTAAAGTAACTCGTTCTGCTCTGCAAAACGCTGCTTCTATCGCTGGTATGGTGTTGACAACCGAATGTATCATTGTTGATAAGCCTGAAGCGAAAGACGGCGCTCCTGCTGCTGGCGCTGGTATGGGTGGAGATTACGATTACTAAAATCTTTTCGTAGTTTTCCTAGTTTGAATAATGGCCGCTTCCGTAAGGGGGCGGCTATTTTTTTGTTGTTAATGGTTAATTTTTAGCCAAAAAATCCTAATTTAATAATATACTGATCAAGCTTGAATTTTAAGTCTAACAAGTATGGAAGATTACCAGGCAGCTTTTATGGAGCGCCATACTGATACTGAAACACTGCATCCTGTAAGGAAAGTTGGGGCTATGCACTTTGGTGGTGTAACCATCGAATGTTTACTAAAAGCAATGATTTTTGCTACTTTACCAAATGGTGCGAGTCGAGAATGGAAAACAAGTTCTAATAATCCTGGACATACAATCAAAAATCCGGGACACAAATACGATGCGGCGTTGAGACGACATAATCGACTTCGATCTAGAATTGAAAGGTTTCCAGATGTTATGGAATGGCTCAACACAGTTGAGAACCCAATGAGCCAACATTTCATAGATTTACGCTATTCTGGACTTGAGCCTGATGATGAAAGTTATCAACTTTGGTTCGACGCATATCAGAACCTTATTCGTTGGTTACAGGAGCAAATCGCTACACTTTAAAGAGGTGATCAAATGCAGGAAAATTGGCAGGTTTTACTAAAACAGAAAATTACAAACCAGTATGTACAGAAGTCACAGGAATGGGTTGATGTAAATATTTCTACATCCGGTTTATTGAATTTGACTATTGTAAGCGATCGCTTTATAGGTTTATCTATTCCTCAACGTAAAGAACAAATTTCTAACTTACTTAAATCACAAGTTCCTCATTTATCTCCTGGTTTTCTCTCCCTATATACACTTCAAGAAGCTGAATCACTTAATCTTTCACCACCACAGATTTTTGATCCAGCATCAATACATACTTGGCAAGATTTAGCTATCCAAGCTGCAAACCCACAAAATCAACCAACAACACCTCAGCGCGAACTTAGTCTACCCAGAACAGTGACATTTTATTCCTTTAAAGGAGGAGTAGGACGCACTACAGCATTAACTCATGTTGCTTGGATTTTAGCAATGCGGGGACGTAAAGTTGTGGCTGTAGATTTAGATTTAGAAGCACCTGGTCTAAGTACGGCATTTAACCTACAACCACAACCAAAATATGGAATTGTTGACTATTTTTATGAACGTTCCTATTTACCAGAAGGAATAAAAGCGAGTATTTCCATTACTGAAATATTTGGTGAAGTGAAAATACAAAACGCTAAAGGAAGATTATTTGTTGTTCCTGCTGGTTGTCTTAGTCTTGATTATATTTCTAAGGTTGATGATCTTCATGCTAATACTGTTATTGATGGGAATCAAAATCTTTGGTCTGTGTTCAAGCGGGAAATTGACGAACAATTAAAACCTGATGTTATATTAGTTGATTCGAGAACGGGAATTAATCAATGGGGAGCTTTATCATTAATTCAAGCTGCTGATGAAGCAATTATTTTTCTTTTTCCTAATGAACAAAATAAACAAGGAATAGAATTACTATTGCGCTCACTAAACACCCTAAAAAATCTATCAATTAATTTTGTTTTTTCTCCTGTTCCTGATGTTAGCAAACTTGATAAGGTAAACGAAATTTATAAATCTTTTGTAGATCAAATAAAAATAGCCACAGAGGAAGAATCTGAAATAGATGATAATGATCAATTAGAAATACCAGAACCTTTAGTAATTCCCTATCTTCAACCCATTGCTTTAGCTGATAATTACCCTGTAAGAGCCTTACTAGATTACTATAATAAAATTGTCAATTTAATTGATGAAGAAACTGATGAAATTGACAGAACAAATATTTTAACTAATTCAGAAACACGCTGGAAAATTATCAAAAGCTTGCAATTTCCTGAAGTAAATGCTGCGGATACAGATCAAAAACAGGATTTCACCCTCCTATTCCAGCGTACCAATGATTTTGAGAAATTTTTAGATCATGCAACTTGTTTAATTAGAGGTAGAAAAGGAACAGGTAAAACTGCTCTATATTGGCTTTTTCTCAAATATAAAAGTGATGCTCAAAAACTAGCTCGTGGTAGATTAGATAATACTGTATTTTTGTCTGCACATGGTAGATATCAGGAAAGTCGTCCGACTCGTGGACAATTCCAATTTATTCATGAAAATTTACAGCAGCAGGGTGGCACATGGGAGGCTTTCTGGAGAGCTTATTTACTCCTTAGATGTCATCAGGAAAATTTATGTAATTTTCCTAAAAATAGGAAAGGTGAAAAATTTAGTGAACTGAAAAATATTATCAATAATTTACCTAAAGGAAAATGGCAATTTGAGTACAATCAAGTTTTGTTAGAATTATCTACTAACTCTATACTAAGTGAAATAGTCAATGATACCATTAACATTATCATTCATGAAGAAGCCAAAAATAAATCTCAGAAAATCTGGTTTCTTTATGATGATTTAGATGAAGATTTTCCTGAAGCAGGAGAAGTAAGACAATCAGCATTATCGGGATTATTTCAATTAGTTCAATCTTGTGATGCAAATCGCCTAACAGAAATTAGATTTAAGATTTTCTTGAGAGAAGATATATGGAATCGTTTAATTTTTGACAATAAAAGTCATTTTACTGGACGCGATATTATTTTACAATGGACTAGGGTTGACTTTTTAAGATTAGCTTTGCGTCAATCAATACAATCTCCAGATTTTAAGGATTTGGTAAATAGATTTTCTCCTATTGCTGAAGATGCAATTGATCAAACTACTGAAGATGCAATTGATAAAGCTTTAGAATTGCTTTGGGGAAGTCGTCGCAGAAGAGGAGACAAAGCTAAATATTTATCCAGATGGGTTTATGAAAGATTAACTGATTCTAGTGGTACTACTTTTCCTCGTAGTTTAAGTATATTATTAACAGGTGCAAAAGAACAAGAATTAAGCTATCAAGGAAAATCATCAATTCAAACACCAACAGATCGTTTATTACGCAGTAAATCTTTAGAAATGGGATTGAAAAAAGCATCAGAAAAACGTTGTGATGAAATCAAAGAAGAATATCGTCATTTGACTAAATTTTTTGACTCTCTCAAGCAGAAACCAGCTCTTTTACCTAAAGAAGAATTACATAGCATATGGCAAGAATCAGCACATGATATAGCAGACTTTGAAGAATTTGCTTCTTTTTTAACTGAAATCGGTATTATTCAATTGCGCGAGAAAGATCAACGCTATAAATTTGCGGATATCTATGTATATGGATTTGAGATGATTCGTAAAGGTGCTGTATGAAAATATTTTTGACTTTATATCGCTGGTTGTGTGGAAGTTCTCGCAGGTTTACGGTTTGAAAAAGATTTAGTTCGTCAATTTCTCCGGGAGGATATTATGAAAGAGTCTGTCATTTATCAAGATATCGTGCAAAAAGAAGCACTGAAAATGATTAATCGTCAAATAAAAAAACGTTTTGGAGATGTTAATGATCCATTAATGACCAAAATTAGAAATTTATCTGCTGACGATTTAGAAGATTTGGGAGAAGCGTTATTTGATTTTTATGAAGTTGCTGATTTGGTAACTTGGTTAAATCAAAAAGTTAGTAATTAGAAAGATAAGATTTTTAAAAGAGACGTTGTAAATAACGTCTCTAAAGTCCTTAAAACTCCGCGTTTTCTGGTGTGCGAGGGAACGGAATCACATCCCGAATATTCCCCATACCCGTCATAAATTGCACCAATCTTTCAAACCCCAAACCAAAACCAGCATGGGGAACAGTACCATAACGACGCAAATCTAAATACCACCACAAATCTTCCGGGTTCATACCTTGTGCTAATACCCGTTTTTCTAACACATCTAACCGTTCTTCCCGTTGTGAACCACCAATAATTTCCCCTATTTTCGGTGCGAGAATATCCATAGCGCGGACGGTTTTTTCATCGTCACTCAACCGCATATAAAAAGCTTTGATTTGTGCGGGATAATCTGTAACAATCACTGGCTTTTTAAACAGTTGTTCAGCTAAATAGCGTTCATGTTCTGATTGTAAATCTGCACCCCAACTCACAGGATAATCAAATTTAACATCGGCTTTTTCTAAAAGTTTGACTGCTTCTGTATAAGTCAACCGTTCAAATTGATTGTTAATAATGTTATTTGCAGTTTCTAAAACAGTATTATCAATCCGTTCATTAAAAAATTCCATGTCTTGAGGACAGGTTTCCATCACATATTTAAAAATGTGTTTGAGAAACTCCTCAGCCAAATCCATATCACCTTCTAAATCACAAAAAGCCATTTCTGGTTCAACCATCCAAAATTCGGCTAAGTGACGCGAAGTATTAGAATTTTCCGCCCGGAATGTGGGACCAAAGGTATAGACATTAGTAAAAGCCATAGCCATAATTTCGGCTTCTAATTGGCCACTTACTGTTAAATATGCAGGTTTACTAAAGAAGTCTTGACTATAATCAATTTCTTGATTTTCGGTTTTGGGAACATTCTTTAAATTGAAATTGGTAACACTAAATAATTCACCTGCACCTTCACAATCACTAGCGGTAATAATGGGAGTATGCACCCATAAAAAGCCCCGTTGTTGAAAAAATTGGTGAATAGCAGTAGCGCAAGCATTTCTCACCCGAAATACTGCACCAAAGGAGTTAGTTCGAGGACGCAAATGGGCAATGGTTCGTAGAAACTCAAAGGAATGACGTTTCTTTTGCAGAGGATAGGTATCAGGATCAGCGTCTCCGTATACTTTCACTGTATCTGCTTTTAATTCTATTCTTTGTCCTTTTCCTTGAGAAGCTACTAGCACTCCTGATACTTCTATAGAAGCACCTGTATTGATTTGTTTTAATATTCCTTGATAATCTGGTAAGTTTTGATTAATGACAACTTGCAAATTCCCCAAAGATGAACCATCATTAACTTCCAGAAACGCAAATCCTTTTAATTCGCGTTTTGTTCTTACCCAACCTTGGACTACCAAAGTTTCTTCGGGTTTACCACTTCTTAATATTTCCGTAATCCGAGGATTTAGCATTTTCTACAATTTGTATTTTTTAAAGGATCAGATCCCCGACTTCTTCAAGAAGTCGGGGATCTTAGAAGTCGGGGATATT
This sequence comes from Anabaena sp. 90, assembly GCF_000312705.1. NCBI lineage: Bacteria > Bacillati > Cyanobacteriota > Cyanophyceae > Nostocales > Nostocaceae > Anabaena > Anabaena sp. 90. The sequence continues at coordinate 30,594 of NC_019439.1, forward strand.
TTAAATCACCCCACCCAAGATTTTAATAACCAACCTATAATAACCCCTAAACCTCCAAAACGGACAGCTTGCCAAAAAGGTCTTTTCAGACTAGTCCAAGAAAACAACTGGCTTTCTAAGTTGATTTCTAAGGTTTCTAACTGTTTTTGCAGGCGGCTTAGTTCGTTCTTAATTTCTGGAGTCTGCTTTCTATTTTGCTTTAAATTTTTTAATTCCTGTTGCCATTGTGCCTGTTGTTGTTGATCATTTTGCACTTGGGTATATCTATCTTTCAAGAATCGCAGTGAAGTTTCTACCTCCTCTAATTCCTGTGCAAAATCTGGCTGGGGATTTTCGTCTAAATTAGTCATTGGTGATTAGTCATTGGCTATGATGATTAAATCATAACTTTTACTCTTAACTCAACACTTAGTCTTATGTCACAAACTAGCCAACTAAATGAAATTAGCACTCTAGAACTAGCACAGGCACTCATGGAAAGGCTGAGTATCTCTCCTGATGATTGGCATCGTCTCAAGTCTAACCGCAATTCCCGCGCTAGTGAACAGGCAGCCGCCGCAATGGTATTTTTGGTCAAAAATGAACCCCAAGAGGCACAGGCAAGGCTACAACAGGCTGTAGGCTGGCTAGATAAATCAATTTCCGCCCCTCCCTGCCCAACTCACGGACACAATCGTGAGACTATAAAGGAATAACTCTCACCTGTAGCCGAGTAAAAAAATTTTTTCTCTGTGTCCTCTGTGCCTCTGTGGTTAGATAAATTACTTTAAAACCGCAGACGCGCAAAGTAAAAAAAAGAACTTTTTCGAGTCACCTCTCACCGTCGCAAAGATAATAAACGACGGCTTTCTAATTGCTTACAAAGCGTGAGTTCTGTACCTTTGCGATTCCATTCTACTTGATCAAAAATCTGATGCAGTAAAGACATACCCCGTCCACTTTCCGCTTCGTCTGGTGGTAAATAGTCATCAGGATCACTATCACCTTCGAGGGAGGGAGTGAAGCCGCTACCCTGATCTGAGATAATCCACCAATACTGATTATCTATTAATGAGAACCGAACGACGACGAATTTGCCGGGATCAAGATTATTCCCATGTTTAGCGGCATTTACTAGGGCTTCTTGGAGTCCTAGTCGCAGTTCAGATTGTAATTTTGCCGGAATATCAGTCAAGAGTAAATCTAGGATTGGACAAAGATAAAGGGTGGAGGCAAAACTAATTGTCCCCCAATAACGCCCAACTGGACGAAGAGAAATGGTAATCACAAGAGAAACCCCGTAGCTTTATATTTAGCTAGACATCAGTTTGCTTTTTTGGGCATTCTGATCAAAATTAGGTAGTCATGCTGCCTTCAAACTTGCGTCTGTAAAACTAAATTTATAAAAATGCTAGAGCATAGCAGTTCAGTGGGAGAATTCATATTGCTTATTTACAGTTTGCTTAAGTTAATCTGTTCATTTAGCAGATGAGTAAAAACTGCTATTTTTGAACAAGAGGAGAAAGATATTCTCGTTAACTGCTCATTTTGTAATTAACACAATTTTATTCACCTTGATTAAGAGTCTATGCAGCTTCGATTTCTTTAAAACAAAATGAGTTTCTATTTTTATGTAATTTCATTCTAGCATTATGAGTATCCACTAGACTACAAATTTCTGATTTTTATTTTTGTGAAGAATTAACTATCCTGATCATTGTCCGATAACACCAGAAAAGCGGCTGCTTCTACATGAGCCGTTTGCGGAAAAAAGTCCGCAGGTTGCACCCTTGTGAGTTTATATAGCCCATCTTCACAAAGCAATTTTAGGTCACGGGCAAGAGTAGCTACTTTACAACTGACGTAAACAATGCGAGATGGTTTCAGGTTTCTTAATGTTTTGATAACGTTAGCTTCACATCCTTTCCGGGGCGGATCAAGTAAGACCACATCTGGTACAATTTCCAAATTCTGGAGAATTTTTTCCACTGGGCCGACTTGGAAAGTCACATTATTAATTCCATTCTGTTGGGCATTAACAATTGCCTGTTCTACTGCTGTTGATTGCAATTCTAACCCGGTGACGTGCCGTGCTTGTTTGGCCAGGGGCAAAGTTAAAGTTCCTATACCACAATAGGCATCTACTAGGACTTCATGACCTTGTAAATTTAGTTCTGACTGAATCACCTCTAAAAGTGCTTCGGCTGTTTCTGTGTACACTTGGAAAAAGGTATCTGGTCCGATTTGAAAATCCAGTCCGGCGAATTTTTCTCGCAGGTAAGGAATTCCAGCTAGACAACGGGTTTCTGATCCAAATATAGCATTTGTGCGATCGCTATTGCGGTTGAGTGACACGCAGACCAATTGAGGATAACGCTGTAACCATTGCTGTGCCTGGGTTTCGATTCCTGGTAAATTCCAATCTTTGACGACCAAAGTTAGCAGCATTTCTCCTGTGCGGCGGCCAATGCGTAAACCCAAATGGCGAATTAAGCCTTTGTGTCGGGTTTCGTCATAAATTGGCCAACCCTGCTTTTGAATATCTAATTTTATTTCAGCTAATAAAGGATTTAACTGCTGGTCTTGCACAGGGCATTGATTCAAGTTAATTAATTTATGGCTACCTTTTTGATAATATCCAGCTTGGACATGACCTGTAGCGGACATACCAATAGGATAAGTAACTTTGTTGCGATAACCAAAGGATGCAGCAGCCACTAAAACTGGATCTATTGGTGGATTCACAAAACCGCCAATTCTTTCTAAAGCTTGGGTTACTTGATTGCGTTTGGCTGATAACTGGTAATCATATTTAATATGTTGCCATTGACAACCACCACATTTATCAGCGACAATACAACTTGGACGCACCCGTTGAGGCGAAGCTTGCAATAATTCCTGCACCTGTCCATGAGCATATTTTGGCTTAACATTGAATAATTTGACAAGTAGGATATCTCCTGGTACTGTATCAGGAACAAACACCACCCGTTGCTCAAAGCGTCCCACACCATCACCAGTGTCGCTTAAATCAGTAATTTCCAGTTCGATAATTTCATCTTGTCGCCACATTGTATTAGTCATTAGTCAGTTATAAGGGAAGAGGGAACTTTTTCACAGGGAAGGGAGAGTTCCCAATGTAGAATTGTAAATTCATTTATCCCTATCTTCCCATACACTTCACGAATGTCCCTCTAAGTCGGTAAACTAGCAGATATAAATATTTCAGTTCATTTAGATAATCATGACTGTAATTAGCCAAGTTATTCTCCAAGCTGACGACGAACTGCGTTACCCCAGCAGTGGCGAACTCAAAAACATCAAAGCATTTTTGGAAACAGGTGTAAAGCGAACAAGAATCGCTGCTACCCTTTCAGAAAACGAGAAAAAGATCGTTCAAGAAGCTACCAAAAAACTTTGGCAAAAACGCCCTGACTTTATCTCCCCTGGTGGTAATGCTTACGGCGAAAAACAACGGGCTTTGTGTATTCGGGACTTTGGCTGGTATTTACGCCTAATTACCTACGGTGTACTTGCTGGTGACAAAGAACCCATTGAAAAAATTGGTTTGGTTGGTGTGCGGGAAATGTACAACTCTCTAGGTGTTCCTGTTCCTGGAATGGTAGAAGCTATCACTTCCCTCAAACAAGCGTCTTTGGATTTATTGAATGCAGAAGACGCTGGGGAAACCGCACCTTACTTTGATTACATCATTCAAGCGATGTCTTAAAGGTCTTTAATTCCCCACAATTGGTAGTGGCTATGGCAATATCCATCAGGTTATTAACCAGTTGTGGGGATATGTTATGATTATCGTCAGTTTTTACGTTACTAATAGCAAAAAAAACGACAGACTGGTTGTAGACTGTCGGCAGTTGGTTTGTTCCCTATTAATGACTCGGCTAGAGTTCAGTTACTATTAATTATACCAACATGGCGATTTCTATGGGAGGATCTAAATCATATATATGTGATTTACGTCACTTAATAGGAACAACTGAAATCGAAGTTGGGTTTTTATTCAGTAAAAACAAAGAATATCCATAACACTAATAAGCTTGATATTATTAACATTAGCTACACCTAGCGTAGCTTCAATGAATCGAAAAGAATATAAATATTGTGAAAACTGATACTATATTCTATCAACTATTTCAAACTTTACTTAGTATCCTTTTTTAACTAAATAGGTGGCCGTAAAATAACCAAAATGTGTGAAGAAAAGTAAAATCTCTCAAAACTTCTTCACTCTTGCCTCTGTCCTTGCCATAACGACAATTTTTAACGCCAACCTACTTAATTGGCAAACCACTATACAGCACTTTTCGGAGACATATTTTAGTTACAAAGATATTCAATCAATGCTGCAAAATTATGTTGAAATCTTAAAAGATAGAGTTTATGGATAAAAATTGCTGGAAACCTATCAAACTTTTATATGTAGTTGGACTTTAGCCCTTTCGACGAGTTAATTAGGAAGATTTAAACATGAAAACCCTGATTATTGATAACTACGACTCTTATACTTTTAACCTTTACCAATTGATTGCAGAAGTTAATGGAGAGTATCCCACTGTAATTTATAATGATCAAGTTATATGGGATGAACTGAAACAATGGGAATTTGATAACATCGTAATTTCACCAGGTCCTGGCCGTCCAGAGAAATCAAAAGATTTTGGGATCTGTCGTCAAATGATTGAAAATGCCCAAGTACCACTTCTAGGCGTTTGCTTGGGACATCAGGGACTAGGATTTGGCTATGGAGGAAAAGTTATTCACGCACCTGAAGTTCGGCATGGTCGGCTCAGTGAGGTTTATCATACTGCTACTGATTTGTTTGCAGGAATACCTTCTCCTTTTTCTGTGGTGCGCTACCATTCTTTGCTGGTTGCAGATGACCTACCGGACTGTTTAGAAAAAATAGCGTGGACAGAGGACAACCTGATCATGGGAATGCGCCATCGCTCTTTACCAATGTGGGGTGTGCAGTTTCATCCAGAGTCAATCTGTACTGAGTATGGACATACTTTGTTTGAGAATTTTAAAGAGATTACCCAAAAATTTGCCCAAGAACGAGATAAAAGTCCGAAAAAACATTATTGGACAGGATATAACGGGAATGAGATTTTACCCACAAATTCTACTAAGAAAAAACAGCAACAGGAATTTGAACTTTGTACCCGCAAATTGAATTTGTTTACAGTAAGCGAAGCCGAACTTTGTCCCGATACCGAACAGATGTTTGTGCATTTATTTGGCAAATCAGCTAGTGCATTTTGGTTAGATAGCAGTCGGGTTGAACCTGGTCTTTCTCGCTTTTCTTTCATGGGAGATAACAGTGGTGAAAACAGTCTCCTAATTCATTATCGGACGCAAGGGCAAGAACTGACAATTACACAGTCCGATACTGTCAGTTTCAAAACAGAGGGAATTTTTGATTATCTCCAGCGGGAAATTGAACGGCGACATTGCCCATCTAATGATTTACCTTTTGATTTTAACTGCGGATTTGTGGGTTATTTTGGCTATGAATTAAAGGCAGAATCTGGAGGGAAATTCAATCACACATCTGCCTTACCTGATGCCATGTTTATGTTAGCAGATAGAATGATTGCAATTGATCACCAAGAGCAAACTATCTATCTGCTTTGTCTAATTCATAAAGGAAAAACAGCCTCCGCAGAAGATTGGTTTGAAGCGATCAAAAACCAAATTGACAATCTTCCTCCTCTGTCGCCTATTGTTCCTCAAAACAAAAAAACACCTGTTATTTTTAGATTGAGCAGGTCTGAAAAGACTTATCTTGATGATATTGAAAAATGTTTGCAAGAAATTCATGAAGGAGAAACTTATCAAGTTTGTTTAACAAACCAGATTCACACAGACACAACAGCAGATCCTCTGGAATTCTATCGTTCATTACGTCAGATCAATCCTGCTCCTTATGCGGCATTTTTGCGCTTTGGTGATGTGGGAATTGCCTGTTCATCTCCAGAGCGATTTCTGCAAATTGATCGCCAAGGTTGGGTGGAAACAAAACCCATCAAGGGAACTCTACCACGAGGAAAAACACCCGCAGAAGATTTTATTCTACGCGATCGCTTGCAAAATAGCGAAAAAGATCGAGCGGAGAATCTGATGATTGTGGATTTACTGAGAAATGATCTGGGACGGGTTTGTGCTGTGGGTACTGTTCATGTTCCCAAATTAATGGCTGTGGAAACCTACGCTACAGTACATCAATTGGTGACAACAATTCGTGGTCAATTACGCGCTAATATGAGTGCTGTAGACTGCATTCGTAACGCCTTTCCTGGGGGTTCTATGACGGGCGCACCTAAGATTAGAACCCTGGAAATTATTGATAAATTAGAGCAAGAAGCGCGGGGAGTTTACTCTGGGTCTATTGGCTTTTTAGGATTAAATGGTTCAGCCGATTTAAATATTGTCATTCGTACCGCTGTCCTGACCCCAGAACAAACTTCCATTGGTGTTGGCGGTGGTATTGTGGCACTTTCTGATCCCCAAATGGAGTTTCAAGAAATAATGCTGAAAGCTAAGGCATTGATTCAGGCAATGATGATCACAATAAATGGAAGCAATTATCAAAGCATTGTGGCAAGCCCTAAGTGCGAACAATTTACAACAGGGATATGTGCGTTTACGGATCTACCACCTGCTATTTGTATTCCCCTCAATAATTGGGGGGGAGTGCCAACATTGATAACTAAGATTTTACGTCAAAATCGCGCCACCCATTAACCGCTCATACCTATACTTCAACTCATCCTGCATTAATGGCCAACGCGCTAAACTTGCATCCATCTCAATCACCTTTTCCGCTGCTTGTCGTGCTAACAGCAAAATGTCCTCATCTTCCACCAAACTAGCTAAAGTAAAATCCGCTACACCTGATTGGCGAGTTCCCATCACTTCTCCAGGACCGCGAAACCGCATATCCATTTCCGAGATAAAAAAACCATCTTGGGACTGTTCCAACACCTTCAAGCGTTGTTGAGCATCAGGACTTCTAGAACTACTCATTAATAAACAATAAGATTGCGCTGCACCCCGTCCTACACGCCCCCGTAATTGGTGCAATTGTGATAAACCAAATCTTTCCGCGTGTTCAATCAGCATCACAGTGGCATTAGGAACATCCACTCCCACCTCAATCACAGTGGTAGAAACGATAATTTGAGTTTCATTATCGCGGAATTTGTGAATTGCTGCTTCTTTTTCGGCTGAAGTCATGCGTCCATGCAATAACCCAATTTGAAAATCAGGAAAAACACTTTCTTGTAACTTTTGATGTTCATCTACAGCCGAACGTAAATCTAATTTTTCCGATTCTTCTACCAAAGGCAAAACTATATAAACTTGTCTACCTTGGGCAACTTCTCGACGGATTAAATCGTAAGCCTGGGGACGTTGTTGACCACTTAACATTGTGGTTTTAATTTGTTGTCTTCCCGGTGGTAATTCATCAATTTGACTAACATCTAAATCCCCATGTACAGTTAATGCCAAAGTCCGAGGAATGGGCGTAGCTGTCATGGTTAAAACATGAGGTTGTTCGCCTTTTTGCTGTAACTTTGCCCGTTGTTGTACCCCAAAACGATGCTGTTCATCTATGACAACTAAGCCCAAACGTTGAAAATTAACTTTATCTTGAATTAAGGCATGAGTCCCGACTAATAAAGGTAACTCACCTGTTTCTAACTGAGAATGAATTTCTCTCCTTTTGGCTATTTTTGTCGAACCTGTTAATAATTCCACAGGCAAATGTAACAAGTTAAACCAACTAACTAACTTACGATAATGCTGTTCTGCTAATACTTCCGTGGGAGCCATTAACGCCGCTTGATAACCTGATTGAATTGCTGCCAAAATAGCAATAACAGCAACCACAGTTTTCCCTGAACCAACATCACCCTGAACTAAGCGATTCATGGCTACAGGTTTTTGTAAATCGGTGAGAATTTCATTAACAACTCGTTGTTGTGCGCCGGTCAGTTGAAAAGGGAGAATTTCGTTAAATTCTTCTAATAATTTACCTGTGGGTGCAAGTATGGCACTAGTTTGAATTTCTCGCGCTTTTTTTTGCCGTTGCAATAAGCCCAGTTGCAAGTAGAAAAATTCATCAAATACTAACCGACGACGAGCAATTTTTAAGGAGTCACTATCTTTAGGAAAATGAATATTAGGAATTGCATCTTTCAATTCCATCAAAGCATATTTTTCTCGTAAACCTTTAGGTAAAGGATCTTTTAAATTCACTGCTGCTGTTAAAGCGATCATCATTGCCTGTCTGACTGTATTAGCCATTACTCCTTCAGTCAGGGCGTAAATGGGAACAACTCGCCCAATAGTGAGAGAATCAATGGTATCTCCTGGATTTGCCAAAACTTCCAATTCTGGGTTATCCAAAGTTAAACCATATTTACCACCTTTTACTAATCCACAAGCTGCTAACATACTACCTACAGGATATAGGCGTTTTAAACTTTCTTGCCAACCACGACTACTAAAACGCGCACCTGCATAAAAACGGGTAACTTTAATTTGTCCAGTATTATCTTTGAGGATTAATTCTAAAATTGATAATTTCTTATTTTTAGGACTGGTGAAAAAATTAAACCGTTTTACCGTCGCTATGATAGTTACTGTTTCTCCTCCTTCTAACTCACTAATATTTACTTGACGGGCATAATCAATATGATCACGAGGATAATAAAATAGTAAATCACGGACTGTATATAAATTTAATCGCCCTAAATTCTCGGATTTTCTGATGCCAATTTCTGGTAAATCTCTCAGTTGTTTATCCAGTGTTGGTGCTAGTCTTTTACTAACTTCGGCAACAATTGGAGTTGTGGGATGTTGATTTTTAGATTCGTAATTTATTTGAGGTTCTCCTGTTTCTAGCTCTTGTTGAAGTTGATTTAGATATCTTCTAACTTCTGCTACTAAATGTTGTCTTTCTGGTAATGTTAAATTTGGATAATTGGCAAATTGCATTCCTACTTCATGCCAGCGGAGTCTTTCCTTTGGTGGTAAAGCAGTTGGGAAATTACCAAAAGTCAAACAAAGAAATTCACTAAAGCGATATTGCTTACCTACTAAATCTATAAAGCCTTTTTCTGCCTCAAATGCTAAAGCTTTATGTAATCTTATCCAATCGAGCATTTCATTAGTCATTGGTTAATTGTCAGTTTTCAGTTGTTAGTTGTCAGTAGGGGCGAAGCATTTGGAAGATAAATTATCGGTCATTGCCAAAAATAGTTCTCCAAATGCTTCGCCCGTACAGTTGTTAGTTGTCAGTAGGGGCGAAGCATTTGGAAGATAAATTATCGGTCATTGCCAAAAATAGTTCTCCAAATGCTTCGCCCGTACAGTTGTTAGTTGTCAGTAGGGGCGAAGCATTTGGAAGATAAATTATCGGTCATTGCCAAAAATAGTTCTCCAAATGCTTCGCCCGTACAGTTGTCAGTTGTCAAGGGAGTATGTAGTTTTAATAGATATATATTTTCAATAACCTATACAGGTTCTAATTTTTAATTTTGCATTTTTCATTCCGCCCTGCGGTACTAATCCTCAAACCAACTAGCACGCCAAGCGGCTTCAGCTTCAGCAATTTTAAGTTCTCGTTGTCTTTTTTGATATTCTCGTCCGAGTTTATTCAATTGCATTAAAATATTACGAATTGCCTTGCGTTCTGACAATAGTGTTGCTTCAGCAAATTCTATTTCTCCTAGTCGTAAGTGAATAGCCATAATCTGAGTGAGGCTAGAATCTTCGGAATCTTCCTCATTACGAATTTCTATGACTAAGTTTAATAAATTGGGAGGGCTGGGTATCATATTACTAGAAGCTTCTGAAGCAGCAGCAGCAGCGGTGGCAGCGACTAAAATCGGTTCTGGTAGTTTTTTGGGTAAAACCCCTGTTTTTTGGATGAAGATATTAGCTGATTGGGAGACTTTTTTTAAAGTTTCTTGAATCTCTTCTTCTAAATTTTGTTGCCATTCAACTAGTTCTATGGGGTTAGAAGGATCTAATGCTTGAGGTTGTTGTTCGTTTTCTTCGTTTTCTTCGTTTTCTTCTTCCTCCTCAATTTCTACAACTGCTTCTGTTTGGGTAACTTCTGGAGGTTGAATATAACTAATTAATTCTTTAGCGGCTTGTTGACTTAATTTACGAAGGCTTTGTTGTAATTTTTGCCGTTGATTTAGTGATAAGTTCAGAAATTCATCAGGATATCCTTGGGTACACAGGTAATAACTAGCCAAAATCAATTGTTTTTGTAAGGCTGATCCCAAGGTATTTATATATTTAGTATAGGCTAAATTGAGTTCGTGAGCGATCGCACTAATCGCCTCTTTTAATTCAGTAATGTCTTTTTCTATCCGTTCAATTGCTCTTGCCATAACTTTAAGCTAATTAGTTGTCGGTTGTCAGTTGTCAGTTGTCAGTTGTCGGTAGGGGCGAAGCATTTGGAAGATAAATTATCGGTCATTGCCAAAAATAGTTCTCCAAATGCTTCGCCCGTACAGTTGTCAGTTGTCGGTTGTCGGTTGTCAGTAGGGGCGAAGCATTTGGAAGATAAATTATCGGTCATTGCCAAAAATAGTTCTCCAAATGCTTCGCCCGTACAGTTGTCAGTTGTCAGTTGTTAGTTGCTTTCTGTAGTACAAATATACGGATTTTAAATAAATAATCATCATTTAAATAAAATACAGGCCACGCAGAACGCGCTGGCCTGTAAATGGGAATAGTTATTAGTCAAAAATAAAAGTCCATAATCAACAACCAATTATTAAGTATATATTCTTAACAACTGACCACTGACAACTGACCACTGACTAAAAACAAAATTACTTAGCACCCATTTGGGCAGCAACTTCATCAGCAAAGCTCATTTCGTTCTTTTCAATGCCTTCACCTAGCACATAACGCACAAAGCGACTAACTTGAATTTCTTCGCCAACTTTGGATTTTACTTGTTTCACCAATTCTTCTACCGAAATACTTTGATCACGGATATAAGGTTGATCTAGTAAAGTCATTTCTTTGAGGCGCTTATCAATTCTACCTTGAACAATCTTTTCTTTGATGTTCTCTGGTTTATTGCCTAAGTCGTCCTTACCCATTTCGATGCCTTTTTCTTTAGTGACAATTTCGGCAGGGATTTGGTCTACGCTAACGTATTCAACGTTAGGACAAGCGGCAACTTGCATTGCTGCATTTTTAGCCAAACTTTGGAACTCTTCATTAGCAGCGGCTGAAGCACTTTGAGCGGTCAATTCCAATAATACACCAACACGACCACCAGTATGAATATAGCTATCTGCTATTCCTGGTGTATCAGTGGTGAGAGAGAAATTCACAAAGCGCCGAACTTGAATATTTTCACCAAGAGTTGCAATTGTTTCTTTGATGAATTCATCAACAGTGACACTGGACTTTTCAAGATAGGGTTGAGCCAATAAAGACTCTACACTATCAGTGGTTGCAGCTTGTTGTGCCAAGTTCTTAACCAAGGCTTTAAAAGCTTCATTGCGGGCAACAAAGTCAGTTTGGCAGTTGACCTCTATGAGTACACCTATATGTCCATCAGCTTGAATATAGGTGTCTACTAGACCTTCTGCGGCGATGCGAGCGCTTCCTTTGTCAGCTTTAGCAATACCTTTTTGCCGTAGCCAGGTTATGGATTCTTCGACATCGCCATTATTTTCCTTCAGTGCCTTTTTGCAGTCCATCATGCCAGCACCGGTTTTTTGGCGTAGCTCTTGGACGAGTTTCGCAGATATTTCCGCCATATTGCCTCAATTCTTAACTTGACAGATACAAATATTATTCAAGATTATCAGACGATCAGGACTCATTTGAAAATCATTTAAGAGACTTCCAATCAAAAAAAATATCCCAATCTGTAGTATGGATGTAGGGGTAAAGCGCAGTCCCTTGAAGCCAGAGAATAAATTCCTGTCTAAAAGCTAAAGTCGGTTAAAACCGACTATTTTAGCGTAAATAGGATAATGATTGACTTTGAGTTAGCCAAAGTGCGTTTTAACGCACTTTAGCTTTTACACCGGAACTTAAGTTCTGGGCGGGAATGTTGCAGCCAAACAAATAAGTTATCCCTAGCCTAAGTTGACACCAATGAGAGCTGCTAAACCCCTACTTGTTTGCCAGACTACTTATGCTTCGCCTTCAGATTCAGTGCTATCACTTTCATCATATTCGTAATCTTCGTCAGCATAATCATCGTAATCTTCTTCTGCTTCTAGTTGACCGTGACGGCCTTCGTAGATAGCATCTGCTAATTTACCAACAATTAGCTTAATGGATCTGATTGCGTCGTCGTTGGCTGGGATAGGAATATCCACAACGTCTGGATCACAATTTGTATCCAACATGGAAACAATGGGAATACCTAATTTTTCGCATTCTTGAACTGCGTTATATTCCCGCTTCTGGTCAACAATAACCACGATATCGGGAACTTTCCTCATGTTTTTAATGCCGCCCAAGTATTTTTGTAGCTTCGTCATTTCCCGACGCAGCATAGAGGCTTCTTTCTTTGGCAATAAATCCAGTGCGCCGGTTTCTTCTCTCCGCTCTAAATCTTTGAGACGCTCGGCTCTGGTTTTAATCGTTGCCCAGTTGGTGAGCATTCCACCCAACCAACGTTGGTTAATGTAGTGAGAACCACAACGGAGGGCTTCTTGGGCAATAATTCCGGCTGCTTGGCGCTTAGTGCCAACAAACAGGAATTTTTTACCTTGTTCGGATTGGGTCCGCATATAATTATACGCGTTATCCATCAACTGGGCTGTTTGTACCAAGTCAATGATATGTACACCATTTCGTGAGGTGTAGATATAAGGAGCCATTTTAGGGTTCCAACGTCTGGTCTGGTGACCAAAGTGAACACCTGACTCCATCATTTGAGCCAAGGAAACTACTGGCATATTTTGTTACTCCTATTCGGGTTAAACCTCCATCTAGGTGCATTTCTCAATTTAAGAAACACCCGAATTCCCAGATGTGCGGATTTTAGACAACTGTACTAGGGTAACACAAATATATTGAATTTTGTGGTGAACTGGGATTTTTTATTTTCAGTATCATTATTTTAAGGATACTGAAAGAGCTAAAAATCATGCTAATTTAGTAATATAGTTAACATTTGATTACGATAAAAAACTATATGAATACGATTTTAATTATTGAAGATGAAGTTCAAATCAGAAACAATCTTAGGCAGATATTGCACTTATCAGATTTTGATACATTAGTTGCAGAAAATGGGTTACAGGGTTTAGAGTTGGCTAAAGATAAACATCCTGATTTGATAATTTGCGATTTAATGATGCCTGAGTTAGATGGCTATGGTGTATTAACTCAACTGCGTCAGCATAGTGATACTGCAACAATTCCTATAATTTTCTTAACTGCTAAATCAGAGTGGTCAGATTTACGTAAAGGGATGGAACTTGGTGCTGATGATTATTTAACAAAGCCTTTTAATTCTAATCAATTATTGCAAGCGATCGCTACCAGACTGAATAAACAAGCAATATTTGAGCAAAAAACTCAGGAAAAATTGGATAATTTACGCAGTTGTATTACTAATTCACTACCCCATGAAATTAATACTCCTCTCAATCATATTATAGGAATATCAGAATTATTGATGGCAAACTATGGAGAATTTGACCAGGCAGAAATATTAGAAATGCTACAACATATTCATAAAGCTGGTCAACGCTTGCATAGATTAACTGTGAATTTTATCATGTATGCAGACCTGGAGTTATTAGCATCTAACCCGGAAAAAGTAGCAGCACTGAGAAATAATGGAGTTAAAACTTTTGTCACATCAATAGTTGAAAGTGTAGCTTTAAAAATTGCCAAAAAAGCTGGGAGAGAAGCTGATTTAACGATTGAAATCTCAGATGGTATGGCGCAAATATCTCCTGCAAAAATAGCTAAAATTACTGAAGAAATAATTGCGAATGCCTTTAAATTTTCTCCGCCTAATACACCAGTGAAGATTGTCGGAAATAGTCATAATAATGCCTTTCATTTGTCTGTAATTGACTATGGACGTGGTATGACTCAGGAGCAAATTAATAATGTTGGGGCTTATGTCCAGTTTGAACGTAAAATGTATGAACAACAAGGTTCTGGTTTAGGATTATTAATTGCTAAAAGATTGGTAGAACTACATGGAGGAGAGTTTTCCATTGAGAGTATCTATGGGGCGCAAACTATTATGAGAATTGTGCTTCCTCAGCCGAAATTTTAAGAAATTTTGGTCATAGACTTGACTAGAAAAGCAAGAGAGAACATTGAGAATATATTCAAAGCTATATCGAACATTTTGGGAAGGGAACAGGGAACAGAAGAAGATGTCAGGGTTTTCGGCATTTTCCCTATAATGGAAATTGTGGATTTGTGGAGATATAGAAAAAAATGACTAAGCTACGGGTGGGTTTACTGTTTGGTGGACGTTCTGGAGAACATGAAGTTTCAATAATTTCGGCACGGGCGATCGCTCAAGCCCTCAGTTTAGAGGAAAATGCTAATAAATACGAAATTTTGGCTTTTTATATCCAAAAAGATGGTGTTTGGCAAGCAGGAGAAGTTGCACAACAAGTTTTAACATCTGGTGTTCCCCAAGAAATCCCCTCCATAACCCCTAATTTATGGCAATTCCCGCCCGAAACTGCCCAAGTTGAGCTTTGGTTTCCCGTTCTTCACGGTCCCAATGGCGAAGATGGTACAATTCAAGGTTTATTGACTTTAACCCAAGTTCCCTTTGTTGGGTCTGGGGTATTGGGTTCAGCAATGGGAATGGATAAAATTGCCATGAAAATGGCCTTTGCCCAAGCGGGACTACCTCAAGTAAAATATAAAGCTGTGACGAGGGCGCAAGTTTGGTCAAATGCTTGTGTATTTCCCAAATTGTGTGATGAAATTGAAGTTGCATTAGGCTATCCCTGTTTTGTCAAACCTGCTAATCTAGGTTCATCGGTAGGAATTGCTAAAGTGCGATCGCGTCAAGAATTAGAAACAGCTTTAGATAATGCAGCCACCCATGACAGACGGATTATTGTCGAAGCTGGAGTTGTGGCCAGAGAAGTTGAATGTGCAGTTTTAGGTAACGACAACCCCAGAGTTTCCGTCATTGGTGAAATTACCTTTGAGAGTGATTTTTACGATTACGAAACTAAATATACCCCAGGGAAAGCCGATTTATTCATTCCTGCAAACTTACCAGAGGTGGTAGCACAACAAATTCAAGATATGGCTTTACAAGCTTTTGCGGCTGTTGATGCGGCTGGGTTATCCAGAGTAGACTTTTTTTATGTGGAAGCTACGGGAGAAATTTTCATCAACGAAATTAATACTTTTCCAGGTTTTACCTCTACAAGTATGTATCCCCAACTCTGGGCTAATACGGATATACCCTTTGCCAAATTAGTAGATCAGTTAATTCTACTAGCAATTTCAAGACATTCTCCAATTAATTAAGGGGATTAGGGAGAGAAGATAGCGGATTAGGTAAAGGGGGAAAATAAATATTTTCCTCTTGTCTAAACAATGATTTGCGTGATTGATGTGATTAACGTGATGGATAATGAGCAAGAGGTTAAAAAAAATAAAGATCCTAGAAAAATTCTCGTCAATCTAGTGAGAAAGTACCCTGGGATCTGGTTCTTGAGTTTGTTCCTAATTCCTATAGGAGTTGCAATTTTTGCATATCATCAACTGAGTTATATTAGCTATGTACCACAAAAAGAACAAAAAGAAACCGCACTTATCCCTGTACAATCAACCATTTCCACATTTTCCGATCCGAGTAATCCTCTACCTTTATGGTTGATAATTGCAGTTATCTTCTGCTGTTCTAGTGGTTCTTTTGTAATTTTCTACCTACTGCAAAACTCAAGAGAAGGCACAAAAGCTATTCAACGCACTCGCAATAGTCAAAAATTGTCCTCGCAGAAACGTCATAAATCCCCAAATTTTCCATCTGACAGCAAAAATTTGCTCATAATTTCGCCACCAGAGAAAATCTATCCCCTCAATACCAATGCGGAATTTGTCAGAGACAGACAAGATTCACGATTCCTCTAGAAACTTGTAAACACAAGATTTTTAAGAAAGTGCCAACTTGGCAACCAAGTTTTAATTACCTAAGTTACATTGATGCAAGATAAACAAATTCAATATTGTGGCTATTAGAGGCTACTACATATTGATTTTTTTCATGCAGTACCAGAGTTTATGCTAACATTTTTCAAGCATAAATAACAATGATTTACAAATAATTGATTGACCATTGATGGAGTCGAAAATAATAACAATAATCAGGTTTGACATTTGCTGCAATGGGAATATTAACCGCATATAGATACTGTTTTTGCTACATTACCCCCCCAATGACTTGACAGTATTTGTATATATTTCTAAACGCTACAGCAGTAAATGTAGAGTGGGAGATTTCAGGCTTTTGGTATGCCTCCTCCCACTCTCTTTTTATTTTGTGTAGGGGTGAAGCATTCGCACGAGAAAAATATGGAACAAACAGATAAACTATATTGGCGAATGCTTCACCCTTTCCACGAGAAAAATATGGAGCAAACAGATAAACTATATTGGCGAATGCTTCACCCTTTCCACGAGAAAAATATGGAACAAACAGATAAACTATATTGGCGAATGCTTCACCCTTTCCCATAAAAATGACAAAGAAATCCATCTATTAAATTTATGCCCTACAATTCCAATATTCACCACCGTCGTTCCATCCGATTAAAAGGATACGACTATACTCAACAGGGAGCATATTTTGTCACCATTTGCACCCATCAACGTAATTGTTTATTTGGTGAAATTGTAGATGGTGAAATAAAATTAAATACAAATGGCGAGATAGCAAGGGGTTCTTGGTTATCTATTCCTCGATATTTTAAAAATGTCGAGTTAGATGAATTTGTGATCATGCCCAATCATTTACATGGGATTATTATCATTGATAGTTCTGAGGTGGTGGGCGAAGCATTGGCAAATCAAGATTTTTCACAATTGTTTTCTGAGGTGGTGGGCGAAGCATTGGCAAATCAAGATTTTTCACAATTGTTTTCTGAGGTGGCGGGCGAAGCATTGGCAGATCAAGATTTTTCACAATCGTTTTCTGAGGTGGCGGGCGAAGCATTGGCAAATCAAGATTTTTCACAACAACAAAATTTATCAAGCCAATGCTTCGCCCCTACAGTCTATACGGGTGAAACAGTTAAAATTAATGGGACAAAACCACAATCTTTGGCGGCAATAACTCAAAATTATAAATCAGTTTCTACACGCCAAATTAATCGGATGAATAAAGCTAAAGGAAATGTAATTTGGCAGCGTAATTATTATGAACATATTATCCGCAATGAAGAAGCATTAAATAATATTCGTGAATACATTGTCAACAATCCGATAAATTGGGTAAAAGATCAGGAAAATCCTGCTAATTTTCAGACAATGCAATTATTATCTAATAAAAATCCAATCAGATTTATTTAAAAGAAATTGGTATCTTTTAAAAACTCCAAAATTGCGGCATTCACAACAGTAGAAGAACCAGTTGAGGCATCATGATAGCAATTTTGCAAAATTTGTAACCGAGAATTGGGAAGATGTTGATGTAGTTTTTCCCCATGACTAGCAGGAAACCAACTATCTTGATCTCCCCATAATACCAAAGTTGGACATTCAATATTTTTGAGATTTTTTTGAATATTACTCAACATACTTGGCTGATTTGTTCGCAAACTCTCAATTTCTTGAGCAGCAATTTGTAAATCTTCCGCAACTTTTACCAAAGTTCCCGGAATTTCAATAAATGGGTAAGTAATCCAGTAAATATCTTCCTCTGTTAACAGGGAAGGATCATACAATACCTTCCGTCTTTCTGTTCCCATAACTTCTCTGACTAAAGGTGCAAACCAATATGCGAGACGTAAATTATCAACTGCATGGATAATCTCTATTGGTGTTTGTGCCAGTAAACCCATAGACCAATGAGGTAAGCTTTCTGTAAAAATAGGGGCATTAATTACTACTAAACGTCCGATTAAATCAGGATTTTTACCAGCTAATCCTAAAGAAATTAATGCTCCTATAGATTCTGCTACTATTATGGGTGGTTCATCACATAAAGCTTGAATAATGCGTTTTAATTCAATAATTTGATGTCCATTTTCTTCTCGACGAGATACAGGCTTTTCGGAAAAACCAAAACCTTTAAAATCACAACAAATTACCCGAAAATGTTGAGATAATGGTTCAATACTATGTCGCCAATTATAACTCCAACTGCCTAAACCATGTAATAGAATTAGCGGTTTACCTCGACCTTTTTCACCATAAGCTATTTGAATTGGATAACCTTGAGCATCAGGAATAACGAGATATTGCCGTCCTTGAGGAAAATTATCTTGCCACCAATCTTTCATAATTTTCTAGGATAATTTAATTACCAGTGAAGACTTGCCATAATATTCTTAGTAATATCACGGGGATGGATATTAAGACAATAGCCAGTAGAAATAAACCCACAGTAAAAATGAGGATAAATGATTTATCTGCTTTTTGATTTTGCTGAGGAGATTTTAAAGATTCTTCCAATAAAATAATATTGTAATTATTAGCTTTCCACGCAAAATCAAACAAGTCTCCTAACATGGGAATAGCCCCAACTAAGGAATCAACAATTACATTCATTACCATCCTGCCTAATGTGGCTGTAGGTACGCCTAATTGTGCAGCTTCAATGATAATATAAAACGAAAGTATGAGTCCTAAAGCATCACCTCCTATGGGAAGTAATCCAATAATAGGATCTAAACCAATTGCTACTTGTGTTCCGGGAACGGTAATTATATTATCTAATACCTTACTAAATTGACGTAGACGCTTTAATCTAGGTGCATAAGCATCAGGTGTAATTGAAAACTGTTCGGAAGAATTAGGCATTATTAATAATTTTCGATGACTTGATGATCAACTTTTCTATTATCTCATTTATCTAACTAAAATTTTTTTATATTTGCTTGATAAAATTGTAGCTAGATTAACTATTCTTTGATAATTGTCGAATCGGTTTATGTTATCAGTATTTTTGCTTAATTAATGTTTAGAAAAATGTCTAATTAAGTACCATAATACAGCTATATTAACTATAGACGAGCCAATAGTAGCATAACCGAGTCCGCTTTTCTCATGTTGTTTGGTGAGAATATCCCCCAGTGTTGCCCCAAATGGTCAAGTCAGAACAAATGCCACCCAAAACAAGATAACTTGGGAAATTTAAGTATAATAATGCGCTGCCAATACGAAAGCAAGTAAACTAGCAATTAAAACATATCCGCAGGATCAGCAGATTGGAGTTTATTAGTAGCAATTACTCCGGAAATAGCACACATAATTATAGTTAATAATAGCACTTGTAAACCACGAATTATGGTCATATACATGGGCAAATTTGTCGCTGTTCGGGTTAGCTGATAAAGTCCTAAAGATACGGCTACCCCTGGGAAAAATCCCAAAGCTGCTAAAATTAAAGCTTCTTCAAAAATAATAGTTAGTAAATAAAAATGACGATATCCGATGGCTTTAAAAGTTGCATATTCTCGCAAATGGGCGTTAACATCTGTGGAAAGAACTTGATAAACAATAATTACTCCAACCACAAATCCCATTGATACACCGAGATTAAAAATAAACCCAATGGGAGAATTGCTACTCCAAAAGTTATTTTCAAATTCAATAAATTCCTGATGAGTGAGAACCTTAATATCATCTTTCAAATAAGCCTTTAATTGGGCAACAACTTGGTCAGTTTTATAACCTGGCTTGATTTTAACTAAACCGATGTTCACACTACTTGTAGGCTGCCTGGCAAAGATTTGGGAGAAGTTATTTGCACTGGTAATTAAACTACCGTCAGCGGCAAAGGAAGCACCAAGTTTAAATAAACCACCAATAGTAATTGTGCTACCATTAATTTCAGTTGTGACAGTTTTACCTTCTTGAATTTTCTTTATTGCTTGTTGATATTCTCCTCTGGCTGCCCGATCAAATAAAACTGTATTTGGTAATTTAATCTTCTGTAATTGTTGATTAATTTCTGGTAAATCAAAAGCTGGTTGATCTGGATTTATCCCAATAATTAAGACTCCGGTTTCCAAATGTGTTTGGGGATTCTTCCAAATAATATGATTGCAATACATAGCTTCAGCCGATTTCACCCCCGGTATATCCATTGCTTGATAAAGTCGTCTCCGGGAAAAAATAGACATACTTTGTAAACTACGGGCTTGGGGACTAATGAGAATAATATCAGCTTGTAAACTGCGATGTAATCTAGTATTGCTGTCATATAAAGCAGTTTGAAAGCCTGACTGCATAAACATAAGAACATCAGCGAAAGCAATACCTGATATTGCTACGAATAAACGACTTTTTTCATGAGTAAGTTGCAACCAACCCAAAGGAGTTCGTCGTCGAAATTGTTGAAAAATACTAATCATAGGAATGATAATTGACAACTAACAACTGTACGGGCGAAGCATTTGGAGAACTATTTTTGGCAATGACCGATAATTTATCTTCCAAATGCTTCGCCCCTACTAACAACTGTACGGGCGAAGCATTTGGAGAACTATTTTTGGCAATAACCGATAATTTATCTTCCAAATGCTTCGCCCCTACTAACAACTGTACGGGCGAAGCATTTGGAGAACTATTTTTGGCAATAACCGATAATTTATCTTCCAAATGCTTCGCCCCTACTAACAACTGTACGGGCGAAGCATTTGGAGAACTATTTTTGGCAATGACCGATAATTTATCTTCCAAATGCTTCGCCCCTACTGACAACTGACAACTGTACGGGCGAAGCATTTGGAGAACTATTTCTGGCAATGACCGATAATTTATCTTCCAAATGCTTCGCCCCTACTGACAACTGACAACTGACTAAAGACTAATAATTACCTTAACTTGCATATTAGTAAATTTAGCTGCTTGCTGACTGGAAGCTGTATTTAGTCGGATATGAACCTTGACTATTCTGTTATCAATATTGCTAGAAGGATCTGTATTAGTGAGATTTTGCTTGCTTACATGTAAACCGATTCTTTCTACTTTTCCTTGCAATTCTTGAGGAAAAATATCACCAACTATTCGCACCTGTTTACCTTGAAGAATTTTGGTAATATCACTTTCGTAAACTTCAGCAACTACATACATTTGACTGGTTTTACCAATGTCAGCAATGCCATTATTAGTAATCAATTCTCCTGGGTGGGTATGGATTTCAAATACTTGTCCATTTTGAGGAGATTTTACATAAGCTTTCTGGAGATTAATAGTAGCTTTTTTCACTAATACTTCTGCCCGATTTAATTCGGCTATTGCAGCTTCTACATCTACTTTCCTAACTTCAGAAATCTGATCTAGTGTTGCTGAAGCTTCCTTTTTTCGTTGTTGGCTACTTAATTCCAGTTTTTTTAATTGTGATTGTGCCGCTTCAAGACTTTTTTTAGCCGTTTCTACATTCAAGCTTTTACTATCTCTTTGAGACGCAGAAATTGCCCCTTCTGTATATAATTCTTGATAACGTTTATTTTCAGATTCAGCATTGAGTAATTCTGCCTGGAATTTTTCTATAGTTGCTTTTTGAGTATCAATATCACCTTGACTTTCTACAGCTAATCTGTCAATTATCGCTTTTTGAGCCGTAATTTCTCCTTGTTTAACACCTGCTTGAATTTGAGCTATTTTAGATTGAATTATCCTCACTTCTGCTTGCGCTTGGGTTAATTCTGCTTGCAAGCGATCGCTATTATCTAAAATAGCAATTGCCTGTCCTACTTTGACCATATCTCCCTCCTGAATTAATATCTTTTCGACTCGACTTCCTTCTCCAGATACAGGTGCTGATAATTTAATTACTTCCCCCTCTGGTTCAATTCTACCTAGGGCTGTAACTGTTTTTATCTCTGGTATTGCGATCGCAGCAGTTGCTAATTTTTGATTATCTATATCCCGAAATTTTAGGACAATAAAAACACTAATACTAGCCACAGATAAAGATGCCAGCATAGCAATAGCTATAGCTAATCGGAGAATAGACTGAGAAGATAATGAACCTTGTAGCTTGTGGTTTTGCACAACTGCATACCTTTTCAGTGCTGTTTCAAAATTAGTTAATGAAAAATATGAGGTAGAAAACGTAATCCTGGAAAACCTAAAAATGTAGATCTAGACAAAATCGGTTTAGTCAATTTATTGCATTACAGATGACAAATCAATTCTAGATTTTTGACAGAAACGAACATTTAGAGATAATATGCCAGAATAGAAAGTCAGATGGTTAACCAATGACAGTTTTAATAAAAATAAGTAGGTTAGCATTGAAAATCGTCGTTATGGCACTAGGCAAGAGGCAAGAGGCAAGAGGCAAGAGACAAGAGGCAAGAGGCAAGAGTGAAGAGGGTTTGGGCGATTTTACTTTTCGTTACATATTACGGTTTTTTGCCGTTCACCTACTTAGCACGAATATAATTAATAACGAGGCTAATGACAATAATATTAAGTTATTAAGAAAAATCGAAATTTATACTTAGTTATTGTCGGAAAACTTTGTTAAATATTTCCCAAAATTATCAGAGGTAAGCTGTAGTGCATTTAATTTTTATAACTCTAGTAGGGGTAATTCATGAATTATCCCTACTAAATTAGGGTTATCAAATTTAGCTGCGTAACAGCTTAAAAGGGAAAAGAGAACAGGAAAGAAATTTATCTTTACTCTTGCCTATTACCTATTTACAGATTAGATAGCACCTCTTTAGCAGCAGCTAATGTCTGTTCAATATCTTCGGAAGTATGTGCTAAAGAAGTAAAACCAGCTTCAAATTGAGATGGGGCTAGGTAAATACCATGCTCTAACATTCCGCGATGGAAACGACCAAATTTAGCTGTATCTGCCTTTTTGGCATCTTCATAGTTATGCACAGGTCCAGCGGTAAAGAATAGCCCAAACATGGCACTAATATGACCACCACAGGCAGCATGACCCGTATCTGCACAGATTTTTAGCAATCCATCAGCTAACTGTTTGGTAATTTTTTCTAAATACTCATAAGTACCGGGTTTGTTGAGTAGTTCCAGGGTTTTAATTCCTGCTGTCATGGCTAAAGGATTACCGGAAAGAGTTCCAGCTTGATAAACTGGGCCTGCGGGGGCAACCATTGACATAATCTCACGGCGGCCACCATAAGCGCCGACGGGTAAACCACCACCAATGACTTTACCCATTGTAGTTAAATCGGGGGTAACACCAAATTTGGCTTGTGCGCCACCGTAGGCAATGCGGAAGCCTGTCATGACTTCATCAAATACTAATAATGCCCCATATTCTTGAGTAAGTTCCCGTAGTCCTTCTAGGAAACCAGCATCAGGGGTAATAAAACCAGCGTTACCAACTACGGGTTCAAGAATGACTCCGGCGATTTCGTGGGGGTTTTGTTCAAATAAGGCTTTTACGGCTTCCAAATCATTGAAAGGCGCGGTTAAGGTGTTGGCTGTGACGGATTTTGGTACTCCTGGGGAGTCGGGTAAACCCAGGGTAGCAACACCAGAACCGGCTTTGACCAGGAACATATCTGCGTGTCCGTGATAGCAGCCTTCAAATTTGATCAATTTTTCTCGATTTGTAAAGGCTCGCATCAGGCGTAATACCGCCATACAAGCTTCTGTGCCAGAGTTAACGAATCTGACCATTTCGACGCTAGGAACGGCATCAATGACCATTTCGGCTAAAACGTTTTCAAGAGCGCAGGGAGCGCCAAAACTTGTGCCTTTATCTAGGGCTGCGTGTAGTGCGGATATGACTTCTGGATGAGCATGACCACAAATAGCGGGGCCCCAAGTCCCAACATAGTCAATGTATTTGTTGCCGTCTACATCCCAAATATATGCGCCATTCACACGATCAAATACGATGGGTTGTCCACCGACGGATTTAAAAGCGCGAACGGGAGAACTGACTCCTCCGGGCATCAGGTTTTGAGCAGCAGCAAAGATTTCTTGTGATTTTGTGGTTTTAATTGTGGTGTTTACCAAGGGTATCTCCTCTGAGGTGGTGATTAAAATTGAGCTTCTATCTTAGGATAGGGTGAAAAGTTGCTTGTGAATTTCTCTGGTATGGGATTAGCTGAAAATGGTATCTTGAGTCAAAGAATTATTGTAAATTAACTGGTATGTCTTCTTCTGAACTGAAATCGCTTTCATCTGCTATCCCTGTGGACAAAATTCGCTACGATGACAAGGGTTTAGTGCCGGCAATTATCCAAGATTATTTGGATGGAACTGTGTTAATGATGGCTTGGATGAATCGGGAATCGTTGCAAAGGACTTTGGACACTGGGGAAACTTGGTTTTGGAGTCGTTCCCGGCAGGAATTTTGGCACAAGGGCGCGACTTCTGGACATATTCAGAAGGTACAAACTATTCGTTATGACTGTGATAGTGATGCTCTGTTAATCGGGGTGGAGCAGTTGGGTGATGTAGCTTGTCATACTGGAGAACGTAGTTGTTTTCACCAGGTTGATGGCACGGTGACACCACCACCAGGGGATAGTTTATCACAATTGTTTGCGGTAATTTGCGATCGCCGCGATCATCCTAATGAAGATTCCTATACCTGTAAATTACTGGCTGGTGGTGATAATAAGATCTTGAAAAAGATTGGTGAGGAAAGCGCGGAGGTAGTCATGGCCTGCAAGGATGATGATGCCGATGGAATTGCTGGTGAAGTTGCAGATTTGTTTTATCATACTCTTGTAGCCTTAGCGCATCATCAGGTTGATTTAAAAGCAGTTTATCGGAAGTTGCAAGAAAGAAGGAAATAGGCTAATTTATGAATAATTGTCTGATAGCGTAGCGTGGTGCAAGCCATATCAGGATAACCAGGATTTGAGGATTTAGAGGATTGATGGTTAACATTTTTACTGTCTGAATCAGGATAACCAGGATTTGAGGATGTACAGGATGATGATGAAAATTGTAGGTTGGGTAGAATGAAATGAAACCCAACATTATATTAATTGTCACAAATCAGGATAACCAGGATTTGAGGATGTACAGGATGATGATGAAAATTGTAGGTAGTAAAATCACAATTTTATGATTTCAACAATGACAGACAAATAAACATCCTGAAAATCCTTTAATCCTGGATATCCTGATTCTGACAAATAAATTATAAAATTCACCAACAATTAAACAATCAAAATCCTGAAAATCCTTTAATCCTGGACATCCTGATTCTGACAAATAAAGACACAAAATCAAACCATCAATTAATCAATAACATCCTGTAAATCCTGTACTTCGACTTCGCTCAGTAACCGGTTATCCTGATTCAGACAAATAAATTATAAAACTCACCAACAATTAAAATCCTGTAAATCATAATTCTAAAAAACCAGGAAAAACTAAAAATGACTATTAACACAATTTTAGCAGAATTTAGACAAAATTCCACGTCTCCCCGTGAATTAGGTGATAAGTTTGAACGATTAATGTTAGCTTATCTCAAAACTGAAAACTTTTATAAAGATCATTTTAGCCAAGTTTGGTTATGGATGGATTTTCCTAAACGCGGAAATATGCCAGATACAGGTATAGACCTAGTAGCAGTAGAACGCTATACTGGCGATTATTGGGCGATTCAATGTAAATGTTATAGTCCAGATCAGACTGTAGAAAAATCAGATATAGATTCATTTTTCACCGCTTCCGGGACAAATTTATTTAAACAACGGATGATTATTTCTACTACTGCAAAATGGAGTAAACACGCCTTAGCAGCTTTAAAAGATCAACAAATTCCTGTTATTCTTGCTACTATTCATGATTTAGCAAATAGTCCCATTGATTGGGATAAATTCAGTTTCAAAAATCCTGATCATTTAGAACTTAAACCTAAAAAACAAATTCGTCCTCATCAACAAACCGCTTTAGAAAAAGTCCTCGCTGGGTTTAAAACGGGAGATAGAGGTAAATTAATTATGGCTTGCGGTACTGGTAAAACCTTTACTGCTTTGAAAATTGCGGAAAATTTCCCTAGAGAAAATAATTTAATTCTCTTTTTAGTTCCTTCGATTTCTTTACTTTCCCAAACCTTGCGAGAATGGACTGCTGAAAGTGATATTAATTTTCATAGTATTGCAGTTTGTTCTGATGTGAATGTGGGTAAAAATAAGAAAAAATCTAAAAATGATGATCTTGCAGATATTACCATTAATGATTTAGCTTTTCCCCCGACAACTAACGCTGAAGATATTATTAAATCCTATCAAAGTATTCAATCTAAAAATCAAAAAGATTTAACTGTCATTTTTTCTACCTATCAATCAATTCAAGCTATATCAGATGCACAGAAAAAAGGTTTACCAGAATTTGATTTAATTATTTGTGATGAAGCCCATAGAACTACAGGAGTAACTATTTCTGGTGAAGATGAATCTTATTTTGTCAGAGTACATAATCAAGATTTTATCAAAGCTAAAAAACGTCTTTATATGACAGCAACTCCTAAAGTTTATCATCCTGATGCTAAAAATCAAGCACAAGAAAATGATGTTTTATTATGTTCAATGGATGATGAAGATATTTATGGTAAAGAATTTCATCGTTTAGGTTTTGGTGAAGCTGTTAGTGCTGACTTATTAAGTGATTATAAAGTAATGGTGTTAGCAGTAGATAAAAATTTTGTTAATGCAACTTTTCAACAACAAATTTCTGATGGAAAGTATGTATTAAATTTAGATGATAAAGCTAAAATTATTGGTTGTTGGAATGGTTTAGCAAAACGTATTCTTAATGATGAAGAAGGAGACGACACAGAAGATAAAACCCCAATGAAACGCGCGGTTGCGTTTTGTCGCACTATTGAAGATTCAGAAAAAATTGTCAAATTATTCGCTAAGAATATCAATGATTATCAAAAATTAAACCCCGAAGATGAAACAATTTTACAATGTGAATTACAGCACGTTGACGGTAAACAAAACGCTTTACAAAGAAATGAAAAATTAGAATGGTTAAAAGCTGAACCCCTTCATTCCCCCCCTTCACAAGGGGGGGTTAGGGGGGGTAATATTTGCCGCATTTTATCCAATGCGCGGTGTTTATCGGAAGGGGTAGATGTACCCGCGTTAGATGCGGTGATATTCTTCACACCTCGTAACTCAGTGGTGGATGTGGTACAGTCCGTTGGTAGAGTGATGAGAAAAGCTGAGGGGAAAAAATACGGTTATATCATTTTACCAGTTAGTATTGCGGCAGATATACCTCCTGAAATTGCTTTAAAAGATAATGAATATCAGGTAATTTGGCGAGTTTTACAGGCTTTACGTTCTCATGATGAGAGATTTAATGATACTATCAATAAGATAGAATTAAATAAACGTCGTCCTGATAAAATTAATATTATTGGTATAGGTGGTAAAGAAAAAAGTGATTCTTCTCAAAGTTTAAAAATAGAAACTACCTATAAACAATTAGAATTGAATTTTCCCATTGAAGAATGGCGAGATGCAATTTATGCGAAAATAGTTACTAAATGTGGTAATCGTCGTTATTGGGAAGATTGGGCTAAGGATGTAGCGAAAATTGCTGAAAGTAACACTTCCCGAATTAAAGCATTATTAGAAAATTCAGAATCAGAAGCGAAAAAAGTATTTGATGACTTTATCACAGGGTTACATCAAAATATTAATCCTAATGTCAGTCCAGATGAAGCTATTGAAATGTTATCTCAACATTTAATTACCAAACCGGTTTTTGATGCTTTGTTTGAGGGTTACGAATTTACTAAATATAACCCGGTTTCCCAGACAATGCAAAGAATGTTAGATGTGTTAGAAGGTCAATCTTTGCAGAAGGAAGTCAAGACTTTAGACAAGTTTTATGAAAGTGTGCGAGAACGCGCTAGTGGTATTGATAATGCAGAAGGAAAACAGCGGATAATTATTGAATTATATGATAAATTTTTCCGTGCGGCTTTTCCCAGGTTGGTAGAAAGATTGGGAATTGTTTATACTCCCGTGGAAGTGGTAGATTTTATGATTAAAAGTGCTGATTTTGCTTTAAAACAAGAGTTTGGAGTGGGTTTAACTGATGAGGGTGTGCATATTTTAGACCCCTTTACCGGGACGGGTACTTTTATGGTGCGGTTATTGCAAAGTGGGTTAATTAAACATGAGGATTTACAACGGAAGTTTAGTTATGAGTTGCATTGTAATGAGATTGTTTTATTAGCTTATTATATTGCAGCAATTAATATTGAGGAAAGTTATCATTTTTTAACTAGATCCCCCCTTACCCCCCTTAAAAAGGGGGGAAATATAGAAGTCCCCCTTGATAAGGGGGATTTAGGGGGATCTTCTTATCAACCTTTTAATGGCATTGTTTTAACAGATACATTTCAAATGTTTGAGAATGAGGGTTATTTGTTAGAAAGTATCTTTCCTGAAAATAATCAACGGGTAATTAATCAAAAGCAAAGGGATATTACTGTGATTATTGGTAATCCTCCTTATTCTGCTGGACAAACAAGCGAAAATGATGGTAATAAAAATCTCAAATATGAAAATTTAGATCAAAAAATTGCCAATAGTTACGCTAAACATTCTACTGCTACATTAAAAAATAGTCTTTATGATTCTTATATTCGCGGTTTTAGATGGGCTAGTGATAGAATTAAAGACCAAGGTATAGTTTGTTTTGTCAGTAATGGTTCATTCATTGATAATAATGCAATGGATGGTTTTAGAAAATGTTTAGTAGATGAATTTACTAGCATTTATTGTTTTAATTTACGTGGTAATCAAAGAACTTCGGGAGAACAATCGAGAAAAGAAGGAGGTAAAATTTTTGGTTCAGGAAGTCGTGCTACTATTGCGATTATTTTCTTAATCAAAAATTCCAGTAAGAAATCAGAAAATAAGGTATTTTATCATGATATTGGTGATTATTTAAGTCAAAAAGAAAAACTAGATATTATTAAAAATTTCGGTGATATATCTACTATTAAATGGCAAGAAATCACCCCTAATGAAAATTATGATTGGATTAACCAACGTAATGATGATTTTGAAAGTTTTATTTCATTGGGTGATAAAAAAGATGCAACTACTAAAACTATTTTTGATGTTTATTCAAGAGGAGTAATGACTTGTAGAGATAATTGGGTTTATAATTTCTCTCAACAATCAGTTATTGATAATATGACGAGAATGATTGATTTTTATAATCAACAAGTTGAGGAGTTCAAAAATCATTTGAAAGGTCAAACTTTAACTAATGCTGAACAAAGAAAAAAACAAGTAGAAAGTTTTATTGATACTGACCCTAAAAAGATTAGTTGGTCTGGAGAATTAAAAGACGATTGTGGAAAATTAATAATTCATGCTTTTAATCCTAGTGAAGTTGTTAAAAGTATGTACCGTCCTTTTTGTAACCAAGCTTATTACTATAATAAAGACTTAAATAATCGTCTTTACCAAATTCCTAAAATATTCCCTAATCAAAATTTAGAAAATCTAGCAATTTATGTAACTGGAATTGGTGCAAGTAAAGATTTTTCAGCTTTAATAATAGATGTTATTCCTAATTTACATTTACATGATACTGGTCAATGTTTCCCCTTATATACCTACGAAAAACAAAGCGAACTAGGAGAACTATTTGCAACAGCAACCACAGAACAATACACCAAAAAAGAAAACATCCCCGATAGCATTTTAAAAGAATATCAGCAAAAATATGAAGACAAAACCATCACCAAATCAGACATCTTCTATTACATTTATGGAGTATTACATTCACCCGAATATAAACAACGCTTTGCGTCAGACCTGAAGAAAATGTTACCACGAATCCCCTTTACTGCGGATTTTTGGACATTCAGTCAAGCCGGTAGAGAATTAGCGTATTATCATCTCAACTATGAAACCATAGAACCTTATGAATTAGAAGAATTTAAAAAAGAATTATATTTAGATCACCAAGATTATCAAGTGGAAAAAATGGTCTTTGGTAAGAATAAAAACGGCCTAGATAAAACCATCATCATCTATAATAGTAAACTTACCCTATCCCAAATCCCCCTAGAAGCCTACGAATATATAGTAAATGGCAAATCAGCCCTAGAATGGATAATGGAAAGGTACAAAGTCACCAAAGATAAAGATAGTGGCATAATTAACGACCCTAACCATTGGTCAGAAAATCCCCGTTATATAGTGGAATTAGTCAAAAGGATTGTGAAAGTAAGTTTAGAAACAGTGAAAATAGTTAATAGCTTACCAGCATTGAATGAGATTGTCTGATAATATTTGTCTGAATCAGGATAACCAGGATTATAGGATTTACAGGATGTGATTTTTAAATTTCTGGTTTAATTTTGTATCTTTTTGTCAGAATCAGGATAACTAGGATTATAGGATGTGCAGGATGTAATTTTTGTTTACTAAAAGATGATAAATATAGATTAAATAATGATATCATATCTTTAAATTCTGATGCTATGATGCAAACAGAAAATTGATCAATAACATCCTGTTAATCCTGAAATCCTGGACATCCTGATTCTGACAAAAAAAGACACAAAATCAAACCATCAATTAAACAATAACAATCCTGTTAATCCTGAAATCCTGGACATCCTGATTCTGACAAAAAAAGACACAAAATCAAACCATCAATTAAACAATAACAATCCTGTTAATCCTGAAATCCTGGACATCCTGATTCTGACAAAAAAAGACACAAAATCAAACCATCAATTAAACAATAACAATCCTGTAAATCCTGTAAATCCTGGACATCCTGATTCTGACAAAAAAAGACACAAAATCAAACCATCAATTAAACAATAACAATCCTGAAAATCCTCAAATCCTGGACATCCTGATTCTGACAAATTCCCACAGAAAAATAATCAATAACAATCCTGTTAATCCTCAAATCCTGGATATCCTGATTCTGACAATTAAATATTGAGGCGCGGGCAAGATGCCCACCCCACAAGATGATAGAATTATCTAAACTACAACCTTTTCTAAAATCAATTTAGAACGCTTCATTTTTTCAGGAATAGCCACAGGATAATCACCAGTAAAACAAGCTGAACAAAAACTATTAGTATCTTCTCTGGTGGTTTCTAGCATTCCTTTCCAACTCAAATAAGCTAAACTATCAACTTGTAATTGCTTGGCTATTTCCTCCACTGATTTTGTCGCCGCAATTAATTGATCTTGGGTATCAGTATCAATACCATAGAAACAAGGATGAGTTACAGGAGGAGAAGAAATTCTCATGTGAACTTCGGACACACCAGCATCACGCAAGGCTTGCACAAGTTTACGGCTAGTAGTTCCCCGGACAATGGAATCATCAATAATTACAACTCGCTTACCGAATAAGACATCTTTAAGGGGATTAAGTTTCATTTTAATCCCTGATTCCCGCATGGCTTGGGTAGGTTGAATAAAGGTGCGACCGACGTAGCGATTTTTAATCAGTCCTTCACCATAAGCTATACCAGAAGCTTGGGAAAACCCAATGGCCGCAGGAATACCAGAATCAGGAACACCAAACACTAAATCAGCTTCTACAGGGGCTTCAGCCGCCATTTTCCGTCCTAACCGCATTCGATAACTATATAAAGTTTCGTTGTGCATGAGGCTATCAGGACGGGCAAAGTAGATCATTTCAAAGATACAAAGTTTGCGTTCTGATTGTTGATGCCATTGAAATGATTCTAAACCAGTTTCAGTGATCCAAACCAATTCTCCAGGGGCAACATCACGCAGATATTCCGCACCGATAATATCTAAACCGCAGGTTTCGGAAGCGAGAACATAACGGACTGGTTTACTATCTAAAGTACCAATGACTAAGGGACGAATGCCGTTGGGGTCACGGACTCCCATTATACCATCAGGTGTGGCAATAGTCAGACTAAATGCACCCTCGCAACGATGAAAGGCACTCATAGCCCCTGTTACCCAATCTGCACCAGCGTTGACTTCTTGAGCGATCGCATAAGCAATCATTTCCGAGTCCGTGGTCGTGATTAAGTTAAACTTATCTTTGAGTAACTCTTCTCGCAATTTTACGGTATTGACTAAATTACCATTATGTGCTAAAGCTAATAAACCCAACCGAGTTTCGACTACAGCGGGTTGGGCGTTAACTTTACGACTAGAACCGGTAGTGGAATAGCGATTATGACCAACTGCCAGATTTCCGGGTAACTGATCTAAGATAGTTTCATTAAAGACTTGAGACACCAAACCCATATCTTTGTGCTGGTGAACACGCGTACCCTCAAAGGTAGCAATTCCAGCAGATTCTTGACCCCGATGCTGAAGAGCATACAATCCAAAGTAGGTCAATTTAGCAACGTCTTGTTCTGGGGCATAAATGCCAAACACACCACAAGCTTCTTCTGGTTTGTCACAGGCGTTTTCATCCGAGGTAACGGAATTAAGGGGAATCATGCTGGTATTGCTCCTGGTGGGGTGTCGATTCAGTGGGAACTAGGAATTGGTGATTGGTGATTGGTGATTGGTGATTGGTGATTGGTGATTGGGAATTGGGAATTGGGAATTGGGAATTGGGAATAATTAATTTTTATCCTGACTCCTGACTCCTGACTCCTGACTCCTGACTCCTTCTTCTTAACAAATCTTTAACCATCCATTAAAACAGTACCGTAAATTGGTTAAGAATCAAGTGCGAATTGTGAATTTTCGTATTCAAACCTTGATTTTTGCTGTTGATCAGGTATTGGTGTAGATAGCGAGACGTTTAGAGATTGCCTGAGAATAGCGATCGCTCATATCTTCGAGACTAACCTGGAGTAACTTATGGTTATCTGCGGTTAAAATCTCTAAATTACCGGAATTAGTTACTGTTCCCAGTTTTTGCCAATTCTCTGGAAGAGTTCGGTGTAAATAGGATTCCCATTTTTCTTGGTTTTCTCCACTGACAGAAACTAAAATTCTCGCCCCACCTTCACCAAAAAGAACTTCATCAAAACGGGAATCGTGATTTGCACTAATTGGGAAATTAATTTCCGCCCCCAAATTCCCAGAAAGACAAGATTCCGCTATAGCTACAGCCACACCACCCTCAGCCGAATCATGGGCAGAATTTACCCAACCAGCGCGAATACCCTCACGACAAGCCTTTTGTACGAGTCGTTCTAAATCAAAATCAATTCTAGGGGGCTTACCAGCGATCGTATTATGAATAGTTGCCAAATATTCAGAAGCACCCAATTCTATTTTATATTTTGGATTTTGGATTTTGGATTGAATTGATAAACCTAGAAGATAAATTATATCATCTGCATTTTGCCAACCTTGTCCGCAAATTTTGGTTAAATCAGGAATCAATCCCACCATACCCACAACCGGAGTCGGGTAAATTGGTTGAGGATTACCTTCCGCGTCAAAAGTTTCATTGTAGAGAGAGACATTCCCCCCAGTTACCGGCGTTCCCAACTCCCGACAACCCTCACTCAAACCCCGACAAGCGGACGCTAATTGCCAATAACCAATGGGTTTTTCTGGACTACCAAAATTGAGGTTATCCGTCACAGCGATGGGTTCAGCACCCACACAGCTAAGATTGCGGGCAGCTTCCGCGACTACTGCCTTTGCCCCCTCATAGGGATCAAGATAAACATAACGAGAATTACAATCTACCGTAGCTGCAACGCCGGATTTTAGATTTTGGATTTTGGATTTTGGATTTTGGGGTGCTTCTAAGGGACGGATACGAATGACAGCCGCATCAGCACCACCGGGTAACAATACGGTATTATTTTGAACTTGATGGTCATATTGGCGATAAACCCAGCTTTTAGAAGCAATAGAGGGAGTATCTAACAAAGTCAATAGAATCTGATTCCAACTTTGCAGACTTCCTGCAATTTCAATACCCGCAGCATTGCCAACAGGTAAACTATCACTTGTCCATTGCCATGCTTTTTGGGCATATTCGGGGACTTCTGTTAATAATTCTCTTTCATACAAAGGCGTATTTTCCGCCAAAGCATCAGCCGGGATTTCGGCAGCTATTTTCCCCTCAAACCAAATTCTGACAATGGGTTCTGCAATTACAGTCCCCGCAACCACCGCTTGCAGTCCCCAACGGTGGAAAATATCAATTAATTCCTGTTCTCGTCCTTTTTCGGCCACAAACAACATTCGTTCTTGAGATTCCGAAAGCAGGTATTCATAGGGAATCATTCCCGATTCCCGCACCGGAATTTTGTCTAAATCGAAGTCAATCCCCACACCACCTTTTGCAGCCATTTCCGAAGTGGAACAGGTGATACCCGCAGCCCCCATATCCTGTGCCGCAACTACAGCCCCGGTTTTAAATGCCTCTAAACAAGCTTCAATTAAGGACTTTTCGACAAATGGATCTCCCACTTGCACAGCGGGACGGTTATCCATTGATTCCTCAGTCAATTCCGCACTGGCAAAACTTGCGCCGCCCATGCCATCCCGTCCGGTGGTTGAACCCACATACAGCACGGGATTTCCTAAGCCTGAAGCCCCTGATTTAACAATTTCCGCCGTTTCCATCAAACCCAGTGCCATGACGTTGACCAGGGGATTGACCGAGTAGGCGGGGTCAAAATAGACTTCACCACCTACAGTCGGCACTCCAACGCAGTTACCATAATGGCTTATGCCCGCCACTACGCCTGTAAACAATCTTTGGGTTTTGGGATCATTCAAATCACCAAAGCGCAAAGAGTTTAATAAGGCTATGGGACGCGCCCCCATGGTAAAAATATCTCTTAATATCCCACCTACTCCCGTGGCTGCACCTTGAAATGGTTCAACGGCGGAAGGGTGGTTATGGGATTCTATTTTAAACGCTAATTGTAGTCCGTCGCCGATATCCACAACTCCAGCATTTTCACCGGGTCCGACAAGAATGCGGGGACCTGTGGTGGGAAACTGTTTGAGTAATGGGCGGGAATTTTTATAACAGCAATGTTCTGACCACATCACCCCAAACATTCCTAGTTCGGCTTTGTTGGGGTGACGGCCTAAGCGGCGGACGATTTCGGTATATTCTTCTGGTTTTATGCCTTCTGAGGCTATTTCTTGGGGGGAAAAGGGATTTTCACCAAATGTGGTCATGGAAGTTATGCACCAAGAGGACAGAGAAATATTCTATCTGAGATTCCCAACTTCTTTTTTTTTAATCTTGTCATTGACAAAAATTTCTGGTAAATGGGCTGGAATCGTATCAGGTTTGTGTTTGACACTCCCCGGTCTAAAGACGCGGGGATTCTTAAGATTTTACAATCCTAATATCCTGTTCACACAGGTTCCCAGACTCAGTACGTTTGCACAAAAGTGCGTGCTGATACCGCCAGTTGCTCTACTTGGGGAAACCCCAAGACCGCACTGGCTCATCTTCTGGGCGTTTAGCTGTTAAACAGCAAGTTTCGCGGAGTCCCCACGTACTATTTTGAAACCTCTATCTCTGATAGTCTTTGCAGCACCAATATCGGCGTGTTCGTGATATCCGCATTCCGTACAAATGAATTTCTCACCATCACGGTTTGACTTATCAGTATGCCCACAATTTCTGCATTCTTGACTGGAGTATTTAGGATTAATTTTAATTACAACTTTTCCTTGCTTCACAGCGAGATACTCAATTTTTAAAATTAAATCACTCCAACTTGCATCAGAAATAGAACGGTTTAATCCTTTTTTTCTAGATTGCCCATTCTTTAAAAATCTTCCAGTTTTTTCATCGGTCTTAACTTGGCAACGCCTCAACATACCGGAGACATTTAAATCTTCTAAAGCAATAGCATCAACCTTTCTAGAAACTATTGTATTAGCAACACTCCATTGATAAGCAGTCCTTTTATCTGTAATCTTTTTGTGAAACCGTCCTACCTTATTAGCTGCTTTTTTACGATTCTTACTACCCTTGACTTTACAATTAATCCGTCGCTGTCTGATTTTTAAAGTGCGTCTAGCTTTTTTTAGATATGGTAATGCCGTTATTTGAATATCACCAGCACTGCGTCGAGGGTTTTTGAGTTTGCCATCCTTGTTAGTTTTAGCATCTTTCCACGGCTCTCCACTTGCTCCATTTTTACTGACAAAACAAGTTAATGGACAAGCTTCTGCTTTAGTCCTAATATCGCAATAGTCACCTTGAATAAATTGCTGATTGTATTGAGCTATTCTGTCAGCCAAACTCCAATTGTAAGTAGACCGGAGCATATCTAGCCAACCGTCCATTTTATCGGATTGACTAATATTAGGACGTAGCTTATATACATAGTTTGTTAGCAAATATAAGTCCCTCCCATTGTTGTTTCCTTTATTTGATTAAACAATAGCCATATACAAATAGCAAGTAAATATTTTAAGGTTATGGCTAAGTTTTCTCCAGACGAGTACAGGCACGAAAGCAACGCAGTCTCACTGCTGAATTGTCTATTGCGTAAAATTTGATTAATTTCTTTTCTTACTAATGCCCAAAATGGATTATCCAATAATTGAAGCATAAATTTCATAAAATGTCTTTACCTTGATCTTGTAGTTTCCCTTTCTTTTTTGTTACTCTAACTCACATAAGGCGTTAACTTACTTAAATTAATAAGATCATCATTATTAGGCTTTTTTGCGGTTAAGTTTTAGCGTGAGTCTGATTTTATACTTGTTAATCCTAAGCATTCAGCTAATTGTGCAATTTTGAGTTCTGCTTGTTCAGCCCTGATTCTTGAGAATTGGGCTTTTTCTTGACCATAAACCTAATTCTACTCCTCAAGGTAAAATAGAATAATGTCGACATTCATTACTATGGGATGAACAATGAAACAAATAGTCGGTTCTGATACGGCATTTCTATGGCTATCAAGAGATAATAATTAAATCTTCAATCAATCTTGATTATCATCTGACACAAAATTAATAATTAGTTTCATAACTAATGACTAATAACTGATGATTGATCACTAATTAGGTCTTGTTCTGATGTCAAATATTTATAATACCCAAGAGTTAATTCAGATATTGGCAACCGAACGCCAAGCTTGCTTAAAAGGTGAACGTTTAAAGTTAGATGTAACTGTTTCTGGTAATCCATTTATAGATCAGTTTGTCAGAACCGACGGACTGCAAAGATTCACGGCCTACCAAGATTTTAAAACCTCTATTCATGAATATCAACGAGAAAATCAAGTTTCTGGAATTATCTGGAAAGATATGACTGTTAAAGGTAAAAATCTGCATTATCCAGAAATTGATACTGAATTAATCGCTTTAGAAAGTGATTTAGAAATATTGAAACCTGCCAAAGATACAATTTTAGAATTTTGGTATTTAGTCACAGGGGAAATGGATTTACATTTAAGTTTTAGTAATGGTAAACAACATCAAAAAATTGTAAAAGTAGATGTAGAAAGAATTGTCCAAAGAACAGAATGGGCAACTTTATTAAAATGGGAAAATCCGAACTTTCTAGAAATCATTTTACAATTAGGTTGGGGACAACCCCAAGAAGCAGCTTATAAACGGGGAAGACCACTAGCAGGGAGTGAATTTATTCATGCAGTTAATCCGGGATGTTATCCTATCGGTTAATATGAGGATTTTCATCAAGGTGTGGGGGTTGGTTGTGGTGTTATTTCGGAAGTAGGAACACCCATATAAAAAAGTAGAAATACTAAAACAAATGCTGCAAATGCTCCTGTGGCTTTAACTTGGGTTTTTGTCCTCATAAAAGGTATTGAAGCTTGTAAACCAAGATCACCAGAAACTAAATAACCGACAATACCAGCAAATGCAGATGCTAAAAATCTTACAATAGCTAAAGCATTACCATTCATACTTCTAGTGGTCTGTCAAGCTAAAAGTTGTGAGTTTGAGGAGTTTGAGGGAAAATAGAAAGGCTATTTACAGTAAACCTCAGCAGATATTCTAATAACTGATTATGTTTAAGACCTATATTGTCCGGTTAAGTCAAGAAGAACGGCAGACCCTACAAGATTTGGTATCCACAGGCAAAGCAGCAGCTTACAAAATTAAGCACGCCAATATTCTGTTAAACATTGATGTCAATGGACAAGGATGGACGGATGAAGAAGCTGCGACCGCCTTCAGTTGCCACCGAAACACAGTTGCAAATCTTAGAGAGCGATTGGTAAAAGAAGGCATAGAGTCAGCATTAAACCGCAAACCCAGTAAAACGCCGCCTCGTCAAACGATTATTGATGGAGAGGTGGAAGCAAAACTAATTGCCTTGCGTTGTGGGGAATCGCCTGCTGGTTATGCTCGTTGGACATTGCGATTACTGGCAGACAAGGCAGTCGAGTTAGAAATTGTGCCAGCAATTAGTCACGAAACCGTGCGTCAAGTGCTAAAAAAAACGAACTCAAACCTCATCTGCGGCAGATGTATGTAATTCCACCGGAACAAAGTGCCGAATTTGTATCTCATATGGAAGATGTTCTGGAGATTTATCACTTGCCCTATGACCCCAAGTATCCAGTGATTTGCATGGATGAGCAACCTATACAATTGGTCAAAGAAACCCGCGTTCCTCTGCCAGCTAAACCTGGACACTCAGAGTCGGTGGATTATGTTTTGCGATCGCAATGGAACAGCCAATATTTTTATGTTTACATAACCCTTGTCTGGGTGGCGTAAAACAGTCGTCAGTGACCGGAGAACAGCGGTTGACTGGGCAACAGAAATTAAGCACTTACTCGATAACGACTATCCCGATAGCGACAAAGTTATTTTAGTATGTGACCAGCTAAATACTCATAAACTTGCCTCCCTATATCAAGCTTTTGAGCCATCCATTGCCCGTCGTCTGGTTGAACGCTTGTCCATTCACCACACCCCTAAACATGGTAGTTGGCTCAATATCGCTGAAAACGAACTGTCCGCAATGACTCGACAATGTTTAGATCGTCGGATTCCTGACCGCGAAACTTTAGAACAAGAAACAACGGCTTGGTATATTCAACGCAATCATTTACAAAAATCTGTAGATTGGCAGTTCACAACAGCGGATGCCCGTGTCCGTCTCAAGCGTCTTTATCCACAAAATTAATATTGACAGACCACTAGTGCCAATTTTGGAAAGTTTATGGAATCGGTTATTTCTGCATCTATGATTGTCTTAGTAATTCGGACTCGTCAATCTATTTTCCACAGTAAACCCAGTCCATACCTGTTTGGTGCAACAATAGCGATCGCTATAATTACATTGATTATTCCCTATACTCCCTTAGCATCTGTGTTGGGTTTTCAAGCCTTACCTTTGAGTTTTGTCCTCATTTTAATGGCAATAGTTGCCCTCTATGTCACGGCTGCGGAAATTGTTAAAGGTATTTTTTACAGTCGGGTAAAGTTTTAACTAATATTTCTCTTTTTTGAGCCATTTTTTGTGAGGCTGTTCCGAATTATTTAACCATCATATTCGGTATCTATTTCAATATCTAGTGTGTCTTCATCAATCCTGATATACAAAATATTAGGACGGCAACAAACTTGACAATCTTCTATATAGTTTTGTTGCATTCCGGCACTAAAATCAATAAAAGTTAAGTTTACTTCTCCACAATAAGCACAATAAAACTCTGATGTATTTTGCATTTTTTATATCTATTTAATAATTCATTTATTCTCCCACACTTTAATATTAAATGATGAAATTGTCAATTGGCTATTTTCTATAATCATTAAAATTATACCAATTTTATGTAAAGGTGTGCTAAATAAATTTTATAGCGTGGAGAATCTCTACTCATGCAACTTCTGGACAACAAAGAATAAATTTCATCTTCAAAAGGAAATAATATTAGGCTAAATTAGATTCATACAGGACTTACGCAACTGGCACATTGGTAGGGTGCGTCCGACTGCATAAATCCTGCGAATAAACAGATTGTTGATATACTAAACACGGGTGAGATTTAAACTTTTGCCAAATGACAAAGAACCCAGATGTGTAGGGGTAAAGCAAGAGCTAAACCCCTACGTTTAGAATCAAACAATCAAGCCGTTTTGAGTATATCTGACGCACCCTACAACAGATTTTTAGTGTGACACTTGCGTAAGTCCTATAATCAAAGAACCATCAAGGAGAAACTATGTCAGCGGAAAAGCCTAGTATTTTGGTAACGGGGGGAGCAGGATATATTGGTTCTCATACGGTGTTAGCCCTCAAGCAAGCCGGTTATGAGGTGGTAATTCTTGATAACTTGGTGTATGGACATCGGGATTTGGTAGAACAGGTTTTGCGGGTAGAATTGATCGAAGGGGATACAAGCGATCGCCTTTTATTAGATAATCTTTTTCAGAGTCGTAATTTTGCCGCAGTTATGCACTTTTCCGCCTATGCTTATGTAGGTGAATCTGTAACAGATCCGGCTAAATATTACCGCAACAATGTTTTAGGAACGCTGACACTATTAGAATCAATGTTAGCAGCTTCTATTAAGAATTTTGTCTTTTCTTCTACCTGTGCTACCTATGGTGTACCGAATTTTATTCCGATTACAGAAGATCATCCCCAAAATCCTATTAATCCCTATGGGGCAACTAAATTAATGGTAGAAAGGATATTAACTGATTTTGATGTGGCATACAATTTTAAATCAGTGCGTTTCCGCTATTTTAATGCTGCTGGTGCTAACCCCCAAGGATTATTAGGAGAAGATCATCATCCCGAAACCCATTTAATCCCTTTAGTATTACAAACAGCATTAGGTAAACGAGAAGCTATTAGTATTTTCGGAACTGATTATCCTACTCCTGATGGTACTTGTATTCGGGATTATATTCATGTAAATGATTTAGCAGATGCCCATGTTTTGGGGTTAGAATATTTATTAAATGGTGGTGAAAGCGAAGTTTTTAACTTAGGAAATGGTAACGGTTTTTCAGTTCGAGAAGTGATTGCTGCGGCAGAAGATGTCACAGGTATGGTAATATCAGTGCAGGAATGCGATCGCCGGATTGGAGATCCTCCAGCCTTAATTGGTACAAGTGAAAAAGCCAGAAAAATCTTGAATTGGCAACCTCAATATCCAGGTATTAAGGATATCGTTTCTCACGCTTGGCAATGGCATAAAACAAGGCATAAATAATTTTTAGTGTAAGGATTAGCTCCCCGATTTCTACGATTGATTCATCACTTATTGACATCATTAAAGGAGAAGTCTGGGAGCTTCCGCTCTTGTTGATTCAACTTTCCAGATGGTTATTTTTCAGTAGTTCTAAATATTTTAAAGCTTCATGTTTAGAGGTTGTTTGAAAAGTATTAGATGAAACCAATAATTTCCAAGAACCTAACCCCCCAGCCCCCTTCCCTGGTAGGGAAGGGGTGTTTCAAAGCCTCTCCCCGCGTCGGGGAGAGGTTTGGAGAGGGGTTTATTTATACATTAAAAACTTTTCAAACACCCTCTTAGATAAAATTTCATCAGTTTCTACTTCTTGCATCAATTGTGCTAGTCCATAATTCTCTAAAATTTCCTCTATTTGTTCAAATTCAGTCATAGGAATTTGTACAGCAATTGGTTTTTGATTTTGATCTAAAACATAATTTTTATTGTCAGAATCAGGATATCCAGGATTTAAGGATTTACAGGATGGAGTTATTTTTGAGGATGAAAGATTAAGCGATACCTACGGTAAGCTAACACCCAGCTATTGAAGTATATTTTTAAGTTGTTCTATAGTATATGGTGGATTTTTCCGATGTATCATCCCATGACAATTAGGACATACTGGACGTAAATCTTTAATTGGATCAACTTCGTATTCTTGATTAATTTCCGATAAAGGAATTAAATGATGAACATGAATAAAACCTTGACCAATTTCACCATAAACTTTTTCAAAGTTAAACCCACAAACATAACAAGTTATGCCATAATATTCAATACATTGTTTTCGAGCTTGATTACTTCTTTCATAAGCATTAACTGTTACTTGACGAATAAACCCTTCTTTTAAGGTTTGAGTTTCTTCTGTTTCTCTTACTTCATCAGGAAATAATAGGATATCATCTATTACACTAACAGAATCGAAAAAGTATTCAAAATCTAGTTTTGGATTATTTAAAATATTACAAACTAAATCATATATTTCTTCTTCAGGATATGCTTTAAATCCATCATAAATTTCTTTTTCAACACGCCATAAATCTCTTTGCCACCAACCTTTACGACTGTTTTCATGATAAGGATCAAAAGCATCTCTAAAATTTTTAAGTGTATTAGATGAAATTTCAAGCATAGAGCCAATTTTCTGATGTGTTTCCCCTTTGTTACCAAGTCCTAATCTCTGATAACTATCTTTATCAAATCTTGAAAGATAATAACCTACTATATAAGCATAGGGACAATTACAATCACTAAATGAATCTATCAGGCGATCCCAATTATCAGGTTTTTTCATTATTCACAACTCCTTTTGATTATCAAAAATATTGTGTTTAACTATTCCCAAATATTCAACCTAAGCGACTGCAAACTCTGTAAACTTGCGAGTTTCAGGATCATGAAAAGCTAAAACAATATCCTCTTGTGGTACACCTTCCCTTAATAACTCAGTTGCAATACCTTCCTCAGTCCAATCTTCTTCAATGTAAATTTTCTCATTTTTAATTCTGACATAAACAGTAATACCTCTAACTTTGTGATCATTATGCCAACCTGTTTGAAACCAAAGATATTGATCTCTTTGTTCATCAAAAGCTAGAATACTATCAACACCATCAGGATTAGGCGTTTGTGATGCTAATTGCTCATATTCATTCAGAATTTTCTTGATCACATTGCGATATTGGTTTAATTTATCCATTGTACTATCTCCTCCTTATTCAAATCAACAACTATTAATTTTAAATCATTTTCTGCCATGATGAACGAAATCGCTTTTTGCAGAAAAAAAGATTGATAAATACTGCGACTTACCCCTAAATAAATTGTTACTTTAGGAAGAATAACTTTTAACAAGGTACGATAAATAATATATTGCCCTAAAGCTGTTTCAAATTCACGCATGGGTGAACGACCAATAAAACTTTTAATTTCTACAATAATTTGTTGTCCATTGCGTTCAATTTCTAAAGTTCTATCAGCTAATAAATCAGCAAATAATTGTATCTCCTCATATTTAATAGTATAAGGATCACGAATAATCATCCAAC
Organism: Anabaena sp. 90; assembly: GCF_000312705.1. NCBI lineage: Bacteria > Bacillati > Cyanobacteriota > Cyanophyceae > Nostocales > Nostocaceae > Anabaena > Anabaena sp. 90. The sequence goes on from NC_019439.1 coordinate 73,941, forward strand.
TGTCTTTAATCAAGGCATTTTTAATTGCTTCATGGTAAGTATCCCTAGCTGACATAAAAATTAAATTCAGAAAAATTTTAATAATCTGATCATAAACTATAAACTGTCTATTTCTGACAAATTCGTTTACCAGTAACTCCTGTAACAATTCCCTTACAATAAAATAAAGAAAGCAAGACATTACAGGATCACAATCTAAACCATGCTACAAGAATATCGTCAACAGGTTGCCGATCGCGCTCAATTGGGTATTCCTCCTTTACCATTAGACGCACAACAAACATCAGCATTGTGTGAATTACTGAAAAATCCACCCACAGGCGAAGAAGAGTTATTATTAAATTTATTACGCGATCGCATTCCCCCTGGAGTAGATCAAGCTGCTTATGTAAAAGCTGGATTTCTGACTGCGATTGCTAAAGGAGAAATTACCAGTCCTTTAGTTTCACCAGTTGACGCAGTAGAATTACTGGGAACGATGATTGGTGGTTACAACGTTCAATCCTTAATTGATTTACTCCAAGTTTCCAGCACCTCTGTATCAACTTCTTCAGAAACACCCTTGGTAATGGGAGGAGAAGGAAGAGAACAAATCGCCGCTTATGCAGCCAACGCTCTCAGCAAAATTATGTTGGTGTATGATGCTTTCCATGATGTTTTGGAATTGTCCAAAACCAACCCCTACGCCAAACAGGTGGTAAACTCCTGGGCAGAAGCAGAATGGTTTACGTTGCGTCCCACATTACCAGAATTTATCACCGTTACCGTTTTCAAAGTTCCCGGAGAAACCAACACTGACGACTTATCACCAGCAACCCACGCTACAACCAGACCAGATATTCCTTTACACGCTTTGGCGATGTTAGAAACTCGTCAACCAGGAAGTTTAGAAACCATTGCAGAGTTGAAGAAAAAAGGATTTCCCGTTGCTTACGTCGGTGATGTCGTGGGTACAGGTTCTTCGCGCAAGTCTGCAATCAATTCTGTATTATGGCATTTGGGCAATGATATTCCCTTTGTGCCAAACAAACGGGCGGGAGGTTATATTTTAGGAAGTGCGATCGCTCCCATCTTTTTTAACACAGCCGAAGATGCCGGTGCATTACCCATTCAATGCGATGTCAGCAAAATGGCAACCGGTGACGTAATTACCATTTATCCCTACAAAGGAACTGTTCTCAACGCCGCAGGAGAAGTAATTTCCACCTTCAGCCTCAAACCTGACACCATTTTAGACGAAGTTCGCGCAGGTGGACGCATTCCCCTCCTAATTGGGCGTACCCTCACCGATAAAACCCGTCTAGCATTGGGTTTAGCGCCCAGCACATTATTTATCCGTCCCCAAGCCCCAGTGGACACCGGCAAAGGCTACACATTGGCGCAGAAAATGGTCGGGAAAGCCGCTGGTTTGCCTGGAGTACGTCCGGGGACATCTTGCGAACCAATCATGACTACAGTGGGTTCTCAGGACACTACAGGCCCAATGACCAGAGACGAATTGAAAGAACTCGCTTGTTTAGGTTTCAGTGCAGACTTAGTAATGCAAAGTTTCTGTCATACAGCCGCATATCCCAAACCTGTGGATATTAAAACCCACCAAGAATTACCCGACTTTATCTCCTCCCGTGGTGGTGTGGCGTTGCGTCCTGGTGATGGTATCATTCACTCCTGGCTAAACCGGATGTTATTACCCGACACCGTGGGAACAGGTGGAGATTCCCATACTCGCTTCCCCTTGGGTATATCCTTTCCTGCGGGTTCGGGTTTAGTAGCGTTTGCTGGTGCATTGGGTGTCATGCCTTTGGATATGCCAGAATCAGTTTTGGTCAAATTTACAGGAGAATTGCAACCAGGAATAACGCTGAGGGATGTTGTAAATGCCATTCCTTATGTAGCCATGCAAAAAGGTTTGTTAACTGTCGAGAAGCAGAACAAGAAAAACATCTTCTCTGGCAAGATTTTGGAAATTGAAGGATTACCAAATTTGAAAGTTGAACAAGCTTTTGAATTAACTGACGCTTCCGCAGAACGTTCTTGTGCTGGTTGTACAATTAAATTAAGCGAAGAAACAATTGCGGAATATTTACGTTCCAATATTGCCCTTTTAACTAATATGGTAGCACGGGGTTATAGTGATGCCAGAACTATCATGCGCCGGGTGGCAAAAATGCAAGAATGGTTAGATCATCCAGTATTATTATCTGCTGACGCTGATGCCGAATATGCAGAAATAATTGAAATTGATTTAAGCCAAATCACAGAACCAATTGTAGCTGCTCCCAATGACCCAGATAATGTTAAGTTATTATCGGCAGTTGCCAATGATCCTGTACAAGAAGTTTTTGTGGGTTCTTGTATGACAAATATCGGGCATTATCGAGCAACTGCGAAGGTTTTAGAAGGTGCAGGAGATGTGAAAGCGCGGTTGTGGATTGCACCTCCTACAAGAATGGATGAACACCAATTAAAGGCGGAAGGTGTTTATGATGTTTTCGTGGCTGCAAAGGCGAGAACTGAGATTCCCGGATGCAGTTTATGTATGGGAAATCAGGCGCGAGTTGATGATAATACAACTGTGTTTTCTACCTCGACTCGTAATTTCAATAATCGCATGGGTAAAGGCGCTCAAGTGTATTTAGGTTCGGCGGAATTAGCAGCGGTTTGTGCATTATTGGGAAGGCTTCCTAATGTGCAGGAATATTTGGATATTGTGGCTGAAAGAATTCATCCTTTTGCTGATGATTTGTATCGCTATTTGAACTTTGATCAAATTGTTGGTTTTGAGAATGAGGGGAGGGTGATTAGTAAGGAGGAACAGGCTTTGTTGGTATAATGTAATTGGGGTGAGTCTTGATGACTCACCTTGATTTTAAGAAGTTTATATTTAATCTAATTGTTAAGATTTTTTACTCTATCTAAATTAAGCTATTTCAGTGATAAAGTGATAAAATGTAGTTATACTAACTCATTTAATCAACAAATCTCTAATTTTAAACGTTAACGAAAAAGATTGTCAACTATGGTAAATCAACTAGAAATTACAGATCAACGCAAAGAAAATGCTGAAGCGGAAATTCGTGACAAAACAAAGCGTGTTGACTACAACACCTTAGAATATCCTATCGAAGTAATTGTGCAAAAATATTTAGATGGGGAGAAGGAAGATGAAAATGAATTGTTTATTCCAGATTATCAACGAGAAATAGCTTGGGATGAAGATAGACAATCAAAATTCATTGAATCTGTGATGTTAGGTTTACCAATCCCTTATATTTTTGTTGCGGATATATCAAGTACAGAAGATTTAGCACGATTAGAAATTATAGATGGTACACAACGTATTCGGACTTTAGCTAAGTTCATTAACAATGAGCTTAGATTACAAAATCTAAATAAATTAGAAAGCCTCAATGGGTTTACTTTTCAAGATTTACCGCTACCACGTCAAAGACGTTTTAACAGAACTACCATGAGAATGATTCAATTAACCGAACATTCAGGTGAAGAAATTAGAAGGGATATTTTTGAGAGACTTAATACTGGTAGTGTTCAATTGAATGAAATGGAGAAACGCAGAGGATCTCGACCAGGAAAGTTTTTGGATATAATCGAAGAGTTATCAAAATATCAACAATTTCGAGATTTATGTTCTTTTACTCCAACTCAGATAAATAAGAGAGATCCCCAAGAATTTGTTCTCCGGTTTTTTGCATTTCTGAATAATTATGAAAATTATCCTAGGAAAAGTGATATTCATAAATTTTTGGATGATTATTTAGAGCAAGAGAATAAGTCTGAAACATTAGATATTAATGCAGCTAAAAATGAATTTTATTTAATGTTAAATTTTGTTCAAAAGTATTTTTCTGATGCTTTACATACCTATATCAAAATAAAAAAATCCTATGAACCTACAACTAGAATTAAGTTTGAATCAATTACTGTAGGTATTGCTTTAGCGTTAAGAATAAATCCAGATATAGTTCCCAATTTAATTGAGTTTTTAAACTCTAAAGAATTTAAAGATTATACCAATTCTAATGCGAGTAGTTCTAAAAACAAAGTAATTAATCGTATTTATTATGTTCGTGATCAGCTTTTAGGTAATTCATGAGAAGTACATTATTTGAAGATTTTGATAAACGCGCTCAAGAAGTAAGACGATATTTTATATTATTGAAAAATTTAGAGCAAGGTTCAATTCAATTAAGTATGGGTAATACAAACAATACAAAAATCAAACCGATAAACAATGATTTAGAAAAAACTCTTAAAGCAACAGGATTTTTGTTACTATATAATCTAGTTGAATCTACAATGCGTAATGCAATTGAAACAATATTTGATGAATTAAAAACTAAAAATATTTCTTTCGATGATGTAAGAGACGAAATTAAAAAGATTGTTATTGATAATCTAAAAGATAAAGATAATAAATCTACTAAAGATATTTTAGTTACAGTTCAAAATATTTCGGTTGATATCATATCAGCTACTTTTAATAGAGATAGATTATTTTCAGGAAATATTGATGGACAAAGAATCAAAGATATAGCCGAAATGTATGGATTTTCATATAAGACTAATGCTAGAAAAACTGGAAATGGTAAGGATTTACAACGAATTAAAGATCATAGAAAAGACTTAACACATGGTTTTAAGTCTTTTGAGAAAGTTGGTAGAGATGCTACTTCTGATGAGCTATTGGAAATTCAAAAAAGAGTTATTTGTTATTTAAGGGGAATATTAGAAAATATAGAGAGTTATCTATCTAATGAAAAATATTTAAAAAAGAATCCGGTTAAAAATGCTTTAATTAAAGACGGTTGGACAATTACAATAGATACTTGTCCTCTGGAATATGAAGACGTTGAACTTTATCCAGATTTAGCTATAGAAAAGATAATTTCAGAAAACCAAAAACAACGTAAAATTATTGTTGAGATCACAAGTTTTATCAGTTCTTCACTCATCAAAGATTTTCAGAATGCTTTAGGACAATATATTTTATATCGTAATTTGATTCAACTATCTCAAAATGAATCCCAAGAAATTTATTTAGCTGTAAAAGATGAAATTTATGAGACTTTTTTTCAAAGGAAATCAATTAAAACTGTAGTTCAATTAAATCAACTTGCTTTGGTTATTATTAATACAGAAAAAGAGGAAATTGTACAATGGATAAATTAGTTAATTATCGTGAAACTATTAATGAAACTCGCGAAACAAAAAATTAGCAGTGAAAACTCAACGCTTAATCAGTTACTAATGGAATTACAGGAAGAATGCCAGAATGTGATTTCTCTGGTTAATCAATTACAACTTTCTGAGTTAAGCGATCGCCAAAAGGGTAAAATTCTCTCAGAATTGCTGGTAGCTTCTATTCATTTGCATTCCCATTGTGATGAAGATTGGCAAAATTTGATTTCTGATGAGTTGGAAACTTTAGCAGATGATTAATGGAGAAAATCTTATAAATATAAAGAGGTGCAAAAATGATAGAATTACATCCTGAATTTTTAACAAAACATGGTCAAAAGCAATTTGCTGTTTTACCTTATGAGGAATTTTTGAAGATTACGGAATTGTTAGAAGATTTGGAAGATTTAAGAGATTTACGGGATGCTAAGGAAGAAGAGAAAGATAGTCTTTCCGTATCTTTAGCTGATGTTAAGAAAATGCTTATACATAATCCATAGGTAAACAAAAATGAACTTTTACACAGTTGTTCTCAGACAAAGTTCCGGTTATTGGGTGGGTTTGTGTTTAGAAAATGGGATTGTTGGACAGGGAGATACTCAAGAAGATGCAGTTAATAAATTAAAGGAAGCAATAGAATCTTTTGAAGATGTTTATGAATCAGAAGATAATATTTATAAATCTCCTATTTCTATAGATGAATTACATGAATTTTTATTAGTTGAGGAAAAAGAAAAACAATCAGAAATCTATGAATTGAGGAAGGTTTATGCCTAAAAATATACCTTCTTTAAGACCCAAGGAATTAATTAAGTTATTAGAAAAAGCAGGTCAAAAATGCTTTAATTAAGGATGGTTGGACAATTACGGCTGATCCTTATTATATAATTTATAGAAAATTAAGACTTGTTGCTGATCTAGGTGCTGAACGTCCATTATCTGCTCAAAGAGGTGATGAGAAAATAGTGATAGAAGTTAAAAGTTTTCTAAATCCATCATTTATTTATGATTTAGAAAGGGCTGTAGGTCAGTATATCATTTACCGTAATTATCTTAAAAGAACAGCACCAGACCATCAGATTTACTTAGCACTTGGTCAACTTGTTTATAAAGCTAATTTTGATGAAACTATCCAAGTTGTTGTTGATGAAAACCAACTTAAATTAATCATTGTAGATACAGATAAGGAGGTTATTACCAAATGGATAAGTTAGAAAATTACCGTTTTTTAATCAAAAAAATCTTAACAGAATATCATCAACTTTTTTCCTCTGCATCTCCTGATAATATAGAAATGCTCTTAGCTTTTGATGAGCAAAGAGATCAATATTTATGGTTTCAAGTTGGTTGGACAACTGAGGAAAGAATTAAGGGAATTTCTGTCCATATTCGCATTAAGAATGAGAAGATTTACATTGAAGAAGATTGGACTGAGGAAGGAATTGCAACAGAATTATTGAGGGAAGGTGTACCCAAAGAGGATATTGTTTTGGCTTTTCATGATCCAGAAACTCGTAAATTAACTGAGTTTGCTATTGCTTAATAGAGAAAAACTTTGTTGGTATAATTTAGATTAAGGTGGGTCTTTTGTGGACTCACCTTAATTTTAAACATTCTGATGTTTATGCGTTGTAAGCCTAATACAATTTTTTGAAAACCCCCAATCAGTGACAGCTTCCTTGTTTATGATCGAAAAGGCTAAACAGGTTACTAATTTTTCTTAATCAGATTATTGGTACAGTGCTGTATTTCTGTAAGATCTGAAAAGATTATACCTTTGTGCTAATATCTATATTAAATACTTGTTTCTAAAGTAATTCTCTTAGGATGTCTGATTTTCTATAGAGAAAAATTTAAGAAAGTCACTAATTATTTCAATCCATACTATGACAATAGATTCCAAGATATTTCACTACCCACCTGAATTCTTAAATCTTCTTATTAATACCATTCCATTGCTATTTCGTTCAAAAGAGGACCTAATCATATTTTTTCAAGGGGCTGGTGTTAATCCCAGCATAACTAAAGATATTGCTGATATCGTTAAGATGAATAAGGACAGCATATCAAAGTACCAAATTGTTAGAACGATATTAACTCGTCTAAATGAAATGGGAGATTTAGGATTAGAAGCAAGAAGAGAAATTGTAAAACAAGTTACTGAATTTGAAACTTTTTATACTTGTTGGCCAGATGATCAATTGAAAGCAAAAGGTTTAGTATCTGAAGTTAGGCGGGTTGTAAATGTTAAGGATTCCTTCACACAGATAAAAAAAGAGCTAGAGCAGGAGAGAAAAAAACGCATATCAGAACAAGAAGAAAAAGTCAAACAAATGGAGAAGCAAAGGCAGGAATTATCCGCTATTAACAAGGATCTAAAATTGTTGTTTCGTGAAACAGATAATTGGAAAAGAGGAAAGGCTCTTGAAGGTGTCTTAAATCGTCTATTTAAAGCTAATGGAATTCTTCTTCGAGAAGATATTACTGTAAAAGGAAATTCCAGTGAAGGTATCATTGAACAAATTGATGGTGTTGCAGAAATTGATGGTGAATTATATCTAGTGGAAATGAAGTGGTGGAGTAAACCTTTAGGTCCAGGTGATGTTTCACAACATTTAGTAAGAGTTTTTAACAGAGGTCATGCTCGTGGAATTTTTATATCTAATTCTAATTATACTGATGCGGCAATTATATCTTGTAAAGAATCTCTACAGCGCACTGTAGTAGTTCTTTGCAAGCTCGAAGAAATTGTTTTACTTCTAGAGCAAGAACGTGATTTAACTACCTTGCTAAAACAGAAAATTCATGCAGCTATCATTGATAAAAACCCTTTTTATACTCCGTAATTCTTGAAAAGAATAATCGCATTCCTCCAACATCCCAAACCGACCTAACCCCCCAACCCCCTTCCCTGCAAGGGAAGGGGGAGAAATCTTGCTCCCCTCTCCTCGTAGGAGAGGGGCTGGGGGAGAGGTCAAACACGATATAAAAACACACCCCACAAATGAACAACCAACCACCGAAAAAAGACGGACTTCATAACATAGTCATTGGACAAAAAATAGAACCCATAAAACTCGAACGCGCCAAAGAAATGCGTCGTCAAATGACACCAGCAGAAAAAATTCTGTGGGAACATCTTCGCGCCAATCGCTTGCATGGTTTACATTTTCGCCGGCAACAAATTATAGATGGTTTTATAGTAGATTTTTATTGTCATGCTGCTAGTTTAGTCATAGAAGTAGATGGAAAAATTCATGAACAACAAATAGAATATGATCTAGAAAGAGATAAAATTTTATCAGCTAGAGGTTTGCGTTTATTGAGATTTAAAAATGAAGAAATAACAGAGAAAATTGATCAAGTTTTGATGCAAATTTATCAAATTTGTTGTGAAAAGACCTAACCCCCCAGCCCCCTTCCCTACGAGGGAAGGGGGAGAAATCTTGCTCCCCTCTCCTTGTAGGAGAGGGGTTGGGGGAGAGGTCAATATCGCTTTACTATTTGATATAATTGTAAAAATAGACTTAATCCATTAACCAATATCAAATAAATCACCCAACTACCTTTAAAGAAATTGCTTCTCAAATGCAATTATTCCAAAGTATAGAACAAAAAGAGACATTTTTGGTTTATGAGTATTGGTGAGAAATTCGGGTTTATGTCCTCTGCCGTTGTACTTGCAGTTTTAACATGATTTCCGCGTGCATTTCGCGGGTAATGGGATAGAAGTAGACTAAAACTAACCCGGCAATTAAACAAACAGTTGGTATTGGTCCAACAGCGATACGAATGGCTAAAAGTGCAGATTCAGGTTGTACAGGTAAAGAACTTTGTCCAGCAACCGCTTCTTTAAAACCATAAGCTTGTAAGGTATTACCGACCAAAAACAGCCCGAAAGCTAAACCAAATTTTTGTAATAAAACCATGAAACCATAGAAAATACCTTCCCGTCGTTGTCCAGTTTGCAATTCATCTAATTCAATCACATCAGGGATCATTGACCAGGGAATTAGATAAGCTGTAGAAACTCCCACACCTGCCATTACAGCCATAACATACATTAAACCAACTTGATGAGGCTGTAAGAAAAATAATCCAGCAGCCGCAATAATCCAGGAACTCATTCCTAAGAAATAAACGATTTTTTTGCCAATCTTTTTACTTAAATAACTCCAAATAAATAACATAAATAAAGCCGTTCCCTGAACTGCAATCATGACTGTGGGGACATCTCCCTCTTTAAGTTTCATACAGTTAACAACAAAATAGGGAATAATGCTGGCTGTGATTTGCACACCTAACCAAGAAAAAAGATAAATAGCAATAACAAAAAGAAAAGGTTTATTACTAAAGACAATTTTCAACTGTTCAAAAAAGGGAATTTCTGCTTCTTGTGGCAAAGAAATCCGTTTAGCTTCAAAAGCTAAAATGCGATCGCGCACCCCATAAACGCACCAATACAAAGATAAAACCGAAATTACGGTACACACAGCCGCTAAGACTAAATATTGTTGTTGGCGATCGCTAATTTGTGAGAAAATAATTTTTGATAAAATCAACGATAAAATACTGCCACCAATGGAAAACGTAAACCGAAAACTATTCAAACTAGTTCGTTCATCGTAATCTTGAGTTAACTCAGGAGTCATGGCTGTATAAGGCAAATTCACAACAGTATAAAATGCCTGAGATATAATCCCAATTACTACATAATACCAAAATAAACACCAAATATTACTACTTTTGTCAGCAGTAAATTGGGGGACAATCCACTGCAAGAAAAAGAAAAATCCAAAAGGAATTGCCCCATATAAAAGCCAAGGTAGACGACGACCCCAGCGCCGGGATTGGGTTTTATCAGTCAACATTCCCACCATAGGATCATTGATACCATCCCAAATTTTGCCAATCATCAAAATACTACCTGCCAAACCCGCTGGAATTCCTGCCACATTGGTAAAGAAAACCATCATGTAAAATACAGCAATATTTGCAGTAATCGCTGGTCCCAAATCTCCCGCACCATAAGCTAATTTAGTTTTAAAATCTAATTTTTCACTTGTTAGCGACTTAGGAAAATCGTTATTATCACCATTATCCTTAACCATAAATTACACCCTTATTAATTGACAATTGACAATAGATAACTAACAATTATTAACACACTTATTTTAGTTTTATGTCAGACCTTTACATTTCTTGGTCAGATTATCACCACAAAATTGAACAACTGGCTGTAAAGATTTATCAATCGGGTTGGGAATTTAACCAAATCGTCTGTTTAGCTAGAGGGGGACTGCGAGTAGGAGATATTCTCTCCCGCATATACAATCAACCATTAGCAATTTTAGCTACTTCATCTTACAACGGCGCGGGGACATATAAAAGAAGTAATTTAATTATTTCTCGTCAATTAACCATGACTAGTGAAAATTTAGGTTCACGGATTTTGCTAGTAGATGATTTAGTAGACTCTGGTATCACTATTCAAGAAACAGTTCCCTGGTTACAGAAACATCATGATTTTCCCATTCAAGAAATTCGCACCGCTGTAATTTGGTATAAAGCTTGTTCAGTTGTTGTTCCTGACTACCACGTTGATTATCTGGCTGATAATCCTTGGATTCATCAACCTTTTGAACATTACGAACATATTAGTCCTTCCGAACTGGCAAAAAAGGAGAATTTAGGGGTTGCAGAATAGCAGTGAAAGATACTCGTTTTGTTGTGACTTCATTGCCTACAAAAAAAGTGCTTTCTGGAAAACTTCATACTCAAATATAGCAATTCCCATACAAGTGAGGTGCAATAAGTCAGAATTAAACGCAGATAAATGCAGATGAACACAGATAATTTTGTACCTCATTAGACTAGGAAATGCTATATTAGCTTTGAGTCTTAATTATTATTTCTATAGGAGAGAAATCGGTGAGCATAGATAAACTTTTGGAGCAGGTAGTTAGTCAGGTATTAGCATTAATAACCTTTTTCGCTTTCCCCGTAATCCAATATTTTCTACTCAAGTGGACAGTACGACAAGAAGGACTACCGAGGCTTGGATACTTGCCAGAGTATGGTTTTAGATTGGTCATTCGGAACATACCTCGAAGAAGACTTTTAAAGAATATTAAATATAAAGTTTTTCTCAGAAGCCTTATTCCACCATCTAAAGGTTCTACAGCTTATACTTTCTATGATACTGATATTCTCTATAAAGAGGAATTATTTGTTTTTCACAATTCAGACCAAACTATGTTAAGCTTTCAATTACAGGGAGATAAAGAAGATAATATTGACTTTGTTATCACAGATAAATTGGGCAACAAGATTCAAAATGAAATCTCAATAAAAAATTTTGAAAAGCTGATTTGTGATTATTCAGCAACAGTTGAGAATTTCTTTAACTTTGACGTTCAAATTGAAAAACGAGTTGTTATTCAATCTTCTTCTTTGGTCAAAATGTGGCAGGAAACTCATTTAGGATGTGACAAATTCAAAGAATTTAATGTTGACCACATACTAACTCCTGGTTATTAGTGCAATAATAGAGGGATATAGCAATGAATTTTTGCAGTAGCCCAATCTGGTAATTCTGTTGATGCAGGTAAGCACTGTAATTGATTGTATTTGAAGCAGATTTCCAATTAAAACAACCATAACCAAACAGGAAGAGTAAACAACAAAACTATCATCCCCATAGCTAAAGCAGTAACAGCCAAATCTCTATCCAAATCAAAGGTTTCTGCTATTACCAATGTAGCCAAAGCTGGAGGCATACCCATTTGCAAAACTATCACCTGTGCTGCATTACCAGTAACACCAAAAAATGAGAGAGTGCTACCTAAAATCATCGGCACTAATAGCATTTTAATGAAGACACTACTCCCCGCTTGTGGTAATTTTCGCCAAGATTTTAGTTGGGAAAGTCGCATTCCAATTAACATCAAAGATAAAGCAACTGCACCCCAAGCCAATTTTTCTAAACAAAATATCACCGGAGAGGGAAGCGTCACTTGATGCAATAATAAGCCAAATCCAAAACTCCATAAAGCCGGATTAATCAAAATTACCTTTGCTATTTGCATCTGATTTTGGGTATTATTACCAAACTTAGCAGCAAGAAACACACCTAAACCATAAGCACCAAACAGCGAACCCAACATATCGTAAAATAAAGCCCAGGCAAAATATTCTTTACCTACCATTGCTAAAGTAATGGGAAAACCCAAATTACCTGTATTACCTACCATTGCTGCTAGAATCAAACTACCTTGAGTTGTCGCGGGGGGAACTGAATCAATGAAATGGGCTTGGGCTTTGATTCTTAACCAAGCTAATAATGCCCCCAGAAAGATTGCCAAGTGAGCTATTATCGGTGCAATCCAAATCTGTCCTGATAAATCTGTTTGTAGTAAAAAACCGATGATGCTTATAGGTACTCCCACCCAATAGAGAAATTGACCTACGTAGGTGGAAGTATTGTTAGGCAATTTACGTCCCAGTATAAATCCCACTAGGATTAATCCCACTAACTTGATATATAGTTCTAAAAGATTTATCAAAATTACACCATAATTCAAAATTAAGCATTAAACAAAACTCATTTCTTCTTTAACTAACTATTAAACACAAACAGGAGCAAAAACTTGAATAAAGCTGGGTTTCCTAAAAAACCGCACAATTCCTACCCTCTCTCTGGTGATGATATCCCAGTGGCTTTACGCGATACAAATGATGCAGGAAGTAAGATCAAAGTCCAACCTGTGGTTTTGATTACAGGTGGATTAACAGGATTTTTGTTACTGGCTGTCTCTAGTGGTTTTTTGTTTTCGCTGACAACACCTAAGCCAAATGCTAATTCTGTAGCTGAACCAATTAGTTCTACACCCATAGCCGCTAATACCCCAAATAATAATGATACAGTGTTGGGACATTTTCCCTATTCAGAAGCACCAGAATCAGAATTAGCCCCAATTACGGGTGACAGTAGAATCAGAATGCGAAAATCTGCCGCTGTCAAGTTTCAAGCCATGGTACAAACCGCTAGAAGTGCGGGTGTAATTTTAGTTCCAATTTCTGGCTTTCGTTCTGTACAAGAGCAAAAGCAGTTATTTTTCGGTGTAGGCGCACAGCGGAATCAAACCCCAGCCGAAAGAGCAGCCCTCAGCGCACCACCAAATCATAGTGAACATCATACAGGTTATGCGGTGGATGTTGGCGATGGCACAGTCCCAGCAACTAATCTCCAAGCCAATTTTGATAATACCAAAGCTTATCAGTGGTTACAGGCTAATGCGGCTAAGTTTAGTTTTGAAATTTCCTTTCCGAAAAATAATCTTCAAGGTGTCAGTTATGAACCTTGGCATTGGCGTTTTGTCGGCGATACTGATAGTTTAGAAACATTTTATAAAGCCAAAAATATCAAACCTGTAAAAACACCATAATGATAGTCAGAGAATATCAAATATCTGACACTGAAGCAATTATGAAACTGTTTGTAGAACGTCGAGGAATAAAACTTAAAAATTATGTAATGGAAAAATATTTATAATTTCTGGTTTTACATTAGTTCAGATTTCATGTATTTATTTCTTCCTTTGCGCCTTTGCTCCTTTGCCTCTTTGCGCGAAATAAAATTAAATGTAGTTTATCGGTGCAGTTCCCCACACCGATTTACATAATTTAACTCTAGTTTTCCGTGCCATATTCCTTAGGCTAATGCGGAAGCTTGGGGTTTGGCAAAAATCATCCTTCCAGCAGAAGTTTGTAAAGCACTGGTAACTACTACTCGCAATTCACCACCAACATAACCTCTACCTTCTTCCACTACTACCATTGTGCCATCATCTAAATAGCCAATTCCTTGAGTTGGTTCTTTTCCTTCTTTGAGAATTTTCAAATCAAGATAATCACCAGGTAAATAAGTTGGACGAACAGCATTGACTAAATCATGAACATTCAAAACTGGAACTTTTTGCACACTAGCAACTTTCGACAAATTATAATCATTGGTGAGTAATGTGCCATTGATTTCTTGAGCAAAACGCACCAATTTAGCATCAACAGTGGCAGTATCTTCATAGTCCACAGGATTGATTAAAATACGTTCAGGATAAGTTTCCCGAATGCGGTTGAGAATTTCTAATCCTCTTCTTCCCCTGACCCGTTTTTGGTCTTTACTAGCATCAGCTACTTGTTGTAATTCTTGTAAAACAAATTGGGGGACAAGAATTAATCCTTCTAGAAATCCTGTTTCTAGTAATGTTTCAATCCGGCCATCTATAATGCAGCTAGTATCTAAAACCTTAGTATTAGCAGGTTTAAGAGTTCCTTCCACCACCATACTTTCTACAGTATTGGGGTTAATTAATCTTAACAAACCCCGTCCGTGAGTATCTGCTAAGTTCATTCCTGTAACAGAGAGGATAATACTGCCAACAACCGCAACAAGAGGTTTGATAAAACCAAAATCTGGGGGAATGGGTAATAAAAATAGCGGGGCTAACATCAGATTGGCGAGTAATAGCCCAATTACTAAGCCAATGGCACGGGTGAGAATGACTTCTAGGGGCATTTCCCGGACTTGTGACTCTAGCCGACGGTATGTAGTCTGGAAACTCAGCCCGACTGCACCACCGATAATGGCAGCAAAGACAGCGAAAACTAGGCGTAAGGCATCTAAATCACTAACTCCATTAAGAGTACCAGGGGGGAGTAGATCAGTGCTGAAATAACCTATTCCCGACGCTGCCAAGATAAATGAGAGAATAATAATGACATCCAGCATGGTTATGTTGTGTTCCTACAACGATATTTATTCGATAGAGTAAAGTATGCTTGTTTGAGTCCTTTTTAGTGATGGAATCATCTTAGCTGCTCAGGCAGACAGAATATGCCAACATTATAACTAAAGCGTTTTTACTGCATATTATTTTTATTTTTAGGGAAAAAGGATGAAAAGTTGTAAACAAACTCCTCATTTTCATTATTTTTAACAGTCAAATCAAATTAACTTCACTATTGTTCAAAATGAGTCAAAAAGATATTGGTTGGGGGATTCCCAGTTCTGCTTATGTGCATATTCCCTTTTGTCGGCGACGATGTTTTTATTGCGATTTTCCGGTATTTGTGGTCGGGAATAACTCACGGGGCGAAAATTCTGGGACAATTGGCGAATATGTTGAAGTTTTATGTCAAGAAATCAGGATTGCACCATCTTATAGTCAACCTTTAGAAACAATTTTTTTTGGTGGTGGTACTCCTTCACTATTATCAACAGCACAGTTGCAATCTATATTGACAACCTTAGAACAGCGATTTGGCATTGCCTCTGGGGTAGAAATTTCTATGGAAATTGACCCAGGGACGTTTGATTTTGCACATATCGCTGGTTATCGTAGCTTAGGAGTAAATCGCGTGAGTTTGGGTGTCCAAGCTTTCCAAGAAGAATTGTTAAAAACTGCTGGGCGATCGCATTCCCTTATAGATATATTTACAGCTATAGAGTTAATTCACAAGGTCGAGATTCCCGAATTTAGCTTAGACTTGATTTCTGGCTTACCGTATCAATCTTTAGCACAATGGCAAGATTCCTTAATCCAAGCAGTAGCAGCCACCCCAACTCACATTTCCATCTATGACCTGACCATTGAACCCGGAACAGCCTTCAATCGTTATTACAAACCGGGAGATCATCCCTTACCCACAGATGAAACCACCGTCAAAATGTATCAAATGGGGCAAAAGACCTTAACTGATGCTGGTTACGAACATTACGAAATTTCCAATTATGCCCAACCAGGACATCAATGCCAACATAATCGAGTTTATTGGCAAAATCGCCCCTATTATGGCTTTGGTATGGGTGCAGCCAGCTATATACAAGGTAAACGCTTCACCCGTCCCCGCAAAACCCAGGAATATTACCAATGGTTAAAAAACGGTGCTGTGATTGATTGTGAAATCACACCACAGGTAGATGTTTTGCTAGAAACTCTCATGTTAGGGTTACGGTTAGCCGAAGGAATCAGTTTAAATTCCTTAGCAACAAACTTTGGTAATCATCAAGTTGAGAGAATTCAAAGCTGTTTGCAACCATACTTTGCTCAGGGTTGGGTGAAGATTGTTGGGGATAGGTTGCGTTTTAGCGATCCCGATGGTTTTATATTTTCTAATGTGATGTTAGCGAAGTTGTTTGAGGAGTTAGGAGAATAATAAATTATGTTTCGCGCAAAGGCGCAAAGAAGCAAAGGCGCAAAGTTTGAAATTTGTGAGTTTCCAATTTTATATTTTAATTTAGCAATGCCGATTATTGCATCAAATCATCATTTGCAACGTCACCAGGATAAAAGTTGAGGTTAATTAGATCTTCCCATAAATATAGGCATTGAGAAGGAAAGGTTGATAACGGTAAATTGGTTTCTCCTGATGCTAAATCCCTAGCATTTTCATAAGCTTCCTCAAGTGCTACTTCTAGAGAAGACTGCAAACTAGGATTTTCATTCAGTAATTTTATGATGTCTCGGCGTTGAATCCGAATAGTTGCTAACCAACTACGAATACGTTTTGATGATTGATATTCCCACTTGAGTAAATGTCCAATTAAAATAATCAGACGATTTCTTAATTCTTGGCGTTCCCTTCTCCCCAAAGATTCAACTTCCTCAATTAAATTCACTAAATCAACTTGATTCCATAGCTGATAACGTAATAAATTAGCCTGTTGTTGAGTCCAGGCATAAAAATCCGTTTCATAAAGATTCAGGTTGACAGCGGATTCTTTCCCCCCTTGTGTCTGCATAATTAAAACCTAGTAACCTTGAATTAATTATAACTCCCTTCTTCCTTTGCGCCTTTGCTCCTTAGCGTCTTTGCGCGAAACAAAAACCTAAAAAGTCACCACACTCCGAATAGATTCCCCCTTGTGCATCAAATCAAAAGCATCATTAATCTTTTCAATCGGCATCACATGAGTAATTAAATCATCAATATTAATCTTACCATCCATATACCAATCTACTATTTTCGGTACATCTGTCCGCCCTCTTGCACCACCAAAAGCCGAACCTTTCCAAACCCTGCCAGTTACTAATTGAAAGGGACGAGTGCTGATTTCTTTACCTGCACCAGCTACACCAATAATCACACTCACACCCCAACCTTTATGACAACATTCTAAAGCTTGACGCATGATATTGACATTACCAATACATTCAAAGGAATAGTCAGCACCACCGTTTGTTAAATCTACCAAATAAGGAACTCAGGCATTAAACCCCGTCCTTGTGTGCCGCGAATTGCTTGACAGAGATTTGTTTTGAAGCTTAAACAATAATCACATTGCCGACATTCGGGTGTGTATAAAGGAATTACATGATCTCCAGGTTTGAGACTTTTGACATCAGCCCCGACTTCGACAACTATACCAGCGCCTTCATGTCCTAAAATTGCCGGAAATAAACCTTCAGGATCATTACCAGAAAGGGTAAGAGCATCAGTATGACAAACCCCACTGGCTTTAATCTCAATTAAGACTTCTCCGGCTTGTGGTGGTGCTAATTGTACAGTTTCAATTGTGAGAGGTTTTCCTGCGGTGTAAGCTACTGCTGCTTTAACTTCCAAGATGCAATTCTCCTTTAAGGTTCGTTTTTGGGATTAATATCTACCCAAATAATCATAGTTGGCGCTTACTATTCGCGCACCTTGGATCATTTTACCTTGGATAATTAATTGTCTGAATCAGGATGTCCAGGATTTGAGGATTAACAGGATAGGGATTTTGTAGGGTGCGTCAGAATTGAAAATCTATTCATGATCACTAAATAATCGCATCTGACGCACCGGCTGATGATTTTTTGTCAGAATCAGGATGTCCAGGATTTAAGGATTTTCAGGATAATTAATTGTCTGAATCAGGATTTCCAGGATTTGAGGATTTTCAGGATAATTAATTGTCAGAATCAGGATTTTCGGGATTTGCAGGGTAATATTGTCCGCAATGTGTCAAGATACTATTGAAGCATGATCTAGGTTCTACCCTATCCAGTCCTAACTTATGAATGAACAGCGTCTACAGGCATATTATCAGCTAGTTCAACAACTGCTTAGTTGTCCCCATGGTCAAGAAGCGGCTATATTACAAGCTAACAGGGAATTACTCGATGTTGATTTTTTACAAGTGGTGGTAGAGGTAGCAGAAACCTTTACCCAACAGGGAGAGGAAAATACTGCTAACTGGTTGCTGGGGTTAGCTTCTCAACTCAGTGAAGAGTTAGATATAGCCCTAAATGGGAATACTCCAGAACCAGAAACGCCGCTTAATCAAGCAAATTTTGATACCTATTTACATTTTTTATTAGAAGTATTACAAGCAACCGCAAAAAGTGAAGGTAATCCCCAGGTAGTTTACCCTTTACTGGCTGCAAATACGGATAAACTTAATCTCACCTTTGTTAAATTATTACAGGATTGGGCAACAAATACACTAGAAGAAGCAGAACCAGACGCAAAACAATTTTTCGCTGTAGTGATAGGTAATTTTAGTAATTTGATATGGCAATTTCCTTTAGGTAACAAACCTGATAATGTGGAAATTGCTATTACTGGTTATGAAATAGTTTCCACTGTTTTCACCCGTGAAACTTCTCCAGAACAATGGGCAACCACGCAAAATAATCTGGGGACTGCCTACAGTGATAGAATCAGGGGAGATAAAGCGGATAATCTGGAAATTGCCATTGCAGCTTATCAGCAAGCTTTAGAAGTTTATACCCGCACCGATTTTCCTGTAGATTGGGCAACGACGCAAAATAATCTGGGGGCTGCCTACAGAGATAGAATCAGGGGAGATAAAGCGGATAATCTGGAAAATGCCATTGCAGCTTATCAGCAAGCTTTAGAAGTTTATACCCGCACCGATTTTCCTGTACAATGGGCAACCACGCAAAATAATCTGGGGAATGCCTACAGTGATAGAATCAGGGGAGATAAAGCGGATAATCTGGAAAATGCCATTGCAGCTTATCAGCAAGCTTTAGAAGTTTATACCCGCACCGATTTTCCTGTAGATTGGGCAACGACGCAAAATAATCTGGGGGCTGCCTACAGAGATAGAATCAGGGGAGATAAAGCGGATAATCTGGAAAATGCCATTGCAGCTTATGAGCAAGCTTTAGAAGTGAGAACCCGCACCGATTTTCCTGTAGATTGGGCAGGTACGCAAAATAATCTGGGGACTGCCTACTGTGATAGAATCAGGGGAGATAAAGCGGATAATCTGGAAATTGCCATTGCAGCTTATGAGCAAGCTTTAGAAGTTTATACCCGCACCGATTTTCCTGTACAATGGGCAGGTACGCAAAATAATCTGGGGAATGCCTACAGAGATAGAATCAGGGGAGATAAAGCGGATAATCTGGAAAATGCCATCGCAGCTTATAATGAAGCTTTAGAAGTGAGTACCCGCACCGATTTTCCTGTAGATTGGGCAAGGACGCAAAATAATCTGGGGACTGCCTACAATAATAGAATCAGGGGTGATAAAGCGGATAATCTGGAAAATGCCATCGCAGCTTATCAGCAAGCTTTAGAAGTGAGAACCCGCACCGATTTTCCTGTAGAAAATGCTCAAACTTTATTCAATTTGGGTATTCTTTATCAAGAATCACAACAGTTTGATTTAGCTTACGATACCTTTAAATCTGCCCTTGTCACAGTTGAAGATATACGGGGGGAAATTATTTCTGGGGAAGAAAGTAAACGCAAACAAGCGGAAGAATGGAATAAACTTTTTGTAAGCATGGTAGAAGTTTGTTTAGTGCTGGGTAAAGAAAGGGAAGCTATCAGTTATATTGAACGCAGTAAAACCCGCAATTTAGTAGAATTGATTGCTGAAAAGGTTGATTTTACACCAATTGAATATTCAGAAATTCAAAATCTGTTAGATGAGAAAACTGCAATTATTCAATTTTACATTTTTAATGCTTGTTTCCGGGCTTTCATTATTACCAAAAACAACGATAAACCAATAATTTGGAAATCTACAGAGGAAGATTTAGATCAACTCATAGATTGGGTTTATGATGAATATATCACCCTTTACTATTCCGACCGTAAGAAATGGCGAAATGATTTAAATGATCAACTTACCAAATTTGCAGAAATTTTCCATATTAATCAAATAATTGCCCAAGTTCCAAAGGATATTCAAAAAATAATTATCATTCCCCACCGTCATTTACACTTATTACCTTTTCATGCTATTCCTTTATCTACAAATTCAGAATATTTATTTGATAAATATCCTGAAGGTGTCAGTTATGCACCCAGTTGTCAACTTTTGAATATTGCTAAAGAACGTCTTTCTAACCCTATTCTACAAGGAGAGAGAACAAGATTAGAACCTCTCTCTAACTCTCTCCTAGAAGGAGAGAGAACAAGATTAAGTAACCTATTTGCAATTCAAGATCCTAATAACAATTTACCTTTTACTAACACTGAAGTGGAAACAATTGCAGCTAATTTCCACCCCCAGAAAATCCTCAAAAATAATGAGGCCAGCAAAGCCAATTTACAAGAAACTACCACATTTAATAACTTTACTAATTCCCAATGGTTACATTTTTCTTGTCACGGTAGTTTTGATTTAAAATCACCTTTAAAATCAGCTTTACAACTTGCTGATTCGGAAGTTAATCCTTCACTTTTGACAACATATTCATCTCGTTATGTGAGAATTAATGAAGAAACTGCTATTGATTTATCAAAATGTTTGACATTAGCAGATATCTTAGAATTAAATCTCCCTCAATGTTATCTTGTTTGTCTTTCTGCTTGCGAAACCGGCGTAATTGATGTTAGAAATAACAGTGATGAATTTATTGGTTTATCCAGTGGTTTTATGAAAGCCGGTGCAGTTAATATTGTTAGCAGTTTGTGGACTGTGAGTGATGTTCACACCGCTATTTTAATGATTAAATTATATGAAAATATCGCCAATAAACCCCAGGATATCACATTTGCATTAAACACAGTCCAGGAATGGTTACGCAAAGCCACACAGGTAGAAATCATTGATTGGTTGAAGCAGAAAACTGAAATAAAGGAGGAACAAAAAGAGAACATTATTAATTCATTATCTAAGCAATGTAGACCCGAACATCAACCATTTAACCAACCATATTTTTGGGCTGCTTTTTGTGCTGTTTCTCCTGTAATGTAGGTTGAGTTGACAAAGTGAAACCCAACATTATCAAAAATTTCGTATTATTTCATGTAGAGATTTAGCAGTGATTGTAAGTGTCAAATTAATGAAAATTGATGTATTCTTAAGCCAGAGAATAAATTCTCTGTCTAAAAGCTAAAGTCGGTTTTAACCGACTATATTAATCCTAGAATCAATTTTTATAAATTTTGACTTTCTAGTTTATGCGAGTGCGTTTTCCCTCGTTCCCTGTCTCTGACCGGGAATGAATTGCAGAGGCTCTACCTCCACTATATCATTTTACTTCAGGCCGAGCCTGAAAAACTGCATTCCCAGCCAGAGTCTGGGAACGAGTTAAAATCAGCTAAAATACTAATCAATTCACAAACTAAACCTATGGAAGCTAATCAAATTATCCAAGCATTTACCGAAGTCGTGAGAAACCAAGATTATGTTTTTTCCGACGTTTCTTTAGATGCTATCACAGAATTACAAAAAACTATCGCTGGTATAGAAACTGAACCTCCGGAAGTAGTTGCAGAAGCTATCCGTCAATGGTATCTTGACTATGAAAAAGTTAGAAATGCAGTCTTTTTAGAAAAACGGGAAAGGGAAATTGGTAGAGTCCCTAGAACTAAACCAGAAAATGAAGAAAACACCGTAGAAAATCGCTACCGACTTTTACAAGAGGAAGTAGAAAAACTGAAAGAAAAAAAGACACCAGCCCAAAACCCATAATTAAAAATGAATAAATCGGTTGATTATACAAGTTAAACTGGTGGTTAGAAATCCCGTCTACACAGACAAAATCAAATCCTTGATTTTTGGTTAGTCTGCGCGGGCGGAATTTGTTTGTGTAGCGGCGATTTTCAGTTACCAGGGCTTAAATTAACTGTTTTTTAAATCTTGTCAAAATTCACATTTCAGTCGTATTTGGTATAGCTAAATTATGAAAATATATGCACCTAATATTCACGTTTTCACTTTTCAACTTTATAAAGGCTCAAATTTTGATGATAATATAGATAGTCAACATTTAAACTTTATCTGGGAACGTGGTAATGATATTCTTAAAGAAGTTCTCAAACAAGATTTACAACTCAGTCAAAAAATTGATGTTAAAAAAGATGAGGGATTTAATAAAGTAGATATTCTGAATGATCAAAATGAAGTAGCTGTATATTTGGAGGGGAATGTTAACCCAAGTCCTCAACAAGATATTTTAATTACAGGTTTCGCTTATCCTTGTCGAATTTCTGATAGTTACGGTTTGTGGTTAAATTTACGTCGTCCAAAACAGGAAAATAACCAACCTACGGAAGATGTAGAAACTGATTTTCTCAAACTTTTAAATCCCAATAATTGCTTAATTTTACCATTAAATCCTTTATTTCTGGGACAAACTATTTTAATTACAGCTTGGATAAATAATGCTAAAATTCAAAATGATCATCAAAAAATAGCTGATGAATGTTTAAAGCAAATTTTCCCTAATCAAAATACAATTCCATCTTTTTATCGTCAAGGTCAATTATTTGGTAGTCCGATATTTGAATATGGTTTACCAAATCAATCTAGTCAATATCAACAAGTTTTAATTTGTTTATTTACAAAACAAGAAACTGGAAATAAATTTGAACAATCTTGTTCAGAATTACTAGATTTGTTTTTTCGTCATAGTAAGATAATCAAAGCTTATAAAGACAGTCGGGCTATATATAAAGACTTAGATAAAAAGTATAGAGATATAGAATCTGAAGTTAATAAAATTCTCGAACTGGAAAACAATCAAGATATAACCAGAAAGGATTTAAAGAAATTACAAAACCAGTTAAGAGCGTTTCCTAGATTAGCACTTGAATATACCAGATTACTTTTAAGTTTAGAAGATTCCCAAAATACAATTGTGATTAATGCAGATAATTATAGCGATAAATTAGCACAAATTAAACATAATTTAAACGGTGAGAATCTAGATTTTCTAGAAATTTTCCTAAATAAGAATTGTGTCACCTTTAAACGGCAAATTCAAGCCGATTTAGGCTATTTTCAACATGGTTCACAATTATTAGATCAAGCCATTAACTCAATTCGTGGTATAGTAGAAATAGAACAAGCTAAAAGCGATCGCTCTTTAGAAAGAACAGTACAAATATTAGGTATAGGTTTGGGTGGAGGTGCGATAGTTTCCGGTGTCATAGTTGAACACATTGATAAAATCAATCTACCTTTATTACCAAAAAATCCCTTTTTAGCATCTTTAGTTTTAAGCATTATTGCTACTATAGTATGTACTCTTCTAGCTATGTTGGGTATATGGATAAAAAAGCGGAAATTGTAGGTTACAATGAATTATAACTTAGATATTTAATGAAGGAATAAATCATGAAAATACAAGGAATTATCAAAGGTAACACCATAGAATTATTAGACCAAATATTAGACAAAATTCTTCTACCTGATGGAGTAAAAATTTCTATAGAAATACCAGATAACTTAATAATTAAACAACCAAAATGGCCAGAATTAGAAGCTGTTATTGGTTTATGGAAAGATAATCCAGAAATTGATGAAATTTTTGATATCATTAATCAGGAACGTCATCAAGATTTAGGACGTGAAATTAATTTAGATATTTAAAATTATGTACTTGCTAGATACTAATATTTGTATTGCGATACTTAAAGCTAATGAAAATGTTGTATCACAGTTTCATGAAAAATATCAATCTTGCTATCTTTCTAGTTTAGTTTTAGCAGAATTGTACAAAGGAGTTTATTGTTCAACTAAAGTCGAACGTAATTTAGATAATTTAAAGAAGTTTGCTAATCTATTACCGATGATAGATTTTGATGAAAAAGCCGCAATTGAATTTGGAAAAATTCAAAATGAACTTAGAAAAATTGGAAAACCAACTGGACAATTAGATGCTTTAATTGCTGCTGTTGCTATTTCTCAGAATTACATTTTAGTAACTGATAATACTCGTGATTTTGAAAATATTACTAATCTGATCTTAGAAAACTGGTTAAAATCATAAAAATTCCTGATTATCATAAATTTAAACAGATTTGAGGTGATTGGTAATTGGTTATTTCCCCCTATCCCATATCACCTTAATGATCACGCAGAAACAGAAACTTCCGACTGATAGCAAATCCCCGCTTCCTTGAATCTTTGTAAAGCTTCACCCAAGCGATCGCAATCTGCAATTAAACTAATTCTCACATAGCCTTCACCACCCACACCAAAGGCATTTCCAGGAGTCAAAACCACCCCAGTTTGCTGTAAAACATTCAAAGCAAAATCTGTAGAATTCATTCCCACCGGACATTTTATCCACAAATACATAGTTGCTTCCGTTTTGGGAATATTCCACCCTAACTTACCCAAACCATCTATTAAAAAATCTCGACGAACGCGGTAACGTTGTTGCACTTCATGTAAATAAGAATCAGGAAGTTGCAAAGCTGTTTCTGCTGCTGTTTGTAAAGCCGAAAAAATGCCATAATCTAAATTGGTTTTCAGAGTCCGCAAACCTTGGATAACGTGACGATTTCCGACAACAAAACCAACGCGCCAACCTGCCATATTATAGGTTTTAGAGAGAGTGTGAAACTCGACACCAATCTCCTTAGCACCAGGAATTTCTAACAAGCTAGTGGGTTGATAACCATCAAAAGCTAATTCTGCATAACATAAATCATGGACTAAAAGGATTTCATACTTCCGTGCAAAGGCCACAATTTCCTCAAAAAATTCGCGGGGGGCTGTGGCTGCGGTAGGATTACTGGGATAATTGAAATAGAGAATTTTCGCTTTTCTAGCCACTTCCTCAGGAATAGCCGCTAAATCAATTAACCAATTATTTTCTTCCTTGAGAATTAAATTATGGATAACTCCCCCAGCAATAATCGGTCCACGAAAATGCACAGGGTAAGATGGTGAAGGTACTAATACAGTATCACCAGGATTAATATAGGCGATCGCTAAATGCCCCAAACCTTCCTTAGAACCGAGTAAGGGTAAAGCCTCACTATCAGGATCAAGGGTAACACCATAACGGCGATTATACCATTGAGTAATCGCCTTACGGAAACTAGCCGTTCCTTCAAATGGAGGATAACCGTGATTAGCGGGATTTTGCAAAGCTGCAATTGCGGCTTCTATCACTGGTTGGGGAGTAGGTCCATCAGGATTACCCATACCCAAATCAATCAAATCTAACCCTTGTTCTCTAGCCTTAGCCTTTAATTCGTCCAAACGGGCAAACACATAAGGCGGCAATTTTTGTATCCGTTCTGCGGGAGAAATCCAACTCAAACTCATTCCTTCACCTCGTCACTTATTCCCCTGGTGGAAACACGATTAATATCTATTGGTGCAGTGGTAGAAACCATTGCGGCCATCAATTGTTCCAACGCTACATTAAACGGTAGACGGTGGATATCAGAATTAGGTTCTAAACTAATTTCCGCTGCTGTTTGTAACTCACCCAGAGTAATATTACCTAATCCCAAATCTGCTAATTTTTGGGGTAGTCCAATCTCTGCATAGAACTTCAACAATTGTTGTCTTGCTGACGCTGCTAATTGATTTCCTTGGATCATTTCTTCTAACCGCAGTTGTACCAGGATACCATAAGCGACCTTTTCCCCATGAATGCTCCCATGTCCAGAAATATGAGTTAAGCCATTATGAACTGCATGGGCAGCGACTGTGCGACATTGCGCCCCACCAAGTCCCCCAATTACTCCAGCTAGGAGTACAGTTGCGTCCACAACTTCTTGCCAAACTTCCCCACCCGGAAACTGTAACGCAGCAGCAGACTTTTGCAATAAAATATCGCGTAAAACTCGCGCTTGTTGAACCGCAGCAATAATTAAAGTTTGTTGCAAATGCCCACTACTCACTGATGCTTCATACCATTTAGCGATCGCATCCCCAATTCCTGCTATTAATGTGCTTGGAGGTGCAGTCTGAACTAAATTATAATCCAAAATCAGCAAATCAGGACAGCGAGATAAAGCCACATCATATAAAAACGCCCCAGTTTCTGAATAGACATTAGAAAGAGCAGTCCAAGCCGCACAGGTAGCCCCAGAAGTGGGAATTGTCACAATTGGTAATGTCAATTGGTGGGCGACTAATTTAGCCGTATCCAGGGCTTTACCACCACCAATCCCGATAATCAGATCAGCTTTATGTTCTTTAGCGGCTTTGCGTAAGGCTTTCAAACTAGCTTCACAACAATCAGCACCATAGGAAACTGACAAAGGATGTAATTCTGGAGATTGGCAAAGAGATTGTAAACTCTCTTGACTCAGATTGAGAGTCTGATTTCCAGCAATAATTAAGGGACGAGTTCCCAAATTAGCAACTTCACCCGCAACGGTTGACAACACACCCGCACCGCGAATTACTTTCCCAGGGGAAACAGAAAGGCTGAAAAATGAACTAGAGGTTTGAGTGGACAAAGTTTCAGTAGAATGTTGATTAGGCATGATCTTGATTTTGCCAAAACTATTGATATTTCTTAATCAAATTTTAAAATAATCTTTATTGTATGATAGATGACCAAAAAATGTGCAAACAAGAAAGAAGCAGGGGGCAGGGGGAAGAGGAGAATATTTTTCTTCCCAATTACCCATTCCCAATTACCAATTACCTATAAAGCAGTGGGTTTTGGTAATGAAGCAAATTTATCTAAATAAACTTCTACCGCCATTTCTGGGTCTTCACGACTGACCAAAGTGCGATTTACTTGACCCAAGTACAGCGGTACAGATAACCCTATTTCTGGGTGGATAATAGTGCGAGCGCGAACTATCATTTCCTTACTACCACCAGTACCTAAGCGACCATAGGAATAAAGGTTACTAGCTGCTTGACGTAAAGTTGCTTCTAATTCTGTGGGAGTAATTTCTGGTGCGACGGCAATTACTGTTTGGTTAGAACCGTTATCATAAACTAGGCTGTACTTGACAGCACCAGGAATAATTGTGCGACTCAGGGGAACGAGGGAAAGTGAAAATAATCCCCCTGTCAGTACCAGCATAAAGCCAGTTGCACCCACCAGTCGAAAGCGAAAGCCCCATTTAAGAATGAAAGCTAAGATTGTCAGGACTGCAAATACTATTGTCGCAATACCTGACCATTGGGTATATTGGAGAAAATTAGCGGTACTGGGCATAAGGTTTTAATTACGGATATTACCATCTTACCTATCAGCAACACCAGATTTTTACACAAAACAAAAACACCCCCCATTTCTGGAGGGTGATTCTGTAATTAAGCTATTAACAAAGCTTTAATTATTAACCATTGATTGCAGGAGCGCTCATTGCAACAGGAGCAACATCACTAGCAGCCAAGTCTAGGGGGAAGTTGTGAGCGTTACGCTCGTGCATTACTTCCATACCTAAGTTAGCGCGGTTGATTACGTCAGCCCAAGTAGCGATAACGCGACCTTGAGAATCAATGACGGATTGGTTGAAGTTGAAACCGTTCAAGTTGAACGCCATTGTGCTGACGCCCAAAGCGGTGAACCAAATACCAAATACTGGCCATGCAGCTAGTAAGAAGTGTAATTGACGGCTGTTGTTGAAAGAAGCGTATTGGAAAATCAAACGACCGAAGTAGCCGTGGGCTGCAACGATGTTGTAGGTTTCTTCTTCTTGACCGAACTTGTAACCGTAGTTTTGAGATTCGGTTTCAGTTGTTTCCTTAACCAAGGAAGAAGTTACCAAAGAACCGTGCATTGCAGAGAACAAAGAACCACCGAATACACCAGCTACACCCAACATATGGAAGGGGTGCATCAAGATGTTGTGTTCAGCTTGGAACACGATCATGAAGTTGAATGTTCCAGAGATACCCAAAGGCATACCATCGGAGAATGAACCTTGACCAATTGGGTAGATCAAGAATACTGCGGTAGCTGCTGCTAAAGGTGCAGAGAAAGCTACACAGATCCAAGGACGCATACCCAAACGGTAAGAAAGTTCCCACTCACGGCCTAAGTAGCAAGCTGCACCGATTAAGAAGTGGAATACTACCAATTGGTAAGGACCACCGTTGTACAACCACTCATCTAAGGAAGCTGCTTCCCAGATTGGGTAGAAGTGCAAACCAATAGCGTTAGAGGAAGGAACAACTGCACCAGAGATGATGTTGTTTCCGTAGATCAAAGAACCTGCAACTGGCTCACGGATACCGTCAATGTCAACGGGAGGCGCAGCGATGAAAGCGATGATGAAGCAGGTAGTAGCGGCTAACAGGGTAGGGATCATTAATACACCAAACCAACCGATATAAATCCGATTGTCGGTGCTGGTGATCCACTCGCAGAAGCGATCCCATACGTTAGCGGTTGAGCGCTGTTGTAAGGTTGTGGTCATTTTATAATTGCTTTATTTTCTTATGATGTTGGTAGGTGGTTTTGCCTACCTGTATACAACATTAGAGGATAAGTTTAAATTTGTAAAGATAATTAGAATTAGTATTAGTTATATCAGTTATATGTTTTCCTAATGTAATGAGGTTTACAGAAATTGCAGCCGCAAATTCACTCCTAAAAATCAAAGTATATATAAGGTAAACTGCCTTCAGGCGCTAGTAACCAAACCGCATAAAAGCATAAGGGGACAAAAACAATTTTAATTGGCCAGCTAAACTCTAATTTCATTTCTCTTTTAAAAGCATAAGAAATACTCATCAGCAAAGCTATGCCGAGCAGCAAATAAGAAATTTGATATTGACTCATATTTAGAGCTTCTATATAGACCTTTGCGGAAAATTGTTGATCACCCCCATGACCCCAAAGGTGTTGAATAACTAAAGCAGAGTCTTGGAGGTTGGGGAGACGAAACCAAATCCAAGATGTAAAAACCATGATTTGTGTCAAAAACCAAGCAAAAATTATTCCTAGCGGGTTTTGCCAAAAAGATTTAAGAATTGTCAAGCGATCGCTTAATACACTAATGAGACGATGCCCAGCTAAAGCGACACCATGCAATACACCCCAAATAATAAAACCCCAAGCTGAACCGTGCCAGATACCAGCTATTAGCATTACTATTAATAAATTTCCGCAGGTACGCATTAATCCACGTCGAGAACCACCTAAAGGAAAATAAAGATAATTACGCAACCAATCACCCAATGTGATGTGCCAGCGTCGCCAAAAATCGGCAATACTGGTACTGAAATAGGGAAAATCAAAATTTTCCGGTAAAACTAAACCAAATAGTAAAGCACTACCACGAGCAATATCAACATAACCATTAAAATCTAAATATAGTTGCAAGCCATAAGCAAAGGTAGCTAACCACAAATCTGTACTACCTGCTCTTTGTAAGTTACCAAAGCATAAATCCACAAATATACCCAAATTATCAGCGAAAATACCTTTTTTAACCGCACCTCTAGCAATTAACCACAGTCCTTCAGCAACTCTATCAATGCTGGGAAATCTTAGGGTATCAAATTGAATTGCTAAATTATGGTAACGAGTAATTGGCCCAGAAATTAGTTTGGCAAAAAATAATTTATATGTGGCAAATTGGATAAATTTAGTAGTAGCAGTAGCGCCACGATAAACATCTATTAAATAAGCAATACATTCAAATGTAAAGAAAGAAATTCCTAAAGGTGCAACTAACTTAATTAATGATTCTGGTGAATTTGTCGGCTGATTAAAAACTAAAGTTAGGAAATAATTTATGTATTTAGAACCTAAAAGAATAAAAACATTAAAACCTATACCAATCGACAATACTTTGAGACGACGTTGATTCCAGTCAGCTTGGGTAAATTGCCGTTCTTCGTTAGATAAATTCCAGTTTTGAGAATGCTTTCCTGGTGAAGTATTGCTGCCAATTTCTAAACCTAGGCGGAAGTTAATAAAAGTTAGTGCTAAAAGTAATGGTAAATATTGAATGTGCAAAGATGCGTAGAAAACAAGGCTGGCTATTAGCAGTATCCATAATCTTATATTTGCTAAATTAACAGTCCAGTAGATTCCTAAAACACTCAACAAAAACAGCCCGTAAAAAATTGATATAAATTTCATTTTTGATTAATTTATGATTTTGAATTTGTGATTGGGAAGAAAGAAGATAAGTATTTTTTTCTCTTCCCTATTTAATCACTTTGTTGGCCAGCTAATCATTGGATCTATAGCCAGTTTTTTTGATACTTCATAAGCACCATAGCGATTGAGGTGACTAGGATCTGAAAAGTAATCATTTGCTTTTGGCCATAGCTGACTTAAATCACGATATATAAATTGAGGATGATTGGTAAAGCTTAATAAATACTCTTGAAACTGTTGTTCATATTTTGTGCGTACAGGATCTAAATAATCTGAAGTAAGGGGCATATTGACAAAGACAAGGGATATCTTATTATTTTTGGTAAACTCTAACATAGAATGGAATGCCTGATCTTGTTTACCTGCTAATTGGAAAGATTTATAATCGTTGTCGTAATCTCCAGAAACTTTGGGGTGTTTTTGATAATATGTGCTGGGATTAAAGCGAATAGATAAAGGTAAGAATCCATCAAAATCAACTCCGGGGAGAGAAAAATTATTGTCTATTTCAGAATCATGGGTGAGATTAATTTTTGATTTAATCGGGGGATTTTGATAGCTAAAAGGTAGATATTGAAGTTGTTTTTGGAGAAGAATTTTAATTTGATCACGGTTTTTATAACTAGCAGATAAATTAGCTACAGACTGATTTAACGAATCGTTAGCGACTTGATAGATACTAATATCTTCTATCTTAGGTTTACTACTAATTTTTTCTTTTCCATCTTCTGCGTTATGAGGAACTTCATTATTTTTGACTGTTGTTTTGGCTTTTTGTAATATTTCCTTGTATCCTGGTGAGGTTTCAATTGCCTTGAAAGTAATATCTTCTCTGCCATTATTAAAGGCGCGAGAACCATCTGCCCATAAAATCACCTTTGGCAATTCTTCAGGTTTTAAAACCTGACGGATAAGAACATCAACAACTTGGGCTGTTGCTCCATTAATACCAAAGTTAAATATATCAATATTGCTATAATTTTGGGTGACTAAAGCTTTAGAAAGGGCAACAGGATCAACTCCTCTAAGGGCGCGAGAAGAACCAATAATCAACACATCTGGTGGGCGTTTTTTGGTGTTTAAACGATGTTTATAGAGGGCTAATTGTTCATCTAATTGCCTAGCATTAAAACTGGGCATTTGTGATCTAGCTGCTAATAAAATCGCTGTAGCTTTTTCTTTTAATGGTGCGGCTGGTAAATTTTCTGATTGAGAACCATTTTCATTGATAAATTCAGAAGCATTAAAAGCAGCTTGATTATTATTAGGTAATTCGGTTGTTCCTGATTGATTGAAAAATGATGTTTTCTGATTATTTGGTAATGGTAAAGATGCTTGGGCTTGTGAGGATAAGGGCGAAATAGTATTATTAGTAGCTTTTGGTGAATTCTTAATAGTATGGGCGACAACATAGCCTAACATGAAATCACTTTGTAATGCGAGAAGTAATCCTAATGCCAGCCAAATCATTCCACTTCTAATTCCTTGATTATCGGGATTTTCATCTATTTCTTGATTAGATGATGTAAATAGTTGACTGTTTAAAAGTAAATTTCTGATGATTTCATTGGTATTTGTTAACCAATTTTTTGTTTTTTCTTTGATAAAACTTTGTACTTTTGTATTTGTTAAATCGGGACGCAAAATTTCTTCACCGTTTTCACCGATTATCAGGGAATTTACATATTCTGATGTAGCAGCAAATTCTGGTGTTGCTTCGGGGACTAATCGAGAACGTTCTTCTAGATCAACTCCATGATGCCATACGGGTTCTTTATCACCAGCACGACGACCATAAACACGGACACCTGTAATACCATGAATTTTCAGTTGGCGGATAAATTGAGTTACTTTCCGAGAAACTTGATGGCGTGTGGGACAAACGGGAGCATCACACATGATGTGTAATAAATATTCTTTGCAAACTAGTAATACCCGAATACCACCTGTTTTCAATCGCCAATCTAGGTCAGGATTAAGCAACTGCTCTAGTAAAAAAATAATTGCTGGTTGATCACCTGTACGGGCAAGTTCCCAGGTAGATGTCACTAGAGCGGGATGCTGAGATGCTGGTAAAGATACCCAGTCTATCCAAATTGGTTTTTTATCCGCTGTTTTTTGTCCGTATATGGCGGCTGAGATAATAGCTTGAGGAGCAATATTTTCTAGCAGGGGGACAATGGACTGTAGCGCGGTTTCTTTATCTGGTGCAGGGGCGGTTTCTAAGGGGTCAAAAGCTGGAGTACAAAATATGTATAAGGTAGATTCTTTGAGAGAAGTTTGTAGTGCTATTTTGAAGCCTAATAATTCCTCTGTTAATATTTTAGCGATCGCTTGCACATCTCCCCACCGCGCCCATTCTTTTAACATCAGTTCTGGAGGTGTTAAATCTACTCTTACCCGCCAATCTGGCTCGGTTTCCCCGCGAACTTGGGCTACAATGATCCCATCCTGATAACCAACAAGCTGCAAATATCTGAGCTTTTGGGCTACCGTTTTTGCCAGTAATAATGGATCGGGGCTATAGCTAGACTGACAAAATACCCACAGACGATTAACGACTATCTGAAAGTTATTTTTCGCCGGAGAGGGTTGAATTTTTACCTGTATTGCTATCCCTAAATGGCTGAGATGTTCGCTCAAATAGCGAGCAATGGCATCGGCATCTCCCTGGCGTGCCAGACTCTCATTAGAGATAATTAACGAGCCACCGGGGTTTATAGGCGTTTCTGTTTGTGATAATAGTGACTGTTCTACCTGTTCTAAATGTTGCTCTAGTTGATTCAAGTACACCCGATGACACCATTCGGGGCGGTGTTCCCCTTTTTTTCGACCATAAATTAATATCTGGTATATTGACGGTTGTTCGTCATTGGTAAGGGTATCTATATCGGTTTGCTGTAGCGCTTGCAGTAACTCCGATAAGGTTTGCCAACGTTGTGGACATTCAACGCTTTCACAGAGAATATGTAGGTCATTACCTAGCAATCGGACTTTTACCCCAAAAGTATTTATACCTGTTGCTTGGCTTACCCATTGCACTAAGGAATTTTGACGATTATCAAGTAATACTGTTTTCATGGGCGGTGGAATTTAACAGCAAGGTTGTATTGGGGAATTTCGGCTGTACTTGTCAACTAGAATCATAGAATTATCACATTTTGCCGTTTTTTTTAACAATTTTGTTACCTTTGCAGCTTGCAAAATTGACAAAGATAGTCTTATATGAAGAGTTTAGAAATCAGGAGTATGGGTGCTGCGCCAAGGAGTCAATACCTTCTGCAAGGGATAAATAAAACATTACCAACATTATGCGGTGCTATCAGACACCAAAATAGTTTTAACCTTTTTCCCCGTTTCCTGCTATATTTTTCTACTGTTAACATTGATGTAATATACCGTAGCCCGCCTGGGAATAAATTCCCAGTCTCATAGCAAAAGTCATCTGAAGATGACTAAATAAACGTCTACTAATTACTGAAAATTACAATGTCATCCGTAAACCAACAGTCATTTTCTCAATCTGGATTAAATTGCATTGCATTCACTATTTCCCCTGCTTGTCTTTTACAAGTTGGTACAGTATCTATACTGATGCTACTCATGGCTCAAAAAGCTACTGGCGAGGCATTAATCGGACTAGGTGAAGCAAGTGAAGAATTATTACGAGGCGATCGCTTACCTGTTCTCAATTTCCCAGATGATCACAAATTAGACAAGGGTCAATTCCCAAGGAGAACACCCAATACCAGCCGCAACTAACATTACACCCTTAACAGAAAATCATTCTATTTTGCGTCCCGAAGTTTTAATCGGATTGGTCCGTTGTCCGTTGTCCGTTGTCCGTTGTCATTGGGTAGTTTTATTCTTCCTTCTGACTCCTGAACTCCTGAATTCCTGAATTCCTGAATTCCTGAATTCCTGAATTCCTGATAGCGAAGCGTGGCGTTAGCCATACTCCTCACTTTAAAAACTCTTTGGGATTTTTTGCTTCCCAACCGAGGGAACCGTTAGAACGCATTTCAAAATGAAGATGAGGTTGTGTGGAGGTTGGTTGTCCGGTAGTTCCCACTGCTCCCAAAATATCGCCTTTGTTGACTGTTTGACCGAGAGTAACTTTGATGCTGTCAAGTTGGGCGTAACGGCTTTGTAAGCCACCTGCGTGGTTAATAATGACTAACTTGCCATAACTACCTTGTTCCTTGGCAAAGACGATGATTCCAGGAGCGATCGCTGTCACAGGAGTATTTACTGGTGCTAACAAATCTACGCCACTATGAAAGAAAACATCTCCTGTAATCGGGTGAATTTGCCAACCATAAACTAATGCAACATCTGTACTACTTGGCAAGGGATAACCAGTAATGTTTCCAGCCGGGGTACTAGGTGCGGTAGCAATTGTCCCAGAAGTAGCAGCAGGAGCAGTAATTACCCCTGGAAGTATCGGTAAAAAGACAAATTTAGGGGTTTTCTGACAACCATTGATTTCAAATACTGTATCTGGACGGACTTTATACTTAGATGCGATTTGTCGCCAGTTTTGATTACGAGGAACTTCGACAACAATGCCATTGAAAGGGAGAATTTGCAGTTCTGTTCCTGGATTTACGACCCCATTCTTCACGGATGGATTAATCCCAATAATTGTTTCTGGTGCTAAATTATAGCGATTAGCTATAGTTGCTAAAGTTTCACCACGATTAACTTGATGACGTTGGATACGAGCTAAAGCGGGAATCGGGCAACTTCCTGGACTAGCATTAACGCTTTGTGATTGTGGCAGTATGGATAATAAACCCAAAGTGCTAAATAAGCTCAAAAAACATAGTGAACAATAGGAAAATTTCATGCAAATAAGTCCAGAAATCGCTAATTTTTAGATTTTAGTGGGGAATTGTTAAAGATAGGATAAAGTTTTTCCTCTATCTTTCTACTACCTATTTTGAGTAAATTCATGATGAAATCCCAGAAGTAGATATGATCCCCGAATATGCTGACAAATTTCTAATATTTATATGTCAAATGATCTGTTCACTGAACGTTTGCTTGACTACACTAAAGAGATAAGCTTCCATCTGTCCTTGAGCGCCATTATTCTTAATTATTATGAAGTTATCTTTGAAACAACTGGCTGTTTATCTAGGTTTGGTGGTAATTGGCTCTGGTGGTGGTGTCTTTGCTAGTCGTTATTTTTGGACACACAATCTTTCATTTCAACAGTTAAAAAATGTGGCGGTAACTTTACCTGCTGAATCTGTTGTTCCCCAACCTGTTAATGGCATACTCAATTCTCCTGGAGGTGATAATGTCAATTTTATCGCCACTGCTGTCAGCAAAGTTGGTCCTGCGGTTGTGCGGATTAATGCAATTCGGAAAATATCAAATCCGATGACTGAAGCTTTTAAAAATCCCTTGTTTCGGCATTTTTTCCAAGAGGATGAACGACTAATGCCCTCAGAAAAAATTGAGCGCGGGACAGGTTCAGGATTTATTCTGACCGAAGATGGTAAGTTACTAACTAATGCTCATGTAGTAGCAGACACAGATACAGTTCAAGTCACCCTCAAAGATGGGCGAACTTTTGAAGGGAAGGTCGTAGGAATTGATACGGTAACAGATATAGCCGCAGTCAAAATTTCTGCCGATAAGTTGCCGATAGTCAAGTTAGGTAATTCACAAAATTTGATTCCTGGACAATGGGCGATCGCAATTGGCAATCCTTTAGGTTTAGATAATACTGTCACTATTGGCATTATCAGTGCCACAGACAGAACTAGCGCCCAAGTAGGTGTTCCTGATAAGCGCGTGAGTTTTATCCAAACAGATGCAGCAATTAACCCTGGTAATTCTGGAGGACCACTTTTAAATGCTCAAGGACAAGTTATTGGTGTGAATACCGCTATCCGTGCTGATGCTCAAGGACTTGGTTTTGCTATCCCCATTGAAACCGCTTTCCGTGTAGCCAATGAACTATTTACCAAAGGAGAAGTTGCTCACCCATTTTTAGGAATTGAGATGATAGATATTTCCACAACTACAAAACAGCGACTGAAAGAGGAAGATCAACTAAACATTCAGCCAGATGTGGGAATTGTCATTAGAAAAGTTCTGGAAAAATCACCAGCGCAGACAGGAGGATTACTTCCTGGTGATGTGATTCAAAAGATTAACGGCAAACAAATAAAAATTTCTGCCCAAGTCCAGAAGATAGTTGAATCAAGTACCGTTGGGGACATTCTCGCAATAGAAGTCAACCGCAATGGTAAAACTCAAATCTTTAAAGTCCGTGCCGGAAATTATCCCCAATAGTAGGGAGCAGGGAGTGGGGGGAGTGGGGGAAGTGGGGGAAGCAGGGGAGGTAGGGGAGGTAGGGGAAGTAGGGGAGGTAGGGGAAGTAGGGGAGGTAGGGGAAGTAGCGGAAGTAGGGGAGGTAGGGGAAGTAGGGGGAGAATTGTTCTTTGTTCTTCCTGATCTTCTGACTCGGTGACTCCTGATTCCTATTGATTGGATAAATGTTCCAATTGCATCCTCTGTTCCATTTGGCGGAGAAAATAACCTGTCATCATTGCCGATGCTAGTATTCCCGCTAGATTGTCCCGGTCTGTTGTAATTTGGACATTGAAATGTTCTGTCGGTATCACTCCCACTAGTCCTTGGACATTCTGGGAAATGATTTGTTTAATTTCAGGGCTGACAGCTTGGGCGACACGGGCTAAAACTTCGGGGGATTGATGCTGTAAATATTTAAGTAATTGATTTGGGTTTTCCCCAAAGCGATCATTCAGAAGTTGATTAGGGTGTTGCTCAGAGTCGTCTTGTAAAAAGTCAGGATCAAACACCATTGGCGATTTATATTAGCGTAACTGCTAATTCTACTCTAAACCATATTCATAGAGTAGCGCATTTTCTACAGGGAAAAGGGAAAAGGAAACTTTCTAACAGGGAATAGTTTTTTAATTTTAACTTGTTTCCTCCTCTGCCTCCAATCCTGCCAACTCCAGTTCTAGTTGTTGTTCTTTCTCTGGAATTGCCAAAATTTGGGGCAGTTGTTCGATTTGAAAATACTGATGAAATTTTGGGGTTATTTGCAGAGCAAAGGAGCGAGAATCACTCTCTCGGCGTTTGCGAACAAAACCAGATTCTACTAATTCTTGAACGTGCTGATAAGCTCCTGAACCCCGTAAATTAATCAATTCGCTTTGTAATATGGGATTATGGAGGGCGATCGCTGCTAATGTCCGTAAAGCCCCCACACCAAATTCTACTGGTATTATAGCTTGCACTAAATCATGGAATTCCGAACGCAGTTGTAAACTATAACCATGTTCAGTTTCTACGACTTCTAAAGCTGTATCTCGACGGGAATAATTCTCAATTAGTTCGATAATTCCTTCTTCTGCTGTGAAGCGATCACACTTCGCATATTCAGCAATTTCACTTAGAGATAAGGGTTTACCCTTTAAATAAAGAATTGCTTCTATTTTGCCGACTATAGGTATATTCTTGGGCATTAATCAGTTGTTAGTTGTCAGTGGTCAGTTGTCAGTAGGGGCGAAGCATTTGGAAGATAAATTATCGATCATTGCCAAAAATAGTTCTCCAAATGCTTCGCCCGTACAGTGGTCAGTTGTTAGTAGGGGCGAAGCATTTGGAAGATAAATTATCGATTATTGCCAAAAATAGTTCTCCAAATGCTTCGCCCGTACAGTGGTCAGTTGTCAGTAGGGGCGAAGCATTTGGAAGATAAATTATCGATCATTGCCAAAAATAGTTCTCCAAATGCTTCGCCCGTACAGTGGTCAGTTGTTAGTAGGGGCGAAGCATTTGGAAGATAAATTATCGATCATTGCCAAAAATAGTTCTCCAAATGCTTCGCCCGTACAGTGGTCAGTGGTTGAAAATTTTTACCTATTTTATATAACTAAGTATAAATTCAGCGATCGCTAAATCTTGAGGAGTCGTAATTTTCAAATTAGTCTCTTCCCCAGGAACTATTCTCACTTCAATACCGCATTTTTCAAACAAAGCCGCATCATCAGTCACTTCCCAACCTTGACGGACACCTTCAGCATGGCACTGTTTTAACAATTTGACATCGAACCCTTGGGGGGTTTGAGCCGCCCAAAGCTGTTTACGCTCTGGTGTGCTTTTAATTATATTATTGTCGTCAACGACTTTAATTGTATCTTTAACAGGTACAGCCGCAATTAAACCAGAACAATGCAAAATTGCCTCAGAACAAGCATTAAATAACTCTGGTGTTGCCAAACAACGAGCGCCATCATGAATTAAAACTTGTCCTGCATTAGTTGGCAATGCCTGTAAACCATTATAAACTGACTCTTGACGGGTAGAACCACCAGGAATAAATACTATTGTTTTTTTCAGCTTTAAGTCAGCGATAATAGACTTGAAGTCATCCCAATCTGGAGGTTGAGAAACAATTCCGATCCAACTAATAGAACTTGCAGCTTCTGCGGCTAACAAAGTCCAAGCAATCAAGGGTTTTGAACGTACCTGTAATAAAAGTTTATTACGATCAGCACCCATTCTTTTGCCACTTCCGGCTGCGGGAATTAGTAAATGCACAACTTTTCCTTAATCTTTAATTAAATAAATTCAAAATACCCATCGTTGAAAATAACTTCATCAGCAAAATTAAAGGACTCCTTGACTCCTAATTCTCAATACCTATATTCTCCTAAAATATAAAACAATAACCGTTAATAAATATTATGCGTGTAGTAGCCCTGGTCCCTGGTTCAATTGATAACCAAATTCTTTTTTTTGCCACTCTTGATGATCTGAAGCGTTATTATCCCGACGCGCAGATAGATGTGATTGTAGAACCCCAGTCAAAGGCCGCTTACCGAGTCAGCAAGTCAGTTCATGATGTATTAACCTTTGATTACAAAGATCGTAATAGTTTAGCTGATTGGGGTAACTTAGTTGGTATGATCCGTGATCGTGAGTATGATGTCGCTATTATTGTCGGACAAAGTTGGTGGGTAGGTTTGTTAATGTGGTTGACGGGAATTCCCACACGCATTGGCTACCAAGGACAAGGTGCGGTTTTTCTCACTAACCCTATTCCGCCCAATTTATCCGAGTATGTGGCAAAAATGTACCATAATTTACTCAAACCTTTGAAAATTAATACTCCTTGTCCAGCATTATCAGTAAATGTGCCTAAAGTAGATATTGAATGGGCGCAAGCAGAACAAAAACGCTTAGGAGTGAATGAAACAGGTTTTATTCTCATCAATGCTGGTGAAGGTAGCCTAGATACAACTTATCCCGTAGAAAATTGGCAACAAATTATTGCAGCTTGTCAACAAAAACAGCCAGATTTACCTGTTGTTGTCATTAAAGAAGCAAATAATGAGCCTTTAGTCAGATCGCTTTTAGAACATTGTCACAATATTAAAGTTACTTCTCCCGATGATATTGGTAAGTTAACTGCCATAATTGCCGGTGCTAGTTTAATGGTATCTGTAGAAAATAGCTTCTTGCAATTAAGTATAGCAGTAGAAACATATACAATTACTTTGTTAGATTCTATAGATTCAGAAAAATTATTACCTATAAGCGAGAAAGTATTAGCTATTACTTCATCAACTGGGAAAATAGCAGATATCTTACCCCAAATAGTGTTAGAAAAAATTTGGGGAGGCTGAGTATTAATTTTAGATTTTGGATTTTAGATTGAAAAAAAATATCCAATCTAAAATCATAAATTCCATTGTTCACGAATTAGTTTTTTCAATCATTTCAAAGAAAGCATCATCTAATTCATAACCCAGAATTTGCGCTAAAGATTTGAGTCGAGATGGACTAGCAATATCTTGTTTGTGCAACCAATCACTTAAAATAAAGATTTTGTGCATCAGAAATATTTCTAAAGCTTCGGGGTTATACTGGATACCTTCTTTAGAACTAAACTGATGAGGTACTAACATAGCTGCATACCGAGCTAGTTCTCCTGCTTTCCAGTCTAGTAAAAATGGCAACCAAGGATACTTGGCATCAAGACGCACAAACCACAGTCTGACTTCGGGAATTTCCGATAGTTCCCGTGGATCATTTGCTTCCCGCTCAAACTGAATTTCCAGACGCAGTTGCTGTTCATGGGTAGAAATGCTTCCCTGTTGCAGCAATGGTTCAATCACCGTTAAGGCAGGTGACACATCTAAACTATAAATAGAGTTGTTGTTGAGGGTGATTGTGATTGTCATGAACTGATAGCTACTTACTCAACAGTGTTGAGAATCTACAGTAGCAGCTTTTTTACCTCTTTAGGTAGACATTTAGCCGAATTTTAAGATAAAGTTGTTATGAGTTTGTTTTAGATTAAGAAAATGATCAGTTAGCAAACAGCCAAAATTTTCCTCGAATTTTGCCTAAGCAAGTTCTATCATGAGGATATTTTGAATTGATTTATCCCCAATTCCTAGAATTTACAACCTGAAATATGTACAAGCAAGGGATTTATCCTAAACCTATTTGTTCTTTACAAGATGCTTTGGATAGGTGTCAAATGTTAGGGATGCGTATCAGTCGTCAACGGCGCTTTGTTTTGGAATTGCTTTGGCAAGCGAAGGAACACCTTTCTGCTAGGGAGATTTATGATCGACTGAATCAAGAAGGTAAGGAAATTGGCCATACTTCGGTATATCAAAATCTAGAAGCTTTATCTAGCCAAAATATTATAGAGTGTATTGAACATGGGGAAGGGCGATTATATGGCAATAATAGTAATTCCCATAGTCATGTTAACTGTATAGATACAAATCAAATTTTAGATGTGCATATAGAATTACCTGAAGATTTGTTACGTCAAGTGGAAGCACAAACAGGGATGAAGATTTCTGAATATACTATTAACTTTTATGGTTATCGTGACAAAGTAAGTGATTAGGAATTAAAAATTTAAACTAGCCTAAAAAATCAGGAATCAACTTTCTTGTAAAAATGAGCGATCGCCTTGTACAATTTTTATTAATTGACCCAGATCCAATTTTCCGTTTAGGACTCAAGATAACACTGGAAGCTATTCCTAATTTACAAGTAGTAGCAGATGTTGCTACAGATACTGCCGCTTTACAGGTTTTAGCGGAAATACTAACTGGAAATTCTCGGCAAATTAAATTAATTATTTTAGAATTAGATAATGAGCAAATAGGGTTAAAATTCTGTAAACAACTCAAAGCTTTATATCCCCATATACCTATATTACTTTTAAGTTCAAAATCTCAACCAGAAATGCTCATTGCTGCCAAAGAAATCGGGATAAATGGCTATTGTCCTAAAGGGATATCAATTTCTCAATTAGTCCCCATTATTCAAGAAGTAGCTAATGGTGGTGATTACTGGTTTGCAGATTCAGTAATTGTTAATTCTCCCTTCCCATTTGCTAAGTTGCGAAATAACTTACAAAATTCGGGAATTAATAACATTGATCAAGCCCTTGATAAAGTTACAGAACAATTAAAATTGCCGGGAATAACTCTATTAAATAAAGCAATTTTAGCAGGACAACGACGCGAACTTTTAGCGGCTCGGTGGGTTGTTAATCACTTATTGACAGCAGAGAAGGAAAGACAAAGACTATCACAAGAAAACCAATTACCGTCCTTAGATATTTTTCCCAATCAGACTATTATTAAATCAGATCTACGACCATTTATAAACGTACCACCGATAGTTAGTTCTCAACAACTGCAATCTGAATTATTGACTTTAGGTTTAAATAAACTCAAATTTCCTTTAGATAATCTTACTAATACACCTTTAGAAATTGATATTCTTCGAGAAAATAAAAAGCGAGAGTTACTTTATATTATTCTTCAGCAATTTTTTAAGCAGTTGGAAGAAATCCGGGCTTTTAATTTTGATAAGAATCAGCTATTTAATTTACAAAGCCAGATTTTACTGGACTTATGGCAATTTACTATTACGGAGTTTTTTGGAAATTATTCCCGAATTATTTTAGATAAACAAGAAATAAATTTGGTTAAATTTTTATTAGATAAAACCACAGATTCGCAAACAGAAATTATCAATAAAGTTCCATTTCTATTTGAGTTATTGACTTATGTACTATTATTAACAGATTTATGTATTGATAACGTTTCTTATCCAGCAGGAACGCAAGAATCTCAATCTCAAGC
Source organism: Anabaena sp. 90 (assembly GCF_000312705.1). Taxonomy (NCBI): domain Bacteria; kingdom Bacillati; phylum Cyanobacteriota; class Cyanophyceae; order Nostocales; family Nostocaceae; genus Anabaena; species Anabaena sp. 90. Next base: position 116,608 of record NC_019439.1, read on the forward strand.
ATTATCAATTTTAGAAAATTTATTGATTCACATAGCTAATGCTGTAATTCAACCATTACTAAATAATTTAGCAGACGAGGAAAGTATTAAACAAAATTTTTATCATTGGCACATGATTTCCACCAGAGAAATTGAGAAATTTAGAAATAACTTATCTTGGAAATATCAATTACATCAATATATAACTGAAGCGCAAACAATTTTTGAAAGTCGCTATGAATTATTTATTTTTGCCCCTCGGGGAATTTCTAAAATATCAATTTATGCTCCTCGAAATCAAGAATTAGCTCAACTTTCTGGAATTCCTTTAGGGGTAACATTAATACTAGAATTTCGGGATGCTATTTCTCCCCGCATACAATCATTAGTAGGCTTTTTAGGAACTGGAATTGTTTTTGTTCTCACTCAAGTAATTGGCCGAGGTTTAGGTTTAGTTGGGAGGGGAATTTTACAGGGAATTGGTAGTGTTTCTTTAACGGAAAAGGGACAACGGAAGAATAAGTAATTGGTAATTGGTAATTGGTAATTGGTAATTGGTAATTGGTAATTGGTCATTGGTAATTGGTCATTGGTAATTGGTAATTGGTAATTGGTCATTGGTAATTGGTAATTGGTAATTGGTCATTGGTAATTGGATTAAAAGCCTTTTCATTAATTACGAATAATATACATCGGGAAGTGCTGTACTATAAATTCCAATCACGACGATAATTGAAAAAACCTAATAACAACTCTTGTAAAGCACGGTTTTTATTAATTCTGTGTCTATTCCATTCTCTCGCTGTTTCCATGATAATTTCGGAATAACTGGGATAAATAGGTGATAATTTTGCTAAATGCTGAATTTTAATATTTTGTGATATTGCTAAACTAATTAAATTAATTAATTCTCCTGCTGCTATTCCTAAAATAGAACATCCTAGAATTTTTCCATTTTCCAAAACTACTAATTTACAAATACCTGTAATTTCTCCTTGTATTTGTGGGGCTGTAGCTGTTTTGAAATATTGCTTAAAAACTAAAATTTGCTTTTGAGAATATCGGTTTCGCGCTTGTTTTTCTGTTAAACCAACTTGTGCCACTTTAGGTTGAGAATATATTCCCCAAGGAACAGATTCATAATTAACTTTTAGTCTGGGAAAAAATAAAGCATTTTCTATGGCAATATTAGCTTCATAATTACCAATATTCTGAATATCATAACCACCTAATATATCACCACAGGCATAAATTCGCTGGTTGGTAGTTTGTAATTTTTCATTGACAACCAAGCGGTGTTGATGCAATTTTACTCCTACGGCTGGTAAATTCAGATATTCTAGGTTTGGTTGCTGTCCAATTCCAATAAAAATTTCGTCGGTTTCAATGGCTTGATTTCCGGCTTGTACCCATTTTTTATTGTCTATATGTCGGATTTGGGTGACTTGGGTTTGTGTTAAAACCCGCACACCATCAACTTCTAATTGTGCTGTTAATAATTGGGCTATTTCTAAATCAAGATTAGGCAGAATTTGAGAATTTTTAACTATTAATGTAACTTGACAACCGAATCTGGCTAAAAATTGAGCAATTTCTATACCTTGAGGAACACCACCAATAATTACCCAATTTTCGGGTAATGTTGTTGTTTCTAAAGATTGCCAAATATTAGCTAAAGTCAGATATTTAATAGTATCTAATCCTGAAATATTGGGAATTAAGGGACGAGAACCATTAGCGAGTAAATAGGTGCGACTATATAACTGTCTTTCATTAACTGTAAAACTTAATTGAGGAGAAGATTGAAATTGACCATTACCAACAATAATATCAACACCTTGGGCAGCTAAGTTAGAAAGAGAATTTATTTGATTCAGATTTTTAGCAACGGCATTTGCATAAAACAATCCTTTTTTTAAATTTAAAAATTCTGGATTTAAGTGAATATTTTTGTCAAAAATTCCTAGATTTGCTAAATTATAAGATTGCTGAGTAATTTGACTAATTTCACTAAGTATGTATTGATAACTTGAATTATAGTGATCAGAAAAATCCGCGCTCACAATCAAAGCAACTTTAGCGTGTAACTGAGTGGCACTTAAAGCAGCTTTGTATGCAGCAATACTGCCACCAATAATAACGATATCGTAATCAATATTGGGCATGGGGCATGGGGCATTGGGCATTGGGCATTGGGCATTGGGCAGTTGTTCGTTGTTCGTTGTTCGTTGTTCGTTGTTCGTTGTCACCCATTAAGTTTTATTCTTCCTTCTTCCTTCTTCCTCCTGATAGCGAAGCGTGGCGTTAGCCATACTCCTGACTCCTGACTCCTGACTCCTGACTCCTTCTTATAAGTGCTGTTAATAGGCGTTGGTTATCAGACTGGGTACGGACTGCGACGCGAAAAAAGCGATCGCCTAATTCCTTAAAGCTTAAACAATCACGAATTAAAATCTGGTGTTGCTGAAGTAGTTGCTGTTGTAGCTGGGAAGTAGATTGTTGAGATTCTACCAATAAGTAGTTAACAGTGCCTTCGAGCGGGGTTAAACCGGGAATTGAAGCTACACCTTGAAATAGTTGGTTTCTCGCCTCTGGTAGCCATTTCCAGGTGAGATTTTGGAATTCTGTATCTTGGAGGGCGGCGATCGCTGCGGCTGCTGCTAAAGTATTTACAGGCCAAGGATCTCGCCATAATTTCCATTTTGCCAAACGGTCGGGGTGAGCGATCGCATATCCTAATCTTAGCCCTGGTAAACTGTAAAATTTGGTGAGCGATCGTAAAATCACCAAATTCTCGTATTCCTGCACCAACCCAATTAAACTTTGTTCAGCTTCCGGTGGCAAAAAATCCATAAACGCTTCATCTATCACCACCAAAGCAAACTTTTCCAAATACGGTAAAACAGACTCCCGTGAAAATAACTTTCCCGTGGGATTATGAGGATTATTCAGCAGTAACCCAAAATCTGAAGTCTCAAGTCCGAAATCTGGCAATAGAGAAATATTCCCCTGACCTATGCCTAAATCCACAGGAAACTCCAGAACTTTAGCGTTATTAGCCGCAAGAGTGCGGTAATAGTCACCAAACGCTGGAGTTAGTAACACTGTTGCTGCTAATTGTCCCAATTCTCTACCCACCAGAGTTAATAATTCTGCTGAACCATTACCTGGCAAAATCCACTCAGTAGGTATTTGATGAAAATGACTCAGAGCAAGTCTCAATTCACCATACTCTGGGTCAGGATAATTCCTCAGATTGCCCAGTTGGGACACAATTGCAGCAATAACGCTGTTTGGTGGTCCCAACGGGCTGATACTGGCGGAAAAATCCACAATAGCATCAGGGGAACAGCCAGCCAGTGCTGCTGCCCAAGCTAAATTTCCCCCGTGTGCTTGTTGTGGCATCAAAAATATCTTTCCTCTAGAAGAACTTACTCTTTTGGCTCTTTTGGGGGTGCTACTCTTTCTCTAAACAGTTTCCCAGCGGAGAAAGCGGGAACTCTGGTAGCGGGAATGTCCATTTTTTCGTTGGTTTTGGGGTTGCGCCCTTCACGGGCTTTGCGTTCCCGTGATTCAAAAGAACCAAATCCTACCAATGTTACCTTATCACCGGAAGAAACCGCTTCCACAATGGTTTCGATGGCAGCACTCAAAACAGCATCAGCCTGTTTCTTGGTAACACTAGCCTTTTCTGCTACCGCATCAACTAATTCGCCCTTGTTCATATCAAACTCCTAAAGTTTTGCTAGAGATTATTTCAAGATGCACCATGACTGCATCTTTACGTAAATTTCCGTTTGTAGAAATACAAAAATCGTTCCTTGAGAGTATTTACACTCAAAATCGCTACAAATACGATTGATTCGACTTTTCAATGAATCATTCTAAAGCGTTGTCGCCCTAAGTGGATAGATGAAACTATTAATTTATATAGATTTCAGGATTTTTTTTGTTTTTTTACCTCTTTACTGTATTCAAAGTACCCTATTTTTAGGAATGAATACTTAGTGGTCAGTGGTCAGTAGGGGCGAAGCATTTGGAAGATAAATTATCGGTCATTGCCGAAAATAGTTCTCCAAATGCTTCGCCCGTACAGTCAGCATTTGGAAGATAAATTATCGGTCATTGCCGAAAATAGTTCTCCAAATGCTTCGCCCGTACAGTCAGCATTTGGAAGATAAATTATCGGTCATTGCCAAAAATAGTTCTCCAAATGCTTCGCCCGTACAGTAAGCATTTGGAAGATAAATTATCGGTCATTGCCAAAAATAGTTCTCCAAATGCTTCGCCCGTACAGTAAGCATTTGGAAGATAAATTATCGGTCATTGCCAAAAATAGTTCTCCAAATGCTTCGCCCGTACAGTCAGCATTTGGAAGATAAATTATCGGTCATTGCCAAAAATAGTTCTCCAAATGCTTCGCCCGTACAGTCAGCATTTGGAAGATAAATTATCGCTCATTGCCAAAAATAGTTCTCCAAATGCTTCGCCCGTACAGTCAGCATTTGGAAGATAAATTATCGCTCATTGCCAAAAATAGTTCTCCAAATGCTTCGCCCGTACAGTCAGCATTTGGAAGATAAATTATCGCTCATTCCCAAAAATAGTTCTCCAAATGCTTCCCCCGTACAGTGGTCAGTGGTCAGTTGTCAATTTTCCCCTGCTCCCTGCCCCCTGCTCTCTGCGTGTATTGATGACTTGATGACTTTGCCTCTGGCTTTAAGGACTCTGCGAAGTCGGTCAGCACTCAAGTAAACTTGTCGCTCAGATGCTAGTTTTTTGGCTAGTTGTTTAGAGTTGTAAGTTTGGGGTTCTTCAATTAGGCAGTTTTCTAGATACTCTAAATCATGTTCTGAATAACGGGGTTTTCCTCCTCGACCTGGAGCATCCCATAATCCTGCTAAACTCATCTTTTCCCAACGGTGTAAGGTTTGACGGACTGTAGAAACTGCCCAGTTTAAACCTTGAGCAATTTCCTCGTTTTTTAATCCCCTAGCGTTCAACAGTAGAACTTGAGCGCGATCTTTTGTTCGTTGAGGAGCGTCTTTAGACCTTCTTAACTCTTCTAGCGTTAACTTTTCTTGATCAGTTAAAACAACTCTCAGTCGGCATCCCATAGGACTGTTATTTTGATTAATGTATTTGGTATCTGACGTGGGTTTCCAGATGGATATTTTTAATTACAGTACATAGTAACAAATGATTTGTATGTATTATCAAAAATCTATTGGCTTCAGTGTAGCCCTATAACAGTTACTTTAATAGTCAAAAATAATTTCATGACTAAGTATTGTGACGCTATACAACAATACCTTTACCACATTGAAAAAATCCTTAATTCGTAGGTTGGATTGATGTTAATTTTTGGTTGAAGCGAAAAAAAAGGTTTGGTCATATTACCAAACCTCCATAATTGCTGTGCTTAACAACGTACATAATTAATTTAGTGCTAATCTAGCCACATAGCATCTTCCTATAGAATGTGTACAAATTCCTCTAAATGTGATATATCATGGCAATAACACATATTGACATCATAAATAGGAATTCATAAAATTTTACCAACTACTTTAAATACGAAAAAGACCTGGGGGTTAGCCAAGCCTTTATATATACCAGGTGTTTACCATATATAGCTACTTTAAACCTTATATTATTCCTATTCATCTTCCTATAAGGTGTGTACAAATTTCTCTAAATGTGATATTGCCGATGTCTATCTTGGTTTTTTACCTTGCTTTTTATTGCAAGAATTACTAAAAATTTAAGAGGGTAGGCCGAAAGACCTACCCTACAGCTATTCTTTCAAAACTGTCTTGGATGCCATTCTTGTCTTTTTGCGGTCAGCTTCCGATAGTTCTTCACCTGCTTGTAAGCGAGTTGCTGAAACTTGTAACACGGTGGCTGCACAGGTATCACCGATTTGTAAGGCGGTATTAGCAGCAGTTTGTAACATTGTAGCAGCACCAAGGCGATCGCCTAATTCTAATTTTGCCTCAGCCAATTGAGTTTGCCGATATTTAGCCAAAAGCAGAATCGAGTTTAGCACCTGGGAATTGAGAGCAGGTTCATAAGTCTTGGTGAAATTAGCATATATTGGCACTAAAGGAGAAAGTAAACCCTCCTTATTCAACGATGGGTCATCATAGCGAATTTGGATATGGCCAATGACTTGTTTCCCTTCTGGTAATTGTCCCAGATAAATATTCGCTAAAACTACTCGTTCGGTATCTTTCATCAAGTCCCCTAACCGCGCCATTAAAGTCCCATTAGCATCGGTTTCTACTGGTAATTCAATGGTATCTGGGGCAACTTGGGCAACGGGTTTGAGTTCCGCCAGACGCACAGCAGGGACTAAAGATAGAAGTAAATGGGCATTTGTTAATCCCACCGACTGTACCCGCCGAAATAGGCGCGCAAATTGAGTTACAGCTTGTTCTGGGTTCTCGATATAAGCCAGAGTCCCACCCCCAGCATCAGCAATCTTTTCCAATAAATCTGGATTCCAGTCATCACCAAAACCCAGGGTGTTAATTGTCAGGTTGAGTTTGGCGGCTTTTTTAGCAAGTTGCAAACAACGTTTATTGTCATTTGGTCCAATTTGCCATTTCCAAATCTGTAACCCGTTATCCCCATGACCATCTGTCAGTAAGAAGGCTTGGGAAACTGCGCCTTTTGTGCCTTTGAGTAGTTCTGTAATCCCCAAGGATAAACCTTCGGCGATGACAGTCCCGCCAGCAGCCTTTAGCTTGGCTCTTAACTGGGTTTTGATGCTTTCAATATCTTGAACGATTTGGTTGGGGATAATGACTCCAGACGTGCCAGCAAAACCGATAATGGAAATCCTGTCACCAACTTTTAATTGATCCAATAATTGCTCAACTGCTTGAATGACGATATTCATGGGTTCACCGGACATAGAACCACTTTGATCGAGAATCAAGCAGAGATTCAAGGGTAAACTTTGTTCAAGTTGAGAAGGCATAGCGGAAATGGAAATTGAGAGTTGTCGTTGATTGCTTTGTTGGGCAGCATCAACGTTAGTATCATTTAGAGCCGATGTTAGTTGAACTTTCATTGGGGGGAAGCATCTTGCAAAACAGTTTTTGAGACAATTCTGGTTTTTTTGCGATCGCTTTCTGATAACTGTTCCCCAGCTTGTAAGCGGGTGGCGGAAACTTGCAATACCGTTGCAGCACTAGCATCTCCCATTTGCAGCGCAGTTTTTGCCGCAGTTTGTAACATCGTTGCTGCACCAGCCCGATCACCCTGCTGTAATTTCGTTTCGGCTAACTGGGTTTGGCGATATTTGGCTAAAGCTAAAACCGACTGTTGTACCTGGGGATTTGGTGCTGGTTGGTATTCCCTGGTGACATGAGCATAAATTGGTAGATTGGGGGAGTGTAGCCCGATTTGGTTATGGGCGGGGTCATCGTAGCGGACTTGAACATTAGCGATCGCCTGTTTACCTTCTGGCAACTGTCCTACATAAATATTAACTAAAACTACCCGTTTCTCGTCTTTCATTAAATCGCCCAGTCTCACTACTAACCGTCCATCGCTTTCGGGTTGTACTGGTAACTCAATGGTATCTGGGGAAACTTGAGCAATGGGTTTGAGTTGAGCTAATCGGACATTAGGCGTTAAGGATAATAATAGTTGAGCATTAGTCAATCCCACTGTTTGCATTCGACTAAATAAGCGACCAAATTCCGATACAGCCTGATCTGGGTGTTGAATATAAGACAACGTACCCATACCAGCATCAGCGATTTTTTCTAAAACCTTATCATTCCAATTGTCACCAAATCCCAATGTATTTAGAGTCAAATTATAGTTGGCGGCTAATTGGGCAAATTTCAAACAGCGATCGTTATCACCATGTTCATTTTCCCCATCAGTCAGTAAAAATGCTTGGGAAACAGTATCATGTTTACCCTTGGCTAATTCCTCAATTCCCAACCGTAAACCCTCATCAATGGCAGTTCCCCCATCAGCGGTGAGTTGTTTAATTTGCTTTTTAATCTGTTGACGATCTGTAATTAACTGATTGGGGACTAAAACCTTGGCACGGTGATCAAAAACAACTACACTGAGACGATCTTCAGGAGTCAAACGATCTACTAACAAACAAGCGGCATTTTTCACAGTTTCCAGGGATTTCCCTTGCATTGAACCGCTATGATCGAGAATTAAGCATAAGTTCAAGGGTACAGTCCGATCTATTGTTTCACCACCAGCAGAAACGGAAACTACTAATTGACGTTGAGTGCTAGTTTGATTTGCATCTATACCAGCATCATTGAGCGCTAGTTGTAAATTAACTTTCATAATTTCAATTTCCTATCTAGTTTAGACAGATACAATTTTACAGATAACTTCAAACCGCATCCTCTATACTACGGAAAATAAGTTAATTTAGAGGCTGAGAGGATGTTTGAAAAGTATCAAAATTTATTTAGATCCCCCCAACCCCCTTAAAAAAGGGGGCTAAATTTCTTAAAGTCCCCCTTATTAAGGGGGATTTAGGGGGATCTACAGGTGTTATATACCACACAAAAAAGTTTTCAAACACCCTCTGAGAATCACTGGAATAAAAGCCTTAACTTTCCCTAAAACAGAAATTGAAATATGAACAAATAAACATGAAAATTGATAGAATTTAATTATTCAAAAAGTAATTTTTCAGGGTTTCTGCTAAAGTAAAAGGAGATTCTTTAGGAAAGAAGTTTAATTTAATTCCTGTTTCTTCAGATGCTTTTAAACGAGCTTTTTCATAACAATCTGCAAATATTTCTATAAGTAGAGATTGCAAACTAGGACTATCTTCTAATAATAATTCAATACAAATACGTTGCTCTGTAATCGTACTGCGCCAGCTTTCACTACGTTTTTCAGGTTGATATTGCCATTTTAGTAAGTGCATTAATAGCACAATTAAACGGCTCTTTAACTCCCGTTTTTCACTTTTTCCCATGCTTTCAATTTCTTCTATCAGATTTGCTAAATCAATTTCTGCAAATTTCCCTGCTTTTAATTGTTTAGATATTGTTTCTATCCACAGATAAAAATCTTGGTCGTAAAGATTATCATTGGTAATGACTGTTGGTTGATGTGTTGTCATAATGATTTCTAACCTCCTGCAATAATCCTATCAGTAAATCATTCTATTGTTTCTCTTTCTTCATAATTCACCTTGATGCTAAAAATATCATTCCCCGGCAGAACCAGGGAACGAGGATAATAATGGTTTTTGTTGTTAGGAAATATTCGCCATATATTTAACTAAATCATCTATTTGCGAAAAATCTAATAATTCTTCGGCTAAATCTTCCAGTTGAGTTAGTCCCAAATTAGGAAGTTGCTGTTCTATTTTGGCTGGAATATTCCCAAAGCGGCGTTTTAACTGACGGAGAATCAATTCTAGTGCTTCTCTTCTTTTGCCTTTTTGCTCACCTTTTTGCAGAATATCCTGATAAACCCAAGATTCTTCCATAATGTCCTCCTGAAACAGTTAGTTATTTTTTTCCTTGAATCTTGTAATTGTTATTTACCAGATTCTTACATATATACTGATCCTTGGGTTGATGATTTAGAAAACAATTGGATATCACCCCCCTAACTCCCCATAAAAATCTTCATCTAATAACTGTTCGATAGTAAAAGGAAAATCAAGAGGATATTCGGTTTCCTCTGGTTTTCTGATTCCCAATTTAGCATTTTTACTTTCTTTAATTGCCAATTTACGAGCATCAGCATAAGCAATAAAAATAACCTCATGGAGATAATTTTTAAAAGAAGGATTTTCTTCCAAATCTTTTTTAACTCGAAAACGATGTTCAGTAACAGAACTGTACCAACTTCCTTTCATTATTTCGGGAGCATCAGCTTGAACAGTCAATTTGAGTAAGTGAGTAATTAAGATGGTTAAATTACTCAAAAATGAGCGTTTTTCTGATTTTCCCATATCTTCTAATTCTAATAGTAGATGTTCCCAATCAATATCATTAAAATCTTGTTGTTTGATTTTTTTAATGATAGTTTCTCGCCAAACATTAAAATCTCGTTCATAGAGTTGATTGTTCATAATCCTCCTGCAAAAGTTAACTCTTATTTTAATTTAGTTAGGACTTACGCACAAGTTACGGAATAAACGAACCACAGAGGCACAGAGAACACAGAGAAATAAGAGTTTGATAGGTTTTTTGCGTAAGTCCTATTAGTTTAAAAATATTTACCCGGATTATAAAAAGCCAAATTTAATAAAATTTAACCAAAACTGGGAATAATACCCACAAATAAGTGTAAAATCTAATAGATAATCTCTTGCGGATGCGATTATGTCACCAAACTACGGCGGTCAAAATCTCCGAGGACGCTCTTTTAAAGGTCAAAACCTGACAGGTGCTAATTTTAGTAAAGCTGATATTAGAGGGGCAAATTTTACCAATGCTATCCTTAAAGATGCTGATTTTAGTGGCGCTAAGGCTGGACTACAGAAGTTTTAAATACTGTTGATCTAATTTTCCAAAATGGTATTGACTGGAAGGCTTTTGTTAATGCTTTTGATCAAGTTCAAAATCAAAATAGAGATACAGAATTAGCTATTCAGAGTATTGAAAATAAAGGTGATAGTGTGGTAGTTGTTAAGAGGATGTTTGAAAAGTTTTTAATGTATAAATAAACCCCTCTCCAAACCTCTCCCCGACGCGGGGAGAGGCTTTGAAACCCCCATTCCCTTGTAGGGAAGGGGGGAAGGGGGGTTAGGTTTCTGGAGATTATCGGTTTCATCTAATACTTTTCAAACAACCTCTAAAGTTGCCGTTCCTGATAATGCTGATAAAGAAAAGATTCACCGCGATTTTACTCAAAATTATCAATTAGCATTAGCAGCAGTTGAAGAAAAATATAAAGCACAATTACAAGCTAAAGATAATGAAATAGTTATTTATCGCCAACAAAGTGCAGAGATGACAGAAATTGTTAAACTATTAGCTAAGAAACCTATCAATGTTCAAGTTGACAACAAAGTGGAGAATAAAAACATGACTAACGATTCTAGCCGTAAAGTTGAAATTGGCAGTATCGGCGGAGATTTTAACGCCAGTGGACAAGCCTTAAATTTAGGTGAAATCAGTGGTACAGTCACAAATACTATTAATGAATTACCGTCTGCACCTGAACCCGATAAACCAGGAATTAAAGAATTATTAACACAATTAAAAACAGCAATTGAAACTGATAGTAATTTAACAGCAAAAGAAAAAGAAAAGGCTTTAAAACAAGTTAAATCTTTAGCAGAAGCCGCACAAAATCCTCAAGAAAAACAAGATTTAGCAGATACAGCAATTACAATGTTAAAAGGAACAATTGCTCATTTACCAACTGCGGCAAAATTGGTTGAAGAATGCGGTAAATTGTTGCCGATAATTTCTGGTTTTCTAGGTTTAGGTTAAAATGTATTTTCTAACCGCCCTGTTCTGAAAATATCGTTAAAATGGGAGGTAGAACCTCCCGGAAAGCATTCCCAGTCGGAGACTGGGAACGAGGGAATAAATGGAGATTAATTAAGAGGTATGAATCATGACTGCTGTAATTTTACAAATACCACAATCACTCAAATTCACAGATGATAAATTTGTGGAAATGGTCGCTGCTAATAAAGATTTACGTTTAGAATTATCATCACAAGGAGAATTAAGTATTATGTCACCAACAGGAGGAGAAACGGGAGATAGAAACCTAGAATTAGGAGGACAAGTTTGGTTTTGGAATCGCCAAAATGGTTTAGGAAAAGCTTTTGATTCTTCCACAGGTTTTAAATTACCTAATGGTGCTACCCGTTCCCCTGATGTGTCTTGGATAAAGATGGAAAGATGGAATGCACTCACACCAGAACAAAGAAAAAGGTTTCTGCCTTTATGTCCTGATTTTGTGATTGAGTTGGTTTCTGAAAGCGATGATTTAGCAGATACTCAAGCCAAAATGCGAGAATATATTGCCAATGGTTTGCGGTTAGGTTGGTTAATTAATCCTAAAGATAAACAAGTAGAAATTTATCGCCCAAATCAAGAAATAGAAGTTTTACAATCTCCTGCAAATTTATCTGGAGAAAATGTATTACCCGGTTTTATTTTAGATTTGCAACCGATTTTTTCATGAAACATATAGCGGTTATTGGTTAGATGCCATACAATTGAGGGCGCAGACCCTACGCCCCTACGCCCTGCTGTACTTGGCATAATTGGGACTCAAGACCCAAATATTTTAAAATTTAGCTTTTTTCACTATCAGGGAGAAATCCACACCCTAAATTGGGTGAGCATCGCGTTAGGATGTAATACATTAACGGCATAGTTTCAGGCGATTAGTTGCTATGGATATTTCTCACCTCAAGGCTGTGCAAGCCCCCTATTCCGGCGATAGCTCCTACCGGACACCGCCGCCAGATTTACCGTCCCTACTATTGAAGGAGCGGATTGTGTATCTGGGTATGCCACTTGTTCCGTCTGTTACGGAATTAATCGTCGCTCAATTGCTGTATTTGCAGTCCGATGATCCCGAAAAACCAATTAAAATCTACATCAACTCTACAGGTACTTCTGGTTACAGTGGCGAACCTATCGGTTTTGAAACCGAAGCCTTCGCTATCTATGACACTATGAAATATATCAAGCCTCCTATCCACACCATTTGTATTGGTTCGGCTATGGGTATGGCTGCGATGATTCTTAGTGCTGGGACAAAAGGCTGTCGTGCTAGTTTGCCCAATTCTTCCATTATCCTGCATCAGCCGAAAAGCTACGCCCAAGGACAGGCGACGGATATTCAAATTCGCGCTAAGGAAGTTTTGGCAAATAAAGCTTCAATGCTGGAAATTCTAGCCCGGACGACTGAACAAGACATGACGAAAATTAGCAAGGACATGGATCGTCTTTTCTACATGACTCCTGACCAAGCTAAGGAATATGGTTTGATTGACAGAGTTTTTAGGAAGGATGAACTCGCTAATCCCCCACTCCCTGCAAGTGTGCTTTAAATAGGTAATTGGTGATTGGTGATTGGTAATTGGTAAGAAGATATAGCTTCATCTGACCACTGACCACTGACCACTGACCACTGACCACTGACAATTAACTAATTACAAACGGAGTACCGCAAATGCCTATAGGCGTGCCTAAAGTTCCTTACCGGATGCCCGGTGGACAATATACAGATTGGATTAGCATTTATGACCGTCTTTACCGGGAAAGAATTATTTTCTTGGGAAGAGATGTGGATGACGAAATTGCTAACCAAATTATTGCTGTCATGCTGTATCTGGATTCCGATGATCCAGGGAAGGATATTTATTTATATATCAATTCCCCCGGTGGGATGGTGACATCTGGTTTGGCAATTTATGACACCATGCAACACATTAAGTCTGATGTGGTGACAATCTGTGTCGGTTTGGCTGCTTCTATGGGATCTTTCCTGTTGGCTGCGGGGACAAAGGGTAAACGCATGGCCTTACCTCACTCCCGGATTATGATTCACCAACCTTCTGGGGGAACTCGCGGACAAGCTTCTGATATCGAAATCGAAGCTAGAGAAATTCTGCGAATTCGGAGTCAGTTAAATCAAATTTATGCTGATAATACTACTCAACCTTTAAGCAAGATTGAAAAAGACATGGATCGTGACTTTTTTATGTCTGCTCAAGAGGCTAAGGAATACGGTTTAATTGATCGTGTGATTGAAGAACGTATTTAATAGTGGAAAATAATTCAAAATTCAAGATGTAAAATTCAAAAGTATGAATTACTCATTTTGAATTTTTAGTTTTGAATTTTGAATTTAAGTCAAGCGAAGCAACATGGATCTTGAAGATTATTACCGGATATTGGGTTTAAGGTCGGGAGTTTCTTTTGCTGATGTTAAAGCGTCCTATCGCCGATTGGTACAGCAATATCATCCTGATATCAACCCAGATGATCTCAAAGCGAAAGATAAGTTTATTGCGGTGACTGAGGCTTATAAGTTTCTCCAAACGGTTTTACCACCGGAGGAAATTAAGCCTCGGACTAATGAGGTGAAAACTGATGTTTCTAGTGCTAGAGAAGTGCAAACTCAACCAGCAGCATCAAAAACAACGGTTATATCTCATCCACCCAATTTAGAGGATATAGAACAACGGTTAAAGTGGAAGACTTATGAGCAGTTACAGCGATTTTTACAGGAAAGACGTTTTCCCCAGGCGATCGCTCTAGCAGAGGCTTTAATGGCGCGTTTACCAGCAGATGCGGAGGTGCGTCAATGGTTAGCGATCGCTTATCAAATCTGGGGACGAGCTTTAATTACGGAAAAACAACTCCCAAAAGCCAGAATTTATCTGAAAAAAGCCTTAAAAACTGACCCATACAATAAAGCTTTATGGAATGAAGTTCAGCAGGATTTTCAACGTTTGGGATTGAAACTTTAGTTAATTGGTAATGGGTAATGGGTAATTGATAATTGGTAAGAGTTTATTATTGATTCATTTTTTATTTTTGAATTGTTTATTTCTCTGCGTGGATGTAATCTACAAAGTAGAATTTAGGAATGAATGAAAATTTCAACCACGCAGAAATTCCTACTCCTAAAAGTGCGGTAATTATTAATGGTAAACCTAGCTGTAACCGCAAATCATCAGGTAATAAAGCCACTCCAGATATAACAATTACAAAATATGCTAAAAGTCCTATTTGCAACCGTTCTAAATTTTTAACTGCGGTTCGACAACTACTACAATGCTGGGTATGTTGTTTATATCTATCGAGAACTTCAGCCCGATTTTCATTAATAGTTGTAGGTTCACTACCATTAATTCCTATTTCTTGCCAAGGTAATTTACTTTGACAATATTTATCAAACCAATTGCGAAATTCAATTACTAATCTATCAGCATTTGTGGGTAATTTATAAGCTGTTTTCCAACTTTGGGTTAATTGTTTTTGTTGTAAATAGTATTCTTGTTGTTGCAGAAAAATCATATCTCCATCTAATACTAGATGTCTCTCATTAATATGATTCCACCAACGGGGGATAATCCGATGTAGGGTTTTAGCAAAGTTGCGGGGAAATTGAGCAACAATTCTCGATTTACCAGGAGATACGGGAATACAATAAACAACTAAACCTAGTTTCTTTCCTGTATTACCAAGACTAATTGCATATTCTAATCTACAAGGTGGTTCAAATGTAATTGTTGTGGGTAAACCTCTCGCAATATCTACTTCAATTAAATCCATGGTTGATTTAACTATGTTAATAGGTATAGGTTGAGCTTTGTCTCTATTACCTTGGACTCCATGATGAGCAAAAGGGACATGACTAGGATCTGCTACATTTTCTACTAATGTTTGCCAATCATATTCTAAATCTCGAATATAATTCGACCACACAAATCCTTTTTCTGCGTCTATTTGGGGTGATAATGGTAAAGGTGTATTTTCAGCTATTGCGGCTGTTTTTTCATCTGGCCACACCCAAAGTAGTTCCTGTTGTTGACGCACTGGAAAGGAAATAACACAAAAATTATCTTGATTTTTGGTGACAATTTCTGGGTTTTCTGCTTGGGGAACGCGCTGACAAATGCCATTTTCATTAAATTCCCAACCGTGATAACTACACATTAAGTTACCTGTTTTATCTTCGATTCTACCTTCGCTTAATGGTGCGAGACGGTGGGGACATTGATCTAAAAATACCCGATATGTTTCTGATTTTGTAGGTTTCCAAATTACTAATCTTTTTCCTAATAATGTCATCGGTTTGGGTTTGTGTGGTTCTAAATCTTCTATAGGGATGAGAGGATACCAGTGTTGAAAGAAATTAAATTCAGATTGCATATTGCTTCTAAGAGATAAAACAAGTACACTACTGATAGTATACTGTGACAATAATTTTAATTTCTCGAACTATTCAAATTCACCATGGCCAATCCCTTTTTTCCAGGTAAACCAGTTCTCCCAGAAAGTTTTGTGGGGCGGACATCAGAAATTAACTATGCTTTTGACCAAATCCATAACCGCAGCCATTTCGCCATTTGGGGTGGGCCAGGAATGGGTAAGTCTTCATTCTTGCAGAAATTAGCTTCTGAGCAAACATGGCAAGAATATGGATTAGATCCATCTCAAGGTATCGCTGTCATAGTCAATTGTCAAAATATCATTCCCTTTACTCCTGCTGGTTTTTGGCGGGAAGCTTTAAGTTTGCTGCATGATAAATTAGACAGTGAACCACAACTACAAGCTGAAATAAAGCCATTACTCGAAAAACCGACTACAAATGATAGTCTGCGCCAAGCATTACGGAGATTGGGTAGAAAAGATAAGTTTTTAGTATTGTTGGTAGATGATTTTGATGCAGCTTTAGTGAGCAATGATCAATATCAAGAAGCTGAAATGGAAACATTTTTAGCTCAGTGTCGTAATTTGGCGGTTCATGCGGAAGAAGGTCAATACCTCTCAATGATTGTGGCTTCACTCCAACGCCTCAGTGAATTAGGTCCCAAGCTTAACCCCAATGCTTCTCCTTGGTATAATCACTATCTGTTTCAATCGCTGAAATTGTTTCCTACCAAGGATTTAGTTCAACTATTAAATATTATTAGACCACCCACATTACGGGGTGAAATCATGAATATTACTGGTGGACATCCAATGTTAGTCCAAACTGCTGGGTTTTTCTTGTATCGAGAGCTACAGCCTGGGATTAATCCCGATATTACATCATTTGCTGAAAATTTTGAAAGAGATACTCAACAGATTTTCAAAACAATTTGGCATAGATGCAATCCTAAAGAACAGGTGTTGTTAATGCTGATAGCCTTGTTAGATATGGAAGGTCATATAGGGGAGCTAAACTTTAAATTAAAAGGCATTGGCCGCATTTTTACACAACATGAACGATCTTTAAGAAAGTTGGAAGAACAGGGTGTAATTACTTCCAATTCTCTAGAACCAGAAAAGTTTTACTCTTTCACTTCATCACTTATGAAAAAATGGGTAATTCAGGAGATTTTGCAGACTCCAGAACAATCAATCAGAGATAGAGAAAAAGAATTTATGAATCTGATTAGTCATGGACAAGTAAACCAAGTTAAAGAAGTAGTTACTTGGTTAGGTAACAATCCAAATAAAGTAAAATCTTTCCTAGATTGGATTACAAAGGTAGTACCAGTATTTCCTGCATAGATATTTGAATAGAGAAGTTCTTTTCGACTTCTCTACTAAGTTTATAGACCATGATTGATCTGAAATTAACAAGGAGCAGATAAAATATGCCTTTCCCTCCAAATCCTTACATAATAGGTGGTCGAATTACAGATACAAATAGATTTTTTGGACGCGAAAATTTTTTTAATGACATTAATTATTATCTTAAAACCGACAATGTAAAACTAATTTTATTACATGGTCAAAGACGGATTGGCAAATCATCTGTAATTGCACAAATTCCTGGAAAATTAGGTACAGATGAATTTGTTTTTATCAGTTTCGATTTTCAAGGTACAGTAAACTCGTCTCATCAAGAAATTATACATTCAATTGCAATTGGAATTATAGAGAAACTAGAAACATTAGAAACAAACGAGGAAATTTTAACCCATTTAGCAGAGAATATTCTTACCAATATTGAGATTTTTTCTCGTGAATTTCTACCGACAGTTTATCAACAATTAGGTAATAAGAAATTGGTTTTACTATGGGATGAATTTGATGTTTTGACTGAAAGAGATACTGAATCAGATACAGATAGTAATAATTTTTGTGATTATATTCTACAGCTACAGAAAAGAGATCAGAAATTATTTATTATCCCAGTAGTAGGAAGACATATATCAAAGTTACCAAAATTAGTTTCTTCATTACGAGAAGCACTAAATATAGAAATTGGTTTGTTAAAGAAAGAGGATACTCAAAAGTTAATTATTCAACCTGATAAGAATGTTTTAAACTATGAAGAAGAAGCAATAGAAGCAATTTTCCAATTATCCGCAGGACATCCTTATGTTACCCAGTGTATATGTTCTGCCATTTATAATCTAGCACGCGATCGCTATAATCAAAAAAATGTGCTTCCCCAGAGTATAAATGGTCATCATGTTGAAAGTATCGTAGATAAAGCAATTGAATTAGCTGAATATGGTTTAATATGGTTCTGGGGCGGATTAACTACTGAGCAGCAAGTTATTTTTGCAGCAGCAGCAGAGGCTCGAAATATAGCTATTCAAGAAAATGAACCTCCCCAGCTAATGCTATTAAGAAGCCATGGAATAGCAACAGAATATTTGAAAAAAGCAGACGAACAATTACATGAATATGGTTTTTTAGATAATAACAGGGTTAAGCTAGAATTTGTCCGTCGTTGGTTGGTGAAAAGTCATCAGCTAAAAGAGGAAATTAGCCATTTAGAGACAGTTCAACAAGAAAATATTAATAGGCTCTTGTCAGTAGCAGATGATTTGCGAGAACATGATGATACACGGGCAGTGCAAACTTATGAACTGGCTTTAAAGCTTAATCCTAATAACTTTAAAACTGTAACATCTTTGGCTGAAGAATATTTAAAGATTGAAGAACTTAATAAAGCCTGTGAACTTTACGAACGAGCCTATCAATTCTATTCTTTTATCGGAAATATAAATAAACAAGAGTCTGTTTTACAGCCTTTATTAACTGTAGCTGAAAAATACTCAAAGGCAGAAAATTTTGAGCAAGCCTTGGAAATTTACAGACTAGCTGACAAAATTGATAGAGAAAGTAGCAAAGATGGTTTTTTACAGACAATAGAAAATTATGTCCATAAATTGATACTTGCAAGAGAATGGATTAAAGCAACAGAACAATGTCAATCAGGGTTAGAAATTGATCCAAACAGAATATTATTTAAACAAAGATTAAAAGAAATTGAAGACCGTGAGTCTAACACTAATCTTAACGTTGCAGCTGAACCTTTAAATAAAAAACCTTCTACAATCATGCTCCAATGGCTCAACCGTAGTTCAATATTAATAGCATCTTTAGGATTAGCTGGAGTTGTAGTTATTGGTGTGGGTATTTCCCAAGGTTTGAGAACTTGTCCACCAGGTGAAAGAAAGGAATTAGGTGTTTTTTGTGTAGTAGATAATAGTAGAATTAGTCGAGGTAATCGCACTTTCTTCCCTGAGATTAATAATATCTATCGTGACCAAGGTATTCAAGCCTTTAAAAAAGGTAATTATCAAGAAGCAATTAAATTATTTAAAGAAGCTGTAAACGCTAATCGCTATGACCCAGAAGTGCTAATTTATTATAATAATTCCCTAGCTCGCCAACAAGGTTCTCCATTTACCTTAGCAGTAGTTGTACCATTAGACAAAAACCAAGATGATAAAAATAATACTCCAGAAATATTACGTGGGGTAGCCCAAGCACAAGACCAATTCAATCAAAAAAAGGGCTTAAACGGCAGATTACTAGAGATTGTAATTGCTAATGATAGCAACACAGAAAAAGCTAAAGAAGTAGCTCAAGAACTCATCAAAGATTCTTCAATACTGGGAGTCATTGGACATATTTCTAGTGATGCTACTAAGATTGCATTACCAGAATATGAAAAAGCAAAATTGGCGGTTATTTCCCCTACTAGCACTAGCATTTTATTGAACAATCCAGTTTTATTTAGAGCCGTTTATTCTGATGAAAGTGCGGGTAAAAAACTTGCTGAATACACTTATAAAAATCTGAAATTGAAAAAAGCAGTAATTTTTGCAAATCCGAATAGTCCATATAGTAATAGTATCAGAGAGGTATTTGCAAATCAATTTGGAAAACTAGGAGGTGAGGTAGTTCCTAAACCTTTAATTGATTTAACTGCTTCTACATTTGATCCAGAGAGAGAAGTTGATAGAAGTGTCTATACTAATAATGTAAAGGCGGAAGCAGCATTATTATTTCCAGATACACGAAGCACTAATATTGCTCTCAATATTGCTAAAGAGATTACCAAAAGAAACGAAAAACCCACAACTCAAAATCCACCAAAACCAGAATTTAAAATGTTAGCTGGAGATACTCTTTATAAGGATGATACCCTAGCCAACGATGGGGAGAATGTAAAGGGTTTAATAATTGCAGTACCCTGGTTTAGAGGAACATCACAAGCTAAATCTTTTGCCAAAACAGCAGATAGGCAGTGGGGGGGAGGTATTAGTTGGCGAACTGCAACTAGCTTTGATGCAACTCAGGCTTTAATTAAAACTTTATCTAATAATCCATCTCGTAGTACAGTATTAAGAGGGCTGGAAAAAGTCAGTCTGCTCGCAAGTGAAACTTCCGGCTATCCTCTCAAGTTTACACCGGAAAGAGAGCGTGAAGGGGAATCTATTCTTTTGCAAGTTAAAGGCAATCAATTCGTTCAAATTGATCCACCAGCAAAACCGTGATCTCACAGATGCAATTAAAACGTTTGGAGGTACTATGAGGATATGATTACTTCTTTTAAGTCTCAAAGAAACCCTTATGTTATTGGTCGTCCTATTGACCAACAGTTGTTTTTTGGGCGAGAAAGCCTATTTTTGACTATTCAAGATCATATTCAACATAATAGCAACATTATCTTGTTATATGGTCAGCGCCGCATTGGTAAGTCATCTGTCATTAGAAACATTCCTCATGGATTGAATGATTTACATGAGTTTGTTTTTGTGACATTTAATTTAGAACATTATAGCCAAAAATCCCTAAGTGAAATTTTGGCGGATTTAGCTCAAGAGATTCTCCATGATCTTTCGTTGGATGATGAAAATATTAAACTACCGGAAATTACGGAGTTAGAATTAGATACGGGAATTTTTTCTCATCAATTCTTACCGCAAGTATATCAATTATTAGAAAATAAGAATTTGGTATTGGTACTTGATGAATTTGATGCCTTAATGAATAGTAATAATCCAGAATTATTAGAACAAGTTTATAAATATTTATCTTCCCTTATCAATATTAATAAAAAATTATTTTTAATTTTATTAATAGAACAAAGATCAGTAAATAAGCACAGAATAAGTAAGATATTTAAGGATGTACCTGTTCGAGAAATTGGGCTGTTGGATGAAAATAGTACAACAAATTTAATTATTAAGCCAGCAGAAAATATTCTTGAATATGAAGAAGATGCGATAAAAGCAATTTTTGATCTATCCGCAGGACACCCTTATTTTACTCAAGCGATATGTTTTACTATTTTTGGGAGAGCGAGAGAGGAGGATAAATGGACAGTTAGTAGTGAAGATGTAAAACTCATTATTAATAAAGCAATTGAGTTAGCTGAGGCTGGTTTAACATGGTTTTGGGACGGCTTTTCGATTTTAGAAAAAGTTGTGTTTGCAGCAATAGCAGAAGCGCAAGAAGATTCAGATAATTATGTTCTCTTAATAAAAAGATTTAGACCTGACACAGAAGATAAATTAATTATAGAAACGAATCAACTTCTGAGAAGTAATGGATTTTTAGATGAAATAGAGGAAAGGGTTAAAATAGAATTTGTCCGGCTCTGGATCATACAACGTCACCCACTCAGCGAAGAAATTCATGAGTTAGATAAAATTGAGCAAAAAAAAAGTCCTAGTAATAGTAATATAATTCCACATTCAAACACTGTTGAGAGCGATTTTACACTTGAGAGTGATACTAATTTACATCAATCAAGTGAAGTTAACATTCCAGATATTCGTGCAAAATCCAATTTGATTATTTTAACTGCAATAGCATCTGCTGTTTTTATTATTTCTAGTATTATAGTAGCTAGTATTGCTCGCGGATCTAAAGATTGTGAACCTGGGAAAAGAAAGGAATTAGGTGTTTTTTGTGTAGCAGACAATAGTATAATTAATGGTAGAATTAGTCGAGGCGATCGCACTTTCTTCCCTGAGATTAATAATATCCCGCGTGACAAAGGCATTCAAGCCTTCCAAGAAAGTAATTATCAACAAGCAACTACATTATTTCAACAAGCTGTAACAGCTAATCCCTATGATCCAGAAGTGCTAATTTATTATAATAATGCCCTGGCTCGTCAAAAAGGTTCTACTCTAACATTAGCAGTAGTTGTATCATTAGACAAAAATACAAATACTCCTGTAGAAGTATTACGTGGGGTAGCTCAAGCACAAAACCAATTTAATAGTAATAAAGGCTTAAACGGCAGATTACTAGAGATTGTAATTGCTAATGATAGCAATAAAGAAAAAGCCAAAGAAGTAGCACAAGAACTTATCAAAGATCCTTCAATATTGGGAGTAATTGGACATAATTCTAGTGATGCTACCCTGGTTGCATTACCAGAATATGCAAGAGCAAAATTAGCACTTGTTTCCCCTACTAGTGCCAGCATATTTCTAAACAATCCAGTTTTCTTTAGAGCAGTTTATTCTGATGAAAGTGCAGGTAAAAAACTTGCTGAATACACCTATAAAAGTCTGAAATTGAAAAAAGCGGTAGTTTTTGGAAATCCAAATAGTCCATATAGTAACAGTATCAGAGAGGTATTCATCAATCAATTTGAAAAATTAGGAGGTGAGGTAGTTCGCAAACCTTTAATTGATTTAACTGCTACTACATTTGATGCAGAGAAAGAAGTTGCCATAACAGTCTATGGTGAGAAGGCAGAAGCAGCGTTATTGTTTCCAGATACACAAAGCACTGATATTGCCCTCAAGATTGCTAAAGAGATTACCAAAAGAAACGAAACACTTAGAACTCAAAATCCACCAAGACCAGAATTAAAAATGTTAGGTGGAGGTAGTCTTTATAAGGGTGATATCTTAACCAACGGTGGGAAAAATGTAGAGGGTTTAATTATTGCAGTACCCTGGTTTGGAGAAACATCACAAGCTCAATCTTTTGCCAAAAAAGCAGAGAAGCAGTGGGGAGGAGGTATTAGTTGGCGAACTGCAATTAGCTTTGATGCAACTCAGGCTTTGATTAAAGCTTTATCTAATAATCCATCTCGTAGTACAGTATTAAGAGGGCTGGAAAATGTCAGTCTTTCTGCTAATGAAACATCGGGTTATCCTCTTAAGTTTACACCAGAAAGGGAGCGGGACGGTCAATCTATTCTTTTACAAATTAAACAAGGTCAGTTTACAATGATTCCCAATAATTAAATTAGGTTGTATACAAAAATTATATGTCCCAATCTATCGCTGTCACCGTTAAGTTATTTGCTGTTTATCAAGAAGCTTTTGATGTGTCCGAACTAGTGTTAGATTTTCCTGATGGTACACCAGTTCAAGCTGTGTGCGATCGCTTGATTGCTGAACACCCAAAATTAAGCAAATGGCGGGAAATAACCCGCTTTGGCGTGAATTTACAATTTGTTGAACCGGATACCATTCTCCAAAATGGTGACGAAGTGGTTTTAATTCCCCCAGTGAATGGTGGTTAACGAGGATATATTCAAATACACTAAAAAGAAATTAAAGATGATTAAGTTAATTTTTACAACAATTTTCATAGTTTTCCTCACAGCTTGTACTACTATTGCCTTATCACCAACACCGGAATTAGTGCAAAAAGCGATCGCTCTCCAACTAGAACAAACCCAACAGCAACTTAACCAACAGCTAGATCTAAACTTCCAAAAATTTAATATTCAGCGCATATCTATCACTCAACAACAACCCCTCACCATTGAAAACTTACCAGCTTATCGGGTACAGGGAAATTACGACTTTACCGTAAAACTACCAAAACGCAGTTTTAAACAACTTGAAAAACCCTTTGAAGTCTACCTACAAATTCAAAAAGAAGGGAAAAGTTGGCGGTTATTAATACCAGAAAAAAACCGTCAAGATCCTCAATCAAAATGGCAGAGTTACTTAATTCTTTAATTGGATTATTTTTGATTATGGTAATGATCTTATCGAAAATATAAAATAATTTTATATCTTGACATAACCTATCTGCACCAAAATAAATGTACATTAGCTGATATAATCAAGATTCTAACCCCATTAAAAATCGGCGTTGCTGATAGCCTGCGTGGCGATAGCCATATTGAGGTATGAAACTAAAAACTCAAAATCTAAAACTTTGCGTCTTTGCTCCTTTGCGACTTTGCGCGAAACAAAATTCATACCGCCATTATGCAACGCCCAAAAATATATCAATCTCAGATTCAACCTGTGATATATGCTGGTTTAAGGTTAGACTCTAAATATATAGGAAAAAAATACTTCTTTCCTTAATTATTGTAAAATTCACTTAACAAACAAAGATTCAGTTTGAACAAGTGTCATCTAATACAAAGGACAAATAAAAATGACAGAAAATAATCAGGATAATGTTGGTAATACTGAAGAAAGTTCTCAAGGAACAATCATAGTTGCTGGAATGCGTCCCATTACCACCGGGACATTACAAGTAGTTGATACCTTCAACTCTATGGGGATTCGTCCCATAGGTGCAAACACATTCCAAGTAGTTGATAGTATTAACTTGTCTGGTATTCGTCCCATAGCTTCTAGCACCTTGGTAGTTGCTGACAACTATTCTGTCTTCGGAAATCGGCCAATAGCACCAAATACCTTTGACGATTCCGAACTTTTGATGGGTTTTCTAGACTAATTACAAGATTACTCGGTAAGCGTAAAGCTCAGTCACTTTAGTGCTGAGATATAAGCGACACGGGCGAATTTATTCGCTCAAGCTCTTGACTAGTAACAGTAGGTGTGATATACTTTCAGAAGTTCCATAATTTAAGTATAACTAAACAACGTAAAAACTTAACTAATTTGGTTGAGTGCGTAGTCATACCTAACAGTATTGCAGTTTAGGAAAGCTAAATTTGGTGAAAAATGAAATACAAAAATCGAGTACGGTAGGGCATACCGGAATTAACGCTTTAGGAGAATCGACCTCTGTTTTTGTTGGAGTAATCCAGCAATTGTAAGTTGGCTCATTGATTAAAGAATCTCAGTGTCTTTAGACCTGAGAGTGTCAAATTTCCAATATTTTCATCATATCAAATTCAACCTGGTTTTATGAATAAACTAGGTTGTTTTATTAGAAGGAGTCAGGAGTCAGGAAGAAGAATTAGAAGGAAATAAGAATAGTCTCAAATCTGGGAAAATGATAGCTAAATGAATAGTTTCAAAGTTTATTCCTTGCACATTATTCACATTTTATCCTTCTCAATTCATTGATTTATTTATCAAGGTTTTAGGTTTATTAAGCAAGCCCTAATTATGGCAAAATATCCAATTTTATCAACATCTTTAAACTTTCACGAAGATTATCCATGTCCAGTATGTCACGTGGGTAAAATTTCGCAAATGTTGATGATGGAAACTATGTGTTGTGATTTTTGCAATGAAATATTTACAGTTAACTTAGAATTACAACAAGTTAAAATGCCTTCTAGAGAACCACCTTTAGTTTGGAATTGGAATGGATTAAGGTGGACCCAAGCACGATTAGGAAATGTGGAATTAGGTTGGGGTTATGGTTTGTCCGCAATTGCTTTTATTATTTTACCGACTACCTTAATAGGAATTACAGCCTATTATTTTCCTCCTCATTCTCATGTTCCGCTTTCATGGATTCCATTTATTTGGACTGTGCTAACTTTTTTATCACACTTAGGAATTATTGTGTGGATTTTTATTGAAGTTTATCAGCTTCCCATTATCGCATATTTGCGAGCTATTACCCGTTGGCAAAATAGACTAGTTAGGTAGAAAAGTTCTGACTCCTATTAATTTTTAATTCCTCCTTGGGGTACTAGCAAAATCCCCTCATCATCTGCTAATAAATTGTGTGCTGCTTCCAACATAGATGGCATTATTTCTTGCAAATCTTCCCGATTATTTAAGTAAGTTTTTAAAGCTGACATTGGGTCAATACTGCTACTCGCGCTTAATTCAGGAATGCGGGGTTTTGCTAACTGACTCACTAATTCAGCTTGTATAGTGTAAGTGTGCGCGACACTTAAAGCTTGGTGAAGAGAAGAGTTATCAATTAAATCCAATTGTTCTGATTTCAATTTGTAAATAAGTCGCACCACATTATCTTGAATATCATATTTAGCAATTCCTTTTAATAATGCCTTTTGTGGATCATCCTGCTTAGATAAATCTATCTCAATAGTCCGAAAAGTTCGCACAGGTAAAGGACAAAATTCCCAATCTGCTTTCCCTTTTTCCAAATCTATCATCACATAACCTTTGTCTTCCTTCTCTTCACTAAAATCTACCCGTTCAATACTTCCTGGATAAATTACCGGTGGGTCATTGGATTTATTTAAATTTTGGTGTTTGTGGACATGACCTAAAGCCACATAATCAAAACATGGCCTAGTTAATAAAGATAAAGGTAAAGTAAAACCTTTCCCGACTGCTAATAAACGTTCTGCACCTAAAGTGGCATTATCAGCCATTAAATGAGCTAAAAGTACAGTGGGTAAATCTGGGTCAAGACGGCGAATTTCTCCTTCGATAACTACCTCTAAACGGTCTGTCAGGAGTTGATTTACTTCAGCTAAAGAAGAACCTTGAGTTTCTTGACGAGTCATCAAAGTTGAACGAGTTAACCAAGGAAGAGTAATGATTTGCACATCTCCGCTGCGGGTAGAAATGCGATGAGTTGTTAAAGTATCACCAACCACAAACCCTGGTACTCCCAAAGTCCGATAAATATTTAAACTCGCACCTCCCAAACCCTGGGAATGTTGGTCATGATTTCCCACTAATAATACTGTGGGGATATCTGCATCTACTAGTCGGCGAAATTGATTAGCAAAGGCTTCTTGAACATAGGGTGCAGGTGTGGCATTGGGGAAAGCATCACCACCAAATAAAACTAAATCTACATGATTGGCGATCGCTCGGTCAATACACAAAGATAATGTTTTCACAAAATCCTCCAGTCGTGTGTTTAAACCTGTGGCTGGATTAACGCGCCCGTGGCAAAAACCGCTACCAATATGAATATCTGAAAGATGGAGAATTTTCATAGTTTATTGGTTGTAAGGGTTTAGATCCCCGATTTCTCAAAGAAGTCGGGGATCTATTCTTCGATCTATTCTAAATCTAGTAGCAGTTTTTTGAAGTCACTGCTATGAGGTAAGTTATGATCCGCTAAAAATTGCTGATAAACTGATTCTTCCTCAATCTGCATTTTGATATACTCTATCTTGGGTATTGTTCCTTTTCTTAATCCAGCATATTCTAAATAACTGGAAAACTCCCATTCTTCGGGTTGCTTCACCAGTGATGCTTTCACAGGATTGAGATGAATATACTGAGAGAGGTTAACAAGATAGTCAGTTTGTGAAATATGAATACTTTGAAACCTTCCCTGAAATAATACTCCAGAACGGTTAAAACGTTTATTAATTGCTTTTGTGTAAGAAAGTGAGAGAGATTTCATAGCATCAGAAAGGGTTTCATCTCTCAGATAGACTAGAAGATGATAATGATTAGGCATTAAACAGTATGCAATAATATCTACTGAATTTTTAATTAGATGTTCTCTGATCAGTCGAAGAAAATAAATATAGTTTTCACGTTCAAAGAAAATTATTTGGCGATTGTTTCCGCGATTATAAACATGATAAAAGTTGCCAGTTTGGAGTGGAATCCTTCTTTGTCCCATAATTGGATGTTTATTCGCATTATTTCAGAGAGTTCAGAAATTTCAGATCCCTGACTTCTTTAAGAAGTCAGGGATCTAAGAGATTAAATGTGAATTCCACACTCAGTTTTTTCGCTTCCTCTCCAACGTCCAGCGCGTTCGTCTTCACCTTCACCTACTTTAGTAGTAATGGGTTCGTCGCCAATGCTAGGATAACCTTCGTCATGGAGAGGATTGTAAATTACTTTATGTTCAGCTACATAAGCCCAGCTTTGTTTACGAGTCCAATTAGCTAGAGGGTTGATTTTTAATCTGCCTTTACCATCTAATTCTAATACGGGCATGGTAGCACGAGTAACGGCCTGATCACGACGGCGACCTGTAATCCAAGCTACAGTATTGAGTTCATCTAATCCCCGTAAAAGTGGTTCGATTTTGGTAATGTCGTGGAATTTAGCAATATCTGTATCCCAGAGGGCTGCACCGAATTTAGCAGCAAAGGCTTCACGGCTATCCACGTCTGGTGTTTTATACGTTTGTAAATCTAGGTTATAGATTTCTTTGACTTTACCAACCAATTCTAAGGTTTGAGGGAAATGATAAAGGGTATCCAGGAAAATTACAGGAACGGGATGCTGAAGTACGCTATAGAAAATATGTGTCAAGATAATATCATCTACGTTGAAGGCGCTAGTTTGTACCAGTCCTGTGGGGATATTCTTCACAGACCAGGCTAAGATCTCTGTAGGACTTGCGGTTTCAAATTGCTGATTTAGTGATGCTAAGTCAAAGGCGGTAGAAGTTGTCATGATCTTTCTCTAAAACAAAGATTTTTTTATTTTTATTAAATTTAATTTTACCTTAATAAAGTCACATACAGCGGTTTCCGCTCTTATGAGGTACAAAGTTGAATCATGAAACTCTTGTAGTGCGGGCATCTTGCCCGCTAGATATGTACCTCATAACACCGGGAAGTGCTGTATCCCCCCGATGATTGAGGAAATAGGGCAGAGCGTAGGTTGCAGGGGAGATATTTCCAACCAACAACTAACAACTGACAACTGACAACCAACAACTAACAACTGACCTAATTATGTAGTATTTTGATTGCAAGTCTGTTTAAGGATTCATCCCATGCAACAGTTACTCAAGCAATTATTTAGTAACTCAAAATACCTTGTCCGTCTCATTTTTCCTGTATTGGTAATGATGATGGCGAGTTCACTGTTTATTTTACCTGCTGCTGCTACTGGTGTATACCAAATACCCAGTTTAACGGCAGATACTTGGATTTTAGATCAAGGTGATGTGATTAGCCGATTGAATGAAGGTCAGATTAGTAAGACTTTCCAGGATTTAGCTCGGGAAACTGGTAACGAAGCCAGAATTGTCACTATTCACCGCCTCGACTATGGGGAAACACCGGAAAGTTTTGCCAAGGGACTATTTAGTAAATGGTTTCCAACAGCAGCAGAACAGGCTAATCAAGTGTTATTACTTGTTGATACTGTTACTAATGGAACTGCTTTAATTAGTGGAGATCAGGTTAAGTCTCTGTTAACTGATTCTATCGTCCAAAGCGTGGCTGAAGAAACATTGGGTACAGCATTACGTAGTGGTAATAAATACAACCAAGGATTTTTGGATGTGAGCGATCGCTTGGTGGCTGTTTTATCCGGTAAACCAGATCCCGGTCCACCAGAGATCAAGGAAACAGTCCAAGTAGAAGGAACTTTTACCAAAGCTGAAGAAACAGATCAAGGTAATGCTACTGCTTGGGTTGTCGGGCTGTTAATTGCGGCCACTGTCATTCCAATGGCTACATACTACATTTACTTAGTGTTTCAAAAACCACCCTCTCAGGAATCTGAGGAATAGGGAATAGGGAATAGGGAATTGGTTATTTTTTTCTTTCCAATTCCTGACTCCTATTTTTTATTTAAAACACTGTTTCTTCAGGAATAATTATTTTCTGTATTTTCAGAATTTTCTGACTCCAAAGTTCTAACATTGCGGCTAATTTATCTTTAGCTACTGGTTTACTTAAATAATCGTCCATACCAGCATCTAAACAAATTTTTTGGTCTTCTTTCATGGCATTAGCAGTAATAGCAATTACTACAGGTTGTTGATGTTTAGGAAAGGAACTTAGTGGACGACGACGAATTTCTTTTGTGGCTGCCAAACCATCGAGAATTGGCATTTGACAATCCATGAAAATCAAGTCATAGGCAATTTTATCTAATAATTCTAATACTTCTTGACCATTGGCTACGGCATCTGCTTGATATCCTAGATTTTGAAGTTGCTTGAGAAAGACTTTTTGATTAACTAGATTATCTTCTGCTAACAGCAACTTTAATTTGGATGTATTCTTGTTACTTATTGCTGGCAACTCTTCATTGATAGCAATCTGAGAATTATTTATTTTTGATTGAGAACCTACTATATTCATAATAGTATCAAGCAGTCGAGTAGGCTTAATCGGCTTGACTAAATAACTGATAAATCCTATATCTAATGCCTTTTTTACTTCATCTCTTTGATTAGTACAAGTCAGCATAATTAAAGGGACATTAGCAATAGCTGGATTTTTCCTAATTTGTATTCCTAGAGTCAACCCATCTATCTCAGGCATTTGCATATCAATTATGGCAATATCATAGGGCATCTGCTGTGTTGCGGCTGTTTCTAAAGCTGCAAGTCCGGCAATAGCAGAATCAACTTCATCTATGTGCATTCCCCAACTGATAGCTTGGTGGTGGAGAATTTCTCGACTGATAGTATTGTTATTTACTACTAACAACCGTCGCTGACTAAGAATTTGATAATCTTGATTTTGAGAAACAGACTCTGGCTGTTTAGTAAAAGATAAATTAAACCAAAATTTAGAACCTTTACCAATCTCACTGTTGAGGCCAATTTTTCCACCCATTAAAGTTACCAATTGTTGGCAAATGGCTAGTCCTAAACCCGTACCGCCATATTTACGGGTAATAGAAGCATCAACTTGGGTAAAGGGTTGGAAAAGGTTATTTTTATCTTCAGTGGTAATGCCAATACCTGTGTCTATGATGGCAAATTGAATGGTAGCTGTATCATCGGTTTCTGAAATTAATTCTAGTTGAACAATTACTTTTCCTTGGCTGGTGAACTTGATCCCATTACCCATCAAATTCATGATAACTTGTCGCAGACGACTAGCATCTCCTTGGATATAAATTGGGACATCGGCAGGAATTAATGCTGCTATTTCTAGTCCTTTATCATGAGCTTGGGGTGCTAACAGTTCTATAACTTCTTGAATGCAGGTAGATAGGTTAAAATCTAGGGTTTCTAGCATCATTTTCCCGGCTTCAAGTTTGGATAAATCCAAAATTTCGTTAATCAAGGATAAGAGAGCATCACCACTAGTCCGCACTGTTTCCAAAAAATCTTGTTGCTCTGGATTAAGGGGAGTTTCTAATAGTAAGCTGGTCATGCCCAAAACGCCGTTCATTGGGGTACGGATTTCATGACTCATATTGGCCAAAAAACTACTTTTGGCTTGTAATGCTGATTCGGCTTCCTGTCGGGCTATTTCTAGTTCTTGACGGTGAATAATTTCTGATTCTAATAGTTTAGCTTGGACTAAGGCAATACCGATTTGATCAGCAAGCGATCGCAAGAATTCTCTTTCCCAAGTATTCCAATGACGGGGTTGAGTACATTGATGAGCAATCAACAGTCCCCAAAATTCATCTTCGAGAAAAATAGGAATCACAAGGTTGGCTTTGATGTGAAATCTTTCCAGTAATTGTCGGTGACAAAGTTGGATATTCGCTTTTTCTATATCATCAATACTGGTAATCCATTGTTGAGCATATTTATGAGCGTGTTTTTCTACAAAACAAGGGTCAAAAATCTGCTCTCCTATGACAACAGGGATACCGGGAATCAATGCTTCTTTACGTGCAGTTAAATTGCCATTTTCTTCTAACTCTAAGATGAGGACACGATCAGCTTTTAGCAGCCTTTTAACTTCGGTAACGCTAGTTTGGAGGATGTCGTCAATTTGTAAAGAGTCGCGGATTTTTAGGGTGATATCGGCTAATAATTGTGATCGCAAATTTTGCTGCTTTAGTGCTTCTTCTATTTGTTTTCGCTTAATAAATTGACCTATTTGCTTGCCAATAGACATCATCCCCTTCAGTAGATCTGCATTTTCTAGCTGCATATTTTTACTAAAGAAAACCATGACCCCAATGTTTGTATTACCACCATGAATAGGAAAACCAAAAGCTGTTTTCAATCCTACTTGACTAGCAATATCTGCTCGCAGAAAATTCTGATCATTACAAATATCAGTTAGCCAAATAGGTTGAAATTTAGATAAAATTCGGCCAGGGAGACCAATTCCTGGAGCAAAAGTAATTTTTCTAGTAATTTCTTCAAGCTGTTTAAATTCTGAACCTGATTCATACCAAATATCTAAACAACGCAGAATATTTTCTGATTTATCCAGAACCCAAATTTCGCCCCAATCCCATGCCAATGTTTGACAAATTCCTTTTAAGGTGCGATGGGTGGTATTGTGAATATTTATAGCTCCTGCTAAGGCATTAGTTACCGCATATTGGAAACTGAGATATTGTTCATTTTGTTTGCGCTCAGTAATATCTATCCCTGTACTAACAATGTATTCTATTTGGTTTTGACTATCCAGCAGAATAGTATTTGACCAATCAATTAATCGTTGTCTTCCATCTCTTGTTATCCAAGAAGTTTCGGATTCTCTTGGTCTTTTATCTAATTTTATTTGCTCAAAAATAGCTTGAATTGATGGCTGATCTTTCTCGGTTAAAAATAGCTGCCAAAAACATCGCCCTAAAACTTCTCCACAGGTGTAACCAGTATTTTGTTCGCAAGCTCGATTGAAGCGGACAATTTGCCCTTTATCATCGAGAACCATCACTAAAACGCTGGCTGTATCTAGAACACTAGAAATGAAATTACGTTCTGTTTTTAGAGATTCCTCTACCCATTTGCGGGCAATGATTTCCCGATAAATAAGGTAGTAAATCATCGCCATAATTATGACACACAAACCGATAGCAATCCCCAATCCAAGGAGCATACTATGTGTAGTATTAGTTAATTTTATTGATTGTTGTTGAGGAATTTCTTGATCTTTTTGATTAAATTCATTGATTTTTTCATATTGTGCTAATGTCTGTTTTTGCTGATTATTTATATTGACAATTTCTTGAATATTTTGATAGGAAAATATCCCAATTATCACTAAAATTGATGATGTTAAGCCAAACCAGCCGCCAATTTTCACAAAAAGTTGTTTGTTAGCTTTCTTTTGTTTTTGATGTTTAGTAGTTACCAATAGTAAGCTATCTAAATTGCGTCGTAGTTCTAGCTGTTTCATGACTTGGCAACCCAGTATTTTCAAAGCCTCTAGTTGTTCAGCCGTGAGTTCCCTTGGCACATTATCAATCACGCACAACGTTCCTAAACCATAACCCTCAGCATCAATTAGAGGTACACCTGCATAAAATCGAATATTAGGCTCGGATGTGACTAAGGGATTGGTAGCAAATCTGTCGTCAAGAGTGGCATCAGGAACAATGAAAACATCTTTTTGGCAAATGGCGTGAGTACAAAAAGCAATATCACGAGGTGTTTCTAATGCCTCTAAACCGACTTTAGACTTAAACCATTGCCGGTTTGTGTCAATCAAACTTACTAAAGCTATGGGAGTTCCACAAATATAAGCTGCTAAACGAGTTAAATCATCAAAAGCAGCTTCCGGTGCAGTATCCAGAATCTTGTACTGTAATAGTGCCTCTATTCTGGCGGTTTCATCATGAGGTAATAATTCTTTCATGTTGTAATTTTATTACTTATTAAAAAGATTTTCTAGTTTTAATAATTTTTTTGAAAAAAGTGCAGAAATGTATTATTTTTTTCTTTTTTGAAGTATACAGCACTTCCCGGTGTTATGAGGTACATATCTAGCGGGCAAGACTTGTACTGAGCTTACGATGCCCTGAGCCTGTCGAAGGGTCGAAGTATGCCCGCACTACAAGAGTTTCATGATTCAACTTTGTACCTCATAAGAGCGGAAACCGCTGTAAGTAAGTGGGAATTAGTAACTAATTCCCCGTCTTTACTCTTGTATCTAATCTTGAATGTATTCTTTTCCTGACACTAAAGCCATTTCAGCCCGCACAAATTCTCTACCTAAATAAGCTGCATGGTCTAAGAAGGTTACAAGACAATCTGGAGTTTCTTCAAAAATCTTAATACACAGTTCCTTGGCTGTACGGCCACTAAATACGGTAGTGTGAGTCCTTTCCACTTTACCGCGAACTGGAATCACCTGACCTGTTTCGGGATCTACTGCTAAACCACGTTCATTAATGACATTAGTGAAGTGCTTTGCATAAATTAACCTTTCATTTTGATCTATGTAGATAATAAAATAGCCCTTGGGGTCAAGATCAATATAACGCTGAGAAAGTTTATGATCAATTGCTGTCAAATCTTCAAGTAGTAAATCCTTATGCATTATCAAAAGTAAATTTATAGAAACAGTATTTTTAGATTACATCAATATGCAATATTCAGATCCCCGACTTCTTTGAGCAGTCGGGGATCTATTTAGAAGTCGGGGATCTATTTCCTTATTTAAAAGGTAACTCTGCATTAATAGCATCCATTTCTTTTTGTTCCATTTGATTTACTTCCCGAACCCAAGGCAAAATAATTTGTCCTAAACGGTTGTTGTAAAAGCGGTGAAGGCTGTAATTAGCAGTAGCAGGGAATCCCCGACGTTTTTTATGTTTACCACCTGCTCCTGGGTCAAAATTTTGGATACCATGAGCGATCGCCCATTCAATTGGTGCATAATAACAAGCATCAAAATGTAAGCAATCTATGTCCTGAAAACTCCCCCAATAGCGTCCATATAGTTTGTCTTCTTTGAATAAACAAAAGGACATCCCCACAGGTTGACGTGGATCTTGCTCATTATAAGCGGCAAAAAATACGACTCGATGCCGATAATTATGGTGCAACTGTTCAAAAAAGTTCTTGGTTAAATACTTACTTCCCCACCAACCAAACTTATCGCAAGTATCAGCATAGAAATCATACATTAACGGAAACAGAGAATTAGGAATTTCCTCACCTGTTAATGCTTGCAATTTTAAACCAGCCTTTTCTACAGCTTTGCGTTCCCGTTTAATATTGCGTCTTTGATTGGCATTAAATCCAGTCAAGTAATCATCAAAAGTTTGAAAATTAGCATTTTCCCAAACATAATTATGATGTAGCCAAGTTGTAAACCCCTGGCGTTCTAAAATTGGTCGCCATTGGGGATCAACATAAAGAAAATGACAGCCAGAAATCCGATGTTTCACACAAAAACTATCAATTTCATGGAGGATTACCGCCGTAATTTCTTCCTCATCTTCTCCCGCAGCTATTAAAAACCGATAGCCTTCAGCCGGGGTAAATGGTGTCATTCCTAGCAGTTTTGGATAATACTCTATTCCTAAACGGGAAGCTAATTCTGCCCACTGCTGATCAAAAACAAATTCGCCCTGGCTATGTCCTTTTAAATATAAAGGAGCAGCCGCAATTAAAGTTTTATCTCGCCACAAAATCAAGTGATTTGGCAACCAACCTGTATTGGCTGTAACACTTTGGGATATTTCCAAATTGTGCAACCAATCCCATTCTAAAAAAGGCGTTTTTAACGGCATTGCTAAAGCATCCCAGTCTGCTTGGGGAACATCGGCGATTGTGTGCGTCCAAACAAGAGAATAATGGGGTTTGTGTTCTTTGATCATTGTGTAGTTTCCCAACAATTTTATATTTTGAATTTACGCCTGAATCCTGACTTATGACTCCTGAATTATCCTATAGTGTAAAAATACTTCTTGCTCTATTGTGGATACTTCTAATAATTGTAACTTAGGAGCAAGATCAGCTAAAAATCCTGTCCCCTCCACAGGTGAAGGGGCAATACTACCACCTAAAATTAATGGACAAATAGTGAGCCATATTTCATCAATTAAATCAGATTCTAGGAAAGATGCCACTAATTGTCCTCCTCCCAAAATAGCCAGACGGGTAATTTGTAACCGTGCTAAATATTTTAAAGCAGCCAAAATGTCAATTTCTTTGGCAGCAGTTTCAAAGACTAAAACTTGCTCAAACTCTGATCTTTCTTGCCAAAAATAAGCTCCTAGAGAGGTTGTGAGTAACCACCGTCTCACCGGTTGTTGAAAAAATTTAATGTCCGGATTCAGATTGCCTGAACGGGAAATCACTATATGAACCGGCTGGGGATGCTTGTCTGCTTTTTTTCTTTGTTGCAAGAGTATTGTCTCTGTGATAGTCATTGTTGTACTGTAGGCACGAAGAGTACCAGCACCAAATAAAATGGCATCAGATGCAGCAATTTGTTTCTCCAAGTGTATTTTATCAACCAATGAGCCAAACCGCGCAGGCGATCGCCTAAAATCTGCTATTTTACCATCAACACTCATGGCTAAAACTACTGTGGTATGAGGACGATTTTGCATGATTGGGTTGCTTTGATATTTTTTGTGAGGGGATAGATTATTGAAAAATCTATAGCTACAAGATAATTTTGAATAATTTTACACCATTAATATGAATATGCAACAGCAGTCACTATTTAATCTACATTTTATAAAATTTGGTATATGGAACAATACTTTGTCAAAATCGAGAAAAGTCTTGATTTGTAGGTTGGGTTGAAGGATGAAACCCAACATGAGCGTCGGGTTGCGCTGTCACTTAACCCAACCTACGAAAAATGAACAAGATATTGATGGAAGATTGATAAATTTATGTTTCAGTAATTAGTGAGATATTTTTTAAATTTCTAATTCTTACCTGTTCTCTCCTTTCTAACTTGGAAATTTAAATTAATAGTAAACTCATCATCAATTAATAAAATGTCTCCCTTGACTAGTGTAATTTCATATCTTTATTATCGTAGTTTGAAGATGCGAAGTGAGACAAACAATGGCTAAATCTCGTCAATCGTCATTTCGACAAATATTAGTAACAAGAATACTGCTAGTATTTATCCCAGTTTTATTAGTAGGAGAAATGGTTGCCTTGAATAAAGCTCGTTCTAGTTTGTTAAATACTGCCCAACAAAATTTAACAGAAAGTGCAGTTAATAAAGGAGAAAAAATTACTGATAATATTGCCGCTTTACGCTCCAATTTAATTACAGCTAGTCAAACTAAAGTAATTCAATCAGGTTCAACTTTCCAAATTGAACAATTTCTTAAACAACTAAAAAAACAACTACCAACCCAAACTGATTGTCTCCAATTAACCCGCATTAAAAAAGGTGAGATAATTGCCAGTAGTTGTGGTGTTCAAGAAATTATGCCATCAGGTTTATCTCTTACTAGCAATGACGTTGATATTCAATTTATATTACCATCCCAATCGGGAAAAACTGGTAAAAGAGACAAACAAAATCAACTACAATTATTTTTATCAATTCCTGTTTCTAATCAACGTGGTAATTTAGCCTACCGATTAAGCATGAAAACCACATTATATCAACAAAATCCCAATCATCCAGGCTCATTAACGGGTTTTTTGGTAGTCATTGCTGAAGACGGTAAAGTTTTAGCTCATCCATTACCAGAAAGAATCGGTACTAATATTAAAGATTATGCCGATGTAGACAGAATTCAAGCTATAGTTAAAAATGCCTTGGGTGGCAGTAATAATTCCAGTAATTTATCCTTTATAGAAGGACAAGAACTGGTTGCAGGTTTTACAGCTACTACTAAACCTATCACTACAAAACCATCACAAAGATGGATTGTCCTAGCAGTTACAAGTGTGGAAAATGCCCTATTTGGTTTAGAAGAAATTAAACTAATTCTCATTGTTTTAACAGTTGGTTTAATTGGTGCAAGTTTATTGGCATCATTTTATTTAGTTCCTTATTTAGCAGGTCCAGTAGAAGAACTCCGCGACTATGCTATTAATCTTCATAGTCACCACGCGGCACAACCCATTCCCCGCAACTTCAAAATTCGAGAATTTAACCAACTAGCTCAAGCATTAGATCAAATGGTAGAAAGACTCAAAGATTGGGCTGAAGAATTAGAAATTGCTTGGAAAGAAGCTAAATCAGCCAATCAAGTGAAAAGTCAATTTCTAGCCACAACTTCTCACGAATTAAGAAATCCACTGAATATTATTATTAACTGTGTGCGGTTAGTGCGTGATGATTTATGTGATAGTAGAGAAGAAGAATTAGAGTTTCTTAAAAAAGCCGATGATACAGCAATTCATTTATTAGGAATAATTAATGATTTGCTAGATATTTCTAAAATAGAAGCGGGTAAACTTTCTGTAATTACAGTACCGCTAGATTTACGACAATTATTATTAGAGGTAATTAACTTACAATCAGTTAATATCCAATATAAAGGACTACAATTAATTTGTGATATAGGTGATAAGCCTATTCCTATAAAGTCTGATTCCATTAAACTCAAACAAGTGTTAATTAATATTATTGGTAATGCTACTAAATTCACTGATGAAGGTAGTATTCAAATTACCATGAGTATTAATCGTCATCAGCAGTATGTTTTAGTTTCTATTAAAGATACAGGAATTGGTATTGATCCAGGAGAACAAGGTAAACTATTTCGTCCCTTTGTGATGGTTGACGGGACAACTACGCGCAAGTTTGAAGGAACTGGATTGGGTTTAGCAATCTCTCGGAATTTAATTGAACTCATGGGTGGTAAAATCACTTTAGAGAGTTTGGGGTTAAATCAAGGAACAACAGTAATTATTAAATTACCTTTGATTGATCTGGCTTTATTACCTAATCCAGAAAAAAAAGATGTGGTCATAAATGGAGTTAGGAGTTAATTCTGGCTCTGAGAAATGTTCCGCAAACAATAAATTTCAAATTACCACCCTCCTAAAATGAAGCGATTTTTTGCAAGTATTTTTGTAGTTACAACTTTACTATTAGCTCCTGGTTGTTCATCTAATACTAAATCTACTGAGACACAAGTTTCACCTAGTATAATGACGAATCATGATGGACATTCCATGGAAAATATGAATCATGAAAATAATTCACAAATAACTACCAAAGTTAAATTAACTGCTCCGAAAAGTTTATCACCAAATCAACCAATTAACTTAGTTATTGATATTCAAGACTCTACTGGAAAACCTGTGAATAAGTTTGACATTTTCCAAGAAAAAATCATGCACTTAATTGTTGTGAGAGATGATTTACAATTTTTTGATCATATTCATCCCGAATATAAAGAAAATGGTCGCTTTGAAGTAACTGCAAATTTTCCAGAGTCAGGAAATTATACACTTTTCAGTGATTATAAACCTGCTGGAAATCAGGAAAATGTCTCATTAATGAATATTACAATTCCTGGTACAGTTCCATTACCAAAAAATTTAGAAAAGTTCACCAAAACTAAAACTATCTCAGATACTAAAGTCAATCTGAATATTTCTGCACCAAAAATCAAAGTCGGTCAAGACATTAACTTAACTTTTGACTTAAAAGACAACAAAAATCAACCAATTAAAGATTTACAACCTTATTTGGGTGAAAAAGGACATTTAGTAATTATTAAAAGTTCATCTCCCCTGACTTCATCTGATTATATCCATGCACACGCAATCAAAAATACTCCAGATGGAAAAATCGAATTTCATACAAAATTCCCCAAACCAGGAACATATAAAATGTGGATGCAATTTAATCGCAATGGACAAATCAAAACCGCAGATTTTTGGGTAAATGTAGAATAGAAAATCGTAGGTTGGGTTAAGCGACAGCCAGGGAATTAATTCCCAGTCTCATAACAAAAGTCGGCTCAAGCCGACTGTATTTTTATGATGATTTCCCAAAATTTTATCTTTAGTCAGCTTTAGCTTACTTTTGCTATTAGCCTTAGAATTCATTCTGAGGCGGACTATATTTTTCTGTATTTATGGGAATATTAAATATGAGAATATTTAGAATCATAAATAAGGTGTATTTATGGCTTTGTGGAGACTTTATTATCATCTGGTTTGGGCAACAAAAGAGCGTCAGCCACTAATTACCAGGGAACGGGAAGGGAAACTTTACGGTTACATTATTAGCAAAGCTGATGAACTTGGTACTATTATTCATGCTATTGACGGCATAGAAAATCATATTCATTTAGTGGCTTCTATTCCGCCAAAGATTTCCATTTCTGATTTTGTGCAAAAAATTAAAGGCAGTAGCACCCATTATATTAATCATTTATCTCCTGGAGAAGATACCTTTGGTTGGCAAAGAGGATATGGGGTTTTTTCACTGGGGAGAAAACAATTGGAACAAGCGGTTATTTATGTGAGAAATCAAAAGGAGCATCATTCAAATGGCACAACAATTGCATCTTTGGAAGAACATAATCAAGATGATGATGCTCCCACAAAATTTTATCTTTCGCAACCGCCTGAGAATGAATTTTCAGTCTCATAATGAAAGTCTCATAATGAAAGCAACCGCCAGGGAATGAATTCCCAGTCTCATAACAAAAGTCGGCTCAAGCCGACTATATTTGTATGATGTTTCCCCAAAATTTCATCTTTCGCAACCGCCAGGGAATGAATTCCCAGTCTCATAACAAAAGTCGGCTCAAGCCGACTGTATTTTTATGATATTTCCCCAAAATTTATCCTTAGTCAGCTTTAGCTTACTTTTGCTATTAGCCATGGCTTCGCCACGCAGGCTATCAAAATTCATTCTGAGGCGGACTTTTTGCTATTAGCCATGGCTTCGCCACGCAGGCTATCAGAATTCATTCTGAAGCGGACTTTTTGCTATTAGCCATGGCTTCGCCACGCAGGCTATCAGAATTCATTCTCAGGCGCTATTATCCATGGCTTCGCCACGCAGGCTATCAGAATTCATTCTCAGGCGGAATCAGACACATTTTACGTTGGGTTTCGTTCCTCAATCAAAAATTAAAAAGGTGGTAATTCCTTCAGAATCGTGAAGCGAATATGGTTAATAGCTAAGTCACCCAGGGAAACCTCTTCTTTCGTTAAGCGAATTCCATCTCTGGTTAAGGTTTCAAAAGTGATACCCTTACCAATTTCGATATGATACCAGCATAAGCCCATAAAGAATCGTGTAGGATATGGTCCACCTTCTTCCAGATCATCAGGATTAGATTCCATTGGCAACCAACCAATTCCCGGAATATAAAACTCTAACCAAACATGATTAA
This sequence comes from Anabaena sp. 90, assembly GCF_000312705.1. Taxonomy (NCBI): domain Bacteria; kingdom Bacillati; phylum Cyanobacteriota; class Cyanophyceae; order Nostocales; family Nostocaceae; genus Anabaena; species Anabaena sp. 90. The sequence goes on from NC_019439.1 coordinate 157,538, forward strand.
AATCGGGTTGGAGGGGAATTCCCTGATGTTCGGCATAAACTGGACATTTATATCTACCAACGGTGCGGCAAGGAATACCATTCAGGCGACAAAGTGCCAGTAATACACCTACATATTCGCCACATGAACCAGTACCCCGATCTAAAGCTATATCGGGTGAATCAATATGAGGTTTAATGGCATAAGACAATTGATCATAAACGTAGTTGCGGATACTGTACATTTTCCGTAACAGATTAGTTTCTGTACCAACGGCTGTGCGGGCTGCACGGATAACAATATCGGTATCCATTGCTAGGTCGTCATCATCTACCAGATAGCGGGTTTTTAATTCTGGTGACAGTTCTGGAACATCTTCGACATCTTTAGGGGTGATGCGATGTTTAATTCCGCGTACTTCTACTAATGCCTTCCAGCCAAATATGTGACGTTCACCGGGGGCAAGGGTATCAAATTTAAATACGGCTACTCTTTGTCCGTCAATGATTTCTTCTGTGAATGGTAAACCAATGGGTTCAACTTGTTGGACTTTTTGCCGTTGGGTTTCTGAGGGTAGGGCTATGCGCCATTCTATATCGGCTAAATAAATTTCATCAAGGGGGGAAATTTCTTCAACATAAGACATTTCTATCAGATAGCCATTAGAGAGGGCGTAGCGTTTATCCTCTTGGTAATGATATTGTAGAGAATGAATAAATGTGCGATCGCGGTAGGTTAATTCAAAACAAGGGTCAGCATTGGGATTATCCCGAATATAAGGTTCTTCGCTGGAGTATGCCACATAAATACGATCTTTGCCTGTGTCATCCTGCCCCTGAACTGCGATACCTGTAGGAGAATCAAAAGCCGTGAGAACACTGAAACGCACTTCTCCAGTTGCCCTATCCATAGAGTAAACTGTTTGTTCCGTGCGATCGCATACCCATAAAGTTTCTTTACTAACTGCCAAGTTTTGGATACCGACACCAGGGGCATAAAATCTGGTGATTTCCTTGCGGGTATCCCGGTTAAAAATCAAAATATAGCCAAGTCTTTGACAACTAACATAAACGGTAGATTCCCAAACGGCAACACCATCAGCGGGATAGGGTAAAGTTACAAAATGCTCTAACCCTAAAGATGCCAATTTACATAAATAGACACTGTTCCCACGAGTCACCCACAGGTCATCTTCCCACACAGCTAAACCAGTCACTTCTTGAAATTCGCGGACTTGGTGGGGATTGATAATTTTGCTGTTATCGGTAAGAGGGTCAATTTCTAATAAATGACCTTTAACCGTATCAATAGCAATAAGTCTATCCTTGATAAAAGCAATACCGTACAAGGTAGCAGCAGTAACTGGTCTGATTATTTTTTGCCCAAACATCTGGTTCACCGTCAAACTGGGTACTGGAAAACTTATATCATTAAGCATATTAGTCATAAATTATTATTTATTAGGGAACAGGGAACAGGGAAGAGAAATATTTTTTTGCAACTGACAACTGTACCGGCGAAGCATTTGCAGAACTATTTTTGGCAATGACCGATAATTTATCTTCCAAATGCTTCGCCCCTACTAACAACTGTACGGGCGAAGCATTTGCAGAACTATTTTTGGCAATGACCGATAATTTATCTTCCAAATGCTTCGCCCCCACTAACAACTGTACGGGCGAAGCATTTGCAGAACTATTTTTGGCAATGACCGATAATTTATCTTCCAAATGCTTCGCCCCCACTAACAACTGTACGGGCGAAGCATTTGCAGAACTATTTTTGGCAATGACCGATAATTTATCTTCCAAATGCTTCGCCCCTACTAACAACTGTACGGGCGAAGCATTTGCAGAACTATTTTTGGCAATGACCGATAATTTATCTTCCAAATGCTTCGCCCCTACTAACAACTGTACGGGCGAAGCATTTGGAGAACTATTTTTGGCAATGACCGATAATTTATCTTCCAAATGCTTCGCCCCTACTAACAACTGTACGGGCGAAGCATTTGGAGAACTATTTTTGGCAATGACCGATAATTTATCTTCCAAATGCTTCGCCCCTACTAACAACTGACAATTGACCAATTCCACATTTTCGGACACCACTAAATTATGATCGAATTTTGTAACCATTTCCTGTAACTTACACGATGTCTGCTCATTCTTTACCTGAATCTACCAACCTTTGGCATGGTTTAGAAGTTGATAAAGCCTTAGAAATGCTGGATAGTGACGCAAATAGCGGCTTAACCTCCCCAGAAGTTGAACAGCGTCGCCAAAAATATGGACTTAATGAACTCGAAGAACAGGTCGGTCGTAGCCCTTGGCAAATTCTGCTAGATCAGTTTACCAATATCATGTTATTGATGCTGATTGCCGTTGCCCTCATTTCTGGCCTTTTGGATTTGGTGGCTTTGACTGGGGGGACATTAAAACCCGGTGAAGTGCCATTTAAAGACACAATTGCCATTATGGCTATCGTTATCCTCAATGGTATTTTGGGCTATGTGCAAGAAAGCCGGGCTGAAAAAGCTCTAGCAGCCTTGAAAAAACTATCTTCTCCCTCAGTCCGAATCCTCCGTGATGGTAAACTGGCGGATATAGCAGCGAAGGAGCTAGTTCCAGGGGATGTGATGTTGCTGGAAGCTGGGGTGCAAATAGCTGCTGATGGTCGCTTAATAGAACAGTCTAATTTGCAAGTGCGAGAATCGGCTCTCACAGGTGAAGCCGAAGCTGTCAATAAGCAAGCCATTCTTACATTACCAGAAGATGCACCATTAGGCGATCGCCTCAATTCAGTTTTTCAAGGTACGGAAGTTGTCCAAGGTCGGGCTAAGGTACTGGTAACTCACACCGGAATGCGAACAGAACTAGGCAAAATTGCCGCTATGTTGCAGTCTGTGGACGGTGAACCTACGCCTTTGCAGCAACGCATGACCCAATTGGGTAACGTTCTCGTTACTGGTTCTTTAATTCTTGTAGCCATAGTAGTTGGTGGTGGACTTATTCATGATCTAACTAAAGGAATAGGTTGGAAGAATTTACAAGAACTGGTGGAAGTTTCTTTAAGTATGGCGGTAGCGGTAGTTCCTGAAGGTTTACCTGCGGTAATCACTGTGACTCTGGCTTTGGGAACTCAGCGTATGGTCAAGCATCACGCTTTAATTCGCAAACTCCCAGCGGTAGAAACTCTTGGTTCTGTAACTACTATTTGTTCTGATAAAACCGGAACTCTAACTCAAAATAAAATGGTGGTACAGTCGGTGTACACCAATAATTCTCCCTTTCGCGTCACTGGAGAAGGTTATACTCCCATTGGCGATTTTCAGTTAAATGGTGAAAAAGCCAATTTAGATGAATGTCCAGAAATTTCTGCTTTGCTTGTTTCCTGTGCGGTTTGTAATGATGCTGTTCTGCAACAACAACAAGGAGAATGGGCAATTTTAGGCGACCCGACAGAAGGGGCTTTAGTGACTTTGGCAGGAAAAGCCGGAATTGAACAAGACCAATGGAGTAGTAAATTACCTCGTGTCTCCGAATTTCCCTTTTCTTCGGAACGGAAGCGCATGAGTGTGATTTGTCAATTAGAAGCTGTAGCTACTGGTGATACTTCTTTAACCGCCATTGACCCAGCCATTGCTGGTTTTGTGGAATCTGAACAATATCTGATGTTTACCAAGGGTTCACCAGAATTAACTTTGGAACGGTGTACAAAAATCCATTTAGGTAATCACTCGATTCCTATCAGTGACGAACACCGCAGCCAAATTTTGGTAGCTAATGACCAAATGGCGGGTAAAGGTTTGCGGGTGTTAGGTTTTGCCTATAAACCTTTGGCTGAAGTTCCCCCAGATGGTTCTCATGATACATCTGAGGTAGATTTGGTTTGGTTGGGGTTGGTGGGAATGCTAGACGCGCCTCGTCCAGAAGTGAGGGCGGCTGTGCAAGAATGTCGCAAGGCGGGAATCCGTCCGATTATGATTACTGGCGACCATCAATTAACTGCTCAGGCGATCGCTATTGATTTGGGAATTGCCCAAGCAGGTGATAGAGTCCTCACTGGTAAGGAATTACAACTTCTCAGTGACCAGGAATTAGAGGAACAGGTTGACCTAGTGAGTATTTACGCGCGAGTCTCCCCAGAACACAAATTAAGAATTGTCCAAGCCTTACAACGTCGCGGGCGATTTGTAGCTATGACAGGCGATGGGGTAAATGACGCTCCCGCCCTCAAACAGGCTGATATAGGCATTGCCATGGGCATCACAGGTACAGATGTGAGCAAAGAAGCCAGCGACATGATCCTCCTAGATGATAACTTCGCCACCATAGTTGCTGCCACGAAGGAAGGTAGAGTTGTTTATACCAATATTCGCCGCTTTATTAAATACATTTTGGGTAGTAATATTGGGGAAGTTCTCACCATTGCGGCTGCGCCATTGTTGGGATTAGGAGGCGTTCCCTTGAGTCCTTTGCAAATTCTCTGGATGAATTTGGTAACAGACGGTTTACCAGCTTTAGCATTAGCTGTAGAACCACCAGAACCTGATGTTATGGAACGTCCCCCCTTTAGCCCCCGTGAAAGCATTTTTGCTAGGGGTTTAGGTTCTTACATGATTCGCATTGGGATTGTTTTCGCTGTGATTACAATTATCCTCATGGAATGGGCTTACCATCATTCTCATGCAGCCGGGTATCAAGGACATGAAGATACTTGGAAGACAATGGTATTTACTTCATTATGTCTAGCGCAAATGGGTCATGCGATCGCTATTCGTTCTAATAATAGACTTACCATCGAAATGAATCCTTTTTCTAATCCTTTTGTCTTGGGGTCAGTCATTGTCACCACGATTTTGCAATTGATGTTAATTTATGTTCCACCCCTGCAAAGTTTCTTTGGTACTCATCCACTCAGTTTAGAAGAATTAGCAATTTGTATCGGTTTTAGTGCTTTAATGTTTGTCTGGATTGAAGGTGAGAAGATATTCTTCCGCCTTATGGGCAAAAAAACTGTTTAATTGGTAAATTGTCAGAATCAGGACTTGCAAATTAACAGGATGTAATTTCATGATCTTTGGATTTTTTTATCCTGATTCTGATATTTATTACCAATTATTCATCAATATGTATCTAAAAATCAACTTCGACGAGATAAGAAAACCCTTTGGGTGCGTTGACAATTCTAGTATTAATTAGGAGATAGCTATCATGGGTGAATCCAAACGGAGAAAACAGCAAGATCCCAATTACGGGAAAGTTAAAAATCCTGTCAGAAATCTTATGAAAGTTTTTTGCCCGTTTTTTGAGGATTACGATAATTTATCTCATCTCGATGGTGATAGTATATCGTTGATGATCGCTAAGGAAGGTTACAAAGAAACGGGTTTGAAAGGAATAATTGTCACAGGATATCTCGCTGAACATTTATTAAAAGACTATCCTCCCGAATCTGAATTAGTCCAAGCTTTCAAACAACATGGAAATATTTACGTTACTTCAACATTAGCCTTAGCATATTTGGAGAATGATATAAACAAAGAGGAAAATCTCAGGAATTTTGATACATACGACCCATTAAATGACTTTATATGTATGAAAAGCGATTCCAAAAAGTACCAAGTAAGTTTGGTAACAGGATCTTAAAAAAAATTTTCTCATCTCCCGAAAAATCCCCAAAAGATCCCCGACTTCTGAAAACAATTTTCTCATCTCAAAGATAACTTATTATAGAAGTCGGGGATCTTGACTCTTCAGCTATTATGTACTTAAAAACTTTACACCTCAAACAATTTCGGAATTACCAAAACCAAAAAGTTGAATTTACCGCTGCTAAAACAATTTTAGTTGGTAATAATGCTCAAGGAAAATCGAACTTGTTAGAGGCTGTGGAGTTATTAGCAACATTGCGATCGCACCGCATGGCACGCGATCGTGATTTAATTAAAGAAGGTGAATCTACAGCCCAAATTCATGCCAACCTAGACCGGATTCATAGCCATAGTGATTTAACTCTCACCCTCCGTCGTCATTCTCGTCGCAGCGTGGCTATAAATGGCGTTACAGTCCCCAGACAAATGGATTTTCTGGGGGTTCTCAATGCGGTGGAGTTTTCTAGCTTGGATTTAGAATTGGTGCGTGGTAGTCCTGAAATTCGTCGCAACTGGCTAGATACGCTTTTAATTCAATTAGAACCAGTTTATGCTCACATTTTGCACCAATATCACCAAGTTTTACGCCAACGCAATGCTTTTTTAAAACGTTATCTAAATACACCAGAAAAATCTCTACAATCAGAATTAGCTATCTGGAATGCACAATTAGTAACTGCGGGGACAAGGGTAATCATCAGAAGAGATAGAGCTATTAAAAGATTATCTCCTATCGCTTCTGCCTGGCACGCTAGTATTAGTGGAGCATCTGAAATTCTGGAAATTAATTATGCTGCTAATATTCCCTTAGAAAAAACTTCTCCTCAAGAATTACAAGGGGCTTTTTTTGCTAAACTACAACAAAGAGCCGTTGCAGAATTACATCGAGGGATAACTTTAGTTGGACCCCACCGCGATGAAGTAGAATTAATTATTAATCAAACTCCCGCTCGTCAATATGGTTCTCAAGGTCAGCAAAGAACATTAGTTTTAGCTTTAAAATTAGCAGAATTACAATTAATTGAAGAAGTTATTAATGAACCACCATTACTATTATTAGATGATGTTTTAGCCGAATTAGATCCATCTCGCCAAAATCAATTACTTGATGCTATTCAAGACCGATTTCAAACCTTAATTACTACCACTCATTTGAGTGCTTTTGATGTTCAATGGTTGAAATCTTCCCAGGTTTTATATGTAAATGCAGGGAAAATAGATAATTGACAATTGGGTAATCTTCTTCTTCCTTCTGATTAACTGACAACTGTACGGGCGAAGCATTTGGAGAACTATTTTTGGCAATGACCGATAATTTATCTTCCAAATGCTTCGCCCCTACTGACAACTGTACGGGCGAAGCATTTGGAGAACTATTTTTGGCAATGACCGATAATTTATCTTCCAAATGCTTCGCCCCTACTAACAACTAAAACTTTTCCAGTCTTTTAAAAATGTGTAGAATAATTACAGTTAAAATAGCACCCATTAATCCTAATTGCCATAAACCGCACCCAGCAGCAATTCCCAAAGCCGCAGCTACCCAAATCGCAGCGGCAGAAGTCAAACCATGAATTTCCGGTGATTTTGATGTTTGGGAAGATTCACGTAAAATTTCCCCAGCGCCTAAAAACCCCACTCCAGCAGCAATACCTTGAACTACACGACTAAGAGAATCAGCACTAAGTTCTGTTCCACCCGCTTGGATAGTGATGAGAGTAAATACGGCTGAACCCAAACTTACTAACATATGGGTTCTTAAACCAGCCGGTTTATTTTTTAGTTGTCTTTCTAAGCCAATTAAAGCTCCAATAAACAAGGCAAAACATAAACGAAGTCCAGTGTTTAGCCAGTCACTACCGGCAATATAATAAGGATTGATCAATTTTTTTCGGTGGTAAATAGTTTAATAAATGAAATCGGGGCATTGTTCGGACTAATTGGTAATATAGTAACAAAAAGTATGTAATAAATATTATTTAATAAATTGAGTGGATAAACTCTATTGGCTTGACCAAATTAAACTACAAGACCTCGCTAAAGTTGGCGTGCAGGCGTTCGATTTAAGCAAAATCAAACAACGGGGTTATCCTGTTCTTCCTGGTTTTGTGGTAGAGGCAGATGTTTTACGGCAATTTCTAGAAACTCTCAATAGTTCAGAGTCGTTAATTGCTGATTTACCCTATTCTTCTCTACATTTAGATGTACATAATTGGCGACAACTGCAACAGGTAGCCGGACGCTTACGTCAGGAAATTATCTCAGCGACTGTGCCACCTCATTGGGTGAGGACAATTTTTCAAGCTGCGCGACAATGGCAAAGAAGCAGTTTAATTTTGCGTCCCAGTTTGGCAATATCAAATAACCAAGAAATGAAAAATGTATCTGGGTTATTAGAACCAGTATTTTGCCCTTGTGAAGAAGAGGAAATAGGTGAAGCTTTAAAGCTGCTTTGGAGTCAGTTATTCCGAGCCAGAAGTTTACTATATTGGCATAGTGCGGGGCTTAGTTTGCCCAGCATTAATTTAGGGGTGTTAGTGCAACCAGTTGACAATGCGATCGCTTCTGGTGTAATCAATACTAAATCATCGGCATGGGATATTGAAGCTACTTGGGGTTTAGGACTAGCAATTACCAACGGTGAAGTATTACCAGATGTTTACTACATAGAACCAAAAACCGGCGCAGTCGTAGAAAGACAATTGGGTAATAAAATGTTGGCGTATCGTCTTCATCATGGTAATGCTTTTACAGATGAACAACTGCAACCAACATTAGATACTGATTTTTTATTAGCTTATATTTTAGAAGAATCCCAACAACAAGAATATGCTTTGCCAGAAGAATTTTTGCAAGAATTAATTACTGTCAGTAATCAAATAGTCAGTGAATTGGGGGCAACTTTAACAATGAAATGGACAGTTGCCAAAGAATCTTTAGCCACAAAACTCTATATTACAGAAGTCACTGTTCCCCAATCTGTAAATAAGAGTGTGCAATTTATTCAAGGCATTGGGGCAGCCAGAGGGAGAATTATTGCTAATGCCCATATTTTTAGTTCATCACAAAAAGCAATCCAAGTTCCTCAAGGTGTAATTCTCATCGCCCCAGTGATTACTCCTGATTGTTTGCCCTTACTACAAGGAGTTGCGGGGATTATTACAGAACAAGGAGGATTAACTAGCCACGGGGCGATTTTAGCCAGGGAGTTGGGTATTCCTGCGGTGGTGAGTGCCACAGGTGCAACCACTCTTTTACAAGCAGGTGAAAAGTTATTATTAGATGGTAATAAGGGTGAAATATATCGTTTCACAGAAGATAAAGAAAACTTTCCTAGTGAGGAGATAGAAGAATTAATCAAAGAGGAAAAAATTGTCAATTATCAGCCGATAAATTTACCAATAATTGCCACTAAGTTACTCGTAAATTTGAGTCAAGGACGATTAATTGAACAAGTAAAATGTTTACCTGTAGATGGGTTAGGATTATTACGTTCAGAATTGATGATGTTAAATATTCTGGAGGGAGAACATCCTCAAGAATGGTTAATAGCTGGAAGAAAAGCGGAATTATTAGAGTTATTATCTGAGCAGATTAAGCAATTTGCTCGCGCTTTTTCACCCAGACCTATTTTTTATCGCTCTTTAGATTACCTACCCCATGATTTATTATTATCACAGTCATCAATTTATAGTGAGCGAAATCGAACTATTCTTGGTGACAGGGGTGTTTTCAGCTATATGCAAAATCCGGCGGTTTTTGAATTGGAATTGCAAGCTTTAGCGATAGTTCAAGCGTCTGGTTATAGAAATATTAATTTGCTATTACCTTTTGTCCGCAGTGTTGAAGAATTTATATTTTGTCGTCAAAAAGTTGAGCAATTTGGGTTAACACAAATATCCCAGTTTCAATTATGGATCATGGCAGAAGTTCCTAGTATTTTATTTCTATTACCTGAATATATTAAAGCTGGTGTGGCAGGTATTTCTATTGGCACAAATGATTTAACTCAATTACTATTAGGAATAGATAGGGAACAGGGAAAATTAGGGAGAATATTTGATGAAAGTCATCCAGCAGTAATGGGGGCAATATCTCAATTAATTAAAATGTCTCAAGCTGGAGGTATTCCCTGTTCTATTTGTGGTCAAGCCCCGGTGCTTTATCCAGAAATGATTGATAAATTAATAGAATGGGGGATTAGTTCTATTTCTGTAGAACCGGAAGCGGTGGAAAGGACTTATCAAGCGATTTCTCGTGCTGAACAAAGATTAATTTTAGCAGCAGCACGACGACAACTTAGCAACTTAAAAAATTAATATCGGCAAATAGCCGCTACTTTCACTCCGCTAGGCATTGCTTCTGGTTCAAGAGTATAAACTTTACCACCATTTAAGATGGTGTGAATTACCGCAAAATCTAACATATCTTCATCATCTGGTGCTGGTTCTGGATGTAATTCAACTGTAGCAGTTGGTAAATCAAATTTACCCCATATATGTTGTTTTAGAGGCACAAACAAAGTATCAACTCTTTGATAATATGCAGCCGGAATAATTGCTTTGATATCATTGGCAATTTTGTTACTTTCTTCCCCAGATAGTTGCAGATAAACAGCCATTAGATCTTCATATTCCTGTTGAAATAAAGGGTTAACAATTTCCCAAGCTGCATGATTTAATTCTTGCATTTTGAGGATTTCTGCATTGCCAGTAATCCCTGTTTCTGCTAAATATGGATAAGTATTAGCCTGTCGGTAAATTGGTAATAAATATTCTACTCCTGCTAATATTAAAGGTGCTTTTTCACGTCGCAATTTTTTATGTAATGCACTATCAACAGCATAACAAAATTGCAAAATATCTTCTTCATGTTTCTCTCGATCTGGATTACCCTGTCCATGCACAGAACCAGGGTGTTGAGCCGCAGAAGTCGCACCTCTAGGGATACCAATTCTATGCTGTACGCCTTTTTGAAATTCATCTTCTAAGAGAGTTTCATCCAAACTATGAGGCATATTTTCTACTTCTACTTCATTAATTTGGTAGCGTGTGCCTGAGTAAAGTTTGACATTCTTTTGACTTAAAGCCAAAATGTAGAATTTTCCATCATTATTAATCAGATTTAATAAGGGTTTGATATGAAAATTCTTGCCAACAACCACTAATTGGGGAAAAGAAATTGGTAAACAATAGTAACGAAATAGATTGGGGGAAATAAAAATTACTAATCCCTGATTTTGAATTTCCCAAAAATCAGTGTTGTCTAATTCCATCGCTGGTTTGAGCAAATTTACAGTCTCAGCATGGCGTAATCCTGTTTCATCTAAGCGGTTTTCAGCTTCTCGAATTAAATTTTTAAACCGAATCGGATTTTGTCGCGTATCTCCTCCTAGTTTTTCCATAGGTAGATACAGAGAAACGCATGGATACTCAGGATTTTGGACTAAATTTTTGAGTTCATCAAGAGAAAATATAGTCATAGATTTCATCCCTGTCGAGGATAATTACAGAATCTAGATTCCATTCAACTCTTGATGTGGAAATTCTGCATCTTGCTTTTGACAAGAAATTAACTGCTTTCTATTCCTTTTTATAGATATATAGCAATTCGTATTTGATTTGTGATAGCGTAGCGTGCCGTAGATATACATTGCAAGAGTCAGATCCCCGACTTCTCTAAGAAGTCGGGGATCTGATATTCAAGTGGGTTATAAATGGGTGTAGAAAGAATTATTGCGGTTTGAGAATACTGGGAATTGTAGCGAGGATGCGTGTGACAATTTCTTCTGGTGTTTCGGTCGCGCTCATAGTAATATGTAAGTCAGCTTGGGAGTACATTGGTTGACGTTGTTCCCAAAGCGATGTCAATTTACTTTCGATATCGGCATCTTGTAAAAGTGGTCTGGTATTGTCTTCCGCTAACCGCTGTAAGATTATTCCTATTGGTGCATCTAACCAAATTATCAACCCATGATGGAGATAACTCCAATTCTGCTGCTGCATGGGAACACCCCCACCCGTAGATATAATCAACTTAGTATAAGCACAAGCTTGAGCTAAAACATCACTCTCTAATTGCCGAAACTCCGCTTCACCATTTTCGGCAAATATTTCATTAATAGATTTACCTGCGGCTTTGATTATAACTTCATCTGTATCTACAAATCTATAACCAATTTCTGCAGCTAATAACTTTCCTACCGTTGTTTTCCCAACTCCCATCATGCCAATTAAATAGAGGTTGACTCCTTTTAATATATCAATCATCAGTATTTTTCTCCTGTAAAATTATTAATTATTATTAAAGCTTAAATTAGCGTTTTTGTGGTTTATTTTCGTTGTCATCCTCAAAATCATCATCTTCAAAAAAATCCCAGTCATCATCATCTGTAACTTGAGTTTTGCCTGATTCTTGGTAAGGAGGAATAATTACCCGATAATCAGCATCATAAACAGATTCAGTTTTACCCACAGCAGTGTTTTTCGGTGATTGGGAACTATAGGAATAAACGGAACTATTGCGGGAATTATAACTTTGTTGACTTGGGGAAGTTTCTGTTACTGGTTCTGAATTTTCGCCATTATCCCAATCATCTTGATTGCGATTTGTGTCCCAATCGTCAAATTCATCATCAACTTGATTAACGGTTGGTGGAGGACTTTGAGGAGGTGGAGTATTTTGTCTAACACGGGGTGGAGTGGGAATTGATTTGGGTAGAGGTTGTGGTGCTTGTAAATTTAAATCAGTCGCAAATTTTAACAATCTAGTAATTATTAAAGATGTGAAAATACCAGCAGTGATACTTAATAAAATCCACAATGCTAATGGTAATGCTTGAGTTCGCATCCCCAAAAACATTAATGGAAGTGAGGGCGACAAATTTTGAACTAATATTATTATTAGTCCCAGCATTGCCATCACCAAGATAATTAAGCGAATTACAGCCATAAAAAATTCAAAATTGCAGCAGGATTCTAAGAATACACCAGGAAAAAACAGATGAATATAGCTGTTGCCACAAAAGAGCAAAATAGAATTAAGAATTAAGAATTAAAAATTTAGTTTTTTAATTTTTAATTTTTAATTTTTAATTCCTATAAATGACCTTGCCATCGCTGAATTGGTATACAGTCAATATCTAATTGATCCAGAGCGCGAGCTACAACAAAATCAACTAAATCCTCAATGGTTTGTGGGTTGTGATACCAAGCAGGAATAGCGGGGACTATTCTCACTCCAGTTTCCGCTAAGGTCGTTAAGTTCCGCAGGTGAATTAAACTAAAAGGGGTTTCTCTGGGGACAATTACCAGTTTACGTCCTTCTTTAATTTGGACATCTGCGGCTCGTTCTAGTAAGTCGGAACTTAGCCCCCCAGCAAGTTTTGCGACTGTACTCATACTACAAGGCATAATGATCATCCCCAACGTGCGGAAAGAACCACTGGCAATACCCGCACCAACATCACTCCAAGGATGACAGCGGAGTTTACCTTGTTCGGGAACTCCGGCTTGTTCTCGCCAAAATTGCTCTTGTTTTTCTGGTTCTCCTGGCATTCGGATTTCCTGTTCTGCCTGCCAAACTGTGTAAGTAGATTTAGATGCCACCAGTTCAATTTGATATTCTGCGGCTAAGAGGAATTTAAGAGCGCGAACGGCGTAAATTAGACCAGATGCACCTGTTACGCCCAAGATTAAAGGTTTTGTGTTATTAGTCATTTGTCAGTGGTCAGTGGTCAGTGGTCAGTTGTTAGTGGTCAGTGGTCAGTGGTCAGTAGTCAGTAGTTAATATTTAAGAGCAACTAACAACGGACAACTGACAAAGGACAACTGACAACTGACTATTCTTGATCATAAGGTTCTCTGTCAAAAGATATGGCTTTGCCACGCAAGCTATCGCTTTGATTTTGTGGATAAATGTCTCCTGTTTCCTCATTGCCAGTATTCTCGCTCATGGACTTAGGTAAACCATCAGCACCAACTGTCACTAAATCAATTTGTTGACGGTAGTAATCAACACTTTTGACTTGTACCATACAGCTATCGCCCAATCGGTAGGAAGCCCGATTTTTTCGCCCAAATAACGCTTGTTGTCTGGCACGATATTCATACCAATCGTCTTTGAGGGAACTGACGTGAACCAGTCCTTCTATTCGTAAGGTATTAGCGAGATTACCTTCTGTGGGCGATTCTACTGGGACTTCAATTTCCACAAAGAAGCCGTAGGATTGAACACCAGTAATTACTCCTGGAAATACTTCGCCAATGCGTTGTTTCATTAAGGAGGCTTTTTGGAGTCCGGCTAAATCAGCTTCAGCTTCTTGGACTTCTTTTTCTCGGTCATTAATTTGGACAATGACTCTGGTTAAGTCGCTTTGCAGTTCTTGTTGGAGTTCTGGGGGGAGAACGTTCCAATTGATTTCTTCGTGACAATTAGAATGGCGCAGGTTTATCCGATCTTTGACGCGGGTATTCCGGCGATCGCGCCCATGCTCTAGTAAGTTATGATACACCCGTTGCAAGAGGATATCTGGATAACGACGTAAGGGGGCAGTTATGTGGACATATTGGGATAAAGCTAGTCCAAAGTGAGAACTTTTGGTAATGCTATATAAAGAAGGCTTGAGAGTGTCTTGTAATAAATAGGTGAGAACTTGTTCCGATGGGGAATCGGCAAAAGCTCCCGTCAAGTGTTGATAATCTAGAGGTTGGATTTCTAATTCTGGATCAAGTCCTAATTCCACACCTAAATTAACGGCTAGTTTGAGCATTTCCTGAACATCTTCGGGATCAGGTGTGCCTTGAACTCGCCATAAACTGGGAACTCCCAAGGCGCTGAGATGATCAGCCATGAGTTGATTAACTAATATTACCAATTCGGTAATGAGCGATCGCCCAGGTAAGTCATTAACCACCACCGATCCCATTGCTCCTTCGTCATAGTAAGGGTTGTGGCTGGGTGGGAGATTTAACCGTAAGCTGCCCCGCTGTAGACGTACCTGCTTAATAGCAGTAGCCAAAGTCTGTAAATCTGGTAATTTCTCTTGGACTTCGACTGCCACTTTGCTGCTTTCACCGGCAAGAATAGCTGCTGTCTCTACTTGACTAACAGCTACATCTACATTAATGACACTAGGTTGAATTTCCCATTCCTCCACTTCTCCTGATTGGGGGTTAATGGTGATGATAAAAGAGAGAGCCAAGCGATCGCTACCAGGGACTAAGGAACACCGTTGTATCACCACTGCTGGCAACATTGGCAGTAGTAATTCTCCCAAATACACTGACTTACCCCGCTTGAGAGCTTCCCTGTCTAGAGCCTCATCGGGTTGGATATAGTGGGAAACATCTGTAATGTGAAATAATAATCGCCAATTATCATCAGTAGTTTTTTCCACACTGAAGGCATTTTCAACCACAGACTCATCACTGTTGACACTCTTAATGGTGAAGGTAAAAACCTCACGTAAATCGAGACGATTTTTCAGGTCTGCTTTCAGGAGTCTCTTGGGTAACTTTGCTGCTGCATCGAGGATAGGATCAGGAAAAGTTCGGGATAAATCATGTTTACAAGTTACCAAATCTATATCCGCTGCGGCTTCAGCATCACTACCCAAAATTTGCACTACTCGACCCAATGGGGGATATTGTGCGAGGGGATAGCGAAGAATTTCTACATGAGCTAAGTGATCAATTGCTTCTTCCAACTTCATGCTGTTGAGTTGTAGTTTTAGTTCAAACAGCAATCTGTCATCCAAAGGGACAGCCCGAAAACCTTCCTCCACCTGCTTAATTCTGGCGAGTAAGGTGTGATTAGACCGCTCCATAATCAACTTCACCTCACCTTCTGGCGATCGCCTGCGACTGCCTTCCTTGAGGACTCTTACCAAAACGCGATCGCCATTCCAGGCATTGCTCAAATGACTTTCACGGATGTAAATATCCTCTGAGCCTTCGCTATCTTGAATCGCAAAGCAAAAGCCCTTACTAGAACAACGGAGTTTAGCCTCAATCAAGCCTTCTTCGGTAACGCGGCGATATTTCCCCCGTTCCTTCACCAAAAGCCCGATTTTTTCCAACACATCCAAAGTAATTTGGAGTTTTTCTAGACTTTCTTCATCCTCACAACCCAGTTTTTTTTCTAGGACTTTACGAGCCACTAATTTATCATCTGTAAAATTGGCAAGAAGTGTAGCGATTGAAAATTCCATGCAGTGAACCGACCTTTGGTCAAAACATCATTTGTTGTCGAATCTGGCTCTTTACTGTATTCCCTCGCGGTTTACAGACACTTGCTTACGAATTTCGCCTTTGCGTAGTGTTTCGTAGAAAAGGCAAGTCCGCTCATCGCGCAGCGTGGCGTTAGCCATAGTCATTGTCAGATGAAGCCCCTGCGTTGACTTCTCACTGCACGACAATCTCAGCGTTTGCTTACGTGACCCTTGACTTGATCTAAACAATCTTGACCATGCACTCCTGATACCTAATAATTAAACACTACGTAATTTAGATAATGAGTTAGTGAGAGACTTGGTTTGGAGAACTCTCTATCTCACCCACAACCCACAAACTACAAACTGGTTTAACTACAGGTGTTTGATAGTTTAGATGTAAGGCAATTCCACGACATCAATTCTGATAGCATAGCGTGGTGTTGGCCATGTCTTCACTGGAAGAAACCGCTGAAAAACCCAATTCTCCCTTATGTAGAATCGGTAACAATCAGGTAAGCAGTAAAACACAGGCAACGAAGGCAAACCTTATCTTTATTATTGTAGATTTAGAGCGCACTTCTTTAAAAATACTTCTAGATATCTAATTGGTTAATTAGTATAGCATTTAAAGATAGACGACAATTTGTGATCAACAACTGTTAGTATCAGGACATATTTAACGTCGTGAGTGCTTAGTTCTCAGTAAGACTTTATATTGAAATATAGGGTTTTGTCTAGGGGATGGTCAGTGGTCAGTTGTCAGTTGTTAGTAGGGGCGAAGCATTTGGAAGATAAATTATCGATCATTGCCAAAAATAGTTCTCCAAATGCTTCGCCCGTACAGTTGTCAGTTGTCAGTTGTCAGTTGTGCGCTGACTAGCAATTTATGTTATTAGGAAAATTTAGATAAAAATGGTTGAAAGTATGATGTTGGCACAATTCCAGAATTTGTACCCCAACGGCAGTATTATCTCAGAATTAATAGAAATTTTTCAAGGGAAATATATCGTCCGTGTCAGTATACAACTCGAAGGTATCACCAGGGCAACGGCGATCGCAGGAGCAGAAACAGTAGAAGCAGCAGAAGACCAGGCTAGAAACAGAGCTTTAACGGTTTTGGGGGTCAAAAATACACCGGGGGAAGTCACAAAATCTGTCTCCCCATTAGTTACCACTCCACAAATAAAACCCACTTTCCAGGAATCAAAACCTGTTCCCCCTGTTAACAATACACAGATATATACACCACCGCTACCAGAAGAAGAAATTGATCCCAAATTTCCAGAACCAGAAATATTTTCTCATCAAGAACCAGAATATCCACCTTTATCAGAAGTCCCCCCTAGTAATGTCACGCCATTTACACCTCGCAGTTATACCCCTTATGAGGATACTGGTGTCCAGTCAGTCGTCGGTAAAAAGAAAAGACATAATGAACCAGTAAATTTATCTGATGTCATTGCCCAAACAGACGTAGAAATCGAGCGCTTAGGCTGGACACCAGAACAAGGTAAAGATTATCTGGTCAAAACCTACAGTAAACGAGGACGTTCTCTGCTGAGTGAAGAAGAATTACGAAATTTTCTCACTTACCTCAAATCTCAACCAGATCCAATTGCGGGATTTTAGAATCAGGAGTCAGGAGTCAGGAGTCAGGAGGAAGAAGAAAGAAGAAAGAAGAATTTTCTCATTGACAACTGACAACTGTACGGGCGAAGCATTTGGAGAACTATTTTTGGCAATGATCGATAATTTATCTTCCAAATGCTTCGCCCCTACTGACAACTGACAACTGACAACTGACCAATAACTAAACTAGAGGTACAGGACGACTACCGGCGGCATGACGGTCAATTACTTGGTCAATTAAGCCATATTCCTTGGCTTCGGCGGGAGACATAAAGAAATCACGTTCGGTATCTTCAGAAATCCGCTCAAATGGTTGACCAGTATGATCAGCGAGAAATTCATTTAGCCGCTGCTTGTGATACAAAATTTCGCGGGCTTGAATTGCAATATCAGTTGCTTGTCCTTGAGCGCCACCGAGGGGTTGATGAATCATAATCCGTGAATGGGGTAAACTCATCCTTTTACCCTTTGTACCCGCGCTGAGGAGAAAAGCTCCCATACTGGCCGCCAATCCAGTACAAATTGTACAGACATCAGGGCGAATATGCTTCATGGTGTCAAAAATACCCATTCCCGCTGTCACAGAACCACCAGGAGAATTAATGTACATATATATGTCCTTCTCCGCGTCCTCAGAATCTAAAAACAGCAGTTGGGCAACAATCAAGTTAGCCAGATTGCTATCAACCTGTTCTCCCAAAAAAATAATCCGCTCACGCAACAGCCGTGAATAGATATCAAAGGCGCGTTCGCCTCGGCCGGATTGTTCAATAACGATAGGAATCATTTAGTGTGTTTTAGCTATTTTTCATTTATTCTATCGGTGACAACGGCTAATTGTGTTGAAATTGCCAATTAAGATTAGGACAAGCCGGGTGAAGAGAGCAGATAGAAGCTCATGTAAAGAAATATATTTTACACAAATATCAGTATTATTACGGTTCTTGCTAATTGAGTGACTGGAGTAAAACAATGAGATATCCCCAGGGATTTAAAAATAAATTTGGATTTTCAGGACACTTTTTGGAAAAAACAAACGTCCACGTTGTCAGGTGCATATAAAGAGAGAACTGAATCACATTTTTTCACAGATTTCTGAGCTATTCTCAAATTATATTCACCAAATCCGATAAACCAATAACACAAAGTGTATTGAGAATAACAAGTTCCTATGGAAGTCTCATCCATATAAATAAAGAGAGGGATATTATGCTAGAAAAACTTATACAAGCGGCCTTTATTACATTTTTATTGCAACTCATCGCCGTATTGAGTAAAACTACTCCAATACATCCCAAGGCAGTCTCACCTCTTGCGGAAATGTCGGGTCCTGTAATTAGTTCGACTTTCCAGGTTTCGGAGTAAAATGCAGCCTAGACGGAACACTATGGCTTACGCCACGCTTCGCTATCGACAAGCTCAGTGCATCGCAGGGAATAGGTAAAAATTTTAATCTTTTCCCTGATTACCAATCTATTATTTTTAATTCCGCCCTGGGGTAGTAGTCATGACTTTATTTTTGCTATTCTGATTATCTCCACCTGTGATACTGCGGAAATATAGCCCACCAATACTGATGAGAAATACCAAATATCCCACGGCTTGAACAATATAGATTTTGTCTCTATAACCAAATAAGGACTTGAGAATGATACCGGGAAACTGTTCGTCAGATAAGATTTTTTCAGCATTCCAAACCATTGGACCTAAGATACAAGAGTGAATTCTGGTAAAGTGTTCATAATAGAAACAAAGATTTTCTGAAGAACGACTACTCAAAGCTAGATTAGCTGTAGCTTCATCAAAATGTTGTAAACCGGAAACTACTAAACCAGAAACAATTAATATTAATAAAACGCCCATAACTTGAAAGAATTGGCGAATATTAATTTTCACACCCCATTTAAATAATAAAACGCCAATTACTGACGCTGTGGCTAAACCACCAAGTGCGCCTAAAGTCGGCAATAAACCTTGTTGAAAATTAGCTGCAACGAAGAGAACAGTTTCAAATCCTTCGCGGACAATGGCGACTAGAATTAAACTAAAAACTCCCCAAGCTGCATTGGAATTTTTGCCTATTGCGTCGGTAACTGCTCCCTCAACTTGTGCTTTCATAAATCTGGCTTGTTTTGTCATCCAGATTAACATCCAACTCAGCATGACTATTGCTAAAACACTAAATACACCTTCCAATGTTGGCTCAACAACAGAGGTATATTGAGGATTAATAGATCCTAAGAATTTAATGATCCCCGTAAATAAAATACCGATTAAGCCACTGACAATAATACCAACAATTACGCCAGCATAAACCCAAGGGTTGAGTCGAGATTGTTGGGCTTTTTTTAATAATGCGAGAACAATACCCACAACTAAAGCGGCTTCGACACCTTCTCGCAGGGTAATTACAAAAGTGGGTAGAGCGGTACTAAAATTCATAAGAATACACGGCAAGCGGGAAACTCAGTCCCTTTAGGGCTGAGAGGGAAGCGACACGAGCGGTTTTAACCGCTGTGGATATTAAAATTGAAACCAGATTTTTGATTGGAACCTGGAAACCAACTCCCATTTCTGGGGTAATGTTAGCTAGATGCCTCCGGCACGCTGGCGCGAACGACCTGTTCTAAGAGCTTGTTAGACTTGCAACACTGTTCCAGTGACCTTAGAACTGTTTAATCACAAGCGACAGAGCGGGGAACTAGCTACGCATTCCCAGGTGTCGTGACTCAAATAACGGCTACCATGAGACTAAGCTCAGGGTGGTCTGGTCAGCACAGCTTGCTTGATTACTCTTGCAAGCTCAGTCCCTTTAGGGCTGGGTTACTGACTTTATTAGTTAGGGCTTGCTGAAAAAGTGGGAAAAGGCAAGAAAAAAGATGACTAAGTAATTAGGCAAAAGCAAAGATAAGTTTTTGTTGCCTAAAATTAGGCAAAACATCACTTTTCTTAATCAAATTAGGGAAAAAAGACATTATAGGGTTTTCAGCCTAGACTCTTATAATGCTTCCCCTTGTATCCTACCACTCATATCCGTACTTTCCAGTAAACTATCCCCCAAATCTCGGTTACTTACTAATGAAAAAGCAGAAAATAATAGACTTCCCTGGAATAAAATCTTTCATTGTGTCAGATACAACGAAATTATCGAAAAACAACCCAATAATCAACCCTATCCTCCTGATTTAACTTACCGAGAAAATATTGCCCGTCAACCTATTCACAAAATTAGAGGCTATGATCAGAATAGCAGCACTGCAATTTTAGTCACTGTTGATAGTTCTCAGCCTCAACACTGGATTAATTGACACATCAGGAAGTAGTAACATGAAAAACCAAAAATGTCCCACTTGTCAAGGTGAGTTAGAAACTAAGCAAATTGAAAAAATGCTAAAAGGAGGAAATAACACCGCCGTTATCCATGTAGAAGCAGAAGTTTGTTCAAAATGTGGAGAAAAGCTCTATAAACCAGACGTTGTTAGCCAATTTACTCAAATTCGTGCCAAACTTAGAAATCAACAAACAGAAGATTTTCAAGTGATTGGTCAATCTTTCCGCATTTCTGTTTAATTAATCAAGGAAGGCTGAAGAATTTTATTCTAAGTTTGATAACTGTGAAGATGTTAATAAGTTTTTAGTCTATGAATAATCTTACATCTTGCAATTGTCACAGGCAATTATGCTTGAGTCTTGAGAATGGGTGGCCCGGGATTCGAACCCGGAACAAATCGGTTAAAAGCCGAGTACTCTACCGTTGAGTTAGCCACCCTTTTGCTGTTTTTCCAACTTTATCAATATACCATCAACAGCCATGGTTTTGTCAAGGGGTTTTCAAAAAAGATTTGCCGTTAATCCAAAAGAAGCAGTACAACTAGCTCCAGGAGCTAACACAGTCAGGTTTTCACCAGTGTTGAAAGCATTGCGGGTGGCACTCCAAGGCTCTAGACAGTAGAATTCTTTGCCTTTAACAGTCCAAAACACCAACCAGGTAGAGAAATCATCGTAATCGAGGGTTAGCTTCAACCTGCGGCTGTTATCTGTGACTGTGGCTGATTTACTGGTGAGTCCCCCAAAAGCAAAATCAATTTCATCTTGGTTAAAGTCGAATTTGCCGTCAAAGGTGTGAAACTCCTTAGTTTTGTTATCTTGATATCGTGTGGAAGGAAGTTCCACTTCTAGCTGATTTTTGTCACCACAGAGAAAATAAGGGTGGAAACCAGCGGAAAATGGCATGGGTGTAGATGACAGATTTTTATATTCCTGACGCACTACTAAGGTATTCCCTTGGAGTTCGTAGGTAAAAGCCAATTGAAAATCAAAAGGATAAACTGCCTTTGTTTCCTCGTTGCTGCTGAGAACTACAGTTAGACTAGCCTTACCTTCAGTATTTTGCGCTGTTGCTGTCCAAGGCAATTCCCGCGCAAAGCCATGTTGTTTGATAGTATACGGTTTTCCGTCAACGCTGTAAGTATTATCAGGTAAGTTACCGCAAAGAGGAAACAAAATGGGATTACCACCTCTAACGCTCAAATCAGGATGAGTAAAGCGTTCAGCGTCTAGGTAAAATATTTCTTGACCTTGCACCAGCCAACGAGTGATGATACCACCTCTTTCTGGGACAACTTCTATTTGTGTACCAGCGGTTTTATCAGACAGGATGTAGGTTTTGTATTGTTGTTCTTGAATGTCAATGGTAAACATGATTTTTGGTGATTGGTGATAGGTAATTGGTGATTGGGCAGATACCCGTTCGCAAAACATGACTCGCTAACTAAGCTTTCCGTCTCACGCCTTTTTCCATTCACCTCCTATTACAGCACTTTGCGCGACAAATAGGGGCAGGTTTGATATTGATTTTTCAATTTCTTGGAGATTGTTGGTTTCATCTAATACTTTTCAAACAACCTCTTAATAATGAAAGATTCAGAGCAGGATTATCACTCCTTAGACTTAACTCAAAATTGATAGCGGCTGCTCAAGCCCATTCCAACGATATGGCTCGGCATAACCGTCTAAGCCACACTGGTTCTGATGGTTCATTAATGGTAGATCGGATGAGGCGATATGGCTATAATTATCGGTGGGCTGGAGAGAATATTGCATATGGTCAAACCTCTGCTCAAGAGGTAATGCAATCTTGGATGAATAGTGCAGGTCATCGTCAAAATATTCTTGATCCTAACTTTCGTGATGTTGGGATTGCATATGCTTACGGAAATACATTCTATTGGACACAAAACTTTGGTGCATAGCTATTTTTGAGAATCTTGGTAAGAAATCCGCGCCAGGGAATTCGTCAACTGTATCTGGGGCATAGGGCATAGGGTATTGGATATTTTCCCCAGTCCCCAGTCCCCAGTTCTCAATTTAAACGTCTTCGGCAAAAATGAAGCGATATAACTCGCTAGGATCTGGTTCAGGGCTGCTTTGGGCAAATTTAACCGCGTCCTCAATTACAGCCTGAATTTTCTTTTCAATATCTTTGAGTTCTGCTTCTGTAGCTAGATTTTGTTCCAGCAAATAAGCAGCTAACTTTTTAATGGGGTCACGAGCAAACCAAAATTCTTTTTCTTCTTTGCTTCGCATTTCGTCTGGGTCAGCTAGAGAATGACCCCGGAAGCGATAGGTCAGAGCTTCAATTAAAGTTGGACCTTCTCCTGCACGGGCGCGGGCTACGGCTTCCTGAGCCACCTGACGCACTGCTAAAACATCCATACCGTCTACTTCCACACCCACCATGTTAAACACACTGGCTTTTTTGTATATCTCTGGTTGGGAAGTTGCCCGTTCGTGAGACATACCAATTGCCCACTTATTATTTTCGACCACAAAGAGAATTGGCAATTTCCATAAAGCTGCCATATTCAATGTTTCAAAAAATTGACCGTTGTTAGCAGCACCGTCACCAAAGAAGCAAGCGGTTACTTGGTCTGCGGTTTTGTCTCCCAGAACTTCCCGACGATATTTAGATTGGAAAGCTGCACCAGCAGCGACGGGAATACCTTCGGCTACGAAAGCATAACCACCTAATAGGCGATGTTCCGCAGAAAACATATGCATAGAACCACCGCGCCCTTTACTGCAACCTGTGGCTTTACCAAATAATTCTGCCATAACTTCGCGGGCGGGAACTCCTGCGCTTAAAGCATGAACGTGGTCACGGTAGGTGCTGGAAACGAAATCTTCACCGGGGCGCATTGCACCTTTGACAATGCCGCTACAAACTGCTTCTTGTCCGTTGTATAGGTGGACAAAACCAAACATTTTTCCTCTATAGTACATTTCGGCACATTTATCTTCAAATAAACGTCCTAGTGTCATATCTTCGTATAAGCCCAATCCTTCTTCTTTGGTGATTTGGACTGTGGCAGTATTAAATGTGGGTAACGTGCGCTCTTGAGCCATGCTGGTGAAGTATCCCTATTGTAAAAGTTAAAGTTAAGTTGGTTTTAGATAACGTTAGCTATAAATTAGCCAGCGTTGACAAAACTAATTTATCAAGCCTCATTTTATAGGATAGCAATGAGGATAACTGGCTTTCTGCATAGCGATTAACAATTAACGTAATTTCATCACGTAAGTTAAGATGAAGCTACATGAAATCATATTTTAAGAATAATCAAACGCAGATAAACGCAGATAAACGCAGATGAGAATGAATAAACTCATCAATTGTATGATTTTTTTTGCAGCAACGGACAACGGACAACGGACAACTGACAACTTGAATTATTTGCCAATGATTTTGACTAGTCCAATCCCCCCAAAGTATAGTCCTAAAACCGCACCAGCTAAAAGACTTTGGGTCAGAGGATCGGTAGAAGGTGTCAGCACTGCTCCTAAAATTACTGCTGTCATAATTACATAACGCCAACCTTTCAACATGATTTGTGAGGAGACAATTCCCAAGGTAGCGAGCAAAATTTGAATAACTGGAACTTGAAATGCTAGTCCTGTGGTGAATAACAATAACAACACAAAGTCAAAATACTTGTCAATTGACCAAAGTTGCTCAACAACATCAGCACCATAATTAATGAAGAATTGTAAAGCAGCGGGAATGAGTGCAATGTCAGCAAAAATTAAGCCGCATACAAATAATACGCTTGAACCTAGCACCACAGGGATGACTAAACGCCGTTCCCGCACGGTGAGGCCAGGAAGTATAAACTGGATAATTTGATAAAGAATGAAGGGAGTAGCCAGGATTAAACCACCGTAAGCAGCAACTTTCATGGAGACAAAGAAAAATTCTCCCGGAGCTAATTGCAGAAATTTAACGCCGTGAGCAGGAACTTCTAGTAGTTGTACTAGGGGTTTGACGAAAATAAAACAACCGATAATACCCACTACTACCACTATGAGGGCATAGAAAATTCTTTGCCGCAACTCCTCCAGGTGGTCAAATATGGACATTTCCACTTCACCTGGTAATTCATCTAGCGGGTTAATAGATGGTTCTGGGTCTAAGCCGGGGGAATTTATGGTATCTACGTCTTGTGAAGAGGTCATGAGTAGGAAAAGTGGGAAACATTTGTTAGGCAATCTTCGTTCACTATTTTATAGGGAATCCGCTCGAAAACTTTTGAAGTTGTAAATAATTCACGAAAATAGCCGTATTTATTTTTGGTAGCATTTCTATTTCTATTTTTATTTTTACATTTGGACTTTAATTTTACATCTGTATTAATTAGCACAAAATTTACTTTGTGTATTTCTAAATTATTACTACTTGATA
The DNA here is from genome assembly GCF_000312705.1 of Anabaena sp. 90. Lineage (NCBI taxonomy): Bacteria > Bacillati > Cyanobacteriota > Cyanophyceae > Nostocales > Nostocaceae > Anabaena > Anabaena sp. 90. The sequence goes on from NC_019439.1 coordinate 182,753, forward strand.
CATAAGTATTAATTGCAGATCTTATATCCTTTTATGCAGTATTTCCTAGCTGTATAGCTTGTTAAATCTGGTTTTTTTATGCTTTAAAAAAAATACTCTAAATTTACGATTAAATACAAATGTACTTTAAATTACGTTCTGTTCTATGTTGACGGATAATATTTATATTTGTTTCTGGTCAAAAAAAGATTTTTTTATCCGGGATTTTCCCATAGTAAATGTATACGTATCAAGCACGTTGTCTTGTGGTTAAATTAACTCTGCCAGGGGGGTAAGAGTGGATTTGTCCATCACAGATATAACTTTAATCTGTGAATCAATGAAAACAATAACTTGTTTATCTCAGTCTGGGATCAATCAAGGATGTAGTTGGGTAAAACCAAGTATAAATCTTGATTTACTTCTGTACTGACTAGACATAGATATACTAATGCGCTTTAAGGTTGCATTCTTTGTAGTGTCTTATTTGAGACTATAAACAGATTTTTCTGGCAATTTTTAGAACTATTAGCTGATTAATAAGTTTTCACGATTGATCAAAATAATGTTGCTGATTACGCAATAGAAATCTGAATCGAATTTAGATATGAAAAAAACAATTGGTGTAGGACTAATGGTGTTGTCAGTTTATCTGTGCAATTCCAGTGCTTGTTTTGCAGGGAATAAGCTGTCTAGAGATAATGCTCAAGCAAGAATCGAAAATTATACTCAATCACAGTTAGTGGTTAATGTCTCTGGTAGAGATGAGCCACAAGGAGATTGTTTACGTAAAGGTAAATGCAAGGACTAATATTTTTTGATTACAAAGTAATATTTGTAACCGAGCTTAAATAATTAGCGTTAAGCGAGATTTATCAGATCATCAGATTTTTTCTCAACTTTCAATATTGGATATATTTTGGTTGGCTTCGGTAGAGGGAGTCATCCAGATGTTATCTATGCTTGTTTATCAGGGACTACTACTTTTTTGATTTTGTTCTGAATGTATTCAAGTAAATACTAATTTTGGATTTTCTTGCGTGAAGATGTGAAGAAAAATCTAAAATTAGTTATGTTTCTATACCTGGTTTTTGCGGATATGTTCGGTTTTCCACTGTAAAAGAGATAGTGACAGATCATGTTATGACCATTACAGCGTGAATTAATTTTTTATGCTTCTTAACTTAGAAAGATTTTATCAAGCTTGTAATCCTTCCCGGCCGTTGATGATTGAGAACGTAGACGACCGGATGTATTATATTGATTTTACTTCAGTCCGTGGGGGAAAAATTATTGAAGCTCTGCTGCGGACTATTACGAAGATTTCCCCAAATATACCAACCTGTCAATTATTTACGGGACATTTGGGCTGTGGAAAATCTACGGAATTGCTACGACTCAAAGCCGAGTTGGAAGCGCAAGATTTTCATGTTGTCTATTTTGAGTCTACCCATGTTTTAGAAATGGTAGATATAGATATTACAGATATTCTATTAGCGATCGCGGGTTTGGTGAGTGAAAACTTGGAAGCGATGAAACTGCGTGTCCAACCTAGTTACTTTACTAAGTTGTTTAGGGAGTTGGTAGATTTTTTGCAAACGCCTTTAGAACTGGGGGTAGAAGCGGAATTATCTGTGGGGATTGCCAAAATTACGGCGAAAACTAAAGAAAGTCCTCAGTTACGCAGACGGTTAAGAGACTATCTAGAACCACGCACAGAAAATATCTTACAATCAATTAATCAAGAGCTATTAGATCGGGCTAATTTGGAGCTAAAAGCTAGGGGGAAGAAGGGATTGGTGGTGATTGTGGATAACTTGGATCGGGTGGCGGTTCGTCCTTTACCGTCTGGGCGATCGCTACCAGAATACTTATTCATTGATCGAGGAGAACAATTAAGAAAATTGAATTGCCACATAGTTTACACAATTCCCTTAGCTTTGACATTTTCTAATGATAGTGCGGAACTACAACATCGTTTAGGAGGTGGAGTTGCACCGAAAGTATTACCAATGATTCCCGTGCGGCAACGTTCTGGAGAAATTAATACAGAAGGACTAGGATTAATGCGACAAATGGTATTAGCAAGAGCCTTTCCTGACAGATCACCAACAGATCGTTTAAATTTAGTTACCCAATTATTTGATCATCTAGATACTCTAGATCGTTTGTGTTTGATTAGTGGTGGTCATGTCCGCGACTTATTAGGGCTACTATTTGATTGTTTACGAGAACAAGATCCACCTTTTGACCGCAAATGTGTAGAATTAGTAATCCAAAGACAACGAGATTACCGGGCTAATGCCATTGATCTGGATGAAAGTGAATTAATCTTGCAGGTAATCCAAGATCAACGAGTTAGAGGCAATGTAGAGTACGATATTTTATTACGGAGTTTATTCGTATTTGAATATCGTGATCACCAGGGTGTTTGGTTTGCACTTAACCCAGTTTTAGCAGAAACCGAAAAATTTAAATTATGGTTAAAAGACAGCAAGCAGAGAATATAATCGCTGCGAATCAACAGTCTTTACGTAGTTTAGAAAGAGCAATTACCTTTTCTAAAAATCAGTTTTCAGTTATCTTGCTGTGCTGTAACTACGAATTTCTGCGAGATATAATCCGGCAACAACTAGCAATTAATGGTTGGGGAAATGAGCGTATTCAAAGTATTACTTTAGCCCAAAATGCTACAAGTTTATATACCACAATTCAATCACAACTTACCATTAATCAACCTGCCGGATTAATGATTATGGGGTTTGAATCAATCTATGGAATAGATGATCTCCTGCGTTCCATTAATCAAGTCCGAGATGAATTTCGTAAACGTTATCAAATCCCCATGATTTTTTGGGTAAATGATGAAGTGTTACAGAAAATCCTGCGGTTAGCTCCCGATTTTGCCAGTTGGGCAGCTACACCAATTAGATTTGAAATGACCTCTATTGGATTACTAGAATTTCTCCACCAAGAAACTGACGATCTATTTACGAGAGTTTTACAAAGTAATTATGCACAAGGTAATCCTGTCACCTTAGAACAAGTATGGATTAGCAGTGATCAACTGCATTATGCAATTAAAGAATTGTATGATAGGGGGATGAAAATCGAAGCAGAATTAAATGCTAGGTTAGAATTTATTTTTGGCATAGATGATTATGTCAATAATCGGATTGATTCTGCCCTAAATAACTTTCAGAAAAGTTTGCGTTTTTGGCATCATCAAGAAAACTTATGGCTAACAGAATATGCAACTGATAGAACAGCGGAACTATCTGATTCATCCTATGCTTATCTTTTAAAACAGTCAATTTTATTATTTTATATTGGATTATGTTGCTGTCGTCTTGCCGAACAAAATCCCAAATCAAGAGAAAGATATTGGCAATCAGCTAAAACATATTTTCAGCAATGTTTACAAACATTTGAAATTGCTGGACGGATAGATTTAGTTTCGGAATTTATTGAACAATTATTAGAAGTCTTATATAGTTTAAAATCATGGGCAGTATTAGAAGTTGTCGCTAAAAAATCCCTAGAATTACATCAAATATATGGTAGGAAAATTCAATTAGCTTGTGATTATGGTTTTTTAGCACAGGTAGCCGTACATAATTCCAACTGGATACAAGCTAGTATTTTAGCGCATATATCAATAATACAATTAGAAACAGAAAAAAATCACCCAGAATCAAATCATTATTTATTTCCTCTGATATTAGAACAAATTTATTTATTAACTTTAGCAGAAGCCCTCAATCATCTAGGACAAATAACGGTAGCAAAAGAATATATAAATGCAGCATCTCAACAACTGTCATCAGCTTTAGAAAAAAGTGAACATAAATATGATGCCCATCGTTATATTCGCTTATTACATAATTTAAGATCATTATACTTTCAAATAGGACACTATCTTCAAGCCTATATTATTAAACAAAAACTCCGTTCTGTAGAACAACAATATGGTTTTGTCCCCTTTATTGGGGCTGGACGGTTACAACCGCAAAGACAAGTCACTAACCCCACTTTAATATCTACATTTGCTAGTAATAGTATAGCCTTAGAAATTGCCGCTTCTGGTAGAGAATATGATGTTAATAACTTAATTGGGAGAATTAGTCGTGCAGACCAAAAATTAATAGTTATTCATGGACAGTCAGGTGTTGGTAAAAGTTCTACTGTTACGGCTGGCTTAGTTCCCGCACTACAAAACCGGGCTGTTGGTGATCAAATTGCTGTACCAGTTGTCCTGCAAGTCTATACAGATTGGTTAGGAGAATTAGGTAAATCTTTTACCAAGGCCATGTTAGAAATGCAAAAAATAGCAGCTATGGAAACAGAATTTCGATCTGATATTTCTATACCTACAACTATTAATAGTATTTTGCAACAATTACGGGAAAATGCAGATAATCATTTAATTACAGTGTTAATTTTTGACCAATTTGAAGAATTTTTCTTTGGTGATACAGATATTCAGAAAAAACAAATATTTGATCAATTTATTAGTGATTGTTTAGGGGTATCTTTTGTGAAAGTTATTTTGACTTTGCGCGAAGATTATTTACATCGCCTTCTAGATTTTAAATGTCTTTCATCAATCGAAACAATTAATAATAATATTCTTGACAAAAATATTCGTTATCAACTTAATAACTTTTCTCCTGAAAATGCCAGAAAAATCATTCAGAAATTAACTGAACGTTCACATAATCAATCCCAACTCAAATTAGAACCAGATTTAATTGATGCGTTAGTTGCTGATTTGTCTTCAGAACTGGGCGAAGTTCGTCCGATAGAATTGCAATTAGCGGGCGCACAATTACAAGATAAATATATTACTACCCTTGCCCAGTATCAAGCATATCGTCCCAATAAGTTAATTCAAACATATATTCAAGAATTAATTAAAGAATGTGGAAAAGAACACGAACGGGCGGCTCTCCTGGTTTTATATTTATTAACAGATGATCATAATAAAAGACCTTTTAAAACCCGGACAGAATTAACATTAGAACTCTCAGATTTAGAAGATCCTAGTAACTTAGAATTGATTTTAGATATTTTAGTTCGCTCCGGGTTAGTTGTGATATTTCCCAATGTTCCCGAACGCTATCAATTAATTCATGATTATTTAGTCAGCTTAATTCGTTATTTACAACAACAGGAATCTGGATTACAAACACAAATTAATACATTACGGGATCAGGTTAGAAATAGTTATCAAGAAATTGAACGGCTTAAAAGTGAATTAAGAAAAACTCAGAACGGCGTTAGTTTAGAACAGACACACCATTCACAAGGAGATAATTTACTGGCAGAATTAAGAGAATTACGAAAGCGAGAAGAAGCAAGTCAAATAGAAATTCAACATTTACGCACAGAATTAAAAGAAAAAGAGTTACTTGCAAAATTAGCCGATAGCCAAGAAAAACAACGTTTGGGTGCAATTAGATTAAATATTGCCCTGAAAATAGCCTTAACAGCTTCTATTATTGCTATGTTTGCCTTAACTACTTCTGTAATTACGTCCACAGATAGTGAAATGAAAACTCTAAGTGCATCTAGTGAGACTTTATTTGCTTCTCAAAAAGGTATTGATGCTCTCAAGGAAAGTTTGAAAGCAGGAAAAAAATTAAAAAAAACTCTATGGATAGATACTTCTACTCAAGAGAAGGTATTAACTGCACTGTATCAAGCGGTTTATGGAGTCAAAGAACGTAATCGTTTAGAAGGTCATTTGTCGGGAATCAGAATGGTGACATTTAGTGCAGATAAATCTTTAATAGCTTCAGCTAGTGCAGATACAACAATTAAACTTTGGAGTCCTAATGGTCTTTTAATCAACACTTTATCAGGACATGAAGATGTAGTAAATAGTGTTATTTTTAGTCCTGATAGTCAAATGTTAGTTTCCGCTAGTCAAGACAAAACAATTAAACTTTGGAGTCGAAAAGGTAAACTACTGAAAACTTTACTAGGTCATACATCTATAGTGAATAGTGTAAGTTTCCATCCTGATGGTCAAATTATCGCCTCTGCAAGTACCGATAAAACCATAAAATTGTGGAATCAAGAAGGTAAACTACTAAAAACATTATCTGGTCATAAAGATGCTGTTTTAGCCGTAGCTTGGTCTAATGATGGGAAAATTTTGGCTTCTAGCAGTGCTGATAAAACCATAAAATTGTGGAGTAGCAAAGGTCAATTAATCAAAACTTTACCGGCCCATGAAGATGCTGTTTTAGCTATAGCTTGGTCTAGTGATAGTAAAATTTTGGCTTCTGCAAGTTTAGATAAAAAAATCAAATTATGGAATCAAGAAGGTCAATTACTCAAAACTCTTTCTGGACATAGCAACGGTGTTATTAGTATCAATTTTAGCAGGGACGGTCATACTCTAGCATCTGCTAGTATGGATGAAACAGTTAGAGTTTGGAGTATTGATGGTAATTTACTAGGAACTCTGCGAGGACATAATGGTTGGGTAAATAGTGTTAGTTTTAGCCCTGACCGACTAACTTTAGCATCTGCTGGTAGAGATAAAACTATTATTTTGTGGCGTTGGGATAGTCTAATTTTACCTAATCCCCAAGCTAATAATGATTGGGTAACAAGTATTAGTTTTAGTCCTGATAGTAATACTATTGCCGGTGCTTGTTTGGATAAAACAATCAAAATCTGGAATCGGGAAGGTAAATTACTCAAAAAATTCATAGCCCATAATGATCAAGTTTGGGCTGTAGCTTGGTCGCCTAATGGTAAAATTATTGCTTCTGCTAGTAAAGATAAAACTATAAAATTATGGCATCAAGATGGTAAATTATTAAAAACATTATCTGGTCATAATGATCTAGTTTTAGCTGTAGCTTGGTCGCCAGATGGTAAAATTATCGCTTCTGCTAGTAAAGATAAAACCATAAAATTATGGAATCAAGATGGTAAATTACTAAAAACTTTAAATGGTCATACTGATGCTATTAATTGGGTGAGTTTTAGTCCTAATGGTAAATTTCTAGCCTCCGCTAGTGATGATAAATCAGTAAAAATATGGACAAGTAATGGCAAAATGATCAAAAATTTAACTGGTCATACTCGCAGGGTAAATGGTGTAGCCTGGTCGCCTAATGGTAAATTATTAGCTTCTGTTAGTCTTGATAGTACGGTGAAAATTTGGAGTGAGAACGGTCAATTACAAAAAACCCTGATGGGGTATGGTGATGGTTTTATTAGTGTTAAGTTTAGTCCAGATGGTAAAACTCTAGCCGTCAGCAGTGATAATAAAATCAGGTTGTGGAATCAAGAAGGTGTTTTAATGATGGTTTTAAAAGGTGATGCAGAAGATTTAAGCAGCGTTAGTTTTAGTCCAGATGGTAAAATATTAGCGGCTGGTAGTGGTAATAGTCATGTAATTTTACGGAAGTTATCGGATATGACATTAGAAAGATTACTGGAAAGTAATTGCCATATATTAAAAAATTATCTACTATATAATCCAAACCTGACCAGAAGCGATGCCTATAAAAAGGAAAGTTATAGAACTTTATGTCAAAATAATTAGGGGAATAATTAGTGATTTATAATTCTTCTTTTTCATCTATTCTTTAGCAAATAAAAAGCCATATAGGACTATGCAAATTACTTTTTTACCAGATGATATCACCGTTAATGCCCAAGTAGGAGAACCGTTGTTAGATGTCGCAGAACGGGCTGGAGTATCCATTCCTACCGGTTGTCTGATGGGAACTTGTCACGCTTGTACTGTAGAATTAGATGATGGTGAAGTTATCCGGGCTTGTATTACCGCAGTTCCACCAGGAAAAGATAAATTAACGATACATCTTTTTAGTGATCCAACTTGGTAATTATCTATGCAGCAATCTACTTCCAATCATAATCAAGATTTTATCAGACAACTAATAACTTTAGTTGCTGTTGTTGGTGCTTTTGTGGTGAATGTAGCATCAAATATTTTTCCCTTAAATGGACTGAGTATAGGGGCAATTTCTAACACTTTATTTAAAGATGTGTTGATTATTCCTGCTAACTATGCTTTTGTCATTTGGGGAGTGATTTATTTAGGACTATTCGCTTTAGCAGTTTATCAATTTCTACCTAACCAAAAACAGGATGCAGATTTACGTAAAACAGGTTATCTGTTAGTGATTGCTTCTGTTTTTCAAAGTATTTGGGTGTATTTATTTTTATCTAGACTTTTTGCTTTTTCTGTTGTGGCTATGTTCGGTATTCTCATACCGCTGATGGCTATTTATCATATTTTAGGCATTGGCAAAAAGCGGGTATCTCAAACGAAAAAGTTATGCTTGCATAATCCTGTGAGTATTTATTTGGGTTGGATTTCTGTGGCAACTGTGGTAAATGTGGCTTCTGCACTATATTTTTATGGTTGGAATGGTTGGGGTATTAATAGTCAGGTCTGGACTATCATCATGTTGGTGATAGCAACAACGATTGCGGCTGTGATTGCAATTAGGTACAAAGATATTCCCTATACTGGTGTTACGGTTTGGGCATTAATAGCGATCGCTGTTAAACATAGTAATATTGATTTATTGCGGAATTTAGCGATATTTTTGGCATTTATCTTGACAAGCATTATGCTATTTAAGACACAAATTAAAGACTAAAAGCCCACTTTAATGGACAATACACCAATTACTCTTTATCGACAAGGAAATGCCAATTCCCCCAGAATGGATAATGTTCGCCCTAATAAAGATATAGCTTGCTATGATAAAGATGGGCAAGTGTGGGTTATCAGGGGAAACGCATCTAATTTTTTTTGACAAAATGTAACTTCTATGAATAGATAAAAAGGGCAGTATTACCATGTTAATATCAAGCCAATAAATGAGTATGAAGAAAATTTGATGGTAAATTCGTTTCTATAAGAATCAATAAAATGAGTTGAAGTGGTATTCTCAATAAAACTAAAGAGACAAAATTCACAAAATGAAGCTACCACCAAAAATCACAATAGTAGATCACTTTAAAGATTTAGAAGATAAAAGAGTTGAGAGAACAAAAAGGCATAAATTAATAGATATAGTAACCATTGCGATTTGTGCAGTGATCTGTGGAGTAGATAGTTGGGTATTGATGGAGGCTTATGGAAAAAAGAAAGAAAAATGGCTAAAACAATTTTTAGAACTTCCAAACGGGATTCCATCTCATGATACATTCGCCAGAGTATTTGCGAGAATAGATCCGCAACAATTTCAGAATTGTTTTTTGAGTTGGATAAAATCTATCAATAAAATTACAGAAGGAGAAGTCATAGCAATAGATGGGAAAACATTAAGGCATTCATATGATAAAGGAAAGGATAAAGGTGCGATTCAGATGGTAAGTGCATGGGCAACTAGTAATAAATTAGTATTAGGACAATGTAAAGTAGAAGAAAAGTCAAATGAAATAACAGCCATACCGGAATTAATTAAAGTATTAGATATAGCCGGATGTTTAGTAACGATTGATGCGATGGGGTGTCAAAAAGAGATAGTAAAATCAATTGCAGAAAAATCAGGCGAATATATTATCGCACTCAAAAAGAATCAAGGTAATTTATATAAGAATGTAGAAGAAATCTTCAAAGAAGCTATATCTAAAGGGTTTGAGGGATTCAAATATAGTGAATTTCATACAAAAGAAGACAAACATGGAAGAGAAGAGATTCGTCATTATCTCATGTTATCAGACATAGAAGAAAGAATAGATACTGATAAGAAATGGGTAAATCTTCAAAGTGTAGGAATGGTAGAATATATACGAAAAGTTAATGGAAAAACGAAGGTTGAGACAGGCTATTATATAAGTAGTTTGACAAATAATGCGAAATTACTAGGAGAATCAGTCCGCACTCATTGGGGTATAGAGAATTCATTACACTGGGTTTTAGATGTAGCTTTTAGAGAAGATGATTGTCGGATAAGAAAGGATAATGCACCACAAAACTTTGCAGTTATTCGTCATATAGCAGTTAATCTTTTAGGAAAAGAAAAAAGCCAAAAACTAGGAACTAAAAGTAAGCAGTTTTGTGCAGGATGGGATGATGAATATTTAGAGAAGATTTTAGAATGTATCTGATAAAAATCAGAAAATATAGACAAATATAAATATAACCAATTTATTTTTCTGTTGATTCTACAATAGAATCTATATTTTTGATGCCAAAAAATATAGATATTAATATATAGAACTGAACAAAATAAATCCATCATTAAAAATAAATAATTACTCTAAATTTATGAAATTTTTATAATTTTAATAAAGGAATTTATCAGATTTTGAATGAAGTTAGATATTTTCCCATATTGATGCACTAATATAGTATTCTGTCAAGATAATTTAGATGCGTTTCCCCTGTGTGGGTTATGACTACTTTAGCAGATGGGGAATCAACAGGCGGAATATCAACATTTGCTAATCCAGGATATGGTAAAAATTGGTGGCAATTACAAGCAGGAACAAAAATACCAGAACAGCTAGAATTAGTTAATGACTATGATAATCATTGGCTGTGGAAACCCATTCAAGATATGCCATTGGAGGATTATAAAGAAGTATTGCAACAGATAGGCACATATTTCTCTAAAGTTAATGAATAGTAGTGACAATCATCTCTAGAAGGAATTAGCTATGGATTTATCATTTAAAGACATCAAATTTATGATCGAAGCTGTTGATAATTTGATGGTAAAATACCAAGAAAGAATCAATCAAATTGAAGACTTGGATGAATATGAAGATGAAGTTTCTGATCTAGGAAATGACATAATGTTTTTATCATCACTCCGCAAAAAAATAGATGATAGTTTAAGAGGGTGTTTGAAAAGTTTTGAATGTATAGACTGACCCCTCTCCAAACCTCTCCCCTGCAAGGGGAGAGGCTTTAAAACCCCCATTCCCTTGCAGGGAAGGGGGGTAGGGGGGTTAGGTTTTTGGAGATTACTGGTTTAATATAATACTTTTCAAACAACCTCTAAACGATAGTCTTAATCCGCAAGCAAATACTTCTATTTTCAGACCACTTTCTATTGGGACGAGAAAATACAGTAGAGAGGAAATCAAAAAAGCCAAATTAAAGCACTTAGAAGCAACAATAAAGGGGTCAACCAATCACCCCACTGCACATATAAAGTCTGAGTTTGACGAGGATAAATAGTTTCTGCATGAGTTTGATAGGTGTTATAAGCCGATTTCCAGAGAGTTTGCCCATGAGGATTAATAAATGCCGAATAACCTGTATTTGTTGCCCTCACAGCCCATCTATCAGTTTCAATTGCCCGCATGATATCCTGGGCATGATGTTGATTTGCCATTGCTGCCGTATAATGGGCATCATTGGAAGAACTGAGCATAAATTTTCCCCCCATAGAAGCTTGATATCGGAAGTTTTCCGCAAAAGCAGATTCATAACAAATACCAATAATTGCTTTTCCGAAAGGAGTATCAAAAATTTGTTTGGCTTTACCCGGAACTTGGTGTGCTTCTAGCGGTGATAGACGTTGAATAATTCCCCCTAAAATATTTTCAAAAGGAATATATTCTCCTAATGGCACAAGTTTAGATTTATCATAGCGGCTAGTAATTGCCCCATTCCCAAGAACCGTAAATAAACTATTTGTATAACTACTTCCTTGTTCACCAAATGCACCTATCCAAGCTATTACACCCTTTTCCCGAATAGCTGCGAATAAAGGAGTTTGAAGTAAATCACGGGAAAAAATAGGTATAGCAGCTTCTGGAATAAGAACAGCTTTGACCTCTTGATTAGTTAAATTTAAATATCCTTCAGTGTATCCTGTAATCGCCCGCCGCAAACCTTCAGGAAGAACCTTAATTTTATTAGGAATATTACCTTGGATAACACCGATTTTTATAGCCGTATTCGCACCTTCCGTCAACGGTTGACTATAGAGAATAAAACCAATTAAATGAGCCAAAATAAATAGAGAAAGAGCCGAATAAATAGTAATTCTTTCTTCCTTTGCGCCTTTGCGTCTCTGCGTGAGATATTCCGCAATTAACCCATTAAACGCCACAATTACCGCAGTAACAGTATTTGGTCCTGAAAGCTGTCCTAAATGTAAAATTACGAGATTTTGCGGTGATTGAGTGTAAGCCAGAGAACTCCACCATAGAGGACTTGCACTCCAGAGGCTTTCTAAGCCACACCAAATGGCCGTACCAAATAGAACACGCAACCAAGGATTTCCCCTATCTAGACGCACCATTAAAGCTGCCCAAACAGAGACTAATATCCCCCCCCAAAGGCTAATAAATGCCCAACAAAGGAGGGTAATAATTAAACTAGGCAACCAGGGGACACCTAACCAATCCATTGGATGAATCCCTGTAATCCATGACAAGGCAACTCCGTGATAACCGATACCCCAAATTAGGGCAAGGGGCAGCCCTTCGACTTCGCTCAGGAACCCAGGGCGCGGGGCAGGGGGATCTGTTTTGGATGTATATTTAATAACTAATAGCCACAAGGGAACAAGGGCAATCCAGGCTAGAAACCATGCACCAATAGGGGCAACGGTCGTTCCCATGAATATGCCACTGATAAAAGATAAGGTATAATATTTAATGGATTTAGAAATCTGTTGCTGTCCGAGTTTGATCATCTCCTTGTGTCCTAAAGTACATAAAGTAATTCAATTCAGATCCCCGACTTCTTAGAGAAGTCGGGGATCTTATTAATTGTCTATTCTGCTTCTTCTAGTTCGCCATTGTCTCCTGTGTCGGGGGGAACAATTGCAACTCCGGTAATGGCATCATCTTCGTCTAGACGTTGCACTCTGACTCCGGTGGCTGATCTTGATTGGATAGAAATGGCATTGACCGCTTGACGAATAATGATACCGCGATTTGTGGCCATCATGATTTCTTCGTCGCTGTTGACAATTCGCAAGGTGGCTAATTTGTCTTTTGTTTTGCGGTTTTTGAATTTGGTGGCCATTAAACCTTGACCAGCACGGTTTTGCAGTCGAAATTGGGAAACGGGAACGCGTTTGCCATAACCGCCCATGGTAATGACTAATACCCAAGGTCCGGTACTGCTGGCGTTGCTGACTTCTACAATTTCCTCGCTATTTTCGATTTCGGCAATTTCTGCGGTTTCTACAATTTCTTCAATTTCTGCGGTTTCTTCGCTTTCTTCGCTTTCCCCTTCTATCACAGTAGCTAAGGTATCAAGAATAGCCGCAGGTAGGATGTCCATGCCTATGAGTTCGTCTTTGTTCTTGAGTTTCATGGATTTTACACCACGAGTGGCTCTACCCAAGGGACGCAGTTGATCATGAGTACAGCGGAAGTGAATGGCCATACCTTGACGCGAACCGATAATGATGCTGTCTTCTACCCTAGCTCTTCTCACCCAGCGCAGTTGGTCGCCTTCTTCTAAGGATATGGCAATTAATCCGTTGGCGCGAATGTGGCTAAATGCTTCCAGGACGGTTTTTTTGATGTTACCGCCTTTAGTGAGCATGACGAGATATTCTTCGCTGCTAAATTCGTCTACGGGGACAATGGAGGTGATTTTTTCTTCTTTGGGAATGGGCAACATTTGTACAATCGGTGTCCCCCGACTGGTGCGCGAACTGACGGGAATTTGATATGCTCTCAGGCAATACACGACTCCGCGATCGCTAAAGAATAAGATACTATCATGGTCGCAGCAGGTCAAGAAATGTTCAATGGTATCATCATCTTTGACTTTTGCCCCGGCTTTACCTCTGGTGGCACGGCTTTGAGATTCAAAGGTGTTGACGGGCATCCGTTTGATGTAACCTTGTTCTGTCACCAGAATAATTGCTTTTTCATTAGCAATTAAGTCAATATCATCTATGTCTCCTTCCCCATGAGTAATTACTGTTCTCCGGGGTGTGGCAAAGCTAGTTTTGATTTGGCTGATTTCCGTTTCGATGATTTCTAGCACCCGTTCCCGTCTGGCTAAAATATCCAATAAGTCGGTAATTTTAACTTGTAAATCGTCGTGTTCGAGGCGAATTTTATCGGCTTCTAGTGCTGTTAATCGCCGTAGTTGCATTTGCAAAATTGCGTCTGCTTGCACTTCCGAAAGTCCGTAAGTTGTAATTAACTCACCTTTGGCTGTGGGTGCGTCTGGTGCATGACGAATTAAAACAATAATTGCATCTAATCGTGATAGGGCAATTAATAAACCTTGTAATAGGTGATCTCGTTCCTGTGCCTTGCGAAGTTCGTAGCGAGTCCGGCGTTCAATGGAGAGAATGCGGAAATCTAGGAAGACGCTGAGGAAACGTTTGAGGTTCAGGGTTTGGGGTTCACTGTTGACCAGTGCCAACATATTCGCCCCAAAGTTAGACTGTAAAGGGGTTTGTTTATAAAGATTGTTTAAAACGACGCGGGGATAGGCATCACGTTTTAATTCTATGACAATTCTCATGCCGTCGCGATCGCTCTCGTCCCGGATATCGGAAATGCCCTCAATGCGTTTATCATTCACCAATTCGGCAATTTTTTCAATTAATGCCGCTTTATTGGTTTGGTAAGGCAATTCGGTGATGATAATTGCTTCCCGTTCGGGACGGTTGCGTTGGGTAATGGTTTCAATATTAGCCACACCCCGCATGGTAATTGAACCGCGTCCAGTGGTATAAGCTTCTTTAATGCCACTGACTCCCAATATCTGCGCCCCAGTCGGGAAGTCGGGACCGTGAATATACTGCATTAACTGAATGTCAGTTATTTCGGGATTGTGAATTAGTGCCACTAATCCATCAATCAATTCTCCCAAGTTGTGCGGAGGAATATTTGTGGCCATTCCCACAGCAATCCCCGAAGAACCATTGAGGAGAAGTTGAGGAATGCGGGAGGGTAAAACTGTGGGTTCTTGTTGAGAACCATCGAAGTTATCGGCAAAGTCTACGGTTTCGGCTTCAATATCCTGGAGGAGGGCCACACTGGTTAGGGCGTGCAGACGACATTCTGTGTACCGCATTGCCGCCGGCGGATCATTGTCCACTGAACCAAAGTTACCATGTCCACTGATGAGAGGCGATCGCATGGAGAAATCCTGCGCCATCCGCACCAAAGCATCATACACTGCTGTATCACCGTGAGGGTGATATTTACCCAAAACTTCCCCGACCACACGGGCGCATTTTCTAAAGGGGCGATCATGTAGTAAACCCAGTTCGTGCATGGCATAGAGGATGCGACGATGCACAGGTTTAAGACCATCCCTAGCATCTGGCAGCGCCCGACCTACAATGACGCTCATGGCGTATTCTAGATAAGACCGCGACATTTCACCTCGCAAATCCGTCGGGATAATCCTCTCCTGTGAGGTTGTCATAAACTCGAAAACTCCAAAAAAATGTAGATTTTAGGCTTCAACTTGACAAAAGACAAAATTATGTCAAATTAACTTTGAATAGTTGTCATATTTTGCTATAATTCTAACATATTGTGACGCAATTCGCACAAATACTATCCAATATCGAAAAATAGTCAATTTACAACTTATATAAAAAGGCTAGATTCTTGAAAACAATCTATAAATCTGATTGATTAATTGCATCTAAAATAACTTTTCAAAATGAAAACAGAAGGACAAATAATTTCCAAATTTCCCATCATATTCAGCCGAAATAACAAAATCCCCGACTTCTCAAAGAAATCGGGGATTTGATTTTAAGCAGGAGGATAACCAGCAGCAGTCAAAGCTTCTTTAATAGCAGTTTCTGAAGCTTGAGTATCTACATTGACAAACTTGGTTTTGGTATCAGCTTCCACAATAGCATTAGTATCAATAGCTTTAACTGCCTTGGTTATATTATTAGCACAAGCAGAACAAGCCATTCCGGGAATAGTCAGTGTGATTGTCATAGGTAAAAAATGAGTGGAAACTCAATTAAAAGTCACAAAAATATGCGTCTTAACTAACTGCATTATGCTTTAAAAGAAAGTATATCTTAAATCTTCTAGATTAATTAGTCAAGAAAGAACAATTGTTGATTTTTTGCGCCAGAAAAGCTAGTACCGCAGGGTAGATTTCCACCGATTTCCTGTGGTAGTTGACAGCCAAACACGAATATAGTAATTTCGTACTATATAAATTTGGTTCTCAATGTCATCTACCTCTAAGATACAAGGTTGGGTTGACGTATGTTACCCAACACAGTAGGTTTTCTAACATCAACCCTGAATTAATGTTTGAAAATCTGGCTCATTTTTAATGTCATCAAAATCAATATCAGTTGCAGCATCTTCTCGATAACTGGGATTAAATTCCATAGCTTTTTGCAGATTTTCCAAAGCTAATTCCACCTTTCTTTGGAGTGCATAACAGGCAGCTTTATGATAATACGCGCTAGGATAATCAGATTTAATTTCTAATGCTTTATCAAAACTGATAATTGCTTGATCATCTTCTCCCAACATTACTAAAGTGTAACCCCGTTTATCCCAGACTTTAGGAGAATTGGGTTGAAATTCTAGAGCTTTATCAAAAGAAGTAACTGCATCTTCGTAACGTTCTAATTCTAGCAAAGATAAACCACGATTTACCCAAGCAACTCCATCATCAGGTTTAATTTTAGTAGCTTTATCAAAACAGTTAAAAGCCTCTTGATGTTTTCCTAAATTTCCACAAGCCACACCAATATCACACCAAGCTTGATGATATTCAGGATTGATTTTAATGGCTTGATTATAGGAAGCTATAGCATCTTTATAGCGTTTTAGACGATTGAGAATTATCCCCCGTTTCAGCCAATTTTCTGGATTTTCAGGTTGAATTTTAATGAGTTGTTCGTAAACAGCTAAAGCATCTTCATGGCGTTTTTCTAAAAATAGCATTTCTGCTTGTTTGATATAATCATCAATAGAAACTTCTGGTTGTAATGGTTCTGGTGCTTTTTCTGGTGTTGGAGTAGGTGTAATTTCCGCTAACTCTTTGAGAATTATATCTTTACATTGTTGAGCATCAATTTCCAACTTTTGCAGATTTTCGAGAATAGTAACTTGCTGTTTTTGCACGTCATTTTGTAAACCGGAAAACTGAGATGTAAATTCTCCACCGGACTTTTCTAAATTCTCAATAATTTGCTGTTGTCGTTGTTGAGCATTATTTTGTAATTCTGTAAGTTGTTGAGAAAATTCAATTTCTAACTTCTGCAAATTTTCCAGAATAGTAACTTGCTGTTTTTGCAGGTCATTTTGTAAACCGGAAAACTGAGATGTAAATTCTCCACCCGACTTTTCTAAATTCTCAATAATTTGCTGTTGTCGTTGTTGAGCATTATTTTGTAATTCTGTAAGTTGCTGAGAAAATTCAATTTCTAACTTCTGCAAATTTTCCAGAATAGTAACTTGCTGTTCTTGCACATCATTTTGTAAACCGGAAAACTGAGATGTAAATTCTCCACCGGACTTTTCTAAATTCTCAATAATTTGCTGTTGTCGTTGTTGAGCATTATTTTGTAATTCTGTAAGTTGCTGAGAAAATTCGCTTTGTAATTTACCAAAATCCTCAAGTAATTGATATTTTTTAACTTGGGTATCAGTTTTTAATTCAGTAATGTCTGACTTAAATATATTATTCAGGTTTTCGATATTACCTATAACTATATCTTTTTGATTTTTAACATCTAATTGAAATTGAGATAATTCATTATTAAATTCTGATTGTAATTTCCCTAAATTCTCAACAGTATGAAATTTCTGTTGTTGAGTTTCCGACTCTAACTCTTGAAATTGAGATATCAAATCAGCGCGAGATTGTTCAATATCACTAACAGCGATATCTTTTTGATTTTCTACTTCTGACTTGAGTTGGGTAAATTGAGAAAATAACTCAAATTCTAACTTTTTGATATTGTCAATTGTAATTTTTTGCTGTTGAGCAGATAAGGTTAATTGTTCTAGTTGAGTATTTAATCTAAACTCTAAATTACTAATATTCTCTTGAGCAGATTTAACTTCAATTTCCAAAGCTGTTAAAAACTCTTGTTTTGATTTGGGTAAATCAGATAAAAGAATAGATAAATTTTCTTCCTCACCATGAATCTTTTGTTTAAGTGTATTAACTTCTTGTGCTAATTCTTGAGTAGTATTTTTAGATGCTTGAATCAGTTTTTTTGCTTCTGCTTGAACCGTAGTTAATTGAGTTTGCAAATTTTCAATTCCTTGAATTTGCTGCATTGCTCGTTCGACAATTTCTCTGATTACTGCTCGACGAAAAAACCATAACATGGCAATTAAGGCCACAGGAAATAAACTTAAAATAGTCAACCAGATATTAAGCAAAGTATTCGTGCGAGTAAAAGCCCGTTCAAAATCAGATTGAACTTGTTTTTGAGTTCTGGTTTCTTGTCGCAGTCGCGCTAATTCTTCCCGTTCCTGATTTGATAGTACCTGAGCAGTAGCAGATGGCACAGAATACCCACTGATAAAAGCCGTTGATAGCAGTAAGGGTGACAAGAAAATGGCACTTTTTAAAGCCAGATTTGAGAACATGGGGTTTTTGCTGTTCATAACAATTTTCCCTATCCAGTGGTGATTTTTTGCAGAAGCGTGATTGGATGTTAGGGTAGCTGTTTGATATTAGCAGATTATCTAGAGAGATATCCGTTCTATAAAACTTACCCAAAATTACCAAAGTCTAGACACATCTGGACAGCGATAACCTTAGTGCTTATTTCCTGTTTAATCACGGTCTGAGAATGGCTTCTAAGAGGTTTTTCCGCTCCACAGGCAATCTCGGTAGAACTTACCGTTTCTGACCGTAGTTCCTAAAAGGAACCGCTACGCTACAGGGATAAAAATATCCACAAACCATCGGTCAATATTACGCGCTGCATTTAAGTCCCTGTCAGCTTTATAGTCACAATCAGGACAAATATAAACGCGGTTTTTTAATGGCATTTTATGACGATGATTACCGCAATTAGAGCATATTTGGGAACTAGGAAAAAACCGATCCACAAGGATTAGTTCACTCCCGAATTTCTCAGTTTTATGGCGGTAGGCTTTAGGATTCTCGAATACTTCACCATTACTGCAAACTGCTAATTCTTTGATACCAATGTCAACACCAATGGTCGGTCTGTCTGCAAGTATAGGAGGTTTTTCAACTTCGTATTTAACAGAAATAAACCATTTATCAGCCTGTCTAGAAATCACGCAATTATAAGTTACTGTAATCGGTAAAGGTTCTGCTAAACGTACCCAGCCAATTGACGGTAATTTAATTCTTTTACTATCATTTTTAATTGCTGGTTTCGCCTTAGTTCCTGACTCCAAATAGAAAGAATCACGTTGACCTTTCTTTTTGAATCGGGGTTGTTTCGATGTCTTCCTAAAACACCTATCCCATGCTTGGCGTAAGTCAGCTAACGCCTTCTGAGGGATATTTTTATTAACTTCGTAATACCAAATATGCTCAGATTTTACCTCAGCAACTAACTTTTTATGTAAGTCAATCGCTGAGGGAAGTTTAAGTTTTTCGCCTTCTTTTTGAGCAGCTAAAATATCCTTGATTTGAGCATTTGCCCAGTTATAGGCGTGTCTAGCTACTCCAGAGGCTTTGCGAAAAGCTGTAATCTGTCGGTTATTTGGAATTAGTGCAGTTTTGAATGATAAAAGCATTGACTCGACCTTTCAATGTTGTAGTATAGTTAGTATACCAACTTACAAGGTTAAAGTCAATGCCATTTGAGAAAAATAATAAAATTGGTGCTAAGAAAATCCTCAAAGCTGAGTTAGACGCTCAACCAATTTGTTTTAAAGGTCGGAAAGGACAGAGGGTAAAAATTAAAACCGTCCCTAACACAGCAACAACGGTTAAGGGAATTTGTTGATCAATTAATTGAAGACTTGGACAAACAGTAACATAAGGCTAGTTATGGGTAGAAATTATCAAACTGTTTCTACCCCCCATTTTAGAATGGAAGTAAGTAATGAGACAAAATTAATTACACAAATATTTGGACTGAAATCCGTAATGGACAAAGGATTGGTAAATAAATAATATGTAATTAATTCTGTCCAGGTACTTATGGAACAATGAACTACCCCTGGCTAACTTCGTTTGAGCTTACTGAGAATGAGATAATCAGAGCAATCGCCTATTTTCCTTGTTAATATTCCTTGTTAAAAAATAATAAAGGTTATTTATAGATTTGAAATTTAAGATAGCTTATTTAACGTGGTGCAAACAAAACACTTGAATTATTAAGCGTATAATATGAAACTGCAAAACTTCTTGAATACAGAGGAAAAATGGGGTTACGAAGCGATCGCTGAAGATCGGGAATTGTCTCGGCAAGTTCAAGTAAGATTAATTGATTTAAGACTCCTAGAACCACCCGCCGACGGACTATTTGGACCAGTTTCCACAGCCGCACTGAAAAAGTTCCAAACCTTAACAGAAACAGGAGAAACTGATTTTCTAGGTGCAGTCACAGCCAAAAAATTGATTGAAACTAAAACAGAAGACCTGCCAAAACCTCCTTTAAATCTAGGAACTGATATTGCCAGCAAGATCATTAAATATATGTTGGCTAAAAATTATGAAGTATTCACCAATCCCAAAGAATACAACATTGTTTATGTCGAAGGTATAAATGGAGACTGGACACTCAATAGTGATGCTGCCAACGCCTTTAATGACCGCCGCATTGTGATCGAAATCATAGATGGTGTCCCCAAAATCGTTGATCATTGGCAAGCAACTACTGAACCAGGTAGTAAATATACTTACAATCCCATGAATCCCAAAGGAGCAGCAAGAATCCAGTTTGGACAATACAAGGCTTGGAGAGTGGGAAGACACGGTACTTCCAATCCCCATGAAGCATTAGTTCAATGTGGAAACATCACTGTTTGTCGAGATTTTGACAAAAATTTCAAACGAACTGGTGATGAATTGGATACAGGTGATTATTTTGCCGTTAATCAACATTGGGGCTATGATTTCCCCAGCAACGACATCAAAGGGGCTAGTGCAGGTTGTTTAGTTGGTCGTCTCACAGATGGACACCGTGAGTTCATGGCTATCGTTAAGCAAGACCGCCGCTATCTTCAGAACAATAGTTACACTTTTTATACTACCATCATTCCCGGGGATGATTTATTACAGTCAACTTAACGCAAAACCTCATATCCAGTGAACAACCTGGTAATGGGTAATGTTCATGATGGCTACTTAATTTAATAGGCGATAAAATCCCCGGTTTCATCCTTTAATTCTGCCAGTGCGATCGCTCGCGATACTAACATCAAAGCTTTAATTAAAGTTTAAAGGAGTCTGTACAGAGGTTTATATCCAACTTCTGTACAATTCAAGACAAAATTTCCAAAATCTAACTTACTCTAAACCACAGTTGTGAAGATAAAATAAAATTTTTATCCTGGTTTTATATCATAATATTTTTTGTTTTAATTCTTTTTAATAGAAAAATCTTATCATTCATGCCGATTTATTGACATCAACATACATTTTATGATAACAATGTGTGTTTGGGACTCCTAAACAAAATCCCCACATCAATAGTCTATTGTTTGGATTTAGCCCCCAAAATGCTGGTAAAATCACTCTCCTCAGTACACTAGCTACCTATAAATTAATTAATAGCTACTCGTTAACCTATCAACCTGTGTCATGGTAATTGGATATCTAAATTGTTTATACAGATACCCAAAATTTTAGCCTGTGCTAAAATCAGCATACCGGCACGACGCAGGTGATAGGAAAAATGCCATGTTTGAGCGCTTCACAGAAAAAGCCATTAAGGTAATCATGCTGGCCCAAGAAGAGGCCCGCCGTTTAGGTCACAACTTTGTCGGAACTGAGCAGATCCTCTTGGGTTTGATTGGTGAAGGCACAGGAGTAGCCGCCAAGGTGCTGAAATCAATGGGAGTTAATCTCAAAGATGCTCGCATTGAAGTTGAAAAAATCATAGGACGGGGTTCAGGCTTTGTAGCCGTGGAAATTCCGTTTACGCCACGGGCAAAACGGGTTTTAGAACTATCCTTGGAAGAAGCACGCCAATTGGGGCATAACTACATTGGTACCGAGCATCTGTTGTTGGGCCTGATCCGCGAAGGGGAAGGTGTCGCAGCCAGAGTGCTAGAAAACCTCGGTGTAGATTTGACCAAGGTGAGAACCCAAGTGATTCGGATGTTGGGAGAAACGGCGGAAGTTACGCCGGGTGGCCCCTCTGGTCGCACTAAAACCCCAACTCTCGATGAGTTTGGATCAAACCTGACCCAAATGGCTATAGATAACAAGCTTGATCCTGTGGTGGGACGCGCCAAGGAAATCGAGCGAGTTATCCAAATTTTGGGTCGCCGGACTAAAAACAATCCAGTTTTGATTGGTGAACCTGGTGTTGGTAAAACCGCCATCGCTGAAGGTTTAGCTTCACGCATCGCCAGCAAGGATATCCCCGATATCTTGGAAGATAAGCGTGTAGTCACTCTTGATATTGGTTTGCTAGTAGCAGGAACTAAATATCGGGGTGAATTTGAAGAACGTCTCAAAAAAATTATGGATGAAATCCGCTCTGCGGGTAATGTCATCCTAGTAATTGACGAAGTTCACACCTTAATTGGTGCGGGTGCTGCCGAAGGGGCGATTGATGCGGCGAATATCCTCAAGCCAGCTTTGGCGCGAGGTGAGTTGCAATGTATCGGCGCTACTACTTTGGATGAGTACCGTAAACACATTGAACGGGATGCAGCGTTGGAAAGACGCTTCCAGCCTGTAATGGTGGGTGAACCTTCTGTTGATGAAACAATAGAAATTTTATATGGTTTGCGCGATCGCTATGAAGCACACCACAAACTGAAGATATCCGATGAAGCATTGGTGGCGGCGGCGAAATTGTCTGATCGTTATATTAGCGATCGCTTTTTGCCAGATAAAGCCATTGACTTGATGGATGAAGCGGGTTCACGGGTGCGCCTGATTAACTCCCAACTGCCCCCAGCCGCGAAGGAGTTAGACAAGGAACTACGGCAAATCTTAAAAGAAAAAGATGATGCAGTCCGTTCCCAGGACTTTGATCGAGCAGGAGAACTGCGTGATCGGGAAATGGAAATCAAAGCCGAAATCCGCACTATTGCTCAAACTAAGAGTAATGGCGCTAGTGGTGACGGTGTTGAACCTGTAGTTACAGAAGAAGACATTGCTCACATTGTCGCTTCCTGGACAGGTGTACCGGTGAACAAACTCACCGAGTCTGAGTCCGAGAAGTTGCTGCACATGGAAGACACCTTACATCAGCGGCTCATCGGTCAAGAAGACGCTGTGAAGGCTGTTTCCAGGGCTATTCGTCGCGCTCGCGTTGGCTTGAAGAATCCGAATCGGCCGATTGCTAGTTTTGTCTTCTCTGGTCCGACTGGGGTAGGTAAAACCGAATTAGCGAAATCCTTGGCTTCCTACTTCTTCGGTGCTGAAGAAGCCATGATTCGCTTGGATATGTCCGAATACATGGAGCGTCACACCGTCAGTAAATTGATCGGTTCACCTCCTGGTTATGTCGGTTACAACGAAGGTGGTCAGTTAACAGAAGCTGTCCGTCGTCGTCCTTACACTGTGGTGCTATTCGACGAAATCGAAAAAGCACACCCCGATGTGTTCAATATGCTTTTGCAAATTTTGGAAGACGGGCGTTTAACTGACGCAAAAGGTCGCACGGTGGACTTTAAGAACACCTTGCTGATTTTGACTTCCAACATTGGTTCTAAGGTGATTGAAAAAGGTGGTAGCGGTATCGGCTTCGAGTTCTCTGAAGATGCGACTGAGACACAATACAACAGAATTCGCTCTTTGGTGAATGAGGAACTGAAGCAATACTTCCGTCCTGAGTTCCTGAACCGGTTAGATGAAATTATCGTCTTCCGTCAGTTGAATAAGTTGGAAGTTACCCAAATTGCCGAAATCATGTTGAAGGAAGTGTTTGGTAGGTTGACGGAAAAAGGCATTGTCTTAGAAGTCACTGACCGCTTCAAGGATCGCTTGATAACTGAGGGTTATAGTCCTAGCTACGGTGCAAGGCCATTACGTCGGGCAATTATGCGCTTATTGGAAGATAGTCTGGCGGAAGAAATTCTGTCTGGACGCATCAAAGATGGCGATACTGCTCTTGTTGATGTTGATGAAAATGGCATTGTTCAAGTTAGTTCTCAACGAACACGGGAGTTGTTAACCCCTGTTGAGTCTTAATTAGGTTTTTTAATTGTTAATTTAGCGGTGGAGGATTTCGGTTCTCTGCCGTTTTTTAACTTTACCGATTAAGGTGTAAGATTTTTTTGTATAACTTTCACTAAATATTCTATAGATAACAAGGATCTAACGATGGATTGGACTACATCATTGAAAGCTAAACAAAATGAGTTTATTACAAGGCTAAAATTAGATCATAAAAATATCATTTGTAACACTGAGGAAGATGCTTATAGTGAATTAATAGTGATTTCAGATTTACGATTAAAACGACTAAGAGATTTCTGCTGGTCTATGACAGAGAAGTATAGATATAAATCTCCACGTGAAGTTTATATCAATAATATGAAAGGAAAACTTGGCGAAGAGGCTGTAGCAAAATATTTAAAAAATATGGTTAGAGAAGTTGATTATTTAACTTATTCTGGTGGTGATGGAAAAGTAGATTTAAAACTCATCTCTAATCCTGAAATAGGTATTCAAGTTAAAGTTCGTTATGGAAATATTGATACAGTAAAATGGGAATTTAGTAAAGAAGAAGTTAGCAAAAATGTAGCTTTAGTATGTATTTTACTCTTAGAACAAATTAGTGAAGCACAAACTGAATATAACTTGGTCATGGCTGGATTTTTACCAACAGAGGAATTAGATACTAATAACAAAATTTTAGTGGGATTAGATGACCTTTTATATGGTAGTGGCTTGCATAGTTATTTACAGTATATATCTTCTGATCAACCAGGTATTTCATCCGATTTAGAGACATATATTTTTAATGATTTTATAAAAGCTTCTGAATGCTTGTTAAGCAAAAATTATAAAGAAGCTATAGAATTTTATACAGCAATAATAAATATCAAGCCTGACTTGTATCCTGCATACCATTATAGAGGATATGCTTACTATCTATTAGATAATTATCAAGCAGCTATTGATGATTTCAGACAGATAATTCATTTTAAACCGCACAATTTATTAACTTATTTATTGCTAACTTCAGTTTTTATAAAAAAACTGGATTATCAAGCTGCTTTAGAACAATGTAAAATTGCGATTATATTAAATAATCATTTGGATAAAGAACTTGATATTTTAATTTATATACAATGTGGTTGGATTTTCAATAAAATAGGCAATTATGAAGAAGCAATTGAAAATTTTAATGAGGCTATTAATTGCAATAATAATGATCCACAAATATATAATATGAGAGGACGAAGTTACTATGAATTATCTAAATATGAAGATGCTTTTTCTGATTTTACACAAGCAATTGAACTAGATTCAGATTATGTTGAAGCATATGGCAATAGAAGTGCTGTTAGTTATAGATTAAAGAACTATAGAAAAGCTCTACAAGATTCTAATAAAGCTCTAAAAATAGATCCAAGTTGTGCAGATGCTTATCTTAATCGTGGACAAGCACGAGAAGGTTTAAAACAGTATAAAGGAGCAATTCAAGATTATACAAAATCAATTAGCTTTGATCCTGGTATGGTATTAGCTTATAATAACCGTGGATTAGCAAAGTATGAAATAGAAGATTATCAAGGAGCAATAGAGGATTGTACAGAAGCTCTTAAACTTGATCCTAACTGTGCATTAGCTTATAACAACCGTGGATTAGCAATGTATGAAATTAAAGATTATCATAGAGCTATAGACGATTGTAATCAAGCTATTAAGCTTGATTCTAAACTTGCTCAATCTTATTACATTCGCGGAAAATCTCACCTGGGTCTGAGAAATTTGGGTTCAGCGCTTAGTGACATTGATCAAGCTATACAAATTAATCCCGAAATTGCTGAAGCTTATACAGATAAAGGATTCATACACCTAATTTCTGGACGAAAAAAAGAAGCTATACAATTTTATAAAATCAGTCTTCATTTGCACCTAAAAACAGGCAATTTGTCAGAATATAACATCATAAAAATGATGCTTGAAGATCCAAAAATTTTAGACCTCGTGAAGAAGAACTATTTTAAATAATTAAATTTGGTTTCTTTGGAGATAATTGCAGTGTAGCTTATAAAAGCTCATAATAACCTTTATTTTTATCTCTCCTGCTGTGTGGGAGATTTTTTTATATATGAATATACAACATACATAATACTTTTTGGCAAGTAGTAATATCACCACCTCTGAGGACGGTATTCTCCCATATAGACCATTTTTGGTTAGATATAGACCTCATTAAGTTTGTTATATAAAGTAAATTAGGTAAAATTAAATGACATCAGAATTAATTAATCGTCACATTACCCTTGACGCTAGACATATTGCCAAGCATTTACCAGGAACACCGCAAATGCAAAGACTTCTAAAAAAAGGACAAGCCGCTCATGTATTTAACGATGAAAATACCATGAATCAAGTTGCTCAGTGCATAATAGAAGAAGGTGAGTTTATCGGCACTGTCCGAGATTATGAACGCTATGGAATGTTTTTTACTGAACCAATAGGTTATAGAATTAGTCCAGATGGTAGTAGTATTCCACTTTACTATGGGGAGATAAAAATCAATGCAGACAACCAATACCACGTCATACCCCGCACCAGACCTAGTGAAGAATAACTGGGAATTTACAGAAGTATGGATAGATCCAATGTTATCACCTCCATATATTCTGTTATTACTTTGTGATAGTGAGGGAAATTGTCGAATTTATGATCCAAAACAGGGTGATAAGGTTGTATTTTCTAGTAATGATTATGAAACTGCCAAGTTATGGTTACTAGAAGATGAGTATGAACCATTTGAAGGTAGACTTTTAGCTGAAGAATTGGTGTAAGTTAGGAGATTTTTTATTTCGTGCAATCTCTCTTATATATCCCCCAGGGTAGACGCTAAGAAAAGTAAGAAATTTTAATAGAGGATGAACGATGACATTAGTTAATTATAAAGCAATGACTCTGAAAGAATTACGTCGTTATATTCTTACTCACAGAGAAGATATTTCAGCTTTTCACGCTTATGTTGATCGTTCTAAATCTGAAGGACGGATGATCACAATTAACCCAAATGATGAAAATTGGGAAGAACAAATTCAACAGGCGATAATCAAAGATGGAACTGAATCAATTGCATAATTTTTGCAGCGTTTTAGTAATGGTAAAAGATTAATTGAAAGTCTAAAATATTTTTATCAACTGTGCAAATATGTAAATCTGTGAGGATTTGAGAGATTGCATCTTGAGCAACTTTTACACCTGCGGCTTTACGAATAATATAATAAATATTAGTAATTGTAGTAGCAGCAATAAACCCTATAATCTCACCTGCATCAATTTTTGCAAATAGCTTGACTGCATCTTCTACAAAAGGTTTTCTTTCTAGTAAAAAATCTAAAACCACATTCGTATCAATAAAAACTCGCTTCATTGGTATTTTTCAGTTAGATAAGTGACATAATCTCCATTAATATTCTCATCACTAGAGATATTTACACCTTTCGCAATACCACGCAGTCGAGATAAATTACCCTTCTTTGATGGTGATATAGTTTCTTGTTGTATTGATTCTAATACAGTTTGTACCAATTGCCAGCGATCGCTCATTGGTAACTGTAATACTTGTTTTTGCAATTCTTGTAATGTCATGATAAGATATCAAAAATTATTCATTTTTATTATATATCAATTTAACTATATTATCATATTAGGGTACAGGTGATCAACTGAATATTTTTACCACCACAGCAGATGCAAAAGCTGTGAGAGTCGCTTCTGCTCAAGGTGTTGATTTTCATGTATATATTCATCCACCTTTTCCTTTAACTGGTAATTAATCATGCAAATCACTGTTTTACCACATCTACAAAGCAAATATAAATTAATTCAAAATGCTTTCCCCAAGGGAATAGAATCACAATCTTATTTACCGCTTTTAGCATTACTTAGTGAGGAAATGTCAGATAGGAATTTAGCTGAAGTTGTAGCTTACTATAGCGGTAAAGATTATAGTCTTGTCCTCAATGATGTATATCGGGTACAGTCAATTGATGTACCCGCACCAGAAGCGATCGCTAATTTAAAGGAAAGATTACTTGTGTGTGGTTATAAACAGTGGCTTGAGGAAGGATAAACTCTACTGCTAATCAATTATAATAAACTAATCACGAAAAAGGATGAAACAAAATGCAAGCCATTCTCCTCAGCAGCGAAGAAGTCGCCAAACGTGCCAAAGAATTATATGAAAATGGCATTCGTCAACAAGTAGAAACAGCAGAAAACATCGGTAAAATGATAATTATTGATATAGAAACAGGTGAATATGCTATTGATAAAACAGGCATAGAATCAGCGCATTATTTACGGAATAAAAACAGATTTGCTCGACTTTTTGGTATTCGCATTGGTTACAAAGTGGCTGCATCATTTAGTGGAGAAATGGAGCGTGATTATCCATGATAACTGGCATTATCAAAAATGGACGTGCAACTGTTAATGTCATATTTCGATTAGAAAATCAACCAGATTTTACAATTGAATTTGTGATTGATACAGGGTTTACAGAGTTTCTTTCCTTACCGACCGCAGCAGTTAATCTCTTGGGTTTTCCTTGTGTTTATGATATGTATGCAACTTTAGCAGATAATAGCCGTGTGCTTTTACCAGTACATCAAGCTACCATTATCTGGAATGGAGAAGAAAGAGTAGTTAATGTTTTAGCTACAGGAAAGCGTCCCTTATTAGGAACTGCTTTACTTGACGGTTATAAACTATCTATCCAATTTACAGAAGGTGGTTTAGTAACAATTGAAGAATTATAGTTTAATATTACAGCACTATGTTAGGCGTTTAAATTCCTGAATTCAGTGGTAGAGAATTAATTTTTCCCTACCATTTTTCATAGATATTAAATGCGGTCTTTTCTTTCCCCTCAATGTGAATTATGACTATTTATTTCTCCACAACAGCCAATTTCAAAGGATACAAAGGCTCAGATCCATTTAACTGCCAAATGCTGAACACCAATACAGAAGCAACAGTTAACCATACACAAGAAAAAGATAAAATCATTCCCGCTAAAGGAACAGTTTGCCAATAAATTGCTGTTACGACTATAGCCGATAACCAAGGTCCTAAAATCACCACAGGAACAGCCGCACCTAATCTCCGTTCTACGGTAAAAATCGTATTCCAAGTATCTCCTAAAGCCAGATGTACCACAAACAGAATTAAAGGTAATACCAAAAATTGGTGATTCATTTCCTGCCAAACTAATACCGAAGAAATTACTCGCAATACAGCAATGAACATCCAAACTATGGGAAATGCTAAAGGTGGAGGAGACCATCTTGGTCTAATTACCTGATCATAAGTTGTCCGAGAACGGGTATTATCTAACAGTGAAAAAATGCGAGAACGGATACTTAATAAACCAAAAAATAACGCCGTGACTAAAGTGCTAAACCAACTGGGAAAAGCAGAATTATTGTCAATTAAAATTACTAATTTTTCCATTCCCAGTAACACAAGAATCATCACTCCTATTTGCAGAATAGTTCCTAATTTATAAACTAAAACTGCCTTGATATCTAGTTCTTGTGTGTCCGCTGCTGATGTATTTAGAGACTGTTGTTGATTGCCAGTTTTTACCCCCATCACCATGTTTACAAACTGTTCAAGTATGCCACTATTATTGGATTGATTCATAATTAAGAGATAGTGAGTAGTTTGTAGTTAGTCCGCTTAAATTTTAACTTAATTAATTGCCAAAAATTTTCTAAATTGGTGTGTCAATAAATAGAACTAGGAAATCATTCAATCATCAATCACCTGAATTTCATCAAGTTGATTAATTACCACATCTGCACCTTTAACATTATCTGCCCTCCCAATCCAAGTAATACCAATACAGCCAGCAGCTTTAGCATCACGTGCCATTTGCATATCACCCACAGAATCACCTACCATTAAAGTTGCCCCTGGTGCTACTCCTAAAGCTTGACAAGCTTCTAAAAACAGGGCTGGATCTGGTTTACTTGGACCCTCATCAACTCCCTTTTCCAGTTGCAAATAATCGCTTAATTGGTGATTAATCACAAATTTCTCTACATCTTCAGTAGTTGCGGCTGACAGAATCCCCAATTTTAATCCCGCTACTGACAAAGACTGTAATACCTCCAAACTACCCACAAATAAAGGTGAGGGAGTTTTGCTAACATATTGATCAGCCTCTTCTAAAGCTTGACGGGCAATTTTCAAAGATTCAAACCATCCTCTTCCAGTTTCCGCAATATAGGCTGCTGCTGCAACTTCCGTTTCTTTGCGACTCGCTACTGATATTAAACCCGCTGGATCTAAAAAATCGCCATTAATACCAAAAGCTATTAATAAAGGTTCACCAATACCGGGAATTTGCGCGTCTATTATCCGCGTTGCTTTTTGTGCCAACGTTATTAAATATGACTCGGAATCTTCTAAAGTCCCGTTTTTATCAAATAAAATTGCTTCAATATGAGAAAACGCAATGTTTTTACATTTAATAGTTACCATATTTTTCAGTTGTTAAAGAACGGGGAATAAGTCAATTGAATAGCCAATTGCCACAAAAAAAGAGGGAAAAACCCTCTTAATTCAATACTTTCATGATCTCAGTTGTAGGTAATTACAACTATCAATCTATGATTCAATAGCGGCTGGGATCTCTTCTTCAATTTCTGTTGCTGCGGGAATTTCTTCCTCAGCTACAGCTTCCACAGATGCAACTTCTTCAGCTACGCCTTCTTGAGGTGCAATTTCTTCAGCGCCTTCCACAGGTGCTACTTCCGCAGGTATAGTAATACCTTGCTGTTTAGCAAGCAATTGTTCCCGATACTTAGCTGCCATTTCTTCGGCCTTATCGTAAACCAAATCACGGTTCTTGATCATGTCACCGGGTTCAGGTTCTAACTGTTTGGTAGACAGTGAAATCCGTCCCCTTTCTGCATCCAAGTCAATGATCATTACTTTCACTTCATCATTGACATTGAATACACTATGAGGAGTGTCAATATGCTCGTGGGAAATCTCAGAAATGTGTAGCAGTCCGCTCACGCCACCAATATCAATGAAAGCACCGTAAGGTTTGATACCGCGAACAGTACCAATAACCACTTCGCCAACTTCCAAACGGTTCATCTTCCGCTCAACCAGCGCCCGACGATGGGAGAGAACTAAGCGGTTACGCTCTTCATCTACTTCTAGGAATTTCAAGGGCAGTTCTTCGCCTACCAAATCTTCCTTGGGTTTGCGAGTGCTAATATGAGAACCGGGGATAAAGCCGCGCAGTCCTTCAATTCGCACTAATGCACCACCACGGTTGGTTGCGAAAACACCAGAGCGGACAGTAGCATCTTCTGCTTGTAGCTGTCGTACTCGCTCCCAAGCCCGCATATACTCAATCCGACGAATTGAAAGGGTGAGCTGACCATCTTCATTTTCATCGGTAAGAATGAAAAATTCCCGTGTTTCGTTTGATTGTAAGACTTCTTCCGGGGCATCGACCCGGTTAATAGACATTTCTTGTATGGGTATATATGCTGCGGTTTTCGCACCTATGTCAATCAGAGCGCCGCGCGGCTCTATACTGAAAACTGTACCCGGTACGACATCTCCAGGGCTGAAGTGATAGTCGTATTTATCTAGTAGAGCAGCGAAATCTTCGTGGGTAAATCCAATTTCTGTAGCGGTTAAGTTCTGATTGACCATGCTAATGTATTCCTGGGTCTAGTCTCCGTAAAGGTTTTGTCATAAATTCAGTTTATTATGTAAGTAGGGGGATGACAATTTCCACTTACATTGCTGTCTTATCCTAGCTTAGAATAGCTAGTCTTAACACATATCAACTTCCAGACATAAAATTATATCATATTTTGGAGTCAGGAGTCAGGAGTCAGGAGTCAGGAGTCAGGAGTCAGGAGAAGAAAGAAGTCTTAAACTAAAATATCCGTTGCTACTATCATTAGTAACAACGGATAAAAAGTCTATATTCCCTTATAAATCGGGAATAACTAACTACTTATCTTTTTTCTCAAAGCGAGGGGGTTCGCGGAAGGCGATTGAAAAAAAGAGAACACCTATTGCTAGGGCTAAAATCAAGATGTAAGCAACACTTTCCATATTTTTCAGATCCTGCCTGTTGAGTCAGTAATTTTAGTTTACCAAGCCTGGGAAAAAGCATGAAGTAGATTTTTCTACTTCACACCTGATCCAAGTTTTAAGCTTCCGTTCTCCGGCGAGTTGTCTTGTCACCCAGCTTCTGGAAAAGACCCCATTCAACTTGTTCTTCTTCAATTTCCACACCGGCAAATACATCACGGTAGATTGTCCGTGAACCATGCCACAGGTGACCAAAGAAGAATAATAGAGCGAATACAGCATGACCAAAGGTAAACCAACCTCTGGGGGATGTGCGGAATACACCGTCAGAGTTCAAGGTTTCTTTGTCAAATTCAAAGATCTCTCCACCTTGAGCTTTACGGGCATACTTCTTGACATCAGCGGGATCTGTAAAGGTTTTACCATTCAGATTACCACCGTAGAAACTGACAGTTACGCCAGTTTGTTCAAAGCTATATCTAGATTCTGCCCGACGGAAGGGGATGTCAGCCCGGACAACACCATCTTTATCGGTCAAAATGACTGGGAAGGTTTCAAAGAAGTTAGGCAAACGACGAACTGTTAATTCCCGTCCTTCGGCATCTGTGAATACAGCGTGACCTTGCCAAGATTCAGCAATACCATCACCCTTCACCATTGGACCTGTACGGAATAGACCACCTTTAGCGGGGCTATTACCAACATAATCGTAGAAAGCCAGTTTTTCAGGAATCTTTGCCCAGGCTGCGGTCAAAGAATCACCTTCAGCAACACTGGTTTGCACACGACGCTGAATTTCTTGACGGAAGTAGTCTTGATCCCACTGATAGCGGGTAGGTCCAAACAGTTCAATTGGGGTAGCAGCGTTACCGTACCACATAGTTCCGGCTACTACGAAAGCAGCGAAGAAGACAGCAGCGATACTGCTGGAAAGTACGGTTTCAATATTCCCCATCCGTAGGGCTTTGTAGAGCCTTTCTGGAGGTCTAACTGTCAGGTGGAATAAACCCGCGATAATACCAACTACACCAGCCGCAATGTGGTGAGCGACAATGCCACCGGGGTTATAGGGGTTAAATCCAGCCGGACCCCATTCTGGTGCTACTGGCTGAATACTGCCAGTGATGCCATAGGCATCAGATACCCACATTCCCGGACCAAATAATCCAGTTTGGTGGAATGCACCAAAACCAAAACAAAGTAAACCGGATAAGAACAGGTGAATACCAAACATTTTTGGCAAATCTAGCGCGGGTTCACCAGTGCGAGGATCTCGAAAGAGTTCCAAATCCCAGAAAACCCAGTGCCAAACGGCAGCCAAGAATAATAAACCAGAAAGAACGATGTGAGCCGCAGCAACGCCTTCAAATGACCAGAAACCGGGGTCTACTGCTGTGCCACCAGTTACGCTCCAACCGCCCCAAGATTCGGTTACACCTAAACGTGCCATGAAGGGAAGTACGAACATCCCTTGTCGCCACATGGGGTTAAGAACTGGATCACTAGGGTTATAAACGGCTAGTTCGTACAATGCCATTGAACCTGCCCAGCCAGCTACTAAAGCTGTGTGCATTAAGTGTACAGAAATCAGCCGACCTGGATCATTCAGAACGACTGTATGTACCCGATACCAAGGTAGTCCCATTGACTACAAGCCTCCAGGATAGTTATGTTTACAAGGCAATTTTCTTACTGAGGTTCACAGATGACGGAAACCGCCAATGAGAACAATCTCTGAGTTTTTTTATTGCTGATTTTGAGTTTGGCAATACCGACGCACTACCATAGTTTGAGTTCTTTTGTCAAGAACTAGCTGTTTGAGTGTTTGGGTAATTACTAAACAAAAATGAGAATATTCTAAAAAGTGTAACTATTGATGGAACGCTTTGCAAGGGTTTCTATTGTTGGGGTTTTATTGGGCGATCGCCAATATTCTCAAGTAATTTGGAATATAACACCAAGCACTATCTATTAATTTTGTCAATAATTATTGATTTAACTTTACGTTAATTAACTTAATCTGCAATATATTCCATTTAAAACACCTAAAGAAGCTGATCGCTATAATAAAACCAGTATCACTGAGGAAAAATCAACAATGTCCATTACACTCGATCTGCCACCGAAAATTGAGGGGTTGCTGCGACAGCGGGCTGAAAGCACCGGACAAGATATTTCGCAAATGGCGATAGCGCAAGCGCTCCGTAGGAATCGCAGTTCTGACTTTGGGGCTGAGTTTGGATGATAATGATTTTTTTGAGGCTTTAAAGGGAATCCAACGCGGGCTTGATGATTTTGAAAGAGGGCAATTTTCGAGTTTAGAGGATTTTATTGCCGAACAGGATTAATCATCTTGGCTGCCATCCACAACAGCGATCCGCAATCGCTTGTAGACAAACTACAGGTTTTATTTAGACTTCCTATTCTTAAGGAATGTGGATATTTACAAAATTGTGACTTGCCTTTTTGATGTCTATATGCTCAAATAAGTATTAATTCTGATGTCTTTCATGACACTAGACAAAATTTAACTGCAATTATTTTTAGCAGACCTCGATTTTCCCTATTAATCCTACACAGAACTGGATCTCAATTTCAGATACCAGTGTCAGACTTGGCTAGAAGTAAAAGCAAGTAAAAAATTTAGGAGTTTATTAAACAATGGCAGTTTCGCTAACTAAAGGACAACGGATATCACTGGAAAAAGTCGCCCCAGGACTTACCGAAGTATTTGTGGGTTTAGGGTGGGATGTTAAAGTTGTGGATACTGGCTTGGATTTTGACTTGGATGCCTCCGTCTTTATCCTGGGAAGTAACGAAAAACTAATTTCTGATCAACACTTCATTTTTTACAATAATCTTACCAGTCCAGATCCTGCTAAATCAGTTCAACACACCGGAGATAACCTGACAGGTTTAGGTGATGGTGATGATGAAGTCATTAAAATTCATTTGCAAAAAGTCCCTGCGGATGTCCACAAAATTGTCATCGCTGTTACTATTCATGAAGCAGCAGAACGGCATCAAAACTTTGGTCAAGTGCAAAATGCCTTTATTCGGGTTGTAAATGCTCAAAACGAACAAGAAGTTATTCGCTATGATTTAGTTGAAGACTACTCCACTGAAACTGCCTTAATTATGGCTGAACTTTACCGTAAAGACGGAGATTGGCGGTTAAATGCCGTTGGTTCAGGCTATCAAGGAGGATTGAAAGCTTTATTAGATCGCTTTAGCTAGGAGAAATTAAACATGGCAATTAATCTCCAGAAAGGACAAAGAATTTCCCTTTCTAAAGAAGCTCCTGGTCTAACCAAATTGATGTGTGGATTGGGCTGGGATGTAGTTAAACGCTCTGGTGGCGGATTTTTTAGAAGTTTTGGTGGTGGTGGTCATGAATATGATCTAGATGCCTCTGTAGTTTGCTTGGATGCTAATGGTAAATTAACAGCCCAAGAAAACATTATCTATTTTGGGAATCTTCAACATTTATCAGGATCAATCGTCCATACAGGAGACAATTTAACTGGTGCTGGTGATGGTGATGACGAAGTAATCATTATTGATTTACCTCGCATTCCTGCTGATATTGCTAAATTAGTCTTCGTCATCAATATTTACGATTGTATTGCTCGTAAACAAGATTTTACCCAAGTTGACAATGCCTTTGTTAGATTGGTAAATGCAGCTAATAATAAAGAATTAGCTCGATATAATCTTTCTGGGAAAGAGTATAGCGGCATGACAGGAATGGTTTTAGCTGAAGTTTATCGCCACAATAACGAGTGGAAAATGGCAGCTATTGGGAATGGTGTGAGTGTTAATGGCTTAGGGGAACTTGTTGCATCTTATTGTTAAATAATGTCACTTTACGATCGCCTGAATTTAACCAAAAAAACTAAGACAAATCGTAAATTGCAAGTTCCCATCTGGGAACGGATTAATCTTGACAGACCAGCAAAACCACGTTGTCAAGGTTGCCGTTCTCGGATTCAAACTGATTGGCGTGTATGTCCATCATGTGGCACATTTCTAACTATTAAAGATCAAGAAATACGTCATTGTATCTGGGTAGATATTTCTGGAAGCATTAATACAAATGAAAACAATAGCACCATGCTAGAAATAATGGCGGATGCTTTGGCTAAAGTTTTTAGTGCTTTTAGGAGTGTTCATGTCTTTTTGACTTCAGATGAACCAGAAGAGAAAGAATGGCGGCGGAATTTTACTCATGTATATGTATTTATAGATAAGCAACAGGTAGATTATTTAGGAATAGCTAGTTTTCGTCATCATCAAGTTACAGATATTGCTGGTGTTCGCATTGACCAAATTCTTCATGCTTCTAATCAGGCTGATTTAAATTTAGGTCAATTATCTAATTTGATTGCTAATACTATCGCTCATGAAATTGGTCATACATTGGGATTAGATCATTCATTATTACCTACAGATGTCATGCACGATGGACTTGATCATCGGATTCATAGTTTAATGCCTCCTTCTTTTCATGTAGGACAGATTATTTCCATGAATAAAGCTATTCGTCAACATAAATCCAAAATGTAATTACGAAGGATTTTCATATTTAAATTGTATTTATTGTCAAATCCTGTTAACGCAAAGCATCTTCTTGGCTCAATCCAATCAGCAAAAACAGGTGAAGTTATTGAAAGAGCCTTAATTGAAGAATGAAACTCACATTTACAGAAGCGGCATGGCAGGATTATTATGGTATAAGTTCGGAAAAATGTTGCTTTTTGTATACAGATGGTTATGATTCCCTTAAATTTAAATTGAAGTTAAACACAAAATTTTTCAATTTTCGGGCAAGATTGTTAGTTGTACATTATTTTTGAGGTGCTATAAATGTTTAAATTACCAGATAATCTCCCTACGTTACCCGAAATTATTGATAATCTGCCAAATATCTGCGGTTGGGAAAAAGAAGTGTTGACTGTAGTTAACCACGATGAGCCTATTTTTTTACCAACGACTAATCTGAAATTAGCAGATATCAACGCAGTATTTGCGATCGCTCTACATATGCACCAACCCACCATCCCAGCAGGAAATAATGGTTTATTGATCAGCAATTTACAATATATGTTTGCCCATCAACAAGAAGGAGATAACCACAATGCTGCCCCTTTTGCTAATTGTTATAGTCGCATGGGAGATTTTATTCCTGAATTAGTTGCACAAGGCTGTAATCCCCGTGTGATGTTGGATTATTCTGGTAATCTTTTGTGGGGACTGGTACAAATGGGCAGAAGTGATATTCTAGATAATCTTAAACGCATCACCTGCAATCCTACCTACCAGCCCTATGTAGAATGGTTGGGGACTATGTGGAGTCATGCTGTCATTCCTTCCACCCCCATAGCAGATATTAAACTCCACATTATCGCTTGGCAACATTATTTTGCGGCAATTTTTGGTTGGGAAGCATTAGCAAGAATCAAAGGATTTTCCCCTCCAGAAATGCACTTACCAAACCATCCAGATACCTTGTTTGCATTTATCAAAGCCTTAAAAGAATGTGGTTATCGTTGGTTATTAGTACAAGAACATACCGTAGAAACAATTAATGGTCAGCCTTTAAATTATAAACATTTACCACATCGGTTAATAGCTCGCAATTCCCAAGGAGAAGAAATTAGTATTACTGCATTGATAAAAACCCAAGGTTCAGACACTAAATTAGTCGCCCAAATGCAGCCATACTATGAAGCCAAAACTTTATCTAAACAAAAATTAGGTGATGTTGTCGTACCTCCCATAGTTAGTCAAATAGGTGATGGTGAAAATGGTGGTGTGATGATGAACGAATTTCCCGGCGGTTTTCAACAAGCTTGGGGGGATATGGTGCAAAATGGAGGAGGTAAAACTGGTGTTGTTGGTGTTTGCGGTACAGAATATTTAGAATTATTAGCAGCCGCAGGTTGTCAACTGGAAGACTTTCCTAGCTGTCAAGCAAGTGGACAACATCAAATCTGGGCGCAAATTCCTGAAGATAATTATCAACTAGATGCTGTAGAAAATGCGATTCAAGAACTGAAGAAAAATCACCCCAACTTTCATATTGATGGGGCATCATGGACAAATCATATTAGTTGGGTGCAAGGATACGAAAATGTTTTATCTCCCATGTACAAATTTAGCAATTTATTTCATGAGAAATTTGACGATTTATTATCTGATCAATCCAGTG
Source organism: Anabaena sp. 90 (assembly GCF_000312705.1). Lineage (NCBI taxonomy): Bacteria > Bacillati > Cyanobacteriota > Cyanophyceae > Nostocales > Nostocaceae > Anabaena > Anabaena sp. 90. Next base: position 221,281 of record NC_019439.1, read on the forward strand.
TAAATCTGACTCAAGATAGTCAATACCGCCAACTGCTATTACATAATCTCTTATTACAAACTAGCTGTTTTCGTTATTGGGGACAAGGGACTTGGACAGACTACGCTCAGGAAATTTACCGCCAGGGAGAGCAATTACAAGAAAGACTGGGAAGTTTGAAAGCCCCTGAGTAAGCATTGCGTAGCAATGCCTTATGTGCTTTTAGACAAGGGATGAAAAGCGACTCAGGTGGTTTTAACCACCGTCAAGATTTTGCAAGGCGCAATACATTTAGCCATCTTCAACCAACTATAGTAGTATAGGATGGGAGGTGAAAGGATGCTAGTTTTTGAGTTTAAAGCTTACGGAAAATCAGTTCAGTTAACAGCAATAGATGATGCAATTCGGACTGCACAGTTCATTCGTAATAGCTGTATTCGGCTATGGATGGATGTTCAAGGTATAGGTAAAAACGACTTGCAGAAATATTGTGCTGTACTGGCGGCTAATTTCCCTTTTGCTAATGAACTCAATTCAATGGCTAGACAATCTTCTGCTGAACGAGCATGGGCTGCTATCACTCGGTTTTATAATAATTGCAAGAAAGGCATTCCTGGTCAGAAGGGATATCCTCAATTCCAAAAAGATTGTCGTTCTGTTGAATACAAAACATCAGGATGGAAGCTGGCTTTGAATCGTAAATCCATCACTTTCACTGATAAAAAAGGCATTGGGCAGTTAAAACTTAAAGGGACTCGTGACCTCCATTTCTACCAAATTAACCAAATAAAACGGGTAAGATTGGTAAAACGGGCTGATGGTTATTATTGTCAATTTTGTATTGATGTCAACCGTCAAGAAAATATAGAACCATCGGGAAATACAATTGGTTTAGATGTAGGTTTGAAAGAATACTACACTGATTCTCATGGGGTGATGGTTGAGAATCCGAAATTTCTGCGTATTGGCCAAAAGGTTCTTAAACGTTCACAACGCCGTGTTTCCAGAAAAGTCAAAGGTTCAAAAAATCGGGGCAAAGCTAGACAGGTTTTAGGAAAACGCCACCTCAAAATAAGTAGGAAACGTAAAGACCATGCTATTAAATTAGCACGGTGCGTAGTTCAGTCTAACGACTTGATAGCCTATGAAGATTTGAGAATTAAAAACATGGTGAGAAATCATTGTTTAGCTAAGTCAATAAACGACGCATCTTGGTATCAGTTTCGTGTCTGGCTTGAATATTTTGGCAAAGTATTTAAGAGAGTCACGGTGGCAGTAAATCCACAATATACAAGCCTTGAATGCTCTAGCTGTGGTGAAGTTGTTAAGAAAACTCTATCTACGAGGACACACGTTTGTCAGTGTGGCTGTGTGATGGATAGGGATGAGAATGCAGCTAGAAATATCCTTAGTCGAGGATTGAGTACCGTAGGGCATACGGGAACTTTCATGCTAGACATGAGCAACGCTTTAGGAGATGAGTCCTCTACTCAGGCTGGAGAGATCCTGTCTGAGCAAGTCATGTCTTTGATTAAAGAATCCCCGCGTCTTTAGACCGGGGAGTGTCAACCCATAGTGCTTTATATCATTAAAATAGGGAACAGGGAATAGAGAATTGGTAAATAAAAATATATTTCTTCTTACCTCTTCCCTTATTGTTGAAATATTGCTAACTCGGTTTTGGGGTCAAAAAAATGCAGTTTATCAGGCACAAATGATAACCAAAGTTGGTCATTTATCTTTATAAATCTATCTGGGGGAACTCGAACTTGTAAAGTTTGTCCATCTACATTTTGTAAATCAGGATCAGAAATTTTTACAGCTAAAAAAGTGTCATTTCCTAAGTTTTCTACTAAGTCTACTTTGACTGGTAAATTTTTAGTAGCAGGTACACCCAAACTGAGATGTTCTGGACGAATACCCAATATTAAAGTTTGTCCGTCGTAGTTTTGTAACGCACTTCCCCACACATCTGGAAGGGTAAAGCGAAAGTTAGTATGGGTAATTAATAAAGGTGCGTGAAACTCCACAGGGATAAAATTCATGGGTGGAGAACCGATAAATTCCGCGACGAAGCGATTAGCAGGACGATTATATAGTTCTAAAGGTGCTGCAACTTGCTGTATTTTACCTTCTGACATAATGGCAATGCGATCGCCCATTGTCATCGCTTCAGTTTGATCATGGGTAACATAAATCGTCGTTATTCCCAATTGACGTTGTAATTTAACAATTTGGCTGCGGGTTTCAGCTCGTAGTTTAGCGTCCAAATTAGATAATGGTTCATCCATTAAGAATACTTGGGGATTGCGGGCGATCGCTCGTCCTAATGCTACCCGTTGTCTTTGTCCCCCGGAAAGTTGTTTCGGTAACCGATTTAACAGAGTTTCAATTTGTAATAAACCCGCAACTTTTTGGACTCGTTCATTAACAATTCTTTCTTTTGGAGAAATATACCGTAATCCACTAGGTAACTTTTTTGTTAACCCTACAAGTAGATTTTCGCCCCATTGAGTCAGTCTTTTTTTGCCAACTTCCTGATCTGGAAACTGACGACGTAAGCCAAAAGCAATGTTGTCATATACAGTCATGTGGGGATAGAGTGCATAACTTTGAAACACCATAGCGATATCCCTGTCCTTGGGAGGTAAGTCATTAATCAAGCGAAGCCCTGCGGTATCTCCTACCGAAATGTTACCACCAGTCATTACCTCCAGCCCAGCGATTAACCTCAGCAGGGTACTTTTACCGCAGCCAGATGGTCCCACCAGCACCATAAATTCACCATCAGCAATGGTTAAATTAATCCGTCGCAAGACACTTACACCATCTGTACCGTCTGGTTGCGTTTTTGCACCTTCCCCACCGCGAGAGGGAAAACTTTTATAAACATTTTCTAATACAACTTGTGCCACGAGAATTCACTTTAAAATTTATTAATTTGTAAAGGCGGGATTTCTCCACCCATACATTACATATTATACATTGTTTCCCAAGACCCAGATCCTTGACTTCCAGATCCCCGACTTCTTCAAGAAGTCGGGGATCTTATTGATTCTAGCAATTCTTGAATCTGCTGATTAATAATTTTGACATCAAAACGTTGACCGGCACTAATTCTGGCATTATTGGCAATATTCGCAGTTTTTACAGATTCTTGCAGACAATTATGAATCACCTTTGCTAATTCTTGAGGTTCTCCAGGTGTGACTAAAAAACCATTAATCCCATCTTCCACTAATTCTATTGCACCACCAGCTTGAGCCGCAATCACAGGTTTACCACACAGCATAGCTTCAACAATAACTCTTCCAAAAGGTTCAGGTGCAGTGGAAGTATGAGTAATTAAATCACACATTGCCATTAATTTGGGAATATCTGAGCGAAAACCTAAAAAATTGACTCGATTTTCTAACCCCAATCCAGCAACTTTTTGATGTAAATCCTGAATATATTCCTGTTCACCAAATAAAGCATCACCAACTAAAATTACTACCACATTTTCTGGACATTGAGAAAGAGCCTCAATTAAAATATGCTGTCCTTTCCAGGGAGAAAGCCGGCTAAAATGTCCAACAACAAATTTACCTTCTAATTCTAAATTAGCTCGGATTTTTCTAACTTCTAATGCATCAACTTGATAATTTTCTATAGCAAAACCATTATAAACAACTTCAACTATATCCGGTTTTCCTCCAGCTTGTAAAAATGCCGTTTTACTAGCTTGAGAATTAGCAATGACCAAAGCAGCGCAACGATTAATTAAATTAACAGCAACTCGCAAATTAGTTTTACTAAAATGTTCTAGAGAAAGAATATCATGTAAATGATAAACGAGAGGACGACGAGCGAAAAAACTAGCTATTGCCGCGACAACTAAAGCCTTTTGAGTATTAGCATAAATTAAATCATATTTCTTTGCCCGTTGCATAACCTGATTAATTAAAGGAATTATTTGCCCTAAACTAGCTAATGCTGGAAATAAACCACTTTGTTTACCAACTTTAATGGCTTGAGTTGTCAAAACCTCCACAGGAATTTGGTTTTCTTCGAGTAACTTACGAAAATCACCATCTGCGAATAAACCAACCAGGGAATTTTGACCATAAGGTTTAGCAATATCAACTAAACATAATTCAGCCCCACCAGGTTTACCACTTTGGTCTAAGAATAGAATTTTCATACAATCTCTATCATCAATTTAAGCTAGGAGAACTTGCCGAACTTGTTGAGCAATATTAGTCCAATCATAATTTTTAATTGTGTAATTACGACATTCTTCCCTAGAAGGTAAAGGCAGTTTTCCTAACATAACTTGTGCTAATTTATCAGCAATACTTTCAACAGTAATCGCCTCAGTAATTAAATCTGGAGAAAATTTCTGCAAAATTTCTGGCATTCCCCCCACAGGAGTACATAAAACAGGAGTACCACAGGCTAGAGATTCCAAAATAGCTAATCCAAAACCTTCAAAAGATTGACTTGGCATCACAGTTAAATCAGCCGCTTGATAAGCCACAGGTAAATCATTTTCAGGTACAAAACCTAAGAATTGCACATTATTTTCTAAACCTAATTCTCTAGCTTGTTGTTGAAGTAAAGCTTGAATATGACCACGACCAGCTATAGCTAACCAAATATCAGGAATTCCCACTTTAATCATAGCTATAGCTTGCAATAACTTATCAATTCCCATGCGGTGAACTAAGCGACGGGAAGTAAATAATATCGGCCGATTAGTTGGCCAACCTAGTTTTATTCTAGCCTCTTGACGCGAGAGATTATTCTGAAAATGATTAATATCAACTCCACCAGGAATGATGTGAATTTTCTGCCAGGGAACTTGGTATTTTTGATGGAGAATCTGACCAAAAGCTTTACTAAGGACAATAAAGCGATCGCACCGATTATAAGTGCTTTGTTCTATTATTTTTTCCTTTAGCCAAACACTCAACTTTTTATTAACAACTTCCTCCTGACTTTCTGAAGCCCAAGGCCCATGAAAGTTAAAAGTAACCGGTACTCCCTTAGGTAAAATATCTAAAATTGGAAAACTATATAATGCAAAATGGAGATTAATTGCATCAGGTTTACCTAATCTTGTTTTCTGAAAATTATCACGAATTGACCATAACCGAGAACTAATTTTACTATCTGGACAAGCTAAATTAGTCAACTTAATCTGTGTATTTTTAGCATCTAGAGGTAAACCCACTCCACATAATTCTACTTGGTCTTGAGATGCTGCTAATTTATGAATTAGTTCATAAATATACCGTTCCAAGCCTCCAGGATTGTTAGGAAACCAACCCGTACCTAAAGTTAGAATAGATGCCGATGCTGAACTTAATTTTATATCTTTACCTGCCACTTACTTATCTCCCCTTTGATAGATAAATTGAGATGAGTTATTTTGATTTATGCTTTTATTTATTTTGTCAATGCCAAGATAATTTATTTTCAGCATAATCTTTTAATACGACGCTGAGAATCAAAATCGGTTTAAATATAAAAATTATTCTATTTCCACAAACAAAATACATCAAAAAAATATATTTGCATAACAAATAATAGATACTCGTAAAAACATCAAAAGTATCAAGTATAATTTATTTATTTTGAAAATATATATTGTTGATAAAGTTTTGATGAAATTAACTGCAAGATAAAATTTATTTGTTAATTTATGAGTAAGAATTTAAAAGCCTATCCCACAGGGATAAATTAAAAATTCAAAAAGCATATTACAGCAACCGAATTATTTATGCAGATTAGTAAAACTTGCTACAAACTTTATCAATATCTTCATAACTTATTTTCGAGGAGATATTGGCGAAAAAAAATAACTTTCAATATTTTACTTGGTTTAACCTGTGGACTACTTATAACATTTGCCGGAATGACAATGGATTTAGCCACAACTAAAAAATCCAAAGCAGTCAAAACTCCTGAAATTACATATATTACTTCTTGGTTAGGAAATACCATTGGTAATGGTAAATTGCGAGTACAAAATAACATAGAAGGAATGTATGTCAAAGATGATGGGACAATTTACACAAATAGTGCTTGGGATGAAGCTGGTAGTGAAGCAGGAATATATAAAGATGGTAAACCAATTTTTATCCTCCAAGATACACATGGTTGGAATCGTTTAGGGGGTAAAGCAATAACAGTAAATAGCAAATATATTTATATTTCTATGACTCAAGGTGGAGTAGATCAAACTAAAGAAGATTATCCTCCCCAAGGACAAACTTGGTACTGCGTCAGACGTTATGACTTAACAGGAAAACCTGCACCTTTTGAGAAAGGGAATGGCTGGGATAAAAGTATGTTAATTACCAGCAAAAGTCATGAAGTCACAGGAATAGCAACAATAAATAATCACCTATTTGTTAGCAATGCTGGGGAGAATATTGTTCGGGTTTATAATACCGAAACAATGGCAGAAATAAACAAATTTAAGGTTAATAGTCCCGAAAAAATTACCATTGATAAAAAAGGTAGTTTGTGGATTATTCAAAATCAAAAAGGTGCTAAATTTGGAAAAATTGTCAATTATTCTCAAGACGGAAAAAAATTACCAAAAGAAATAATAGATGTTGATAAACCATCAGCATTAGCCATTGATAATCTCGGCAGACTGTTAGTAGCAGAAAATGGGATTAATCAACAATTGGTAATTTACAATATTAATAATCAGCCGGTTCGTGTAGATACTTTTGGGGATAAAAAAGGTATTTTTGGTGGTGTACCTGGAGAAATAAAAACATCCAAACTCTACGGCATTACAGGAGTTGGTACAGATGCAAAAGGTAATATTTATGTAAATAGTAATGGCTTCAATAAATCAGGAACAGATTTAAGAAAATTTTCGCCAGCAGGAAAAATACAATGGCAATTACTAGGATTAATATTTGTAGATAATGCAGATACAGATCCAAAAACAGATGGTGTAAATATATTCACCAAACAAGAACAATATGTCATGGATTATAGCAAGCCTGCTGGTAAACAGTGGACATATAAAGCCTACACAGTTAATCCCTTTAAATATGCTCAAGATCCACGGCTGCATACATCACCAGATGGAACTTTTGTCCGCCGAATTCAAGGAAAACCTTTTCTATTCCTCACAAATATGTTCAACAGCTTTTTGCAAATTTATCGTTTTGAACCAAAAACAGATGGTAAAATTGCAATTCCTGCCGGGATGTTTGTGGGTACTAATGATCAGAATAAACAATCTATTAATGGCAATTGGCCACCCAATCAACCCGCAAACGGAGAATGGATTTGGCGTGATAGTAATGGCAATGGTGCATTTGAAAAAAATGAATATGATAGCAGTCAAGACTATCCCTATATCGGAGGTTGGTGGGTAGATAGCAAAGGAGATATTTGGAAAACTTTGCGAACAGAAGATGGCATTCGTCATTATCCTTTACAGGGATTAGATAGTAAAGGAAACCCCATTTATACCTATAGTTCGATGAAAAAAATCAGGACTCCTAGCACCTTTAAAGACTTGCGACGGATTGAATATTTTCCCGAAACAGATACTATGTATTTATCAGGTTTTACTATTGAACATCCGGCATTTGCTGATGATGCCAAAGTCATAGGATCAGAAATTGCTCGCTTCGATAATTGGAGTAAAGGAAATCGCACTCCCAAATGGCGAACCGTCGTTCCCTACGACACCACAGGTAAAGGAGAAATTGCCACCGCAGCCATGAGTGTAGCAGGTGATTATGTATTTGCAGTGGGTGTCAAAACCGCAGAGGTATATGTTTACAAAACTGCTACGGGAGAACTCGTGAAAAAGATGACTCCAGGTGCAGAAGTTGGGAAAGAAAGTGGTTGGGTTGATATTCCCTATGGTATCCGTGCTTTCCGTCGTGCTAATGATGAATATCTCGTATTTGTCGAAGAAAATTGGCAAGGTAAGGTGCTTATCTATCAGTTTCCTATTTGATTTATAGCCAGTTTAAATAATTTGTGAACTCGGAAATACCCAATTTATTAAATAAGTTGGGTATATAAATCAATTTAGAGTATTTTGGGTGAGCGATCGCTCTTTTATCTAAAATCTTCCCTAATTTACAATTAAATCCTGATTTTTTCCTTATTTTCTAGAGGAAAAACTGCATCGGAAAAATCAATAGTTTCGCCAGCCATGGGTAAATATTCATCATTGAGACTTTCACAAAATATAATTCCTACAACATCCAAATTATCATTTTCAGAAATTATAGCTTGATAAATAAAACCATCTTCTGATTTTTTAAAAGCATCATATAAATCAATATTACCAGAACGAATACTTTTTAATCTTCCTTTTGACATAGGAGAATAAAGCCAAGTTTTATGATCTGGTATTTCATCTATCCAAACAGCTAAAAAAATCTGTCCTGACGCATTTTGACAGCTAAATAAACAGGGAAAATCATAATATTCATAGATTTCAATAATTTCTAGGTTTACTAGCGGTGGGTATTGTGGTAGTAATTTCATAGATAAACCTCATGTTTAGTCAGGAGAAGTAATATTAACAATTTCAAAATTTTTCCAAGGTTCTTGATTAGCTGGAAACCACCAAGTATGATGATGATTACCTGTTTTTCTGGAAGGTGTATTTAACATTACTCCTAAATCAGAATTTCCATATCCTAATGCTACTTGTTTTTTGCGAAGTGCAGGAACTTTATTACGAGCATTACAAACTCCTGCTGCTGAGGTAAAAACAGAGAGTCCACAAGTTTGACATTCTGTGATGTTTTTAGGGCAAGGTTGATCTATATTTTGTTTACGCCATGATCTAAAATCATCAGATGTAGGAGGGTTATTATCTACCAGACGGTAAATAGTTCCTGAAATTGGTTGAGCAGCTTCAGGAGGGCAATTTTCAGGAAAATACTGAGGCCATTTCATGTTGTTTCTTTTATTTTAATACATTTTTTAAATGATATCACCACCGCCAAGAAATTACGCTAATAGCAAAATCCAGCTAAAGCTGAATGAAGATTGATATTTATTCAGTCTGTTTTAACAGACTTTCGCTATGAGACTGAGAATTAATTCTCAGGCGGTTTTGTGGGATAATGGAAGATGTATATTAACAGCAAAAAACCCTCGATAAATTAACCTAAGGCTTATTGAAATAATCAGATTACTGAAAAAATTAGTGACTTACAAAATTGTACAAACTACAGCAAACAAGAAACTGCTAATTTGCATTTTGACTTTGATTATCGCTGAAATTATGCCATAACTGATATGCAGCATACCCTCCTGCGGCTGCTATTCCTACAGGAACTAAAACTGGCGATGCACTGATAGTTCCAGCATCTGCAACTAATGGAGCTAAACTTGTTATTGCTGCTTGTCCCATAGCTGCTCCAACCGCTACAATGGTAGCTGTGTTTCCAGTAGCAGCGAGTGTTACTGCACTACCAGCAACGATTCCGGTGGTTGCTCCCGCTGCAAACGAGGCGATATTTGAGCAGTTGCTACCAGATTCACATTTAACAACATTTATCTCTATAACTGCTGCACTAGCTGTAGATGGAAAAATAGTTATAGTGCTTACTAAAATCAGCAATGTAGCTAGACACACTGATATTACGCTTTTGGAATTTTGGAATATACGCAGCATTTAAATTTCTTGGTGTATTAATTTGTTTACTCATTATAGAGTAAAGGAATATCAATCACGTCAGCAATCAAACACCAGTCTTCCTCTATTTCAATTTCTATCTTTAAGTTCACATCCCCAAACGGTAAGGTAATAAAAGCCATATTTAGTAAAAATAAACAAAATAGATGACATCCATAGAATCCCACAAAAAAGCCAAAGCCCTCAAACCCGGAAGCGTGCGCCCCGCAAAAGAACTATGTAGCGAATGCGGACTATGCGACACCTACTACATCCACTACGTCAAAGAAGCCTGCGCCTTCATTACCCAAAGAATAGACGAACTAGAAACCACCACCCATAACCGTCCCCGCAACCTAGAAGACGAAAACGAACTTTACTTTGGAGTTCATCAAGAAATGATGTCCGCCAGAAAACAACAACCCATAGAAGGCGCACAATGGACAGGAATAGTAAGCAGCATAGCCATAGAAATGCTAAATCGTGGCTTAGTTGAAGGCGTAGTTTGTGTGCAAAACAGCAAAGAAGACCGCTTTCAACCCATGCCCATCATCGCCCGCACACCCGAAGAAATACTAGCAGCCAAAGTCAATAAACCTACCCTATCCCCCAACCTATCCGTATTAGAACAGATAGAAAAATCAGGAATGAAGAGGTTATTAGTCATCGGAGTAGGTTGTCAAATCCAAGCATTACGAGCCGTAGAGAAAAAACTCGGCTTAGAAAAACTCTACGTACTGGGAACACCATGCGTAGATAACGTTACCCGCGCCGGACTGCAAAAATTCCTAGAAACCACCAGCCGTTCCCCCCAAACAGTAGTCAGCTACGAATTCATGCAAGACTTCCGAGTCCACTTCAAACACGAAGACGGTTCAGAAGAAACAGTCCCCTTCTTCGGCTTAAAAACCAACGTCCTCAAAGACATCTTCGCCCCATCATGTATGAGTTGCTTCGATTACGTCAACTCCCTCGCTGATATCGTCGTCGGGTATATGGGCGCACCTTACCAATGGCAATGGATAGTAGTCAGAAACGATACAGGCAAAGAAATGCTCGAACTCGTCAAAGACCAACTCCACACCCAGCCAGTCACGTCCCAAGGAAACCGCAAACCAGCAGTACAGCAAAGCATACCAGCTTATGATCAAGCCGTCACCTTACCCATGTGGGCAGCGAAATTAATGGGAGTAGTCATAGATAAAATTGGCCCCAAAGGACTAGAATATGCGAGATTTTCCATAGATTCCCACTTTGCGAGAAATTACTTATATGTGAAGCGGAATCATGGAGAAAAATTAGAAGCTCATGTACCGGAGTTTGCGAAGCGGATAGTGGGGCAGTATAAGTTACCGGAATAAGATTTCGCGCAAAGGCGCAGAGGAGCAAAGGCGCAAAGGGAAGAAGAAGGAGGTAAGGTATTAAGAAGGAGGTTTATATGACTGAGAATGAAATTGCGACTCAGATTGTTGATGCTGCTTATAAGATTCATACCAGATTAGGACCAGGGTTGTTTGAATCTGTGTATGAGACTGTTTTGGCTTATGAATTGGAGAGTAGAGGTTTACAGGTAGCAAGACAACAAGCAATACCTGTAGTTTACGAAAGTGTTCATTTACAGGAAGGGTTTCGGGCAGACATCATAGTTGAAAACAAAGTCATCATTGAAATCAAATCCCTAGAAACCCTCCACCCTGTACACAAAAAACAACTTATCACCTATCTAACTCTTGCCAATATACGCCTTGGACTACTCATCAACTTTGGTGAAGTCCTCATCAAAGACGGCATTAAACGCATAGCCAACAAACTTTAACCTCTTCCTTCTCTTCCCCCTCTTCCTTTGCGCCTTTGCTCCTTAGCGACTTTGCGCGAAACTATTCTTAATTCTCCCCCACAGCCTCAATAGCCGCTTGTAAAGCAATAGATACATGAGTCCAATGAGTCCCCCCTTGGCAATAAACCACATAAGGCTCACGCAATGGTCCATCTGCCGATAATTCTAAGGTACTCCCCTCGATAAATGTCCCCCCAGCCATCACCACTTGGCTTTCGTAGCCGGGCATATCGTCGGGTATGGGTTCTAGATAAGATCCTATGGGTGAATGCTGCTGTATGGCTTTGCAGAAGGCGATCAGTTTTTTGGCTGAACCGAGTTTAATCGCTTGAATCACGTCTCCTCTGGGTGCTAATGGTGGGGGGTTGACTGGATATCCGAGTCTGTCAAATATATAACCTGTCAGGTATGTTCCTTTCATTGCTTCCCCTACCATCTGTGGGGCTAAAAATAATCCTTGGAATAACAGGCGGTTTTGATCAAAGGTTGCTCCTCCTTCGCTACCAATACCGGGGGCTGTGAGTCTACAAGCGGCTGCTTCTACTAGGTCGGCGCGTCCGGCTATATAACCACCTGCACTCACGACTGTACCTCCAGGATTTTTGATCAATGATCCGGCTATGAGGTCAGCACCAATATGGGTTGGTTCTTGGGTTTCGATGAATTCGCCGTAGCAGTTGTCTACAAAACAAACGGTGTTCGGGTTTTGCTGTTTAACGATGTGAACAATTTTTTCTATGTCGGCTATGGAGAGGCTTGGCCTCCATGAATATCCGCAGGAACGTTGAATCAATACTAACTTTGTGTTGTCGGTAATGCTAGTGTTTAAGTTTTGCCAATCTATTTTTCCTTGATCAGTTAGTTCCAATTGGCGGTATTTTATGCCAAAATCAATTAGAGAACCTTGGCCTTGTCCTCTCAAGCCAATTACTTCTTCGAGAGTATCGTAGGGAGAACCGACTACTGCTAACATTTCATCCCCAGGACGAAGTACACCATACAGCGCACAAGCGATCGCATGAGTTCCCGAAACAAACTGCACTCGCACCACAGCAGCTTCAGCACCCATTATTTCGGCAAAAACTTTATCTAAGGTTTCTCGTCCTAAATCATCGTGTCCGTAGCCACTTACGCCTGCAAAATGATGTGCGCCTACTCGGTGATGACGAAAGGCATCTAATACTCTTTTAAGATTATGCTTGACCTGAGCGTCAATACCAGAAAAAATTTCTAATAGTGCCTGTTCTGCTTCCCGCAGCCGTTCAAAGCTGTTCATCATTTCCTCATTCAAAAACATAAAATAGATATGCGGATTTTAGGATCTCGCAGATTAGGCTGAACAATTTCTATTCAGGTTACTGCATGACAATTGCTACTTCTAAACCTCCCATTAACTGGGTTAATACCCTATTTTTCGTTTCATTGCACGTCGGCGCTCTATTTGCCTTAATTCCGAGCAATTTTAGCTGGAAGGCAATTGGTGTTGCTTTATTGCTTTACTGGGTGACTGGAGGTTTAGGTATTACTTTGGGATATCACCGTCTTGTCACTCACCGTAGTTTTCAAACGCCTAAATGGCTAGAGTATGTCTTGGTAATCTTTGGGACACTATCTTGTGAAGGTGGTCCAATTGAATGGGTAGGTACACATCGAATTCACCACTTACATTCTGATACTGAATCTGATCCCCATGATTCAAATCAAGGTTTCTGGTGGAGTCACATGGGTTGGATGATTCATTTTGCTCCTGCTCACAGTCAAGTTCCTCGCTTCACTAAAGACATTATTGATGACCCAGTTTATCAGTTTTTACAGAAAAATTTCATTTTATTACAAGTTGCCTTGGGCATAATCCTATATTTCTTAGGTGGCTGGCCAATGGTAGTTTGGGGAATTTTTGCGCGGATTATTTGGGTTTATCACTGTACTTGGTTGGTAAATAGTGCTACTCATAAATTCGGATACCGCACTTATGATTCTGGTGACCAGTCAACTAATTGTTGGTGGGTTGCCATTCTCGTTTTTGGTGAAGGCTGGCACAATAACCACCATGCGTTTCAATACTCTGCCCGTCATGGTTTGGAATGGTGGGAAATTGATCTGACTTGGATGACAATTCAGTTATTACAATTACTAGGTCTAGCGACAAACGTAAAGCTGGCAGAGAAAAAGGCATAAGCAGATTTTCTGCTCAAAGTCAATAGTTTTGTAGTCATTTTTTGGCTGGAAACTATTGACTTTTTGTGTGTAAATAAAGCAATTTTTAATTTGAAATTTTTAATTGCTCAATATCTATCCTAAGTTGTTCTAAGGTTGCTATAATCTCAGAAATTAATGTTACAAAACTTTGCAGCAAGTTACTTTTTTTAGTAACCTTGTCTAGCTGTCTGTTGTTTTTCAGGTATTCATGACTACATCAATCATCAAAAGTCAGGAAATAGCGGTCTCCACAGACCTTGGTAAAGACCAAATAAAACTAAAACATATTATCAAAAGTCTACCCAAGGAATGTTTTCAGAAAAATAGCCGCAAAGCATGGACAACTGTGCTTATCAGTCTATCTATGGCTGCATTAGGCTATTATTTTATAGCAATTTCCCCTTGGTTTCTTCTACCCATAGCGTGGATTTTTACAGGAACTGCTTTAACAGGTTTTTTCGTTATTGGACATGATTGCGCTCATCGTTCATTTGCAAACCGTCGCTGGGTAAATGATTTAGTGGGACATTTCTTTATGATGTTCTTAATTTACCCTTTTCATAGCTGGCGCATTAAACATAATCATCACCATAAACATACCAACAAGCTAGACGAAGACAACGCTTGGCATCCTATTAGAACAGAAACTTTTGCAAGTTGGTCTAAAAGTAGACAGTCTGTCTTTGAGTTGTTTATCAGTAAACGTCTCTGGTGGGTAGGTTCTATTGGCCATTGGGCGGTTGTGCATTTTGATTGGCGCAATTTTCCGAAAAAAGAACAAGATAGTGTTAAATTTTCTGTGGCTGTAGTGGCTGTTTTTGCAGCGATTGTTTTCCCAACTTTGATTATTACAACTGGTGTTTGGGGTTTTATTAAATTCTGGGTTATTCCCTGGATGGTTTACCATTTCTGGATGAGTACCTTCACCATTGTTCACCACACTCTTCCAGATGTTCCTTTTGCAACTGCTAATAAATGGAATGAGGCTTTAGCACAGTTATTTGGAACAGTTCATTGTGATTATCCTCGTTGGGTAGAAATTCTTTGTCACGATATTAATGTTCATGTTCCCCATCATATTTCTACTGCTATTCCTTCCTATAATTTGCGGTTGGCTTACAGCAGCATCAAAGAAAATTGGGGTGCTTATCTCCATGATGAATATAAATTCTCTTGGGGTTTAATGAAGGACATTACTAATCAATGTCAACTTTATAAAACTGATATTGGTTATATAACTTTTGACGAATATCGTGAAGAAAAATTATCAACGGTGAAGTAGTAATTCTTTCTACTTTTAGCACCAATTCTTTTGATTTGGCAATTAACCAAATTTAACCCGGTTTAGGTCAATTGCCAACATCTCAAGTTTGTATTTTAGAGGTCATTAAATATTACCTCACTGTTAATTTCTAATTTACAATCAATTAAATAATCCAGTGCAATTAGATACAATCGAGTTTAATCAAAACCCTAGTTCTGCATCTACTGAAGGTCAAGAAAAATTACCGTTTACTCTTCAGGATTTAAAAGCTGCAATTCCCGCTGAATGTTTTCAGCCAAGTGTAACGAAATCACTTTATTATTTCTTCCGTGATGTTCTGATTGTGGGACTGCTGTATGCAGCGGCTAATTATCTGGATTCTTGGTATTTTTGGCCAGTTTTTTGGGTCATGCAAGGAACTATGTTTTGGGCTTTATTTGTTGTTGGTCATGACTGCGGACATCAATCTTTTTCTAAGCATAAATGGTTGAATGATTTAGTTGGTCATATTACCCATACTTTCATTCTTGTTCCTTATCATGGTTGGAGAATTAGCCACAGAACTCACCACAAGAATACAGGCAGTTTGGAAAATGATGAAAGCTGGTATCCTGTTTCTGAATCTGAGTATGATGAAATGCCTTTATCGCAAAGAATAGGGCGTTTTTATCTGTTCTTATTGGCTTATCCGGTTTATTTATTCAAGCGTTCTCCTGGTAAAGAAGGTTCTCACTTTTCACCTAGTAGCCCACTGTTTAAGCCTTCCGAAAAATGGGACATTATCACCAGCACCACACTTTGGATTAGTATGGTAGTTTTGTTAGGTTTATTCACCTATCAATTTGGTTGGATGGCGTTGTTAAAATACTACGCTGGACCTTACATTGTCTTTATTATTTGGTTGGATTTGGTGACTTTCTTACACCATACTGAACCGGGAATTCCTTGGTATCGTGGGGAAGAATGGACTTTCCTGAAAGGGGCAATTTCTAGTGTTGACCGAAATTATGGAATTTTTAACCACATTCATCATGATATCGGTACTCATGTTGCTCACCACATTTTCTTGAATATGCCTCATTACAATTTGTTGAAAGCGACTGAGGCAATTAAACCAATTATGGGTGAGTATTTCCACGAATCAAAAGAACCAGTTTGGAAGTCTTTGTGGAATTCTGCTATTGGTTGTCATTTTGTTCCCGATACAGGTAGTAAGGTTTACTACACTTCTAAGAGTCAGAATGTCAAGTAATCGGTAAATTTTTTAAAGCTAGGAAGTCCGCTAATGCGGGCTTTTTTTATTTTATATTTTCCTTAAAATTGAAAATAGGGGATAATTATCTTCAAGGATCGGCATACTGAATAAGGGAGAAATTAAAAAACCACTCTTGGGACGAAGGTAATAAAGCGAAAATGAGACGTAAATCTGCTAATACTAGACCAACAAATAACCCTAAACCCTCTATTTTCCAATCCCCGGTGTTTAACTTCGCCACCATTGCCCTTTTAGGAGGAGTGATGATTTTGGGAATTGGGATTGGGATTGCGTTTAGTTCGACAACTACATTAAGTTCATCAAACGTAGCTTCCCGTGAGTTCATTGACACTAGAGCGCCAAATCCTGAGATTTGTGTGCAGTTTGGATCTAGTGCCATGGTGATGGATGCCAGACTCTTTGTCACTCTTAATCCCTTTAATGTCTTTGTTGCCCAGCCAAATATCCGCCCTGGATGTGTAATTCGTCAAAATAACTGGGCAATTTTGGAAAATAAAAAACTTGTAACATCAGATCAGGTACGAGAATGTAAAAATCGTCTTAATACCTTTGGCTTTACAGGGGACTTAAATAGTGAAAAGCCAGATATTAGATGTATTTATCAAAATGAATCGGCTCAAAATTTCTTTTTATCTCAACCTGGTGCTGTGGGAAGTCCACAAGATACGGAAAGATTTTAAATATGGGAGTCAGGAGTCAGGAGAAGGAAGAAGAAAGAAGAAGAAGGAAGAAGATTTTTCTTTCACTTTTCTTCTTTCCTGATAAGTTTTAGTTTTCTATGCTTACAGATACTTAATCACGACCATTGATAGCAATCAGCAAGCGTAAGATAAAGACAAATAAATTGATGTAGGTGAGATACATTGACAAAGCTGCTGGTAAATATTCATCATTGCGGTAAGTGCGGGGTAAGATGTAAAAATCAACTACTGATGCTCCTGCGAAGAGAAATACACCTATACCAGAGATACCAATTTCTAACCAACTGGGTGTGTAAACACCAAACAAGGTAAAGACAAATTGGAGAAGACAAACCACCAATAAGGCCACAATGCCCAAACTAACGGTTTTTGTCAACGCCATACCGTCTGCTTCCGAAAGGTTAGAACCGATTTTTCGGGCAACAATGAAGGTAATGCCACAACTTAAAGCAGCAATAGCAATACCTTGAATACCTACCCCTTGGGTTCTCAAAGCTACAAATACCAAGCCACTCAAGGTATATCCAGATAAGAGACTGTAAATACCCAATAGGGGTAAAGCTAGGGCTTTGTTACCTTTTGATGCCACATTTTGGGCAACGAAGAACAAAACTGTCAATAGATGATTTAATTAACATTGTTACGGCTCATTTAGATGCAGAAACTGCTAAAATTCCAGATATAAATACACTAATTCAGGATTTTCATGGGAGACAAAAAGAAGAAACACTAGCAACAGACCAATTATTAAATGCTATTTTTATGGTGACAAAAGGACGTATTGATAGTAAAAGTAAGTTGATTGAGAAACTGCTTACAGATTTAGGTGCAGTTGAAGACTTAGAGGCTGAAGAAGAAAATGAATAAATTATCTTCTCATGCTATGATTAAACGCTTAATCAGCCGATTAGATCAGGCTGGATTACTGCACAGTTTGTCATTGGATGATGAAGATATTGCTGATAGTATTTGGTTGGCTTTGCAAATGGGAGTTATTGCTGAACCAAAAGCACCAGAAACCAAAATAATTGATGATGGAAAAATAGAACCTTCTCAAGATACTTCTGTACAAGATTCAGTTATTAATGTTTATACGAAATCACCAGAAAAAAAACCAAATAATCAAACATCAGGAACAAAAAACACAACATCAGGATTTCCGTTTCAAGTTCCCGCAGCCCGGACTATTCAAAATTCCTTAGAAATTGGTCGGGCAATGCGTCCCCTCAAGCGCAAAGTACCTTCTACAAGCAGATTTATTTTAAATGAAGAAGCAACAATTAACCGCATTATTGAACGTGATATATGGCTACCTGTTACCAAACCAGAACCAGAAAGATGGCTAAATTTAGAATTAGTAGTTGAAGAATCCCGTTCTGCTTTTATTTGGCAAGAATTGATAGATGAATTTCAACAAATTCTCGAAAATCAAGGGGCATTTCGGCGTATTCGAGTTTTGACTATTAAATCTCAAAATAATAATTTAATGCTCATTCGTCGTAAAAAAGGAGGTAAATTAGAACAACGTCAACATCAGCACCGGGAATTGATTCATCCAAATAAACGGGGTTTAACTTTACTTATTAGTGATTGTGTATCTCCCCTTTGGCAAAATCCCACTTTTCATCAATGGTTAAAAGATTGGTCGGAATCTCAACCTACTGCTGTTGTCCAATTCTTTCCTGAACGATTATGGGATAGTACCCAATTATCTTTAGGACGTAAACTTTTTGCTAAAGCCTTAAATCCTGGTATTGCTAATAATAAATTAATTTTAGATGATTTACCTTTTTGGTTAAATATTAATTGGCATAAAACTTTAATTTTACCTGTTCTCAATTTAGACCCACAAATATTAAAACTTTGGGGGCGAGTAATTGCCGGTTTTGGAAATACTAGAATTTCTACTTATTTATTTGATTTAGAATACCTCTCTTCACCTCTCCCTAACCCTCCCCAAAAAGGAGAGGGAACAAATTCCCCCCCTTCCCTCGCAGGGAAGGGGGACGGGGGGTTAGGTCAAGAAGAACAAGCGAAAATAATTGTTAAACAATTCCTAAATACAGCATCACTCACAGCCCAAAGATTAGCAGGAATGATGGCTGCTGCACCTGTGGATATTTCTGTGGTTAATCTGATTAGAAAAACCTGTTTAAAAACAGCCCAACCTGTTCATGTGGCAGAAGTATATATGGGGGGATTACTTCATGTTACTAAGGAAGATAAAGCCGGAAAAGCTAGAGTTTATGATTTTTTGCCTGGTGTGCGAAAGGTACTCAATCCGGCAATGGCCACTAATGAAACAATCAATGTTTTAGATGCTGTTTCTAAATATATTGGTGACAGAATTGGTTTATCAGTTAATAGTTTTACCGCACTTATAGATTTATTACCTGAAATTGAAACCGATAAAGAGAAAGTTCTACCCTTTGCACAAATAGCTGTAGATGTATTCCGCAATCTTGGGGGTGAATATGCTGATTTAGCAGATTCCATATCTTCCCAAATTCAAGCAGGTACTTCTCCAGGAGATACAACAAAAGAACCAGAATTAAAAACCTGTGATTTTGAAGTTGCTACTATTGAAATTGTTAAAACTCACACTTTTGATTTTGTGGTGGCAACTTTAGAACGGGAGTCAAAACGCTCTTGCCTTGACAAAGTGGATTAAAAAATGTCTGAATCAGGATATCCAGGATTTAAGGATGTACAGGATGAAGTTTCTGTCCCAGTCAGAGATTGGGAGTGAGATGAATGGCGTTTAACAAGGCGGTACTTTTTATATTTTTACTATTTTATAGATTCTTAGGTAAAGGTTGCCCAAATTCAATTATGGGAATTTCTTTGAGTTTATTTGGAGAACTATTTTTGTTTTCTGAAGGTGGGGTCAACATAGCGGCAGGTAGGGGTGAATTGGTAATTACTGGGGGGTTTTGAGAATTTAGAGGTGGTACGGTGATTAAGGGTTGTTGGGAGTTACTTGTGAGATTTGTGGATGGTGGTAGAGTAGTGTCGGGTGTGGGTAAGAGACTCTTAGCGGGAGAAAAGCTAAGATGAGGATTGAATACCCAGCGCGTGGGTTTTTGTCGAGAAAGAGGTTGAAGTTGTACTTGGTTGGGTTGGAATTTGGTTCCTGGTGCTAGGTCAAGAACTATGCGGGTAATATTGGCGTTAAGTTGAGAAATACGAATTTTCTGAATTGCACCGGCATATTCTTTTTGGGTGAGGACTTTACCGAGTTTGGTATTAGGTAAATCGAGAACCAGACGTGGTGGTTGAATTAGGTAGAAATATTGGGGTGTTGCAGTTGCGGAGATATTAATTTCTAATTGCTGGGATTTGGGGTTAAATTCCCAATTATTAAGTTGTGCGATTGGTTGGGCAATACTGATATTGGGGGTAAGGGTGATTAAACCACATAAACTTACCCCGATAGATGGAAGAATTTTATTAGTTATTGTTTTCATAATTTGGTGGTGATTCAATATAGTACCTGGTTGGCAAAAATTAAGAATTACGAATTATTTCTTGGGTATTAACTGCTGGTAAAAGGGCGGTAAGGTGTGAGGTAACTTGACTGTAACGACGGGTAATGAGTAATGAAGAACGACATTGGATGGCAAGTTGATCTGTGTATCTTCCCAGGGTTTGACGTTCTATTCCCCACAGACGGCTAGTACCAGCAATAGTCAGATCAACATTTTCTGAGGCAGTAATTACGGCTGGGATTGGTTCTGGGGATGTAACAGTTTTAATTTCAATGCGATCGCGGACACTTTTGGGTAACTGCTCAATCATGGTGTTGAGTTCATAACTTAATTCGTCTTGGACATGATTGCCTTTAAAGACTTGTAAAACTTGTAACATACAAGTATCACGATTAATCAGCATTCTGAGGGCGATAATTAATGCTAAATCGTCATGAATGTTGGCAGAGTAGGGAACTAATAAACTTTCTAAACGTTCGCCACCTTTATCTACAAATACGGCGACATCTACTGGTGTAGTCCCCAGGATTTGTCCGACTCTTCCTCCTAACCGATTGTTACTAAAAGCTGGACGATGCCAACCGACGAGAACTAAATCGGGTTGTTCAATTTTGGCTATTTGTGCTGTTTCTCTAGCAACATTGCTAGATATGCGAACTATGGGATGGATACAGGAACGTGTTAGTGGTGGTTCTAGGGTGGCGATTAATTCTTCTAATTTTTGGCGACGCTCGGCAATCAGTCTGTCGGCTTCGGTGGGGGTACTTTCAAAGCCATAGTCTTCTTCGAGTTCAATAAAACTGAGGGGATAAACAATAGCAGGTTGTCGGTTGTTGACTGCGATCGCTGTTGCTAACTGTAACAAACCTTTTTGGGCATTGGGATTGGCAACTGGGACTAAAATCCGATATGGGATGAGGTAAGGTTCGCTGGGGGCTGGTACAGCTTCTGATGGAATTTCTGCTTCTGGTTCAACTATATCTAATCTGATTAGGCGCTTAGGATAAGTCCATTCCAGTAATGGTGAAGTCATGAATGTTGTCACCAAAGCCATTATTACTAACATGGTGAAAAGTAAGGGGGTAATTACGCCTAACTCTAAACCAATGTTCAAGACAATTAACTCGGTTAAACCGCGAGTATTCATTAACCAACCTAGGGCTGATGCTTCGCGTTTGTCAATGCCACTAATTCGAGCAGCTATATAAGCACCAGTAAATTTACCACCGATTGCTACTAATAAAATCAAAGCAGACAATAGCCATAAATGAGGACTGTTAAGTAAACCAATTTGTGTTTTTAAACCACTGTAGGCAAAGAAGATTGGTAAGAGAAAAATGAGAACAAAATCTTCAGTTTTGATGGCTAATTCTCTGACTAATTCCTCATCTTTGGGCATGACTGCGCCTAATAAGAATGCCCCAAAAATTAGGTGAATGCCGATAAATTCAGTAATTAAGGCAGAGGACACAACTCCCATATAAATTACAGCGAGAACCAATTGACTCAAACGTCCAGCCCGACGATGATGTTTGCTTAACCGTTTGAGAAACCACCGTCCAACTGTGAACATGAAGCCAATATAAACAATGCTTTCAACAATGGTGAAAATAGCTTGTTGATCAATACTACCGTGACGAGCGACAGCGATCGCTACTGCTAAAATACACCAAGCTGTCACATCATCCACTGCCGCACAAGTTAAGGCTAATGTCCCTAACCGAGTTCCCTGTAAGTTATTTTCGGTAATAATTCTCGCCAATACAGGAAAGGCGGTAATTGACATGGCTGCCCCTAAAAACAAGGCAAAAGGGGCAAAATTTACATTGTTGCCAGAAACTAAAGGATAAAGGAGGAAAGATAATCCAAAAGCCGAAGCAAAGGGAACAATAATGCTGAGATTAGAAATGAGAATGGCAGTTTTTAAGTTACCACTCAGATATTTAGGATTTAATTCCAACCCAATCAGAAACATAAAAAATATTAGCCCTATTTGCGATAAAACATTCAAATAAGGCATTGTTTCTGGGGGAAACAGGCTATGTGCTAAACCGGGAGCAATTAAACCAAATAATGATGGACCAAGCATGATACCAGCGAAGATCTCACCAATTACCAATGGTTGTTTAATTGCTTTGAATCCCAGTCCCACAAGTCGGGAGAGTCCAATTACAATTAACACCTGAACTAGAACGAGAACAACTGTGTGCATATTTTCCTCATTAACGATTATCTGGGTTCACTATGATAATTATTTACAAGAGTGTAAATTGTCAACCTAATCTAATTAGATATATTTTCGGCTATTTTTATTAATTTAAGATGTTAATTATTGTTACTTCACTATCTTAATTTTCTCAAAAAATCAGTATTAATTTATTGTTAAACCGCGAATAAAATTGAGAATTAGCAAGCATAAAACCTAGAACAAGAGAATAAAGTGATCAGAACCTTTGATCAATAAATTATTTCCTCAAAAAAGGCAATAATAACCCAGAAATTGTCAAACAATACTATAACTAAAAGTTGGAAAAATGTCTCGGTTGTAATGTACAACACTTGCTGGTAAACCCCGTTTTTCTTCTTCTCTCTTCTTTCTGCTGACAAAGGGTGCAGAGCCTGCGCCCCTACCTCCTGACTCTAGGAAAGAATTAGCCAAAAAATTGTACATAAGGCGTTAAATTTTGTTAAGATTATATACGGCGTTAGCTTTGCCCCCTGTCCCCTACCTACGAGACGCTTCATGCTGCGATTAGAACATATCAGTAAAATTTATCCTACAGGCGAAGTTCTTAAAGATGTCAACTGGGAAGTCAAACCAGGAGATCGGATTGGTTTAGTTGGTGTTAACGGTGCGGGAAAATCCACCCAATTGAAAATCATCTCTGGGGAGATTGAACCCACCGCTGGCGAAATTATTCGCCCTTCCAGTCTACATATAGCTTATCTTAACCAAGAATTTGAGGTTGACCCCACTCGTACAGTCAGAGAAGAATTTTGGACTGTATTTAAAGAAGCCAACGCAGTGCAGATGGCTTTAGCTCATATTCCCCATGAGATGGAAACTGCTAATCCAGAAGAATTAGATGAACTAATTCATCAGTTAGATAGGTTACAGCGTCAATTTGAGGCTTTAGACGGATATAACTTAGACTCGCGGATTGGTAAGATCTTACCAGAGATGGGATTTCAACTAGAAGATGGCGATCGCCTAGTTAGTGCCTTCTCCGGTGGTTGGCAAATGCGGATGAGTTTAGGGAAAATTCTCCTGCAAAAACCCGACTTGTTACTACTGGACGAACCGACAAACCACTTAGATTTAGAAACCATTGAGTGGTTAGAAAATTACCTGCGCGGTTTAATTACCCCCATGGTGATAGTTTCCCATGACCGGGAATTTTTAGATCGTCTGTGTAACCAAATCGTGGAAACTGAACGGGGTGTTTCCAGTTCTTACCTGGGTAATTACTCATCCTACCTACAACAAAAAGCGGAAAATCAATACGCACAACTTAACGCTTACGAACGTCAGCAAAAAGAATTAGAGAAACAACAAGCATTTGTAGATAAATTCCGCGCCAGTGCTACCCGCAGTACCCAAGCGAAAAGTAGAGAAAAGCAACTAGATAAAATTGAACGCATCGAAGCTCCCACAGGCGGAGTAAGAACTCTGCATTTCCGTTTTCCTGATGCTAGTCGTAGCGGTAGAGAAGTGGTAGAAATTAAGGATTTAACTCATGTTTATGGGGATAAAATTCTGTTTTTGTCGGCAAATCTGCTAGTGGAAAGAGGAGACAGAATTGCGTTTCTCGGTCCCAATGGTGCGGGTAAATCCACACTATTAAAAATCATGATGGGTGTTGAACCTCCCACAGAAGGGATTGTGAAATTAGGTGATCACAACGTTATTCCGGGTTACTTTGAGCAAAACCAAGCGGAAGCGTTGGATTTAAATAAAACCGTCATGGAAACAATTCATGATGAAGTTCCCAACTGGACAAACGAAGAAGTTCGTACACTGTTAGGAAGATTCTTATTTACTGGTGATACCGTATTTAAGAAAGTTGGGGCATTGAGTGGAGGTGAAAAAGCTCGGTTAGCATTAGCTAAAATGCTTTTACGTCCAGCGAATTTAATCATTTTGGATGAGCCTACCAACCACTTAGATATTCCTGCGAAAGAAATGATGGAAGAGGCTTTGCAAAACTATGATGGTACAGCCCTGGTAGTTTCCCACGACCGTTATTTTATCTCCCAAGTAGCTAACAAAATCGTCGAAATTCGTGATGGTGAATTCCGCGTTTATTTAGGAGATTATCACTACTATCTCGATAAGAAAGCCGAAGAGAAAGAACAAGCAGAATTAGCAGCAGCAGCAGCCGAAAAAGCTGCTAAAAAAGCCGCTAAAGCTGCTAAAGCTGGAGCAAAGCAGAAGTAGAATAATTGCAGGGCTATTTCATTCTAAACATAATCCGCCCTGAACTGAAGTATGGCTTACGCCACGCTTCGCTATCAGGGCTAATAATTCAAGTCTGTTTTAACGGACTATAAACTTTCCTTTAGTCGTCTTGAGACGACTTTTGCTATTAGACATGGCTTCGCCACGCAAGCTATCAGAATTCATTCTGAGGCGGGTTAAATAAGAATGAAATAGCCCTGAGAATAATTGGGTATTGGGTAATGAAATTCAACTTAGGATTTATATCAGTCCGTTCTACATGGATAGCAGTTTTAGCTTTAGTTTACTACGAAACTGCACAATTTTCTCGAATTCTCGCTTCTACGCCCCAAAATGTTACACCAGTTTGGCCACCTGATGGTTTTGCTACTGCTGCTATATTACTTTTTGGGTATTGGATTTGGCCAGGAGTATTAATTGGGTCATTCTTAGCAAATATTTGGGCATTTATTAATCCAACCAATATCATTACGCTCATTTCTTCAATTTTACAGGTTTTAGGAATTGCTATTGGTACAACTTCTGGGATATTACTGGGTTGTTTCCTATTTCGCAAATTAGTTGCTACACCCTCTCCTCTAGAACGACTAAGCGACGTGAGGAAATTTTTAGTATTCACAGGGATGATTGGACCAATTGTGAATGCGACTGCGGGAGTAACAGCATTAACATTAGGAGGAAAAATATCTATTATTGACTTTACCAATTTATGGGTAACTTGGTGGATATCTAACGTAGCTGGAATCTTTATTTTTACTCCAGCATTACTAACTTGGGGAGAGTTATTTAAGGAATATTTCTTAACGCACAAACAAGAATTTGCAATTAACCTAAAATCAAGAACTTTTTGGGGAATTATCGAAATTTTACTCTTATTAACAATTGTTATTATTATATGTGAAAATGCTTTTTTTAGTAACTACTTTATAGAATACATGATTATTCCTTGTTTAGTTTGGGCAGTTTTTCGGTTTGGGAAACTAGCTGCTACAAACTTAATTGTACTTGTAGCTGTAATGGCTATTTTAGGAACAGTTAGAGGACTAGGAGCATTTAATCGTTCTAACTTAAATGAATCTCTTTTATTACTACAATGCTTTATTGGGGTAATTGTCTTAACAACACTTGTATTAAATGCTGTGATTAGTGAAAGAAAAACAGCAACATTAATCCTAAAAAATTCGCAAATGGAATTATTTGATAAATCGCTAGAACTTCAGCAAATAGCAGAAATATTAGAGCAACAAAAAGAACAGCTTATTCAGCAAAATTTAGAATTAGAATTAGCAAAACAAAATTATGTAGATGCTAACCGTTACAAAAGTCAATTTCTCACCAACATGAGTCACGAACTGCGGATACCATTAAATGGTATTTTAGGAATTTCTCAAATTTTTCAAGATTCACCAACATTAACAACATCAGAGAAAGAAGATATTCAAATCATTTATCAATCAGGTGTCCATTTATTATCATTAATTAATGATATTTTAGATATTTCTAAAATAGAAGCTGGAAAAATGGCACTAGAACTGCAAAATTTTAACTTTCCTGATTTTTTGAAAGGGATAGTCGAAATTTGTCGTTATTCTACAATGGAAAAAAATATTGATTTTATCTATCAATTTGACCAAAAAATACCTATTATTATTCATACCGATGAAAAACGCTTAAAACAGATTTTGCTAAATCTATTAGGAAACGCTATTAAATTTACGGATACAGGTAAAGTAACTTTGATTGTTAATTTTATTAGTCAAGAACCAAAAAATGAGTTATTTTATTTAACTAAAATAAACTTCCAAGTCACAGATACTGGTGTGGGAATTAGCTCTGAAAAATTAGCCAAAATATTCTTACCATTTGAGCAAGTAGGAGAAAGTAAACTTAAATCTCAAGGCACAGGATTAGGTTTAGCAATTAGTCAAAAAATAGCTCAAATAATGGGTAGTGAAATTAAAGTCATTAGTAAATTATCCCAAGGTAGTCTATTTAGTGTAGAGCTAGATTTTCTCACCCCCAAAAATCAAGATATCCAAAAACCAGTCATTAAATTTGATACCCATTTCTCCCAGAAATTTCCTTTACAAATATTGATTGCTGAAGATAATATTGTTAATCAGAAAATTGCTGAGAAATTATTTCAGAAACTAGGATATCAAGTAGATATTGTCAATAATGGGGTTGAGGTATTAACCGCATTAAAACAACAGATATATGATGTTATTTTCATGGATATACAAATGCCAGAATTAGATGGGATAGAAACAACAGAAGCAATTTATCAAGAATGGGGTAAAACTAATCGTCCTTATATTATTGCTATGACTGCCAATGCAATGCAGTCAAACAGAGATGAATGTTTATCTGTTGGTATGGATGATTTTATTCCTAAGCCTGTCAAATTAGAAGCAATTGTAGAATCAATTCAACTGGTGCAAAAAAGACTTTTTCAACACAGAATTTATCAGTCAGAATCAACAGATTAAAAGCTGCACGACTTATAAAAAGTACCCAAAAAAAGAGAGTGGGAGGAGGCATTACCAAGCGCCTTTCTCTCCCACTCTATCATTTGCTGCTGAAGCGATTAGGAACTTTATTCATACAGACGAGAACCGTTAATTAGGGGGGTAATTTGCAGGTTAACGATAACGTCTATACTTAGCAGGTATTCCTAGGCAGCAAATACTAATTCTATTTATTTTTTAAGCAATCTTAACAAGAGCTTTTTGCTAATTGATTCAGTCTCTTAACGAATCCCTTGTTTTTGCTCGACTCATATAATTTAGCCTGGTTCGTTTCATGATGGTTGCCAATTTGGCATTTATTTTTAAATTTTTTATTTGTTCATTGCCAACAGTTTGTAATCTATATTTTCCGGGAATAATTAATAGGGGGTCACACCCATCATCCCCGATATAGATTGATTTCACTGGTTTTTAAGCCATTTTGTCTAGGACCATAAAACCAATTTTAAAATATTTTGATTATGGAAAATCAAGGTTTTAAGGATGAGGGGTGAAACCCTTCATTTATTCACTAATGGTGTTGGAGTATATACTAGAGGCTATTAATTTAAATTGTTAAGCCGATTCCTCCAGCCGCAAAATCAATCACGGTTTGATTGGAAAATTCATGGCTTGCTATGGCTTGCAACATTGCCAATGGTAAGGTGAGATGATTAGCACCGGCTTGGAGAGACGCGGCTGCTTCTGCTGGTGACTTGATACTAGCTGCTAAAATTTCCACATTACTGCCTTTGAGAATACTGGCCATATCTCGTACCAAAGCAATACCGTCTCCTAACAAGCGTTCAGCCCGATTGACATAGGCTATGGCGATTTTTGCCCCCGCTTCCTTGGCTACTGCGGCTTGTGCGGGGCTGTAAATGCCGGTGACGGAACAGGTGATTTCTGAGGAAAGGGTGGCTACTACCTCAAATCCTAGGGGTGTGGCAGGAATTTTTAAGATGGTTTGAGAACCAATAATTTCAAAAGCTTTTCTCCCTTGGGCTATCATTTTCTCTTTGTCTGAAACGAGGAGTTGATAATATACCGGACCTGAAGTTAAGGAAACTAAGGTTTTGAGGGTGGTTTCTGGTGGGGTGTTGGCTTGTGCTAACAATGTGGGGTTGGTGGTGATACCTTTTACCCAACCCCAATGTTTAACAATTTCGGCTTCTGCGGCAATAGCTGAATCTAAATAAAGTGCCATAATAACCCTGATTAATTCTTTCCAGGATTACTTTACAGCAGTTTATCCAGAAGAATTAACAGAAATATCTTAGCTAATTTTTCACGCTATCCTACGTACTCACCTCGATATAAAAAACATTTATGCCAATTTAGCCAAAAAGTGAGATACTGCAAAAAAATTATATATTCACCTCACATAACAACAAATGGAAAAACTACAATTATTTGGTATGCCTGCGGAGAAAGGGCGATGGCTACTGATACCTCTAAGTATCACTGTTTTACTGTGCTTGGGTACAGTTTATTCTTGGAGTATTTTTAGAAAACCTTTGGAAAAACTTCTTAGTGTGGGTGCAACTGATAGCCTATTACCATTTACGGTGCTGCTGGTTGTATTCGCAATTTTAATGCCAATCACTGGCTTTTATATCAATCGTTTTGATACTCGTCTGATTACAGGTGTTGGTGGGTTAATTACGGCAGTAGGTTATATCCTCTCTAGTTTGGGTGGCAATATTCCTACATTAACTATTACCTATGGTGTGATTGCTGGTATGGGTGTGGGTATCACTTACGGTGTACCATTGGCTGTGGTGGCTAAGTGGTTTCCTGATAAAAAAGGTTTGGCTGTGGGCGCTACTGTGATTGGATTTGGTTTGTCACCTTTAATTACTGCACCTTTGGCCAAGTTTCTGATAGATGCTTTTGGAGTTCAGCAAACTTTTGTAATTTTAGGTATTGCTTTTGCAGTTATTATTACCGCTATTTCTACTGTCCTCACAACTCCTCCTCCAGGTTGGCAACCAGAAGGATGGACTCCACCCGGATCTGTGCAAACAAATTCTCACACGACAACTTCAGGATCAATTCTTCAGACTTCCAGTTTTTATGGCTTGTGGTTGTGCTACACCATTGGTTCTTTTGCGGGACTGGCAGCTATTGGTATTTCTAGTCCTCTAGCACAGGAAATTATTAAATTAGATGCAGCCACAGCCGCAAATACAGTTTCTCTGTTTGCTGTCTTTAATGGTGCGGGACGGTTGTTTTTTGGGTGGTTTACGGACAAATTTACGCCAAAGTTGGGGGCAATTGTTTCCTTTGTTTTAATTTTGATTGGTTCGATTATGATGCTGAGTGCGGGTAAGGGCAGTGTACTCACTTATATAGTCGCTTTTTCGCTATTTTACTTGGCTTTGGGGGGTTGGTTAGCGATCGCTCCCACTTCCACTTTAATCATGTTTCAATCCCAAGACTATGCTAAAAATTACGGTATTGTCTTCACTGCTTACGGTATGGGGGCTTTGGGTGGAACTTTATTAGCTGGCAAAATTAGAGACATTTTCGGCAGTTACACTAATTTCTTTTATCCAACTGCGGGATTAGCCATTGTGGGAATTATTGTGGCTGTATTCATGCTGAAACGCACTTCTGCCAATGCCGATTTAGTCACATAATTTGTTCGTTTTCGACATCCCCTCTTTGCTTGTGCTTCCCGCATTAGTTAGAGGGTTGTCGGATTATTATGTGCATTTTCTAATTATTTTTAATTTTCTGCAAGAGTCAGATCCCCGACTTTTCTAAGAAGTCGGGGATCTTATCCCTATAGTGTGTTCAGTTACAGTTATTATCCCGTTAGTTAAGCAAGAATAGAGATTATTGAATTCAATTCCAACTCCTGAATTCTTTTTTGATAATTGATATGTAGGGGCTGCTGAATAAACCTAGAACTGAGATATATCAAGAGTTTGAAGGTAAAAAAGGTGAATCAGGTGCAAGGAATAAGGGTTGAAATCAGCAAAAACCTATCACTTGACCAGATTCAAAACTATTCTTCTCTTCTTCTAATTCTTCCTCCTGACCCTTCGACAAGCTCAGGGCATCGCTCCTGACTCCTGACTCCTGACTCCTAGCCCTCACAGACAACTTTTTCAGCACCCCCTATGTAGCCATTTATATAAATTTTATGCTGCGGTTTTATGAAACCTCGAATTATTGTTTGCGGCTTAGGGCGTACCGGATATAAAATATTTCGGTTACTGAGAGAACATGGGGCTTTAGTAGTAGGTATTCATCGCAAACCCGTTGCTGGTGAAACTGCTGCTAATGTAATTGTTGGTGAGTTACAGGCAGTTGCCACTTTGCAAGCAGCGGGAATTACCGAAGCACATACTTTAGTAATTGCGACTTCTGATGATGCCCTAAATTTATCAATCATGATGCAAGCACGGGTACTTAATCCCCAAATTCGGATTATTAACCGTTTTTATAATACGAATTTAGGTGAACGTCTTGATCAAACTTTGTCAAATCATTTAAGTTTGAGTGTTGTGGGTTTAGCCGCACCAGTATTTACCTTTGCCGCTTTAGGAAACAAAGCCATTGGCCAAATTAAATTACTTGAGCAAACTTGGCCAATTCAAGAAGAATATATTCACGAAAATCATGCTTGGAAGGGTAGAAAAATTAGCTGTTTATGGGAAGATCCAACGCGAATGCTGATTTATTATGTCCCTATCCAAGGGAAAATGAATGTAGTTTCAGCAGTGTTATTAGATCAACAATTGAAAGTAGGTGATCGCTTAATTATTGGCACTCAACCCCGCATTCGTCCACAACGTAAATCATTTATTAGAAAATTAATCAAAGCTTTTGCTAATATTAGGGAATTTCAGAAACACGCCCAATCAGTTGTCGGCATGGCAATAGCTTTATTAGTAATTATTTTACTCTCTACATTTACCTATGTTGCCAGTAAGCATAATCTCTCTTTTGTTGATGCTTTATATTTTGCTGTCGGCATGATTACAGGGGCTGGTGGTAATGATAAAGTCGTAGAAAATGCACCTGATAGCATCAAATTATTTACCGTTATCATTATGCTAATTGGGGCTGTGGTAATTGGGCTTTGGTACGCTACGCTGACAGATTTTATCCTGGGTAGTCGCTTAAAACAATTTTTAGACGCAGCGAGAATTCCCCAACATAATCATTATATTGTTTGCGGTTTAAGTGGTATCGGCATTAGAATTGTTCAACAATTACATCTGAGTGGCCATGAAGTAGTAGTAATTGAAACAGACGCTAATAATAGATATGTGACTACTGCTAGAGGTATGAGTATTCCTGTCATCCTTGCTGATGCCAGTTTTCGCGCTACTCTACAGTCAAGTAATATCAACACAGCTACCGCAGTTTTAGCTGTCACTAGCAATGATGCTACTAATTTGGAAATTGCTCTCAAAGCTAAGGCTTTAGCACCGAATATTCCTGTGATTGTCAACTATGCTGATCCCGATTTTGCTGGTATAGCACAACAGGTATTTGACTTTGAAGCTGTACTCAGTCCCGCTGAACTAGCTGCCCCTGCCTTCGCTGCTGCTGCCCTAGGTGGTAGGATTATTGGTAATGGCATTATTGCTGATAATTTATGGGTAGCTTTTGCCACCACAATTACACCAATACACCCTTTCTGTGATGAGTGGGTGAAAGATGTGGCCAAGTTGGCGGATTTTGTGCCTTTGTATGTGGAAATCAACCACGAAACTGTACAGGGCTGGGATTTATTAGAAACGATTCTCGCCCCTGGAGATGTTTTGTATTTAACCATGCCCGCTAACAGGTTAAATCAGTTATGGCGAGAAGAAGGAAAAGGTATTGGAGTTTAATTAATTTTTATGGCAAGATAGTTCTTCCTCGTCAGTTTCAACTATATCAGATTCCCAGCCGCAAGTCAACCCCCTTTATCTATAAAATGCGAAATTTTTTTCTTTTTTTAGGAATTATGTTATGCCTACGGCACGCTGCGCGTTAACGAAGTTACTCTGAAAGATGCACGCGCAAAGGCGCAAAGGTTGAATTTGCTCACCTGTTACCTATTTGTAGGATGATAATGTAGCACTTGTACAGTGTTATTGCATTCCCAAATAGGAAAATAGCGTGTCAATTCAAGAACATAAAATTACGGTAGATTCTTTAGAATGGTTTTATCGGGAAGCTGAACCGATTGGGAGAACTGATTTAATCCCTGTGTTATGCTTACACGGGTTAGTTTCTCAAAGTTATAGTTGGAGAAATGTTATTCCCAGTTTAGCAGCACAGGGAAATAGAGCGATCGCACCGGACTGGATTGGTTACGGATTTTCTGGTAAACCCGAAAAACAGGATTTTGCTTATACTCCGGACGCATTTATCACAGCTTTGGATGGATTTGTTAAAGCTTTAGAATTAGAAAGATTTTCCTTAGTTGTCCAAGGATTTTTAGGTTCAGTTGGGTTACAATATGCCTTACGTCATCCTGAAAAGATTGCTAATATTGCGATTTTAAATACACCCATTACCACTTCTGCCAAAATTCCTTGGAAAATCAAACAAATGGGTTTACCATTAGCTGGAGATATCATTACCCAAGATCCTTTGTTGGTTGATAGAACATTGGAAGGGGGTAGTCGTTACCGCATTGAAGATGAAGATTTAGATATTTATAGAAAACCATTTTTGAAAAGTTCTGCTTCTGGGAGAAGTCTCCTCACCACAATTCGCAATTTTCAACTAGAAAAAGCGATGATAGAAATAGAAAATGGGTTTAAAGAATGGCCACAACCTATTTTAGTCCAATGGGGGATAATTGATCCTTGGTTATCTGTAGATATGGCGGAAACTTTCGTTAAATCTGTCGCCAATGGTGAAATAATTAAACTTAATAATGTGGGACATTATCCCCAAGAACATTATCATGAAGTGATTTTACAGGATTTATTACCATTTGTCCGGCGTTCCCAGTCGAATTAGTTATAAACCTGTGTTTCTTGTTCTCTGCTATCCCTCTTTTTTGTATTTCTGAGAAGAAGGATAGTAAAGTCACATGATATATTACTTTATAGCAATTCCTATTCAAGTGAGGTAAAAGAAGTAATAATTAAACGCAGACAAACGCAGACAAACGCAGATGTTTTTGTACTTCTTTAGACGAGGAAATACTATATCAGTTTTTGATCTGCACATTCAAAATCTTTTCTACCTATTTAAAATAATGATTGAACAATATACAAATCAACAACATACCATCTTTCATGGTGATGCTATTAGCGTTTTATCAAATCATATTCCTTCAGAATCAGTAGATTTAATTTTTATCGATCCTCCCTATAATATAGGTAAGAAATTTGGTAATTTCCATGATAAATGGGAATCAGAAGCAGAATATATAAATTGGTCATATCAATGGCTTGATGAATGTATTCGCATTCTCAAACAAAATGGTACAATTTATGTGATGACAAGTACCCAAGCAATGCCTTATTTTGATATTTACTTGAGAAAAAAATTAACTATTCTCAGTCGCATAATATGGCATTATGATAGTTCTGGAGTTCAAGCTACAAAATACTTTGGTTCAATGTATGAACCTATTCTTCATTGTGTCAAAAATAAAAATAATTATATTTTTAATGCAGATGATATCAAAGTTGAAGCAAAAACAGGCGCACAACGTAAATTAATTGATTACAGGAAATCAGTTCCTACTCCCTATAATACAGAAAAAGTACCTGGTAATGCTTGGTATTTTCCCCGTGTTAGATATCGCATGGAAGAATACGAAAACCATCCTTCACAAAAACCAGCGTCATTATTAGAAAGAATTATTTTAGCAAGTAGCCATGAAGGAAGCTTAATACTTGATCCTTTTGCTGGAACTTTTACAACTGCTGCTGTAGCTAAAGTTTTAGGTAGGGAATCTATCAGTATTGAACTACAAGAAGAATATCTAAAAATTGGGTTAAGAAGGGTTTTAAAAATGGCAGAATATAAAGGAGAAAAACTCTTACCACCACAGAAAAACCATAATGTCAAAAATAAAAATGGTAAAAAAGTAGATTTAGATTTTATCCAAGGGAGTATCTTTGATGCAAATACTACAGCATGATTTCACGAAAACAATAATTAATATTCTTAATAAATATTTTCCTGGAGATGGAGATATTATTTTAAACAATAGTCAATTATTACAATATATCAATCTTAAAACTAAAGCTGCAAATCGTGGTTCAAAATCAAGAGCCAGCTTTGCTAATCATTATGCTATATATGTTTTAATTGAAGATTATTTGCAAAATAACTTTCATATACAGAATGGCTATGAAGATTATGAAGGCGCACAATATACTACTCTATTAATGAGACAAAGAGAACTACCTTTTGGAAGGAAACTTCAAAATCATGCTCTAAATCATCGTTTAAATGAAGAATTTAAAAAATATTTTCGCACCTCAGATTATTTACCAATAATAAGAGATTCAACAACAAATAGATATTGGATTAATGAAAATCTTTTAAAAATCGAAATTGGTGAGCAATTAATCAATATTTCTGAATCTGTTAAAGATATCATTGATGCTTATATTCAAGCCAGAATGAAATCATTCAATGAATTCATGATTTATTGTCAAAAAATGATGGAAATTCAAAATCAGTCATCTGAAGCAGCAATTGAATTTATTAGAAGTCTATTAAAGCCAAATGTAGATGCTAGAGTATTTGAAATTGTGAGTTATGCGATTTTAAAACAGTATTATGCAGAGCAAAAAATATACTGGGGTTGGTCACAATATGAATTAAATGTTGATCATTTGATTTTGTATAAGACTGGACGCACAAATGCAAATGATGGTGGGATAGATTTTGTTATGAAGCCTCTGGGAAGGTTTTTTCAAGTTACAGAAACTTTAGATACGGGAAAATATTTTTTAGATATTGATAAGGTACAAAAATATCCAGTTACTTTTGTAATCAAAACTGAGGATGAAGTTGAATATTTACTCAAAAATATTGAGGAACAAGCCAGGATAAGATATCAAATCAAAGCTATTATTAAGAAATATATGGAATGTATAGAGGAAGTGATAAATATTCCAGAGTTAATACTTCGTTTTAATAAAGTCTTAGATTTTCAAAGGGGTATTCAAGTAATTGAAGAAATAGTTTTACAAAGTCGAGTTGAGTTCAATATGGAAGAAGAAGTAGTTGAGGATGAAATATGATGATGATAAATATAAGATTTACACTTCTTAACCTACCTGCATCCTTGCTGTAAAATCACCATAACCTGATAATGAGAGTAGATGCAATCATTTGTAAATTGATGAAGGTAGGTTAGGATTCATGGCTTATTCGTGGTTTAAAGCATTTCATATTATTGGCTTTGTGGTTTGGTTTGCGGGGTTATTTTACCTAGTGCGGTTGTTTATCTACCACGTTGAAGCGAACCTTGAACCAGAACCAGCAAGAACGATACTGAAAAACCAGTATCAAATCATGGAAAAG
Source organism: Anabaena sp. 90 (assembly GCF_000312705.1). Taxonomy (NCBI): domain Bacteria; kingdom Bacillati; phylum Cyanobacteriota; class Cyanophyceae; order Nostocales; family Nostocaceae; genus Anabaena; species Anabaena sp. 90. The sequence continues at coordinate 257,160 of NC_019439.1, forward strand.
CGTCTTTACGATATTATTACCACTCCAGGTATGTGCGTAACGGTAGCAATGGCCATTGGAATCTTATCTACAAACATGGAACTGTTACAAGAACCTTGGTTACATTTCAAATTAGGGTTTGTAGGGATTTTAATTGGCTATCATTATTACTGTGGAAGATTAATGAAGCAGTTAGCAGCGAATGAATGTAAGTGGACTGGTCAAAGTTTACGCGCATTAAATGAAGCACCAACACTTTTATTAGTTGTAATTGTGATGTTGGCGACATTTAAGAATAACTTACCAACGGATATTACAGCTTGGTTAATTTTTGGCTTAGTGATTTTCATGGCTGTGACTATTCAACTTTACGCCAAAATCCGCAGACGCAATCAAGAAAAACTGACAGCAGAATTAAATCAAATTCCCCAAGGGTAATCATGTATTTCTTCCTTTGCGCCTTTGCTTCTCTGCGCCTCTGCGCGAAACAAAAACAATGATATGATTATCGAACACTGCCAGCTTGACAATCCCGTAACCATAGTTTAACACCTTGAGCGATCGCCCCGTTACTACTATTTCTCGGTGGTGCGATAGGTGGTTTGACTGGATAACTACCGTCTTGGGTAAACATCATTACCACAGTCCAACCAATGTTCGTTTTTGTCAAAAATAGCCTGTGAAATTCTTGTAATTCCACAGGTTTTTTGTGGATATATGTCCGTTCTAGGGTAGTAAAGAAAACCTGTTTTACTCCTTCGGCGTTATACTTATCCCCATTATCAATACTTGGATTTAATGGTAAAGGTTCAAACTCTGGTTTACCCGCAGCTAAGATATAGGAAAAAGTATCAACACTCCGTTTCAGAATACGCGCACGCTGGATAACACGATTAGTATAGCTAGGTAAATCTAACATTAGCTGAGTTGTTAAAGTTTCTAAACTTTGCTCAGAACAAGAATTACTAATTTTGGGATTTACAGGTTTGGGAGGAATATTTTTAGCATCAGCGGAGTAATGAAATCCAGGAGCAATAAATAGCCAGCAATTACAGGCTATCAAATATAAGCACCAAAAAGCAGGAGAGAAATTTACTTTCTTCTTCCTTCTTCTTTCTTGCTTTTGAACTCCTAAACTACAGAAAGGCTTTAGCATTGCTTGTTTTTGCCATAATTGGTGTCTAATTAACCTAAACCTATCGCTTTATGGTGATCCCGATTTTCTATTTACTTGTACTGATAAGCAATAACAGCTTTGACATCTTTTGTACCAAAATGTATAGTATAAAATACTAACACCGAGAACTGTTAGCTTGTGCAGTTTTTAGGCAGGCCTATATTTACCACTTTTAGGAGTTGTCAGTCAATGAGCGTGAAATTCACAGGAAAAATCCGAGCTATTAGTATTAAGGAAGGCAAAAGTCGTCTGGGATTTATTGATCCCGATAGACCAATACCTGGTCATGAAGGTGACATACTTTTCTTTGCTGATAAACTGATTGGTATCAGTATTGAATATGTTGAACGAGCAGATGTAGTAGAATTCAGTATTACTGAATGGAATAGAAAAGATGGGACTATACAAAAAATTGCCCAGGAAGTGCGTTTCTTGAATAAGACCATTAGTTTAACAGGTGTTATCAATTGGGTAAGCATAGAAAAAGGTAACGGTTTTATCAAAACCGACCAACCATTAGACAATCTAAATAAAGATTTATTCTTTTTTAAAGAAGATTTAGAGGAAATACAAATAGAAAATATTGTAAAAGGAGATAAAGTTAGATTTGTAGTAAAAATTATAAATTATAGAGATGGGAGGGTTATAAAATCAGTTAAACATATCCAATTGCTGTCACCTAGAACAAATCAACCTATACATTCAGTTACTAATATACAAACTTCTGATATAGTATCACCAATCAATTCACAAACTTCTGAGATAGAAAAATCAATCACCAATTTACAAGTTTATAATAACAATATTTTCAATTTAAAAGAACTCAAGGAAAAAATTTGTTTATTTTTGGGTAATCATAAGACACTATCAGATCCAGCAGAGTTTGAGGATTATACATTTATGATTCTCAGGCTACTTGGTATTCACAGTTTATATCAATACGATAAAAAAAACCAAGCTGGTAGAGCCGATGGTTTTTTCATAATTGGTAGTCTAGCAGTGATGTATGACTGTACTCTCAGAAACACTTTTGAAGAACACAAAAAAGAACAAATTGAAAATTATGTCAATAAATTGAAGAACTCTCAGATCACAATTGATTTTAGATTAACAAATGGCGATGTTAGAAAAAAAACTCTGCAAATCCAGGGTAAAAATTGTCAGGTATGGATAATTACTAAGAACAATACTAGAGAATTGTATGATGTTGACGGAATTCGCGTTAAAGAAGTTGCAGTTCAGGATCTAATGAACGTCTTTAATAAAAGACTGTATTCAGATGCGTTTGAAGAAGATGAACTATCTGCAAATTTGGCAGTAATTGATAAATCTTGATTGTTAGACAGATATTTTTTCCTAAAACGTAAAACCGATTTGATTCAAATATTTGCTCGTTATTAATTTACTCCCAACAAAAGCAAAAAAATAGTATTAAGAGGGTTGACAATTGATTTTGAATTTGTTATCATGAAGATGACGAGGAAGAACTATCTTGATAATCAGATTATATCTTCAACTCCTCAACAATCTGATTCCAAGCTAACTCAGGAACAGCCGCCGCAGTAATGGGACGACCGATAACGAGATAGTCTGCACCCGCTGTGATAGCTTGAGAGGGAGTGAGCGATCGCTTTTGATCTCCCTTCTCGGCCCATGTTGGCCGCACCCCTGGACAAACCAGCAAAAAGTCTTTTTCACAACTTGCTCTTAATTGTTGCACCTCTTGGGGAGAACAAACAGCCCCATTTAAACCAGAATTCTGTGCCAACAGTGCCATTTCTAAAGCAAATTCTGGCAATTCTAAAGGTATTTTTAAATCAACCGCCAATTGTCGCGCCGAAATACTGGTTAACAACGTAATAGCGATTAACTGAGGTGGTTTTGTCCCGGCTTTTTCCGCCCCAATTTGCACCGCTTCCGCCGCAGCTTTTAAAGCATCATTACCACAAGTTGCGTGAATTGTCAATAAATCCACCCCATAACCAGCCGCAGCGCGACAAGCACCGGCGACAGTATTGGGGATATCGTGAAATTTCAAATCTAGGAAAATTCGCTTTTCTTGAGATTTGAGGATTTCCAGAATCTTGGGACCAGTGCTAGTAAACAACTCCAAACCAACTTTCCAGAAAGTGACTTGGGGAAGTTTATCAACAAGAGCGATCGCACTATCTAAATCTGGTACATCTAAAGGTACAATAATTTTTTCATCATTCATCATTCATAATTCTGGTTATTACTTATTACATATTATCCAATTTATTATACTTTAATAGCGATGTTTAATATGACTACTTTTGAGTAGTTTAACAATTAGATTTACTTAATTAAAGCCTACAAGTGTTTAATAACATATAAATACTGTGTAATAGAGTACAACAAAAATTTTGCTCTTAACCCTGTTATTTCCCTAATTTATAAGTGTAAATTATGAATATTTGGAAAATAGTTTAAATATTTCTATTTTAGAAAAATTAATATAACTTCATATTTATATTTTCTTAATATTTTATTGAGAATAATTTCTATTTATCAACGATCTTGCAATAGTTTCAGCGATTTGGTAAAATTTCAAAATCTAGGCGTAGTATATCAATTTTCTAAAATTGTAGGAAGTAGAATCTGGAAATCCTTTATTTATAGGTATTTGAGAAATAGGGAAAGTGAGAACGGGGAAAATATTCAGGAGTGATAGAGAATTTTTTGGACAAATTTAGAAATACATTGATGTAGTTTTGTAAAGCAACGTCAAGGGTGGGTTGACAAAATAGACAGTTTATGATAATTGAATCAGCAAAGATATTAATGCTAACGATAAAGTCAAGGCTAATTTACAAGAAATTAATCAATTAAGAGAACAAGTAATTAAGGTTCTTCCGTACCTGTTATGCCAAATATGGGTTTATTTACCCCATAACCCATATAAATAAAGGGTTTCATTGTGTTTGATGCCAAATTTATGTCAAATTAACCAATGAATTAACGTAAAATCCTTATATGGCAAGGATTTTGGGATTTAAAACAATAATTTAGCATAGTAAGTACGGAAGAGCCGTAATGGTTCTTCAGTACCTAATATGCTAAATTATGAGAATAAAAATTCTAAATAAAATAAAGAAGAGCATCAAAGTCATTGATGTAGTATTTGACTTACGAGACCAATTTGTTGTTGACTGTGAGTGGTTTAAATTTGAGGACATTTACCGATTATCTTATTTTAGACAGGGAATAGATTCCCTGACTGACTCTGGAATGCTGACTGCTGACTGCTGATAGCTACTTTACCAACCGCACAAAATTCTTCTTACCCACCTGTAACACCTTATCATATAAATCATCAGGTGTAGAAAAACTTAAATCCGCATCAGCAATCTTATCACTATTTATCCTCACTCCACCCTCCTGAATTTTCCGTTTACCTTCGGCTGTACTTTTACATAAACCGGTAGCACCTAAAATAAACGCTAATTTCGCCGGAAATTGAGGAATAGCAGCTAGAGAAAATTCTGGTAATGCTCCCTCCTTCCCACCACTTTTTGCCGCTTCCTTCGCCTCATTAGCTGCTTGTTCACCGTGATACTGACGGACAATTTCCCAGGCTAAAAATTCTTGGGCGTGGCGCGGGTTTTCTGGCAGACTATCCAAAGGTAAATCCGTCAGCAATTCAAAATACTGCGACAGTAAATTATCTGGTATACCTTGAAGTTTTTGATACTTTTGGGAAGGATGTTCTCCTAAACCCACATAATTACCCAAAGACTTAGACATTTTTTGGACACCATCAGTCCCAATTAAAATTGGTAATAACAGTCCAAATTGAGGTTTTAGACCAAAATGACGTTGTAGATCTCGTCCCACCGCGATGTTAAATTTTTGATCAGTCCCTCCCAATTCCACATCAGCTTCCACAGCCACAGAATCATAACCTTGCATCAGTGGATACAGGAACTCATGGAGAAAAATGGGACTCTCTTGTTTATAACGTTCCGCAAAACCTTCCTTGGCTAACATCTGTCCCACAGTCATAGTTGAAAGTAACTCCAAAGTTTTCCCCAAATCTAGACGGGAAAGCCATTCTGAGTTATAACGGACTTCTAACCTACCGGGAGTATCAAAATCTAAAATAGGACGGACTTGGTCAAGATAAGTTTGGGCATTTTCTGCCACATCAGCTTCCGTAAGTTGACGACGCACCTCAGATTTACCAGTAGGATCACCAATTCGGGCAGTAAAATCACCAATAATCAGTACCGCTGTATGACCAGCATCTTGAAAAGCCCGCAACTTCCGTACAGGTATACTATGACCAAAATGAATATCTGCCCCAGTCGGGTCAATACCTAGTTTAATTCTTAAAGGACGGTCAGAATTGAGTAATCGCTTTTCCAAACTTTCCGGATCATTATCACCAACATGGGGTTGCGGAAAAATTTCTGCCACACCACGATGCAACCAAGAGAAACTTTGCGTCATACTAAGAAATTCGCTATTAACTATACTTTCCACTCTAAAAGTTAAGTTTGTTATGTTCACAAACCAATTATCTGTCCTTTCTCCGGCCAGATTACTATAATTGCAAAAAATTAACTGTCTTTTTCCATTTAATGAATTACATTTAAATTTACAAGTGAGGAAGTGAGATCGCCGTGTCGTCTAGGACTTTTGCAAACAAACAACCACAAGAGAAGGATTCATCTGGATTTGAGTTTTTTAAGGGAGTAGGTCAGATAACTGGCGGTACTTTGCTATCCATAACACTCCTAACAAGCTCTATTGTTGCGGGAACACTGGTAGGTTTAGCCATTAGTTTCCGTAATTTACCAGATGTTAGACAAATAAAAAACTTTTTCCCCTCGGAAACAACTTACATATACGATATAAAAGGCAAACTTTTAACCAGTATTCACGGAGAAGCTAACCGAGAAGTAGTACCCCTCAATAAAGTTTCCCCCAACCTCAAACGCGCCGTCCTAGCCAGTGAAGATGGTCACTTCTACGATCATCATGGGATTAACCCCACTGGTGTTGGTCGTGCTGTCATCGTTAACATGGTCGCAGGTGGAGTCAAAGAAGGTGGTTCTACTATCACCATGCAATTAGTTAAAAACCTATTTTTATCTCAAAAACGGGCTTTTACGCGGAAATTGGCAGAGGCTGTCCTAGCAATTCGGTTAGAGCAAATCCTCAGCAAAGAGGAAATTCTAGAAATGTACCTCAATCAAGTTTATTGGGGTCATAACAATTACGGTGTGCAAACAGCAGCCCGCAGTTATTTTAATAAATCAGCAGAATATTTAACTTTGGGTGAATCAGCTATGATGGCGGGTTTAATCCAAGCACCAGAAGAGTTTAGCCCTTTTGCGAGTATGAAATTGGCCAAACAGAAACAAAAGGAAGTTCTGGGGCGAATGATCGAATTGAATTGGATTACCCAAAAAGAATATGATGATGCCCTGAAACAACCAATTAAACTGGGTAAAATCAGGTCTTTTCAAGGTAGTGCCTCACCTTATATTACCAACACTGTAGCCCAAGAGTTGGCGAAAAAATTTGGACGTGATTCTCTGCTCAAAGGGGGAATGCGCGTCCAAACTACGGTTGATGCTAAATTCCAAGCAATGGCCGAAGAAACCGTTAGAGATTGGCATGAAAAGCTTCAGTCTCAAGGGTTGAATAAGAATCAAATGGCCTTAGTGTCAATTGATCCCCGCACCCATTTTGTGAAAGCCCTTGTCGGTGGTGTAGATTACAAAGCCAGTGAATTTAACCGAGCTACACAAGCTCAACGACAACCAGGCTCTTCATTTAAACCATTTGTTTACTATACCGCCTTTGCTACTGGCAAATATGCACCAGATAGCACAGTGATAGATGCTCCAGTCAGCTACCAAGATGGTAATAATAGGTACTTCCCAAGAAACTATGATGGTGGCTTTGCCGGAGCGATGTCAATTCGCAAAGCCCTCGCTCAATCTCGAAACATCCCAGTGATTAAACTTGGTAAATCGGTGGGGATGAATAAGGTGATTGAAACCTGCCGGACATTAGGAATTATGAGTCCCATGGAACCTGTTACCTCTTTACCTTTGGGTGCTATTGGTGTCACTCCCCTAGAAATGGCCAGTGCCTATGCTACCTTTGCTAATTATGGCTGGCAGTCACCATCTACTGTAATTGTGAGAATTACAGATAGTGCTGGTAACGTGATTCTCGATAATACACCCAAACCTAAACAAGTTCTTGACCCTTGGGCATCAGCAGCGACTATTGATATCATGACTTCAGTAATGACAGAAGGTACGGGAAAAGGTGCTGCTATAAATCGCCCCAGTGCGGGTAAAACAGGAACTACATCCTCAGAAAAGGATATTTGGTTTGTAGGTACTGTACCCCAACTAACTACTGCTGTCTGGGTAGGACGGGACGACAGCAAACAGTTAGCTAGTGGAGCAACTGGTGGTGGTACTGTAGCCCCCATTTGGCGAGATTTTATGACAAAAGCACTTAAGGGCGTACCCGTAGAAAAGTTTAAGCCTCCTTCTCAGTTTCCCCGTCCCAAATCAAACTAATTGGTCAGTTGTCAGTTGTCAGTAGGGGCGAAGCATTTGGAAGATAAATTATCGGTCATTGCCAAAAATAGTTCTCCAAATACTTCGCCCGTACAGTTGTCCGTTGTCCGTTGTCAGTGGGAGAAAGAATTTTCCCACTGCCTCCCCTGTTCCCAGTTATTTTGTTTGTTCCAATTCCGCTTTCATCCTTTCTAATGTCACGTTCATTGGTTGAGTCGAGGGAGGATATTATTCCTCGCCCCTCTCAGTTAGATCCGGGCGTGCGACTTTCACCGCACCCGGCTCCCGATGTTCTTAGCTTCCGCTTTTGCTGATATGTATATAATCGTGGCAGATGAAAGTGAATGGCTAGAAGGTTTTTAGGTTTCCAATTGTTATGGTTTCCATCAACAATGATGCAAATGTACCTTCTCATCCCCAATCATTTTCAATCCACAATGACCACATTTATGGTTTTGCCGTTTAAGGGCTTTAGAGGTATCGCTGTTATAGAGCTTGCTGTTGCGCTCGCTCCAGTAACTTAAATCTCCATCGTAGGGTGATTTCTCACCTTTGACATTGATGTGTTTGTTTTCGGAGTAAGGAACTGCTGGGAATGCTTTCTTGATTAGCTCGTGGCAGGTATGGCGATTCTGCTTAGTTTCCTTGTTGAATACCCTGAATGCTCTGTGATTGATGTGCCATAAGGAAAACTTCGACCCATCCATCTTGCAGAAGCGGTGGTAATTCCTCCAACCTCTAACTACTGGGGCTAATTTCTCAGCCTTTGTGGTAGCACCATAATTCGAGTTGTTGATGATGTGTTTTACTTTCTTGCGAAAAGCTTTGTAGTTATCCACTGAGGGGGTACATCTAAACTTTCCGTTTTTCTGGATTTTAAAGTTCCAGCCGAGGAAATCAAACCCATCTGTCGCGGCGGTTAGCTTTGTCTTTTGCTCACTGACTTTCATTCCCCGCTCTGCTAAAAACTGACTGATTTTATCAAGTATAACGGTAGCATCGTCTTGGGGACGGAGTATTATTACCATGTCATCTGCGTAGCGGACTGATGGCTCAATAATATATTCCTTGGAGGTTTTGTCTGTGATTCTACAGTTGGATGTCCTGTGATATCTGTGAATACTTTCAATCCCATTTAAGGCGATGTTAGCTAATAGTGGGCTTACCATACCACCTTGAGGTGTTCCTTGTTCGGGAAACTCTGGATTAACTCCGGCTTTGAGACATCGGAAAATTCCTTGTCTTATGCTCTTGGGAGCAATGAGTCTGTCCATAATGGCGGTGTGGTTTATCCTATCAAAGCATTTTTCGATGTCGAGTTCTATAACTCGTTTATCTATTCCGTTGACGCGAGAATTTAGGTTATTGAACAGGATTTTCTGGGCATCGTGTGCCGAGCGTCTCGTTCTAAACCCGTAGCTCCTGTCATGGAAAGTTGCTTCGTGTGCTGGATCTAATGCGTATTTAACAAGGCATTGATACGCCCTATCTGCAATAGTGGGGACTTTGAGAATTCGGGTTTTGCCATCCTTTTTGGGGATAGGTATTTCACGTAATCCCTGGTGTTTCCAGTCGTTACATTCGCTTGAGAGTTTTTCGCTCAGTTGAAACCTTTGCTCAAAAGAGAGCGCGGTTTTACCGTCAATTCCCGCTGTCTTTTGCCCAGCATTTAGCTGTGTTACTTGACGAATAGCCAGTAATCTTGCGGAGGTTGATTTCAGAATCAGCTTTTGTAAGGACTTCGCTTTGCGCTTGTCTCCAACAAGAACAGCTTTATACACGCGTTTTTGTAGGCGGAATAAGTTACGGCGGAATTTCTTCCAAGGCAACGTCTTCCAGGATTCACTAGAGTTGCCTCTGTGTCTAATCATGCTCTGCGACCATTTGTGTATTCTGAACACCTCAGACCAATTACGGCCTGTCCTACCCGGATTGAGGGATTTCCGCTGCTCGTCCAGCCTACTTAGGGTTCGACCGCCCTTAGACCCTCAATCCGTTTTTATTCGTTCCCTCGGTTGATTGATAGTTCCGTTAGGTGTAGCCAATTCAACCACTGGATTCCCTAGACTCTTACCGCTATCTGACCAATATGCGGCGGGAATTATGCTCCAGTGAAGTCAGGATTTTGCTGTTGTGTCCTGCTCAATGTTCGGTTGCTTTTCTAGGCTGGTGTTTCACCGTAGGAACTCCCCATTAGCACCAGTGTCACCCCACAACGGATGTCTGATTATGCCCTGTTCCCAGCTTCGACCTCCCGATACCGAGTCGGGTCATCGTGGGCAGATAGGGAGTCATACCTGAGTCTGGTAGATGGGACTTTCACCCATATCAGACCGAGAGTTCAACCTTTTTCCATGATTGGATTGGATTGGGTTGGTTAGCTTATGTACGGACTGATTACCGTGATTCAGCTAACAACGAATCGCACTGATCAAACATTTGCTGTGGAGTTACGCCAAACTGACCTAGTTGAGTTTTTAGTTGCTGTATGGTCATTTGCGCCATGAAATCCTCTGATAGCTCGAAACGCTTCATAAAGACGCGATATCTGTCCATCATGGATTCCATTTGCTCAATAAACAGCTTTTTGCCCTCGCGGTCAAATTTGCCGTAGCTGTTGCCAAGCTGAATCAGTGCTTGATAATCTTCAAACAATTGCTTGGCTTCGTGCTGGACTATTTCCGAGTCGAAGAATCCCATTTTGCTTTTCTTTAACTGAGTGCTATGACTTCAGTAGCTTCAAATTTTGTCTCTGTTCCCATTTTAGTGTAGAAGATTCATCTAGGGAAACTACTTCGGTTCAAGTAGGAGTTTTTACCGAAATTTCACTACTTGACTTCAAGTGGATAGAGTTAGGGGGGATGTTAATGAAGTTTGGTTGATAAAAACTTACCTAAGAAAGAAGCAATACTCAAGGCTTTGGACATTGATTGAGGCTTAACTGTTTCATTGACTTGAATTGGCAAAAGGGCAGCGTATTTTAAGGCTAGTGGTTGTTGAGGATTAATTTTTAATGCTTGACCGATGTAGACTTTACTCATGCCTATAAATTTCTGGTGAAAATGGACTACTCCCAGTAGTGCGTAGTAATCACTGTTATTTAGGTCTAATTTAATAGCATCTCGCAGTTCTTTTACTGCTAAGTTCCAGTTTTCCTGATTATAATATTCTACGGCTCTCTCATAGTAAACTTGAGCATAGCTTATTGGCTCTGGTTTGAGAATTGTTGTTGAAGATGAGGTGTCTGGAGGTCTCTGGTTTTCTTCCTGGGGGATGATAGATTTAGATTGATTAGCCAGTGGACTGTTTGGTTTTTGGTGTGATAGATAGACTATATTTAACGTACTTAATTGCTGTGTTATGTGACATGACTGAGGTAATGAATGATATTGCTCATACCCATAGGATGTAACTACGTCTTCATAAAATAATTCTGCTTCTTCAGCAGACATTGTTGATATTGCCTGAATGGTAGAAACTTTGATAGCACGGACTTTCTGTGGATCTAAAACTTCTGCTTCTGAGCGTAGTAAATTTATTACATTTAAGCGTTTTTTCGTCTGATTGAGTTGTTCATAAGCTGGATTAATCAATTGTGTAAATACTGCTTGAGCTAATTCCTGATCTGGTTGGTTATGCTTGATATAGTTATCAGGATGTAGCAACTTTGCTAGAATATAATACCGTTTACTGATTTGACGTTCATCAGCATTCACTGACACCCCTAGCACAGCGTAGGGATCAAAAAGCAGGTTTAACCATTCTGTTGATAGGGAATTGAGTGGCATCATATCATTATTTACAAATTAATCTTGACTATTACTGAATTTTATCTTAAAGTTCCATTCGGTATTTTGAGCATGACTGTCAAGCAAGCAATAATTCTATATTATTACAAAAAGAGGGAAGAGGGAAGAGGGAAGAGGGAACAGATAAGAAACTAAAGTTTCACTAGTTCAGAACTTGAGTCAAAAAAAAGATGTTTTTAAAATATGCGTAGCCCGAAAAAAACAGTTTCATTATTTCAATCTCATGTTTTTAAACATGAGTTTTCTCTGTTCTCTGTTGCCCGTTCCCTGTTCCCTCTGAAGAATTAATCAGTTCATGAATCAAGTAGAATGGCTATAGATAAAATGATCTTAACTAAACGAAAAAGCCGGACTATTGCTGCTATTTTAGCCTTTTCTGGCACATTAACGATTTCGGGTTTACATAAATTCTACGTGGGACAGCCACTTTGGGGAATACTGTATGTTCTATTGTCTTGGACACCGATTCCCAAGGTAGCTTGTGCTATTGAAGGGGTTTGGTATTTAACTCAAGATGAAGAAACTTTTGATCGGTATTTTAATTTGGGTGAATCAGTAATGAAGGTATCAACCCAAGTTGGGAATCAAGTAGAATCAGTTGCTAATGCTTTGCGTGAGTTAGAAGCACTCCGTCAAGATGGATTAATTTCTGAATACGAGTTTGAGCAAAAACGTCGGCAAATGTTAGATCAAATTTAGGTAATTGGTAATTGGTAATTAGTAATTGGTAATTGGTAATTGGTAATTGGTAATTGGTAATTGGTAAAAGGATCAGGTTAAGAATGAATAAGTGGCTACCTTTAAATCTGAAATTGCAAAAGCTTCGCGCCAAGCTGCTGAATGATCCTTATTATCGTTTACAGTCGGGGGAAGAGGTACAAATGGCCGCTGAATTGGGTTTGGGTATTGATGCTAATCAAGCAACTGTGGATGATTGGCTGCGTTTACCTGGGTTGTCAATTCACCAAGGGCGATCGCTTGTGGAACTTTCTCGCGCTGGTGTGATATTCTATTGTATCGAAGATGTGGCTGCGGCTTTGGGTTTGCCAGTACAACGATTAGAACCGCTCAAGTCTTTGCTGAATTTTAATTATTATGATCAAAATTCCCTCGATAAACCCCAGCAAGTTAACCCTAATACTGCTTCGGTAGAAAGTCTTGCCAAAATCCCTTTTATAGATTTATCCCTAGCACAGACAGTTGTGGAAAACCGTCTGGCTGCTGGTTCTTACCGGAGTTTAGCAGATTTTCAACAACGTTTAGAATTATCTGGGGATGCGATCGCTCAGTTGATGTATTATTTGCGGTTTTAGTCAGTGGTCAGTAGGGGCGAAGCATTTGGAAGATAAATTATCGGTCATTACCAAAAATAGTTCTCCAAATGCTTCGCCCGTACAGTTGTCATTTGTCAGTAGGGGCGAAGCATTTGGAAGATAAATTATCGGTCATTGCCAAAAATAGTTCTCCAAATGCTTCGCCCGTACAGTTGTCATTTGTCAGTTGTCAGTGGACTAGATTAAGCCGATACGGTCAAGAGGCCAGAAGCGAAATGTAGCACGACCGATGACGTTTTGACGGGGGACAAAACCCCAATAGCGAGAGTCATTACTATCATTGCGGTTGTCTCCCATGACGAAAAATGCGCCTTCCGGGACTTTGATTTCTGGAAATGGGCTATTTGGTGGTTCAGCAATGTAGTCTTCTGTTAAGGCTGTACCGTTGAGGTAAACTTTGCTTTGAGCGATGCTAATTACTGCTCCTGGTTCACCAATTACCCGTTTGATAAAGGCTTGGTTTTGAGAATATCCGCGTCTTTGTAATTCTGGTGGTGAGTTAAAAACGACGATATCGCCGATTTTAGGAGGATGAATCCGGTATGATACTTTTTCTATGACCAAGCGATCGCCTGTGTGTAAAGTAGGGTACATTGATTCTGATGGAATCAGGCGTGGTTCAGCGATAAATGTCCGAATTAGCAGAGCTAAACACAGGGCAATAGTTATTAAAACTAAATTTTCCTGCCAACCACTCCAGATTTTTGTTTGTGAAGAAGCATCTTTTATATCACTTTCGTGAGGAGTCATAGTTAACAGTGTAAGGGGGATAGAAGGGCAGGGGGAGTTGGGGAAGTTGGGGGAGTTGGGGGAGTTGGGGGAGTTGGGGGAGTTGGGGGGGGAAAGAATTTTCCCAATGACAACGGACAACGGACAACTGTACGGGCGAAGCATTTGGAGAACTATTTTTGGCAATGACCGATAATTTATCTTCCAAATGCTTCGCCCCTACTGACAACGGACAACGGACAACGGACAACTGACTAATGACCATTATCTGATTTAGCGGTAATGACTTCTGCGGGACGGAGGACTTTTTCACCTAAATGAAATCCGCGACGGACAATTTTAGTGATTGTTTGGTCTGGGATATCCGTTCTTTCTTCCCGATCAATGACGCGACATAAGTTAAAATCTGGTTCTGTGCCTTCTTGTAATTCTATAGGTAAAAGTTGGCGCTTTCCTAAAACACCGAGAAACTTGCGATTAACTGCACCTATGGATCTGGGTAAGCGTTCGATAAATTCTGGACTAGGATTGGGATTGTTTTCTAGATAGTCTAATAAAGCTTCTAAGGCATCAGCAACTTCTAAAAGTTCCAAGAATAAATCTTCTGTTTGGGCTGTAGTTCGGGTTTGCTGTTCTCTCAAAGACTGCTGTAATACTACATTATCTTTTTGCAGAATGCCGAGTTTTTGGACGAGTAATTCTCGTAATTCTAAGCTAATTAGATAGTTTGGGGATAAGTCAGGCACGGGAAATCTCTTTAGATAGCACAGTTAGAATTTTGTTAGCCCAAGTGTTAATTTGGGAATGAGGATGATTACTCAAAAGCGTTTCCGCAGTAATTACCGCTGCCCGCAGTTGTTTTTTTTGGGCAAAATTTTCAGCTTTCTGACTAGCTTGTTTGAAGTTGTCAACTATCATCATGGGTTTTTCCTTTTACAGCTACTAGGAATTTTCAACTCCTGATCTATATCTAATTTATTTTCCCGTTTTTGTAATTCGGCGTTAGCGGCAACGATTAATTGCCAATCAGTAGGTTTACTACAAAACTTGCCAGCAATACTACTAAGAGTATCTCCTGATTTTACGGTATAAGTGGCTAGTGGTGACGCTGGTTTAGGAATGACAGGGGTAATTACCTGGGGACTGAGATTAGGAGTAGTAGTAACTGTAGGTTTAGGAACTGTTGCGGTATATATAGCTGTTTGCAGGGCAAAAAAACTACCTCCTACACCGATAGTAATACCAATCATCAGCATTAAGATAGCGATGCCTGTTGTCCAGGATTTTGGCCGCTGGGGTAATTCTGCCAATGAGCGAATTAGAGAAACATCAGTATCACAATTAGGACAAATGTTGCCCTCAATTCCTTGATACCCGCAAACAGGACAATCAACTTTAGTTTTGGTGTTCATCGCTTAAGTCCCGTGATAATACTATGACTGGGTAATTCTTGATTTAACCAATGTTGCACATCTGGTTTTAACTTACCTTTGGGGGTTAAAGTCCCCTGCTTCTACAAGCAGCGGGTTTTGCGTCGGGGTAAAATCCCCGTTGCAAAACGTAATTCTAAATTCTAAATTCTAAATTCTGCATTCTTTTAATTCCCGCTATAAATGATCTACCTCATTACTATCACTACTGATGGCTGCATTTAACATCCGAGAGAGTTTGTCAGACATGGCATTAGCTGCAGTAGGGGCAACGGCTTTGGCTTGTTGGATAGCGAGAATACAACTTGTACTAACTGGACTTCATCAGGTAAATTGCGAATTTCTCTTCTGGTTTCTTGACTGTGATCCTCCATGGAGGAGATATTATTAGTATTAATAGCAAATTGTAATTCTTGACTCAAGTTTTGTAATCGTTCTGGCTGAAGTTCAGGAATCATATTCTAATTCTTGATAAATTTTCTCATCTACCTGCCCCCTTGAAAAATTACAACTCACTTTGACAAAGGGATTATTTTTTAACCGACATTCCGCACTCATAATCTAGTATGACCCTTTTCAAGAATTATTCTTAATAAGGTTCAAAATCTTACGTATTAAAGCTTAAAGTATTTGATAAAATATGTATTTTTAAAGACAATAAAAAATAAAATTAAGGAAATATTCGCATATTACAAAATGAAGTGCGGAATATGGGATTTAATTATTAATGAGAACTTAACTAACTCTTGAGTAACCAAACCCGATAAAAATGGTCGGGTATGTTTGACGTGGATTTTGCCTTGTGCTAGTATCATTCCAAAGTTGACGGATACCCAGGGAACGCAAAATTATGACTCAGGCGATTACAAACCTCAACCAAGCGAACACTTCTATTCTCAAGGCTTTGAAGTGTAAAGAATGTGGAGCAGAATACGAACTTAAAGCCACTCATGTATGTGAATTGTGTTTTGGACCGTTGGAAGTCAAATATGATTACAATGTGCTGCGGAGTTTAGTTAGTCGAGAAACTATTGAAGCTGGTCCCAATTCTATCTGGCGCTATCGTCACTTTTTGCCAGTTGCTACAGATGATTATATAGATGTGGGAACAGGAATGACTCCCTTGGTGCGTTCCCACCGTCTTGCCCGTCGCCTGGGTCTAAATAAACTTTATATTAAAAATGATGCCGTCAATATGCCCACCCTGAGCTTTAAGGATCGGGTGGTGTCAGTTGCCCTCAGTAGAGCGAGAGAATTGGGTTTTACGACTGTTTCTTGTGCTAGTACAGGTAATTTAGCAAATTCTACCGCAGCGATCGCCGCCTACGCTGGTTTAGATTGCTGTGTATTTATCCCTTCTGACTTAGAAGCTGGTAAAGTCATCGGTAGCTTGATTTATAGTCCTACCCTGATGTCAGTCAAAGGCAACTATGATCAAGTTAATCGTCTTTGCTCAGAAGTTGCCAATACCCACGGTTGGGGTTTTGTGAATATTAACCTGCGTCCTTACTACTCTGAAGGTTCTAAGACATTAGCCTTTGAAGTTGCAGAACAACTAGGTTGGCAATTACCAGATCATATAGTTGCCCCTTTGGCTTCTGGTTCTCTGTTTACCAAAATTTATAAAGGTTTCCAAGAATTTGTCGAAGTTGGTTTGGTAGAAGGTAAAGATGTTCGCTTTAGTGGCGCTCAAGCGGAAGGTTGTTCCCCCATTGCGAAAGCTTTTAAAGAAGGTAGAGACTTTATTCAACCAGTTAAACCTAACACAATTGCTAAATCCATTGCGATTGGCAATCCTGCCGATGGTGTATATGCTGTAGAAATCGCTCAAAAAACCAACGGTAATATTGAATCAGTTAATGATGCCGAAATTATCGAAGGTATCAAACTATTGGCAGAAACCGAAGGTATCTTTACCGAAACCGCAGGTGGTACAACCGTTGCTGTTCTTAAAAAATTAGTAGAAGCTGGCAAAATTGATCCAGATGAAACTACAGTGGTTTATATCACTGGCAATGGTTTGAAAACCCAGGAAGCAATTCAAGGCTACATTGGTGAACCTTTAACAATTGATGCCAAACTAGACAGTTTTGAACGGGCTTTAGAAAGATCCCGCACACTTGACCGCTTAGAATGGCAAGAAGTTACAGTTTAATCCTGTCACTAACAATTAATTGTAGGGGTTTAGCACTGCTAAACCCCTACCAACCAAATCACTCACTAACAATTAACGTTTAAACAATGGCTGTCAAAGTTTTAGTTCCCACAGTTCTACAAAAGTTTACAGAAGATCAAGCTGTCTTAGAATGTAGTGGTAGTAATATTTCTGAATTGTTTGATTACTTAGAAACAAGCTATCCTGCTATTAAGGGGCGTTTGCGGAAGCCAAACGGAGAGCCTTTACGGTTCTTAAATTTCTATGTCAACAGCGAAGATATTCGATTTTTACAAAATACAGAAACACCACTTGAGGATAAAGATGAAGTGAGTATTGTTCCCGCTGTTGCAGGTGGTTGAAATATCGCTGGAGGGTATGGGATTTTAAAAGTCCCAAATTACCCATTACCCATTACCCATTTTATCCAACATACTTCTTGAAAAGTTACTATTTAAACGATTTTATCCGAATGATAGTCCAAGCTGCACAGAATCATGAAACTTATTAATTCATCCGTCTTTATCTGCGCTAATCTGCGTTAATCTGCGGTTAATTACTCTTGAAATCTTATTTTATATCTAAATAGCTGTAGCTATGCTCTGGTATGTCAAAATAAAAATAACTGACTACCCCAAAATGAGCAATGGCAGAAGAAACTAATCAAAATCAAGCGGGAGATGTAGCTTCTAATCCTGCTGCAACCGCCCCAGAAAAGCCCCCAGCAGAGACTAAAGCTGCCAAAAAGGAAAAACCCCCAGCATTGGAAGATAAGCCTTTTGAAGAGTTTATGCAGCAGCATTACCTCCCAGCGTTGCAAGAGGCAATTACTAAAGAAGGTGTGCCAGATGTAAAGCTGACTTTTGCCAAGCAGAAATATTCTATTATTGGTTTTAATTCAGCGGAAGAATGTTGGCAAGTTATTGGTTCTTGGCAAGGGGGACAACGCCAGTTTAACGTATATTTTCCTGAAGAAAATATTCAAGGTAAAAAGGGATTTTCCTGTAATGAAGGTAAAAAACCCAGTACCTTGGAGTCATTTCTAATTGATGAGCGCAAAACTACCCTAGAATTGTTGGTATCTCGGCTAGTATATCGCTTAAATGGACAAAAGTGGCTAGGTAGAAATTAGAACTTTACAATTCATCGAAATAATAAGTAACGACTCCAGAAATGGGGTCGTTACCTATTCTGAGATGATCTGATTGCAGCATTTCTCTGAGTATAGTTTCCACTTCCACAATACCAGATCCGGTAGCCCTAACACCTTGAATTACAGTTAAACTACCACCATTAGCCTCTGCGGCTTCTATCAGTTTAACAATCAGTGGTTTATCAGTTGGTTTCTGGACTTGGGAAATAAATATCCGTTCATTCATGGGTATACCCAGAGGTGATAAACCTGCTTTTAACCGCAAATTCTGCTCATATTCGTCAACCATATTCGGTATGATTAATAAATCATAGATTTGCCCCATGTAAAATAAACCGCAGGTAAATAGCCATAATAAACCAGTAGCGGTTTTGCCATTATATAACCGATGTAAACCGTTTATTCCCAAAAAACCAGCCCCACATAAAAGGTAAGAGACAAGAATCCGGTCTTTATTTTCGTTATTTTTTATGCTCATTTTATTTTATGTCCATTTAGGATTTACTGGTTTAAGAGTCCACACTTCAATTAAATACCCCTTGTCAGCCTTCGATTCCCCAATTAACGATTGTATTTTTAATTCTAACCATGATTTACCTTTCTCCCGAACTTCAAGCTAGACTTTCCACTCCTTTAAAAATTGGCTCATTTGAGGTTAAAAGCCGGGTTTTACAGTCTCCTTTGTCCGGGGTGACAGATATGGTGTTTCGGCGTTTAGTGCGTCGTTATGCACCAGAATCTATGGTGTATACAGAAATGGTAAATGCTACGGGTTTGCATTACGTTAAGCAGTTACCAATCATTATGGAAGTAGATCCTAATGAACGTCCAATTAGTATTCAATTATTTGATTGTCGTCCGGATTTTCTCGCGGAAGCAGCCATAAAAGCAGTGGCTGAAGGTGCGGATACGATTGATATTAATATGGGATGTCCTGTTAATAAAATTACTAAAAATGGTGGTGGTTCTTCTTTATTACGTCAACCAGAAATTGCGGAAGCAATTGTCCGAGAAGTTGTCAAAGCTGTAGATGTTCCCGTGACGGTGAAAACCCGCATTGGTTGGAATGATCATGAAATTACTATTCTTGATTTTGCGAAAAGAATGGAAGACGCGGGAGCAAAAATGATTACTGTGCATGGACGGACTCGCGCTCAAGGTTACAATGGTAATGCGCGGTGGGAATGGATCAAAAAAGTCAAGGAAATTTTATCAATTCCTGTAATTGGTAATGGGGATATTTTCTCTGTGGAAGCTGCGGTAAAATGTTTAGAACAAACTGGTGCAGATGGGGTAATGTGTTCTCGTGGAACTTTAGGTTATCCGTTTTTAGTTGGTGAGGTTGATCATTTCTTAAAAACTGGAGAATTATTAACACCACCTAACCCAATTCAACGCTTAGAATGTGCCAGAGAACATCTTTTTGCTTTGTGGGAATACAAGGGAGATAGGGGAGTCCGTCAAGCTCGTAAACACATGACTTGGTATGCAAAAGGCTTTATGGGTGCGGCTGATTTACGGGGTAAGTTAAGTTTAATGGAAACTGTCCAACAAGGTTTAGATTTAATTGA
Organism: Anabaena sp. 90; assembly: GCF_000312705.1. Classification (NCBI taxonomy): domain Bacteria; kingdom Bacillati; phylum Cyanobacteriota; class Cyanophyceae; order Nostocales; family Nostocaceae; genus Anabaena; species Anabaena sp. 90. Next base: position 277,063 of record NC_019439.1, read on the forward strand.
TGGTGCGATAGAAAGATTAGCAAATGGTTATGAAGTTGAAGAAGAAGTACCAGCTATTATTGCACTTTAGCATTGATTTCTAGATTAGGTTAAGCGATAGGTTAACACAAGCTAAGGGACTTCCAAATAAAAAAATACTCAACCACCTAACGCAAAAATCTCTCAAACCCTTATTCCTCTGTGTCCTCTGCGCCTCTGTGGTTCGTTAATCAGGATAATTTATTTCTTGGAAGTCCCTAAGTAGGTTGGCGTTGAAAATTGTCGTTATGGCAAAGCAAAAGGCAAGAGGCAAGAGTGAAGAGGGTTTAGGCGATTTTACATTTCTTTACACAGTTTGGTTTTATTGTGTTCACCTACTTAAGTGCGATCGCTAATTCTTTAAACTCCCACTTTTTATAACAAACCCCGATAACGAATAAAAATCAAAATCACAGCCCAAGAACCTAATGCCACTTTAACAGCAACTAAGATATTTAATATTGGCAAAATTCCGCCACTAAAAAGCATTCCTAACTCACCGTGTGGTAACTCAAATCCCGACAAAGTTATCACTGATAAAACAATAAAGACTAACACCGAAATCTTTTCCCACATAGCCGCGTGCCACTGTTGGTAAATATCCTGCATCCATTGGTATGATGAGGTAATTGCTATGAGTCCGATTGCTGTTCCTCCAGCCACCCCAGCCGCAAAACCACCTCCCGGACTCAAATGCCCCCTAATTGCTAATTCAATGCCCACTAATGCCGCAATTGTCGCCCCTAGACGAGCTAATATTATTGATGGTTGATCTTTAAATTGATAGATGCTGCAAGATGGTTTTTCATTAGCTAATAAAAAATTAGCTCCGAGAATGGCTATAGTAAAAACAATAACTTCAAAGATTGTATCATATAGCCGATTTCTGAAAATAATCCCTGATACTGCATTGGGAACACCACTTTCTTTAACCACTGTTTCCACAATGGAAATATCTGGTAAATTTAGTTCGGAATTAGGCATAATCAGCATTTTCACAAATAAAGCTATTCCGGCTAAAATGTAAACTAATTTCATAAATTTTGCGCTCCTGAATCTAAAATATTGAAATATTGTAAAGTTGTTTTTGGTGATGAAAGTTTACTTTGCATAATCTTATAGATGCGTTCCACTCTAATTACAGTTTGGTATGTTTCCTGTGCTTGCTCACTTTTTTCTAATTGCACACAACTAGCATGAATTTCTTTTTCTATTAATGCCTGTTGTAAGGTTTCTTTAGTAGGATAAGGTACGAGTTCTAGACGTAAATAATGTTCATTAAAAATGCTGCGAAAATCGTTTATCAGTTGTTGAAAATTGCTATCCTGATTTTTTTCTATTGACTGATTTTCCATGACACCAAGACGTAATACTAAGGATGAACGAACTGCGATCGCATAGAGGGTAATTGATAGCATTGTTCCCATTAATGCTTCTGTTAAAGCCACATCTGCTGCACCTAAAACTGCATCTACCATTGCCGCAACTGCACCGAGTACCCCACGAATGATTAAGGCATGATAGGGGTTAGTTTGAGTTACTAACATCCCCGCAGTTAAGGGTAATAAAGCAATGATTAAATAGAGATAAGTATCATTCATGTTTTTCCTCTGCTGTTGAACAATATGCTAATACATAACCCAGCATAGTATTCCAAATTGCTAAGGAGATAATGCCAAGAATAAGTAATGGCCATTCACTGGGTATTTTCAATAATAGTCCGACAATAATCATCATTGAACCTAACGTATCAGCAACAGAAAGTCCATGTAATTTGAATAATACTGATCTGTTGCTGACTAAATGAGAAGTTCCCCAAAACCAGAAAACTATGCCGATACCTATGCAGGTATAACTAAGAATGTTGATCATTTAGTAGTCCTATTTGAATTGTAAAAGTTGCTAGTTGTCAGATCCCCGACTTCTTTTAGTATCTAGTAAATAAATTATTAATTAAGATCAGAAGTCGGGGATCTTATTGTTAGTTTTAATCATACTTCACCTAATCTTCTGAGAATATGTGCTAATAACATTAATGCGGCATTTCCTACCGTCAAAATAATCGCTGCGACTACACCAATCATCCAATCATCTCGTAAAACGGAAATTACGAGAATCATGATGGCTACTTTACTAGAAATGCTGCCAAAAGCTAACATTTTCTGCCAGGTATCATCACTTCTCCAAGCTTCATAAATGGGAATGAGTAGTGCTAAAATCATTGCCGTTAAGACTATTTCTAGTTTCATGATTGTTTTCTCTTGGGTTTAATGTGGTGGACTTCATACCATCCTTCTTCGTGGTATTTCATGACGATGGTTTTGGGTGTAAAGGTAATTAGAAATATATCAAGAAAAATCAATAAAGGTGATCTGTTGAGTTTGACTCTTTCCATGATAATTTCTTCTTGATTATGGGGACGGAAGATAATTTCAAATGCCTCCATAAAAGCAACCGGAATAGCAACAAAGATTTTAATTATTACCTTTAACCAAGATTTTAATTTTTCTGGTGATGACTTACCACGTGGTAAAAGTAAGGCAATAATTACACCGATGATAATATTTGTTAAACTCACATTAGCTGTGAGTAATAACCAAATTGACAGTCTGAATATGAGATGTCCAATCATGGTAAAGCCATCCAAAATAATAGGATTAAAGTTAAACTCATGACACCAACTAAATGCTCAAATTCTTCAAATACACGAGGTAGAGATATGGATAATTTCTTGAAAATGAAATGATATCCTAACCAGCCCGCAGCAATAGTTAAAAGTGCTTTTGTGATATTGGTGATTTCATAAGCTGGAAGATAGACAATATTTGCCACAAATAATCCAGTAATTAAAAAGATTACTGATATCCAAAAACCGGATTTTGTTTTCTGTTCTTCTTCTTCTGCTTTTATATGGGGGAGAAAAATAAATTTAGCAAAAGATATGGCTGTACCAACTGCGGCAATATTCATCACTATAAATTGCCAAGATTCTACATTTTTTATCGTTAATACCTTTGCTGCAAACCCTGACAACAAAGGCAAACCAGAAATTGATAAACTAGCAATAACTAAAGGTATCCAAATTGTTGTATGAATGGGTTTATTTTGCAGTTCTTTAAAATTGCGACTGGGTAAAGAACCCGCAATCAAAAATAAAGACGATTTGACTAATCCATGGGTGAGGGCATAAAATCCACCTACAGCCGGTGCAGCGAGAATCCAGCCTAACTGGGAAATAGTGCTAAATGCTAACAGGCGCTTGGTATCCTTTTCAAAGACAGCATAGGATACACCCATTAAAGCTGTTCCCACACCAAAAATTCTGACTATAATATCAATTTCTTCGGAAACTAATGCACAACGTAATAAAGGCAAAACACTGGCTTTAACGACAATTCCTGACATCAATGCGGAAACTGGGGTTTCTGATTCAGAATGAGTTAAAGGTAGCCATAAACCGGAGACAAAAATTCCAGCTTTGATGAATAATCCCAGAAAAATTAGTGCTAGTGCTTCCGGGGGTGATCCTTTTAACCCGGCAAAATTAAAGGAATGATGTGTTTGATAAACTAATACTGCACCTACTAGATAAAATAACATTGCAGTATTGCTAACAAAGAGATACCGTAAACCTACCCAAATTGAGCGATCGCTACGGGGATAAGCAATCAACAGAAAAGCCGCAATACCGCTGACCTCTAAAGCCACATATAAACTAATGAAATCGGCACAGATAAAGGCAGCATTGAGGCTACCATGCACAATAATCATCTGGGCATAGAAAAAAGCCGTTTTATCACTGCGCCAGCAGTAGAGGGCAACAGCAGCCGTTACCAGGGCATTTGTGAAAATAAAATAACCACTTAACTCGTCGGCTACTAAGGTAATACCGAAACTATCCAGTAAATTCATTGTGATGGGTGATGGTTCGATAAATAGCTGCAACCCATAAGCAGCAGAAGCAATAGTCCCCCACAATGTCAAATGTCGGTTCAGTTTGGGGACTAGAAAAATCATGAACCCTAGAAAAAATGGGGTAGCAATCCAAGCTAGTGTAATGGTATTCATGGTGTATTATTTTTTTCAATCTCGTTGCTTTCCAATGTGGGGTTATCCCGTGCTAATTTCATCACACCAACCAGCATCAAAGCCTGAATGGAAAACCCGATAACTATCGCTGTTAATATCACTGCTTGGGGAACTGGATCGGCATAAGCAATGTTTTTTACATCGGAAATAATGGGAGTAAATAAGCCTTGTCGTGATGCAATTAGTACATAAAAGGCAATCACACCTGTACTCATCACATCCATAGAGACAATTTTCATTACCAGGTTTTTTTTGAGGATGATGCCAAAAAAACCACACAATATTGTTATCAGTACGCACGCTTCTAACACGGGAGTTATTTAATTTCATGATAAAGTGCTGATTTAATATAAGCACGAATTTCTAGTGCTAAGTTAATCTTGACACTAAAATATTCTGATGATTATTATAGGTATATCTAATGATTTATGTTTTCTTTACTTTTAAAATATCTGTTGAGATAAATCTATCCTTTCACAACTTTTAAAGTTTGCAAAGTTTCATCTGCACAACCAGTAATAAAACCACCCATTTTTTGAATTTCTTGCAAATATTCTAAAGCTGATTTTGTAATTAGTTCTCCTGGCATTAATACGGGAATTCCTGGAGGATAAGGACAAATAATTTCTGCACAAATCCGTTCTAGGGTTTTCTCGAAAGGTAAGATCTCACTATCAGCAAAAAATGCCTCACGGGGAGAAATGCACATAGAAGGGGCGATTATAGTATCTTTTTTATATTTACAGATTTTTTCCCGATTTGTCAAGTGGGGAATTTGGGTAAGATTATTTAAGGTTTGTACTAATGTTTCAATATCAGTTTTTGTGTTTCCTAGGCTAATAATAAATGTGAGATTTTGTAAAGATGAAAATTCTGGGGTTACTCCATTGGCATTAATAATATCTTCAGCAGTAAAACCTGTTAAACCTAACTGAGAAACATTAACGGTTAACCGGGTTTTATCTAAATCTATAAAGCCGTTATTTTTTATATGGTTTTGAGCTATTTGTAAAACCGATAAACTAGGAATTTTGTTGATTTTATCAATTGCTTCTTTGGCTAATTCCAAAGTTTCAAACATCAGCTTTTCTCCATGTATTGCCATTTGCTGACGTGCGGCATCTAGAGAAGCTAAAAGGATAAAACTAGGACTGGTAGATTGAACTAATTGCAAAGCTTTATTCACTCTATCAATATCAATTCTTTGACCTTGAATATGTAACATTGATGCTTGTGTCATTGCTCCCAATGTTTTATGAATTGATTGTACTGTTAAATCTGCCCCTGCGGATAAAGCAGATGTTGGTAATTCTGGGTGAAAATGAAAATGTGCGCCATGGGCTTCGTCTACAATTAAGGGAATATTATATTGGTGGGTAAGGTTTACCAATGCTGGCAAATTCCCACAAACACCATAATAATTAGGATAAACTATCAGCACTACTTTTGTATCTGGATGTTTTGCTAATGCTGCTTTTAATGTTTCCGGTGTAATACTGTAAGAAATATCTAAATCTGAGTTGTATGCAGGATTTATAAAAATAGGAATTGCCCCAGAAAGAATTAACCCAGAAATCACAGAAGAGTGGACATTTCGCGGCAGAATAATTTTTTCTCCTGTTCTACAAGTAGCGAGAATTGCAGCTTCAATTCCGCAGGTAGAACCATTAACTAAAAACCATGTTTTCTCTGCACCAAAAGCCTCTGCTGCTAGTTCTTGTGCTGCGAGAATTACGCTTTGGGGTGTGAATAAATTATCTAATTCTGCTAATTCTGTTAAGTCAGCACGAAAGACATCTTTTCCAATTAAATCGGTTAAAAGTGGGGAAATGCCCGCACCGTGTTTATGTCCTGGGGTGTAAAATGGGGCGTGAGGACGGGTTGTACAGGCTTTTAAGGCATCTATCAGGGGGGTTTGGTTTTGGTTGAGCATTTTTGGGGGAAAAGGAAGTGTTTAGGACTTTAGGTAAAATTGATAAAGTATAGAATATAAAGAAATAATATGATATATTGTATTTAAATTCAAATCTTTATGCAGACCGAAACTATGACTAACGAAGAAGAAATATTTTTTGAGGAAGAGGAAGATCAAGAAATTGAGTCTCAACCGCTGAGTGAGTTAATTCCTGAATTAAAGCAAATTCGAGAAATTGTTGTTTCTGGTAGTGACTGGACAACAGCAACAATACTTGATCAGCTTCTTCGCAATAATATCCAATTAACTCCAAGATTTCAAAGACGAGACGCTTGGGATATAACACTCAAAAGTAGATTTATCGAATCACTTATACTTGGGTTTCCAGTACCACAAATAGTATTAGCAACTAGTCAAGAACAAGGTAAATTTATTGTTCTTGATGGTAAGCAACGCTTGTTAACAATTCTGCAATTTTATGGCAGGAGTGATGAAAACATACCAAATAATGCCTTTGCTTTAAGAAATCTAGAATTTAGACGTGATTTAATTGGCAAAAAATATGAAGACATAAGAAGTGATTTATTTTTGAGTAGAGATACTGATAATCTTGATAATCAAACTATTCGCACTATGCTTCTGCGGAATATAAAAGACGAAAATTTCCTTTATAAAATTTTTCTACGTTTGAATGTACAAAGTACACCATTATCAGCACAAGAACTTCGACAAGCATTACATCATGGTTCATTTATCAATTTTTTAGATGATCAATCAATTAAAAGTCAAGCTCTTAAAAAAATATTCAAATCACCACATCCTGATTTTCGGATGAGAGATGTCGAATTATTGTTACGTTATGTAGGATTTCATTATTTTCTATCTAAATATAGTGGAAACCTTAAATCATTTCTTGACATGACCTGCACAGAACTTAATAAAGATTGGAATAACAAACATAATGATATTGAAAATGTAGTTAACCAATTTGAGGAAGCAGTACAAACAACTATTAATATATTTGGAGACAAAAACTTTTTTCGTATGTGGTTAAGCAATGATAAAAAATATAGAAGACGCTTTAATAGAGCAATTTTAGATGTGATGGTATTTTATTTTTCAGATGAAATTATCAGACAATCTGCTGAAAGAAATCAAGACAAAGTTCAAGAAGCTTTAAAAAAATTATGTTCATCAAATAACGACTTTAAAGAAGGTGTTGAAGGAACAACCAAAAACATTAGTCAAACTTACAATCGTTTTAGATTTTGGGGCGAAAGTCTACTAGAAGTTTTAGATGTAGAATTTAACCTACCTCAATTCGTTGATAATCGTATTATTTTCAATGGTTTGAGATAGGTTGTTATCTATAATATGTCAAAATCAGCTAGATTTCGTACTTTAACTAGAGAGTTAAATAGGTTAAAAAAACAATTTCTTCCTAAGATTAACCCAACGGGTTTATATTCTGAGAGTCAGTTATCTAAAACTGCTGCATATAGAGTTTTAGCTCATGCTGAAATTGAATCTTATCTTGAAGAAAGAGCTTGGGAAGTTGTTCAAAATGCCAAAACTCTTTGGGATGAAAGCGGTAAAACAACTCGTACTTTAATATGTCTACTTGGGTTTTCTGGTTTAACTATGGATGAACCACCAGATACACTTACACCAAAAAAGGGAAGTAAAACCGTTAAAGAGGAAAAAATCAAAATATCAAAAAAAATAAATTTAGCGTTGGAAAGTTTTAAAAGAGTTATTAGTCAAAATCATGGAGTCAAAGAAGATCATATTTTGTCCTTACTTTTACCCATAGGAATAGATAGTGATCATTTAGATCCTGCTTGGCTTGCTACCATGAATACATTTGGAGAAAAACGAGGTCTTGTCGCACATACTTCAGCTACATCATACATGACTACTCAAACTCCAGATCCTGCAAATGAATTAAATACTGTAAACCAAATTACTGATGAACTTTTAAGAATAGATGAATTAATCAATAATTTGATAGAATAAAATGTAAAATATTCTTACTTTGAAAAAATCAAACAACATGAACTTAAAAGATATCAAACAAAAACTATTCCCCATCATCAAAATCATCTCCACCACACTCATCACCAGCGCCATTGGCTTAGAATTATGGAATCTCCAAACATCAATAACCAATAACCAACTACCCAGTATCTTAACACCAGCTTTAATCATTGCCCATATTGCCCTATCCGCTCATTTTATTGAAGCATTAATTGCCGCTTATTATGCCCCAACACGCAATCAGACAGCAATCAAATATGCAACTTATACATTTTTTGTCGGTACAGTTGGTTTATTAGAATTGTGGGAAAATCAGGATATAGCAGCAGTTAGCAGTCAGAAAGAAGAATAATCTCAAACCTAAATTAAGGAACTGCAAGTTGATATAATTGCCCTTTTGAGGTCGCCGCGAGATTAGATTGGGCTAAACTCTTAATCTCATTCTGTCAGTAGAATCTCAGTGGCTTGGCTCCCTGAGAGTGTCAATCCTACAGCCTCCTTAGTGGAAATAGATAACTCGCGCATCTATCCTATGGTATTTCAACACGCTAGATAAACACTCGGCTTCTTCTCTTTTACTAGAACTCCCAGCGTATATATAAGTCCCAAGCCGATGCTTGGCTAAAAATGCGTCAGAAACATAGCTTCTGACAACATTTAATAATTGATCTGAATTGCCAGGAACAACAACCACATACGGGCGGTTTGGCACTTTACCAATGACGATCACATTATTCTGCTGGACAGTATTCACCGATTTGCTAACTTGAGGCAAACTTAGGGGAATACAATTGGGTGCTTGCCCCCAAGCCTTGGATAATAAACTATGCCATAAAACAGTTGTAACTATGGCTGTAATTAGATACTTGTTCATACCATTTTAGATTTTAGATTTTTTTTATACCACATTTGTAATTACATAAACAGATTTTTCAGTCAAGGATGAAAGTCAAGGATGAAAGCCAGGGAATAAATTCCCTGTCTAAAAGCTAAAGTCGGTTAAAACCGACTAAGTAGGTCAACATAATAAAACCAAATTGTGTAAAGAAAAGTAAAATCTCCAAAAACCTCTTCACTCTTGCTTCTTGCCTCTTGCCTTTCCACAACGATAATTTTTAACGCCGACCTACTTACTTAGGCATAAATAGGATAATTTTTGATTTTGAGTTAACCAGAGTGCGTTCAAACGCACTTTAGCTTTGAGACCGGAAATTCATTTCTGGGCGAGTTTGTCAGCAAACAGATAAGCCATTTTTAGCCTAAGTTAACACCAATGACTCCAACCATCCTCCACCTGTTTGAACTATCCTTATACTTGAAACCAAAATCTAAAATTTACAATGCTAAGAGCCGGAATTGTCGGACTTCCCAACGTCGGAAAATCAACCTTATTTAACGCTGTAGTCGCTAACGCTAAGGCTGAAGCCGCTAACTTCCCATTTTGTACCATTGAACCCAATGTTGGCATGGTCTCAGTCCCCGACGACCGGTTAAACGTTTTAGCAAAAATTGCTACCTCAGTACAAACAGTACCCGCCCGTGTCGAATTTGTGGATATTGCCGGTTTAGTTAAAGGTGCAAGTCAAGGAGAAGGACTGGGTAATCAATTTTTATCCCACATTCGGGAAGTTGATGCCATAGTTCATGTTGTCCGTTGTTTTGAAAACGATGATATCATTCACGTAGCCGGTTCTGTTGACCCAGCGCGAGATATTGAAATCATTAATTTAGAACTTGGTTTATCTGACTTATTCCAAATTGAAAAACGGATTGATAGAAGTCGCAAACTCGCACGCACTAGCAAAGATGCCCAGGTTGAAGTAGAAATTCTCGAAAAATTAGCCGCTGCTTTAAATGAAGGCAAATCTGTCCGTCAAGTTGGTTTGAATGCCGAAGAATCGGAAATTATCAAAGGCTTAGGACTACTTACCAATAAACCCATTATTTACGCTGCTAATGTTTCTGAAGAAGATTTAGCCACAGGTAATGATTTTGTTGAGAGAGTTCGAGAAGTTGCTGCGGTCGAAAATGCCCAAGTTGTCATTGTTTCTGCTCAAGTAGAAGCGGAATTAGTAGAATTACCAGAAGCAGATAAAGCTGATTTTCTGGAATCTTTAGGTGTAAAAGAAGGTGGTTTAAAATCTTTAATTCGCGCAACTTACACTCTATTAGGTTTGCGGACTTATTTCACCTGTGGACCGAAAGAAACCCGCGCTTGGACAATTAATGCCGGAATGTCTGCACCTCAAGCCGCAGGAGTTATTCACTCTGATTTTGAACGGGGATTTATTCGGGCTGAAACTGTGGCTTATCATGATTTAGTAACTCATGGTTCAATGAGTGCAGCCAAAGAAAAAGGCTTAGTCAGAAGTGAAGGAAAAGAGTATATTGTCCAAGAAGGTGATGTACTATTATTCCGATTTAATGTGTAAATAATCTTTAACAGGGAACAGGGAACAGAAAAGATAAATATTCTGCTTTCTTTCTTCTTTCTGACTCGGTGATAACTAAATGATCAGGTGCGTTACATTATTGATAACGCACCAGTAACTTATTCTACAAAATCAGGACGCGCTTGTTGATTGAATTTAAATTTTTCTGCTAATAATTCCCACTTTTCCTGCTCAATTATATGAATAAATTCAGACAAATTTTCGCGGTATTGATGAAGAGAATGTAATAATGCTTGGCGATTATATTGCGCCATCATTACCCCTAATTCGGGATTTCCACCCCCAACCCTACTTGTATCTCGAAACCCTGAACTAGCAAAATTTTGGGCTAAGGCCGCGATTTCTGGATCTGTTTCACTTAAACAAGCTGCTATCAAAGAGGCACTCACAATTACAGGTAAATGAGAAATCCAACTCACAGCGCGGTCATGTTGTTCTGGTTGACAATGGTAGATAATAGAACCGAGCGATCGCACAATTTCCTCTACAATTGTCACAGCATTACTAGGTGTTGTTGCCACAGGCGTTAATACATAAGGCCGATTAACAAATAAATTTCGCTGTGCTGCTTCTATACCCGCGTCTGTTTTTCCCGCCATCGGATGACCACCGACAAAATTTTCCCACACAGGAGAAATTGCCTCAACTATAGGCATTTTAACTGAACCAACATCAGTAACAATAGTAGCCTTTGGTAAATGAGTGATCAACTCTTTCACTTGGGGGACTATCAATCCTATAGGGGTACAAATAAATACAACTTCGGCTGATGCCAACAAGCTCAAGTCCAACGACGCTTGATCAACGCTACCAAGGTTAATTGCCTTTTCACAAGTTGATTGACGACGACTGACACCTAAAACATGGTGTCCTTGCGAACGTAAATCGAAACCTAAGCAACCGCCTATAAGTCCCAGTCCTAAAATACCAATTTTCATCGTCATCTGGAAAATTTAATTTGTACTTGTTCTCTCAATACTTTACCAACTCCAACTCTCAAAGTTGGCAATAGCAGGGTAGATTAATGACTTTAGAAGCAGAATTAATCGCAACCTAGGCAGAATCGGTTGTCAACTTTAGTGGTCTAACTCTCTAATCTCGAAATAACGTAGTATACTGGGGTTAATCGTATTTAAACCCAAGATGAAATACCTAACCCCAGAACAAGTTTACAAACAATTTGGTGATTACCCCAAGACAACCGCAGAATAGGCTGTCAATGGGAGTATAATAATAAAAGACGTAGTAAGTCTAGAATATGAAACGTATTGTCAAGAATCAGTTAACCGTTACGAGAATCGCTATTTTAGGGACTGAAAAACTAAATACTTGGAAATCTAACGAACTTGATTTAATTGCTTTGCGTTTGGGACAACTACGCTCTGACTTGTGGAATGAGTTCGGGTCGTTGAAAGCCTGGGGTGTGTCTAAATTTGAGATTGACAAACAGCTACGCACATCGAAAGACAAGTATCAATTACCTGCTAAGTTATGGGATTCAACCCTCTACGATGTAATTGATGATATCCACTTGGTTCAGGCTGCTTGTGTCGAAAAGGTGATGAAATATTTGGGTCAATCGTTCCAATCGTTCCCATCTAAAAAAGGGGTTTTACAACTTACATTAGAAAGTCGTGAATGGTTGGAACACCCCAAACTTTGCACATTGATTAGAAAGTTTTGGTATCGAGGTCACACAAAAGTTTGTAACCAAATTATTCTTAGGGCTTTTGATACTAAATTAGATAGCAAAGGCTTAGTGTGGTTGCGTTTTGGTGGACTAACTCCATGTAAAACCCTCAAGCTACCAACGACTTTACCGACAGAAGTAAAATGTCAATTAAGGCTAATCAAGCGTAATTGCAGATGGGAAATACATTACACGACTGACATCCAAAAAGCTGAAAAAAAGACTCAAGGTAAAATAATTGGATGTGACCGAGGCTACACAGAAGTGTATGCCACATCATCTAACGATGGTGCTAGATTTTTGGGTAATAATTTCGGTAAAATCCAAACAGAAGAGACTGATTATAGAACAGCGAAACAAGTTAAACGCAACAAAATCAGGTCAGTTTTTAATAAATCTATCGCCAAGGGAAACAGTGCTAAAGCTGATAGGATTAAACGGAATAACCTTGGTAAAATCAAGTGGAATAATCGGGAAACATCCTTTAAAGGTAGGATTAAAACAATCGTTTTTACAGCCACCCATGACTTGATGTTAAATGCAATCAAGGTAGCTTTTGAAGATTTGACGGAAGCAATAAAAAGCAAAAAGCCCATGAGAAAGCGCATGAAGAGAAATGTTTCTTCATGGTGCAAGGGGATAATTGCGGATGCTCTCAAACAAGTTTCAACCCGTGTAGGTTGCACGGTTGTTAGTGTGAATTGTGCATATACGTCACAACTTGACTCCAGATTTGCTACCTTAACTGGTAGTAGAAATGGTGACAAGTTTACCGGACATGATGGGGTCGTAATGCACTCAGATACTAATGCTGCTGATAACGTTCTAGCAAGAATGAGTGATGTTGAAATCACTCGATACATGAAGCATTCCGATGTAAAAGTAATCTTGCTAGAACGGACGCAGAAGTTTCGGGACTCCATAGTAATGGAAACCGAGGCGAAAACGGGCAAGGATAAGCCCCAGACTCTAGAACCTAAAAGCTCTCCTTACGAGTAAGGTCAATCAGAGAGCGAATTATCAGCAATTAACGCTGTTTGACCTCGGTTAACTACGTTACTTGTGTATCTCTTAACCTAACAGAATCAAATTTTAGTAATGTCCATAAATCGAAAAAATCTAAGCATCTTGGGAATAGTAAGTTTGCACGAGTCGTAAATTTAACTAGCAAATTGTCCCGATGTGACACATTTGAGACTGAAATAGCAAATAACTATAGCATTTTTCCATTTACAGCAGTCAGCTTTGACTTCTTTTTCGCTGCTATAGCAATTATTAGGCTAGAAACTGATGAAAAAAGTTAATATCTACCGCTTTTGTGATTATGCTTTGATGGCTTTAATATCCTGTACCGTGGCTGTAAGTAAAGTTTCCCCAGCTTTGACTCAGACAGTTTCTCTAATTAACCCCACACCCGCACCTACTGCTAACTTAATTTGGCCGACCCAAGGGATTCTTTCCCAAGGTTTCCGTAAATATCAGCATGAGGGAATTGATATTGCGGGTGCAAAAGGGACTCCAATTTTAGCTGCTGCTGCTGGTACAGTCGTGAAAGCTGGTTGGGATGATTGGGGATTAGGCAATTTTATCGAAATTAAACATTTTAATGGCAATGTAACAGTTTACGGACATAATAGCCGTTTATTAGTAAGTAAAGGTCAACAGGTCAAACAAGGTCAAATTATTGCCGAAATGGGTTCAACAGGCAATAGCACCGCCCCTCATTTGCATTTTGAATTTTATGTAGATGGTCGTTTAGCTAGTAATCCTCTCAGTTTATTACCGTCCGCCACCATCGCAAAAACACCAGTAAATAAACCAATTACCCCAATTCTACAACCAGTTTTATCTGTAAGTAATAATACTGATTGTGATGGAACTACAGTTATGACAGGGGAGACAACAACAGTCAGTATAAAAGTTTGCGAAGAACATGGTCAGTTATTTTATGTGGGGAAATTGAAACAAGAACCAAGTCAAGTTTTAAAAATTCGGGCTTGGAAGCTTGACAATCACAAATATCAGGCAGATAATGGGACTTTTTCCTACTTAATTAGTCCAGAAAAAATAGAAATTTGGCGCAATGGGAGTCCAATTCGTGCGGATAGTTTTCTCACTTCTCATGGTTTAGGGAAATAAAAATACTAACCTCTTTATGTAATTGATGATTTCATTACAAATACCTGATGTGACAGTTCAAATGGCGGAATATATTAGCCAACATATTGTCATAAAGAAGTATAAAATCAATGAAGATTAAAACTAGACAAAAGTATCACAAAATTTCACATCAAGGAGCAGATGATTATGGAATATTTGGCTTATTCCTATATGTATATAGAGGATGAAAGAACAAATGAAAATTTTGCATTAAGTCTTCCGAAATCGTCATTTAATTGGCGGAAAATTTTTAAATCTTCTGCATGGTTAACTTTGGCCGGTGTAACTATATTACTAGCTACAGTGACTCAAATGCAGTTTGCTTCGGCTGAATATGCCAGCACGAATGGAAGTTGTCTTTATATTCGCACCGGACCTAGCACTGCAAATTCATCTGTAGCCTGTGTCCGCAATGGTACATACGTTGGTGAAACTGGTAGTGTTAGAAATGGGTTTGCGAGAATTTCTTCGGGACGTTACCGAGGATACTATGCTGCTGAAAGATGGATTGGTAATACTCCTGGACGTTCTCACCGCAGATATCGTTCTGGCTACGGTGTTGGAGGTAGGGTAACGGTAGAATATGGCGCAAGAGGCGAACGAGTCAGAGAAATCCAAAGAGCTTTAGGGATTAGAGTTGATGGCGTTTACGGTTCACGAACCATTAATGCAGTTCGTCACTTCCAAAGACGTAACGGACTGCGTGTAGATGGCGTTGTTGGTTATCAAACTCGGAGAGCTTTAGGGATTTAGCTTAAGTAATTTTTGACAATTTGCAGGATGCGTTCTGCTGCATGGCCATCGCCAAAGGGATTAATGGCGGTGGCCATTTTGCTGTAAGCGTCGGGATTGCTGAGTAGTTCACTAGCGGCTGTGACGATATTTGCGGTTTGTGTCCCTAGGAGTTTGGCTGTCCCAGCGGTGACTGCTTCTGGTCTTTCGGTGGTATCTCTGAGAACTAACACCGGTTTACCCAGACTGGGGGCTTCTTCTTGCAAGCCACCGGAATCGGTTAAGATTAAATGCGATCGCTCAATAGCTCCCACTAATTCGGCATAATCCAAGGGTTCTGTTAAGAAAATGCGGGAATGATTCCCTAATAACTGTTGCAATGGTTCTCTAACTGTGGGATTTTTATGTAATGGCAGTAATAAGGCTGTATCAGGAAATTGCTCTAAAATTTGTAAAAAACTTTCAGCGATGTCTTGCAGCGGTGATCCCCAATTTTCCCGTCTATGAACTGTTGCCAATATTGTCCTATATTTGCTCCAGTCTAAACCTGGTATATTGCAAACTGGTTTTTTGGCAGCCACATTTAATAAGGCATCAATTACCGTATTTCCTGTTAAGTGAATTTCTCCTAACACCCCAGAATTTTGTAAGTTTTCCACCGCCAAAGTAGTCGGCGCAAAATGCAATTGTGTAAGCTGGGAAATCAACCTTCTATTAGCTTCTTCGGGAAAAGGATTAAATAAATCATCAGTCCTTAAACCTGCTTCCACATGACCTACAGGGATTTTTTGATAAAAAGCTGCCAAGGTGGCTGCAAAAGCTGTTGTTGTATCTCCTTGCACAATTACAAAATCTAACTTTTGGGCTTGAAATAATGCTTCTAAACCTTGTAAACTTCTACAGGTAATATCATTAAGAGATTGTTGACGCTGCATAATCTCTAAATTCCAATCGGCTTTGAGTTTGAACAATTGCATCACTTGTTCAACCATTTCTCGATGTTGTCCTGTGAGAATTACCTGCAATTCAAAATCTGGAGAATTTTGAAAAACTTGAATTACTGGTGCTAGTTTAATAGCTTCGGGACGAGTTCCTAAAATAATGCCAATGCGGTGTTGATTAGTCATTAGTCAAATAATTACAATTTACTTTTATTTGCACTTCCCCAAGATGGTAATTAGTTTTTTAGATAATTATACCAAATTATTGTCTACTCCTTTCGGATAAAACTATAGCCTGTAGATGCTTGGGAGTCTACTTGTACTTGAACTAACATAGCCTTACTGATGCGATCACGATCGCCCCATGATAAAAATTTGATTCTCCCTGTCACACCTGAAAAAGCAAAATTATGACTTAAAGCTTGTTGAATACCTATTCTAGTATTACCATTTTTTTCCATAGCAATAGCTACTGTTTTAGTAGCATCAAAAGCCGTAGCTGTCCGCCAAGTAATTAAAATTTGTTCACCCCAAATCTGATTAGCACTTTTGACAAATTCTTTATTTTCTAAATCATTAATTTGCCAAGGAACTGCCATAATCATACCATTAACTGCATTACCAGCAGCCAGAGTTGTTTGTGTTTGTAAACTAGGATTTCCTAATAATAATAACTTACCTTGATTACTTTTAGCAATTTCCAGAGCTTGATTAATTCTATCAATATGAGGATTCAGCAGAATAGTATTGACATTTTGATTAATAGCATTTTGAATAATTTTATCACTTTGAAAGTTATTAGCAGAAAAATCACAATGAATATCACTAATTAATTCTAAATTTCTGTTATTAATAGTATTAATAAAAGCCTGAATGAAAGATTGATCCGTTGCTTGAGAATCACTGCAAATAAGAATCTTACTTTTATCATTATTTTTGGCATATTCCGCCAGAGTTTCCGCAATTACATGAGAACTAATTACAGTTCTATAAATATAATTACCATTGGTTTGATCTTCACGGTCAGTTAATTTTGTAGAACTACTGGTTGGGGAAATCATCACCAATTTGCCAGATTGATATATATTAGAAGCTGGTACGGTAGCATCACTGCTATTATGACCAATTACAGCTAAAATATCTTTATTTTTGACAAATCTTGCCGCTATTTGTTGAGCTATTTCTGGGTTATTATTGTCATTAGTAATTTGAATTTGTAGAAATTTACTATTCACTCCACCATCATGATTTATCTCTTGTTGAGCTTGTGCGACTCCTCGCAGGATTTCTTGCGCTACGGGAGGATTACTACCTATCGGTACAGCTACACCAATTTTGATTACTTCTTTATTTCCAACCTTCGCATTTTCTAAATATATTCTAGCTTCTGGATCATTAGGATAATCTTGTAAATAGGTGGTAAATTTTTTAATTGCCAGATTATAATTTTTCCACCAAAATGCTGTTATAGCTGCTTGTTTATCCAAATTAGTTGGAGAATTAAATAATATTTTCTCCCCATAACTAAACCGATTTCGCAATTTGATTTCCTGGAAACTCAGCCATGAAATAGCACCGATAATTACTAATAACATCGTAGCTATTGCTGACTGTAAAACTATTTTTTGTAAATTGCGAGGTTGGGGATATTTGAGTAATGCTGCGGCTGGATTTTGAAAAATTACAGGTATCCAAGAAGCACAAGGATATTGATTTTCTAATTCTTCCTGTAAACGCACACGCGCTTGTTGTACAGAAATATATAAAGATTCACCAGACGCAAAAACTGTGAGAAAATATTCTAGAAAATGTTGAGCAACAATATCAGGAACAGGTTCTCGCATCACAATTGTATAAGGTATGCGTAAATCAGCTAAATTACGCGCTAATCCTAAACCATCACAAGAATTAAAAATTGCTAATTTCAATCCTTTTTTGACAGCATATCCCAGAGTATGACGCAACTGTAAAAGTGATAAAGTTTCATTGTCATTAATTTGAATTTCTCCCCAACTATCACCTTCTTGACTGCAACTATGTCCGGCAAAAAATAAAATATCCCAAGGTTGATACCATAATTTATTAACAAGTTCTTGACGCGAAGGTTGCAGCAAAGGTTCAATAATTGCCCCTGGTAATTTTGCGGTCAATGCTTGTAAATCTGGTTGAATATCAATCCCTTGACTATTACCTAAAATAGCCAGAATTTTTACCGGACTTTTTAATTTAATTTTGGATGGTTCATACTCAGAACTAATGACAACTTCAGGTTGAATATGACTGGTATGAAATATTTCCCACAAATGCCAAGGAAGTCTTCTTAAAAGTGAATCTTGTGTTTGTACAATAAATCTGACATTATGCCAATCACCGATTTTTTGTAAAAATTGCCGTTCTAATTTTCTCACAGATGGTTGATTTAACCAATTATTAAAACTAGACTGGAATTTTTTAGCAGCAGTATCACAAATCTCTGTAGTAGATACATTGGTAATTTGAGTTTGAGGTACAGTGATTAACCAATTACCAGGCAATTGATAATAAGCTGATTGCCATTCATAATAAGTTTGAGGAATTTCTAAATCTGGTGGGAACCTGCCAGAAATTTCTGCGAAATGGGGTTTACCGTCTTCCCCAATTCTGATTTTTACAGGAAATCCTTTTTCAAAACTACCTTCTCCAATCTCGAATATAATCAGCTTACCCACTGTTTTTACCCTAATTGATTTGTCTAGTTAAATGACAAACTTTTTATAATAGTCTATGTAGGTTGGGTTGAACAACGTGTTCGCGTAGCGTGCCGTAGGCATAACCCAACATCTTTGCGAATTGCTTGGGTTTCGCAAAGCCTTAACCCAACCTACAACTAATTTATTTGTCTGGTTAAATGACAAACTTTTCCGTAATGGTTGCATTATTTAGAGTAACCCGGATTTGGAATTTTTCACCCATTTCAGCACAAAATTTTAATTGAATGTAATTATCTCCTTGTTCTCTGGCTTTAACTTCTAAAAATGGCTGGCCATTTTCATATAATCCTGATAATAGTAAATCTGCTGGTAAATAAATTTTATTTCCCATTGGGTATACTCGCAAAAGCACAGCAAAAGTTTTATCTAGTTTGGGTAATATAGCCACCATTAAAGCTACAGGTTTCCCTGATAACTGCATTCCTAAATCCATAATTCGTCTAGCAGTAACAACAGGATGATTTGGTGTAATTGTCCATAAAATCTCTGCTAGAGTCCAACGAATTTCTTCATCATTTGTAGTTTGTAAAAGATGAACAAGAATATCCATTACTTCTACATCTGAATTTTCTAATAATGTTGATGGTAAGATTTTCCTCCAACTGCGCTGGGGATATAATTGTTCAATAACTTGCCAAACTTTTTTGGATGTATCTATTTCAAATCCCCGCACTTTTGCAGAACGAAAGGCTAATTGCGAAGTTTTTTGTAAAGCTAATTCCTCAATACTTTGCCATTGAGATGTATATATTCCCTCTAACCATTGTCTTAATTGTATACCCGAAGATTGATGATAATGTTCTAGGAAAAGTTCTAATGGTTGTAACTGTTCTAGTTTAATTTCTGTTGTGGTAACTTGGGGTAAAAATCCTCTGATTTTGGCTTCTTGGCAGGTTTGATTAATTTCTACTACCACATAACCAAAACGATGATGCCAAACTTCAGGAGGAATATAACAAATCTGATCTCCTGTTCTGATATATCTACATTCTAAATGTCCAATTCCAGTTAATAATAAATCTGCTACATTTCCAGCTATTCTTCCCCAATAATCCCAACTATGACTAGCTTCTAATGTAGTAGAAATATCTAACATTTGCAAGTAGTTATTCACAACTTGTACAGCTAAAGTATTCAGATATACGAGTTTTGCTTTTTCTGGATTTGGTTGTTCTTGGGCAAATTGTAAAGCTGTATCTCGGAACTTTGCCGAAATAGGAATAGAAATGCTTTGTTGTTCAGTAGGGTAATTCATAATTTATATATCAAAGTAACCTTCGCTATCAAAATAAGCTTGGGATTTACCAAAATTGAGCAGACGGGGAAAACATTGACGTTGATAGAAATTGCTAAGAGTTGCTACAGGTATACCAAACTCTACAGATAAATCTAGCCAAGATGTTTCTGGTGGTAAACGACGGGAAATTAAAACGTAACAATTAACATCTGAACGATATCTTATATGAATACGTTTTAGTTCTGAAGAATTTGTTTTTAACCATTCTTGAATTTCATTTAATATTGGTCTTGGTTCTGTAGGTGCAGGAATTAAACTTGCAGGATCTATTTGCTCATTTTCTTCTAAGAAAAAATCGAATTTACTTTTTTGTTCATAATAACTAATCCGTTTATCTTGTAACCGATAACTAAGGTAATTGTTAATCCAAGTAATCACGCTACTTTTATCAGGATTATAAGGTTCTTTTGCGCTAGTAGCTTCACAAAGATTACGGCAAAAAAACCACCAAGTTTCCTGTAAAGCTTCTTCAGCATCAGGTATACCTGTACCGCGCAATAATTTACCTGTTTTTTGAATTAGTAAAATAATCTGATTTAATCCTTTTTGACGGGCTAGACTACCACTAGGATGTTGACAAGTTTCTTGAATAAGTTGGAGGATTTTTACTTCTAATTCATCCATTTGATTAGGTTAGTTTGATTTTGATACATAATACCATTTTCTTGAAATTGCTATAAAGATGCAAAAAGATTTTTTGGCGTTGCTGATTAAGGGTATGAATTTTAGTCTCACGCAAAGGCGCAAAGACGCACTGAGGTTTGAGTTTTAAAGGTTCAATTTGGGAATTTCATACCTCAATTTAGCAACACCGATTTTTTCTATCTCTTATCAATGTTCATCTTCTTAATTAAAGCAAGCGTCTGAAGATTTACTTATTGTTTATTTTCGGAAATAACTTGATAACATATTGAGATTCAGCTATTTCTACTTGTTGTTGAAATAGTTCAGATGCTCTTTGCAAATCGGCAGTAGCCCCATTTTCATCTCCTAGTTCACGACGGTTAAGACCTCTATTCAAGTAGGCTAATGCAATATTAGGATTAAGACGTAAGGCTTGGTTGAAATCTTCAATCGCTCCTTTTATATCTCCTGATTCAAATCGGGCTTCACCACGCTTGATATAAAACTTTGGATCTTGAGAATTAACTTGTACTAACAGTAATCTTGATTCTCTTCCTGACTCTAAAATATTCGGCACATTTTGAGCATCAACTTTAGAGCTATATAATATTGCTCCTAGTACAAAAACCAAACTTGTTAATTTTGATAATTTCATTTTGTTTTCCTTCTTCAACTAAGAATTTTTCAGATTTATCAACACCTTTGCCATAGTGCAAGACAAGAGAACTGCTACTAATAACAGCTACATTAAATGAGGTGTAAATTCTGGCTGTCTATTAACCGCCACCACCGTCACCGCCACCACCGTCACCGCCACCGCCACCACCGTCACCGCCACCACCGTCACCGCCACCACCACCGCTCCAATCATTACGGCCACCACCGTCACCGCCACCACCACCGTTCCAA
The DNA here is from genome assembly GCF_000312705.1 of Anabaena sp. 90. Classification (NCBI taxonomy): domain Bacteria; kingdom Bacillati; phylum Cyanobacteriota; class Cyanophyceae; order Nostocales; family Nostocaceae; genus Anabaena; species Anabaena sp. 90. The sequence continues at coordinate 298,678 of NC_019439.1, forward strand.
TCATTACGGCCACCACGGTCACCGCCACCACCACCGTTCCAATCATTACGGCCACCACGGTCACCGCCACCACCACCGTTCCAATCATTACGGCCACCACCACCACCGCTCCAATCATTACCAGAATCGCTACTTTCATTAATTACTGGAATCACCTCTTCATACTCATTATGGTAAGAGCAGTTTTTGCAGTGGTCGATAACTCTTCGCTTTCCTGAACGGCTAGTAGTTGCAGGAACTAATACTTGGTAACTCTGTTTGAAATTTAAACTCTTGCATTTAGGACATTTTGGTTTACTGATTACTGCAAATAGTGCAAAAAAGACTATAAATATAATCCCGATTCCTATGATAATTCCAAAGTTACTTTGCTGCCAATTAGGTTGAGAAAGATTGAGAATCTTACTAGGAAATGCAATCTGAATTTCTAGCTTTTGTTGAGGTAAAATAGGCTGAGTTGCTACAAAATCGAATATTCTAGAACTGACTTGACGGGCTGTAGCCGGAGTACCAAAGTTTTTAAACTCTAAGACTTTACCTGATAAAGCTTCTGGTAGTTGTACCCAAACTTCTGCTGCTTGAATTGGGGCTTTACGGTCAGCAAAAATGGCTTTCCAGTAAACTTGAGTATTATCACCATTAATATGCAGTCCACCAACAACACGATATTTAATTACAAAAATATGTGATGCTGGTGCTGTTAATTGATGTTGCCAACGAATCCAAAATTGATTATTTTCAATTCCCGTTTCGCTAGGAAGAAGTTTATTATTTTCTTGAATCGTTACATCCTTAATTTCATCAACTTTATCTAAAGGAATATAGCGATATCTTTGATTTGTCCAATCTGATGTAAAAACATACTTTTGTGTTTCCGTAACTAACATATCTCCGTTAGTTTGCACATCAATATTAACATTGATATAATCCCAATAAAATGGTACTTGCTGGGCGACAGCATGAGTAAATGTAATGAAAACAGTCACCAACATAGCAAGTAATAAAAAAGAGATTCTTCTTATTAATAGTTTCTTCATATTTTCCTTTTCTCTGCGTCCTTTGCGCCTCTGCGTGAGATAAAAAGTTGAAGATTCATAGATTTGGGGAATTGATTTTTCGTTCTATGAGTTCTTCTGTGAATGCAGAGTAATGTTATCTATATCGTTACAAAACTTTACAATTACAAATCAAGTCCTCAAGTTAAAAGGTGGGAAAACCCCACCCCTACATTGATTTAGGACTTACACAGAAATTATTTTCAACTCCCATTCCTCTCTAACCTCTGTGTCCTCTGTGTCCTCTGCGGTTCGTAATTCCTATGATTGGATTTTTCTAAGCAGGTTTCCATGTACCGTGAAAACTGTGGGGGATAACACTGGGTAATCCCAGTTTACAAATAGGTTCTGCATTTAATCTATCACTCGCAAATACCCAAACTTCACTACTATGAGTATGACCATTATAAACCACAGTTAACACCCAACCTTGTTCAGAGTTTTGCGGATTTTGCACATAAATAGGTTCGGAAGGATAGCGATTTTCTCCTATGTTTGCTTGTGTTAAAGTTCCAGTTTTGTGATCAAAACAAGCAATACTATTTAAAAGTTCCTTACTAGCATCTGTTCCTGGTTGAAATCCTGACATATAAGTATAGCGAGAAAATTGACCTGTATTTTGTGGAGGAACACTAGGAAACTCACAATGTTGATTTGAAAGTTGTTCAATTTTAATTACCTTGCCAGTTAAAGGATTAAGTTGAACTTGTGAAAATGTACTATTAGCAATTGTGTGAGTTTCCCCGGTAACTACTTCTCGAAGATATTCATTAGTTTGAAAATCTTCATAACGGGCAATATCCACAATTACCGCACCACTATTATCTACATAACCATTAGCAAAATGCCACTGAAACCAAGATTCAGTTTCTCCTCGACTGACTAAAGATAAATTTTCTCTATCTAGCACTATAATTTTAGTTCCCAATTCAGGATGCCATTCTAGGGAATCACTATAACTCCTTATCCCTAACAAAACAGGCCAAAGATTTAACCGCACTGGGGAAATAAAAAAGACAAGATACTGTCCCGCTAACACAAAATCATGTATTAGTGGTACTCCTTCTAATTCATGTATTGCTGTTTGGATAATTTTGCCAGTCGAGTCACTTTTATAAACATTAATTGTGGCATTTAATCCAGGAGTTACACCAAAATTAAAAATTTCCCCTGTATTTGCATCCCGCTTATAATGGGCAGAATAACTTAATCCCTTAGTTAAACTGCCTAAATCATCTTCACCACAAGTTTCCAAAGTTTGCAAATCTAAAGCATAAGGTTTACCACCTTCCCACAATGCCAAAAGTTTATTAGGTAATGCCAAAACTGAAGTATTCGCCGCATTTTTCACAGGTTTTATCCATTGATTCCAGATAATTCCTGGTGCAGTCATGCCATAATTACCATAAAGCAATTTACCCGCAGCAGTTTCTTTTTGATAACCAGTGGTTTGCACATAACGATAAACCCCAACTGCTTCGACATTGGTAAAATTAACAGCCAGAATTGCCCCATCTCCATCAAACCAATGTCCCACCCCAACACCATTCCGTTCTAGTCTTGCTGGTCCATTCCGGTACAGTGTACCCCGCAAACCATCGGGGATTTTACCTGCAAGAATCGGTAATTGAGTGGCAGAAAATTCCGTTGCAGGTTGAGATATTGCCCGAACCCATGCTTTTTTAGTTGACTTTTTATCAATTGTTTGCATATATAATTGATCATTTGAATAATATTAATATAACAATATTACAGCACTTTCCGGTGTTATGAGGTATATATCCAGCGGGCAAGACTTGTACTGAGCTTGCGATGCCCTGAGCCTGTCGAAGGGTCGAAGTATGCCCGCACTACAAGAGTTTGTACCTCATTAGAGCGAAATCTGCTATATCTGATTTGTAAAAATATAAAAACTCAGATTCCCGACTTTTTGAAGAAATTCAGGATTTTGTTATTTATCTTTAAGTTGTTTAATTAATCATTTTTAGATCATTGATTATTTGGAAATCTCTAAGTTTTGAATCTGATTTTTTCTCTTTGATTTACTCAGATTTTTTCTCAATTCTTCCATATAAGTATAAAACACAGGCGTTAAATACAAAGTCAAAATTTATGCCAGTCGCCGTACCATGATCCGAATGATGGCAAGGTAAATAAACGTCTCTGATGTTTCCGGCAGAAGTTCATAGTCTCTGACCAATCGGCGACACCCCATAACCCAACCGAAAGCGCGCTCTACCACCCAACGTTTTTTGAGCAAGAGTAAGCCTACCTTTGGGTGTTAAAGTCCCCTGCTTCTACAAGCAGCGGGTTTTGCGTCGGGGTAAAATCCCCGTTGCAAAACGTAATTCTAAATTCTGCATTCTTTTAACATACTTTAATTGATAAAAAAGATTCACAAAAAATAGTGCAGAGAATTTCTGCCTTAATTACATTAGCCTATTTTATAAGTCGATCTGATTTTCTGCATGAGCCAAGTTTCCTAACCTGACTAGGAAAAAAGTCACAATAGTTTCATGACTTTTTTCCTAATTTACAGCAGATTTCGCTCTCATGAGGTACAAACTTGAATTATGAAACTCTTGTAGTGCGGGCATACTTCGACCCTTCGACAGGCTCAGGGCATCGCAAGCTCAGTACAAGTCTTGCCCGCTGGATATGTACCTCATAACACCGGAAAGTGCTGTAAAACTAGATCCAGCAATCAAATTAGCAATTAACCCCATATAAACCTCCATCATGACAACTAAAACCACTTTCACATCTTGGATAACTTGCCCTAAACCCAACCCCCAAGCTAAATTACGCCTATTTTGCTTTGCTTATGCTGGTGCTAGTGCCTCAGTTTTTCGGACTTGGGCTGATGATTTACCCGCAACTATTGAATTATGTCCTATCGAAATTCCCGGTAGAGGCAGACAAATCAAATCACCTCCATACACAAAAATCCTCCCTTTAGTCCGAGAAATAGCCACTAATATCATCCCCTGTCTAGATAAACCTTTTGCTTTTTTCGGTTACAGTATGGGTGCATTAATCAGTTTTGAGTTAATTAGGCTACTGCGTTCTGAATATAGTCTTTATCCTTTGCATCTTTTTATTGCTGCCCGTTGCGCCCCACAATTCCCTAGGGAAAACCCACCCATTTCTAAATTACCAGATGCCGATTTTTTAGCCGCAATATCCCAGTTTAATGGGACTGCCAAAATGGTGCTAGAAAATGCCGAATTGATGCAGATTTTTTTGCCGATTATTCGGGCTGATTTTACAGTTTTAGAATCCTATGTTTATACTTCTCAACCACCTCTAAATTGTCCTATTAGTGCTTTTGGTGGGTCAGAAGATCCAACAGTTAGCTATACTGCTCTTTCTGCCTGGGAAAAACAAACTGTTGCTCCTTTTTTATTGAAAATGATCGGTGGTGATCACTTTTTTATCAATACGGCTAAAAGCACTTTAGTTAATAGTGTAATTCAATCTTTACAGTGTTATATTTGAGATATTTTTGGCTAAAAAATAGTACCAATATCCACTTTTATATTCTAACATACGAACCTGAAGTTATTAGCTCAATAGTACGGTTATTACGAAGATTATATCTATAAAACCGAACTGTAATTAATTGATTTTCTAGTGCTATCATCTAATTGGGAGGCTAAAGATTAGGCTTCAAGAAGTTAAAAGTTAGAGATTTTGCCAGTAGTATTATTGTTTACCAAGTCACAAGCTGAAGATTTAGTCTCACCAAATCAGAAAGTCCAATAGTGAATTTTTGAGGAGATAGTTATGACACTTGTACGTTGGAATCCGTTACGGGAAATAGAACGCTGGGAACCATTCCCTGAAATGGGTATTATCCGGCAGCAAATGGATCGCTTGTTTGAACAATTATTACCACCTGATGCAGTTGAAAGGGTGGGGTTAACTTTCATTCCTCCGGCTGAGATTGCAGAAACTGATAGTGATTTGAAGTTGAAAGTAGAAATACCAGGTTTGGACGCAAAGGATCTTGATGTCGAAGTCACTCCTGAATCGGTTTCTATTAGCGGTGAGCGGAAGTCGGAAACAACAACGGAAGCAGAAGGTTTGACTCGCTCGGAATTCCGTTATGGCAAGTTCCAACGGGTAATTGCCTTGCCTGCTGTTGTGGATAATGAGAAGGTAGCGGCAGAATATAAGGATGGAATTCTCTATCTAACTATTCCTAAAGCCGAATCGGAAAAACACAAAGCTGTGAAGGTTCGTCTTTAGTTAGTTACCTTTGATTAGGCTAGATCAGGAAGGGTGAGGGATTTTATAATTACTTCATCCTTCATTTTTTTTGTTACTAGTAGGCGATATCATAATTTATTATCAATAGTCCAGGTTTAAAAATATGCCTAAAAATATGTTTTCAATTATATAGTTAATTCTCAAGATAGATGCTAAAAAAGCATTCTTATATTCACAAGTCTTGAGAGCAACAAGTTTAACCTATATTTCTTTTCATTCTTTTATGTAAGGGATGGGAAAATATATCCCAGTCACTGTTAATATATCGGAAATAGCAGTTTATGCCTCTGAGTTACATGGGATTTTTTAATTTTTTAGAAAACTTCTATGAAAACACACACTGATACAGTTTCATTTGCTTGAATAGCTATATAAAGAGGATTAAGACTGGCAATTATTAATTATGGCAACCAAAGTAATTGATGTTAGAGAATATACTGTCCGAGCGCACAAAAGGCAGATTCATACGCGAGTTTTCAACTTTGTCTGTAAAGAATGTAATCAGGCTACAAAACGAGAAACTTTCGGAACTCGCCCTTTATATTGTGAATGTTGTCGTCCTCCCCAACCTCCTAAAAAATCACTCCAGGTATCGACACCGAGCAAACCTAGAGCCATGACTTACACCAGCAATATAGATTTAAGTTGAGTGAATTACTATGAATTCTCCAGGACAATTACAAGCACCACCCGATGTATTTATTACGCCATTGTTGGAATTACGAGATTACTATGGGAGTCTCGCACAAGAGTACCAACGTCTATTTATAGAGGCGCGATCGCAATTAGATAATGTAGAATCTTTGTTGTCTACTTGGTCTTATCCTCATGACAACGAACAGGTTGGGGTTGCTGAAGAAGATTCACTGTTGTTGTTGTCTTCTAATCAGAGTTCTCGTGTAGAATATTTGGATTCTCTAGAGTCAGAAGTTCCTAAATCAGACTCTTTCAAGGTTGATCATTCCCTTTCTGAAGTTAGCAACTCAGGCAATTTTTCCTGTCAACGTCGTCACTATGTTGGTAAAGGGGAAGACGTTCCCATGGTGGCTCAGTATGAAAATATGACTCGCATGGAAGCACTTAAAAAGCTATTGCGGGAATATGTGGGAACTGTCTGTCACATAGATTTTATTGTGCGATCGCTCTACGGTAATTTAGAGTCTACTATCTTTAAAGTCGTTAAAGGTAGAGTCCAATCATCTCTAACTCAAGGGAGAGAAAGTGGTTATTGGTCAGCAATTCCCAATGAACCTGGTTGCTATACCCTAGATTTAAATTCACTAGGACCAATTCAAGGTAAGGGAATATCTAGAAGTATTAAATCCACCAAAACCAACAAACATTTCACCAGACCCCAGATGAAAGTAGTCCCGATGTTGGCACAATTTGATGGTCAATTTTTAATTGATGCTCTGACCTTATTTCTAGAACAAAATGCCGGACAAATTTTCAATGTGAATGAGATAGTCAATGGTATTTATGGACATTTAGATGCTGAAGAAGTCAGAGAGGTCAAAAATAAGGTTCTCAATGAACTATCTAGGGGTCATCGCACAGGCCGCTTTGTGAGAGTTCCTAACCAAATCGGTTTGTATACTTGGGATATGAATATGATTGTCCAGAAATGATCCAAAAAAGGGGCGTTAACAAATTGTAACGCCCTCTCTAAAGTTTGCCTATATACAAAAATGGGATGAGATTTTAAGCCCACCCCTAATTTATTAATCTTATTTGAATAGTCAAGAATTATTGAGGTTTATCTTGTTGACGACGAGAACGCATATTTTCTCGCATTTGCTTCATTTGTGCTTGCTGTTCCGGAGTTAACACAGCTTGCATTTGTTGTTTTGATGACTCTCTAATTTGTTTAATTTGATTTTTCTGTGTTTCAGTTAAGTTCAAAGAAGCAAAAATATCACCTTTTTTACCACGTCCTTCTTGACGTTCTCCTTGTCCTTGTCTTTGTTGACGTTGCGTTTGATGTTGAGCCTTACGTTCAGCCATTGCAGCTTGTAATTTGGTCTTTTGTTCGGGAGTCAGAACAGCTTCAATTTGAGCGCGGGTACTGCGGCCGATTTCCTTCATTTTAGCTTTTTGTTCAGGTGTCAAATTCAACTTTTTAAATTGACCCTTTTTTTGCCATTCTTTACCAGGTTGAGGTGAGGATGGATTATTTTGTTCCGCTTGAACTGCAAATGGAGTTGCGATTAAAGTTAAAGCCAGAGTACCAGCAATCAGTGATAATGTCTTCAGTTTCATAAATACCTTTTGGTTATGTCGGCTTTCTATAGTTCCTATCATATAGATTAACGCCCAGTAATGATATGAGGCAAAGGTCACGTCTACACCCATGACTTTAGTCATGAAATTAGGATTTCAATATCTTCCTCTCATCCTATTGAACTTGAATCATGATACAAATATATTAAATCTAGGTTAGGCTGCCATTTTTTCAATTATCAATTTTTTATGAATCGTCCTATTCAATTTAATAATCATCCTTTTCGATTTCTACTTTATTTAGAATGGCTACTATTAGGATTTTCAGCGTTAATGGCATTAATGCCATCTCCTTCACCGCGCTTTTCTGTCATGTATCCAGAACTGACAATTTGCAGTTTGACATTTTTCGGTTTAATGGGTTTAAGATTGCCTACTTACAATAAAATCAATAAATTTATTTATACGACTATTGAAGTTATATTAATTTTAATTACTGGCTTTTTTGGTGGTAGAAGTGCGAGGCTTTTTCCCTTTCTCTATCTAATTTTGGTAACTCGCAGTTGTTTAATTTTTCCACTACCAGGAAGATTAGCAGTTACTTTTTCCTCATTTATTTTATTTTTACTTACCCTCAGACAAAGGATGCCTCCTGGACGATTTTCACCAATAGCCCAAGAAAGATTTTGGTTTTTTAGTTTTAGTTTAGCAGTTTTATTTGGTTTAAGTTTAGTATTTGTTTTAGTATTAATGAATACTGTTTTATCTGAACGGCAAAGTCGAGATAAACTCCAAGCTGCAAACGAAAAACTCCGTCAATATGCTTTGAAAATTGAAAGTCAGGCAACTTTGGAAGAACGCAACCGCATTGCTAGAGAAATTCATGATTCTTTAGGACATTCTCTCACGGCTTTAAATCTTCAATTAGAAACTGCTTTAAAGTTATCAAAACATGATATACCTAGAGCAATGACGTTTTTAGCCACTGCCAAAGAACTCGGTTCAAAAGCCTTACAAGATGTCCGTCAATCGGTTTCTAGCATGAGATCCCATCCTTTACAAGAACAATCGTTAGCACAGGCAATTCAGAATCTTGCGGCAGATTTTCAGCGTTCTACTGGCATTTTACCCAGTTGTCAAATATCCATTATTTCTCCATTGTCTATGGAAGTCAGCACTCCTATTTATCGAGTTATTCAAGAATCATTAACTAATATTTCTAAATATGCCCAAGCCACAGAAGTTCAACTAGAATTAACAACAACATTAGAAACTGTGAAGTTAACAATTCAGGATAATGGCAGAGGTTTTGATTTAGAGCAAAATACTACTGGATTTGGTTTACAAAGTATGCGCGATCGCACGTTGGCATTAGGAGGTGAATTTCATATTCATAGCAGTCATAATCATGGTTGTCAAATTATAGTTGATATCCCTTGTTTATAGCAGGGGAGAATATTTTTTCCAATCACCAATCACCAATCACCAATCACCAATCACCAATTACCAATTACCAATTACCAATTACCAATCACCAATCACCAATCACCAATTACCAATTACCAATTACCAATTACCAACAAAAATGATTAAAGTCTTACTTGTAGATGATCAAAGTTTAATTCGTCAAGGTTTAAGAGCCTTATTAGAATTAGAAGCAGATATAGAAATTGTCGGGGAAGCTGAAAATGGTCAAATCGCAATTAATCTAGTTGAAAAATTAAAACCTGACGTAATTTTAATGGATATTAGAATGCCTATCATAGATGGAGTTGCTGCTACCAAAGAAATTAATCACCATTTTCCTCACAGCAAAATTCTTATTTTAACAACTTTTGATGATGATGAATATGTGAAAGCAGGATTACAAAATGGCGCAATGGGTTATTTACTTAAAGATACACCCTCAGAAGAGTTAGCAGTCGCCATTCGTGCAGTTGACAAAGGATATTCCCAATTGGGACCAGGAATAGTCAAAAAACTAGTCACTCAATTTCCGGCTAATTCACAACCAGTATTAGCTGTACCAGCGAACTTAGCGGAACTCACCCCTAGAGAAAAAGAAGTTTTGCGGTTAATTGCTATTGGTGATAATAATCGAGAAATTGCCAAAAAATTGTATATTTCTGAGGGTACAGTTAAAAATCATGTTACGAATATCTTAAATAGACTAAGTTTACGCGATCGCACACAAGCTGCTATCCTGGCAAATAGTTTTTTTACTTACTTACAACAAAATATTGAAAATAAATAGCACATAATTTGCGGTACTCAAAGAAACAGGATGGTCAGCAGCCTTATTCAGAAGTTTAATTGCTACTGGTGCATCTGATATGTAGTGCCATAGGGAATAGGGAATAGGTGTAGGGGTTTAGCTCATGCTTTATCCCTATTTTTGGATGTGAATCCTGCTATATAATAGATATCACTTCTCACTGTTTACCTCTCATGCAAATTCCCCGCTTACATCCAGACACTATCGAAGAAGTAAAACTCAGGGCTGATATTGTTGATGTGGTTTCGGAGTATGTAGTTTTGCGAAAACGAGGTAAAGATTTTTTGGGGTTATGTCCTTTTCATGATGAGAAAAGCCCCAGTTTTAGCGTTAGTCCTAATAAGCAAATGTATTATTGCTTTGGCTGTCAAGCAGCGGGTAATGCGATTAAGTTTGTCATGGACTTGGGAAAACGTCAATTTGCAGACGTGGTACTAGATTTAGCAAAACGTTATCAAGTGCCGGTTAAAACTTTAGAACCTGAACAAAGACAAGAATTACAACGGCAAATATCTTTACGTGATCAATTATATACGGTTCTTGCTACTGCTGCTCAATTTTATCAACACACTTTAAGACAGTCTCAAGGACAAAAAGCATTAGAGTATTTAGAACAAACTCGTCAATTTAAACAAGGAACAATTCAACAATTTGGTTTAGGTTATGCTCCTGCTGGTTGGGAAACTCTTTACCGTTATTTGGTAGAAAGTAAACATTATCCCGTGCAATTAGTAGAACAAGCGGGATTAATTAAACCCCGGAAAGAAGGAGGTGGATATTATGATGTATTTCGTGATCGCTTAATGATTCCTATTCGGGATATTCAAGGTAGAGTCATTGCTTTTGGTGGCAGAACTTTAACAGATGAACAACCTAAATATCTCAATTCTCCAGAGACAGAATTATTTAGTAAAGGGAAAATGTTATTTGCTTTAGATGAAGCTAAAGACGGTATTTCTAAAGTTGATCAAGCGGTGGTAGTTGAGGGATATTTTGATGCGATCGCTCTCCATGCAGCCGGAATTAATAACGCCGTTGCTTCCCTAGGAACTGCATTAAGTATAGAACAAGTGCGGCTATTATTACGTTACACAGAATCCAAACAATTAATCCTCAATTTTGATGCTGATAAAGCCGGCACAAACGCCACAGAAAGAGCAATTGGTGAAATTGCTAATTTGGCTTATGCAGGGGAAGTGCAATTAAAAATCCTCAATTTACCTAATGGTAAAGATGCTGATGAATATCTACATAGTCACACTTCAGCCGATTATCAAAAACTATTAACAAATGCGCCACTTTGGCTTGATTGGCAAATTCAAAATATTATTAAAAATCGAGATTTAAAACAAGCTACTGATTTCCAACAAGTCACCCAACAAATAGTTAAACTATTGCAAAATATAGTTAATAGTGATACACTTAATTATTATGTTTCTTCCTGTGCAGAAATATTGAGTTTAGGAGATACTCGACTTATTCCTTTAAGAGTTGAAAATCTCCTAACTCAAATTAAACCTGGTAGGATAAAATCTCTAAATCCGCGGACAAGTAATCCCGCAACTAAAACCCCAAAGCTATCTTTAGTGAACACAGAACGCAGTTTACTAGAACGAGCGGAGGCATTATTATTAATTATTTATCTTCATTCTTCCCAGCAGCGGCAAATAATTATTGAAGATTTAGAAAACCGTAATTTAGAATTTAGTCTTTCTCATCATCGCTTTTTATGGCAACAAATGGCAGAATTTACAGTTGATGAAGTTGATTTAATTTCTAGTGTGCAAAATAGATATTTAGAATTAGCAGAAGAACTAGAAATAGTTTCTCATATATTTCATCTCAACGAAAAAAATAAAACAGAAATATTACGAACTCCTCATGTTATTCAAGCAGCACTAGCTTGTATGGAGAGAGTATTTCGAGAAAAACGCTATCGTTATTTTATGGAACAATGGGAAAAAATAGATCCTGAAGCCGAACCAGAAAAAGATAAATATTATGCTGAAGCCATATATATAGAAAAACTTCATTTACAAGACCTTGAGAAACAGCGACAATTTTCTATTACCGACTTAATTTAGGCAAGATGAAATTTTAGCAACACCTAACTTTTAATCTTCATTAGACATCTCCGAAAATGAATGTAGAGACGTTCTATAGAACGTCTCTACAAGGGTTTCAAACCACGCACATTTAATTACCGGAGATGCCTATTATCAAAATAATAGCAGCAGATATAGCCATTACACCATATCTGCTGCTTGATTACATGAAAAACTTCGATGATTAACTTCTTGATCATCCGTTTGCAATTACACTAGACTTTTGCTTGTAAAGACTTCAGTAATTCAGTATTCACACCCGATTCACGAGTCAGAGAAATTTTACCTGTGCGAGCGATTTCTCTCAGTCCAAATTTTTGTAGCATTTGCACAATCGCCACCATTTTACCAGGATCACCCACAACTTCCAAAGTCAAAGAATCTTCAGCCACATCCACAATTCGCGCTCGGAAAATCTGCGACAATTCGATAATCTCCGAACGATTACTGCTAGTAGCATTTACTTTCAGAAGCATCAATTCTCTTTCTACACAAGGAATTTCTGTAATATCCTGCACTTTGAGAACATTAACTAACTTATACAGTTGTTTGGTAAGTTGCTCAATAATGCGATCATCACCAGGAACAACCATCGTAATTCGGGATACTCCTTCCTGTTCCGCAGGTCCCACAGCCAGGCTTTCAATATTAAAACCCCGACGAGCAAATAAACTAGCAATGCGGGATAGAACCCCCGCTTCATCTTCCACAATAACTGACAGCGTATGTTTCATCGGCGACTAAAAGAGCATGACATGAACGCAGACCGGCACTCATAAGAATACCCGGTAAGTGGGAAACTCAGCGGCTGTAGCCCTGAGAGGGAAACGACACGGGCGGTTTTAACCGCTTTGAATCTTTTTTCATTACCGCCTTGGAGTTAGGAAATTCGGGGTACTATTGTGATGTACTTTCAACGGGACAATTACCGATTCAAATTCTCTAACTCTGTACGCATAATGTTTTGCTCCAAAGAGCCTCCCATTTCTGGGGTAATGTTAGCTAGATGCCTCCGGCACGCTGCGCGAACGACCAGTTATAAAAGCTTTTTAGACTTGCAACACTGTTTCAGTGACCTTAAAACTGTTTAATTGCAAGTGACAGAGCAGGGAACTAGTGAAGCAGCGCGGTCTTGGGGGTTTCCCCCATGAGCGACTGCTGAACCCCGAAGGGGCTACGCATTCCGGGGTGTCGTGACTTAAATAACGGCTACCATGAGACTAAGCTCAAGGTGGTCTGGTCAGCACAGCTTGCCTGATTACTCTTGCAAGCTCAGTCCCTTTAGGGCTGGGTTACTGACGACTGCAAAGCGAGTTTCGACTACGCTGCATTGTCGGTCTGAATTTTTATTTTATACTTAATAATTACAATCATTCCGTTCCTGTGGAAAAGTTATCTATTTTCAAAGATAGATGCAGCCTTGAAATTAAAGCCATATATTGTCATCAGCAGTGAAAATTGACAGGAACAAAGTATTTATGGGTTGGTTACAAAGAATGTTTGGCTTAGAGCAATCGGAAAGCGGCCAAGTTAATCGAACTTCTAGCGATGATGTTAATACACAAACAACAGAGCCAGAACGCATGGGATTAAATGGAGAATATGACCAAAGTGGTTTAGCCAAGCGCGTAGCATTAGCATTTGATCAAGATCCTGACCTTGATGATATTGACACTATTTGGGTTGCTCAAACAGGTAGCACTGTGGTACTAAAAGGTCAAGTTCCCACCCAAGATATTCTTAATCAACTAATTGCTGTAGCTCACACCGTTGATGGCACTACAGATGTTGATACAACGCAAGTTAATACTAATTAAAATTTACTGAATAATTTTTTAGTCAAAAGAAGAAGCAAGGAGCAGGGGAGAGAAATATATTTTTTGCAACTGACAACTGACAACTGTACGGGCGAAGCATTTGGAGAACTATTTTTGGCAATGACCGATAATTTATCTTCCAAATGCTTCGCCCCTACTAACAACTGACGAATTACCAATCCAATCTAAAATCGCCTGATTAACTTGTTCTGGTGATTCATCCTGGGGACAATGACCGACATCTTCCAAATATAGCAATTGCAATTTTTCATTGTAGCCAACAAATTGATTTGCTAGTTTTGGTGGCACAAATCGGTCTTTTTTCCCCCAAATTAACAGCATAGGAATTGTTAAGTTTGGTAAAATCTTCTTGACACTAGGACTAAAATTAACCCCCGTTGTCGCTTTAAACAAGGCTCTAAAGGCACGGGCAGATCCCCTATCCTGGGGCGGTCCTGCTAAAATATCTATAAGTTCATCAGTAACAGCTTCAGGATTGGCATAAGCAAAACTAGTCCAAGGACGCAGCACACCAGGACGACGCACAAAATAAAATATCGGTTTTAGTATTAATCTGGAAGTCAATATACTTTTAATCCCGCTAACAAGAGGTTGTAAAGCAGTCGGGATCATCTCCTGTTCCAAATTAGGATCAGGTAAACTCATCATCACTATCCCCTTTACCATATCAGGATGGTTAGCGGCTGCGACTATAGAAATTAGTGAACCGATGGAATTACCCACTAAAACCACTGGTTGACGAATAAAGGTTTTCCAAAAATCGTAAACCTGCTCTACCCACAGTTCCACATTGTAGCTAGTTGCAGCCTTTTCCGAAGCCCCAAAACCAATCATGTCTAAGGCGTAAACCGGATGAGATTTACCCAAAACCTCTAAATTATGTCGCCAATGACCAATGGACGCGCCGAAACCATGAAGTAAAATTAAAGGTGTTGTTTTTGCATAATCATGGGGAGGACGAATATAAGTATAACGGGTTTGCCAACCACGCCACACCCAATCCCTTTGATTACCAACTCTTTGCTGCCAATGTGTTACGGTAGTCACAGTTATCTCTTAGTGATTAGTTGGAAACTATTAATTTTGTGCGTTCTTTCTTAATATGTTACATTATATTTGGTTAGCTTCAATGTATACCTAATTTTGCTATCATGGAAACATCTTCTAGATATCATACCTCTATGTATCTCAGAAGAAAATTGTAACAATAGTTATTAGTGTCAAATATCATGTAATTTACGTTAAATAATGCAGTGGAATCAACTCAGAGTCAGACTATACAGTCAATCACTTGATTAAACTTCCCTTATAAATTTGCTACACTAGAGAGGGATATTCATTTTCCAATTCTGAGTTACTGTTGTATTTTGCCTTCAATGGCATATCAAACTAAACTAACTAAATTGAAGACCAGTCCAAAATCTTAACTAATAGAGCTGCCACTAATCATAATGCCTGTGATTGAGAAAAAAAGAACTCGCGATCTGCCCCAAATTAACGAACGGATTCGCTTCCCGAAAATTCGGGTGATTGACACTGATGGCGCACAACTGGGAATTATAACTCCGCAGGAAGCGATACAATTAGCAGAGGAAAAGGAATTAGACCTAGTGCTAATTAGTGACAAGGCTGATCCGCCAGTGTGTCGAATAATGGACTATGGGAAATATAAGTTTGAGCAGGAGAAGAAGGCGCGGGAAGCCCGGAAGAAGCAGCACACGGCTGATGTGAAAGAAGTGAAAATGCGCTACAAAATAGAAGAACATGACTATAATGTGCGCGTTAAGCAAGCTGAACGCTTCCTCAAAGATGGCGATAAAGTTAAGGCTACTGTGATGTTCCGAGGTCGGGAAATTCAACACAGTGACTTGGCAGAAACGCTGCTTAAACGGATGGCTACGGATTTAGAGCCTTTTGGTGAACTTCAGCAAGCACCTAAGAAAGAAGGGCGGAATATGATGATGCTGATTTCACCCAAAAAATAATCTTGTCAACAACCTGGTAATGAGTGCTGTATGAATTAGTGAATAATAGGATCTAAAATTGACCCCAGGGAAATTTTTCCCATTCCCTCAGCATTCAACCATAATTAGATTTATGTCAATTTATTCTAAAATGATAGTCCTGAAGGCTGAGTGGGAAAAATAATACTCAGTTGTTCAGGACTTTTGCTATGTTATTGCATATTTTAGATCGCCGTCCACCACAGGAAAAACTCCAGCGGCTGATAGAACACGGAATTGTGGAACGGGAAAAAATGCCGGATAGTAATGAAAAACATTAAAAACAGATCCAAATCCTCTGGTAGCGGCTCAAGTTCAGGAATTGATGAAGAAATCCGCTCTTTGACATTCTCTGATATGAAATTCTCAACATAAAAAAGAGGTCATTACTGACCCCTGATAAAATCAAAATAAAATAATGTTTGATTTATAGAAATTAAGACAAACCAGTATTAGTACCTTGTTTACCAGTTGCTAATTCCACTTTAACAATCTTGCCACCCATTTTTTGAATCCGTTGTTGTTCACGAAACCAATTTTCATAAGGAACTAACTTAGTAAAGTAAGTATTTTGTAATTCGCGTTGGGTGCGAGTCCGAGTTAGGCTGGGAACACAAGCAGTTACTTTAAATAAACGAGCCATTTTGTTTCAAATCTCCTGATATTGTTTTAGAAACTTTTTTATCTCAAATATCTTGAGTCAAAATCTTTAATTATTTTTTCCAAGGCTGGAAATCAACCATCAATACTAGACTGATAACACTTACAATCAATCAGCAAGAGAACCTTCTAGCAATCATGATTGATCTCCAGACCTTAACAAAGCCGCACCTATATGACTAAGTGCAAAGCTAACTCTTAGCTCAAGCCAGAGGAGACATAGTCAAAGTAAACGCCCATTTCTTTACCAGCGTCAGGACCAACCAAACTAGCGGTTACTTCCTTCATAGCTTGGATAGCTTGAACAGTAGCGCCTACGGGTACTCCCAAGGAGTTGTAGGTTTCTTTCAAACCATTCAATACGCGCTCATCCAAAATGGAAGCGTCGCCAGCAAGCATAGCGTAGGTAGAATAACGCAAGTAGTAATCCAAGTCACGGATACAAGCTGCGTAACGGCGTGTGGTGTACATATTACCACCGGGACGGGTGATGTCAGAGTACAACAAGGATTTAGCTACAGCTTCTTTAACGATCGCAGCAGCATTAGCACTGATGGTTGTAGCTGCACGAACGCGCAGTTCACCAGTAGCGAAGTAGCCTTTTAGCTTTTCGAGAGCAGCGGTATCAAGGTATTTACCTTGAACATCTGAAGAATTGATAACGGAGGTAATTGCGTCTTGCATTGTTGTTTTTTCCTTATTTCCAACCTTATTGCCACAGTTTTAGTTTGAGCCAAAAAACAGCTAAAACTTACTGCATTGCACCAACAACGTAGTCGAAGTAAGAACCAGCTTCACCGGAGTCTTCAGCAGACAACAAGGTAGCAGCAACGTTCTTCATAGCGGCAACGCCACCAGCAACTGCATCAATGGGAGTACCCAAAGATTTGTACATTTCGCGGACACCAACGATACCGATTTCTTCGATGGCTGTAACATCACCAGAAACGATTCCGTAGGTAACAAGACGCAAGTAGTAGTCTAAGTCACGCAAGCAAGTAGCTGTCATTTCTTGACCGTAAGCGTTACCACCGGGGGAAACAACATCAGGACGTTTTTGGAACAGTTGGTCGCCAGCACCTTTAACAATGCGTTCGCGGTTTTCGGTCAATACTTGAGCGATGCGAAGACGTTGTGCGCCACCAGCAACAAAACCTTTGATTCTGTCTAATTCACCGGGGCTGAGGTAGCGAGCTTCTGCATCAGCATTCACGATAGCTTTCGTGACGATACTCATTAATGGATTCCTCCAAAACTAATGGAACCAGAATTTGATTAAACTGGTACGAATTTATATGGTTGGTACTGAATTTACATCTTGATTTACATTTCTAGCCAGATTGACTGGATTTGGTGTAAACCAGGTGGAAAACTCAATTACCTCCCGCAAAATATTGTCCAGTATTATGTTGAGCATTTATTACTGCTCTTAATATTTTGTAACACTTATTTTCAGATTTGCTCATTCTCAGGGAACAGAGAGCAGGGAACAGGGAACAGGGAACAGGGAACAGGGAACAGGGAACAGGGAACAGGGAACAGGGAACAGGGAACAGGGAACAGGCAAAAGAGGCAGGGGGGCGGGGTGCAGGGTGCAGAGGAGACGAATTTTCCCCCTTGCTCCCTGCTCCATTTCTTCTTCTACTGTCACCTGTCACCTGTCACCTGTCACCTGTCACCTGTCACCTATCTATTAGGAAGACCACCTGTGAGAACAGAAGGAGACAAGCTAGACCAAGATTGTTTCACCAAGTCAGCTTCAGCTTGAACACTACCCAAGTAGTTACCTGCTGGTAAAGATGGATAGCGTTTGTAGGGAACAACGTCTTCACCAAAGTAACGAGCATACTCAGGACTGTTGACAATTGCCTCTACAGCAGCCCTTAAACCGCTATCAGCCAATAATTTGTTATATTGACGGATTTCGCCTTGGGTAGCTGGTGCGCGTCCCAAGAGGTGACGGAAGAGGAATTCAATTACCTTGGTGTTGGGATAAGGCGCGTAGAAACGTTTGCGATAGATTTCGGAACTGGCTAGTTCGAGAACAAACTCACGCACGGTAATTTCACCGTTACGCAATTTGCTATCCAAGTCAGAACGGCGGAAATAAGCAGGTACTTGACCGCTAAATACGTCCATTACCTGACAGTAGATAGCATTAATGACCTGATTGGTTTCGGGGGAATTTGTCCCAGTGGTAGCACGGTAAATCCGGGCTGGTTTGCGACGGCTTGTACCAACACCAACTTCTACAGATTGACCACGACCATCATTGAAAGAACGACCCAATTCAATAAACAAGGGTTTAGTCTTGTCCATTTTCTTGGCTTGGGCTGCCAAATCAGCGATCGCCTTGGCGAGAATTGGCGTATTCTCAGTTTTAATCCGGGGCTTCACAGTTTCAAAACTAGGAACAACCAAATCATCATTTTGCTTGGTTAGCTGGTTGTAAAGCTTCTCGGTATTGGGGAAATTAGCCGCAGGTAAAGTGGGGAAGCGACGGAAAGGAACAGTATCTTCACCAAACACTTGACCATATTCAGCACTTTCAACCATCGCGCTAATAAAAGCCCGAATCCCTTGAGTAGCGAGAATTTGGTTGTATTTACGAATTTCTGCTTGGTCAATAGGAGCGCGACCCAAGAAATGCTTAGTACCCAACTCAATTACCTTTGTATTGGGGTAAGGTGTGTAGAACTCCTTCAGGTACAGGCTAGAGTAACCCAAACCTTGAATAAATTCCTTAACGCTGATTTCACCATTCACCAACTTACTTTCTAGAACCGTGAACTCGTTCTTAGAGATGTAAGGAGCAATATCGCGCTCGAAAATCTGCCGATAAGCGCCGCTAATCACAGTTTCCGCCGCAACCTTGTCATTTTTAACTGCTGTCAGTTTAAAGACCTTGGTTTGCTCACGTTGCTTAGTAACACCTTGGTTAATGCGGAACTCAATATCTGGTTCAGTCCGCATTTCTGTGACTGTACCCAATTCCACAAAGCGAGGTGTTTCCTGTTTCTCAACATTCGCCAAATCTTCGCGGATAGTTCCCACACGTAATTGACGTAAAGACACACCCGCAGGAGTTAGATAGCGTTCGTAAGGAACTGTATCTTCATTAAATGCTTGGCTGTATTCGTCACTGTCCAGAATGGCATCAACGACCGCATAAAAGCCCTTCTTAGCAGCAATGTCAAAATACTTGTTGTTCTCTTCCCGACCGTAGGTAGGACGACCTAACAAGCGACGGTGAATGTACTCAATGGCTTTACAGACATAGAGAGAAGTCCAGTACATCTTCCGGAATAAATCCGACTTCGCCAACATCCGCACAAACTCGCGGACGGTGATATCGCCGTTTTCCAGCTTAATTTCCGCAACTTTCAGCCGTTGACCTTCGTAAACATCACGACCAAAAACTTGTAGATAAGTAGCCTTAATTACCGCTTGGGTAGAACTTTCCGAGAACTTGACACTTACACCCTTAGGAGCTTTTCTGCCAATAGTTCCAGGTAACTGGTCTAACTTGAACACCTTCGCGCCCAAAGTCCCAGGAGCTACACTCCGAGCATTAGGATTGCTGAGTTGGTTATTGATACCAGGCCCTTGGTGAATCAAGATCCGACGAGTATCCTTACTAAACGGTGCAGGGCTGCTGCTGGGGTTGCGGGTTGCTTTCGGGAAAATCGCCCCAAATTGAATTTCCAAGGGGTCATTACCAGAACCGTAGGGATGTTGGTCAGGTAATGGTTGTTCGTAAGCAGCAAAAGTTGTAATGAACTGAGGAACTTTACGGAAAGGCGCACTGTATTTAAACAGGTCTTGCTGTTGTCCCCAGTTACGACATTCTTGGGCTTCTTGACCCAGACCCCGAATGTAGGGAACTGTTTCTTCACCAAAGTAATCGCTGTATTCGGTAGAATCTACCAAAGCATCAACTAAACCTGCCAAACCTTTGAGGGAAACAATGGCAAAATATTTTTGCACTTCCTCACGGCTACTTGGTCCCCGTCCTAAAATGTGACGGAAAGCCAATTCAATCACCCGGCTGTTAATAAAAGGCTGATAAAACTGTTTTTGGTAAAGGGGAGATTTAGCTAAACGGCGAATAAACTCCCGCATGGAGATTTCGCAGTTTTTGACTTTCGATTCTAAGTCAGAAATAGACAAGCTATAAGCACGGGTAATATCGCGCTCGAATACTTGACGGTAAGCCGCTTTAATGATTTCTGTCTTTTCGCTAGAAGACAAGCCGGGCTTCATGGCGTACTTGGGACGACGTTCTGCGGCCACAGCGTAAATTTGTGGCAGTTGTAACCCTTGTTGGTCACCGGAAGGACGTTGACGAACTTTAGTAGAAGGTGTTGGTGCTTTAAATTCTGTCAGCAACACATTCATGTACTCAGTCACAATTTCTGTGGCTGCGGCATCTTTACGGAAATAAGACAGGGACGCTGCTTTGATTTCTTGTAAAGCGACGATGGTTGCTTCTCCAGAACAGGCATTTTCAATAATTTCCCGCAAACCTCTGGTATTTACAGAGATGATGTTGGGGTCGCCAGCGACAATGGCGTAGGTGGCATAGCGCAAGAACCAAGACAAGTCACGTAAGCTTTTGGCCATGTTGCTAGGCCCATAACGAGCGACGTTAATAGGTCTAAAGCCTGGAGGTGTTGGTCCACCAGCAGAAGTATTGAAGATAGAACGGAGGTTTTCAAAGAAACCACCACTACTTTCAACGTAGGTGACTGTTCCTAGTTTCATGCCCTCTTGGACATTAGCACCAGCGCCAACCATTGCCAATTCTTTCTCTTGGGGCTTTTCTAAGAAAGCCATTGGTGAACCACCAATGAAAATCCGGTTAGCCGCACGAGAAACGATGATTTCGGAATTGTCTGTCAAAATTTTGGCAATTTCTAACCGCTTTGCCCCGGAGGTAAAATAACTGCCAAGTTCACTTAGTTCACCTCTTCCCAAAAAGCGGTCTTGTTGTTCCGCTTGGGAAATGGTGGCGACAGGTAAGGTTTGATATAGTTGCGGACGCGCAACTGAGCTTCCACCGCTTGCCTTAACACTCATGGGATTTTTAAGACTCCTATCATAATTGTTTATCTGTTCAGCCTGGGTTATTTATTTTAAGGCTTGACATTTTTGCGTATTTATGAATGTTACGCCTCTAAAACCCAGTAAATTAACTCGGTCGATTTTCAGATTAGAACGTTTTGCGTTTACACTGTTGGTTTATTAAGAAGTATGTCGAATCTGTAATCTAAATTTGATATTCAAGAAGATACATACTTCCATTTTCTGGGATGAATATAGATTTTATCCTACATTCTGTACTCTGATGATTCTTAAACTTATTCATAAAACCAGGGGACAGACGGGAGGCAAAAATGAGAATGCTATATTAGTAACGGGTTGGTAAACCGCTATATTCTCTATTTCGGTGATTGATATCAGAAGTAAATTACGTAATATAAATTAAATGAGTATTAAATACAACATTATTTATTAAGTATTATTGTTTATCTTAACAAGTTACAAAATTTACGCAGAAACGGAGAATGTAAATCTCCATATATATTACAGTGGTGAAATTATGACGAAAATTTTAGTTACAGGTGCGGCTGGTTTTATTGGTTTTCACCTCAGTAAACACTTACTAGAAAGGGGCGATGAAGTTATTGGTTTGGATAATCTCAATGATTATTACGATGTAACTTTAAAAAAAGATCGACTAAAACAACTTTTAGAAAAACCAGGTTTTAGCTTCCATTTATTAGATTTAGCAGACAGAGAAAGTATCCCCAAATTATTCATTGAATCAAACTTTGATAAAGTTGTAAATTTGGCTGCACAACCAGGAGTGCGCTATTCATTAAAAAATCCCCACGCCTATGTAGATAGTAATTTGGTAGGATTTGTCAATATTCTAGAAGGTTGCCGGCATACAAATGTACAACATTTAGTATTTGCTTCTTCCAGTTCAGTTTACGGTGCAAATACAAAAATTCCTTTCTCCGTTCACGACAATGTAGATCATCCCGTTAGTTTATACGCAGCCAGCAAAAAAGCCAACGAATTAATGGCACATACTTATAGTAGTTTGTATGGCTTGCCAGCGTCAGGATTGCGCTTTTTTACAGTTTACGGTCCCTGGGGTCGTCCTGATATGGCATTGTTTCTCTTCACTAAAGCAATTTTGGCAGGACAACCAATTGATGTTTTTAATTATGGTAAAATGAAACGCGATTTTACTTATATTGATGACATTGTTGAAGGTGTAATTCGCGTTATTGATCAAGTTGCTGAATCGAATCCCAATTGGTCGGGAAATGCACCTGACCCCGCGACAAGTTATGCACCATATAAAAATTACAATATCGGCAATAATCAGCCGATTGAATTAATGAACTTCATCGAAACCCTAGAAAATTACTTGGGTATGAAAGCCAAAAAGAATCTGCTACCAATACAACCTGGTGATTTACCTGTAACTTATGCTGATGTTGATGATTTGGTGCAAGATA
This sequence comes from Anabaena sp. 90, assembly GCF_000312705.1. Lineage (NCBI taxonomy): Bacteria > Bacillati > Cyanobacteriota > Cyanophyceae > Nostocales > Nostocaceae > Anabaena > Anabaena sp. 90. The sequence continues at coordinate 321,639 of NC_019439.1, forward strand.
TTGGTTTTAAACCCAATACTTCGATTGAAGTGGGTATTGAGCGATTTGTTGTATGGTATCGGTCATATTACCAAGTTTAAATGCAAAAATATTGACTCTTTAGCTTTTCTATAAATTCCGTCTTGAAGATGGACAAATATCATTTTCCTTGGTTAAAAATTAGTAATTGATGATTGGCCATAGTTTATTTTATGGCTTCAATCACCAATCACCAAGTTAAGTAAGCGCTTCCGCACCACCGACAACTTCCAGAAGTTCCTGGGTAATTGCGGCTTGACGGGCTTTGTTGTAAGACAAAGATAGAGTTTTAATCAATTCACCGGCGTTTTCGCTGGCGTTACTCATCGCTGTCATCCGTGCGGCCAGTTCACTAGCTGCTGATTCTTGTAATGACCGTAATAGCTGATTGCTCAGATATAATGGCAACAAAGAATCCAGAATTTGCACTGGATCTTGTTCAAAAATCATGTCACTAGGTAAAGCGGTAACTGTACTAGCTACCTTTTCCCGTTCCACTTGGAATTGACCACCACGGGTAGTTAAACGGAAAACTTCGTCATCCGCTGCTTCTAAACCTTGGGTATCCAAAGGGAGAAGGGTTTGGACTACGGGACGAGAACTAACCAGGGAGACAAATTTTGTATAAACTAGCTCAATCCGGTCTACTTTTTCCGAAAGGAAGAGAGAAAGTAGTTCATCAGCAATATTTGTAGCTTCTGCGGCGGTAGGAAGTTGTTCTAAACCGCTGTAGGTGGCATCAATAGGCTGATTCCGGCGTTGAAAGTATTGAGTAGCTTTGCGGCCAACCAATACATAAGTATAGTTTACACCTTCAGCTTTGAGTTCCTTGGCCCGATTTTCAGCCCGGCGGATCACGTTAGAGTTGTAACCACCACACAAACCCCGGTCGCCGGAAATTACCAACAAACCGACTGTTTTAACTTCGCGTTTTTTCAGTAGGGGGAGGTTGACATCTTCAAACCGCAATCTGGTTTGCAAGCCAAATAATACTTGCGCCAAACGGTCTGCAAAGGGACGGGTAGCAATTACCTGTTCTTGAGCGCGACGGACTCTCGCCGCTGCTACAAGCCGCATGGCTTCTGTGATTTTTTTGGTGTTTTTGACCGACTGAATGCGATCGCGTATTGATTTGAGATTAGCCATAATTTTTAGGTCATTGGTAATTGGTAATTGGTAATTGGTAATTGGTAATTGGGTAAAAGTTATTGCTATTACCTATTACCCACTACCTATTACCTGTTACCTGTTACGCTGCTGCTTGGAAGGTCTTTTTGAATTCGGTAAGAGCGGCTTTCAAAGCTGCTTCTTCTGCATCACCTAGAGCTTTGCTACCTTGTACGCCTTGGAAGTATGCAGTGTTAACATTCTTCAAGTAGCCACGTAGACCTAGGGCAAAGCTAGTTACTTGATTAACTGCAATGTCATCTAAGTAACCGTTAATACCAGCGTAAAGAACCGCTACTTGTTCAGCTACGGAGAGAGGATCGTTTTGGGGCTGTTTTAAGAGTTCCCGTAAACGGACACCACGCGCCAACTGGTCTTGAGTGGCTTTGTCTAAATCAGAAGCGAATTGTGCGAAAGCTTGTAAGTCGTCAAACTGAGCCAATTCTAGTTTGATTTTACCAGCAACTTTTTTCATTGCCTTGGTTTGCGCCGCAGAACCTACACGGGATACAGAGATACCGGGGTTTACAGCGGGACGGATACCAGAGTTAAACAAGTCAGAAGACAAGAAAATCTGACCGTCGGTAATGGAAATTACGTTGGTAGGAATGTATGCAGATACGTCACCAGCTTGGGTTTCAATGATAGGTAGAGCAGTCATACTGCCTTTACCTAATTCATCGCTGAGTTTAGCAGCACGTTCCAACAAGCGAGAGTGAATGTAGAATACGTCTCCAGGATAGGCTTCCCGACCGGGTGGACGACGGAGGAGCAAGGACATTTGGCGATAAGCCTGTGCTTGCTTGGAAAGGTCATCATAGATGATTAAGGTCGCTTTGCCTTTGTACATGAAATACTCAGCAATACTAGCGCCTGTGTAGGGTGCGAGGAATTGGAGGGTAGCTGGGTCACTGGCGTTAGCCGCAACAACTACTGTGTAGTCCATCGCGCCTTTTTCTTGTAAGGTTTGAACTACGTTAGCAACGGTGGAAGCTTTTTGACCGATAGCTACGTAAACGCAAACTACATCTTCACCTTTTTGGTTGATGATGGTGTCAATAGCGATCGCAGTTTTACCAGTTTGACGATCTCCAATGATTAATTCCCGTTGACCACGGCCGACGGGAATCATGGAGTCAATAGCGGTAATCCCTGTTTGCATCGGTTCATGTACAGACCGACGGGCAATAATCCCAGGGGCAGGAGATTCAATTAACCGAGTTTCGGTTGTTTTTGGATCACCTTTACCATCAATAGGACGACCCAAAGCATCAACAACGCGACCAATGAGAGCGTCACCTACGCCTACTTGGGCAATTCTACCAGTAGCGGTTACAGAGCTACCTTCTTGAATACTCCGACCTTCGCCCATCAGTACCGCACCGACGTTATCTTCTTCTAAGTTTTGGGCGATACCAATTGTGCCATCTTCAAATTCTAGGAGTTCCCCAGCCATAGCTTTTTCCAAGCCATAAATCCGGGCAATACCGTCACCAACTTGTAGCACTGTTCCAACGTTAGCAACTTTAACCTCTTGGTCATATTGCTCGATTTGTTGTTGGATGATACTGCTGATTTCGTCAGGTCTAATGGAAATACTCATTTGTCAGTTGTCAGTTGTTAGTTGTTAGTTGTCAGTTGTCAGTTGTCAGTTGCTTCGCCGTGAGCGTCAGCCGAACGGTCAGTTGTCAGTTGTTTTTTATTAGCTATTGACTATTGACCATTAACTAATGACTACTGACATTTATCAGAACTTTTTAGTTACTGCTTAAACGCAAAGAAAGACGACGTATTTGTCCACGCAAACTAGCGTCAATTACTTGAGAACCAACTTTGATAATTACACCACCAATTAAATCGCTGTCTATTTTTGTGGCTAATTCCACTTGACGAGCTTTGGTCAGAGTAATTACCTTTTCTGTAATTGCTTGCAGTTGGGTTTGGGTCAACGGAACCGCAGAAGTAATTTCAGCTAATACAGTTTGATTTAGTTGGCGTAATAGCACTAAATACTGCTGTAAAATTGGTTCTAAGAAAGCAATCCGTCTTCTGTCAACTAACAGCAGTAAAAAGTTACGGAGGCAGAGGTTTACACCTTCACCAAGTAATTGTTTGAGGACATTTTTCTTGTTCTCTGGCTTGACAAAGGGATTGCTCAAAAAGCTTGTGAGTTCTTGACTCCCTGTTAATAAGCTCAAGAAAGTCCGTGCGTCTCCCCCAACCTCTTCTGTTAAGTTTTGAGATTGAGCAATGGATAACAGTGCCTGTGCATAAGGCTGAGATACTTCAGCGGTTGCTGCATCACTTTTCATATCTCGCCTCCCAGTTGTGCGATGCTACGATCAATTAGAATTTGTTGAGCATCTGCGCTAATACCACCCTTGAGTTGTCCTTCAACTTTTTGCAGTGCTTGTGCAACTACTTTTTGTCGAAGTTGGGAGATAGCTTTTTCTAGTTCTGCATTCAAATCAGATGCTGCGGTTTCTTTTAAACGGGCTACATCCAGATTCGCTTTAACTAAAATAGCTTCTTTAGCTGCTTGAGCATTTTGTTCAGCTACTTGAGTAATTCTCTGTGCTTCTTGCTGTGCTTGGGTTAACTGCCCTTGGGCTTTTGCCAAAGCAGTTTGTGCTTCCCGCAAGCGTCCTTCTGCATCTTGAATAACGCTTTCAATACCGGAGCGTCTTTCATTCAAGATATTGGTTAAAACTTTGCGTCCAAAGTAGAATAGTATGCCAATCAGAATTACTAAGTTAATTAGATTGGTTTCCAGGATGTCTAGGTTTAGACCGAAACCGCCTTCTGCTGCGCCTTCTGCCATTTCAGAGTTAACAGCTTCTGCGGCAAGTAATAAAATATTGCCCATGTTAGCCATCTACAAGTGCGCTGCTCGCTTGGTAATTCGTTGATTTTTCCCGACAGGGAAAAAAGTGCCAATGTTTTGGACACTTAAATTTCGCCACATTTTCGGGCATAAGCCCTGATGTGTTTATGCTTTCGTAGCACCAACTTGGTGATATAGTTAGAACTATTTCACCAAAGCAGGTCCTAATAGTTTTTCTAGAATCTGGTTGCTGAGGGCATCAACTTGTGCTTCTAGGGTTGCCATAGCTGCTTGCTTTTGCTGCTCTATTTCTCTAGCAGCTTGTTCGCGTTGAGCTTGGGCTTCCTGTTGAGCTTCAGCTATTTTTTGTGCTGTAATTTTCTTAGCTTCATTCTGGGCAGCTTCTACAGTCAATTGAGATTGCTTACGCGCAGATGATAGTTGCTGCTCATACTCTTTAGCTAATGCTTCAGCTTTAGCCAAGCGTTCACGAGCATCAAGGTTATTGGTACGGACATAATTATCCCGATCATCCAATACCTTGGTCATAGGCTTGTAGAAAATTGCATTCAACAAAGCTGCCAACAACAGGAATTGCAATGCCATTAATGGCAAGGTAGCATCGAAATCAAACATTTCTCTCCTCTTTGGCTGGAATACTAATTTTCTTGGCTAGTAAGATGATCCAGCCTTTGATAATTTTACGAATCCCGTTCTGACTAATGAGCGATAAGTTGCCAGTTTGTAGAGGCGTGCAGATGTCCAGCTTTTCGCTGTCTGTGACATCTTTCACGTCTCTACACTAACAAAACTTTTTCGGTCTTAGGCAAAAGGGTTAGCGAATAGCAATACCAAGGCAATTACCAAACCGTAAATTGTCAAGGATTCCATGAAGGCTAATGTTAAAAGTAGTGTGCCGCGAATTTTGCCTTCTGCTTCGGGCTGACGAGCAATACCTTCTACTGCTTGACCGGCTGCATTACCTTGACCAATACCAGGTCCAATTGCAGCTAAACCGATAGCGAGGGCAGCAGCTAGAACTGAAGCAGCTTGTACGATTGGATCCATGACGATTTTCCTTGCTTTAACTACAAAAATTACAAATGTACGTAACAACTAGATATGTGTTTTTCACACTGTACTAGGTTCTCAAATCGCTGTAGCGATGTTTTGAGCGAATTTGCTCGTTTTAACTGGGCGATCAACTGAGGGCGTTAATGCTCCTCATGTCCTTCTTCGCCGTGTCCCTCTAGGGCTTCATGAATATATGCCCCGGCTAGGGTAGCAAATACTAGGGCTTGAATGGCACTAGTAAATAAACCCAAAGCCATTACTGGCAAAGGCACAAAGAGAGGCACGAGCAATACCAATACCGCGACTACTAATTCATCCGCTAATATATTTCCAAATAACCGGAAGCTTAGGGAGAGGGGCTTGGTAAAATCTTCGAGAATGGCAATTGGCAACAGAATTGGTGTTGGCTCAATATATTTCTTAAAGTAGCCTAAACCTCTTTTGCGAAATCCAGCGTAGAAATACGCCAAGGAGGTTAGCAATGCCAATGCGACGGTTGTATTGATGTCGTTGGTAGGGGCGGCTAGTTCACCAGAAGGCAAGTGGATTAGCTTCCAGGGAATTAATGCTCCTGACCAATTTGATACGAAGATAAACAAGAATAGCGTACCAATAAATGGTACCCAGGGGCGATACTCTTTCTCTCCGAGTTGGTTTTTCGCTAGATCCCGAATAAATTCTAGGGCATATTCCATCAAATTTTGGATGCCGCTAGGAATTTTTTGGACGTTTCTGGTGGCAGCTAGTGATGCTATTACTAGGATAGCAATCACAAACCATGAGGTGAGAAATACTTGCCCATGTATTTTGAGACTGCCCAGTTGCCACAAGAAGTGATGACCTACTTCTAATTCGGCGAGGGGAAAAGCGTTAAAAGCGTTTAATACACTAAGCATGGGCGTTCTTCAAGGTTTTCCCCAAAAATCGAGGATTGGAGGATTGTCTGTAGTGGTTTAGCATTGTGCTTTACCTCTACAACTTTAAGCTTCAGGAATGAATGCAGTTTGCACCATATAGATGAGGAGGGTAGCTTTGTAGGTGAGAAACCCCAAGAATATAGGCAGAATATGTAGCTGATGCCATTGACTCGCCAATATAATCGGTATCATGATCAGAGCAAAACGATTTTTACTCAAACTTTGTTTTTCACCACCAAGTCTCTCGACATCGTTAGCCAGCATTTTTAAGTAAACCACACCTGTACACGCCCCAATCAAATAATTTAGGGCTATGTTTAAGGAATAAAAAATCCACACAGAGATAAAAATAATCCCCGTCAACACAAGTGTGATGACTAGCAACTTCTGATAGAGTTGATAGAACTCTTGCATGGAAGAGGTTACTGGTTCTGTTTGAGCAAAACCAGATTTCTCATCTTGTTGTGTTGTCTGAGTCGGTGCAATTGATTCTTCTGACAAGCTCACGAGACTTGAAACCAGTACAGCTAATATGAGATGACTGTACATTCAGTCAGTTGAATCATATCACGATCCGGTAACACTACTTTAGAAAAAAACAATTAACTTATTTTTTGAGGAGTCAGGAGTCAGGAGTCAGGAGTCAGGAGTCAGAAGTCAGGAGTCAGAAGTCAGAAGTCAGGAGTCAGAAGTCAAGAATCAGATGAAGGAATTTCTCCCCGGACTCCTTTGCTCCCTGCACTTTACACCCTCTCGCCGGGGGTTAGTAAGAGTAGTTGTTGTTTGAGGAGATGTCTTACTCCGTTTAAGTCTAGCTCGACTTGGGCTAAAATTTCAGCCACTGTGGCATTGTTACCACATTTTTGCATAAATTCAAATTCTGCTGTTGTTAAGTTAATAATTTGATAATCATAGTTAAATAAGCATTGACTGGGAAACCCATCTATGCAAGGGTTAAGTTCAGGAATAGCTGCTAGTAATGTGTTATCTGCTGACCAATCGGTTTTGGTGAGGGGAGGACGACTGAGGAAAAATTCGTAATGGGTAACTTCGGGATTCAGTAATTCTACGAGACGATAACGTTGACGTTCTGTTAATTCTTCGGCTCGTTCAATTAGCTCTGGTGCTTTTTCTAGAAGCTTTTCCAATTGCCAAAAACCAGGATTTGAGAACCCCACAAAGTCTAAACCAGCAGCGTCTATTAATGTAAATAATGTATCAATATTGTAATCAGTTTCTTGAGGATGGACGTACATATCAGCGAAACATTCATCTCGCTGGTTTTCCATTGCCCATCTTTCTTTTTCTCGCTTGACAATGCGGTTGTTTTCTGGTAATGAGGCAAATATTTTTCGTCCGACTTGGACACCATCACGATAGTCGCCTTTTTTGTTACCTTGGAGGAGAGCGATCGCTTTTTGCATGAGTTGTATTTCCCATCTTCCCAATTCTCCATACACAAAAATGTGCATTATTCCACCGGGGGCGAGTTTTTTCGCTAATGCTTCAATACCCCGAATGGGATCTGGTAAATGATGAAGCACACCAACGCAATTAATTAAATCAAATTCTCCTGGTATTTGTTCCACATCATAAATACTCAGGTGATGAAATTCTACACGGTCAGCACCGGAACTTTGACAACGTTTTTTTGCTACTTCTAATGTACCAGCACTTAAATCTATTCCGACTACCTGCGCTTGCGGGTTGAGATGTACTAAATATTCTGTTCCGACTCCTGAACCACAACCAGCATCTAAAATGCGGATATCTTGCCTTTGCGGTTTTCTACCTGTGCAGAAGCTATAAGCAGCTAACCAATTCCAACGCCAATTGTAACCTGGTGGTGGTTCGTCGAGGATGGGTTCGGGAGGGAATGGATAGGTATCGTAGAGTTTCGCAACAGCAGCACTTACTTGGGAGTCAGACATGATTAGGAATAACGCAGCATTTCTGAGTTTACCGGATAGGGGGTGATGAGAGTAAAAAAGTTTTACAGCTTACATATAGCTAGTTGACATACCAAGTATTAATGTATAATGTTTGCATTGAGTTTTAATAGTTGCTTATCAGGTGTCCGCAATCATGAATCAACCCATTCAAAAAATTATCTTCGGTAGCCCTGGAACTGGCAAAAGTTACAGAATTGTTACCGAGATTATCCCTAATGATTTAGATATAGGTAAAGAAAATCCAGAAAACATCATTAAGACAGTTTTTCATCCAGAATATACTTATGGGGATTTCATGGGTAAGTTAGTGCCAATTACCAAGTCTGGTAAAGTAGAGTACAACTATTATGAAGGACATTTTCTAAAAGCCCTATCTCAAGCTTATAAAAATATAAAAGATGCCTACGATAAAGAAGGTAAACAAATCAACCAACCCAAAAATGTTGCTCTTGTTATTGATGAAATAAATCGGGGTAATTCTTCCGCGATATTTGGTACTGTTTTTCAACTTTTAGATAGAGATAAAGATGGTTGGTCAAGTTATGGAATTAATATAACTACTATCGAATTTTTCAAGCTATTAGAATTGGTAGGAACTAAATTTGGTTATGATGAAAGAGGAAATATCAATAGTTATAAGCTACAACCTTATGAAGAAGTAGCTAAATTAGAAACATTACAAAAGAAAATTGAATTTTTAAATTTTGATTTGGTAAACAGAAGCATTAAAATTCCACCTAATCTTTCTATTCTGGCGACTATGAACACTTCTGATAATTCGATTTATTTCATGGACAGTGCCTTTAAGCGTCGTTGGGATTGGGAGTTTGTAAACTGGGATCATAGCAAGCCTCTTAAGGCTACCTATGGAAAAGATGGAGTTTTAAACGAACAAGAATGGAGAAATCTTATTACAAAACTTAACACCTTCATCAAAAAATACCATGACTCAATTAGGGGAATTGAAGACAAACAAATTGGGTATTACTTCATCAAAGATTCAGTTACTGCTGAACAAATACAGAATAAACTAATGTTTTTCTTATGGGACAGCGTTTTTAATCGTGATAAAAAGCCACTATTAGAACTTCTAAAAGTAAAAAAAGATGACCTGGTAACTTTTGGAGATTTCACTAAACTACATAATACTTTTGTTAAAAATATAATCAATTTCAAGAACTAACTGCACTATTCGTATATACAGCGGTTTCCGCTCTTATGAGGTACAAAGTTGAATCATGAAACTCTTGTAGTGCGGGCATCTCGCTCGCTAGATATGTACCTCATAACACCGGGAAGTGCTGTAAAGTCGAAATATTAGCCTACATTTTTAATTTCTATGTTTGATTTTTCCAGTTTTAATCTAGTTAAAGGTTCTAAGGATTTTTTTATTGGTATTCGTAAATCTAAAGTTGGAGATAATTTCGAGTTTTGTCTACCAAATGGCTTTGAGAATTTTCCAGAGGGTGACTTCAACGCAGTACGAGATTTATTTTTTAAGATGTATCGCACCTTTCGCAAGTTTGAACGCGATAATTTAGACTCCAACCGATTCAACATAAATCAACCTGACTTTCAGCGAGAACAGGATCAGACGACTATTTCATCTGGTGGAGTCAAGATACAAACAGAGGAAGGAGATATTTGTGTACTCTACAGTAAGATTAAAATGATTGAGCGAGTTCTAGAAGCTTACGATGACTTAGCAATCAACTCCATCCAAAAGAAAGTTAGACGTAGTGAAGATATCGACTATTCTCAACTTCATAAATATCTAGATCGTGCTATCTATTTAAAAGATGATCTAAATATAAATAATGATGTAATTTATGTTGAGATGATGGATCTACCTTGTTTGACGATACGCTATCAAAGCACCGATATTGTAAATCTGTATTGTTATATTCTCGATGAGATTGTTGAGCAGTTAAATGGTGATGTACCAGATAATATTAAAGCCCGAAGTCAAGAAATTCATTTTCTTGCTCAAGGCTTCAAGGAGGATTATTTAACTAGTAACCAGTCTATTTTTGACCAGGATACTTTTGAGGAGACTATTAATGTTCTTAAAGAATCACTAGATAATATAGATAAGAATACCTATTACAAAGATACTGATTATTGGGGAATTTATGAAGCTATTGAAACATTCCTTTACGGTGATCTAAATCCTGAGAAAGGTGATGGTGAATTTTGGGGAATATATGGGTTTTCTCTAATTTGGGAGGATATGTGTCATAGCTATTTCTTTAAGAAACACCGCAACGAAATTTGCTATGCGGACACAGATATACCTCTGAAAGATTATGATAACCCACAAAGAGAAGAGGAAGATAAACATCGAGTTGGAAACCGCAAAGCTAATGGTGGATCTGCACGTTGGAATCAATGGGTTTACTGCACAAATTCCAATATTTCTAAATCTTCAGGAAAAGTAGCCGAAAAATTTCAATGGGATGAACTGTTTTGCATTGAATTTGATTTAAATGATGGAACATTAGTTTACCAACAACCCAAGTATAATAAGTTTGAAAAACGAAATAGAAGTCAAGCATTACGTCGTTTTATCCGTCCTGATTTAATTATAGAATCGAATACTAAAAAAATTGACAATAATGTTATAGAGGGTAATTTCATCAAAATAATTGATTATAAAGATGTACCATTAAAGTTTTATAAAAATAAAAAACTAGCTCCAAAATCAGCGAACAAATATCATTTAGATATCATCAAGCAACTTACATACGAATATGCTCTCCAGCAAACACACGAGGTTTCTGCAAGTGAGTTTTTTATTCCTTATTACTATAATGTAGAACCATCTAATCCATTAGGTGAATTGGAACAAAAACTAAACCTAAATGGTATAGTAATTTTTAGGGCAAATTTCTCTTTAATACAAAATATTTATTTAGAAGATAATCTATGAATTTTGAGTCAGATATAATTGGAATCCGATCTACAGATACAGCCTTTGAGAGTCTTTATATTCCTTTTATATCTTTTGCTAACCAGAAGCAAAAGAAGGCTGTAGAAAATTACATAATTTGGCAAGCGGATAAATTTTTCAAGAAAATCGAAAAAATCAATCCTGCTGTTATTAATAGAACTCAATTACCGTATTCAAAACTTATTACAGAAAAAGATTTTCAAGATTCCAAAAGAATTGAAATAAACTATTTTTATAAAAACTTCTTTCATGACTTAGAACGAGATTCTGATGGTAAATTAAAATTAAAAATAAAATGGAGTATCACTTTTGATGAAGAATGCACTCCAATTAAGTTGGTAAGTTTTCGGAAAGATTATCGTGGTTATGATCCTAAGCCTAACGATTTTTCCGATAAAGACGTGCAAGGCCGTCCACATCGAAAATACGGTACTATAGAAATTAATGGAGAACCAGTATTTTACTATATTTATTTCACAATTCAGGAAATATTAGATGTGGTAAAAGAAATACCTCACTTATACTGAATATATTAACTTGGCAATATACTTTTCATAATTTACTGGCAATTTTAATATAAAATTGCTTGATGCAAACAGCAGAACCAGTTACCAATTTTGAAAATGCTTTAACTTATCCCGCATTTACACAACTCATTGCTCTTTGAACTCCTTAAGAGAACGCGATTGGGAAGCTTTAACTTTTAACTTCACTATTTGATAGAGACGATAGCGATGAAATTGAAGACGAAATTAAAAGCAAATTGGTTTGGTTAGTACCCGAACCTTGTTGGGAAGATCATCCCTTTGAGTTCTTACGTGAATTTTTGTAAAAATTTACAACAGAGAAGATACATATCTTAACTTTCTTTATTCTCTTTTAGTTGATATAATCTATTGCTTCGTTGTAGTCTTGTGAATGAACTACTCTAAGTGCAGATGATGCGACCGAGGGGGAGATGGTAAGATTTGATTTTAGTCGGTTGTGTGTGCTGATTCTCTTAATTTGTGGTTTATTGGCTGGTTGTAGTGGAAATTATCGCGGAAATTACATTCTCCGAGTAGCTACTGAACCAGCATTTCCGCCTTTTGAGTTTCAAAGTAAAGGTGGAGAGTTAGCAGGGTTTTCAATTGATTTAATGAGAGCAATAGCGACTGCTGCTAATTTTCGGGTAGAATTTCAGAGTTTACCTTTTGATGGCATTATTCCCGCGCTACAAGCTAAAACCATAGACGGGGCGATTAGTTCGATTACTATTACCCCAGAGAGGGCGAAGACAGTGGCTTTTTCTCGTCCCTATTTTAAAGCAGGTTTGGCCATAGCTATTCGTGCAGATAATCAAAATATTACAGGTTTTGACAGTCTCCAAAATAAAAAAATTGCTGTTCAAATTGGCACAACTGGCGCAGAAAAAGCTAAAAGTGTGACTGGGGGGGAAGTTCGCAGTTTTGACTCTGCACCATTAGCCCTCCAAGAATTACAAAATGGCAATGTAGATGCAGTTATTAATGATGCACCTGTAACTTTATATGCTATTAATACAGGTAATTTGCAAGGAATCAAAGTTATAGAACAATTACTAACTGAGGAATTTTATGGAATTGCAACTGCTAAAAACTCTCCTTATTTATCTTTGATTAATCACGGTTTAACGAAGATTTTAAAAAACGGCAACTATCAACAGATTTACCAAAAATGGTTTAAATCTACACCGCCAATATTGCCAGAAATATTACCATTTATCAATAAAAACACAGCCAAATTAAACTCTTTTAGTGTATTTTGGCAATCTTTACCAACTTTATTAAGTGGTGTCTTGGTAACATTGCAATTAGCATTTATATCAGGTTTCTGCGGTTTAACTAGCGGTTCTCTAATTGGGATAATTCGGCTTTCTCATATTAAACCTTTGCGTTTTTTAGCCAGGGCTTATATAGATTTTTTCCGAGGAACGCCGTTATTAGTACAGATATTTATGATTTACTTTGGCTTACCAGCAATTTCTCAAGAGATGGGTTTTACTTTGACTTTAAATCGTCTTGCGGCTGGAGTAATTGCGTTAAGTTTAAATAGTGCAGCTTATATTGCGGAAATTGTGCGTGGAGGAATTCAATCTATTGAAATTGGACAATCAGAAGCAGCCAAATCACTCGGTTTAAATTCTGTGCAAACTATGACTTATGTGATTTTTCCCCAAGCATTACGCCGCATGATACCACCTTTAGGTAATGAGTTTATTAGTTTATTGAAAGATACTAGTTTAGTTGCTGTAATTGGGTTTGAGGAATTATTTAGAAAAGGACAATTAATTGTTTCGGAAAATTATCGCGCTTTTGAAGTTTATGCGGCTGTGGCTGTAATTTATTTGTGTTTAACTTTGATTTGTTCCCAACTTTTTAGCAGGTTGGAAATTTGGATGAATCCAATGAGTAAGTAGGCTATCACCCACACTCCTGATTTTTATTCAATCCCCCTACAAACAACAACTAATAGCTAATTCTGCATTCTTCACCAAGGTCTCCTTATCAAGAGTCGAAACCGGATATTGAGGAGTTATCCGCAATAACTTTTCCACCCTCTCCCGCGCAGCTTCTACCACCGCTACATCTAAACTACCATTATTCAAACTATCAGAAAAATCTGCCGCTATTTTATATGTTCTTTCCAAAGAAGAAGAATTGATATTACGAGAAACTATAAACAAATCACAACCAGCATGAAAAGCCCGCGCAACTGTTCCCGATTGCATAAAAATTTCCGAGACAGCTTTCATGTCTAAATCATCGGAAACTATCACACCTTCAAAACCTAACTCTTTCCGCAAAATATCATTTAAAATGATTTTAGATAAGGTTGCTGGCACTTCTGGATCAATTTGCGGAAACAAAATATGCGCCGTCATAATTAACGGAATTTTGTCCTGAATTAATGTTTGAAAAGGAATCAATTCCCGGTTTCGCAAATCTTCCCGACTCAAATTTAATATTGGTAACTCCAAATGGGAATCAGTGCTAGTATCTCCATGGCCAGGAAAGTGTTTAGCAGAACCTAAAATGCCCTCTTCCCGCAATCCTCGGTAATATTCCCGCGCACCTTCACTAGCGGTTTGCGGTGTATTTCCAAATGCACGGAGTCCAATAATTGGGTTTTGGGGATTAGAGAAAATATCTGCAACCGGAGACCAAGAAAGATTAATTCCCAGAGATTTTAATTCTAAAGCTGTGGCTTTTGCAACTTCATAAGCATGAGATTGCAATAAATAAGCGTAAGGAAAGCGAGTAATTGGTAAAGGTGTCCGCACAACTCGCCCACCTTCATGATCTAAAGTAGTAAATATGGAGTCGCGTTCAGAATATTGGCGAACTTCGTCAATGAGGGTTTTAAACTTTTCTAACCAGACTGGATATGGTACACCGTCAAGAAAATTTTTAGCAAAAAAGATAACACCAATCGGTTTTAATTCATTTAACGCCCGTTTATCGTCATCATTTAAACTTGTCCCAGAAATACCCAGAATTAGGTGATTACCAAAGCTTTGTGATAATTGAGATATTGACATAATTTGGTGATTTAAGTAAAGGATAAAGTATTTTCTGGTGTTGCTAAATTCAGGTATGAAATTCTCTTGATTGAACTTATAGCTTACGCTACACAATTAAAACTCTTACCTTTGCGTCTTTGCTCCTTTGCCTCTTTGCGTGAAACAGAATTCATACTGCCATTATGCAACGCATTTTCTCTACTTTATCCTTCCAGGTTACTAAAAGTTAAAAACTAATAACTCACTTTTAGCATTAGCCATATTTTCAGTTTTTGGTGGAGATGGTTTCAAAGTCATTTGTGGCGCATTTTGTTGTAAAACCACAGCCTGATAAGCTACGACTCCAGTATGTTCACTATCGAGACAACGAGCCGCAGTTCGAGACAAATCTAGGCTTCTTGGTGCAATATACGGACCGCGATCATTTACACGCACAATCACGGATTTATTGTTTTGTAAATTTGTTACTTTTAAGAAGGTATTAAAAGGTAGGCTACGATGGGCAACAGTGAAATCATCTTGATTATATATCTCACCATTTGCGGTTAAGCGACCATGAAAATAGCCACCATACCAAGAAGCTATACCAGAAAGTTTTGTATTTGAGGACTGTAATCCATACATTTCCATTTGCCCTTGTATCAGTGTTAGCGGTTTAGTATGGAGGGCTATTCGTAAATTATTCGTCCATTCTATTGCTAAAATATCACCGCTGCGACCAAGTTCATCAGAGATTTTTCGATCTATTGCAAATAGTAATCTATTACCTATCATCAGAGAAGGAGTTTTATCAACTAAACCTGGTTGTAATTGCGTAGGTTGTTTAGTACGTGATATTACTAATTGCTGTAAGCGGTTTTGTAAAGCATTAGCTGTAATTTGATCAGGTAGTCGGGCAACAAAGCTGTTATTAACCCAGACTTCATAACTGGATGAATTCCGCTTGACAATCAATACTGGTGAGTAATCATAACTTCCATTTGGCTCAATTGGATTGTTGATGATATTAAAGAAGCTTTCGAGCGATCGCACAACAGTAGCTGGTGACAAATCTAGTTTAGGAACACTAACTTGAGTAAATATTATCTGTCGAAAGTTAGTAAAATTTTGCCAGTGAGGTTGTGCAGGTATATTTTCTGGCACAGAGGCACAAAATTTTGTTTCTTTTGCCTTCAAGGTTGTTGAAGGTAGAGTCATAGACCTATCTCGATATGATGATAATCGTCTATTTATCCAATCCAATGTCAAAGAGGTTTTTGATATTAAGGTTTTTTGCCAAGCAGTTTTATATTCTTGAGAAATGGTCAGAAATTGAGCCTGGGGCTTGACTAAGTTGGCTGGAAGTTGGATTGGAGAAAATGCAGCTATTAAACCCAGCGGTAAATTTGCTGTCAACACCAAAGTACCACCTGTGAAGGATGTCGCCCATATTATTCCCGTTGATATCATAGTTTATTTATTCTCCAGATAGATGCACAATTCCTAGAGAAATAATCCCCAGGTTGAATAAAAAGAGAGTTTTTTTAATTACATAATTTCTATGTGATTTCAGACTTAATTATGATTAAACCCTCTGGGATCATCATATACCGTAATAGAGATTGAAATAAATAAAAGTTTTAAATCTAGTTTTCAGGTATTACTAATATTTCCATTACTTTTGCTTATGAATAGCGATTTATCCTGCCATTTACTTTACTAAGTCACATAGGCATCTTGCATATTAATACTTAATAAAAAAATCAGGTTTTGTATTTGTGACAAGCAGTTACCCAAAAATATACACGGATTGATGATGAGTCATAAACTACACTAAATATTTTTGACTTCAAAAAAATTTGTGTTAATCCCTGGACTGATGATTAGGGTAAATTAGATAGTTGGCGGAAAATTTTGGGAATTTTTTGGGAAGCAATCAAACTAGAATCGCCAAATGTAACGGATTGCAACGTATAATTAGAACGGCAAAACAGTTAAGAAATATTAAATAATAGTAGGTTTAAATGCGCGTAGCAATCGCGGGAGCGGGTCTAGCAGGACTTTCCTGTGCAAAATATCTCACGGATCTAGGTCACACACCCATCGTTTTGGAACGCCGAGACGTAGTAGGGGGGAAAGTGGCAGCGTGGAAGGATGCTGATGGGGACTGGTACGAAACAGGACTGCATATTTTCTTTGGGGCTTATCCCAATATGTTGCAGTTATTCAAAGAATTGGATATTGAAGATCGGTTGCAGTGGAAAGAACACACAATGATCTTCAATCAGCCCGAAGCACCGGGGACTTACAGCCGCTTTGATTTCCCCGATTTACCAGCACCTATCAATGGGATGGTAGCAATTCTCAGAAACAACGATATGCTGACCTGGCCGGAGAAAATCAGTTTTGGCATCGGATTACTACCTGCCATTCTCCAAGGGCAAAAGTATGTCGAAGAAATGGACAAATATTCTTTCCGGGAGTGGCTGCAAAAACAAAACGTCCCCCCCAGGGTAGAAAAAGAAGTATTCATTGCGATGTCCAAAGCCTTAAACTTCATTGACCCCGATGAAATTTCTGCTACTGTCCTCTTAACGGCTTTGAATCGCTTTCTCCAAGAGAAAAACGGCTCAAAAATGGCCTTCCTTGATGGTTCACCCACAGAAAGATTGTGTCAGCCCATTATTGACCACATTACTGAACGGGGTGGTGAAGTCCGTCTGAATGCGCCCTTGAAAGAGATTTTACTCAATGAGGATGGAACTGTGAAAGGCTTCCTCCTCCGCGGTTTAAATGGGGCAGAAGATGAAATATTTACAGCGGATACTTATGTCTCTGCCCTTCCAGTTGACCCCTTAAAGCCGATTTTGCCCATTTCTTGGAAAGAAATGCCATTTTTCCAAAAATTAGAGGGTTTAGAAGGGGTCCCAGTGATTAATGTCCATATCTGGTTCGACCGCAAATTAACAGATATTGATCATCTGCTATTTTCGCGTTCTCCTCTCCTCAGCGTTTATGCTGATATGAGTAATACTTGCCGTGAATACGCCAATCCTCACCGTTCCATGCTGGAATTAGTTCTAGCACCGGCAAAAGATTGGATATCTAAATCCGATGAGGACATTGTTGCTGCAACTATTACTGAGTTAGAAAAACTCTTTCCCCAACACTTTGGGGGGGATAATCCTACCAAAATGCTGAAATATCATGTGGTAAAAACACCACGTTCAGTTTACAAGGCTACCCCAGGTCGTCAACAGTACCGTCCTTCCCAGGAAACCCCCATTACTAATTTCTATCTGACTGGGGATTACACCATGCAGCGCTATCTAGCCAGCATGGAAGGGGCTGTACTTTCTGGTAAACTGACAGCGCAGGCGATATTCCAAGCACAGACGGTAGCAAATCCCTCTAACCTGCAAACGCCAACACGACCGCCCGCCAAGAATGCTGCAACTGCCTGATTCCCCCCCGCGCATGAAAACGCTGGTCTCTATAGATGAGTCATACAACCTTTGTCGGGAACTCACAGCTAAGTACGCCAAGACTTTTTACTTGGGGACAATGTTGATGAGTCCGGCCAAGCGTCAATCTGTTTGGGCAATTTATGCCTGGTGTCGCCGCACAGATGAATTAGTGGATGGCCCTGCATCTGCTATTACCACGCCAGAAACCCTAGAACTATGGGAAAAGCAACTGGAATCCATTTTTGCGGGATGCCCATTGGATAATTATGATGTAGCGTTAGTAGATACTCTCCAACGCTTTCCGCTAGACATTCAACCCTTTCGGGATATGATCGCCGGTCAGCGGATGGATTTGTATCGCAGTCGCTATGCAACCTTTGAGGATTTATACCTCTACTGCTACCGAGTAGCGGGGACTGTAGGTTTGATGTCAACAACGATTATGGGTATAGATAATAATATCTATACCGCCCCTTGGCATCAAGGCCAACAGCCTTATCTTCCTATAGAAGAAGCGATCGCTTTGGGAATTGCCAATCAACTCACGAATATTCTCCGTGATGTTGGTGAAGATGCCCGTCGAGGCAGAATCTATATTCCCCTAGAAGATTTGGCCAAATTTAATTACACCGAGGAAGAATGTATTCGCGGCGTAGTGGATGACCGTTGGCGTTCACTCATGCGGTTTCAAATTGATCGCGCCCGTCAATTCTATATTCAAGCAGATAAAGGTATTAGTTATCTTTCTGCTGATGCTCGGTGGCCTGTTTGGGCTGCATCCATGCTCTATGAGCAGATTTTAGAGGTGATTGAGCGCAATAATTATGATGTGTTCAGTCAGCGAGCTTATGTTCCCCAATGGAAAAAGTTACGTACTTTGCCAGCAGCTTGGATGCGATCTCAAGTTTTATAACTTGGTCATTGGTCATTGGTCATTGGTCATTGGTCATTGGTCAATGGTCAATGGTCAATGGTCAATGGTCAATGAATCTATTTACAAAATAACTATTGACAAGCTCAAAAACTTCTGCTACGATTATTACTCATGACCTGGAGAGGTGGCTGAGTGGTCGAAAGCGGCAGATTGCTAATCTGTTAAGGGATTATATCCCTTCGGGGGTTCGAATCCCCCCCTCTCCATTTTTACAAAAGCTACATACCGGATTTCTTAAAGAAGTCCGGTATCTGAGTATAAACTAGATCCAAGTTGAAAACTATAGTTTTGAAAGAGCTTGATGTTAACCTACATCCTCTATCTGCTTATGGTGATAATTTTATCAACTCTGTACCACTATGTTAACATCTGCAATTGATACTAACGATATAAATACTATTCAAGCGGTAAGGGAAGGGTCCGTGGTCAGAGATCGCTCTGATTGGGGGCGTATTCGGATTTCTGATGATGATCGTCTCCGCTTTTTACATAATCAAAGCACTAATGATTTTCAATCTCGCAAACCTGGTCAGGGCTGTGATACTGTCATGGTGACATCTACCGCTCGGACGATAGATTTAGTGACTGCTTATGTATTAGATGATGCTGTTTTATTGTTAGTTTCCCCTCACCGTCGTCAGGAACTTATGGCATGGTTAGATCGCTATATCTTCTTTGCAGATAAGGTTAAATTAACTGATGTGACCGAGGAAACAGCGACATTAAGCCTGATTGGACCTCAAAGCCATGCTATCGTCGAAAATTTAGGAGCTGGTGATTTAATTGGTCAACCAGATGGTAATCATATTTTAGTTGATCGGGTGATAGTTGCAGTGGGTAGTGGCTTGGCTGCACCTGGATATACATTGATTTTACCGATTGCCGAAAAACAAATATGGTGGGAGAAAATACTAGGATTGGGGGCTGTGGAATTGAGCGATCGCGCTTGGGAAATGTTACGAATATTACAAGGTCGTCCCGCGACCGATTCAGAACTCACGGATGATTATAACCCCTTAGAAGTGGGTTTATGGCAGACAGTTTCCTTTAGCAAAGGTTGTTATATCGGTCAGGAAACCATTGCCAGACTTAATACATACAAAGGTGTAAAGCAATACCTTTGGGGAATTCGTCTTAGTGCTACGGCTGAACCAGGAACAGTCATCACCATTGGGGAAGAAAAAGTAGGTAAACTCACCAGCTATACAACCACTCCTGATGGTCATTTTGGACTAGGTTACATCAGGAGTAAAGCTGGTGGAGTTGGCTTAAAAGTACAAGTTGGAGAAACAGAAGGGGAAATAATTGCTATTCCCTTTGTTTCCCACGAATATCCATTAAGTAATGTCTAATTGTCCATTACCCATTTCCTCTACCTGGGCACAATTCATCTAGCCAAGACGGAAAAATATTGCTATAAGTAGATGAAATCCCGGTAATATTTGGGCTGGGAATTCCCGTAGTTATCAATCGTTTATCTATTTGTTCCCTGGCCAATCCGACAGGTAGCTTAACTGAAGAATGATGATGAATCGGTGTAGCCACTGCAATCACAGAAATGCCTGTAGTCATTTTCAATAACACCTGTTTGCGTTCTTTGGGTACAGGTGAATCTGTCAAGGCTATATGAGCAGGAGAGGTACTCACAATCTCATTTTTTGCGGTAGAATGCTGGGATTTTAATAAGTTTAATTCCTGTTCAGGATTGAAGTGCAAACACAAAGCTGCAATGATCCTATCAGGATCATTGTTTAAATCCAAAATGAAAGGGAGGATTTTTTTTAACTCTGGTTCTAAAGTGGATAAAGTTGCTAAAATGTAACCAGAAGAAGGTCTGCGGATGCCAGCATAATCTTTCCAGATTCGCATTTTAACTAGCCAAGAACGATTTTGTTCATAATAAATTAGCCACTTCATTTTTAATGCTTGACGTAGATGCTGAATATCCATTCATTCCCTCACTTCTTACTGTACTAAATTACAGCATTTATATATTTTCAGTGATCTTTATCCCTGGGGATGAAACCGATAATAAAGCATTTCTTTAACTCTTTTACCAGCTAATAAATGTTGTTCGACTAATTTGGGTATTTCTTGAGGTAAAACCCGACAATACCAAACCATTTCGGGTAAAACTAGCACCATTGGACCATTACCACATTGACCTAAACAGCCACTAGCTGCAATTGTCACATTAGGAGCAGGTAAAGCTTGTAAAGCTGCTAATACTTCTTCTGCACCTTGTTTTCTACAAGTACGATGTTGACATACTTTTACAGAAATAGGCAGGGGTTGTTCCTGAGTTGGGACGTTTGACATTTGTTTACAGTTAATTCACTGAAAATATCCAAATATTTACTGTTTTTACTTGCTAGTAACTTTTTTATCAAGACGTTCAGCCAGCCATAATTTAATAATAGAATCAGAAGTAACACCCAAGCACTGGGCTTCATCTAAATCGCCACTATGATACTATATTTGGTATATGTGGCGATCGCTAAGAAATCCTAATTGATCACTAATCCTTTACTGGCTAACCATGCACTATTAAATATTCGTGATTGATAGCGAGAACCACTGTCACACAAAATAGTTACAATAGTATGTCCCGGACCCAACTGTTTAGCTAAAGCCACAGCCGCACCGACATTAATTCCCGTTGAACCACCCATTAATAAACCATCTTTTCTTAATAGTTGATAAACAACACGCAAGGCTTCAGAATCATCAATTTGGATAGCATCATCAATAGGTGCGTCTTCCATATTGGCGGTAATGCGACTATTACCAATACCTTCAGTAATCGAATTACCTGCTATTTTGATCTCACCAGTTTTGATATAGCTATATAGTCCACTACCTAAAGGGTCAGCAACAACACATTTAACGCCCGGATTTTGTTCTTTTAGGTACATTGCCACACCAGCATAAGTACCACCAGTACCAGTTGATGCCACCCAGCCGTCGACTTTACCATTTGTCTGTTGCCAAATCTCTCTACCTGTGGTCTCATAATGGGCTACACGATTGGCTAAATTATCAAACTGATTAGCCCAAATGGCGTTTTCCATTTCTGCCGCAATTCTACCAGATAGTTTAACGTAATTATTCGGATCTTTGTAAGGGACCGCAGGAATAGGACGAACTTCAGCCCCCAAGGTAGTTAAAGCATCTATTTTTTCTTGGGATTGGGTATTGGGAATAATAATCAAGCATTTATAACCTTTGACGTTGCAAATATGTGCCAGTCCAATTCCCGTATTTCCCGCTGTTCCTTCAACTACTGTACCACCGGGTTTGAGAAGTCCTTTTTTTTCTGCATCTTCGATAATATACAGCGCAGCCCGATCTTTGACAGAACCACCAGGGTTCAGATATTCGGCTTTGGCTAAGATTTCACAACCTGTTTCTTCGCTAAAACTGTTTAAACGAATTAATGGGGTGTTACCAATTGTACCAACAAATCCATTTTTGATATCCATTTTGCATCTACCTGAGTTTTTCCCAATCAAATTTTGACATTTTTATGTAATTTTGTTTCGCGCAAAGACGCTAAGGAGCAAAGACGCTAAGGAAGAAATACATTAAAATTGCTATAATCTCAATTCTAATGGGATCTTCTTCCCGAAAATTTCTGAAAAGCAAGTACAAAAGATTGAATTTAAACTCAATCTAGCAATGTTAATATTGCTTTGGTTGTTTCTGTGCGTAAGTTATCATACAATATACTAAATGATTTCATAAACAAGGTGGACATTAATGAAATCTCCCCATGAACACAATCAAGACATTCAACGTCGGCTAGAAAAGCGACTCCGAGAACTGGATGATCAAATCAATGCTATTGATCAACCTGTTTATAAAACTCAGAAACATCAACCAGAACAATCTCAAAAACCTTGGCTAAGAAAAATCATTCTTGGTGGAAAATTTTTTGGTTTGGCTGTTGCAACTATAGTTGCAGTTCGAGTAGCCTCAGTTTTAGCCGGAATTATTATTTTTGGGGCTTTGGCTTTTCTTTTTTACAAACTTTTCTTAGAATCGCAAATTAAAAAAAAACTCTAAATAAAGTATAATCATCATGAATTATCAAGTGGGAACTGAGCAATTTATAAATGATTTAGAACGGGTTTCTCAGGTTCGTTCAGAAATTGCTATTTGTTTAGCTTATTACAATCAATAAGATCCCCGACTTCTTGGAGAAGTCGGGGATCTAAATCTGACATTATCCGATTCTATTTCTGATTCTTTCTGGACTACCTGTAGGAATTGCAGCAATTAATTTTTGTGTATATTCTTCTTTTGGTTCTAAGTAAATACTGTCAGATGTCCCTGATTCCACTATTTTCCCTTGATTCATCACTAAAATGCGATCGCTCAAAAATTTGACTACACTTAAATCATGGGAAATAAAAATGTAAGTTAGTTTCAACTTCTCTTGTAATTCTTTCAATAAATTTAAAACTTGCGCTTGCACAGATACGTCTAAAGCTGAAACTGATTCATCACAAATAATAAACTTAGGATTTAAAGCCAAAGCGCGAGCAATACAAACCCGTTGACGCTGACCACCGGAAAACTGATGAGGATATTTTTTCATATCATCTGCACTTAAACCCACCCGTTCCAACAGTTCCACTACCCTAGCTTGTCGCTGTTGTTTCGACTTACCGACACCATGAATTAACAGCGGTTCTACAATCGCTTCCCCAATCTTAATCCGGGGGTTGAGGGAACTAAAAGGATTTTGGAAAATAATTTGCATTTCCCGTCGTAAGTGCTGCAAAGTTTTCCCAGTCAAGTGAGTAATATCCTGTCCATTAAATAATATTTTACCGCTCATCGGTTCGATTAATCGCAGCAATGTTCTACCTAAAGTAGTTTTACCGCAACCAGATTCTCCCACCAATCCCAAGGTTTCTCCCGGAAAAACATCAAAGGAAACCCCATTTACAGCCTTATGGTAACGTTTTGTGCTGCCAAATACTCCCCGGACTGGAAAACCGACTTCCAAGTTACTAACGGTCAACAGAGGTGGTTGTGAACTAATCTTTGCTAATCTTTCGTTAATTTCTATTCTAGTAATTTCCGCTGGTTGAGCAGGTTCTTTACTCTGAATTGTCACTTTTCCAAATTCATCTTCTGTCACACTCATGTAGTCAGAAACAGTCAGCAGTTTGTGGGGACGACGATTCAAACTAGGACGACAAGCTACAAGTCCTTTCGTATAAGGATGATGGGGATTGTTAAAAATTTGTGCTGCTGCACCATATTCGACAATTTTACCTTTATACATCACTGCTACTTGGTCAGTAATTTCCGCAATTAACCCCAAATCATGGCTAATAAAAATCATTGCCATATTGCGACTTTGTTGCAGTTCATATAACAATGCTAGAATCGTAGCTTGCACAGTCACATCTAAAGCTGTAGTTGGTTCATCCGCAATTAATACCGATGGATTGCAAGAAATAGCCATGGCAATCATAACTCGTTGCAATTGTCCTCCAGATAGCTCATGGGGATATCTTTCCAACATGGCTTCTTTGTGTTCTTTCACCAACTGTGCTAATTTAAAGCTACCTGATGCAGATAAATTATGATCAAGATACTGTTCTTCAATTTGTTCATCACTAGCTAAAAGTTTAACTTCTTGTAAACCCGCGATCGCAATTCTTTTCGCTTCAATTGCATTTACATTCTGATGTCGCATAATAGCTTCTTGCAACTGAAACCCGATATTATAAACCGGATTTAAAGAACTCATTGGTTCTTGAAAAATCATCGCAATATCACCACCTCGATAAAGCTGCATTTGTTGAGGTGATAATGCTAATAAATTCACCGGTTGTCCACTTGTGCAAGAAAAGAAAATTTTCCCTCCACTCACTTTTCCTGGATATTGCAACAAACCCATGATTGCTAAAGCCGTAACCGACTTTCCACTTCCCGACTCTCCCACTATTCCTAAAGTCTCACCCTGATGTAGCTGAAAACTAATATCATCAATAGCTTTTACTTTACTGCTGTCACTGACAAATTCAACTTGTAGATTGCGAACCCCTAAAACTGTTTCTTTCATATTACCAATTACCAATTACCAATTACCAATTACCAAATTACAACTTAGGTAAGACATTTGGCAATAAATGTCCTGGAAGCTTAGATAAAGCTAAATTTTGTCCTTGAATTCCTAACTCATTGTGAAAAGCCCGAATTGTGCTAATAATATAGCTGATTGTTGTTTGATAATTTTCTGTTTGTCTATCAAATCCACTTAACGCTTGTAAATGATTTTCTAAAGCGGCTTCTAACTGTTGAGAAAGCATTTTTTTATCACCATTAAAAGACAAATTTATCACTAAATAATAATGAGCTAATCCTAAATTATTGTGTGTCATCCATAAATCAAAACTTAAAGGTAGACTACTAAGTAAGTGAGCCGTATTCACAGCTTCTTCATAAGCATTAATACATAATTTTACGAATTTTTGTTGATCTTCTTTTGTTGTTTGTGGCTGATTTGCTAGATGCCAGTAAGCGATACCCAGATTATTTTGAGTAGCAGCATAGGATTGAGGAACATCCACAGATGTTCGATATTTTAGGGCTTCATTATAAACCTGAATTGCTAACTGGAGATTTTCTATTGGTTGTTCATATTGGGAAAGATTCCAATAAGCCGTACCCATATTATTTTGAATCATCGCATATTTTAGGGGATCATTTGTCTGTTGATAGTGAACGACTGCTAACTTATAAGCAGAAATCGCTTTGGTGAGATTTTCTACAGGTTGATCGTACTGCCCTAGATGCCAATAAGCTGTACCTAAATTGTTCTGACAAGCAGCATATTTTAAAGGTTCTATTTCTTCTTGTCGGTAACGAATGGCTTCATCATAAGCAATAACTGCGAACTGCCAATTTTCTACAGGTTCAGCAAATTTCGCTAAGTCACCATAGGCAGTACCCAGGTTATTTTGAATCCGCGTATAAGTTTCTGGCTGAGTATCACCTGTAATTATCTTGAGTGCTAATTTATAAAAGTCTACCCCTTGTTGAATATAAATTTTTGCTTCTTCAGAATTATCAGGGATGCGGTGCAACATCCAGTAAAGTGTCCCCAAATCATTCAAAATATCTGGAAGTTGTGGAGAACTTTCATCATAATTAACTGCTTCCTGATAAGCTAGAATTGCTATCATCAAATTTTCCACAGTTGCTTGTCCTTGCTCAATCTGCAACCGATAGAAATTACCAAGATTCTGATAAGCTATCCCTAACTCTTCTCCCTTAGCTGTTTGAATATGTAACTGTTCAATTTCCCAGAGTATTTGTTGAATTTGATCACTATCATCAGCATTTATTGTTGCCTTAATTAATCCTTGTAACTCCTGGTTAATATGAGATAAGGAAGGAAAATGCTGATGAGTTGTTATTTGAGGAGATTGAACCGGAAATTCATCTGGTATTTGTGTTAAATCTGTGGTTGAAGTTAAAGACAAATCAAACTTATTTGTTTGTTTGATGTCTTGAGAAACTTCCTCTTCATTAACAACTAAATGCTCTAAATTTTCTTGACCTAAATTATAGGAATCTGCAAATTTTTCTGGATAACCTCTATTATCTATAGTTGGTGTCGGTTCTCCTGCAAATACAAATACGCCGGTTCGACAATGCCAAAATTTTGATGCTGATTGCTGAATCGCAGACAACCAAGGACGAGAAACCCAAAATAAAAGACTAGATTCTACAAAGTGACTAAATTCCTGACTTGATAAATGCTGTTCACCTAACCGGAGATAATTCAAAAATAAACGTTGTACTGCTACTGGTTCTTTAGTCAGCATTTCTACCCCGACAATCTGAAATCCCGGCATTGGTAAGGGACGGCCAGGATTATCTGTTGATCCTCCCACCATCGGGGGTGGATAATTAGCTAACCATTCATTGATTTGCGCTATAGGATTAGGATCACTTAAATTTAAACGCAGAGTGACTAATCGCGGATAAGCTGGCGTGCTAAAATCTCCCACATTAGCTCGCTGATATATGACCTTACCCACTGGATAAGCTAAAGTGGAGTGTAACCGCGCTGCTATCCGATTTCTTAAATGTAAATTATCACATATAGCAAATAGGATTTGTCTACGTAAACCCAGACTCAGAGCAAGTTTTAGGCGTTGATATACTTGCCGATTCAAACTAATGTTTTCTGTATGTACAGTTTCATTCACGCTTGTATTTAGTTGAGTTTTAGCCCTATTTTCTGTATACATCCTGACTGAATAAATTAAATATTAATGTCACATCTCATAATTTGGATTTTCACGGAGATGCTCTCTTTTTCAGGATGAATCAAGTTTTATGGGCTAGAATATCAAAAAAAAAAGACTATGATTATACTTGTATTTTGCCATTCTAGCAAAAAATCAGGCTCTTGATCAAAATAAGAACCTGAAATCAGGAAAAGCTATTAAAGGGCAGTTTTCCAATTAGCTAACATTAGAGACAGTGAAAGCGACAAAAATTACCCCTCCAATTAAAAGCACCGCTGCAATTCCTAAGATAATATAAGTACGCTTTTGGGAGTTTGTTGGTGGTTCAGCTTGATAAAGCTTGGGTTCTTTAGCAAAGTTATTGAGAAGACCACCCTCTTCGTTTGTGTAAGGCATGAAGTGATTCCTTATTATCTTTCTTTACTTAATGTTAAATAAATTTTACAGCACTCTCATAAAAATAAAAAAATAATTACATGAATCTAAAGAAGTCAGGAGTCAGGAGTAAAACTGGCTTGCTGTCTGGCTTTGAATTTAGATCCTGTACCTCATTAATCTGCAATCTGCGGTATCTTGACAAAATAGACAATTCATGTATTACTTTGTGCTATTCTACTTCACCTGACTGCAGTGATATTGTAGAACTGATAATTAAAAGGACATGATTTAAAAAAAGCAATTGCACAAATAAATTCATCTATAAATAAACTGATGACTGAAATAAAAGAATTCAAAATTTATGCACGTATTGTATTAAATAGAAATCCCACACCTGATATTAATAGTTCTATAGAAATTAAGCTCAAGAAACGTCTTAAACAACAAAATGGCAAAGATTCTGGTGATCTGATCAAATATAAAAGTCAGGTTTTAGAAGAAAATCAGATCCCCGACTTCTTCAAGAAGTCGGGGATCTAAGTAAATACAAATTAGCCCGTAATAGTCCCCGTCAAAGGTGAACTAGCACTAGCGTAATCCTTCATGGGCATTCTGCCGGCTAAATAAGCCATGCGACCGGCTACTGTGGCTAGATTCATTGCATAAGCCATTGCTGGGGCATTCTGAGCCAGGGCGATCGCACTATTAATCAATAACGCATCCGCCCCCAATTCCATCGCCTCAGCAGCCTCAGAGGGCGCACCAATGCCGGCATCTACCACTACGGGAATATGGGCATTTTCAATAATAATCTGAATATTGGCAGTTGTTTGCAGTCCTTGTCCCGAACCAATAGGGGCAGCCAAAGGCATAACCGTGGCACAACCCACCTCTTCTAGTCGCTTGGCTAACATGGGATCAGCATTAATATAAGGCAATACAGCAAAACCCTCTTTTACCAACTGTTCCGCAGCTTGTAAAGTGCCAATGGGATCAGGTAGTAAATATTTAGCATCAGGTATAACTTCCAACTTGACAAAATTATTATCTTCCTGTCCTAATAACTTGGCCATTTCTCGTCCCAACCGTGCCACTCGCACCGCTTCCTCTGCGGTTTGACAACCAGCGGTATTGGGTAACATCCAGATTTTACTCCAATCTAGTGCCTCTGCTAAACCTTCATGTCCTGGGGCGTTGGTTTGTACCCGTCGCACAGCTACCGTGACAATTTGACAACCACTAGCAGCGACACTTTGCTGCATTTCTCGGATATTGCGATATTTACCGGTTCCCGTCATTAACCGAGATTTGAAGCTTTTGCCGGCAATAATTAAGGGTGAATCGGGAACAATTAAATCTGATATTTCTGGGTTACGGTGTCCGTTAGTGGCAGGAGTCGCGTGAATTAACATTGGTGTAGTAGTAGATGACACAGTAGAAAAGCGAGAATAATGAAAATTAGCTAAAAGAGGATCTGCTTTTTGTTCACAAATCAAATCAGCAATTAATGTGGCTGTAATTGGCGCAAGTAAAATACCATTGCGGTGATGACCAGTAGCCAAGGTTAAGTTACTACAATAACTATGACCCAAAATAGGGAATTCATCGGGAGTAGCGGGACGAAATCCCCACCAAAGTTCTTGTAGAGGATAATTCTCTAGTTGGGGATATAGTCGTATAGCTGATTGTAATAAACTTTGAATGCCCCCAGGGGTATTATGGGCAGTAAATCCTACATCTTCGCTAGTTGCACCAATAATGATAGAGCGATTGCGGCGGGGAACAATATAAATATTTTCACCAAACAACACCCTGGTTAAAGGTAATTCAGTCACAAAGTCCGGGACTCGCACACTCAACATTTGTCCTTTGCGGGGACGCACTGGTAAAGGTAATAATTGATTCGTCCAAGCACCAGCAGTTAAAAGATAATGATCAGCGCGAAGTAACCCAGTATTAGTTTGTACACCAATAACTTTCCCCTGTTGTTGAGAAATCGCTTCTACTGTAATTCCATCTTGGAAAACAACACCCAAAGAGGTAGCCGCAGTTCGCAGAACTTTCATTAAAGCCCTGTTATCAACTTGCCCATCTTCAGGATACCACCAGCCACCAACCACATCTGCACCCAAACCTGTTTGATATTGGTTAATCGTATTTTTATCTAACCAGTTAGCGTTTTTGTGTTCCCGGTTTTCAGGTTGTTGATACAATGGTGCGAGGATACCGCAAGGCCAATAACCTGTATTGTTTAAATCTTTTGTGGCGGTTAATTTTGTTAATTTTTCCGTCCAGTCTAAATATAAATTACGCGATCGCCGACATAAAGACAACATCGCCTCATTAGTAATATTTTCCGCATCAGGCGCTAACATTCCCGCTGCGGCATGGCTGGCTGCGGCAGTAAAATCACGGCAAATTACAGTTACATTTGCACCCCGTAATTTAAGTTCAACACCGCAAGCCAACCCGATAATACCACCACCAATAATTAAAACATCATTAGTCATTAGTCATTAGTCAATTAGTTATTAGTAAATAACTAATAACTCATAAATGACTCAGAGGGGGTGGAAATTGGTCATTGGTCATGAGTTTTTTAATTTTGACCTTTGACCTCTAACTAAATTTTTCCCTAGTTACCACAAAGCCCGAATTGGTGCTTTGTTTTGATTGGTATTACTACCAGAATTTGAATTACGTTCTGTAGTAGAAGTTTCATTGAGAGAACTGGAACTATCATTTGTAGAACTGGAACTTTTATTACTATCACTTGTTTCTTGTGTAGTATTAGCAGAATTGTTGGTAGTCTCTGTAGAAGCATTACTTTGAGCTACACGGGTATTCCGAGGGCTTTCACTGGCAGAATTAGAATTGTTTCCGCTGGAAGTTTCTGACTCATTACTACTAGTATTTTCCGAATCATTCCCATTCGCAGCACTATTAACATTAATATTAGCGGGAAGAACGCTAGATTCTTTGCGTCCTTGGGGAACATTAGCAGTTTGTTGTCCGCCCATAGGAAAATTAATTCCCAGTAACGTACCTAGCAAAATTGCTACGCCGCCAGCCATTAAAATCAAGGGTGTCCATCTACCCATCTTGTTTCTCTCCTTGTTAACCTTCTGGTATCTAAACTAATTGAGAACCTTGACCCCAAAACCCATAAAATTTAGTTACTTTGACATCACCTAAAACCTGAATTTGGCAAGTTAAACCCAGGCCGTTTGTAGGAGAATGGGGAGGAAGCGATTCCTAGATTGTGCTTCGCTATCGCTGTGTTTGCTTAGGCTAACTCACTGCGGACACCTCACTTTCTACTGTAACCGCATAAGTACCATAAGTGCCAATACCTCGACAGTTGATCATCTCTGTGTACCTTATCCCCAGCCTCTTCTTTACACTCAATTAATTTACTTGGCCTTACCAACTGAGGGATATTGAAATTACCGAAATAGCGTTTTGTTGTATATTGGCACATCGCCGCAAATTTGTCTCTCAGGTGTCAGTGTTGAACCAACGGTTCACCCAATTTTTATGACCACAACTCCCTCAAATCAACTTTGGATCTATGACACTACTCTCCGCGACGGAACTCAACGAGAAGGACTGTCAGTGTCTATAGAAGATAAGTTACGCATTGCTCACAAACTTGATGAATTGGGTATACCCTTTATTGAAGGTGGTTGGCCGGGAGCAAATCCCAAAGATGTCCAATTCTTCGAGCAACTTCAAACAAATCCCCTCAAACAAGCAGAAGTTGTCCCTTTTTGTTCCACCCGTCGTCCTCACACCAAAGCAGTAGATGAACCCATGCTCCAAGCGATTTTGGCGGCAGATACGCGCTGGGTGACAATTTTTGGTAAATCTTGGGATTTGCACGTTACAGCCGGACTCAAGACCAGTCTGGCGGAAAATCTAGCCATGATTGGGGACACAATCGAGTATTTGCGTTCTCAAGGACGGCGAGTAATTTACGATGCTGAACATTGGTTTGATGGTTATAAGCAAAATCCTGATTATGCTTTACAGACGTTGACAGCAGCAGTCACAGCAGGTGCAGAATGGTTAGTTTTATGTGATACCAATGGTGGGACTTTACCTCATGAAGTTTCGCAAATTGTGTCAGTTGTCAGTGGTCAGTTGTCAGTTGTGAGTCAGCGCGGTCTTGGGGGTTTCCCCCATGAGCGACTGACGAACCCCGAAGGGGTTAGTTGTCAAGAAAAAATTCCCCAAATAGGAATACATACTCATAATGATTCAGAAATGGCGGTGGCGAATGCCTTAGTGGCAGTTATGGCTGGAGCTAGAATGGTACAAGGAACAATTAACGGTTATGGGGAACGTTGCGGTAATGCAAATCTGTGTTCTGTGATTCCCAATTTACAGCTAAAGCTGGGTTATAGTTGTATCGGTGAACACCAGCTAAATCAGCTTACAGAAGCTAGTCGGTTTGTCAGTGAAGTTGTTAATCTCGCACCTGACGAACACGCACCTTTTGTGGGACTTTCGGCTTTTGCTCATAAAGGGGGAATTCATGTCTCTGCGGTGGCACGGAATCCTTTAACCTATGAACATATTCAACCGGAATTGGTCGGAAATCACCGCCGGATTGTCATTTCTGAACAGTCTGGTTTAAGTAATGTCTTAGCTAAAGCTCGCAGTTGTGGGATTGAATTAGATAAGGATCATCCCCAAGCTAGACAAATTCTTCACCGCATGAAGGAATTGGAAAGTCAAGGCTATCAATTTGAAGCCGCAGAAGCTAGTTTTATTCTTTTGATGTATGAGGCTTTATCCTGTCGTCAGCAGTTTTTTGAAGTTCAAGGTTTTCAAGTCCATTGTGATTTGGTGGAAATGAAGGAATCTACTAATTCTTTAGCAACGGTGAAAGTTGCTGTTAATGGTAAAAATATTCTCGAAGCCGCAGAAGGTAATGGACCAGTAGCCGCTTTGGATGCCGCTTTGCGGAAGGCTTTAGTGAATTTTTATCCCCAAATTGCTGATTTTGAATTGACTGATTATAAGGTGAGAATTCTCAATGGAAATACGGGAACATCTGCTAAAACTCGCGCTTTGGTAGAATCAGGTAATGGTCAACAACGCTGGACTACTGTAGGAGTTTCTAGCAATATTTTGGAGGCTTCTTATCAAGCTGTGGTTGAAGGTTTGGAATATGGGTTATTGCTGCATTTCCAAGCTGAAAAGGCGTTGAAAGTTTAGAGGTTGATAAATTTTGGTAGAGATGTTTAATGTCTCTACCTGATTAATGTCTGATAGCGTAGCGTGGCGTAGCCATATCAGGATTTACAGGATTAAAGGATTTACAGGATTATCTATTGATAATTTATTCATTTTGATTACACACATTTTACATTTGAATTCTGAATATTCTGAGTTGTGAGATACCTAACTTATTTTCTACATCTTTTCATTTATCAATATCAATTATATCAGAAGTCGGTTATCTTTAAATGCAAACTAACATCCTGCAAATCCTTTAATCCTGTAAATCCTGATTCTGACAAATAATTACAAACTCATTTCTAACAACACTTTTAAAACTCCTTTAGTTTTGGCTTTCTCAAAAGCTGCTAAACCTTGAGAAAGTGGATAATGACTATCAATTAAAGATTGAACATCTATCTTTCCCGTCGCTAACAATTCCAATGCTGGAACAAAGGGACCACAACGAGAACCAATGAGAGTGATTTCATCTACCACTAAAGCAGAAGCATCTAAACTGAGATTTCCCGCATAGGTGCTTTTTAAGATTAATATACCACGAGGACGTAAAGCCCGACGAGCAATATTAAAACCTTCAGGATTTCCTGTACAATCAACAGAGATATCAAAGTATCTATCAGTGACGCTATCAGCGAAACCAGTTTTAATTCCTTTCGCTGCTAAATTTACTAATTTATCTTTATGTTTTCCAACTACTAATAATTCACAACCTGTTAAGGCTAAAGTTTGGGCTATTAATTGTCCCAGTTTACCATCTCCAACTACTAATACTCGGTCATCTTTACATATTTGTATTTGTTGTTGAATTTCCAAAGCTGCGGCTATGGGTTCAGTAAAAGTTGCGGCTGCTGTAGAGACATTTTCAGGAACAAGATGCAAATTCTCAATAGGTAAAGATAGATATTCTGCAAATGCACCATGACGGTTAACAATTCCTAAAACTGTCCGATTTTCGCAATGTGTTGGTTGTCCCCGCCGACAAAAACGACAATCACCACAAGCAGCGTTAATTTCACCAACCACTCTTTGATTAATTAACTGTTTGGGACCTTGTTCAACAACACCAACAAATTCATGGCCGATAATGCCAGTATAAGGATAATAACCTTTAATTAATTCTAGGTCAGTATTACAAATTCCCGCCCGCAAAACCCGCACCAAAGCCTCTCCTGGTAGTGGTTCAGGAATAGGAATATTGGTACGTAATTGTAATTGATTATTTTCTAACCAAAGTCCTTTCATAATTTTTTCAGTTGTTAGTTTTCAGTTGTTAGTTGTTAGTTGTTAGTTGTTAAAGTTTTGCACTTTCTAGAAATGGTGTAAATATCGGAACTATATCGGAATTACTCACAACCATTGTGGGAAAAGAGCGATCGCTATAATCCATTCCCGGCGATAATGGAAAAGACTCAGAATTGAGCGATACCCACGTCCCACCCGCAGCTTGGACAATGACCCAAGCGCCAGCAATATCCCATACCTTGGGTGTGGCTTCAATTCCCCCCAAAACCGCACCAGTTGCGACGGAAAGAAAGTTATAACTAGCAACTCCTAACATCCGAATTTTACAGGGGAAACCCGGTTGAATAATGTCGGTACTGCGAGAACAAAGGTTAAAAAAGTGGTTTTTGCTGGGAGCATCTTTACTGGTATGAATGGGATGATTATTTAAAAATGCTCCCGTTGGCGTTGTTAAGCCTGATGAACCCGCCCAAAATCCGTGAAAGGCTTGATTTAATGGTGGCGCGTAAACATAACCAAAAATGGGCGTTCCTCGATAAAGTAACCCCAGAGAAATAGACCAAATCGGAATTCCTCTGGTAAAGTTGGTTGTACCATCCAAAGGATCAATTACCCAACACCATTCTGCATTCGGAAAAGTTTGATTACTTTCTTCGCTCAAAATGCCGTAACCGGAGAAAGTAGAAACAATAGCATCTCGAATTTCTTGATCTGCCCATTTATCTGATTTTGTTACCAAGCTACCATCAGCTTTTTGTGAAGCTTGGACTTTACCAAAATCCTGCATTAATTGTTTTCCCACTCTGATAGTAGTGGTTTCTGCAAACTCTAGAATCGTATTCCAAAAATCGTTCATTTGTTAGTTGTTATTAGTCGGTTGTCATTTGTCAACTATTAACCAATTTTATCACATTTATCCTCAGCAAAAGCCTAAAATTTTTCACTTAAAAGCAGAGCGAATTTATATCATTAGACAGATAAAGACGTTTTCTCATCTACTCAATCCTCAGCATAAGATATATTTATGTATATATTCCTTTATGCTAACCTGGGGTAAAAACTTATAAAGAAATTGTTAAAAAGTTTAGTACAATAGCAAAATTAACCAATAAGTATTTTTTCCTATTGACATGATAGCGGCTCAATTTCCCTGGCTTACCGCAATTGTCCTATTTCCACTTTTAGCATCCTTTGTCATTCCTGTATTGCCTGATAAAGACGGCAAACTTGTCAGATGGTATGCACTGGGCGTAGGTATTGCTGACTTTATTTTGATGTGTTATGCCTTTTGGAAACATTACGATGCTAGTAATGCGGGTTTTCAACTGGTAGAAAATTATGTCTGGATGCCTCAGATAGGACTAAACTGGGCAGTTTCTGTGGATGGGATTTCCGCCCCACTGGTACTTTTGGCGGGATTTGTGACCACACTGGCGATTTTTTCAGCTTGGCAAGTTGACCGCAGACCAAAGCTGTTCTATTTTCTCATGCTTGTGTTGTATTCTGCACAGGTTGGGGTATTTGTTGCCCAAGACTTGCTGTTATTTTTCATTATGTGGGAAGTCGAATTAATCCCCGTATATTTACTAGTTTGTATTTGGGGTGGACAACGACGACGCTACGCAGCTACAAAATTCTTACTTTATACCGCAGCAGCTTCTATATTTATCTTGGTGGCAGCCCTAGCAATGGGGCTATATGGCGGCGGAAATGTCACTTTTGATATTGCAGAACTCGCACAAAAAGAATATCCCCTCACTCTGCAACTGCTACTATATGCTGGGTTGTTAATTGCCTTTGGCGTAAAATTGGCGATTTTCCCCTTGCATACTTGGCTACCTGATGCCCACGGTGAAGCATCTTCTCCCGTATCCATGATTTTGGCGGGTGTGTTGTTGAAAATGGGTGGATATGGACTAATTCGCCTGAATCTTGACCTACTTGCCGATGCTCATTTTTACTTTGCCCCCGTTCTCGTCATTCTCGGTGTTGTCAATATTATCTATGGTGCGTTAAATTCCTTTGCCCAAACGAATATGAAACGACGTTTGGCTTATTCGTCCATTTCCCACATGGGTTTTGTATTAATAGGAATTGCCTCTTTCACCGATTTGGGTATCAACGGGGCAATGTTGCAAATGATCTCCCATGGTTTAATTGCTTCCGTGTTATTCTTTTTGGCTGGTGTAACTTATGACCGTTCCCGCACAATGGTCATGTTAGAAATGGGTGGGATTGGTCAAGCTATGCCAAAGGTATTTGCTCTATTTACAATGGGGGCAATGGCATCTTTGGCTTTACCGGGAATGAGTGGCTTTGTCGGTGAACTTTCGGTGTTTGTCGGGATAACTACTAGCGATGTTTATACTTCCACATTCTGCACCGTTACAGTTTTCCTAGCGGCTGTGGGAGTTATTCTCACACCTATTTATCTCCTTTCTATGCTGCGTCAAGTATTTTACGGTTCTGGTGCGGCACTGATCTGCGATATTAACAATGCTGGGTTGGAAAATCAAGAAGACGAAGGAACGGCTTGTTTTGGTACAGATTGCCTTTTACCAACGGAAACGGTATATACTGATGCCAGACCCCGTGAAGTGTTTATTGCTGCCTGTTTTCTGGTGCTGATTATTGGCATTGGTTTCTACCCCAAAGTAGCCATGCAAATGTATGATGCGAAAACTGTAGCTGTCAATGCTCATGTTCGCCAATCTTATACGATTATTTCCCAAACCAATCCTCGTGTTTATGCTAGTGGATTATTAAATCCGCAGATTCCAGCAACTCAGTTAACTCCTGTTTTGGGAACTTTAAAATAGGTAACTGCCGACTAACACAAAGTATGGAGAATATATCCTCTAGCGTTAGTTGGGGGATTTTTTCTTCTGCTTTTTGAATGGTTATCGCGTGACTGACTTTATCTCTAGGACAAAGAGAGTTAAGATACACAAGGTTTCCCAACTTTTTCTATAGAATTATTGCACTAATTAAACTCATGAATGCTGCTCCCTTAATTCGCTTCACATTTTTATCACTCATAGCAGTTTTGGGTCTGCTGTCACCTGCTTATGCTCAGGGGAAAAAGTTATCAAATCCTGTTAATCAAGCCAAACCCGCTAATCAAATCAAACCTACGGAACAACCAAAACCTATTAATACAGATCAGCCTAATACCCTCAGCCCCACAGGAATAAGTAATAATCTTTTAAGTATAGAGGGAGGCGATCGCTTGATCAAAGAATCAGCCCAAGCAGTTGCTAGTCAAGATTACCCTCTGGCTGCCAAAAAACTCCAAGAAGCCCGCCAAGTTTATAATCAATTATCAAGCTTTTATCAAGACCTAAATTCTAGTTTTGCAGGTATTGACATTCGTGCTGCCGATTCCCACCGCAAGAATGCTTTAGCAACTGCCCAAAAGCGAGATGAAGCCACCTATCAGTTAGCCTTAGTACATAGAGCGCAAAATCAGCCAGAATTAGCCATCCCTTTGCTAGTGCAAATCATTAAAAGTCAAAACCCCACCAGAGAATTAGGCACAAAAGCATACCAACAATTATTTGAATTAGGTTTTGTAGATGCCCCCTTTCCGCGTCAAGGTAAAAAATAATCGGCAAATGCTAACAGGCAACAGCCAACCGCGACATATCTGTTAATAATAGAGAAGTAAGTTTTTTCAGGAATTGCGGTCAGTAACTCAGCCCTAAAGGGACTGAGCTTGTAAGAAATTGCAAGCTGTACTGACCAGTCTAAGTCTTCACTGACTACGTTTTTTGAGTCACGACACCCCGGAATGCGTAGCTAGTTCCCTGCTCTGTCATTTGCAATTAAACAGTTTTAAAGTCACTGAAACAGTGTTGCAAGTTTAAAAAGCTCTTAAAACATTGACGAAGCTAACATTACCCCAGAAATGGGAGGCTCTTCGGAGCAACACATTATGCGTACAGAGTTGGGAATTTTGAATCGGTAATTGTCCCGTTGAAAGTACATTACAAAAGTACACCGAATTTACCAACTCCAAGGCGGTAATGAAAAAATATTCAAGGCGGTTAAAACCGCACGAGCGGTCACTGAGCTTGTCGATAGCGAAGCGTGGCGTAAGCCATAGTGTCGTTTCCCTCTCAGCACTGAAGTGTCTGAGTTTCCCACTTACCGGGTATTTTTATGATAAGTCCGCAACAGGTAGAGACAATGATCAAGGCACAAATGCCAGATGCCCAAGTGCAAGTACAAGACTTGACAGGTGGTGGTGATCACTATCAGGTAACAGTAGTTTCATCGCAGTTTGCAGATAAGGGAATGGTGCAACAACACCAACTAGTTTATGGCGCATTGCAACAAGCTATATCCAGCGAAGCTATTCATGCTTTAGCACTTAAAACCTACACTCCCGAAGCTTGGCAAGCAACAAACTAATTTTAGATTGAGGATTTTGCATTAAGAAAACAAAATCTAAGATCGTATCAACTCTTGAATTTCAGTAACATAAGGAAATAACTAATCATGACCCCAGAACTTAAAGAAAGAATTGATACTTTGGTAGAAGAAAACAAAATTATGGTTTTCATGAAGGGCAATAAATTAATGCCCCAATGTGGTTTCTCTAATAACGTTGTCCAAATTCTCAATACCTTAGGAGTTCCCTTTGAAACCCTTGACATACTTGCAGATCAAGAAATTCGTCAAGGCATCAAAGAGTATTCCAACTGGCCAACAATTCCCCAAGTATACATTAATGGTCAATTCGTTGGCGGTTCTGATATTTTGATTGAAATGTACAACAAAGGTGAATTACAAGAATTGGTAGAAGTAACACTAGCTTCTTAATATCAACTACAAGATCCCCGACTTTTTTAAGAAGTCGGGGATCTGATCCTTATTAATATTACATTATTGATTACTAATATTTTTTACCAAAACTATGAATAATAAAACAAAGATAGAAGATTGTGGTTATACGTTTATAGGTTCAGCCGTTGATAATTTAGTTCGCCATCTTGAAGGTCAATCATCTCTACAATTATATCCTGAATTTCGAGAACGACGAGAGCGTGCCAATGAATTATTATTTGATTTAGTTGGTAAACAACCTGGCTTGTTTTATATTCGTCGTCAAGGAACTGCAAAAGAACCAGGAGAAGAGATTTGGGAACTAACTATAGCCACAGATCAAGATAACTTTCAATTACCAAAAAAACTGAAAAAGCTAGGAAAAACTTTAGCATTTAAAGCTGCTATTCGTCAAGATGGACATGGCGGATTTAAAATTTTATCAGCTTATTTATTACATGAATTGCGGGGGAATATTGACGGCTATGCTTTACCCTATTGGTTGCGACTAAGTCCCAATCATCAACATCGTTTGGATATTCCTAAACCATTATTGGCAAAAATTAAAAATATGCCAATTTGCGGAAATCATGTCCCCACAGAAGATCAACTTAAAGCCTGGAAAGCATTTTTAAAAGTTGAAGAACGCATTGCTAAATCCCGGCAATTTTGTGTATCTTTCCGAATTTCTCATCATGGCTCAAATTCTCGACAAATCGCTTTAGAAGTTAAAGTTAATTCAGCTACCCTTAACGGTTCTGAAGAGAATATTTTAGGTGTAGAAAACTTTTGGGAACGGGTAAGAAAAGCTAAAAATCAAGAAGTTAACTTTTTAGATTCCGTACCCACAGACAGAAATCGTCGTCACAGTCGTCAATTAGGAACTATTGAAAAAATTGATCAAAAACATAATTTTATTCATGTTCGATTAGAACGAGAAATCATCGAATATATAGCCAAAGGTAATTATCAACTTCCCAAGAATGGTTACTTATTTTTTGATGCTGCTGGAGACATCAAACAAATTGAACGGAAAGAAAAAGCCTTAGAACAATTAAAACAAGGACGCACTCAAAACCCCTATTTAGGTAACTTTCTCTTTGACGCTTCCCAAGCCAGACCGATTATCAAAAGGATTAAACTTAACTCAAAAGACTTATTATTATCTTCTGCAAATGCTGGACAAAAAGCCGCAGTTGAAAAAGTCCTGTCCGCAGAAGATTTAGTGCTGATTCAAGGCCCACCAGGTACAGGAAAAACTACCGTAATTGCGGAAATTTGCTATCAAGTAGCTTTGCGCGGGGGACGCACATTAATTACCTCACAAGCTAATTTAGCAGTTGATAACGCCCTCAGTCGCTTAGTTCACAATCCCGTTATTCGTGCTATTAGAAAGGGACGAGCCGAAAAAGTTGGGGAAGAAGGACAGCCATTTTTAGAAGATCAAGTAATTGGTACATGGCTACAAAATACCGCTACTGACTGTGAAAATAATCTCAGTCAACGTCACGAAAATATTAGAATTATCAATCAATTATTACCATTATCACCACGATTTACAGACTATTTTCTGGCAGAACAAGAAGTAAATCAGCAACAGAATGAACTCAAAAATGAAAAAGATAATTTAGAAACAAGTTATCAAAATCAAGAAATTGAATATCATCAAACTTTGGTAACTAAAAAAGAAATTGAATTATTAATTACTGGGTTAGAAAATATTCTCAAAAATGCCACAAATATAGATTGGGAATCTTCAGAAATCAACAGTTTTTTACCACAAATTAAACCTTATACAGAAAATAATCAAGAAGTACAGAATTTTCGAGAAAATGTGCGTCAAGCTATTAAATGTATTGAAGAACTTGGTTTTACTCGTCCGGGATTTGGTGCATTTGGGTTAGCAGTTTGGTTGCAGAAAAATATCACAACTCATATTTCTGCATTTAAACCGGGATTAAAAGATGCTAATGATGTCGGTTTAGCTATTTCGGAAGTAGCAAAATTAGTTTATATTTTCCAGCAGCATTCTGTATCTTTGGAGAAATTAGAAACAGATCATCAAAATTGTCATAACCAAAACGATTTACGGACAACAATTCAAATTTGGGAAAATCGCAAACGGGAAATTGATTATATTATTGAAGCCATTGTTGAATGGAAATCTACAGCTTACAATAACTTATATCAAGCATTGAAAGAATGTCAAGAATCTGATTTTGAATTAACAGAAAGTATGGTAGGTTTACCATTAGGTTTATTGATGTTTGCCAAAACATTAAAATTAACTATTGTTCCTAAAAATTATCAAATCAGTTTACCAGATTGGGGAGTATTAACAAAAGCCATATCTTATGAAATAGCGGGTAACTTTACCGATAAAAAAGGTAAAAAACATGATTTTAGTTATTTTTTACAAGAAAGTTTTAGTCAAATTCCTATAGTTTTATCAAAAATTGATCAAATTCAATGGCAAACAACCTATCAAAAATTCCAAAATTATCAACTCCTCAATCCTAAACAGCGAAAATTGCTAGTTGAAAACACTCAAGTCTTTTTAATTAGATTGGAAAAAACATACAGTAAGTCCTTTGAATGGAATAACATTGAAGCTACTCTTACCCGCATTACCCAAGAATTACTAGATATTATCTTAGTTCATGCGCGTCAATGTGTTTTAAGAGTTAAAACTGAAGCTGAACAACAATTAGAAATTTTACAACAGCAATTTCAGGAACTTCCAGAAAATGAAATTTCATCAGCACAAATATCTGAAGCTAAATCTCAGGTAAAGAAAACTAAAGAAGCTGCTAATTTAAAACTTGCAGAAGTTATCAATAACTTACAAGCACTTCATAAACAGCAAAATATCCCCCTACCACTACGGATTTTAGCAGAAAAATATCTGACTAGACAAGCAAATATTTGGGAAAAATCCCAGGAATTTTCCCAACAAGTCAAGTTTTGGGAAAATCGTATTAATGAAATGGAAACTCTGATTTTATCATTAGCACCTTTTACTGTTTTAGAAACAATTAAAGACTCTTTAAATCAAGAGTTCACAAATTTCCAAGCAGAAGCTGATATTTATCAACAAGAACTTGCAGAATTACAAATAAAAATATCTGACTTAGAACAGAAATCACAATTACATTTATCAGCTAGTTTAATTAGCGAACGGCATTGGTGGCAGTCAATTTGGCAAACAATCCCAGATAAATTAAAACCAGAATTATCTAATAATGATTTATTAGATTTAGGATCTTTATGCAATATTCAAAATAAATTTAAGTCATGGAAACGACAGCTAAAAAGTGAAGAAAATTATTTGCACAAATATCAAAATTTTGTGCAAGATTGGGTTGCAAAACTTCGTCAACCCTCAGAACAAGATAGTAAAGACCTCAGAGGGATTTATTTAGATAATGCTAACGTTGTTGGTATTACTTGTGTTCAAGCTGCAAATTATAATTTCTCAGAAGAATTTCAATCTTTTGATGTTGTGATTATTGATGAAGTTAGTAAATGCACTCCTCCAGAGTTACTAATTCCGGCTTTGAAAGGTAAAAAATTAGTCATGGTAGGAGATCATCGGCAATTACCACCTATGCTTGATACTAGCACTGTGGAAGAAGTTGCGAAAACAATGGGGAATACGAGGGAAGAATTACAATTTTTAGAAGAATCATTATTTAAAAGTCAGTTTGAAACCGCTGATAAAAGCATTAAAAAAATGCTAAATACTCAATATCGAATGCACCCGATGATTATGGGCGCAATTAATCAATTTTATCATGGTAAATTGGAATGTGGGATTTTAGAACCTGACACAAAACGCGCTCATAATTTAGCAGGAGAAATCATTCAATCTTACCATCATCTCTGCTGGGTAAAAATGCCCAGAGAAAATGAATTTCAAGAAGAACGTAATGGAACTTCATTTTTGAATATTAAAGAAGTTGATGTGATTGAAAGTATCTGTCACCAATTT
Source organism: Anabaena sp. 90 (assembly GCF_000312705.1). Classification (NCBI taxonomy): domain Bacteria; kingdom Bacillati; phylum Cyanobacteriota; class Cyanophyceae; order Nostocales; family Nostocaceae; genus Anabaena; species Anabaena sp. 90. The sequence continues at coordinate 364,426 of NC_019439.1, forward strand.
GAGCAGGTTTGGGTGCATAAAGTAGCAAATGGAGAACAAAAAAAAGAAATAGCTGTAATTACATTTTATGGCGCTCAATTAAGAAAAATTGATGAACGCTTACAATCTGAACTTTTCCCTTCTTTGCAAATTAGAACAGGTACAGTGGATAGATTTCAAGGTATGGAAAGACCGGTGGTAATTGTGAGTATGGTAAGGAACAATCAGCAAGGAGATGTGGGATTTGCCAATAAACCAGAACGGGTGAATGTGGCTTTTTCCCGCGCACAAGAATTATTAGTAATTGTTGGTTGTCATGATTTATTTACAACTAAACCCGGTACAGTAGGTAATATGTATTCTGAAGTTGCCAAAACTGTTAATTCTCATGGAGGTTTTATTGATGTTTCCTGTTTCTGTAATTAAACCAATTGATGAAAATCTAAAATATATAGTTGAGAAAATTGAAACTGAAACTGCTGGTTTAACAGTTTTAGCAGCGCGTCAATTTGGCTATACTGTAATTCAAAATTCTTTAGAATTAACCATTAAAGAACCCCGCAAATTTAATGTCTTAGAAGAGTTTATTATTCGTGCTGCTATGGAGTTTAATCCTCCTCCTACAGCTAATGATTTAGCATCTATCTTAGGGCTGGATTCTGTATTTGTTAAAAGTACCATTACTAATTTGCAATCTTTACAAACCCTAGCAGATACACCTCAAATTACTGTCACAGCAGAGGGGAGTTTATTTTATGCACAGGGTTCTGTCCCTAAACCTCCATACTCTGTGTCAATTTATGCGATTACTGATAATTTAGCAGGGAAAATTACATTTCAATATGAATCATTGGAAGATGTTGTAATTAAGCAGCCAGATTTAGCCGAATTTGTGAATATAGAAGCGAAAATTCCCGCAATTTCTAGTTTACAACTTGCAGATATTCAGGAAATTATTCAATCTTCTAATTTACCTCTTCATGTTCCAGCAGAAGGTAAATTTGTGACTGATTTTAAAGTCAAAGGGATTACACAAACTATGGATAAAAATATCTCTCTGTTTGTGATTTATGATGGAAATCAAGATAAATTAAATATTCAAATCAGAAGTGGTCAGGAAATTTTAGAAGTTGCTACACAGAAGATTGAAGAATTGTACAATTCAGAAAAGATATCTCTAGAGGAATTGTGTCAATTATCTCAAGAAATTATTAATCAGAACTGAAAGGTTAAATGTAAATTCAAAATTTATGTAAATAATAATGTTTTATTAACCTGTCTTTAAACATAAAAGGTTGACGAATAAACAAAAAAATTCCCCTTGTTGATGTAAAACTAAGGGGTTTGATTTCATATCAATTGCAGTATTTCCCAAATTTCGTCCCCTATACCCCATTGACGAATGCAAAAATCGTGCTATAATTGTCGGCGGTAATAGGCTAATCAGCAAAATCAGATAGCACCTTTAGTAGTAGCCATGTTGTTTTTCGGGTTCCGGTTGAACCATTGCGAAGTTAGATACATCATGCAAATAACGGCTGGCTTCCTCTTCTAAGCGATGAATCCAATATGGTTCCATGATGTTACTATGTCGAAGTGCGGCAAGGTATCCATCCAAATACATCCGCATATCATCCATACGATAACCGCGATTCCATAATTCGACGAAGGCGTCGGTAAGTCTTTGGTAGTAGCGGATGGCTTGTGTGTCTTGGAGCATAACTGCTTTATTAATCTCTTTGCAATGAGAATTGTAGATGATGATTCACGCTTAATGAAGTATCACTTCCCTCTTCTGTATTAACTCATCAGTTAATATTTTCACCTTGGGTGAGACCCCCCAGCAGCTAAAAACTTAATTAGATCCTAACGCCAAAAAATTGGAAATATGGTGATTTTGTAGGGTATTTTTACGATTTTTTGTCAAAAATTTGAGCTGATAGCTTGGACTTAGCTATCTATTTGTAACCACAAAGGGTAATTGATTTTTATCCAATTTTTTAGCCGTTTCTCACCGGGAATACAAATCTAGCTATTAGTGCATAAATTTGTAAAATCAAGTTTGAGAATTTGTTAGCTGTTTCCGGGATAAGTAACTACCTGTCTCTCCCTTTGGTTGTAATCAGGTGTGATTTTTGTGCTACTCCCTTTGGTAAATGATTGTTCTATTGAGTTTACCATATCTCTTCAGGAGTAGGACAGATTGCCAAAAATAAACTTTAATGATAGGAGTCAAGAATTAGGAGTCAAGAATTAGGAGTCAGGAGTCAGGAGTCAGGAGTCAGGAGTCAGGAGTCAGGAGGAATAAAAAAAGAAGAGAAGAAGAAAGGAAAGACGGAAAGACGGGAGAAAGAAGAATGAATAATGAAGAATGAAGGTAATAGGGTTGTATGGCTGTTGGAAGTAAATTTTGTAGCTGATTCTAGTTCATACCGCTACAAGTGATAGAAAAGTAATTTTATTTACCTATTTCCGTTGTCCAATGGATATAATGTAAACGTAATAAAAATTTAATAAAGCTACTAGCTTGGCTGCAAATAAAGTAAAAAATAAATTTTCTGCAAGGTTTTTTGAGGGAAATATGAAGAATATGTCTATTGAAGTAACAAAAACTACAAAACCTTAACCATGAGATTGTTAATTTGAGATTCATCAACGCTAAGGGGTCTTACCACTGTGGGTTCGGTTTGTATAGAAATTGTTGAGGGGAATCCCCATCTGAGGTCGTTGTTGGGTTGGCACTTGCAACAACTAGAATACCGAGTTCATCAAGCTGCCAGTATTTATCAAGCAAAAGAAGTGTTTATCAGCCATCAACCCACTCTAGTCATTCTAGATGCGGATTTGTCAGATGGTGATGGGGTGGAGTTTTGCCGCTGGTTACATCGTCAACAACAGCCTTTAATTCTCATGTTATCTGCTCGTACTAATGAAGCCGATATTGTAGCAGGATTAAAAGCGGGGGCGGATGATTATTTGAGCAAACCTTTTGGAATGCAAGAATTTTTGGCTAGGGTTGAGGCAATTATCCGCCGTAACCGGACACCTACTGCACCGGCTTATTTAGATTATGGCAGTTTGCAAATTGATTTAGTCCAGCGTCGGGTGCGTTTTCAAGGGGAGTTTATTGATTTAACGCCCCAGGAATTCAGTTTATTGTACGTTTTAGCACAAGCTGGAGGAGTCCCTTTAAGTAGATCGGAATTATTACGTCGTGCTTGGCCTGATGCTATTGATAACCCCCGCACTATTGATACTCATGTTTTATCGTTGCGGAAAAAGGTGGAACTTGATCCCCGTCAACCCAGTTTAATTCAAACTATCCGCAATGTTGGATATCGGTTTAACATGGAAATTTTGAATGTCAACATTCCGCAAACACACACAAAATTACCAAAAGAGAGATTTACTAATCAACTTCCTGTACTAACTACTCAAAGCTCTTAAAACGGGGAACAGGGAACAGATAATGAGTTAAGTCCATTCTGCTAGTGCTTGAGTTTCGGCTTGCTTGAGGCTGGCTGCTAAGTTGTCCCAGTCTGTATCAGCGGCAGGTTGATTGAGAACTATTTGACCTTGCTGAAGATGTAACAGGTGGGTACAAAATGCTTGAGCTAAATCAATTTGGCGATTTACCATTAAAATTGCCGAGGAATGGGGTTGATTTAGGTGAGTGAGTACACTTATTAAATGAGTGGATGTGGGAGTGTCTAAGGCTGATGTAGGCTCATCTAGGAGTAAAATCTGGGGTTCGGTAACTAGGGCGCGAGCGATCGCAATTAACTGTCTTTGTCCAGCAGCAAGTTGCACCTCGGTTCGTCCTAACCATTGTTCAGGAATTTGCAGTTTTTCTTGCCAATAACTGACTTTTTCCTGAATAGTTTGCTTAGGTACACCGCGCAGAATTAAAGGATAAGCTAAGGCTTCCCCAACTGTCATCCCCAGCAGCTTAGACTCTTGTTGGACAAGCATTACCTGTTGACGCAGTTGGATAAGGGGAATTTGGCGATATTCCTGATTTTTGAGATAAATTTTCCCGCCTGTGGGTTCGTTTAGACGGTTAATGAGGCGTAATAAGGAAGTTTTACCAGCACCAGATTCACCAATAATTACCAAGCGATCGCCTGGTGATACATCAAAGGTAATATCCTGTAAAATCGGGTATTGGTGTTGATGTTGTAAACGTTTATAAAAATTAACAGATTCTAGCCTGAGCATAGGGAATAGGTGAAAATTGTCAACTATCAACCATAGAACAAATCAGAGAAAACGCACAATATCCCTGACTTCTTCAAGAACTCAGGGATCTGCATATTCCTATTTCAAAATATTTCTTAAAAGTCAGAAATTAAACTAGGATAATTGATCACAAATACATCCCTGCTTCCCAATTCTGGATTTTGGGGTTTTATGGGAGTGGTAAAATGAAAAAATTGATGTTCATTTACTAAAATTATTTCTCCAGGTTGCAAAACTTTGTTAAAAACTGGCTTTTCCTTTTTAGCAGTGATAAAAATGATTGATTGGTTATATAAATACCCAAAACTATATCCTGGTATTTTACTCAAACGCTACAAGCGGTTTTTTGCTGATATTCAATTACATTCTGGAGAGGTGATCACAGCACATTGTCCGAATACAGGTCCAATGACGGGAGTTTCTACCATTGGTAGTGCTGTACAAGTTTCCAAAAGTGATAATCTTCAACGCAAATTAGCTTATACCTTAGAGTTAATCCAGGTCAATGATCATGCAACAACTTGGGTAGGTGTAAACACTGCTTTACCTAATCGGGTGATTAAATTGGCTCTACAGCAGCATTTATTCCCAGAATTAAGTGAATATGACCAGGTTAAGGGTGAAGTAGTTTATGGAAAAGATCGGAAAAGTCGGGTGGATTTTTATTTAACGGGAAGTTCTCAACAGCGCCCAATTTATTTAGAGGTAAAAAATACAACTTGGTCACAGGGGAGTTTAGCGTTATTTCCTGACACCGAAACCACCAGAGGACAAAAGCATTTACGGGAATTAATGGAAGTTTTACCCCAAAGTCGATCAGTAATGCTGTATTTTATTAACCGAGGTGATTGTTTAGAGTTTGCACCTGGGGATAGTAAAGACCCTGTATATGGTCGGTTGCTACGGGAAGCAATTCAACTAGGTTTAGAAGTTCTTCCTTGTCGCTTTGATATATCTCCAGAAGGTATCCGTTATTTGGGTTTAGCAACAATGAAAAGCCAATGCAATGACCTTAAAGAGCCAGTTGACACTGTAATATCTTAATCAAAGTTCTCAATAACGGATATTTAAATGCGGTTAGAAACCTTGAGGAGTAGAGGGTGATTGAATGCGAGCATTTGTAACCGGGGGGACAGGCTTTATTGGTTCTCATATAGTGCGATCGCTGTTAGAGTCAAAATACCAAGTTACCGCTTTAGTTCGTCCTAGTAGTAACCTGGGTAATTTACAGGGTTTGGCTGTAGATATTGTCAAAGGTGATTTAAATAACCCAAATATCTGGGAACAGATGCAGGGTTGTCAATATCTTTTTCATGTCGCAGCCCATTATTCCCTGTGGCAAAAAGACCGAGAATTGCTTTATATTCATAATGTTGACGGTACAAGCAACATCTTGGCCGCAGCCGAAAAAGCCGGGATTGAACGCACCGTTTATACTAGTTCCGTTGCAGCCATTGGTGTCGGTAAATTTGGTGAAATTGTGGATGAAACCTATCAAAGTCCGGTAGAGAAATTAGTAGGAGATTACAAAAAATCAAAGTTTCTGGCGGAAAAAGTGGCAATATCCGCTGCTAATCAGGGTCAAGATATTGTGATCGTTAATCCTAGTAGCCCTATTGGTCCATTAGATATTAAACCCACTCCTACAGGTGATATTATTCTGCGGTTTTTACGCCGACAAATGCCTGCTTATGTAGATACAGGGTTAAATTTTATAGATGTGCGCGATGTAGCTAAGGGGCATTTATTAGCTTTAGAAAAGGGAAAATCAGGCGATCGCTATATTCTTGGTCATCAAAATCTTCCCCTCAAACAACTCCTAGAGCAACTTTCGCAAATCACTAATTTACCTGCACCGCAAACATCTATACCAGCTTGGATACCCCTAACTGTAGCTTGGATAGACGAAAAAATCCTTGCCCCTCTAGGGAAAACTCCCACAGTTCCCATTGATGGAGTCCGCATGGCACAGCAACCAATGTATTATGATGCTTCTAAGGCTATCCGCGAATTAGGTTTACCTCAGTCCCCTCTGAATGTAGCCCTCAAGGATGCTGTGGATTGGTTTATAGCTCAAGGTTATGTAAATTAGGTGAAAGTGAAAGTTCATTATTTTACCTCTGATTTTGTAGGGGTTTAGCATTGCTACACCCAAATAATGATTTTTGAATTCAACCTGTGGTGTAATTAAAAGAGGAGAACGATTAAATGGCAATTAATTTACAACAAGCAATAGATATTGGCAAGTATTTAGTTACACAACGGTTATTAGGACGGAAACGCTTTCCCCTGGTCTTGATGTTAGAACCGCTGTTTCGGTGTAATTTAGCTTGTACTGGTTGCGGTAAAATCCAGCATCCTGTAGAAATACTCAAGCAAAATCTTACCCCAGAACAGTGTTTTACGGCAGCGGAAGAATGTGGCGCACCAGTGGTTTCTATTCCCGGTGGAGAACCTTTACTACATCCCCAAATAAGTGAAATTGTTGAGGGTTTAATTAAACGCAAGAAATATATTTACTTGTGTACTAATGGTTTATTACTAGAAAAGAGTCTTGATAAGTTTAAGCCTTCTCCTTATCTAACTTTTAGTGTCCATTTAGATGGAATGCGGGAATGGCATGATAAATGTGTAGACAGAAAAGGCGTTTTTGATACTGCTATCCAAGCGATTCGCGCGGCTAAAGCTAAGGGTTTTCGTGTCGCTACCAACACAACCATTTTTGAAGGTTGCGATATCCAAGAAATGCAGGGATTCTTCGATTTTCTGGAAACATTGGGTACTGACGGGATGATGATTTCTCCTGGTTACAGTTACGAATGGGCGCCAGATCAAGATCATTTTCTGCAAAAAGAACAAACTCGCGCTTTATTTAGAGAAATTCTCTCACCTTACACATCTGGAAAGAAGAATTGGAACTTCAATCACAACCCTCTATTCTTAGATTTTCTCATTGGTGAGAAAGACTATGAATGCACTCCTTGGGGTAGTCCTAGTTATAGTGTTCTTGGTTGGCAAAAACCTTGCTATCTGTTGAATGAGGGTTACTATGCAACCTTTCAGGAGTTGTTGGATAAGACTGATTGGAGTCAATATGGCGGTGCTAGTGGTAATCCTAAATGTACTGATTGTATGGTGCATTGTGGTTATGAACCGACAGCAGCAATGGACGCAATGCAGCCGAAAAATATTGCCCGTTCTCTAACTACTGTGTTTGGGAAGTAATAGTCTGAAAATTGTCTGAATCAGGATGCTCAGGATTTAAGGATTTACAGGATTAAATACAGCATTTTCCGGTGTTAATCTTCTAATCCAGTAAATCCTGATTCTGATGATGAAAACTTTCTGAATTATTTACACACCCACCGGAACTTTAGTTGCTGCTGGTTGTTTTTTACCATCTGGTTCTACTGCTTCTCCTTCAATAAATGAACGTAACATCCAAGCCATTTCTTCATGTTTTTCCATCAACTCAGTTAAAAAGTCAGCAGAACCTTGATCATGAAATTCTTGACTACACTGATCTATATGATTTCTTAAATTGCGAATAATCTGCTCATGATCTTCCACCAATTGAGTTACCATCTTGGTTGCTGTAGGAATTTTATCGCTATGTTCTTTGAGGGTTGCAAGACTTAAAAATCCTGCCATTGTACCTGTTGGATAACAGCCCAAAGTCCGAATCCTTTCAGCTATTTTATCAATATTTATTGTCAGTTTTTGATAGTGTTCTTCCCAAAGTTTATGCAAGGTACGAAACTGAGGCCCGACAACATCCCAATGATACTTTTTTGTTTTTACTAGCAATACATTGGCATCTGCTAAATCTTGATTTAACAAATTCATCACACCGTGACGCTGTTGTTCTGTTAAACCAATGTTTATTTTATGTATGGTCATTATTATTAACTCCGATTATTACGTAAACACCTTACATATTCTCAAAATACAGACATGATCCACATCAATCAAAGGTAAGATTAATGTTCAGTCACTTTTATATATTTAGGAATATGCTGATTATTTTCTTTTGTAATCAAGCCAAAGCTGAAAATCATCCATATTCCTAAATTTTTGAAGAAAATGAGGAGATCGTGCTTATTCTTGATAAATCATATTTACTTCTTGTTACCTATAATTTTTTCCAAAAAGCCTTCTGGCAATTGGCTTTTATTTATAATTAGTTAATTTATAAAAATCACTCTGAGGAGAGAATAGCAAGAATAAGGGTACGCGGATGAGCGTAGATAAACGCGGATAAAGATGCGTTAATCAATGGATTTATGTAGGATATCAACTGGCTTTGAAAAATAGCAAATAGTTCTTCCTTATCAAATCTACGATAACAACTTTTTAACCGGATGTTAAGCCTCTTCACTTATAAAGTTACAAAAATTTTAATTTTCTGGAATAACACGTTGAGGAGGTTGCACCGCACTATTGCTATGGATATTACTAATGATTTCGTTTGCACTTCTAGCATCCATATTAAGTTGTGCCTTCTCTAATTCAAGTTTGTCATACAAAAATTTATGTCTTAAATCAAACTCAGTGAATATCTCACTCCACTTTTTAACATAAATTTTATAATTATCAACAACCTGTACTAGAGATTTTTCACCATGAGACTTAGCACTTTGTATTTCTCTTTCAATATATTTAGATTTGTCAAAATCATTACCAATTAAATAAAATTCCCAAGTCACGTTAGAAGCATTAAATTCATCTTGTTCCAAAATTACTCCCATATATTTTTTAACCTGCTCTAATTCTTTTGAACCAAGCTTCTTTTGAGGATGTTTTAGCTCTACAACTACATTATTGATAGAAGAATTATTTAAAAGCTGCCGTACCATAAATATATCCATTTCTTTATTCTTGTCAGGATGATCAATAGAAACAATAGGCTTTTCTCCTCTTAATAGATAAGTATACCTACGTAATGCTTCTTCAAACTTTGGTTCAGCAGCAGTTACAAGATGATATTGCTCACCAAAAATCCAGTAATGATTTTCTACAAATTTTTGAATATGATCTCGTTCGTTAGCTTCTAAATCTTGATTGAAAACTAAATTTCTCAACTGATCAATAGCTCTGTATCTATCTTCTATTAATCTTACAGTTTTAATAATATTTGTAAGTTTGGTAACTTTTAAAGATTCAGATAAATGTTCTAAATCAGAAGAAGTTAACTTGATAATTTCTCCTAATACATCAATTAATTTAGTTCTTTCATCTGAATCAAGAATTAAATTCAAAAAATGAACAAATACTTTCTTTTGTTCAATATTGAGAGAACTAAAAATTTTTGGTTCTACCTGATATAATTCTTTGATAAAATCTTCAAGTTCAGCTTTTCTGTATTGATCCCAAGTATTATTACTAAATCTTGGGAAAGCATTATTTCTTCTAAATTCATCTATTATTACATCCGATTTTGTCTTCAGAAAAATTTTTCTTCTATTTTGAAGCTGTTGATTAATAAAATGAATCAAAGAATTATAAATTTGCTTATTCTGTATATTTCTCCATCCAAAATGTTCTTGATCAAAGAACTCACTTTTAACAAAAACACTATGAGAAAAATGATCGCCTTTATTATTAAGAGTAGTTGTATTTTTATCTATTTCTTCACCTTTGGAATTAATACAGTAATATCTGGAATATTCATTCTTTAGAGATTGAGACCAGCGAATAAATTTCAAATTAAATAAATATTGACCAATTTTATGTTCTAATTCAGTGAAATCGCTAATGAAATTAGATTTATAATCTAAATCCATATCATTTATTTTAATTGAAAAGTTTTTCATTGAATTTAGTTCAAGAAACCAGCTAAATTCTCTATATAGATAGATATTAAGATCATCATTAAAATCATTAGATGTAATTGTATGAATATCATCAAAAAAAACTGTTGTTCCTGTTTTTTTATCAGTTTCTACCTCTTCTGATATATCATAGTTATCCAATTGTTTATGATTTATATTTATGCTATAACTATATCTTTTTCCTTCTTTTTCATAAATAGTATCCCATTGTGCTGAGGAAGAAAAAGTAAAAAAAGTTAATCTGCCTATACCATTGTTACCGTGAATATGTGATAGATTCTTGGCAGTACCAAAATTAATTTGTTTATTCGATTCATAAAAGAGTGAAAATCTATTTGGATCAGCAATACCACATCCATTATCTATAATTTTTAGTTCTGATATTCTTCCCAAGTCATCAGATTGCATTATTATATTAATTTCAGTAGCCTCCGCATCAAAACCGTTCCATATATATTCTGCAATGGATGATAAATAATCATGGTTTTTAAGTGCTTGGTTGATACCTAATGAAGTAATTTGAATATTTTTCATATTTTTATATTGGATGATTTGTGATGTTATATCATGTATCAAGTTTTAAAATGATTGGAACCATCCACAATATATCATAATAAATGGGAGATTAATCGTTCATAAGTTAGTAGGTTGCGTCAAACTTAATAAATTATTAGCTGCTGACGCACCTTACTAATATGACTTTAAAACCCTAACCTTTCACAGGTGTACCGCAGGGATAAGTCGCTGCTTTTTCCTGACTACCCTCACTTACAGGCTTGTCTTTAGCTGTTAAATAATCTTTTTGCAAAGTATCTAATAAAGCTTCACGTCCATCATACAGCCGCTTCAGGGGACGAGGTGAACATTGATTCAAGACATAAGCTGTTACCAAAGGTAAAGCAATTGTACTATCGGTATAACAAACAATAGCGCTAGGTAACTCATCGGGGTCAATTTTACCCCAACTCACAGCTTCAGCAGGAGTCGCACCGGATAAACCACCAGTATCAGGACGGGCATCAGTAAACTGAATAAAGAAATCATGTCCCCGTTCTTCCAATCCTAAAACCTCGTGAAGTTGCGGTTGTGTTTGTAATAAAAAGTTCTTGGGACTACCACCACCAATAATTACCGCTGCACTTGTACCGTCGTTTTCTCTCGCCCCATAAACGATAGCTGCGGTTTCATTGACATCAATAGCAGGATCTATTACCAGCTTTGAACCCTCTAAAGCCAAAGCGGCGACATTCATCCCAATGGAACTATCTCCAGGGGAAGAAGTATAAATAGGTACGCTACATTCATAAGCTGTCGCCAATAAGCAGGAATTTTGGACACCCAATTGCTTTTCTATTTCCCAGACGCACTTACCCAGCAAATGATGGAATTCCGCCGTTCCCATGCGTTTTTGGAAAGGTTCAGCTTGGAGAACTTTGCGAATAAAAGCGTCCGTTTCTAGCAGTACATCGTAACCAAAAATAATGTCATAAATTCTGATTGTTCCTTCTTCCCGTAATTTGACATCATCTAAAAAGGGACTACCCGCAAATAGTTCAAAACCCAAACCATAGTGCATATCATGGTAAAGATTCGCACCTGTGCAAATCATCCAGTCAATAAAACCATTGCGAATGAGGGGCGCAAGGGCGGAAACCCCAAAACCTGCGGGTGTCATAGCCCCGGAAAGGCTTACTCCTACGGTGACACCCTCTTGAAACACCTCCTTAGTCAGCAGTTGACAGGCTTCCCGCAACCGGGCTGAGTTGTAAGCGGTAAAATAGGTATCAATCAAGTCAACCACGCTAACATTGTTAGACATGGGGATAGGTGCAATTTTCTTACCTGGCTTTTGTGACATTTTTGGGAAATCCTGAATAGTAAATATGCCGAATATAATGTTATCGTATTCAAATGTACGGAAGTTGCTAAAATGTTATGCAGCTATATAAATTAGCGGCAATGCTGAAGATAATACTTCGGAAGTCATCCAATTTTCTATTTCTATTTGAGCAAATCCAAAGGTATATCTCAACCAATATTTGCTATTATTAAAGACAACTAACTTGTTATTAATTATGGCACAAGCTTTGGTGAATCTTTCTGAAGGAATCACATCCGAACCCGCACCATTGGAATTTACCACTGATGGTGTGATTAGGATAGGCAAAACTCGTGTAACACTCGATACGGTAATTGCTGTTTTTAAACAAGGAACAACACCAGAAGAAATTGCTTACCGTTATCCATCCCTTAAACTTGCTGATGTCTATGCTACCATTGCCTTCTACCTCAATCATCAACAAGAAGTGGAAGTGTATCTACAGCAAAGACAGCAACAAGCACAGGAAATTCGTAAAATAAATGAGGTCAGATTTGACCCCCAAGGGTTGCGTGATAGATTGTTGGCGCGGAAAGCAGAACGGGAAGTATGTTGAAACTGCTTGCTGACGAAAATTTTGATAATACTATTGTCAGGGGATTGTTGCGACGTAACCCAAATATTGATATTGTCAGAGTCCAAAATGTTGGTCTTTTGGGTGAAGATGACCCAACTATCCTAGCATGGGCAGCCAAAGAAGACCGAGTGTTACTTACTCATGATGTCGCTACAATTACAAGCTATGCCTATGAACGGATTACACAAGGTCAGCCCATGCCAGGAGTGATTGAAGTTATTACAGATACACGAATTGGGCAAGTAATAGAAGATATTCTGCTTCTGATAGAGTGCTGTTTAGAGGGAGAATTGGCAGGACAAATTTACTATCTTCCTCTGTAAAAATCGCAATTAATTACCTGTTAACTTAAGTGTGGTGGTTGAAATGTACGTAAATATTAAACATTATAAGTCTAATGAAGGGTCTTCTGGAGAAATAACTGAAAAAGACCTATCTGAAATATTGGATATTCTCAATTCAGAAAAATATATGCAGAGAGAGGCAGCATCACAAGAACTTAATGATTCCGATCTAAAACAAATACAGAGTGAACTTCAGAATGAAGCTGATGAACTATTCTCGCAGGGTAAGATCACTCAATTAGCCAAGTGGAAGTACCCTCAAAACTGTCATTCCCTAACCCGCAAAATGCAAGAGAAGCGAGGATGGACAAGAGTTTTTGGTTATGCTTTTGAAAAAAAGTATTTAGCTGAATCTTCAATAGTATTAAGCTCACATTCTATCACTAGAGATGAATTCGGTAACTTAGTGGAATTAACTTATTTTTTCCCTCCTGATTTATATCACTTCATTGAGCATAAAACTGGTAAATTTGGTATTGACTTGATAGCTATAGATAAACACTTTTGAATCAATCTTATTGTTGATTTTTGAATTTTCAAGGCGATTCCTACGGAGTGCTATCTCTTCAGGACGCGATCACGTTCGCGATCGCTCTTTTCAGTTTACAATAAAGTCATCCCAGAGGATTAATTCAGAAACCGATGCCAACCCTCACAGATATTTCCACTTTGATTGTTAGCACACCAGGCACTTGTGGTGGTCGTCCACGAATTGCTAACACTCGCATTACTGTTCAGTATATTGTCAATGAGATTAAATCTGGGATAACTCCAGAAGAAATTATTGAAGATAAGCCTTTTTTGACCATTGCAGGTATTTATACTGCGTTGGCTTATTATTATGCTAATAAGGAATCACTAGATATTCAATTCGCTCGATATCAAGAAGAATGTCAACGACTTGAAGCAGAATATAAAACAAATTATTAAGATCGCAGCTAACAGAATTTATGTGATTTCTGGTCTATTATAACTAATGAATTTGTCGAAGTAGAAAAATTATACTTCATTCTCTCAATCTTAACAGTTATTTATCAATAGGGTTTATGAAAAGCGACACACCAGAAGAATTACATCCAGATTCAGCAGATCAAGAGATTTCCCGGTTAATTGATGAGGTAATATCAACATCCCAAACTGATGAAAAATACCGTCAAAAAATGCAGCGACGGAAAGAAGTCCAAGATCAACGCATAGCTAAAGCCATACCGGAAAAAGGCTTAATTATCGTCAATACTGGTCATGGTAAGGGTAAAACTACTGCGGCTTTGGGAATGGTTTTGCGATCGCTCGGACATGGACATAAAGTAGCCATAGTGCAATTCATCAAAGGCGCATGGGAACCAGCAGAAAAACGTGCTTTTAGCCACTGGGAAAACCAACTCGAATTTCATGCAATGGGAGAAGGCTTTACATGGGAAACTCAAGATCGTGATCGTGATCTTGATAAAGCTGCTGCTGCTTGGGAAAAATCCCTAGAATTTATCAACAACCCAGACTTTAAATTAGTTCTCCTCGATGAAATTAATATTGCTCTGAAACTGGGTTATTTACAGGTTGAAGAAGTATTAGCAGGTTTAGCTCAAAAACCAGCAGACAAGCACGTAATTCTCACGGGAAGAGGCGCACCACCGGCATTAATTGAAAAAGCCGATTTAGTCACTGAAATGACATTAATTAAACATCCTTTTAAGGATCAAGGTGTGAAAGCTCAAGCGGGAATTGAGTATTAATTCAAATTTGTCATTAGTCATTAGTCATTGGTCATTAACTGATTTCTCCCTGCTTTATAGTATTTCCTAATCATATCGAGTATATTTATAGCCTCCTCCTCGCTTGCGGGGTGGGGTTCTTGTACCTCACTAAAAAATGCTATATCCCAAGGACAATTATTTACGTCCACCTACTTATTTAAAACCATCGCTTCCTTGTTGGCATATCTGCAAAATTTCCCTATCATTAGAACTTACAGAACTCAACTGATGATAGTCTTGTAAAGTTACTGAATAAGGATAAGTTGTGAACTCATTTTCATTAACTTTAGGTATTGTACTGCTTGTAGCAACGTCCATTGCACCAACTTCACCAGGGGAACTTCTCACTGTCATTGCTAATTCTCCTGACTTAGCCAAAGTTCCTTGAAAACAACTAAATTCAGAGTGAGGAACATACAAAGCACCAATAATTTTACCTTGTTGTTTTTGAAAGAGGATGTAACCTTGTCCTAATTGATTTGGTGTTGTTGATTGTCCATAAAGATAAGTTCCATCTTGTTCGGGAAATTGGACTTGTCCTTTTCTCCCCAATTCTCTCGTATTTGTAGATAATGCTGTGATATTTTCTGTTAACTTATCAGTAGAGATTTGATTAGAAATATTAACTGGTGATTTTTGCATACTTTCCTCTTTGATCACAGTAGGATCAAAGTTAATCTGTCTTTGGTTGATAGGTACTACATAATTAGTAGTGAAGGCTGTTGACGAGAGGAGTTTGTAATGTTGTTGACTAGAATAACTAATACCTAAAATACCAGCCGAAACAATTAGTCCCACGATGGGAAATTTAAATTGGCTAGAAGTCATTAATTTGGAAATGTGGTTAAGCACTGGATTTCTCCTGTAATGAAGTTAACTATTGTTGTTTCCTGGATTTCTGCAATAATAACTAAATACTAATTACCTAAGATTCCCTCAAAAGTTTTATCTATATATTTAATTTAAAATTAAGCAAAAACTCGCTAGTTATATAATTTTGGGGAATAATCTGAGATTATGATTATTTAGTAACTTTATACTTTACTTCAGAAAATCATCCAGTTGGGGGATGTAAAATTGAGATTGGCGATTTTTATACTTTGTCATTGTCATTGTGTACTTTTGGGAAATATCTAGGGCTTGCTGAATAAACCGAAAACCTAGATAGATTAATAGTTTCCCGGTTAAAAAAGTGAATTAGGTGCAAGGAATAAGGATTGAAACCATTAAAAACCTATCACTTTCTGAAATTTGAGACTATTCTTCTCTCCTTCTAATTCTTCCTCCTGACTCCTGACTCCTGACTCCTGACTCCTGACTCCTGACTCCTAGCCCTCACGAAAAGACTTTTTCAGCAAGCCCTATCTAATCTATTGAATTTTGGTGTTGACCCATAGATACATACAACTTCTAATTCACAGATTTCGCAAAATAAATTAAAATAAAAAAATTGCCCCCTGTTTTAAAATCAGGAGGCTCATCACCAAGAGGGATGTTTTGAATTACACTGTTGCGTGTTCACATTCCTAGCTGGCAATGTATTCTTTAACATTAGCGCGGCGACGACGTAAATGTGCAAGAGCTTGATGCTCTAATTGACGAACTCGTTCCCGACTGAGGTTCAAACGTTCACCAACTTTCGCTAAAGAGAGTTCATTTCCATCTTCTAAACCAAAGCGTAAGGCTACAACTTGGCGCTGTTGGGGTGTGAGTTCTGCAAGCAGGTTATTCAAGTCGTGACGCAAAAACTCCTGAGTCGTGTAATACTCTGGTGATGGACCGTCATCTTCCAACATTTCTTGCAATTCGGTATCTTGATTTTCACCGACGCGCACATCTAAAGAAACTGGTTGACGCGCCATATTCAGATATTCACGAATTTGAGCGGGTTCTAACTCTAGTTCTTTGGCGATTTCTGTAGGTGTGGGTGATCTTCCTAATGTTTGCGCTAATTCCCGTTGAACTTTTTTAATTTTGTTCAGTTTTTCGGTAATATGGATTGGTAGACGGATTGTCCGACCTTGTTGGGCGATCGCTCTGGTAATTGCCTGACGAATCCACCAATAAGCATAGGTTGAGAATTTGTAACCCCGCATGGGATCAAATTTCTCCACACCCCGTTCTAATCCCAAAGTTCCTTCCTGGATTAAATCCAGAAATTCCATATTCCGCTTTTGATATTTTTTCGCAATAGCTACAACCAAGCGCAAATTCGCTTCAATCATTTTTTGCTTGGCTCGCTTACCTTGTACCATCAGATGATTTAGTTCTGTTTCTGATTGATTAACACGGGCAGCCCATTCTGATAAACTAGGTTCATGGTCAATTTCTTTGCGTAAAGCTTCTTTAGCTTCTAGCAGTGCCATCATTTGCTGTACTTGTTTACCGTAGATGATTTCTTGTTCACGGCTCAACAAAGGTACACGGCCAATTTCTCGCAGATAAGTTCTTACCATATCAGCGGTAAATTTGGCATTGACATTCTCTGTATGATTTTTAACTGTAGCCATTGGTGCTTTTATCCTCTACTCTTTAAGCATAATCAATATTTTTTTTCAACAAAGGCAATTCGTAAGCTGACAATATACATCAATGAACATGGAAAGCTACCATCAAAAATTACACTAATTAAGCCTTTATTAAGATGTTGCTAGTCTAAAAATGTGTCTCGTTACCCTCTCTTAATTTTGGAGTTTTAGCAGAAATACATTGGGTTGGTTGCTAGAATTCTTTTTTTAAGTTATCTAGTAGTCGGTTTAAAACCCGGAGTCAGTATGAGTTTACTTTGATTTTATGTTACGACAAACAGAGTCAATAGTAAAGTTCCCAGATGATAAATATTTCAGTAATCAAGGCAAAAAGTTGATCACTATTTTTCTTTAACTTCCAAAAACTGTGTTTATATACTCATGGTGACGCGAAAACTCCCTCTAAAGTTGCTTTCAACTAGCCGGATAACCGAACTTGAGTTACTTGGAAATGGAGGAATGTTACGAAGTTGTTAGTTGTTAGTTGTTAGTTGTTAGTTGTTAGTTATTGATTTAAAACTAGAAACCTAAGTCTGCTTTTGCTAGTTCAGCAGCGGTAAATACTTCCTCGTCTGTTTTTTCTTCCCAAGCGATCGCGCCAATTTCGGCGTAGAATGTGGAATCATAGGGACGAGTCCGCACAACCACTGGCATAGGAACAGCATGACCTAAAATTAAGGCCTGTTGTTTAGAGTCTAACTTAGCTAAGACTGAGCGTAAACCACCCGCACCAGATACACCCGTAAAAATAGCATCAATATCTTTTTCATCATTGAGCAAAGCGGTGATCCGAGTCCCGATCTGGGACATGACTTCATTATCTATGCCTGATGGACGTTGATCAACTACCAAAAGCGTGACAAAATATTTTCGCAGTTCTCTAGCAATAGTTCCAAAAATCGTACTTTGGACAACTCCTGGGTCAAGAAAGCGGTGCGCTTCCTCTATTGTAATCATTAATGGTGTCGGCCGATCTAAAGGATTTTTACTTTGGAGAAATTTATCAGCTTTTTTGACATAATGCTCATGTATCCGTCTGGTGATCATATTTGTCACCAACATATATGAAAGCATATTTGACTGGGAACCAAATTCAATAACTACGTTTTTTCCAGCTTCTAGACATTGGACGATGTTTTTAATATAATTTTGCGGACAAGCACTACGCATATACTTTAAACTATCTAAGCGAAAAAGTTTCCGCTGTAATGCCATAATTGAGCCTTTGTGTCCGCGTTTTTCGTCACAAAACATCTCAATATCTTCGTTACTCATATTTAGTAACTTAATAATCCAAGATTTACCCAACTCTGTAAAGAGGATATTGGCATTATCTAAAGCCGCTTCAGAAAGTCCTAAATCACGATTACATAATTTAATATCTTCAACTTCAACCTGTTCATAGCTGAGATATAGTTCTTGTGCGTCCCGAACACCTCGACGCTTTGTTGAATCTGGATCAAGTGTGTAAACCTCAACTTGTCCGGGAAATAACTGTTTTAAGCCTTTAACAGTGTTGACGTTTTTTCCTTCTGCGACTGCTTCCCAACCATATTCTGAGTGCATATCAAAAATCAAGTTGACAGCAGCATTCTTACGAATTACACCAGCTAAAATCAAGCGCGTCAGGAAAGATTTTCCAGTTCCCGATTTCCCAAAAATCCCGTTACTCCGTTCCACAAAGCGGTTTAAATCAATGCAAACCGGCACATCCATATCTAAGGGTTTACCGATAGAAAAGTTTTTGCGTTGAGGATCATCTTCCCAGCCAAAAACTTTCCGAAAATCCTCTTCCTTGGCTTCGTAAACTTGGCTAAAGTGACTAGGAATAGTTTTAACAGGTAATAATTCCATCGTCGTACTGGTTTGGGGTTGAAAGGATGCTAAACCCGTAGACGATGGTATGAAAGAATTAGGGGATTTACCATTACTAGAAAAGCCAGATGCTGGAGATTCAGGGGTAAACATCAGCATGGGTGCTAGGTTGATCATCCCATAAGTACCGCTACCGGCTAATACTTCGCGCAAGAAACTATCATCCCAATTGGGAGGACTAGCTGTAATGCGGTCATTTGCCATACCCAAGGATACATCTGTTAGCATACAGAAAAAGCGCGATCGCATTCCCTGTACCACGAGAAATTTACCTACCCGCATATCTTCTACAGAGATATCTGGGTGTAATCTGACTTCTAAACCTCCAGTCAGAGAACCTTCAATAACTGAACCTAATGGTAATCCCAAATTCATTTTTGTTCGTTGTTCGTTGTCAGTTGTCAGTTGTTAGTTGTCAGTTGTTAAGGAACAGGGAGGACAGAGAAAGAAATTCTTACCCATTACCCATTACCTATTACCCATTACCCATTACCCATTACCCATTACCCATTCCTTAGTCAATTTGAATACTTGTTGGTGAATTTCCTCCGGGTGGTGTGATTCCTGGTAATGGGTTTCTAAATTGTGAATAGATGCGATCGCGCCAAGCAAAAAATGCTTCATAATCAGGATTATTGGCTATGCTGGACAATCCTTTCCCTCTCAGAGATACTGGTAAATCCAAATAAGCACCATCGGGAAACTTCAAAAGCATTGATAAACTAGCAACTGTTAAATCAGCTAAAGTTGGTTCATCACCTGTTAAATAAGGACTACCTACCAACAATTGGGTAATAATATCCAAATCTTGTTTTAAGCTAGTAACAGCCGCATTTACCACATCTGGTGTAAAACCGACACCAAAACCCAGCGCTGACAGAAAATCACCAGGAACACCTTCGATAACACTTCTGAGAATATCTGGAGTGGAAACTGGTAACAACGACTTACGAAAACTCTGATCTTGACTAATAGCTGCAAATAGAGCCTTTCTACCTTTAGCACCGATTGACTCATCAGCCCAATCTTCCAATAATAAAGTCAAAGCGCGTTTTTTGGGATCTATCGGTATCAGCAGACGATCTGGGTATTCTGAATCTAAATATTTAGCGATTTCTGTAGAATCAGCAATATATCTATTGCCATCTTTTAACACTGGAACTTGTTTTTGTCCAGTCAAGCGAAATAATTCTAGCTGGCCAATGCCTGGTGCAACTTCGATTTTGCGATACTCCAGTCCTTTATAATCTAAGAGTAAACGAACTTTTTCGGAAAATTGAGATAGTTCCCACTGATATAGTTCTAGCATATTGTATATTCTGCAACTTGTTTAGTTGTTAATTTTATAATTGTATCCTTAATTCTTAGCATTTTTCCTGTGAATTTATCATTTTCTGGGTTGAGTTGTTGCCCATCAAGTTGAAAGTTACTCGAATTTGTGTGATAATTAAACTCGGATTGTTATGCCTGTCAATTGATTGAGCATTTTTCCAGACACTTGAGATTTTCAAAATAGTTCACAGCATAAAATTGTTGAAATTGTTGAAATTGTTGAAATTGTTGGATATTATAATATTCCTACTTCTGACTACCGACTTCTAAATTCTTTGATAACTTTACCTAAATTTTTACAAAAAATCTTGTTCCTCAGTCAAGAACCTTTTTAGTTGGCAGAATGTGATAAATCTTGATATAACTTATATGCAATCAATACAAACAAAATTTATGAACGCTAATTACAGCAAATTATTGACCAAAATTACTGCAATCATGGGATTAATGAGTATCGGTCTTTTGACTACTATCCCATCTCCAGCGAAAGAAGTCCGCAATCCCAATTCCAGACCAAGTATTTTCAACGAACCGCTCTACAATCGTGGTAAAAAGCCCAGTGAAACTGCACCAGTTACCACACCCACACAGCCAGAAACAGAAGTTCCCACTGTTAAACCCACCCCAACAGCACCTCTAACCGAAACAAAAGAAACCAGAAACCTAGTAGTGTTAGCTAATGCTAATGGATCTTTTACAACCCTGATCAAAGCTTTAGCAGCAGCAGGACTGACAGATACTTTACAGGGAGATGGTCCTTTTACCATTTTTGCTCCCACAGATGAAGCATTTAAGAAACTTCCAGCAGAAGCGTTACGGGATTTATTGAAGCCAGAAAATAAGGAAGTATTGGTGAAGGTTTTAACTTATCATGTAGTCTCTGGAAAGGTACTCTCTGGAGATTTGAAATCTGGAGAAATAAAAAGCTTACAAGGAGATCCTATTACTGTTAAAGTTGATAGTGATGGTGTACAAATCAATGATGCAAAGGTAATCAAGCCAGATATTGAAGGTAGCAACGGAGTTATTCATCAAATTGATAATTTGATTCTACCTCCTAGTTTATAGATTTTTAGTATTTGATTGATCAAAATCCGTAAGTTAAAATCCCCAAATTCTCGAAAAAAATCGGGGATTTTACTATGGGAAAAGACTCAGTTTAAACTGGACTTTTTTGAAGAAATAGCCATCAAACTAACGAGCTTTAGCAGTAGTCTTAGCTTCAGTTTGCTTCGCTTCTTGAACTAACTGCATCATCAACTGTTCCAGCTTTTGTGCTGTCTGTTCTTCTTGGTGTAAGTTTTGCTCTAACAACTGGACAACTTGGTTTTGTCCCATTTGTTCCGCTACCTTAATTAAACCACGATAACAAGCTATTTCCAATTGTTCAATCTTACTATGCCATTCTGCCAATCCTAAGTCAATAATTTTGGGATTATCGGCAGCTAAAAGGGCAAATTTTTGACCTTCACTAATTAAACCAACCGCAAGATCACAGGTAATTCGTTGTGGTTGCTCTCCTAAAATAGATAAAACCTGTTTCAGGTTTTCGATATGCTGTTCAGTTTCTGGAAGATGTGGCTCAATCACAGCTTTCAATTTACTATTTTGACAACATTGCCACATCATTTGCTGGGCTTCTAAGAAGCGATTTTCAGCATCGTACATGATGTTCATTTCATAGATAAACTGCTGTTGTAAGCTGGTGATTTTTTTCGTCCCTGGACGCTCGCTAACTAAAACCATGATGATTCTCCTAATGGTATTTCGCTGCCTTTAACAGTCGTTCCATTAACCCTACGTCTAGTCCGACCAATTCTCTTCTTACTAAAGACACAGTAAGGGTGTGAAGTTTAATTGTGATTGCAGTGACAATATCAGACAAAAGTCTGAACTATGATTTATGTGATTAATTTGATTTAGATGATTAATGGGTTTTTTATCCCCAAAATCATGCAAATCATCCAAATCATCCAAATCACAGTTTAGACTGCTGAAAGCTGCTGTATCCACTACTTAAGTGCTATTGAGGAAATTTCATTTTAAAGCTTCCTTCAACAAATCCCGATGTAAAAAAGCTCCATTTATTAAAGATTGAATTTTATGAGGTGACAAAGATTCACCATGATAATAATAATTAATCCAACTTTTACTAATTAAATGTATATCATCTGGTAAATCCTTTAAATCCCAACCAGGTATTTCTAAATCTTCCATTAATCGGTTAACTTTGGGATCATAACTCAATGCAAAACAACGTGAACCTTCACTTGCTGCCATAATTAAACTATGGAGACGCATTCCTATGGACATTTCCACACCGCGAAATACACCTTTTAAAATTTGTGGATCTTCGGAACAAATAACTCTACTCACATCTGGTAATTGAGTATGAATTTTTTCCGCAATTCCTAGATCTTCACTTTTTTGAAATGGCAATAATAAAATAAAAGCTTGGGTTTCTTTCTGCAAATTAACTAAAGCTTGAGTTAAATTTGCTAACCTGTTTTCTGTCAATTGAGGATGATTTCTTAACGTAACTGCAATTCTGGGTTTTGGTAAATCTACTAATTCTGGGACTGGCTTTGAATCTAACGCCCAAACCGGGTCAGGGGCAAGGATATGGGGTATACTCCAATCTGATAATAACCGAGAACTGGAGCGATCGCGCACACTCACTTGAGTACAACCTGTAAAATTTCCCTTTGCTAACCAACGAGTTTGGAAATGCAACAAAGGACCTATACCCTGTCCCCAAGCCACAGTTTTCAAACCCATCACTTGAGCTAAAGCCATCAATCCCCCATAATAAAAAGGGCTAATCAGACTGGTAGCATCTTGAATTAAACTACCACCACCCCAAACAAAAGCATCACAAGAACGCAAAGCCTTGATAACCTGTAAAACCGCCATGCGGTTGTAACATTCCACACCATAACGCCGATGAGTTTCTTCAGGATTTCCAGAAAGCACCACAGGAGTAACATCAAGTGGTAGCATTTGCAGAAGTGTGGCTAACAAAGCTTCATCACCACCATTACCCTTACCGTAATACCCAGACAATAAAACCCGCATTTTCCCCATTTTAAATTTTAGATTTTAGATTAATTATGCACGCCCTTTCGATTCCCACCTGGATAATTCATATTTCTAGCGTCATTGAGTGGATAGCCGCAATTTGGCTAATTTGGATATACGGTGAACTTACAGAAAATCGGAGTTGGTGGGGATTGTCCTTTGCCATGTTACCAGCTTTAATTAGCGCAATGTGTGCTTGTACTTGGCATTATTTCGACAATTCCGAATCATTAGAATGGTTAGTCACCCTACAAGCTACCATGACATTAGTTGGTAACTTTACTCTCTGGGCAGCAGCTTATCTAATTTGGCGTTCTACCAAGTCTACAAGCCCCATTGAGACACAATCTATCAAATCAGAACAATGATATCAAAAGAAACCCTCTTTGCCCTTTCTCTCTTTCCCTATCTGGGTTTCTTGTGGTTTATTAGCCGCAGTCCACAAATGCCACGTTTAGCCCTATATGGATTTTACGGCACATTGGTATTTGTCGCCATCACCATCCCCGCTGCCATTTACGCCAAAGTCCAGTACGGAGAACAACTAGCCAATGTAGACTGGTTACATGGCAGTGCCGAAGTTTTTTTAACCCTTGCTAACATCTTACTAGTCTTAGGTTTTCGCCAAGCAGTACAGGAATTAGGGAACAGGGAACAGGGAACAGGAAACAGGGAATAGAAAGAATTACCAATTACCAATTACCAATTACCAATTACCAATTACCAATTACCAATTACCAATTACCAATTACCAATTACCAATTACCAATTACCAATTATGGAAGTAATCCCCGCAATTGATTTACTAGAAGGTCGCTGTGTGCGACTATATAAAGGAGACTACGAGCGATCGCAAGTATTCAGCGAAAACCCCGTTGAAGTAGCGAAAATGTGGGCAGACCAAGGCGCGACAAGACTACATTTAGTTGATTTAGACGGCGCAAAAGCTGGGAAAATCGTCAACTTAGCAGCTATTGAAGCCATTAGAAATAATCTTGATATACCCATTGAAGTTGGGGGCGGATTGCGCGATCGCTCCAGTGTTGTACAATTATTTAATCTGGGAGTAAATTGGGCAATTCTGGGAACTGTCGCCGTCGAACAACCCCAGCTAGTCCAAGAACTCTGTCAAGAATTTCCCCAACAAATTATTATTGGCATAGATGCCCGTAACGGCTTAGTTGCAACTCGTGGTTGGTTAGAAACATCAACAGTATTAGCCACTCAACTAGCAGTACAAATGCAAGAACTAGGTGCAGCAGCCATCATTTACACTGATATCAACCGTGACGGCACACTAGAAGGCCCAAATTTAGACGCATTACGAGAACTCGCAGCGGCAATTTCCATACCCGTAATTGCTTCCGGTGGTGTAAGTTCTGTCACCGATTTATTAAGTTTATTAGCTTTAGAACCCCAAGGGGTAACAGGTGTGATAGTTGGTAAAGCCTTGTATACGGGTGATATTATCCTCAAAGAAGGATTACAAGCTATTGGTCCGGGAAGACTGCAAGATATACCACCAGATTTCAGTATTTCTAGCATTGCTTAAAATGAATTAGCAATATAAAAAAACCTGTAGGGGCGCAGGGTCTGCGCCCTTGATTGTATTGATTATTGCTAGTATTGTATTAGGATTATATTTACTCAATAAATTAGTAATTTTATGCCAAGAAAAGACCAGGGTTGGGTGACATTTCAAACATCCGAAGAAGAACGCAAGATATTAGAAGAATTTTGTCAAAACTCCCAGCGGACTAAAACTGAGATTTTGCGGGAATTAGTGCGGGGACTTAATAAATATTCATCACCGTCCATATCATTATCAACTTCACAGGAAAAAGCAGAAACTAAGCATCCTGAATTTGAAATTGTTAGTCCCAAAAAAGCATTAAAAGTGAGTTCGCGTAATGTTTTGAAAGGAGTAGTGAAACGAGTCACAACTGGAAGTGTAAATACAGAAATAACTCTAGAAATCGTTCAGAAAGTTGAGTTAACTTCCATGATTACTAGAGTTTCCGCTGAAGAATTAGAATTATCTGAAGGTACAGAAGCCTATGCTGTGATTAAATCTAATGATATTGTGATTGCAAAAGATTAGAAATACTTAACTTAGATTCCCGACTTCTTTAAGAAGTCGGGAATCTTTTTGTTTACTAAGCTTCGATTTTTACACCTTTCCAGAAAGCAACATAACCTTCGATATTTTTAGCTTTCTCTTTGGTGCTAGGATAGTACCAAGCTGCATCTTTGTTAACTTGTCCATTAACTTCAACACTGTAGTAACTAGCAACTCCTTTCCAGGGACAAGTGCTGTGAGTGCTACTGTCTTGAAAATATTCTTTCTTGATAGAGTCAGCAGGGAAATAATGATTTCCTTCCACAACTACGGTATTATTGCTTTCGGCTAAAATAGCGCCATTCCAAATTGCTTTCATGATGTGAGTTTGAAAAAAGTTAACAATTTATATTGTGACATTTAAAATAACTATTTATTTACGTGATATACTGAAATTTGGTAAAAGTTTTGCGAAATAGCAATCACAAGTATCGAAATAAATTTTAGTCCTGCTAAATTTAAAGACTGTGAAAAAAACCGATGAAATAGTCCAGAAACTTGTTAATTGGAAATTAGATTAAGTAAGTAGACGAAAATAAATCAAAGTAGATTAAGTAATGTAAAAAATCTGGAGATGATTTCGTAGTAAGGGCTTCAGCCCTCAAATGAGGAATAAATTCCTCGTATCATTCTTGATTTCTGAAAAAAAATATTTTTCCCTCGCAAGCGAAAGAGTCAAAGTCTAAAAAACTACAAAATCCATGAAGAACTACAAGCAACTCGAAACCCGTAGGTGTTATGTTCCTGTCCTGAATTAGCGTAAAGACGACGCATGGAACGACAATTTGCCAGACCAGTATACCAAGAACCACCGCGAAGAATTCTTCCTTTTGGATTATGACTTGTATTTATCCATGCGCTTCCATCTGTAGGCGCACCTTCATAGCTATCATGCCAATGGTCTTGACACCATTCCCATACATTTCCGTGCATATCGTATAATCCAAACCTATTAGCAAACTTCATACTACCTACTTCTGTTGTTTCCTGTCGATAATCTCCTTCACCACCATATTTGCCATTATAGTTAGCCAAATCTGTTTTCAGTGTTTCACCAAAATGAAATGCTGTTTTTGTCCCAGCGCGACAAGCATATTCCCATTCTGCTTCACTAGGAAGGCGGTATTGTTTTTTAGTATGATGTAAGAGGCGCAAGCAGAACTCCTCCGCATCATCCCAAGAAACGCACTCAACAGGGCGATTTGCTCCTTGAAAATGAGATGGGTTAGGATTTAGTTCTCGATTTATTTGTGGGAAAGAAGCTACTGCTTTCCACTGCGCTTGAGTGACAGGATACCGACCGAAACAGAAAGATTGTACAGTTACACCATGTTGTTCTCCTTCTCGTCTGAGAGGATGTTTGAAAACTTTCTCGTGTGGGATCTGACACCCGCAGATCCCCCTAAATCCCCCTTAAAAAGGGGGACTTTGAGGAATTTAGCCCCCCTTTGTAAGGGGGGTTGGGGGGATCTCGATTAATTCTGATACTTTTCAAACATCCTCTGAAATAGTCTTCATTATATAGTTTACACAACCTCTCAATTTCATCCTCTGTTGTTCCCATCTGGAATATTCCACCTGGGATAGATATCATTTCTAGGGTTACATTATTATCTAACTTTTCAATAAAGTATTTAGCTTCAATTTTTACTTCTTTAGTTTCTTTGCTTTTGTAACTAACTTTGTTTTTCCTATCTATAATAGCAATTTCAAAATTAAAAGGCTGAATGAATGGCGAAGCATCACATAACATTGGACAAGCATAAGCATCAAAATTATTTTCATGCTTTTTTCCTTCGATATTTCTCAGAATAAAATTATTTTGCGACTTTTGAGGGATTGCTTGATATGTTGCTTTATCAACATACAACCAACCAGGTTCTGCTGCTGTAACCATTCGAGAAACTGTAAACAAAACACGATGTCCTATTATTTTATCAATATTTGATTGAGATTTATCATATAAAACTTTACCAGTTGCTGCGGCAATACGAAATAATCGCTTCTTGTTGTCTTGTTGATTATAATTATCAACCAAATTACGAAAATTTTCTACAAATGTATATGCCTTATCTACATCCTTAAATGATATGCGATAACCATCTCCACCTAAAGAATGTATTTCATTATATTCATGGATTTCATGATTTTCAAAAGTTTTATTAAAAGCATTTTTAACAAATTCTCTAATCTTATAAACAAAGATTTTCGTACCTTCTACACCTAATTCATCTTCAATAAAATTAGTTGATTTTGAAGACTGAAATAAATCAAGTTGAACTACAGTTAATCGAATGTTTTCTTCTGACATGATAGGTGCTTTTATTTTCTGTGAGTAAATCTAAATTGATGAAATTGGGAATATTAAATATAGTTTGCTGTAGGGGTTGAGCATTGCTAAACCCTTACAGAATGTATATGTTTACATTATATATATTTCGTTTTTGTTGTCAAAAATCATTGAAGATATCATGAAAATCACAAACGCCGATAAATAACCAAACTTATCAGAATTGAACAGGGAATTATTAAAATAGAAGTAATTAAAACTTTTATCGCATAGGTAAAAACTTCAAACTTCAAAAAAGCAATTTCGGCATTAATAGTAATTTGTGCAGCAATATCTTTATATTCCTTGTATTCTACTTTAGTTATATCTACACTACCCTTGAAATAGGGTTCGTTCAATACTTCCAGTAATTCATCCGGTTTATATTTCTGTAAATGTCCAAAATACCAAAAATTATCTTTTATTGGATCTTGAGAATGTGATTTTTTATTTTGTCTATCTCGCAACCACAAAAGATCCTCTAGATTTGTTTTAGGCAAAAAAGACAGGGAACAAATCAAAGCGCAAATACAAAGAAAAATCGTTGTTAACAACAACCCGAAATTTAAAGAATTGGGAATATTTTGTGCTGTAGCTAAAAGAGTGATAGTTGCAGTAATAGCAGCGCCAGAAAAAGCCAGCAGAACACCATTTTTAGCCTCTGCAAACTTCAGCCACTCATTCACATTCTGGAAAATTGCTAAAAGCTTAGTAGAAACCTCATCCATAATAAATTTTTATGTATATAAAGCAACGTGAGTACATAATATCATTACAAATACAGATATTATCACTTTACGTCACTTTTTTATAACTCTGGATAGAAGAAATTTTAGAAAATTAATAAAATTCAACACTTTAATTTTTATCCTGTTCATCCTTTAATCCTGGACATCCTGATTCAGACATTTTCCTATCTATAAATTCTAGCGTTCCCCATTCCCCCAACGTGCGTTAAAATTCTAATATCTTCATCACAACTCAGACACGCAGCAGCCATCTACCATGCTTCAGTACCCCCACTTAGAAAAAGCCTTAAAACATCACTTTGGTTATGATCAATTTCGCCCTGGACAAAGGCAAATTATCGAAGATGCCTTAGAAAATCGTGATTTAATGGTAGTCATGCCCACAGGTGGGGGTAAGTCTCTGTGCTTTCAATTACCAGCACTTTTGAAACCAGGTTTAACAGTCGTAGTCTCACCATTGATAGCCTTAATGCAAGATCAAGTAGAAGCACTGCGAACTAATAACATTTCTGCCACATTTCTGAATAGTAGTCTTAATGCCTATAAAGTTCGCTCCCGTGAAGAAGCGATCATGAATGGTAAAATAAAATTACTTTATGTCGCCCCAGAACGCCTCGTTAGTGAACGATTTCTCCCGCTTTTAGACGTAGTTAAAGAAAAAGTCGGAATTTCCACCTTTGCCATAGATGAAGCCCATTGTGTCTCAGAATGGGGGCATGATTTCCGCCCAGAATATCGGCAATTAAGATTACTCAGAAAACGTTATCCTGATGTACCGACAATTGCTTTAACTGCTACCGCTACAGATAGAGTCAGGGCTGATATTATCGAACAATTAGGATTAAAACAACCCAGCATTCATATTGCCAGTTTTAACCGCCAAAATCTTCATTATGAAGTCCGTTCTAAAAGTAATCGTGCTTATGCAGAATTATTAGAAATAGTTAGAGAAAATGAAGGTTCAGGAATTATCTATTGTTTAACTCGCAAAAAAGTTGATGAAATAACTTTAAAACTCCAAAATGATAAAGTTTCAGTTCTCCCTTATCATGCTGGTTTAAGTGATGAGGAAAGATCAAAAAATCAAACTCGGTTTATTCGGGATGATGTGCGAGTAATGGTGGCTACGGTTGCTTTTGGGATGGGGATTAATAAACCCGATGTGCGGTTTGTAGTTCATTCCGATTTACCGCGAAATTTAGAAAGTTATTATCAAGAATCAGGACGAGCCGGCAGAGATGATGAACCTTCCAAATGTACACTTTTTTTCAATTATGGTGATATTAAAACCATTGAATGGAGTATTAATCAAAAACCAGATCCCCAAGAACAATTAATAGCTAAACAGCAACTAAGACAGGTAATTGATTATGCAGAAGGGACAGACTGTAGACGCACAATTCAATTAAGTTATTTTGGCGAAAGATTTCCGGGAAATTGTGGAAATTGTGATAATTGTCTTTATCCTAAACCTGTCCAAGATTGGACAATTGAAGCCATGAAATTTCTATCTTGTGTGGCCAGGTGTAAAGAAAGATATGGAATGTTACATATTATTGATATATTAAGAGGCGCAAAAAATCAGAGAATTGTTGTTAATAAACATGATCAACTTTCTACCTATGGAATTGGCAAAGATAAAACAGTAGATGAATGGCGAATGTTAGGAAGATCACTTTTACATCAAGGGTTAATAGAACAAACCGCAGACGGTTATTCAATTTTAAAACTTAATGCTTTGAGTTGGGAAGTAATGCGAAAACAACGCCCAGTTTCCATTGCTGTTCCTATAGCAAAGAAAACTACTTGGGAAGAGGAAAATGTCAAAGCAGCAGATGTAGAAGTGCTAATGCAAAAATTGCGATCGCTTAGGAAAGAACTCGCAGACGAACAAGCAGTACCACCCTACGTCATCTTCCATGATTCTACCCTCAAATTAATGGCACAAAGCCAACCAAAAACCTTAGATGAATTTGGCAATCTTTCCGGGGTTGGTAGTCATAAATTATCTCAATATGGCGAAAGATTCTTAGCAGAAATTCAAAAATACCGCCAAGAACAAGGGTTACAAGAAAAGACTATTAATCGAGTTAGTTCCTCACCTCATTCTCACTCACCTTCTGATACAGAATTAACAACATTGGAATTATATAACCAGGGTTTGAGTATTGAAAACATCGCTAAACAACGCAACGTTAAAACTGCCACAATTATCAATCATCTCTCCAATTTAATTGAGAAAAAACAACCTGTAGATTTAAGTAAATTAGTCCCCTTAGAACGCCAAAAGAAAATCTGGAACGTTTTAGAAATTGTTGGTGATATTGCCCTCACACCCATTCGGGAAAATTTAGGTGAAAGCTACAGTTTTGACGAAATTCGTTTAGTTAGAGCAAAATGGCGCAGAGAAAAACAAAAAACCATTAAAGATGATATTGATTTTTAGTTTTTTGCCGATAAAGCCAGAGATAGCAGCTTTGGTAAAACCAAACAAATAGCCGTATTCAATATTGTTAAAAATAGACCATCAATTAAACTCATAAATAACTCTCCCTGTGATAACTACATCTTGATTTTGCATTCTAAACACCATTTTTGAATTTTTGAATGTCTTTGACTTGCATAAGTAAATTAAATACTTGCAACTTTTCTATTCCCTGTTATGTATAGCAATCCTGTCTGATTTGTGAAAATTGATGTTTTTACCGAGAATTACAGCGGTTTCCGCTCTTATGAGGGACAAAGTTGAATCATGAAACTCTTGTAGTGCGGGCATCTTGCCCGCTAGATATGTACCTCATAACACCAGGAAGTGCTGTATGAATAGCGCAGAGAAGAAAATAAATATATTCACAAATAATTGAGGATTGCTATTATTCGCTAATATTCTCTTTAATTAGGAGAACATTGGGAACAAAAATTCGGACTAAATTTACAAGATTGACTACCAGTTAATCCGTAGGCTGTACAATATGGGAAACTGGTCATTGCCATTTTGGCGGATTTGCAACTAGGAGTAAGGGCAAATGGTTGAGATTGTTGAGGTTTACGAACCAAAACCATAGATAGCAGCTTAGGCAAAGCCAAACAAGCCCCAGCATTGATGACGGTGAGCAATAATACATCCATCAAATCTATAGGGAATCACCCCCAAATGAAATTTACGTGAAAACAGTTTGACTAAAACTAAAATATATGGCAATGTCCTAAGACTCAACCATAGTATTTAGTTTATATAAAATCAGTTTAGCATAGATTTTTCTAGATGTAACGGTGATAATTCAGTAATTTGTCATCAACAATGTGCTTTTAACGTATTAGACATCTCCAGAAAAGAATGTAGAGACGTTCCATGGAACGTCTCTACAAGGGTTGTAAGTCACGCATATTTAATTTTCACCAGATGTCTATTAAATACCGTTATATTAAATTGAAAAAATCACCAATTTAAATTTAACATCAGCATCTATGACAAAAACCCAATCTGCAACTTCTTTCTTAGCTAACATTTCTGAGCGGGAAAGCCTGGCTTTACAGAGTTTAGTAGATTACACAAATGTGGAGTCACTCCCAGAAATTTGGACTTTAGCTGCCAGGAAATTTGGTAATATTGTTGCCCTGCATAACCCCCACTCCAAACCAGAAGTAAAAATTACCTATAGTCAGTTGTCAGGGCAAATTCAACAATTTGCGGCTGGTTTACAGACATTAGGCATCAATATAAACAATAGCGACACTCTTCCCTATGGTGAACGGGTTTCCCTCATTGCTGATAACAGTCCCCGCTGGTTTATTGCCGATCAAGGTATAATGACCGCTGGAGCGGTAAATGCAGTCCGTAGCGCCCAAGCAGAACGAGAAGAATTACTCTATATTATTTCCCATAGTGGCAGTACCGCATTAGTAATTGAGGATCTCAAAACTCTAAATAAGTTAGGAGAAAGCTTAAATGAATTACCGATTAAGCTGGTAGTTCTCCTTTCTGATGAAGCACCACCCACAGAACGCAATTTTCCAGTGGTGAACTTTTCCCAATTATTAGATATTGGTAGTAACAACACTTTAATAGCTACCAAACAAAGCAGCGAAAGTTTAGCAACCCTAATTTATACCTCTGGTACTACGGGAAAACCTAAAGGTGTGATGCTATCTCACAAAAATTTGCTGCACCAAGTTAAAAGTTTGGGGGTGGTTGTCCAACCCAAAAAAGGTGATACCGTCCTCAGTATTCTGCCCACATGGCATAGTTATGAACGCAGTGGAGAATATTTCTTACTTTCTCAAGGTTGTACCCAAATTTACACTAATTTGCGTTCTGTGAAAGGGGATTTAAAGAAATTTAAACCCAATTACATGATTGCTGTTCCTCGACTATGGGAATCAATTTATGAAGGAGTGCAAAAACAATTCCGCGAACAACCAGCCAAAAAACAAAGTTTGGTGAAGTTCTTACTAGAAACGAGCCAGAAATATATTGAAGCACGGCGTATTTGCCAGGGATTGAGTTTAAATCACATTCACGCTTCATTTATTGAACGTTCCCAAGCCAAAATAACAGAATTGGGTTTATTATTATTCCATGCACTCGGTGAAAAATTAGTTTATACCAAAGTGCGAGAAGCTACTGGCGGCAACATCAAGCACGTTATTAGCGGTGGTGGGGCGCTACCTGCATATATAGATAACTTCTTTGAAATTGTTGGGGTGGAAATTTTACAAGGTTATGGTTTAACAGAAACCTCACCAGTAACTAATGCTCGTCGTCCTTGGCGAAATTTACGGGGTTCTTCAGGACAACCAATTCCCGGTACAGAAGTGAAAATTGTCAATCCTGAGACTCGTCAACCTCTACCAGTGGGAGAACGGGGTTTAGTCCTGCTCAAAGGGCCACAAATCATGCAGGGCTATTATCAAAATCCCGAAGCCACAACCAAAGCCATAGACACAGAAGGTTGGTTTGATAGCGGTGATTTAGGTTGGGTAACTCCTGAAAATGACCTAGTATTAACAGGTAGAGCAAAAGACACCATTGTTTTAACCAATGGGGAAAACATCGAACCCCAGCCCATAGAAGATGCTTGTTTAAGATCACCCTATATTGACCAAATCATGTTAGTAGGGCAAGATCAACGGAGTATTGGCGCTTTGATTGTTCCCAACCTAGAAGCCTTAGAAAAATGGGCAGAAACTCAAAATAATAGTCAAAAAATTGACTTAGAGAGTAAAATAGTCCAGGATTTGTTTCGTCAGGAATTAAATCGGGAAGTTCAAAACCGTCCCAGCTACCGAGCCGATGATCGTGTTGGACCGTTCAAACTCATTGAGGAAGAATTCTCAATTGAAAATGGACTCATGACACAAACGCTCAAAATCCGTCGTCACGTTGTCATGGCCCGATATTGCGATATTATTAACGCAATGTTTGCCAAATAATTCCCTAAATCGCAGATAATCTTTCAGAACTTAATGGAGATATAGGGAAGCAGCCCCGCAGAGGGGAATGGGAAGAAAATTCTTCTTTTTTTCTTTCTTTTTTTCTCCTGACTCCTGACTCCTGACTCCTGACTCCTGACTTCCCCCAAACTACAAACTATTTAAGAGTGAACGGACAATTTTTATGGATGTTTCCAACCCTCAATTGCTTTTAAAACGCCCGATTAATGTCAAAGCCATAGTTACTAGTCTCTGGAAAGAGGAAGTACAACAGCAACTACAAGGTCAAATTAATCAAGTTGACCAACAACTGCAACAATTAGACGTTGAAGGACAAAGAGCAGTTAGCGCCATTCAAAAACAGAGTGTGCAACCACCAGGACCCCAAACACTCCAACAAATTGACAACATTCAACTGCAAGTCAATCAAAAGAAAAGTGAACTTCTAGAGCAGAAAAACCAAATGCTGCAAAACCTCCAGCAAGTACAATTATTGGAATTAGATCAAGAAGTTAATCAATTTCAAATGGAAAGCTTTTTCCGGATTGAACTAGGTGATAATTTGATTAGTAAAATGCAGGTTGAAGTTGTCCTCCGTGATGGTATTGTCGAAGAAATTCGCGGAGACATCTAACATTAGCACTGAAGTAGAAGTTTAGCATATCTCGTTCCCAGTCTCTGACTGGGAATGCTATCACAGAGGCTCTGCCTCTACAGTTATCAAAGCTCATCCATGAAGTTGACACCAATCATTATCACGCTTAACCACTACCCTAGTAGGGGGGGAAATTAATAATTGAGGGGGTTGACAAATGATTTTGAATTTGTTATCATAGAATTGATAAGGAAGAACTATCTTCTCATAAAAATCTATTCAATTCCCCAAAACCGCTAACAATCAAGTAATCGGTTGTGTTTTGTCCAAAAAAACAGATAGTTATCATCAATCTGATTTTTCCAAAAAATCACCCACTTGATCACAAAACTGTTAAAATTCGTAGATTGAAGTCCATATATAATTGATTCTGAAACCACCATATCATGAGCATTAACGAAGTATTTATGCCAGCGCTGAGTTCCACCATGACCGAAGGCAAAATTGTCTCCTGGGTCAAGTCGCCTGGAGATAAAGTGGAGAAAGGCGAAACAGTGGTGGTTGTCGAATCAGATAAAGCTGATATGGACGTGGAAACCTTCTATGAAGGATATCTTGCCCATATCATTGTTCCCGCTGGTGAAACCGCCCCAGTCGGCACAGCGATCGCATACATTGCCGAAACAGAAGCAGAAATAGCCACAGCCCAGTCCTTAGCCAACGCAGACGGTGCTGCTGCCCCCTCCACACCTGCCCCCGTACCCGCTGCCGCCATTGCCGCCCCTGCCACCCCATCTCAAAATGGTTCTAACCATGAACCCGGCAGAGTCGTCGTTTCACCCCGCGCTCGCAAACTAGCCAAAGAACTCAAAGTTGATTTAAATACCCTCACAGGTAGCGGTCCCTACGGTCGTATTGTGGCGGAAGATATAGAAGTGGCAGTCGGTAAAGTTCAACCCGTTACTACCCCCGTTGTCACTCCCGCACCTGCACCTGTAGCCGCACCTGTACCCGTAGCTGCACCTGCACCTGTTGCCACACCAGTAGTTAGTAGTGCCGTTCCTGGTCAAGTAGTACCATTCACAACCTTACAAAATGCCGTAGTTCGGGGCATGGTAGCCAGTTTATCTGTACCTGTGTTCCGTGTCAGTTACACAATTAGCACCGATGGACTCGATAAACTTTACAAACAAATTAAGTCTAAAGGTGTGACAATGACCGCGCTATTAGCCAAAGCTGTAGCCATAACATTACAAAAACACCCCATCCTTAATGCCAGCTACTCAGATCAAGGAATTGTCAATCACCCTAATATTAACGTTTCTGTTGCCGTAGCCATGGATGATGGTGGTTTAATCACACCCGTTTTACAAAATGCAGATGCAGTTGATATCTACTCTTTATCTCGCAATTGGAAATCTTTAGTAGAACGCGCTAGAGCTAAACAACTACAACCAGTAGAATATAACAGCGGTACTTTTACACTTTCCAACTTAGGAATGTTTGGTGTAGATACCTTTGATGCCATTTTACCCCCCGGACAAGGTTCTATTTTAGCCATTGGTGCATCACGTCCCCAAGTAGTTGCCACACCTGATGGATTATTTGGTGTGCGTCAACAAATGCAAGTTACAATCACCTGTGATCATCGCATTATTTACGGCGCTGATGCTGCCGGATTCTTGCAAGACTTAGCGAAGTTGATTGAAACGAATCCCCAATCTTTGACAATGTAAGAGACTAATACCCAGATTCCCGACTTCTGAGAGAAGTCGGGAATCTAAAAAGGGGATCTATAAAAAATATAAACATATACAAATTCCAGATTCTAAGAACTAACATTAAAACAAACGATTAATTAAAAAGTTGGTGTGTGTAATGGCAACTAAAAAACAATTCAACAGCTTTGAAGAAATGCTTTCTGGTTCAGATGTACCCGTGTTAGTAGACTTTTATGCCGACTGGTGTGGTCCTTGTCAAATGATGGTACCCATTTTAGAAAAAGTCAACCTTGAACTGAAAGATAGATTACGGATTGTGAAGATTGACACAGAAAAGTATAAAGAATTAGCCAGTCAGTATGGCATTGCCGCTTTACCAACCTTGGTACTATTTAAACAAGGAAAGCCCGTAGATAAAATTGAAGGTGTTATGCAAGCCGCACAGTTAGTACAACATCTACAACCACAACTTTAAATAGGGTTTTAAAATAGAGATGCAAAATTCCGCGTCTCTATAACAGCAACTTTCAGTGTATTTCTTCCTTTGCGCCTTTGCTCCTTTGTGCCTACCCTGCGGGATCTCTAAGAGAGATTGCGCGAAACAAAATTCGCGCTATCTTAAATAAAGAAGATCCAAGGAGTGCATCTTTTTATGAAAGGCAAACAAGTTTTACTTACAGGTGGCACAGGGGGACTAGGTTTGGGTGTAACACCCGCAGTTATAGCCCAAGGTGCAGACGTAACTATTCCTTATCGTAGTCCTAAAGATGTAGAACGTCTCAAAGGAATTATTTCCCCTGCGGATTTTGCCAGAATTCATTTTATTCCTGCTAATTTAGAAGATGAAGCCTCAGTAGAGAAACTTATCAGTCGCATGACAAAAGTAGATGTATTAATTCATTTAGTCGGTGGTTTTTCTATGGGAAAAACTCACGAATACAGTTTTTATGATTGGAAACAACAAATAGATTTAAACTTAAATACAACTTTTTTGACTTGCAAATATAGCCTCAAAAGTATGTTAGAAAATGGCTATGGGCGGATTGTGACTGTAAGTTCCCGCGCTGGGGCTGAACCTGCGGGAAATTTGGCAGCTTATTCTGCGGCTAAAGCTGGGGTGATAGCCTTAACAAAAGCGATAGCCGATGAAACCAAAGGGACTAACATTACAGCTAATACCATTCTCCCCAGTGTCATTGATACCCCCGCTAACAGAGTAGGTACACCCGCAGAAATCGCTGATAAATGGGTAAAACCCGAATCTATCGCCCAAGTTATCTGTTTTTTAGCCTCAGAAGCAGCCAAGGATGTCCGTGGTGCAGCAATTCCCGTTTATGGTAGTTTGTGAAATATACCAGCAATTGACTTTTTTCGAGAATCTGCGATAATCTTCCATTAAGACTAATAATCGAAATTTTCAAAGCTAAAATACAGGTATTACTTAACTACAACTTAGCATGAAATTCAATGTCACGATTGATCGAGATGAAGATGGTGTCTGGATTATTGAATGTCCTAGTATTCCTGGTTGTATTAGTCAAGGAGCGACAAAAGAAGAGGCTTTAGAGAATATTCAAGATGCGATTTCTGCTTGCTTACAGGTTAGGGCAGAAATGGGGTTGCCATTGACTGTTGAAACTAAATAAGTAGAAGTCTTAGTATAGTTATGGCATCAAAATTACCTGTTCTGAGTGGACAAGAAGTAGTTCGCACTTTTGAAAAGCTGGGCTGGCGATTTGCACGCCAAAGTGCAAGTCATATCATTTTGGTCAAAGAAGGTGAAATGGTAACTTTGTCTGTTCCTGATCATCATGAGGTGGCAAAAGGGACTTTACGTGGACTGATACGAACTGCTGGGTTAACAGTAGAAGAATTTATTGCCAATGTTTAAATATATGGTTTATATCGCTTGTAAACGATACAAATGCTTTTGCAAGCGATATAACCCACTAAAAAAGAAACAAGAAAAATGCAGTTGGGGTAGTCGGTCTTTGACGAGTTTAGGCATCAACAATTAGCAACGCCCAAGGTCAGGACTAAACACAAAGCGTCACCTCAACAATTGTCCACCTAGGGAACCGCTACATCAGGGTTGGCAGTGCGGGTTTTTGATGCTATGCTTTTTCTAGCTTTCCATCTTGCGGCCAAAAGTAGAGCGCCGACTGCGGGAATGGTAGCGCTTCCGGAAATATCGAAAGGAACTCCTTTCGCATTGAACTTGTCCACATCAACAGGTGATTTTCCTTCTTCCAATGTAAAATAAGATGGGCTAAACAGGGAAGGATTTGTATTTTTAAATATTTTATATTTTGTTCCACCATCCATTTCCCAGCTTACACCACCCCCTCCAAAAAGACCCCCGGAAATTGGCCATGTATTATCGTTTGATAAGAATCCCCCTGCATCAATTATTTTCTTGATTTTTTTTCCCCCGAATTGACCACTCCAACTTGTTATTAAATTACCATCTTTAGTAAATGTTCCACTCCC
The DNA here is from genome assembly GCF_000312705.1 of Anabaena sp. 90. NCBI lineage: Bacteria > Bacillati > Cyanobacteriota > Cyanophyceae > Nostocales > Nostocaceae > Anabaena > Anabaena sp. 90. The sequence continues at coordinate 403,278 of NC_019439.1, forward strand.
TGAATTTTTAAGTCCAACCCCATTAATAGTCCACTCATATGTTGTAATAGGTATACCAGAAGCAGGAGACATTAAAGCAAGGACACCAGCAGCAGCACTACCAACAACTAAAGGCAAAAGACGAGATAGAGTAAATTTCATAGCAATATTCAGACGAGTTGTTTGGTGCATTCTGAAAACCCATAATTGACTTTATATCACACACACAACACTGCGAATTATACGTACTATATTTATTTGAAATTTTTAACTTTTCTTATCATTTCACTTTTTTTATTAATTCAACTGGCGCAGAGACGGAACTTGGGTGAAAATTCATGACAGTTTGCGAGATAATTACGAGATCCCAGCCCATCAGAAGCCATAATCGTAATCGCAAGTGAAGTCTAATTGCCTCTTGCCTCTTACCTCTTACCTCTTACCTCTTACCTCTTTCTAAATGCTATCCTGTAGCAAGTAGCAATGCTGTTATCATTGGATATTCCTGATTTACAATTATTGCAATTGGATTGTTGACCTGATTTAGCACCAAGCTAAAAGCAGTATTATCATATCATAATAAATTTACAAAACACGCAACAGGAGACGAGTAACGCATGGGCAAGGTAGTTGGCATCGACTTGGGTACAACCAACTCAGTAGTCGCCGTCATGGAGGGTGGCAAGCCGGTGGTGATTGCCAATGCAGAAGGAATGCGAACAACCCCCTCCGTAGTTGGCTTTAGTAAGGAAGGCGAAAGGGTTGTGGGGCAAATGGCCAGACGGCAAACCGTCCTTAATCCTCAAAATACCTTTTTTGCGGTAAAACGCTTCATTGGGCGCAAGTATGGGGAATTAAACCCAGATTCTAAGCGTGTTCCTTACACTATTCGCAAAGATGAAATTGGTAATATTAAAGTTGCCTGTCCCCGGCTAAATAAGGAATTTTCCCCAGAAGAAATTTCGGCTATGGTGCTGAAAAAATTAGCTGATGATGCTAGTCGTTACCTGGGTGAACCTGTTACCGGGGCTGTGATTACTGTTCCGGCTTATTTTAATGATTCCCAACGCCAAGCTACCCGTGACGCGGGCAGAATTGCGGGTTTAGATGTTTTACGGATTCTCAACGAACCCACAGCCGCATCTTTAGCTTACGGATTAGATCGAGGTTATACAGAAACTATTCTTGTGTTTGATTTGGGTGGGGGAACTTTTGATGTGTCTCTACTAGATGTGGGTGATGGCGTATTTGAGGTTAAATCTACCAGTGGAGATACTCAACTCGGTGGTAATGATTTTGATCGAAAAGTAGTTGATTGGTTAGCGGAACAGTTTTTAGAAGCAGAAGGTGTAGATTTAAGACGCGATCGCCAAGCTTTGCAACGGTTAATGGAAGCCGCAGAAAAGGCGAAAATTGAACTTTCGGCGGTTAGTGTCACCGATATTAATTTACCCTTCATTACCGCCACGGAGGACGGTCCAAAACACCTAGAAACTCGGCTGACGCGATCGCAATTTGAAGGTTTATGTGTAGACTTACTGAGTAGATTAAGAACACCAGTTAAGCGGGCGTTAAAAGATGCCGGAGTTTCTCCTGTAGATATTGAAGAAGTCGTATTAGTTGGTGGTTCTACGAGAATGCCCATGGTGAAACAGCTAGTTCAAGATTTAATTGGCATTGAACCCAACGAAAACGTCAATCCTGATGAAGTCGTCGCTGTGGGTGCAGCTATTCAGGGCAGTATTCTCGCTGGGGAACTTAAAGATGTTCTCCTCTTAGATGTTACACCCCTATCTATGGGCTTAGAAACCATCGGTGGTGTCATGAAAAAACTCATCCCCCGCAATACAACTATCCCAGTCCGTCGTTCTGACATCTTTTCTACTTCTGAAAATAACCAAAATAGCGTAGAAATCAATATTGTCCAAGGTGAAAGGGACATGGCCACAGATAACAAATCATTAGGACGGTTTAAACTCTATGGCATTCCTCCCGCACCCAGAGGCATTCCCCAAGTGCAAGTATCTTTTGATATTGATGCTAATGGGATTCTCCAGGTAACAGCCCTAGATCGAACTACTGGCAGAGAACAAAGCATTACTATTCAAGACGCTTCTACTTTAAGTGAGTCAGAAGTTAACCGCATGATTCAGGATGCTCAAAAATACGCCAATGTTGATAGAGAAAGGAAGGAACGAGTTGAAAAACGGACCCGCGCCGAAGCGTTAATATTACAAGCAGAACGACAACTGCGAGAAGTAGCTTTGGAAATGGGAATGCAATTTGCCCGCAACCGTCGTCAACGCATTGATAATATTTGCCGGAATTTACGAGAAAGTTTACAAGCTGACGAAGATCGCGGTATTGATCAGGCTTATGCTGATTTACAAGATGCTCTGTATGAACTGAATAGAGAGGTCCGTCAGTATTATGCTGAGGATGAAGATGAAGATTTATTTGGTGCTATCCGGGAAATCTTTGTGGGTGAAAAAGAAAAAGAACCGCCAAGGGATGTTTACAGAGATAACTATCGCCAACGAGATTCATCTAACCGAGGTGTTAACAGGGACTATGGCAGGGAAAATCAAAATCGTTCTCCTAATTATGAAAGTCGTCCCACTCGCAGCAAACGCCCTAGCTATCAGGATAACTGGGATGATGACGATGATTGGTTATAATTCGATTTTAGATTTTAGATTAACTATATTTGATCTACATTCAAAAATCTTTCCCAATATTTGATTTGCAGGGTCAGTCATAAGTAGAAGCGCAACTGAGAACTGACCACTGTACGGGCGAAGCATTTGGAGAACTATTTTTGGCAATGACCGATAATTTATCTTCTAAATGCCCCTACTAACAACTGACAACTGTACGGGCGAAGCATTTGGAGAACTATTTTTGGCAATGACCGATAATTTATCTTCCAAATGCTTCAACTGACAACTGACCACTGTACGGGCGAAGCATTTGGAGAACTACTTTTGGCAATGACCGATAATTTATCTTCCAAATGCTTCAACTGACAACTGACAACTGTACGGGCGAAGCATTTGGAGAACTACTTTTGGCAATGACCGATAATTTATCTTCCAAATGCTTCAACTGACAACTGACCACTGTACGGGCGAAGCATTTGGAGAACTATTTTTGGCAATGACCGATAATTTATCTTCCAAATGCTTCGCCCCTACTGACAACTAACATTTAACAGATTATGCAAAATTTGCAGAACTTTCGGGATTATTACGAAATTTTAGGGGTTTCTAAAGATGCCACCAGTGAAGAAATCAAGAAGGTTTATCGGCGTTTAGCTAGACAATATCACCCTGACCTTAATCCTGGGAATAAGGAAGCTGAGGAGAAATTTAAAACCATTGGTGAGGCTTATGAAATCCTTTCTGATTCTAGCAGGCGATCGCAATATGACCAATTTAGCCGCTATTGGCAACAAAACGGCTTTGCTGGCAATAAACAAACTCCCAAGCCAAAAGGTTGGGATAACCGCGCTAACGCTCGTTCTAGTCAAGAAGTAGACCCCAGCCAATTTAACGATTTTGAAAGTTTTGTTAATCAAGTAATTGGTGTCAGCAATCGCAAAGATCCCAAAAGTAGTCCCGGAAGTACCAGCACTAGCGACCCCTTTCGCAGTCCCAGAACCAAAGTTTCATATACAGTTAATACCCCGCCACCCCGTGCCACCCGTCGGGATATCGAAGCTAGATTAACCTTACCTTTAGAAAAAGCTTATCAAGGTGGTAACGAAAGAATCCGTTTAGAAGATGGACGTTCTCTCGAAGTGACTATGCCCCCAGCTATGGTAACAGGGCAAACTATCCGCTTACGAAATCAGGGAATTAGTGGTGGTGATTTATACTTAAAAATTACCGTTGATCCTCATCCTTTGTTTAAGTTAGAAGGCATTAATATCTTCTGTCAAGTACCTGTGACTCCCAGTGAAGCAACTTTAGGCGGACAAGTCGAAGCACCTACCCTTGATGGTCCAGTGAAAATGACCATTCCTGCTGGTGTCAGGTCTGGGCAAAGATTCCGTCTTGGTAATAAAGGCTACCCTGGCGAAACTGGTCAACGTGGTGATCAATTAGTGGAAATTCAGATAGTAACTCCCAAAAATATTAGTCCTCAAGAACGAGAACTTTATGAAAAATTACGAGAAATAGAAACCTTTAAACCTCGCGCTGATTTAATTTAACAATAAAACAAACTACAGAAGCAACAAGAGAAATTAATTTCTCCACAGATGGCTCAGATGCAGAGTGGGTAGAGAATTTTAGATTCCTGGATCTGTTACCATGAAAATAGATCCTCCACTAACTTGCAGCTATGACCGTCAGCCAAAATATTGAACCCGGTTTAGATGTAATATTTCCACCAAGTAATCTAGAAAGTGACGAACCACCTTTGGAATCATCTTTACATCTACAACAAATGCTACTACTAATCCAATGTCTCAATTGGTGGTGGCGAGATATAAATAAAATTAATAATTATTTTGTTGCTGGGAACATGACTGTTTATTATAGTCCTCGGCAAATTAAAACTAAAGATTTTCGTGGTCCAGATTTTTTCCTAGTGCTGGATACAGAAAACCGCGAGCGAAATAGTTGGGTAGTCTGGGAGGAAGGTGGTAAATATCCTAACTTAATTATAGAATTGCTTTCTCCCTCCACTGCTTCCACTGATAAAGGGTTAAAAAAACAAATTTATCAAGATATTTTCCGCACACCTGAATATTTCTGGTTTAATCCGCAAAATTTAGAATTTGCTGGTTTTATCTTGTTTGGTGGAACATATCAACCCATAGAACCTAATCCTCAAGGTTTATTATGGAGTCAGCAGCTAAATTTATATTTGGGTGTCCATGACGGTAAATTGCGTTATTTTCTGCCAGAAGGACAGTTAATGCTAACACCAGAAGAATATGGAGTACAAGCAACCCAACGTGCAGAACAACAAGCCCAACTCACAGAAGAAGCAACCAAACTCGCAGAACAACAAACCCAGCGTGCAGAACAACAAACCCAACTCGCAGAACAAAAAGCCCAACTCGCAGAACAACAGGCTCAACGTGCAGAACAACAAACCCAAATCGCAGAGGAAGCAACCCAACGTGCAGAACGTTTAGCTGCCAAACTCAGAGAATTGAATATTGACCCCGACATTTTATGAAATTAGGACAGCAATTCTCATTTTGAACTGAAACCCATCTCAGTTGGAAAAACTTAAACAAGAGAATAGGCTTTTTAGAGAAAGTTATTGAGAAATATTTTTAATAGGTCGCACAAAATTTCCAAAATGAGAATTGCTGATGTTTTGTGGCTATTTCTGCTATAGCTACCCAAGAGATTTAGAATAGAAAAAAACTTATTTGAGCAAAGTGACTCAAAAAACCGTAAACCAAAATGAGGAAGTCCCACACAGCAGCGAAATTACCTATTACTCCCTGCTAGGACTCTATCCTGGAGCATCAGTAATTGATATTCGTCGCGCTTATCGAGAACTGAGCAAACTCTATCATCCAGATACGACAGAATTACCTGCTAATATTGCTACTGCTAAATTTCAGCAAATAAACACAGCCTACGCTACCCTCTGTAACCCAGAACGACGATTGAGCTATGATTTGAAAGTGGGTTATTCCCGTTTTGACGTAATTCAAGCACCACCCGATTTAAACCAGTCTGTACATAAGCCTTACGATTTTTCCAAATCAATGTATCTCGATGCTACAGATCGCCCTTTGTCTTCTGGAGAAATATTTGTATTATTTATTTTGGGGTTGACCATTGTTGGTTGTATGCTATTAGCGATTGCGATCGCCATTCTCCGTGGAGAAGCAATCAGTTAAACTCAATTTCTCACCTCTAAAATCACCAATAATTTTGAATTGAATTGAATTGCTTATGCTTTCCGCTAATACACCACTGTATAGTCATTCTCTACCACAAATTGAACAATGGCTAAAAAACCAAGGTTGTCAACAAGACGATACCCAACTACATTGTTGGCGTGTCCAACGATCTAGTTGGGAAGCGGAACTTTGGTTAGATACTGAACAAATTACAGTTCGCTATTTTCAAATAGGAGAAACCCGTCAAGATATTCAACGTTCCTTTAAATATTCCCTGAGTCGGGAAGATATCGAAGAAGCCGTTTTTTCAGGGCCATAATCTAATTTGGGATTTGGGATTTGGGATTTGGGATTTGGGATTTGGGATTTAAAAGTTTAAATTTGGCACCAATCTAAAATCCAAAATTGTCAGACTTTCCCAAAACGGCGTTCTCGTTGTTGATAAGCAGATAAAGCGCGATGAAATTCATGACGGTTAAAATCCGGCCAGAGAGTATCAGAAATATAAATTTCACTATAAGCCATTTGCCAAAGTAAGAAATTCGATAATCGCATTTCTCCACTGGTGCGAATTAATAAATCTGGATCTGCTATTCCAGCCGTATATAAATGAGCTTCAAATACTTCTTCAGATATATCTTCAGGCTGTAGTAAATCTTCTTTAACCTTTTGAGCGATCGCCCGACAAGCTTGTAAAATCTCCTGTCTACCCCCATAATTAGTCGCTATTGTAAACCGAATACTGCGATTATCCTTAGTTTGATCCATAGAATGGGAAATCTCAGCCTGAAGAGCCTGTGGTAAAGCCGATAAATTACCCACAAACTGAATTTGCACATTTTCCTCCACCATTTCCCGCAGTTCTTGGCGTAAAACGCGCTGAAATAGATTCATCAAAAATTCTACCTCCTCCTCTGGTCTTTGCCAATTCTCCGTTGAAAAAGCATAGGCAGTTAGAGCTTTAATTCCCCAGTCTTTGCAACAGTGCAGTAAATCCTTGAGAACATTTACACCGGCTTTATGACCCATCATCCGGGGTAGACCGCGACTTTTTGCCCATCGGCCATTACCATCCATAATTACCGCGACGTGCTGAGGGAGTAATTCTTGTTTTAAATCAAGAGGTAAATATTGCAATTCAGTTTGTTGTGTTTTCATTTTTTATCTTGAGAAGCGGTCGTACCCCTACGGGTAGCGTGTCGAAGACAAGGTAGCCTAAGTAACCGGGACATTAATTTTAGTGATTGATCACCAAGTTGACGAACTAAACTGAAAAGACCAGGTGCATGAGCTTCCCGATCTACAGTGGGAGAGAATCGAGTCTCTAAAGACTCTTTGAGCTTTTTAATAGTTAGTGGTCTATATAGAGTTCCCTTTTCCGCTAAGGAAATAGAACCCGTTTCTTCTGATACAACAACACAAATACAATTTTCGACCCTTTCAGTAATTCCCATTGCCGCCCGATGGCGTGTTCCCAACTGCCGCGACGCTGTGCGTCCTGAAAGTGGTAAAATTATACCAGATGATACAATGCGCGAACCACGAATTAACGTTGCTCCATCATGTAACAAAGTTTTCGGTTGAAAAATAGTTTGGATCAGTTCTTTAGAAACTTCAGCATTTAGCTTCACTCCTGGAACGGAGAAATCTTGTTCTTCAATGGGTCCTGTAGTTTCTAAAATTAGTAAAGCGCCAATCCGATTTTTTGATAACTCTTTAATTGCATCAACAATTTCATCAATTACACTATCCGACTTAGGAATTGCTCTAGCGTTATTCCGAAATAACTGCCAAAATTCACCACGTCCCAATTGTTCTAAAAAACGGCGAAATTCTGATTGCAGTGCTACAGCCATAGCCACAGCACAGCCAATCACCAATTTTTCCAGGACAAAATTTAGGAGGGGTAATCCCAATTTGCCACTGAGTGCCGAGCAGAGCATTAAGACTATAAACCCTCGCACCATCCATAAAGTGCGCCGTTCACTAATAATAACCAGGATCATGTATGTCAGTGCCAGCACTAACATTATATCCAGAGTCCCAAGGAACAAGGACTGTGACCTATCTCCCAGGTTTATCAGCCATTGCTTCCACCAATCTCTCATAAAACCTCGCCGTATGCAGGAAACTCAGAGTCTTCAGACCTGAGAGGGAAGCGACACGAGCGATTAAAGTCGCCGTGACATTTGTGGTAAAATTAAATTGCGAGTAAGAATTATTGTCTACGTATTGAAGCATCCTAGTACGGAGAAATCCCGGCTCCTGTGAAACAACGGTTAGATTTTCTAACGGCAGTATGACGAGAAAGAGCAAGCAATGGCAGGTTGACTGAGCGTACCGTGCCACAGGCTTAGTGACAGATTCCGATAGCGCAGCGTGGCTTTAGCCATAGCATTTTGAACAAAAGTAAGCGCAATTTCAACACCTTAGTTGGTAGTTGTTTTGAGCGTTTAGTCGGCGTTTGACGGTCGCAGCGAGAGTTTTACTCTGTCCGCAGAATCTCAGTGGCTGAAGCCATGAGAGTGTCAAGACATCTGGATTCTTATAGTCAGTTGTCAGTTGTCAATTGTGATTTTTTAACCACTGACCACTGACCACTGACTACTGACTATTTCAGTCTTTCCGGTAGGCAATCTTGTCGAATCAAATCTTGATAAGTTTCGCGCTGCAAAATTAAATTTGCTTCACCATTTGCCACTACAACTGCTGCCGGTCGGGGGAGACGATTGTAATTAGATGCCATACTGTAATTGTACGCACCAGTTCCCATAACTACGAGAATATCATTTGCTTCAGTTTTTGGTAGTTGGGCATTTTTAATCAGAATATCCCCTGATTCGCAGTGTTTACCAGCTAATGTGACGGTTTCAGTGCAGGGGGTAGATATTTTATTAGCAACTACTACCCGATAAACTGATTGGTAGGTGATAGGGCGGGGATTATCGGACATTCCGCCATCAATCGCTACGTAGGTGCGAATTTCGGGAATAACCTTCGTAGCACCAACAGTATAAGCCGTGACGCAAGATGTGGCTATGAGCGATCGCCCTGGTTCACAGAGTAATTTTGGTAAAGGCAGATTTTCCGAGATACAAGCAGTTTGTACAACCTCACAAATTGCCTTAGACCATTCCACAATGCTTGGTGGATCATCAGATTCTGTATATCTAATCCCTAAACCACCACCAACATTTAATTCTCTCACCTTTAATCCATGTTTAGCCGCATCTCTTAACCACTGCACCATCACAGCAGCTAAATCTCTATGTGGTTGACGTTCAAAAATTTGTGAACCAATATGAGCGTGTAACCCCACACAGTTTAAACTGGGCTGCTTACTTACAAAAGCAAATACTTCTTGTAAATCATGGGGATCAAAACCAAATTTACTATCTAAGTGTCCAGTACGAATATATTCGTGGGTATGGCATTCTATCCCAGGAGTTAAGCGTAGCATAATCCGAATGGGCGAAAGATCAGAATTTTCTGTGTTCTCCCCTGCTATCTTCACCAGCAGATCTAATTCATGCCAGTTATCCGCTACAATAGTACATCCAGACTGAATCGCTAAAACTAACTCATCATGAGATTTGTTATTTCCATGTAAGTAAATCTTATCAGGACTCATACCCGCATTCAGCGCAGTATAAAGTTCGCCACCGGATACTACATCAATTCCTAACCCTTCTGAGGCAACAATGGCACAAACAGCTAAACAATTCCATGCCTTAGAAGCATAAAGTACCTGAGATTCTCCCTTGTAATATTCCTTAAAGGTATCTCGATATTGCCTACAAGCTGTCCGCAGGGTTTCCTCATCTAAAATATATAAAGGTGAAGCAAACTGTTCAACTAGGGTTGTGACATCACACCCACCGATTTCCAGATGATCATGATCATTAACTCTCGCTGTCAAAGGTAAGAGTTGTTGGTTAGGAGAAATATCAGCACTGTCACCAGTTGTTGACTGTAAATATTGACGGCCAGAAAGTTGAACTTCGACGGGGTAAGTCGATACCATAACTAATAAGAGTTGTCTTTGTGAAAAATCAGGCCATGAGTATATGTCCTGATTTCCAGTTTAACCTCTCATTGGTAATGGATAATTGGTAATTGGTAATTAACCTTCCTCAATCCTCAAAAATTGTGATTTCATCCGACTTAAAAATTCAATCTTTAACCACAGATAATTTAACTGAACTATTAGAACTAGATAAGGCTTGTTTTGATGGTTTATGGACTATGGAAGGCTACCTGCGGGAGTTAGAAAGTCCTAATAGTCATTTTTTGGGTTTATTTTCCCCTTTTAATCATTCTGAACTCTTGGGAATGGGGTGCTTTTGGTCAATTCTAGAAGAAGCACACATTACAATTTTGGCAGTTCATCCCCAATATCATGGTCAAGGGCTAGGAAAAGCCTTATTATATTCCCTTCTGCAAACTGCGGCTGATCTTGGTTTGGAAAGAGCTACCCTCGAAGTCCGCGATTCTAACTACGTTGCTATTTCTTTGTATCAAAAGTTTGGTTTCAAAACTGCGGGAAAACGACGGGGTTATTACAAAGATAACAATGAGGATGCCTTGATTCTTTGGCTTTCTGAACTACAACAACCACATTTTTTCAAAAATCTAGATAAATAGGCAATAGACAAGTCTAATAAATTCACCCTTCTAGATTCCAACGAACAACTAACAACGAACAACTGACAACGAACAACTGACAACTAACAACTGACTAATCTTCCAGTGATTGGGCTTGAACTTCAACCGCTGTCACATCAATTGTTCCTTCTGGTGTGAAGCGTTGGAATTGAAAGTTTTTAACTAATAGTTGTTCACCGCAGTTAACACATTGTACTTGGCTGTTATTTACCCCTGTTAATTCATATCCACATACGGGACACTGGTTAGTAACTAGATTTTTTGCTAACCACCAACGAAACCCCAAGAATGCTACCACAGGTAAAAAAAACAATAACCCCAAAATAATTACTAAAGAATTAACTAACCAGCCTAATCCCAATGATGCTAATAGCCAGGCGATTGCTAACAGGGTCAACCAAGGGCGGATCTTTTCAAAATTGAATTGCAAGTTTTTGGTCATGTCTCTTTCTTTGTGCTATTGACTCTAGGATAGCGAGTTTAGTCCTGGGTTATCCCCCAGTAATACAGGTATTTCATCAGCCATTGCCTCTAAATATACAATCCTCAAGTTTGCTTGCGAGGTTATTATGCAAAAATCAGCTAGACGATCATGAAATATTAATTCTTCTTTAAATATTATTTTTGATGCGGAAGAAAATTGCTTTCGTTGCGTCTGATCACCAGAAATATCAGACAATAACCCCAAACTGTCATCATTTTGACTTTTAACTTCCGCTTTGCGGTGCTAGTTCTTAATGTTGTCCTTCTAAACAATATTTAACAATTAACAGGCAATTTCTAGTATCTGAATCACGTTCATAGACTACTTTATCTGCCAAACGGCGGAGTAAAAACCACCCATATCCACCTACTTGCAGAGTCCCAGGTTCTGGCTCGGTGATCACGTCAGGATTAAATGGTTTTCCATAATCCCAAATTCTTATTTCCAGTTTATCAATCCATAAACTGACTTGAATTTCTATAGTTGTTTCCGGTGGTAAAGCATGATGAGCATGACGAACTGCGTTGGTAAAGCCTTCTGCTAATGCTAGGTTAAGACAATAAACTTGGGTATCTGACCAGCCATATTTAGGTAAATATCGCTCACAGAATTCTTCAAACCATTGTTGTACTTGGATCAAGAGTTTAAGATCGCTCTTTACCGTTTGATGGTCTTGCTGCACTATGCTAAGCATTGACCGTGACTTGGATAGAAAGTAATTGAAAAGTATTTGCGTTTTTTTGTGATTGATAATTTCACATTTAGGAATTTAGTTAACGTCTGTTGATCTTCAAAAGCATATCTCTTTTGAAATATCAGTAACAAGTAGACCATAAAAGATTTACGGCTAGTACCGCAGGGCGGAATTAAAAATTAACAATTAAAAATTAAAAAGCAGATGGTATAAGCTTTTCAGGGATTTTTAATGGTTGCTTAACTTACGCCGTATTGTACTAGTTGTTTGTCAGATATTATCCCGTATATGCTCTTGAAAATTACAGACGTTACTGGATTTAGTTTTGACTGAACTATCTTAGAACAATCCTAAAGTTAAGGATTTGTCTAATGGGAGTGCAGCACCAATACCTAGCCACAGGGTAACAAGAGTCCCAAAAAGAAATACTGTTGTTGCTACAGGGCGACGGAAGGGGTTTTGAAACTTATTCACGTTTTCCAAGAAAGGAACGAGAATTAGTCCCAAGGGGACAGCAGCCATTGCTAATACACCTAATAGTTTACTAGGTAATGAGCGGAGAATCTGGAATACAGGATATAAGTACCACTCTGGCAAAATTTCCAAAGGAGTAGCGAAAGGATTGGCTGGTTCACCGATCATCGCGGGATCTAGAGTTGCTAGAGCCACAATACAGGCGAAAGAACCCATAATGACGACTGGGAATATATAGAGCAAATCGTTGGGCCAAGCAGGTTCACCATAGTAATTGTGACCCATGCCTTGGGCAAGTTTAGCTCTCAATTTGGGATCGCTCAGATCCGGTTTTTTTTGCGTTGACATTTTTAAATTCGCTCTCCGACTGAAGTGAAGTTAAAGAATTGGTGAAAGCTATCAACAATACAACTAGCTCAAGTTTCCGATGGTAGTTTATGTCTACAACTTACAAGTTATTTTCTCTTTAGTTTAAAACAAACTACGATGATCTGGAAACACAAGTTTTGCCTATTTGCTAATAACTTTGATTACAAAGGTCCAGAAATACCTTGTTTGCGAATCATCAAGAAGTGGAACAACATGAAGACGGCAATTAACCAAGGAAGAACGAAGGTGTGAGCGCTATAGTAGCGGGTAAGTGTAGCTTGACCAACACTAGAACCACCACGGAGTAAATCGGAGATGAGAACGCCGACTACGGGAATGGCTTCTGGTACACCACTAACAATTTTTACAGCCCAGTAACCAACTTGATCCCAAGGCAGAGAGTAGCCTGTTACACCGAAGGAAACGGTGATAACTGCGAGGATAACACCACTGATCCAGGTTAATTCGCGGGGCTTTTTGAAGCCACCGGTTAGATAAACACGGAAGGTGTGGAGAATCATCATTAATACCATCATGCTGGCTGACCAGCGGTGAATGGAGCGAATTAACCAACCAAAGTTGACTTCATTCATGATGTACTCGACAGAGGAGAAAGCTTCAGCAACTGTAGGTTTGTAGTAGAATGTCATCGCAAATCCAGTGGCGAACTGAATCAGGAAGCATACTAGGGTAATTCCACCTAAACAGTAGAAGATGTTAACGTGGGGAGGTACGTATTTGGTGGTGATATCATCAGCAATTTCTTGGAGATCCAAGCGTTCCTCAAACCAGTCATAAACGTTGGCCATACAATCCTAAGTTCCTAAAAATAGATTGCGGTTGATAAGTTTTGTGATGCGAAGCTTAGTCATGAGTGACTATTCAACTAACCTCAGTTAGAGGGTTCGCTTCTCGCTTCATCCAAGAGAATGGGCTTCTATTGGTCTACGAGCGTAAATTCGGGTGTAACTCACCCTATTTTTGAGAAATCCCCCTGTCTCTCGTCTTTGCCAGCCAACGCTAACTATGTTGACTCCAAAGAAGATTTTATCGTTGATCAGGAAGAATGGACATCTCACAAATTTGGACTAGCAAGTTTATGAGAAGAATGCACTTCTTCTATAAAAAAAGTAACATAGTCGAGAGATAGATTTCATCAGCAACTGATCATTACAGAAAGTTTTAGGGAATTTGAGTCTGAGATGGCACTGAAATTAGGGTTCATTCACAAACGGTTTTGGCGGCTAGGATGTTTACTACTATTGCTTTTTGGTTTGGTGTTGGCAGGATATGTTCCTCCGGCTTCAGCTTTGACCCCAGAACAGAAGCTAGTTTATGAAGTGTGGCGAATTGTTAATCGCTCTTATTTAGATGGGACTTTTAACCATCAAAGCTGGCTTGATGTGCGACAAAAGGCGTTAAAAGGCAACTTCGCCAACCATGAAGCAGCTTATTCTACTATTCAGTCTATGCTGAAGAGCCTGGATGATCCTTTTACCCGGTTTCTTGAGCCTGAGAAGTATCGCAGTTTGCAAGTTAGCACTGCTGGAGAATTAACTGGGGTGGGTTTACAAATTACTCTCAATCCACGTGGTGGTTTGGAGGTAATTACACCTATTGAAGATTCTCCAGCCGACAAAGCGGATTTAAAACCACGCGATCGCATTTTGAAGATTGAGGGTTTATCTACAGAGAATTTGACTCTTGATGAGGCTGCGGCACGAATGCGTGGATCAAGGGGCAGCGTTATTACGCTTTTAATTGGCAGGGAAGGAGAAAAGGACCGGGAAGTTATCTTGGTGCGCGATCGCATTGCTCTTAATCCTGTTGTCTCTGACTTACGATTATCCCCGGAAGGAACCAAGATTGGTTATTTGTCCCTGAGTCAATTTAGTGCCAATGCCGTTACTGACTTGGCACACGCTATTTCTATTCTAGAAAAAAAAGGCGCGTCTGCCTATATTCTTGATTTAAGAAATAATCCGGGTGGACTCTTACAAGCGGGAATTGAAATTGCTCGTTTATGGTTAGACTCTGGCACAATCGTTTACACTGTCAACCGTCAAGGCATTCAGGGAACTTATGAAGCCTTTGGTCCAGCCTTAACCACAGATCCTTTAGTAATTATCGTTAATCAAGGAACTGCCAGCGCCAGCGAAATCCTCGCAGGTGCTTTACAAGATAATCATCGCGCCCAGTTAGTCGGGGAAACGACTTTTGGGAAGGGCTTAATTCAATCTTTGTTTGAATTATCGGACGGTTCTGGTTTGGCGGTGACAATTGCTAAATATGAAACTCCTAACCATCGAGATATTAATAAGTTGGGAATTAAGCCAGATCAAATTATTCCCCAACCATCACTTAACCGGGAACAAATCGGCACAAAGGCAGATGTTCAATATCAAGCGGCTATCGAACTTTTGAGTAAAAAATTGGTAATGGGTCATTAGTTAGTTGTCAGTTGTTAGTAGGGGCGAAGCATTTGGAAGATAAATTATCGGTCATTGCCAAAAATAGTTCTCCAAATGCTTCGCCCGTACAGTGCGAAGCATTTGGAAGATAAATTATCGGTCATTGCCAAAAATAGTTCTCCAAATGCTTCGCCCGTACAGTGCGAAGCATTTGGAAGATAAATTATCGGTCATTGCCAAAAATAGTTCTCCAAATGCTTCGCCCGTACAGTTGTCAGTGGTCAGTGGGAAGAATTTCCTTCCCTGTTCCCTGTTCCCGTAAAGTTACTAAATTCAAGTTCTTAATTTTTTGGTATGCTTGGTCTATACAGGGTTTACCCCTGAGATAACCTGTATTAGCTCCGGGGCATAAATAAGTTAAAGTTTGTGGTGTGAAGCGATCGCTTAATAATTTAACACTTTTGAGTTGTCGTGGCCAATGGAAAGTTTTAGAAGTGCGTAGTGGCACAAGTTCGCCGTGCTGGTTAGGAAGTAAATGCCGTCCAGAAAATAACACGCCGTCAAATTCACGATAGTATAGACAAGAAGAGCCTGGAGAATGGCCTGGTGTCCAAATTATTTGCGTTGTGGCATTAAGAGTGAACTCATCAGTAAAAGTGGTGACAGTTGAACCAGGCAATAAATAGGCTTCTTGTTCTTGGATGAGAATTTCGCAATTTAAGATTTGCTGATATTCTGCGGCTTTACCAATAGCACCACGATGACTGATAAAAAACCACTTGACTCCCCCATGCAAGGACAAAAAATCCTGGTTTATCTGTTCTAAAGCTGGGCAATCTATGAGAATATTCCCTGCATTTGTAATAATGAAGTAAGATGTTGCTCCTAAAGTGTCCCGATTAGGTGGAAAAGCAAAAATACTGTTGGGTGTGAAAATTAGAGGATTTTCCGCCTTTGATGGGCTTTTTAGGGATATAGAGCGTGGTTGTTTAGTCTGATGACTGGACTGCTGAGGAAAAGAAGACATAAATGAAAAAACCCAAATTCGGAAGTGGTGAACAATCAGGTTACAGTGTATTTACCATGACTGTTAACTGTGATTAAAAAATTAAGGCGTGCAGTCTTATTTGTCATCAAAATCTGTAACAGAAATTACAGGTAAGGCATTCTATCAAATATAGTGAAGATAATATGGCATTTTGGTTTCTCCTCGTTTTCGTTTTGGGGTCATTGACTTATTTAATGATGCAGCACAGTGTTGCACGGGCTACAAGAACCCCTATATGGTTATTGTGGTTGGTTTTAATGACACCGGCATTTGTATTGACTGGTTGGACGCTGGTACATGGGATCAAACAAGCTCCCCCATCAGCATTAATTCTCTGGATATCAGGGGGTTGTTTATTATTATATTGGCTATTGTTTAATAGGGGTCGGCAATTACCCGTAGATCCACAAAATCAATCTCCAGAAAATCAGGGACAAGCAAGTAATAATTCTCCTCAAGAAACAGTACCAGTCCGTCCCATTGATTTAGCAGAAGAAAGTCAACTACGAAATTGTTTTCCCTGGTCTGTATATTATGTGCAAAATATTGAGTATCGTCCCCAAGCCGTAATTTGTCGGGGACAGTTGCGAACTATGGCTAGTGAGGCTTATGAGCAAGTTAAAGCTAATATTGAAGGACAATTTGGCGATCGCTTTCTCATCATATTTCAAGAAGGAATAAATGGTAAACCCTTCTTTGTTTTAGTTCCAAATCCTCAAGTAGTTAGACAAAATAACCACCGCGATTCCGAAAAAATTACTCGACCAGGGTTAGCATTACTATTATTAGTAGCAACTTTATTTAGCACTACCTTTGTCGGATTGAGAATTGCAGGTTTTCAAGTCAATTCGCTAGAATCTTATTTGACATTATTTTTTAACGGTGTACCTTATGCTTTAGGGTTAATAACTATTTTAGGAACTCATGAACTAGGTCATTACTTAACAGCAAGATTCTATAAAATTCGCTCCACATTGCCTTATTTTATTCCTATACCTTATTTCTTAGGAACATTTGGTGCTTTTATTAAAATGGGGAGTCCTGTCCCTCACCGCAAAGCTTTATTTGATGTCAGTATTGCTGGACCATTGGCAGGATTTATGATGACTATACCTTTATTGATTTGGGGTTTAGCTCATTCGGAAATAGTAGCGTTACCGGAAAAAACCGGAATGTTAAACCCCAATGCACTTAATCCTCAATATTCGATTTTATTAGCTTTACTCTCAAAATTAGCCTTGGGAAGTGAATTAACCGCAAAATCTGCCATTGATTTACA
This sequence comes from Anabaena sp. 90, assembly GCF_000312705.1. Taxonomy (NCBI): domain Bacteria; kingdom Bacillati; phylum Cyanobacteriota; class Cyanophyceae; order Nostocales; family Nostocaceae; genus Anabaena; species Anabaena sp. 90. The sequence continues at coordinate 420,553 of NC_019439.1, forward strand.
TCCAGTTGCAGTTGCAGGTTTCTTAGGATTAATTGTCACTGCATTGAATTTGATGCCCGTGGGACAACTAGATGGTGGTCACATTGTTCATGCTATGTTTGGACAACGGACTGCTGTTTTCATTGGTCAAATTGCTAGATTATTATTATTAATGCTTTCGTTTATTAGAGAAGAATTTTTATTGTGGGCAATTATTTTATTATTCGTTCCCTTAATTGATGAACCTGCTTTAAATGATGTCACAGAATTAGATAATAAACGAGATTTTATGGGATTAATGTCAATGGCTTTATTGTTATTGATTATTTTACCATTACCCCAATTCTTAGCTCGTTTATTGCAGATTTAGGACAAATTTAACTATGAACGTGATATAGAGGCAGGTAATAGTTGTCAATTATCAATTACCAGCCTCAATATTGTAGTTTAAGGTTTTAATTTGTGGGTGCGTTAATTGAATTAGCGGCTTCCGTAGCCTTTTTAGAAGCATCCGTGCTACCCATGCGGATTTCAGAAGTGAAGGAAGCCATACTAAAGCCACCAAACCGCTTCAAAACACTTACTCGCATCCGCAAGTTAGGACTGGCAAACCATAGCCTTTCTTCAGACCACATGGTTTCATACTCAGTAATCAGAGTTAAAGCCCCATCATCACCGATTTTATAGCTACCAGCAACGGGAGCTTTTTCGGCATAACCCATTTCTCGGAGTAATTTACCTTCATCTGGGTTATCCGCATTCGGGACTGTGGCTAAAACGGTCGAACCCTGGTGTTTTTCTTCGTCCCATTCCATTGTGCCATTCCAGGTAACTCGCGCCCCACAGGAAGCTGTATGAGCCGCAATTTCATACTGTTCACACAGTTTAATTACTTCTGGATGATCAGCGGCTAACATCTCAATCACGATGTCTGATTTGCCGTCTTCTGACTGCTTAAAAGCTAAATGGTGACTAGTGCGATGAGAAAACCACTTTCCAGCACTTAATTCAAAAAATTCTTCAATGTTCATAAATAAAGTTATTCTGCATCATAATTTTAACAATCTCTTGACTCCAATTTACTTCTTCATTATGTATAATTCCTATAATTTTGTAAATCGGTTTCAGAAATTTGATCGGCTGGAACAAACTTGTAATGTTTCTCCTGCACGATTCTTACTTCACCTTCATATATTGTCAGTTCAAACATAGCAATAAGCTTTTCTCAAAAATCATCAGTTGAAAATATTTAACCAAGATTTATTTTAAATATGGAAATTGTTTGGGGATAGATATTAATATTATTTATCAGAAGCCAAAAATCTTAACAACAAATCTTGTTTTTCCAAATTTGTATTTCCTTGAGACTGATTATTCCCGACTACTTTAAAAAAATAGTCCCGTATTTTAGTAATATGTTGAGTCATTTTACCAACTCCCTTTAAAGTATGAATACTTTTAGGTAAACGTCCACAAAAAACAGAGGGAACAACATCTAATAACCACCAATCAAAAAGTTCCCGTCTACCTTGCGAACCTGGAAAAATAGCATAACCCTGGAAGCAATCATCTAATATATTTAATATGGCTTCTCTTTTCACAGACTCCAGCACTTGCGGTATATTGTCAAAAACATCAACAGCTTCATCAAGAGCTTGATATTGTCCCAAAGTATTTTGATAATTCTGAAATGAAACGTTTAAATTTGGCTGATAATTATCTTGATAATATATCCAATTCTGAAAAAGATACTGAAATATATTACCAGTTATTGTCTCACGAGGTAAATAAGTTTTAATAGTTGGTTGCACAGCAATTCCCATAACTATAGCCATAAAAAAATAGCAATAACTTATATCTAAACTATTTTTTTCTTTTTCTATTGCATCAAATACTGTGATTAAAGAATCTTCTAAACTTATTCCCTGAATGTCTTTTTCTTCATATAATTCTGCATAAGAATATCCCTGCATTTTCTCTATGACTAAACGTAAAGAATCAGGAATTTCAGCAGATAAAATGAGAGGAGACTTTTCAACTTCATGCAATATCAATGTCATAGTTAATTGCTACTCGGAGGATAAGGATATGTCCAGGAGATAGTTATTTTTATCTCAGGAAATCTTTGCTCAAATTGATTTATAACACCTTGACAACTCTCACAGGGTTTTCTTTCTGTGTAAAGATACAATTGCCCTCTAACGCGGTTATTATCCTTATTGTAGATAAATTCTAAAGTTTCTGCAATGGCTGACAAAACCTTATATTCCGCATCAGTATCCATAATACGTTCTGAGTGAGAATCTACAGCAGGTTCAAATTGTCCTCCCTTTGACTTAGGTTCTGGTTGAGGTGCTGGACTGTTGGCTCTAGATGTTGCACCCATTCCAAAAGCTTTACCATCTTCTAATCGTACCTCGATAATAGCAATATTACCCTTCGGAAATGATCTTCTAAGATATATCTCTCGGATATTAGCTGCATCTGAGATTAAATTTGGTTCTTCCATATTGGATTTATAATAATAATAATAATAATAAAATAATTAATGTAGCTACAATAAAATTGCTGTATTAGCTAAGAGGGTGTTTGAAAAGTTATGGTTGATGTATCAAATATTTTTTACCCCACCCTAACCCTCCCCTTGTAAAGGGGAGGGAACTGGATTTTTATTGTTTCCCCCCTTTACAAGGGGAAAGAGGGGTAGCAATGTGATGAAAATTACGGAATACCACTTTTCAAACATCCTCTAAATGCTAAATATTCATTTTTTCCTGGTTCTCGATTCTATCACATGATGATTGACTCCAAAATATTTTGCGGCTGCTGACATATCAAATGTTAATAAACTAATATCCCCTAAGTCTTTAACACCTTGAGGTCGAGAAGATTTGATATCTAAAACTTTAATAATTTCCTCTGCGACTGCTTGCGCTAAAAGCGGAGGAACAGAATTACCAATTTGTCGAAAACCATGCCATTTTGTCGGATGAAATCTAAACCAATCAGGATAGGAATGTAACCGCGCAGCTTCCCTGACAGTGATACATCTGGGGATAAAAGGATGGATGGGACGAGGAGAAGTAAATGCCCCTTTATTACTAGGTGTTCCGGCTCTTAACGTATTACATAAACCATCAGGATCAAGTTTATGAAAACGACTAATTGATTCAATTTTACCATGAGGTGTAGAAGCAAATCTTGACCTAGATTCAGGTGAATGTTTGCTTCTTAAACTTGATGTTAGTAAGGTCAGATCATATTGACGTTTATAGGCATAGTTATTTTTTGCAATTTCCAGATTATGCAGTTTTTTAGCATAGTTACTAGGGTTACTAAATTCAGTTAATATCCAATCTTGTTGATATAGTTCTGGATAGTTTTCTATTGCTGGTAAATCTTGTAATGCGTCCCAAACTGTGGGAGATGTTTGATTAGGGAATGTAATTTTTTCTGGATATTTCGGTAATTCTAAATCTTCACGCGCACCTAGTAAAAATAATCTTTCCCGATTTTGTGGTACTCCATAATTAGCTGCATTTAAAACTTGATAATTTGCATCAATTTGATAACCACTTTCAGTAAATTGATTAATGATTTCAGCAATAAATTCCTTGTGTTTTCCTACTGTCATTCCTTTGACATTTTCTAATACAAAAAACTTGGGTTGTAATTCTACAACCAATCTAATAAAATGGAAAACTAAAGAGTTTCTTGGATCATCAAAAGAGCGTTTTCCTATTAATGAGAAACCTTGACAGGGAGGACCACCAAAAACTACATCAATTTCTTGATTAGCAATTTGAGAACTATTCCTAATTTCCTTCCCTGTTGTCTCTTCTACACTTTTACAGATCACCGTCCAAAAGGGAAAGTTAAATTTATGGATTGCACAATGAATTGGATCTATTTCCACAGATGCCAGAATATCAAAACCAGCTTGTTCAAAGCCTAAAGTCATTCCTCCTGCACCTGCAAATAAGTCAACTGCAATTGGTCGGGTTTTTGCCATTTTAACTATTATCTACTTTTTCATTGCTAATATTTCTTTGGCAGTGCGATCGCATACTCCCAATTCTCCCAAACAATGGCGCATTTCTTGATAATCTAATAAAGTTTTTTGTCTTTTTTCAGGATTTAATAACAATTCCATGGCTGCTTCAACAATATTATCGGCTGTAGCTTGTTCCTGTAAAAATTCGGGAACAATTTCCCGCATGACAACTAAATTTACTGGAGAAGCAAAGGGAATTGAACCTTTAAGAATATGACGTACAATCCAAGCAGTAATGGGATGAAGACAATAAACTACAACTTGGGGGACATTTAATAATGCAAGTTCTAAATTGACAGTTCCCGATTTAGTAATTGCGAAATCAGCCGCAGCAAAAATATCCTTTTGTTGATCTGATACTAGTGTAGCTTTTAAACCGTAATCTTTAATTGCTGCTGTAATTGGTTGTCTAAATGTTTCCAAAGATAGAGGAATCCAAAAATGGACATTTGGTAATTTAGATTGGATATTTTGGGCAGCTTGAAAAATCATTGGTAAAAGATATTTTAATTCTTGATGACGGGAAGCTGGTAACAGGGCAATGGCGATTTCTGCCGGTTTAATTCCTAATTTCTCTCTGGCAATTTCTCGATTTGGTGCATTTGCCATTCTATCAATTAAAGGATGTCCTACCCAACAAACCTTTGCCCCATTTTGCCGATAATATCGCGCTTCTTCAGGGAAAATTGCTAATAGTTTATCTGTAAAACCAACAATGCGGTTGGTATTCTGAAAACTCATAGACCATACCCACTCTTGAGGAGCGATATAATAAGCCACAGGTACATCTGGCAAATTTTCCCTCATGAATGTACCAATTCCCAGATTTGGCCCCATATAGTCAATTAGGACTACTAAATCAGGGGGATTTTTCTTTAAGTAAGCGATCGCTTGGCGTTGTACCCTTAAAGTAGGGATAACATAAGGCAAAGACTCAATCAAACCCATTGAACCAATACCGCTAGTATCCCCCAAAATTTTCGCCCCAGCTTCCGCCATTTTCTCCCCACCCAAAGCGATAATTTCCAATATCAAACCCGCAGCAACAGCTTGACGTTGCAGTGCTGCAATTAACAGCGAACCCTGTAAATCTCCAGAAACTTCGCCAGTGCTAATAAATATCCGCATTTTAAAACTTTAGATTTGAGATTTTTACGCCCTTTCCCAGTTGAAAATTACCTATTTCTTCTTCTTTTCTTCTTCTTCTTTTTTTCCTTCGCTGCCTTCGCTTCTATCCCTTCGGGACGCTCCGCGAACGTGGTTCATTAAATCCATATTCATTAAATCCATATTCTGCCGACAAAAACAGAGCAACTGGTAAACTTTGAGGACGGGAAAACCCCGTCCCTACATCTAACTGACTATTCATTATTCATCACTGACAGATTTTCTGCCCTTTCCGGGAATTAAACCGCGTCTTCCGGGCATTTGGGAAAGGAGTAAAAAACGGCGAAGATGTTTTAATTGTTCTGAATCTCCTAAATTTTCTAACTCTTGTAAAGCATCTTTAAATAGGAAATCAGAACGATAGAGAAGACGGAAAGCTTTTTTAATTAATTGGAAATCACTAGCAGCCATTTCCGAACGTTTTAATCCTACCAAATTGAGCGATCGCACTTTCGCCGGATTTCCTTCCACCAACATATAAGGAGGGACATCCCTATCAATGCGTGTCATCCCGCCCACCATAGACATAGTTCCTATGTGAACAAATTGATGCACACCTAAAACGCCGCTCAGTCTAGCTCGTGATTCAATATGTACATGACCCGCCAATGCTACAGAATTAGCAATAATGACAGAATCTTGAATCAGGCAATTATGACCTACATGAACATAAGCCATTAATAAATTGCCATTACCGATTACCGTCGCTTCACCCCTGCCAGTAGCGCGGTTAATCGTCACATATTCACGGATGGAATTATTGTTACCAATTTTTACCCAAGTCGGTTCTCCCACGTATTTGAGATCCTGGGGCTGCATACCGATAGCTGCACCGGGAAAAATCTGATTTCCCGTACCAATTTCACAAAGGCCTTCTAGGACGACATGAGCGCCAATTACAGTGTCTGCACCAACTCTAACATTCTCGCCGATCACAGCATAAGCGCCGACTTGCACTGTTGAGTGGAGTTCCGCATTAGGATGGATGACAGCAGTTGGATGAATAAGTGTTTTCAAAGGTGAATCTCCAAAACTAAGTGCTACTTGCTAATTTATTCAATTAAGAAACGTGTCGGGCAAAGTTCAGTTATGTGTGAGGGCGAAAATCTAAAATCCTGTTATGGTATAATAAATTTTAACTAATCAAAGAAAACATTAGTTCTCCTTCAGCGGCTAATTGTCCATCAACTTCCGCTCGTCCTTTCATTTTCCCGAACCGACGCTGCTTCACCCACAACAGTTCCACCGTCATTACCAGTTGATCTCCAGGAACAATTTGCCGACGGAAACGGACTTTATCAATACCAGCAAAGACAAATAGTCCTCCTTTTGATTCCGGCATTTGCGTCATCACAATCCCACCGACTTGTGCCATGGCTTCGATAATTAGCACACCTGGCATCAGCGATCGCCCTGGAAAATGCCCTTGAAATTGGGGTTCATTAAAGGTAACATTTTTAATACCCACGGCTTTTTTACCAGGTACATAATCAATAATCCGATCTACCAGTAAAAATGGATAGCGATGAGGTAAGAGTTCCTGAATTTCCTCAATACTAAAGGTAGTTTTTATAGTCTGTGGATTGACATTATCCTCACTTGATGTATTCAATTCCTGGGAATTAGGTTCGGTAATAGTGGACATTAGTGGTACGTTGTTTGAATAATTAAACACTAAGATGGGTAAATTTGGGAATTTTAGATCAGTTCTAAAATTTTCCGTGCCAGTTGAATGTGTAAATTATGACTAGCTTTGTAAGCCAAAAAATGAGCAACAGGGAAAATTCCCAGTAAACTTAAATCTCCGACTAGATCCAAGATTTTATGACGAACTGGTTCATTTGCAAATCGTAATGGTGGATTTAGCCAACCTTCCAACCCACAAACTAGGGCATTAGCCAAACTACCACCTTTAATTAATCCCGACTTTTGCAGATGTTCGATTTGATGCTGTAACCCAAAAGTTCGAGCCGGCGCAATTTCTGAAGCAAAGTCAGCAGAAGATTTTTCTAAACTTGTCGTTAATAACCAACTGTGCCATTGATTACCAATTGCCGCCAAATTAAAATCTATCCCATAGCTAAATCTGGTTTCTGGTGCCGGTAGGGCGCAAACAAAAGTATCACCTTCATAAATCCAAATCGGTTCGGTAATAACGACAGGTGCAGGTAAATTACTCACCATTTGGGCAAATAAACCAACTTCAGCAATTCTTTCACACCAAACTTGAGCAGAACCATCTAAAAGCGGTACTTCCGGTCCATCAATTTCAATTCTGGCATTATCCACCCCCATAGCCGCCAAAGCAGCCAATAAATGTTCCACAGTGCGAACACAGACTTGACCCTTACCCAATTGAGTAGAAAGCACAGTCTGACTCACAGCCGCAACTTGGGCGGGAATAATTGGTGAATTCGGTAAATCTACCCGGACAAAAAAGCGATTACTTCCTGGTGGTGCTGGTAATATTCGTACTTGAGTATTGACCCCACTGTGTAACCCCACACCAGTCTGAGTAATTTCCCCAGCTAAAGTATGTTGCTGCATCATCTAATAATCCAAATATTGTAGTTAGTATTGCTCAAAACTCTGATTATTCTTGTCTGAAAAATATTAAATATTATTAAGGTACAGAAGTCAGAATTCAGGAGTCAGAAGTAAAATTCTTAGCCACTGACAACTGTACGGGCGAAGCATTTGGAGAACTATTTTTTGGCAATGACCGATAATTTATCTTCCAAATGCTTCGCACTGTACGGGCGAAGCATTTGGAGAACTATTTTTGCAATGACCGATAATTTATCTTCCAAATGCTTCGCCCCTACTGACCACTGACAACTGTACGGGCGAAGCATTTGGAGAACTATTTTTTGGCAATGACCGATAATTTATCTTCCAAATGCTTCGCCCCTACTGACCACTGACAACTGTACGGGCGAAGCATTTGGAGAACTATTTTTGCAATGACCGATAATTTATCTTCCAAATGCTTCGCCCCTACTGACCAATTTAAAATCTTTCCCCAATGCCAAAATTGATCCGACTATCACCTTCATCAGTGACACCGTAATCTATGCGAATTGGTCCCAGTGGAGACTGTATCCGCAAACCTAAACCATAGCCATAGCCATTGCCATTTTTCTTTAACAATTGTGCAGATTGGGTACTACTTCCCAAGTCACTACCATAGTCAAAAAATAGTGCGCCACTGACAACCGAGAAAACCGGAAAGCGATATTCAACAGCAGCTTGGACATACTTACTACCCGTGCCTAATCTGCCCTCATCATACCCGCGAACTGAATTACTACCACCTATGGTAAAGGCTTCATAGGGAGGTACATCCCCAAAGATTGTCCCCCCTTGCAGGTTAAATGCCAAAGTTTGGGGTTTTTTGCTAAAGCTAAGTAATTTAATCGGTAGATACTGACTATAGTTACCCCTAAGCCTAGTCATAAAAACACTACCTGTGCCTATAGGTACAGATTGATCAACTCCAAAGCTGAGGAAAGAACCTTTGGTGGGTTGTAAGGAATTATTGCGGAGATCCCTTTGTGCGCCCAGCTTCAAGAGTAATAAATCATCTTCTCCTGAAGACGAAAGAGTGAGAGGAGTTCTATCACTGATGATACTTCCACTACTATCAAATATCGCTCCTTCCTTTCTCAAATTACCGTCAGCATCACGACCGGAAACCCGTTGATACTGGAGTCCAGCGGAAGCCAGCCACTCGGAATTTTTGAAAGGATTGCGGGAAAGGGGACGGGTAAAGGTGACACCACCACCTAAGCGGGTAATCCGGGGGCGATCTTGTTGATTTGTATCCGTAATATTGTTAGGATCAAAGGTATCAATACTCTTATCTTTACCTTCAAAAATCAAGGAAACAGAACGACGACGGAAAATATTTGTCGTATATGAAGTGCGATAAGGATCACCAGCAATCCAAGGATCAGTAAAGCGCAGGTCAAATAGTAGTTCTCGTTCTCCTAACTGTAACTCCGTCCCCAATTTTTGATTTCTGCCCCCCAGGTTTTGCTGCTGATAGCTGATAGTTCCAAATAAACCACTAGCAGAGCTAATTCCCGCCCCAGCAGCAATAGAACCGCTATTACGCTCAGTTACATTTACTAGTACATTTACCTTACTGGGGTCACTACCAGGAGCAAGGGATATAGGCTCAGTATCAGGTGGTTCAAATAATCCAAGTCCATATACTCGCGCTAAATCTCTCTGTACTGTATTCCGATTGAATACTGTTCCTGATTTTAATTCTAATTCCCGTGTAATAATATAATCCTTTGTCCGTCCGCGAATTGGGTTGCCTTGGTCGTCTACGAACTCACCATCTTTGTTACGGAATCGGACGTTAACGCTTTCTACAACCCCTTCTGCCACTTGGAGGGTGACAACGCCATTTTCTGAGACTTTGGGCGCTCCAACTAAGTTGGCAAGTACATAACCTTGGTCTTGATAAAGTTTGGTTAATTTCTGAATGCCTTCGTTTAATTCCCGCAAGTTGAGAATTTTGCCATATTGACTGCTAAATATTTCGTTGGCTGTGGCAGCAGGAAGGACAGAGGCTACACCCGTACCAGGATTGGCTTCTAATTCTACTTTAGAGAGAATGGGATTGGGGGTAACAATAAAACTTACCCGCACACCAAGGGGGGTATCTTCTGGAAATGCTTGGACATTGGAGAAAAACCCAGTTCTAAAAATCGCACTGATATCTTCTTGCAGTTGGGAACGGGTGGTTGTTTGTCCAGCTTGGGTGCGAATTACTTTATAAACTTGGGTTTCTAGTTCCGGGGTGATTTGTCCTGTTTCTGATTTAATTGCTACCTCTGACACCAATACGCGGGCTTCGGTTGCTTCTGGATTGGGTGTGGGTGCTACTGTTGGCGGATTTAGTTTTTCTTGATTGGATTCAGTCGCAGGAGGTTGAGTCGGTTTTACTAGGGGAACTGGTGTTTTTTTAGGAACTATTGTCCGTTTGGGGACAACCTCAGATCCCTTTTTTATGGTTGTGGGGGCTGTTTTTGAAGGATCTGGTTTTTTCTGAGTTGGTTCAGCCTGTGCTGTAATGGGAACTATTGTGGAGTTGGGTATAATTACAGATCCCTGATCTACTGATGCTGAGTTGGACTTTAAAGCCTTAATAAGAGGGGAAAATTTGTGAGATTCTCTTTCTCCAACTATTGGTGCTACCAGGGGATAAGATGCTGGATTTTCAATAGCATCACCTTTGACAAGATTCTGTGTTTCTGGCTGGTTTGTTGCTACTGTCAAAACGTCTGTGGTCTGTGGGTGACTATCAGTCGTTTGGGCATTTGCTTTGACAGAAATTGCTAAAGGGACGGTCATGGCTACCATGGCCATTAATCCGGGTGTTAAATGTTTTTTAATCATATTTCTCTTCACTACCACACACCATTATTGTTAATCACTGGAAAATTTACTTACTCAGCTTTGGAGCTTTCTACTACTTTTAATACTCTCTGCAAAACCTCCTGATAGGCATTTTCTACGTTTCCTAAGTCCCGACGAAAACGGTCTTTATCCATAATGCGGCGGTTAGTATCGGTTTCGGCTATGTCCCATAAACGACAGGTATCGGGACTAATTTCGTCGGCTAAAAGCACTTGCTGTTGTGAATCCACGCCAAATTCAAGTTTAAAGTCCACTAAGGTAATTTGGCATTTTTCCCAAAACTGCTTCAGAAATTCGTTGATTTCCAATGCAAGATGAGTAATTTGAGCAACTTGTTCCGGTGTGGCTAATTCTAGGAGAAATAAGCGATCGCTTGTCAGTAAAGGATCACCTAGATTATCATCTTTATAATAAAATTCCACCAAAGGCCGTGATAACACAGTCCCTAGTGCTAACCCAGTTTGTTGACACAGGCTACCAGCCGCAATATTTCTTACCACCACTTCTAAGGGGATAATTTTTACAGCTTTGACTCTCATCAAATTGGGGGCTGGACTATCAATAAAATGAGTTTTAATCCCCTGTTTTGCCAATTGTTGGAACAGTTGACTAGAAATACTACAGTTAATCATGCCCTTGTTTTGAATGCTGCCCCGTTTTTGAGCATTAAAGGCTGTAGCATCGTCTTTAAAATCAGCCAACAAAATCTCTGGATCATCTGTTGCGTAAAGAATTTTGGCTTTGCCTTCGTAGAGTTTAGAATTAACAGACATGGTAGTAGATACTGTTTTCGGTAATGGACTGCTTAAATCTGAAAGTTTCACTATTTTAAGTAGGGAACAGGGAACAGGGAACAGGGAACAGGGAACAGGTAATTGGTAATTGGTAAATAATTTTCTTCCTCCTGACTCCTGACTCCTGACTTCTGACTCCTGCTGTAAATTAAGTCTAGTATTACAAAAATAACTCTATTTTTTCACACAATTATGACCCATCCCTTTCTCAAACACCTACATAGTCCTGAACGTCCCGTTATCGTCTTTGACGGTGCAATGGGTACAAACCTGCAAACCCAAAATCTTACCGCTGAAGATTTTGGAGGCGCACAATATGAAGGCTGTAACGAGTATCTAGTCCACACCAAACCCGAAGCCGTCGCTAAGGTTCACCGTGATTTTCTCGCCGCTGGCGCTGATGTCATTGAAACTGATACCTTTGGCTCTATGTCCATAGTTTTAGCAGAATATGACTTAGCAGACCAAGCTTACTATCTCACGAAGAAAGCCGCCGAACTTGCCAAAAGTGTGGCTGCGGAATTTTCCACCCCGGAAAAACCCCGATTTGTAGCTGGTTCTATTGGTCCAACCACCAAACTCCCAACTTTGGGACATATTGACTTTGACACCATGAAAGCCTCTTTTGCTGAACAAGCAGAAGCCTTATTTGATGGTGGTGTGGATTTATTCCTCGTAGAAACCTGCCAAGACGTGCTGCAAATTAAAGCCGCATTAAATGGGATTGAGGAAGTTTTTGCCAAAAAAGGGGAAAGAAGAGCCTTAATGGTGTCTGTAACTATGGAAAGCATGGGAACAATGCTGGTAGGGACAGAAATCAACGCCGTAGTTACTATCCTCGAATCTTACCCCATTGATATTCTCGGCTTAAATTGCGCCACTGGTCCCGACTTGATGAAACCACACATCAAGTATTTATCAGAACATTCCCCCTTCGTAGTTTCCTGTATTCCCAATGCTGGTTTACCGGAAAACGTCGGCGGTCAAGCACATTACAGACTTACGCCCATAGAATTACGCATGGCGTTAATGCACTTCATCGAAGATTTGGGTGTCCAAGTGATTGGGGGTTGCTGTGGGACACGACCAGCACATATTCAACAATTGGCGGAAATTGCTCACGAGTTAAAACCAAAAGTTAGACAACCAATTTTAGAACCATCAGCCGCATCAATTTATACGACTCAACCCTATGAACAAGAAAATTCTTTCTTGATTATCGGTGAACGTCTTAACGCCAGTGGTTCTAAAAAATGCCGTGATTTACTCAACGCTGAAGACTGGGATGGTTTAGTCTCAATGGCGCGGAGTCAGGTAAAAGAAGGCGCACACATCCTTGATATTAACGTTGATTATGTGGGACGTGACGGCGTACGTGATATGCACGAGTTAGTTTCTCGTGTTGTCAATAATGTAACTTTACCTTTAATGCTGGATTCCACCGAATGGGAAAAAATGGAAGCGGGGTTAAAGGTAGCTGGTGGTAAGTGTTTACTCAATTCTACCAACTATGAAGATGGCGAAGACCGATTTTTGAAAGTGCTAGAATTAGCTAAAAAATACGGTGCTGGTGTCATTATTGGGACAATTGACGAAGATGGTATGGCGCGGACAGCAGAGAAAAAGTTTCAAATTGCCCAACGGGCTTACCGTCAAGCTTTAGAATATGGGATTGCGCCTACAGAAATATTCTTTGATACTTTAGCTCTACCGATTTCTACTGGGATTGAAGAAGATCGGGAAAATGGTAAAGCTACCATTGAATCAATTCGCCGTATTCGCCAAGAATTGCCCGGATGTCATGTCATGTTGGGCGTTTCCAATATCTCCTTTGGCTTAAATCCCGCCTCGCGCATGGTGTTAAACTCGATGTTTTTGCATGAAGCTATGCAAGCGGGCATGGATGCAGCAATTGTCAGCGCGAGTAAAATTTTACCACTGGCTAAGATTGAACCACAACATCAAGAAGTTTGTCGGCAATTAATTTATGATGAACGTAAATTTGATGGTAATGTCTGCATTTATGATCCTTTAGGAGAATTAACCACAATTTTTGCCGGAGTCAAAACTAAACGGAATACGGGAATTGATGCCAGTTTACCCATTGAAGAACGTTTGAAACGTCATGTTATTGACGGTGAACGCATTGGTTTAGAAACCCAATTAACAAAAGCTTTAGAACAATATCCTCCTTTACAAATCATTAATACTTTCTTATTAGACGGAATGAAAGTTGTGGGTGAATTGTTCGGGTCTGGACAAATGCAATTACCTTTTGTATTACAATCTGCCGAAACCATGAAAGCTGCGGTTGCTTATTTAGAACCGTTTATGGAAAAGTCGGAATCTGGGAATAATGCGAAGGGAACTTTTGTAATTGCGACGGTAAAAGGTGATGTTCACGATATTGGTAAAAACCTGGTAGATATCATTTTATCTAACAATGGTTATAAGGTGATTAACCTGGGAATTAAGCAATCTGTAGAAAACATCATTCAGGCTTACGAAGAACACAAACCTGATTGTATTGCCATGAGTGGATTGTTAGTAAAATCCACCGCTTTCATGAAGGAGAATTTACAAACTTTTAATGAAAAAGGAATTACTGTCCCGGTAATTTTAGGTGGTGCTGCTTTAACTCCTAAATTTGTGAATCAGGATTGCCAAGGTACTTACAAAGGTAAGGTTATTTATGGCAAAGATGCTTTTTCTGATTTGCATTTTATGGATAAGTTAATGCCTGCAAAAACAGCAGGTAATTGGGAAGATTCAACGGGATTTTTGGATGAAGTTGCAGAATCAACTAATGGACATCAAGAAACAGTAGATAATCCTGTTAAAGATAAAACACCTGTTGAACCAAAAGAAAAAGATATTCGGCGTTCTGAAGCGGTAGCGGTAGATATTGAACGTCCAAATCCACCTTTTTGGGGAACGCAGTTTTTACAACCTGATGATATTTCTTTGGAGGAGTTATTTTGGTATTTAGATTTGCAAGCTTTGGTAGCTGGACAATGGCAATTCCGCAAGCCCAAGGAACAATCTAAGGAGGAATATCAGGAGTTTTTAGCTGATAAGGTTTATCCAGTTTTGGAAGAGTGGAAACAGCGCATTATTGAGGAGAATTTATTACATCCTCAAGTGATTTATGGCTATTTTCCTTGTCAGTCTGTGGGGAATAGTTTGTTGATTTATGAAACGAACCGCAGAGACGCAGAGGACGCGGAGGTAAGAGTTAGTTTTGAGTTTCCCCGTCAGAGGTCTTTTAATCGGTTATGTATTGCAGATTTTTTTGCACCGAAGGAGTCGGGAATTATTGATGTTTTCCCTATGCAAGCGGTGACTGTGGGGGAAGTTGCAACGGAGTTTGGACAAAAGCTATTTGCCGATAATAAATACACTGACTATCTGTATTTTCATGGTATGGCTGTACAGGTGGCGGAGGCTTTGGCTGAATGGACTCACGCTAGAATCCGCCGGGAGTTAGGTTTTGGTGATTCTGAACCGGATAATATTCGGGATATGTTGGCGCAGCGTTATCAGGGTTCTCGGTATAGTTTCGGCTATCCTGCTTGTCCGAATATTCAGGATCAGTTTAAGCAGTTGCAGTTGTTGGGGGTTGATAGGATGAAGATGCAGATGGATGAAAGTGAGCAATTGTATCCTGAACAGTCCACTACAGCGATTATTACTTATCACCCTGCGGCTAAGTATTTCACGGCTTAATGTTTTATCCCCCTTCGTTTTGTGATGGAGGGGGATAAATTTTAATTTAATTCTGCAAAGTGTCAATAATTAATTGTCTTTTGTAGCGTAGTTATGCCAAAATTTACATAAATGCTTCTGTATCATCATGATTGGGCAAACATTACGACAGCGTTACAAAATTACCAAGGAGTTAGGAGAAGGGGGGTTTGGCAAAACCTATTTAGCTGAATACCCGGTTGATTTGCCTGTTACTCCTCAATATAAATGTGTTATTAAAGAACTTATCAGACCCTCAACATCAGAAATCAATACAGAAGAAAGATTTAAAAAGGAAGCAGCAATCTTATTCAAGTTGGGAAAAAACCATCCCCAAATTCCTGAACTCTACGACTTTTTTGAGGAAAATAGAAAATTTTATCTTGTTCAAGAATACATTGATGGACAAGATTTGAGTTATGAAATAACTTCAGGTCAAGAATGGAGTGAGGCTGAGGTAATTCACCTTTTAGAAGAAATTTTGGAAGTGCTAAGTTTTGTCCATGAACAAAATGTTATTCATCGGGATATCAAGCCATTAAATTTAATGCGCCGTTATTCTGATAATAAACTTGTTTTGATTGACTTTGGAATAGTTAAAGAAATCAGCACTTTGGAAGTGAATGCCCAAGGAAAAAGAAGCAGCACTATTCCAATTGGTACTCACTACTATATGCCAAATGAACAGTCTAATGGACATCCTAAATTATGCAGTGATATTTATGCTCTGGGGATGACAGCAATTGAAGCAATAACTGGAATATCACCTCACGAATTACGAAGAGATTCCAACACACTAGAGGTTATTTGGAGAGAAAAAGCTCAAATAAGTGAACCACTGGCAGATATTCTAACCAAGATGGTCAGATATCATCATAAGGATAGATATACAGATGCTCATGAAGCATTACAAGCTTTAAAGCAAGCTGGTTTACCTTCAGAATCTCCTATTACTTCACTACACCCTATCAAGATTGGTGATAAGTATGGCTATATAGATCAGACAGGACGGGTAGTTATTCAACCCCAATTTGATAGTGCTAGGGATTTTTCTAAAGGTATGGCCGTAATCAGGATTGGTAAAAAGTATGGTTATATTGATAAAAAAGGTGAGCTATTAATACCACTTCAATTTGATTATGCTTCGGATTTTTCTGAAGGTTTGGCAAGAGTTAAGATAGATAATAAATATGGCTATATTAGTAAAAGTGGACAGTTAGTTATTCCACCGCAATTTGATTATGCTTCGGACTTTTCCGAAGGTTTAGCATCGGTAGAAATAGACAATAAATATGGCTATATTAGCAAAAGAGGGAGTTTAGTCATCTTACCCCAATTTGATAATCCAGGGGACTTTTCCGAAGGTATGGCAGGAGTAGAGATAAACGAAAAATATGGCTATATTGGTAAAAGTGGACAGTTAGTTATACTACCCAAATTTGATTTTACTTGGAATTTTTACGAAGGTTTAGCATGGGTAAATATAGACAATAAATATGGTTACATCAGTAAAAGTGGGCAGTTAATAATCCCACCTCAATTTGATTATGCAGGGAATTTCTCTGAAGGTATGGCACTAGTTAAAATAGACAATAAATATGGCTACATATGCAAAATTGGGCAGTTTGTTATCCCACCCAAATTTGATAATGCCGGGGACTTTTCTGAGGATCTGGCATCAGTCAAGATAGACAATAAATACGGCTACATTGGTAAAAGTGGACAGTTAATCATCCCACCCCAATTTGATTATACTGGGGATTTTTATGAAGGTTTGGCACTGGTTAGGATTGGCGAAGAAGAACGTTATATTGACAAAAAGGGAAGATTTATTTATTAGGTGAGAAATAAAAAATCAGCTTGTGGATAAATAAAAATAATCAGTTATCTCTTATATTCCTGGTAAACAAAAACTTGAATCCCAGATTTAGGTTGATTATTTTTTTTGATCCGAATTAGCCGATTAGTTGTAGGGTGCGTCAGACTGCATAAATCCTGCAAATAAACAGATTTTGATATCTGACGCACCCTACTAATGTGCCAGTTGCGTAAGTCCTGCAACATTTACAAAAATATTTACTAGAAATATTCATGAAAACCGATTCTATCTTTTATCGCATTTTTCAAACCTTACCGCAATCTTTTTTTGAACTGATTAATTTACCAGCTAGTGAAGCAGATATTTATGATTTTGCGTCTGTTGAACTGAAACAAACAGCATTTAGAATTGATGGTGTATTTCTACCTACAAATAATCAAAAAGAACAACCTATTTATTTTGTAGAAGTGCAATTTCAAAGAGATGATGACTTTTATTCTCGCTTTTTTTCAGAGATTTTTCTTTATTTACATCTCTATGCTTCTACTACACCCTGGCAAGCTGTGGTTTTATTTGCTAAACGTAGTATAGAACCGACGGAAATAGAACCATATCGCTATTTGCTGGAAAGTCCTTTGGTAACTCGGTTATATTTGGATGAACTGGTGGATATACAAACATCCTTGGGATTAGGTATTATTAAGTTAGTGGTGGAGAAGGAAAAAGAAGTTCCAGCTTTAGCGAGAAATTTATTATCACAAGCAAGATCAGATTTACCGGATGAAAGATTGCAGAAAAATTTGCTAGATTTAATACAGACTATTATTTCCTATAAATTACCCCGTCTCAGTCCCCAGGAGTTAGCAAGAATGTTTAGTATTAGTGATTTAAAAAATACCAGATATTATCAAGAAGTCCGTTATGAGGAGGCTTTAAATTACACTATGCGTATAATTGAACGGCGTATAGGTGGAGTTAGTCAGGATTTACAAGTAAAAATCAATAAGTTATCTGTGGAAGATTTGGAGAATTTAGGTTTAGCTTTGTTTGATTTTACCAGTAAAGCTGATTTGGTTACTTGGTTGAATAATCAAAATATTGCAGATGGTTAAACTAAATTACCCCGTCTCAGTTCCCAGGAGTTAGCAAGAATGTTTAGTATTAGTGATTTAAAAAATACCAGATATCATCAAGAAGTTCGTTATGAGGTAATTTTCAATTTTGTAATGCGTTTACTTGAACGGCGTATAGGTGGAGTTAGTCAGGATTTACAAGTAAAAATTAATCAGTTGTCTGTGGAAGATTTGGAGAATTTAGGTTTAGCGTTGTTAGATTTTACCAGTAAAGCTGATTTAGTTGTTTGGTTGAATAATCAAGTTATTTTTGAGGGTTAAATCCATCACTTTCTCCTTTGCAACCAAGCAAATACTTCCTCAACTGTGATGATTAAATTCACTCCTTCTAAAACTGGTAATATATCTGTTCCAATTAATAAATCTGGTAAACTATGAGGCTGATAAACTAAAATTGAACGCTCACTTGGATCAAGTAACCATCCAAGTTTAGTACCATGTTTAATACAATGTAAAATATTGCCAGTTACCTTGGTTTGACTTTGAGCCGGTGACAGAATTTCAATTACCCAATCTGGTGCAAAATTAATCCCACTGCTAATAATATCACCGCTTTCATCTAATGGTATTTGATTATTATCAATAACTGCAATATCAGGAACTACGGAACGATTACCACAGCTACACCGCAGTGCTGGAAATGCTTCATAATCACTTGTTGCTGTGTCAATTACTGCAACTAATCTTTTTTGTAATAAACTGTGTTTACCTCCGCCCATAGGTTTTTGAATTGCTTCTGTGTTAATATATTCCCATGGTGGTGACTCATCAATAAAACCCAGTTTTAAGAATTCTTCTATGGTAATGATTTTTGCCAGAAATGTTGTTGTCATTTATTTAGAGGGTGTTTGAAAAGTTTTGAATGTATAGACTGACCCCTCTCCAAACCTCTCCCCTGCAAGGGGAGAGGCTTTAAAACCCCCATTCCCTTGCAGGGAAGGGGGGTAGGGGGGTTAGGTTTTTGGAGATTACTGGTTTGATATAATACTTTTCAAACAACCTCTTAGACTCAGAGGATAACTGTTGCTGTTTTACCCAATTTCTAAAGGCTTTAAGTGTCGCATTTCTCCCTGCGGTTTTACTTTGTTGAAGATATTGGGGAATTACTGCAATTAAAGGTAAATTAGGAAAATTTAAACTTGATTGAGATTCTAGATAATTCCCATCTTGTAAGATATTTATTCTTAAATTACTATTCTCAAAACGCCATAATTCTGGAACTTTTAAGGCTTGATAAATATTTGCATGAGTGCGGGAAGTAATATCAATTTCTAAGGCTAAATCTGGTGGAGGATCTATTGTTAGATCTAATCGCTTTTTTCCTCGAATTAAAGCTTCATTTTTAATATAAAAACATTGATCAGGTTCTATCCCTTTCTCCATAAATTGATTTTTAAATGTGGTAGAACCAAGACATCTAAATTCAATATCTAATTCTTCCAATAAAGCCTTAACTAAATCACTAATAATTTCTTTATCGTCTTCATGTTCTGGTAATGGTGCCATAATTTCTAATATCCCTTTGTCATAAGCAATTCGCGCTGCACGATGTTCTCCTAATTCTTCAAGAATAGTTTCTAATTCTGTCCAGGTGACATCTTGCAATATTACTGTTTGTCCTGGTGGTACATGGATGCGCTTTAATTCTAACAACATCTTTTCCACTCCTTGTTATTTAAAGTTAATTTGATTATACTT
Source organism: Anabaena sp. 90 (assembly GCF_000312705.1). NCBI lineage: Bacteria > Bacillati > Cyanobacteriota > Cyanophyceae > Nostocales > Nostocaceae > Anabaena > Anabaena sp. 90. The sequence continues at coordinate 440,374 of NC_019439.1, forward strand.
GGGAATATTAATTCTGATTTCATGAATTATTATAACCAACCTCGTAACCAATAAATAAAAGTACCAATATATTCTTTTAATGCACTTGTGAATTGGTTTAAATTTTCAGTATCAGGGAGTAAATTGAGAATTGCGGCTTTTGGAGTGCTGGTAAGTTCTTGAAATTCACCTTGACTAACAAGAAAATCGGTTGGTGTGGGAATGACATCCATACCTTGACGGTGAAAAATTTTGAGCGATCGCGGCGTATGTATTGCTGAGGTAATTAATAATACTTTTTTGATTTGGCGAGCTTCAAGAATTTTACGGACATTGACAGCATTATCATGAGTATTGAAAGAATCAGGTTCTTGAATAATTGCTGTTGCTGGAACACCAATAGATGTGAGAATATTTGCCATATCTGCTGATTCTGGCGAACCACTACCGCGCCAATCAATCCGGCCACCACTAAGGATAATTATAGGGGCTTTTTTCTGAAAATAAAGTTGTGCGGCATAAATTACGCGATCGCCTGCTTCACTTAAATCTACTGTCACCCGTGGCCAAGTTGCTGATTTAGTTGCACCACCTAAGACTACAATGGCTTCAGCATTGGGGATTTGAGTTGCAGGGATATTTTGCCATTCTAGGCTGCGTACCAAGGATTTAGCCACCCAAGCATTACTACATATTAGCAATAAAGCTAAAGATAAAGAAATAGCTATAGTCGCAATCCGGGGACGTTTTCGTAAAGTTACTAAAGCCACTATTAAACTCACACTTGCCAATCCCAAAGGGTAAAAAAATAGTGGTAGGATTTTAGATAAATATAAAAACATAATTAGTTAATTATTAATTACTTTTCCCAAAAGCGAAAATTGAAAGTTGCAGATTCCCGACGGAAACGTTTAGTAGGTTTTCTTTTACGTCTTTTTGCACTTCTCTCACTCGGCTGTTCTGGATTTACTTCTTCCACAATCTCCTCAGATAATTGTGTTTGTAACGCCTCCTCACTGCGCCACCAACCAATTATCCAGCCACCACCAACTCCAGCAATAGCACCGAACACAATACTCACAGGGGCTGAATAACCGAGGAAAAGGCAGCCCATCATAAAAAACAACCAATATTTTAACCCAGCATCAATACCATCATTAGATGCGACAGTAGCAGGTTCAGGACTATTATCATTGGCAAATGTGAACCACCCCAAAGTAACACCACCCATAATGGCTATGAATAGACTCAGAGGAACTGAAGCATGAGCAATTCTGGAGATAATAAATAAAAATAATCCAAACAACAGTTGAGAAAGAAAGTTAGGTGAAGAAGAGAAAATATCGCCTAGCAGATTATTTTTTGGTGCCATAAGATTAGGAGTCAGGAGAAAGAATAATTATATCTCGTTCCCAGTCTCTGACTGGGAATGCTATCATGGAGGCTCTGCCTCAAATGTTATTAAAGGCAGAGCCTTTTAGAATTCATTCCCATACAGAGTATGGGAACGAGAAAAGTGTACTAACGTACACTAAAAATTTTTGGTTTGTTTTAGTCATCTTTAGATGACTTGAGCTATTAGACAGGGAATTTATTCCCCGACGGGCTAGGAATTTTACGTTAATTTGACACTTACGAACAATGCTAAATCCTAACTTACTAAACGAAAATTAAATCAATTCTGATAATTGCGTGTCTAGCGGTTGAGTTGTATCTACAACTGTTATATAAGGTTGTTCTTGATTTGTAAATGGTTCAGATTGCTTGATTTGGGATGCTAATAAATCAGCAGTTGCATCAGCAATATCACCAGTGCGGTTCAGCAGTCGTTCTGTGACAACTTCTAACGGTGCGGTGCAGTTGATAATATGTACAGGTAATTGATGCTGTGTAGCTTGAGAAATAGCTGCTTCCCGTAAATCCTGACGATCATATTTGGCATCTAAAATTACAGACCAACCTTGATTAGCCAGTATAATTCCTAATGCTAACAATCGGCTATAGGTTTTTTGGGTCATTTCTGGTGTGTAGATTTCATCCCCACCTTTTTCTAAGAGGGGAATTCCTGCTAAATGCTTACGCACAGCATCAGAACGGAGATGAACTGCATTGAGTTTTCGGGCTAAATATTTAGCTGTGGTACTTTTACCAGCACCAGATAAACCCGACATCAAAATCAGTTTTCCCTGTTGGGGTTTAGTATATTCCCACGCTTGACGATAATATGCAGATGCGGTTTTTGCAGATTCTTCTTTTACCGCAGCCGGGATGTTAGGATCATCTAATAAAAAGGAATTTACCTTAGCTCGCACATAAGCCTGACGGCTTAAATATAAAGGTAATACCTGTAAACCTTCCCAATCTCCAGTTTGCTCTACATAGGCATTTAAAAAAGCATTTCCTAAGTCTTTTCTTCCTCTGGCTTCAATATCCATAACTGTAAATGCTACGTCATACATAACATCCACAAACCGGAAAGGCTCATTGAATTCTATGCAGTCAAATAGCATAATTTTGTCATGCCAAAGAGCAATATTTCTGAGGTGTAAATCGCCGTGACATTCACAAATATAGTTATTGTCAATTCTGCTTTTAAATAGTTCTGGATGTTGGACAAAGAAGTTATCTGTATATTGTTTTGTTGCCTCAAACTGCTCTTGTGTCTGAGGTCTACCAATATAGTTTTGAGTTTGCTGATAATTCTCATCAATTGCTAATCGTATTTGTGAGACTTCCCCAAAACTACGAATATAATCGTTTGTGACTGATTCAGCATGATATTGAGCGACAACTCTTCCCAATTCTTCCAAATGACTTTCTTGCAAATTTCCACTGGCAAAAAGTTCACTAAAAAGGGCTTCTTGGGGAAATTGACGCATCTTTACTGCATATTCTACAACTTCTCCTGTTCCCCCTAAATGGTATTGTTCACCAACTAAAGTTAGGGGTAGAACTTCTAAATATAATTCACCTGCACCACGTTGATTTAAGCGCAATTCTTCTTGACAAAAATGTTGTCGTTTTTCTAAGGTGGAAAAGTCTAAAAAACCAAAGTTGGCTGGTTTTTTCAGTTTGTAAGCATAATCTCCTGTGAGGAGGACATAGGAAATATGAGTTTGAATTAATTGAATTGGTTCTGTTACAGAATGAGGATAAAATCCTGGTTGTAACATTTGTGAAATTAAATTTGGGAGATTGGTTTGTGTCATTGGTTCGTTGTTAGTTGTTAGTAGGGGCGAAGCATTTGGAAGATAAATTATCGGTCATTGCCAAAAATAGTTCTCCAAATGCTTCGCCCGTACAGTTGTCAGTTGTTAGTAGGGGCGAAGCATTGGGAAGATAAATTATCGGTCATTGCCAAAAATAGTTCTCCAAATGCTTCGCCCGTACAGTTGTCAGTTGTTAGTAGGGGCGAAGCATTGGGAAGATAAATTATCGGTCATTGCCAAAAATAGTTCTCCAAATGCTTCGCCCGTACAGTTGTCAGTTGTTAGTAGGGGCGAAGCATTGGGAAGATAAATTATCGGTCATTGCCAAAAATAGTTCTCCAAATGCTTCGCCCGTACAGCGAAGCATTTGGAAGATAAATTATCGGTCATTGCCAAAAATAGTTCTCCAAATGCTTCGCCCGTACAGTGGTTAATGGTAAGAGGGATTTTGATACTCTTGCCTTTTTCCCACAAAAAAACCAGGGCTAACCCTGGTTCTCTTCGTTATTATTACCTGAATTTTAGCCTTTAGCACCAGCAAAAAAACTGATGTGGTAAGGTGTGCCTTTGGCTGGGTGAATCTGAACTTCACGAAGCACGGTTGTACCAGTCCACTCTAATTCAGCAATGCTGAGTTCCACTTGGGTTTTATTAGGAATAACTTGCTTGAGCAAACGTTCTACAACTTTAGCGTCAAGAACTAGAGAAATTGATTCAATCCCGTTGTGACCATACAAGTTGGCGGGAATTAATCCAGAACGGCGCAAAGCTCTGGGTTTGCTACCTTCTGGGCGGGTTTTAGATTCGAGTGTGATTGCCATATAAGTTGTTAAGTTGTTAAGTTGTGAGTTGTTAGTTGTCAGTTGTCAGTTGTCAGTTATCTTGCCACTGACCAATGACCAATGACCAATGACCAATGACCAATGACCAATGACCACTAATTAAACTGGTGTACTGTTAGGTTGTAACAGTGCGCGTTTGGGACCGTGAATAGGATCTTCAACAATGATAGTTTGATCACGACTTGCTCCCAAGGAAACAATTGCAATCGGCACTTCCATTAATTCTGCCAAGAATTTCAGATAGTCCAGTGCTTTTTGTGGTAACTCTTCCAGGGTACGACAGTGACTTGTTGACACTTGCCATCCTGGTACAGTTTTGTAAATGGGACGACAACGGGCGAAAAGACGAGCGCTGGTGGGGAAGTGTTCGCAGCGTTCACCATCAATTTCATAAGCCACACAAACATTGATTTCCTCTAGTTCATCGAGAACATCAAGTTTGGTAAGTGCCATACAATCCATGCCGTTAATGCGAACCGCATAACGACCAATAACCGCATCAAACCAACCACAACGACGTTTACGCCCTGTAGTTGTGCCAAATTCTGCACCGCGATCGCCTAACAAGTCACCAATTTCGTCATCTAGTTCCGTGGGGAAAGGACCTTCTCCCACTCTTGTCGTGTAGGCTTTGGATACACCAATTACCCGATCTATCATTGTTGGTCCTAGTCCACTCCCCACACAAGCCCCCCCAGCGACTGGGTTGGAGGATGTGACATAGGGATAAGTTCCGTGATCTAGGTCAAGTAATGTCCCTTGTGCGCCTTCAAACAAAATATTCCGTCGTCGTAAAACCGCATCGTAGATTTTCAACGATGTATCAACGACGAAAGGACGCAAGCGTTCCGCATAACCTAAATACTCCTCAATCACTTCTTCTGGATTGAGAGGTGGCAGATTATACAGCTTTTCTAAAATGGTATTTTTATAGTTTATCGTCCACTTTAACTGCTCACGGAGTCCGTCGGTGTCCATCAAGTCTAACATCCTGATGCCTATCCGCTCAGATTTATCGGCGTAAGTAGGACCAATACCTCTACCTGTTGTCCCGATTTTATGATTTCCCCGTACTTCCTCTGATGCCTTGTCAATCATGCGATGATAGGGCATGGTGACATGAGCCGTCTGAGATATCAACAGATTAGCCGTGGAAATATTTAATTCTTCTAGTTGTTCGAGTTCTTTAATCAAGACTTGCGGATCGATGACTGTTCCACAGCCAATGATACACTCGGTTTTTGGATACAAAATACCAGAGGGGATTAAGTGCAGCTTAAACGTCTGACCTTGGACTACGATTGTATGCCCAGCGTTCACTCCCCCTTGGTAACGTACCACCACGTCTGCGGAGCGGCTGAGTAAGTCAGTTATTTTACCTTTTCCTTCATCGCCCCACTGGGCACCTATGACAATGACGTTAGCCAAGAGATTATATTAAAGGGTAAAGTTTCCACAAAGATCCATTATTAACATATTTTTAATGTTTTGTCAATAAATTGGGCATAACATTATTTACGGAGTATCAATACCTTGGCCAATTTACGAGGGTGAGATGATCATGCTTTAACTATGTAATGTGCGATAAGTTAAATTTTGTAATATTCTATAAATATCGCTGTGATAATATGTATCTAAATTTATGGACTTAGAACCCGCTACGGTGCTTGGAATTTCCTTTTGTGCGGCGTTAGTTGCTATTACTGGTATGGCAATTTACACATCTTTTGGACCCCCAAGCCAGGAATTAGATGATCCCTTTGATGATCACGAAGATTAACAGATCTATTAATTTAACATGATGGTTGGCATTGTCCACCCTACATTCTAGTCAGATGGGGTAATTCATGAATTATCCCTCCCATATCTATACTTTGAATATCTACCTCTAAGACTCAGTAGGTGATGTAGTTGCAGATGCTGGTGGTGAGATCTGTTGACTCTCAGAAGGTGCAGATTCTTCTTTCTGTTTAGTTGTATTTTCGGAGGGAATATCAGTAATAATAGGAGTTATTTTTTGTTGATTATATTGAGGAGATTCGATAGGAGTAGAGGTAGAAGTCGCTTTTTCAGGGGTTTTTTTGGTGGTTGCTCTTTGTTTTTGTATTTGCCGTTCTTGAAGTTTACGGTGACGCTGTGATCCTTTAATGGCAAAGTTAACTGAGGCTCTTACCCCTTCTCTTCCCTCTGCTGTGGGTGTTAATTTCCACTCTTGTGCAGCTTGTTGAGCGGCTTGATCTAGTTCGCTATCACCACTGGAACGGACTAACCGAACTCGCGTAACATTACCCTGGCTATCAGTATCAATAGCAACTTCTGCATTTCCTTCTATGCCACGCTGTCTGGCTCTATCTGGGTACTTAATTTGACACTGGATACAATCCGCACGATTCAGTTTAGAACTATTTTCTATGGGAGGTTTCGGTGCGGTAGCTATTGGTGTATTTTCTGGTTTTGGTTTATTCCCACTTTCATTCCCAACACCATTACCAGTACCATTACCTGTACTATTTCCAATTCCATTACCAACACCAGTACCTGAACCAGTACCATTACCTGTACTATTTCCAATTCCATTACCAACACCAGTACCTGAACCAGTACCGTTTCCAGTACCTAAACTATTTCTTGAGCGATCGCCTAAATTGCCTAAAATATTTTTATTCTGCGGTAACTGTGTGGAAGCGGTGGAGTTGCTAGGGATATTGTTGGAACTAGCATTAGGTTGAGTTTCTGACTTTAATGGTGTGATTTTTGTGGGTTTTGTCTGCACTTGGGGTTGAGTAGACGCTAGGGTATTTGCGTTTTCATCTAATTTTTGTATTGGTTTTGTTTCTACTGGGGGTGGTGTTGTCGCAGGTTCAGGAGTTGTGTTTTCTATTGGGTTAGTTTGTACAGGAGTTAATATTTTCGCTGGTTCACGATTTGTAAGTGTTTGGGATTGTTTACTGATAAGGTTAGTAGTGATTTTTAGTTGAGCCTGTTTGGTTATGGGTGCGACAGAAGACTTAATCATATTCAGGGCTGTTTCTGTTGGTGTAGAAATTCCGCCACCTTTATTTCCACCACCACCACCGGAATTTGTTTTTGCTAGGGATTTTATCTCTACTGGTAGTTGGTTTACTTCCTGGGGTATTGTTTCCAGAATTGTCACTTCAATGGGTTCTTCTCTAACTTCAGGGAATTTGAGAAAAAATTTGTTAATAGCTAAAGCTAGTATCCCAATATGTAATACCAATGAACCAATTAGACTAAAGAAAAGAAAAGTCTTTAATGCTTCAGCTTCTTTTTCGCGCTGTTCTATAGTGACACTTGAAAACTCCATATTTTCTGACTATTTATGATAATTATTTTCTTGATTTAGAATCCAGTAAAAGATGATATCAACAACATCTATGCTTTGATGAATTTTTCTATTTAGGCAGGGAATAATTAATTTATTTTATTCATGGAATGGAGAATTTATGAAAATATTAAGATATTAAAGAAAAGCCATTTACCATGCTGATGATATTTTTGGTTGTACAGTGGTTACTAAATCTAATTACTAATAAAAAGACTGAGCGGGACAAAAAGCCCCGCACATTGTTAAGCCATCAAATTAGATCTAAATTTACTTTTTCCAGCCGTTATCAGCTTGTTGTAGGACATAAGCAGCTACATTTTCTATTTGCTCTGCTTTTAACCGACCCTTAAAGGCTGGCATAGCACCTTTACCATTAGTAACTTGATAAACAATTGCTTCAGCCGAGTACATACCGTACTTTTCCAAATCTGCTTTTTTCAGGGTTTTGGCAGCATTAACTAAATTTCTGCCACCCGCATGACAAGAAGCACAATTAGCACTAAATACTTTAGCTCCACTGGCTGCGTCTGCGGCCAAAGCGGGACTAATGAAGGCAAAGGTGAAGATAGCTATGCCTAATAATAATACTGAGACAATCTTTTTCATCTGGTGTTCTCTCGATAACAATGTCTGAATCGGTACAAATATCCTCCCTAATTCTCATTTAATTTCGTTGCATTAGTCAAACGACAGACTGTCAAACTTGGCTGAAATAATTGAGAATTTGAGATTAGTTGATTGATAGCTTCAGGGTTTAGACAAAATGTAAACTTATATGAATTTAAATTGAAGAAGAGCAAAAAGAAATTAATAATGAAGGATAAAAGGGAAATTTGCTATATTTACCCTTTATCTTTTAAACTTCATTTTTGCTTGGCTAATTGGGTCAGATCCTTTTCAGTCACCCGACAAATCCGCCAATCTTCTAAAATATCTGCACCCATATTCCGGTAAAATGCCTGCGCTGACACATTCCAATCTAAAACACTCCACTCTAAGCGCCCACAATCCCTTTCTACAGCTATTTGGGCTACTTTGGACAAAAGTGCTTTACCAATACCTTGGCGGCGATATTCCGGCAAAACAAAGATATCTTCTAAGTAAATTCCTGGCTTGGTGAGAAATGTAGAATAATTATGAAAAAATAGGGCAAAACCTACAGCCTTACCTTCAAATTCGGCTAGGATTGCATCTACGTATTTTGGTGAACCAAATAAATGATCCTTGAGGGCTTCAGCATTGCCAATAACAGCATCAGATAGTTTTTCATATTCAGCAAGTCCCTGAATTAAGGCAAATAAGGTATGAGCATCACTGGGTTCGGCAAAACGGACAATTAAATTAGTCATTAGTCATTGGTCATTAGTCATTGGTCATTAGTTCACATTTTATACTCAAGATGTCTAATTTTTTTTAACCACAGACAACTAACAACTGTACGGGCGAAGCATTTGGAGAACTATTTTTGGCAATGACCGATAGTTTATCTTCCAAATGCTTCGCCCCTACTAACAACTGTACGGGCGAAGCATTTGGAGAACTATTTTTGGCAATGACCGATAGTTTATCTTCCAAATGCTTCGCCCCTACTAACAACTGTACGGGCGAAGCATTTGGAGAACTATTTTTGGCAATGACCGATAGTTTATCTTCCAAATGCTTCGCCCCTACTAACAACCGTACGGGCGAAGCATTTGGAGAACTATGTTTTGGCAATGTCCGATAATTTATCTTCCAAATGCTTCGCCCCTACTAACAACTGTACGGGCGAAGCATTTGGAGAACTATTTTTGGCAATGACCGATAATTTATCTTCCAAATGCTTCGCCCCTACTAACAACTGTACGGGCGAAGCATTTGGAGAACTATTTTTGGCAATGACCGATAATTTATCTTCCAAATGCTTCGCCCCTACTAACAACTGACTAATGACTCATACCAACCAACCTTTTAAACGCTTGGCTATATGGGGACGACGTAGCTTTCGCATGGCTTTACTTTGGATTTGACGGACTCGTTCGCGGGAAAGGTTAAACATATTCCCCACCTCTTCTAGGGTGCAGGGTTCACTGCTAGTGAGTCCATAGCGGAGGGAAATGACATCTTTTTCCCTGGGGGTAAGTACGTCTCCGAGAACTTCCCAAATCTCCTGACGCATCATGTTTTCGTTCATTTTGGCTTCGGGAGACTGGTTGTCTTCATCTTCTAGCAAATCCATTAATTCTGTGTCTTCTTCTTTACCGACACGGTGGTTAAGGGACAGGGCTTGACGACGCAGTTGTTGAAGTTGACGCAGTTGGTGAACTGTAATTTCCAAAGCTTCGGCCATTTCGGCCTCTGTGGGATTCCGAGCGAGTTTTTGTTTGAGTTCCCGTTGGGCTTTTTTTAGTTTATTAAGTTTCTCAACAATATGGATTGGTAAGCGAATAGTTCGGGCATCATTAGCGATCGCTCTGGTAATTGCTTGTCTAATCCACCAATAAGCATAAGTAGAAAACTTATATCCTTTATCAGGATCAAATTTTTCAGAAGCGCGGTTTAAACCCATTGCTCCTTCTTGAATTAAATCGAGAAAAGGGACACCACGATTTAAATATCGTTTAGCAATAGATACGACTAACCGGAGATTGGAGCGAATCATTTTTCGCTTGGCCACTCTACCTTGATACAAGCGGCTTTCCAGTTGTTTTTCTGTTATCTCTAATTGCGAAGCCACCTGCACCTTACTAGGCTGCGCTCCTAGTTGTAATTCCAAAGCTGCTTGCAATTCTTTGACTTCTTCTAAAAATCTCACCCGTCGCGCTAATTCCACTTCTTCATCAGGTTTGAGTAGGGGATAACGCGCCATTTCCTTAAAAAATGCGCCAACAGCATCATCATTTTCGGTTTTATTATATCCCGAAGGACGGGCTGCGGCCATGTCATCGCCATTGCGCTCTTCTGATGCCAAGTTTTCGACAATTGTAGCATCTTCATATACTACTTGATCTAAACTCTCAATTGATGGTTCTTCATGATCAGTAATATTCTCTAGTATTTCCATTGTTCCCAATTCAGCAAGATTCATAGTTTCCGTTAGAGATGGTTGCTTTGTTTGGTACATAATTTCATGACAACAGCCTCTTTCAGGCTTGGTAGTTTTCCCTTGAGGACAAATACACCCTTCTTCTCTAGCAAAATCTTCTCTTTTTAATCATTCCTCGTCTGGAATGGAAATCAGTATTTGTCCATTATTTTGAGTTATGGCTAGATACGACCTATAATCATTAACGACTTTAGCACTCACAAAAAACTATTTTTTTCAGAAACCCAATAGACATATTCTCTATGCTTTTCTTGATTACTAAATAGGTCAAACCCCCTAAGACTAACTTTAACAAATATCAAAAACATAGAGAAAGAAGCCTATCTATCTATCTTAAATGATCTGGGGAAAAATCAGTTGCTTGTTGCCTGTAGTCTGTACATAGCTTCCGTGTAAAGGTGATAAATCACCGAAAAATGATATATATTAAATTTTCGTGTATTTTTTGCAAAGTTTTCAGGTTTGTCCGGCTGAAATCATCAGAGTAATTGAATAAATCGCCATTTTGGTACTAGAGTTATTTATCTCTCCGAAAATTTACTAAATGATCCAAATTACAAAAATGGTAACTTCTAATCCGGATAATATTTATCGTTTAAAAGCATCTCATATTGAAAAAATATTTAATATCTATCAATAGGTTGAAAAACTCTATGCCTTATTTCGTAGCTCAATCTCATGATTGATTAATAACATAATTTACTAGTTAATCAAGATGTTACAAATCACATAAAAATCTGGAAGTTTAATCACTTAATTACCTACTTACTCATGATTACTCATTACTTCGGCATATTTCTCAAGATAGGTTTTGCAGCTTGAGTATCCCAGTCGGTAAGTCAACAAAGCATTAAAAAATCTGATCAAGACTGTGTAAGCTACTTGCTCAAATTTAAACTTTCAATCTTCAATTATTTATTGCCTAAATTGTAGAAGCTAATTTGTCTAGTAGATTACATAAATTAGAGATTATCAAGGATTATGGGTAATTGAAGTATTGTAAAATACTATTTACACAAAGTAAAACCAAAGGATAGAATTAACGAAGTCTGTGAATACAATATTTGTTTATAAATCGAAAATTTATGTATAGTATTGGTGCAAAATCATCTGTTATCGCTGTAGCTGAACCAGGAGGATCATATCAATCTCCAGCAAAATTACCTGAATGGGTGGAAGTGCTTGTAGACTGTCCAGGATGTTCAGATTTATTTACCTATAAAATCCCAGCACAGTTAGCAATCAAACCAGGAGATATTTTAAGCGTTCCCTTTGGTGCGACACAGGTAGGGGCGATCGCTATTCGCTTATTAACTCAACCGAATCTAGATATTCCCTTAGAAAAAATTCGAGAAGTAGAAGATGTAGTTAGTGAAGGGTTTTTCCCTGCTGGTTATTGGACATTACTCAACCGTGTTGCAGCCTATTACTATACACCTCTAATTTTAGTAATTCGCGTCGCTTTACCACCAGGCTTATTAGGAAGATCACAACGTCGTTTACGCTTGACTTCTCTGGGTAAAAAAAATCTGGCTATTTATATTAGTCCTATAGCCCAGCAAGTAATTACACTTTTAGAAAAAACCCCAACAGCAGACTATAGTTATCACTACATCCAACAAAAAGTTAAAGCCGCATATCGCGGAATTCGGGAATTAATCCGCTTAGGTTTAGCCGAAAATTATTTAGAACCGCCACAACTTACCAAACCTAAATTACAAAAAGCTGTCACACTTCTAGATAATAATCATGACGATTTAACAGCCCGTCAAAAAGAAATTGTGGAAGTTTTGCGACGACGAGGGGGAGAAATATGGCAAAGTGAATTATTACAACTTTGCAGTACCAGCACTTCCACCCTAAAAGCCTTAGTAGATAAAGGCTATATAGTCATTGAGGACAGGGAAATATTACGCAGAGAACAAGGACCCACAGTAGCCGCAGATTGGGCAAAATCCTTAACACCAGCCCAAAATAACGCCTTAGAAACGATTAATTCCTTAACCGGATTTGCTCAAATATTGCTACATGGGGTGACAGGTTCAGGAAAAACAGAAGTATACTTACAAGCCATAGCACCATTACTTGAACAAGGAAAATCGGCCCTTGTTTTAGTTCCCGAAATCGGCCTCACACCTCAACTTACAGATAGATTTCGCGCCCGATTTGGTCACAAAGTCCACGTTTATCACAGCGCCCTTTCTGACGGTGAACGTTACGACACCTGGCGACAAATGCTCACAGGAGAGCCGCAAATCATCATCGGGACTCGCAGCGCCATTTTCGCTCCTTTACCCAATCTAGGCTTAATTATCCTGGACGAAGAACACGATAGCAGCTTTAAACAAGATTCTCCTATTCCCACTTACCACGCCCGCACCATCGCTCAATGGCGAGCCGAATTAGAACATTGTCCCCTAATTTTAGGTTCTGCGACTCCCTCTTTAGAAAGTTGGGTAAGTGGAAATCAACTATATTTATCATTACCAGAACGCATTAACTCGCGCCCATTACCACCTGTGGAAATCGTGGATATGCGTCAAGAGTTAAAAGAGGGAAATCGGTCTATTTTTAGTAGAAAGCTGCAAAATGCGCTGCAACAATTAGCAGAAAGACAACAACAGGGAATATTATTTATTCATCGGCGCGGACATAGTACCTTTGTTTCTTGTCGCAGTTGTGGTTATGTGTTGGAATGTCCCCATTGTGATGTATCCCTGGCTTATCATCATGTGGAAGAGGGAGCGCCGGAATTATTGCGCTGTCATTATTGTAATTATGGGCGTTTACATCCTCCCCATTGTCCCGAATGTAGTTCCCCTTATTTAAAGTTTTTTGGCAGCGGTACTCAACGGGTAGCGCAGGAATTAACTAAGCAATTTCCCAATTTGAAAATAATTCGCTTTGATAGTGATACCACCACCACTAAAGGTTCACACCGGAAACTTCTTACCCAGTTTGCTAATGGTGAAGCCCATTTATTAGTAGGGACACAAATGCTGACAAAAGGGTTAGATTTACCCCAAGTTACCCTTGTGGGTGTAGTCGCTGCGGATGGATTATTGCACTTATCTGATTATCGCGCCAATGAACGCACATTTCAAACTTTGACCCAAGTTGCGGGAAGGGCAGGAAGAGGGGATGATCCAGGGAGGGTAATTGTCCAAACCTATACTCCAGAACATCCGATTATTGAAGCAGTGCAAAAACATGATTATCAATCTTTTGCTGATGCAGAGTTAGCACAAAGACAAACTCTGAATTATCCTCCCTATGGGAGATTAATTTTATTGCGATTAAGTAGTTTAGATCCCATTCAAGTCCAAAACACAGCCCAAATCATTGCTACATTTTTGAACAATAAAGAAGGATTTGAGATATTGGGACCTGCACCAGCTAGTATTTTACGAGTAGCTAACCGTTATCGTTGGCAAATATTACTCAAGTTTGATCCTGACGCTTTACCAAATTTACCAGATTGGCCAGAAGTGCGATCGCTTTCTCCTGCTTCTGTCAGTTTAACAATTGATGTAGATCCGATTAATATTATGTAGTCGAATGATTTAAAACGAATCATAAAATCCATTAATTCATCTGCGTTTATCTGCGTTTATCTGCGGTAAATAATTCTTGAGATACTACTTCATGCAGCTTCATATTAATTTGCAATAACTCAAACCCCCAAAAATTAGTTAAATTAGCGGTATGCTGCAATGAAGAAACCATAGAGACAAATATGCCAAGAACACAGAAAAACGATAACTTTGTTGACAAGTCCTTTACCGTAATGGCAGATATCATCCTCAAGATATTGCCAACCAACCGAAAAGCTAAAGAAGCCTTTGTTTATTACCGAGATGGGATGTCCGCACAGGCAGAAGGCGAATACGCTGAAGCTCTAGACTACTATAAAGAAGCCTTAGAAATGGAAGAAGACTCCAATGATCGGAGTTATATTCTCTATAATACAGGGTTGATTTATGCCAGTAACGGCGATCATGATAAGGCTTTAGAGTATTATCATCAGGCTATTGAGTTAAATCCACAATTACCCCAAGCCTTAAATAATATTGCGGTGATTTATCATTTTCAAGGAGAAAGGGCTAAGGAAGCCGGAGATCATGACGGTGGAGAGGCATTATTTGATCAAGCGGCAGATTATTGGATTAGAGCAATTCGCATGGCTCCCAATAACTATATTGAAGCTCAAAACTGGATCAAAACCACCGGGCGATCGCAAATTGACATATTCTTTTAACTTAGTCATTAGTCGGTTATACAATTTTACATGACAACTGACAACTGACAACGGACAACTGTACGGGCGAAGCATTTGGAGAACTATTTTTGGCAATGACCGATAATTTATCTTCCAAATGCTTCGCCCCTACTGACAACTAACAACTAACAACTAACAACGGACAACTAACAACGGACAACTGTACGGGCGAAGCATTTGGAGAACTATTTTTGGCAATGACCGATAATTTATCTTCCAAATGCTTCGCCCCTACTGATAACTAACAACTAACAACTAACAACGGACAACTAACAACGGACAACTGTACGGGCGAAGCATTTGGAGAACTATTTTTGGCAATGACCGATAATTTATCTTCCAAATGCTTCGCCCCTACTGACAACGGACAACTAACAACGGACAACTAACAACGGACAACGGACAACTGTACGGGCGAAGCATTTGGAGAACTATTTTTGGCAATGACCGATAATTTATCTTCCAAATGCTTCGCCCCTACTGACAACGGACAACTAACAACGGACAACGGACAACGGACAAATTATGATTGATAGTGAACAAGTTCGTAAAGTTGCTAATCTCGCTCGTTTAGAATTAACAGCAGATGAAGAAGCACAATTTACTACTCAACTGGGTAGTATTCTGGATTATATAGAACAACTCAATCAACTGGATGTCACCAATGTAATACCGACAACCAGAGCTATTGATGTTAGCAATATTACCAGAGAAGATATTCTTCAACCCTGTCCTGACAGAGAAGCAATCCTCAGCAGTGCGCCTCAACAGGAAGGTGATTTTTTCCGAGTTCCCAAAATTCTTAATGCTGATTAGTTAGGAACTGACTGAAGATATAGGAAAGAATCTTTTCCTTTCTCTTCAATTTCTACTGCAATATCAACACAAAAGAGTAGAGACGCTCCGATGAACGTCTCTACATCCCCGTAGGGACAGGGGATTAGGGGATTAGGTTTTTGGGTATGAGTTTAATATAGCAGATGATTTTTTATTTGCCAAGTATTTGACAACTATTTTCCGCATACTAATGTCAAAAAACCGAGTTGTATTTTTTCGAGCCGGACCACTAGTAGTCTGTCAATCTAAAAATGACGGGTAAAGGCAAGCAGGGGGAGAAGAGGGGCAGGGGGAGTAGGGGAGGGAAAACGCTATTGTAATTCATCAAGCTAAATTGAGTTTAGAAGAGTGGAAAAATCCCTAAAAATGGAGATCAAGAGGGTTGACATTTGCTTTTAAATTTGTTATCATGAAATTGATAAGGAAGAACTGTCTCGCCATAAATAATTTAACTACCATAAGAAATACCCATCCAGTCATTGGGCTAGGTGGGTATTAATCAAATAAGGGCAGGAATTCCCCGCCCTTTGTGAAACTACTTGCTTTCAGTGAAATCAGCATCAATGACATCATCACCACTGCCAGAAGGAGGAGTAGAACCACCAGCATGAGGTTCAGCACCAGCAGCGCCAGCAGCATCACCAGCTTGTTGATAGATATTGCTACCAATAGCAAACAGAGCTTGTTGCAGTTCTGGCATTAACTTCTGGATTTGAGCATCATCTTCTTTCGCAACTGCTTCTTTTACTTCCTTGACCAAACCTTCAACCTTAGTCTTATCAGCAGCGGGGACTTTATCACCCAACTCTTCCAACTGCTTTTCAGCTTGATAAGCTAAAGAATCAGCTTGGTTTTTGCGTTCAATTTTTTCACGGCGTTCCTTATCAGAAGAAGCGTTTTGTTCAGCTTCTCTGACCATGCGTTCTACATCATTCTTATCCAGAGTAGAAGCACCAGTGATACTAATAGATTGTTCCTTACCAGTTCCCTTATCCTTAGCCGCAACGTTGAGAATACCGTTAGCGTCAATATCAAAAGTCACTTCAATTTGGGGAACACCACGGGGAGCAGGAGGAATACCATCCAAACGGAAAGTTCCTAAACTCTTATTATCATTGGCAAATTCTCTCTCACCTTGGAGAACGTGAATTTCCACATTACCTTGTCCGTCCACCGCAGTAGAGAACACTTCTGATTTTTTGGTAGGAATTGTAGTGTTGCGAGGAATAATCTTAGTCATTACCCCACCCAAGGTTTCTACACCCAAGGATAATGGTGTTACGTCTAACAACAAGATACCTGTAACATCACCAGCCAAAACACCCGCTTGAATAGCAGCACCAACAGCTACCACTTCATCAGGGTTAACAGTTTGGTTAGGTTCTTTACCTAACACCCGTTTAACCACATCTTGAACAGCGGGAATCCGGGTAGAACCACCAACGAGAACAACTTCGTCAATATTGGTCTTATTTAACTTCGCACCTTTGAGCGCATCTTCCACAGGAATGCGGCAACGGTCAATTAAATCAGAACAAAGTTCTTCAAACTTAGCGCGAGTTAAAGTTGTATCTAAATGCTTGGGACCCTCTTGGGTAGCGGTAATAAATGGCAGGTTAATTTCTGCCTGGCTAACGCTAGAAAGTTCAATTTTGGCTTTTTCAGCGGCTTCAGTCAGACGTTGTAAAGCTTGTTTGTCTTTACGCAGGTCAATCCCTTCGTCTTTTTTGAACTTTTCCGCTAAGAAATCAACGATTTTTTTATCAAAGTCGTCACCACCCAGGTGAGTATCCCCAGATGTTGATAATACTTCAAATACACCATCACCTACTTCCAGAACAGATACGTCGAAAGTACCACCACCCAAGTCAAATACGAGGATAGTTTCATTGCTCTTTTTATCAAAACCATAAGCTAAGGAAGCAGCGGTAGGTTCGTTGATAATGCGGAGAACGTCAATACCAGCGATTTTTCCCGCGTCTTTTGTGGCTTGACGTTGGGAGTCGTTGAAGTAAGCAGGAACGGTAATTACAGCTTGGGTAACGGTTTCACCCAGGTATTTACTAGCATCTTCCACTAATTTGCGAAGAACCTTCGCAGAAATTTCTTCAGGTGCAAATTGTTTACCAGCACCGGGAGAATCTACTTTAACGTTACCGCCGCTACTGAGAACTTTATAAGAAACTTCTGTAGCTTCATTGGTAATCTCTTCAAAACGACGACCGATAAAGCGTTTTACAGAATAAAAAGTATTTTCGGGGTTCATTACCGCTTGGCGTTTAGCGATTTGACCAACTAAATTGTCGCCATTTTTGGCAAACGCAACTACTGAGGGTGTTGTCCGAAAACCTTCTGCATTAGCGATAACGGTGGGTTTACCACCTTCCATTACTGCCACGCAGGAGTTTGTCGTACCTAAATCAATTCCAACTACCTTTGCCATTTTGGGTGTTTGCTCCGTATAAAATTACTAAATGAACTCAGAGAGAATATAAAATTGCATTAACTAAATGTCAATAACAAACCGATTCAAATTTCCCAACTCTGTACGCATAATGTATTGCTCCGAAGAGCCTCCCATTTCTGGGGTAATGTTAGCTGAATGCCTCCGGCACGCTTGCGCGAACGTCAATGTTTTAAGAGCTTGTTAGGCTTGCAACACTGTTTCAGTGACCTTGAAACTGTTTAATCACAAGCGACAGAGCAGGGAACTAGCTACGCATTCGCCCGGTGTCGTGACTCAAAAAACGTAGTCAGTGAAGACTTAGACTGGTCAGTACAGCTTGCTTGATTACTTTTGCAAGCTCAGTCCCTTTAGGGCTGGGTTACTGACATAAACTCAGTGGTATTCCATGAAGGGTGGTTTACCGAACCGTTAGGGGAACGGTGAATTTTATAAATTATGTCTAGTGGGTTCATGGATTTATGTGCTTTCACATTGACTAATGTATGGTAATTAATACTTTGAGGAATTGGGGTGAACCGTAACTTTATAGTCGTATTTGCCGTCAAACCCTGTCGGGAATTAAAAATTAAGAATTAAAAATTAAAAATGATACCCCTTACTCCGTAATAAGGGGCTTGGTAATTGTCAATTATTTACGAAGCAGGACGTTCCCCTTGTTGAAACTTCAGCCATGCCTGTTGCAAGTCCGTTGGGGCAGGATTGGTGACATCATAAATGACAATTACATTAGTCAAAGGTCTACCGGCAGGAACTATAATATTAGTCTTGTTGGCTAAGGCTCTAGATGCTCCACCATCTAAATTCATAGCTTGATAACAACCAATCGCTTTCATTGCCTCCGCCTCTTGTTGTAAAGTGAGGTTAATTTCAAAATTGGCTAAAATCAGTTTTGTGCCGTCCTGAGTAAAACCAATTGCTGTTCGGGCGCTATTACCTAAAACAGCAGGATCTTTAAAACCTTCAATCCTGGGGTTTAACCGGATTTCCCCTTGTCGCAATAATCTTGGTCCACAAGTTAGGGAAAACCAATGTTTATTCCATTCTGGTTTACCGTCTATTCTGGCTGTCACCATTTCTGGTTTATTACCGACTCCTAATCCCAAAGTAGTCCCAAAGTTTTCCCAACGACTGTATTTCACAAATTTTCCCCCGGCTACCATGTTACCCATAACCGTTTTTTGGGGATTTTTGGCAAAAAATGTGCCGTTAGCAACTACGGCAGCCTTATAACGCGCCACTAATTTACTAAATTCTTCATCACCACTGGTTTTTTGAATGGTATTCGCAAAAGCGGCGTTTTTGGCTAAACCCATGGTGATAAAGGTTTTTGGATCTGTGAGGTCAACTATGGTTTGATAAAAAGGAATACCATTAATTTGACTTTTGTTTACCTGTACAGTTTGGGCATAACTAGGTAATGTTAAGGTTAATCCTTGTGCTAAGGTTGCACCACCAAGGAATAAAAAGGATCTGCGGCTGATTTTGCTAATTGTCATAATTGAGTAGTCTGACAAAATTAAATTCATTTGTTGAGAGAGGGAACAGGGAGCAGGGAACAGGGAACAGGGAACAGGTAATTGGTAATTGGTAAGTGGTAAGTGGTGAAAACTATTCTTCTTTGTTCCTCCTAACTCCTGCCTCCTGACTCCTGACTCCTGACTCCTGACTCCTATATCTTATGAACAATCGGTATATTATTTTTCACAAGCCCTATGGGGTTTTGAGCCAATTTACCCAAGAAAGTCCCAAACATATCACTCTGAAAGAGTATATAGATGTTCCCGATGTTTATCCTGTAGGGCGTTTAGATTGGGATAGTGAAGGGTTGCTGTTGTTAACAAATGATGGACAGTTACAGCATCGTCTGGCACATCCGCGTTTTGGTCATCAACGTACCTATTGGGCGCAGGTGGAACGCATTCCTGATCTTGATGCAATTAATCAGCTACAAAGTGGGGTAGAAATTCAAGATTACCGGACTCGTCCTGCTCAAGTTAGGTTATTGTTAGAAGAACCATCCGTAGTCCAACGCATTCCACCGATTAGATTTCGCAAAAGTATTCCCACTGCTTGGCTAGAAATGACCCTAACTGAAGGTAAAAACCGCCAAGTCCGTCGCATGACGGCTGCTGTGGGTTTTCCGACCTTGCGGTTAATCAGAATAAGTATTGGTAATATTCAATTAGATGATTTATCACCAGGACAATGGCGAGAACTCACTTCCTTAGAAGTCACAAGATTAAATCATTCACCGGAAAGATAGATTAAGGGACTGTAATACCAGTATACAAAAGAGTGTTAACAATACCACTTAATTCTCAAGTTACATAATTTTAGTCATTTAATTCTGTCCCGTTGGAATGTTCGTGGCTAGAGAGACTGAAAGCACCTTAGCAGGAAAATCAAGGAACTCCCACTATGCTGATTTGCCCCCAGTGTAAATTTGAAAACCCTGATAGTAATAAGTTTTGTCAAAGCTGTGGTACATCCTTAGCTCATAAAATCTGCTCTGAATGCAGTGCCGATATAGCTTTAGATGCACAGTATTGTTATAAATGTGGTGCAGAATCTAGCACAGTTTGGTACGCGCTCATTACTCACGCAGTAGATCAGGTAGTTTCTGTTATGGCAAAAACTGCGGAATTAACCCAAAATTTAGAAAATATAGCGGACGAGAGTGGTGATTATAGTCCGTTTTCCAAATTTGTTTTAGATTCTTATTTAGATTCTCAGCAGCGTTATCGCTTATTAGAATCTCCACAAGTGATTGGGGATTATAGAGAAGTCAAGGTTCTAGATTGCCAACCTTACGAAATATCACTGATTGGGGCCATGCTTGAGCATGAAACTAAGATCGATACAATGACAATTCCGGATCTAGCGCCAGCTTATCTAGAATTGCAGATGAAGATCCACCCAGGAATACCCAAAATTCATGATGCTTGGCAGCAAGATGATCTGCAAATAGTCTTGTTGGCAGATAGATCCAATTATCCTATGTTGCTTGATGTTTGGCAAAAAGACACAACCAGCCCGGTGGAAATCTTACATTGGTTTGATCAGATGACTCAACTTTGGGAGTTACTCGAAGCTGTGAATTGTCGCCAAAGTTTGTTGGAGTTATCAAATTTGCGGTTAGATGAAGACCAAGCTTTGGTATTACAAAAGTTATATCCTGATAATGAGAAGCTCTTAACTATTAAAAGTTTGGGCCAGATGTGGCAAACTTTGTTTAGAGAATCCCAATGCACTCAATTTGGCTGTGTGGTAGAGATATTAGAGGATATAGAATCTGGGAATATTCAAACTCTGACACAATTGCGAACTGCTTGTAGCAGAGCTAGTTCCCTCCAGAACGCTCCGCGAACGCTATCGGAGTTAGAAAAAACAGCAGAAATATTTACTCAGGAAAAACTCAATGCTTCTTCAACTATTTTGCAACTAGGTGATGAAACGGAAACCAAGACTGATGATGCCCCAACTGTGGTGCTATCCATGCAGCTAAGTAGCTTGGAATATGCAGCATCTACTGATGTTGGTCGTCAACGCAATCACAATGAAGACTATTTTTGTGTTGATAGTCAGGTTCACAAGGTAGAATTACCAAGAAATAGCACGATTACAGCACAGGGTTTATATATTCTTTGTGATGGTATGGGTGGTCATGCTGGAGGTGAAGTAGCCAGTGAATTAGCGGTGAAGACTATCCGTAAATACTTCCAAGAAACCTGGGTAAATACAGAATTACCTCGGAGGGAATGTATCCGTCATGCGGTTTATTTAGCTAATCAAGCTATTTATGAGCTTAATCAAAAAGAAGCCCGTTCCGGTATTGGTCGCATGGGTACTACTTTGGTCATGCTGTTACTTCAGGATAATCAGGCCGCAATTGCTCATGTGGGAGATAGTCGTGTTTATTGCCTGACCCGCAAGCAAGGACTAGAACAAATAACTGTAGATCATGAAGTTGGTCAACGAGAAATTGCTAGGGGGATAGAACCGAGTGTCGCTTATGGACGTGCAGATGCTTACCAACTTACCCAAGCTCTGGGTCCACGCAATGAAGATTCTCTCCATCCTGATGTGACGTTCTTTGAGATCAATGAAGATATGCTTCTGGTATTGGTATCAGATGGTTTATCAGATAATGACTGTCTAGAAACTCATTGGCAAACTCATCTTCAACCCTTATTAAGTTCTGCTAGTAACTTAGAAACGGGTATTCAAAATTTAATTGAATTGGGCAATGAACATAACGGTCATGATAATATTACAGCTATACTGGTACGGGTGAAAGTCCGCCCATCTCAGCAAAGTTGCTTATAAAATTAGTTTTTTGATCTTAAATTTTAGGTTGTATTGTGATTACTCTGACCCTATTAGAAAAAAGCACACAAACACCGCTTAAACAGTGGTGCTTTGAGGGTTCTACCGTCGTTCGCATCGGTCGGGCGGTAGATAATCACGTTATTTTGGCTGAAAATTTAGTTTCTCGGTATCATTTAGAACTGAAATTAGTTACTAATGCCGGAGGAGATGATTGGGAATTAATTAGTCACGGGACTAATGGCACTTTCCTCAATGGCTCTTTGGTGACTAAATGTATCGTTCCTGATAATTCTTTACTGCTATTAGCTCAAGGTGGTCCTCTACTCAAGGTACAGATTCAGGAATTATCTTCTCTACTTATCCAACCTTCACCGTCAGGAGATGGGGAAATTAGTCAGAAGATAACCCCAGAATACTCCAGCACTGGTTGTACTCATGAGGGGAATCATCCCCAGAATGTCTTTTGTGTTCACTGTGGTCAACCAATTTTGGTACAAAAGACTATTCGTCATTATCAGGTATTACGCACTATTGGCAAGGGTGGCATGGGTACTACCTATTTAGCTTGGGATAGTGTTGGTGAAATTACTGGTGTACCACAATTACTGGTAATCAAACAGATGAATGCTGATATGGTGAAAATTCCCAAGGCTCAAGAGTTATTCATGCGAGAAGCTAGTATTCTCAAGCATCTTAATCATGCAGGAGTTCCCAAATATTATGACTTTTTTGTGGAAGATGGTAAAAAATACTTGGCTATGGAGTTAATTCATGGACAAGATTTAGACAAACGAATTCGCTTAACTGGGCCTGTAACTCCGAAACAGGCGATCGCTTGGATGGTACAAACTTGTGATATTCTAGATTATCTTCATCACCAACAAACACCACTAATTCACAGGGATATTAAGCCGGCTAATTTAATGGTGCGTGGTGGTAATAATAGTATTGTGGTGTTGGATTTTGGTGCTGTTAAGGAAATTGGCACAAAACCAGGGACCAGAATCGGTGCTGAAGGCTTTTGCGCTCCTGAACAGGAACGGGGACAACCTCTTACCCAATCTGATTTATATGCTATTGGTCCGACGTTAATTTTTTTATTAACCGGGGAAAATCCTTTAAAATTTTATCGGCAAAGGGGACGGAATTTTCGGTTTGAGGTTAAAGGTATTCCCACAATCACTGATCAATTAAGACAGGTAATTGAGTGTGTGACAGAACCTTTACCACGCGATCGCTATCATACTGCAAAAGATTTGGCTCAAGCATTAAGATCAGTCAGCAGTTAGCAAAATCTGGTGAGCGGTTAACTTCAATTCAGGAAAAATCCGGGAAATTATTGGCTCATTGTCTCTAAATTGGTTAATTTCATACTCATCACCAATTAGAGAACAAACTGATATGGTAGGTTGTTTTGGTTCACCAACGAATTTACCAGCACCAAAAGGTTGATAATCAACAATCCAGTATTCTTTAATTCCCATTTCTTCATAATCACCAAATAGAACGAAAGGCACGGAAGCCACTTGGCAATAGATGCGTGGAGGAAGTGCCAACGGCGTTCGCGGAGCGTGCCGGAGGCTCTATTTATTCGCGGTGACATGATAGAATTAATTAGCAAGTAGGAATAACCATCAGCGCAAAGAAGTGTTTTATTAAGGAGAAACCCCTGATTTATCTCGTCTCGGCATAGCTGTAGCCTGGGTAAACAAGCAATGGTAAATCATGGAGCGTTTAACATTAAAAATTGATGGACTCACAAAAGCAGCAAAAAAAAATCAAAAGTAAGCGCAATTGCAATACCTGTCGTACTGGTAGTTGCCTTGAGCGTCTAGGAGGATAATTGACTATCCTTTTTAAGCAGGTCTTAAAGAATCTGCGTGTCTTTAGACCGCAGAGTGTCAATATATTTTCTATAGTCATCAACTCGCCAATTGCTACTCACCACTTCGATGATTAATGGTACAGAATCACCTTGAGTTACCGTTGCTGTTTTTTCCCACAGGGCTTCATTGACTAGGTTTGTGGGATTTATCAACAAAACATCTAGACAATAGGCTGATTGCCTTGTTTGCGGTTTAACTAATGCCTGTTTGGGAATAAAATAGGGAAGATTTAAGCGGCGGCACTCTATAGCTAATTCTATAGTTAAAAATCCAGTTCTGCTTTCGTGTTTTCCTAATGGCGGATTCATCTCAATAATTTCCCCGTCTCTGCATTTAATCTCATAAAATTGTAGTTTTCCGTAGTCAAACGTAGCTATATCCGTCACTACAATGAACCTTAGTAATATCCTTCATTGTTGAAAATTCAACTCTAAAACCATTGATAACAATCTCACATCCGTTTTTTGTGGGAGTTTTAACACGACTTACATACTTTCCAGAAGTTATGTTTTTACGATCTTTGTGCAAAGTAGCCTTAACAAAATCTCCTGTAGAAACATGAGTGAATATTTTTTTAGGCTCAGTGCAAGGAAAACCAAATTTATTGATCCTACAGAATCTTCTGCAACTATGCCCCGTGCTTTTTACTGTTAAAATTTTTGTTGTCAGTATTTTGAGAGTTTCAACTTTTCCTACACAAGCAGCATCAATCCAATGAGTTTTAGGCAATCCTAAACGAGTTCTATTAAACTTAGTTAAACCTCCTGAACCTGTTGTTATAGGTAATCCAGTTTCTTTTAACTTATTAAATAAAGCCCATCTCGTTGAATTTACAGCAGACGCATCTTTTAGTGTCCGCTTGGCTTGGGATAAAATTTGCTTCAACAACTCAGGCTTTTTTGCTAAAAACTTCTCAATATCTTGAGTACCTTTTTTGATATTGCATTTTTCACAAGCTAGACACAAATTAGAAATTCTATTAGTTCCTCCTTTGGCTTTTGGTTTAATATGCTCAACTTGTAAAGGGACATTTTCAGCAGTACAGTATGCACATTTTCTATTCCATTTATTCAAAAGATATTCACGGACTTCATACCCTTGTAACTCTCCTTTGTTGATACTCAAAGCCTGATATCTCCGGGTTTTCTAACTGCTGTAGGTCAAACCTAGCAAGCTCTTGAACTATGTCAGTTATTGGGGCAAAATTACATAATCTTTTGACCCAAGTGTTAATAGTTAAAACTCTATGGCTTAAAGAAGGTGCTAACCAACCTTGAGGTTTAGTGCGGTTAAGAAATCTAGCTTGACGATAACGAGTATGTCTAGAACGTCTTCCTCGCCTTACTCCTTTTCGAGTTTCTAGGCTTTCTTTAATAGCTAAACCTCTGTGTTGTAATTCCATACCCCAGATGACTTTATTATTTTGAACTAACGCAAAACCTGTAGTTTTACTCCCTGGATCTATTTTTAATTCAATCGGTTGAGTTGGAACTTCAGATTTAGGTTCTTTCAAAATTATGGTAAATGGAAATCTTCTAAATACAGCAGCTTTTTGTTGATTTAATAAAAAACGTGCATCTCCTGGATGAATTGGAGTAAGTGGTTTTTTGTTGGTATCAAGAACTAGAACAAAATTAGACATTTAAATTTCACCTTTTCAGGGTAATGTTTGCTTCAACCTTGTTATCTGAGCTTGTTATGCTAAATACACTATCCTTGCGGATTGTTTAATAAGTAGCAACATGGCAGGGGACTAGCGAATCCCAAGGTGTTATGACCTAGATAACGTTTACCCATTCGACTACGCTCAGGGTGGTTTGGTTCACATAAACTACAGATTACTCCGTTTATTTATGCTCTCATGCAGTTCATAAAATCCGCCTTCTGGTTTCCATTTAATAAACTCTTCAAAGGTTACTAACTGGGTTTTAGGTAAGGTTTGAACCATAATTTACCTACCTTGATAAAAATGCTATGTTAAGATACTGAATCCCAGATCAATATTGTGCTAAATCTATAATAGAATCTCGGCGGAATTACACCTACCATAAAAACAAGGATTAAGCACCATCCTTGTTATAGGTAGAGGTAGGCGTATTTACATCAAGCTATGTTAGATATAGCCGATCTAATTTAGATGTTTAATCGTCGTCCCACTTTTCTACTGCTAATAAATCACCAATTGGATCTTGAGTGCTAAATCCAAAGTCTAGCAATTCTTGTTTCCAATGTTGCCATTCATCGCCATAGAGTAAGGCAATTTTCCAAATCCTATCATTGGGTTTGATAATATTGGATTCTACGAGTGATTGCACGTTGCGCTGCAATTTCACCATTGGGTGAATTACTTGCTGAATCATAAACTCGGTGTATTTCAGATTTTTGTGTGTAAATTCTTGATCAAAACAGCTTTCCGGTTGCAATTATTACCTGCGCGTAGAGCAATTATGGTTTGGCAAAGCTAGTTCCAACTTTTCCACTATA
Source organism: Anabaena sp. 90 (assembly GCF_000312705.1). Classification (NCBI taxonomy): domain Bacteria; kingdom Bacillati; phylum Cyanobacteriota; class Cyanophyceae; order Nostocales; family Nostocaceae; genus Anabaena; species Anabaena sp. 90. The sequence continues at coordinate 467,117 of NC_019439.1, forward strand.
CCATAACTAACAAGAGTAAGTTGCTTGGGAATTCGGTTTTGTCCGGTAATCACTACTACTAACCGCTATTTAGGCTGAAAAGTGGTGGCAATATCCAGTCTACAAGGTTTTTAGGCTTGCCATCGCCATGATAACGCAAGTAGAGAAAATTGACACGAATTTCTCAATTTTAATTGTGGGATGAATGTAAATAGGTAATTGTTTTCCCCGAATTGAAGGAGTTGCGCTGCTAGTCTAGCCTAATTAGGGAACGAATCTACCTTTAGACCTGCAACCCGTTTTTATTCACTGAAGGGGAAGAATGGATAGATAAGTTGGAATGGATTCCATTTTAAGATAAAAGCGATTCCTAGGTCACGCTAGTTCCCTCCGGGACGCAATGCGTTCGCTATCGCATCTCCTCAACCTCCCAAACAGCGAACTGACAAGTCAGCACTTACGCTATCGCATTCCTTCAACTTACCAGAATCCTTTTTTTTACGAACCACTCCAGACACGGAGAATACAGAGTATTTGCAAATTGTTAAAAAAGTGGTATGATTGATTAGTAAGATGAATAAGTCATACATAATGATGAAAGTCACAATTACTTTAGAAGAAGACATTCTCAGATTTATTGATCAACAAGCAAAAGGTAATCGTAGTGCCTATATCAATGCACTATTAGCAGAACAAAGACGCAAAATTTTAGAAGCAGAAATAATTGCTGCACTCCAAGAAGATGCAAAAGATTTAGAATATCAAAATGAGATTTCTGCTTGGGATAATGTAGCTGGAGATGGTATTAATGCCAGAGGGTAATTTAACTTATAAACGGGGTGAAATTCGCTGGGTAAATCTTGATCCAACGGTGGGAGCAGAAGCACAAAAAATCCGTGCTTGTTTGATAGTTCAAAATGATATTATGAATCAATATGGATTATTAACAATTGTGATGCCATTTCGACCAGGAAGTAAGCAAGCTCCCTATATTGTCAATATCAAAGCAACAGCAACTAATGGATTAGATAAAGATCGTTTTATTGATGTTGCTCAAATTCGTTCTGTTGATTATCGTCGGGTTTTAGGGTTGGTGGGGATTTTAGAACCCACATTCCGCACTTCAAAAAGTAGCACAAGTAAACTACATTGACGGTCAATTAAAATTTATGATTTTAACAATTAGGTATCAATGTAAAACAAAATTATGGATACACAAAGTAGAGCTTTTATCGGTGTTTAAAAGCTATTTCAACAACAATATTTAATTCAAGGTGTGGAATCAGTTCTCAAAAAGATAACCGATGAAATTGTAAAAATAAAGATAATAACTAAGATAATAAATAATATTTTTGGCAAGTAGTAGGTAGGAATTGTAAGATATGACAATGCGACTCCGTTAAATTAAGAATTCGTTGAAATCCTTGTGTCATCAAAATATGAATACCTTGGAAACATTGAAATATCCATCTTAATGTAGGAGATTCTGTGGGTCTATTCAGTTGATTTTTAACTGTGGCTTTTTGTGCCTTCAATGACATTCTTAATTGTCTTTGTCCTAAATTATAAACCAAAAGGCATAATGCCATTAACATCATCATTGTCTCTACTCTTTCGGGATTTTTCACAAACAGACTATCCGCGAAAAATAACGGGTCTTTGATAAATCTAAATCCTCTTTCTGTAGATTGTTGTTCTTTATATATTTTGAGGATTTCTTCTGACTCTAACTCAATCGTATCCAAAATATTGGTGGCTAAAATAAATCTGCCACAAGAGTTTTGCTGTTGTGTAATTAACTCTTGATTTTCTCTTAATTTACATTTCACTCTATAAACTGTTGTTTTCCCTTTATTGGTTTCAGTAATTTCCCAGTCTGATATTTGATGATATTTTAATTTGGTTGTTATTTCTTTGATTTTTAATTCTGTCAAAGATTTATCTGTAAATTCTTCCTGTTCTAATTTCGCTACTTGTTTGTTAACTTTCAAAAACTCTTCTTGGATTTTTTTGTCTAGTTTATTTAAGTCTGCTTTTTTCCTCTCTGCACTTTCTACTAATAACCATCTTTGCTCTATTCCTCCATAATATACTTTCTCTTCGAGATAGCTATAACCCTTTATTTTAGAGGCTTTTAGGTCATTATTTATGAAGGCTTTCACTAAATTTTTCGCTTTTTTAATGGATAATGGTACTCGAGTTATCCATTTCATGTTCGACATTAATTTTAAGTTACTTTCGCTATACAATGCACTGTCAGCCACCATGATACTTTCAAAATCTACTTGTTTAGAATATTCTACTAAGATGTGAGCGAATACTGCTTTATCTGATTCGTTTCCTGATGCTCCTCTGAAAAATAATGGTATATCTCCATCACTACTTACTATTAAATCTAATATACATTGTTTTAAGTCGGGGCGATGGTCACGAGAATATCCTTGTGTAATCATAATTGGATGTTCTCGATTTATTCCTAATTCTTTTTCTGGATTATTGAGGCAATTATCATATTTTCCATGTAAATGTAATGAGCTTGAGTCTAAATGGGAATATTTTGTGTCTATTCCATATTTCTTTACTACTTCTAAGGCAATGATTAAGAATAATTTAGTTCAGCCATATTTGTAAAGTTTATCCATGACTCTACCTATTTTATCGTCATTTAAATCTTCCGCTTTTATCCCTCCTCCTATTAAATGTTCTACGGCTTTGTCTTTAAAGAATTCTGGAAATAAATATAGTGGTCTTGATACAAAGCCTAGTCCATTGAGAATAATTGCTTTAACTACTTCTCAATAATTTACTTTCTATCTACTATCTATTGGGAATATCCCATTAATTTTTTCTACTATTCCTATCTCATCTATTATTCCTGCTATTATTCCTAAGTGATCTATGTTTTTACTCTCCATTTCTTCTTTTTGGTAATTCATATTATGAAGGCATTTTTTGGTAATTCAGTCTCATTCTCTCATTTTTTCCTGAATTTATTATCAATGCCTTATGAATTTCTCTTTAGTAGTCAAATGAAAATTAAGGTCTATATTTTTACTGTCTTAATTGCGTATTTATGTTTAACCAGCTATGCTGCTTATCATACTTGTATGTGTACTACAAATTGAAGTGCGGAATGTGGGGTCCAACGAGCATAACCAGCAGGCGATTCCCCACAACGCAAGGCAATTAGTTTTGCTTCCACCTCTCCATCAATAATCGTTTGACGAGGCGGCGTTTTACTGGGTTTGCGGTTTAATGCTGACTCTATGCCTTCTTTTACCAATCGCTCTCTAAGATTTGCAACTGTGTTTCGGTGGCAACTGAAGGCGGTCGCAGCTTCTTCATCCGTCCATCCTTGTCCATTGACATCAATGTTTAACAGAATATTGGCGTGCTTAATTTTGTAAGCTGCTGCTTTGCCTGTGGATACCAAATCTTGTAGGGTCTGCCGTTCTTCTTGACTTAACCGGACAATATAGGTCTTAAACATAATCAGTTATTAGAATATCTGCTGAGGTTTACTGTAAATAGCCTTTCTATTTTCCCTCAAACTCCTCAAACTCACAACTTTTAGCTTGACAGACCACTAGTAGCCATAAATACGTATTTTAAGGTATTGGCAAAAGTGGTTCTTCCCGCTTTGATTCCCCCCAATAACACATCCAAATCCTTCTGCATCAAGACAATATCCGCTGCCTCCTTAGCCACATCTACAGCCGTATCAACAGAAATACCCACATCCGCAGCGTAAAGCGCAGAAGCATCATTAATTCCATCCCCCATGTAGCCGACAACATTACCAGCTTTTTTCAAAGCTACAATAATTCGCTCCTTTTGATTTGGTTCTATTTCTGCAAAGATGTTGACCTGATTTACCTGATGTATCAAAGCTGCATCACTGAGTTTTTGGATTTGAGATCCTGTCAATAGCTTAGTTTGTATTAGTCCTACCTGCTGACTAATACTAGCAGCAACTGCGTGACTATCACCGGTGATCATTTTCAAAGTAACGCCCAAATTTGCTAGATCAATAATTGTATTTTTGATGTCAGATTTGGGCGGATCATATAAAGCCAAATAGCCCAAAAAAGTAAAATTAATTTCATCTTTAAGAGTGATATGATTAGTATTTATAGTTCGATAGGCAACGCCCAAAGTCCGAAAACCTTGACTACCTAAATCTTCATATTTTTGCTGGATTTGCTGCCGAATTGGTTCAATATCAATTATTTTATCTTCTGCCATTTCTACCGTATTACAGATATCTAAAATATTAGAAATTGCTCCTTTTGTAATCACCAGACAATCATGATCTTTACTCAATAAAATACTCAGACGTTTGCGGTTAAAATCATAGGGAATCTCATCCAACTTTTTATATTTAGAAATATCAAATGATTTATGATTACGAATTGCTTCATCAATAGGATTAACATAACCTGATTCATAAATAGCATTTAAATAGGCATAAAACAAGACTCTCTCACTTTCTTTACCATCTACATCCAAAGCCGAACGAATTCGCACCACACCATCAGTTAAAGTCCCTGTTTTATCGGCACATAAAACATTCATACTGCCAAAATTTTCTATTGCAGGTAATCGTTTGACAATCACCTGTTTTTTGACCATTAACTTGGCACAATGAGCTAAATTAATACTAATAATTGCCGGCAATAATTGGGGAGTAAGTCCTACAGCCAAAGCCAAGGAAAACATAAAAGAATCTAACACCGGACGATGGAGATAAATATTCGCGGTAAAAATTAGGATTACTAAAGTTAAAGTTACTTCCAAAAGAAAATAACCAAACTTGCGAATTCCATTCTCAAACTCAGTTTCTGGTGGTCTAAATTTCAATCGTTCCGATACCTTACCAAATTCCGTTGCTTTGCCCGTATTCACCACCACAGCCTTAGCAGTGCCACTTACTACATGAGTCCCCATAAATAGGCTATTTGTGCGTTGTCCTAGTCCAGTTTCCGCAGGTAAAATCGCTGTTTCTTTAGCCACTGGATAAGTTTCCCCAGTCAAAGTAGCTTCATCTACCGATAGGGTTTGTGACTCTAAAACCAAACAATCTCCAGGAATACTATTACCAGCCGACAATAAGACAATATCTCCCGGCATAACCTCATCTACTGGGACATCTTGGGGTTTACCATCTCGGAGGATACTCGCTTTGATTTCCACCAGTTCTAGGAGTTTCTGGACAGCATCAGCAGCACCCCGTTCTTGCCAAAAACCCAGAAATCCACTTGCGAAGACAATTACGAGAATAATGACTGCATCAATAGCATCTTGCAGAAAAATGGAAAGAATTGCTGCTACAATCAAAATCAGAATAATCGGACTATTAAACTGATTTAATAACAAAGTGAGAGTATGGGATTGCTGTTTTTGCTTGAGGCTATTTGCACCGGACTTACTCAGGCGTTGTTTAGCTTCTTCACTGCTTAAACCTTGTGGGGTTGATTGTACCTGCACAAATATCTGAACAGCAGATAAATTCCAAAAAGTGGATAATTGTGAATTCATCAATTAATGTTAGAAATAATTGTAGTTCTGGTTAAGCTACAGCCACCAAATCCCAAAAATGTTGGGTTTCCTTGCGTCAACCCAACCTACAAAAGCCCTCACAGATAACTTTTTCAGCAAACCCTACTTAAAAGTATTGCGAACCTCTTCTTTCATTTTATTTGCTGGGTTACGAGATTCACTTTTTATGTCATCAGTTTTTCCACTAGGTAGATAATTAGGGTTGACAATACTATTGTCTATGGCTTTTTCAGTTTTAGCTTCAATCTTTTTGGTTGCTCTTGAGTTGGGTTGCCACTTTGTATCTTTTATATCTTCGACTGCATTACGAACTTTACTTTCAGCTTGCTTGGCTTTACCCATGAATTGGTCTTTTTTATTTCCTGTGACATTACCGAAAGTTTCTTGAACTTTACCTTCAATATTTTTAGTTGTGGCTTCGACTCGATTCATAGTTGTGGCCATTTGAGTCTGAGCGAGACTAACCTCAGATGTAAAAGCTGTGAAAATTCCCAGAAATAGAACTAAACTAATGACGAGAAAAAACTTGCGAAATTGTGAAAATAGATTCATGGAATTTTCCTCATTTATAGGTTGTTAATTAATAAATGTCATCGGTTATAGTTTTGGACTTGGTACGGCTGGAACAATTTTGACTACAACTTTGACGCTTCTTACACCCTTGATTTCTTTAGCAAGAGAATTAATTTTATTTAGTTGTTCTTGATTCTGGACATTTCCAACTACAACAATTGCTCCATCTTTAGCAGCCACAGTTAATTGACTAGACGGAATATTAGCTTCCAACTTAGAACGAACCTCACTGGCAAGATCACTATTAGCGCGAGTTGCATTCCCTCCAGTGACATTATTGCGTTGTTCACGGGCGCGAATATCTGCGTTGAGTTGATCTCGACGAAGTTGGCTAGTTGCGTCTTTTTGATTGGCTAAAATGGTTTTATCTGTGGGAACTTCACCAGTTTTCTCAGCAGAATCGGGCGCACTGCTGCTAGTTTTGGCTTTATTGTCACAAGCAACTGTTCCCAGAAGTAAAATGCTACTGAGGACTAAAAGCGTAATTTTTCTCATATTTCCAATCCCTTTTACACACGCGAGACAACAGGATTAGCAGAACGGCCAATGGTTGGACTATTGTAAACTTCCCATTCCCGCATTCCCTTGTGCTTGAAAATTGTTTCTGCTCTCAGGATTTCCGCCTCTGTGCCATCTACAATTACTAGATAATCCCCATCAACTACATAATCATGGTAGATTTGCGCCCGATGTTCGGGAATTCCTAAACCTACTAAACTACCAATTAAACCACCAACTGCTGCTCCGATAGCTCCACCTGCTAGAGTTGTAGCGATCGCTGTAGCTACTGCTCCTGCTAACATAACTGGACCAATCCCCGGAATTGCTAGAGTTCCTAACCCAATTAGTAACCCTGTCAACCCCCCAACCGCTCCTCCTGCCTCGACTCCAGTTTTCGCACCTTCCTCTACACGAGTGGTTTCATGAGTGGTTTCATGGCCGATTTCACGGGCTTCTGTTGGTTCTTGAACTCGTGTTTCACCAATTTGGTATCGCTGATTTAGATCTTCATCATGTTTAGCAATCACAGATACCTGATTCATGTCAAATCCGTTATCTCGCAGTTCATTTAGAGCATCTTCTACTTCTTCGTGACTAGAAAATACTCCCACTGCTCGTTTATTATTAATCAAGGTCATTTTTTTATCCTTTCACAAGGGAAAAAGTGGCAGGCAACAAGGTAATTAAGAATTAGTTTGTAAGATCAAAAGTCTTATTTCCCTGCCCCTGCCTGGTTAATCTATTCGACAATTTCTCTGGCTTGATCCTTCACATCTTCAACCGCGTGGCGAACTTTGGCTTCTGCTTGTTTTGCCTTGCCTTCTGCTTGAGTTTTTGGATCTCCTGTTAAATCGCCTACGGCTTCTTGAACCTTACCTTCAATGTTTTTGGCGGTTGCCTTAGCTTTATCTTTCATACTCATAATCTGCTCCTAATGGAAAATTTACTAACGCGAAATCTGGGTTTTATCTTCTTTCCACATTCGGATGTTCTTGGGTGTTAACATCCAATTCCTCTCGACGCAGAGTTTCTTCTGCTTCAATGGTTTCGTGATCTACAACTTTATTAACTCTGACTTCTTCTCGTAAGAAAGCTTCTTTATGAATGTCCGCAGTTTCTTCATAAAGTTCTATTCGACTCACTTCTGTCGTCCCAAAGCTGTCGCTATCTAAAGCCACCGTTTCTCCCGCAGTTGTAGGAGTGACTCGTTCAATAACAATTCTTTCCTTATCTATGGGAACTGAAACCCGCGCTTTTTCTGTTTCTGTATGTTTCCCAACAATAACTTCTCCCGTTTTGGCGCGGACTTTGTTGGCAATTAATCGTTCTTGATATAGTTTGAAAGTTTGATGATCCTGATCATTCAAAGCATATAGAGCCGGATCTGCTTTATAGTCATAGGCAGCACTGCCGTTACCGGACTTTCTCGGTGGGACTATGGGAGGGGCTACCATAGTCCCTCCCGCAGGTCGAGAACTGGCTGTATCTACAGAACCGGAACTTTCTAAGAATGCTTCGGAACGATACACTCCTCTGACTTGTTCTTCATAGTTATAATCAATTTCTTTGTGTTCGTTAAATTCGGGTAAATTCTCTGCTTGTTGTTTGGTCATTCCCACTGTATAAATCCGTTCAGAGGTATGATCAATGCGCGAACGACCAACTGGCAATAAAACTTTTTTCCCAAAAATCCACAAACCTAAATCAACAACGAAATAGCGAAAATGTCCTTGGTCATCTACTAAAATATCGTTGACTGTGCCAATTTTTTCATCTGCGGTTGCATAGACACCCATACCTTTGATATCTTTGCCTTCAAAACTTTCTCGATAATTCGGATCAAATTCTTTAATTTTCAAAAGAGGCATACTATTTCCATCTCCACTTTTTACGGATGTGGAACAGGTTGATAATTTTGCTCCTGTTCCAGTTTCACCATCAGTTGATGTCATCAAATACCAATTATTCTCAACATTAGAACCTGGTACAATTGGGTTATTAGTTTTTCAGCTCTGTTAGTTCTAATATGTATACATTAGTTATTTTTATGATTAAGACCGTCCATCAAAGGGTTGATTATGCTTGTATGTCAATAGACAGAGATTCTCAACCAAGTAAATGTGCAGGAAAGTTCAGATCCCCGACTTCTTGGAGAAGTCGGGGATCTGGGTGGGTTTAAAAGTGTATAAATTCGTTTATAGCCAAATAATCTAAAAATTTCTCTTGGGGAAAATCGCAAATAATACACTCGGTGTCAAAAAATTGCATTAAAATCACTACGGCGGTAATCTTTGGGTGTGAGTTTGAGGTATTTTTAAGTCAGCTTGACGATAAAATTAATCCACTTCCTGCGGTCTTTAGGCTTACTGCGCTAAAAAATTAGAGAGTTAATTTATGTTTCAGTTGTTAAGCCGGGTTTTGCTATGGCTCTTAATTGGTGTTGTAGCCTTTTCTTTGTTTCAAAGATTCTATCCATCAGTAACTTTTGTCGGCAGATTTGTTTTAGGGTTAGTCATTGTTGTTTTAGCTTTAGCATTTCTCAATCCCAATGAACCAGCATTGGCTTCATTGTGGCGATTTATCTCCTTCCCGCTCAAGCCTTTGGGCGCTTCGGTTTTAATGTTGTTTCTAGCTGCTCAAAAAATCAAAGGCGGTGGCATTGATAAACCGGGCGGTTTTTTATTAGGATGGGCTTTGACGGTTTTGCTTTTGTCCAGCACGCCAGCGATCGCTTACTTCCTCGTTAGATCACCAGTTGCTACAGTTGAGGGGACGAACATAAATCACCAAACTTCCCCATCCGCCCTAGTCGCCTTTGGTTCAGCAAATCCTAATTTCACAATCTCAGATATTCAGCAAAATATCATCCCACCAATGGTAGAGATAAATTCTCCAACTATAGCCTTCAATAGTCTGACTGCGAATATCCCTTCCTATCTCCTCCAAAATCCTCAAGCAATCAGCACCCGCGGGTTACGGGTAGAAGACTTTGTTCCTAATGCAGAAACACTGCAACTTACTACCCAAGTATGGGAAAGTTATCTCAATCAGATTTATGTTTTCTTGCGTGGCCGGACGTAGAAGAAGCAGGGAGCAGGAGGCAGGAGGCAGGGGAGAAATTTCTTTCTTTTTTCTTCTTCTTTCTTTCTTCTTTCTTCTTTATTCCTCCTGACTCCTGACTCCTGACTCCTCCCACACAATACCAAAAAGTTAGATAATTGTTGGCATGGCCAAATCACACAGACTTGATAAAATCGCTGCTTATTTACGCCCCTATTGGCGCGAAACCGTTTTCGGTATTATTGCTTTATTAGTTGTCAATGGGCTGGGTGTATATATTCCTTTGTTAATCCGTTCAGGGGTAGATACTCTATCTAAGAGTTTTAGTTTTCGCCAAATCATCCATTATGTAGTCCTTATCGCCCTACTTAGTTCCGCTATGTGGATGATGCGAATGGCTTCTCGGATTTGGATATTTGGTGTGGGAAGACAGGTAGAATTTGACCTCAAACAGCGGATTTTTCAACACCTGCTGCAATTAGAACCTGCTTATTTTACAGTTAATACTCCAGGGGATTTAATTAGTCGCGCTACCAGTGATGTAGATAATATTCGACGGTTGGTAGGTTTTGCTGTATTAAGTTTGGCAAATACTTTTTTTGCCTATACTCTGACATTACCAGTGATGTTGTCTCTGAGTGTGGAACTGACATTGGCATCATTAGCAGTGTACCCGTTCATGTTTATGATGGTGCATTTTTTTAGCGATCGCTTGCGTAATGAACAAACCGCCGTCCAAGAACAACTTGCAGAAATCAGTGAACTGGTACGGGAAGATATGAGCGGTATGGCACTGATTAAAATTTACGCCCAAGAAGACAATGAGCGTCAAGCATTTAGTCAGAAAAATGAACAGCTATTAACCGCTAACCTCAAACTAGCTAAAACGCGCAACACCCTATTTCCGCTCATTGGTGGGTTAGCAAGTCTCAGTTCTTTGATTATTATTTGGTTAGGTACAGCCAGAATATCCTCTGGAACTCTTGCCATTGGTGACTTTCTGGCTTTGCTAATTTATGTAGAGCGATTAATTTTCCCTACCGCTTTATTAGGATTCACCATTACTGCTTACCAACGGGGTGAAGTCAGTATTGACCGTTTAGAAACTATTCTCAGTGTGACTCCCAAAATTCAAGACACACCAGATAGTATTCATCTGGAGGTTAACAAACTCAAAGGGGAACTGACAGCAGTAAACTTTAGTTACACCTACCCCGGCGTAAATACCCCAGTTCTAGAACATCTTAATTTTAGGATTGCTCCTGGGGAAGTAGTCGCTATTGTCGGTCCGGTTGGTTCAGGAAAATCAACCTTAGCGAATGCTTTCCCCAGATTATTGGATATTCAGCCAGGACAGTTGTTTTTAGATGGGTTGGATGTGACAAAACTAGCGGTGAGTGATTTACGCGGAGCGATCGCCTACGTACCACAAGATAGCTTTTTATTCAGTACCACCGTCAAAAATAATATCCGTTATGGTGATCCCGTCTCCGCCGCAGAAGACGTAGTTTACGCCGCCAAAATGGCGCAAATTGACGCAGAAATTCAGAATTTCCCCCAACAGTATGAAACCCTAGTGGGTGAGCGAGGAATTACCCTTTCTGGTGGACAAAGACAACGCACAGCTTTAGCAAGAGCAATGTTAATTGATGCCCCCATCTTGCTGTTGGATGATGCCCTATCCAGTGTAGACAATCAAACTGCTACACAAATCCTCACCAATCTGGCTACAGGGACAAAAAGAAAAACCGTAATTTTCATTACCCACCAACTTGCTGCTGCTGCCACATCTGACCGAATTTTGGTCATGGAACAGGGGAAAATCGTCCAGACTGGTCATCACTCAGAACTGGTAGAACAGCCTGGACTTTATCAAAATTTGTGGCATCAACACCAAGTAGAAGAACTATTACATTGAACCAAAATGGATTAATTTTTGTAATAATTAGCAGTAGTATTAATCACCAACCAGCATAATCTAAAGATGTTTAAAAATTCACAGTTAGTAGCTTCTGAGTCCAGTAACTTATTAACATCTAAACAGCAGCGTCTTTTAGGAGCGATAGCTCTTTTAGTCGTCATTAGTTTACTGACTTCAGCCGGTGGATCACCCATTGAACATAATGTTTCCACCATCTGGGAAGGGTTTATTTGGGGTATAGCCGATCCAGTGATTAGTTTAGACCGTTTTGCAGGGATTGTAGCATTAGGTTTATTTTCCGCTAGATTTACCCGTGGTAATTGCCTAAATATCACCTTTGTCATTGCTGCTATCTGTGGACAATTGATTAATTTATCTCCAGTGATCTTACCTGCACCAGCAATAGCGATCGCTATTTGTACCATTGCATTAGGAATCATGTTAGTTACACCAATTCCTATTCATTGGTTAGCAATAGCTTTATTAAGTGCTACTGCTGGTATATTTCAAGGTTACTCTGATGCTACATCCATCCTCGGTGCGGAAACATTAACTATGATTATCTTTGTCATTAGTGTTGCCTTCACCCAAACAGTAATTATCATGAGTGCCAGAAAAATAGGTGTAAATTTTGGCATCAATGAAATTAACCAAATCTTCCCAAAAATCATCCGTTTTGCTGGTTTAGTATTCTGTGCAATTGGTATCGTATTTTTGGGTTACTCAGTAATTTAACTTAGGGATTGGGGAATAGGAATTGGGACTAATACCGCAAGCTCGAAGTTAAAAGTAAGAGGAATGATGACAAATTACTTTATTTATTAATAATGCTGATTATGAAACTATTGAATGAATATTTAGGAATATTACTGTGATGATTTTTCCTCAAGATTGGAGCAGGCCAGAAATGATTGCAACTGGAATAGAAACAAGAATCAGTCGTCTAGAATCTATTGTTGAACAGATTGGAGACGCTGTACTCTCGACAACTGAGACAATTGAACGTCTTGCTCACAGAGTAGATGCTCTGAGTCTACAAATAGAGGCTCAAGGAAAACAAGTACAGCAGCAAGGATATCAGATTTTTGCTTTATGTGACGCTGTGCAAAGTTTGGCTGATTCTCAGAAGGATTCTATGGAACAAATCACTCAATTGTCACAAACCTTAGATGGACTTGTATCCTTGTTGCAAGATGAATAATTATAGGAGGAGTTCAGGAGTCACCGAGTCAGGAGTCAGGAGTCAGGAGTCAGGAGTATGGCTAACGCCACGCTACGCTATCAGGAAGAAGAAAGAAGGAAGAAGAATTTAGAACCTGAATTAGTAAGCTCTAATTACCTTAAACCCTTAACTTAGTGACTGCGATTTTTCCAGAAAAACATATATCAACATCACCATTAGGAGTCCGCTCTCGTTTACTATATTCTCCTGTGTAGTAAAAATCATCACCTTCTATTCGGTAATTAACAGGTAAAGGTTTGGAACAAGGTTGACAAAATACTACTTCTGGATCTGCTTGTTGCGGTAACAGGTGTGGTAAATTAACATTCCAAAAACATCCAGGTTCGAGGGGAAGTTCCATCAAATATTCTAACAATGCAGATGTCCATCTCATAGCCGCATCCCAATCATAATCGCGTTTACCGTGACGATATTGAGAAACAGCAATTCCGGGAATTCCGTGCATTGCAGCCTCTCTAACAGCAGCCACAGTCCCAGAAATATAAGCATCAACACCCAAGTTTCCACCAGCATTAATACCGGAGATTACATAGTTGATATCTTCAGCAATATGTGAAATGGCAACTCTGATACAATCAGCAGGAGTGCCACCAATAGCATATTCACAATCTGAACGCCGTTGAAGATTAATCGGTTGATGGGTAGTAACTTGATGTCCGCAGCCAGATTGATGTGATTGCGGTGCAGCAATAATTACCGACTTACCATTTACTGCTTTAAATAAAGCTGCAATACCCGGTGCATCAATACCGTCGTCATTGGTTAAAATTATAGTCATATAGAACCGATTTGATATCTGACAATACGTAACTTAGAATAGTCTATTAAATAGACTTTTAACTCTTCTATGACCAATGACAAATCTTCCAAACGCTTACCCAATCAACGTTGGCAAATTGCAGCAAAAAATCCAGAAGCTAGTTTAATATTAGCGAATTTAACAAATATCTCCCCAATTATCAGCCAATTATTAATTAATCGGGGCATGGAAACCCCAGAAGATGCCAAGATATTTTTAGATCCCGAATCTCTGATTTTACCTTCTCCTCTCGAAGAATTCCCTGATTTAGCTGCGAGTGTGGAATTATTGGAATTAGCGATCGCCAATAAAGAGAAGATAGCTATCTGTGGAGACTATGATGCTGATGGTATGACCAGTACTGCAGTACTGCTGAGAAGTCTTAGGGCTTTGGGCGCTGATGTTGATTATGCTATTCCTAGTCGAATGCACGATGGTTATGGGATTAATAACCGGATTGTCGAAGAGTTTCATGATGAAGGGGTGAAACTAATTCTGACGGTGGATAATGGAATTTCTGCGGTTGAACCAATTACTAGAGCCAGAGAACTGGGTTTAAAAGTTATTATCACAGATCATCATGATGTTCCCCAAATATTACCTCCAGCTAACGCGATTCTCAACCCGAAACTAATAGCTGAATCTTCTCCCTATCGGGGTGTAGCTGGTGTGGGTGTGGCTTACATTTTAGCCGTTTGTTTAGCCCAACAATTAGGAGAAATCAAAGGTTTAGTGCAGCCACTGTTAGCTTTATTTACCTTGGGAACTATTGCCGATTTAGCCCCTTTAACCGGTGTGAATCGTCGCTGGATAAAACGGGGTTTAAAGTTATTACCAAAATCTAATTTACCAGGGATACAAGCATTAATTCAAATTGCCGGAGTTCAAGCCAGCGAAGGAGAAAAAAATCAAACTTCTAAATCTTTAAAACCCGAAGATATTGGTTTTCGATTGGGACCACGAATTAATGCTATCGGCAGAATTGGTGATCCCCAAATTGTCATTGATTTACTCACAACTGATGATTTTGGTATTGCACTAGCTAAAGCTATCCAATGTGAACAAACTAATACTCAACGTCAACAAATGTGCGAGGAAATTGAAAAAGAAGCCATTGCCATTGTTGAAGATTTATATATAAACTCTTTACAAAAAGACCGCGTATTAGTTGTTATCAAAGATAATTGGCATCATGGTGTTATTGGGATTGTTGCTTCTCGCTTACTAGAACGTTATGGTGTTCCTGTATTTATTGGAACTTACGAAAATGAAACCATAATTCGGGGTTCAGCGCGAGGAATTCCTGAATTTCATGTATTTGCAGCTTTAGATGCTTGTCGAGATTTATTAGGTAAATTTGGCGGCCACAAAGCTGCGGGAGGATTTTCTTTACCAGCGGAGAATTTACCAGAATTGCGGTTGCGTTTATCTGCATTTGCAAATCAGTGTTTGGAACTTCAACACCTTAAACCGCTGTTGAAAATAGATACTCAAGTTAATATCCACGAAATTAACCAGGATATTTTTCAGCAGTTAAATATTCTTCACCCCTGCGGTATTGATAACTCAGATCCAATTTTTTGGACTGCTAATGTCCAAGTGATTGAACAGAAAATAGTTGGGAAAGGTCACATTAAATTAACTGTATCCCAAACTATAGACAATCAGCGTCAAGAAATTAAAGGCATAGCATGGCGTTGGGGTGATTATTTTCCCTTACCATCAAGATTGGATATTGCTTACAAACTGCGTGAAAATAACTTTAATGGCAAAACTACCATTGAAATGGAGTTAGTAGGTGCAAAACTCCCAAATCACGTTGTTGAACTTTTCACTAATTCACCAAATCTATCACGGGCTAGTTTTGAATATAAACAGCGTCAATATACCTGCGGAATCTATGAAAATGGTATAAGTAGAGAATTAAGAGTTAAAAATTCTGAAGGTAAAGTTTTAGTCATGCGACCAGAAGATAAATTTGGTTTGTTGGGTTTCAACCGCGAAAATGCTGAACAGGTAAATCTATCTCAACCCATATATGAGGGAATTGTGCAAAATGCAATTCAGGCTTTGTCTACCTCTGTGCAGAATTAAAGATTAAAAACTCTCTTAAATGGGTAATTTAAGATTCTATTATCTCCAACGGGTAATTGGTGATTAGACAAAGCATTACCAATTACCAATTACCAATTACCAATTACCCAATTTACAGGTTGCCGTTGCGAAATGCTAGAACGAAGATGACTATGGGTCCTGAAATCACAATTAGTCCCACGCAAGTTAACTGCAAGACGACTTCCCAATTGATGTTAGCTAAAATGTCCATTTTTTCCTCCCAATGATTTTAATGGTTTAAAAAGATTTAATAATTCAATGACAAAACCCGCAACTTATCATATCTGTTTAGGGGATCTAAAATTTAATTTACTTCACAAAATTATAAGAAAAGTCATAAAAAAGTAGAATAGCAGGAATACTAGAAGGTTAAAAATATGGCTACTTGGCAATGTATAGCTCAGTGTGGGGCTTGTTGTAACCTGACACCAGCGGATCGTCCAGATATAGAAGAGTATCTTTCACCACCTGATTTAGAACTTTATCTCAGTATGGTCGGTGAGGGAGGATGGTGTGTAAATTATGATCATGGTACGCGAGAATGTAAAATCTATTCTACCCGTCCTTGGTTCTGTCGTGTGGAAGCAGAGACTTTTGAGGAGATGTATGGGATTGAAGCGGAAGATGTGAACGATTTTGCGATTGATTGCTGTCATCAGCAAATTGAGGGGGTTTATGGCGATCGCAGTTTGGAACTTATCCGCTTTGATAAAGCTGTTGGCTTTTGATTTAATTCATACAGGTATTCTCTCATTGTGTTTTTGAGCGCAGTAATCAATGGGAGATTCACCTTCATGTACCTAAGTTTTGCTACTGCTTACAAAGTTTCTATGCTATCCCATATATCTAACAATAATTTCAAGCTAGATAAATGATTCATTGATTCACATCGCTTTTTTAACGCATCTAGATACTTTTTATCCTCTACAACCTTTGGATTTTTCTTACTATAAAACAAACCAAACTGTCCGAGATATTCTTGTAGATAGTGTTTATGAAATCGCGCTTTCGTGCTAAAAGTACGTCCAGTTGGACAGCAGGACATTTCTTCAGGATCATTGACTAAAACATCGTAATATGTTTTAAAATCTGATAAAATTGTGGAACTTTTAATTAAAGGATATTCGTTAGGAATTTCTGCATTACCTAATGCCCATGTTTCAAAACAGCAATGCTGAATTATTATATGAATCTCTGTTTTTGAACTATCTATATTGTAGCCAGATTTGAGTGCATCAAGTTTAGATTTAAGTTCATGAAAACGAGCAGTATAAGAATGTTCTTCAGAGTCAATACATATAAAGAAATGATTGACATTACCGAATCTTTCTATATCAATTAGACAGGCTTCCAGTCGAGAAACTTCTGGATTTTTCTTCTGTCTATCAACCATACTCGGATAGCCATTACCTGCAATAATTCGACAAGTATTCATTGTCATATCTTCAGGTCGAACAACAAAAGTTAAGCTAGGAAATAAATGTTGTAACCATGCCTTATATACTTTTGGCTCGGTCTTTTCCCCCTCTACTAAAAATAAAAGATTCACGCAGAAAATTCCTCCCAGTTAAGTAAATTAATTAATTGAGTAAATTTATCTAAGCTAGAAGCTGTATCAAGTGCTGGAATGTCAGAAGCTTTTCTAACTCTGACTTCATTTCCGTATTTACTAACTATTTGCCAAGTTTTCCAAGGAATATTATTGATAATATATGGATGATGGCTAGTAAGTATAAACTGTACATCTGGGGATTTATCAAGGATAAAATCTGTTAGTTCAGCCATACAGTTAATTCCTAAACTGTTCTCAAATTCATCAATTAAAATCACGGATTCTTCAGGAGCAGCAGTTACTTCAACCAAAAAAATTAAAGTACGAAACATACCGGATGAAATTCGCTGTTGAGGAATCCAGTCTTCTAAACCGTTCTCCTGGATTTCAAAGAATAGCATAAAATCACCATCTTTATCTCTCTCACTACTAACTCTCACATCGTTAACTTCTGAAAAAATATCAATATAATACTCTTTAATTTCATTGAAAACATCTGGAAAAAATTTCTGCAAATAAAAAGCCTTTACGACTGGTGGAAAATTAGCAAAATATTCTTTAAAATTTTGAATTTCATCATTTTCAATATAAACTGGTATTTTAGAAGGATCAGAACCAAGTCCAATTCTCAATTGTTGACGAGTTTCAAAGTTAAATATTAATCGCTCAAATGCTTTACCCACTGGAATAATCAAATCTTCTTCTGAAAGAAGAGTAATTGCACTTTCAGTTCTTTTTAATTTAGGTAATTTTTCACTATTGAATTTTGAATCTGAATCATTGCGGACAAGTATCTCCAGTTCAGAATCATCATCATATTGAACTAATTTTTCATACACAATTTCAGTCTGTTCTGACTCATTTACATTTAGAATAATTTCTTCGTCCTTGAGTGAGGAACTTTGTAATTCCCACCTATAATTTTGTCCTAAATGAGAGAAATTGATACTCCATTCTAAATCATCTAAGTTACGATTTCTACCTTTTGCAACATCACAAATCAAGTCAAGTGCCTTTAAAATTCTTGTCTTTCCAACTCCAGAACCACCGACAAGTAAATTTAGACTCTCAAATTTAACTTCCTCAATGTGCCAATTTTCTTTATGGTTACTGAATTTAAAACTCTGTATTTTCATATTTCTTACTTTTCTTAACAAGCAATTATATAGAGAATCTCAAAGAACTTCTGAGATGAATATCTTCAATTCGCTCTATATCCGGTATTTTAGCACTCAAAGTTGTGATCAGAGATTTTGTTTTAGATTACTTTTTAATATCATTAATTAAGAGAATGTTTGAAAAGTGGTATTCCGTAATTTTCATCACATTGCTACCCCCCTTAGTCCCCCCTTTACAAGGGGGGAAACAATAAAAATCCAGTTCCCTCCCCTTTACAAGGGGAGGGTTAGGGTGGGGTAAAAAATATTTGATACATCAACCATAACTTTTCAAACACCCTCTAAGCGTGTATTCTCATCAATAATCTTTATGCGAAAAATAAATACTGTTATTTGCTCGATATTACCTCTTGACGAGTATAAGCAGAGCGATCGCAGTTTGGAACAAATCCGTTTTGATCAAGCTGTCGGTTTTTAACAAATCCAGTTGCAATTTATGACAACAATATGAGAAAATAAAGAGAATATGAAAACAACTTAGAGACAAGATTAGCGCCTGTGAAACTTGATACTCCACCTGTCAGCATTTCCCACTTATCAGAAACTGAAAGCCAATTACATCAATCCATAGTTAAGGATCATCCCCAACCGAAAGAATCTGTATTTATGGTATTTGGGACAACCTTCATCACCATTTTTCTCGCGGAAATTGGTGATAAAACCCAACTTTCTACCCTGTTAATGAGTGCAGAATCTCATGCCCCTTGGGTGGTTTTTCTGGGTTCGGCAGTAGCATTAATTACTACTAGCTTACTGGGAGTATTATTAGGTGGTTGGATATCTACAAAACTTAGCCCTAAAACCGTTGAGAAATCAGCCGGGGTGATGTTATTACTGATTTCCGTCATGTTGGTATGGGATGTAATTCAGGGTTAATACTTGTAAATATTGTGAACTGGGGAAATTATGAACTGGCATCTTTTAGGACTAAGCTTTGTCACGGTATTTTTGTCAGAATTGGGTGATAAAAGTCAATTAGCAGCGATCGCTCTTTCTGGACAAGGACAATCTCGAAAAGCTATATTTTTTGGTACAGCAGGTGCTTTAGTATTAACCAGTCTCCTGGGCGCATTAGCTGGTGGTGCGGTGTCCCAATTTTTACCTACACGGATTTTAAAAGCGATCGCTGCTGTGGGATTTGCCATTCTTGCTATCCGTCTCTTATTACCCAACAGTGAAGAGGATTGACACTCTCAGGGAGCCAAGCCACTGAGATTCTACTGACAGAATTAGATTAAGGGTTTAGCCCAATCCAATCTCGCTGCGACCGCCAAACGCCGCCTAGACGCTCAAAACAACTGCCAATCAAGGTGTCGAAATTGCGCTTACTTTTATTGTTTTCAGTGTTTTCAGAATCCATCACTAAGCCAAGACTCGGTACGCTCCACACCCTGCCATTACTCGCTCTTTCTTGTCAATACTGCCGTTAGGACTTGAACCTAACCGTTGTTTCTTATGAGCCGGGATTTATCCGTACTAGGATGCTTCAACACATAGATGTTTTTTGTTCTTACTCACAATTTAATTCTAACATACCACAGGGATTAAAATCCCTCGTGCGATGCACTGAGCCTGTCGAAGTGTCGCTTATATTTCAGCGGCTTTAGCCGCTGAGTTTTACGCTTACCGGATGCTCTTATAAATGATCGGAAATTAAGCAGATCCGCTACTGTAACATAAAGTTACTACCGTAAGCGGTTGATTGATGAAATGAAGCGATAGATACAAGACGATCCTCCGATGCGTCCCACAAAATAAATTGGAAGCAATCAGGAATATCCGCTATTTTTAGCTTTTTTACATGGGTCAGTAAATGAATATTTTGATTATGGCAAGCTTCCAGATTGTAATTAGGTATTCTTTCAGAAAGATGGTGAATATTGTGGTAGCCTATGTCTGCCCCAAACCATTTAAGAACTCTGGGTAATTCTAAGTAACTACTACCTTCTAATGCTCCTAGAGTATAATCCCAACCTTCAGTTTTATGGGCGTAAGAGCCATCAAAATTGTGCTGTACAAAGAAGATGCAGATAAAAATTGCTGCTGAAAAGGTGAGAGTGATTGAGTAAACCCCAAAGAAGAATCCAAATCCTAGTAAATAACCCAAATAAATCCAACTACTAACTACGCAAATATTGTTGAAAAGGATATCAAAAAACTCTCCTGTTGTGTACCAATTTCTGGATTTATAAGAGTAAATGATTTCCTTGATATCCATAGTCGGTTCTTTCTGTATGCAAGTCAGCAAATGACCTATAAAACCATACAAACCAGCGATTAGTGCCAGTCTGGGCTTAATTGCTAGATAGAAAAAACCGCCGGGCAAAAGCATTAATGGATGCCTAAGTAATTCATACCGCTTTTGGGCAAAAGGACTAAGTTTACTAAACTGCTCTGTGGAGATTAATGCAGCCGGTCCTTTATATTTTTCCCAGTCGCCATTTGTTTTATGATGAAAAGCATGACCCCTTGACCAAGGATATTGAGGGATGCCATTCATCACTCCCAAAATAAACCCTACCACTCTATTGACCCGTTTTGATCTAAAGAGTGAATAATGTCCACAATCGTGCATTAAAGAAAAACAACGCAGTGAAAATAGTATGATCAAAATCATGATCGGTGGCAGCAACCAAAAGGAAAATTCTGCTGCTTTTGCTGCTAAAATCCATAACAAAATATAGGGAACAACTGTATTAAGGACTTGATAAGTTGCGCGTAAGTCGTTGCTCTTCATGTAGGGAGCTAAGACAAAATCTGATTTCTTAATCATTATGATTAGTTTGACCACTATCTTTACTAACAGTCCGGTGATGTTGGCTGGGAATTACTTTGTCATAAGCTCACCAAAAATTGAGGTTTTTGGCGATTCATTAACCCAGATTCTGCACGCTATTTTATACTATATCTAGTATGACAAATATTGGGTTAATGTTTAGCTAGATAGCAATCTTCAAAATCCCGGACAATGCCAGTGTTTATGCTTGATAGTGTGATATTTTTTACTTTTTAAACATTAAGCTTCGCGCCAGTACAAATTTAACAGAATACCACCTGCTACTAGCTTTAATGCTTCTAATAGAAAATAACCGCTGTGTAATAAGTTCATTTGTGGTGGAACTAGATTACTAGTAAGTAAGCTGAAATTAGCACCTAGAGCGCACATTTGGGGAGTTAAGAAATAAGTATCTAGTAATGCTACTGTTAACAGAATTCCAGATAAAGCAATACTACCTAAAGGCCAATTAGATTTAGTCTTGCTAATAGCCAGTACAGCAGTTAAAACCACAGTAGCAGACAATAATTCTAGGCGATTAAAATTCCAAAAAACCAGATAACCTGCTGTAGAAAAATTAGCCTCATTCATCATACCAGCAAAGTAAAGACTAGGCATAATTACCCAATCTAAAACCAGACTAGCACTGAGCCAGAAGCCCAGAGTTAACATAATCGCTGTTTGCCAAGTTGACCGTTTAAATTCCAGACTAGAAAGAGTGTTCATAAAAATAATTGCTTTGTTGTCTTCTTAGAGTCTAACTAAAACAGTGATTTTGGCAACAAATATCAATTAATTGTTACAAACAAGAAACTCTAACCCAGATTTGCACCAAAAGGAAAAAATCATTTCAATACCAAGGGTAGTTTAATAAAAATAAATAAACCTGAAGCGATCGCTCCCAATCCCCCACATCACGTTATGATCAGAAGGAATCACAATAATCTGTGCCAATAAATTCTCAGCATCTACCGTCAGTAACCCAGCCCTAAAGGGACTGGGCTTGCAAGAGTAATCAAGCAAGCCGTGCTGACCAGACCACCCTGAGTGACCTGCCCTGAGCGGTGTCGAAGGGAGTCGAAGGGTAGCCGTTATTTGAGCCACGACACCCCGGAATGCGTAGCCCCTTCGGGGTTCAGCAGTCGCTCATGGGGGAAACCCCCAAGACCGCGCTGCTTCACTAGTTCCCTGCTCTGTCATTTGCAATTAAACAGTTTTAAGGTCACTGAAACAGTGTTGCAAGTCTAAAAAGCTTTTATAACTGGTCGTTCGCGCAGCGTGCCGGAGGCATCTAGCTAACATTACCCCAGAAATGGGAGGCTCTTTGGAGCAAAACATTATGCGTACAGAGTTGGAAAATTTGAATCGGTAATTGTCCCGTTGAAAGTACATCACAAAAGTACCCCGAATTTTTCAACTCCAAGGCGGTAATGAAAAAATATTCAAAGCGGTTAAAACCGCCCGTGTCGCTTCCCTCTCAGGTCTAAAAACTCGCTCGTTTCCCACTTACCGCAAGGTCTTATGACGACTTCCACACCAGAACCCAATCAACCCAACAAATCACTTACTGATACAAATCTGGTAGAAGACCGCAGCAAGCTGAGTAAGATGTATCAGCATTATGTAGAAGTCAAGGATAAGTATCCTCATGCGTTGCTGCTGTACAGAGTAGGCGATTTTTTTGAAACTTTTTTCCAAGACGCTGTAACCGTCTCCAGAGAATTAGAATTAGTCTTAACTAGTAAACACGGTGGGGAAGTCGGTCGCGTTGCCATGACAGGTGTACCTCATCACGCTTGGGAACGCTACACAACCCAACTGGTAGAAAAAGGTTATGCTGTGGTAATTTGCGACCAAGTAGAAGACTCCGCTGATGCCATTGGTTTAGTAAAGCGAGAAGTAACACGCATTCTTACACCAGGGACTTTGCTAGAAGAGGGAATGCTCAAAGCCAGTCGGAATAATTACATAGCGGCTGTGGTAATTGCTGTCAATCATTGGGGGTTAGCCTACGCAGATATCTCAACAGGGGAATTTCTCACATCTCAAGGTAGTGATTTAGAACACTTAACTCAGGAGTTAATGCGTTTACAACCTTCCGAAGTCCTGTTTCCCACTAACGCCCCCGATTTAGGTAGTTTACTGCGTCCAGGGGAAACTTCACCCTCTTTGCCCCAATGTCTACCACCTACATTTTGTTATAGTTTGCGATCGCAAGTCCCCTTTTCCCAAGCAGAAGCTAGAAGTAAATTATTGCAGAAATTCAAAGTGCGATCGCTCGAAGGTTTGGGTTGCGAACATCTCCCCCTGGCAGTTCGCGCCGCTGGTGGTCTTTTAGAATACATCGAAGACACACAAAAAGCCAATCCCGTCTCCCTGCAATTATTACGCACATATACATTAAATGATTATTTAATAGTAGATCATCAAACCCGCCGTAACCTAGAAATTACCCAAACCGTCCGCGACGGCACATTTCACGGTTCTCTATTATGGGCTTTAGATCGAACTAGCACCGCCATGGGCAGCCGGGCTTTAAGAAGATGGTTGTTACAACCGCTACTGGAGATTAAAGGGATTAAATCCCGCCAAGATACCATTCAAGAATTAGTAGAAAATACACCTTTACGCCAAGATCTACGCCATTTACTCAAGCAAATTTATGATTTAGAACGTTTAACAGTCAGAGCCGCTTCTGGTAGAGCAAATGCACGGGATTTAGTCGCCTTAGCTGATTCTTTCTCCCGTTTACCAGAATTATCTCGCTTGGTAGAAGATGCGAGATCACCTTTCTTAAAAGCTTTGCAAAAAGTCCCGCCCAGCCTCGAAGAACTAGCAGAAAAATTACACGCTCACATCGTAGAATCACCACCGACTCATCTAAAAGAAGGCGGTTTAATTCGGGCGGGAATCAATCCGCTTTTAGATGAAAGAAAGGCTACAGTCGAAAGTGATCAACAATGGATTGCCAACTTAGAAGTTGACGAAAGAACAAGAACGGGAATCCCCACTTTGAAGGTAGGATTTAATAAAACTTTTGGTTATTATATCAGTATTTCCCGCAATAAATCTGACCAAGTTCCCGATAATTACATTCGTAAGCAAACTCTGACAAATGAGGAACGTTACATTACTCCTGATTTGAAAGAACGAGAAGCCCGAATTCTCACAGCGCGAGATGATTTAAATCAGTTGGAATATCAGATTTTTGACGCATTACGGGATGAAGTGGGTTCTCATGCCGAAATCATCCGTAATATTGCCCGTGCCGTAGCTGCGTCAGATGTATTATGTGGTTTGGCGGAATTAGCCGTACATCAAGGTTATTGTCGTCCAGAAATGCTTACAGGACGCGAGATTAACGTGATTGATGGTCGTCACCCGGTGGTGGAACAGTCTTTACCTGCTGGATTTTTTGTCCCTAATTCGACTAAACTTGGTCAATTGTCAGTGGTCAGTGGTCAGTTGTCAGTAGAAACAACAATAGACAACAATCCTGATTTGGTGATTTTGACAGGTCCAAATGCGAGTGGGAAGAGTTGTTATTTAAGACAGGTGGGTTTGATTCAATTAATGGCACAGGTGGGGAGTTTTGTCCCTGCTAAGTTTGCTAAATTGGGAGTGTGCGATCGCATTTTTACCCGTGTTGGGGCTGTAGATGATTTAGCCACAGGTCAATCTACGTTTATGGTGGAAATGAATGAAACTGCCAATATTCTCAATCATGCAACTTTGAGATCTTTGGTTTTGTTAGATGAAATTGGTCGCGGGACAGCAACTTTTGATGGTCTTTCAATTGCTTGGGCTGTAGCAGAATATTTAGCAGTTGAGATTAAATCTCGCACGATTTTTGCTACTCATTATCATGAGTTAAATGAATTGGCTACTATTATTTCAAATGTGGCAAATTATCAAGTTACAGTTAAAGAATTACCAGACCAAATTATCTTTTTACATCAAGTTCAACCCGGTGGTGCTGATAAATCCTATGGAATAGAAGCAGGAAGGTTAGCAGGTTTACCCACAGTGGTAATTCAACGGGCAAAACAGGTGATGGGACAAATCGAAAAACACAGTAAAATAGCCATGGGATTGCGTGAGAATTTATAAAAATTGGCTGCTGTGATTATGTCCGCATTAAAGGCAGCATAAACCATTAGACTTGTCCAAATAAAGAATTATCAACTTATCCCAGCAACATTAATAAACAACTAGGAAATGGTTAAAAATTGGTTAATCTTATGTCGTATTTCTATTAATAAAATCAAAATTTGTTATTACTTAAGACTCAAATATTTCTGTATTATCCAGATGAGCCATCTGATTACTTGATAATTCACCAGTAATATCAAAATTACTATTAATTTATACCTAAATCTTTAGAAGTAATGATCCGAAAGCGATCGCGTCCTTCTTTTTTGGCACGATAAAGTGCTTCGTCTGCTGTTTTAATGAAGAATGCAGCCGGAATATCAGCAGTAGGAATTAAAGTAGTAACTCCTAAACTGACCGTAACATATTGACTTACCTCAGAAGCTGAATGCAAAATTGCCAATATTTTCACTTGATCACGGATTTCTTCGGCGACAATTATTGCACCTTCTGCATTTGTATTTGGTAAAATTACTACAAATTCTTCTCCTCCATATCGCGCTACTAAATCACTAGGTCTTTTAATAGCTTGACTCATGGCAAAAGCCACTTTTTGTAAACAACTATCTCCCGCTTGATGTCCGTAAGTATCGTTATATCGTTTAAAAAAATCTACATCACACAAAATCAGGGAGAGTGCAGATTTGTCCCTAGCCATGCGTCCCCACTCTTGCTGCAAATATTCATCAAATCGGCGACGATTAGGAATTTGCGTGAGGCTGTCGTAATTAGCCAGACGGTAGAGAGTTTGATTTTCGGCTTTAAGGTTCAGATCATCTTGCCAAATTACAATTCCAGTTGTCATTCCTAATAAAGTTATTGGTGCAGCCACAGGTAGCCAATAATTGATTTTTAGCATGAGCAAACTGAAAATTTCCCAGAGTACACATAGCCCTATACAGAATCCTAATTTTTTCCTAGAATGCCAACGAACAATTACTAAACCCCAGACTGGACCTGCCAATAGTAATAATATTATCCATGCCCCAGAAGGAAAAAGATCGAGAAAATTATTTTGAAATACATTATTAATAAAAGTTGCTTGTAAGTAAACTCCGCCCGTGGGTGGATCATAATTAAAGGGCGTGACTAAAACATCAATACCAGGAGCAGTAACTCCTACTAAAACAATTTTATTTTTAAATAAATCGGCTGATACTTTCCCCTGCACTACATCACTAAAGGAATAGTGAGGCATTTGCTGAACCTGACTAGGCCAGTTAATCCATAATGGCTGCTCTAAATTAGGCAAAGGGGGTATTTCCATAAAAGTTCCATAAGCCCGGATAGCCGCAATTCCTAAGGAAGAAATACCATTTTTTAGTGGCTGTACATTACGGATTATACCATCTCCATCTTTCTGACTGAATATATGTCCTGTAGTTATTGCGGCCTGTTCTAGTTCAGGGACAGGAAACCAAGGTTCTCCTTGAGTATCCCAAGCCTCTGCCAATACCACTTTACCATGTTGTTTCATAGCCTTTGCCAGAGCCGTATCATCGGGGCTAGACTCAGAAAAAATAATATCGAAGACAACTACATTTGGCTGGGCTGTATCGAGTACATTTAATAGCTCTATATATCTTGTCCGTGGCCAGGGAAATTGTTTAAACTCTGCCAAACTTTTGTTATCTATTGTCACTACTACTATCTGCTGATTCCAGTCAATATTTCCCCTTAGTCGGAATAGGGTGTTATATGTTATCCATTCTAAAGGTTGAAAAATTCCCAGTAACAGGAAACAAATAACTATCAACATGGCTATAAAACCAGGAAACAATTTCCCAAATAACCGCTGGATTTCTGTGAACATGATCATACATTTTCAGTTCTTACTTTTATTAAGGAACAGCTAATTCATACTTTTGCTTTTTTCCTAAAGGTGTTGTGATACTAACTGCAATTTTTCGATTATTAGGAAGGGCTGTTATCACCTCAAACTCTCCATTCTGATTGGTTATTAATGATTCATTCGCTAAAATAACTAAATTCACAGGATCTACTTTACCTGCAATTTTTGCCTGTTGATTGCCCATATCTGCCAGGATTTTTATTTGCAAACTAGTATCATCTCGTAAACGCACTGGAGGTGAAGGTGGTTTTCCTGGAATTACAAAGCTTTGAAAACCTTTATTTACAGATACAGTTTTACCTTGAGCAGATGTTACCACCTGGCCTTTTAAAGTTGCTACCCCTGTTTTCCCACTAGGTTGGACACTAACACCAAATTCTGTACCTCTGACTCCTGTAATCCCTGCTGGAGTTTTAATTTCTAGTCTAGATTCTCGATTGTTCAAAGGACGTACTTTTAAACGCACCTGTCCACCAGTTAGCAGCAACTCTGTGACTTTTCCATTATTACTAGTGCTATGCAGTTTTTGAATTTGCAGTTTTGTATTTTCTGCCACTTCCACAAAAGCAATTTCTGTATCTAATGCTAACATCGTCCGAGAATTCTTTCCTGTACCAATGCTATCACCAACCTTTTGCAACTTTGTGCCGACATTGGCAGGTTGGGAAGTTTGTTGATTTCCATAAATAACATTACCAAAAATGCTACGTACTTCTAAGTAGCGGTTAACTCTTAACTGTAAATTATTCTTGGCTAATGCTTGCTGAAAGGTTAATAGGAAGATGAAAAATAAACTCAATAATAGCCAATGTTTTTTAATCACTGAATTTTTTGGAAATTAGATTACCCCTGTATCTAATTTTAGGCGATCGCTTCTCTTGTGGCAAGTAAGCTGTCACGCATCTAGTTTTTGAACCTGATCTAGGCTATAGGCGGGTTTCTGCCTCCAAATTATACAATTTAAGTGCGCGACAGCTTTTAAAAATCTAGACATCCTCTGGTTCAAATTGTGCCACAGTTACAGCATTAAATGCAAAAGATAAAACTAAGGGAATCGGACATTTAAACCAAAAAGTGTAAATCACTGCTAGGATAGTGGTAGATATGGCCGCACAAGCCCAATACATTTCCTGATTAGTTAAACCATTTTTTTCTTTAATTACTCTCAACACATTCATTGGGATTGGTTCTGGCATGACTCCACCAGGAGGAAACGCCCAATAGTTACCACGTCTCTCAACAAATAAATCTGTCCAACCGTTTTCTAAGCACCATGCTTCAATCCATTGAATAGAGTAATGATTTATCATATAAATACCAATTTCCTTTGTTAATGTGTGCAGTTTGTCAATTTTAATAACTTAAAGATCTTAGTCAGATATAGCAGCAGTCAGCAGGAAAAATCTTGTGTTATCTGGCTTTTTTAGGGACTTTTTTCCCTTATTCAAGTACATATCGCTATAACTTTTAGTTCATTGTTTTAAAGGTTTATCAAATTATTTTATACATATTAACAATCCTGTTTCCACAGCCATCACCATAACTAACAGATTATCAGTTGTCCTGACTACTAGACTTTAAAAGATAACAAACTTTACTTGTAATCAAACTTAATGAATTATTGTAAATAGTAAAATCCTGCTGGAGCAATAATGCCATTTTTTTCCAGAATCAGCAACAGTTAAAATTTAAAAAAGGGAGTAATTACCAAAAGCGTTATTACAAAATATTAACGTTTATGCAAAACTTAACTTATCCAGTATCAATTTGGACTCATCAACTATGTTTTGGCAAAAGAGCTTAGGATGGATTTTGGGAATTATGGTTTGGTGCGTTGCACAGCCAGCATCAGCAGATTGGACTCATCCTTTATCATATAGCAATGCCGAATTGTCGAGACAAGATTTTTCGGGACAAAGTTTACAAGCTGCGGAATTTTCTAACGCTAACTTAGAAATGGCTAACTTTACAGGTGCGGACTTACGAGGAACAGTTTTCAGTGCTTCAGTCATGACAAAAGCAAATTTACATGGAGCAGATTTAACCAATGCGATGGTGAATGAGGTAAAATTAGCAGGTGCTGATTTAAGTAATGCCGTTTTAATCGAAGCTCTTTTACTCCGCACCGTCTTCACAGATGTTAATATCACAGGTGCAGATTTTACAGACGCAATTTTAGATAAAGCGCAAATTAAAGAGCTATGTCAAAAAGCCAGTGGTGTAAATTCTCAAACTGGTGTAGAAACTCGTGAGTCCTTAGGATGTCAATGAAACTTGGTATAATTGGTGGTGGACAACTGGCTTGGATGATGAAAGATGCAGCAGATAAGCTGGGAGTAGAATTAATAGTCCAAACTCCTAGTCCCAATGATCCAGCCGTATCTGTTGCCCAACATAGCATTTTTGCCGCAGTTGATGATGCCGCTGCCACAGAAATTTTAGCGACAAAGTGTGATATCGTTACCTTTGAAAATGAATTTGTTAACCTTGCGGCTTTATCACTGCTAGAAAAACAGGGTGTTTGTTTTCATCCTCAACTAGCAGCTTTAGCACCCCTGTTAGATAAATATGAGCAACGGTGCTATTTACGGGATTTAGGTTTACCAGTTCCCCAGTTTTTGGCATTATCAGGGGAAAAAAAGCTAGAATCTCAAATTGAAAATTTGGGTTTTCCTGTGGTTCTCAAAGCCAGAAGACATGGATATGATGGTCAAGGAACTTTTATCATTCCCGATTTTGCAACTTTATCAAAAATAGTTAATCAAACTCATAGCCAGTTTTTAGTCGAAGAATTTGTGCCTTTTACCAAAGAACTGGCTATAATTGCCGCCCGTTCTGTAAATGGGGAAATTGTCATCTATCCAGCGGTAGAAACTCTCCAGAAAGAACAGGTTTGTCGGTGGGTAATTGCCCCCGCTCAAATCACCCAAGAGCAAAGTTTGCAAATTGAAGCGATCGCCCATAAACTATTAACTAGCCTCCAATATATAGGAGTCTGTGGCATTGAATTATTTCTCACCGCCCAAGGTAAAATCTTAATTAATGAAATAGCACCACGTACCCATAACTCTGGGCATTTTTCCCTGGATGCTTGTGAAACTTCCCAATTTGAACAACACCTGAGAGCAGTGTGTGGTTTACCATTAGGCAATACTAGATTACATTGTGCTAGTGCCGTGATGGTTAATTTGCTAGGATATGAAAACAGCCATTGTGACTACCAAAAACAACGTCAACAATTAGCAAATATTCCCCAGGCTACTGTTCATTGGTACGGAAAAACAGAAGCTCGTCCAGGAAGGAAGCTAGGACATATCACCGTTTTATTAGATCAAGATCACACTAATGGAGTAGAGGACATTATACACAAAATTGAATCTATCTGGTATCCCCAGTAGAAATTTGCCAAAATTTTCCCAAAATACACACACAAACTATTTTTCAAAGCTATAATGAGTTAGTTGCACTACGACGATTGGTGACTGCCGTCAAGTTTTTTGATCTATGTCTTTAACAACAAGGGAGCTAAACAATTCTCGTGGCAGTATACTGGGCTTGTACCCAGAAACTTTAAATGAGAACCCTCAGTTCCCACCTGGTTTAACCAGGTCATAAACTTAGGTAAAACGGCGTTGTGGTGAACTAAAAAATTTTAGCTCCCCGGTTGATAAAACTGGGGAGCTTTACCTTAAACAGCAAGAAGGCTCACACTGTACCTGTACTCAGGTCAGTGTTGAGATGAATTGCGCGTGAGAAATCCGGGTGTAGTCTGACCATATTTGTAGCTTGCTTCCCGCAGGGTGCGCAGCGAAAACCGGAAAGACTACAACGACGAAACGAGCAAAATATTCGTTTTTTATTCGGTATGTTTTGATTATTTGTGTTACCATGAATATACGAACGCGGTAAGGTCGATACCATGTATAGAGCAATTAAAGTTAGGATTTATCCCACTGATGAGCAAGAATCATATTTAGCTCAATGTTTTGGTAATACTCGATGGTTGTGGAATTATATGCTTAATGCCACTACTGTCGCGGATAAAGAAATAAGCATTGGGCTTTCTAAAGCGGCTATGGATAAGTTGCTTCCAGGATTAAAAAAGGAATATGAATGGTTAGGACTTGCATACAGTCAAGTGTTGCAACGAGTCACATTCAATCTTTCTAGTGCGTTTGTCAACTTTTTTGAAGGCCGTGCTAAATTTCCTAACTTTAAATCTAAACATGGTAAACAATCAATTCAATATCCCCAAAATGTGAAACTGATGCCAGAGGATTCTGTGATTAAGTTTCCTGGCAATTTAGGGATGATGAAAACCGTGTTCCATAAAGAATTGCCCGATGCAAAATTCACGGCTGTAACAATATCAAGAAATGCAGACGGTAGGTATTATGCATCTATTCTTTTTAACCAAAATGACAATCCGGTAGTTGCAATTAGAAAAGCTATTGGTGTTGATTTGGGATTGAAAAACTTTGCTATAACTTCCGAAGGCTCAAAATATGACCTTCCTAAGAAGCAATTAGCTCTTCTCGAAAAGAATAAAAAACGCAAGCAGAAAAAACTAGCTAAGAAGACCGATAAAACATCTAATAAACGTCGTAAAGCTAAACGTTTAGTCGCAAAAGTTTCTAGCAAAATAGCTAGAGTCCGTGAAGACTTTCTACACAAGCTATCTCGCAAAATAGCATCCGAAAACCAAGTTATTTGTGTAGAAGATTTGGCAGTTAAGAATATGGTTAAAAATCCCAACTTGGCAAAAGCTATTAGTGACTCTTGTTGGGGAATGTTTCAAACCATGCTCAAATACAAAGCTGAAAGATTTGGTCATACTTATCAAGAAATAGGTCGTTTCTTCCCGTCTTCTCAACTTTGTAGTGAAACTCTACTACCAATTCCGGTATTGCAAAAAGGATATGATTCGTTAGGAGTTAGGTTTGTAGATTGCCCTCACTGCCAAAAACAGCATGATAGAGATATCAATGCCGCAATAAATATTAGAAATGAAGGTTTGCGACTTTGGGCGTTAGGAACTAGCGCTTCTGCCCTTGGAGGGGATGTAAGACCAAAGTCTTAGGGACGTAAAAAATCCATGAAGTCCGAGGCAGTCCCCATGGAATTGGGAAGCCTACACTGTACCGTCAGGTCAGTGTAGGTAGTTCACGATATATACCTTAAATTTAGAGGTAAAAAGCAAAATACGGAAAGAAAAAGATTTTCCCAATGACAACTGACCAATGACAACTGACCAATGACAACTGACAACTGACAACTGACAACTGACCAATGACAAATGACAACTGACCAATGACCATTTCTTCAAGTCTGTCATGACTAACTGAAGAAATAAGCTACACTCATTTTAGGGGCGAACTCATACAGTTCGTCACAATACTTCTTGGAAGATATCCCTATCGCAGGAAGTGGGTTGAAGCCCACTTTTTTTATTGAATTCTCCCATGACTCATCCTTTAATACCACAAATTATTGATTTGGCGACACCAGTAGCCGCAGAACTAGGATTGGAAGTTGTTAGTATAGTTTTTCATACGAACCAAAACCCCCCAGTCTTGCGAGTAGATATCTTTAATCCTCTACAGGACATTGGACTGGATGATTGTGAAAGGATGAGCCGTGCCGTTGAAGCCTCATTAGATGCGGCCGATATCATTCCAGACGGTTACATATTGGAAGTATCTAGTCCTGGTATTTCGCGGCAACTGGTAACAGACAGGGAGTTTATTTCCTTCAAAGGATTCCCTGTAGTTATTTCTACTTCCCCACCCTCCGAACAACAGCAAGAGTGGATAGGTCTATTGATTAGCCGGGATGAAACTACAGTTTACCTTAATCAAAAGGGTCGTGTAGTAAAAATTCCCCGTAACCTCATTACCAAAGTCCAAATAGATGAGCGTAGCTAATCAATTTTAGATTTTAGACGTTGGATTAGGGACTGGTAACTGGTAATTGGTAATTGGGAAGGAGTAATTGGGGAAAAGAACACAATTATTTCTTAACAGTTATCTAATTTTGCTGACTGCTGACTTGACACTCTCCGCTCTAAAGAGATTGTCAATGTATAGTGTTGAGCCGTTAGGCAACATCGGGTGTTTGTACAGGTTAATTACCCTTACCTGTTAAAGACATTGTAACA
The DNA here is from genome assembly GCF_000312705.1 of Anabaena sp. 90. NCBI lineage: Bacteria > Bacillati > Cyanobacteriota > Cyanophyceae > Nostocales > Nostocaceae > Anabaena > Anabaena sp. 90. The sequence continues at coordinate 500,534 of NC_019439.1, forward strand.
CCATAAGTCACTGAGAGATTTATCCCCTCTCTCGCTTAAAAAACACCCAAACATAAAAACCCAAAAAGGTTTTAGATTTTAAGTCTAGGGTCAGAAACGGTAAGTTCTACCGAGATTGCCTGTGGAGCGGAAAAACCTCTTAGAAGCCATTCTAAGACCGTGATGAAGCAGGAAGTAAACACTAAGGTTATCGCTGTCCAGATGTGTCTAGACTTTGGTAATTTTGGGTAAGTTTTATAGAACGGTTTTAAGCCTACTTTCTTATAAAATTTTAGGAGACTGCGTATGTCAATGGTGACTTTATCGGGATTAAAAGAGCTAATCGAAAGTATTAGCCAAGAACGAAACTTACCGCGTTTAGCTGTACAAGCAGCTATTAGAGAAGCCTTAATTAAGGGTTACGAACGTTATCGTCGCGCCCAAAATTTAGAACGCAGACAATTTGATGAAGAGTATTTTAATAATTTTGAAGTAGAACTGGATATTGAGGGTGAAGGATTTCGGGTTCTTTCCACCAAAACCATTGTTGAAGCAGTTGCTAACACTGATCATCAAATTTCCTTAGATGAAGTCCAGCAAGTAGCCCCAGAAGCCCAACTGGGAGATTCTGTAGTATTGGATGTCACCCCAGATCAAGGAGAATTTGGGCGCATGGCAGCCATGCAAACGAAACAAGTATTGGCGCAAAAACTGCGAGATCAACAACGCCAAATGGTGCAAGAAGAGTTTCAAGACTTGGAAGGCACGGTTTTACAAGCTAGAGTATTGCGATTTGAACGTCAATCTGTAGTTTTGGCAGTTAGTAGCGGATTTGGACAATCAGAAGTAGAAGCCGAATTACCCAAGCGAGAACAGCTACCCAACGATAATTATCGGGCTAATGCTACCTTTAAGGTATATCTAAAAAAAGTTTCCCAAGGGCAGCAACGAGGGCCACAATTGATGGTATCTCGTGCTGATGCAGGTTTGGTGGTTTATCTATTCGCCAATGAAGTCCCAGAAATTGAAGATGAGGTAGTGCGAATTGTGGCTGTAGCGCGAGAAGCTAACCCTCCCTCTCGTTATGTAGGACCCCGCACAAAAATTGCTGTTGATACCCTAGACCGCGATGTAGACCCCGTTGGTGCTTGTATTGGTGCGCGGGGATCACGAATTCAGGTGGTAGTTAATGAATTACGCGGTGAAAAAATTGATGTGATTCGCTGGTCTCCAGATCCAGCTACCTATATTGCCAATGCGTTGAGTCCAGCAAAGGTAGATGAAGTCAGACTCATGGACCCCGAAAGTCGCCAAACTCACGTTTTAGTGGCTGAAGATCAACTGAGTTTAGCTATTGGTAAAGAAGGGCAAAATGTGCGGTTAGCTGCCCGTCTCACTGGTTGGAAAATTGATATTAAAGATCAGGCTAAATATGACGAGGAAGCCGAAAATACTAAATTTGCAGCGGTGAGAGCGCAATATCAATCCCAAAATGATAGGGATGACAGGTCTGACCGAGAAGATGCAATGGCAGAAGAATTAGAATTGGATGAGGATAGATTTGACAATAGCGAGGAAGATTAATTCCCCAAATTTATCTGCAATAATTTGAAAAAGGAAGGGAAGCAGGGAGCAGGGAGCAGGGGGAATATTTCTTCCCAATGACAACTGACAACTAACAACTAACAACTGACAACTGACAACTAACAACTAACAACAGGCATTAAAAAATACATTGTTTAGTATCCCCAAGATATCTAACTTAAATCTGGCAGAAGACTGATGAAACCGAACTATCGGCGTTGTATTAGTTGTCGTCAAGTCAACTTGAAACAAGAGTTTTGGCGGATTGTCCGCGTCTTTCCATCTGGAAAGGTACAATTAGATCAGGGCATGGGGCGTTCTGCCTATATCTGTCCGCAAGAGAGTTGCCTACAAGCAGCTCAGAAGAAAAATAGACTAGGGAGATCGCTGCATGGAGCAGTGCCAGATACAGTGTATCAAACATTGTGGCAACGTCTAAATCACGGCGATCGCCAAGATCGCATTTAATGGTAACAACTAAAATTGCGATAGTCTCTAAAGATATTATGACAAAAGCCGAACTATTCGGTATCTGATCATAACCTTTAGTATCGTTCAAGTTAATGCCAAAATAGTAAATGGATGTAACCAGCTTTCTCGATCTCCTTTTTTGGACAAGACGCAAGGCATTACTCCCAACAAGTTTTTTTTTGATTGTATTGTGGAAGACTCACAAATCAGCAAAACAAAAAAACCAAAAATGGCGACCTGGTAGCGTCAAATCGCAGTTCTGCATCAACCATCATTCCTGGTGGAGATGTCAGTATTAACCCGAAACATCTCTCTTTCCTAACTGGAGTCACCGGCAATATCACCAAAGGCAACCGAAAAAACAGTGATCAAAGGGTGGAGATGTCACAAACCAGGCAACCATCCGCTAAAACTGTAAATTAAAGGGGAAAGAGTGGATGAACAACGGAAAAGTGAGAATCTATGACTTATCAAAAGAATTGAATTTGGATAATAAAGAGCTACTAGCAATTTGCGACCAGCTCGATATTGCGGTTAAAAGCCATAGCAGTACGATTTCCGAAGCGGAAGCTGAACAAATTCGTAGCGCAGCCGAAAAAGTCGCTGCTACGAATTTAGCCTCAAAAAAGGAACAAAGTACAAATGGCCATAAACCAAATTCATCTCAAAACCGTACCAACGCCCATCACAAACAGCAAATTCTAGAAATTCGCAAACCGAAAATATTGATAAACACTACCACCAACTCAACCGATATCTCAGTTGCTACTGACGCTACTGATGCTAATCCTCCGGCACCTCCAAGGCCTTTTGCTACACCAGTTTCATCTATGAATATAAAGCCGGCGGCACCAACTCGACCAGTACCCCGGAATCAATCTGAGACTCCACTTAAACCTAATCCTACCCAACCAGAACAGGTATCTAATCCTGAATCGGTTACAGAAAAGGTGAGAGCGGAAAAATCAGAGAAAATATCTACTCCCAGAGCCAAACCAGAGAAACCGCAAAAACCCCAGTTGGTTTCTCCTCCTGCTAGAGTAGATGGCGCAAAAGCGGCAGAAACACCAGTTTTAGCAACATCAGAAAAACCTCTTCTCAAACGCGATCGCTCACAGCCTGTTGAAGAAGATCCTCAGCCAGTGAGAAGTAAGGTTAATAGACCTTCATCTGATCAAGGTTCACCATCTGCACCACCTAGACCTAGTCGGGCTAATTCAGGAGCGCCGACAAGACCAGAACAACGCAGTGGTAGACCATCCGTTGGCGGTGATATCCAACGCCCTAGACCTGCCCGTCCCAGTGAACCAGCAGCCATTCCCACGGCGACTCCACCCAGACATCATGCAGGTGGCGCGAAAAAAGAAGGATTGGATGAAATACCAGTAGCACCCGATCTTTTGGATTTAAAACGCCCTACACCCCCTCGTTTGAACAAGGGTGGGAAAAAATGGCAAGAAGAAGAAATCATTGACGAAATCAAAGAAAAAGCGAAGGTTGGACCCAAAGGCAAACGGGTCAAACAAATCGTAGAAGATGATTTAGATGAAGATGATTTAGATGAAGACGGTCTAGAAAATTCCGCAGCCACTCAAGTTAGTCTCTCCATTGCCCGTCCTCCCAAACCCAAAGGGACTCGCTCCGGTATGCCAACTGTAGCGGTTGTGGCTGCTCCTACCACTAGAGGTAAAAAATCTAGTTCTTCCCGTGACCACAACAATCGTCGCCAAGAAAATGTAGAGCAAAAACCAGATCGTCCAGCCACACTAGATGTTACTGGTCCATTAACAGTCCAGGAGTTGGCTGAGTCCCTCGTAATTGCCGATACAGAGATTGTCAAAATCCTGTTTATGAAGGGCATGGCTGTTAGCATCACCCAAAATCTGGATATTCCGACGATTACCCTAGTCGCCAAAGAACTAGAAGTAGAAGTCCAAATTGTCGAACGAGAAGCTGAAGCCCGGAAAGTCACGGAAATGATTGACGTGGCTGATTTGGCTCACCTCATTCGTCGTCCCCCAGTTGTCACCATCATGGGTCACGTAGACCACGGTAAAACCACTCTCCTCGACTCTATTCGCAAAACCAAAGTTGCGTCTGGGGAAGCGGGCGGTATTACCCAGCATATCGGCGCATATCATGTTGATATCGTCCATGAAGGTAAACCACAGCAGATTGTTTTCCTCGATACTCCTGGTCACGAAGCTTTCACAGCGATGCGTGCCAGAGGGGCTAGGGTGACGGATATTGCCGTGCTAGTTGTAGCTGCTGATGACGGTGTTCGTCCCCAAACCATTGAAGCTATTAGCCACGCTAAAGCTGCTAATGTTCCCATTGTTGTGGCAATCAACAAGATTGATAAAGAAGGCGCGCAGCCAGAACGGGTTAAACAGGAACTTACTAATTATGGTCTCACCGCTGAAGATTGGGGTGGTGAAACCATCATGGTTCCCGTTAGCGCTATTAAGGGCGAAAACCTCGACACCCTCCTAGAAATGATTATGTTGGTGTCGGAAGTAGCCGAACTATCCGCTAATCCAGATCGGGTCGCAAAAGGAACAGTCATTGAGGCTCATTTGGATAAGGCGAAAGGTGCCGTTGCTACCTTGCTGATTCAAAACGGTACTCTCCACGTTGGAGATATGCTGGTCGCTGGTTCAGCCTTCGGTAAAGTCCGGGCTATGGTAAGTGACCGAGGCAAGCGTGTAGATGTTGCTAGTCCATCCTTTGCTGTGGAAGTATTGGGTTTAAGTGATGTCCCTGCTGCTGGTGATGATTTCGAGGTCTATGAAAACGAGAAAGAAGCTCGTTCTGTAGCCAGCGATCGCGCCGATAAGCAACGTCAGTCTCGATTGTTACAAGGTCGTGTCACTCTCACTACCCTGTCAGCACAAGCACAAGAAGGCGAGTTAAAAGAACTCAACTTGATCCTCAAGGGCGACGTACAAGGTTCTGTGGAAGCCATTATCGGCTCTCTGCGCCAAATTCCGCAAAACGAAGTCCAAATTCGGATGCTCCTAGCTACCGCTGGAGAAATCACCGAAACAGACATAGACTTAGCTGCTGCCAGTAACGCTGTGATCATTGGTTTCAACACCACCTACGCCAGTGGAGCTAGACAGGCTGCGGATGAAGCAGGTGTAGATGTTCGAGAATATAACATCATCTACAAACTCTTGGAAGATATCCAAGGTGCTTTAGAAGGTCTACTCGAACCAGAGTTGGTGGAAGAACCCTTGGGACAAACAGAAGTCCGTGCTGTCTTCCCAGTTGGTCGTGGTGCTGTTGCCGGTTGTTATGTTCAATCTGGTAAGCTCGTTCGCAACTGTAAGGTGCGCGTCCGTCGCTATAACAAGGTAGTTTACGAAGGTGTTCTCGATTCCCTCAAACGGATGAAAGAAGATGCCCGTGAAGTCAACGCAGGTTATGAATGTGGTATCGGCATTGATAAGTTCCATGACTGGGTGGAAAATGATATCATTGAATCCTACCAATTGGTAACTAAACGTCGGACTCTGACTATGACTAAGTAGTGACGTGCATCCAGCGTTGAGTGCTGAGTTAATGAGTGTTGAATTGAGACTGTTCCGAGTTCAACACTCAAATAATGTAAACTCAGCACTCCGTTTAAAAGGAGTCAGGAGTCAGGAGTCAGGAGTCAGAAGAAGAATGAAGAAGAAGGAAGAAATGAAAAAGAAGAAGGAAAAAGAAGAAGGAAAAAGAAGAAGGAAGAAATGAAAAAGAAGAAGGAAAAACCTGTTCTAGTCCGAGTTTTATTATCAATTCATGTCTTACCCCCTTGGGTTGCTATAAATTTTAAGAAAATTCTCTGTTTAATTAAAAACAAGTTGTTTTAGAAATTTCTCGCATAAAATTCCGCATTTAGTGATGAATGAGACAGAATTTTCAGGTGTAAAACCATTATCTTGAAAGAAGATTAAACAAAAATTTTCAATTTTAGCTTTGGGTGACTAGATTTACGTGTTCCCCTTGTGTGTGAAATAAATTATCAATCTGAAATCTAAAATCCCAAATTGTCTAATTCTGGAAGTGAAAAATAAGGAATGAGGAATTATGGCTCAATTTCCAACTTCTAGCGATTACGCGCATACTACTGACAGCAAAGTCTCTGTCAACGGTGAGCGTAAAGATCACCAATTATCTGCTAATACTCAATTTTGGCATAACCTGAAATACGTGATTTCTGCTAGTTCCGGTTTTCAAAGATGGCAATTAGAATGTAACGCCAAATTACAAAGTTTACGTCTAGATCAACAAGTACAAATGTATTTACGAGAGACTTTAGAAACTTTAGCTTATTAACCCTTTGACCGAAAAGACGGGACACAAGCCCCGTCCTTCCAGGACGGCTTTATGCTAAAATTTGGTCATAGTCGCCATAGGGCATTGGGAGACTTTAAACGGACATGGAGGGACGATAAGACCACTTGTGGCGGGTTCTGGCGAAGTGTCAAGTGTTTCCCCGCACCTTCAGGTCGGTGAGTATGTCAAAAATATTTACTCCTTGCTTTCAGCAGGGAAGTTGAGGAGAAGATTTCTTATCCTCAATTTTTATGTGGGAGCAATACCTTGTCTATTTGTTGGGTTTCCTTGCGTCAACCCAACCTTGTATCTTAGAGGTATGTTAGAGGTTGACACTCCCCGGTCTAAAGACGCGGGGATTCTATAGAGAGTTTCAGTCTATATCTCTCAGTTATCCCAGCTTCAGGCATTGCCTTAAATATTTGGGTTCTTGCCCTGATCCTGTTTGCCATTACTGGCAGAATCATCTCTGCTTGCGGTGAGCGAAGCCGAACTGACAAGCGTAACTTTCCGAGAGTCCCCCGGTAGGTTTTTAATGTCTTTGCTGACAATTTAATTGTCTCACGAATATGGATTAAAAGAATGCAGAATTTAGAATTTAGAATTACGTTTTGCAACGGGGATTTTACCCCGACGCAAAACCCGCTGCTTGTAGAAGCAGGGGACTTTAACCCCCAAAGGTAAGTTAAAATTTGAAATTATTTCAAATTTTTAAATTAATGTCAATGCAGGATAAAGGAAAGCCTCTAGCCTTCATCCCTTGTCTAAAGCACAGATGTAGCTGACTTAGTCAGCTACATCTTCAAGGGTTTTCGGCATTTCCCTTATAAAAGTTACTGAACTGTTAAGTTACTTTGTTTTTTTTAATCACAATTTTAGCGGAATAAGTGATAATGATCCGGTATAGTTTGTCATGGGTTTTACAGATGTACATCTGTTACCTTACATTCTTGTGAAAGTACCATCATTAAACACATTATTCACTAAAAAAATGAAAAATCAGGGTTTTCATATTTCTCGTTTATCTTTACAAACCAGCCTGACAGCTTTGTTATTAGTTGCTGGTAGTTCTACCCTCATACTCAGTCAACTTAAAGCTGGCGCTGCTCCAACTTTAACAGCCCAAGTGCCAGCCAATGGCACTGTCATTTACGTTAACTCTGCCACTGGAAAAGATACTGCCGCTAATGGAACTACAGCAGCCCCCTATAAAACCATCACCTTTGCCCTTTCTAAAGCTACAGCCGGGACAGTTGTTCAGGTTGCCCCTGGGAACTATAGTAAAGAGAGTGGTGAAACATTCCCTCTTGTCCTCAATTCTGGAGTGACGCTTCAAGGTAATGAGTCTAACAAGGGTGAGGGAATCTTAATTAGCGGTGGTGGTTATTACACTAGTCGCACTTTTGCCAGACAGGATATTACACTGTTAGCGAATAATAGCACTATTATTACAGGTTTAACTTTTACCAACCCGAATTCACGGGGAACGGCTGTATGGGTAGAATCCAGTAACCCGGTGATCAAAAATAGCACATTTATTAACAGTGTCAGAGAAGGAATTTTTGTGACAGGTACGGGAAATCCCCAAATCGAAAATAACATCTTTTTGAAAAATAAGGGCAATGGAATTTCTGTAACTAAATCTGCCCAAGGTGTGATTCGTGGCAATTTATTTCAGGATACTGGTTTTGGTGTAGCAATTGGTGGTAGTTCTACACCTTTATTAGAAAGTAACAACATTACCCAAAACACAGACGGTCTTTTTATCTCGGAAACTGCCAAACCTATCCTCCGTAAAAATTCCATTCGCGGTAATAAACGGGATGGTATTGTCGCTACTATTAGTGCAGTTCCTGACCTGGGTACAAGTGAAAATCCTGGTGGCAATCTCATCCGTGATAATGCTCGCTATGATTTGAACAATGCTACTAAAGCTGGCAAAATTGTCGCTATTGGTAACGATATCAACGAGAAGCGGATTTTTGGTGCTGTTGATTTTGTCGCGGCTAAAGTGACTACACCTCCCGATAACAATACTGGGAATACTGGAAATACTGCTTTTAAAGATGTGCAAACAGGTTACTGGGCAAAAGCTTACATTGAAGCTTTAGCTGCCAAAAATATTATCGCTGGTTTTCCAGATGGTAGTTTTAAACCCAATGAACCTGTAACTCGCGCTCAATTTGCTGCTATCATAAATAAGGCTTTTAAACCTTCAGCAACACGCCAAGGAATTGCTTTTAAAGATGTCAAAAGCAATTATTGGGCTTATAGCGCCATTCAAACTGCTTCTAGTAGTCCGTTTCTATCTGGTTATCCTGATTTAACTTTTAAGCCAGAACAACAAATTCCTAGAGTGCAAGCCTTGGTGGCTTTAGCTAATGGTTTGGGTTTAACTGCGAATGGTCAGACTGTGATTAACTTCTATACTGATGCTAGTCAAATTCCCAGTTATGCAGTTGGTCCAGTAGCAGCAGCAACTTCACGGCAATTAGTTATTAATTATCCCACTGTTAAAGAGCTTGCACCTAAGCGTCAAGCAACTAGAGCGGAAATTGCGGCTTTTGTATATCAAGCCTTGGTTAATGCTGGTCGTGTTCAAGCAATTAATTCTCCATATCTGGTAACTGGCAAGTAGGCAGGGGGCAGGGGAATATTTATCTTCCCAGTTGCCTCTTGTCTGTCATTTATTCCTGCTGTTTTCCCATTTCCAGAGAAACACCATTAACCCAATTACTCCTAGTTGGATAGCGAAATTAGACGCTGCTTGTTCTATATCGCGTCCTGCTAGGAGTTGAAAAAAGAAAACGAATGCACCAATAAAGCCGGAAGCACCGACACCAATATAAATAAATTGCCTTAACCCCCGATAGGGTGCGGCTGCTTCGGCTTTGAGACGTTCATATTGTTGGGGGTTGAGATTTTTTGGAGAATTTTGTTCCATCATCAATAAATTATGTTATAATGTGTGACTGTGTACGCCGATGTGGCTCAGGGGTAGAGCAACTGATTCGTAATCAGTAGGTCGTGAGTTCAAATCTCATCATCGGCTTTAAGTAATATAACAAGACAAGCAACGGGCTGAAAGGTTGTGTCGTGCTAACTCTGACTTTTTGAACAATATGGGGAAGAAGCCAGGACTATTTTAGAAATACTTTTGGATAAGTATGCAGAAAAGTGGGTTGAGGAGTTTAACATTCCCACGACTTGTCCAATCGGGAGTTTAATAATTATGGTAATGTGGTGGAAATTGCTGAACGGTTTGGGGGTGTTCAGGAATTGAGGGAGTCCGTAAATCAGTTACAAAGTTTACTTTATACTGCCTAAAATTGCAAAACTTCTTATTAAAGATAGATAATGAGGTATTGATGAACACGACAAATAATAGAAATTTACGCATAGGCTTGGAAGAAAATTTTTATCATTCTTTCAAAAGGGGCTATGAATTATACATCGAATCCAAAAATAATCAAGATGCTTGGTTACTCAAGGAATCAATAATTTGGATTCAGCATGGAATTGAAATTGGGCTGAAATTATTGCTAATTCAAACCAACGAATACTTGATTTTTGCAAATGTAAATGATGCAATTAATAAGTTTGAAAAACTTGCAAGTGTGAAACCTAATGCCACTATAATTGATGTCTTTGAAGAAGATGATTCACCACATTCCATTGGATGCGAAGACTCTTTAAAACGAGCGCGTATTATGCTAGGTTTAGAGGAATTTAAAAAAGGAGATAACAATCAAAAAACTTTAGGTGATAAAATTCTTGAGCTTAATAAATACCGAAATCGAATAACTCATTTTTCTGCACAGTTAAATACTGAAGAAATTATTCCGTTATTGGAAGAAATTATTACAGATTTTTTATACCTTCTAGAAAAAAATATCAAAGATAAAGAGTTTACTGAGAGATATATTTCAGAAATTTGCCGTATAGATTTACCTATGCGTAGCCCATTCGTAGTAACAACTAAAAATGTAAAAAATAGAATTTTAAATTTGATAAAACTATTTAATAACCAAAAAATTTCTGGTGAATTATTTTATAGAAATAATCAAGAAATATATCTGCCTAAATTTGAAAATGAAAGTTTGTTTATACAAGAATCGACTTGTGAAGGTCTAATAGAAATAGAAACATTAAGTAAAGAGAGATGGTTGATTATTATCCAGACAGGTATAATTAGCGATCAAGTTATACAATTTATTTGGGCAAAAGCAACACAGCATCACATAATTTACCGACGTGATTTTCAAGTTCAAACGTGGTTGGTGAATTTTGTTGGAGATGTTTTAATAAAAAAAATTGGTGATGAATTGAGTTCAATCGGTGTTTTCATATCCAATGAAGAGAATATAAAAAATTTAGAAAAACAAATAAAATTAAAATGATTTTCTCTGTTCTCTGTCTTCATTAAAATTAGGTTTAGATTTTTCTCTACCTAAAGTAGTTACGAAAGTTAAACAGCAGATTCAAAAAATTAAGGATGAGGCAAAACAGTTTCAAACTGAAGAACAAATTCACCGCGAAATTGCTAAGGATGAAAAAGCGAAAGGTGATGCTATTTACTGGGCAATTTATAATCTTGACCGCAAAAATCCCAATAATCAGACGGATTTTGAACATTTACCCCCAGAGCAACTGGTAACTGATATATTAGAGAAAGATCGGCGAGTTGCTGACATTATGTCTGAGATTAAAGCAATTTTGGAGCGGTGACAATGTTAGGTTTACTAGAAAAATTGAGTTGCTGGGAAGAATTAACAAGTCAATCAGCATTAGATAATGTTGATTCAGATCAAATTTTACTGATGAATGGGATTAACTGGAATATATATGAGATATTGTTACAGCGATTTGAAAATACTTCTCATTATCGGTTTAAATATTTAGAAGGTACTTTAGAAATAATGTCTCCTAGTCGTCGTCATGAGTTTGATAAAAAGCTAATTGCTTTATTATTAGAAACTTATTTTATTGAAAAGGATATTGATTTTTATCCTTTAGGTTCAACTACTTTTAGAAAGGAAGCGTCTGCTAGAGGTATTGAACCAGATGAATGTTATTGTTTTGATTCTGAAAAATCCGTTCCTGATTTGGCTATTGAAGTGGTTGTAACGAGTGGGGGAATTGATGATTTATTAATTTATCAAGGTTTGGGTGTACCGGAAGTTTGGTTTTGGCAGAATCATCAATTTTCATTATATTTTCTGCGGGGTGATAAGTATGAGAAAATATCAAAAAGTGAATTTTTACCCGATTTAGATTTAACTCTGTTGGCAAGTTTGCTTTTGTCTGGTGAAAAACCAAAAGATTTAATCTCAAAGTTCCGTGAAAACATCCGTCGGGGTAATTCATGAATTGCCCCTACAAATATACAAATAATATGATTTATGTGCTTTTGAGTCTAAAGTCTAGTACAATGATTTGCCGAATTTACAAGTAATACTAATCGGAAGAAATAAGAGTTTTAGAGATTTATTGCCTAATTACTATATTTCCAACTCCCTCAAATATCAAATTATTATCTACAATTAATCGGTTTGCTATATCTGGAAACTGTTGCTGAAGATAGTTTTTTAATAAATGACTATCACCACCAGTTATCACAATCTGACCATGAGGAAATAACCGCCACCAAGCCTCAATAAAATCCTTTATCCCAATTAATAAAGTGTAAATTACTCCACTTTGAATTGCATCTGATGTATTCATGGCAAAACGTGGTGGTAAAGATGTCATTATCCTAGTTTCTAATAATGGTAATTGTCCGGTTTTTTGTCCTAAACTGGCAAATTGTAACCCTAAACCCGGCAAAATTGCCCCACCAACCAAACATTGATGATTGTCTGCACCTGTAAAAGTCAATGCTGTACCCGCATCAATTACTAGTGCGGGAAATCCCCAAGTTATTCCCGCACCCCATACAGCTAAAGCCCGATCAATTCCTAGCGCGGGATACATTCCCCCTAATGGTACATCTTCCAAGGTAATCAGACGCAAATGGGGGTAAATTTGCCAAAGTGCGGTTTGACTGGGAACGACAGAAGCGAGAATCAGAGGGATAGGATCATCTGGGATAATGGGAAGATTGGTAGGTAGAGAAATCGCTGTCAACCAATTATCTAAGGTTGGAGATTCAGCTAATTGTTGGATAATAGATGCAGGTAGATGAAATGTGTCCCCAGTTGAGTATAAGATTTTATCTCTGAACAATGCCCAATGCAGGCGGGAATTACCGACCATTAATACTAAAGAAAGATGCTGTTGCTCTTTTAAGGGCAGATGATTTCTCACACTTTTAATTTTCTCAACTTAGTTATAGGTTTTTTCCTGAAAATATGGCTGGGAAATTTGTGGTAATCTATAGTGTAACTGCCGTACAGGAGTCAGGAGCAGAAATCAAAAAATTCTTTCCCTCGCGTTGCTCCCTACCTCTTCCCTTATTCTCTCAGAAAGCATTAAAATACATGAAGTAAATAGCTTTCACTTTGGTTTGCTTTAAGCAAAAATGGTATATGACTGACGTTCCCGCTGCTCGCATTCGTAATTTCTGTATTATTGCTCACATTGATCACGGGAAATCTACTCTCGCGGATCGTTTACTACAGGCGACTGGGACTGTAGAAGATCGACAGATGAAAGAGCAGTTTCTTGATAACATGGATTTGGAACGGGAGCGCGGCATTACAATTAAGCTGCAAGCTGCCCGGATGAATTATACTGCCAAGGATGGTCAGCAGTATGTTCTTAATTTAATTGATACTCCTGGACACGTAGACTTTTCCTATGAGGTGTCGCGTTCTCTAGTGGCTTGTGAAGGGGCATTATTAGTTGTGGATGCGTCCCAAGGTGTAGAGGCGCAAACTCTCGCAAATGTCTATTTAGCCCTAGAGAATAATCTAGAAATTATCCCAGTTTTAAATAAAATTGATTTACCAGGGGCAGAACCAGAACGAGTAATTGGCGAAATTGAAGAAATTATTGGTTTAGATTGCAGTGGCGCAATTTTGGCTTCAGCGAAGGAGGGAATTGGCATTGCGGAGATCTTAGAAACAATTGTCGAACGAGTTCCCCCACCTGCTGATACTGTAAATGAGAAGCTGCGGGCGTTAATTTTTGATAGTTACTATGATAGTTACCGGGGTGTAATTGTTTACTTCCGGGTCATGGATGGAACTGTGAAAAGAGGCGATCGCATCTACTTAATGGCATCTGGTAAAGAATTTATCATTGATGAATTAGGCATTCTCGTGCCAACACAAAAGCAAGTGGAAGAACTTCATGCTGGGGAAGTAGGATATTTAGGAGCATCAATTAGAGCCGTAGCTGATGCCAGAGTAGGAGATACCATTACCCTAGGCAAAAACAAAGCCACTGAGGCCTTGCCTGGTTACGCAGAAGCTAATCCCATGGTATTTTGTGGGATGTTCCCCATAGACGCAGATCAGTTTGAAGACTTGCGAGAAGCTTTAGAAAAACTGGAACTCAATGATGCTGCATTAAAATATGAACCAGAAACCTCTAGCGCCATGGGTTTTGGTTTCCGTTGTGGGTTTTTGGGATTACTGCACATGGAAATCGTCCAAGAACGTTTAGAACGCGAGTATAACCTAGATTTAATCATTACCGCACCATCGGTAGTTTACAAAGTTGTCACTAACAAAGGTGAAGAACTGTACATTGATAATCCTAGTCGCTTACCTGAACCGAATGAACGGGACAGAATCGAAGAACCCTATGTCAAAGTCGAAATGATTACTCCAGAAACCTACGTTGGTTCTTTAATGGAGTTGTCGCAAAATCGTCGGGGAGTCTTCAAAGATATGAAATATCTCACCCAAGGACGGACTACACTAACGTATGAGTTACCTTTGGCTGAAGTTGTCACCGACTTTTTTGATCAAATGAAATCTCGTTCTCGCGGTTACGCCAGTATGGAATATCATCTGATTGGCTACCGAGAAAATCCTTTGGTGAAATTGGATATTCTGATTAATGGTGATCCAGTGGATTCCTTAGCGATGATTGTCCACAGAGATAAAGCCTACAATGTCGGTAGAGCCATGGCGGAAAAACTCAAAGAACTAATTCCCCGTCATCAATTTAAAGTCCCCATTCAAGCTTCTATTGGCTCAAAAGTTATTGCCAGTGAAAGTATATCAGCGATGCGGAAAGATGTCTTGGCTAAATGCTATGGTGGCGACATCAGCCGGAAGAAGAAACTGTTGAAAAAGCAAGCCAAAGGTAAAAAACGGATGAAGTCTATAGGTACGGTGGATGTACCCCAGGAGGCTTTTATGGCTGTGTTGCGGTTAGATAAGAGCTAATTCCCAGATTTTTGGTTTATTGCTAAAAACTCGTCTGTATGCAATCGTGAGGGAAATTACAGGCGAGTTTATTGTGAAAATCAGGCAAAAAATGGGTAATACAGCAGATTTCGCTCTAATGAGGTACAAACTTGAATTATGAAACCCTTGTAGTGCGGGCATCTTGCCCGCTACTGTAGGTAAGCAGAGGATCTTCTCGTCACTAATTAACTAATAGCAAGATAGTTCTTCCTTATCAATTTCATGATAACATTTTTAAAATTGTTTGTCAACACAATAAAATCACTTTTTTCCCGTTGGCGTTTTTGCGTTTTTTAGCGAAACATTATGGGGTGATGATGTAAGGAAGGAGGAAGGAGGAAGCCAGGGAGAGAAGCCAGGGATATAGCTAAAGTCGGTTAAAACCGACTGGGGGGTTCAAAAATTATTGGAGATGTCTATTGAATTTACGTTTTGTCCAAACACCAATACCAAAAAGAACTGTACTACTTAATACTGGTAAAGCATCAGTTTCCCAAGGAACGGACTGAATTGTGGCATTACTTAGGGTGAGAGTTGATGGACCTGTTGAATCCCAAGTATCAACAACTCCAATACCGATGTTATAATTTCCCGCAGAAGTGAAGGTATAGCTATAAAGACTATTATCCGTTAAGGTTTGAACATTATTGTTAATCGTTACAAAAGCTTGATCTGTATCTGCACTTGTGAAATTCCAGTTGAAGCTAAACACATCTCCAGCATTGATGTTAGTAAAGGTACTTTTAATGGCTGAACCATATTGATTGTCTGGAATAGCAGTTGCAAAATTGGTCGCATTGATACCCAAAAATTGCTCTAAACTACCAGCACCACCACCAGTATCAACGGTATTTGTTGTACCTGATTGAATAACTGTGTTGTTACTACTAACATCTCCAATGGAGCTAAAGGTGTTTAAATTAACTAAGTTAATAGAGTAAGCAGGAGTACTACTTGCACACCTATAGCATAGCCAGATGTATCATAATTGCCCACTAATGTGGGTGCAAATACTCCCTGATAGGTGTTGAGGGTGTCTGCATGAAAAACAATCTCCGACAAATAATGTAGAGACGTTCCATGGAACGTCTTTAAATCTGTAACGGGAATATTAACCTCTAACTCCCAATTTCCCCCTAATGCTGCATTTCCCGTTTTTGTTGCTGACGCACTAATGGTTGCGTTAGTAATCTCATGTAACTTTCTAATAAATTCTTCCCCAGCATCCCCCGCAGCGACGTTACAACCATAGAGTAAAATGTTCTCGCTTTGCCAATGCTGCAACAATTCAGCATATTTACTGATATTTTCTAAATTCAGTTGACTATTTCCTAAATACAAACATCCTGGAGAACCGTGGGAAAGGATGTGAATAGTGGTTATTTGAGTATGCTGTCGTAAAAATTCCGTAATTTCCTCAATTCCGTTTTGATTTGGGGAAAGAATAACCGTTTTTACTCCTGCTATAACTCCTGTCTGTAGGGTTTGGTAGTCGGAAACAGAAGAATCAATAAAGACAACAGTTGTCGCAGTTTGACTGAGAAAAGAATTGTTTAACATACCTTTGGGGGTTAAAGTCCCCTGCTTCTACAAGCAGCGGGTTTTGCGTCGGGGTAAAATCCCCGTTGCAAAACGTAATTCTAAATTCTAAATTCTAAATTCTGCATTCTTTTAACATATTTTTTATTTCCGCACCTGATAACGAAGTGTAGTTTCCTATTGCATTAAGTAAGGGTTTAGCAATGCTCATTGGTGTCAACTTAACGTAAATTGATGTCCCTTCAAGCCAGCCAGGGAATAAATTCCCTGTCTAAAAGCTAAAGTCGGTTAAAACCGACTATTTCAGCATAAATAGGATAATTTTTGATTTTGAGTTAACCAGAGTGCGTTTTAACGCACTTGAGCTTTTAGACCGGAACTTAAGTTCCGGGCGGGAATGTTGCAGCCAAACAAACAAGCTACTTGTACTGAGCTTACCAAAGTATCCCTCGCCTAATTTGACACCAATAAAGCTCTTGCTTTACCCCTATCAAATCTTTACCAATTCTAATCTAGATATGCTTAAACAGCAATGATATACTCATAGATTTTACTTGTATATTGATCTTACACAAATATTACTAACAGGATTTTAAGAGAGCGATTCCTAGGTCGCGCTTTGCTATCGCTACATTCCGTCACTAACTACTATACTGTACTCTCTCGCAAATAAGCCGCGAGCAGTATTCCTAAGAGTTTTCGAGAATTTTTAATTTCTAATGCCCTTTTCCCTGCTATAAATATAGTTTTTATATATTTTAATTTTTTGTCAATCATCGGGGAGTCAAGTCAATGAAGATATTAGTGCTGAGTTGGGAATTTCCACCGAGGATAGTTGGGGGAATTGCTCGTCACGTTGCTGAGTTGTACCCGGAACTAATAAAGTTAGGCCATGACATCCACCTAATTACGCCAGAATTTGGTCCAGCATCCTTGTATGAAGTCGTGGAAGGCATTCATATCCACCGTGTCCCAGTAGCTCCTAGTAACGATTTTTTCCACTGGGTGGTGAACTTAAATGAGAGTATGGGAGAACATGGCGGCAGGTTATTAAGGGAAAAAGGTCCATTTGATCTGATTCATGCCCATGATTGGTTAGTTGGGGATGCAGCGATCGCTCTCAAGCATACCTTTAAAATTCCCCTAATTGCCACAATTCACGCCACAGAACATGGACGCTATAACGGTATTCACAATGATACCCAAAACTATATTCATGATAAAGAATATACACTAGCTGATAATGCTTGGCGGGTCATCGTTTGTAGTGAATATATGCGTCGGGAAATGATCGGAACACTATATATTCCTAGTGATAAAATTGACGTAATTTATAACGGTATTCGCGCAGAAAAGAAAATACATCACAAAGATTTTCATGCTCAAGATTTTCGGCGACGATTTGCCGCAGATGATGAAAAAATTGTCTATTATCTTGGTCGCATGACCTATGAAAAAGGCGTACCTATATTACTTAATGCCGCTCCCAAGGTGCTGTGGGAAATGGGAAATAATGTTAAATTTGTCATAATTGGTGGTGGTAATACTGACCATCTTAAACGTCAAGCTTGGGATTTGGGAATTTGGCACAAGTGTTACTTTACTGGATTCCTGGCTGATGAATACTTAGATAAATTTCAAACCATCGCTGACTGTGCAGTTTTTCCCAGTCTTTATGAACCCTTTGGGATAGTTGCTTTAGAAAGTTTTGCCTCCCGCGTACCAGTCATAGTTTCCGATACTGGTGGTTTTCCTGAAGTAGTTCAACATACAAAAACGGGAATTACCACCTGGGTAAACAACTCGGACTCTGTGGCTTGGGGAATATTAGAAGTGCTGAAAAACCCAGATTATTGTCAATGGTTGGTAAATAATGCTTATGCAGATTTAGAGAAAAGATTTAGCTGGCCAAAATTAGGTAAACAAACAGAAATGGTTTATGAAAGAGTAGTAGAAGAACGAGCAGAAATTGTCTGGTAAAGAGAATTAAAGATTACTCTGATTATTGTCCGTAAAAAAACAGTACAAACCCTGTACGCTAGGAATTTAGCCCTGAGAAATGCGAAAGTTAGAAATGATTGCTGTTTGCTTGACAAGATTATAATATGATAAAGGCATTCCTAAGTACATCCAGGCGTTTGCAGAATGCAAAAAACAGCTTGTTGAAGATGGTAAACCGCATCCTAGATCGTTTAACAGCCAAGTTAAAACGGTTCTTTGAGGATATCATTGCCGATAGCCAGATTCCCACCTCTGAACCAGCTTATAAACTCCCTAAATTAGCTGGACCTGTTCATAATTTAGGTGGTGGCGGTCCTGATGTTGATGACGCTATTCAGTGGATGATTAATCAAGTCAGGGGTGGTAGTAACAGCAATACTAAAGTTAATGTTTTAGTAATTCGTGCTGCTGGTAACGATGATTATAATCAGCTAATTTATAGTATGAGAGGTGTCAAATATGTAGAAACTCTCATCATTCGTAATCGTCAAGAAGCGAACCGAACTGATATTTTTGATAAAGTCAGAAATGCTGGCGTAATTTTCTTTGCTGGTGGTGATCAATGTGAATATATTCGCCACTGGAAAAACACTAAGCTGGAAGTTGCTATTAAGTCGGTTTATGATCAAGGTGGTGCTATTGGTGGTACAAGTGCCGGAGCGATGATTCAAAGTGAATATGTTTATGATTCTTGTGCTTGTGAAGATAGTATTGAAACTCACGAAGCCCTTGATGATCCCTACGGGAATATTACCTTTACCTATAACTTTTTCCAGTGGAAATATCTGCGAGGAACTATCATTGATACCCATTTCGATGAACGCAAAAGAATGGGGAGAATTATGGTTTTTATTGCTAGGCAAATTCAAGATGGTGTATCTGCAAAAGCGTTAGGGATAGCAATTAGTGAACAAACATCTTTACTAGTTGATAAATATGGTATTGCTAAAGTTACGGGTAAAGGTTCAGCATATTTTGTCTTAGGAGATCATCCTCCAGAAACTTGTAAAAAGGGAACTCCTCTCACATATCACGACTACAAAATTTGGCGAGTTCCTAGAGGTGACACTTTCGATTTAAATAAATTACCGTCACGGGGTTATTATCTCAGAAGTGTGAAGCGCGGAAGGTTTGACTCCGATCCTTATTAATAGCATTTGTCTACACAAATTAGCCTCACTAGCCCACTCAGGTGGGCTTTATTGCTAAGGGTGCTATCTTTGTTTCGCGCAAAGACGCTAAGGATCAAAGACGCAAAGAAGGAAAATAAGGGCTTATAGAGAAGGGTGAACTAATCATAATTCGCTGACTATGCGAGGAAATTGTTCATCTGCATAAAGACGTACCACAATTTAAGCCGCCTCATTTTTTTGAATTGCTGTTTCAATTTCTTCTAGATGTGCATTTGCATAAGCCCAAGCATTCACTAAATCAGCAGCAGTTAAATGAGGATAATCATCTAAAATTTGTGCTTCACTAATTCCTAAACATATTGAGACTCAGAAAAGATCAGTAAATCTAACGTTGTTTACAATACTATTGCCAAAATAAGAGCCTTGATAATTTTTGGCAAAAACGGCAAAAATAATCATATATAAGCGTTTCGATGAAAAGGTAGTTTAGAATCTAAAACCCTTATCCTACCGTCAATACATTTAAAAAATCCTTGTCGGAAACCTTTAAGGAATTTTTAGGGGTGATTGTTTTTGCCAAGCAAGAGCGAGGAACGGGAGTTCATGGTTAAAGCATTATCATCTCACCCTCGTAATTTGACTAAGGTATTGTGTTTAACAACCTTATTTTAATATAGATTGATTTTAAAGACTTCTTAAAGACTTTTTAAAGACTTCTTAAAGACTTTTTAAAGACTATTTTAAGACTATTTTGAGCACCCCTCAAGAAATAGACCAAAAAAATGAGGGTCTGTTGGTAATGTTCACCTATGTTCCCTTTGGAATTTAATTAAGGTATCCCTATGAAACGTATTTCTTTAATCTCTGCTCTTTTAGTAAGCGGTTCTTTCTTATTCGCACCTGTGGCTAAAGCTGACCAAAGCTTGAATCTAGACTTCACTGGTGTTGCTCAGGCTAACTGCTTGTTCACCAACATCGAATCAGGTCTAGTTATTGCTAAGGGTGTAGATCTTGGAACCGTTGGTTCTAGTAGCAACGCGACACTAGGTACTGTTGGTGGTGTTGCTGCCCTACCAGCGAGTTTTACTGCTGAGTGTAACTCCCAGACGGCCTTCTTTGTAGATACACCTGTTGCTGCTGCTTCTAACCCTGCTTTTCAAGCAGTTAGTACAAAATCAGTTCTAGCTGATGCTGGTGCTGGTGGTGCCACAATTGAAGCTTACACAGCATCGCCTGCTGGTGGTTCTGTAACAAGTGACCAATTCCTTCCCGTTGCCGCCGCTGCATCTACAGACATGACGGTTGATATGAATGTTCAATCTGCTTCTGGTGTTCCTGTAGGTATCTACAAATATACAATTCTAGTAAGCGCTGTTCCTCAATAGTGATATTGGAGTTGATTTCCAGCATCAGAAATAGGTAACAGATATCTACTGAAAATTAACTGTGCGTTATCCGAAAGCCAGATAGAGATGCTCCATAGAACGTCTCTATCTGGTTAAAAATGCTTATTTAAGAGATTTTAGAAATCCCTGATCCGATATCTTAAAAAGATGTCGCCGTGCTTAAATATATTTGTCAATTATACTTGGCACGGTCTTCGTACTGCTGAAATGATAAAAGACCATCTGAGAGGATGTTTGAAAAGTGGTATTCCGTAATTTTCATCACATTGCTACCCCCCTTTCCCCTTGTAAAGGGGGGAAACAATAAAAATCCAGTTCCCTCCCCTTTACAAGGGGAGGGTTAGGGTGGGGTAAAAAATATTTGATACATCAACCATAACTTTTCAAACACCCTCTGATTTAAATAATAAGACTATGTTTACTATTCAACCTTCCTACTTGCAAAGTCTCCTAAATGTTGGTATCCGTGTCCTGGCTTGGGGAAGTTTTATCGGAGTTCCTCTAGTGCTATCTGGACAAGCTGCTCAAGCACAATCCTTAAATTTGATTCCTGGTATTGTGGAACTGGAGACCGAACGTGGTCAGGGAAAAGGTGTATTTACCATCAGAAATGTTAGCACCACTTCCCCTGTGCGCGCTCGACTCTATGCCGAACCCTTTTCCTATACGGATTTAGGATTACGTCCAGAACCTAACAGCAAAGCCGACCTGACACCCTATCTGGTGTTTTCTCCTCGTGAGTTAACACTTAATCCAGGACAATCCAGACAGGTGCGACTTGTGACTCGTATTCCCGAAAAGATAACTGATAAAGAGTATCGGGCAGTTGTGTATGTTGAATCCTTGACTGAGTCCCCTACTAATCCCAATGTACCTAAGAATGTCGCGGTTTCCCAAATGGGACTTGTTACTAGAATTGGGGCAACGGTTTATGCTCGTCAAGGTAAGGTTGCTCCTAGTCTAAAGGTTATGGGGGCTAACTATGATCCTAAACAAAGACAAATATTGCTGAATGTAGAAAATACTGGTAACGGCTCGACTCGTCCCCATATTGAATGGACACTGAAACAGGGAGATAAGGAAGTTGTGAGCCGAGTCAATGGACCTGCTTCAATAGTATCGGAAAGTAGTCGTAAATTCCCGATTAATTATCCAGCTAATAATGAAAAACCTTTGCCGGCTGGTACTTATAATCTGTCTGGAAAACTTGTTTGGGTAAATAAAGGTTGGGCGCTAAATTCCGAGACCAATCAAAATGTTGTTCCTTTTAATTTTTCCTTGACGGTACCTGGTAAATAATCCCTGGGGTGTAAATTCAAAATGGGCGGTTAGAAACTGCGTCTACACAGGCAAAACCCTTGATTCTTCCGAAGTTTAGATTTTCCATGACCTCGTGAAAGTCCATCTCTCAATAATGTTGAATGTAAAAAGCGGTTTTCATCCAGTTTTAGATGGACATTGGGTTAAAAGTTTTTAGATTTTACTCGGCTTGTACATCTGTTTTCGCCTTAGTATTAATTTCTGCTCCTGCCGTATTTGGAAAAACTCCAGGTCAGTCTCCTACAACGGAAGAGGTTAAAAAGTTCAGTGAAACGGTAGAGTTTTTGCGGGTTACAGATATAGAAAAATCAACCCAATCTCAACCTACTATAAACTTTATCCAGGCGGTGGATTTAGAACAAGCAAAACCAGTCTCAAGAAAATTTGATGATCAATTCCCCATTAATGAGCAAAAAATTGAGTTTTTACCGGTAACAGATATAGAAAAGCCGATTCCACCAAAAACCTCTAATAAACCACTAAATATTACTCAGTCTCCCCCGTCTGCCAACTCATTAATTCCTCCCATTGACCCTAAAAGTGTTACTGCTCAATGGGGCATTTTGCCAATTGGGATTTTAGTAGATGGCCGTGGGGTTGTCAAAAGTGCCTTGGTACGGGGGACTGAAGATGGTTCTCAGGCAATTCAATTTGATGATTGGCTTGTTCCTTATGAGGTAATAATTAAGGCATTGAATATTCGGGTGACTAATTTGCCTAATGGTCAGGTACAATTGCGATCGCCGACAGTCGTATTCGACCTTGATCTTAGTCGTCTCAGACTCGACCCCGAAATAGGCGCTGTTCTATCTATCCGTGATGTTAAAGACTGGTTTGGCATTACTCCAGAATTTGACATCGATAATTATGCTATCCAAATCAAATATCCTCGCACCAACCAATCAGTCCTCAGCAAGGCCACCGTTGAGCCACCCATTGACCTCACTAATATTCCCTATATTTTTGCCCCTTCATTCACTGTCACCACCATAAATAATCAACAATCTGCCCAAAGTTTCCGTTCCCGTGCCACTCAAAATCGAACAGTTACTAGTAGCGGTAGCTTATTAGGAGGAGCATGGCTTCTCAGTCTCAATGAAACTCAAACCGAAAATGACAACAGTTGGAGATTGGGTTCAGCCAGCTATACTCTTCAAAAAGACTCTACAGACCTATTTGTAGGCTCACAATCCCCCTTTTGGCGTAGCACCAGTCCCAATCCCTTTTGGGGTGTAACCACAGTCCAACGCTGGGGATTGACCATGTCCCCAGAGAATGGTGGAGCAGCACAAGCTCGTGTCCAACCATCGCGTTTTGGTCAAACAGTCCGAGGGAAAGCTGCTCCAGGAACTTTAGTCCAGTTACTTTCTCGCTATGATAAGCAGGTTTTTGCAGAGGTTTTAGTTGATGAATCAGGAGAGTACAGCTTTAACGATATCATTTTCTCTGAGGTGCGATTACTGTTATACGCCCAAGGGAAATTGACATCTAAACCAGAAGAAAGAATCCTTCAACTCCCAATTGTTATTGGACAATTACCTCATAAAGCTTCCGCCCTAATTGTATCAGTCGGGACAGGACGTAATAATTCTGGTAATAACAACGAGTTTTTAGGTAGCTTTACTGATTTGCGTGCAGCCGCAAGTTACCGTTATGGAATATCTCAAGAATTGACCTTAGGAGTGGGTGGTAGTTATGAAGATGGTTTTCGGGGCTTAACAGAGTTATTTTTTCAACCCGAAAATACTCCTTTACAAATTACAGCTTCAGCTTTAACGCCAACACCTCAAAGAGACTGGGAAATTAACGCAAATATTCGCTACAATCCTAACTCCAAACTCCAGGTAAATCTAGCTACAGATTTGCAAGGTAGCCGCCTGAGAATTAATCAAAATATTTTACCCAATTTATCGGTATTTAGTAATTTTAATTATGACTACAGTGCTAATTCGCCTTTTAGGTACAATATCGGTACAAAAGCTAGTTTATCAGGACGAAAATTTTCTGCTTCTCTAACTCTGGAACGGGATAATGTGAGTAACCTACAATGGAATTTCACTGCCAGAAAAGATAATTTTGAACTCAAACACTTTCGTAATGACTTCAGTACCCAAACTAGCCTTATTTATGATATTTTAGATAACTCTACGTTAAAGGAATACAATTCTTATAGTTCTCTAGTTTTAAATTATCAAACCCTTGCCCCAATTAGTTCCACCAGTTCCACAGGTAATTCTTTATTATCTCTAAGTTGGCGGTTTAAGCCTAATAAGTCTAAGTTCGAGATAGATTTAGGCTATAGCATTGGCTCAGAAGGATCGGGATTTATTACTAATTTTGCCCATGAAATCTTTTCTGGTTTATTTTTACAAGCTAATTATAGTAATATTGGTTTAGGATCAAATGCAGATAGATTTAGGCTTTCCCTTGCATCTTGCTTTGACTTCAAACGTGGTTTTTGTTTAAATGATTCTTTCCAGGCTAGACCCAGAGTGGATAACGGTATTCTTTTTAAACCATTTTTTGATAAGAATAACAATGGCATTAAAGAGCCGACAGAGCCTTTAATTCTCAAGAACTCAGGTTCACTTTTAATTGTCAATAACAAGCCTGTTTTCCAATATCGATCAGAAGTTACCGATAATGGGATTATTGCATCCCTAAAACCAGGAATGTATCGCCTGGATTTAGATCTTTCTGGTTATCCTTTAGATTGGTCTCCTACTAAAAATACGGCTGTGGCGATTGAAGTTGTGGCGGGAGGTTTTACAGAAGTTGTTATTCCCTTTGCTAGATCCTACACCCTATCGGGAACTGTGACTGATGCTAAGGGAAAAGTTGTCTCTGGTGCTAGGGTTGAAGCTGTATCTTCTACTTCTAATCACAGGGTTTTTTCTATTACGGGTAGTGGTGGGATGTATTATCTAGAGGGATTAATTGACCGTAAGTATAATCTTTTGATCAATAATATTCCAGCAGAACCAAAAACAATAGATTTAAGTGAATCCTCTGAACCTTATCAACAGCTAAATTTACGACTTAGTCCGTCAGTGGAAAAAAACCTGTTGTAGTGGTGTCAATAGCCGCGCGACCTTTGTATGAATATATTTATCACGGTGGACGAGATACTGAGAGTTTTTACACTTTTACTTCTCAACGCAGTGAGCGGCTAACTGAAGCGGGCATTCATCGCTGGTGGAAAAACATTAAAGCACAAGCAAATGTTGAAGAGTGGGAACTTATCCATGATGTAACTTTTCATGATCTGCGACATGATTTCGCTCACCGAGCGCGTGAAGCCGGAGCGTTTATGTTTGCGAGCCGCAATAGTTAGGTACACTGAGCCAACTTTGAAAAATTCAAGCAGTTACCAATTGAGTTAAATGCTTGAGAATACGCAGCACGTCGTACAATTCATTTCCAGGATTACGCATTAAAAAACCTTTTGATAAAGCATAACGGGGTGGTTTTCCTTTTACTAATTTCACAAAAATAAACTCGCTACCTGTGGCAATCATCCCAAAACTGGGTTTATCAGGATAGGGATTACCTAACATATAAGAGAGAATTTGTGCGAGTCCTTCTTCAATAGAAAAAGAAGCTTTTTTTGATTCAATAATCATCACCCAGAATTGGTCTTTTAAAACTAAAATATCCATTCTGCCTTTGATGATTACGTCTTCATCTGGTACGGCAATATCTATAGATTCTTCTGATTTTACATAAAAGGGAGATAGGTAAAAATCACCGATAAAAAGTATCGGATCTACAACTGCCATGCGGACAACATCTTCTAGTAATGGCGGATAATTGAGAAGATTCAAGTAACCAGCTTTTATTTTGTTTAAAAGTTGTTTATCTAAATCTGTAAGTTCTGGTAATTCTTCTTGCCATTCCCAAAATAATTGTCCATCTAAAACTAACTCAATGCCAAAATTATCAATTAAGTAGCGTAAATCAATATCTCTCGCTTGGAGTGTTTGTGTCATAATTTGGGAATTGGTGATTGGTGATTGGGAATTGGTGATTGGTAAAATTTAACTCCTATTATATTATATAAATATTTACCGGAACTTCTTATGGCGAGGAACAATGACTATTACCTGTCATGGCGAGGAACAATCATTAGTGACAAGTTAAGGAAAAGGGGAAATTGTCAAGGGGGTATTTGCAGAGGTCAATAATCATGGGAAACTCAATATAGACAAGCAATTGAGCGAATTAAAACTATCTCTGATTTAGTAACTTGGTTAAATCGGCATGAAAATTAATTAAGTGGGTTATCTTTTATCTCTTTCTCTTTGCGTCTTTACGTGAGAAAAACCCAAAATCAAGATCCCCGACTTCTACAAATTCAATTTGATAAATAACAAAATTTATCAAAGAAGTCGGGGATCTAAAAACTTCTAAAAATCCTCATCATCAACAAAAAACTCTGCATCCTCATCTACCCTAGATTGCGACTCTCCCAACCCCCAGAGAGGCTGCAAAACTGCTGTACCTAACAAACCGACAGCCACACTAAAAGCTAACATCAACCCCAAGGGAATTTGGATTGATTGAAAACCCAAAAACCGTAAAGATACAGAAGTAGCATTTTGGACAGAAATGAGAGCGATCGCTACTACCCAAATAGCTATAATTAGTAATATTAAAAAATTCGCCAATATTTTCAAAATCATAACTTAAAAATATAAACGTTGCCAAAAATGTAGAGACGTTCCATGGAACGTCTCTACACTGTCTATGCTAACTTAGCAATTTCAGCTTCCATGAATTTAGCAATCTGACTAAGTTTTTCTGGTGAGTTAGTTTCCATATACACTCTCACCAAAGGTTCTGTTCCAGAAGGACGCAGCAACACCCAGCTACCCTCTTCTAAATACAGTTTAATACCATCTTTCCTTCCCACCTCTTTCACCGCAATTCCTGCCACTTCTGACGGCGGATTTTGGGTATAGGAATCAATCACGGCAACTTTGTGATCTTCCGTCAGGTGTAAATCCAAGCGATTGTTATACAAAGGACCATCAGCTTCAGCGATCGCTTCCTGTACCAACTGACTTAAAGGCTTACCTTCATAAGCGATCGCCTCAGCCACCAGCATATCTGCTAAAACCCCATCTTTTTCAGGAATATGGCCAATGATACTTAAACCACCGGATTCTTCTCCACCAATCAAAACAGCGGTTTCCCGCATTTTCTCACCAATGTATTTAAAACCTACCGCAGTTTCATAAATTTGCAAGCCATACTTAGCAGCAAAATTATCTAATAAATGCGTAGTTGCCACAGTCCTAACAATTGCACCGCTCTTACCCTTGTTTTTAATCAAATGCCGTGCTAGAACTAACAACACTGTATTGGGAGTGAGAACATTACCTTGTTCATCAACAATACCAAAGCGATCGCTATCACCATCGGTAGCCAAACCCAAATCCGCATGATCAGCTTTCACCGCTGCCACCAACTCAACTAACTGTTCCCCTTTGGGTTCAGGCATACCACCACCAAACAGCACATCTCGCCAATCGTGGAAACTTTCTAATTGACAACCACAGTGTTGCAAGACTTCATCTAAATATCCCCGTGAGGTAGAATAAAGGGCATCATATTTGACCTTTAAATTCGCACTTTTAATTTTTTCCACATCCAACAAGGTGTAGATAAAATTCAGATAATCGGGCTTAGGATCAAAAGTAGAAATTGTCCCAGATGGGTTACTGCCAGGTAACTCATCCGATGCTGTTTCTATGTTGGCGACAATAGTATCAGTAATTTCTGGAGTTGCAGGACCTGCATAATCGGGAATATATTTAATCCCACAATAGGGTGCAGGATTATGACTAGCAGTAAACATCAAAGCCCCTGCGGAGTTGAGCAGACGCGCATTGTAGGCAATTACTGGAGTGGGACAATCCCGATCAGTAATTTTCACATTCCAGCCCAAATCCGCCAAAACTGCGGCAGATGCCTGGGCGAACTCGTCAGCTAAAAACCGTGTATCGTAGGCAATTAAAACAGGTTTGTCTTTACTATAGGCAGTTTCCAGATAACTAGCGATTGCCCTGGTTACTTTCCGTACATTGGGAAAAGTAAAATCATCGGCAATAATTCCGCGCCAGCCGTCAGTCCCAAACTTGATTTTACCGGAATTGCTAGGGTTACTCATATTGCCACTCTCTCCCGTGCATGATTATTGCTATTTACTATTAGGAAGCATCCCGCAAAGCTGTGGAACAGCCACTAAGCCGCAAGTATCCCCAAAGTAATTTCTCTCACTCTACATGAGCAATGTCAACCCCCGATAGACCCTTTGTTAGTTACCACCTTTGGTCTTTATTTGCCCCCAGCCGGGGACAGGAACATTGGCATTGCCAAATGAGAAGAGGATTTATCAAAGCGCGACAGCATGAACCCCAAGTTAAAGCTTTATTGACAACAGCTACCCCACCCCAGCGCATTGGCATTCTTGCCCAAAAAGGCGTATATGAGTTTCATCATCACCTGCATTGGTTAACTCAGGCTGATGGTGTGGAAAAAGTGGCGAGGTTATTGAGATTGAGTCAAACCCATGAAACAGTTAAATATCGGGTATTGCAAATTTTAAGAAAATATCAAAATGCCCCTTTATTATTAGGTAAACGAATTCTGGAATTAACTTCCGGTGATGAAGGTTTTCCTAAACCGATTGTGATTGAAAAACAAGATTATTGCTTTCGGTTATATGCCGCTATGGACTGTATATTTATTGAGTCTGATAGCACCTTACATATTTTAGATTTTAAAACGGGTAGATCGGCTTTTGACCACAGACAAGCATTAGTTTATTTACTTGCAGCCCGTTATCTTTATCCTGGCAAACCCGCAGTTGCATCTTTTTATAATTTGGAAGCTGGCAAAAAATCGGAATTAATTACTATTAGTAATAGTGAATTTAAAGCTTTAGAATCTGAGTTAGCAAATATTGCCCATCAACATCAAGAAGATTTGCAACAATATGAAGCTAAAAATAGCAACTTCAGTCAAATATTTCCCCCAAATCCCGGCAACCATTGCCGTTTTTGTGCCTTTAGTTCTATCTGTGAATTTGCTGATTTAAAACTACCAAAATCCTATTCCATGCCAATTACAAAATCTCATCCTTCTCCCACATCTTCGTGAGTCGTACTTTGGTGATTTGGGCTTTGGCTAGTTGTTGTATGGGACGGTTGGTGATTTGGAGGGTTATGCTACCGGAGAAAAAATTTCTATGCCCAATTAGAAAATAAACCTTAATTACGGGTATTATATGGTTGAGGCATTTCTTTTATTCATACTGTAAATGCCCATTTTTTAATTTCTGGAGCTATTCAATGTCAATTTACGTCGGTAATTTGTCCTATCAAGTCGCAGAAGAAGACCTCAAGCGGGTTTTTGCAGAATATGGAACTGTAAAAAAAGCTCAACTACCTATTGACCGAGAAACCGGACGTGTCCGGGGTTTTGGCTTTGTAGAAATGAGTTCAGATGCAGAAGAACAAGCCGCAATTGCTGCACTTGATGGTTCTGAATGGATGGGACGCAGCTTGAAAGTTAATAAAGCTAAACCCAGAGAAGATCGTGGTGGTGGTGGACGGGGTGGCGACGGTGGCGGCTATTCTCGCCGTTACTAAGTTTGAACATCCACAATAAATCATAATTTTATCAAGACACACAAAATATGTGTCTTTTTTAAATCCTATGGCGGATTTTATCTAAGTGCTGATATTATAGTTAAAGAACAAGTCAAATTTTTAGTGTTCGGAGCTATTCAATGTCAATTTACGTCGGCAATTTATCCTATGAGGTTACGGAAAATAACCTAACTGGGGTTTTCGCAGAATATGGAAAAGTGAAGAGAGTCCAACTACCCACTGACCGGGAAACTGGTCGGAAAAGAGGTTTTGCCTTTGTAGAAATGGAAAAAGAGGCAGAAGAAACAGCCGCAATTGAAGCACTTGACGGTGCTGAATGGATGGGACGCAGCTTAAAAGTTAACAAAGCTAAACCCAAAGAAGATCGTGGTGGTGGTGGTGGACGCGACCGTTACTAAGTTTTGCCATTAAGACTCTAATTATCATATTTTTAGGACAGAGGAAATCTCTGTCTTTTTTTAATTTATACAGCACTTTCCGGTGTTATGAGGTACATATCCAACGGGCAAGACTTGTACTGAGCTTGTCGATAGCGCAGCGTGGCGTTAGCCATAGTATGCCCGCACTACAAGAGTTTCATAATTCAAGTTTGTACCTCATTAGAGCGAAATCTGCTATATATAACCGTTTCAATTCATGCTATTGTCCGATTTCTCAAATTTTCAGTAAACTTATATTTTAACAAAATCTCTTAAAGAATGATAAGTCAATACCACTGAAATTAATGCTAAACGCAATATTCAATTGTTCTAAAGTTTCCACTAACCAGCTAACAGAATTAGTGGTAGAGTTTTCATAGTGATTAAATAAAATTGCAAATTTTCCTTCTAAATGTGGTTTTACTTTCCGACAAATCAGGACAATTTTTAATAATAAACCCATTGTGGGGACTGTTCCTTGATTACTAATCAAATCCAAGAACACAAAATGCTGTGGTGATGATTTGTTATGAACAACTAAAAAGTTTAATAAATTACCACAAGTTCTCATCAATAATAAATCATTAACTTTTTGTTCATCTGCTTGAGGCAAAATATTTTGTAAATATTTATATAGTTTTTGATTAAATTGTTTTTTTCCGTAGGAGTTATCTACGGAAGATATTAAATATTCATATAAATCATTTTTAAAATTGCGGAAATTTGCAGCTTGTCCGCCGTATTTTATGAATTGTTGGGCTGATTCATGATATGTATTACCATGTTCGACTTTACCAACAAAATACTTTAAGGTGGTATATAATTCACTATCAGTTAACAATGTCGGATTATTTACCGGGCGCAAAATTCGATTAGCTTCAGCCGTTGTCGTGTTTTGCAACATCTGAATTCGCCGCACTTTATAAGTGACATATTGTGATAAATAAATTTCAAATTTATTTTGTACCTGTGATTGAAAATGTCTCACAGTTTCTTTTTGTTCAAAGGTAGAGTCTTCAGTCATTAAATAATGTTCATATAGATAAGGATAACGGCGAATTAAGGTCATTAGTGGTTGATCATCTCGTCTCTTCGCTAGAGGATAAGTCTCATTTACTACCTGAGTAAATCGTTGTAAAATTAAATACTGTTCGCTGCCAACAAACTGTTTGATTAATTCACGGAGACGGCTAATTTCGCGGTAACGTAAATTATTAACTTTATAAGTAGTAGGTATAGTATTAAATAAACTTATTAAATCAGAAATTGCCCTATGTAGTAGGGGGTTCATGTGCCAGTAGTTGATGAGAATATGACAACACCGATTCAGAAAAAACTTAAATTCTTCAGGTGCGGTCTTAGATGCGGTAATTTTGTCTAAAATTGGCAAAATTTCTGGTTCAGGATAATTCGCTCTTTCAATAAATAGGGACCGAAATCTAGCCAACATTTGGTCGAGAGATTCTTTTTGCACTAACTTTAATAAGTGCTGATAGATTAACTGTTGTTCATGATAACAGTCATGATAGTAGTGATCATAGTTTAATTTATGTTTCATGATCAATTGATGTTCTAAGCGCTTTGGCGGTTGCTATAATTACTCATCTGTAACAGGTATGCTAATTGCTGAATAGGCAACTTTGGCAGCGGCTTGTTCAGCGGCTTTAATGGAGCGTCCTTTTCCTTGTCCTAACATTTTTTCATGTAGCCAAACTTCAGCAAAGAAGCGTTCATGAGTGCGGTGGGGTTGACTGACTTCCAAAACTCGATATTCTGGGAGAACTTTGAATTGGGCTTGAGTCCATTCTTGCAAAGCCGCTTTATAATTGAGTCTAGCAGGGTCAAGACGGATTTCTGTGGTTAGCTGTTGGAAATGGGGATCTAACCAAGGACGAATCAGGTTAAGATTTTGAGTGCTAAGGTAAAGCGCTCCGAGAACTGCTTCAAAAGAATCTGCTAATCGTGATTCTTGCCCGATATGATCAGCAGTAGCACTACCAGCCACCAATAAATATAATTCTAAACCATATTCTCTTGCTAGTTGGGCGAGAATGCGATCGCTCACTAAAACCGAACGAATAGCGGCAAAATCACCGACTGAGCAATCAGCATAATGTTCCCATAATACCTCAGCCGCCACGAGACGTACCACCGCATCGCCCACAAACTCTAGTTGTTCATAATTGGCGGTATCAGAGACGGTAGGATGAGTGAGAGCCAAGTCCAATAATTGCCACTTTATCGGTGAATCTAGTGACAAACCAAACTTTTGGACTAAACTTTCAAGCTGCCGTTGACGGCGGGGATAAACGCTGGACATTAGGTAAATGTGGAAAAAAGGGCTAATAACTCTTAACTTAGCATTAAATTATAAAGTATAAATACAAGTCTGTTTTTTGTTTAAAAACTTACTGTGTTAGCATTTTCATAACTTCAACTAGCTGCGGAATGTAGAATTAGCATAGAATACCATACAATAAAAACATAAAAGAAGAGATAGACTGACATTTATTCCTATTGTATCACTTGCATTAAATAAGCATTCAAACTTTCAGGGGTTTCAGCATAGCCATTAAATGCTGTAAGTGCTTGTTCATTGGTAAGTATAGGATGTGGACTGGTATAGTCATTATTAAAAGTGAAACTTAATTTTTCTGCAATGAACAATTTACTTTTACAAGAATCTCTTAAAATTAACCTTAAAAAGAGTAACACAAACCACATTTCATATTTTCCTCGGAAAACCTTATAATGTTCACAATTAGTAAATTCTTCCATTTTATTATTTAAAATATCTGCTGTAATTTCTGGAGCATTTGGAAACTTTTGTTTAATTTTTTCCAAGTCATAATTTACCGAAACTGAGTCTAAAGTTAAATAAATAAAATCTTTGGGGAATTTATCATCTAGTTCTACACCTGTT
Organism: Anabaena sp. 90; assembly: GCF_000312705.1. Lineage (NCBI taxonomy): Bacteria > Bacillati > Cyanobacteriota > Cyanophyceae > Nostocales > Nostocaceae > Anabaena > Anabaena sp. 90. The sequence goes on from NC_019439.1 coordinate 533,668, forward strand.
TTTGTTCCTGTAGTATTTCTAATTTCTATCAAACAAGCATACCAAGCATTAAATAAAATTGTAGCTTGATGAAACTCTTCTTGTCTATCTTTAAAAAGAGTTAAACAAACTTGAAAATCTGGATCACTAACCTCTGATAAATGAAATTCATTTTTGATAATTTCTTTGAAAACATTTACTGAAACATAAAAATTTTCAATTGAATAACAAGATGTTTCAAATATTGGTGGGTTATGAGGTGGTAAAGGTTCATTAAAATCTCTATCAATGAAAAATGCTTTTTTGTACTTATCATATTCTCTATGAATAGTAATAAGTCGGTAAACTTCTAACACTTTCTCTCTACCACCACAATGGATAGGGTGATAATTATTAATAAAGTGCTTGATTCTTGGCACATAATAAGCATTATCTTTACCTTCAAAAAAACAAAATAAACCATCTTTATCTTGTCTTGTATGCAGGGCAAATTCTTGATAGGAAACCTGGGGTTTATCTCGACTCTGTTTGAGTTTATCTAAGTATGACATTAGGCTATAATCATTTCTGAAGGTTGAATATATTGGTCAAATCCAATAGCATATTTATCTAGTTCATTATCAAAAATAAATGGAGAGTGAGTTACTGCTAAAAGTAATTCGCATTTTCCTGAATTGATAATATCTGGAAGTAATTGTCGTTGCCAGATCATTGATAATGATAATTCCGGTTCATCAAAAAGTATAATAAATCTTTTGTTACTTTCAGAAAGGTATATTTTGGAAAATGTAGAAATAATTTGCTTTTCTCCAGAAGAAAGTTTACTCAAGTCAATTTCAGCATCAGTTTTTTTTGATTTGATAAATATTTTGATGGCACTTTCATCATAAAATACTCTTTTATTGATTAAATATTTATTACAAACGTCTTTAAATTTCTTCACCGAGTCATCTAATTCTTTTTGTTTATCATATATTTCTACTAATTTTTTTAAAATATAAGTTAGTGATGGATTTTCAAATGATTGATTTTTAACACTATTTCTAATTTCATTTTTATCATTTTCAGATAATTCTTTACCAACTCTTGCTAAAATAATTTCAATATCATTTTCATTAATTTTACTTAAAAAATTATTATCTGTGTGAGAAAATCCTTTTATTAATTGACTTAAAATTTCCGAAGTGATTTTAGAAAATCCTTCTTTTAAGAGTTTATCAATTTTACTTTCAATTTGAGTAAAACGTTTTTGCACATCATCCATTCCAAACTGAATCAGTGTATTTTCTTGATTTAAAATTTCATCATCATTATAACCTAAATTATGTAAATCTTCTTCAACCCGTCTATAAGTGGGAAAATACATAATCTCAGTATTTCCAATTCCTGATTCAATTTCTTTTTCACATTGACTAAAAAAAGGGTTGAATATGTCTACTCTTTTTCTCCCAATTTGTATAACAAAAGTACCGCGTTTTCTTGGTTCATAGATAGTTTTATAATCATCTGAAGTATAGACCAAATCTATTCTACTTTGTATAAATTTATTTTTTAAAATCTCAGTTTTAAAAAATAAATCCTGATAGCGACTTGGATGTGTAATTTGATGATTAACTTCATCCATAATTATAGGATTATCGTAAATTTCTTTAACCAATTCATCTACATAAAATTTAGTGATCTCGATAGATTTTCTATCATTAAATGATAAAACTAATCTATCAAATTTAAATTCACCAAGTTTAAAAAAATTTCTTGTCAAAGTATAATAAAAAAGATTTAAAACTTGAGTTTTGCCAATTCCATTTTCACCAACTAGTATTTTGATATTTTCATCAAAAGGAATGTGTATATCATCTGTTCCAAAAAGACCAGACACAGAAAAAGATTTTATATTACTTGTGTTCATTTTATTGTTCATATTATTACACATAAATATATTATATATCAAATGTTTGAAACTAGCTCTATTCAAAATTTCATTAGCTAAAATGTTTCAGTCTCTCTCATTTTCTGTAGTAATTGAAAAAACGAACTATGGAAAATAAAAAATCCATAATTCGCTTAAAGAGAGAGTCGGTAGTAAGCCGGGTTCTGTTCTCTTGCGAGGGCAGTTATCTATCTGGGATGCTTGTTACCAAACACCTCTAGCGGCTCTTTTTCAGCGGAACTGGTAAAAGACCAACCGTAGTTCCTTGTGGCCTTGCTCCCAACCGGGGTTTACCGAGCCAACGCCTCTCGACGCTGCTGGTGCGCTCTTACCGCACCTTTGCACCCTTACCAACCAATAAATTGACTGGCGGTATCTTTCTGTGGCACTATCCTCACGATCACTCGCACTGGACGTTATCCAGCAAGTCTGGTCTTTCGGGAGCCCGGACTTTCCTCAAACCAGTCTGAATGACTAATCTGCAACTGCCTACGCCTACTCTCTCTTTCTCTAGTTTACTTTTAATTACATGAAAATCGCAAGACTCAGATAGATTACTTTTTATTCCAAGGTAAAGCGTAGGTCCAAGGGATTTTTTTAATAGTAAAAGGACAATTAATAATTGACACTGGAGGAACATTTATTCCCGGTGCAATACCGGCTCTGATTTCTGAAATTCGCAATACAAGTTGTAAGGAAAATTCTAAATTTTTTTTGCCATCTAAAAAGTCTTTATATAACTTTTTATTCCCTTTAACTCCCGCTACATTAATTAAAGGTGAGGCTGGTTTATAGACTCCTGATTCTTTATCTCTTTGAAAAACATCTTCTGCGGTGACATTTTCAGAAATTGTCTTTTTAGGAGCAATAATTGTCGGAACTTGGGGTATAGCTAAATCGCGGGTTAAGTCAGGAGATTTGCGAATTACCCGCCGCGACTGCTTGCTATGTTCAACCACGAAAGAACTATTATCCCAGTCAACATATATGGCAATACTATCTGATTTATTTTCAACACTCATTGATAATTCTTTTAGATCAGTTTCCACTTTATCTAGTCCATAAGTACCTGTCTTGAAGGAAATACCCACTGTATCTTGGAGATTTTGTGCTTTTAATTGATCATCAACAGCACCTTTTTGGAAATCAACTTTTACTATATCGTCTATAGATGCAATCATGCGATTGATTGTCCAATAGACAACAAGTATATAAATCATCAAAATAATCAGATTTTGGTCGCCACTCTGCATTTTTATAACCCTGATTTTCTACCAATTTCAAAATTGTAACATAGTCTAAACTATGATTTTTATGATTTATGTGATTTATGTGATGAAGTTGTATGATGCAATTGAATGTAATTTTTACAGGTGTGACTCTAAATCATCCAAATCATAAAAATCACAAGAATCATCCAAATCATAAGAATCATAGTTCAGACGTTTTATGATTTATGTGATTTATGTGATGAAGTTGTATGATGCAATTGAATGTAATTTTTACAGGTGTGACTCTAAATCATCCAAATCATAAAAATCACAAGAATCATCCAAATCATAAGAATCATAGTTCAGACGTTTTATGATTTATGTGATTTATGTGATGAAGTTGTATGATGCAATTGAATGTAATTTTTACAGGTGTGACTCTAAATCATCCAAATCATAAAAATCACAAGAATCATCCAAATCATAAGAATCATAGTTCAGACGTTTTATATTTCTTATTAGTAAGTCTTTTAAAGTTCAAACTGGTTTCACCGAAATTGATTAGTAACCCAATCTCAAGATTATATGCTTCTAAGTAGTTAATTGCTTGTGCAAAATGAACGTCTTCTAATTTAGTTACTGCTTTTATTTCAACTGAAATAACACCTTCGACCAAAAAATCTACTCGTCGTGTTCCTATTTGTTGTTTTTTATAAAAAATCGGCATTTCAAATTCTCTTGCAAAAGAAATACCCGCTAATTGCATTTCAATTACCAATGCCCTTTGATAAATAACTTCTTGAAAACCATTACCCAATGTTTTATGCACAGTCATAGAACATCCAATGATTTTGGATGTCAGTTCCGAGTATTTATACTTTTCATTGATCATCTTTTTTTGACCCTAACTTACCCTACCTTACTTGATTATTGTCTAAACTATAATTACTTTGATTCAATGATTACCATATTAAATCATCATGATCACCAAAATCACTACAAATCATAGTTTAGACAGATGCAGGGAAAGAAAAGCAGTTCATAAATTAACTCGCGTGTTCCCAGTCGCTGAGTGATTCAGACTGTTGATTTTTAGCTTTAGTTTTCCGAACTGGTACTTTAGGAGTCCCAATATCAACAGGAGAAAAAGACTGTTTCTTTTTAGTAGACTTGCGTTCTTGTGTATTTTTCATGACTATTTTCACTTCCTGAAAACTTTTAACCACATTTACATTATCAACTTTGATTTATCAACTCCCGGATAAAAGATTGAGGTGATTATGCAAAATTCATCAATCTCTAATATTCTATTATTTAGTGGGATTTGCTACAGAAAAACCTTGTTTTTTAGGTTGGATATTTCCTAACTTTACTTGAAAGTTTATTTGGTCGTGTAGCTTGCCAGTTCTAGCTTCTAACTGCCAATTACCAGGGCGTAAATGCCAAAATATCCCATTACTTGATTGTGTAGATAAATGTTTATCATTTAGCCACCAGTCCACAGACTGATTTAATGTTCCACTAGCTTTAAATTCTAATTTTTGCTGTCCGTCTTCACCTGGATACAGCAGAAATAAATCCCCATTACGAGGAGAGATAATGCGGAAATTATCAGGATTAAAATTCAATTGTGGTTGTTTTGCTAACCATTGATCATACACAGGTGATAAATGGAAATCCGTAGATTTTTGATAAGCAATTTTATCTTTGACAGAGAAATATTCCTGAACTACGGAAGTACAGCTAGGTGTAGGTTTTAACCCTGTGGTGGCGCAGATAGGCAATTTTATCATGTCTGCTGGAGGTGGAAAATCAGCGGGGGCTTGATGTTCGTGCAGATGTAACATGATTCTATTCCACAAAGGTGCAGCCCCTGTGACACCGGAAACTTGACGCATGGGTTCACCGTTGAAATTACCTACCCACGTAGCCACAGTATAATCACTGCTAAAGCCTACAGTCCAGGTATCACGATAGTTTGAAGATGTACCAGTTTTGACAGCGACGGGAAAGGGCAAATTTAACACTGAGTCTACACCAAAAGCTGTGGATCTGGCATAGCGATCGCTTAACATATCAATAATTAATTGCCAACTATGGGAAACTAAAGATTGAGAATTGGCAATTGGAGAACTATTTAATGTAGTTACCAATGGTGTGATTTTCCCCATATTAGCCATAGTTAAATAGGCACTAGCCAGTTCCCATAAATTCACCTCACCACTACCCAAAGTCAACCCTAAACCATAATATTCAGCATTTTGATTTAGATGTGCAAAACCCAATTCATGCAGCCGATTTAAAAAAGTTTCTACACCCACCTTTTCTAATACCTTTACCGCAGGTACATTTAAAGAATTCGCCAAAGCAACTCTGACTCTGACAGGACCAAGAAAGCTGTTAGTATAATCTGTCGGACTATATAATTTTGCTCCCGGAATTGCATAATGAGTAGGAACATCTGCCAAAATAGTATGAGGACTAATTACGCCTTTTTCTAAAGCTAATTCATACACAAATGGCTTTAAGGTAGAACCTGGTTGGCGCAAAGCTTGGACTCCATCATTTCGCCCTAATTTCACATCATTAAAATAATCAGGCGAACCGACATAACTTAAAATCTCCCCAGAGGAGTTGTCAATTATTACCGCTGCTGCATCATGGACATTATTCGCCTTTAAAGAAGAAATTACTTGTTGTACCTGTGCTTCCACAAATTGCTGTAAAGGGCGATTTATTGTCGTACGAATAGGTGATGATTCTGTATTATGCGTATTGTTTTTTGTTGCTAACCAAAATAAAAAATGTGGTGCAGCAATAATTCCCTGTTGCTGGGGGTTAAATATTATTTTCTCTTGATATATAAGTTCTACTTCTGCATCAGAAATATATTTTTCCTGTACCATTCTGTTTAACACATATTTCTGTCGTTGCTGTAATCTTTTTTGATGTTGATAAGGATTAAAATAAGTGGGATTATTAGGAATTGCTGCTAAAATAGAAGCTTGTGCTAAGTTTAAATCACTTGCAGGAATAGCAAAGTAAATTCGCGCCGCAGCTTCCACCCCATAAATATTTCCGCCCATGGGGAGACGATTAATATAAGCAGCTAAAATTTCATCTTTAGTCATTCCCGCAGCTAATCGCCACGATAACCAAACCTCTTTTAATTTTGCAGTCATTGTTCGCGGTGAATTATCCAACATTCTCGCCAATTGCATGGTAATTGTGGAAGCACCAGAAACAATTTTTTTATTTTCTACTCCTATTTTAATTGCCCGCAAAATCGCTTTTAAATCTAACGCCCCATGTTGATAGAAACTACCGTCTTCAGCCGCCAAAATTGCTTTGATAAATTGAGGTGAAACTTGATTTAATTTCACAACTGATGTATTTTCTTGATCACTGGTTAATACAGTTCCTAATGGTAAATTATTCCGATCTGTAAACTCTATTGCTAATTGATGCTGGGCAATATCTACACTATGAATAGGTGCAAAATAGGGGCATAATCGGACTAGAAAACATATCAATATGCAGGAGAAAATAATTTTATTTAGTTTGTAGTTGCGCTTTAGTTTCAATTTATATGATTTTATTTCACGCAGAGTCGCAGAGGCGCGAAGAGTAAGAGTTTTGAGGACATGAGTTAGTAAATTCATCACAATATTAAGAATTGTATGGTTTGTTGGGAATTGTCACACTAGATTAGTTATCTATATATCAATCCTTTTTGATTTGTGTACAGAATTTTTTATCTAACCACAGAGGCACAGAGAACACAGAGGAAGAGAGGAATGCGATGTTTACATTTTATTTAATATGAAGATCATAAAAATATTTAAGTTCCTGGTTATTGTTATTCTCGTATGCGGAATGACGGGTTGTAATTTTGTTGGTATTCAATCAGGTAATGAACAATTACCAATGGTTGAGTCGTTAATAACGCCAAAGTTACCAGATTGGATAGAACAAATCAGTCCTGTGGGAGATGCAAAACCTCTGGGGCAAATTCGTATCCGTTTTAAAGAAGCTGTAATTCCTATTGAAAGTCTTGATAGTCCCCAACAACAAAATTTATTAACTAAATTTGCCATTTGGCCTCCTTTACCGGGACAGTTTCGCTTTTTAACTCCGCGTATGGTGGGTTTTCAAGCTGATAAAGCTATACCGAAAGCGACGCGAGTTAAGGTTACTCTCAAAGCTGGTTTAGCTGATTTAAAAAATCATCGCTTAAATCAAGATTTGGCTTGGACTTTTAATACTGAATCTATTCAAATTACTAATTTACCAGGGGTTAACCCCATGGAAAAAGCGGAAGTTGAACCAATTGATTTACAACCAAAGTTGCAATTTACCTCTAATTTAGCATTGGATCTAGATTCTGTCCAAAAGCATTTACAGTTAATTCCTGAAGGTAAAACTCAAGGTGTGGGTTTTAAGGTGGAATTAGCGAAGGAAGAAACACCAGAAAATTTAGATCCTTTAGAAAAATTTGATCCTGCAACTAAAAATTGGATTTATAATCTGATTCCTCAGCAAAATCTGGAAAAAGCCACACCTTACCGTTTAACTTTTTCTCCTGGTATTCTTCCTGCTAATGGTAATTTACCAAGTCAAAAAGAATTTGTCAGTAAATTAGCGACTTATTCACCTTTGGGATTTGTGGGAATTAAACCCTATGGAGAACCAGATTCAGGTGGAACTTATGGCAGATTTATTAAAGGTAGTCCCCAGTTAGAATTTAATAATCTTTTATTAGCAGATTCCGTTAAGGAAAATATTAAAATTAAGCCAACACCAAAAAATATTGATGGTGTACTGCAAATTTCTGGAGAAGATAGAATTGTCAGTATTAATCCTTATGCTTTAGAACCAGCTACTACTTATACAATTAATATTGAGAAAAATCTCAAAGATAAATTTGGACAGACTTTAGGTAAACCACTCACAATTAAATATGATACTGGTGATATAGCTGGTAATATTTCTGTACCCTCAGATTTAAATATTTTCCCCACAGATAAAGATCTACAAATTAATATTGATACTATTAATTTACCAGAATCAAAATATCAAGCAGCTTATCGCATTATTAAGCCAACAGATTTAGTTTATACAAATACTGCTAATGATTTATTACCCGAACCTGCTAAATGGCAAGATTTCACAATTAATGGTAAGCAAAATCAATCCTTAACTATCAATGTTCCCCTCAAAGAAAAATTAGGGACTACTCAGGGAATGTTAGCTTATGGAGTGCAAGCACGAACTCATAAATATCAAGAAGACGGTAAACAATTGTGGAGAGAACCCACAACTTATGGAATGGTACAATTAACCAATTTAGGTATCTTTTCTCAATGGTTTCCAGAATCCGGTTTAATTCGGGTTCATTATCTTAGTAATGGTTCACCAGTTAAAGCGGCAAATATTGAAGTTTATCAATCAAAATTAGCTGATAAATCTCGTCCTCAACCTGTACCATGTGCAACTGGAAAAACTGATGAAAAAGGAATTTTAATCATTGAAAATAATCAATTAATCCAATGTTATCCCAAATTAAAATCTAGTTTACCACAATTATTAGTAATTGCTAGTGAAAATCAAGATTGGGCATTTACTAGAAATGAAGAATATAGTGGTGCTTATGGTTATGGAATTGATGCTGGTTGGGAAGCTGATAAACCAGAATCACGAGGCATAATTTTTTCTGATAGAAAGTTATATCAACCCGGAGAAAAAGCGGCTTTTACTGCTTTTGCAGATTATTTAGAAAAAGGTAAAGTTCAGGAAGATAAAAATGCAGTTTATCAATTAACTCTAGTCAATACTACTGGGAAAAATACAGATTTAGGCACAAAAACAACTAATGAATTTAGTACATTTTCTTTAGAGTTACCGATTCCCAAAAATCAGCCTTTAGGATTTTATACTATTAAAGCAAAAGGTAACAAGGGACAAGAAATTTCTGGAGAGTTTCAAGTAGCAGAATTTAAACCACCAAATTTTAAAGTTGATTTACAGCTAAATAAAAAATTTGCAGTAATTGATGACAAAATTGATGTGCAAGTAGGAAGTAATTATTTATTTGGTTCCCCAGTGGAAGGAGGAGAAGCTAAGTATTTTGTCACTCGTAAACAGACTAATTTTATCCCTAAAGGTTGGGAAGAATTTAGTTTTGGGAGACAATGGTTTTGGCCGGAAGAAAGTCCCAATGTTCCTAATGATGTTTTACAAACTAACACTAAATTAGATGCTAATGGGAAAAGTAATCAAACCTTAACTGTAGCTAAAGATTTACCCTACCCCATGACTTACCGGGTAGACGTGCAAATTAGTGATGTTTCTAATTTATCAGTTGCTAATTCCCAAACTTTTACTGCTTTACCTAGTAATAGAATCATTGGTTTAAAAAGTAATTTTGTCGCTGACGCTGGTAAAGATTTTCCTGTAGAATTTATTGTCACTAACCCAACGGGAAAACCTCTAGAAAATCAAAGGATACATCTGGAATTACAACAGATGAAATATAGCAGCGTTACCAAAATCGTTGAAGGTAGTAAAACTCCACAAAATCAAGTTGAATATCAGACAGTTGGGAAAACAGATATTACATCTGCGAATACTCCCCAAACAGTCAATTTGAAACCTACCATATCAGGTTCATATCGGATTCGCGCTAATTTTAGTGATAATAAAGATGAAATTACAGCCACAGATTTACAAATTTGGGTGACAGGAGAAAATCAAGTATTTTGGGGTGGAGAAGAAAAAGATAAGTTGTCAGTTAAATTAAATAAAAAAGAGTTTAAACCTGGAGACACAGCAACAGCTTTAATTCAATCTCCCTACCCAGAAGGAGAATTATATTTTGCAGTCATTAAAGATAAATCTCTCTATCAACAAGTTATCAAAATTAAAGGAGGTGCGCCCCAAATTCAGTTTCCAATTACGCCAGAAATGTTACCTAATGCAGCAGTACAAGCGGTGTTAGTTAGACAAGGTAAACCACTTAATCAAATAGAACTGGGAAGTTTAGAAAATTTAGCCCGAATTGGTTTTACAGATTTTAAAGTTAACCTAGCAGATAAATATTTAAAGGTACAAATTAACCCAGTTGAAAAATCTTTAGAACCGGGAAAAGAAGCAAATGTAGAACTGGAATTAAAAGATGATCAAGGAAAACCAACCACAGGACAATTTACTGTCATGGTGGTGAATGAAGCCATATTACAATTAACTGGTTATCGTCCGCCAAATTTGGTAGATACTGTCTATGCAGAACAACCAATTTCTACCCGATTTAGTGATAATCGTCGTCATGTTAAATTAGCCCCATTATCGGCAAGTTTACCCAAGGGTTGGGGTTATGGTGGTGGCTTCTCCAATGCTTTAGCAAATACTCGGATTCGTGAAGATTTTCAAGCTTTAGCTTATTACAATGGTTCGGTAATTAGTGATGAAAATGGTAAAGCCAAAATCACCTTTAAATTACCCGATAATTTAACAACTTGGCGGATAATGGTAGTGGCTACAGATGGAAATTTGCGGTTTGGCAATGGTGACGCAACATTTATCACCACAAAGCCATTAATAACTAATGCTATTCTGCCACAATTTGCCCGCACAGGCGATCGCATTTTGGCAGGTTTATCCGTCACCAATACCACCACAAACACCGGAAACCTCAATATTAAAGGTGAACTTAGCGGTTCTCTCAACTTCGCCGAAAATAATCCCAAAACCACGACATTACAACCAAAAGCCGAGTCAGCAACCCAAGCTTATCGCTTCCCCATGATAGCGGGTAATGTGGGACAAGGTAAACTCACATTTACCACCCAATTAAATAATATTGCTGATGCTTTTACTGTCCCTTTGGAAATTAAACCTTTAGAAATTACTGAACAAGTTGTAGAAACTGGTGTTAGTGAAAAACAGCTAAAAATTCCCCTGAATATTAATAAAAATACCTGCCGCGAAGCCGGAGGTTTAGATATTCAATTAGCCAGTACCTTAATTCCGGAAATTACAGCACCTGCAAAACAAGTTTTAGAAAATAATAATTTACCATTTGCAGAACCAGCCGCAAGTCAATTATTAATTGCGGCAAATCTGCAAACCCTCACCCAAAAATATAATCAAACCTTTGCAGAATTTAATCCTCAAGCACAAGCAAAATTAGCAATTGCACAATTACAAAAATTGCAAATAGCAGATGGTGGTTTTGCAGCATTTCCAGGACAACAAAAATCAGATCCTTGGGTTTCTAGTTATGCAACAGAATCTTTAGTCAAAGCTAATCAAATTTTTCCTGATTTGGTTGATAGTAAAATCATCTCTACTCTGAAAACTTATCTGCAAAATGTTCTTGCAAATCCTGGACAATATGACTTTTGTAAACAGAAACTTTGTAAATCTCAATTGCAACTAAATTCTTTGATTGCCTTAGCACAATTAGGAGATAAACGCAATAGTTTTCTGTCAGATATTTATCAACAACGTGATGATTTTGATCTAGTTACTCAAATCAAATTAGCCAGATATCTATATCAATTTCCTGAATGGCAAAATCAAGCGCAAATTATGCGTGTGCAATTCCAAAAGAATATTTATGAAACTGGACGTACCGCAGTTGTAAACTTACCTCAAAGTTGGAGTTGGATGAGTTCAAATACTGTCACCCAAGCCCAAGCTTTACGGTTATTTATTGACCAAAAAACCAACCCAGAAATCATTGATAAATTACTGCAAAGTCTTCTTAATTTACGCAGAGATGGCGCATGGGAATCTAGTTATAATAACGCCCAGGCATTCACAGCTTTAGTTGCATATAGTCAACTTCAACCCACACCACCTAATTTTATGACTACGGTAAAATTAGCAAATCAGAAATTAGGAGAAACCCGTTTTAATGGCTATCAAAATCCCAACTTGCAAATAAATGTTCCCATGAATAAATTACCCCAAGGTAATCGTGATTTATGGTTACAAAAATCTGGAAGAGGCAGATTACATTATTTAGTTGCTTACAAATATCGGTTACAAGGAAATCAACCAGGAAGATTTAACGGGTTACGAGTAACGCGAGAAATTAGTAAAGTTAATGAAGAGAAAGTTATTCAAAAAACTGGAATGTATGCTTTTGATAAACCTTTAACTTTACAACCTGGACAAGTCTTTGATATTGGGTTAGAAATAATTACAGATCATCCTGTAGATCATGTAGTCATAAAAGACCCCTTACCCGCAGGATTTGAAGCTGTAGATGATAGTTTTCAAACAGCGACACCAGCATTACAAGCAAAAGCCGATAATTGGCAATTAGGATATAAAACAATCCATAAAGATCGAATTATTTCCTATGCAAATCATCTTGAACCGGGAGTTTATAGTTTACATTATTTAGTTCGTTCTGTGACTCCAGGAACATTTATTTGGCCTGGTGCGGAAGTTCATCTTCAATATGCACCAGAAGAATTTGGACGAAGTGCAGATTCTACTTTAATATTGGCAGAAAAAAAGTGATAATTTGAGCGCGGGCAGAAAGAAAGCAAAGATATAAGACCCCTCAACTCCTATCAATGGCATAGAGTTGTAAATTTTGCTAAGATTAATAATGCCAAACTCAAAAATCCTGAGTAGCATATATAGTAACTAAATCTGAATTCCTATTCGCTGATAACTGCAATGAAAATAAATACTACTGTACTACTAACCTTAATTTTGTTAACCCTCATGTTGGGTGCTGGTTCTGCAAGTGGTTTTTTGGGCTTTACCTTGGGAAGTATGGCACTTAAAGGTGTCACTACACCAGATGGTCGTCCTGCGACTAAATTTAACAGCAGCAAAGCCAATAACCCCCAACAGGAAAGTGAAGCTTTCTTAAAAGAAGAAGATATTCTCAAAGTCGTGAAATCACGAATTAGCGACCAAAAAAAGGGTAATAAACCAGACAAATCAGAAGAAGAAGAAATTAAAATTACCCAGCCGCAGCCACAGGAAAAATCCGCAGCACCAGAAACTTCTCAACCAGGATTTCCTATAACTGCTGAAAGTGAAGGTGTAACTATGTCTGTAAAATCTATCCGCTATTCGGGTGGTGATTTACTACTAAAAGTGAATATGCAGAATAAAGGTGGTGATTCTGTGCGGTTTCTCTATAGTTTTTTAGATATTACCGACGATAAAGGCAGAACTTTGAGTGCAATTACAGAAGGTTTACCAGCAGAATTGCCCGCAAAAGGTGCGGAATTTAAAGGTACAATTAGCATTCCCACAGCTTTACTTGATGATGTCAAACAGATATCTCTATCTTTGACTGATTATCCTGCTCAAAAACTCAAGTTACAATTATCTGATATTCCTGTAGAAAAAGGGAATTAAGATTCCATTTTGGACTTTAATTTCGCTCAGTCGCAGGATTTTAGATGGTATTTTCTTACACTAATGTCAAATTTGACATCACCTTAGACAGTGAGTGCTTTTTCTACTTTAAGTTGGACAGATGTGGGGCTGCGGTTGTGTAGTGTGCTAGTGCTAATTGCTATCAATGCCTTTTTTGTGACGGCAGAGTTTGCAATGGTGACAGTGCGGCGAACTCGGATTCAACAGTTAGTACAAGCGGGTGATTTCCGAGCGATGTCCGTGGAAACACTACAGCGTAGTATTGATAGATTACTATCTACAGCCCAACTAGGTATCACCCTTTCTAGTCTGGCACTGGGTTGGATTGGCGAAAGTACAATTGCTGTATTGGTAGAAAAATGGCTCGATTCCTGGCCGTTACCTTTCAGAATTAATTATCTACTAGCTCATTCTTTATCAGTCCCCATGGCCTTTTTTGCCATTGCTTACCTACAAATCGTCTTAGGCGAATTGTGTCCAAAATCAGTAGCAATGTTGTATTCAGAACATCTAGCTAGGCTTTTAGGTCCATCAGTTAAATCAATAGTCCGTTTTTTTAGTCCCTTTATTTGGGTTCTCAACCACTCAACTTATTGGCTATTACGATTATTTGGGATTGAATACACGGGACAAAGTTGGCGGCCTCCAGTCACACCAGAAGAATTACAATTAATTATCTCCACAGAACGAGAATCTACAGGTTTAGAAAATGCAGAACGAGAACTCTTAAATAACGTCTTTGAATTCGGAGATATTACGGCTGAAGACATCATGATTCCCCGAACTAGCATTATTGCTTTACCCATAACCGCCAGTTTTCAGGGATTACTTGAGGAAATAGCATCTACTGGTCACTCTCGTTATCCGATCATTGGCGAATCTTTAGACGACATTCGCGGTATAGTTTACTTTCAAGATTTAGCACAACCCTTGGCTTTAGGAAAAATCACACCAGAAACACAAATCCAACCGTGGATGCGTTCGCCCCGATTTGTGCCAGAACAAACCCTATTAAGTGAACTTTTGCCAATGATGCAGCAAGAGAAACCCTCTATGGTAATGGTAGTCAATGAATTTGGGGGAACTGTCGGACTGGTGACTACTCAAGACATTATTGCTGAAATTATCGGTCATTCCGGTGAACTTGATAGCATTAATGATTTGCTGATCCAAATGGTAGACCAACAGACATTTTTAGTGCAAGCTCAAATCAATCTAGAAGAAGTTAATCAAGTTTTACATCTTAATTTACCTTTAACTAGAGAATATCTGACTTTGGGCGGATTTTTACTTTATCAATGCCAAAAAATCCCCAAGAAAGGGGAAATCTTTAATTATGATCATCTTGAATTTACGGTGATCTCAATTATTGGTCCGCGTCTTCACCAAATCCAAATTAAAATTTTAGATTCTTAATCTTAAATGCTCAATAACTGAGGAACTAAAGCTTTTAAAGCATTACCACGATGACTAATTGATTTTTTTAAATCCGTCGTCATTTGAGCAAAAGTCAATTGTTTCTCTGGTACATAAAAAACCGGATCATAACCAAAACCACCATCTCCAGAAGGTGCAAACAAAATTTCACCGTGACAAATACCCTCAGATTGAATCACTATTTCTCCTTGAGGATTTGCAACTGCGATCGCACACACAAATTGAGCTTGACGATTTTCCTGATCACCTAATTCTCTTAATAACCTCTCAATCCTTTCTGTATCCGTGTTCCCATAACGAGCAGAATACACCCCCGGCGAACCATTGAGAGCATCTACCTTTAAACCAGAATCATCAGCGATCGCCCAATTACCTGTAACTTTGGCAATTTCCGAGGCTTTCAGACCAGCATTTTCCGCAAAAGTTTCTCCCGTTTCTTCCACATCCAAATCTTCCGGTTTTAAAGCTAATTCCCATCCAGAATCAGCTAAATAAGCTTGCATTTCCCGCAATTTACCGGGGTTTCCTGTCGCTACTACTAGTAATTTATTCATTGCTTATTAGTCAGTTGTCAGTTGTTAGTAGGGGCGAAGCATTTGGAAGATAAATTATCGGTCATTGCCAAAAATAGTCCTCCAAATGCTTCGCCCGTACAGTTGTCAGTTGTTAGTAGGGGCGAAGCATTTGGAAAATAAATTATCGGTCATTGCCAAAAATAGTTCTCCAAATGCTTCGCCCGTACAGTTGTTAGTAGGGGCGAAGCATTTGGAAGATAAATTATCGGTCATTGCCAAAAATAGTTCTCCAAATGCTTCGCCCGTACAGTTGTTAGTAGTGGCGAAGCATTTGGAAGATAAATTATCGGTCATTGCCAAAAATAGTTCTCCAAATGCTTCGCCCGTACAGTTGTTAGTAGTGGCGAAGCATTTGGAAGATAAATTATCGGTCATTGCCAAAAATAGTTCTCCAAATGCTTCGCCCGTACAGTTGTCAGTAGTGGCGAAGCATTTGGAAGATAAATTATCGGTCATTGCCAAAAATAGTTCTCCAAATGCTTCGCCCGTACAGTTGTCAGTAGTGGCGAAGCATTTGGAAGATAAATTATCGGTCATTGCCAAAAATAGTCCTCCAAATGCTTCGCCCGTACAGTTGTCAGTAGTGGCGAAGCATTTGGAAGATAAATTATCGGTCATTGCCAAAAATAGTTCTTCAAATGCTTCGCCCGTACAGTTGTCAGTTGTTAATAAAAAAGTAATCACCAAATTCCGAGATTTTTTATTCTAAATTTTCCGAGAAATTGACTTTTTTATATAATTGCTTCAAAGATAATTCTACATTAATTGATGACAAATTTATCAGAGCATCTTCAGTTTCATACTCTGTCAAAATCCATTGATTTTCCGAAGTTTTCACATACTGCATTACATAATATTTAGTTTGGTCAATTAAAATATATTCTTTAAATTCAGGAATTGAGCGATAATAAAGAAACTTATCACCACGGTCATAATCTTTTGTTGATTTAGATAAAACTTCCACAATTAACACAGGATTAGTAACTATTGTAGTATTCGCACTGTAATAAACAGGCTGACCTTCAATTACCATCACATCAGGATAAGTAAATTCTCGATAGCGTGGTATCCACAATTTCACATCACCAATATAAATTTCATAGTCTAAATCATTTAACGCCACATTCAAGCCAGTTGCTAAATTTAACGCCAGTTTATTATGATTTGTTGTTCCACCAGTCATAGATATAATTTCTCCATCTCGATATTCATTCTTATAATCAGCTTTTTCTTCTAATTCTAAATATTCTTCTGGAGTATAGTAAGCCGTAACTACTTTGATTTCTTGGGTAGTAGTTTGTAGTTTCATCGTTCTATTTAGTAATAGTTACTAATTGAATTTTACTTGATTTTGAATAGTGTAAATTTCTGACAAAGACCACATATAACCAGTAGTCCTGAATCTTTCTAAAGTTTCCAAATATAGCATATTTTGGGCAAATGAGGTACAAATTTTCATCATAAAGCTTTGCACCTCAAGCGTTTTACCGCTGACAGCTTCGGTAATTACTGACGGGGTTTCTTCTTGGAAACCTTTAATACAGGTAAAGGATCAGCCGAAGACTGAGGAGGTAAATAATATTGAGCAACAGGCTCTTCTGGTAAAGCCGGACGTTGCTGCATTCGCCATAATTTAAAGACGAGAGCTATTCCAACTGTTCCTAAACCAAAGATGAAAAGTGACCAACTATCATCCAAACCACCAATGATAGCATCTATTGTTCCCGCTGTTATCAATACACTAATGATCGGTTCTTTGCGGTAGGCTGACTTTAAAAAACGAGGTAATACAGCATTCATCACAGCTTACTTAGTTCCACTTAGAGTTTTTGTATAAACTTACTCAGAATATTCCAACTACAATTCGTCTATTTGATTAGAGGCAAATAATAGCACAAATAATTGTAATTTCCTTTGCCGAAAAAGGGAGTACGGTAATTAACACCCTAGAAGTAATTGCTTTGAGGATCATCACAATTATTTCCATTGTACTAGGACTGACGCACGAAATTAATTTAGCGAAACAGACTGTGAGGACAAAAATCAACTGAAAACTAATGTAGAGACATTCCATGGAACATCTCTAAACCTAAATTCATGCTTTAGTAAACTATGCCACGCAAGTTATCAGTAACGCCAGATTAGAAGTTTACTTCAAACCGAGCCATGCAATTACACCTTGATTGGTAGCATATTCGATTATCACCATTAAAACAAAGCCAATCATAGCCGCTCTGCCATTTAAACGCTCGGCATATTCATTAAAACCAAACTTAGGTTGTTCTAATTTAGGGGTAATAGTTGGTTGTTGTTGTGTCATAATCAGTGATTCCTTTCTTGATAATTGGCAAACAAAAATTTACAGGGATTTTTCAAGTAAATTGTCGGAGATGGTCGTCGGTACTTAACAATTTTTAATTATTCTTTATCTATTGTAAGAAACCTGGCGAATTAGTCAAGGTGTAGCGTGAGGGAGACTAAAAAATTTTGGATTTTGAATTACTGAATACGGAAATAATCAGCTAGGTACTGGCACGCTAAAGTGAAACAATAAAATATAAGAGGTTATCAATGGAAATTGGTGTTCCCAAGGAAACTAAAGATCAAGAATTTCGGGTAGGTTTAAGTCCTTCCAGTGTTCGGGTATTACGAGAAAATGGTAATAATATTTTTGTAGAAAGTAAAGCTGGTACGGTTGCGGGATTTACTGATGAAGACTACCGTAATGCTGGAGCAGAAATTGTAGATAAAGCCGATGCTGCTTGGAATCGGGAGTTAGTTGTTAAGGTAAAAGAGCCTTTAATAAGCGAGTATAAATTCTTGCAGAAAGGACAATTATTATTTACTTATTTACATTTAGCTGCAAATCGTCAACTAACAGAACATTTAATTGATTGTGGCACTTGTGCGATCGCTTATGAAACCGTAGAACAACCAGGAGTAAATAAACTCCCCTTACTCACCCCCATGAGTATTGTTGCTGGTCGGTTAGCCGTACAATTTGGCGCAAGATTCCTAGAAAGTCAACAAGGAGGAAGAGGCGTACTTTTAGGAGGTATCCCCGGAGTCAAAGCCGGTAAAGTCGTGATTTTAGGTGGTGGTGTAGTCGGTACAGAAGCCGCAAAAATCGCCGTCGGTATGGGTGCAATGGTGCAAATATTAGATGTCAACGTGGAACGCCTATCTTACCTAGAAACCCTCTTTGGTTCGAGAGTAGAACTACTTTACAGCAATTCCGCCCATATTGAAGCCGCAGTCAAAGAAGCCGATTTACTGATTGGTGCAGTTTTAATTCCTGGTAAAAAAGCCCCCATTCTAGTATCTCGTGCATTAGTTAAACAAATGCGTCCTGGTTCAGTGATTGTTGATGTCGCTGTAGATCAAGGTGGCTGCGTGGAAACATTACACCCCACATCTCACACCAAACCAGTATACATTGATGAGGGAGTAGTGCATTATGGCGTTCCTAATATGCCAGGAGCAGTTCCTTGGACATCCACACAAGCCCTCAATAACAGCACCTTACCCTATACTGTCCAGTTAGCAAACCTGGGACTTAAAGCTTTAGAAATTAACCCAGCCTTAGCAAAAGGTTTAAACGTCCAAAATCATCGGCTTGTACATCCTGCTGTCCAAGAAGTCTTCCCCGATTTAGTTGAGTAAATCAAGTAAATATATATAACCAATATGGGCGGAAGTCAATCCGCCCTCTTCCTTTGCGTCTTTGCTCCTTTGTATCTTTGCGCGAAACAAAAATTATTTCACCATAGATAAAATAATCCCCACCAGCGAACCAAGAATTAGCACGATACCGCTGAGAGAACTAATTGCAAAACCAGGACCGCGTTTTTCAGCAGCTTGATAATATCCCCAAGCATAAGCAATTCTTCCTACTATCCAAGCTGCACCGAGAGCAGAACCCCAAATAGGACTAACGTAAATAGAAAACAACCATAAAGCCGGAATAAATAAAGCTAGTTGTTCCAAGGTATTTTGTTGTACCCTTAGCACTCTTTCAAAATCGAGGTTTCCTGTAGTTTGCGGTACGGGGACTTGATATTTAGCTCTGGCTATACCAACATTAATTGTGACTACAAAGTATAGTATAAGTGCGGAAACAGTTACTAAACTAGGATAAGGAGACATAAACTTGAGTAAAATGGGAAAATAACGTTATTTACAAAATATTATAGGTTACAGGTGATTAAGTGACAGGTGAGAATTTAATCAATTACCAACCAGCAATGATAGAAACATTAGAACCATTAATTGAATTAAGAGGTATTTCTAAAACTTTTGGCAAGAACAAGGTTTTGGATAATATAGATTTGAAAATATATCGAGGCCAAGCATTAGGGATTATTGGACCATCAGGAACTGGTAAATCAACGGTTTTGCGGATTATAGCCGGATTATTAAAACCCGATGAGGGAGAAATTTATATTCAAGGAGTACAACGAAAAGGTTTAATAGAAGATGCTGCTGACCCTGTGGGGATTGGGATGGTATTTCAGCAAGCGGCCTTATTCGACTCCTTGACAGTCGAAGAGAACATTGGATTTCTACTTTATCAACATTCTCGACTCAAGCGATCGCATATTCGGGAATTAGTCAATCAAAAACTAGAATTGGTAGGACTAGCAGATATTAGTCACCTTTACCCGTCAGAACTTTCTGGAGGAATGCGAAAAAGAGTCAGTTTTGCCCGTGCTATTATGTCCAATCCTCAACGTCCTACAGATAGTCCAGAGGTTTTATTATACGATGAACCTACAGCCGGATTAGATCCCATTGCCTCAACGGTAATTGAGGACTTAATCCGTGACTTACAACATACACAAGGAGTCTGTAGTACCTACTCCATTGTGACTCACCAAGATAGTACAATTCGGCGGACATCGGATCAAATAGTCTTTCTTTATCAAGGAAAAGTGCAATGGCAAGGTACAGTAGTTGCCTTAGATCACACAGAAAATCCCTTAATTAGACAATTTATGAGTGGAAGTGTACATGGACCCATTCAAGTAGCTGGTTAAGTACCAAATCAAATAAAATTGCTGAGTTTAACGCTATCAGTGGAGGAATAAATGCGAGGTCTAATTAGCAGCTTCACATCTGCACGTACATGGAGAGAAGGTTCTGTAGGATTGTTGCTCCTGCTAGGGTTAGGCGCATTTGGAGTAATTTTACTGTGGTTGAATAGAATCACCCCCGGCCAAACTTCTTATCAAGCAACTATCGAATTTGCTAACGCGGGGGGAATGCAAAAAGGTTCAGCAGTGCGTTTTCGGGGTGTGAAAGTGGGGACTATCACCAATGTTAAACCCGGCTCAAATGCGATTGATGTCGAAATTCAAATTAACTCCCCTGATTTAATAATTCCCAGTAATTCGATCATTGAAGCCAATCAAAGTGGATTAATTAGCGAAAATATTATTGACATTACACCAAAAGGAGATTTACCTGGGAAGGTAACCGCTAAACCCCTAGATAAAGACTGTAATTCTAGCTTGATTATTTGTAATGGTTCTCGCTTAAAAGGGATAATTGGGATCAGTGTGGATGAACTGATGCGACAATCAACTATTTTTGCGGCTCAGTACAGTAACGAAAAGTTCTATAAAAATGTGAATCGTACGTTAGAAACCTCGGCTAATGCTGCTGCTAATATCGCTGATTTGACGAAGGATTTGCAAGGGTTGAGCAAAACCTTCAAAGGACAAATAGGTGTATTTTCAGATACAGCAGCTACATTACAACGTTCGACAGTCCAATTAACTGCAACCACAACCAAAACAGCGAATCAATTAGGCGAAACATCTAAAGACTTTAGTACAACAGCCAAACAAGCAAGTCGCTTACTAACAAATTTAGATAATCTCATCACTACTAATCGTTCTTCTTTAGTTGGTACTTTGAATAGTATAACGGAAACCAGTAACCAACTTAGGCAAACAATTACCAGTTTATCACCGGCAATTAACCGCTTAACCCAAGGAAAATTATTAAATAACCTAGAAACCCTATCTGCAAATGCAGCCGAAGCTTCTGCGAATTTAAAAGATGCTTCTAAAACTTTAAATGATCCAAAAAACATTGTTTTACTGCAACAAACTTTAGATGCAGCTAGAGCAACATTTGAAAATACCCAAAAAATTACCGCTGATTTAGATGAATTAACAGGCGATCCTAAGTTTCGTCAAAATATGCTGCGATTGGTAAATGGTCTGAGTAAATTAGTTTCTTCTAGCAAAGACATCCAGGAAAAAACCAAGGTAGCTGTAACTCTAGATTCTCTCAAAGCTGATGCTAATCGCCCAAAGGTAGTAATTACCGCACCCGTTCCCCAAAAACAAGTATCGGTAGTTGAGCAAAGTCGAAACTTAGTAATTACTCCCCCACCCAAAACCCTGGAGAAAGTAGAAATAACCACCCAACCTATCTCCGAACCACCCAATTCATCCCAAGAACAACTCCTCCAACAACTCCGAGATTATCGAGAACAGGGGACAGGGGACAGGGAGTAGGGGAAGTGGGGGAAGTGGGGGAAGTGGGGGAAGTGGGGGAAGTGGGGGAAGTGGGGGAAGTGGGGGAAGTGGGGGAAGTGGGGGAAGTGGGGGAAGTGGGGGAAGTGGGGGAAGTAGGGGAGAAACTTCCTTCTTTATTCTTTTTTCCTCCTGACTCCTGACTCCTGACTCCTGAACTCCTATTCCCTAATTCCAATCCTGCTCGTCTTTTTTGCCCTGACTTTTGTAAATTCCGCCGATATCATGGATTTGACGGGTTTTTGCAAATAGTTCAGTTTCCGTTAAACCCCAGCGTTGCAAAACTTTATCTAAGTTGCTTTGGATGTCCCGCGCTCCCGGAAAACCTTGATAGCGAATTTTTAGTCTAGCCAATTCTGATAAATTGTAATCGGTTGCGTCTTGAGCGAGTAAAATATCAATAAGGGGGCGATCGCGGTTGTAGAGTGGATGTTGTTGGTCTTTACCGCCGGAAATTTCTGTCACAATTAATACCTGTACGAAGTTAGCAATCCATCAACAACTCAAGATGAAAAATCTCGACCATTGCTAATTATCTACCATTATCTAGTGAATGACGGCAACTACGCCTTGTCACTTACGGCTCTCACTACTGCCATTCAGCTTAAAATAAAGATACATTATCTTTAAGAAAATACAAGAAACTTTAGATGAGGGTGAAATAATATCTCACCCAAAGTCCAAGCAGCACGAGGGAAAGAACCCGCTATGTTTGAACACTTCACTTCCGAAGCCATTAGGGTAATTATGTTAGCCCAGGAGGAAGCACGACGACTGGGACACAACTTTGTAGGAACAGAACAAATTCTCCTGGGTCTAATGGGAGAAGGAACAGGTGTTGCTGCTAAGGTGCTGGCTGAGTTGGGTGTTACCCTGAAAGAAGCCCGTCGGGAAGTAGAAAAAATAATTGGCCGGGGTTCTGGGTTTGTCCCACCGGAAATTCCTTTTACCCCGAAAGTAAAAAGCCTGTTTGAGCAATCTTTCCGAGAAGCTCACGGTCTTGGACATAATTACATAAACACTGAACACTTATTATTAGGTTTAACTGAGGCTGGTGAAGGAGTCGCCGCCAAAGTATTACAAAATCTAGGAGTGGATTTACCAGTTATCCGTTCCGCTGTGATGAGCCGATTGGGTGAAGATACAGCGGTTGTCACTGGTGGTAGAAGTAATTCCCAGCGCAATCAAAATTTATCCATAGAGGCGTTTGGCAGAAATCTCACCAAACTGGCTCAGGATGGCAGGCTAGACCCGGTAGTTGGTCGCCAGAAGGAAATTGAAAGAACTGTGCAAATTCTCGGTCGGAGAACCAAAAATAACCCGGTTTTAATTGGAGAACCAGGGGTTGGTAAAACAGCGATCGCTGAAGGTTTAGCGCAACGCATTGTTAATCAAGATGTTCCCGAAATCTTACTTGATAAACAAGTAATTAGTTTGGATATGGGGTCTGTGGTAGCGGGAACTCGTTTCCGGGGTGATTTTGAGGAACGCCTCAAGAAAATCATGGAGGAAGTCCGCAGCGCCGGAAACATCATCTTAGTGATTGATGAAATTCATACCTTAGTGGGTGCAGGTGGCACAGAAGGCGGTTTGGATGCAGCTAATATCCTGAAACCGGCTTTAGCACGGGGTGAACTCCAGTGCATTGGTGCTACTACCTTAGATGAATATCGTCAGCACATCGAGCGTGATGCGGCTCTAGAGCGGCGTTTTCAGCCAATTTTGGTCGGTGAACCCTCGGTAGCCGAAACTATTGATATCCTCTATGGTTTACGCGGTGCTTATGAACAGCATCATAGAGTCAATATTACTGATGAAGCAGTAGTTGCGGCGGCTGAATTGGCAGATCGTTATATTAGCGATCGCTTTCTACCCGACAAAGCCATTGACTTGATTGATGAAGCTGGTTCTCGCGTGCGTTTACGTCACTCGCACATTGCGAATAACAAAGAACTCAAACGGGAATTAACCACCGCTACCAAAGCCAAATCGGAAGCCATTAGAGTTCAAGATTTTAGCAAAGCTGGTAAATTGCGGATACAAGAATTAGAACTACAAACCAGACTTGATTTAGAAGAAAATCAGGAAACTGTCAACGCTCCCCTTGTCAACGAAGAAGACATTGCTCAAATTGTCGCTTCTTGGACTGGTGTTCCCGTTAACAAACTGACTGAATCTGAATCTGAATTACTTTTACATCTTGAAGACACTTTACATACAAGATTGATTGGACAAGAACAAGCAGTTACATCGGTTTCTCGCGCTATTCGTCGCGCCCGTGTCGGCTTAAAAAGTCCTAATCGTCCCATTGCTAGTTTTATCTTTTCTGGACCAACTGGTGTCGGGAAAACCGAATTAGCTAAAGCCTTAGCGGCTTACTTCTTCGGGGATGAAGAATCAATGGTACGTTTAGATATGTCCGAATACATGGAAAGCCACAACGTTTCCAAGTTGATTGGTTCACCTCCTGGTTATGTAGGATACGATGAAGGCGGACAATTAACGGAAGCTGTACGGCGCAAACCCTACACAGTGTTGCTATTCGACGAAATCGAAAAAGCGCATCCCGATGTATTCAATATGCTGCTGCAAATCTTGGATGACGGTCATCTTACGGATGCGAAAGGTCGGAAAGTAGACTTCAAGAATACATTAATTATCTTGACTTCTAACATTGGTTCTAAGGTAATTGAAAAAGGTGGTAGTAGCTTAGGGTTTGAGTTTGATAATGCAGCAGAAGCTAGTTATCATCGGATTCGTAACTTGGTTAACGAAGAACTCAAAGCATATTTCCGTCCCGAATTCCTCAACCGTGTTGATGATATTATCGTCTTCACTCAACTCAACAAAGATGAGGTCAAGCAAATTGCTGAAATCATGCTGCGTGATGTTGGTAGTCGTCTCAAAGAGAAGAATATCACTTTAGAAGTGACGGAAGCTTTTAAAGAGAAGGTTGTCCAAGAAGGCTATGATCCTAGCTACGGTGCTAGACCATTACGCCGCGCTATTGTGCGTCTGTTGGAAGATTCTCTGGTTGAAGCGATCTTATCTGGGGAAATTGCAGATGGAGATAAGGCTATTGTGGATGTAGATGATGATGGACAGGTAAAGGTTAGAAAATCGGAAACCCGTGAGTTGTTATTAACTAATGTTGGTTAATTACGGATTTCAATAATATCAGTAATTTATTTGGTGGGTGACTTTATTGTTAACCCACTTTTTTTTATGGGTTTTTACGGGAGAATATGGATTAAACGAACCACAGAGGCACAGAGGACACAGAGGAAGACGGAATATAAACTAACTCGTAAGTTTCAAAGCAGTGGCTAAAATATCATCATCAGATTCTATCTTATCTAAATTATCCACCTTCATTTGTTCCATAATTTGACGATGAGTGATTTCATATTGAGCATCTACTAAAGTATGTGCTATTTGATAGGTGATTTTTTGCCAATCTTCTGGTGAAGCTATTATCTCTATATGTTGCAATGCTGTATAAGCCTCTGCTGGTAGCTTTGGTAAAAACTTTAAAGCTAAATTAATATTTTGTGTTGGTATTTGTTCTGCTATTTTAGATAAATCTATCATGGCTTTATTGTTAACACACTTTTTTAATCTTATTAAAGTGGATTTATTAGGAAAAGGTCAATATTCTCATAGCTAAACTTCTAAACATTCCAAGAAAGAATTAACACCAAGCAATCTTATACCATAAGCTTCCATTTCTAGTCTCAGCGTATCATCAGCACGTAAATCATCATCTCCAGATACAATCAAGTTTGCTTCACCATCAATAGCTGTAGCTAGTATAGGTAAATCTTTAATATCTCGACAATTTGGCGGAATTGTTGTAGCTTCAACCCATATTGAACGGTATTTTAACTGCTGTTCCAGTCGAATAGCTTGATTTTCATCTATTCGTTGTTTTAATCGAGGCCGATTCCATACGTCATGAAATTCATCCAGTAAAGGTTGACTCATCAATAACTGGAATTTGTGATCATTAAATGCTGCTAAAATTGGTAATGTGACTCGCCCTCTCAATAAAATGCGAATCCAAATATTAGTGTCAATGACTACCCGAAATTTCATGTTTGGCGGTTTTGCTGACGCACAGCTTTGATTTCTGCCATAATATCATCATCTGTAATATCATCAATTGGTGGTTGGGAGTATAATTCTTGAATTAAAGCTGTCAAATCAGCAGCTAAATCAAATTTTATCAATGCTTGAGCTACTATTGCTCGTTCTTGCGGTTGTAATTGTTGTACAGCCGTAATTAATTGTTCTAAGGTAATCGGGACTGATATCATCATCTAATTTCCCAAGTCATTATTTAAGATTATAAATTATTTACAGTATTTTGCATAACTTGGATGTGAAAATTATTAACTTTGTCTATATAGTCGAGTAGAGGGATTATCAAATATTATTAATTTTATATGTTATTTGGCTGGGGAGCATTTTTTATTTGTTCAAGATCACTAATAATTTTTTGCAAATATTTTTTGTTTGCAAGACTTAATATGTATCCACTCATTTTCCCTTCTCTGTGAATAACTTCTGCTAATAATAACTTTTGAACCTCTTTAAGAAAATCCAATTCATCAACTAATTTTTCAACAATACCTCTATACTTATACCTTTCTTGCAACAAATAAAATAAGTAATTTATCTTCTCATTAGAAAGCATGAAAACTGTTTTCATAAAGTCTTTAGGTGATAAATATTTGAAAATAGGAAAGTTATAATATGTTTCTTGAAAAATATCTAAATAGTTTGACGAAGGTATACAAATTAGGGGGCGCAACTCATTAATATTATTTTGCATAACCTTCAATAATTTATTTGCTTCATTAGGCATATTTTGAAGCATTACTTCTTTTTTACATTGCTCAATATAATTCTCAAAATCTTTAAACTCTTGAGAATCTTTAGATGGAAAAACAAGTCCCATATAATTATCGAATATCTCATCACGATATTTTATATCTAGCTTCCCAGACATCTTTAATTCATCAATATATTTTTTTGATTCATCAATAATATCTGGCTTATTTTTGCTATATACTCCAGTATCAGAAAACAGTAAAAATAATCCAGTAATATGTTTAATTATGCCAATGTCTTCAAATTTTCTCTTTTTGTATTCTGACTCTACTTGATTAAGTATTTTTTCAAACTCTTCATCTGTATGTCTAGTATAGTACCACAGTTTCAACCAATTAGGAGTATTTTCATCTTCAAAATATTTGCTATTTGGCATTAATTTTTCTAAAGTATCTTGATCCACAATGCCTTTATCAAAAAAATTTTCCCACCATAATAAACTAGGAAAGGGACTATTGAGAATTAAATTTACAAAACCATATCTTTCAAAAGTTTGCAACCATGAAATTTCATCTTTGATATTATTTTCTTGTAAATCAGCAGTTGCATGATATTTTTTTATTTCTGAAGATGCATATTCTTTACTTATTTTATCTGATAACTGACTAATATCTTCTGCTTTGAGTCTTGCACTAGAAATTTCAATTGAAAAAATTGTTAATAATTGTAAAATCTCCTCCAATAAATCGGATTTTTTCTGTGCCTCTTCTGATAAAATATTAAATATTCTTTCAAAGTCTAAACTAATTTGATTCAAAAATCTTAAATTTTTACACTCTGCCTTTATAAATAGTTCTTGAATAAGATTAAGATTATTTAGTAAAATATATTTGATTTTATGGTGTTCTATTTGATTTATAAAATCATTTAATGCTCCTGAAAAATCAGGAAATATTTCAAAAGTCTTACCAATTAACTTTTCTTTTATTCTTTTATATTCTTCTTGTTTGATATTAATTTGATCTTCATTCGCAATTATGACTACTTTTAAATCCTGCGATTCTACAAAGCTACTAATATATCCCAAAATATTTGCAATGTTTATGCTGCAACGCTCCAAATCATCAAATATTAAAAGATCAAAATTAGAATCCTTAAATTTATCAGGAATGTTTATATCTGGAATAGAAATATTCCACGTTCCATCATCTTTACCATCATGATTTAAATCAATTTTTAACGCACCTTTTAAAAGCCCTTTAAAGACTTTTCCTGCTAATACCATTCCCTTAGATGAACGGAAAGGGTGTAATTGCTGGAAAAGAGATTCTTCTATTTCTGAATATTTACTAACTCCATATAGACTGACATATAAAGATTTTTTTCCTTGTTCTTCTAGCTTCTCACGATATTGATTTATAAACCATGTTTTACCAGACCCCCATTTCCCTTTAAGTAAAATAGCGAATTTAGGAGAATGACGTAATGCACAATAATAATTTAAGTAGTCTTCAACATGATGATTAATTGATGTATTTGCTTGAGACATATCCAATCTCCTGATAAAGTGAATAAATAACTTTTTTAGCGCATTCATTTTTAATTATTTTGGATAATCGTCCTTACATCTGCTTCATTGCCTGATGTAGCAACTTATATACCCGTTAACATAATAATCATATACAAGCGTAGTTGTAAATACTTTCCTAGTTTATTTTTTGTTTACTTTCATTGCTAAGTACATATTTTGTGTCACAAAACTTCAATGAAGATCATGAACTTTGAATAAGTATCATTTTTTATGTAATATTCTTTGATTCTTGTTGTAAATATTCAAATACATTTAATTACTTGAACCTTCCGATCAAGAAACAGAGTAAGTATAGTCACCATTTTCCCAAGTCAAGGAAATAAGCCTATTGTTAATATAGATGATGATGTAATCAGAATTATTTCAGCCCGTAAAGCCACACGCAAGGAGCGAGAATATTATGAAGATTGAAACATTAAAACAACGCTTAGACAAAAATCGCCCCATGATTACGGTTACTCTAAGAATACCAGAAGATGTAGTAGAAGAATTGAAACAACTTGCACCCATACTTGGTTTTTCTGGTTATCAACCCTTAATTCGAGCATACATTGGACAAGGAATGAGAGCAGATTTAGAAAAGTTAGAAAATAATACAGTTAATGCTTTAATTGCTAGTTTAAAACGACATGGTGTGAGTGATGATATTATTCATGAAGCATTAAATGAAGTTGTTAATAAATAAGTAAAATAGCTGAAATTAACAGTCTAATATTTCCCTAATAACACTTTTTAAATCTGCATCAGCAGGGCGTTTTGTAAACTGTTCATGACTATAAATCCATACAGGCGTAATTACAAACATTTCTGAATTGACTAAATACATCAATCTAATTTGTCCAGAAGCACCTTTAGCAAACCTCAATTCCAATTTATGAAAAGTCCATCCTTCTGGTAAATCAATCTTACCAGGTAACGGTTCTTGGCGGGAATTTGGAGGATATTGATCTGCAATCAAATCTTCCAATACTTCTACAATCAATTCAACAAAAGCATCTCCATGAACTTTTCTCAGTTTTTTGAAAGAACGTTTAAAATTTTCGGATTCTTCAATCGAGAAGGGAATTAAGCCAGTCACGCACTTCTCCTTTCTTGATTCTAGTTGATGATTCCGAAGTACAAGCGTCCTTCACAAGTTCAGACATTATAGGTTGATAAGCAGGATGATCACGTTCTATTAAGTCTAATTTTTGATGACCTAATGCTTTCAAATCCTCCAGCAAAATCGGCTTAGTTGAGCTTGCTTGGGGTAGTAAACCCTTACGAGCTTTTTTCCAAGGAAACTCCAAATGAGTCATATCACTCAGCAAATAGGCGTGATAACCTCCAAAATTTTCCCACACTTCTTCGAGAAGTTTTTTCTGATCATCAGGAATTTGTAACAATAATTCTTGACTAGGAACAGGTAATTGATTAGCTTCAAATTCACTATAAAATCTATAAGCAGGAGGACACACAGGACCGTATCGCCATGCTTGAATTTCTTCTGCAAATAACGGTTCATCGTACATCGCCAAATGTAAGCTTTGTGAATAATACAGAAGCTTCTGAACTTTCATATTAGTCATTTCTGCTTCCATACTGTCTTCGTAGGCTCTCGCAATAAAGTAACGAGCTGCATTGAGACAATCAATCATAATCAGACTCGCAAAT
Source organism: Anabaena sp. 90 (assembly GCF_000312705.1). NCBI lineage: Bacteria > Bacillati > Cyanobacteriota > Cyanophyceae > Nostocales > Nostocaceae > Anabaena > Anabaena sp. 90. The sequence continues at coordinate 563,832 of NC_019439.1, forward strand.
CAAAATAGAATGAATATCTGAAAAAATTTTCAAGCTTACTTACATATAATATTATAATCTGGGATTACCAAATTAGTATAATTTTACTAAAAATTAAATCTGGCTATACTTTGATAGAAACCCTAGACCTTAGTTAGTAACAATAGTTATCTTTTATCAGAGGATGATTTTAAATTGTTGAGAGATATTGATACAAGTTTAAATAAACTCACTATTCTACCAGCAGCGAGGTAAAGGCTATGACTCTTGTTAAAGTCAATCAAAGACACTTCCCAAAAGGGGATCTTACCCGTCGAGGTATGGCCTTAGCTCTTGACTTCTTCTGTGCATGGTTCCTGAGTTCTATTTTCAGAAGTAATCAAATCGGGATTCAATTTACCCAAATCTTTGTTTTTATTTTTGCTTGGCTAATTTTCCGCGTCATCATAGTTTACAACAATCAAGGACAAAGTTTAGGCCGTTGGGCATTTGATTTAAAGATCCTAGAAGTTGCAAATGGCGAAATAGTCAATAGAATCCCCCAATTTCAGACCTTATTACTGCGAGAAGGGATTATTTGCTTTTCTAGCTTGTTATTATCCATTTTCTTGGGGAATATCATCCTCAATCCCGCTGCTGTCGTCCTATTACTTCCCCTGATCATTGACGGCGGTGCAGCTTTATCCGATACTCAGATGCGACAGGCATTCCATGACCGCTTTTTTCGGACTATCATAGTTTCTTCCCGTCGGGGTTATTCATTAGATATAAAAATTAAACGGTTAGTTGCAAAATTTCCACGAAATATGAGATAATAACCATTTGTGTTAATTATCTCCAGGCTTTACAGTTTCTAAGATTATGGCTAAGAGTAAAGGTGCGCGCATAATAGTGACACTAGAATGCACCGAGTGTCGAACAAATCCAGATAAACGTTCACCTGGCGTATCCCGTTATACCAGTACCAAGAACCGTCGGAACACAACCAACCGCTTAGAACTGAAAAAGTTCTGTACCCACTGCAACAAACACACAGTTCACAAGGAAATTAAGTAAGAATGAGTTACTATCGTCGTCGCCTTTCTCCAATTAAGCCCGGAGATCCCATTGATTACAAAGATGTAGATTTGTTGCGGAAGTTTCTCACCGAACGTGGTAAAATATTACCTCGGAGAATCACCGGTTTAACCTGTCAGCAACAACGCGCTCTGACTCTAGCCATTAAACGCTCTCGAATTGTGGCTTTATTGCCCTTCATTAACGCCGAAGGTTAAGAATATTTTGGATTTTGGATTTTGGATGATCATCCAAAAAAGTAGCAGTTGCATGGATATGCCCAGTTACTTTGAGTCCAAAATCTAAAATTTAATATTTAATGTTAGGAAATTGCTAAAAACATTTAATTAATTCATTCTCAAAAATGGTACGATATCGCTAAATTTGAGGATGGAATTCTAAACTGGAATAGCATTTCTCACAGCAAATTATTAAATAAAGGATTAAATACCCGTTATTTAATCCAGAATTTCCAGTCTAAAAATCTCAAAATATTAAAATTAAAGTGCGACAGTTGTGGATAAGGGGACGTTAGTTGAATTTAGGGTTAAAGGCGATCGCCGTCTTGGAGTGATAGATCGTCCAGACGGTAAAACTAGTTGGTTTGTAGTAGATGAACGTGGTCAATCCCATAACATCAAAAATAACCAATTTACCTACACGGTTAACGGACAAACCTATAAACCAGGGGAAATCGCTGAGTTTTTAAGTCAAGTTCAGCCTTATCTAGACCCATCAAGTCTGGAAATAGCTTGGGAACTACTGATTGAAGATGGAGAAACTGTCACTCCTAGCCAATTGGCAAATCTCCTATTTTCGGAATCCACACCTCCCCAGTGTTATGCAGCCCATTGTTTGTTATCAGAAGATAAACTCTATTTCAAACAAAAAGGAGACGCTTACGAACCCCGCAGCGCGGCGCAAATAGCAGAACGCAAGCACCAGATTCAAGTAGAATCACAAAAAGCCAAGGGACAGCAGGAATTTTTAGCCCGGATAGAACAGGCGCTCCAGGGACAAGTGGTAGAATGGCAAAGACTGGATCGCCAGCGTTTAGACGCATTAGAAAAATATGCGACTTTGCTGGCAGATGTGGTGATGCTGAAAGTGAACTATGATTCTTTAGCTCGTGCTTGTCCGCCTCCAGCTTCAGTATTAGAAACTATGAATATGCTGGGACGTTCTGCTACGCCCCAGGCGGCCTTTCAACTCTTGATAGATTTGGGTTTGTGGACTTCCCACGAAAACCTGTTCCTGCGCCGTTCATCAATTTCCGTTCAATTTCCTCATCAGGTATTAGAAGTGGCGCAAGAATGTTGGGATTTTCCTCCTACAGATTTAGATACAAACCGTCTCGATCTCACACATCTCAAGGTATATACCATTGATGATGAAAGCACTACAGAAATAGACGATGGTTTGAGTTGGGAGATATTACCAGATGGTAAGGAACGGTTATGGGTGCATATTGCTGACCCGACGCGGTTATTAATGCCAGATGATGAATTAGATTTAGAAGCCAGAAAACGGGGTAGTACGGTATATTTACCCACGGGGATGATTCCCATGTTCCCAGAGGTGTTGGCCACAGGTCCCATGAGTTTAATTCAGGGGAAAGTCTGTTGCGCCCTCAGCTTTGGGGTGATTTTAGATGCAGTTGGGTCCGTGGAAGATTACTGTATACACACTGGTTTAATTAAGCCTACCTACCGCCTCACCTATCAAGATGTGGATGAGATGCTGGAGTTGGGAGTTCAAGCAGAACCAGAAATTGAGGCGATCGCTAATTGGGCAAAAATCCGCAAAACTTGGCGTTATGGTCAAGGTGCTATCAGTATCAATATGCCCGAAGCGATGATCAAAGTCAAAGACGATGATATCAATATTGATGTTTTAGATGATTCTTCCTCCCGCCAATTAGTCGCAGAAATGATGATTCTTGCTGGAGAAGTTGCCGCCCGTTACGGACAAACTCATAATATCCCGCTGCCCTTTCGCGGCCAACCCCAACCAGAATTACCTCCAGAGGAAGAACTGCTCCTGCTTCCAGCCGGTTTTGTTCGTTCCTGTGCGATGCGACGCTGTATGCCTAAAAGCGAAATGAGCATTACACCAGTGCGCCATGCTGGTTTGGGTTTAGATACCTACACTCAAGCTACTTCCCCCATTCGTCGTTATAGCGACTTACTCACCCACTTTCAATTAAAGGCACATTTACGCGGCGAAGGTTTACCATTCTCTGCTGAACAACTCAAAGAAGTGATGATGACGGTCAGCAGCATCACTCAAGAAGCAACAATGGTGGAACGACAAACTAATAGATATTACGCTTTAGAATATTTACGTCGTCATCCTGAACAAGTTTGGCAGGTAACGGTATTAATGTGGTTACGAGAAGATAGCAATTTAGGACTAATTTTATTAGAAGATTTGGGTTTACAATTGCCTATGTCCTTCCGGCGTTCTGTCAGTTTGGGAGAAAATTTATTAGTGAAAGTTAGTTTGGCTGATCCCCAAAAAGATATGATTCACTTCCAGGAAATTATGTATCAGGAAGCCCAATCAGTTACGAATTAGGATAGGTTATGTTTCGCGCCCAGTCGCAAAGGAGCAAAGGAGCAAAGGCGCAAAGTTGGAGAGTTTCCATTTCAGAGAGCATAAATAAACGGAGTAATCTGTAGTTTATGTGAACCAAACCACCCTGAGCGTAGTCGAATGGGTAAACGTTATCTAGGTCATAACACCTTGGGATTCGCTAGTCCCCTGCCATGTTGCTACTTATTAAACAATCCGCAAGGATAGTGTATTTAGCATAACAAGCTCAGATAACAAGGTTGAAGCAAACATTACCCTGAAAAGGTGAAATTTAAATGTCTAATTTTGTTCTAGTTCTTGATACCAACAAAAAACCACTTACTCCAATCCATCCAGGAGATGCACGTTTTTTATTAAATCAACAAAAAGCTGCTGTATTTAGAAGATTTCCATTTACCATAATTTTGAAAGAACCTAAATCTCACGTTCCAACTCAACCGATTGAATTAAAAATAGATCCAGGGAGTAAAACTACAGGTTTTGCGTTAGTTCAAAATAATAAAGTCATCTGGGGTATGGAATTACAACACAGAGGTTTAGCTATTAAAGAAAGCCTAGAAACTCGAAAAGGAGTAAGGCGAGGAAGACGTTCTAGACATACTCGTTATCGTCAAGCTAGATTTCTTAACCGCACTAAACCTCAAGGTTGGTTAGCACCTTCTTTAAGCCATAGAGTTTTAACTATTAACACTTGGGTCAAAAGATTATGTAATTTTGCCCCAATAACTGACATAGTTCAAGAGCTTGCTAGGTTTGACCTACAGCAGCTAGAAAACCCGGAGATATCAGGCTTTGAGTATCAACAGGGAGAGTTACAAGGGTATGAAGTCCGTGAATATCTTTTGAATAAATGGAATAGAAAATGTGCATACTGTACTGCTGAAAATGTCCCTTTACAAGTTGAGCATATTAAACCAAAAGCCAAAGGAGGAACTAATAGAATTTCTAATTTGTGTCTAGCTTGTGAGAAATGCAATATCAAAAAAGGTACTCAAGATATTGAGAAGTTTTTAGTAAAAAAGCCTGAGTTGTTGAAGCAAATTTTATCCCAAGCCCAGCGGACACTAAAAGATGCGTCTGCTGTAAATTCAACGAGATGGGCTTTATTTAATAAGTTAAAAGAAACTGGATTACCTATAACAACAGGTTCAGGAGGTTTAACTAAGTTTAATAGAACTCGTTTAGGATTGCCTAAAACTCATTGGATTGATGCTGCTTGTGTAGGGAAAGTTGAAACTCTCAAAATACTTACAACAAAAATTTTAACAGTAAAAAGCACAGGGCATAGTTGCAGAAGATTTTGTAGGATCAATAAATTTGGTTTTCCTTGCACCGAGCCTAAAAAAATATTCACTCATGTTTCTACAGGAGATTTTGTTAAGGCTACTTTGCACAAAGATCGTAAAAACATAACTTCTGGAAAGTATGTAAGTCGCGTTAAAACTCCCACAAAAAACGGATGTGAGATTGTTATCAATGGTTTTAGAGTTGAATTTTCCACAATGAAAGATATTACTAAGGTTCATTGTAGTGACGGATATAGCTACGTTTGACTACGGAAAACTACAATTTTATGAGATTAAATGCAGAGACGGCTATTAAACAATAATTATCAGGAATTTAGGAAATGAATAAGTTTACTTTCGCTCTCATTTTGTTTAATAGTCTATTTGTTTCCATAGAAACTGCTGATGCTAAATCATTAATAAATAATCATGATAATTCAAATATAGAAATAGAGAGACAAACCACTAATGTGGATAAAATTGTTCAACAATTAAAACTACCATCTTCCAAAATCGCAGTTATTGATCAAAATCATCAGGTAAAAACAGAAGATTTCCTTTGGGTATTTAAAGATTTAAAGGAAGTAGGAAAACAGCCATTTCTTCAAGTTAAGAAGGAAACAGAGAAACCGAAAGCTAAACCTGAATCTAAATCACCGAAAGAAGATGAATTAGAAGATTTTACAGAAATTACCAAGGATACCAAAAAATCAGAGGGAATCTTTACTATTTATCGTCATAAACATAAAAATAAAATCTATCTGGAAATTAAACCAGAACAACTCCAAAAAAACTTTATAGCAAACTCAACTTTAGAATCGGGAATTGGTGAAAAAGGTATTTATAGTGGAATGCCATTACAAGACTTCTTATTCTACTTTCAAAAGGTAGATAATCAAATCCAGTTTGTGGTTCGTAATGTCAATTTTCGGACTCGTGAAGGAGATCCCCAAGCCAGATCAGTAGCAAGATCATTTAGTGATTCTGTTCTTTACACTATTCCCATTAAAAGTATTCATTCACAACGCAAAACCATTCTTATTGATTTAGGTGATTTACTACTCACAGATTTGGCAGGATTATCTACTAATTTAGAATTAGCTGTTAGTCCCGATCAAGGTTATCTTGGTAATGCGAAAGTATTTCCCAATAATTTAGAAATTGGGACGATTTTCAATTTTGCTAATAGTGGCAAGAATTCGGATGTTTTACCTGATAGTCGTGGCTTTACTTTAAAGGTTCATTATAGTTTATCGGAATTACCACAAAATAAATATCAACCTCGGTTAGCTGATGAACGGGTAGGTTATTTCCTCACAGCTTATCAAGATTTGTCTAAAGATGAACGGAGAGATACTTTTGTTCGTTATATTAATCGCTGGAATTTAGAAAAACAAGATCCCACAGCCGCAATTTCTCCACCGAAAAAACCGATTGTTTTTTGGATTGATAATGCTGTACCTCTAGAATATCGTCAGTCTATCAAAGAGGGAATTTTGATGTGGAATCAAGCCTTTTTGAAAGCAGGATTCAAGGATGCTATTCAAGTTCAACAAATGCCTGATAATGCTACCTGGGACCCAGCCGATATTCGCTATAATACTATCCGTTGGATTAATACTGTAGATGGTTTTTTTGCGATGGGTCCATCCCGTGTTAATCCCTTAACTGGAGAAATTTTGAATGCAGATATTCTGATTGATGGTAGTTTTGTCCGATTATTAAAAAATGATTATCGGCAAATTATTCAACCTCAAAATTCACAAACTAGCACTTCTTTATCAACATTGGTCAACAATGGGCGTTTGTGTGGCAAAGGTAATCAAAAATCTCCAAAATCATTAGGCAATTTGTCTAAACTAGCGACAGATTATGATTTATGCTATGGCATGGAAGCATCTAATCAGTTGGCTTTTGGTTCTTTAGCAATGTCAATGTTAGGAAATACTACACCAAGTCCAGAGCAGTTAAAAGATTATATCCATCAATATTTACGTTTAATTATTACCCATGAAGTTGGTCATACTTTAGGTTTGCGTCATAATTTCCGTGGTAGTACCTTGCTCTTTCCAGAGGAGATGAATAATCCAGAAATTACGCAGACTAAAGGAATGACAGCATCGGTTATGGATTATATTCCCCCAAACATTGCCCCTAATGGTGTCAAGCAGGGAGATTATTTTCCACAGCAGGTGGGACCCTATGATGAATGGGTAATTGAGTATGGTTACACTCCCAGTCAAGCGTCAACTACCATGGGAGAAAAGTCGTTTTTAGCAGCAATTGCTGGAAAATCTAACCAACGAGAGTTGAGTTATGCTCCTGATGAGGATTTATCTAATAGTGATCCGACGGTGAATCCTTGGGATCATAGCAGTAATGTATTGGTTTATTCTCATTCACAATTGGCTAATGCGCGGCGGATGTGGGAACGATTAAATCAGGGATATGCTATAGATGCAGAAAATTCTAGCGATGTAGAAGAGCGTTTTAATACCATCCTCAGAAATTATTTACAGAATTTATACTATACCAGTAAATACATTGGTGGACAGTCTTTTTACCGAGTTAAACCAAATGATACTAAAGGACAATTACCATTTGTCCCTGTGCCGGTAGAACAACAGCGACAAGCATTGATGACAATGCAAAAGTATGTTTTTGCGGAAGATGCTTTGAAATTTCCCCCGGAATTACTGAATAAATTAGTACCTTCACGGTGGCTACATTGGGGGACTAATATTCAAATCGGACGGTTAGATTATCCAATTCATGATTTAGTGTTGTTGGTGCAGACTGCGGTGTTACGGGATTTATTGGCAAGCGATCGCTTAACACGGATTAAGGATCTAGAATTAAAAAGTGAAACAGGAAAATCTCTCACCTTGCCAGAATTATTTGATACTTTACAAACTGGGATTTGGTCGGAAGTTTTGCAACCTAAAGGCAAATTAAAAATTTCCAGTTTGCGGAGAGGTTTACAACGGGAATATCTAAATGTACTGATGGGAATGGTGTTGCGAAAAGAAGCTACTCCTGAAGATGCCCGTACTTTAGCCTGGTATAAACTCAAGCAATTAAATAATCAATTAAAACGGGTGAACTCTGAAGATGAATATACACAGGCTTTTTTATTGGAAACACGCGATCGCATTGAGAAAACCTTAAATGCACCACTAGTAGGGAATTAATTTTTTTACTCTGCGTCCTCTGCGCCTCTGCGGTTAGATAAATTCCAGAGTTAATGGGCGCAGGAACTGCGCCCTTACAGATTCCTTTTAATGATGGTGATGGTGGTGAGTAATAGCTGATTGTGAATTAACAGCCATTCCTTCCGTTTCCATCAACTCAGCAATATGTGCATTTGCCCATTCAGCAACCATAGCTAGAAATTGTGGATCATCATTAACACAAGCCATTTGTAAATAATCTACATTTGGATGTTGCTTTTCTAAATCATGAATAATGTGATGCACATCTAATAAAGTTTCATGATTTTCAGTTGCAAAACCAATGGGCATAAATAGCAACGCCTTTGCACCCAATTGAATCAAATTTTGAGCGGCTACTGTAGCATTTGGTTGAGTCCATTCAATTAATGGGGTATCGTGATTTAACCAACCCACAGAAATTAACGGATAATTGTTAATTAACTTGTTTCTAACTAACTCATACATGGCTTGACTTTCATCAATTCCCGATGTAAAACCTTTAGCTTTGTGGGGACAACCATGATTCATCAAGATAATCCCAATTTGCGACGGTAGATAACCTGTAGCCAAATCAGTATGAATTTTTTCTTCTACCAAATGCGCCATTAAATCAATATATTTTGGCTCATTGTAGAACGAAGGAATATATCTTTGGGCTTTGATCCAATGTTCATCACCATCAGCTAATTCTACCAGAGCATTATTTACTTGTTCAAGAGCAATACCACTGGTAAAAATGGAATCAACAACCAATAATGGATAAATCAGCAGTTTGCTAAAGCCTTGATCTTTAATTTCGGCTAAAACTTGATTTGGTAAAAAAGGAGCGCAAAAGTTAAAAGCTTTGAAAACTTGAACACCATTACCCCATTTATGTTGTAATTCGTGTTCAATACCCGCTCTTTGTCTTTCAAAAATGGCATTATGTGGGGAGATAAAATCATGATGTGTGTGTCCCCATTCATGACGATCAAATAATGCCAAAAGTTTGGCTAAAGGGGGATAAATCCAAGTAGGAACAGGAGCAAATTTAGCAGTCAGTAAATTTAAAGCTTGTTCGTTATAGTTAGCAAAATCTTCGTAGCTTTCGACTTCGCCATAGCCCATCAGCAATACGGCTACACGGTCTTTACTGGGTAGATGCTCGTGACTATGGGTAGCGTGCAGTTTTTCAGGGGTTGCAACCACAATGAGTTCCTCAAGATAACTAGAACAGGGAGACAAGCCTAGAGAATTACTAGATGATCTCTCTCAATTTGTAGCATAATATCCTATCCGGGGGGATAGGATAAAAATAAAAATAAAAATATACATCTCAGGTATTGAACGATCTTATTTATATTTATTGTCAGAATCAGGATATCCAGGATTTAAGGATGTACAGGATGTGGGTTTGTGTTTGGGGTTGTTGGTTGTCAGAATCAGGATATTCAGGATTTAAGGATTTACAGGATGTTGTAATTTATCTTTCTTGTGTGTGATAATTAATTGAAAAGTTAATTTATCGGGTGTGTTAGTGTTAGCATAACCCGCCATTTACCAAAAATCTAGATTCTGACAAATAGAGAAAAATCACAAGCCTGTAAATCCTGAATCAGACAAATAACTAAAGGTAAAATTATGACCCAAAACATGACCGAAAACATCGAGAAAAACGATATTCTCTATGAATGTGATTTTCTCGCATGGTGCGAAAGAACAGTCAACCAACTCAAAAATAAAGACATAGAAAATCTTGATTTTGATAATTTAATTGAGGAGATTGAAACATTGGGTAAAAGCGAAAGAAGAGAATTAAGGAATCGGTTATTAGTCTTACTATCTCATATTCTCAAACGGATATATGTTAATAGTGCTGAAAACTTCAACGGTTGGGAAATAACTATTATAGAACAACGTAAACAAATCCAAATATTATTAAAAGAATCTCCTAGTCTTAAACCCTATCTAGCGCAAATATTTACAGAGGTTTACCTTGATGCTGTAGATATAGTTTCTGTTGAATATAAACAAACTCAATTTCCAGAAACTTGGCAATTTGATTATAAAACAGATTTACTTTTATCTAGTAAATATTGGGAGTGAAAATCAATGGAAGATTAGATACCTCAACTTTTTATCTGACAATTTATAATCTGACAATTTATAATTAGTGCGTTTTTGGTGCATATCGTTCTAATTGGGCTAAAGAGCGGTTGTAATCCAAAACAGCAGTGACTCGATTACCTTCTGTTGTTGTGAGATCGTTTTCTGCATTAATCACATCAGTTTGAGTAGCAACACCAGATTGGAATCTTAGTCTTGCTAAACGTAAAGCCTCCCTAGCCAGTTCCAGCGCAGCATTGGCAGTTTGTACATTATCTAAATTAGACTTCTGTTGATAAAAAGCCTGTTCTACCTGAAATCGAACTTGCTTTAGCTGTTCAGAAAAGGAAACTTCGGCGATCGCTATATTAGCTCTAGCCTGCTCTGCTTTAGCTCTAGTTGCTCCACCACCAAATAAGTTCCAAGTTGCTTGTATTGACTGAGAATAACCATCACTAACATTTACTTGATCATCAAAATTATCTAATAAGTTATAGTTCAAATTAGAGCTAATTTGCGGACTACTGCTTGACAATGCCTGTCTCAACTGCTGCTCACTAATATTACGTTGTACAACTTGCTGCTTTAGCTCTGTTCGATTTTGATAAGCTAGGATAATACTGTCCTCCAATGTTTTGTTCCACAAACCAGCTATCTGCACAGCATCAGCCGCACTAATATTGACTAACTGGGATAAATTTAGCAGAGTAGCTAACTGACGGCGAGCAATTAGTTCCATAACTAAAGACCGTAAAGTTGAGCTAAAAAATAAAAATGCTGATTTTTCTAAGTCTTTTGCTTGGACAGGAGCAAAGCTTTTGCAACGTAAAAAACATTAGCTTTTATGCACAAAACTATCAAAATCTAGGAGATACTATGTCGGAATCTTATCAATCTAAATATGATCAGAGAAATGCAAATAACCAATTTGTAGATAGAGCAGCATCAGGTAGTAATGTTACATTTAATCAAAATAATTATACTCCAGAACAGAAACAAACTCTTGCAGAAGCAGCAACAGAAATCCAACAACTTCTGAAACAATTGGAAACAGATAATCCTAGTGCTACTGAAGCAGAACAAATTTCTCATATTAAAGATAACACTACTCCTAAATTCCAACGTCGTGCTGCTAGTGCTTTAAAAGCTGGTGGTGAAACTGCAATTGATGAGTTTATTCTTGAAAATAAATATTTGAAAGTTGTTAAGGCAATTATTAAGGGCTGGGTACAACCAGATAGTTAGTTTTAGGCGATCGCTCCTTCCACTCCCTTTGTAGTGCGGGCAAGATGCTCGCTAGAATTATATAAACTAAATGCACAACAGCTTGTCATCCGGTAATAGGTTTTTCCTAATTTTACAAAAGTCCATTTTCCGCCCGTGCTTAGTGTAAACAATAAAAAAATCCCCTGAAAAGATGTAAAAACAATCCTTTCAGGGGAAAATTATCAACAACCTACGCCGGGTAAATTCTTAACCGCCGATTAGGTTCATCGCCAAAACTATCCGATTTGAGACGATAATGTTCCACCAACTCATGCTGCATTTTCCGCACTTGGGAAGAACGGGGTAATAACTCCACAGGCTGACCTTTAGGGATGACAATCTGCTCCACAGCAAGCCTCGCCTCCTCCAAAGCGTCCATTTCATCATCACCACCGTTGTGTAATAACAGTTGTAACTCTCGGTCATCGCCAATATCTGGATCATCAATATTCAGTAAGCGGCGGAGACTGCGAGTAATTTGGGGAATTGTACTAGACTTGATCACATGAATGGGTACATGACGAGCCTTAGCCATTTGTCTTAACTTAGCGTGATTCTTGACGTGCGATCGCAAAGCCAGAATAGCATCAGCACTATCCAAGTCCTTGGTCAATATCACTGGCAAAGTTAACACATTAATCACCTGTTCCAATTGCTGACGACTCACCCCATAGGGGTAAATGTGCAATGGTAAATCTTCCCCATTGGGACCTGCTTGTTTGCGGCTGGCAAAATCAAAACTTTCCGAGTAATTGAAAGATTCATCCAACAAACGGTCAAATTCACTGCGTCCCGTGGGTCTTTCCCGATCTAAAGATAAAGGTGGTAAAGCCACCATTTGTCCAGAAGAACGCCAACCATTAGGTTGAGCAGAGAGGAAAGATTCCTCCACATTAGCAATGTGTCCATTGCCATTACCATTGCTATTGCCACCATTGACCACAGCCAACTGTCTAACAACGCCAACCTTGCCATTGTCATCAACAGTTCTCGTTTGTGGAGTCGGTTGACGACCACGTAACAAAGTATCAACCGTATCAGCCACACATTCATGAACTACCCAGCGTTGCCGTTCCAGCATCTCCACAGCAATCTCAAAAGTAGGTGGCGCTTTGCGTTCCAAAACCGTCTTTTGCGAACCACGCCGTCTAGCTTCATCATCTCCCAGCGTCACAGCCTGAATCCCCCCCACCAAATCAGACAGAGTGGGATTTTTAATCAGGTTTTCAATCTGATTACCGTGGGCAGTTCCTACCAATTGCACCCCCCGTTCGGCAATGGTTCGGGCTGCTAAAGCTTCCAATTCCGTGCCAATTTCATCAATGACAATGACTTCTGGCATATGGTTTTCCACAGCCTCAATCATGACCTGATGTTGTAACTCTGGCTTAGAAACTTGCATCCGTCTCGCCCGACCAATGGCGGGGTGAGCAACATCACCATCCCCAGCAATTTCGTTAGATGTGTCAATAATGACCACTCGCTTATTTAAGTCATCTGCCAACACACGGGCAATTTCCCTTAAAGCCGTGGTTTTACCAACACCCGGACGACCTAGCATGAGAATTGATTGACCAGTTTCCACCAAATCGCGGATCATGGCAATTGTTCCGAATACCGCCCTGCCGACCCGACAAGTTAAGCCAATAATCTTACCGCTACGGTTACGGATAGCACTGATCCGATGCAAAGTTTGCTCAATTCCTGCCCGATTATCCCCCCCAAAATTTCCCACTCGTTGAATGCAATCATCTATCTGTGCTTGAGTGACTGGTGTTTCGCTCAAATACTCAGCTACATGGGGAAACCGAGCTTCTGGACGACGGCCTAAATCCAAAACCACTTCAACTAAATTATCTCCGTTAGGATGATGCTCTAGTTTTTGTTGAAGGTCTTGGGGCAAAATGTCTAACAACTTTTGGAGATCTTCTGTAATCGTCATGCTTTCTATTGGTGACTTGACGTTTTTAGAGATATGCTTGGAGCGATGAGCGCGACTGCTCAGACTTAATCTGGGAAACGAGAGTATGGGCAACCCTTACAGCCTCCCATAGTAATTCCGGTTCTGATTCCAGGCGAATATTGCCTTGACTATCAGTGTTAATCACCTCCTTTTTTTCTAACTGGTCAAGAATGGGTGACAGCAATACACGGGCGTAACTACCATAGGCAACCCCAGAGATAAAAGCTGGGGACTCTTTCCCCCCTGCTCCTCTGCTCCCCTGCTCCCCTGCCTCTTTCAGCAGTCCCATTCCCCTTAATTTAGGAACGGTGTAGCTATTAGTGCCGCCTGCTAACTGCACATATCCCGGTAGGTTTGCTGCCAAAACTTTTTGCCCCAATTTCACTGTGGCTATGGTTGTACCATCACCAATATCACCACTCATTGAACGTCCATCAGTTTGCCAAATTAAAAACTGGGGACGGGGGATAATTAAATCATAAATAGCTTTTAGGTAATTAATTAGACCTTCTCCATCGTTACAACTGATGGCTACTAACTTTAATTGATCTGCCCAAGGTGTCATCGCGTCCCATAACCGTTGGAATTCTGCCAACCGCCCCACTTGAGTATGAATTTCTACGGCTGCTATTCCCGTTGACATGATCAATGGTACGATCTCCCCTGGCGTTGACTCATAAGATTTTGTATAAATTATCCCATAAGGACAGATAGGAATGCAACGGCCACAGCCATAACATTTTTCAGCGATTACTCCAGAAAAATCATCTTTGGTATTGTTAAATAAAATTGCTTGGGCTGGACAAATTTTTTCACATGGTCTGGAACAATCGCGGGGACAGTCTTGAGAATTAAACTCAGCTTTCCGAAAATGGGGATCTTCGCCATCATTGAGACTGACCATCAACAAGGGCAAATTACCTGTCAAGGCAAAGCCTCGCTTTTGGGCATTATATCTCAAGCTTTGGGCTACCAGTAAAGCTTCTTGGGTGGCGGCAATGACTGCCGGATCTGCTGCTACATCTATACAGTCAGCACCAGCCAAGGTGTAGGCTAATGTTAAGTTTCTGACCGCAGGAAGATGTTGGTAACTGGCTCCGCAAATTAATTTGAACCAGTTACCCTGTTGTAGGGATTGTAAAGGGGCTAATAAATCAGTCACATTTCCATTATGCGTTTATTCGACTGAAAATAGCAGCCTGTGATCAGGAAAATTTAGATTTTTTTGTTACTAGTTTTTTATTGGTAAATTTTTATACTACTATAAAGCCTCTCTGTTTTGATTTATTGGTGAGAAATCTGGATTAAAAGAATGCAGAATTTAGAATTTAGAATTTAGAATTACGTTTTGCAACGGGGATTTTACCCCGACACAAAACCCGCTGCTTGTAGAAGCAGGGGACTTTAACCCCCAAAGGTAAGTTAAGTTAATTTGGCTACAAGTTGATTTTCTAATAGGATGTTATTTGTTAATAAGTCCTCAACAGTAATTCTTAAAAACCGTTGTTCATCAACTTGAAAATAGATTTTAATGCGATCGCTTCCCGGAAATCCTGGAGGTTTAAGTTTGGCAATTTTACTGGCATTTACTGTATCATTGAGAGGCTTAACAGTAGTTGCACCATGATCAAGCTGACGAGTAATTAAGCGGTCGCCCTCAAAGTATATCTCTGTTCCACCTGTTTGAGCGCCCAATTCCCCAATAATTAACTCAATGCTGGGTTGATTTTCCACAGAAGCACCCAAAACTAATTCTACGGGTTGAGTCATGGGGTAAGGTTGTCCAGTTTTAATAATTGGATGCCAACTATGACGTTGATTGCGGCGATCCCAATAACGCACACCGTAACTATGATAAAGATAGTCTTTAATTTCTATCCCTTGAGTTATTTGTAACGCCCCTTGAGCGATTGCTTCAAAAGGCAATTGACGGCGGATTTTTTCTGGTTCAAAATATTGTTCTATCCATGCTTGCACTACGGGCAACTGTACAGTTCCCCCAACTAATAATACTGCATTAATATCATCAATTTCTATACCGTAGCGTCGCGCTTGCTGTAATAGCGTCATCATTACATCATGCAGTTTATCAAAAAATCCGTTTTCCTGCAAAATATTTTCAAAGGTGTAACGATCAAGATCCATTTCATAACTTTCAAAAGTTTGATCATGAAAATAAACTTCACTAGCTTTATCTTGGTGAGATAGCTGAATTTTCAACTGTTCCGCTAGTCGCGCTGTAAGAGAACTAACTGGCAATCCTTGGGTTTTAGCAAAGTAATCTACTATCCAATTATCAATATCAGTTCCGCCTAGATTTTGCCCTGCTTTTGCTAATACACGGGCTGTTTTAGTCTTTTGTTGAGAATTTTCACCCAGATTTTTATCACCCCATTTGAGAAGAAATCCTAAAGGTTTAGTCTTGGCTTGTGTACCTTGATCTAAACTCACTAAAGATAAATCTAAAGTTCCACCACCAAAGTCAACGACTAAGAGAGTTCCTTGATCTGTTAAACCATACCCCAAAGCCGCAGCAGTGGGTTCATCCAACATCCGCACCTGTTCGACGGCTAATGATTGACAAACTTTCCCTAACCAGTGACGATAGGCTTCAAAACTATCTACTGGTACGGTTAAAACCAAGGAATCTATTCCCCCTTCTAAAGGTGCTAATTCTGCAATTACTTTGCTTAAAAACCATGTTCCTATTTGTTCAAAGCTAATGTTTTGTCCATCAAGTTCCGGTAAAAAACCCTGGATATCTGCACCAATTCCCCGTTTAAAGTTCCGGAAGAATCTGGTGTCAGTTTTCAGATCCAAACCGCGATCGCGTACCTGTTGTCCAGCTATAATTTTACCAAGGCTGGCATTTTCTACATAAACTAAGCTGGGAATCAGTGGAGGATTAAGAAATTGTTGCGTTGATAATCTGGGTAGATTCAGGGTTTCTGCTTGTTGGGTGACAGAATTCCAACGAGTGATAACTGTGTTACTTGTACCGAAATCAATAGCGATCGCCATATTCTTTGATTATTTAAGTCAGGTATCCAAATAAATATCTAACATACCTCTAAGATACAAGGTTGGGTTGAGGTACGTTCACGAAGTGTGGCGAGGCCATAACCCAACATGAGCGTCGGGTTGCGCTGTTGCTTAACCCGACCTACAAAAAATGGACAAGGTATTGATATTGGATATTAAGTTTTTTATAGTTTGTGACAAAACATACTTTCTCGAAAGGATGAGAATACAAAATTGAAAGTTATACAGAAATTATCCGGACATAACAGAATCAGCCGTGGATACTCAAATAGTAGATGCACCTTAATTAAACCATTACCCTTGGCTTGTGCCTAAGGGTTTTTTTCTTTGGGATTTATATCTTAACAAATTTTGATCAGGAATGCCAAAAATTTTATTTGAACATAGCAGGCAGTAAGTTGGGGGCTAACCATAATGCATAACCAATAAAACCAAATAGCATAGTAATCAAGAGAGTAGCAATATAGCTAATACACATTAATAAACCATCAGATTCAATAGTAGCAACTGCCAAAAGTAAAATCCCCACAGTCGGAATGGGATTGGTAAAGGGAATGGGGGAAATTAGTAGTATTGTTAACCAAGAGATGCACAGCCCGTTAAATCGCCAAATTAAAGGATGATTGGCGACTTTTTGTAGTCGGGGACGGGCAATTTTTTCTAATACCCTAGTCACGCGACGCAGATTTTGTAAGATGATTTTAGCGAAGGCGTTGGGAAATTTATAGTTAGCGATTTTCTTGGGTAGCCAAGGTGTTCTCCTCCCTAAAACCATTTGCAATGATAATAATAGACAAGCACCACCTAAAGGACTGGTTAAGCCTGGAGGCATGGGAAATAGAAAAGGTAATACTAGTAATGTGATTACTAAGCTAAAACCCCGTTCGGAAGTTTCCGCTAGGATATCACCTAAAGTTAGTGGCTGTTCACTTAAACGTTCTAGAAGGGATTTAATTTCTTGAGAAAAGCGCAAATTCATAACTATGATTTTAATGATTTTTCTGATTCTTATGATACAGCAAAATTCAGGAGTGAAACCCGTTGGATGCTTCCTTGTTGACAGATAGGAGTTTTGATTTTCATTTTTTACCTTGTTTAGTGACCATCTCCTGTTTAATTACATAAATAATAGTTAAGATATCATTAAATAAATCATATCAATCAGTTAAGATATCATCAAATAAATCATATCAATCAGGTAAATCATAGTTGAATTTTCATTTTTTACCTCGTTTAGTGACCATCTCCTGTTTAATTACATAAATAATAGTTAAGATATCATCAAATAAATCATATCAATCAGGTAAATCATAGTTGAATTTTCATTTTTTACCTCCTTTACTGACAATCTCCTATTTAATTACATAAATAATAGTTAAGATATCATTAAATAAATCATATCAATCAGTTAAGATATCATCAAATAAATCATATCAATCAGGTAAATCATAGTTGAATTTTCATTTTTTACCTCCTTTACTGACAATCTCCTGTTTAATTACATATCCCGTCAAATAAATCATATCAATCAGGTAAATCATAGTTGAAGATGATAGTCATGGGGCTAAAACTGCGATCGCTTGAGGAATCACCCGAAACACAGCGGGAGTATGGGTTGTAATTTCTCCATCTGTGTTAATAGCATGGGGTTTTCTAGTATATATTGTAAATTCCTGACCTTCAAGGGCGCGGACATTCGGCCAATCAATATGTCTACCTTGACGCATAGCCGGAAGTAGGGGAAGAATTTGCCACCAATGATCGATTTCTAAACTATAAAGATCCAGTCTTTGATCGTCTATCGCTGCGTCGTGAACTACAGCCATACCACCACCATAATAGCGACCATTACCCACAGCAATTTGCACAGTTTTCACATGAATTGATTCGTTATTCACGCGAATTTCTGCACTAAAAGGGCGAGATTTCCAAATTACTTGAAATGCAATTGCTGCATAGGCAAATATACCCCAACGCCGTTTAATTTCTTTAGTTAATTGTTGAGTAATTTTTACACTTAAACCCAGACTAGCAACATTAAAAAAATATTTCCCATTTACAGAACCTAAATCAATTCTTCGCAACTTTCCAGAGGCAATAATTTGACACGCTTCCGGTAAAGAGTTGGGAATTGCTAAAGTCCTGGCTAAGTCGTTAGCAGTTCCTAATGGTAAAATACCCAAAGGTAATTGAGTCTCAATTATCGCCTCTATAGTAGCATTAAGTGTACCATCACCACCACCGACAATTACCAAATCTATTTGCTGTTGGTAACGCCGAATCACAGTCCCTAGTTGAGTTGGATGTTCTGTAGATTCTGTAATTATTTCCAAACCCAATTTATTTAAACAATTTATTGCTTCTTGGTAACGTTCTTGCCCTTGACGAGAATTACTATTTATTAACAGTAGTGCGCGAAGACTCATTCTGTCCACCTTTTGTAGTTTATATATCGAATTATTTACATCTATTTCCTGAGAATATCAGCGGCAGATGATCAGAAGGTTGAAACATAACTTGTCATAGAACAGAATACAGTAATATGGTTTTAGCATCAATACCTTGTCCATTTTTTGCTTTGTTGGGTTAAGCGACAGCGCAACACAACCTTATATCTTAGAGGTATGTTAGAAGAAGTTTTCAGTGATTTTACATTTCTTTACACAGTTTGGTTTTATTGTGTTGACTTACTTAATTATCAGCCGTAGTGAATATATATATATATATACTTATTATTCCTCTTTTTTTCATTCTATCTATCCAAAGAAATATCTATTCTTTAATATTATTTTGACTTGGCTTTATTGATATAAAATAGCGGCATCTTTAAAATCCAATATAAACATGAGTTCATCAACAATTTTACAAAACATTGAGAAACATCTTCCCATCGTGGGAGATGTACATACTAAAAGTCCCATTGCTTACAAAGCAACCCGTCTTGCAGTTAGTACAGTTAACGCAGTGCAAATGGCAATAGCCGAGTCTTATATCAACGGATTAGAAGTACCGGATGCTGTGTTGCGATCGCTTTTTGATAGTTGTATGCCTGTCTTTTTTAAGTATTTTCCATCCCTGCTTGTACCCTACGAATGGGTATTAACAGAAACAGACAATACCGCCGAAGGTGCGCGGGATTTAATGAAGATTCAGTACGATTTGCCTCAAGCTATGTTGAATCTCATGTTAGGTGATGGAAAACTTATTTATCCCAAATATAGCATGGGATTGTGGGAAAAAGGAGCAGCAAATCTCGAACAATCACAAATGCAAATGATTGATGATGTAATTGACAAATTAGAAATAAAAGATGGTGATCATATTTTAGATTTTGGCTGTGGTTGGGGCTGCGTAGCAAATTATATTCTTGCCAAATTTCCCAATGTTAAATTCACAGGAATTAACTTGAGTCATAACCAATGTGAATATATGCGTCAGAAAATGCAAGATCCTGAAAGTTACCTCAGTTCCGGTCGTTTTACTCTCTATGAAGGAGATATAAACGATGCCCAATTTGAGACAAAGTTTGACAAAATTCTCTCAATTGGCGTTTTTTGTCATGTGGGTAATTTAACAAAGGCTTTTCAAAAGCTGGCATCTTTTCTCAAGGATAACGGCAAGGTTTTTATTCACATTATCACAGTCCGTACCCCTAATAATATCTCCAGTGTTTTCACTCACAAATACATTTTCCCTCATGGTCGTTACTGGAAATATGACGCGATTCCCAGTCATAATCAAGACCTGAAAACTATTGATAGATGGTATCTTAATGGCTCTAATTACTCTAAAACTCTTACTAGTTGGCTAAAAAACTTTGATGATTCTCAAGCAATAGTCAAAGATTTAGACTACGGGATGGACTATGCCAAATTTCGCCGCATCTGGAGGTTTTATTTAATTTGGTTTGTTGCTAATTTCGCCAGTTGCAATGGTGAATACAACGGTAATGGCCAATATTTAATGGTTCATGCCTAATCTTTGATTTTAGTAGGTTGGGTTGACGTATGTTACCCAACATTATTAAACCTGATGATTAAAGCTGTTGTTGGGTTGCGCTGTTGCTTAACCCAACCTACTAACTACTAACCAACATCATCATGAGCGAAACGATTAAACAAGAAATCTAACGCATAGTTCCGCAATTGATAATATTGAGGATCTTCCATGATTCTCGCTCTATCTCTAGGTCGAGAAAAAGGAATTTCCATCACTTCCCCAATTTTGGCATGAGGTCCATTGGTCATCATTACCAACTTATCAGCCAAAAATAAAGCCTCATCAATATCATGGGTAATCATCAAAACTGTACAACGGTTATCATTCCAAATTTTCAACAATTCCTCTTGTAATTCTTCCTTAGTAATTGCGTCCAACGCCCCAAAAGGTTCATCTAAAATCAACACTTTCGGACGAATAGCTAAAGCCCGCGCAATAGAAACCCGCTGTCTCATCCCCCCAGACATTTGCATGGGTTTCTTTTCCATGGCATCAGCTAAACCCACCATTGCTAAATGATCTCTCACAATAGCCCGTTTTTCGGCTTCTGGCTTAGTGGGATAAACTGCATTTACAGCTAAATAAATATTGTCAAAAGCTGTTATCCAAGGTAATAACGCATAGTTTTGAAATACTACCATGCGATCTGGACCTGGTTTTGTAATTGGTTCTCCTTCTAATAAAACTTGTCCAGTGGTGGGGAAGTTAAAACCAGAAACCATGTTTAATAAAGTTGATTTACCGCAACCAGAGTGGCCGATAACGCAAAGAAATTCACCTTTCTCCACGTTGAGGTTAACACCATCAAGAACGGTAAATGGTCCATTTTTGGTGGGATAAACTTTGCAAACGTCTTTAATTTCTAGGAAAGGCTGACGGCTGATTGTGGTTGTAGCTGTGTTGGTAGATTTCAAGTTACGGTTTTGCATTGTTTAGTAATTGGTAGGAGGTTTCGCGCAAAGGTGCAAAGGAGCAAAGACGCAAAGGAAGAAAGGGTTTTTTTAAGCTGCGGTTCTTCTGGGGGCATCTAGAATGACTTCGGCTATGGAGAAGTCGCGTTTGATTTCTAGGTCGTTAAGATAGGCAATTGGATCATCGGCGTTGAAGGGTTTACCATCAAATAATTGAATGGGTTGACGGGTGTAACTGATATCTAAGCCTAGTTCTCTGGCTGCGGTACTGAAAACGCGGACTCGACAAACTCTTTCAACGATTTCTACCCAGTTTCTGGGGAAGGGAGTGTCACCCCACCGCGCTAATTGAGTCATAATCCAAATTTGTTCGGTGCGACTGGGGCGATTAATGGCAGACTCGGAATAAAATTGGTGATGGGCATATTCCCGCATGGGATGATTTAAGTCACAGGTAGCGTTATTCGGGTTTTCCAGTTGGATATATTCAATATCTGTGCTGACATATTCCTGACTTGCTAAAATTTGGCGAATTTCTTGGGCGTTGGCAAGATCTGCACAATATTGGCAAGCTTCTAATAAGGCTTTGGTTAAGGCAATATGGGTATTTGGATAAGTTTCTGCCCAATCTTCTCGTACTCCTAGAACTTTACCAGGGTGTCCTAACCAAACTTCTAAATCTGTGGCTATGGTAAAGCCTGAACCTTCAACTGCTGCCCGATAATTCCAAGGTTCACCTACAGAATAACCGTCAATAGTTCCACCTTTTAAATCTACTACCATTTGAGCAGGAGGGATATTTTTCATAACCACATCACTGTCGGGGTCAATTCCACCTGCTGCTAACCAATAACGAAGGAGTAAATTGTGCATGGATGCGGGATGAACTACTCCCATTCTGTGTGTTTGTTCGCGGGTTTTTAGGAGATAATTTTTGAAGTCGGATAAGCTATGTACACCTTCGTCATAAAAACGTTTGGCTAAGGTGATGGCGTTACCATTGCGGGTCATTGTCAGGGCGGTGACAACTGGTAAAGGTTGGTTTTTATTTCCTCCTAAACTTAACCACATGGGCATACCTGAGGGCATTTGTGCCGCATCTAAATATCCCCCTGTCATCCCGTCTACAATTCCTCTCCAACTGCTTTCCCGGACTAAATTAACCTCATCCAGACCATGTTTGATGAAAAAGCCTTTTTCTTTGGCGATCGCCAGGGGGGCGCAAGCTGTAATGGGTAAGAAGCCAATTTCTAAATTAACTTTTTCTAAACCATGACGAACCACCGCAGCAGTTTTTCTCGCCCGAATTTTTTTGATGCGTTTTTGTTGGTTGAGGAAGTAAATCATTTCACTTCGCAAGCTGTAGTAACTGGGATGTTTTACTACTTCCATGCGTTTGCGAGGACGAGGAATATCTACTTCTAAAATGTCGCCAATTTTCGATTCTGGTCCGTTGGTTAACATGACAATTCTGTCAGATAACAAAACCGCTTCGTCTACGTCGTGTGTCACCATGACTGCGGTAACTTGATTCTCTTCACAAATTTGCATTAATTGTTCTTGCAAATTCCCGCGAGTTAGGGCATCTAAAGCACCGAAGGGTTCATCTAATAGTAATAGTTTAGGACGAATTGCCAAGGCACGAGCGATCGCAACTCGTTGTTTTTGTCCACCTGATAACATCCCTGGTTGTTTATCAGCATGGGGACGTAAACCGACCATATCTATATGTCTGTCAATAATCGCTTTGCGTTCCGCTGCGGGCATTCCATGTAATACTGAATCTACTGCTAAAGCAATATTTTCTCTCACTGTTCGCCAAGGTAAAAGCGAATAGTTTTGAAATACTACCATTCTATCAGGTCCAGGTTTTTTAATTCTTTGTCCTTCTAAAGTGACTAAACCTTCTGTTGGTAAATCCAAACCGGCAATCATGTTTAGAAGGGTAGATTTTCCACAACCTGAGTGACCAATAAGAGAAACAAATTCGCCTTTTTTAATTTGAAGATCAATACCTTTGAGGGCGATATATTGTCCACCACCGGTTAATTCAAAAATTTTATCAACTTGGTCAACGCCAACAAATATAGACATATTATTTGGTAATGGGTAATGGGTTATTTGTCAGTTGTCAGTTGTCAGTAGGGGCGAAGCATTTGGAAGATAAATTATCGGTCATTGCCAAAAATAGTTCTCCAAATGCTTCGCCCGTACAGTTATCAGTTGTTCGTTGTTATTTCTTTGCTATTAACTAATGACCAATGACTTTTGACTATTTTTGTTCTGCTGGTAAAATCCAGTTTTGTAATGCAGCCATCATTTTATCTAGGATAAGACCGACAACACCAATATAAACTAGTGCTAAAATAACTTCACTAACCTTGTTAGCTTGATAAGCATCCCAAATAAAAAAGCCGATACCCACAATACCAGACATGACGATTTCTGCCGCAATAATCGCTAACCAAGCTAAACCAATGGAAATTCTTAACCCAGTGAAAATATAAGGTAAAGCCGCAGGAATTAAGATGTTCAAGAAATACTCTTTTTGAGAAAGTTGTAAGACTTTAGCAACGTTATTATAATCATTAGGAATCTCTTTTACTCCCACAGCAGTGTTAATTAAAATTGGCCACAGAGAAGTAATGAAAATTACAAATAATGCGGCTGGTTCATTTTGTCTTAAAGCTGCTAAGGAAATAGGAACCCAAGCTAAAGGAGGTACAGTTCTTAATAGTTGAAATAAGGGATCTAAGGCTTTAGACATGGTTTGATTCACACCAATTAAAATCCCTAAACCAATACCCACAATTGCGGCTAAAGTATAACTAATAGCTACCCGTTGTAAACTAGCGAAAATTTGCCAAAATAACCCTTTATCAATTCCTCCCCGATCATAAAATGGATAAAGAATTAACTCCCAAGTTTCTTGAACTACTTGAATAGGTCCGGGTAATGTTCCAGCAATTAAAGAAAATACTTGCCAAATCACCAGGAAAACCACAATAGCAATTGTTGGTGGTATAATTTCCGGTAATTGTTTACTAATAAATACAGATATAGCACTATCAGAATTGTTACTATTACGACGTTTGGCGGTAAATGTAGTCATGATTTTCTCCTAATTTTGTTGATTTTTTGTTTTGTGATTAATCAATTAAATATTGTTGTTGATTGATTTTCTATTTTTGATTTCAGCAAATATTCTCAGTCCTAAATATTGACTTTCTTGATTTTTAAACTCTTTAAATAGGCTGTGGGATTTTCTGGATCAAAAGTTACACCATCAAAGAATGTTTCTAGTCCACGAGATGTATTATTAGGAATATCTGCCTCCATAATTCCTGCTTCTTTAGCAGCTTCGCGCCAAATATTTTCTTTGTTAACTCTGTCTATTAAATCTTTGGCTTTGTTTAAATATTCTGGTGGTAAAAATCCCCAACGAATGCTTTCAGTTAAAAACCATAAATCATGACTTTTATAGGGATAAGACACACTACCTCGTTCATCTTTCCAATACAATACTGCCATTGATTTATCATTAATCACACGACCATTACCCATATCATAATTACCTTGTAGGGAATCTTTCAGGAAGGTTGGTGTTAAATTAAAGTAGTTTCTTCGTCCTAAAATTGCCGCCGCCGCTTCACGGTTTTCAAAGTTATCTAACCATTGTTGTGCTTCCATAATAGCTTTCAAAATGGCTTTGGTTGCTTGGGGATGAGTGTCTACCCATTCCGCTTTCATGGCAAAGTATTCTTCAGGATGATTTTTCCACATTTCTGAGGTTAATACGGCTAAAAAACCAATTTTGTCTTTCACAATTCGATAAGGCCAAGGATCTCCGGTACTGAACGCATCCATTGTTCCTGTTCTCATGTTGGCTACAGTTTGGGCAGCAGATACAGGAATTAATTTCACATCTGTATCAGGATTAATTCCACCTGCTGCTAACCAATAACGTAGCCAAAATTCTTGATTAACTTTGCCAAAAGTAAAGGCGGCTGTAAAGGGATTTTTTGTACTTTTTAATTGATCAAAAACTATTTTTCCACCTTTAGCTAAATCTAGTCCAATTTCTTTACCTGCGTGTTTATTAGCGATCGCAATTCCATTACCTTGAGTATTTAATTGGGCTAATACATACATAGGAATTTTGGTATTTCCTTTAGTAATTAACCCTTCTGTCATTAAATGCGGCATGGGCATTTGATATTGTCCACCATCTACACCTCCACCAGCAGAACCAATTTCGGTATTATCTCGCATTGAACCCCAAGATGCTTGTTTAGCAAGTTGTACATTTGTCATTCCCCATCTTTTAAAAAAGCCTAATTCTTGGGCAATAATTAATGGCGCAGCTTCTACAATAGGAATATATCCTAATTTAACAGTAGTGGTTTCTGGTGTAATTTCTGGTGTTAATTTAACTGCTTCGGCTTGTTTCGCTTGGGCTATACCTCCTGGTTCTGGCGGATTTCCTAAACAACCTTTAAGTAATACTGCACTGGCTGAAACTCCAGCCGTGACGATGAACTTACGGCGAGAAATTTGGTTAAAAAATTCAGACATGAAACATCTCCCTGGTGAAAGAATTTATTTTTTAAACATGAAAATTTAGACAAAGAAATAAATTCTTGGCTTTACTATTGAAATTCCTAGTTATATCTAGGCATTCAAAATTAGCTTTTTATGTAAAAAAGTTAGTTTGTATACTTTGTGATAAACATGGTTTAGTTTCTTAACCTAGTATGAACAAGAGGCATCACTCAGCTAGTAAAATCTAGTTTACAGTGTTTCTGATCAAAGTGATCAATTCTCAACTCGAATTATTAAATAAATATTATATTGGATACATAAGTAAAAACTTATAGTTTGGGCTTAATTTTGTGGAAAGTTTCTAATATATATTGTTTAATTAATGATAATGATTATTTCTAATCTATGGTTTTCGTAATCTTGGGTTTAGTTAATTACAGAAAAAGGACATGAATAGATAATTTTGATGTTAACTATTAAATAAACTCTTCATTCATAGATGAATTTGATGATAACCATTTTTTATAAATTAGGGTTGATACAGCAGACTTCAAGAATAATTGTAGCTTGCTTCCCGCAGCTTGCGTGGCGAAGCCATAGGGTACGCAGATAAACGCAGATAAACGCAGATAGGAAGGGATGAATTAATGGAGTTCATAATTCTGTGCAGTCTCTTGAATTCTGCTGTATTTTCAGCCTTTACCACCGGTAAAGGTAACACCTTGAATTAAGTAGCGGTTAAAGAAAGCATAAATAGCTAAACCTGGCAGAGTAAACACCATTGAAGCTGCCATAATGTAGTTCCAATAGCTGATATATTGACCTTTAAATGTATTTAGTCCTAAAGGTAAAGTAAACATTTCTGGGTCAAAGAGAATCACTACAGGGAGTAAAAAATTATTCCAACTACCCATAAAGACAAAAACCGCTTGTGCGGCTAATGCTGGTTTAGCTAAAGGTAAAACTATATACCTAAAAATTCCCCAGGCATTTAAACCATCCAATTGTCCAGCTTCTTCTAGTTCTCTAGGGAAATTGACAAAAAACTGCCGCATCATAAAAATGAAAGTAGCATTGACCATACTCGGAACAATCATCCCTGGGTATGAATTTAGCCAACCGATGACTTTTAAAATTAAAAATGTGGGAATTAGGGTAATTTGCGCTGGCACTACTAACACGGTCAAAATCAGGAAAAACCAGCACTGTTTACCCCGAAAATGCAATCTTGCGAGGGCATAACCTGCCATTGAGTTAAATAGCAAGTTTAAAATTGTGACAGTAACACCAATAATCACACTATTAAATAACCACCGCCAAAATAAAGGTTCTTGCAGAAATATTTGTTTGTAATTATCGAGAGTAAAATGTTTGGGGATAAAATTAAATTCACCGCTAATAATCTCGGATAGAGGCTTAAATGATGCAGAAAATGCCCAGAGAAAAGGAATTACGGTAATAATTCCATAAACTGTGAGGAAGATATATAACAGCACTTTCAACCAGAAACTACCAAAGATTTTATTCAAATTTTATAACCTCCGAAAAATTGCCTCTGAATTAATGTGAGGATAATAATTACAAATGCTAGTAAAAAGGCAATTGCTGCACCATATCCCATTTGTAAATTCCGAAATACGGTTTGATAAATCAGCAGGACTAAGGTGAGAGTAGCGTTATTTGGTCCACCTGTCCCTCCAGAAAATATATAAGACTGATCAAATAATTGAAAAGTCCCAATTATTCCCATAGCCATGACAAAGAAAGTCACAGGTTGCAATAAAGGCAAAGTAATATAAATAAACTGTTCCCAATTATTAGCACCATCAAGTTCTGCTGCTTCATAAAGAGTTTGGGGAATATCCTGTAAAGCTGCTAAATAAATCACCATAAAAAACGGTGCTGTTGACCAAATATTCATGATCATAATCCCTTTCAAGGCAACAGATGGATCTCCCAACCAATTATAAATAGGCAGGTTGAGAAAAGCCAAAAAATTGTTTAATAGTCCATTTGTGTTATAAATCCACATAAAAATTAGTGTCAAAACTGCTGAAGATGTAACTGTCGGTAAAAAGTAAAGAATCCGCCACCAATTTTTACCATGAATGCCAGAATTGAGTGTCACAGCTAAACCTAAAGCCAAAATAGTTTGGGTGGGAACAACAATAGCCACATATTCTGCGGTATTTTTTAAAGCAATTCCCACTCTTTCATCTGTTAGCAATCTTTGGAAATTACCCAAACCAATAAAACGATAGTTAATACCTCCCAACATTTGAACTTTGTGTAAGGAAAGAAATACAGCATAGAGAATAGGCAAAATTACAAATGTGCCTAAAACTAAAATACTGGGAGTTATGAATAAATAAGCTGTAAAATTTTCTCGAATCTGTCTATTACAGTGATTTTCTCGGAAATGAAACACATTTTTATATCTCACGCAGAGGCGCAAAGTCGCAAAGGAAGAAAGGAATAGAAAAATTAGAGTATGGTCTTTGCAATTAAAGGGGTTTACTGCTGACTGCTAAACTCTACATATCTGCCTTAATTTGTTTGTTTGCTGCATCTTGTGCCTTTAACATTGCCTGTTTTAATGGTTGTTGTCCTAGTAAAACACTAATAAATTGATTATCAAAATTGTTGATAATTGCGGCAGGATTTTTACCTAATTGCCAGGGTGTCGCATAATTAACTCCTGCTACTAATGATGATCTCAGACGGTCTTGATCATAACCTAACTGTTGTGCCACTGATTTACGGGCTGGTAATGCAAATCCTTTAGCTGTCCATTTTTTCATGCCTTCTTTACCTGTTAGAAAAGAAATGAGTTCCCAAGCTTCTTTTTTATGGGGTGCTTGTTTATTCATGACATAAGCAACAGTAAAAACCATTGTGGATTTTTGATTATTAATTTCTGGTATTTCTGCTGTGGCAAATTCTAGTTTGGGAAAGGTTTCTTGTAAATAGGGAATTGCCCAATTCCCTTCAATTACCATTGCTACTTTATTTTGTCCAAACATTTCACTCCCGGAATTTGTGCCGACATCAGATTTTTGGGCGGAAGATCGATCTTTTTGATATTGGTTAATTACTAATTCCAAACCTTGTAATCCTGGATTATTTGCAAAGGTAGCATAACCATTTTTATCAATAATTTCCCCTCCAAAAGCTGTAATTTTGTATGCTTGACGGGCTAATTCAGGAATTTCACCAAAGCCATATTTATTGAGTTTGCCTGTTAATTGTTTTGAATAGCTGCGGAGTTGTTCCCAGGTAGTGGGAGGACTGGTTAAACCCACTTGATTAAATGCTTGTTTGTTATAAAATAGGGCTAAGGTGGAATAGTCTTTAGGTAAACCATAAATACGATTTTGGTAGGTAAAATTCTTGAGTAAGTTGGGTTCTATATCTGTGAGGTCAAATTTGGGTTTAATGTATTTATCAAGGGGTTCTAGGACATTCTGACCCATTAAGAAAGGGGCTTCTAGTGCGTCGAGATAAAATACATCTGGTGCAGCTTCTCCTACTAAGCGGGTTTTAATTACATCCATATATTGATCAGAAATTGCTTCATATTTGACTTTGATCTGGGGATGCTGCTTTTCAAAGTCTTGAATTACCTGTTTTAAAAGTTTTTGTTCTAGAGGATTTCCTGTCCAACCGCTGAGTTTAACGGTAATGAATGGGGGTGGTTTTAGTAATAGCCAATTGTGATAACTAATAATAGCGATCGCTATTATTATTACCAATCCTAAAAAGTTAAATAATCTCTTTTTTCTCACAATTTAATTGAGATGAATTCAGAATTGATGTCAATACTGTTCGGTTAAGAGACAACCCAACAAAAGTCCGTAAATGTTGGGTTTCCTAACTTTAAACCAACCTACCAGATTTAAATACAAAAACCCCACCTCCCCGCAAGCGACGAGGGGATTTAAGATGTATGTTATTTGAGTACATACGATTATAATTTATTTCAAATGCTGGTATGGATCATCTCTCTATGGGATGGGTTTGAGTTCTATATTTTGTTAATGAAATCACGGAAACTAAAATGATAGAAGCTGTAGTAAGTATTTTCTGATCTATTTTCTTAGACTAAAAATTCTACCCAATTTTCTAATAATTCCTCAACATCATATTCATCAGTATTTAGGAAATTGGCAATATCTGTAACTGATATGGGTTGTGTTGTCTGGGCTAAAACTCCTTCATTAAATCAAAACCTGTTGGATAAGTTTTATACTTAAGGTCGCTTATTTGCGGACTTTTGTAATAAAATTTTTATCCGACCATTTTTAACTCTCCAAAGACATCATTCATCTCTTGCTCAATTCTCTTCAGTTTTAGCTGTATTTTATTTTTAAATTCAGCATCTAGTGTTTCATTCAATTGGTTATAAACTGCTTCATAATCAATTTCTAAAATTGCGAAACGTTTTTCCAATTCCCTGACTTTAATTTCTTGTACTCGATTAAAAGAACGAGAAGAATTTATTGGTTTTTGCTGCATGGCTTGATTTGAAAAATCCCCAGTTTCCACTAACACAGTTATAGGCATCCTAAATGCCGCTTTGACTCCCTTTCGCTTTTTCTCTGCGGGTACAGCCATACCCACAACTTCCTGTAATGGTTTATCCCACACAGGAGAACCACTAAAACCAAGCTCAATCTGATATCCAGGAACTTTAATGGCTTCTATCTGGATCGAGCGAGTAGCTTGGGCATCAAGCAGTTCACTATTTAACACAGTTGTAGGCATCCCAAATGCCGCTTTGACTCCTTCTCGCTTTTTCTCTGCGGGTACAGCCATACCCTTCTGAACGAAGTGAAGAATCTCCGAGATATGGCACTGCATTACGTTATCCTCCTTATAACATCAGTTCATGTTTCATCAGTTTTCCGGTATCATTTGGTGCTTTACGCTACCACTAACGCACTCTAAGTATTTGCTCTTTGAACTTATGTTGGCAGGTATAATGACAACTCTGAACTAAATTACCTGATATTCCATGACCAACCCTCGTCAAGTTGCCTTTATCGCCCTCAAAGAAGCTTATGCTGGTGTTGCTTTAGACTATTGTATTTCCACCGTCCCCTTATAGCCATCAATGCGAACTTCCTGACCATCTTGCAGCAAATACGTCGCACCACGCACATCCATAACAGCAGGAATACCGTATTCACGGGCGATAATTGCCCCGTGAGAAAGTTTACCCCCAGCTTCAGCAATTAAACCCCCAGCTTGCACGAGGATAGGGGCCCAACCGGAATCTGTGTAAGGAACTACAAGGATGGTGTTTTTATCAATATCATGGGCTTCTTGCAAAGTTCGGACTACTTTCACCCGTCCTTGAATTTGTCCTTGACTAGCAGGAATACCTAATAAAATGTTGTCAGAGGGATCAATTACCGGGGCAATGGGGTGAGGAGGATTATAACCGTAAACTACGGCGGGAATTTGCGTAATTTGGCTATCTTGGAGAAATTGCGATCGCCTTTTTTCGACTAATGCCAATAAATGATTCCTAAAAGCTACATCTGAATTAATCACTAAATCACGAATTTCATCTAACTGGAGAAAGAAAATATCTCCTAATTGTGTTAATACCCTAGACTCAAGCCAAATCTGTTCCAAAGCCAAAAATGTCCATCGTAATTCAGCTAACAAGCGAGAATAAACTTCCGTTACCCGTCCTTTCAGATCAACTCGTTTTTGCACTAAATTTGCCTGTTCGGGACGGGAATCATCTAAATTTGGCAATTCAGGTGCTTGTAACAACTGGATAAATAATTGTCTAACTATTTGGGGATTTTCTCGCCAAGTGGGAACAGAAATATCTGTACCGACTTCACTTAAATAACCATAATCCTCAATCAATTCGTCAATTTCATCTAAAATTCTTTCCCCTGCGGGCGTTTCTGCCAATTGTGCAAATACTTGTTCTGGTTTAAAATCATAGTTACCAGCTATTAAGATTTGTTTAGCATCCGCAACCAGAAGACGCATAGCTCTTAATGATGCTACCTCTGGGGTGACACTATTATCAATTTCCTCTGTCTTTGCCCCCAAAACCGCTTGGCGAATAGCTGCACTCAAAGGGGCTAAAATACTGTAGTAAGTTCCCCGATGCAATAAGTTGAGAATTAAATCTATTCTAGTTAATAATTGATCTAGTGATAATTCGGCAATGACGACATTTGATAATTGGGTTAATCCCGGAATGAAAACTTGGCGATAATCCGATTTAAAATCTTTGTCTAAATCAATTTCCCGCTTGAGTAACTTTGTTAGTCCTGGTAAATTAGCTAAAGTGGAATTTAGAGCAGGTTTACTCATACTTGCACCTCTAGTCAGAAATTCCAAACTTTCTGGAGGTAATCCCATTTCCAAAAAGATTTCTCCTAACAAGGAAGCATTAAAATAGGCTCTAGAATAATGCAATGTTGCTGTTGTGGCAAAATCTAAGCGTTTAGCACGATCACCCAAAACTATACTAAAAATTTCTCCCCACACACCACAGGTTAAAGGAGAATTAATAGACCAAGTTAAGGGGTGAATAACTCCCGGAATTACCTCAGCGGCGATTTTCCTTGTCCATAAGGGTAAAAGCGTAGTGATTGGTCTTGCCTGTAATACCCACAGATTTTGACCATCATAACTCCATTCAATGTCTTGGGGAATACCCAAATAACGTCTTTCTAAACGACGGGCTAGGTATGCAACTTGCTTAATTAATGCTTGGGGAACTTTCCCATTGCCTTCAAATTGCAGACAAGACAATTTTTCATCACCAGCAACCACGACTAGATATTGTTCTGGTGTCACTTTTCCCGATACGATTTGCGTAGGACTACCAGATACAGCTTCGATAACTACACCCTCACCCTGTTGAGAAATAGGATCTCGGCTAAAAGCTACGCCAGAGAATACGCTTTGAACTTGTTGCTGAATGAGTACCCCCATTGCCGCATCCTCTGAACTGCTACGACGGCGATATTCGACGGCACTGGGATGATTATAGGAGGCTTGGACTTGAGCGATCGCTTGTCGCAGTTCTGCCTTACTGATCACATTTAAAATTGTTTCATACTGTCCCGCGGCTGATGCCTGTTGTGAGTCTTCCCCAATGGCAGAAGAACGCACTACTAAAGGTGAAAGTTGTGATGGTTGCAGAAAATCAATTAAAGGTGTGGGATCATCATCAGGAGATAATACCCAACCTTTCGGAACTGCATAACCCCAACGTTTAAGTTGCGATAATGTTGCAGATTTAGCTCCTACGACTTCCCCATCTAAGTCATCATCTAAAGTAATAATCTTCTCCTCATGATTTAAATATGCCATCATTGGTTGAGATTCTGGATTTGCTTCCTCAACTGGGAGATTTAAATCATCAGGAATTTGGTTATAAATCCAGTAAATTAATGCCGACAAGGCAAAAGCAGCGATAATTCTGGCTATATCCTGGGAATGGACAATCCCCACAAATAGGGGAAATATGACTAATACCCCTAATTTAATTGTTTCTTTAGAGCGAGTAATCAAAAAGCCAATAGCTGCAAGTAAGCTAACAAAGGCAGCTACCAAAGGATCATGTGCCAGCAATCCCCAAGCGACGTTTGTTGTTCCTGCCCCTTTAGTAGCCACGTATCTACCGATAACCAAGGCAATTAAAGCAATAATTTCGGAGAATGGTTGTGAAGGAAAACAATATTGGGCAATTGTGACAACAGCAACGCCCTTGACGGCTTCAGAGACGACACAGATGCTTCCTGCTAATTTACCACCGTGATAAAATGCCGCTGCAACGCTAATATTTCCTGTCCCCATATTGGCTAATTTTTTACCACTCAGGGCATAAGTAATCCAGGAAATGAGCGGTATTGCCCCTAACAGTGGACAAAAAATTAAAATAATTAAGATCCCAAAAAAATTAATCATTATTTTATAATCTAAAATTTTAGAGCGGAAATTTCTCAGTTTGTTGTTAACAAAAATAACTATTTACTATATAGGACACTAGAGAGCAATGGTAGTCTTACTTGCTAGTGTCCTGAATTGTTATTCTCGGAATCTATCCTAGTGCATAAGCACCAGTAAGCGCCCATAGAATCAGTCCAGCAATTGATCCTAAAAGTACCACAGTGGAGATGGTAATTAGTTTAGGTGAATCTGCACCTTCAAATTTCATAATTCCGCGATTTAAATCGGACATTGTTTTCTAAGCCTCCTTGATTACAGGGCTAATCTGTCCGTTCTGATTTTAATCCTTCTGTTGCCAGATGGTGTTAAATTCTCATTACGATTTTTTTCCAGCTTGGCTACAGCAGGTAATAGCGGATTTATTTTTTAATTGTTTGTGCTGTGACCATGAGAATTAGTGTTTATTTCTTTCTCTATAGAGAAATTGAGAAGTTGCATAAATTAAAATTTGATTTATCTACTTTTTACCGAATTTAATAAACTAAATCATAGCCCCCTCCTCGCAAGCGGGGAGGGGTTCTTTATTGCCGAAAAGATTAATTATCCTTAATCCAAAGTGCTAAACCACCACCACGACCACGGGCAGCAATCAAGTTTTCGGTAATTAGAAAGAAAGCAAAAAAAGGTAATTTAGCTATAGGTTGGTTATCAAAGTTCCCACTTTCAACTTTACCAGAGCGAATTTGTTTATTGACAAACATCCAATTAAATAAACTAATTTGCATTTGGGTAAAATCAAAAGCCAATAAATTCTTTTTTCCTAAATATTTTATTGGTCCTGTGAGTTTCAATAAAATCCCTCCCAATTGGACCTGATTAGCAATTTCCCCCTTTCCTAAAGTCTGTTCTTCTGTGCTACTAAAACAAAGATGAATTTTCGTAAATTTCGGGACATACCAACCCTTACCTAAAATAATTCCGCCCCGGTTTCTAACTTTTTTAGTCCCAGTAGCAAAACAAAGTCGCCATTTACCACCCAGAGATTCAAAAGGGTAATTTAACTTTTGTAGCTTTGCGGTTTTTTCCGCTTCCAGCAACGCATTTACTATTACTTCAGCCGAGGGAACTTGACTTCCTTCCCGATACGCAGTAGCAGTATGGGATAAGGAGGTGATAAAGTCAGAAGGGGAATGAGATATTAAATTAGCTGTCATAAAAGTATTATTGATGTAAGTATTGCTATGTTTTTTTATAACCTAACTAAATTCTAACGTTTATTTAATTAGCTTCTTAATTAGAGTATAATGAATATACGATTTTTAGCTAATAATTTTAGTCGCTAGAAACTCAAGTAATTGTTTGTGGTTTGGGAAGTGTAATAACTCACCTGTAGATATAAAGAGGTGGAATAATGGACACTAGAAAACTCCTGAAGTCATATAAATCAGGAGAAAGGAATTTCTCTGGCATAAATCTGCACCAAGCTAAGTTAAATCATGTTGATTTGAGAGGAATAAATTTAGAAGCAGCAGATTTAAGCGGTGCTGATCTTAGTAGGGCAAATTTAAGCGATTGTAATCTTAGTAGAGCAAATTTAACTAATGCTGATTTAAGTAGAGCAAATTTAGAAAATGCAAACTTAAGTGAAGTCAACTTAATTGGTGCTGATTTAACCAGAGTCAGCCTCAAAAAAACTAACCTGAGTCGTGCTGATTTGCGAACTGCAAATTTAACTTCAGCAAACTTGGTAGGTGCAAACCTTAGTCAAGCAGAAATGAGTGGTGCTGACTTTACCGGTGCAAATCTCCATAAAGCCAATTTAATTGATAGTAATATCAATGAAGCCGAATTAATGGGCGTTGATTTAACAACAACTATCATAACTGAACTTGAGATAACTGGAGAAATTTTGCATATAGGTTTATCCCATAAATGGATAACTTGGGCTGGTAGTTATTGATATTTTGACAACCTGGCAAAATCAATATAACACCAATTTGAAAAAAGCATGAAATAAATAGATTAACATAGGCGGGGTTACTCGCCTTTTATGTGATCATAATTTGTATTATTTGAGATTTTTAATTTATTTAAATAACACTTCAATTTTTGTCTTACCTTCTTCCTATCTCCTTTCTGCCTCCGCGCCTCTGCGTGAGATCTAAAAATGTGATTCATTTATCTAAAAATGCCTGTAAAAAGCTGACAAGAATTTTTAATAAGTAAAATGTCCGCGAGGGCGGACATTATTAGGGCTTCTGTCACTTTTATTGGCTACAATCATGTCTGGAACATGATGTTTTTATTGTTGATGATCAGAATAAAAAAATCAAGTCTTTTTCCGATATAAACTAGACATAATTAAGTGGATTATATCTTAGAGGAGTCAGGAGTCAGGAGTCAGGAGTCAGGAGAAAGAAAGAAGAAGGAAGGAGAAGGAAGGAGAAAGAAGGAGAAAGGAAAAAGGACAAAAGAGAAAGAAAGAAGAAGGAAGGAGAAAGGAGAAAGGACAAAAGAGAAAGAAAGAAGAAGGAAGGAGAAAGGAGAAAAGAAGGAGAAAGGAAGAAGGATATTATTATTCAGATAAAAAACATCATTCTTCAGAGTTATATCTGCGGGAAGTATAAACCCAAATATGATTATCCTGCTGAATTTGTCGCGTGTGGGAAGAACCGATAATAATGACAGTTCGCATATCTGCTAATGCTGGTTCTAACTCTTCCAGGGTAATTACCTTAACTTCTTCTCCCTTCCTCCCTAGATTTCGTCCTAAGACGACTGGGGTATGAGGTTTGCGGTGTTCCATTAAAATCTTTTTCGCGGCTGCTAGTTGCCAAGTGCGTTCTTTTGATACAGGATTATAAAAAGCAATCACAAAATCACTTATAGCCGCAGCGGTAATGCGTTGAGCGATAATTTCCCAAGGTTTTAAAATGTCAGAGAGAGAAATCACACAAAAATCATGCCCCAAAGGCGCACCAATCCTGGCTGCTGCGGCTTGCATAGCAGAAATACCAGGAGCGACTTGAATATCAATTGTTTGCCATTCTGGTTGATGATATTGCTCTAAAACCTCAAAAACAGCCGCTGCCATTGCGTAAATACCGGGGTCACCGGAAGATACAACTACTACATATTTTCCCTCTGCGGCTAACTCTAAGGCCTGATATGCCCTTTCTGCTTCTACTCGATTATCTGATTCATGGACGCGCTTACCATCGGCAAGATGTCCAATTAAATTAATATAGGTTTTATAACCAACTAAATCCGTTGCTGCTGCTAGAATTTCTTTTACTTGCGGTGACATCCATTGAGATGCACCTGGACCTATACCAATAATAGCTAATTTTCCCTGGGGTTGTCCTGTGGTGGGGTTAATAATTTTAGTTGATATGGCGATCGCTATCTTGGCAGGATGATACACTAAACAATTAGAGCTAGGATTGCCCAAATTTTCGGTAACTTGAATAATTAACTCACCATTTTCATCAATAGGTAAATTACTCTCACTCAACCAAGGTGCTGTTCCCTCTAACCTAACTTTTCCCCCCGCTAATAAATCAGCAATAAATTTTTTCCCATGTTCTGGGTTAGCTAAATGATATCCAGAGGGAGGAGACAACAAAGCAGTATGAAAGCGGATATCTCCTGTGGTGGTAATTGCTGGTTTTATATTAAGTGCTTCCCCGACTTGACGCGCTAAATCATTAACACCATTTAAACCACCCAAAAGTGGAACTACAGCACTACCATCTTCCGCTACAGCTAAAACTGGCGGTTCTTGTCCTTTGTCAGTCAATAAAGGTGCAATTGTTCTAATAAGAATACCAGCCGCACAAATACCAATTATGGGTGTACCAGCGGCGAATAATTCTCGCACAGTTTCGCCAAAATTGCTAAAGCTAATATCAACATCATGAGTACGATTAACTAAACCATATAGTTTCGCACCTGGTAAGACATTGGTAATTTTTCGCCCCACCATAACGCTATTCTGACTCAAAACCACAACCGCAGGGGCTACCCTTGTATTCATAGAAAATCCTAATCCTGTAAACCCTTAAACCTTTGCGCCTTTGCTTCTTTGTACCTTTGCGCGAAACATAATTTGTGACAACTACAACTTACTTTTAGTAGGAATCACAATCATAGAAAAATAAGGTACATCTTCTGGATTAACTTCATCAAGGGGCAATATCCGCTGTTGTGTGCTTGTAGCCCGTTCAATGTATCTAGCCCGTGAAGCTAGTCCTAATTCATGGAGAAGATTCCTAATTTTCGGAAAATGACGACCAAGTTTCATAATCGCCGCAGCATCAGTAGATAAAAGCTGATTAGTGAGAACTTCTACTGGTAATGGTGCAGGTAAAACCGTCAGGACATCATTGTAATAGGTGAATGGTAAACCCAAAGCCACGGGACAGGCCATAAGTGAGGAAACTCCGGGGACGACTTCCGTTTTATATTTATCAGCTAACCGAGTAAAAAGGTACATAAATGAACCGTAGAAAAACGGATCTCCTTCACAGATAACCACCACATCCCGACCTGCTGCTAAATGGTCAGCAATAGGTTGAGTTTCTTGGTCATAGATAGATTTAGCCTTTTCTGGTTCTAAGGCGCGAGGCAGATGAAATGCTACCTCAATCTGACTATTATCCAAGTATGAAGAAACGATTTTTCTGGCAATACTTTCTTTATCTGTAGCTGATTGATAAGCGATAACTGGGGCAGAACGGAGGAGACGCAAGGCTTTTAAGGTGATGAGTTCAGGGTCTCCAGGTCCCACACCAATTCCATAAAGACGACCTCCAGAGTTAGTCATTACTCTTCCTCACTTGCTAAAGCGTTAACAGCAGCCGCAGCGATCGCACTTCCGCCCCGTCTACCATGTAAAGTCATAAATGGGACATTGCGGCTATCTGCGGCCAATGCGACTTTTGACTCGACTGCACCCACGAAACCAACAGGAAAGCCCAATATTAACGCCGGTCTGGGGATACCTTCGTCCAGCATTTCCAATAGCCTAAATAGGGCTGTGGGGGCATTCCCAATCACCACAATTGCCCCTTCTATATGGAAACGCCAAAATTCTAAAGCCGCTGCTGACCTGGT
Source organism: Anabaena sp. 90 (assembly GCF_000312705.1). NCBI lineage: Bacteria > Bacillati > Cyanobacteriota > Cyanophyceae > Nostocales > Nostocaceae > Anabaena > Anabaena sp. 90. The sequence continues at coordinate 602,812 of NC_019439.1, forward strand.
ATTTCTTAATCTTTTGGCTAATTGTGGCACTTCTGGATCATTGAGTGTACAGAGAACTTTATTATTCTTGGGTAATCTTTTTCTGGTAACACCTTCCGCTACCATGTAAGAATCACACAAAATCAGTGAACCGCCAATTAGGGCTTTTTTTCCGGCTTCTACCGCTGTAGATGAATATTCTAAGTCATTGACAATATCCGTCATTCCACAGGCGTGAATCATGCGGACAGCAACTTTCGCTACATCTTCAGGGAATCTTTCCAGATTGGACTCTGACCGAATAATTGCAAAGGAATTACGATATATTTCGTTACCATCACGGATGTAATCAAACATGAGATTTTTAGGTTGTAAAGGTTAAATTGGACTGTGATTTTTGTGATTTATTTGATTAAGATGATTGGATAAGTACCTGTGCAATATTAATTTCCTATTTTTTTATTCTGTATCCTTGATTGGATAAAGCATACAGACAAATGAAATGTGAAATATATTTGGCATTAATACTTAAATAATTGATTTAATTGGTGGCTGTGACGCTGAATAAATTGTCCAAAGGTTTCTTGTAAATTTAGACGTTGTTTTTGATACACTGCCAACATTTCTGGAATCAAAATCGGAATTTTCGCTATAGTCACATATTCATAAAGTAAATGACCCAAAACATAAACTTGATAGCCAGGGGTTTCTGTGGTAATACCAAGTAAAGTAATATCAGCTTGTGTGTGTTGAGCGCAAGATTTGCTACAACCACTAAAGTGGATATTGACTGAAGAATCTAGAATCATCAGACTGTCCAGGTATTTTACCAAATTTAAGGCATCATCTTTAGTTTCTGTGGCCGCAGCAGCACAACCCCGTTTCCCGGAACAAGCTACTAAAAAACTTTTGATGTCGGTTGGTGATGAGTTTAAACCTAAATTGGTAATTTCTTGCTCAACTTCGCTAATTTGGTTTTGGGGAATATCGGTTAATAGTAAGTTTTGCCAAGGTGTTAACCTGATATTATTATCACCATACCTTTTGGCAATATTTGCTAAACCTCTAATTTGCGAAGTTTCTAATCTTCCCAAGGGTAAGACTATCCCAATATAATATAATCCGGTTTGGCGTTGAGAATGAATGCCAATATGAGTTTTTTCTCGCAGAGGCGCAAAGGCACGGAGAGGAGTTTTTGTAATTTTCAGTATACCTGGGTTGAGGTTTTCTTGGACTTGATGAAGATATTCTTTAACTGTGATGTTATTGATTATTTCTCGTAACCGTAATTTGCGACGGTTTTTAGTGTCTATGTGTTTGAGGTAAGTTTCTGCTAATGCTTCTAAAACTGTTATTGCCTTTTCTGGTTTGAATACAATTCCTGTGTCTTTTGCTGGTTCTCCTTTTTCTCCATAGCTGAGATATAACCGCAAATATACATTGCTGTTATTTAATTCTGCTGCCAATATAATATCATTGGGTTGATATCTTACGGAAACTTTGCCTCCACTATCGAAGCAAACGCTAAATTTTGCAGATAATTCACCAAGATGAGAATGTGCGGTAATATATTCTTCCCAATCTTTCACTAAGGGACGAATATCTATTAATTCTTCTATATCAATACCCGCTGTGGGATTGGTCATGATGTTGCGGATATGATCTATCTTGGCATTGGTAGAAGCTAAACCTAATGCTTGGAATTTTTTCAGAACTTCAATATTTATGCTTTGTTGAATTTCTCTAATTTGAATATTAGCGCGGTTAGTAATATCAATATAGCCACTACCATGATTATCAGCAATATCTGCAATAGTCTGAAATTGTTGACAATTGATGATTCCCCCTGGTATTCTTAGCCGATAAAGAAGACCGTCTTGGGCTGGTGTGCTGTAAAATAATCCCGGACAAGCGGTAAATGGAATTTGCAAAATTATAACTCCTTCTCTGTGTGACGCAGAGACAGAATGGAAGTGAACACTTGAGAGTTAGCATTCTGACTTACTCAATGTGAGATTTTTAATTAAACTTCAATCACCTCAAATTGCTTTACAGTTGCGGCACAGTCTCGGAATTGAACCGAAGTTTCCTAACTCTCAGATTTAGTAGTTTACCATAAGATGGTATTTTTGGCTATTGTCAATTTTTTTAATCATTAGGAGGATGCCAACCACTCATTACCCAACGTTTACGAGCAACTATAATAACAGGGTTATTCATACGTAACCTAATTATTGTAGCGCGACCTATAGCAGTAATACCCTCAACTTTTGTACCGTCAGCACTCCAGATAAAATGTTCTGACCAAATCTGTTTACGAGGATTAAAAAGTGATATTGTTTCACAACTTAAAGGATCTATAGACTCAGTTAAATTACTTTTATATTCATTACAAGAACGACAAGCTAAACACAAATTTTCAAAAGTTGTATCTCCTCTTTGTGAAACTGGTTGAATATGATCATAGGTCATAGTAATACCGCTATTTACTTCGGATGTTAAGCAATAACAGCAACGTGATTTATCATTATCAATGATTTGTTTTCTTAAATTTTCAGAAATATAAGTAGACACAACAATTTCAATATTTTAAAGATTTGGTAAACTATATCCACGCCAACGAAGTAAAACTGCGGATTGGGCTTTACGTAACATGAAAAGATCAGCTTTATATCGCAAAGATGTTAAATTTAATCTTTCTGTTTCTGTTAGTGTACTATGAGAATTTTTCTCTAGTAAGCTATTGTATTCTTCCATATCTGTTACTGTTTTATGACTATGGAAAATTTGCCAAAGAGCATTATCATTTAACTTATCTAAAGCTGCTAGTTCGGCTTGAAATTCCTCTGGTACATCATCCCATGCTGGTGGACTACCCACTTGTAAAGCATGAAGTATAACCTCCTCTAAAGGGCGCTGGGTAGCATGGGCGGTATTAACTAACCGTTGATAGATAATTTCGGGTATTTGTAGTGTAATAGTTTCAGTAGGCATATTAAATTACTGCGTTAATTTTTACTAAGACTATTGATATTTTTATTATATCCTAAAAAATGGTTTTTAATTGAGTTTTGTAAGTGCTAGACAAATCAGGATCACTTTTTCCACAAGCAATAAAGTCACTTTGTTTAAATAAAGCAAGAGGATCATTTTCTGGCTGTTGAATTTTTTGATAATCAAGACCAATTGCGGTTTGAATAATTTGTTTGATATCTTGGCTAGTTTGTTGTTGAATGATGTTATTCTTATCAAGAATGATTTGATCTAAAGATGTATTAATGTTCATAATTTCTCCTTATAAATAGCTACAATAATTACAACAGTAATAAAATTTTTATATATACTGGTATTTTTAAATCAAATCTTGATTTTTTCCTTATTTTCTAGAGGAAAAACTGCATCAGAGAAATCAATAGTTTCACCAGCTATGGGTAAATATTCATCATTGAGATTTTCACAAAATATAATTTCTACAACATCCAAATTATCATTTTCGGAAATTATAGCTTGATAAATAAAACCATCTTCTGATTTTTTAAAAGCATCATATAAATCAAGATTACCAGAACGAATATTTTTTAATCTTCCTTTTGACATGGGAGAATAAAGCCAAGTTTTATGATCTGGTATTTCATCTATCCAAACAGCTAAAAAAATCTGTCCTGAAGCATTTTGACAACTAAATAAACAGGGAAAATCATAATATTCATAGATTTCAATAATTTCTAGGTTTACTAGCGGTGGGTATTGTGGTATTAATTTCATAGATAAACCTCATTTTTATTATGTTAATCCATTTACTAAATGATATCACCACCGCCAAGAAATTCATTTCTTGGCTAATAGCAAAATTCAGCTAAAGCTGAATGAAGATTGATATTTATGCAGTCTGTTTTAACAGACTTTTGCTATGAGACTGAGAATTCATTCTCAGGCGGTTTGGTAGGATCATGTAAGATGTATATTAACAGCAAAAAAATATCAATCAACCCAACATGGTATTCATCCCTGGGTTAAATCTCAAAAACCAGAATTTCAATTTATTAAATTTTCAATAATTAAAAGGATATTAAGTAGGTGAACGGAAAAAAACCGAAATATGTAACGAAAAGTAAAATCGCCCAAACCCTCTTCACTCTTGCCTCTTGCCTCTTGCCTAGTGCCATAACGACGATTTTCAATGCTAACCTAAGTAAAACGGCTTGAATAATTCAAAGTTTGTAGTGAGGAATTTATTCCTCATTTGAGGGCTGAAGCCCTTACTACGAAATCATCTCCAGATTTTTTACATTACTTAATCTACTTTGATTTATTTTCGTCTACTTACTTACTTATTTAGATTCAAGATATGAAATATCTTCCATATTAACAATAGTAAATAACCCAGAATTTTGATTTTTCTCTAAAATTACACCCATTCTTTTTTCTGTCCCAAAACCTTGGTAAAATAAATTTATTATTCCTAATAAATGAACATTTAAAATAGGTCTAATAACTAAAAAAACTTGCTTTTGACTTCTAAATTCTGGAATTTTACAAATTTCTACCTCTAAAGAAGGACTAGTCAAAAATGGTAAAGATTTGAAAACAGATTCAAAATAGAATATTAGTTGATTCTTATTAGTCTGAGGGTAAGATTCACTATAATATTTATCAGATATTAATTCATTTAGTTTATCTAAATTCTTTGTATCTATTGATTTTTTTAAATCTCTAAAAAATAGTAAAATATTTCCTTCTAAACCAGTAGGATTTAACTTAGATTTATGTGCTTCTTGAAATAAGTATATTCCTTCTTTCAATAGGATAAATATGGGGTACATAAAACTCCAATAATATAAATAGACATCTATTCTAAATATTTAACATATTTTTTACCATCTACCTCTGTAAATTTATCAAATAAGTAAATTTAATTATGACAAATTGTATTAATGAGGTTTATAAATATGTTGTAAAAACAATACATTACGCGCTCTTCTTTGCGCCTCTGCGTCTCTGCGAGAAAAAATACTCTTATTCAACTCAAAGCACCAACTTTACATCCCCTCACGGTAAGGTAATAAAAGCGATATTCCAGCAAAACAAACAACCTCACGAATTATGCAAAAATGGTTATCAATTATCGGTATCGGTGAAGATGGTTTAGCAGGGTTAAGTCCCATTGCTGTTTCCTGCTTAGACAAAGCTCAGATTATCTTTGGTGGTGAACGTCATCTTTCTATGTTACCACCTGACGACAACCGGGAAAAAATTCCCTGGAAATCACCTTTTACAACTTCCATAACCGAAATTATCAGTCGTCGTGGTCAAGCAGTTTGTATTTTAGCTAGTGGCGACCCTTTATGTTATGGTGTGGGTGCAACTATTCTGAAAGATATTCCTATTTCGGAAATTACAATTATTCCTGCACCTTCCGCTTTTAGTCTGGCTTGTTCTCGATTAGGATGGTCATTAACAGAAGTCGAAACTTTAAGTTTATGTGGTCGTCCGGTTTCTTTACTGCAATCTTATATTTATCCCGGTGCAAAATTATTAATTTTAAGTGAGGGAAAAAATACTCCCGCTCATGTCGCAGAAATTTTAATAAATCGCGGTTATGGTAATAGTCAAATTACCGTTTTAGAAAAAATGGGTAATATTAATGAGAACATTATCACAGATATCGCTACTAATTGGCAAGAAAAAAATGTCGCGGCTTTAAATACTATTGCGGTGGAATGTATTGCTGATAGGGGAATTGTTGGTTTATCCAGATTTCCCGGTTTACCTGACAATGCTTTTCATCATGATGGACAATTGACGAAAAGGGAAGTCCGGGCGGTGACATTATCGAGTTTAGCACCTTTACCGGGGGAATTGCTGTGGGATGTGGGGGCTGGTTGTGGCTCTATTTCTATAGAATGGCTGCGAAGTGATAGAAGATGTCGAGCGATCGCTATTGAACAAAATTCCACTAGACTAAATTATATTGCTGATAATGCGGCTGCTTTGGGAACACCAAATTTACAAATTATGGCAGGTAAAGCCTTAGAAGTCATCCCAAATTTACCAGCACCAAACGCAATTTTTATTGGTGGTGGTGTGACAGCATCAGAAATATTAGAAAATTGTTGGAATGTCTTGCTTCCTGGAGGTAGAATGGTGGTTAATGTTGTCACTTTGGCAGGTGAACAAAGATTATATCAATGGTATGAAAAAGTGGGAGGAAACTTTACCCGGATTGCTATTCAACGAGCCGAACCTATTGGTAAATTTCTAGGTTGGAAATCCATGTCTCCTGTGACTCAATGGGTAGGAGTGAAAAATTGATAATTAGAGATTTAGACAAAAGTACAAACAAAACTAGTACCGCAGGGCGGAATTAAAAATTAACAATTAAAAATTAAAAAAGCAGATTGTATAAGCTTTTTAGGGATTTTTAATGGTTATCTTACTTACGCCGCAGTGTACTAGTAGTTTGTCAAGATAAAAATGATGGACTGTAGTGTGAGCGTCTCGCTCACGCGGGTAAGATGCTTGCACTACCAAAAACCCGTCAAAATAAATTTAACAGACTACTAGATAGAAGTAATAACGCATTTCCCCAATCAGTCTTTGTTGGTAAGTGTCTATATTCAGCTAGATAAAGATGTTGTTTGTATTTTACTCCACTTTAACCAACTTTTGTGATTTTTTCGTGCAATTATTCTTCAAGTCAGATATCATGAATTTTCTACCGCTACGTGCAAAAAGTGGATTATAAAGAATTATCTGATGTTCTCAACAACAGTGCTAGGCTTGACTGTATTCGGGACAATGGCACGATAAAATTCTATAACGATAAATTGCGATAAAGGTCTAAATGGCAGAAACACTATTTTTCAACGCCCTGCGGGAAGCTATTGACGAAGAAATGTCCCGCGATTCTAGCGTATTCATTCTGGGTGAAGACGTAGGACACTACGGCGGTTCTTATAAAGTTACTAAAGACTTACACCAAAAATATGGTGATTTGCGAGTTTTAGATACCCCCATTGCGGAAAATAGCTTTACTGGGATAGCTGTAGGGGCGGCTATGACTGGATTAAGACCGATTATTGAAGGCATGAATATGGGCTTTCTGCTCCTGGCCTTCAACCAAATTTCTAATAATGCGGGGATGTTACGTTACACTTCCGGTGGTAACTTTAAAATCCCGATGGTGATTCGTGGACCTGGGGGTGTGGGTAGACAGCTTGGTGCGGAACATTCCCAACGTCTTGAAGCTTATTTCCAAGCTGTTCCTGGTTTAAAAATTGTGGCTTGTTCCACACCTTATAACGCTAAAGGATTACTGAAAGCAGCTATCCGCGATGATAACCCTGTGTTATTTTTTGAACACGTTTTACTTTATAACTTAAAAGAAGACCTGCCAGAAACAGAATATGTGCTACCGCTAGATAAAGCTGAAGTTGTTCGTCAAGGTAAGGATGTGACAATTCTCACTTATTCGCGGATGCGGTATCATGTGCTGCAAGCTGTGAAAGTTTTGGAAAAACAAGGTTATGATCCAGAAGTTATTGACTTAATTTCCTTGAAACCTCTTGATTTTGAAACTATTGGCGCATCAATTCGCAAGACTCACCGGGTGATTGTTGTGGAAGAGTGCATGAGAACTGGGGGTATTGGTGCAGAATTAGTTGCTTCTATTAATGACCGCTTATTTGATGAATTAGATGCACCTGTGTTGCGGCTTTCTTCTCAAGATATCCCCACACCTTACAATGGTAATCTTGAGCGTCTAACTATTATCCAACCAGAGCAAATCGTCGAAGCAGTCCAGAAAATGGTGGCTTTGCGAATTTAGGAAGTTGTCAGTTGTCAGTGGTCAGTTGTTCTTTGTCCGTTGCTATGAACCACTGACTACTGACTACTGACCACATCAAACTTCTACTCACAACTGGCAAAAAGAACGTTATTTTGACACTCCCCGGTCTAAAGACACGGGGATTCTTGGTTCAACGAGACCACTTAAACTAGACTCCTTGGGTTATCTAGCTCAGAGGTGGGACTCTCCCCAAGCGTTAGCTTTCGGTCTGCCCGACCGTAGTTGCATTGCTGCAAGTCCTGTTTAACTTGAAACGAGAAAGTTTCAAAATTCTGAGTCGTCTAGTTCCTATAAATCTTTTACCTACTGCTAGGAGGAAACTAGAACAATGCAGTAAAACCGCATAGATTTAATTGTCAAGGACCAGAAAAGCCGTTAGGCAGTTAGGTTTTTAGACAGGTTGATTACCTTTCCTGTTACAAGTAGTATAACATAAATCGCTGGGGGATAAATCCCCCACACGGCTTTCAGTCCCGGCTTAAAAGACATTGACACCTAAAAACTTTTTGGATTTTTAGGTGTCAATTCCGAGGTTTTTAGCCTATTTTCTTATAATCTTTGTCAGTTGTGAGTGATGGTATGCAAAAACAGCGATCGCTATTAGCGTTAATTATAGTTTTGGTCATCACCGCTATTACGGTGATTGTGACAATTCCTGTCCCCTTGGGACTAGACTTACGAGGTGGGTCACAGCTTACAATTCAGGTGAAACCAACGGCGGAAATTCCCCAAATCACCGAAAGAGAATTGGAAGCTGTAAAAAAAGTAGTGGAAGGGCGGATTAATGGTCTTGGTGTTTCTGAGCCATTAATTCAAACTATCGGTACAGATAAGATTTCCGTACAACTACCTGGTGTCAATGATCCAGAACAAGCAGAACGGGTATTAGGCGGTACAGCGCAGTTAGAGTTCCGTGTCCAAAAACCGAATACAGAAACTCAACTTTTTGCTCTTCAGGTAACAAAAAATGACCTGAAAACCAAGCGCGAAGACTTGAAAAAGAGTAAAGATCAAGCAGCAATTGATCAAAATAAGCAAGAGTTTGATCAAAGTAATCAAGCAGTTGCGGAATTGTTTGAAAGTACCAATCCACCATTAACTGGTAAATATCTCCAGGATGCCTACGGTCAGCCCACTCAAGGCAATAACTGGGATGTGGCTATCCGTTTTGATCAAAAGGGTGGTGAACTCTTTGCTGGACTCACAAAAGACCTCGCTGGCACTGGTCGTGGTATCGGTATTTTCCTTGATAATGAACTGATCAGTTCACCTAGTGTAGGTGTAGAATTTGCTGCTACTGGGATTACTGGCGGTTCTGCGGTAATTACAGGTCGTTTTCAAGCCCAAGAAGCCAATGATTTAGGCGTACAATTACGCGGTGGTGCATTACCTGTTCCTGTGGAAATTGCGGAGAGAAGAACGGTAGGAGCTACTTTAGGAAAAGATAGTATTCAAAGAAGTATCTACGCTGGTATTGGTGGTCTGACTTTAGTATTAATATTTATGGTGTGGTACTATAGATTACCAGGAATGATAGCGAATATATCACTATTGATTTACTCCCTACTGACTTGGGCTACCTTTTGTTTATTGAGTGTCACCCTCACTTTACCAGGAATTGCGGGTTTTATTCTCAGTATCGGTATGGCAGTTGATGCTAACGTTTTGATTTTTGAACGCACCAGGGAAGAACTACAAGCAGGTAAATCTTTGTATCGTTCTGTAGAATCCGGTTTTTACCGCGCCTTTTCTAGTATTTTGGATAGTAACGTTACTACCTGGATTGCTTGTGCTGCATTGTTTTGGTTAGGTTCAGGACTAGTCAAAGGCTTTGCTCTTACCTTAGCTTTAGGCGTAGGGGTGAGTATGTTTACCGCAATTACTTGTAGTCGCACATTGATGTTTTTAGTTATTTCCATTCCCTCTTTGCGGAAAACAGAATTTTATGCTCCTAATGTGCCAGTAACAAATAAGACAGGAGTGGCACGATGAGATTAGATATTAACAAAGCCCGGGGTACTTGGTGGACTATTTCCGCTGTGATTATTTTGATCGGTATCATTTCCATGGTGATATCCACACTCAATCCCAGTATCAAAGCACCTCTGCGTCCCAGCTTGGACTTTATCGGCGGAACAAGGTTGCAATTTGTCCGGGACTGTGACAAACCTGGTAACTGTGACCAGCCAATAGATATTAATCTGGTGCGAGAAGTCGCCAAATCCCAAGGACTTGGAGACAGCAGCATTCAGTTAATCTCGGAAAATGGCCAAGAAAATGGCATTACTATTCGCACGAAAAACCTGGAAACAGAACAGCGGAGTAATTTGCAAACTGCGTTAACTGAAAAAATCGGCGCTTTCGACCCGCAAAAAAACCAAATTGACTCCGTTGGTGCAACTTTAGGAAAGGAATTATTTACTTCGGGAATCTTAGCTTTAATAGTTTCCTTTGTCGGGATAACTGTTTATATGGCTTTCCGGTTTCAGTTGGACTATGCCTTATTAGCTATTGTGGCATTGTTTCACGATATTCTCGTCACAACTGGAGTTTTCTCAATTTTAGGCTTAGTTTTCGGTGTTGAGGTAGATAGTCTTTTCATTGTTGCTTTGTTAACTATCACAGGGTTTTCAGTCAATGATACTGTGGTAATTTATGACCGCATTCGGGAAACTATTAAACTTCATCCTGAACAACCAATTGCTGAGGTTGTTGATGATGCTGTTAACCAAACTTTATCTCGGTCAATCAACACGACTTTAACCACCTTACTGACATTAACTGCTATTTTCCTATTTGGTGGAGAAACGCTCCATTATTTCTCTCTAGCTTTAATTGTCGGCTTTATAATGGGAGCTTATTCTAGTATATTCATTGCCAGTACACTCCTGATTTGGTGGCGAGAACGCAGTCAAAATTACCAAGTTGAACCCCCTGTGACTTCTCCAGAAAGCTAAATTCAGTCATGGAAAATACCTCGTTCCTAGCCTCTGGCTGGGAATGCCTAATTTGAGGCTGGAGCCTCCTTGTCACTAGCGGCAGAGCCGCAATAATAAACATTCCCAGTCGGAGACTGGGAACGAGATTTTAGAGTTTTTTGTAGGCGCAAGCTATACTCTTCCTATGGATAAACCCGAAGAACCACAAATTGAGGTAGAAGAATTCGGAGTAGATTCTGCTTTTACTCAACAAATCCAAAAGCTACATCAGCTTACAGTATACGGCAGATGGTTATTTGTCGGCTGTTTGTGGCTAATAATAGCCCCTGTTTGTCTGTGGGATTTACGGGTAGAAATTTCCTTGTTACAACAATATTTTACCTGGGTAGGATTACGGTACGCACTAATTTTTCATCCTCTATCTGCCCTGGGTTTAAGTTTGTGCATAGGTGTGACAACTTCTGTTTTAGTTTGGCAAAGTCGCAATATTCTGTGGGGATTACCATTGGCAGAACAGGAAAAATTAAAAAAGCAAGTTTATCGTATTCGTCAACAAGGATCTTCTCACCCTCTATGGAAGTGGGTTTGTCAATGAACAGGGAAGAGTGATTAAAAAAGAGTGTTTTAATTTTTAATTCTTAATTTTTAATTGAACTGTTGCATATACATATACAGGTTTAGTAATTTCTAGGAAAATATGCCATAACAGAAACAAATATCTTAGGATAAGTGGGTGTTTATAGATGAAATATTCTCAGATTCAATTTAGCCACAGTCATGCGGATATTGATCTTTACCAACTCCAAGAACTGTTTAATCTGTCCGCTTTTTGGGCAAAAGGACGAAGTATTAAGGATTGGGGTATAGCTATTGCTAATAGTGAACCTGTGATTTCTGTCTGGGAGAAGGAATTATTAATTGGCTTTGCAAGAGCGACTTCTGATGGTATCTATCGCGCTACAATTTGGGATGTTGTGATTCATCCAGAATATCAAGGTAATGGACTAGGTAGCAAGTTGGTAGAAACTGTTTTAAGTCATCCGCGAATGCAAAAAGTAGAGCGTGTGTATTTGATGACAACTCACCAGCAGGAATTTTATGAGAAGATTGGTTTTCAAGCAAATAACACAACAACAATGGTGCTATACAATCAATCTAATTTTGATTTTGTTCCTGGAGAGATTCAACTTCAGGAGTCGTTAGAGGCATAGATATTTGCCATCTTGTTAACTGTGATTTTTCTTCCTGATTGGTGGGGAAAGGCAAAATTTCTAACTTTCCTCCCATCAATTCTACTAAACTTTGATGAAGTGAAAGTTTCATTCCTGGTGACAGAACTATATTTTTCTGAGTTGTCTGATTTTCAGCTATCATCAAATCTATAGATTCACTTGTAACTACAGTTTCAGTTGGTACATCTAAGCAGATATTTACATAATTATCTGTAGGTTGTAGATGACTAGAAAGATAAATATTCCCTGCTTCCATTTGAGCAATTGTTGTATCTATCAAGTTTATTAATACTTGTTTGAGCCAACGGGAATCTGCTAAAATGTAAATTTTTGGATCTGGTGGTGATAAAGTAAAAGGATAATTACGATTGACTGCTAATAGATAAGTTAAGTTATAAATTTCTTGTAAAAATTCAGATAATTGCAAAGTTTCAATATCTAATTTATTTCTACCAGATTCAATTTTGGAAACATTGAGAATTTCATCAATTAGTTTTAATAACTTGAGAGATTTTTCGTGAGCTTGTCCGACAAATTCCCGTTCTTCTTCGGGATTGTCACATAAATCTGTCAAAATCAATTGATGTAAGCCAATTATACTCCCTAATGGCGATCGCAATTCATGGCTAATTCGGGCTAAAAAACCTGCTTGAAACTGACTCATTTCTTTGGACTGATAATAGGCTAATTGAGTTTGTTTCAATTCTTGTAAAAGTTGGTTTTCTTGCTGTTGTGGAGCATTTTGAATGGGAATGGATGCAGATTTTGTAGGCTGAAGGAATAATCTACAAATACCTATTCCTAATCCTATTCCTGCTCCTAAATATAGCCAGTTACTAAAATTCATAATTATCTAATTTAATACTACCTTGTCGTAAAATCTGCCAATTGTTCCCTGTCCATTTAGCAACGGTGGAAGGTATTCCCAAACCTTGGTATTCTGTTGATTCTAATGTTAAAACCTCTGGAAATTGAGCTTCTATGGCTGCTTTGGTTTCTAAAGCTGGTTGTCCTGATAAATTAGCGCTAGTTGTCGCCATTGGCCCAGTTTGCGCCAAAATAGTTTGAGCAACTGGATGATTTGGGACTCTAATCCCAATGGTAGTTGGTTCAACAGGGTTCATGACGGTGGGAATTTTGTCACTAGCTGGTAAAACTAAAGTTAATGCACCTGGCCAATGTTGATTAACAATTTTTTGCCAGATTTGATATTCTCTTTGGCTACCTTGAACATAATCCCATAAATCTTCAGCTTTAGCAGCCATTAAAATTAAAGGTTTATCGAAACTGCGTTGTTTCGCTGCATAAATTAATTCTGCTTGTACTGGTATGGTGGCTAATGCGGGGACGGTATCTGTGGGGAAACTAATTAGTTTTCCAGCTTTTGCAGATTCTATCAGGACTGATAATGAAAGGTTCATAAAGATGGTTTTTCTGCTGGTGTTTTGAGTTGGGGATGATTTTTTTGATATTATTATTATCATAGTAGAAATGGAGTTTAAAAACATGACTCAACTAACACCAAAACAACCAGCGAGAAGAGGAATAATTTTTCCAGAACTGACTTTATCACCGGAAGAATTAGCTAGACGTAAGGCTGAAAATGAGGCAGAGTATCAACGTTATCGGACAATTTTTGAGCGTGTACGTCCTAAATTGATCAAAATCCCAGACTTTTTAGATGAAGGAGGCATGAGTCCAGAAATGTATCCAGAAATTGGTACAACCATAGGCGCGGTTGTAGTTGGATATAACGAGAGTAATTTTCGAGAAGTATATTTAAGTGCAAAACCTAGTGTACTGCATAAAGCTCTTGTACCTTTGAAGATTCCTGCTTTAGCTAGTTAAAGCTAATTGACTTTGCACCTCAGTTTACAAGGGATATGTTGCATGGAAGCAAGAATCCGTAGTAATATAAGTTGTTAGTTAGGGAATTTGTCTGAATCAGGATGTCCAGGATTTAAGGATTTACAGGATGAAGATAGAATTTTATCACTAACTACGTATCAATATGTGTACAAGTCTTGAATTAATAATTAGCAACTTGGGTTAGTATCAACTATGCTGAAAAAGGAAACTTTTCTAAAAAATATTACGCGTGGACTTATTCAATTAAAAGATTCAACAGAATATTACGCAGTGTTAAACCTCTACGATCAGCATATTATTGCTGAATATTTTGTTGTCAAGCTACTAAATATAATATATGGTTATAACTTAATTAATTTAAATTCTCAGGATAAATCATGCGCTGCAATTGATTTGGGTGACTACGAGAGAAAACTTTGTTTTCAAGTTACATCTACTTCTCTTAAAAACCATCGAAAGAAAATACAAGACACAATAAATAAATTTATTGGAAATAAAAAATATCAAGATTTTGATCATCTGAAATTTTTATTTTTGGGAGACAAGCAGGAAACATATCGAAGGGGATTTAATACCCAAAATTTATTTACATTTGATCCAAAGAAGGATGTTATAAATTTAAAGGATTTAATACGTGAATTAAAATCCCTTTCCGATGAAAAACTAGAAAAATTGAACCATTTAATTGAAAGTGAAATATTTTATCAAAATTTAAATTTATCAGCAGAAATGTATATCCTACAACAAGGAGATATTGAAGCATTAAAAATATATAGAGACGCATTTGATAGACCAGCACTCCAAGATTCATTTCACACAGAATCAAGCTATCAGGACTTTGAGGCTGCTTTAACAGATTTGATATCTCTCTTGAAAACAGGAGTTATAAACGGAAAATTGCTGGCAAAACCCATTCGTAAATTTGATGACAAAAATTTAGAACACGATCTTAACAATCTCTATAATAAAGTAAGAAAATTAAGAGGATTATACAACGATTATAAAAAAATGGGTGAAATTATTCCAGAACACAACATTACTAGATTTAAATTACCAAATACTTCTGACCTTTTCAATAAGTTCAAGCAAGACGTAATTGATACTATAAATTCAATCTTAGAACAACATAATATCCGCTCCATAGATGGGGTTTCCTGAGTGCATTTAACCCTATTGTAATTATTAGTGCAGTTATCTTGTTTGCATGGGAGCGATACCTTCAGCGAGTCAAGGGATTCCCATGAGATAAACTAGAGGAGAGCGTTAGCGTAGCTTACCTAAGGTATCGCCCTTATAACCATGAACATTAACCTAAAACCTATTCTCACTCGCCTGAAACAAGAACTCACTGACCTGTATGGCGATCGCTTACAACACCTCACCCTCTTTGGTTCTCAAGCCCGTGGTGATGCAGAACCTGGATCAGATATAGATGTGTTGGTAGTGCTGAAGCCTCCAGTTAACCCCGGAGAAGAAATCAAACGCACGGGGAAAGCGATCGCTGATCTTTCCCTAGATTATGATGTTGTCATTAGCTGTCTTTTCATGGATGAAACCCACTATCAAACCCGCAACGGCTCTTTGCTTCGTAATATCCGTAAAGAAGGCGTTCTTCTATGACCGACGAACAACGGGAACTCCTCCTCAAAGCCCAACAGAGTTTAGAAGCTGCAAAACTCCTACTTACCAACAACTACCCAGACTACGCCACCTCCCGCGCCTACTACGCTATGTTCTACATTGCAGAAGCATTTTTAGAGGGTAAGGGACTTTCATTTTCCAAACATTCAGCCGTTATTGCTGCTTTTGGGCGAGAATTTGCCAAACCTCAAGTAGTCCCAACTAATTTTCATCGTTTCCTAATTGAAGCACAGGAACTGCGAACAACTGGCGACTACGGACAATTGAACGCCGTCACAACAGACCAAGCCGCAGAACAAATTGACCGCGCGGAGGAATTTTTGTCCCTAGCAATTCAGTTCATTGGTGCAATATAAGATGTGCCTAATGAATTAGTATATCTCTCTGTGAAAGCTGTATTAGGCAGAGTATGACCATCTTGGCTGCACTTTATATAGATGAGGATGTGTCCGCATTAGTCGCCACCATGAATGCGTTTTCGTGTAATATTTATTTTAAGTATTGCTGAATTGAGATATGAAAATCAAAAATTCCCTTTTTGAAACTCTTAATCTTTGCGCCTTTGCGCCTTTGCGTGGGACTAATTCATACTTTCATTCACCAACGCCTTATTTTCCAGCTTTCACACCGCTAATTTTCAAAACATCACTCATCGTTGCACAGTAATTTGGTAAATTGAAACTGCTAGGATTAATGGCATTAGCATAGCTAAAATGACGATAATTCATACAGAATCGATCCCAAGCCGCCATTTGAATGCGGAATAAAACAATAATCACATTGGCTAAACCTAAAGATAGAGGAATGCGGAAATAAATCTTTTTACTTAAATAAGCACACACTTCTTCAATGGCTTGATTAGCAGTTAATGCTGATTGTCCTAAAACAAATCGGCGTGGATCTCCCTGTTGTGGGGGATAATCAATTAAATATTGGATAACTGTGGCAATATCTTTACCATGAATAAAGTGAAAACTACTATCTGCTTGTAAAAAACGAATGAGATTAATATAGTTAGTAACTTCAGGAATACCCGATGTGAGATGAGAATAAGGTTTTTTATCATCACCACCTAATACTAAGGTAGGAAAAACCGTGGTAATTTTGGGAAAAATTGCTAATTTTTCAATTTGATGTAAACAATCATATTTAGAACGGATATAATCTGTCCCAATTTCTCCCGCTTCTTTAAGTGGTTTATTATCGTTGTTCAAAACACTCGCAGTGGAAAAATAAATTACCTGTTCACATTTTTCAGGATTTAACAAACTCATTAATTCTAGAGTTTTGAAGACATTGATATCAAAAATGCCCTCACCACCCCAAGAAGTGGCTGTTAATACGGCAATATCAATAGTTTTAAGTAAATCAGAGAATTTACCAATCTCTTTCATATCACCTTGGAGAATAGTAATACCGGGACGGGCTGTAGTATCAACTTGGAGTTTATTTGGGTTTCTAACTAGTAGATACAATTCGTGATTGGTGTTTTCAATTAAGGCTTCACTGATATAGTGACCGACACAGCCACTTGCACCTGTAACTAAAATGCGTTTTTTGGTCATGAAATTGGATGTTGGGGTTTTTGGGGATGGTTGAGGTCAGTGCGTAATTGTAGCATGATTTGAGAAGATAGATCCCCGATTTCTTAAAGAAATCGGGGATCTGGGTGTTAGTTAACCAATACTGTAGCCAAATTACGAGGGTTCAACGGCTGTAGGAGCATTGTGAACACGACCAAGAGAGGTAAGCTTGGCAAAAATCTGGGCTAATAAAATAGGCTCTGGTTGTTCCGGAAGCATTTTTAACATTTCACGAACATATCGAAAACCACGACAGTAAGCCTTAAGATCAATAATTCCAGCACCAGGATTATCTTGACGGAATTGAGCTAAAAGATAATGAGATAAGTTGACCATAAAAAATATTGATTGGCCGCATTAGTCACCGCAGTTTGACCCCGATTCATAAAATCTTCCAATCCCCAGAACTGCTTGGCATCACGAAAATTAAATTCGATTTGAAAGCGGAGTCTATAGTAGTCGATTATTTTCTCATAAGACAAATCTAAGTCACTGGAAAATAAAATCACATGACTAACAGCATTCGTCTTGATATTTGTTTTTACCAAAATCACTACATTCAAGGATTGAGCAAATTCTTTGTGCAGTAGAGTCATTTGATAAATATCAGTTTTGATATCTTCGTCAATACTGCTTTGACGTAAATATTCCCCAGCAATATTACGCCAGTCCAGCTTATCTCCGTATTTACGACGAGAACGATGATTAGGGTCAGGATGTTGGTAAGGTATGTATAACGCCGAATCGTGGCGTAATTTGGAAATTATGTGTAACTTTACCTGTCTAGCCATTTGCAAAGCATTATTGTTCCCAAAGTGACCATCTACAACCAAGTAAGTGAGGGGGATAAAGTTAGCTATTAACTTAAATAGCTCATTAATCATTTTCTGAATTCTTAGTAGTTCAGATGTAAAAATCACCTCCTGTTTATTTTTGTTCTTACTCCCTTTTGGTCGTCCCCGTCCAGGTTTTTCTTGAGGTTTTACTTCTGGAATTGGTGAGACAATACTTTTTTCTACATCGCTCTTGATTACCTGTTCTATCTGAATCGGAAATGAGTGTCTTTGTTGAACACTTACTAATGATAAGGTAAAGAAAGATAGCCCCGATATTGGTTTGCTTGTTAGACTTGAGAAGAACCTATCTAATCCATAGGTTTTTTTCCCGGCTTTGCTTATTACTACTTCATCTCCTGCCAACAAATAAACATCATTTGGGCAAAACAAATGCCGCCGAAAAAACACCCAGAACACCGTTGCCCACGGTATGACTGTCCGAAAGAATCTGATTACCGTCCGATAACTACCACCACTAAGCGTCCAACGCGAAATTCCCAACATCGTTACTCGTCCGCTCATTGCTAACATGGCCATGATGATCTGACTCAATTGCCGCATAGTCGTCACTTTTATTTCTGGTAGCAGGCATTGCAGGAGTGTTAGGATATCAAACATGGGCTGTATGTGGTTTTCGAGTTTTTGTTTTGGAAGACTATAACTCTACTACATCAGCCCTCTCTCTTCATCCTCTTTTTTTGGCTACAGTATTGTTAACTGAATATATTTTTTGGAAACGAACCGCAGAGACACAGAGGACGCAGAGAAATGAGGTTTTGAGAGATTTTGCGTAAACCTTGATTAATTAGGGTAAAATTACAAAAAAGCCTTGGTGGTGAGTCTATGCGTCAATGTCTTAATCCTGACTGTCTTTTTCCTAACCCTGATAATTTTCAATATTGTCAAAAGTGCGGTAATAAGTTACTTTTGCGTGAAAGATATATACCTGAATCAATTTTAGGTCAGGGTGGTTTTGGTAGAACATTTTTAGCTATTGATGAGGATAAACCATCAAAACCTTATTGTGTAATTAAACAATTTTTACCCCAAGCACAGGGAACAGATAGTATTGAAAAAGCATCCCAGTTATTTTCACAGGAAGCACAACGTTTAGAGGCGTTAGGTAAGCATCCTCAAATACCTGAGTTAATGGCTTATTTTACATCTGATAATCGTCAATATTTAGTACAGGAATTTGTGAAAGGGGAAACTCTACAAACTGAGTTAGATAAAAATGGCGTTTTTTCTGAACAGCAAATTAGAGTATTATTAAGAGAACTGTTGCAGATATTGGAGTTTGTTCATAGTCAACAGGTAATTCACCGAGATATTAAACCAGAAAATATTATTCGCAGTAGTGACAATAAGTTATTTTTAGTAGATTTTGGGGCGGCGAAAATAGTCAAACCACAGCAACGCACGGCGACAGGGACAATTATAGGATCTGCTGAATATTGCGCTCCTGAACAGTCTATGGGTAAACCATTATTTATTAGTGATTTATATAGTTTAGGGGTAACTTGTTTGCATTTATTAACAGGAGTTAGTCCGTTTAATTTATATAGTCCAATGGAAGGGGAATGGCTATGGAGAGATTTTTTAAATGGGAATGGGGTAAGTAATAAATTAGGGAAGATTTTGGAAAAGTTAGCAAGTCCTATTGCTAAACAGCGTTATCAATCTGTGAAAGACGTGATTAATGATTTGATTTCTATTAATCAAATTTCTACTTCACAAGTATCTGTAAATGCGTCTCAATCGTATGTAATTTTACCATCTGTTGCTTTACCCAATCGGTATGAAAAATTAGAAAAATTATTAGCAGCAGGTAAATGGAAGAAAGCAGATGAAGAAACAATAAAAGTAATGTTGACAGTAGCAAACCGGGAAAAACAACGTTGGTTAAATGTGAAAAGTATTGATAATTTTCCCTGTGCAGATTTGCAAACCATTGACAGTTTGTGGGTAAAATACAGTAATGGTAAATTTGGGTTTTCTGTACAGAAACGAATTTATCAAAGTTTGGGGGCTAATGAGATAGCCTTTGGAGATAGGGTAGGATGGAGAACAAAAGGATGGTTAGGGATGGGATTTTGGAAGTATTACCACGAGCTTACTTTTGATATCACAGCACCACAAGCCCACCTTCCGGGTTGTATTTCTTTGAATATTATAAATATCGGAGATACTACTCACGTTCGCGATTCTTTTAGAGTCGGGATAGAAACAGCTAGAGTCGGGATAGAAACAGCGTTTTGGGCAGAGAAGTTCTTCTCTCGCGTTGAGATTTGTGGACTGTAAAATCTAAAGATTACAGAAAAATATTTAGTCAGAATCAGGATGTCCAGGATTTAAGGATGTACAGGATGTTACTGTTAACCTATTCAAAAATAACAGAAATTTCTCTCTGTGTCCTCTGTGCCTGGAGTGGTTCGTTATTTCCTCATTTCCATTTAATAAAAATCAGGTGGGCAAAAAGCCCACCCAAAAAACTACACCAAAGCGTTGAGGTTTTTCGCAGTTTCAAAGAAAAAAGCCACATTTTCTTCTTGTGTTTCTGGTAATACACCATGTCCGAGATTGAGGATGTGTCCCCAGTTACCAGCTTTGCGAACGGTGTCAATAACCCGCTCGCGGATAAACTCCTTAGAACCAAATAACACACCTGGATCAAGATTACCCTGTACCTTCATCTGCTTCCCTAATCTGGCTCTAGCATCTGCCATATCTACTGTCCAATCTACAGTAATAATATCAGCACCAGAGGTAGCCATTCTTTCTAAAAGTCCCGCACTACCTGTCACCAACAAAATTAATGGTGTGTCAGGATGAGTGGCTTTAACTTTCTCAAACACCATTTTTTGATAAGGTAGCGCAAAGGTATCATAATCTTGAGGGCTTAATTGTCCTGCCCAAGAATCGAACATTTGTACTACTTGAGCGCCACAATCAATTTGATAGCGGACATAATCAGCAATAGAATCTGCTAATTTTGTGAGTAGCTGATGGAGAATTGTCGGATCTGAGAAGGCCATGTTTTTGATGATGGAATAGGTTTTAGAACCCTTACCTTCCACCGCATAAGCCGCTAAAGTCCAAGGTGCGCCAACAAAGCCTAACACCGTTGATTGATTGCCTACTTCCTGCCGTAATGCTTGCAAAATCGTTCTGATAAACGGCAGTGCTGCTTCTGGTTCTAGAGGACGCAGTTGTTCAATTTGTTCTTGGGTGCGTATGGGCGAATAAATAATCGGTCCCTTCCCTTCCGCAATATCCATGTCAATCCCCATTCCTGGTAAGGGGGTGACAATATCGGAAAACAAAATTACTCCGTCGGGTTGGAAAGCTCTCCAGGGTTGGAGGGAAACTTCGATTGCTACTTCGGGAATTTCCGAGCGATCGCGGAATGAAGGATATTTGTCCCGCAAATCCCGGTATGCTTGCATATAGCGTCCCGCTTGTCGCATCATCCATACAGGGGGACGATCTACTTGTTCACCACGAGCGGCCCTAAGGAGGAGAGGAGCCGTTAAGGAAACACCCATTTAACACTTCGTCCTAAGTCACTTTTATATTTCACCATATAGCTTACCATCCTCCGATTCCCCTTGATCTGCCTATCTATACAGGTCTTAAGGTTGCTTGACTTAACTTAACAAAACGTTACGATGTTCTTTTCATATCTGGAATCTGGAATTGTAGATTTGAAAATTTTTACAACTAGGGAACTGGATTATGATTCTAACACACAAGCGTTGGTTATTATCTTATTGGTTGGGTATCTTAGCTGCTCTTTTATTCAATTCATAAATGAGATAAACATAAAATGCACAATTTTTTAAATTTCAAAAAAGAAAAATTACTGCGTCAATAACTCCCCCACCGTTCTGATGTTATTGATGATTATTGATTTCAAACAAAGATGTAAAATTATTCTTAGCGTCTTTACGCGAAATTAAATCAGCATATATCAAGTTATTAGTAAACGAAGTGCTAAAAAATGCTAATGACTCTGCAAAAATTAGCATTGTTAACAAACACTAGTAGTTTGTCAAGATAAAAATGATGGACTGTAGTGTGAGCGTCTCGCTCACGCGGGCTTTTCGGTCCGCACTACCAAAAACCCGTCAAAATAAATTTGACAGACTACTAGCTAATGATAAGCTTAACAGTAACAACCAATAAGTATGATGAACACAGTAGCAGAGGGATAAAACCAGAAGTTAATTTTTCCTAAACTTTGGTAAATAGCCATTAAACATAGTTTAACAATGAATTATGGCTAAATTCTGACTTCTAAATTTTTGCTAAGTTGAAGTAGTTTAAATCATTAAATATTAGAGAAAACAGGGTAAATCAGTAATTAAGCTGCTCACTACAAGCATATCCTCAATATTCTTAAACTTGACTTTATCTAAACCTAGTGTAATAGTATTACTATATTTTTAGTGGGTAGCCTAATCCAAATTCATGAAAGCTGAATTTGAAGCGGAGGAACCAAGTATTTGGGGCTAATCTTATGAGAGACACCTTCCAGTCTTAGCCCGTCAGCTAACTCCGTCGGCAATGGAAGGAACCTCCAAAACTTTGGCTGTAACAGCAGTTATGATTGGGGCTTCCTTAATCAATTGCGGATTTTGGATTTAAGATAAATCTAATATCTAAAATTGTTATCCCTGCTTCTCGTTGGTTAATCGTTTCAAGGGAGAGAAGTTAAAACTGTGAAAATCAAAACAATGTTGGCACGTTTGCAAAGTGCGATAGGTCGTGATGACTTAATTGAACAAATGGTGCTATTACCAGAGACTCAAAAATCATTTGCTAAAAGAGGTTCGCAGACAAAATCAGCTAACTTAATTGTCGGCTATAATGGTTCACCTCAAAGTCATACAGCCCTAGATATTGCCTGTTGGATTGCCTACCAAACGAGTTTAGCAACTAACTCGCAAGTTACAGTTCAAGCTGTTTATGTAGTAGAAGAAAACTGCAATTATCAGTATGTTGATATATTCAATGTTGCTGATAATAAAGCTCAATTAGAATGCCAATTAAGTAATATATCAAAGCCAGTCACGTTGCGATTAAATCAACCCAAAAGAACAGCAATTTTACCGCAGTTAGAAAGAGAATCGAGAACTTATCTCCAGGAAGCAGATAGAATTCTTTGGCAAGCAAAAACTTTAGCCGAAGAATGGCAGGGTTCATTTAAATCTCATTTACGGTTTGGTAACATTGTTAAAGAACTTAATCAGGTTGTAGAATTAGAAACTGCTGATATTCTATTTTTAGGCTGCAAATCTATCAATCATCCGCTGATTGAAACACTAGGTCATAATTTTCCTTGTGCAGTTTTAGGTATTCCTAATTGTATTGATGAATAATCTCGGTTTTCAATTACAGTAATTTGAAATTCCATTCTTACAGAGGAAACAAAGAACTGGCAAGAGGGTGGGGTCTAAATCTTCACCCAAAACTTGCTACTTACAGCACTTTCCGGCGCACAAATATTTGTACTGAGTTTTTTCATAATTAAAAATACTTAAAAAGCCTGTATCGTCTCCTTTTTAATTATTAATTTTTAATTCTGCCCTGCGGTACTAGCCAATTTTTAAGCGACAATAGGAACATAAGAAAATGGAGTTAATAAATAATACCTTCACCAAATTGGAAAAAGCCTTGATTCGTAACAAAAATGCCAAAGGTATTGAGGAAAATACTCCTTGTGTTAAATAATAACTAGTTAAGCACTAGTAGGTAGAGGTGGAATATGACAACCCAAAATTTGCTGATCCCTCATGCTTATACGTATCTGCTTGTGAAAATTGGTGTTTTAGTTCTAGCATTGTTGCTGTGGTTTATATTTACAGCAGCCCCTGTTATTTAATTGCATTCACCACTTAGAGATGTTTAATCAAGCGTCTCTATTTTATCGAATTTAGCGATGAATATCTTTTTGAAAATTAACAGAATTAGTCAACCAACCCCGTCGCCAAAAAAAGTATAGTAAACTGATTGCCACTAACGCCATTACTCCTAAACATAGCGGGTAGCCCCAATACCAATTTAATTCCGGCATATTGTGGGGTGATTTTTCGGTATTGAAATTCATCCCATATACCCCAGCAATAAAAGTCAAAGGAATAAAAATAGAAGAAACCACCGTCAGCAGTTTCATGATTTCATTCATTTTATTGCTAATTGCTGATAAATAAACATCCATTAAACCAGCTACTAATTCTCGATAAGTTTCCACTATATCCATCACTTGGACTGCATGATCATAACAGTCTCTTAGATAAATTCTCACATCATCACTAATTAATTCACTACCATCTCTAATTAAAGAATTAATTGCATCTCTTTGTGGCCAAATTGCACGACGTAGTTGTAATAATTCCCGCCGAATTTGATATATTTTTTGCAATGTTTGTTGACTAGGATTAACGATTACTTCCTCCTCTAAATCATCAATTCTTTCCCCATACAGTTCTAAAACTGGGAAAAATCCATCAATAATTGCGTCTAATAAAGAATAAGCCAAGTAATCACTACCTTGTCTGCGGATAATACCTTTATTCTTATTAATTCTCATTCTCACCCCATCAAAACAATCATGTTCTGGTTCTTCTTGCACTGTCAAAACATAATATTTACCTAAAACTAAACTCACTTGTTCACTATAAAAACCGCCATTATTATGATTAGGTACAACCATGTGGGCAATAATCACTAATTGCTCTTCATAATCCTCGATTTTTGGTCGTTCTACCATGTTGACAATATCTTCTAAAATTAGAGTATGTAAATCAAAAGTTTGACCTAAACGATGCAAAATATCTTTACTACCTAAACCTTGAACATCTACCCAAGAAACGGATTCTGTATCCAAATAATTAAGACATTCTTCTGGATAACTTATTTGTTTCTGAATCAGTTGAGTTTGGTTATAGTCAATCAGAAAAATAATTGGTTGTTCAGCATTTTCATCAACAATGATTGTTCCTGGTGGAGTTCCTGCTTGGTGAAAAAATTCTTTATCGCGTGACTTGTGGATAACTTTGGAAACTCGGCGAATTTTCTTAACCATAAATTTTAAGTCTCTAGATATTACTGATTTAAATCTTAACGCATATCATATAATACTTCTAATTTATCCAGATATAAAAAGCAGAAAAATATGCTTATGCAACCAAATCAGCAAACATTTTGGTTAATTGAACCTGAAGCAAAACCATTGCAGCAGATTATAGGTGGTGGTTTTATTTTACCAGATGGACAAGTAGCGATTGCTAGAATTTTACCACATTCCAGTTATGCCACCAATGCATCTCTACCATCTTTTCAACAACTGCAAAATCAACGAGGGAGAAAATTAGTATTTGGGGAAAACTCACTCAATGATTATCATCTCCAAGATTTTAAACTAGTAAGGGATCAAGATGTAACAGGTATCAGCGGCACAAAAGCCGCAAAAATGTTTAATAACAAAGTAGAAATTGCAATTGGTGATATCTGTAAACCCAGCACATTGACAGCAGCAATGGCAAATATTACCGCCATTATTTGTTGTACAGGAACTACCGCTTTTCCCTCTGCAAGATGGGAATTTAATCAAACCCCCAATATAATCGAATTGGTAATAACTGCATTTAATCCCCAATTTCTAGAAGACAAAGCGAAAAATACCCCGACTAAAGTTGATACTCAAGGTGTAATTAATCTGATCTCCGCAGCACCAAAAAACTTAAACCGCTTCGTGTTTGTTTCTTCCTGCGGAATTCTCCGTAAACATCAATTTCCTTTTAATATTTTGAATCTTTTTGGTGTACTTGATGCTAAAGAAAAAGGAGAACAAGCCATTATTAATTCGGGAATCCCTTATACTATCATTCGTCCCGGACGTTTAACCGATGGCCCTTAGAGGATGTTTGAAAAGTATCAGAATTAATCGAGATCCCCCCAACCCCCCTTACAAAGGGGGGCTAAATTCCTCAAAGTCCCCCTTTTTAAGGGGGATTTAGGGGGATCTGCGGGTGTCAGATCCCACACGAGAAAGTTTTCAAACATCCTCTTATACATCCTATGATCTCAATACCCTACTCAAAGCCACAAGTGAAGGTAAATTAAACGTCATTTTTGGAAAAGGAGATACAATTTCCGGTGATACTAGCCGAATTGATGTAGCTGCAACTTGTGTAGAAAGTTTATTTTATCAAAATTCTATTAACAAAGTTTTTGAAATAGTCAATCAAGGAGATAGACCAACTATAATTGATTGGCAAAATCTTTTTTCACAATTATAAAAAAGAGAGCAAAAAAACATGAATTATGAAACTCTTGTAGTGCGGGCATCTTGCCCGCTGTATTCGCACTGGCAGAATCAAAGATAATTGCTAATCGGTTAGAGTCACAGGGACTAATTCGGTATGCTTGATAATCTTTGGGAGATTTAATAATGGGAATTACACAACTATTATCGTACATATTTTTAATGGGTAATTAGTGATGAAGAAATGGGTAGAAAATACCCAAAAACAGGACTTACTAACTAAAGTAAGCCCTGATAGATTTTAATCTCAAGTTATACCCATTTGAAAAATAGATGATTGCAAAACCAATTCACTATCCCAATGGGATAAAATAGAATGACTAAAGTTTTTTCTCTGTCTTCACTTCAGCTTCTACTTTGACACTTTTCACACCAGCTACTTCCTTGATTAAAGTTTCAGCTTGTGTAATTTCTTGCTGAGAAGTTGCTGTTCCTTTAAGGATAATTGCCCCATTTTTGTTGACTACTTCCAACTTATTCTCAGGTAAACTGGCTTTTAGTTTTTTGCTAATTTCTGTTTTTAAGTCGGTTGTAGATGTAGAAGTTGCAGAAGGAGTTGCAGTAGAAGTTGCAGTAGGAGTTGCAGTAGGAGTTGCAGTAGAATTATCTATAATTCGCGTCGTATCAGAAGCGGGTTTGGCTGGTACAGCAGGAGTTTCACTGGTAGTACCAGTAGTTTCTGAACCTGTTTTTGGTGCTTCTTGACAACCAACCATACCAGCTAATAAAACGCTACTAACGAGAAAAGGAATGAGCTTTTTCATGTTGATTTCCAAAATTGAATACTTGAAGTGATGGATTTTACTGTGAGTGATGCCCAGGAGCAAATCTTAAAAAAGAATTAAATTGCCACACCCAAAAGTCATAAACCAAATACCTGAATAACTGACAATATGACAACTTTCCAATAACTAAATTAAAACGCTTTTATTGAAAAGAGCCAATTTAATTGTACTCATGGCTATAGAATATTGACGGTTTGATGCTCACCGATAGCCACTATCTCTATATTCTCTATCATAGAGACTCAGCCGCATCTTTTTTGGGATTGATAATTGGGGACTGGGGATTGGGGAAGTGGAGGAAGTGGAGGAAGTGGGGGAAGTGGGGGAAGTGGGGGAAGTGGGGGAATATTTCTTCCCAATGACAACTGACAACTGACAACTGACAAAGAGAGGATATTGCACCTTAATTGTTCGGTTATACCACTTTCTATCTTCACACTAATGACGATAATCTCGTAGATATAGTTTGCAAATGTCTAAATATAACCACCATTAGCTGCTGAAGCAATCAAGAGGTGAAAACCTGTGTACGAATGGATTTTGCCAAGTCTCAAGGAAGTTTTATCTGAAAATCAATCTCATCTTGCTGAGTGTTCCTCGGCTAAAGCAGAACAGCAATGGCGTGTCAGTCTCGCAGCCACGGAAAACTTGCTGTTGAAAACTTTAGCTGCAACTTCACCTGATACTACTCCAGGTTTGGTATTAGCCGCACCTGCACCTTTATTTAGTCACCCCCAACTAACACAACGGTTACAAACGGTAACTTTTACAGCCAGACCTTTTAACCCTTTGGCGTTGATGCCATTCATTATGCCATCAGAAATGGCGCGGAATATAAATAATATAGAAACAAATACTTCCGATCATACTACTTTTCAAGAATCTATCTTACCTTTATTACCGGCTGATCCTTTGGGTGCGGAACAGTTTTGTTTGGTGTTTACAGATAAATTTAGATTAGTTTTGGTTTTGGGGGAACATCAAAATGGTAAAAAAGAGTTTTTGTTTTCCTTTGAACCGGAAATAGTCAAAAAAGCTTGGCAATCTTTAGGTGCTAGGGTAGTTTTAACTAATCCAGAATTGTTTGCTGATTTAGATATTCAGGTGCAAAACTATCCTTTGGTTGCACCAGATTATCACACTATAATTCAATTTAGTCAGTTATTACTTCAAGAATTAACAATTACAGAAAATAATCCAGTTACACATACTTCATCACATTTTCATTCACCAACTCCACTGCCAAAATCTCCATCTCGTTCTGACATAGAATTACTCCAAGCCTTTGCCCATGAAGTTCGTACTCCATTGACAACTATTCGGATGATGACACGGTTACTATTAAAACGGCAGGATTTGCCGGGGAATGTGATCAGTCGTTTAGAAGTTATTGATCATGAATGTACTGAACAAATTGACCGGATGGAGTTATTATTTAAAGCAGCAGAATTAGAGAATTTATCACAACCTTTAAAATTGGCTAATTCACACTTGACCCCAATGTGTTTAGAGGATATTTTACTGCAAAGTATTCCCCGTTGGCAACAAGCAGCAACTCGGCGTAATTTAACTTTAAATGTGGTTTTACCGAAGCAATTCCCCACGGTGGTTAGTAATCCGGCGATGTTAGACCGGGTACTTACTGGTTTAATAGAGAATTTTACTCGCAGTTTACCTGCTGGTAGTTGTATTCAGGTGCAAGTAATGACTGCTGGTGATCAGCTAAAATTGCAATTATCTCCTCAGTTTGATTGTCAAGATAAAGGCTATACAACAACACCACCAATTCGCAAATCTTTAGGTCAATTATTAATGTTTCAGCCGGAAACAGGGGCAATTAGTTTAAATATGGCAGCAACTAAGCATTTATTTCAAGCAATTGGTGGAAAGTTGATTGTGCGTCAACGTCCTCAAAATGGGGAAGTATTAACAATTTTCTTACCTTTGGAAGTCGGTCATCAAGTGTCAATACCTTAGTCAAATTACGAGGGTGAGATGATAATGCTTTAACCATGAACTCCCGTTCCTCGCTCTTGCTTGGCAAAAACAATCACCCCTAAAAATTCCTTAAAGGTTTCCGACAAGGATTTTTTAAATGTATTGACGGTAGGATAAGGGTTTTAGATTCTAAACTACCTTTTCATCGAAACGCTTATATATGATTATTTTTGCCGTTTTTGCCAAAAATTATCAAGGCTCTTATTTTGGCAATAGTATTGAAGTGTAAAATAGATTTTTTACAACTTGGTGCGAAACAAGGGCGGGGAAACCCCACCCCTTGAAGATGGGTTAATTAATTTTGGCTATTTATTCTTTGCTGTAAAGCTTCCCGTGCTTGTTCTCTGTCGTCAAAATGAATTTTTTCAGTACCTAGAATTTGATAGTCTTCGTGACCCTTCCCGGCTAATAATACACCGTCTCCAGGTTGAGCCTGTAAAATAGCCGTCCGAATTGCGGTAGCGCGATCGCTCACAACCATTGGTTGTACTATATCAGGAATACCTGCTAATACGTCCTGTAATATCTTTTCTGGGTTTTCCGTGCGGGGGTTGTCTGATGTCACTACTGCTAAATCTGCGAGTTCAGCCGCTATTTTACCCATTTTTGGACGTTTAGTGCGATCGCGGTCTCCTCCACAACCAAACACACAAATCATTTTACCAGGAATAAACGGCCGGGCAGCTTTCAGTAAGTTCTCCAAACTATCGGGAGTATGGGCATAATCTACAATCACGCTAATATCTTGCTGTGGGTGAATTTGCACCCGTTCCATGCGGCCAGGAACGCCGGGAAACCCAGGAATGGCATTTGCTACCAATTGCAAATCTAAACCCACATGGACAACCGCACCCACAGCAGCTAAAAGATTTTCTAAGTTATATTGACCAACTAAAGGACAACTAAAATCTACATTTCCTTGGGGAGTATGTAAAATTCCGCTCACACCATTTGGTTGATAATTTAAATCACTCATCCAAAAATCAGCGGTACTATCATTAACGCTATAACTCCAAACCTGTTCTGGACTCAAGGATGCAATTATCCGTTTACCATAAGCATCATCAGCGTTGATAATTGCCCGTCCGTGGAGATAATTAGGACTAAATAACAACGCTTTCGCGGCAAAATAGTCCTCCATATCCTTGTGATAGTCCAAATGGTCTTGGGTAAGGTTGGTAAATACCCCCACTTCAAAAGCACAATTCAAAACTCTACCCTGGTGCAAAGCATGAGAACTAACTTCCATTACCCCAGTTTCACAACCAGCATTCATGGCTTTAGCTAATTGTTGCTGCAAATCTACTGCAAAAGGAGTAGTATTCACAGCGGTTTCCTCAAAACCAGGCCAGCGGGTGTAAAGTGTGCCTATTAACGCCGTCGGTAAATTAGCGTGAGTTAGAAAATATTCAATCAGGTGAGTGGTGGTAGTTTTACCATTTGTCCCCGTCACACCCACCATTTTCAGTTTTTGTCCAGGATAACCATAAAAAGCTGCGGCTATTTGAGCGCAGGCTTTAGTCATATTATCGGCACTCATGACTACAGAGTTAGCTGTAGGCGGATTTTTCTGCATTGCTTCCGAAGAAATAATCGCCGCTACAGCACCAGCAGCTAAAGCACCTGTCCAAAACTCTCCACCGTCTACTCTAGTTCCTGGCATTCCGATAAACAAATCTCCCACCGTGCAAGCATGGGAATTAGTTTTAAGTCCCTGAATATCAATATCTGGTATATTTACAGAATTAATCCCATCTACAGTCGCTAATAATTCCCGTAATTTCATCTGGTGAACCTCGCCACAAGCTTGTCTTGCGCTTATTCTGCATCATTTTGTCATCTATTGGGAGACATATTGACCTAACATTTTTTCTAAACGTTCGATACTGAGACGGGGAGAAGGACGGGGTATCAGTTTTTCTGTGCCGTCCCTGGTGACTAAATGCAGTACCGGGATTTCGTATTGATATGCTGCAAACCAATCTTCACGGGTGGTAATATCTCGAATTTCTAGCTGGAAACTGAGATTTTTGATTTGTGCTAGTTTTTCCTGTAAGCCTTCACAAAGATGACAACCAGGTTTGCTGTAGAGAATTAATTGCATGGGTGGAGATTTAAACGATGAAAATGTATTTTATGATTATTTTAACTGAATATATAAAAAATGTCAGAATCAGGTGGTTATCGAGCGATAGCCTGCGTGGCGTAAGCCATAGTCGAGATAATACTCACCGATTAAAGGATTAACAGGATATTTTTTGTCAGAATCAGGATGTCCACCGATTAAAGGATTAACAGGATAATAAAATATAAAATGGACGATTGCTAATAAAATTCTATAAATCTTAAAATCATATAGATGATAATTTTAACTATTTTTAAGTATTATGTTATAATCAATTCAGAGTTAGAAGAGTAAAAATATCATGATTTTAGCTATTAAAAATGCTCTTTCCACAGTTGCACCCAAGTTAACTTATGATGTGTTGATTGAAAATCAAGCAGATGGTACTGTGAAAGCGACATTATTAAGTTTACCAGAATGTCAAGGTTTTGGTGCGACTAAAGAGGAAGCATTAAATAATCTGATTCAACTTGTTCAAGCCCGAAAACCAGAAATAGTAACTTTAGAAATTGAACCAGCTAAAACAGAACATCCTTGGATGAGATTTGCAGGAATGTTCCAAGATGATCCGCAATTTGATGAAGTGCTGGAATATATAGAAGAATATCGTCGTGAATTAGATGCAGAAATGGAGGAATATTATCAACAAATTGAAACCCAGGAGAATAGCAAATGAGCTTATGGATACTTGATACAGATCACGTTTCTCTCTTTCAACGCAGAAATCCATTTATTGTACAGCGTGTTAATGGTGTCAAATTTGAAGAAATTGCCATAACTATAATTACTGCTGAGGAACAATTGGGTGGTAGGTTTAATGTTATTAGGAATGCCTCATCATCGGATAAATTAGTATTAGCTTATGCAAATTTTCAGAATAATTTAGATTTTTTACAAAGTGTGAATTTACTGCAATTTAGCGAAGCTGCGGGTAATATTTACACTGAATTAGTTAAGCAAAAAATCCGCGTTGGTACTCAAGATTTACGCATTGCTGCAATTACATTATCAGTCAAGGGGATTTTAGTAACTCGTAATTTTAAAGATTTTGAAAAAGTGCCTAATTTGCGTTTGGAAGATTGGAGTATTAGTTAAAAATGTCTGAATCAGGATACCCAGGATTAGAGGATTAACAGGATGATAAAAAATAAAAATGTCATCTCCAAATAGTGAAAAGGTAACTTTATATAGCTTGTGCTACACTATCAGACAATTTCCCAATCTTCAATTTGTAACCCTTTAACTCGTTTAAATTCCCTGACATTGTGAGTAACTAAAATTAGATTATTCACTAAAGCAATAGAAGCAATTTGTATATCATTTGAACTAATAGGAGTTCCAGAATTTGCTAAATCAGCGCGAATTTTGCCATAATTTTCTGCACATTCATCATCAAAAGGTAAAGAAACAAATTGTTCTATGAATATTTTTTGTACAGCTATGGCTTTTTGAGGATTATTACTACGCATAGAACCATAAAATAATTCAGCTTTGACTACAGAACAAACCGCAATTTTTTCAGGTTCTAAATTATCAAGATGATGATTAATGCTGAGAGATTTACCCTTGAGATACATGATACAAACATTCGTATCTAGTAAATAAATTAAAGAATCATTTTTCATTAATAACCTCAATTAAATCATCATCCGTTGCAAAATCAATATCAGCACAAGCACCATACAAATTAAGTAAACCTGCGGAATGGAGAATATTATTTTGGATTAAAAATCTTTTGAGTTCAGCGTCAGAAGGAAAGTTTAGTAAATCTTTTAGTTCATCAAAATCAATTAATCTTTCTCGAAATGCTTCTAATACAAGATTATTCAGGATTTTTTGTGGTAAATTACCCCATTGATTTATGATTTTCGTTGTTAATTTATCTGGTAAATCAATTGTTACTTGCATAATTGAAAAATCTCCTAATGGTGCTTAGTTAATTATTTTAACATAAATTTGTTAAAAGTTTAATGTCGTAATCAGGATATCCAGGATTTAAGGATTCACAGGATGTTATTTGTCTGAATCAGGATACCCAGGATTAGAGGATTAACAGGATGTTTTTGATCACTTATGGTTTTTGTACGAGAGAGAATATATGTTTATTATTCAATAAATATCATCATTAAATATTCACAGAAAATCTATAAATAACAATCCTGTACATCCTTAAATCCTGGTTATCCTGATTCTGACAACCACAACAAACAATCTCCAAATAGGAAGCCAGGGAATTAATTCCCTGTCTAAAAGCTAAAGTCGGTTTAAACCGACTATTGGGAATGATGGAATATTACATTTATCTTCATCAGGTAAAAAGTCAATCAAATCCTGTACATCCTTAAATCCTGGTAATCCTGATTCTGACAACCACAATAAACAATCTCCAAATAGTGAAAATGTAATTTTACCTATTTGTTAATAACTAAAAACTTGAGAGGAATATGATTAGCTTCCCAGTATTCTTTGGCTGAATTTAAAATATCCAATGCTATTTGGTACTGTGTCGGTTCAGCTTGAGCAAAGATATCAGCATGATCTTATGATATCACATATCTTTGAGCCGGACACCATGTTAAATCGGTGATACATTCATCAAAAGCATCCCAGTTAGCGCCGAAGTATGTAGGAAATTCCATTGCTTCAGCAGCTTGTTTTAAAAATGTTTGTTTGCTATTGATTTTTTTACCATCAAGATAAAAAACTTTATGATTCATAGATTTATGGTGAGGAAATAGGTTAGTAAAATTGTCAGAATCAGGATATCCAGGATTAAAGGATTTACAGGATGATAAAATAGACGATTGCTAACAAAATCCTATCAATGACTACTTTAACCGCCAAATATTGATAGTCCCATCATCACTACCACTAGCAAGGCTTTGACCATCAGGGCTGTATGTTACAGAACGAACCCAGCTAGAATGACCTGTAAGGGTTTGAAGTAGTTTTCCTGTAGTCACATTCCATATCTTGATAGTCCTGTCCAAACTGCCACTAGCAAGGGTTTGACCATCAGGGCTGTATGCTACGGAATTAACCGTGCCAGAATGACCTGTAAGGGTTTGAAGTAGTTTTCCTGTAGTCACACTCCATATCTTGATAGTCCTGTCCCCACTGCTACTAGCAAGGTTTTGACCATCAGGGCTATATGCTACATAACGAACCCAGCTAGAATGACCTGTAAAAGTTTGAAGTAGTTGTCCTGTAGGCTTATTCCATATCTTGATAGTGTTGTCATCACTCCCACTAGCCAAGATTTGACCATCAGGGCTATATGCTACATAACGAACCCAGCTAGAATGACCTGTAAGGGTTTGAAGTAGTTTTCCTGTAGTCACATTCCATATCTTGATAGTCCTGTCCAAACTGCCACTAGCAAGGGTTTGACCATCAGGGCTGTATGCTACAGAATTAACTGAGTCAGAATGATCGGTAAGAGTTTGCAGTAGCCTTTCTGTAGACACATTCCATATCTTGATAGTGTTGTCATCACGTCCAATAGCCAAGATTTGACCATCGGGGCTAAAGGCTACAGAATTAACCTTAGAATGACCCATAAGAGTTTGCAGTAACCTTCCCCTCACATCCCAAAGTTTGACAATTGTATCCGCACTTCCACTAGCAAGAGTTTGACCATTGGGGCTAAATACTACAGAAGTAATATATTGAGAATGGAAAGTGAAGGTTTGCGGTAGCTTATCTATAACTTGTCGCTGTGAAGTTGATTCCACAACAGCAGATGGTTTTGGTCTAACAACTCCGGGAAAAATATCAACACCAAGATTTGTAGAGCGATCGCACCAATAACATTTACCATAGGTTTGGCTATAGTAATGACTATCTAGCATTTCGCATTCATTTAGTCCATTTCTAGCAACTTTTAACGATTGCATCCATTCTTTAGCTGTAGGACGTAACTGAGGATTTTCATAACCATCATTAAAGCATTTAAGAAAACATCTTCTGATCTCTGAATGTACAATATCAAGAGGAATTGTTCTATCTACAGATTGAATTAAACTATTTGCACTATATAACCATATACTCCGACGAACAAGTTCATTAATTTCTGGAGTTTCTCCTGTACCTATCCATTTTCCCTGAAAAGGACTATTCCCCCCAAATAATAATTGATAGATAATTACTGCTAATCGAAATCTATCATGTATTTCCGTTTGTTCAATACTAGAAAAATCTTTACCAATTAATTCCGGTGGTGTATATCCTTCTGAACCAACTAAACAACGATAAATTCTACCATTTCTCGGATTTTTTACCTGAAAAGAATCTGTATCAATAATTGAAGGTAAAGCCCGATCATTAACCAGAATATTTTGTGGTTTAATATCACCCAATACATAACCAGCAGTGTGAAGTGCTTCAATAATTGAAACGATATTCATCGCTGTTGTGTGTAGAAACCGCCAATCAACTTTAATTTTCTCACGTTTACGAAGTTGGGGATTATAAATATTAATAAGTTCTTTTGCATCTCTAACTTCTGGCATCAAAAAGCCTACAAAATCACCCTGATCATTTTTCAATGGTGACTTAGGCCAAGCAAAGGAAATATGATTAAGATGGGCATTTGGCTCTTGTGGAGGGTGATCTATCATTACTGCTAATTTTTGCACCCGTTCCGGTGTTGGTTTATGGTAAATTTTAGCTAAATAACCATTTTCATTAGTTCGCCAAATTTTCGCTTCACCACTATTGAATATTGCTTCACCTAACAGACTAATTGATTTATTTGTAATAGCACAGGTGAGAACTGTCATAGAATTTTAATTAAATAGGATAACATCAATATCAAATAGTATTTGAAAACTTGTACAGCAAATTTTTAACCTCTCTCTAAACCTCTCCGATACAAGGGGAGAGGCTTTGAAACTCTCTGTACAAAAACTCATTTTTTCATGTTCCCTCTCCTTTTAGGAGAGGGTTAGGGAGAGGTTCTTGAAAATTCTGGATTAATTTTCAAAAAGACACAAAACCAAAGTTTTATCATCATCAGTACGAGAATTTAGCCTTTCAGAATTGAGAAAATCAATAATATATTGATCATCCTCTTCTGGATTATTTGTTTCTCGCAAATATTCCTCAAATGGTTTAAAGAATGGCGGAAAAGGTTTCCAGTCACTCAAGCGAATTGCTACTTTTTCTAGCCCATCAGTAGAAGCACAAATAAACTCTTGATTTCCTGAAATTACCTGTACCTGTATTTCCTCAACTGCATTAGCTGAAGTGACAAAAGTTGTTTCGTTGAAAAACTCCCCTTTATCTGGTTTAAACAACAATTGATATTCTGAATCTTGGGGATGCACTATCATAAATCCATCACCAATTTGCATAGCTGCAACCCATTCAGGAGTTGCTATAAAAACTAACAATGTACAAGCTAAATCATTAACAGAATCACCTTTGTTAGTTGCTTGTTTATTTAACTCTTTAATAACTTTTTTGAAGGTTTGATTAAAAAGCTTTTTAACCTCTTTTTCGGTAAGTGGTTTAGACAGATTTTCCCAGAATTTTTTGCGATTATTAAGATTTCCTTTAAGGTAGTTGAGCGCAGTGTCTACCGCTAATTCAGAACCAATTTGAGAATATTTCGCACTCCCAGCACCGTCAGCAACTGCACCCACAATCACATCATTAAAAATGCGGTAATTTCCGCAGTCTTGACAGGGTATTTTTTCCGCTTGATGACTCGTACCCACCGCAGAACGAGCAATTGCTTTCCAACTCACAATAAATAAATCCTCAAAATATCATCTTTAAATTTAAGTAATCTGATTTAAGGTTTTCGGCGAATATAATTCGCTACTACACAAACAAAGTCCACACTATGGCTAACGCCACGCTACGCTATCGACAAGCTCAGTGACCGCCTTCGTGGACTAATGAAAAATCAAGGTTTTTAACCCACGAAGGTGGGTTTTGCCTGTGTGGTTCCGCGATTTATAATCGCCTTTTCCAACTATTCAGATTATGTTATAATCTGACCCCATCCCATCGGCGGTAATGCTACAGCTTCACCTACCTTGCCACTAGAAACCCGTTTCATGGAAGTGGAAAGCCAACGAAATAAAGAGCGAAAATCTAAGCCATTCAGCGTCACTGGAGGACGTTCTGGAGGGGCAATTTGTCTGAGTTTATTCATATCTGCACCCTGAACACCAACAGTAAAAAACAACATTCGCCGCTGTTCTTCTTCTTCCCTCACCCTTTGCGCTGCACCTTGCCAATAATCTGTAGGCGCACCATCGGTAATTAAAAACACCCAAGGACGATAATAATGGACACCGTTATCTTTATAAGTCTGTTTGCGGGTTTCTAATAAATCCAAAGCGTATTCAATGGCTTCACCCATTGGTGTGACACCTTCTGTTTCTAGCTTGGGCGGTGTAAAATGGTCTATAGTGACAAAATCTTGCGTCAGTTTCACAGGTCCAAAGGTGACAATAGCCACTTCTACACTTAAAGAAGCTTGAGCATCTTTCATCACATCTTCCTTGAAAGCCGCCAAACCTCTATTTAACTCCTGGATAGGTTGTCCTGACATTGAGCCAGAAGTATCAAGCAAGAGAATTACCGGACAACGATTTTCCGGGTTTTCCACGAATTCAGGCAAACCTACTGGCATTTTTGATACTCCTGATTAATCAAGGTGAGATGCAAAATGTATAAACTAGATGTTACTTGTTACTACATAGCTTAACATGGATGTTTGTACGGAATCAATACCCATAATGTCTAAATATTAGTTTCATATTTATTTTTTCCCAATATCATGGATAACGTTGCTAATGGCATTTTCACAAATCATCAGTCATCTTATTTGATACGAACCACAGAGGCACAGAGGACGCAGAGGTGGAGAGAAAGGAGACTGTTAGATTTTATTTAGCAACGTTATCTTGATAATTATTTGCTTTTTACCCCTTTACTAAAAATCCGATAGTACAACCAGGTACTAAATTCTTTGAGGGGAAATAGTAAATAAGTCAAAGGATTTACTGTGACAATAATATTTCTAAAATCCCGTTTTGCAAAAAATAAAATTCCCTGTGCAACTTGCTTTGCTGACATGACACCATAGGGATTTAATTGACTTTTGAATGGTCCTAAAATTAATTTGCGAATGACACAAGTTTGATCTAATCTTTTGAGGGTGACAATATCCCCTAATGCTCTTTTACTTAGTTCATACAAGGGGCTTAAAGCTGGGGAAACTTCTGCTTCTGAAGTATTTACCCAAATTTCTTTGGTGGCTTTGTCTTGAGGTCCTGTGACAGTTGCAGAAAAGACATCTATCAGTTCCAACGCGGAAAAAGTGTTAACTTGATAGGAATTTTGAATGGCGGCTGAAGTACGATCTCCATAAACATTTATGCCATGATTGATAATGAGAATATCAACTTTATTTAAACTTTCTTTTAGTTGAGTTTCATTACCTAATTCCCATTTTACAATTTTGACCCGCTCTTGAATTGCGATTTTTTCAGGATTGCTTGTTAATGCCACAACTTTGGCATTATGCTTTAATAGTTCTGCTGCTAATGCTTGTCCTAATGCACCGGAAGCACCTGTTAATGCTACGGTTTTACCTTTGAGAGAAAGTCCTGTTCCTAGTATTTTATCCACTAGGGGAAACACACCACTATAGTAAGCGTTAACATCATCAAAATGATGTCGCCAATGATAGGTTCTATTTACCCACAAAACGGAGGGAATTGTGTCTAAGGGTCCGGGTAAATGATTGTAGTCTGTGTCTATTGTTCCTTGAAAATATCGCAGAGATGCACCGTATAAAAACGTGACGGCATAAGCAACTCCTAACCATAATCCCCATTGATGTGCTAGTAAGGCAATTATTGTTAATATTGTTACTAATATACCCGATTCGACGATATCGTGATACAACTGGGAATCTACGTAGGCTTTTTGGGAAGTTAAAGTTAAATCTCGACGGTACACAGCATGATGTTTATTATGCCATTTTGCTAACCATGTTACCTGATGACACAAAGCATGGTAAGCATCTCTGACAATTTCTGCGAGTAGGAGGGAGGAAAATCCCCAGGTTGTGAACTGGATACAGTTGTTTACTAAAACTGCATCAATAGTTAAGCTTTGAGCCAAAATCATTATCTTTCTGGTGACACCACTTTTTCTTAATTAAACCAAGTTATTACTACTTTTGTCTAATGATGTAGTGATAAAAGGTGTAGCACATTCTCAAAATTGATTTTCAACTCTACTTAACTTCGGAATTCGAGTCTTTTATAAATTTAACCAGCAAATACTTTTTGTAAATTTTCTGGCTGCATAAGTGTTAAATATTGATTGGACATTTCTGGGGTTAAGAATTCTATCATTATCCTATTTTCTACCCAAAACTCCATCACATCAAAGAAAGCACGACTACAACGAATAACTCTCCAGCCTTCTCTCTGAGCAATTGCTTCTATTTGTTCCTGTGTAGAATTAACAGAAATAGCTGCATGAGTGGCTGTAAAGTTGCTAGGTTGAGAAGTTTCTTTAAACTGACAATCCTGTTCTTCTTCACCAGGTTGCAATACAATTTTTAATGGATAAACTTCAATTCCAGTTCCGTGTTCATCGAGAGATAGCATCATGTAACTACCTGGATGTGGACGAAAGGGAAATACTTTTCCATTCATCACTTCTGCGAGAACTTCGGCCGCGTGTTGGGGATTTTGGGCAGAAATTGAAAGATGGTGAATCATAATTTCATCACTTTTAAATTGAAACTTCCGTTTTTCAGTATCTAGTATAGCAAAATCAATGGCTTTATTAATCCCTGATTTGCTCAATTAATCGCTGTTCTAGTAAATCTAATAATTCATCTATATCTTTTCCCACTTCTTGAAAACAGGTTTCTGGTGATGATTTGGGTGCAAATTGAATTAACTTAATCTCCCCTTTCCCAATTCCAATCATCACTACTTCTGTTTCGGGTTGGTTATTATCAATAATTCCTAAAATTTCTTGGAGACGATTTTCAACTCGCTCATTTAACTTCTCTATTTCGGTTTGGGGACAATAGACAAAATGGGGAGTTGGTTGTAAATCAATCCCAATAGTTCCCTGACGATTACCATTTTCTAACCACAATCCCCAAAAAAGTGCGGCTAGTTCTAACTGATTGTTTTTGACAAATCTATCTAATTGTCCGCGCCATTTGTTCTCTGCTGTTTCGGGTTGAGGAATACTAAACATGATGATTAATTTGTAATTTTATTTTTGCTATTTTAACCCAGATTGCACACGCCATAAACTGGTGTAAATGCCATTTTTCTCTAGTAGTTGTTCATGAGTTCCGGCTTCGACTAATTTGCCATGTTCCATGACATAAATACAATCAGCATTACGAATGGTGGAAAGACGGTGAGCGATCGCTATTGTGGTACGATTGACCGTAATCCGTTCTAAAGAACGTTGAATAGCAGCTTCTGTTTCATTGTCTACCGCTGAGGTAGCTTCATCTAAGATCAAAATTGGTGGATCTTTTAATACTGCGCGAGCGATCGCAATTCGTTGTCTTTGTCCCCCAGATAACTTTTGCCCCCGTTCTCCCACAATTGTCTCATAACCTTGGGGCAAACTCATAATAAAATCATGAGCTTCGGCTATTTTCGCCGCCATGATAATATCTTCATCGGTAGCGGTAAAAGTCCCATAGGCAATATTTTCTCCCACTGTACCATGAAATAAAAACACATCCTGA
This sequence comes from Anabaena sp. 90, assembly GCF_000312705.1. Taxonomy (NCBI): domain Bacteria; kingdom Bacillati; phylum Cyanobacteriota; class Cyanophyceae; order Nostocales; family Nostocaceae; genus Anabaena; species Anabaena sp. 90. The sequence continues at coordinate 643,731 of NC_019439.1, forward strand.
CTAACCAAACCAATAGCCCGGCGTAGATCTCGCAAATTTAATTGTTGTAAATCAATTCCATCCAAAGTAATTTTACCACTTTGCACCTCATAAAATCGCAGTAAGAGTTTAACCAAAGTGCTTTTTCCTGAACCTGTCGAACCCACAATTGCAATTGTATTTCCTGCGGGAATTTCCAAAGATAAATTGTGAATAATTGGATTTCTATTTTGATAAGCAAAACTCACATTTTGAAATTCCAAAGCCCCCCGAATCATATCTACAGGTAAATCAATATTTCCGGTATGAATTGCCATGGGAGTATCTAACAAATCCATCACTCGATTAGTAGAAGCCATTGCCCTTTGATATAAATCAAAAGTATCACCTAATCTGGTTAATGGCCACAGCAAAAGCTGAACTAAAAACACCAAAGAACTATAAGTACCTACAGCCAATCTTCCCTCTACCGCTGCCATACCGCCAAATAATAGCAAGATGGTAAAAGCGATTAAAATGAACATCCGAATAATCGGAATATACCCCGCAGATAAAGCGATCGCTTTCGCATTACTTTGACGATAAGCATTACTTTCAGATTCTACCCGCGCCGCTTCATAAGCTTCTGCTGTAAAACTTTTAATAGTGGTAATTCCACTCAAATTATTAGATAATCTCCCATTTAATAAACCGACTTTTTCCCGAACTTCTGCATAACGAGGTGCAAGAAATTTCTGGCAAATTATCGAACCAAAGAGAATAAATGGCATGGGCAAAATTGCCATCCCAGCTACACTAGGAGCTAAAATAAAAAACGCAGCCCCAACAATAATAATAGTAGTAGTTACTTGAATAATGTCATTTGCACCCACATCCAGAAACCGCTCTAATTGGTTAACATCATCACTCAAAATAGACATTAAACCACCGGTGCTGCGTTCTTCAAAATAAGCTAATTCTAATTCTTGTAAATGTTTATATGCGTCCAGTCGTAAATTATGCTGAATATTCTGTCCCAAATTGCGCCATAGTAACTTATAGACATATTCAAACAATGACTCCAACACCCAAGTAATCACCGTCAACAAGGATAAAATCAGAAATTGCCCATAAATATCTTTTACGCCTAATCGGGCGATGATAGAATCTTGTTGCTTGACTACCACATCCACCGCAATCCCAATTAATACAGGGGGTGCTAAGTCAAAAACTTTATTGAGGATAGAAGCACCAATGGCCAGTCGAATTTGTTTAGTATACTGATGTCCATATTTAAATAGCCGCTGGAGGGGACGAACAGAATGTTTACGCCTTTTGGATAATCGGATAGATTTAAATGGCATAGCCACATTAATTGATAATTACTTGCAGTTAATACTACCACATAATTGAGTTGATTTGTGATCAATATTGAAGCAATAGATACAGTTATCTTCCTTTAGGAACAGAAGAGATAATTTTGAAAAATTGGTAACTTGTAATTTGGCAAACTTCACTTTTGGGAATTATATTAGAAAATATTGTCGCTAAAATAATTATTCCCCGCAGCAAACAGCAGGGTATAATAACCGTATCAATAAACCAGATGTGCTAATTTTCAGTGAAGACTACCAAAACAGCAAATATTCCTCCTAAAACTTAGGGAATATGCCATATCAATCTTGATTTTGTGCAAAAATGCCAGTAATGTTGAGCAAATCTCCCTCCCAAAACCAGAACCAGACGTAAAAACTAGACAAATCAATATTATGTCTACTCCCAATCATCAGCAACTCTCACTCCCAGAAGCCAAGAAAATACTCAACAAATTTAACTGTCTGGATATTGCCCCCATTCTTAAACCGTCCGAAAAAGTTCCCACTCGTGAGGCATTAATTTTTCTCACCAGTCTTACTGATTATCAAATCTTAGGTATTTGTGCTGATACAGCCGCAGAGGGAATTTTAGCCATGAAAACCTATTCTCGCGCTTTGGGTTATCAAGCACCAATTGATTTACCACATCCAGAAGGCCCAGTTTACATCAAGTTAAATGGCAAAAATGGCTTGTGTTATCTCGATTCCTATGCTGGACATCATCGGGGAGTGTTAGTATCTTGCCAGTCTTATCAAGAGGGAGGAGTTAACGAGATGTATGGACATTTACCCCTCGATTTATTTGTCTAGAATTTCGTTTACAATCATCTTTAGGGTGGGCTATGCCCACCTCATTCTTAATCACTAATTACCGCATAATATGAGCATTGTTACATTACAATCAGTTAAGAAAGATTTTGGAATTAAAGAACTTTTAAAAGATGCTAATTTCAGCCTTGATACTAATGATAAAGTTGGTTTAATCGGCACTAATGGTTCTGGTAAATCAACTTTATTAAAAATGATTGCTAGACTAGAATCAATTGATAGTGGGCAAATTTTAGTGAATTCTGGGGCAAAAATTGTTTACTTGCCTCAACAGCCCGATATGGACGAAAATCACACTGTTTTAGAACAGGTATTCGCTGATAGTGGTGAACAAATGAACCTCGTCAAAGAGTATGAAGAATTATCTGATAAATTGGCACATTACCCCGATGATAGTCAGTTAATGTCTCGTCTTTCTACTGTGATGGAGCGCATGGATGCAACTGGTGCATGGGAAGTAGAAACTAACGCCAAAATCATTTTAACAAAGTTAGGAATTGTTGATTTTGATGTGAAAGTTGGCACATTATCAGGGGGATATCGCAAACGAATTGCTTTAGCAGCAGCCTTGATATCAGAACCTGATTTATTGTTAATGGATGAACCAACAAACCATCTTGATGCTTTATCGGTAGAATGGTTACAAAGTTATTTAAATCGCTATCGCGGCGCACTTTTATTAATTACTCATGATCGTTATTTTTTAGATAAAGTTACTAATAGAATTATCGAAATTGATCGAGGTGATATTTACAATTACACAGGTAATTATTCCTATTATTTAGAAAAGAAAGCTTTAGCTGAAGAATCTGCTGTTAGCACTCAGCGGAAACATCAAGGTCTTTTACGCCGCGAATTAGAATGGTTAAAGAAAGGCCCAAAAGCTAGAAGTACCAAACAAAAAGCCAGAATTGATCGCGCTCATGAATTGAGAGATACTGAATTTAAAGAAATTAATGGTAAGGTTGATATTTCTACCGTTGGCCGACGGATTGGTAAGAAGGTTATTGAACTCAAAAATGTTAGTAAAGCCTACAATAACAGGACTTTAATTCATAATTTTACTTATGAATTTAGTCCAGAAGATCGAATTGGTATTATTGGCGGTAATGGTGCAGGTAAATCTACTTTAATGGATATTATGACTGCCAGAATCAAACCAGATTCCGGTAGTGTGGAAATTGGGACTACAATTCATATTGGTTATTTTAACCAACATTCAGAAGAATTGTTGACGGCTGTAGATGATAATCAACGAGTGATTGATTACATTAAGGAAGAAGGGGAATTTATCCAAATTTCCGACGGTACGAAAATCACGGCTTCCCAAATGTTAGAGAGATTTTTGTTTCCAGGAAATCAACAATATGCACCCATTAATAAACTTTCTGGTGGAGAAAAACGCCGTTTATTTTTATTACGTATTCTCATTAGTGCGCCCAATGTGTTGATTTTGGATGAACCGACTAATGATTTAGATGTGCAAACATTAGCAGTATTAGAAGACTATTTAGAAGATTTTAATGGTTGTGTGATTGTAGTTTCTCATGATCGTTACTTTTTAGATCGGACAGTAGACAGAATTTTTGCCTTAGAAGAAGGTGGAGGTTTACGTCAATATCCGGGTAATTATTCCATCTATTTAGATTATAAAAAAGCTGAAGAAGCAGAAAAACAAGAACCGTCAAAAACTGTAATTGTAGAATCAAAGGTTGTGTCTCCAGTTGCAGAGACTAAAAAAGCCCGGAGGTTATCCAATTGGGAAAGACGGGAATTTGAGGAATTAGAACAGAAAATTGCCAAGTTAGAAACAGAAAAAACAGCAGCAGAAAAGAAATTAACAACTGTGGCTGGAAATTATAGCCAAGTGCAAAAGCTATATGAAGAGGTGGAAACTCTGAAGAAAAATATTGATTTGTCCACAGAACGCTGGTTGGAATTAGCGGAAATGGATTCTTAGAGGATGTTTGAAAAGTTTTTAATGTACAAACAGACCCCTCTCCAAACCTCTCCCCTACCAGGGGAGAGGCTTTAAAACCCCCATTCCCTTGTAGGGAAGGGGGGGAGGGGGGTTAGGTTTTTGGAGATTATGGGTTTCACATAATACTTTTCAAACAACCTCTTAGGTTGCAATTAAATTAATCGTCTTGTTGAAATCTTCAAATATACGTAGGGTGGGTTAGCAAAAGCGTAACCCACCATCTGATTAGGTAGTTATGTAAAATAAATTAGACCTGTCCGAAAATTAAATATGCGTGACTTACAACCCTTGTAGAGACGTTCCATGGAATGTCTCTACATTCTTTTATGGAGATGTCTATTGCATATCTCATGTAATTCATGCTTATAAGAGCTAATACATATATCTAAATTATTAAATAATTTAGGGATCTATTTATATTTAAGTTAATAGGCAAAAGTGACAAAATTGCAGCAATTATGTCCCTTTTTTTGGCTATTTTTAGTCCGTAATTGTCTATTTTTTAGTGATATTCTCAACCTAAAAGGGCAAATTTACGGATATTTGTGCGGAAAATGCTGTTATCATCAAGCTATTGAAAGTGACAAAACTGAAACAATTATGTCACTTTTATTTTGTCTAAGTCTCTAGACAGAGGTTTTTATTTTTAATAGGATGTAGTCAGGAAATGAAAAAGTACAACGTTTCCGATTTTTTCTAGATTTTTTAAAACCAAGGAGAATACAAAGATGGCTAATATTCAAATTGCTGATTTAGCACAAGTTGAAAACCAGTTTGATGAATTATCTGATTTGGAACTTGAGGTAGTGGGTGGTTTTATTTATTACACACCATATGGCTATGCTTGGAGGGCTGTTGGTAACTATTGGTGGGTTCGTCTTTATTAAACTTGTCTAGAGCATAAAACCAATCACACTATACCATTAAATGGTGGGTTACGCCGTCGCTAACCCACCCTACATTTTTGTGATTCTTCTCGTTTTTTTCTCGTTCCCAGTCTCCGACTGGGAATGCTACCTAGAGGCTCTGCCTCCATAATTTAGTATCAATGAAGGCAGAGCCTTCCGTAATTCATTCCCATACAGAGTATGGGAACGAGAAACTATCATATCATTTGTTTATAGTGAATGATGAAGAATAAAATACCCCATTTTAATATTATTAAAGATGGGGTTTTGTCTATTCTGCAATTAGTTAAATACTAATACTGTTGAGAATGAGTCTTGGTTGGAGATATTCATAATTTACTAAACGTCCCTTATTATTCAATTCAATTTTTCTCTGTACCACACTCAATTCTTGCTGGAATTTATTCACAACTTTGTCAGCATTTGGATCTGCAAATTCTTCCTCTTCATAATATCCCAGTCTGTCATAACGATAGTCTGAAAGTATGTACACAGTTGATAATTGGGTATTTGTGGGTTTGGCAGGTGGTAGAAAATCTATGAGGGCTTGACGGTCTTCAATATCACCCTTTTGTTGAATTTCTTGATAAGCAGCTAGGGGCATATTAGGAATAAAACCCATGTATTCATATTGGGAGAAATTAACTGCCGAATGCTGCGGACCACAAATATATATGATAGTAGTAACAATCTCAACTAATTGTTCTAGGGTATCAATGCGATCGCTCATACCCTTAACCCTACCACCATCCTGAGCCACTAATTCCCGCGCCCAAGCTTGCAGTTCTCCGTCTGCTTTCAAGTCTGCTGGACTCTTATAATAAAGCTGCAAATAGTTAAATACAAACTTATTAATCGCATTCCATAACAAAATTCCATCATCCCGATAAGGATAATGTGGCAAGTTTTTCACATCATCTACACCGCGATTTTTGAGTTCCCTAGGTAGAGCAAACTGGTCTAGACTCCAACTTTTATAGGCATCTACCACAATTTGCAATGATTCTTGCAGAGTTCCTGCTAATAATTCATCCACAAAACCGCCCCTACTAACCAGACGCTTGCGAGCTAAATCATTATTAGCCAACATAAACCGGAAATGGGGTCTGAGTAATATTCTCAGAGGATGATTTTCAGCCAGTTGACGCGGGGTGACAACAGCAAAGGGTTCCATTACCAGGTGAGTCCGGCATAAATGGCTGCTCATTTCATGATGATTAGCATCAGCAATTTGCACACAGGACTTAGCATAAAACCAGGTTAAAGGGTCATCAAAAGGAGTTAGCAAGGGGCTGGCTTTACCTGCTTTGGGATTGATTTGAATGGCTACAGGGACTAATTGGCCTCGATCTTGAAAGCCCGAACTGCGCCAACAGAAAAAGGCCAGAGGTGCTGGTAGGTACTTTTTTCCTTTGGCATAAGTGCCACCTTGAACGAACGCCAAGGATCTATAATCAGCGACATATAGATTTCCTGTGGCCAATCTTTCGATTAAATTAATAGAATTGCCAAACTTATCCTGTAATTCTTCAATGGTAAAGGCAAAGTTAGCTGGCATTTGCTTAATTTGACGTAAAACCATCGGATTCACCCCACAAAGCCGTTGTTCGGCGAAGGAATCATCGGTTTCATAGGTTTTCATCACATTAGGTTTTTGCAAAACTGGGAAAAAGTCCTCATAATCTTGCAATTCATCTAAAGGATCCCACATAGCATGAGTTTTAACAGCCATCATATTTAGAGGAAGTTCTGCTGCCTCTAATGTCCGTTCAGCAATATACTTAGTAGAAAAATTCTCTGCGGGAGGTACGCTTTTGAGCATCGCCATAGGCGGCAAAAAATCATACATGAATTGATACTCTTTGCGGCCTTTCTCTAGACAAGATTGGCGTTGTGCGGGGTTCGGGTCATTTTGAGGTAGAAATGGCTGCATGATATTTATTTATGATATGGACTAGGATATTTGGCTTAAGTAAGAGCGACGAGCTTTACCCACGCTAATAATAACATTGGTCAGCATTTCTAATGCTAAGTCTTTCCCCGGACAAATGCGGCCAGCATGACGGGAACCAACGGAATTAAAACCCATGTGAAAAGGGCAAAGATTTTCTCTGTCTGCATTAAATTCATAAGCAGTTTTTCCCCAAAAATCTTCACTTAACATTCCCAAAAGCATAGGAATTAAAATTTTAGTTCCTTTCGGAAAGGTTCGCGCTTTACCCGCCAATGTCACCCTAAATGGTTCTGTCGCCACTCGGTGAGAGGCACTTACAGGCATAAACAGACGGGCGCATTCTAACAGAAAAAGTTGAATACTAGGACGATCATTAAGATCGAGCCTGTCCCAATAACTCTTAATGTCAATTTTATCAGTTTGACGACCTTGGTAAGCAGGAAGGGATTGATAACCCAATGCTGTTTTTCCCAAGTGTAGCGGCCCTTGCAAACCGGCAATACTCATTAAAGACACCATCAGTTTTGCAAGTTCTCGCCGCGTCATTTTATGATATTTAGGATCGTTCTCTTGAAAATTAGCTAAGGCTGGAGAATTTTCGTAAATCGTCGCTACTTGCTCTACCAATTCAGGAACTTGACGAAATCCCCATATATTTAACTTTTCTAAACTACTGCTGCCAGCAAAATAATATAATGTTCCCCTTTTTGTATAGTGGAAGGTTGTAATAATTCTTATTGTTGCTTGATCATCAGGATTAATGCCAAAAATAACATAGTGAAGATACCGGACTAAAAAGCCCATCCAATCCCGTTGATCATTATTGAAAAATTCTTCTAAAGTATTATTGGTAATTCTATCTACATAATCAGCCGCTAACTTATTGAACAACCGTTGTGCTACTTGATCATTTTGACGCATTACCATGCCTTCATTAAAGAAGTAATTATCAACACACTTACGGAAAGCATGATGATTTTCCCCTCCGGGGGCTGCGTCTGAGAGAGTAATTAAAAGAACATTGCGACCTCCTTGATCAACTCCCGGACCATGACTAGAACTAAGCATGGAAGTTCCTAGTCTCCAGTCACGGGCTTGGGGTGAGGTTAAGGCGGTTTCTAGGGTTTTAAAGTCTCCTAAGACTACTTCCCCTGCACAACAAAAGGCATCCCCCAGCACTTGCCTTTTCCTGTCTAGGTAAGGTGGATTATTGGCAATTGTTCCCTCTACAAAACTGATTATAGGCAGAAAGGTACGGCTGACTGGGTTTTGAGGGTTCTCTATTGCCCAAGCCTGAAAGTGATTGAGGGCTTTGTCTAATAATGTTGGTTGCATAAAGGTTATTTTTCTTTTGAAGGATAGTTAAATTTAGTCGAAAATCCAGTTTTGATCAATATTTTTTAATTTTTGATATTTATAGCGTTTCCCATTTTAGATGGTTTTACGGAATATGGTACAAATTTATTATAGCAATATTCAAGATGTTCAGATCCCCGACTTCTTTAAGAAGTCGGGGATCTATGTTCTATGATATTTAAACAACCTCTTTAAAAAACTTCCCATGAGCCAAACTGCCATAAATCTCGTTGCTATATTCGTCTTTCTCATGACTTTTTCCAGCCTGTTAGGACCATTAATACATCTTTCCCCAACGATACCAGCTTTAGCTACTGTGACATTTTTAGGAATTGCAACTTTAGATAATTTCAGCTTTCAAGGAAAGGGAGGAACGATAGTATTAGATTTAATGGCGCGATTTTCTCCAGAATATAAAGAACGCATTTTACATCATGAAGCAGGTCATTTTCTCGTGGCTTACCTGTTAGGAATTCCGGTGACTAGCTACACTCTCAGCGCGTGGGAAGCTTGGAAAAAAGGACAACCAGGACAAGGGGGAATAACTTTAGAAGATAGCGAGTTAACAGCGCAAATAGAAACAGGTCAAATTACTGCTCAAATGCTAGACCGTTATTGTACTATTTGGATGGCGGGAATTGCGGCGGAAACTTTGGTTTTTAAGTCGGCTGAAGGTGGCAATGATGATAAAATTAAGTTAAATGAATTTTTGCAAGTTATCGGGTTTTCGGAAACAGGTTATCAGCAAAAACAACGGTTTCATCTTCTTCAATCTAAAAATCTGATTCAGGAAAATTGGGATAGTTATCAAGCTTTGGTGACAGCAATGAGAAAAAGAGCTTCGATTGTCGAGTGTTTAGAAATAATTACCTCACACAAAGGCACTCCAGACGGGGAGAAAATGAGCGGTTATCACTAGAAATCTTTGACACTGAGTCGGACGCACTTTCAAGGGTTTTCGGCATTCTCCTTATAATTCTTGCGTCCTGAAAATCCTCAAATCCTATAAATTCTGGTATGTTCACGCCCGAATATCAGGCTGTTAACCGTTTCCAAGACAGTTCTTTGCCAATTTGATCCCAGTTCCAGCGTAATAAATGAGCGGACTGATTAGCGGCAAATGTTGGTAAATTAATAGCTTGTCTAGGTGCGTCCGTAGCGAGGCTAATGGCGGTTTCTACGTCACAAATTCCCCATTTGACCAGATTTTGCACTCCCACTAATAATGGTAGGGTTGTTCCCGTTAATGTCCCATCTTGTAATCTGGCTGTACCGTTGATAATTTCTATTTGTCGGGTATCCCAAGGATAGATGCCGTCGGGTAATCCTAATGGTGCAAGGGCATCACTGACAATGAATAACCTTTCACTGGCACGCAGAAGAATTTTTAAGATCATCGGGGCAACGTGCTGACCATCGGCAATAAAAGCACAAAACACATCAGGATTGTTCATTGCTGCGCCTAATAGCCCTGGTTCGCGGTGGTGTAGGGGTGGCATGGCGTTGAAGGCATGAGTTATCATTGTAGCACCTTGAGTAAAGGCTTGTTGGGCTTCCGCTGCGGTGGCTTGAGAATGTCCTAAGCTGACGGTGATTCCCAAAGAACGCAAATATGGGATGACTTTCCCGGTGGTGTCTAATTCTGGTGCGAGGGTGATGAGTTTGACGATATGGGCATAATCTCCTAATACACGTTTAATTTGATCTATGGTGAGACGCAGAAGATACTCGGCTGGATGTGCGCCGCGTTTGTAGTAGTTTAAAAATGGTCCTTCGAGGTGGACTCCGAGAATTTCTGCGGAGGTTGGAGAATTGGGGGTATAATTGGCGAGAATGGCAAGCGATCGCTGAATATTTTCGATAGAGGTGGTCACTAAGGTTGGTAAATAACCGTCAACTCCTGCTTCCCAAAGAAATGAAGAGATTTTTGGCAGCATAGAGGAATTTTCTACTGTTAATTCTGGAAAGGCCAAACCCAGTCCACCATTAATTTGTAAATCCACACCACCTAAAGAAATCCAGTCTCCAGCCACATCTAAAACTTGTAAGTCTTGTCGTACAACTTTTTCCCATGCTGTATTCATAGACATAATTTGCTCAATTATGCCTGCTTGGTTAACTAAGATTCTTTGTAAATCTTGATAACCGGGGACTTTTGCGTTGATAATATCTACATTTGCCAGCATGGTATTTTTGTCAGTTGTTCGTTGTCAGTTGTCAGTTGTCAGTTGTCATTGGGAAGAAATATTCCCCTACTTCCCCTACTTCCCCTACTTCCCCTACTTCCCCTACTTCCCCCACTTCCTCTACTTCCCCAGTCCCCAATCCCCAGTCCCTAAATTATATGAGTCTCGAAGTTGGTATTATCATGGGTAGTGATTCCGATTTGCCTACAATGAAGGATGCGATCGCTATTTGCGAAGAATTCGGTATTGTAGTTGAAGTTGCCATTGTCTCTGCCCATCGTACCCCAGAACAAATGTTTGAATATGCTAAAACTGCACATCAACGCGGTATCAAGGTAATTATTGCTGGTGCAGGTGGTGCGGCACATCTTCCTGGTATGGTAGCATCTTTAACTCCTTTACCTGTTATTGGTGTTCCCGTCGCTACTCGAAATTTACAAGGTGTGGATTCTTTATATTCTATAGTGCAAATGCCAGCAGGAATACCTGTTGCCACTGTCGCTATTGGGAATTCTAAAAATGCTGGACTTTTAGCTGTACAAATTCTTGCTACTCACCAACCAGAATTACTCGAAAAAGTGCAAGTTTATCGCCAAAGTCTTTGTAATATGGTCATGGAAAAGCAAGCTACACTAGATCAGCTTGGATATGAAAAATATTTGAAGAGTCAGGAGTCAGGAGTCAGGAGTCAGGAGTCAGAAGCAGAAAGAAGGCAAAAGGAGAATATCAACGCTTGAGTATATACACAAACTTTTACTCCCCGTGTTTGAAGCGGCAGGGCTTAATGCAAAATATAAATATTCACATAACTCCATATTAAGCCGTGAACCCTCCTATTAACACCTCAGCCCAAACCCAAAATCGCAAAGCAGATCATATCCGCATCTGTTTAGAAGATAATGTCCAATCTCCAGTAATTACCACTGGGTTAGAAAAATATCGCTTTACCCATACTTGTTTACCAGAAATTGATGGTAAAGATATTGATGTGAGTACGACATTTTTGGGAAAACATCTCCATGCACCTTTGTTAATTTCCTCCATGACGGGAGGTACAGAACCAGCGGGAATTATTAACCGTCGTCTGGCCGAAGTTGCCCAAGAATACAAATTAGCAATGGGTGTAGGATCTGTAAGAGTGGCAGTGGAAAAACCCCAAGTTGCAAATACCTTTGCTGTTCGTAAATATGCGCCGGATATTCTCCTCTTTGCTAATTTAGGCGCGGTACAGCTTAATTATGATTATGGTATTGATGAATGTTTGCGAATTATTGATCTGGTGGAAGCCGATGCTTTGATTTTACATATTAACCCTTTGCAGGAATTCATTCAACCCAGGGGTGATACTAACTTTCATGGATTACTTGACAAAATATCTAACTTGTGCAACAACTTACCAGTTCCCGTAATTGCCAAAGAAGTAGGTAATGGAATTTCTGCAACTATGGCAGAAAAATTGATAGCTGTGGGAGTGCAAGCTATTGATGTGGCTGGTGCTGGTGGTACGTCTTGGGCAATGGTTGAAAGTGAACGGGCAGAAACTGTCTTACAGCGGCGTTTGGGGCAAACATTTGGGGACTGGGGGATACCCACAGCCGATTGTATTGCCAGTATTCGGGAGCATGATCCCAATGTTCCCTTAATTGCATCTGGGGGCTTACGCAATGGTTTAGATGTGGCTAAAGCGATCGCTTTAGGGGCTGATATTGCTGGTTTAGCAATGCCCTTTCTCAAAGCAGCAGCAGTATCGGAAGCGGCTGTAGTAGAATTGACAGAGGTATTAATTGCCGAAATCACCACTGTCTTATTTTGCACTGCTAACACCAATCTGTATAAATTAAAGCAATCTCAAAATTTACAGTTAATAATTGACAACTAACAACTGACAACTGTACGGGCGAAGCATTTGGAGAACTATTTTTGGCAATGATCGATAATTTATCTTCCAAATGCTTCGCCCCTACTAACAACTGTACGGGCGAAGCATTTGGAGAACTATTTTTGGCAATGAGCGATAATTTATCTTCCAAATGCTTCGCCCCTACTAACAACGAACAACTTTACGGGCGAAGCATTTAGAGAACTATTTTTGGCAATGAGCGATAATTTATCTTCCAAATGCTTCGCCCCTACTAACAACGAACAACTGACTTATAAATAACCAATGAATAATTTTCTTAAACAAACCTTAGCAAGTTTAATTGGCAGTTTACTAGGACTGACAATTTTCTCTGGAGTCAGTACAGTGGGATTCTTATTAATATTAATTGCGGTTGCTAGTTCTCAAAGTTCAACCCCAACAGTGAAAGATAAGTCAGTTTTAGTTTTCGACTTGTCTATGAATATCACCGATAGTGAACCTAATTCCAGTCAATTATTGCAAAAAACTTTTAGCGGTGTTGAAGAAAATAACATCACATTGCGGAAAGTTGTGGAAACATTAGATAAAGCCGGACGTGATCAAAATATTGTGGGTATTTATATAGATGGAACTAATGCTAATAGTGCAGTTGGTTATGCTTCCTTGAAAGAAATCCGTCAAGCATTAGAAAAATTCCGTAAAACTGGTAAAAAAATAATTGCTTATAGTACAGATTGGAGTGAAAAAGAATATTATCTAAGTTCTGCAGCCAATCAAGTTATAGTTAATCCTATGGGAGCAATGGAAATCAACGGTTTAAGTTCACAACCAATGTTCTTAGCGGGGGCATTTGAAAAATACGGTGTTGGTGTGCAAATTGTGCGGGTGGGTAAATTTAAGGGTGCAGTAGAACCGTTAATCCTCAATAAACTCAGCCCAGAGAACCGGGAACAAACGCAGAAATTGTTAGATGATGTGTGGGGAGAGTGGCGGAAATCTGTGGGTACAAGTAGAAACATTCTACCCCAAAAATTGCAAGCGATCGCTAATAGTCAACCAATTTTAGAAGCCACAGCAGCTAAATCTAATGGTTTAGTAGATACAATTGCTTATGAAGATCAAGTATTCACTGGCTTAAAAAAATTAACTGGTAACAGTGAAAAAGATAAAACATTCACAAAAATCAGCTTGAGTAATTATGCAGAAGTTCCTGGAAAATCCTTAGATTCAGATCATAAAATTGCCATTGTTTATGCAGAAGGAGAAATAGTCAACGGTAGCGGTGACGAAGGACAAATTGGCGGTGATAACTTTGCAAAAGTATTCTCAAAAATTAGGCAAAATAATCAAATAAAAGCAGTAGTTTTAAGAATTAATAGCCCTGGTGGTAGTGCTACCGCAGCCGAAATCATGCAGCGAGAAATCAAATTAACTCGTCAAATTAAACCCGTCATCGTTTCCATGGGAGATGTGGCTGCTTCCGGTGGTTATTGGATTGCTAGTGATTCCAACCGCATTTTTGCCCAAGCTAACACAATTACAGGTTCTATTGGTGTTTTTGGCGTATTATTTAATGGTCAAAAATTGGGCAATAATAATGGCATAACTTGGGATACAGTTAAAACGGCTCAATATGCAGATCAACAAACCATTTCCCGTCCTAAATCACCTCAAGAATTAGCAGTTTATCAACGCAGTGTTAACCGCATTTATAACCTATTCTTGGAGAAAGTTTCCCAAGGACGGAAAATCCCAACTGCAAAAGTAGCAGAAATCGCCCAAGGAAGAGTTTGGTCAGGAACAGCAGCCAAACAAATCGGTCTAGTTGATGAAATTGGTGGTTTAAATGTAGCCATTGAATATGCAGCTAAACAAGCAAAATTAGGAACTGATTGGGAAATACAAGAATATCCCAGAGTTAGTACATTTCCAGAACGCTTATTTGGTAAAAAATTAGATGAAACAAAAGCCAAACTAGGAATAGAAAAAACCCAAACTAAAAATTCCAACCCACTCATAAATGAATTGGGAAAATTACAACAGGAAATAAAAACTTTACAAACAATGAATGATCCTCAAGGGATTTATACTCGTTTACCCGTTAACTTCAAAATTGAATAGGGAATAATTATTAATCCAACTCCTCCTAGTAGTCTATCAATCCAAAAATGACGAATGAAGGCAAGCAGGGTGAGCAGGGGAGGAATAGAACCATTAACCGTTAAAATGTCTTTGACAGACTAAGTAGGTGAACACAATAAAACCAAACTGTGTAAAGAAACGTAAAATCGCTGAAAACTTCTTTACTCTTTACTCTTTACTCTTGCCTCTTGCCTCTTGCCTCTTGCCTTGCTATAACGACAATTTTCAACGCCAACCTACTTACTTGTTAATTAACTAATAGCTTTTTGTTGCTGATATAACTGCTTAAATAAAGCTTGCTGTTGTTTATGATCAACAATTGGTTGCGGATAATTTGTTCCATAATAATCTAACGGGGGAATTTTCCCAGTTACCAAATATTCTGGATCTACATAACGCAATTCTGGTATCCATTGCCGAATATACTCTGCTTCTGCATCAAATTTTTGGGTTTGACTAGCTGGATTAAAAATGCGTAATGGTTGGGGGTCCATACCACTAGAAGCACTCCATTGCCAACCACCATTATTAGCAGATAAATCACCATCAATGAGTTTCTGCATAAAATATTTTTCTCCCCATTGGGGATTAATAATTAAATCTTTAGTCAAGAAACTGGCAACAATCATTCTACATCTATTGTGCATCCAGCCTGTTTCATTTAATTGCCGCATAGCCGCGTCAACTATAGGATAACCTGTTTTGCCCTCACACCAAGCCTGAAAATATGTTTCATTATTTTGCCAAGGGAAGGTTTTAAAAGTATCCCTATATGCACCGTTAGCTAAGGCTGGAAAATGGTACATAGCGTGTTGAAAAAATTCCCGCCATGCTAATTCTTTTTGCCATGTTTGGATACTGGCATTTACTTCTTCACTATTACTATTTGCTAAGGCTTCTATAGTAGTTTGCCAAATAGTTCTAATACCAATGATACCAAACTTCAAAGCGGCACTTAATTGAGATGTACCATGAATTGCGGGAAAATTCCGCTGTTCTTGATATCCATTAATAGCAGATTTTGCAAAATTATCTAATTTTTCTTGTGCTGCCAATTCTCCGGGAGAAATTATTAATTCTGCATCCCAAATAAAACCTAAATCTTCAGCAGCAGGTAAATTAATTGTTCCCTCTTGTTGAGCAATTTCTTCTTCTTTAGCTGTTAAATTCTCTAGATTTGCTAAAGTTTTAACAGGTTTAGCTTTAGATTTAGTAATCCAATTTTTCCAGAAAGGAGTATAAACAGTATAGGGAGTTTTTGTACCGCTAAAAATTTCCGTTGGAGAGTGCAATAATTGATCCCAATTATAGTTAAGAAATTCAATTCCTTCAACTTTCAAAGCCTCACTTACTGCTAAATCTCTTATTTGGGAATAAGGTTCAACATCCCAATTCCAAAATACAGCTTTAGCTGTTAATGCTGCTGCTAATTTGGGAATTGCAATAACAGGATCATTTTGTAAAATTAATAATTGACTACCCGCTTGCTGATATCTTTCCTGAAGAGATTGCAAACAGCCAATCATATATTTTACCCTAACGGGGGCAATATCATCACCTTCGAGAATTTGGGGATCTAGACAAAATACACCCACAATCTTCGCACTTCTTGCTCTAGCCGCAGCTAGTCCCGTATGATCAGAAATGCGTAAATCTCGACGATGCCAAAACAAAATTAGATCAGACATGGAATATTAATATAGTTCTGATATACTAAATAAGATTATACCAACTTTATGTAAAGCTGCACAGAATAATCATCATTCATATTTATCTGTGTTTATCCGCGTTCATCTGCGTTCAAATAATCTTAAAATCTTACAATTTAGTATTACACCAAACTTGCACAACCCGACCTGTAAGTTCTTGACCAAACCAAGGAGTATTATAAGCAAGTGTCTGAAGATTTGCCTTATTTACATTCCAAATTTGCAGAGGATTAAATAAAGTCAACTCGGCTTTTTCACCAGGTTGAATAGCTTTAACTTCTTGTTGTAAACAAGCCGCAGGTTGATGACTCAAAACGCGCCATAATTCCAAAGCTGTAAATTCCCCAGTCGCTACGAGATTTTGCCAAAGTAGGGGTAATGCTAATTCTAAACCAATTGCCCCCGGCGGTGATTCGGCAAAGGCTTGAACTTTCTCCTCATAAGTATAAGGTGCGTGATCAATAGCGATCGCATCTATTACCCCTGTTCTTACCGCTTCCCGCAAGCATAGCATATCTTGGTGATTTCCCAAGGGCGGATCTAAATGCAAAGATGTGTGATAACTTCTAATAGCTGTTGTATCTAGTAAAACGTGCATCCATGTGGTACTAGCGGTAACAGGCACACCCTGAGCTTTAGCTTGAGCAATTAATTCGACACTGCGAGCAGTGGAAACACGCATAATGTGGACTGGTGTACCAATATCCGCAACTAATTCTAATAATGCGGCAATAGCCGTTGTTTCCGCACTGGCTGGAATCGGGGGTAAACCTATTCGCAAGGCTTCCGCACCTTCTCGCATCCTACCATTAGCGGCTAAATGGCGATCGCATGGCCAAAAAGCCACCGGTTTGCCAAAGGGTTGCAGATACTCCAAAACCCGTCTGACTATCCCCAAATTGTCCCAAGGTTTAGCATCAGTAAAACCCACAACCCCTGCTGCGGCTAAATCTGCTACCTCTGTTAATTGTTTACCTGCTAAATCTAAGGTAATTGCCCCCCAGATGTGCAAATGAGGACAAGGTTTTTCCCGATCTCTCTGTTGCTGTAAATGTGCCACTAAAGCGGGTTTATCAATAGATGGTGATGTATCTGGTAAAACACCAATTCTAGTAAAACCACCCGCTGCGGCAGCTTGTAATAAAGAACTTAAAGTTTCTCGTTCTTCAAATCCAGGTTCGCCTGAATGACTATATAAATCAACTAATCCAGCCCCAAGAATTAAGCCTTGACAATCACGAATAGAAGTATCAGCACTAAAATCTGTAATTTGTGGGGCTATCTCTTGAATATAACCATCAATAATTAATACATCTGTTACTGTGTCAGTTTTCTGCACAGGATCAATTACTCTTACTTGTTTTAATAGTTCTTTAGTCATTGGTCATTGGTCATTGGTCATTGGTCATTGGTCATTGGTCATTGGTCATTGGTCATTGGTCATTGGTCATTGGTCATTGGTCATTGGTCATTGGTCATTGGTCATTGGTCATGGGTCATTGGTCATTGGTCATTGGTCATTGGTCATTGGTCATTGGTCATTGGTCATGGGAAAAATTCTTTTTCACTCCCCCTACTCCCCCTACTCCCCTACTCCCCTACTCCCCTACTCCCCCTACTCCCCCTACTCCCCCTACTCCCCCTACTCCCCTACTCCTACTTCCCCTGGTTAGTAAACCAGGAGTTTAAAAGAGGTAAATACAGATTTACAACCTATGCAGCAAATTCAAGCCGTGCGAATCAGTACCACAGGTGCTAAATAAATCAAATTTTTCCGCTAATTGTTGAACTTCCTCAGTTTCCACCACACTAGGTTTCCAGGGTTTAGGGTTATTGTAAGCGTAGAAAGTCTCAACACCATCAATACCATCACCCGCAGCCGCAGGAATGAGGTCAAAATGCGATCGCCTATACCGGGCTGGGTGAGCAAGTACCGCTAGTCCTCCCGCTTCGTGAATAGCTGTAATCACGTTAACTGCTTGATAAGCCTTGCCGACACTAGGAATTTTTTGTAAGTATGGCTTCATACTGGGATGTTCTGACTCAAAAGCATAAGCCAGAATGTGAACTTCATTATCCAGCAGATTGGCATTAATTTCTGCACCACTCCACAAATATGGAACATGAGCATCAGAATTACTCCACTTCCAATCTTCCAACCAAGCCAGGGCTGCTTGGTAGCCACTGATACTGTGATGATCAGTGATAGCTAGACCTTTTAAGCCAATTGCGATCGCTTGACTCATCAAATCACCCGGTTCTAGTTTGCCATCCGAGTGAACCGTGTGCATATGAAAATTAAATAACTGGGGACAACTTTGTGCATCAATGCGTTGGAATACTTGCTTTAGTAGTTCCTTAGAAACAGTAGTCCGGGCAAAATTTATAACCATAACCCCTCTACACGAAAATTACATTTTTCTCAAAACACCAACACGCCACACTTATAAATGAGATATAACCAATACCACTAACCAGTAAATACAGATACTTCCTCAACTGCACCAATTGATTTTTGCAATATGTTAAGACTACGTTAGCAAATATTAACGCTGATGGCGATGAGTATTTTTAATTACTTCCATCAAGAAAATATGAATTTTGCGTATAGGTTCTATCTGTTTACCACCATTGTTACAACAAACCGACTAATTCACCTGCTCCAGTGACAACTTCACCAATTATATTAGCGGAGATATCCTGAGATTGAAAATGAGTAATTACCTGTTCTGCTTGCTGGGGTGGAACTAATAACACAAAGCCAATACCCATATTAAATGTATTATACATAGCCTCAGCACCCACAGAACCAGCCGCAGCTAACCAATGGAAGACAGGAGGAATAGTCCAACTATCGGGGATCATTTTAATCCCTTGACCCTTACTTAAACATCTTGGTAAATTTTCTGGTAAACCGCCACCAGTAATGTGAGCCATGCCATGAATTTCTAAATCTGATTGCAACGCAGCTAAAACAGATTTTACATAAATGCGTGTAGGCGTGAGACAAGTTTCCCCAATAGATACACCATTTAATAAATCTGGGGTATCAGTCCAAGCAAAACCACCATCACTGACAATTTTCCTGACTAAACTCAACCCATTACTATGGATACCTGAACTAGCTAAACCGATAGCTACGTCACCCACCTGCACCTGAGAACCATCTAGCATTCGGCTCTTTTCCACAATTCCCACGCAAAAACCCGCTAAATCGTATTCACCAACTTGGTAAAAACCGGGCATTTCCGCCGTTTCTCCCCCCAATAAAGCCGAACCAGCTAATTTACAACCGGTAGCGATTCCTGCAACAACCTGAGTTAATTGTTCCTTATCTAACTTACCTGTAGCCACATAATCTAGAAAAAACAGCGGTTCTGCACCCGATGTCAACACATCATTAACGCACATCCCCACCAAATCTATGCCCACAGTATCATGACGATTGAGAATTTGAGCTATTTTCAGCTTTGTCCCCACACCATCTGTCCCCGAAACCAAAACCGGTTCTTTGTAACCTGTGGGGAGTTGAAAGCAACCACCAAAGCCACCCAGTCCCCCCAAAACCTCTTTTCTAAAGGTGCTGTGAACCAAATTGCGAATTTGATCTACAAAAGCTCTACCCGCTTCAACGTCAACGCCTGCATCCCGATAATCCATGCCTAATTACACCGTTATCAATTCATAATTTAGGTTATTATTATCACACAAATTATGTACTCAAGACTTTTTTTGATAATTTGTGATTAATCCCGATCAATCATTGTATCCTAAATAATCAAAGATTGCTATCTAAAAATTTGGTAAATCAAGTGAGTAGCCAACTAACCCAATTTTATTACACAGCCCAGCACAAACCAAACCAATTGATTTATGGTAGCGGTCAAACCGCAGTAATTACAGGGTGGATGGTGAAGCAAGCTGTAGCTAAACATCTACAATCAAACGAATATGCTGTAATTGGACAGTTATACTCACCTACCAGGGGTATCAACTTACTAATTCGCAATTTGTTACTAAATCCCCACGTTCACTATTTAGTTATTCTCAACGCTACCAAAGAAGATAAAAACGCTGGTGCTTGTCAATGTTTAGGCGATTTTTTCCGTCATGGTGTGGAAGAAAATATTAGTGATGCGGGGCGAAAATCTTGGGTAATTCGTTCTCAAATTCCTGGTTATATTGATATTGATATTGATATCAATGCCTTGGAAAAATTACGCCATTCCGTAGAAATTCAAGACGCTATATCAATTTCTGATGCTGTCGAGAAAATTCAATATTACGCCCAAAAAGAAATAGTAGCACCTTGGGGAACACCCTTACAATTCGCCATGAATGTAGTTGAATCAAATGTTTTTCCAGGAACACGATATGGACATAGAATTGAGGGGAAAACCATTGCTGAAACTTGGGTAAAAATCATCCACAGAATTAAAACAACGGGGACAATTAGACCAACTGGTTATGATGGAAAATGGCAAGAATTGATAGATTTAATGGCAGTTGTTACGGAAGAACCTGATGATTTTTATTTTCCTGAACCTAATTATTTACCAATAGATAGAAGTTTTTTAGAAGAATATATTTCGCAAATATTAGATGATGCACCCAATCGAGAAGGAGTAAAATACACCTATGGACAACGTTTACGTTCTTGGTTTGGACGAGATCAAATTGAAAAGGTAATTGACAAACTAGCCAATGATATTGATTCCGCTAGGGCTGTAATGTCTTTATGGGATGCTAGTCAAGATGACAATGATAATCCACCTTGTCTTAATCATATTTGGGTGAGAATAGTTGATAATGAACTATCTTTAACTGCAACTTTTAGAAGTAATGATATGTTTTCAGCTTGGCCAGCAAATGCAATGGGATTAAGGGCTTTACAAAAATATATTTATGATTCTTTAATTAATAAAACCGATCATATATTAAAAATGGGGGCATTAATTACCATGAGTCAAAGCGCCCATATTTATGATGATTGTTTTGAAAATGTCGCCAACGTAATTTCATCTCAATATAGTAAAATTGCTCAAAGAAAAGACTATTTTGATCCTGCGGGTAGTTTTATTATTACTATTCAGGATGGTAGTATTATTGTTGAACATACAACTCCTGGATCTGGAGAAGTAGTTAATTGTTATTGTGGTAAATCTGCACATAAACTTTCCCAGCAAATATTTACAGATTGTCCTGGTCTACAAGTATCTCATGCAATGTATTTAGGTGTGGAATTACAAAAAGCGGAAATGGCTTTGTTAATGAAAGAACAGTTTATTTATGAACAAGATAAATTCTTAGGAAAATTAAAGTTGCAGTAAATTATCAATACTGATACAATTTCTTTTACAAACAGTTCATTAAACTACTTAACAATAAAAGTATTATGAGTGCATTAAGTGATCGGGATATCAAACGAGAATTAGGTAAGGATATCTTAATATATCCTTTCAATGAAGATAATCTTAAAGGAGCAAGTTATAACCTAACAGCAAGTAAACTTGCATGGAAAGTTCAAGACGGAAAGAGTGCTTATGATAGTTCAATAAACAAAATTATTATTCCTGCAAACTCTACAGTTTTAATTCAAACTAATGAAGCTATTTGGGTTTCAAAAAAAATTGCTGGAACTTATCATTCTAAAGTTTCTTGGGTTTCTCAAGGAATGGGACATATTGGTACAACTCTAGATCCAGATTATAAAGGAGTTTCTTTGATTGCGGTTCATAATCACAATAACAAACCGATAGAACTAGACCCAGAGAAAGATACTTTTGTATCTCTCATGTTCTATTATCTTAAAACCAAATCGTCTATTCCACATACTAATGATCCTGGTAGACCAGACATACTAAAACTGCTCAGACAAGTTCAGCTTACTTCAGACGAAAGTCGTTGGTTGGAGGAATCTTTTAGAAAGGATACAGAACGGTTAAGAAAAAAGCTCAAAGAATCTGATAATTTCAAAATCTTTAAGAAAGATTGGCTGGATAACTTACGATATTTATTGCCATACATAATTTTAATATTACTTAGTATTTTAAGTTTATGTTTTTATCTTTATCTGGATGCCAATAGCACAGTTCTATCACAAAAACATTGGTATAATACAGTCAGTTCTTTCGCTGATAGAACAACATATGTAATGTTTGGTGCGTTAATTGCACTAATTACAAGTGATCTGCGTAGAAGTTAGAATATAATATAAAGAATCATATTTTGAGCTAGAACAAGATGACACTGAAAATACAAAAGTTAACCAATTTAGCTACAACTCCTAGATATGAACATCCAAATGATGCAGGATTAGACTTAATATCAATTGATGAATTAGAACTTCCTGCTGGAGAAAGCAAATTAATTCACACAGGTATATCAATAGAACTACCCCCAGGAACCGAAGCTCAAATTCGTCCTAGAAGTGGTTTAGCTCTTAAGCACCAAATTACAGTTTTGAATACTCCAGGTACGATAGATGAAGGTTATAGAGGAGAAATAGGTGTAATTTTAATAAATCATGGAAAAAAACCTTTTAAAATATCAAAAGGAATGAAAATTGCTCAGATGGTTATTGCACCAGTAATTCGTGTTGAAATTGAAGAAGTTGATAACTTAAGTGATACATCTAGAGGAACTGGTGGTTTTGGTTCAACGGGAATTACTGCAAATAAGTAGGTCAGATGAAAGACATTAATGCAAGTGACAAAAAATTAAAAATAAGAAGGTTAGGGAAATTAAAAAATTCAGTTGCGTAATTGCCTCTTTACTCAATTTGTAATTAGTTATTTGTGCTGATTTCTAACTCTCAAAGAGATTGCAAATATTCTAACAATAACAACCGCAAATAATCCAACATCCTAATATAATTTTTTATTTGTTCATACTTGCCATTATTGCTAAAGTAAAATTTATCAATTGGGGAAACACTAAAAACTCGCATTGTTTGTAATTGAGAAATTACCTGCTCTTTATTAACTATTTGACCTTTAGCTGCAATTTGACTAGCATAACCTCTTAAATTTACTGTTAAAAGTTCAATTTCTTCTAATAGTGAAAACTCTTCATCATCTGGGGGAAACTGAGTAACAATTTCCTTCCTTTCGCTGCGTGTGTTTTGATAGATATTAGTCAATTGTGACAATAATTGACTAATGTTTCTCTTTGTCACTTCTTGCTGATCTAAAACGGCTTCAGTCATCATTAACTATCAGAACATAATTTCAAGATATCGTGTTGAGAATAAAATTATTTTTCCAAAGTATTTGACTATACGCGAGCTATTGTAACAACTTCTAACTGATCTTGATATTTACCTCTACGAGTTTCATAACTAACAGCACAGGGTTCACCCTCTAAAAACAGTAATTGTACTACACCCTCATTAGCATAAATCCGACAGTCAGCACTGGAAGAATTAGAAAATTCTAACGTTAAATGACCACGCCAAGCCGCTTCAGCAGGTGTCAGATTGGCAATAATACCACAACGAGCATAAGTAGAATTATGCACAATTATGTCATTAGCAACAAAATTTTCTAAACCAGGGACAGAAATATCATAAACTTCTTCCATTCCTGCACATTCTATAGATTTAATTTCGTCCCAAAGTATATGATCATGAATTTGTGGTCTAGACTTTGTTGCTAAGAGAATAGAATACATTTTTTCTTCAAATCTTCTTTGTTTAATTGAATCTGGTAAAAAGCCTATTTGATTAAAGAATTTCAAAACCGCTTCAGATGATTGAAAAGCTAAAACATAAGCATTACGACCATTTGCTGGCTTTCTAACTCTAATTTGACTGGGAATACCAAACCTTAATAGTAAATGATGAACGTCACGAATCAGACGTTCACTAATAGAGCAATATTCAACAGCTAAAGTTGGTTTTGCTCTTGTAGATTCTCCCACTAAATAAACACTACCATCACCAGAAAATAAAGCACGGAGAAAAGCTGCTACTACTACTTTTGGTGCTGTAAATACTTGTTGAGGAACAAATTTTCCCCATGCTCCTACATTCAAACCATAAGATTGTAACCATAGATTAGCTCTATTATGAGTTACTACACCACCTCTACCAACTTGATTAACTAAACGATAACCAAAATCTTTACCTTTGTAAGTCACTTCTTGGTCAAGAACTGTTTTAACACAGCTTTTTAAAGTATTGACTAGCACTTCATCCTCAGATGTAAAGGTTGGACTATTACCAGGAGTATGACATTGACCTTCAGAAATCATTAAACCTAGTAATGTTGCTTCATCAATAGTTAAATCTCCATTGCCAAATATTGGTATAGATTTAGGAGTAGCTATTTTAACTCCTGAAGTTAATTCTTCTAAAGGTTTCCATCCTGTCTCTGTCAAAAAAGGATGATTTGAAGTAGCTTGAATAACCGCACCTTTTTTAGTTGTTACTTGATAGATTGGCTTTACTCCTTGTGGTATAACAGTCGTAGCAGCAGTTTTAATAATCCCCTTTTCTTCTCTATAACTTGCTGTTTGTCCACCTGCAAATTCCTTAATTGGTAAATATGCTCCTGTAGCTGCATCAACAATTTTTGTATCTCCTGTCAAACATTTACCGATACAAATTACTGTAATATTGGCTGGAACTTCGAGCTTTTCTAATGCCACGCCTAAACCATAGGAATGAGCAGGTAAGATAAAATAGCTACCACTTTCATCTGTATGTAATTGAGTAGACTCTAGATTTTGAGGATTAAAGTTTTTAGGATCAATCACAGTACCAGGAATGTGGCGAAAAATCCGAAATTCAGCGCCAGAAAGCCGGATATCATAGCCATAAGAAGATAAACCGTAGCTAATCACAGGTTTACAAGCTACAGATGAATCAGGTTGCAATTTACGAATTAAACTCGACTCAAAAGGCGAAATCATGCCTTTTTGAGCCATTTCGGTAATCCAGATGTCGTTTTTAATCACAAGTTCACAGATAATTTAACCAAGTTACTAGGATATCTTAATACTTAAGGTTGATGACTGCGACGAATTTCTGTAATTTGGTCTGCCACATCTAAAAGAGACGTTGGCATCTGAGAACCTGTGAGAATAATATCAACATGAGGAGGACGGTGAGCAAGAAACTCTAAAACCTCAGATTCAGGAATTAAACCGAAATTAACCGCTAAACTCAACTCATCTAATACCAGTAAAGAATACTTACCTTCATTAACTACCTTTTGGGTATGTTGCCAAAGTTGTTGCAAAGCCTGATTTTCGGCTGCGTCCAAATCGGAACTATCAATACAACGGGGCAAATCACAGCGAATCCAATCTAAATGTTGTCCCATTTGGGTAGGTCGTTCATGTCCTTGACGAATACCACCTTTGAGGAATTGGACTATTAATACTGGTGTACCTTGTCCAGCAATTCTCAGCGCTTGTGCCATGACGCTCGTAAAAAAGCTCCGCTGGGAACTAGTAAAAACTTGCAATAGTCCTTCTACGGAATATGGTAAGCTGAGAGTCGAATTTAGACCTGGGGTTTCTAGTTGGGCAACCATAAGGCAAAGTTTAAAAACTCACTATAAATTTAACGACTTACATTTAAAGGTAAATCTTTGCTGATAGCAAAACATATAGTTATCATACAGCAGTATTTATCAGTAAAACAGCCTTATTCCTGAGTCATCCTGGGGTAATCTAAAGGCTGTAGACAAAAATTCAAAAGGCAACTTCGATGACTTGGCAACGTCCTGACGGGAGAACCCCCTGTGAACTCCGTCCCCATAGTTTTTATCCTAATTTCACCCGCTTTGCACCTGGTTCTGTTTTAGCTAAATGTGGTGATACTCAAGTTCTGTGTACCGTCAGCGTTGCGGAAGGAGTACCTAGATTTTTAACTGGTAGTGGTAAGGGTTGGTTGACAGCTGAATATAGAATGTTGCCTTCTGCTACCCAGAAACGCCAGGAACGGGAATTAATGAAATTATCGGGCAGAACACAGGAAATTCAGCGTTTAATTGGGCGGAGTTTAAGGGCTGCCTTGGATTTTGAGGCCTTAGGAGAACGGACGCTAACTGTGGATGCAGATGTCTTACAAGCGGACGCAGGAACGAGGACAATGGCAATTACAGGGGGGTTTGTGGCTTTGGCTCATGCTATTTCTCAATTATTGCAGCAGGGAGTTTTAGAGCGATCGCCTTTATGTGGACAAATAGCAGCAGTTTCTGTAGGCTTGTTGGAGGGTGAACCATTTTTGGATCTTAACTATGTTGAAGATGTAGCCGCAGATGTGGATTTTAACGTAGTCATGAATCATAAAATGGGAATTATTGAAGTTCAGGGAACAGCCGAAGCAGGTAGTTTTAGCCGTGAACAATTAAATCAAATGCTAGATTTTTCCGAACAAGGTATCCAGCAATTATTAACTGCTCAAAGAAATGCAATTAGTGATTGGAATACTTTGTTTATCTAAGGTTAAGTTGTCATAATTCCCAAGTACCAAAATTCAATTAGTGGCCGTAAACTGCTTGCAACCAAAAAGAAATTTAGAACAATCTTGGATAATTCGCTGTTTGTCATCATTTCTGTTGTTCGGTCAAATTCTATTGCATTTCCTGCGCGGAAAAACCTACTATCGCAAAATATTAGAACATATGGTAACGGCAGGCCCGGCTTCTATTTCTCCAGTCTTGCTAGTTAACGGTTTTGCGGGGATGATTTTCACTATTCAAACCGCTAGGGAATTAGTGAGATTTGGGGCTGTAGATAGTGTTGGAGGTGCATTTGCTTTAGCATTTTGTCGAGAACTAGCGCCGATTCTTACTGCTAGTATTATCGCTGGACAAGTTGGTTCAGCTTTTGCTGCGGAATTAGGGGCAATGCGGGTGACGGAGCAGATTGACGCTTTATATATGCTCAGAACAGATCCGATTGATTATCTAGTTTTACCTAGAGTCATTGCTTGCTGTTTAATGATGCCTGTAATGATGATTTTTGCTGTAGTCACAGGTATAATTGGCGGGGCTTTTGCGGCTGCACAATTTTATCAAGTTGTTCCCGAAACATTTTTAGAATCGGTGAGAGCGTTTTTATTACCATCAGATATTTTTATTATTTTACTTAAAGGGTTAATTTTTGGGGCTATAGTTTCTGTTAATGGCTGTAATTGGGGACTGACAACTCAAGGAGGTGCAAAGGAAGTGGGAGAATCAGCCACAACAGCAGTTGTTACTACTTGGGTGGCAATTTTTATTATGGATTTTATCTTGGCTTTGCTACTGTTTGAAAAACCTATATTGTAATTTTAGGTTTATTTAGAATAATACTGCTTGACGCATGGTAACATATAAGTTACTATAAGACTGTCTCTGTTATGAAAGTTGAAGAATATCTTAAAGAAGATGGTTCCAGTCCTTATCAAGAATGGTTTGATGGATTGAATGCTCAAGCTGCTGCGAAGGTTACTGTTGCTAAGTTTCGTTTGGAGTTAGGTAATACATCAAATGTTAAATGGTTTGAGGGAATTGGTGAATATAAAATTGATTGGGGTCCAGGATATCGGATTTATCTGGCTCAGGATGGTAAGCAATTTATAGTATTATTTGGTGGAGGGACAAAGAAAAATCAGCAATCTGATATTAGTCGTGCTAAAGAATTGTACCAAGAGTACAAAAAGCGAAAAAAAGAACTTACGATAAATCAAGAGACTGACAACAAGAATAAAGAGAAAAGGTAGTTATTATGGCACTTACCAGAGATTTCACAGAAACTATTAACGCACGAGTGGAAAAAGATTCTCAGTTCACAATAGCTCTACTTGATGAAGCTATTTTTCTCTTCCTGAATGGTGAACCAGAAACAGCAAGATTGATTTTGAGAGATATTGTTAATGCAACGGTAGGTTTTGAACAATTGGCAATTGAAACGTCTAAACCTAGCAAGAGTTTACACCGGATGTTATCGGCAAAAGGTAATCCGACAATGGATAATCTGACTGCTATTTTGAATGTTTTGCGGAAAAAGCTGAATATTGATATCAATGTTCAAACGACAGTTATTTCTTCTTAAAGATTTTATTTATTGTTTTTGTCTAGTAACTTTTGAGAAAATATGAATAAGAAAACACAAAAAGAAACAGAACTAGCTCTATCTGTTGTGTTTATTTACCGATGTATCCTTTATTCTCTCAACAATCCCCTGCGGTGATGATCAGCGATTAGTACAACTGACTACTGACAACCAACCACAAATAATGATAAAGAAGGTTAAGGACGATAATTGATGGCTTAACTTGACGATATTAAAAGTTTCCAGAGTTAAACCGGAAAATTGTCAAAAGTTCGCTATGGTATTGCCAAGAAACAAGCTATGTAATGATAATGCCATGAACAAAACTGTTGAAGTCCACTCCAGTGTATCGGCACTCGTCCAACGGGCGCTAGAATTGATTCTGTCGAAAGTAGAAACTGCTATTAGCGAACGGGGGCAGTTTACAATTGCTTTATCAGGTGGCAGCACACCAAAACCGTTGTATGAAGCCATCGCTAATCAAAAGTTGCCTTGGGATAAAATTCATGTATTCTGGGGAGATGAGCGTTATGTTCTGGCAGATCACCCTGATAGCAATGAACTGATGGCGCGACGAGCATGGTTAGATCAGGTTGCTATTCCCCAGACTAATATTCATGCTATCCCCACTTTGTCGGCTAATCCAGAAGTGGATGCAGCTAAGTATAACCAGCATCTCCAAACATTTTTTAATTCTACATCGGGAGAGTTCCCGGCATTAGATGTAGTTTTACTGGGAATGGGTGATGATGCCCATACTGCATCTTTGTTTCCCCACACAAAAGCTCTCAAGGTGTGCGATCGCCTAATCACTGTTGGTAATAAAGATGATAATCTCCGCATCACCTTTACTTACCCATTTATTAACGCGGCTCGCAGTGTGATTTTTTTGGCTGCTGGTGCTAACAAAAGACCGGCTTTAGCCCAAATTTTCGCACCGGTGGCAGATGATTTCGTCTATCCATCTCGGCTAATTAAACCCCAGGGAGAACTTTACTGGTTGCTAGACGCAGCCGCTGGTTTGGAACTTCAACACTAACTATGATTCTTGAGATTTGGATGATTTAGATAATTAAGAATAATCACCAATGATCAACTTGTTCTCACTCTAAGTAATTGTTAGCATTAAACGCTAAAGTTACTTATGTGCTTGTCAGTAATATTTTTACAACGACCTTCACTAAGGCTTAAATCCATGATCGTCTGCCCTAATTGCAATCATCCCAACCCAGACGGCGCTGTTCAATGTGAAGCTTGTTATACGCCGTTACCAGCTACAGCTAGTTGTCCTAATTGTGGAGCAACTGTACAGTCAGATGCCGCTTTCTGTGGTCAGTGCGGTTACAATCTCCATTTTGGTGTTACTCCCGCAGTTACCCCAACTATTGCGATTAACCCTGTACAACCAGCTCCAGTGGTCGCTCCTGACCTGATGATGCAACTGTTACAGCCCGATGCTTTAGAAATTGCGCCCGCCGCCAATCCTCCTGTTAGCGCTATTCCCGCCCCTGCACCGGTGGCTGTAGTTCAGGAACAAGCTGTTTATGTTCCTTCTGTCACACCAGCACCAGAAGTTTATATTCCCCCTGTACTGACACCCGCACCTGTAGTTCAGGAACAAGCTGTTTATATTCCTTCTGTCCCTGCACCGGTAGCACCTGAACCAGAAATTTATATTCCGCCTGTGCTGACAGCCCCACCTGCGCCTGTAGCACCAGAACCGGAAGCTTATATTCCTCCTGCTTATGTACCTCAGATCGATCCCCTCACAGTTCCTGAAGTAGCCCCAGCCGCACCACAAGTAAAGGTGGCAAATACGCAATTGCAAAAGGTAGTAGCACGGTTATTCCATGTTCAAGCTAACCAAGAAATAGAATTACCACAAAATCTCTCGGTTGTGCATATTGGTAAGCCGAATGATCGTATTCCTCCAGATATAGATGTTTCTGGGTTCCCAAATTCGGAAATTGTTTCGCGGATTCACTCAGACATTCGGATTGAGGGAGATGCTTGTTATCTAGAAGATGCAGGTAGTTCCAATGGTACTTATGTCAATAACTTACCTCTGTTACCTGGAAACAGACATCGCCTCCGTCCAGGCGATCGCATCAGCTTGGGTAAAGGAGATTTAGTCACTTTCTTGTTTCAACTCTCTTAGGAATAGGGAATAGGGCATAAATATTCCCCCCTGCTCCTATCACCATAGCTGATTAACTCTTGTTGCTAGTTATCCCATAAACTAGATAACTAGCAACTTGGGTAATAACATGATTAATGATATAGAGTATATCAGGCAAGCTGAAGCTAATCGCGTAGAAATTCTCAGCGAAGCACTACCTTACATTCAACAATTCGCTGGCCGTACCGTTGTGGTTAAATACGGTGGCGCAGCCATGAAGGATAGTAACCTCAAAGATAAAGTTATTCGTGATGTGGTCTTTTTATCTTGCGTTGGCTTGCGGCCTATTCTAGTGCATGGTGGTGGTCCAGAAATTAATAGTTGGTTAGGCAAGTTAGGAATTGAAGCGCAATTCAAAAATGGTTTGCGTGTTACTGATGCAGCAACCATGGATGTAGTGGAAATGGTGTTAGTGGGGCGGGTAAATAAAGAAATTGTGGCTTTGATTAACCAAGCTGGAGGGATGGCTGTAGGGCTTTGTGGTAAGGATGGTAACTTAATTACGGCTCGTCCTCAAGGTGATGAAGGGATTGGGTTTGTGGGGGAAGTTAGTAATGTCAATATCAAAATTTTAGAAACACTTGCTAGTAATGGCTATATTCCCGTTGTTTCCAGCGTGGCTGCTGATGAAACTGGACAGGCTTATAATATTAACGCGGATACGGTAGCGGGGGAAATAGCCGCAGCTTTGGGCGCGGAAAAGTTAATTTTGCTGACTGATACCAGAGGAATTTTAAGAGATTATAAAGACCCTTCTACTTTAATTCCGAAAGTGGATATTCGGGAAGCGCGGCAATTAATTACTGATGGTATAGTCAGTGGAGGGATGATTCCTAAAGTGAATTGTTGTGTGCGATCGCTTGCTCAAGGAGTCAAGGCTTCACATATAATTGATGGGCGGATTCCTCATGCTTTACTGTTAGAAGTATTTACAGATGTGGGAATTGGGACAATGATTCTCGGTTCTCATCAGTCGAAACAATAATCGAGATTGGGGACAAGTTACAGCAAAATTAATTCGGAAGGGTTTAGCATTGCTAAACCCCTACAGGATTCATTGGTAAAATTTCATTTACCTACAATCAGCCGTAAGTTAAAATTCAAGTTATTGAGTAACAACTGACAACTGTACGGGCGAAGCATTTAGAGAACTATTTTTGGCAATGACCGATAATTTATCTTCCAAATGCTTCGCCCCTACTGACAACTGACAACTGTACGGGCGAAGCATTTAGAGAACTATTTTTGGCAATGATCGATAATTTATCTTCCAAATGCTTCGCCCCTACTAACAACTGACAACTGTACGGGCGAAGCATTTAGAGAACTATTTTTGGCAATGACCGATAATTTATCTTCCAAATGCTTCGCCCCTACTGACAACTGACAACTGACAACTGACAACTGACCAATGACCACAGAAAACTTAGAACTTGCTAGATCTCATTATCAAATGGGGACAACTGCTTTTGAAAATGGTCAATATCGGAAATCTGTAGAAAATCTAGAAACAGCCAGCGCCCTATTAGAAAAAAATACCCATTTTGCTGGTGAAATCGAAATTTGGTTGGTGAATGCTTATGAAGCTGCGGGACGTTCGGAAGAAGCGATAAATCTTTGTCAACAACTCATTCGTCATCCCCATTATGAAATTCGTCAACAAGCAAAGCGCCTACTATATATTTTAAAAGCGCCCAAACTTAACAGACCTAAAGAATTGATGACAGAAATTCCCGATTTGGACATAACTTCTGATCACAAATCCAAAATAGTTGTCACTTCTCAATCTAAAAAATCTACATTTAAACAAAAACCTGGAGAACGAGAATATATTGACCTTAATACAGTCAATACTAAAGATAATAATTTTGTTTGGGTAGCTTTAATTGCTGTTAGTTTAACAATTTCCTATTTAGTTTGGTTAAGTTTTTAGTAAATAAGGAGAAATTTAGTCATGAATGTATTCACTTTCATTAAGGTGATATTACAGTTAAGCAAATCTGTGTTTTTTTTAATTAGGAAAATTGGAAAATTTACTAAAATTAAACCTATTGTATTTATGGTAATTTTTTCTTCATTACTATTATCTAGTTGTGTAAAGTATGATTTAGGAGTCAACTTTAACAGCACTAATAATGGTGAATTAGTACAACATATTCAATTATCGGAAAAAATCACTATTTTTAGTAGTGATTATCTATCACAATGGTTAAAAACTTTAGAACAACGAGCGCGACAATTAGCAGGTTCAACAGAGAGAATTTCACCATCAGAAATCGTTGTTAAAATTCCCTTTACCAGTGCAAAAGAATTACAAGAAAAATTCACTGGCTTTTTTAATACTCGAACTGATGAAGATGGTAATGGTTCGGAAATATCAAATATTACTTCAACTTTAGTTGCAGAAGATACGAATTTTTTCCTATTTTCCAGAAATCATTTAGTTTATGATTTAGATTTGCGTTCTTTGGCTATGCTGACCACTAAAGGTGATAGTTCTATTGTCAATCTAGACTTTAGCCTACAGACACCTTGGGGAGTCAAGAATATTGAAAATGATGAAAATGCTATCCAACCAGAAAAGCATGGTAATCAACTGCTATGGACAATTAAAGCAGGGGCTATAAATCATGTAGAGGTAGTTTTTTGGTTGCCGAATTTTCTGGGAATTGGGACTTTGTTAATTATCGGATTTGTGTGGTTAGGATTATATCTGAGATATACATTTTTACCAAATCCAAGTATTCAGTTAACTGCCAAAAAAGACTAACTTTAATTATTCTTCTTCATTGTTTGCACCAAGAAAACTAAAATCCCTCCAGACAGCAGCAAAATTCCCAACCAAATCAAAGGTTGTGCTAATCCAATTGTTGTTCCTTGCTGATTCTCATTTACACTTGCCCTAGATTGAAGAGTATCTATATTCTTTCCTGTAGCCACAGTGACAACAAACTTTAACTCAAAAGGTTTAAAACTTCCTTGAGTCACAGGTTTACCAGTTAATTGCAACTGATAAGCCCCTGGTTTGGGAAAAGTGATTTCTGCCCCTGGAATGCCTTGATAACGTTCAACCTCAATAGGTTTTAATGGAGGTTCAAGTAATGCTGGTTCTCCCACTGCATGAGGTTCAGCATAAATAGCCAACTGACAATTACAATCTTTTAAAGGAATTACCTTACCACCTTTCCGAGTCAGGGCAAACCAAGCTTGAGTAACTTCTCCAGCGCGAGGATTATCATTAGGTTCTATATGGATAGTAGCACCAACATCTGCCGATATTTTCACCGTATGGGCTAAAACTTGAGTATTTGTAGTAACTATTAAACCAAATAAAACTAATAATAGATACTTGATTTTGTGTGCAGGATAAATAGTTAATTTACCGCGATTTATTGGGAGGAACATAAAATTTTTCTAGACGTAAATATAACCAAGAATACCGCGAACGGATCAACAATACAGCTAAGGTAATTAGACTCAGTAACACGGCTGCTAATTGGTTTTGCCAACTTAATCTTACAGCCCCCAGATAATGAGAACCAATCATAACCGTATGAATAGCACTCAATAACAAAGCTGGTACACTCAAAAGATGAATATGCCGCCAATGTTTACCTAATGACTTTTGCATAACATCAAAACTTGTACAAGCCGCAGGGAGCATTAATACCAAAGCCACAGCCCCTGCACTCATTCCCCACTGAAATTCTAACGGTAAAAACCAAAAAGCGGTAATATTCCAGTCTAGTGAGTGTTCAAGATTATGGATAGTATGTACTACCGAAAGCACAAAAGCCCCAACGCCCAACGCCCGACGGTAACGCAGAGGTGCAGACCAAAAACTATTTACAGGCCGGGCAATCAATGAGAGATTTAAACAAATTAAGGCAGCGTGTCCGCTATAGTCCGTCATCGTATCCCCCGTTCGCAATAGGGTAATTGCACCAATAATCAGAGTTACCCACCCACCCAAGCGAAATAATTGACTCCGCTGATCTTGACTAATTAACGCCGTGGAAACACCTACGCCCAACATGATGGGTAGTGTGCCAATTCCAAAAGCTAACATTGTTGCTGTAGCTTGCCACAAATTCCCTGTAGCCGCAGCTTTAATTTGAGCCGCATATAAAAAACCACAGGGCATTAATCCCCAAGTCATGCCTAAAAGTGCCGGTGTCCACCATTGAGTTTGTGCAGATAATTTCAGCATGGCCGCACTCAGACGGTTGTGTAAATTCCCTTTTAATATGGGGTGTAATAGGGGTATACGCGGTAAAAAATCGGGTTTAACTTGCCCTAAACCAAACCAAATCAGCATTATACCTGTAATAATAGCTATCCACCGCCGCAAATCACTACCAACTCCCGCCAGTTGTCCACCTTCTACTAATACTGAGCCTAGTGCGCCAATACCAGCACCAACTATGGCATAACTTAACATTCGCCCCAAATTTAGTAATGTATGAAATTTTAATTGCTGTTGCCAACTTGGATTTTCCTGCTGCTTGGACAGAGAAAAAGCTACAGTCAGGGGTCCACACATCCCAAAGCAATGTCCAAAACTGCCCAGAAACCCCAGAAGCGTTATGAGTAATAAATCTAGCATATTGATGATGGGAACTGGGAATGGGCAATTGGGACAGTATACCGATACTTTTTTGCTAACAAAAGTTAACAAATACATAAGTTGAGGTTTTCTCTCAACCAAGGCGTATCAACCAATGCACGGAGAAAAATTCCCCGCGCACCATTCAAATCTCTATCCATGACATTATTTGTGGATGGAGATCTTATGGTTTTACAACCACCAAGATTCTTAACTATTTCGCCAGTCCAACTAACTGTCTTTGAAGTATAGGCTTCATTTACATCCAATACTATCTTTCTGTATTCAAATGCTTTGTGTTTAATAAATTGTTTGAATTGATAGTGCGATAGCGTTAGCATTTGCCGGACTGATTTGGATCTAATTCTTCTTTTTCCTTTCTTTGACATCTGAGATGTTTCAAAAGTTGGTAAAAGAATTACATCGAAATTATCAACTAAGAACTTGGCAGTCTTTTTATGTAGCTCAGATACAAGATTTTTTATCTTTCCTCTCAATTTAGTTGCGGCTAATTTGAGCCTTCTTTTTTGTTTGCATTTAGCTTGAGATATTTTGCCAACTAACTTGTCCAATTTAAAACAAAGTTTTTGAATTTTGATGTTAGCAGTATCTCCCAACCAACCAAAAGAATCCTCGGAGAAGAATGTTAAAAATGTTCTGATCCCTGGATCTAAAGCCACGACTCGTCCTTGGTTTTCGGTATTGAGTCGTGGCTTTTCTTCGGGAACTGTTAAGTAATAATCGCCATGAGAGAGAACTAATCGGCAGTCTCCAAATCCTTTGAGCAAAG
Source organism: Anabaena sp. 90 (assembly GCF_000312705.1). Classification (NCBI taxonomy): domain Bacteria; kingdom Bacillati; phylum Cyanobacteriota; class Cyanophyceae; order Nostocales; family Nostocaceae; genus Anabaena; species Anabaena sp. 90. Next base: position 679,613 of record NC_019439.1, read on the forward strand.
ATTCCTTATAGGATGTTTCGCCTAATATGGTGTAAAAAATTCCTTTTTCTAGCACTGCCGATTTGGGAATATAACAGGATTGAACTGGATATTTTCTGGATCTAAATCTACATCGACTTATTCCTCTGCCATTTTTGTATTTCTTTTTGGCATTGCTAACTGCTTTGCAAGCATCCTTAATTGCTATTGATTTAATTTGATAAGGAACACTTTTGCACCAGTCAGGTAAATCATTAAGAATACCTGTCTTTATAGCTGGCCAATTAGCCTTGATTTCTCCATCTTGCAATAACTTGATAGTTTTATTGTAAACAAATCTAGAAACACCAAACCATTGCTTAATTATCGCTTTCTGTGCAGGTGTCAGACTTAGATAAATCTTCCTTGATTTTTTGAGAGTATTTTCTGAGTCCGTGCATTCTGCGTGAAAAAACGTGAATGATTGAGAGTAAATCCTGGGTGAGTTCAGTATTTGGGCAGTGTACAGTTGCGTCGAGAACCACGATTTGTCCACCGTTTTGTTCGACCATGTACTGTATAAGTTCAAACCCAAATCTTGCGAGTCTGTCACGACAGGCAACAACAAGCGTGAACTTATCTCCCCGCAGAAGCTTGTCCAGTAAGGATTGCAATCCTTTTCTTTTGAAGTTGATTCCACAAGGCGATGTCTTTGATGATTTCGGCTTCTGGATAGAGGGATTGCATTTGACACTCTCAGGGAGCCAAGCCGCTGAGATTCTTGGTTCAACGAGTCCACTTAACTTAGAACCCTTGCGGTATCTAAGCCAGAGGTGGTTCTCTCCCCAAGCGTTAAAGCCTCGACTCCGCTCGGCTTTAACCCTGAGCGAAGCCGAAGGGTTAACTTTCCCTCAGCGGACAAGGTAGTTGCATTACTGCAAATTTTGCTTGAGTTTAAATTCTGTGTCGTGTTTCGACTTCGCTCAACACAAGTCTAGCTCCCATGAAGATTTTACCTATTCGGAGGGTAGTCACTAAAACTATGGAATAGAACCCCATATCCTCAATTGTCAAGGTACAGAAAAGCTGTTAGGCAGTTAGGTTTTTATACAGGTTGATTACCATTCCTGTCGTGAATAGTATAACATCATCAAATACAAAGGCGATAAACCTTTGCTCATTTTAACCAATCTTTACAAAAAGAAAAACTCTATGCGGTTAAAACCGCAGGATTCGCTTATATCTCAGGTCTAAAGACACTGAGTTTTACGCTTACCGGATATCTCTATAAGCGATTTGTCTGTCGAGATCATCTCGCTGTTTTGAGGAGTTAACTCGGCAGTAACAAATAATGGTAGCTCGTTCTGAGCTACCGTTGACGTATGATTCGACATCATACAGTCTTTGTCCTGCGGGGTTTTTGATGCTTTTGATTTTCCCTTCATCTGCATATCTCCTCAACGTATTGGGGTGCAATCCCAGAAATTCGACCGCTTTTTACCAGTGGTATGTATGCCATTGGCATACCATAACATAAGTTAAGAAAAATTAGCAAACAAGCAACTAGTACATCACGGCGTAAATAAAGCAACCATATTCAATCGCCAAAAAGCCTACTGTATGTTTAACCGGAAAGGAAATTTTCTGCAACAACAAGGTGAAAATTTGCCAAATTCACCTCTTTACCCTCATGCAAAAAAACAAATTTAATCAGGCAAAAGTCCAATTGTAATAATTACATGACCAATCATTGAACGAGAATTAGAAATCTGGATTCCCACAGGAAATAAACCCTGGTTAAATAAAACATCGAAAAATATAAATCGCACTTGGTTATCTATTCGTCCTTTAGAGGGTGTTTGAAAAGTTATGGTTGATGTATCAAATATTTTTTACCCCACCCTAACCCTCCCCTTGTAAAGGGGAGGGAACTGGATTTTTATTGTTTCCCCCCTTTACACGGGGGGACTAAGGGGGGTAGCAATGTGATGAAAATTACGGAATACCACTTTTCAAACATCCTCTTAGTTTTAGCTCATGGTGATACAAGAGAAGCACATAAATTTGACCTGTTAATAAATACTCTTAATCATGCTTCATTATTTAATGAGTATACACAAATTACCACTTTATTACAAAAAGAACAGGATAATCTAGAAAAAGTATTTCAATGATCAAATAGAAATGAAGCAAAGATTTATAAAGAATCACCTCCAGCCTAAAAAATAACTGGAGGCTATGATTAAAGACATTGGAATGTGGACTAGTTCAACTGTAAATCTAACTTGATCTTTAGAAGATTGTCTCTGTCTATAGGAAAGTTTAAATTTAATTTATTTCCGTCTAATTGAATAGATAAAAAAATACCCCCAGTCGTGAACCGAGGGATTCTGCAAGTCGGAATTATCGCACAAAGACATTCGTGTACCCAGAATAGCAATGCAACAACGGAAAATAACCATGGGGGGAATTGGTAAAATTATCTTCTATTCCCCATTTCTCAGCTTAATTACGAATATTTACTTCCTGTAAATAATCTTCTGGTTGAAGAGATACTCTCCGCTGAATAGGAGTGTTTTGTCTTTCAGCAAGGGGAACTGTTTTTAGGATAGCTAATTCTTGTTGCTGATTACGTAGACGTAACTTGTGGGAATATTCTTCTAGTTTGACTCTTGCTTGTGCATAAACTTCAGCATCTTTAGGAACTCTTTCCAGTAGTTTAATTGCTGCGAAAAAGTTACCTATACAGGCTTGATTGTGAGCTTGATATAAATAGTATCCTGATCTAACTTGACGTTTTTGATTGTACTCAGCTAATTTCTGTTTAACCATAGCACCAGCAGAACTTTCTTCAGGTATTTGCTGTAGATAATATAAAGCCGTTGAGAAATCTCTCTCCTCGGCTTTTGCATAAGCTTTGGCTAATAAGGATTGTGTTTGGGCTTCAATATTTAATTTTGCTTGTGCAACTAGGGGCTGAATTTTCGATTGCCAATATGAATTAATTGGAACTTTAGGTGCATGATATAATACGTCTGTCCATCGTCGTTCTTTTAAAGCTTTTTCAGTGAGAACATAATGTTTTGCATCTTTTTGCCATTGGTTTTGCCATTCTTCAATTGAAGCTTGAGCTTCTGGATAAACATTACTATTAAGGGGGATTGACCGAGCTAAATTAATGGCTTTTTGTAAATCTCCAGATTGATATCTGGCTATGGCTTTATATAAAATTTCTGTAGCTGAGTAAGCTTGAGAATTGTTAAATAAAGAATATACTCCCAATCCTAGTAGAACCGAATTAATTAATAAACCTAATCGCAGTCCGGCTAGTAATGGTTGGGATTTTTGATCTGTCGTTTCAATAGTTTTATCAGATAATTGAGACTCTGCTATTTGTATTTCTGCTGGGTTATTGTCCCATTCTATATGCTGGAGTAACCATAGTGCTTCATTGGCAGATTGAAATCGTTCTTGGTGTTGATAGCGGATCATCTGATTGAGGAAAGCAACTAAATAATCATTCATAGAGGTGTCATGATCACACCAAATAATTTCATTAGTTTCAGCATCAATTTCTAATTCTAAGGGAGATAGTCCTGTAATAGCTTGAATAGCAATTATTCCCAAGGAATAAAGGTCACTATTGGGTTGGGTTTGACCAATAAATTGTTCTGGGGGAATGTAACCTAATGATGTGACAGGAATTTGATCTATGGAAAATTCTGTTTCAATACTAGAGTCTACTGGTTGAATTGAGCCAAAATCAATTAATACTAATCTGGCATCTATAGCTCGTCTAATTAAGTTTTCTGGTTTAATATCACAATGAATAAAGCCTTGAGAGTGAATAAATTCAAGAATAGATAAGGCATCTTCTAGAAACTTAATAATATCAACTTGACTCCATTTACCATGACTTTCAGGATCATGAGGTAATTCTGCTGCTAAAGACTCTCCAGGAATAAATTGTTGGACTAAATAAAACCGCTCATTTTCTTCAAAACAGGTAATAAGTTCCGGAATTTGGGGATGACGACCTAAATGTTTGAGGGTTTCAGTTTCTTTTAAAAACCGCAATCTCCGGTGGTCAAAATAGGAAGTAGATTGATAGTGATTCACCTTCAATTGTTTGACAACATATCTGGGTTTTTCTGGGTGGTACATATCCACAGCAATAAATGTTTGTCCAAACACTCCTGCACTAAGTGGTTGCACAATTTGGTAACGATCTTGTAATACTTGGCCGATCATCTGGTTGCTCATGATCTAGTTAGTCAGAAATCCTTATATATCTTTTCTGACATCGGCTGCTATTTTCCGGAATTATAGGAAATAATTCAGTATGTGAAATATTCAATAATCATTTCAGTATTTTTACTTATAATCTTCTTTTTCTGCAAAGGTATCAGTTAAAGGTTTGACGACCTTAGCGATCGCTTCTTGGACAAAAACTTTGATAAACTCATCACGGCGATTAATCTGAAACTGTTGTTGCACAACTTCTGTCATTCCCCCATCACCCCAATCTTGATCATGACGAAAATACTCGATAAAGCTTTTCCCAGCAATGCGGGTTAAATATGCGGCTGTCACTCCTTGAATTGCCCTCCCTACAATAAAAGTAGCCACATTAAGTTGCAAAGCCGTTGATAATAATTCAATTGCCCCTTTAACGATACCTAAACCAGCAATAGTTTTTCCTAAAGATAGGGCTAATTCTTTACCTCGTTCCATGTTTAAATCACAACCATAAAGCCTGCCAATTTCTACTACCATTTGGGCATTAACAGCAGCGGTTGCGAGTAAATCTACCATCGGTAATGGTGTGACAGAAACTACGCCCGCGCCGATCCATTGATAACGATCTACAATTTTATCAGCTTGGCGACGACGTTGAGAATCTATAAGTTTGCGAGCTTCTTCTCCTAAGCGCAGAGATTGTAAGAGAATATTATCTGCTACTAAATCTTCACCTTCAGCGCGTAAAATAGAGGCCATGCGCCGTAACAAGGGGATAATATCTGCTTCTGGTTGGAAGGTTTCGCCGGTTTCTAATGCGGCTATTTGGGGATTAGCAGCGATCGCTACCACATCATTAGTAGCAATAAAGCTACGTACTCGTTCCCGCAATCTGGCTAAGATCACTTCTATATCAGTCTCCGTGTATAAATCTGTTTTATTCAGCACTAAAAGCGATCGCTTACCAATTTCCGCTAAACCCCGCAGTGGTTCATATTCAGAACGCCGTAAATCATTATCTACCACAAATAACAATAAATCCGCTTCCGTCGCTAAAGCCCTAGCCAGTTGTTCCCGTTCCGTACCCGCTACTCCCGGTTCTAAAATCCCTGGAGTATCAGTAATTAAAATCTTCCGTTCCAAGCCCTTCAAGCGCAAACAATAGGTTTCTCCCACCTGAGTTGTTCCCATTGGGGCATTCACCTCACCAACTATCCGCCCCATAATCGCATTTACCAGAGAAGTTTTACCGGCACTACCCGTACCAAAAACCACAACTTGAATTTCCCCTTTCGCTAAATTCGTTTCAATTTCCTTAGTGCGACTTAGCAAAGCTTGACGTGTCACCTCATCTTGAATTTGGGCTACCTGTTGTCGTACCGCTTGCAGAGTCGAAGAAGCCGCATCAGATTTAGCCGCAGGAATTTGGGCAGAAGTCACTCTTGGGCGTTGACGACGGGATTTTGCCTCTCCCTTCCGCAGCACCAATACATAATAAACAAAGGCAGCAATTAAACCACCAATCAGTAAAACTAGCAGTAATAATAGTAAATTACCCAACAGCGGAGAATAGGACAACTGCCAGTACAACCGGGAAAGAGAATCAATTAGCCATAGGGTTAACGCCAAAATGACGATCAGGCCAACAATCAGTGTAACAATACGAGACAAGGGCATGAATGATAAAATTTAGGATCTATACAGTGTTTTTCTCAGCGAGAAAGTAAAAAGCCACAATTTTTGCTAAACTAACATTCAGTTTGTGTGCAGTGTTCCCTTAGAGGATGTTTTAAAAGTTTTTCATGTGTAAACAGACCCCTCTCCAAACCTCTCCCCTACCAGGGGAGAGGCTTTAAAACCCCCATTCCCTTGCAGGGAAGGGGGGTAGGGGGGTTAGGTTTTTGGAGATTATGGGTTTCATATAATACTTTTCAAACAACCTCTTAATGACCGGCTATTAAATTCCGCATTTTTTGTCTCACCCCAATTCATGGGAAAGTTAAAGGCCGAGTCACAATATGAACTTTATCTCTGAATTTAAACATTTTAGCTCTTTAAAAAAATTATTCCCTTCCTTGAGGATAAGACAAAAAATTGTCTTGGGGTATACTCTTTCCCTGGGAATAGCAGTTTTAGGTACATCTGGAGGGTTATTAGTAGGTAATAGCTATTTTCAAACAGCTAGAAATAAGACAATCTTAATCAATCAAGAAGATATTTTACTCAATAATTTACAAAGAGGAATTTTAGGATCTCTCATCCATCAACAAAAGATTATAGCAACATTAGATCAACCAGACAAGTTACCCAAAGAAATCGCTGAATTAAACACAGAAATAGATAAATTAGAAATTCAATTTACTAAATTTCAAAACTTTACTCAAATCCAGAAAAATGGTAATTTGTCCGATTGGAGTCAAAAATATCAACAAAATATCAACAGCTACATCCAATTACTCAAAGAATTAGTCGAAAAAGTTTCTCAACTGGATGCACAATCAAATAAAAATTCAGAAATAAAGCAGTTAATTTTAAAATTATATCAAATTAAAAATGTAGAGAAATTTTCTGACTTTGCTTACAGTTTAGAAACCCTAAGAGAACCCATTGAACAAACTAAAGAACAAGCAAATTTAGCTTACAATCACGCATTAAAAGTACAAGATGTGATTATTATTGTGAGTATGGCAACTTCCATATTAATAGCTAATATTCTCGCTTTATCCACCAGTAAAATTATTACTCAACCAATTTTAGAAGTTACTAATATTGCTCGAAAAGTTACCAATGAAGAAAATTTTGATTTACAAATATCTATAAATATTCAAGATGAAATAGGTGATTTAGCCAACTCTTTAAATCTCCTAATTCAACAAGTAAAACATCTTTTAGAAATACAACAAGCTGAATCCCAATCTAAACTAATTCAAAGTGAAAAAATGTCCAGCTTAGGGCAAATGTTAGCTGGTATTGCCCATGAAATTAATAATCCTGTAAACTTGATCACTGGCAATTTAATTCACGCACACAAATATGTTGATGATTTATTCAGACTTCTGAAAACATATCAATCGGAAATTCCCCAAACACCACCACAAGTGCAAGCTGTAGCGGAAGAAATTGATTTAGAATTTTTAGCAGAAGACATACCTAAACTTTTTCAGTCTATGACAATTGGCGCAGAACGAACTAAAGAAATTGTTCGGAGTTTAAAAGATTTTGTGCGTGTAGATGAAAATAAATCACAATTATTAGATATTCCTTTTTGTCTAGATAGTACATTATTAATTTTGAATAATCGCCTTAAAAATAAAATTAGCGTTATCAAAAACTATGGAGAAATTCCCCAAATAACCGGTTATACAGGATTATTGTATCAAGTTTTCATGAATCTTTTAAGTAATGCTATTGATGCTATAGAAGAAAAATCTGCTCAAAATTCAGAATTTTCACCAGCAATAAACATAACTACTGAACGGCAAGAAAATGACTGGGTATTAATTAAAATTATAGATAATGGTTCAGGTATTCCTCCAGAAAATCAGCAGAAAATATTTGAAAACTTTTTCACCACTAAACCCAGAGGTGTTGGGACTGGTTTAGGTTTAGCAATTACCCATGAAATTGTCGTTAAAAAACATCAGGGGAAAATTACTTTTCATTCTGACTCGAATCAAGGTACAGAATTTACCATATTTCTCCCAATTTCTCATTCATCAAGATCATGATCTTGATTTTATTCGGTGACTCCTGATTGCTCAATTCTGCTGTATTATTAATAATTAGGAGATATTAAAAACAACAGGAAAAAATTAATGGGACTGTTTGATCAAATTCTGGGTGCGGTTAGCAATTCCAATCAACCAGGTGGTTTGGATAACTTGATAAATATTGCTACCACAGTGAAACAATTAGGTAATGGCATTGGTGCAGACTCTTCCACCATGCAATCAGTTTTATCAGTAGTTGGTAAACAAGTACAATCATCTTTACAGGCAAAACAAACCAGCGACGGAAGTGAATCTGTACAAGATTTAGTCAATCAATTTGCCGGCACTTCCGCCAATTCCCAAGCTGTAGATACCTTATTTTCTCCAGATATTCAAGCAGAAGTAGCGGAAAATGCTGCCCAGGGTACTAGCTTAGATGTGAATACAATTCAACAATTATTACCAAGTTTAGTGCCTTTAGTCTTGAGTTTCTTACAATCTGGTGGTAATCCATTACTAAATCAATTTCTAGATGCTGACGGTGATGGTGATGTGGATATTGCTGACGCGATTAAATTAGCTAGTCGGTTTTTAAGAATTTAACACTGGCTGGAATTTTTGTCGCTGAGAATCCACTGATACCAAATTAAGATCAAGCTGCATAGAATCAGATTTCAAGAATAATTGACCGCAGATAAACGCAGATAAACGCAGATAAGGACGGATGAATTCATGGATTTCATGATTCTGTGCAGCCCTACATATAATTGGGATGACAAATGATAGTTTTAGTAATTGTGAATAACTAACAATTGAGTTTATGACCGCAGCCGACGATAAAACAATAGTCCGCGAATACTTCAACTCCACAGGTTTTGATCGGTGGCAACGCATCTATGGTGATGGTGAAGTCAACAAAGTCCAGCTAGATATTCGCACTGGACATCAGCAAACTGTGGATAATGTCATCGGCTGGTTAAAAGCTGACAACAATTTACCATCATTATCAATTTGTGATGCTGGTTGTGGTGTGGGTAGTCTGAGTATTCCTCTGGCTATAGATGGCGCTAAGGTCTATGCCAGCGACATTTCCGCTAAAATGGTATCAGAAGCCCAGGATAGGGCTGTCATGGCTTTGTTCAATACCGTAAATCCCTCTTTTGCGGTACAGGATTTGGAATCTTTGAGTGGCAATTATCACACTGTCATCTGTCTAGATGTTCTGATTCATTATCCTCAAGACAAAGCTGATGAAATGATTTCTCATCTATGTTCTTTAGCTTCAGACCGAATCATTCTCAGTTTTGCCCCGAAAACCTTCTTCCTGACTATCCTCAAAAAAATCGGTACTTTCTTTCCTGGTCCGAGTAAAACCACTCGCGCTTATTTACATCGTGAAGCTGATGTAGTCAAAATTCTGCAAAAAAATGGCTTTTCAGTCCAAAGACAAGCTATGACGCGGACAAGCTTCTACTTTTCCAGTTTATTAGAAGCAACTCGTCCATCTGCTTAGGTGGCAAATTACAATTGATACTTCATATTCCCGATTTCTTAGAGAAGTCGGGAATTTTGTTATATTTCAATTTAAATGTATAATTAGAGCTTGCAAGGAAAAAATTTTTCCAAGTCTTGCAAAAAGGAATATATTAATCTATCTTAAGGAATATATTAATAACTTATTGAACTTAATACAATATGTTTTTAATAAATTAGAGAATAACTAAACGTGAATAACTGCCTTCAATCTCTACTTATGGGATCACGCCACGCTAAACTATCAGCAGGATGTAATAATTTTATCCATCCCATTCTGAAAAAATAGAGGAGCCTTGGGGATTTTGCTCAAGGCAATGTGGGATACCACCTTTATCAACTCAGTTGGTAATGTTGTACTGGACATTCACGATATCTCAGCTGTCAGGGAATGTCTCGGTTAAAAGTATCAGTAGTTGAGTAAATGGAGAAAAAAGAATGATGAGTAAAGAAGATTTTCTCTATCCCCGTGGTCGCTATTATGGTCATGTAAAACCAGAAAACTTGGTATTCAACGCGAACTTACAGGAATTTGCCCAGAAAGTCAGTTATATCTGCAATTTAGAAACAGGTGGCAAGATCTCACCAGATGAGGCTTATTATCAAATTAAGTTACTTTGGAAGCAATTAAAGCACTCAAAGAAAGAACTGAAAATCGGTGAACAACCTTTTCAAAGTAACGGTTCTGAAGAAGGAACTGACTACTGACAACTGACAACTGTACGGGCGAAGCATTTGGAGAACTATTTTTGGCAATGACCGATAATTTATCTTCCAAATGCTTCGCCCCTACTGACAACTGTACGGGCGAAGCATTTGGAGAACTATTTTTGACAATGACCGATAATTTATCTTCCAAATGCTTCGCCCCTACTGACAACTGTACGGGCGAAGCATTTGGAGAACTATTTTTGACAATGACCGATAATTTATCTTCCAAATGCTTCGCCCCTACTGACAACTGACTACTGACAACTGACAACTGACAACTGACAACTGACTACTGACAACTGTACGGGCGAAGCATTTGGAGAACTATTTTTGACAATGACCGATAATTTATCTTCCAAATGCTTCGCCCCTACTGACCACTGACCACTGACAACTGACCACTGACTACTGACAACTGACTACTGACAACTGTACGGGCGAAGCATTTGGAGAACTATTTTTGGCAATGACCGATAATTTATCTTCCAAATGCTTCGCCCCTACTGACAACGAACAACTGACTATTTCGTGATGATTGTCCAAACACCATCCCAGGACTTTGGTGGCGGTATTTGCTGGTACTTGTAGGCGCGCTCTAAATGGATATGAACAGCCTGATTTGTCGGTTCGATGACTTGAGCTAATTTGAAGCGGGCGATCGCTTGGGTAAAATCCCTTAATATATAAGCATTGCGGCCAGCCTGGTAATGGTGCAAAAATTCCTGGCTGTATGCAATTGAATGAGGTGGAAAATTTAGAGAAAAAGCCAGCCCTCTTATTCTCGCTTCTGACTCCTGACTCCTGACTCCTGACTCCTGCTACTATTTAAGATTATTTTTTGATAATAATCTTCAAGTTGTTGTGTAGCCGATGTCCATCCCCATTTTTCTGCTTCTGCACGGGCATTTGTGCGGATAATAGTGATTTCCTCCCGTTGTTTCAACAGACGGATTGTAGCATTAATCGCTTCTTGAATATCGGCTTGCGGATCAAAAAGATATCCATTAACTCCATCTGTAACAATATCAGGGATACCTCCAGAACGGGCTGCTACCACAGGACACCCTGCGGCCATAGCTTCTAGCAGAACTAATCCCAGTGTTTCTGTGCGGGAAGGAAAAATAAAGGCATCAGCACTGGCAAAAGCCGAACCTAATTCTTTACCCATCAGATAACCGACAAAATAAGTATTTGTCCCCGCAAAGTGTTTTTCCAAAGTTTGTCGGTGGGGTCCATCGCCGACTAATGCTAATCTGGCATCAGGAATGGCTTCTAGAATGGGTTTAATACGTTCGATTTCCTTTTCAGCAGAAAGACGACCAACGTACAGTAACAAGGGGCTATCTGGATGATTTTGGGATAAGCGCGATCGCATTTCCGCACTGACTAAATCAGGATGAAATAATTCTGTATCTACTCCCCGTTGCCATAAATCACATCTTTCAATTCCATGGGCTGAAAGTTCCTTTACCATTGCCGTAGAGGTACACAAATTTAACTCAGCCTGATTATGACCAGCTTTAAGCAACTCCCAAAGTAACCCTTCTAACATTCCTAGCCCGTAATGTTGCAGGTATTGGGGCAAGTGGGTATGATAAGAAGCCACTAAAGGAATTTTCAGAACTTTACTATAGAAAATCCCTGATAATCCGAGAACTGCGGGATTAACAACATGAATAATATCTGGTTTAAACTCTTCCAAAGCATGACCAATTGCCGGGCGAGGCAGTGCCATTTTTAACTCAGGATAGAGAGGTAAGGGAAAGCCACTAACTCCGTAAACTTTCGCACCTTTATGTTCAGTGATACCACCTTCAGGGGCAAATACCAAAACTTGATTGCCATGACGTTGTAAATGGTCAACAGTATGGCGCAAGCGGGTTACGATGCCATCAACTTTAGGTAAAAAGGTTTCTGTAAATAGAGCAATTCTCATAAAAAGAAGGAGGTAGGAGTCAGGAGTCAGGAGTCAGGAGTCAGGAGTCAGAAGTCAGGAGGTAGGGGCGCAGTTAGGAGTCAGGAGTGGAAAATTAATCTACTGTTGCCTCTTACGCTCTTTCTATCACCTGTCACCTGTCACCTGTCACCTGTCACCTGTCACCTATTTTCTATGCCAAGAGACTTTGGGAAGAATTTGTTGGTGATCAACTCGGTGCTGATACTTGACAGCAAAGTTTAATAGCGAATCAAGTAGAGAATCCGAGAGAAGATGTGGTTGTAAACCCAAATCCAAGAGTTTGGTGTTTTTCGCGTTGAAATAGTGTTCTTCCTTCTCCACTCTGGGGTTGTCTATGTGGTTAATATCCACATTCAGTCCCATAGCGTTACCGGCTTTTTTCACCATCATTGCCAAGTCACCGACGCTAAATAGTTCGGTAAATTGGTTAAACACACGGAATTCTCCTGGTTCGGCAGGATTAGCGATCGCTAATTCAATACATCGCACCGTATCCCGAATATCCAAGAAGCCACGAGTTTGTCCACCTTTACCGTAGACGGTGAGGGGATGTCCTACAGTTGCTTGAATACAGAAGCGATTCAGTGCTGTACCAAATACGCCATCATAATCCAGGCGGTTAATTAACAGTTCGTCCATCCCCGTTTCGTCGGTTAAGACACCGTAAACTATCCCTTGATTTAAGTCTGTAGCCCTTAAACCCCAGATCCGGCAAGCAAAGTGGATATTATGGCTATCATGGACTTTGCTCAAGTGATACATAGAACCAGGCTGCTTAGGATAGGGCAAAGTATCCTTGCGGCCGTTGTGTTCAATCGTGATGTATCCTTCTTCAATGTCAATGTTGGGAGTTCCATACTCACCCATTGTTCCCAATTTCACCAAATGGCAATCTGGGAAATCCTCCCGCATAATGTACAGCAAGTTCAACGTGCCAACCACATTATTGACTTGGGTAAGAACAGCGTGTTCACGGTCAATCATGGAAAATGGCGCTGAACGCTGTTCACCAAAATGCACGATTGCAGTTGGTTGAAATTCGTGTAAGGCTTTGTGCAGAAACTCGTAATTAGTAATATCGCCGATAAACAGATCAATAGACTTGCTAGTCAAATCCTGCCACCGCTGGAGACGTTGCTGAATTGGTGCGATTGGGGTAAGAGTTTCTACACCCAATTCATTATCCCAATGTCGCCGCACCAAACTATCTAAAATTCCAACTTCATAACCTCGATTAGAAAGGTAAAGCGCGGTTGCCCAACCGCAATACCCATCACCACCAATTACCAGGACTTTCATCTTTACCAGTTTTTACTCGCTGATAGCTAAATCTACCAGGTTTTGTGTCCCTTCTTCATCATTAAATTCTCACTAAGACAGGAATCAATTACAGCAGGAGTCACCGAGTCACTCAGTAAAACTGGCTGCTTAGGCTAGGGATAGCTTATTTGTTTGGCTGCAACATTCCTGCCCGGAACTTAAGTTCTGGTCTAAAAGCTAAAGTGCGTTAAAACGCACTCTGGTTAACTCAAAATCAAAAATTATCCTATTTATAAGAGCATCCGGTAAGCGTAAAACGAGCGCGGCTTGGCTCCCTGAGAGTGTCAATATGCTCCAACAGTCGGTTTTAACCGACTTTAACTTTTAGACAGGGAATTTATTCCCTGGCTGGAAGGGACATCAATTTACGTTAAGTTGACTACTGACTAATTTTATACTCCTGGGCAATGTAGTAAAACAGCCGATAATAATTTTGAAAGTCTTTGCTGCCGCTTTGTCCTTGCCAGTGATACTCCAAGTTCTCTTGGCTAATAGTCAATTTAATCACAGTCACCTTTTCCCCCGCTTCTACAGCTAATACCCCAGAAAACCCCTGATGAGTCCGAAAATTAGGGACTGGCTGGGGATTTTCAGTTGCGAATTTCAATAAAGGCTTACTTGCATAGGCGCGAATTTCTACGTTTTTTTTGTTTGGTGAAACTAAAGCAATACCATCACTGTTGTCTGGGTTTCCTAATTGCTGCCAAGTATTCGGATAAGGAAACTCAAAACCATAACGATTATTTCTATATATATTCCATCTTGTCTCTTCAAGCTGGGAGTTATTAGCATTACACCCCCAGGAGATCATCCCTATCCCCACACCCGAAATAATAGCGCACAGTGCCTTGTTTATTTGTACCGCACCCCAAGTCTGTTTTATCATTCAGTTTTAACTAATAGATTGGTGGATCGTCTCTTAATCGCTTTGATGTTTCCTGAAGCCGCGCAAAACTTTCTTGGCGCGATCGCTCGATCATCAGTGTTTGTAAAATTGGTTCAAGAATCCGTTTAGCATCTTGATAACCTCGGTTTTGCAAGAGTTGAATCCGTTCGGGACTGAAATCTAGTAATTTGTTAAGACCACCCATATCTTCTGTTGGACGAATTTCAATTATTGTTTGGTTTGGAAATTCATGACGATTCCAAAGTTCACCATTTCCTAAATGAATGACGATCGCATGGGTACAACCGCGATTTGCTAAGGCTTTGAGAGGGACATTATCACCTAGCCAACCATCAACATAATGCTTGTCATCAATCTGGCGCGATTTAAATGCTAAAGGAATAGCAGCACTGGCGAGTAATGTTTGATAAATTTCTTCATCAGTTTTGGCTGATTGGACATGAATATATTCGGCGGATTGTCCAAGATTGGAGGCGATCGCATTGCCTATTGTGGGGACAATCTGACCTGCTTTGTGTGGAGATGGTAAGAAATTGTGTGCTGAAGGAAATGCGGCTACCCAGAGTTCGATTCCTGCTCGCAATTGTTGAGGATTGATTGCATAGCGTAAAAATTTATCCAGTGGGTTGGGATCACACAAAGATGCGTCTTCCTGTGAGAAATGCAAATATTTTGCCAAGGAATGCACGCTATTGGGGAAAAGTTGGTACGGGAGGAATCCGATGGCCGAAAATATGAATATCGGTTACGAGAAGATGGCAGCGAAGAAATTCTGGAAGAAATCCAATGAGATATGCCAGAGTTAATTGTCATTGCTGGTGCTAACGGATCGGGAAAATCTAGTCTAACCAAGTTGTCTGCATCTAATTTACCAGTGATCGATGCCGATGCGATAGCGAAGCGCTCCGTAGGAATCGCTCATGAACTTTCTTCTGAAAATCCAGAATCTGCTGCTTTTGCTGCTGCTAGAAAGGCGATCGCCCAACAATACCTTGGTCAAATTACGAGGGTTCAACGGTTGTAGAAGCATTGTGAATACGACCAAGAGAGGTAAGCTTGGCAAAAATCTGGGCTAATAAAATAGGCTCTGGTTGTTCCGGAAGCATTTTTAATAAATTCACGTTTTTTAGCATACCATATTTAACAAGCAACTAAATCTTCAATAGCACTGGCTTGATTTGGTAATGCGGCTGTTAAAACCTCACTTCCTGATTCTGTAACTAATACATCATCTTCAATGCGAATTCCCCTCACATCTGAAAATTGTGCTAATCGTTCCCAATTGACTAAATCTTGATATTGAGAACGAGTTTTTGGATCATTTAAAATTGCGGGAACTTGATAAAATCCTGGTTCAATTGTCACTAACATTCCTGCACGCAAGGGACGATTTAACCGTAAATAACTTAAACCAAAACGACTACTTCGGCTTCTTCCTTGATCATAGCCGGCAATGTCTCCCAAATCTTCCATATCATGAACATCTAAACCTAAAAGATGCCCAATTCCGTGGGGAAAAAATAAAGCATGAAGATCCATTTTTACTAAATCTTCTGGTTTACCTCGTAAAATTCCTAAATCTACTAAACCTTCAGCAATTGTAGTTGCTGCTAATAGATGAATATCTGCATATTCTACACCAGGAGCTATATTTTGAATACAAGTATCATGGGCAGCTAAAACAATATCATAAATATTTCTTTGGGTAGATGAAAACTTCCCAGAAATAGGCCAAGTGCGGGTAATATCCGCAGCCCAACCCGTCGCGGTTTCCGCACCTACGTCAGCTAAAAGTAAACCTCCTGATTGCAGGGAATGGTAATAATGATTATTGTGTAAAACTTCACCATGAACTGTCACAATACTGGTGTAGGCAGTGGTCATATTTTCACCCATAATTACTGCTTCCATTGCGGCACGGACTTCGGCTTCGAGTTTAGCTGAAGGTGTTGCCGCCATTCCGGCTTTGTGGGCTGTTACACTCACTGCCGCAGCTTTACGTAATTCTACCAAGGCGGCTTCGTCGTGGGTAAGTCGCAGGGAAACAATGGCTTTTGCTAATTCTAAATCAATTCCTGACAGGGGATTTTTTGGTAAAATCCGGCGATTTAAAAGTTGGGTTTGCTGTGTCCAAGTAGTTGCATCTTGTACAGGAAGAGTCGCCACATTTTCTAAATAATTTCCTAATTCTGCCATGGTTTTGGCTTCATCTGCGCCTATTTTGGCAGCAATTTCTTCTCGGCTGGGGGTTTCTCCATGCCACAGGGCGCTACTGGGGTGGGGGTCATCTATAAATAGTTGTAGCTTGCCACTTTCTAGGCGAATGACGGCATTTTCGAGAGGAATTCCGGCGAAATAGAGGAAATGGCTATTGGCGCGGTGGGGGAAGGTATTGGCTGGGAAGTTGCGGGGACTGCTATCACCAGACCAGAGAATGGCGGGAAAGTCTATGATTTCTGCTAGTTTTTGGCGACGGTGACGGAGGGTGTTTTGCATGGGAAATCTAGATTAAGGTTTCGCGCAAAGGCGCTAAGGAGCAAAGGCGCAAAGGAAGAAGGAGCAAAGGAAGAAGGAGTTTAAGGGTGTCAATTATCTATGTTTTTCTTTTCTGCTATTCTCAATTTAGCAGAACGAGAACGGGGGTTTTGTTTTATTTCTTCTTCTGTGGCAATTATGGGTTTTTTTGTCAATATCCTCAATAATGGCGAATTTCTCAAACCATGTTTAACTGGTCTGTCTTCTAAGCTGTGAAAGCTGATTATGGCGATTCTTCCCCCAGGAATCAGGGCGTTGGGTGCTTTTTCTATGAGGGTTTCTAGGACTTTTAATTCGTCGTTGACTGCTATACGTAAGGCTTGAAAAACACGAGTTGCGGGGTGAATTCTCCCATGTCGGTATTTAGGGGGGACGGAGTATGCGATCGCATTTGCTAGTTCTGTAGTAGTATCAAATGGGCGTTTCTCAATAATTCTTCTGGCTATTCTGCGAGAAAGTCTCTCTTCACCATATTTAAAGAAAATATCTGCTAATTCTTTTTCGTCCCATTCATTTATAATATCTCCAGCGGTGAGGGATTGTTGTTGGTTCATTCGCATATCTAAATTTGCGGTATTTCTAAAACTAAAACCTCGTTCTGGATTATCTAAATGATAGGAACTTACTCCTAAATCGGCTAAAATTCCATCATAACTATTTTCGATAAATTGGTAATTGGCAAAGTTGCTATGAATAAAATTAACTCTATCCCCAAACTCTGATAAATTCTCTTTTGCGGCTTTTAAAGCATCTTCATCTTGGTCAACTGCGGTAATTTTCACATCTTCAGCAGTTTCTAATATTAAGCGACTGTGACCACCACCACCAACGGTTAAATCTAAATAATTTCCACCAGGTTGGATATTTAAACCTGTAATCACTTCTTGACTGAGAACGGGAATATGAGAAAATGTAACTTCTTCTAAATCTAGGGGTGTTTGTAAATCTGATTGCATTATAAACTTATTGGTAATTAGTATTTAATTGTAGGGGTTTAGCAATGCTAAACCCCTACTTTTGCAGCATTCTATTCTAACGGAAAACCACCATATTTATCAATGATTTTATCAACATCTTCCATAATCTTTACAGTCTCCGATATGATAGAAATAATATTTTGATAATGGCTAATATCATCAAAATTCAATTCTCTTCCTTTTCTATCTTTTAGCCATTTTTGACAAACTTGATAACCCCCAATGTAAAAATTCCAGATTTGTTGCGGAACTTGATCAAAATACTGTTCAGAATTTATCCAAATTTGTTGATGATTTTCATTATATTTGACTTGTTCCACAATATCAGAACCAGGAATAGGATAGGTAGAAATTTCTGTTCCTGTTTCTTTCATTAAATGATATTTAACTAATTTATCACCTTTGATTACTAATTCCCAGAAAAGCGCAGAATTGGAAGTTAAAGGAACACGCGGAAAATCAATCTTTAAAAATTCAGCGTAACGTTGACGGTAGTTAGGAGAATGAAAGATAGCGTAAATGTAATTAAAAATATCCTCTGGTCCAAAGGTTTGTTTTTTGTCTCCTTTTCCATCAAAAATAAATTCTAAATCTAGTTTTTGGGAAAATTCAGTAATAAATTCTGGGGATAAGTTCGGGTTACGTCCTCCAGGTGCGTTAGTGGGTGGAGAATCAAATAAAGTTGGGGTATCTGTTGGGTAAAGATAGAGAGGGAAAAGGATTGCATATCCTTTATTACTCAAAGTTAAACGATTATCTATAATACAGTCACTTACCAATATATGATTAAATATGCCTTCTGCAACTTGCCGTACAGAAATTAATGCTAAGTTTTCATAATTAACTATATGACGCATGACTTGATGACGCGGCATACTATGAAAACCTTTAGTATTTCCAGTATAATAAGTATATCTTAAATCAAACGGCCGATATAAAATAGAAGTTATTTTATCTTTAGATATTTTTGATTGTTTGATATCTTGTTGAGCTAAATAGACTTTCCAATCTCTAGTGTCATCTGTTAAATTATATTTAATAATAGCTTCTTCAGCAGAAATTTTAGAAAAATCAATTACAGTTTTCCATACTTCATTATTCTGCCAATGAATGGTAAGATTATCTCTAGCTGTTACAATTCCAGGTGTGCTATCCGTAAAAATATTTTTAATACTCCAAAAATTATCTTTCTCTTTAGATAATTCAAGATTTTGAGGTTGAAAAAGATAAAATTCAAACTCAGGATTTAAAATTTTCCAATCAGTTGAACTAATATCATTTTCCGCTAACCAATGATACTTACCTCCAACCAACTCCTTATTTTCATAAACCTCCCTCGTACCCCATAAATCAGCATGATAAACCGTTGCTAACTTTTGCTGACTATTTTCATATTTAATAAAAATACTGATTGCTACACCTTGCTGAATATCAAAAACATTTTTGTCTGGTGAACCGTCAGGACAAACTTCTTTCTTCTTACTATTACCATGTAAATCTAAAACATAAATCTCATCAAAAGTTTGCATCAAGTTTTGACGCATTCCCCGAAAAGTGGGATTATCTAAATAACCATGATTCGTAATTAAAGCCACAATACCATAACCCGTTTCTGATACTCGATGTTGAGCAAAACGGATAAACTTTACATAATCATCTAATAATCCTTTCGGGTTTCTTTCTCCTAAAAGTTTACCGTCTACTTGATAATAATCTCTAACTAATCCCACAATCCAAGGGTCAGTATTTATAGATTCATAAGAATAAGGAGGATTTCCTAAAATTACCATCACAGGAACATCTTGTTTTATATCCTTTGCTGCTTCTGCTTCATCTCTAATTCTGTTCATAAAACCATCAGCAGCAGGAATCTGAAAAGCCTCTTGTAAAGTATTTGTTAAATAAATCCTCAACCTTTCCTCAGAACTAAAATCATAACCCAATTCTTGCAACTGTAAAACTAATTTTATATGTGCTACAGTATAAGGTGCCATCAACAATTCAAAACCAAATAATCGGGGTAATAAATGTTGACTCACATAACTTGACCACATCCCCTTTTGAGATTTAAACTTATCATAAATAAAATCAATCACACTGTGCATAAAAGTTCCCGTCCCCACCGCAGGATCTAAAATCAAAACTTGATGAGTTTCGATAGTTCCCTCACCATTGGGATTAGGAATTTTAATCTTTTTAGAATCTGCTAAACCTTTACTAATATTAAACTTATGCTTGAGAATATAATCTACACTTTTAACAATATAATTAACCACAGGTTCAGGAGTATAATAAACCCCTCTTGATTCTCGCATTTTGGGGTCATATTCTGCCAAAAACGTTTCATAAAAATGCACAACAGGATCTTCTCTGCGAGTCCGTTTACCAAAATCCTGGAGTATTTCTGCCATTTCCGTTTGTTGCAGAATATTCGCTAAATTATCCACAGCCCAACTAATTCTATCATCTAAATCAGGTCCGGCTATTTGTCCAAAAATACTTCTTAAAAATGGGTTAGTTTTCGGTAATTTAAAAGCTGCTGTTTCCCGTGAAAAAGTATGAGGATTATCAGTATTACACCGTGCTGCAAATAACCCATAACAAATAGTTTGGGCGTACATATCTGCAAATTGTTCAACGGTTAAATCCTTAATTAATACTCGTTGAAATGACTCCAACTGCTGACGTAACATTCCCCCATGATTTACATCCTGTAAAGCCGTTTTAATTGCATCTCTCATCAATTGTCCTAAACTAGCCATACGTTTAGCTAAATCCTTGGGTGTCGTGACTTGGGGAACTTTAGCTAATAAAAATTGCTGTAAAAGTTGATCAACTGCTTGTATTCCTTCTTTATCAACTTTGATTTTTTTGTTTTTATCAAAAGTTCCTAAAGAAGCAGTTAATTTTAATTCTCCTTGAATATACCAGCGAAACTCTAAATAATCAGTTAAAATCAAATTACCTAAAGCCTGAAAATAACGCCCCATTTGTGAAGTTTTTTCTACTTTCTTGAGAGAAACACCAATATCTTTAGCTTCAATATGACCAACTTCCAAAACACCATTCCTTACCACAAAATCCGGCGCACCGCAAGCTATTCGTTTGGGTTCATTAATAGCTTGAATACCAGAATCTAAAGACTCCATTAACCTCTTCAAAGCAGGACGATAACTATGTTCAGTAGCATTTTGACCTTGATAAACTTGATTAACTTCCTGAAAATAAACTTGTAAATAATTCATAACTAAATCACACCCCTGAAAAAACTCCGTTTCTCTTCCTCCGTGCCTGTAGCGCCTCTGCGTGAGCTAAGATTTAACCATAGATATTAATTAGAGTAATTATAAATTAAATCTATCTTAACTACCAGCAAAATCACCAAGACCTTGATACAATTTTAGTTTAGTCATCCAAACCGCGAAGATTTCTCCCCATTCCCACACCCCCCAGGTACATGAAAAAAATCCAGATTCTCAATCCCTGATATATCAAGCTTCCCTATAATAATTGAAGTAGCGGCACAAAATAAAACATCAAGTCCAAAACCGACTCTGCTATTCTCTCTCCAACGTCACCTTGTAGAGATAATCTAGAAATTATCCCTATAAGCTAAATTTTGGCAGACAATAACAATCGCAGCAGGTTAATCTTAGCGGGTCAATTTACAACATCCACAACGGGAGAACAGCAAATCTATGAGTAGAATAGAAACCCGCACCGAACCAATGGTGCTAAATATGGGACCTCACCACCCATCAATGCACGGGGTTTTGCGACTAATTATGACCTTAGACGGTGAAGATGTCGTTGACTGTGAACCAGTCATAGGCTACCTACACCGGGGAATGGAGAAAATTGCCGAAAACCGTTCGACAATCATGTACGTTCCCTACGTCAGCCGTTGGGACTACGCTGCGGGGATGTTTAATGAGGCGGTGACAGTCAACGCACCAGAAAAATTAGCAGGTATCACCGTACCCAAACGCGCCAGCTATATCCGCGTGATTATGCTGGAACTAAACCGCATTGCTAACCACCTATTATGGTTTGGTCCGTTCCTCGCTGACGTGGGCGCGCAAACACCCTTTTTCTACCAATTCCGGGAACGGGAAATGATTTATGATCTGTGGGAAGCCGCCACTGGCTACCGCATGGTAAATCACAACTACTTCCGCGTGGGTGGTGTTGCTGCTGATTTACCCTATGGTTGGGTAGATAAGTGTTTAGATTTCTGCGACTATTTTATCCCTAAAGTTGATGAATATGAACGTTTAGTTACCAATAACCCCATTTTCCGCCGCCGCATTGAGGGTTTGGGAACTATTACCCGTGAAGAAGCGATTAACTGGGGACTTTCTGGACCAATGTTACGCGCTTCTGGGGTGAAATGGGATTTACGGAAAGTTGACCACTACGAATGTTACGATGATTTCGATTGGGATGTTCAGTGGGAAACCGTTGGTGATTGTCTTGCTCGTTACATGGTACGGATGCGAGAAATGCGCGAATCTGTAAAAATCATTCGTCAAGCCATTGCTGGCTTACCTGGTGGCCCCTACGAAAACCTGGAAGCAAAACGGATAATGGCTGGGAAAAAATCTGAATGGGATGCTTTTGATTATCAATACGTTGCTAAAAAAGTTTCTCCTACTTTCAAAGTTCCCAAAGGTGAAATTTACTCCCGCGTCGAAAGTGGAAAAGGAGAATTGGGAATTTATTTAGTTGGTGAAAATAATGTTTTCCCTTGGCGCTGGAAAATCCGCGCCGCAGATTTCAACAATTTGCAGATTCTTCCTCATTTACTGCGGGGAATGAAGGTTGCGGATATCGTTGTTATTCTTGGTAGTATTGACGTAATCATGGGTTCTGTTGATAGGTAATTTTCTGTCAATTTTCATAGGTAGGGGTTTAGCAGTGCTAAACCCCTACACGTCTAGGTTTTTCGTGATTTCGTAAAAGTTCAAATCTCGGTACAAATATAAGTTTCTTACTAATAGGTTGATTCAGCTTTAGATGACTAAACTAGTTAATTTTTTTTAATTTTTAATTGTTGCAGGTTGAATCTGATTTTGGAATAAAGGACGGACAATTAAATATCCAGCCGCAAAACCAGTTAGCATAATGAATATAATAGTAATTACTAGCCATAACCCATTTAATCCTTTTGTCTGAGACTGAGGATTAGGAGAATAACGGACCTTCTTTTCTTCTATCAATACTTTTTCTGATACTGGAAAATTAACATCTTTTGTTGGTGTAACAGACTCCTGACGACCGTTTTGGGGAGGTGTAGCTTTTATTACTGCTTTTCGACGAGGGGTAGTAGGCTGTTGTCGTGGAGGTGCTGTTGTCACGGTTGGCTTATTTGTATATCTCACCTCCTGATGATTACGGGGTGTAGGTTGAGGTAGATATTCTTCCTCGTTATGAGGACACGGTGGTGCGGGAGGGCTGGGTGCTGAAGTCTCAACTAATTTTTTTAGTTCTAAGCAAGATTCAATAACTTTAGTTATTTCTTGACGCAGTTGTTGATTTTCCTGGGATAATTTTTGATTATGACTGGTAACTACACTTAGTTTAGATTGTACTGCTTGTAACTCCGCTGTCAATTCTCGGTAAACCCAAAGGGGAACAGAGGGAGGGTAGTTGTTAGGTGGTTGACTATAATTAGATCCTGTAGTTGTTTCCATGGATATTTTAGTATCAAAATACAGTAGTTAGAGTAAGGATAATCAGGAGCAGAATATAGTTATTGATGAAATTATGTCCAAAAATAAGGGAAAAATGCCCGTAACTATTTTTCTGCGTATTTCTGGGATTAAATAATTAAATCTATCAGTATAGTAACTAATTATATGTGATTAATACGACCTTTTAAAAAATTGGTTTATTTGATCAATAATGGGAAAAAGTGGCCTACTGGTCCTTGTCCTTTGCCAATATCTAGAGAATAGGTAAGAGCATTTGTAACATATTCTTTTGCGGCTTGTACTGCTGTCCAGAGGTCTTTACCTAAAGCTAGGTTAGCAGCAATGGCCGCTGATAAAGTACAACCTGTGCCATGAGTATTTTTTGTCTCTACCTGTTTCGTTCTCAAAATCTGCAATTTTTCTCCATTAAACCAAACATCAACACCCCGCAAATTTCCAGACATTCCTCCACCCTTGACTAAAACAGCCTTTACTCCCAATTCCCTGTGCATAATTGCCGCTGCTGCTTGCATATCTGCTAAAGAAGTAATTTCTAACCCGCTTAAAATCTGCGCTTCATAGCGATTTGGAGTAATAATAGATGCTAAGGGAATCAGAGTATTCCGTAAAGTTTGCACGGCATCATCATCAATTAATTGCGCTCCTGTGCGTGATACCATCACAGGATCAACTACTAAATTATTAATTTTATAAGCTGCTATTTGCTGGGCTACAGCCAAGATAATTTCTTGGTTAAGTAACATTCCCGTTTTTGCAGATTGTACGCCAATGTCCTCTACAACCGCCTGAATTTGGGCGACAACAGCATCGGATGCGATCGCATCAACCCTGCTGACTCCTACAGTATTTTGGGCTGTAATGCAGGTAATAGCACTTGTTCCGTGGACGCAGTGAAAAGCAAAAGTCCGTAAATCGGTTTGAATTCCCGCACCCCCACCACTATCAGAACCGGCAATTGTTAAAGCAACAGGGACGAAAGTTTTGTTTGTTGTCATGATATAGTTTCAATATTAAAAATAAATATATCAATTTATTTTCACCTGACTAGCTGCTTTTGTAGCCTTTTCTCTAGCTTCGGAAATATCCCCACCTTTTGCTAAAGCTACCCCCATACGACGATAAGGATGAGCCGTAGGTTTACCAAATAACTTAATATCTACATCTTTTTCGGCTAAAGCTTCAGCTACACCAGTAAAAGTAATAGAATCAGACTTTTCGGCAGCTAAAATTACCGCACTTGCTGAAAATCCTAACTGTTCAATATGGGGAATTGGTAAACCTAAAATGGCTCGGAGATGTAATTCAAATTCATTCAAATTCTGAGAAATTAATGTCACCATTCCTGTATCATGAGGTCGAGGAGACAGTTCCGAAAAAATCACTTCATCTTTAGTAATGAAAAACTCAACACCAAAAATTCCCGCACCACCCAAAGCATCAGTAACTTTTTTGGCAATTTCTTGAGATGCTAAAATTTTATCTTCAGAAATAGCTGCGGGTTGCCAAGATTCTTGATAATCTCCTCTTTCTTGACGGTGGCCAATGGGATTACAAAAAATTGTGGGTGCGTTCCATTGTTTAATTGTCAGTAAAGTAATTTCAATTTCAAAATTAATGAATTCTTCAACAATTACCTTTTGGCTATCACCACGAGAATTAGAAATGGCATAATTCCAAGCTTTTGCGACTTCGCTGCTGTCATTAACTACAGATTGACCTTTTCCTGAAGATGACATCACAGGTTTTACAACATTAGGAAAACCAATTTCTTCGGAAATGATAATTAATTCTTCTAAAGTAACAGCATAACCATATTTAGCAGTTCTAATTCCTAATTCTTGATGTGCTAATTCTCTAATTCTGTCGCGGTTCATCGTGTAGTTAGTCGCCGCTGCTGTGGGAATAACTGTAATTCCTCTTTGCTCAAATTCTTGTAATTTTTCAGTTCTAATTGCTTCAATTTCAGGAATAATAAAATCGGGCTGATGTTTATTTACGACTGCTTCTAAATCATCAGCACTCAGCATAGAGATAACTTCTGCACAATCAGCCACCTGCATCGCCGGAGCATCGGCATATCTGTCCACAGCAATGATATAATTGCCTAAACGTTGAGCAGCAATTACAAATTCTTTTCCTAGTTCACCTGAACCAAGCAGCATTAATTTCTGGGGTAGTTTTAGTGCCTTAATCATGAATTAGATAATTTTTTATAGGTAGATGGGGTATATTCTACATTATTTTGCCTGTATTTTGATAAACAACTGTTCCTAAAGCAACTCCTTCCCCTCCTGCTCATCCTCCTGAACTATTAACTACACTTAACTAAAATAATGACCGAAAATATTGATAACTCCACCCATTTAACACAAAAATGGTTAGCCGAAATTCAGTCTCTGACACAACAGATGACGAAATTTCAGCGTGAACGAGATGAAGCTTGGGAAAGTTCGCAAAAATGGCGACAACTTTATAATACCGAAGCAGAGCAACGACGTGCAGATACGAAAATGCACCAGGAAGCCATAGCATCTGTAAAAGCTGAAGAACAAAAATTTTTAGGTGTCAATACTGAAATAGGTACTGACAGCACCACAGCTATTCAGCAACAAATTGCCCAATTTAATTCTATAGAAGAGTTACAAACTCAATTATTAGAAGTTATTCAAGAACGTGATTATTTATTACAAGCTTTGAAACTAGAGCAAGAAAATCACGCTCAAACCCGCAAAGGTCTGACTACAGCCTTAGGGGATGCTATTGATAGTCTGGCACGTTCCAGGGCAGATAGGAAGGATGCAGAGGTCTTATGAAAGTTTTTCCAGAAAACCATAGGATTTAGTTGACACTCTCCGGTCTAAAGACGCGGAGATTCTATAGAGAGTTTCAGTCTATATCCCTCAGTTATCCCAGTTTCAGGCATTGCCTTAAATATTTGGGTTCTTGCCCTGATTTCGTTTGCCCTGGCGGGCGAAATCATATC
This sequence comes from Anabaena sp. 90, assembly GCF_000312705.1. Classification (NCBI taxonomy): domain Bacteria; kingdom Bacillati; phylum Cyanobacteriota; class Cyanophyceae; order Nostocales; family Nostocaceae; genus Anabaena; species Anabaena sp. 90. The sequence continues at coordinate 706,157 of NC_019439.1, forward strand.
TGACAAGCGTAACTTTCCGAGAGTCCCTCGGTAGCTTTTTATGTCTTTAGTGACAATTTAATTGTATCACGAATATGGATTAAAAGAATGCAGAATTTAGAATTTAGAATTTAGAATTACGTTTTGCAACGGGGATTTTACCCCGACGCAAAACCCGCTGCTTGTAGAAGCAGGGGACTTTAACCCCCAAAGGTAAGTTAAAATTTGAAATTATTTCAAATTTTCAAATTAACGTCAATGCAGGATAAAGGAAAGCCTCTAGCCTTCATCCCTTGTCTAAAGCCCAAATGTGGCTTCCTGAGTCAGCCACATTTTCAAGGGTTTTCGGCGTTCTTCCTTATAAAGAGAAAGCTGACGGACTTGAAAAGATAACTCTACAATTGGAGTGAGAAGGGGGAGTGATTAGCAATAGCAGTTTATATACAAATCAAAGCATCTATTTAAGATATAACCTTTATAAACAGGCTAATTATCTTACGACTATTTCCATTCTGAATCCAGTAGGTTTCACATATGAATAACCAACAAAGAACTAACGGTATTTCTGTCGGTGCGGTAGCAGCTATTTCCGCAGCCGTAATAGCAGTAAGCGGTGGTGTGGCTTGGTTTTCTGGACAGACTCCAGATACTCCCACACCTACCAATTCTTCGCAAACTATTAAGCAGCCAGTCAAGCAATCAACAACCCAACAAGGTAATGAACAGACTGCTAGTATATATTGGCTCAGATCCCAGGAAAATCGGCTGGATTTAGTTCCCCAACCTTTTAAAGTTGCAGCTACCCAACCCAACCAAGTTTTAGAGGCAGCATTTAAAACCTTATTAGCAGGTCCAGGTGAAGGCACAGATTCTACTACTATTCCCCAGGGGACTCAACTATTGGGACTAAAAGCCGAAAACAATGATATTCATGTGAATTTATCCGCAAACTTTACCACTGGTGGAGGTAGCACTTCCATGATGGGGCGTGTGGGACAAGTTGTATATACTGCTACTAGTTTAAACCCTAAAGCCAAAGTATATATTCAAGTCAATGGGAAACCCTTAGAGGTTTTAGGGGGTGAAGGTGTGGAATTACAACAACCACTCACCCGCGAAAGTTTTCAGAAAAATTATCCGCTTTAGTCAGTGGTCAGTAGGGGCGAAGCATTTGGAAGATAAATTATCGGTCATTGCCAAAAATAGTTCTCCAAATGCTTCGCCCGTACAGTTGTCAGTTGTTAGTTTCCCTGTTCCCTATTTAATACTTAATCAGGGTTAATTCTCATTAAAGGCTGACCATATTCTACGGGTTCGCCATTTTGAACTAAAATTTCCATTACCTGTCCAGAGACTTCGGCTTCAATTTCGTTCATCAACTTCATTGCTTCAATTATACAGACACTTTGACCAGCTTTAACGCGATCGCCTACTTCCACGAACGCTGCTTCTCCTGGGGCTGGGGAGCGGTAAAATGTCCCTACCATTGGTGATGGGACTTCAACCAATTTTTGATTAATTGGTGAAGAAGAATGAGGAGGTTGTGCTAATGAATTATCAACAACTTTATTGATTACACCCCCCTCAGACATTGAACTTGGTAAGGCTGTAGATAGCAACTGGGTTACACTGGCACTCCCTACAGCACTCACCGTTCCTTGGGCATTATTGCTAAAACTGACAGCTTTTCGGACTGTTAGCTCAAATTCATTATTTTTGAGAGTAACTTCCGCAATATCTGTTTGGGCAATAGTTACTAATAGCTGACGGATTTCATTAAAGTCTAATGTCACAATTATTTTACCTCCACCTAACTGTTAAATTAAAATTCTAATTAAGGCAGGGATTTAATCCCTCTATAAAAAAGGGATTGAAATCATTAGCACCAATTTGAGATTTTGGACTTCGCTCAGTTGAACGATTTTATTCCTGACTATTCCCTGCCTAAATACTTATCTTCCCTGGTATCAATTTTTATGCGTTCCCCTTGGGCAATAAACAAAGGAACCATGATAGTTGCACCAGTTTCGAGAATTGCGGGTTTAGTACCACCTGTGGCAGTATCACCTTTAACACCAGGATCTGTTTGCACAATTTCCAAAACTACAGAATTAGGTAGTTCTACTTCTAGAACTTGTTCGCCCCAGCGAATCACGTTAACTTCCATACCTTCCTTTAGGTACTTGACGCGATCGCCAATTTGTGCTGAAGTTAATCTACCTTCCTCATAAGTTTCCATATCCATAAAGATAAACTCATCGCCTTCTTTATAGGTATGTTGCATCGTCACTTTTTCCAAAGTCGCTTGAGGAACGCTTTCCCCAGCCCGAAAAGTTTTTTCTAACTGTTTCCCAGTTTGAACACTTTTTAATGTTGTCCGTACGAAGGCAGAACCCTTGCCTGGCTTAACGTGAAGAAAATCTATCACGCGCCAAACCGAACCATCTAATACAATTGAAACACCAGGTCGAAAGTCGTTACTAGAGATCATGAAACTTTCAAATTTTGCAAGACAATCGGCATTTATTGTACCCTTCCCGCGCCATAAGTTGTTAGTTGTTAATTGTCAGTGGTCAGTTGTCAGGAAAGAAGCAACAGGTAATAGGCAAAATTAATATTTCTTCCCCTGCCTCCCCTACTTCCCACTTCCCCTACTTCCCCTACTTCCCCTACTTTCCACTTCCCCTGCCTCCTCCATCCCCAGTCCCGCAATATGGGAAGATAATCAATGAATTACTTCCAGTCAACACTTTGATGCTGAAGAAAGGGAAATTTCATGTTGAACTTATTTAAGTCCTGGGTGAAGAACAGCCTAAAGGTAATATTGCTATTAACAATATTTTTAGGCACAGGTACGGCTGGGTGGACTCCCACTAGTAACGCTGGACTACCAGCGGGAAACGCAATTACCGACGGGAAGGCTCTGTTACGCTATGCACTGCCGATAGATAATCAACCTGTACGTAAACTACAAGCTAGTTTAGAAGACATTTCTAACCAACTGCGGGCAAATAAACGATGGGGCGCAGTTAATAATGACCTCAAGCAAGCATCGCGGATACTCGATAAACCTTCCCAAATATTAGCAAGCGTTCCGGAAGAACGCCAACCTCAAGCCCAAGCTTGGATGACTGAATTGAAATCTGGCATCATAGAACTGCAAGAACTTGTTAAAACTAAACAAAAAGAACCCATTCTTGATGGCAGAGCTAAATTACTGAATCTTGTTAGTTTGTTAGAAGAATCAATGGTGACGAAATTCCCCTTTGAAGTTCCGGCTGAATACAGTAACTTACCCCAACTCAAAGGACGAGCTAGGATTGCTTTTAAAACCAATAAAGGCGATCTTACTGTAGTTGTAGATGGCTATAGCGCCCCTGTGACTGCTGGTAACTTTGTTGATTTGGTCCAACGAGGTTTTTATAATGGTTTAGAATTCACCCGTTCGGAAGAATCTTACTTTCTCCAAACCGGAGATCCTGTAGGTAAGGAAGCCGGTTTTATTGATCCTCAAACTGGCAAATACCGGGCTGTTCCCTTAGAAATTTTAGTCGCAGGTGAAAAAGAACCAACCTATGGCACTACTCTCGAAGAAGCTGGGCGTTATTTAGATATGCCGGTTTTACCTTTTTCTTCTTTTGGTGCTTTAGTGATGGCCCGGCCAGAAAATGAAGCTAATGGTGGTTCTTCCCAAATTTTCTTCTTTTTGTTTGAACCAGAACTTACTCCAGCGGGACGTAATCTTTTAGATGGTCGTTATGCTGTTTTTGGTTATCTGACTGAAGGTAGAGAGATTTTAGATAAACTTAAAGCTGGTGACAAAATTGAATCAGCAACCGTTGTTCAAGGCATAGAAAATTTACTTGAGCCTCAAGCAAGCTAATCAGAAATTAAAATCGAAATGTAGGGACGTTTAATCAAACGTCTCTATTTTCCCAAAAAAACGGAGAGGGGGAGATTCGAACTCCCGGAAGCTTTCACTTCACCTGATTTCAAGTCAGGCGCAATCGACCACTCTGCCACCTCTCCAAATTATTTGCCAGGATTGTGGAATACAAAAACTGACAAATAACATTATAACCTATAATTACAAAATTTGCACTACTGAAACTGAAGAATCATAAAAAACTTCCTCAGCAGCAATTTGGAAGTCTTTACCCACCCAAACCAGAGCAGCTTTTGTTACTACACCCCCCTCCAAAGAAACTAGAGAAAAATTCCGTAATTTCACACCATCTTGCTGAATAATCCGGGGGACAGTGGCAGCATTTAAGTAAATAGTTCCTTCTGGACTTCTAAATACAGCCTTCCTTTGCAGCTTTTTAGTATGGCGCAGAGTTCGGTGCATATGACCAAAAGCGACTAAAGAAACAGTTTTCTTCAGGTTGAGACTTTGAGAAATTGCTTCCGCTAAATCAGGATCACCAAAATCACCGCCAATGGGATGCCAATCTTTGCCACAAGGGTCCTCAGCGCGATCGCCTAAACCACTCGGTCCATTGTGTCCTAGAAAAATAATATGATCACAAGTAACACTTTTTACTACTTTGACGATTTTATCTGCGGACTCCTCCAAACTAGAGACACCATACCGTTCTTGACACATTTGGGCAAATCTCCATTCCGGTCCTCCCCAGGTAAAAGGACGACCACCCACCACAGTTAAATTCCAAGCCGGAAAATCCAACTTACCATAACCAACTTGGGCAGATCCCAATAAATCTAATTGTTCCTGTACCCAGTCTTCCTTGGTGCGGTCATAAGGACATTTTTTGCGTCCCCATTCAGTGGCCGAATACCAGGCATCGTGATTGCCCATTACCGCTGCTTTGGGAAGATCCAGGGAAGCGATCGCTTTTACCACTTCCACCGACTCATTCCCGAAATCTCCGACAAACAGCACTAAGTCCACACCCAGGTGCTTGAGTGCTATGCCGTCTTCCACTTCCCATTGGTCGTGAACATCGCCAATTACAGCAATTTTGATAGGTTTTGATGGAGTTTTCTGACTGGTCATGCCACTTTAAAAAGCCGTATATCTCCAGGATTTGACACTTTCATGGCTAAAGCCACTGAGATTTTGCGGACAGATTTAGATGAAGGGTTTAGCCCAATCCAATCTCGCTGCGACCGCCAAACGCCGCCTAGACGCTCAAAACAACTGCCAATCAAGGTGTCGAAATTGCGCTTACTTTTATTGTTTTCAGTGTTTTCAGAATCCATCACTAAGCCAAGACTCGGTACGCTCCACACCCTGCCATTACTCGCTCTTTCTTGTCAATACTGCCGTTAGGACTTGAACCTAACCGTTGTTTCTTATGAGCCGGGATTTCTCCGTACTAGGATGCTTCAACGCATAGATGTTTTTTGTTCTTACTCACAATTTGATTCTAACATACCACAGGGATTAAAATCCCTCGTGTCGCTTATATCTCAGGGAGCCAAGCCGCGCTCGTTTTACGCTTACCGAATGCTCTTATAAAAAACCAATACGATTAAAATCGCCGGAGTCGCTTGCCTCTCAGAGCTAAAGCCGCGCTCGTTTGCCACTTACCGCGAGGTTTTATGAAACTCTACCGGATTTGGACATAAATTGCTAGGATCAATCCCTCACTATTTTTGGTAAAAACTACTATAATTAAATTCACAAGGTAATAATTTGTAATTAAAAGCAGTTTTTAATTGTGTTTACAACTACACTTACTCAACCAAAATCAGGGACTCTCCCATTAGATTTATTTGCTGCTATTGCGGATCTGAAAACAGAACTCAACGCCGTGATCTTAGCCCACTACTATCAAGATCCGGATATTCAAGATATTGCCGACTTTATTGGTGATTCCTTACAATTAGCTAGAGCAGCAGCCAATACAAAAGCCGATGTAATTGTCTTTGCCGGTGTTCACTTCATGGCCGAAACCGCCAAAATCCTCAACCCTGATAAATTGGTGTTGTTACCAGATATCAATGCAGGTTGTTCTTTAGCAGATAGTTGTCCTCCCCAAGAGTTTGCGGAGTTTAAAGACGCACACCCAGACCACTTGGTCATTTCCTATATTAACTGCTCCGCCGAAATCAAGGCCATGAGCGATATTATCTGTACCAGTTCCAATGCTGTGAAAATTGTCCAGCAAATACCCCAAGAACAGCCAATTATTTTTGCCCCAGATCGGAACTTGGGACGGTATGTGATGGAACAAACCGGACGGGAAATGCTGTTATGGCAAGGTAGCTGTATTGTCCATGAGACTTTTTCGGAAAAGAAAATAGTCCAGTTAAAAATTACACATCCTCACGCGGAAGCGATCGCCCACCCCGAATGTGAAACCAGCGTATTGCGTCACGCCAGCTTTATTGGCTCTACAGCCGCCTTACTTAGTTATTGTCAAACCAGCCCTAGCCAGGAATTTATCGTGGCTACAGAGCCGGGAATCATTCACCAGATGCAAAAATTAGCACCTGACAAACACTTTATTCCCGCACCCCCGCAAAGTGATTGTAACTGTAACGAATGTCCATTTATGCGACTAAACACTTTAGAAAAACTGTATTTAGCCATGAAAAATCGCACCCCAGAAATTACCTTACCAGAAGAACTCCGCACAGCAGCACTACTACCAATGCAACGGATGTTAGAAATGAGTGTGTAGTTGAAGTTAAAAATTCATCTTACGATTTACCCTTTTCCGCTGCCTTCTGGGCTGCTTCACTAAACTTTTTATACAATTTAGTTCTAATCTGTGCTTCTTGATAGCGGCTGTGACTAGGTGACACCTGACTCATTAAATCAGAAGCCCGTTGCCAATTAGCAGCTAATTCCAACCACTGAGTTGAAGTTATTGCTGTTTTACCAGCCGTAGTAGCTTGGTTAGCTAGTCGCACAGAGGCTACAAATGGATCATCAGATGGAATAGAAAAACTTTGGCTAGGAGGACGATTCAACAATTGTGGTGGACTTTGGTTTGCTGTTTGGGAAGATTGAGAACCTGTGAATGGTGAGAGATCTTTCAGCGGATTACCTAACCAAGAATCTAGCAGCCAAGCTAGTAAAATTACTGAAGATAAACCAGAAACCCCGATCACTAAAGTTTTGATCGAAATTTTCCCTTGATCTGGATTCTTGAGTAAAGATTGGGGTTTCGCCAAAATAGGTTTTCTTGATTTGGTATCAGCTTCAGTTAAATCTGGAATTAACCACTTAAACAAATTTGGTTGGGATACTGTAATTTCCTGTGACCATAATAATTGGTTATCAGTATCACGGTGAATTTCCTCTAACCACAGCAATTGCTCTTCTTTAACAATGCGACTATTGATGTTAACTCGGCGAATGTGACGTGGTGCAAGCGAGTCCAAAATTTGTTGAATTTTTGGCACTAAGGTAGATTGCTCCAGTTGCTCTACCGTAGCTGCTTCGCACAAAAGTTGTAAAACACCATTCACAAAAACTGCTCTAGTTCTGACACTAGACATAACTAGCCTTTCATTCAAGACTTGAATAATTGCCGCAACGCTACCCTGATGAGCTTGCCAAGCGATATCATTTATCCGATCTACCATTTGATATTTAGTGATAGCTCTTACACCCTGACCTGTGAAATAACATAACCCAAGTTGCTAGTTATCTAATTTTAGGCAGGGAAAAAGGTAATTGGTAACTACTTTTGCCTTTTTGCCTATTCTCTCTTCCCTTTTACCTCTTGCCTTTTTCCAACTAGCAATTTAAATATACATTCAATTTGCATATATCAATGTAAATTTGACCAACTCTATATTCTATTTGCTCAAGTGCAAATTGCCACACTTGATATCCTGCTAGGGTTGACACTCCCCGGTCTAAAGACACGGGGATTCTACATTCACTGACTCGCCATTAGACGACAGGTTTGCACCCTTACGGGTTCGGCAGTCGCTCATGGGGGAAACCCCCAAGACCGCGCTGCCTCACCAATCGCCCAAGAGGGCAAATCTCCTGTAGCGTAGCTGACCGTATCCCTACCGTAGTTAATCCTATTTTTAGGATGTTAATACTGGCATTGATATCTCTGTCTTCCACAAACCCACAATGATGACAATTATGGGTTCTGGTTCAATACTATTGCCAAAATAAGAGCCTTGATAATTTTTGGCAAAAACGGCAAAAATAATCATATATAAGCGTTTCGATGAAAAGGTAGTTTAGAATCTAAAACCCTTATCCTACCGTCAATACATTTAAAAAATCCTTGTCGGAAACCTTTAAGGAATTTTTAGGGGTGATTGTTTTTGCCAAGCAAGAGCGAGGAACGGGAGTTCATGGTTAAAGCATTATCATCTCACCCTCGTAATTTGACTAAGGTATTGCTGGTTGATAGGGATTTTTTCACTTTTTGACCACAATTAGCACAATTCTGAGAAGTATTATGGGGAGGAACAGCAACTGTTACCTTCCCATATTTATACCCGAAATATTCTAGCCATTGCCGAAAAGTTGCCCAGCCAGCATCAGAAATTGATTTAGCTAAATGTCGGTTTCTTACCATGCCTTTAATATTTAAGTCTTCGTAAGCTACCAAATCGTTAGATTGGATCACGGAATATGCTAATCTCTTGCAATATTCTTTTCGCTGCCTACTTACTCTTAAATGTTTACGGGCATACCTATTTTTAGCTTTTAAATAGTTCTTGGATTGTGGTTGTTTAGCTTTTTTCTTATCTCTGTCAAACTTCTTGGATTTCTGGCGATTAGCTCGACTTAACTGTTTTTCTGACTTTCTATAGAATTGTGGAGCAGGCTCTACATTACCTTTTGAATCGGCAATGAAATATTTTAAGCCCACATCTAAGCCAACTATTTGATTCGTTGGTTGAGACTCAATTCTAATTTTGACATCAATTGCAAATTGAGCATAATATCCATCAGCTCGACGGACTAAACGAACTCGCTTAATTTGCTTGATGTCATAGAAATTAAGATCATAAGTACCTTTTAATTTCAGAGTACCTATACCTTTTTTATCAGAAAAAGTAATTGCTTTTCTGGTTTCAGATAACTTCCAGCCGCTAACTTTATACTCAACTGAACGGCAATTCTTTTTGAATTTCGGGAAACCTGTCTTGGAAAATCGCTCCACTTGGGCAAAGCCCAAGACCGCGTTTTCCGCTTTTTTGCCCTTAACTTTCTTTTTACAATTATCGTAAAATCGAGCTATTGCACTCCAAGAACGCTCCGCAGCAGATTGTCTTGCCATTGAATTAAGTTCATCCGCAAAAGAAAATTCAGATGCCAAAATCGCGCAATATTTATTGAGATCATATTTCGTCGCACCTTTGTTATCCATCCAATATCTTAAACATTTATTTTGGATGAACTGAGATGCACGAATAGCCTCATCTATTGCGCGATACTGCCTATCTTTTCCTTTGACTTTGAACTCATAAATTATCATGGTTACGACCTAAACACCACAAAATTATGCTAACTCATATATTATAATTTTGTCAACGAGAAAAACTTTCTGTGGAGGAAGACAGCCTCTACCTGGCTTTCATCCCTTGCCTAAAGGACAGTTGAGTTTTTCCACCACGCTCCAAAACTCAACTTCAAGGGTTTTCAGCCTAGTCTCTTATAAATGTAATCCATCTGTAGTTAATTCAGAATGCAAGTTACCATTAATATACGTAACTTCACTTATCGTTGTTTTGTTCCTTGTGCGTATTCACTACTTTTTCTGATGACAGCATTAACTAAGTGAATTCAGGAAGATTTCGATTTCTGTCTATTTTGCTAGTTCACAATATTTAATATTATTAAGCAATACAACGCTATTAAATCCTATTAATCGTTAAAAATATTCTCCCGTCAGGATTAATCAACACTAAAATTTGGGATTGTTGAATTTACACAGCTTACTGTATAAGCTTTACAGCTTTTTACATATTAATTTGTAACATCATTTTTTAATGTCTTATCCCTTGATGAGCCACTAAATTTTGAGTCTCATACTTTTGGTAGATGACAATTATGAATGGTTTGTGATGTAAGTTGTAAGGAAAATTAATAAATAATTATATCAGCATCAATTTTTGTTCATAAGAAAATAGAAGTAAACCGCTAGAAAGTCTACTGAATAAGGTTAAAATAGCATATTCTTTTTTTTTATAAATATGTTTATTTATACCTACTTATGAAAATATTTTACTATTAACACAAATAAAAAATACGTAATTTTATTGCGTGATTGTAGTAACATGACTATGTGCAGCAAAGTAAGTAAGCTGTGAAATGCTTGCTACATAAGGGTTATGCTCGTAGTTTAAAAGTTAGATTTGCAGAATTATTGAGTCTGTTTGCTATTTATAGTCTGGATTAGACATATAAAGATTTATCGAAACCAAAGTAGATCAATTCCAGGGATGTAGAATAACCTTGCAAAAAGTGCTAAGATTTATCCGAAGTCTTTAATGTTTCCTTTTATAACGTGGCTAGAGCTAGTACAGCAATCGGTGTATCTCCCATCATTAAGGAGATTGTGCAAAAACAGGCACATTCAACTCGCTTAACTTTAAAAGAAGTTATTCTCATGGGAATGTTGGCAATTGATAAGTTAGATGACCAAAATTGTCAAGAATTGGCAGATCAAGTTCATCAAATGCAGGTTAATGGTGAAATCTAAAACTGCTGGCAAGAGTCTAAAATTCAAAGTCTCAAGCCTCCAGTTCTCAAGCTAAAGTTAGTTGCAAGGGTAGTTGTGTGATTTATCAAATTTCTACTCTTGACTAAAAAAATAGCAACTTCCCATTCAGTAATTCTCAATCAGTTCAAAATCTAACTTGCAGTATTGCTAAAAATTAGTAATATAGCACTTCCCGGTGTTATGAGGTACATATCTAGCGGGCAAGATGCCCGCACTACAAGAGTTTCATGATTCAACTTTGTACCTCATAAGAGCGGAAACCGCTGTAAGTTGGATTATGTTAGAAACAATAAGGGGGATCTAGTTTTAGATCCCCTTTATTTGTTCAGAAGTGCATAGAAATTTAAAATAATGCCATTATCCCAGCGGGAGAACCAGAACCTCTGCTCAACCTGAGAATCCCAATGATTAAGGTAGTACCTTGGGGTGGTAACTGATCTAAATTGGTGAGATTTTCGATCACAATTAGCGATCGCTCCAGCAGCAAACGATTAATAGTAAAATTGGTATCCTGCCCAGAATCTACACCGTGAGTATCAATGCCCACTCCGGTAATTTGCTTATGTGTAATTAAGAACTCAGTTGCATCATAGCTAAAACCGGGAAAGTGCATTTTGCCATATTTATCTTGGTTAAAAAACGCTTTTTGATTTAACCATTTTTCTTGCCAACCAGTATATAGTATCAGTAAACTACCTGGGGGAATTTCCCCAAATTCAGTTTCCCAAGTTTGAATATCGCTAATAGTCAAGACATAATCAGCATTCACTGCCGCTTGTTTGCAAATATTGATAACTACAGCAGGTAATATTAGAGATGATGCTGGATACTGGTCAATACTTGTACCGTTACTATAAAAACTATTGGGGGCATTAATATGAGTGGCGCTATGTTCTCCTAAAGCAAAGCGTCGTAAGTAATAACCATCATCTTGGATTTCGGCAACACTGGTAAATTCTACGGAAGGATCACCAGTCCATGTAGGTATATTTGTATCAATCCGATGGCTGAGATGGATAACGCGAGAGTAACTAATATTACTTAATTGTTGGGGATTTTTGCTCAAAGGATTTATTCCTAAGTTTAGGATATTTTAACAAATAATCCCCCAAGCCTTTTCACTTCAAGGTGGTTGGGGGGAGTTTTAATGTTGCAGCAAAAAGTGAATTTAATCTTAGTGAACAACAAAAAAGTTAAGTTTTGAATAAGGAAGAGTTAATTTTACGCAAACTTTCTCAAATTCAGGACTATGACAAACCAGATGCCGATAACCTCACTTGCTTCAAAATTAGCATTTAGCTGTTTGGCTTTTTCGTCTAAATATGGAAGACAGAGCCTTCTGGAATTCATTCCCATACAGAGTATGGGAACGAGAAAATCCCTGTTCCCTCTATCTCATATTTTGCTTTTTCTCGGCTTTAGGATCACGATTAGCGACAGCAGCTAATTCGGCATCCATTAAGGTTTTGCCGGTGGCAGCTAGGTAGACATCATCTAAACTAGGACGAGATTGGGCGATGCCAAAAATTGGTAAATTGGCATTATTTAACGCCTGTTGAATCGTGATTAAAACGTCATTTTGGGGGGTGACTACTAAATTTAGGGAGTTACCTTGGGCGCTGTTGATGATGATTTCTTGGACAAAAGGTAAAGCCGCTAAAAGATTTTTTGCGGTTTCGGCTTCTTCACTGGGGGAAAATTCGCGGATTCTTAAAGTGATGCGATCGCCTCCTACCTGATCTTTTAATTGAGATGGTGTACCATTAGCAATAACCAAACCTCTGTCAATAATTGCCACTCTATCAGCTAAAGCGTCAACTTCTTCTAAATAATGGCTGGTAATCACAACGGTAGTTCCCGCAGTGCGTAATTGACGCAAGAAATCCCACACCACAACCCGGCTTTCAATATCTAATCCTACCGTTGGTTCATCTAATACCAGCACATCGGGCGCGTGGAGTAAACCAGCCGCCAAATCTAGCCGCTTGCGTAAACCACCGGAATAAGTGCCAGTTTTTTTATCTGCGTATTCTTGTAAACCCAGTAAATCCAAAATAGTGTTAATTCGCTGTTTAATCAGCGCACCGGGAAGATGATAAAGTGCGGCTTGTAATTGTAGTAACTCCCGGCCAGTGAGGACTTTATCTAAAGCTACTTCCTGGGCTACATAACCTAGCTTTTGTCGGGCTAATTTGGGGTGATCTAAGACCGAAATACCGGAAACTTCAATTTTGCCAGCATCGGGGGTTGTCAGCGTACACAAAGCCCGCAGAGTGGTTGTTTTCCCTGCCCCGTTGGGTCCTAATAAACCAAATATTTCTCCAGGTTGGACTTGAAAGGAAACATCCTCAACTGCAACTACATTACCGTAGCTTTTTTTGAGATTTTCGATGAAAACGGCAGCAGCCATAACAGCTATAATCCTTAACTATACAATTCGCAATAATCTATCTTTTATTGTACAAGTTGGGCGATCGCTGTGATGAGTTAGATATTTCATTTTGGGATAATTTTCAGTACAGATTTAGCCAAATGATAGATTACATGGACAGACACAGCATTACCAAATTGATGCTTTGCCTTATTTTCATTATCTGCTATTTGGAAACTTTCTGGAAATCCTTGTAATATTGCGTAATCTTTTGCCGTTAATGGTCTATATTTTTGAGGAAGATAAATTTTTTCAATAAAATTATGTTTATATATTTTTGGTTCATCACATTCTAGAGATATAGTTGCTACATAATCTCTCGTTCCCGTTGCGGTTAAAGTCCCAATAGCATCAGCATGAGGTAAATATATTTTAGAAATTCCCTTAATTCCTGATGAAATTTTAGAATTTACAAATTCATAACCTTTATTTTCTACAAAACGTAAAATTTCTTTATCTACTAAATGATTTATTTCTTCAATCTTCAAGTCAATAATTAAAGATTCTAAAATCTCATATTTCAAAGGATTACCATCTTTATCACCGTAAATTTTCCTTCTCCGATTTTTTAATATTGTTTGACAAATTGACTTTTCTCTCTGGGTTGTTTTGATTAAGTCCCAAGAATGAATGGTAGTATGTCCATCTCTAACATCTGAGAATAGAAAAAAATCATTTAATTCATCTATTCTTTGAAATCTACCTCTAGAACCAGGAATTTTACCATCTGTAAATAATACTTCTGGAGAAAATTTCTTTTTAGAAAAATCAGTGTGTTGAATATCAGGAATCATATCATATAATTTCCAATATTTATTTATGGGTTGAGGAAAGGTAAAACCCCAACTGTTATCTAGATCATTTCTAATTCCCACAATAAATATTCTGTCCCTATCTTGAGGTAAACCAAAATCATAGGAATTAAGAACTTGATATTTAACTACATAGCCAGATGATGTTAAATTTTCAAGAATATATTCTAAACTTGGTCTGTTTCTTGGTTCAGTTAAACCTTTAACATTCTCAAATATAAATGCTTTAGGTTGATTGGATTTTATAACTCGAAAAACATCATTCCATAATTGACCTCTGGGATCTTTTAAACCTTTTAATTTACCTGCGATTGACCAAGGTTGACAAGGAACACCACCGACCATTACATCTAGTTCAAAAGGTAGCTTGTCTAAATTAGTGATATCTCCTAAATATTGTTCGTCAGTATTGGTATCACGAATAAAATTATTTTTGTAAACTTTGATTGCCTCTTTGTCAATTTCTGAATAACCTAAACAAATTCCTCCTAGTTCTTCGAGAGGAATTCTAAAGCCACCAATACCGGAAAATAGGTCTATAAAGGTAAATTTAGTGGTAGGTTTTATGGTAGTTGTAGCTTGGAATAATGGGAATATTTCTAGCTGTTGAGCGTCAATACAAGATTTCATATTAATTTAGTACACAATTTTATATTATATCAGAAATGTTGACATTATATCAAGAAAATAGCGAAATGTGTTCAGTAACTTCTTTCCCTTTTGGTTGATTTCCCTGCATTGAATTAATCAGATATTCACCAAGTTCTTTCGCAAGTAACACCGGAACTGCATTACCAATTTGTTTATATTTAGAACTTATCGAACCATGAAAAATCCAATCATCAGGAAAAGTTTGAATTTTGGCAGACTCGCGCACAGTTAAAGGACGTAATTCTACAGGGTGACACATATCTGTAGCTTTTTGTTGGGGACTGGTTGTGATTGTTGGTGAAGGTTTATCCCAAGATAATCTTCTGTAAAAACCAACTTTTCCCCCACCAGAATTATAAGCACCTCCCATTGCTTCTGGTTGTAATTCTTCTGGTAAATTTTTCCAATTTTGTCCTGCTGCTAATAATCTTAAAAACTTGAGCCGATTTTCTGAATAACTAATAAATTCTGGTTGAATATCCACAAAATCTGTTAACGCATCTTTCAAAGTTCTCCATTTTGGTAAAATTTTACCATCTTTACTATATTTAGCGAGAGGAAATGTAGCAGTTTCACCATCTCTAGAACCAATAAAAACTACACGGTATCTATTTTGAGGAACACCATAATCTGCTGCTTCTAAAAGGTTGTAAACTACGTTGTAGCCTAATTCTTTCATTTCTGCTAAAACTACTTTTAAAGCTGCACCATTCATTTCATCAAGTCCTAAAGCTGGATAATCTTTTCCTCTTTGATTAATAGGACGATGACGCAAAAAAGCAGAAAGTAAACCTCTAACATTTTCCATTAAGAAAAATCGGGGTTGGACTTCTTTGACAATGCGGATAAAATCCATAAATAAACTTCCGCGTGGGTCCATAACTGAACCCCGTTTTCCTGCGGTACTAAATGGCTGACAAGGGGGACCACCCGTGACTAAATCTATTTCTCCTGGAAGTAAAGCACGACCTAAATTTAAAACTCTTCCTCCTTCTTCTAGTAATTCTTGGGAAGTAACTTTTTCTAATTCTCTGGGAATAGCACTTTCTTGGAGATAAGGTCTATTCAGAGCAATTGTTTTGACTGCATCTTTATCTTTTTCAACTACACTAACAGTATGAAATCCTGCTTGTTCTAGTCCTAAATCTAAGCCATAAGCACCTGTGAATAGGGAAATGCAAATAGGTTGATTATTGATCATTATTGTTTTTCTAATTTATTATTATGATCAATATAGTATATAATATAATGCGGCTTAGTTGAGAAAATTGTAGGTTGGGTAAACCGAAGTTAAACCCAACAAATATCGGTAAATGTTGGTTTTTGTTCCGATTGCTCCGCAACGCTAACGCGAACAAACCAACCTACATAAACTTACTTAATCTAGTCCCATTACTTGCCGATAATGAGGAGCTAATTTAACGACATTTGTTGATTGAGATGGTGTTTCCCAGTGACTACGATTCAACAATTCTTGTTGCAATTCATCAACATTGATTGTGGTAACTTTGCCATTATTAATAATTTGCTTACCATTTACCCAAGCACTATGCACAACATTGACAGGGCGACCTAAAACTAATAAACCAATGGGATCTGTACAGGGAAGTAATGATAAATTATTGAGATCATATAAAACTAAATCAGCTTGTTTACCAACAGTAATAGAACCAAGTAAATTTTCTACATTTAACCCTTTTGCACCTCCTAAAGATGCCATTTCTACGGCTTGGAGTGGGGTAATCCAATGTTGATAATCTGGTTCTGTAATATTATGTAAAATCGAACCAATTTTAATTGCTTCTAACAAGTCTTGAGAGTCATTACTAGAAGCCCCATCACAACCAAAAGTCACATTTACTCCAGCTTGCATATATTTAATAATTGGGGCTATACCACTGCCTAAACGGAGGTTACTCAAAGGATTATGAACGACTGTAGATTTTGTTTGAGCGAGAATATTAATATCAGATTCATTCAACCAAACACAATGTGCTAAAGTTGTACAACTGTTCAAAAAACCAAGTTTCTGTAAATGTTTTACCGCAGTACAACCATATTTTTCTTCAGCAAGTTTCTCTTGAGCTTTTGTTTCTAATAAATGGGCATGACGACAAAGATTGTACTTATTACTTAATTCAATACATCCTCTGAATAAATCATCGCTGCATAACTGAATTCCCGTGGGTGCAACTAAAATATTAATTCCTTTTTCCGGTTGATGAAATTGCTTAACTGCCGCTTCAATAATGGCTAAAGTTTCCCCAGTAGAACGAAAATAAAGTTCATGATCTGGTTGCGATTCTCCATTTGGTATGCCCGCACTCAAAGATTCATCTTGAATTAAAGGAGCAATAAAAGCGCGAATTCCTACTCTTTGATAAGCCCGAACTACTGTGGCAATAGTTTCTAATTCTTGTCCAGGAATTAATACTAAATGATCAACAACGCTTGTCCCCCCAGAAAGTAAAGTTTCTACTGCTGTTCCCAAGGCACTGAGATAAACTTGTTCTGTATCTAAAGGAGTAAAATCATAGAGATGTGCTAACCATAATTCTAACGGTAAAGGTGGAATTACTCCTCGTTGCCACATTTCTGAAGAATGGGTATGGGCATTGAAAAACCCAGGTAATAAAAGTTTATTTTCCCCATTAATTACCGTGCCAATTATCTCTAAATTAGGGGCAATCGCGGCGATTTTACCATCTATAATCTGCACATCTGTAGTTATGTAACTACCTGTAACGCTAATTAAAGAGTTTTTGATTGTAAAATTCATGATTTTAGCTTTAATTAAGTAATTGATCTATTAGCCGAATTTCAAGCTACAAGTTAAACAACGATATTGAAAAAGGGTGAGTAAAACCCACCCTGAGTATTATACCAGAAAAATAAAATATCCTTACTGCCAAACGTAGATAAGTAGAAATAAAACAATCCAGATAACATCAACAAAGTGCCAAAACAAAGAAGTGGCATTTATGCCAAAATGGCCGCTATCAAAATTACCAGGAATGAAAGAACGCAACAAGACAATTAACTGTAACAGAATACCCGTAAAAACGTGCAAACCGTGAAAACCAGTTAATAGATAAAACATTCCTCCAAACGTACCAGAAGTAAAGCCAAATTCTAATTGACTCCATTCCACAGCTTGTCCAAAAAGGAAATAACCACCCATAGCCATTGTTAAAAACAACAACAGCCGATAAGTCTTTAAATCATGTCTTTCTAGGGCTTTTTCTGCAAAGAAAATCACAAAACTACTAGCAACCAAAACCACAGTATTAATGCTAGGTTCTTTTACTTCCAAACCAGAAACACCAGGTGGCAACCAATTAACAGCAGAAGTTTTGTAGATAATATAGCCAGCAAAGAAACTTAAGAAAATAACACTTTCCGATAACAGAAAAACAATAAAACCAAACATTTTACTGCCTTCTTCATCATGTCCATGCTCATGACTAACATGATCTAAATCATCAGGAGAAACAGAACTATCCATTGTTAAAAAACTCCAAAACCAGGAAACTAGTAATTAAGAAAAAAGTAACGAGAAAAACTATAGCGATTCTAAATAAGACGTAAAAAATTCTCTTCCTTCTCTTCCTCTGCGCCCTCTGCGTCTCTGCGGTTCGTTAAAAAATCAAATTTACACATCAAATAGAATCGCTATATTACCCATTACTCATGTTCAGAAGATGCCATTAATTCAGACTTACCATAACCATAAGGCTCACAAGTAACAATCGGAATTTCTTCAAAATTCTCAACAGGAGGAGGAGAAGAAACAGTCCATTCCAAACCAATTGCTCTCCAAGGATTAGCAGAAGCTTTTTCTCCATCCATCCAAGAAATCAACATATTGAAGATGAAAGGAAGAGTAGACATTCCTAACAGAAAAGAACCCAAACTAGCAACAATATTCCAACCAATTAATTCAGGTGCGTAGGAAGCAGCACGGCGTAACATCCCTTGCAAACCTAAAGGGTGCATGGGTAAGAAATTCAAATTTGTGCCGATAAATGCTAACCAAAAATGGATTTTGCCCCAACCTTCGTGGAACATTCTCCCCGTCATTTTGGGAAACCAATGATAGATAGCTGCATACATTCCCATAGTTACAGTTCCATAGAGAACATAATGGAAATGACCAACAACAAAATAGGTATTGTTAACATGAACATCCACTGGAACAGAAGAAAGCATAATTCCTGTAATCCCAGCAAATACAAACATTACCAAACCACCCAAAGCAAATAACATTGGTGTAGTTAAGCGAATTTTCCCGCCCCAAATAGTTGCCACCCAAGCAAATACCTTAATCCCTGTGGGAATAGATACAAACATGGTTGTCACCATGAAAAACAACCGTAGCCAACCAGGAGTACCACTCACATACATATGGTGTACCCAAACAATGCCGCTAACTACAGCAATTAACATCGAAGAAACAGCAACGACTTTGTAACCAAATAAAGGTTTGCGGGAATAAACGGGAAAGATTTCCGAGAAAATCCCGAAGATAGGCAAAATGATGACATATACCGCAGGGTGAGAATAGAACCAGAAATAATGCTGGAACATCACCGGATTTCCGCCTTTAGTAGGATCAAAAAAGGCAGTTCCCACTGTAATATCAAGAAGTAACATTACAGCCCCGGCTGTTAAAGCTGGCAGTCCAAATAATTGGATAATTTGAGCGCTAAATACTGCCCAAACAAAGAGAGGCATTCTAAAGAAACCCATTCCCGGCGCTCGCATTTTCACAATGGTGGTGACAAAATTCACCGCACCCATAATGGAAGAGACACCGGAAATAGCCACCGCTAATAACCACAGAACTTGACCGTTAATCAAGTTGCCCGTGGGGTTTTGGGTACTGACGGGGGGATATGCCCACCAACCAGATTGAGCAGGGCCACCGGGGACAAAGAAGCTGGACATGAGGAGAATACCCACCACAGGAACCATCCAAAAAGCGACAGCGTTCAAGCGGGGGAATGCCATATCTCGCGCCCCAATCATCAAGGGAACGAGGTAATTAGCCATACCAACGAGAGAGGGAAATGTCCACAGAAACAGCATCACTGTTCCGTGCATAGTGAACATTCCGTTGTATACTGTGCGGTCAATTAAATCAGCTTCAGGGGTAATGAGTTCTCCCCGCAGAATCATGGCGAAGATACCGCCAACGAGAAAGAAGATAAAGGAAGTAACGAGGTATTGAATACCGATAACTTTATGATCTGTACTAAAGCTGAAGTATGTTTTCCAGGTTTGGGGTGGTTCGTGGTGATGTGATTCACCAGCAACATGAATGGGGATATTAGTCATTTGTCAGTTGTTAGTTGTCAGTGGTCATGAAAATAACGAAGTTAACCTGGGAAATTGACTAATGGTGGTGCAGCAGGTTCAACGGTTTTCCAACCGCTATCAATGCCGTTTTCTACTTTGAGGGCATATTCGGAAGCCGCTTGGTTAGGGGCTGGGCTGGGTGTTTGACTGGCAGCTTTGCTTAACCACTGCTGATAGTTGCTAGGTGATTCCACAATGACTTTGGCTCGCATGGTGGCAAAGTATGTACCGCTATACTGAGAGTCGGTTAAATCATACGCACCGGGGCGAATGGGAGTAAATTCAAAGTCGAGGTCGTTACCAGGAATAATGTCTTGTTTGAGGCGGAAAGCGGGGATAAAAAAGCCGTGAAGTACATCTTCCGAATGCAGATTTAGACGGACACGGCGATCGCTCGGTAAATGCAATTCTGTACTGGTAACATTGCTTTGGGGGTAATGAAACACCCAAGCCCACTGTTTAGCGGATACATCAATATGTTCTACATCCTCAGCTACTGCGGCTTCTGAAGCCTCATCTGGCGCAGCTTCAGCAGTTTCCATCTTCATCGGATTATGTAAGTGGATCTGGTGAGATGGTCCCTGGATACCCATTTCTTCGTAAACTTGGTAACTATAACCCGCAATCCACAACACCAACATAATTGGGATTGCTGTCCAAATTACTTCTAAAGTCACATTACCTTCAATGTGAGGCCCATCACCTAAATCTGTAGCTTTTGCCCGATGGAAACAAATAGAATAGAAAAGAGTAGCAGTTACTCCCAGGAAAATTAAAGATCCTAATGTTACCAAAAAGCTAAATAAATCATCAATCAGATGAGATTCAGCAGCCCCTTGGGGAGGAAGCCAAGAATAAGCCTGTTTACCAATCCAGAGACTAGTAAGAGTTACCGCAACTGCCCCAGTAACAATGGTCAAAAAGTTGAGAAATTGCCGAATTTTCATAATGGTCAGTTGTTAGTTGTCAGTGGTTAGTGGTCAGTGGTCATTTGTTAATGGTCAGTTGTGAATTGTTAGACAAGAATTTTTACACCAATCACCAATCACCAATTACCAATTACCAATTACCAATCACCAATTACCCATTACCTATTACCAAAGATTTGATTGATGTCTTGTCCTGCTCGTAGTAATTTATCGGCTGTATTGTGAACACCAAAATCTGCTGCCAGGTGCGCTCCTAATGTTCCATGAAAATACATCAGCAACATAATAATTACACCGACAACCAGATAAGAAATTTGCACTTCTCTCTCTTCATGTTTGCCGATAACGTAACGTTGCCAACCTCGCCAAAAGGTCATGCCAACCATCATCGCTAATAGTAATACACCACCCACACCATGCCACATCATTGTGGGCATTGCCAGCATTCCCCAAGGACTTTTGATATCTGCTGGTGGGGCTGCTAATAACATTTCATAAAAACCTGCACCAACCGTGAAAAATGTAATCACAGATGCAGCAAAAATGTTGTACCAACCGACATCAAATAATTGAGAACGTTCAACCTTAATTCCCAAAAAATTGAATAGCCATTTTTCCAAAGGGAAGAACACACCTAAAATATCAAAGATAATGGCAATGATGAATAAACCTAATGTGAGGTGTACCAAATTAGGATGAATCGGAATGGCATAAGGTAAACCATTTGCACCCATTTGGTGACTAATTTGGTCTAATAATTCTGAGTTCATGGCAAGATTCCATCCTTTACCGCTTCCACAACAGGTACGGTATGTAAGCCATACACCCATACCAGTTCATCACCAAGATATACTTGAAAACCAACCAAGGCTGTTAATAAAACTGCCACAGCTATATAATGAAAAGGGAGTTTTTTCGGATTACGACTCCGCAAAACATAACGCCAAGCAGTAATAGTGGCAATAATACCTGAAAGTGACCAACCGATGAGAGTATGAATATTTAAAACTGATTTAGCGAGTTCGTAGGGTTTTGCTAAACCAGCCTCAAATTGACCAAAAATAATTGCCACAAAAATAGCTACAGTGGCAATACACATATTCCACCAACTCACCTCAAACAAAGTAGTTTTACCAGTTACATAACCAGCGAAATCACAAAAAACAGAAAATAGCACCATCGCAATTACAAAGTGAACCACGATAGGATGTAAAGGATCTGGATATGGTAAATTATGCTCATTCAATGAAGTGAAAAAATCCAGCATTAAATTCTCCTAGACTGATTTACTACTCCTTAGCCAAACTTAAATAATTGCTAGATACTCACTCACTGATACCAAAAAGTTATTTGATAAATCTGGTGTGAGTTTGCTGCAATGTATAACCGTCAAGTGATTTCTTCATAGTCACAACAGTAATTATGGATGTAGCTAAACTAAATCACTGTGAGAGGTTGAATTTACTAGACGTAAATTTTTATGAATTGTCAAAAAAACTAAAAGCAGAACTTCTAGAATTAACGAGAGAGCCAAAAGCAGATTTTGATCTTGGCTCTATTACAATATTTTTAAATCAAAACCAAATATTTTTATGTTTATTGATGTACAATAAAAAATTATCACTTTGTGATTTAAAAAACCGAAATATATAGTTTTTATAGTAGGTAGGATGAAAATGAAGCTGGATAGAATAATATTTTAAGAATAATTGAACGCAGATAAACGCAGATAAACGCAGATAAAGAGGGATGAATTAATGAATTTTATGATTCTGTGCAACATTTTTTCTTTGCGTCTTTGCTCCTTAGCGCCTCTGCGCGAAACAAAAATATATTTCACTTACCTGATATCTGCATTCATACCCACCAAATCCCCAAATCCCTAATTAACCTTGATAGGGGTTATCGAGTCTATCCACAGAAACATTAACCGACAATGGTAAACGACCGGGATTTAACCGGGGTTCAGCCGCATAACCTACAGGTACTAAAACAGCAATAGCGATATCAGGATCATTCTCAGCCCCAATTATAGCTTTAACCTGTTCCTCAATCCAACCATTCATAAAGCAGGTGGATAAACCCAAGCTTTCAGCTGCTAATACTAAATTTGTAGCAGCTATCATGGCATCTTTAATGGCGTATTCCCGGCGCTTGTCTCCTAAACTAGCTTGAAATTGCGGAATCGCACCTCTAAAGTAATTAACTGTCCCCTCATTCCAAGCCCCAGTGGCTGCACCTTGTTCTAAAATGGGTGTGATATCTTTTTCTCCCGCAGCAGCGTCAGCAGCAAAAACAAAGGTAACAGGCGCTTGGATAATTTGCTTTTGATTCCAAGAAGCAGCACATAACGCTGCTTTTTGAGCTTCGTCTTCAACTAAAACGATTCTCCACGATTGGACGTTAAAACTACTGGGTGCAGCTACGGTTAATTCTACCAGTTGCTTGAGCAATTCTGGGGAGATGGGGTCTGGTTTGAAGGTTTTGATGGAACGACGTTGTACTATGGCGCTGGGTACGTCTAATGCTGGGATTTGGGTGTTTGCAGTCACGCTATTCTCCTCTGTTTTATCCTATCCGCTTAGGGTAACGCTTTTTTGTACGCAGTTCGTTGGTTATTGATTAATTTTTTTTCTCACGCAGAGGCGCGGAGGCACGGAGGAGGTAAATACGGAGTTTTAATCCTTTGTAGGGAGATTTATTACAGAAATTCCCAGTGTTTTTAACTATGATTTTGCAGCAATATACTTGTCTAAGGTAGCAGATAATGTAGTTTTAGGAACAGCACCAACAACTGTTTTGACTTGTCGTCCCCCTTTAAACACCATCAATGTAGGAATACTGCGAATTCCGTAATGACTAGCAACGGTAGGATTTTGATCAGTATTCAGTTTTACTACTTTTATCTGTCCTTCGTATTCCGCAGCCACTTCTTCAACTACAGGAGTTAGCATTTTACAAGGACCACACCAAGGGGCCCAAAAATCAACTAAAACAGGAGTTTGACTTTCTAACACTTCTTGCTTAAATGTGGCTTCGGTGACATTGGTAATTGATGACATAAATTGTCTGCCTAGATTTAAAGTCAATAATTCAATAATATCTAATCAATAGGCGTGAAAATATGTTGATAAGTTTAATTTTGCTAAGTTTCTTGAATTGTTAATTTTGTCCTGCGGTATCAGAATTTTGATCAGCACCACAATGATGACAATAAGGTAATTCTTTATAAGTCAAATTATGACAGTTATGGCATTCAATATATTGATAATAACCGCAGTGGGGACAGTGGCTATCTTGAGGACGAATTTTTTTAGCACACCGAATACATTGTGATTTTTGAATTCTGTTAACTGCTTGAATTTTAGGATTAAATACAACGGTTTGAAAGAATTTAATCATGCCAAAACCAACTAAAGGAATTAGCAAAATATAAGCGTAACTAATTAGGAAGATTAATCCACCAAACAGGGAACTAATAACATCAAATAAGAATTGAAATATTATACCAATTTGCAGAAATTCAAATATTTTCAGAATTAACGGAATTAAAAATATAACTAATAAATGCCAGCTAATTAATGCTATTAATCCATATCCTCTGCGTTGGCTGAAGTTATTAACTAATAAGGCAATGAGAATTAACGGGAGTAAAAAGATAGCCTGAAATACTAATTGAATGCTGGGATACCAAAATGATGCGTCTTTATAACCTTTTTCAACTTGATTAAATTTAGTTTCCTCTTTGAGAAAAGACAGAAAATTAATACTTTCAGGTTTTGTCAGCAGTTGATTTTGCAGGTTAGCAATTTCCTGTTTCAATGTGGAAATCTTCTCGCTATTTTGTGCTAATTCCTGTTTAGCTTTTTCTGCGCGAACCTGATTAATGGAATTACCTGAAGACTGACCAGCAATTTTTTCTAATAAGCTTGAATCATATTGTTGACGAATAGTATTATTTGCTTGTTCAAGACGACTAATTTTATCCTGGGTCTGATTTATTGTGGTGAGAATTTTCTGATTTTGAGGATTATTCAGTTTATCTTTAGATTCACCGTAGTTCAAACATATTTCGGAAACTTTACCCAAATGTCCAATTTCTACATTTTGATATGTTTGCCGAACTCTTTGCTCATTGTTACCATAAGGTAGTGAACTTCTCAAAAATTCATAATCTTTATTTTTGGTAGTTTGGGTTTTATAATTATTCCATTCAGAATAACATGGATAAGCTTGAGTTGGGCTAAGATGCCATTCACTAATATTATTTAAACCTGTAAAAACGTTAATTAAAATGAAAATATCAACTAAAATAATGACAATCAAACTCACTTTATTGAGTGGTTCATTATTGACTGTTCGAGAGTTATTAAAAAATTGATTTGAAAGACGGCGTATTCTGGTGAACATATAACTATCCTCTATCTAAAATATACACGAAATAGTAACTTAAAACCCTAAATTGAATTTAAAAAATTCCACTCATCAAACCAAAGTGATATATCTACTTGCTCAATTAATTCAATAAATTCAGTTTTTACATCAAAACTAATTCCATGAGGCTGTAAAGTAGCGGAAATAACAGTTTCCACATCATCTTTTGTCATCAATTTAAAAAGATATTTATTTGTAAAACAGTTATTAACGTGCTGACGTACCTTAGTATTTAGTTGTTGGTCATTAGCTTTCATATATTTATTGTCTAAGACAGTATTTAATTTAATTTGAAGATTTTTATACCAAAATGCTAAGTCCTCATATTTCTGATCATTATAGCGGGTTGCTAAAATAAGTTCATGATTTAAATAATTAGTTTGTAACTCATTTTCCAAAATATTAATATCAACATTTATACCTTTTTTTAATAACCATTTGTTTAACAATCGAGCTAATTTTGGTATATCAGTAAAGAGAGTTGATTCTAATGTGTAAGCAGACCAAATATGAGATTTCAAGTAAATTCTATTCTGAAACTCATTATTAAGTCCAGATTGATGAGTGTCAATCAAAAAATCTCTGTCTATTATTAATACAGATTTCTCCCAAAGTGTTTGATTGTTTTTAACTTCCGAAAAAACGGTTTTGTAATGTAAAATTCTCTCAGAAACTTCACTAACTCCTCCTAAAACCCAATAAACATATTTTTTATTATTACTAATATTCTGCTTGAGTAAGATATCAATTACTTGTGCATCATCTGCACCTTCAACAAAGATTAGAGTATCTGATTCAATGGCATTTAAAAAATCTAACCCACTCACCATTCCTAATGCACTAATAACCGGATTAACTTGAGAGGGATAAATACCAGAAAAGCGCGAATTTACTGCTATCAGATTATTGCTATCTATGGTTTTATATATGCCTGTAGGTTGACCATCAAGATGGAATAAATTAGATAAATTTGCACTACGAATTAACGCTTCGTTATGAGTTGTGATAAAAATTTGATTTTTTTCAGAGAATTGCACTAATATTTTTAATAAACGACTCTGAATTTCTCTATGAATATGACTATCAGGTTCGTCCAAAAGAATCAAATTTAAGTCTTTTTGAATGGAAGAAGGATGATAAAGATTTAGCAAAATTTCAATAATTTGTAAACTGCCACTACCTAGAAGTGCAATATCTTTTTCAATGTCTATTTCATTATGTTTAAAATTAAATACAACTGTTACATCTTTTTGAATTTGGCTAACTGTAGAAATATTCATGCTCCGATTTCGATTGTAAAGAATAAAAGATAGAGCCTCTAAAAAACTGCTAAACAAAGAAGGATCAGAAGAGTTATAAAGTTGATATAACCGATTACGAATAACCCTTGATGAATCACGATTGATGATAGATTCTTGAATTTGTGGGATTGTTACGAATCTTTCTATTTGGCGAATTGCACTAGAAGGTGAGGTATAGTAAAAACTAAAAGGAGAAGGTAAATTTTGGAAAAAATTATTGAATTTATTAAAATCATAACTGCCAAAATCAAGTAACTCAATTACATAATTACGTCCTGAACTACTAATTTTAAAACATATTGTGATTTCTTCATTATCATTGGCAAGTGTCGCGGATAATTCAATTTTATTGTTTTTATCTCTTTGATAAAAAATATCTTCAAAATTAGGACTCAAAACACTATTAATTTGATCAAAATATTTGTCTTGAGTAGTTCCTAAAATATAGTCATTTCTTCTATAATTACCAGTTGCTCTAAGGGCTTTTCTAATTAATTTAGTAAAACATTCATGCCATAAAGATAACGCTTGTAGTAGTGTAGTTTTTCCTGAATTATTAACTCCAGTAAAAATATTAAGAGTCGGATTAAACACTACTTCAATATCTTGAAATAACTTAAAATTCTTCACTTTAAACCGGGAAATGTGCATAATATTTTTTAAAAAATAAACAGATTGAATTAATTTTAGAGAGATGTATTGTAAAAAAATACAACTACTACACTGTAATTTATGCCCTGTTTACCAAGTCATCGGTTATAGATGAACAAACAACAGTTACATTCATTTTGGCACAATCATAGGCGAAACGTATAGATTGAAAAAACTCTTGTTCCTCTCTTCTTTTGCGCCTCTGTGTCAAATAAATTCATCAAATTTCAGTATATTTGTAGCTAAATTATTCCTTTTCTTCTATTGGCTGGGTAATAGCCTGACAATATCTAATTAAAGTATCAATGCGTTCTTCAATATTTTTCAACCTAGATTGTAATGTTGTTAATTGCTTTGCCCCTTGGAGAAACATCATATCTACTTCCAAGAGTCGTAACTGCTTATTTATTTCCGTTTTATAAGATTGTTCCCGCGAATTAGCATCAACCAACGGGACAATTTGCTGGATAAAAAATCCCTGCAACTGGGCTAAATTCTGCTTTAATTTCTGTAAATTAAGTTTACCTGCCGTTACATTAGCTCGAAACTCATCTAGAAATGTTGCCAATTCCTGATATTTATCACAATTAAAAGACATCTGTTGCTAGTTAAGATAGTATTAATGTCAAGAAAATTTTCTCATACAACCGAAATTTCTTTTGTTTATTATCAAAATTACAAGCCTTAAAATCAGATTTAAGGCTTGGTTTGCCGTCAATAGGTATTTTTTATGATCTTTGCAGGCAAGCTGCTATGGATGATGACTACAAGCAATTAGGGCATCATCTCTAAGCCAGCATCTATTTTATAGGCGTGCTGTCAATTTTGCTTTTCTCTTAACCTATCCACCAATTACCTTTTTAATTTTATGAGTAGTGTAGCTGTCAAACCCCCTGTTGATGTTGTTCTCCCAGATTGGCTTAACAAATGTTTAATTGCACCACCAGCACCGATACTTACAGAGGAAGAAGACCGAACGTATAACGGTAATGCCTTAATTTGTCGGGCTTTTCAGTTTGCATATGAACTGCATGGGGGTCAAATTCGGAAGTCGGGAGAACCGTATATTGCCCATCCTGTTGCTGTAGCTGAAATACTCCGTGAATTAGGTGGTAGTCCGGCTATGATAGCAGCCGGATTACTCCATGATGTAGTTGAAGATACAGAAGTTACAAGTGAAGATATAGAAGCCCGGTTTGGAGCAGAAGTGCGGCTATTGGTAGAAGGTGTTACCAAACTGTCGAAAATAAATTTTACTAGCAAAACCGAAAGTCAAGCGGAAAATTTCCGGCGAATGTTTTTGGCTATGGCGCAAGATATTCGCGTAATTGTGGTAAAACTGGCAGACCGTTTGCATAATATGCGAACCCTTCAATATATGTCCGAAGCTAGTCGTCAACGCAGCGCCCAGGAAACACGAGATATTTTCGCACCTTTGGCGAATCGCTTAGGGATTTGGCAAATTAAATGGGAATTAGAGGATTTAGCATTTAAATATTTAGAACCAGAAGCTTATCGAGAAACTCAGCAATGTGTCGCGGAAAAACGCACGGCACGGGAAGAAAAATTACTCAAAGCTACGGATACTTTGCGCCGTCGGTTACTCAAAGCTGGTGTTAATTGTCTGGAAATTAGTGGTCGTCCTAAACACCTTTATAGCATTTATCAAAAAATGCAGCGGCAGCAAAAGGAATTTCATGAAATTTACGATTTGGCAGCACTGCGAATTATTGTTCAAACCAATGAAGAATGTTATCGGGCTTTGGCAGTGGTTCATGATTCTTTTCGTCCCATTCCTGGTAGATTTAAAGATTACATTGGCTTGCCTAAACCAAACCATTATCAGTCTTTGCATACCGGAGTAATTGGCTTGACTGGCCGCCCGTTGGAAGTGCAAATTCGGACTTTGGAAATGCACCATATCGCGGAATATGGTATTGCTGCCCATTGGAAGTATAAGGAAACTGGGGGTTCTGAAAATACTCCTGTGACCAGCACTGATGAAAAGTTTACTTGGTTACGGCAGTTGCTAGATTGGCAAAGTGATTTAAAGGATGCTCAGGAATACTTAGATAGTGTTAAAGACAATCTATTTGAAGATGACGTTTATGTCTTCACCCCAAAGGGGGATGTTGTTCCTTTAAGTCCCGGTTCTACAAGTATAGATTTTGCCTATCGGATTCATACGGAAGTCGGAAATCACTGTGCGGGGGCGCGAGTCAATGGGCGAATTGTTCCTTTATCCACGCGTCTGCATAATGGCGATATTGTGGATATTATTACCCAAAAGAATTGTCATCCCAGCTTAGATTGGTTAAATTTTGTTAGCACTTCGGCTGCGAAGTATAGAATTAAACAATGGTACAAGCGATCGCGCCGGGAAGAAAATGTTGCTAGGGGACGGGATTTATTAGAGAAGGAATT
The DNA here is from genome assembly GCF_000312705.1 of Anabaena sp. 90. Classification (NCBI taxonomy): domain Bacteria; kingdom Bacillati; phylum Cyanobacteriota; class Cyanophyceae; order Nostocales; family Nostocaceae; genus Anabaena; species Anabaena sp. 90. The sequence continues at coordinate 735,803 of NC_019439.1, forward strand.
GGGGAAAACTGGTTTTGAGAATTTGCTCAAATCAGACGCTATGCAAACTGTGGCGGAAAAATGTAATTATCACAGTGTGGAAGATTTACTCGCCGGTTTGGGTTATGGGGAAATTACCTCAAACTTAGCACTGAACCGCTGGCGGGAAATTGTCAAAGCTAGACAACCTGTAAGTGATGTTGTTCCATTTATTCCCAAAGAACCAACGCCAAAAACTTCACGGGATATGTTAACCACTAGTTCCCGTGCTAGTGATTCCCCAATTATTGGTATGGAGGGTTTGGTTCATCATATCGCTGGCTGTTGTACTCCCATTCCTGGGGAAGCGATTGTGGGTGTAGTGACGCGACTAAGAGGAATTTCTATTCATCGCCAAGGCTGTCATAATGTAGATCCTGTTGAGTATGAGCGTTTAGTCCCAGTCCGCTGGAATTTAGCTATGGAAAACCGCAGTCGTACTCATACTTATCCTATTAATATACAAATTGAGGCTATGGATAGGGTAGGAGTATTAAAAGATGTTTTGTCACGTTTGAGTGACCAGGGGATTAATGTCCGTCATGCTCAAGTGAAAACTTCTTTGGGACAACCCGCTTTGATGAATTTGGGTATTGATGTCCGCGATTGTTCTCAGTTGGAACATTTATTTGTGCAACTTAAGAAAATGAGTGATATTCTCAATATTCGTCGGGTTTGTGAGGTTGAGGACTGCGGTTAGTGGGGTTTACAGCTATTTTCAATTTTGTTTCGCGCAATCTCTCTTAGAGATCCCGAAGGGTAGGCGCTAAGGAGCAAAGGCGCAAAGGAAGAAGATAGCTGTAATTTAAAGGTTTTAGACGATTTCATTTAAGGTTTGCAGCAGTTGATCAATTTCTGCGGCTGTGTTGTAGTGGGCTAGTCCGATTCTTAATAGGCCGCCTGATGTTTCTACGTCTAATTTTTCGGTGAGGTTAACTGCATAGAAGTTGCCGTACCAAGCAAATATTCCCTGTTCTCCTAATATTTTGGCGATTGTTTCTGGTGTTTTTCCTTCTATGCGAATAGAGACGGTTGGTGTCCGCCATGTAAATTGGCTGGGTTCGGTAATACCATAAAGGCTTAAACCGGGGATTTTTAATAATCCGGAAATTAGCTTTTTGCTTAATTCTCTTTCATATTGTTGGATGGCTGACATTGCTACTAATAATGCGGCTCGTCGGCTATGATAAGCTGATACTAATTCATGATTCTCTTGTTCTGGTGCAGTCAAAAATCGAGGACAATGGAAGGTAGTTAAACCTTCTCTGTCGGCTTCTATTAAGGATGAAAGTAATTCGTTATCTAAGATTGGGGAAACATGACAACCTAATTTTGTTAAATAATTAATTGCTGCTACTAATCCGGCTAAACCTTCATGATTTAATGTTCCTGTTTCCCATCTGGAAGGGACTTCTTCTGATGCGGGTTTAACTTTATAAGGGGAAAATTTGGTTAAATGTTCTCTTTTTCCGTAGAGGATTCCTAAATGGGGGGCAAAGAATTTATAGGCGGAACAGGCGAGAAAATCACAGTCTAAATGATGAACATTTATCGGTGCATGGGGGGCATAATGAACGGCATCAACATATACTAAAGCCCCGAATTTATGGGCGAGTTTGACTATTTTAGCAATATCATTAATTGTGCCAACGGCGTTGGAAGCGTAAGTTACTGCTACTAGTTTGGTGCGGGAATTTATCTTTTTTTCTAAATCGTTTAAATCTAAAGTACAGTCGGCGATATTAATATCAACAGTCCGAATAATTACGCCTTTTTCTTCTAAGGCATACCAGGGAGAAATGTTGGCTGCATGGTCTAAGTCTGTAACAATTATTTCATCACCAGGTTGTAGTTCTCTACCGATAGCGCGACTCACGGAGAAGGTGAGGGTGGTCATATTTGCGCCAAATACTACTTCATCATTATCGCATCCTAGGAAGTCGGCGATCGCTGCCCTGGCAGAAATAATCAAGGCATCGGTTCGCATACTGGTAGTAAAAGCACCGTGAGCATTGGCATTTGATCTAACTAAATAATCACTAATTGCGTCTAATACTCCACCGGGTACTTGTGTGCCACCGGGTCCATCAAAGAAAATTGCTGGTTTTCCGTTGATTGTTTGTGTGAGTGCGGGAAACTGGGAACGAATCCATTTTATGTCTAAAGATTCCATGATTTTTCCTCTTTTTTATGATTTTTGTTTCGCGCAGAGACGCTAAGGAGCAAAGACGCAAAGGAAATACAATAACTCATATTGTAGTCTAAGATTCAATTTTGTTGTCTAGGAAAAGCAACATTATTTAAAAGGTTAATAGGGTTGATATTTTTTAGTAATTGCATTTGTTGTTGATTTTTAACTAATAATGCCCCCGCAAATCCTAGTGAGTTGACAGAAATTTTCTCAAATTCTTCTTGTTTGCGGGGGATAATTAACATCCATTCTCGCGTAAATAAAAGATTATATGCTCCTGATTGCATATTATTTTCTAGAGGTTTAATTCCCACAGTTCGCAATAAAGTATGATATTTTTCTAAGGTTACTTCTGCACTTTCTCCCATTTTAAGAGTAGTGAAAGCGTGTAAAAAGGGAAATTCTGGAATAGTTCCCAGATCATTTTCTAATTTTGCTGTTTTCAAAAGTGGTGAAATGGGAATATCTGTTTCTGTAAAAGGAACAATTTGCAAATGTTTATGTGGTTGACTCGCACCGGCAAGTTTACCACCATTATAAAATACTAACCCATTAAATTCTGCTAAACAAGCCCATACTGCTGTTAAGTCTTCTAGGGTAAGTAGGCTTTCCTGTGGTTCAAAAGCGCGGGTGATTATTAATAAGTGATAATCAACAACATTGAATTTATTTAAAATACAAACATGAGTATTAGAGATATCTGTGACAAATAAATCTTCTTCGTAGGGTAAAAAAGGATTAAATTCTTTACCAGTTTTAGTCGCTTCTTGATCTTTTTTAGCCTTATCAGCGTTTTTGCGGTTGATATTTTCTAAAATTCTGATAACAAACTTGATTCCATCTTTTTCAAAAATTTCCAACTCTGTAGGAATAGATTTTAAAGCTCCAGATTTTAAAGCTAGTTCGGTGGTTTTTTTAAGACTTGTCCATAATGTACCGGGTTTCAGTCGAATTTCTTGCTGGTGCATATTTTATAGGAGATAAATAACAATTTTATATCATAAATTGGTTACATAAAATCAATAATTTTGGCTCTAACGTTCCCTTTATGTAAACATTTATTGTAGGTTGGGTTGACGTATGTTACCCAACAACTCTTACTATCTTAACGCCAATGTTGGGTTTCACTTTATTCAGAGCATTAGAACCAAAATTTCTGGTAATATTGGATTTCTATATAGTATAATTAAAATCAGCAAATTATCACCATTCAAGAGGTGAATCATGGTTCAAACCTTAACCAAATCAGTCAGCTTTGAGGAGTTTATCCAATCCTATCCAGAAACAGGATCACGTTATGAATTACACAATGGAGAAATTGTAGAAATGAACCCACCAGTAGGAGATCATGAATTCGTAATTGGTTTTTTAGCCCGTAAGATATCAGGAGAATTAGATAGACTTAATCTTTCTTACCTCATACCTAAAACAACATTAATCAAAACACCAAAATCTGAATCTGCCTATTCACCTGATATTTTATTACTCAATCCTGCTAACTTACCTAATGAACCTTTGTGGAAAAAAGAATCAACCATTACTCAAGCTGCTTCAGTTCCTTTAGTAATAGAAATTGTTAGCAGTAATTGGCAAACAGATTATACTCATAAAACCAACGATTATGAATCAATGGGTATTTCTGAATATTGGATAGTTGATTATGGTGCTTTCGGTGGTAAAAGATTTATTGGTAATCCTAAACAACCGACTATTTCTATTTATTCTTTAGTTGATGATGAATACATAGTTAATCAATTTAGAGGTAATGATTTAATTATATCGCCATTATTTCCAGAACTCAAATTAACACTTTCACAAATTTTACAAAATATATAAATACTGTAAGCGTCAGATACCCGACTTGTTTAAGAAGCCGGGTATCTGATCTGATCTAAGAACAATATAAAGTATCTCTTGTATCCCTTTTTGTCACGGGATTAGTACCTTTTGCCAACTTACATAGTTTCTTTTGTTCATCTTGACGCAGTAGTACATCGGTAAAATCTGCACCATCTATTATAGCACCATCAAATCTGGCGTTAGCGGCAAATGCTCCTTCTAATATGGCGTTGGTTAAATCGGCTTTAATCAATCGCGCTGAATCTAATGTAGTATTAGTTAGGTCTGCTCCCTGTAAATTTGCTGATTCTAGATTGGCGGCGAAAAAACTAACACCTCTTAAATTAGAGTGACTAAAATTACTGTAGCGAAGATTTGCTTTAGTAAAACTAGAATCTGTTAAATCACGTCCAGAAAAATCAGCACTGATCAGAATTTCTTTGTTATATTCCAGTGCTACAGCAGTAGGGACAAAACTTGCTAAAGCTGTGGTGGAAATGATTGCCCAAAGTAATAAACTGAGTATGCTTATCCAATTGCGATGTTTAGTATTCATGGTATTGTTAATTAATGGCTAATCCTTCTCCATTTAATTATGCAGATATTGGTAACATAGGTGAAGACCTGGTAGCCAAATGGTTACAATCTACAGGTTGGGAAGTTTTGCAGCGTCGCTTTTGGTGTCCTTGGGGAGAAATTGATATTATCGCTCAATATCAAGACTCAATTGTAGCGTTTGTTGAAGTGAAAACCCGCAGTTCTGGTAATTGGGATGAGGGGGGAAAAAATGCCATTACTCCCCAAAAACAAGCAAAAATTTGGCGGACGGCGGAAATATTTTTAGCTGAATATCCACAAAAAGCTGATTATGCTTGTCGCTTTGATGTAGCACTGGTTCACTATCAACCAGAAACTAGAAAAATTATTGGGGACAAATTTTTAGAGCGTTTATCTATATCTGGATATGAGTTTAAACTGCAACAATACATTGAGGCAGCTTTTGATAAATAATAAATGCTATGGCGAAATTATTTTTACTTTGCGATACTTAATTTAGAACTGTTTAAGCGAGTGTTTCTGGACAATATCCTAAACCTCGAACAAACTGTTGTCTAAATGCTTCAATTTCTTCCCTTTCCGGGCTACCATGAGAAACAACTGCTACTTGGTAACGACGCATTACGTCTACGGGTGTTTGTCCGGCTTCTAAACTCCAAAACGCCATTTGGACTCTCATTGGTGGTTGATAGCTAATTCCCAATTCACTCAAGAAAGCTCGAAAATCGCCGTCTTGTTGATCTGAGACTGTTTCTTTGAATTTAATTCTGACTACCCAACCATCAATTTGATGAATCACGCTCACAAAGGATAGGGGAAGTTGTGGTCTACCATGTAGGTATTGAACGATTCTCAGGGTGAGGGTGGCATTGCCTAGATAGTATAAGTATTCCATCATCATGTTATGGGATTAAATTTAGTTCTACCTATCTATCTTCGTTAATGGGGTGGAGTTCCCGGTAGGGTAAAAGCACCCGTTCTTTTATGGGGAGATTTACCCAATCTGGGCAGAAGGCAGAAGGCAGGGGGCAGGGAGAAATAATTTTCCCAATTACCAATTACTCAATTACTCAATTAATATGAAGCAAAAAATACTACAAGCAGAATCACAAGATATCAATTTAGATTGTTCGTTGTCTGGTTATGAATACGAACTTCCACCGGGACGAATTGCCCAAAACCCTGCTGTTCCTAGAGATAGTTCTAAGTTATTGGTGGTAAATTCTCCTGAAACCGCTAAGACTATACCACCACTACATCACATTTTCCGTAATTTGCCGGAACTGTTAAAGCCGGGAGATTTGCTAGTGATGAATAATACTAAAGTTATTCCCGCTCGGTTGTATGGCTATACGTCTACGAGTGGGAGTGTGGAGGTGTTACTGGTAGAGGAACGGCGACATAATTGCTGGTTGGCTTTGGTGAAGCCAGGAAAGCGGTTTAAGATAGGCAATGAAATTATTTTTACATCGGGGGAACAGGGAAATAAACAAACATTAAAGGCAACAGTGGTTGAGTCAGATTCGGAAACTGGGGGGCGATTATTACAGTTTGAGTTACCGGAGCAAGTTCCTTTATTGCAGGTGTTGGGGACATTTGGACAAATTCCTCTACCACCTTATATCACGGCTTCTACGGCTGCTGATGAACAGTATCAAACAGTGTATGCGGCTGAAGAAGGAGCGATCGCCGCCCCAACAGCAGGATTACATTTTACACCGGAATTACTAGAAAAATTGCGTAGTTGTGGCATTAATCAGGCTTTTATTACTCTTCATGTGGGTATCGGTACTTTTCGCCCAGTAGAAGTAAAAGATGTTACTACCCATGCTATGCACGAAGAATGGATTGAAGTTCCTGCTGATACCGTTGAGCAAATTCGGGCTACTCAGGCTGCTGGGGGGCGAATTATTGCGGTGGGAACAACAGCGGTAAGGGCTTTGGAGGGTGCAGCACAATTGGGAGATTTACAGCCATTTGTGGGGAAGACAAATTTATTTATTTATCCTGGGTATAAATGGCAGGTTGTGGAGGGTTTAATCACCAATTTCCATTTACCCCGTTCTAGTTTATTGATGCTGGTTAGTGCTTTGATTGGTAGAGAAAGATTGTTGGATCTTTATCAAGAAGCAATTACTTCTGAATACCGCTTTTATTCTTTTGGTGATGCCATGCTGATATTACCAGAAGGGAAAAGCATTAAATTATGAATTTTTGATGAAGTAATGGATCATCTAATTGAGATTAGATTCAGGATGACTTTTTACTTTTCGTTACATATTACTCTTCGAGAAGCCGCTCCGCGTCTACGGTTTTTTTCCGTTCACCTACTTAATTGAAAAAATTATTATTCCCTATTCCCTATTCCCTGTTCCCTGTTCCCTGTTCTCTATATTGGTAAACGATTTATATCTTTATTGCAACCAATTACTACCATTGCAGAACCTTTTTCTAAACGTTTAGTTGGTTCGGGATTAATGATAAATTTACTATCATGACTCACAGCTAACATATTTAAACCATAGCGGTTACGAAGTTGAAGTTCAGCAATGGTTTTTCCATGAAATTCATCAGGAACAATTAATTCAACAATACTATTATCTGGGTCAAGATCAAATCTTTCTAAAATTCCCGGTTTAGTAAGTGTGCGTGCTAAAGCACAACCGGCTTCATATTCAGGAAATACTACATGATCTGCTCCCACTCGTTGTAATAATTTACGGTGAACTTCACTAGAGGCTTTTGCCACCACGTGAGGTACACCACCTTCTTTGACATTTAAAGTAGTAATAATACTTTCCTGAACGTAATTACCAATTGCGACAATAACGGTATCAAATTCAAAAATTCCGGCTTCTTTTAGTGCTGCTGGTTCGGTTGAATCTAGTTGCAAAGCATGACCAACAATTTGTTCGTTCAAAGCTTCAGAAACTTGCTTTTCGTTCACATCTGTAGCCAATACTTGATAACCTAAATTATGCAATGTTGAACAAACGGAACGACCAAAACGACCTAACCCAATTACAGCAAATTGGTGGTTATCTTTACGTAAACTGCGAAGAAATTTTAATGATGAAAGATTCATAATTGGTAATTGGTGATTGGTAATTGGTACACTAAATACGGAATGAATAATCCCTGTCCATAATGTAGTTGATTTTGATACTACTAAGTAAACCACCTAAATTAGCTATGCAAATAACTAACAGCGAAATCAAAGCTATGCGGGAATTAATGCCTGATTATACCCCCGGACTGGAAGCAATGGATCATTTAGAAAAGCACAATGGCGACATGGAAACGGCTTTTCAAGATTTATGGCAAGAAAAAAATGGTCAAGCTATGATGGGGGGAGATAAATCACTTTTACAAATCACCCTCAAAGCCTTGCGAAATGAACTTTGTGGTGATGATGGGTTTCGTGGTCAACTCAGAGAATATACCAGAAATCCGGGCAGTTCTCCTTTACTCACTGGTGTTATAGTTTCCTTAGTGGGTTTAGCTTCATCTAGTGGTTTACCTCTTGATCCTGCCATTGCGACCGTTATAGTTTTATATATCCTCAAAATAGGGGTCCATGTCTTTTGCGATTACACAGAACCGCCGGCTGCTAGTGGTGGAACTTTACCCCCAGCCAAATAGTTTATGATGTAGGGGCGGGTTTTCCCGTCCTCTGCTGATTGTGTCAATTAATTCTTGGAGGTATAGCAAATGGTAATGCAGCGGTCACAAACTAACCCAACTCCTCAAATTCTACCATTAGAAAATGGCGATCGCTTATCACGCCATGAATTTGAACGTCGTTATACTGAAAGTCTCGATATTAAAAAAGCTGAATTAATCGAAGGAGTAGTTTACGTGGCTTCACCTTTACGCTTTCAACGTCATGCAGAACCCCATGCTAAATTGATGATTTGGTTAGGAAATTATCAAATTTATACCCCCGGAATTAAATTAGGAATAGAACCCACCATTAGATTAGATCAGGATAATGAACCTCAACCCGATGGAGTTTTATTAATTGATGAAAGTTTAGGTGGAAAATCTCGAATTACCGATGATGATTATATTGAAGGCGCACCGGAATTAGTCGCGGAAATTGCTGCCAGCAGTGCAGCTTATGATTTATATGATAAGAAAAAAGCCTATAAGCGGAACGGCATTCAGGAATATCTTGTTTGGCAGAGTTTAGAAAATAAATTAGATTGGTTTGGGTTACATGACAGTGAATATATATTACTGCAACCTGATACAGAGGGAATTATTAAAAGTCAAGTTATGCCCGGATTATGGTTATCTGTAACGGCATTATTAGCAGGTGATATGGTTAAGGTTTTAGAAGTATTGCAAACAGGATTAAACTCACCAGAACACAGGGAATTTTTACGGCGTTTATCAGGTTGATGATATAATTTAAGTAGGATTTTGATTTTCAGATTACAATTTAATCAGAGAAATAGGCTTATTAGACAAAACAAATGATAACAGACTACATTCAATCAGCCTTAAAACGCGCTAAATATGAACTTTTAGAAGATGGTACTTTTTACGCTGAAGTCCCTGAATTACAAGGTTTATATGCCAATGCACCTACACTGGAAAATTGTCGGGAAGAATTAAAACAATCTTTAGAAGAATGGATTGTTTTAGGATTGCAGTTAGGACATAATATACCTGAGTTAGATGGTATTTACCTTGCTTTGAAAAAGGATGTAGCTTGATGCCAAGCTTTGCACCTATTAGTCGCCGGGATTTAATTTATTACCTGAAACAAATTGGCTTTGATGGTCCATATTCAGGGACAAGACATCAATTTATGGTTAGAGATGATGTGAGGTTAATAATTCCTAATCCTCATGAAGGAGATATTAGCAAAAGCTTATTAGCAAAGATATTAAAACAAGCTCAAATTAACAGAGATGAATGGGAAGTGCTTTAAAAATTTATTATTTTTCTATTTAACGCAAAACCTTTAACCCGTCTGGGAATGAATTCCCAGTCTCATAGCAAAAGTCATCTAAAGATGACTAAATAACCTGAAAATTGTTTAGTAAACTTTAGTTTACTTTGGCTATTAGCCCTGAAATTCATTTCAGGGCGGTTGTGAAAGCAAACAAAACAACCGTATTTATTTTATCACTCTGGTAATCTCTCTAAAAATCGCCAAATTCGATTTTGATAGCTAAAGCTAGTTGATAAAAGTCCCGTGCTTGGGCATATTCCCGCATTTCTTGGGCTACTATTCCCAAATTGTGGTATGTTCTAGCTTGAGAAAAGCGATCGCCAAATTCGATAAAGATAGATAAAGCTAGTTGATAAAAGTCCCGTGCTTGGGCATATTCCCGCATTTCTTCGGCTACTATTCCCAAATTTGTAAAGTTTAAGTAATGAGATTTTCTAAAGTTTTAAATCTAAATACACCAGAACGCCAAGCCCAAAAATCAGGAGCAAATTTAGCTAATCGGTTAATAGCGTAATCTGGTAAAATGAACAAAATAGGATAAGGGACAGTTTTTTTATAAGCATCCCTGACAAAATTCAAATCTTGTAAAAATGGCGGATATTCACCAAACACACCAATAGATTTTTCTAAACCTTGAATAATTAATACTAACTTTTTATTTGCTTCTTTTTCAATTTTTGGCAATTTTTTGACAATTTCATCACGTAAAAAGCGCAAATTAGGATCAGCAAATTTGAGAATTACAAATTGAATTTCCTCACATTGGGAATTTGTTTTTAATGCCTCAATTAATAACTCTCCATCAGGAGGAAAATTAATCTCAATAAATCCCAAAGTGAACTTTTCAGAGAAATCAATAAACGTCAATAATTCCGCCAAAATATCTTGATTCAGAGCGACAAATTGCCCTAATTCGGCGTTAAAATAATGTTGTAATCTCTGCCTGTGCTTTTTGGAAGAATTCATTTTGCTTCACCACTGGGTTAGGATATCATTAATATCTGTTTCTTCATTTACTTCTAAATAAATGACATGATAGTTTTATTCCCATTGACTTTGAATCTTTTTCAACTCTGTACTTTTGCCAAATGACAAAGAACCCAGATGTGTAGGGGTAAAGCCAGAGCTAAACCCCTACGTTTAGAATCAAACAATCAAGCCGTTTTGAGTATAATAACTGGGGAATGTGGTATCTAATTTCCGTTCTTCCTGAGTTCGATATCAATTGGTAATTGGTGATTATCCAACAAGGAGATTTTCTTCGGGATAGTGGATTCTGCTAGGACGAGGATCACCTAATATAGATGACATTAATAATAAAACACCAACTCGACCAATATACATTGTGAGAATTAAAATTAATTTTGCTGCAATAGAAACAGTCCCTGTAATTCCTGTAGAAAGTCCGACTGTACCAAATGCCGATACCACTTCAAAAAGAATTTGAATAAAAGCCAATTTGGGGTCGGTAATACTAATTAAAACCGTAGCTACAATCACTGTTGCTAGTGAACCAAACACCACCCCTACGGCTTTTAAAATTAAAGAAATGGCAATTTTGCGATTATATAATAATACCTCTTCTTTGCCTTGAAGAATTGCATTTGTACAACTGGTAAGCACTCGTAAAGTAGTGGTTTTGATTCCTCCTCCTGTACCTCCAGGACTTGCACCAATAAACATCAAAGCAATCATAATGAATAATCCAGCATTAGTCATTTTCCCAATATCAATACTATTAAAACCAGCGGTTCTGGTACTAACTGACTGAAACCAAGCGGCTAATATTTTATCAGATAAACTTAATTGTCCAAAGACACTATCGTTTCTGATTTCTACAAAGAGAATTGCAATTGTTCCTAACACTAATAATATTAAAGTTGTGCTAGTAGCAACTTTGAAATCTAGAGAGAATACTAAACAACTTGTTTTTTTGACTATGCGGTCACGTAACCACAAATACATATCCAAAATGACCTGATAACCAATACCTCCAAAGATAATTAAACAGCCAATTGTGATAATCACTAAAGGAGAAGATTGATAACCAATTAAATTGTCTTTAAATAAACTAAATCCAGCATTATTCCAAGCACTTACACTATGAAAAATCGCTAACCAAGTTCCTTCTTGCCAACCTTTTTCGGGAACAAAGACTATCATTAATAAAAATACTCCCGTGAGTTCAAATAATAAGGTAGTCGCAATAATAGAACGGATAATTTGACTGCTACCACTCATGCCTGGACGGTCTAAAGCTTGTTGAATTGCTACTTTTTGTCGCAGGTCAAATTTTCTGCCAATTAATAACATTAAAAATGTGGTAGTTGTCATATAACCTAAACCACCAATTTGGGCTAATAAGGCAATAAACAACTGACCTAAAAACGAAAAATCAGTACCAGTATCTACCACTGCTAAACCTGTGACACAAACCGCCGAAGTTGAAGTAAATAGGGCAACAATGGGGTCGTTCCAATTACCATTACCAGTAGAGAAAGGCATTGTCAAGAGAATTGCTCCCAAGAGAATGACAGCGACAAAGCCCAAACAAATTGTCCGCGCAACAGTCATAAGTAATTAAAAATGAAAAATAAATAAACTTTGTGCAATTAGGCTATTTTGACATCTTACCAAGGTAGAATTAATGAGTTATTCCCAGGCAGAAAAATATCCCTATCTAATTAAAAACATAGATGGTAGCCTAAGAATAAGTTTTTTTTCAATTTCCTGTCATTTTTTAATTATTAAATTCATGAGTCAAATACTTTACAAACAAATTCAGGAATTTTACGATGCTTCTTCCAGTCTGTGGGAACAGATTTGGGGAGAACATATGCACCACGGTTATTATGGTGTAGATGGTAAACAGGTAAAGGAACGCCGTCAGGCACAAATTGATTTAATTGAAGAGTTGCTAAAATGGGCAGATGTTAAAGGTGCTGAAAATATCCTTGATGTCGGCTGTGGAATTGGTGGTAGTTCTTTATACTTGGCTGATAAGTTTGGGGCCAATGCCACGGGAATTACATTGAGTCCTGTACAAGCCGCTAGAGCCACCGAAAGGTCTTTGGCAATGAGTTTGAGTCAAAAGACTAGATTCATGGTTGCCAATGCCCAAGAAATGCCCTTTGATGATAATTCTTTCGATTTGGTGTGGTCACTGGAAAGCGGTGAACATATGCCAGATAAAACTAAGTTTTTACAAGAGTGTTATCGCGTGTTAAAGCCGGGTGGGACTTTGATTATGGTGACATGGTGTCATCGGAATACGGATAAGTCACCACTAACAACGGATGAGCAAAAGCACTTAGAGGATATTTATCGAGTCTATTGTTTACCTTATGTGATTTCTTTAGCGGAGTATGAAGCGATCGCTTGGCAATTACCATTAAATAATATTCGCACGGCTGATTGGTCAACCGCAGTTGCACCTTTTTGGAATGTTGTCATTGATTCAGCGTTTACACCCCAAGCATTTATCGGTTTATTAATGGCTGGTTGGACTACAATTCAGGGGGCATTATCTTTAGGTTTAATGCGTCGAGGTTATGAAACTGGATTAGTTAGATTTGGATTATTACGCGGGACAAAATAAGTCCAATTCTGTTTAAAGATGTACTCAATTTAAGGATAAACGAACCACAGAGGCACAGAGGACACAGAGAAGAAAAAGATAAGGTTAGGAAATTCGGCGCAGTTTCATAAAGAAATGGTATAAGTTCAATTCCTTTAGGTGCTTACGAACAAAAAAGAGCAAAAAATGAATCAATTTTATAAACAAAGTTCTGCTATTTTTCCAGGAAGTTGGTTTTATTCTTTTTGGAAGTTTTCCCGTCCCCATACAATTATGGGAACAACTTTGAGTGTTTTGGGTTTATATTTAATTACCCTGGGTGTCACTTCGACAAAGTTTTCTGGTTTGCATATTAGTCAAATTTTAGCAACATGGATTGCTTGTATCTGTGGCAATATTTATATTGTTGGTTTGAATCAATTGGAAGATATTGACATTGATAAAATCAATAAACCAGATTTACCTTTAGCGTCGGGAGAATTTACCAGAGGACAAGGACAATTAATTGTTATTATTACTGGTATTGTGGCTTTGGCTTTAGCATGGCTAACGGGACCATTTTTAATGGGTATGGTAACGATAAGTTTAGCAATTGGTACGGCTTATTCTTTACCACCAATTCGGTTAAAACAGTTTCCATTTTGGGCTGCTTTGTGTATTTTTTCGGTGCGGGGAACGATTGTTAATTTAGGTTTATTTTTGCATTTTAGTTGGGTATTGCAAAGAAGCCAAGGGATTCCGGGTGCAGTTTGGGCTTTAACGGTGTTTATCTTGGTATTTACATTTGCGATCGCTATTTTCAAAGATATTCCTGATATGGAAGGAGATAGATTTTATAATATCACAACTTTCACCCTCCAACTCGGACAACAAAAAGTATTTAATCTCGCACTTTGGGTATTAACAATCTGTTATGGAGGTATGATTTTAGTAGCGTTATTCCATCTTGCGGAAGTTAACACTATCTTCATCTTAATCACTCATACAGTAGCTTTAATTGTGATGTGGTGGCAAGGTGCTGGAGTTGATTTACAAGACAAACAAGCCATTACTAATTTCTATCAATTTATCTGGAAATTGTTTTTCATTGAATATCTAATTTTTCCCGTTTCCTGTTTATTAGCTTAAACTCATGTTAGCAACATTTCCTACTTCCAATATTATCGCCATTTCCGTAGTCATTTTTGGTCTTGCCATTCTTGGTTATTTAAGTATCAAAACATTGATTACTTCTAATTTATTTCAAAAAGGCATCAATTTTTATCAAGCTAAAGATTTTGAAAATGCTGAAATAGCTTTGAGAAAAGTCATTGCTATCAACTCTACCAATGATATGGTACGTTTGCTGTTAGGAGATATTTTAAATCAGAAGGGACAAATTGCCGAAGCAAAAGCGTTATTTTGTGGAGTAATTGATAGTAGTCCCAAAAATCCTGATGCTTATTTACGTTTAGCGAATATTCTCATGCAGGAACAACAGGAAGTAGAAGCGAAAAGTAATTTAGTTCAAGCAAAGGAATTATTGCAAAAACAGCGTCAACCAGAAAGGGCTAAAAAGGTTAGTGTTTTGTTAGATAAAATGTCTAAACTGTGATTTTTAGGATTTTGATGATTTTTGGGATTATTGATGTTAAATTAATAGTCCATTTGCTTCTTTTATCACTTGAGAGATTTCAGGTTTATCAGAAGCAGATAATTATAATCACATTTTGACTATCCTTATCCATCCGATTTTTGATGAGGGATACATTTATGCTCATTGGTGTCAACTTAACGCAAAATCTTCATCCCGCAAGAAACTCAAGTTCCTTGCTAATAGCGAAAGTCATCTAAAAGATGACTAAATACTAGGAAAATTCATTAGTCCGTTTTAACGGACTTGAGCTATGAGACAGGGAATTTATTCCCTGACGGGTGTGGAAGCCAAACAAATAAGCCATCTGTAACCTAAGTTGACACCAATGAGTTATGCTATATCCCTACTTATTGTTATTCCTAATCACGAGGGGCATTGAAAGCTTCCCAAGCAGCCTTAGCAGCATTTTGGAATCTGTCGCCCAAATCTGTGACATCCTTATGCAGTAAGTTCCAATTATGCTCCAATTCTTCTTGAATTTTAGCCCAAGAATATTCTAAGCGGTCTCTTTCGATCAGTTTGTCTTTTTCAATAGCTTCTCGTACCTGACGCACAGCATTTAAATAGGTTTCACGGGTAATAGTTCCAGCCGATTCAGCTTCAGCTTGGGCGCGGTTTTTAATCGCCTCTAATAATGCTGTAGTTTCCTGTTTAACTTCATCTATTTCCCCATTTTCGCTGGTATGAAGACTAATTTCTACGATTTCTATAGATTCAATATTGTTAGTAGTCATAGTTGCCAGATCCTGTTGGTAAAGTTTACTTGTGGATGAATATTGCACCTGTAATCATCATAATTTGGTCATCAGTCAATTGGGGATTTATAAATATACTTATGACCAAAGATAGATTATTAACGACTAATCAGTTGCCTTTCTAATTGTAGTAAAGCTTCTACTCTTGCTTCAGTTGCTGGGTGACTAGAGAAAAGATTTCCCAAAAACTGCCCAGAAATGGGATGAATAATTAATAATGGTTCAAAAGCTGGATTAGCATTCAAAGGCATTTGTCTCGCTGTAGATTCTAACCGTTGCAAAGCCCTAGCTAAGGCGCGAGGATTACCTGTTAATTTTGCCGCACCAGCGTCAGCGGAGAATTCTCTAGTGCGGGAAATAGCCAACTGAATAATTGTTGCAGCCATAGGGGCAAAAATAACTGTAGCTAATACACCTAAAGGATTGCCACCTCTTTCATTATCCCGTGAACCGCCACCAAACCACAGACTATAACTGAGCATTTGTGCTAGGAAAGAAACAGCCCCAGCCACAGTAGCCGCCACCGCTTGAGTTAAGGTATCACGATTAATAATGTGGGTAAGTTCGTGGGCAATTACGCCTTCTAATTCATCCTCTGGGAGGATGTCTAAAATCCCGGCAGTGACAGCCACAGCCGCGTGTTCAGGATCTCGTCCTGTAGCAAAGGCGTTGGCAGTGGGACTAGGAACAATGTACACTCCCGGCATGGGAATATTGGCACGGCTAGATAATTTTTGGACAATACGATACAGTGCTGGTGCTTCCGCTGCGGTGACAGGTTGGGCGTTATATACGGCTAAAGCAATCTTATCTGATTGATACCAGGAGAATAAATTAGTCGCTGCTGCTAACCCAATTCCTATAATCAAGCCCCCCGTACCACCAATTACCCAGTAACTAATTGCTATCAATAAGCCACTTAGAGTCCCTAGTAAAATAGCCGTTTTCAGTTGATTTCCCATCTTGATAACTCTCCTACTTGTGCTGTATTAATTTTTGTAACTTTGTCTGGACAACAGCATCCTTTTAGCCACCTCTTGATTGTATCGAGTTCAATTTTGAGGTACAGTGATGAAAACCTGTCACCAAAGTACGGTTTTCCGTTTGAGACTGATTGAATAAAAGATTAATAATGTTACAACAGCCAGAAATTCGTGTTCCCGTTGCTATTAGTTTAGGGGCAATAGCTGGGGCTTTAAGTCGCTATTATTTAACTTTGTGGTTGACAAACCGCTTTGGTTTTGGTTTTCCCTATGGAACTTTTTTTATTAATATTAGCGGTTGTTTAGCAATGGGTTTTTTCGCAACTTTAGCCATGGAAAAAACAGCGATGATTTCCCCAGAAGTTAAGTTAATTGTTGCTACGGGATTTTTAGGGGCATATACTACTTTTTCTACTTTTGGGTTAGATACAGTTGGCTTGTTACAACGTGGTAATTGGTTAGCTGCTGCTAGTTATTTTTCAGGTAGTACAATTTTAGGAATTATCAGTGTTCAATTGGGGATGATTATTGCTAGAATGTTAAATTAAAAGTTATGGGAAATTAATCAATACAGAAAATGGTGCAAACACAATCTTTTATCAACGAAAATTCTTTCACAGAAATATTACCTGGAGGGAGTAACCCCGATTCTTTCCAATTAGCAGAAGCATGGTATCCAGTTCACTATCTTCAAGATTTAGATAAATCAAAACCCACTCCTTTCACTCTTTTGGGTAAAGATATTGTGATTTGGTGGGATCAAAAAAACTCATCTTGGCAAGTATTTATAGATCAATGTCCTCACCGTCTTGCACCTCTTTCCGAAGGCAGAATTAATGAAGATGGACTATTAGAATGTCCTTATCATGGTTGGTCTTTTGCTGGAGATGGAAGTTGTCAAAAAATTCCCCAACAGGTTGCTGGTGGAAAAGCGGAAACTTCTCCCAGGGCTTGTGTACCATCTTTACCAACAACAGAAAGACAGGGATTATTATTTGTCTATGCTGGTAATCCAGAAAATGCCATAAATACCAAAGTTCCTGTAGTTGAACCCATAGAATCAGCGCCAGAAGGATGGGTAATTATGAACACTTTCCGAGATGTTCCTTATGATGCTTTAACATTATTAGAAAATATCCTTGATCCTAGTCATATTGCCTTTACGCATCATCTTACAGTGGGAAATCGTGCCAATGCTGCACCTTTAGAATTAGAAATAGTTGAATCAGGAAAATATGGTTTTGAAGGTATTTGGAAACAAGGGTTAAAACCGGGACAATCGGGAAAACTTTCCACAACTTTTATTGCTCCTGGTTTGATGTGGCATGATATTAATGCTGAAAAAGGCAGAATTTTAACTGTTGTTTATGCTGTCCCCATTCGCAAAGGTGAATGTCGCATCATTGCCCGGTTTCCTTTTAAGTTCAAGTCTCAAATTCCAGGATTTTTTATTAAAATTCGTCCTCGTTGGTATGTCCATATTGGACAAAATGGCGTTTTAGAAGATGATCAAATTTTTCTCCATTATCAAGAACGTTATTTAGCGGATAAAGGTGGTAGTGCTAATTTTAATAAGGCTTTTTATCTAGCGACAAAAGCAGATACTTTTGTGGCTGAGTTACGTAAATGGGTAAATCAATATCATGGGGAAACATTTCCAGGGGAATCTTTACCACCACTTTTATTAAATAAAGAAGCACTACTAGAAAGATATCATTCCCATACAGAAAAATGTGCTAGTTGTCGTCAGGCTTTAAGGAGAATTCAACAGTTAAAGTTTTTGTGTGGTGTTCTTACTATTCTGGCTTTAGCTAGTAGTCCTTTATTGGCTTTTTTGGTAGAAACAAAATCAATTGTATTGGTGATGGTGGAAACATTTGTTCCTCTGTTTTTCGGTGCAGGATGGTGGAAATTAAGTCAGTTGGAAAGGGAGTTTTATGAAGGGAGAATAATCCCCCCGCGCAACTTACCGGAGAAAAAAAGATAAATTGGCGGTTTCAAACTGCTGTAAGAATATTGATTGGGGAGAGTGCTAAATGCTGAATAAACTCGTTAATTTATTTTAGCTTACTCATATTTGATATGTTATTAAACCTGCGTCAATATCAACAAGTACAGTTCCTCCCCGATTTTTCTCTACTTGTCGCCAGACATCATACCCCATCAAAATAGCCTTCTCCCAATCTCCTAGCGAACATTGAGAAACTTCTAAATGAGATGTCATATTTTTAATAGTTTTTAATAGTTGATAATCTAATGTTGAAACACCTTCTAAAAAACCGTGATCTTTAGCATAACTAAATACAAGTGCTGAGATACCTTCTTCAATAGCTACTGCACGACCTCCATCTTCAACTTCGTCAATAAGAGGATTACTTTTGCGCTTACGTTTTAGGATACTGCGAGTAACTACAGACCACCCTAAAACTGCTGCATAGGCAAAATGAAAAATGTCATGAAATCGGTAGCCATCACTTTTATAAGAATTATCAGTAAGGTCATTTCCTATCTGTTCTTTGTTAATAAATGCCTTCATTTTGACTGAATTATCTTGGCTGAATTCCGTAATTTCTACTTCAAATTGTCGTGGTAAACTTTCATGTTCTGGAAATTCATTATCAAAGATGTAACTTGTATTTTTATTATCTGTTTCTGTTGAATCTCTCCATCCCCAACGGTCATTGCACTTTCTTAAATTATCTTCTGCAATTTCTTGTAAATCAAGGTTAAACTTACTGGCTATATTGGAAATATACCAAAGCATATCTCCTAATTCTTCCGCAATTCCTTCTTTAAATAATTTGTGTGCATCACCATCGCGTAAATGTTTTTTATATTCTGTCATCAAAGAACCAACTTCACCTACTAAACCTAATAGCGGTATGATTAATTCACTACCTTCAACAGCAGGGATTTGATCTGTATTCAGTGCTTGTTTTTGATATTCAGAAAAATTCATAATCTAATTCCTTAAATTTCAAAGCCTGTAGGGTGTGTTAGCGAAAGCGTAATGCACCATTTTGAGTTAAGCTATAATGGTGCATTCATAACGTACCCTCCAAAATTAATTGGATAATTTATTTTTTGGAAGTCACATTTTTAGATAAAAAGCTTTCTTCCTTTAATAGGTCGAGCGCGTTGTAGTGGGTGAAATGGATGCCCATCTTTTGTTCGATCATCACCACGATTATTAACAAGACAGTAAAGCTTATAGCCAGAAATTAGACTTAGCACTTCTTCGTTCCGGTGCA
Source organism: Anabaena sp. 90 (assembly GCF_000312705.1). Taxonomy (NCBI): domain Bacteria; kingdom Bacillati; phylum Cyanobacteriota; class Cyanophyceae; order Nostocales; family Nostocaceae; genus Anabaena; species Anabaena sp. 90. The sequence goes on from NC_019439.1 coordinate 755,574, forward strand.
TAATTTTAGGAAACTTACCCCCACCCCAAGCTACAATAATTGATTCAGCACGTTTTGTTGCTGATTGAATATAAATATTATTTTTTGATCCTACAATATGATCAGTTGTTAGAAGAAGATCAGGACGTTTTGTAGCACGATACGCGAATAGATTAACTACTTCAAGAGAACCATAATCCCAAGATTTAGCCAAATTAATACATTTCGTGAGTGTTCTATCATCTTGTTGATAGTCAGCGGTACTTGGGTTAAGCATCACAAAAGTAACTTGTGGCAAATTTGCATCCCATTTACGCCCTAGTAAGTAGCGATAATTCCCGTCAATCTTGGCATACTTTTCCATTCCACCATACTTTCCTTTGAATTACTGTTGATTTATAAATACTAGAAGACATCAAAACAAACACAACTGTTGAGATTTTTCTAACTCTGTATTTTGCAAAGCTTTTGATTTTTTCTTCTGCGTTTCTTGCTTATATTGTTTATGCAATTTTGATAAAGTATCTGATATTTCAGATGTAGTTTTTACCAAAGAATCTAACTCTAAAGATAACTGCTGACCATTATCCTGCAAATTAGGAATTTCTACTGTTGGTAATCTCTGCGCTAAAGTTTCTTGAACTTTATCATTAATAAACCATTTAGGTGGATAAAAATAATCAATTGGTTGGGGTGTTGCAGTGAATTTTGCTTTGATCTTTTTGCGATTACTTTTTAAATCAGGAAAAGCCGCTCGACAGTATTTGTCAGTTTCACAAAAAAGATTTTGACAGTCTATAGCTTGTAATGGACGACCCCAGAGAGATTGAAAACTTAAACCCAAACGTTGAAATTCATTTTCTTGATTTTCTGTCATCCAATAAATGACATCAGCATAACTTTTTCCTTTAGTATCAATAAAACATTTATCAATACCCCGTTCTGCACCTGGTCCTGCTATAGTAAAACTATTCTCATCAAAGTTGATAACTTCACTATAATTAATATCTGTTGCTAATTGGTAAGCCATAAACTTACCTAACAATGGATATGATTCAATAATATGAAAAATCTCTTCTAAACTTTTAGCTTTAACGATAAAATTAATTACCCTGTCTTGGACAACCATTTTATCAATTAATGCCAAATGATTCTGGTGTTTTTTATCATAACCAAACTCCTTACTAGCACAGGACATATACGCACTTGTGTAAATTACATATCCAAGATCCATAGCTTCTTGTAACATAGTTGAATATGCTTCTAAATCGAACTTAGATACTGTAATATAATCTCCTATCTTGTTTTCTAAGTATTCCCATGTTTCTATTTTATTAAAAATTTTAAATAGCAAAATCCTGAATAAAACTTCCTCCTCATTTTTGCTTCTATTTTCATCATAAATTACATTCTTGATCAGATATTGAGAGACTCGATCACTTACTCGATAAGCATTACAAAATTTATAAGTATTAAGAATAGGATCGCTTGTCCAGGGTGGTGGTACATTTTTAAGTTTGTTGAAAAATACTTCTTGACGCATAGCAGCAAATCGCCAATAAGTATCAAAAATTTCTTGTCTCACTTGCATAAACTATTCTCCTTGCTTCTCGTCATCAATATCAATCCTTCATCAATTATGGAATAATACGGTGAAGTTAAACCCAAAATTAATATTATCAAAATTTTCCTTGGGTTGCGCTTTCCCTTAACCCAACCTGCCATTTTTTAACTTTACTTTACGCAAATGCGCTAAGAAACACTTTGTGTATTTGCGCCGAATCTGGAGGATGTCTAAGAGAGTTTGCGTGAGACTATTTCAAACTAAGCACCAGAAATCTACCTTTCTTGGTGGCGTTTGGACAGGTTGCTGAGGTTGTGGATCTCTCGCGTCGAGATTTGTAAATTGTAACATTTAAAAGTTACAGAAAATTATTAAGTCTGAATCAGGATATCCAGGATTAAAGGATTTACAGGATTTTATTTTCTGATGAAAGCTCCCCCAATTCTGACATAATTAATCAGATGAACGAGAAAAATACTCCCTTCCCAGACAAAGATAACTGATATTTTTTCTCTGTGTCCTCCGTGTTCTCTGTGGTTCGTTTAAAAAAAATTAGTAATCTAACAGTAATATCAAGAATAATTGAACGCAGATAAACGCAGATAAACGCAGATGAAGATGGACAATCAAAAATCAAAACATGATACTTTCAAACAACATCCTGTAAATCCTAAAATCCTGGATATCCTGATTCTGACAAATTAAAATATTAGTACACCACAAATAAAATCAACATCCCGTAAATCCTGTAAATCCTGATTCTGACAAAAAATGCTATATCTCCAAGTAGAAAATATTACTAAACGATGAGACACCCAAAACTAGAAGAAATTATGCAGGAATTGTGTAATAACTTGCTTGAAACATACCAAGATCAACTAATTGCAGTGATTCTTTTTGGTTCTCAAGCGCGTGGTGATGCTACTCCTGATTCAGATTTTGATGTATTAATTATACTTAAAGATTTAGTGCAAGCAACGAAAGAAATTGAAAAAATTGGCTTTTTTCTTAGTCCCCTTTGTTTAAAATATAGTGTAGTAATTTCTAACCTATTTTACTCCCTCAGTCGTTTTGAAAAAGAACAAACAATGCTAATCCAAAATATCAAAAAAGAAGGTATTTATTTTTATGAACAAAGAACAAGAGTTTCTAGTGCAAAAAGCTCAAGATAGTCTGCGTGCAGCTAAAATTTAGCTGGTGAAAATCTACCTGATTTTGCTGCTTATCGTGCCTATTATGCCATGTTTTATATAGCTGAAGCATTCCTGGTAAGTGAAAATCTCAGTTTTAGCAAACACTCCGCTGTAATTAGTAAATTTGGCGAACTTTTTGCCAGAACTGGTAAAATTGATCCTAAATTTCACCGTTATCTAATTGATGCAGAACAGATACGTTTAAAGGGAGATTATGATCGCTCTGAACGTTTAACTAATGGTAATCTAACAGTAATATCAAGAATAATCGAACACAGATAAACGCAGATAAACACAGATAAAAATGGACAATCAAAAATCAAAACATGATACTTTCAAACAACATCCTGTAAATCCTAAAATCCTGGACATCCTGATTCTGACAAATTAAAATATTAGTACACCACAAATAAAATCAAAATCCTGTTAATCCTAAAATCCTGGATATCCTGATTCAGACAATAATATATTTATTTCGTAGCAACTATTTTGATTATCAAGCGATCGCTACAGTAAGATCAATTATGATTCTGCACTATTATTACAGGGTTAGTGATGGTGTCATTTCTTCCTTATCATTATCAAATTTTTAGTTGGGTTGCGCTTTCGCTTAACCCAACCTACCATTTTTTAACTTTACTTTACGCAAAGACACAAAAAACACTTTGCGCCTTTGCTCCTTTGCGCCTTTGCGCGAAACAAAACTTAACTAGGTTGAACCTTATCCAGCAGCGTCAGGTAATGGTTTTTTGGGTGTTGCCAGTTGCATGATGATTTCTAGTAACCAAGGGGCGAGACGTTGGCATAATACGGCTAGGTGAGATTGCCAGCCTACTAGGATTTCTGCGGTATCGTTTTCTATGCCGATAACGAGGGCTTGGGCGACTTGTTCGGGTGTCATGGGGATCACTCCTCGGAATGATTGCAAGTCACGCACCATGTCTGTTTCCGTCAGGGAAGGAAGTAGGGCGATAACGCGGACATTGTGTTGGGCGAGTTCTTGACGTAGTGCCTGGGTAAATCCGACAATTGCAAACTTAGTGGCGGAATATGTGGCCATTGTCGGGGCGGCAACTTTCCCCATTAAACTGGAGACATTGACAATGATCCCTTGTCTTTGACTAACCATGCGTTTGGCTATCAAGTTGGTGAGGGTGTACATTCCCATCAAATTGACGGAGAGTTCTTCTTGCAGTTGGGGGAGTTTTGATTGCAGAAATGAGTTTTGATGTGCGACTCCGGCACAATTTACGAGTAGATGAATGGGTCCATAACTGCGCCAAAGTTGGGCTATGGCTATGTTGACGTTGATTGAGTGAGTTAAGTCTAAAGCCATGATTGTAGTTTCTACGCCCAGGGCTTCGATTTGGGCAGCTACTTCGGCTAACTTTTGGCGATCGCGTGCTACCAATATTAACCTTTTCATGCCCTGTTTGGCTAATTCTAATGCGATCGCTTTACCAATGCCACGGGAAGCCCCGGTAATGAGTGCAACTTTTCCTTGAATCTTCATCGGTTTTCACCTCTAAATTCTTCATTTTTCATCTTCCTTTTGCCTTCTTGGCAATCAACAGGGAAGACGATTGATGAACGGTAAACAAAAATCAAATTTCAATTCAGCGACAGGAACGAAGATACTTTTTCTGCTCATCTGCAATACCCCTTTATTGCTTCTCAACAGCAGAAATTCCTCGTTGTCAGGATTGTTTAATCAACATAAAAGACTGTTGGCAGGATGGATAAAGCTCATTGATTTTACCTCTCTATTTGCTCCGAGCATTCACCAGTGCTGTCGTACCTACACACATTAGCAACTAAATCAAGTTCTGGCAATCTTTTTTAATCAGGATTTCTGAACAGTCGTTTTCCTAAAGTATATATATCGCGATCTTAATTTATATAAGTTTTTATGAATAGTGAGCAATTCATATCATGATCCCCTCACAATTGGTTGATTTTTGTGACAACGAACACATTTTGTAACTTATTCAAGACAATTAATCTGTTGCATTTATAAAGTATTAGTTATATTTTTCAGGAAAATAATGGCTAACGTCACGCTATCAGCACCAATTTATAGACATAGGAAAATAATTATTAGCAAAAGTGAATACTATATTTCTCCCTCAGAATATTTAGAAGCTGAGAAATCTAGTGAAATTAAACATGAATATATTTATTGATGATCAAGTTTACGCAATAACAGACGCTAGAGCATTAATATCAAATTATATATGCTGCGAAGGAATTTATTTTATGATTCATCAGAGTTAAAATTTACCTTGTCATAAATATCAGCCAGAGAAATTTGACAAGAAACAGAAGTTAAATTCAAAGTATCGTTAATGTCTTCATATTCTAAAAACATCCATTTTTTATGATCAGTTTTAACGTATTGTTCAACGTGCATTGTGTATTGGTCAATTAAAATATATTCTTGAAAACTAGCAATAGTCCGATAAGCTGCAAACTTTTCATCTCTATCATAACCTTTGGTAGATTTTGATAAGACTTCAGCAATCATCACTGGATTAGTAATAGTGTCATTTCTTCCTTCTGCAAACACTAGGGGAGTTTGGACAACCATGACATCAGGATAAGTATGAATCCGTCGTTTAGGAATCCAAAGCCGTTGGTCAGTATAATAGACTTCGTAAGGCTGACGCTTGAGGGCAAAATGTATGGCAACATATAAATTACCAGCTATTTTATTATGATTTGGTGTTCCGCCTGTCATGGGGATAATTAATCCATCAATATATTCGTGACGTAGTTCTGAATTTACCTCAAATTCTAGATATTCTTCAGGTGAACAGTAGCGTGTTTCTTGTGCAATAGTCATGATATTTAGATATTCAATTGTAGGTTGTTATATTTATTCAAGTTGTGTTTTTGGTTTCATCAGCTTTCACTTTTTGGTGAACCATATAAATAGTAATCTAAATTTTTTGACATATCAGATGGTAGCTTTTTCCATTCTGTTTGATGAATTTGGCTAGTAATATTATCAATTAAATTTCACAAAGATGGGGATGATAAGTTATTGGTAACATCTCCAGTTGGATTCTCGGAAGTTATTTGCTTAAACCTGTTTCTAATGAATAGTAAGAAATTTAAGACTTCTTCAATTAAAAAATCCTGTGCTTGAGTAATTTCTTTGATTAGTTCTTCTTTTGTTGTCATGACTTCACCTTGTTTACTTCATGATTTATATCATTTTTAGCTGCATAATTTTGTTTAATTCTTTGTTGAAGATCACCAAATACCTTGCGACGTTCACGTTGTGAAATTTGAGATATTTCGTAATTTATATCATCACTTGCATGATAACGTTTACGTAGTGGACGTACATAAGTTATATGAGCAGTTGGTTGATTTTCATCGCGTTGATTCTCATACCATTGATTAATCAAAGAAACAATATCATTTATTGCCTCTTTGGTTAATTCTCTAAATTCTGGACTTCTATTAAATTTTAATTTGTTACTGTTTTCGTTATTAAGAATTGGTTCGCTAATCCATTTATAGTAGCCATTATCATTGTCGAGGGTAAAGAAAAATAGACATATTGGAAAATTACACTTTTTGAATCGTGATTGCAGAACATCTACATCTGCTCCTTCTATATTGAAAACAGCATCATTTTGAATTATTTTAGGTGTGGACTTTACAGCTTTTATTTCCACACCAAAAAGCCTATTAATATCCTCACCATTTTTGCTAATTGAAACCAGAATATCTAAATCATGGTCTTTTTTATCTCTATAAACAATTAAATCATCCCGATCAGTTAAACAGACTATTGCTAAAGCTTTTGAACGTAAACCAATATACCAAAGTTGTTCAGTTTGCATTGTTTTATCTCCATTGTTGATCAGTAAATTGAGAACTTAAAATTTTCTGTGTATTCTGTGTGTAAGGTTGCCAAAAATTGTTAACTTCATCCCAAAGGATTTCTCTATTTTGTTTATTAATAGGAAAATTAGTAGATAGACTTGAGAGAGATGTTAAATTTTCACCATTAGCAGAAACTAAATAACCTTCTTTTTTAATTTCATCAATCCCTGCCTGCTATATAAGTTGGTGCTAGATAAGATGCTATACCAATTATAGATTCCTTTTCTACTTTCACCTTCAGACGTTTATCTTTTTTACTATAACCTTGCCTAGTAGTTTTAACTTGTACAAAAAAATAAGGAATATAAGAACCAGCACCTACTAACTCAACAATAAAATCAACATACTGCCATTTCTCTCCTAAAAACTGTGGCTTAAAAATTGGACCAGCATCAGAGTGAAATTCTGTTATTAAAAGGTCAAATAGCGATTCACCTCTTCGTCCTAGTGCATCCCTCATTTTCTTATATATACCCCTATCATAGTTCAAGTTATAGTTTTCTTCACACAATATAGGGTAGGCAATTTTGCCCACCCCAGATTACTTTGCGCCTTTGCTCCTTAGCGTCTTTGCGCGAAACTACCTTAAACTAAGCACCTTCCCGCAACTTATCCAAAACACCACGATCTTCCAAAGTCGAAGTATCCCCCGATATTTCCTGTCCTGATGCCAAATTCCGCAGCAAACGCCGCATAATCTTCCCAGAACGGGTTTTCGGTAAAGCATCAGTAAACCTGATTTCACCAGGACGAGCGATCGCTCCAATCTCATTGACAACGTGCTTTTTCAGTTCCTTACTCAACTCCTCACTGGCTTGATAAGTCCCTTCCAAAGTCACAAAAGCCACAACTTCCTCACCCTTCAAATCATCCGGTTTACCCACCACCGCAGCCTCAGCCACCGCCGGATGAGACACTAGGGCAGATTCTACTTCCATCGTCCCCAAGCGGTGTCCAGAGACATTCAGGACATCATCCACGCGCCCCATGACCCAGAAATAGCCGTCCTCATCCTTTCTCGCCCCATCACCGGCAAAATACGTATAATTACCATTTGTGGGCGGAATATGTTCCCAGTAAGTCCGCCGGAAACGATCAGGATCACCGTACACAGTCCGCATCATTCCCGGCCAAGGATGACGAATTGCTAAATAACCACCTTCGTTATCAGGGACAGAATTCCCGTCTAAATCCACCACATCCGCAATAATACCGGGGAATGGGAGAGTGGCTGAACCTGGTTTAGTGGCAATTGCCCCAGGTAGAGGTGTAATCATAATCCCACCTGTCTCCGTTTGCCACCAAGTATCCACAATTGGACAGCGTTCACCACCAATGATTTTGTGATACCACATCCAAGCTTCGGGGTTAATGGGTTCACCTACACTTCCCAGTAATCGCAGAGAAGAAAGATTACGTTTTTTAGGATGATGTTCACCCATTTTGATAAAGGCGCGAATTGCCGTTGGTGCAGTATAAAAAATATTAACACCGTATTTCTCAATTACATCCCAGAAACATCCAGGATTAGAAGCACGGGGCGCACCTTCATACATGAGAGTGGTTGCCCCGTTGGAAAGGGGTCCATAAACTATATAGCTATGTCCCGTAATCCAACCGACATCGGCAGTACACCAATATACATCAGTATCTTGAAGATCAAAAATCCATTTGGTGGTGATATGGCTGTATAAGTTATAACCACCTGTGGTATGAACTACGCCCTTCGGTTTGCCGGTACTACCAGAAGTGTAGAGAACAAACAGCATATCTTCACTATCCATTGGTTCAGCGGGACAATCAGCAGAAACGCCTTTTTGCAAATCGTGCCACCAATGATCACGCCCTGCTGCCATCTGTATTGTTTGATTTGTGCGTTTGACAACTAGCACATCTGTAATGCTGGGAACTCCATTATTCTCTAAAGCCTTGTCTACCTGTTCTTTGAGGGGGACAATTGCATCTTTGCGCCAACCACCATCCGCTGTGATCACTAACTTAGCTTCGGCATCATTCAAGCGATCGCGCAAAGCTTCAGCACTAAAACCACCGAAAACAACGCTGTGAGGTGCGCCAATTCTCGCACAGGCTAACATGGCAATGGCAGCTTCGGGAATCATCGGCATATAAATCCCAATGCGATCGCCTTTTTTTGCTCCTAGCTGCTTTAATACATTTGCAAACTGGCATACTTCCCGATGCAATTGGGCATAAGTCAGCGTCCGTGAATCTCCCGGTTCTCCTTCCCAAATCAATGCAGCTTTATTTTTCCGCCAAGTAGTGAGATGTCTGTCAAGACAATTGTAAGAAATATTAATCTTACCGTTGACAAACCACTTAGCAAAAGGTGGTTGCCAATCTAGGACAGTGTCCCATTTTTGAAACCAGTGTAACTCAGTTTCCGCCAATTCTGCCCAAAATTGTTGAGGATCTGCTTTGGCTTTGTCGTAAAGTCGCTGATAATCTGCTAAACTTTTGATCTGGGCATTTTCTGAAAATTCACTGCTAGGCGGAAATAGCCGCTTTTCCTGTAAAATGGATTCTATGGTTGGTTGAGACATAATGATGGATGCAAATGATAATGATATTGTGACTGAAAACTATTTTTAACGAAGTTGTGCTGAGTGTAAAGATTATTTACTGATCTGCTCAACTAGTCCTACTCTAGTCCGACAATTAGTTAATGCTGAATTATTCAGTACACCCTAAGATAAAATAATGATCATGTTTTTAACAACCTTATTTACCGATTTAGTAGGATATCACTCTTTAGATGCTGTGTTAGTGTTTTACAATAGGGTATAGTTTGCAAGCCAGAGAAATTAAGGATAAACTAAATTTACTAATCGAGCAAGCCGCTGAAATAGATCCAAGTCTCACGATAAAATTAAGAGATATCAACCGTTGGATTAAACATATCAAGCTTGGTTCACTGATATCCAAACCCATCGTTGTCGCTTTTTTATTAGAAGTAATTACGGACTCTAAGGTTTGGTTAGCAATTAAATCTTTACCTTCAGAGGAAGAGCAAAAACTCCAGTTTGAGCAAATGACCGCCAATGAAAGATATTGGTACAGTTGTCTATTTCCTAAATGGATAAACGCCACAGATACCAAATTTTATATTTGGAAGAAAAAAATGATGGCGGGGGAATTTAATCAGGCTGATAGTGATATCATTAAATATATAGCTCAGGATGTTGTTCATCGAGAAGGGGATTTTTGGCGGCGTTATATAGCTGACCTTTCTATGGCAACAGACCTGATAGTTAGCAATCACCAAAATAAACCACTCTGTATTCAAGTTACCAGTGTCAGTGAAGAATTTCATAACACCAAGTATCAAAAGTGGCAAAATTCACTGCAATTGTGGGAAATAGAAAGAGGATTATTTCTCAGTTACAATCCCCAAGACAATGATTTTATTCATCAGTTAGTCAATGTTGCACTGTATAACAGTGATCATCTTGCGGAAGGGAAGTATATGAATTTTTCCTGATTCCCGAATATTGAAATCGAAATCTGTGTCCTAGCTAACATCATTAATCCGCTGAAAATACCATTTATGGTTAACCAACAACAGACTAATAATAGCGCTCAACTCGAAAACCTGACAGAAGCGTTAGCAGCAGCTCGGAATATGCAGCAAGATTGGTTAAATTATGGACTAAATTTTGTTCATATTTATGTCGAAGATGTGGAAGGTGATTGGCTAGAAACCTGGGGAGATGATGAAATATCTAATCCTTTATTTGATTCTATTAAAGACTTTTTAGTTAGTGATGATGATGTGGCTATCAAAATCAGAAATTATATGGGAGATACATCATTGTTTGATTTAGCAGTAGATTTAGAAGAATGTTTGAGAATCTCTAGAGAAAATGACAAAATATCGGCTGTGAAAGATGTGTTAGTAAGTGATATTAATCTTGATATTGATAATTTGGAATTATTGGATTTAGCTAGTTATTTTGTCAACAAGTGTTGTCACAAAAATTCAGAACCTAGAATTGTTGAAGTATAGTTTTCGAGAGTTTCAGAGAGTTTCAGATCCCCGACTTCTTAGAGGATGTTTGAAAAGTGGTATTCCGTAATTTTCATCACATTGCTACCCCCCTTTCCCCTTGTAAAGGGGGGAAACAATAAAAATCCAGTTCCCTCCCCTTTACAAGGGGAGGGTTAGGGTGGGGTAAAAAATATTTGATACATCAACCATAACTTTTCAAACACCCTCTTAGAGAAGTCGGGGATCTTGTTTGTGGTATATAATGTTTTAGCTAAAAACTGTACAAGCTAACAGTTATCGGTGTGAAAATTTTATACTATACATTTTGGCACAAAAGATGTCAAAGCTGCTATTGTTTATGCAGTACGAGTAAATAGAAAATCGGAATCACCATAAAGCGATAGGTTTAGTAATCTATAGTAACCCCATATATCCTAAAATTAAATCATGTACAGTAGCAGCAATATGGAAAAACTACAAACCGCCTCCAGACAGGCAGAAATAGAAGCAACTTTCATCACACTTGCCAATCAATGGCGGGAAGAAAATCGTGGTATATCATCAACTAACCAAATGTGTATGCACCCTGCCTATCAACAAATTATAGGCATGGGTGAAGTCGTCATACCTCTACTGCTAAGAGAGCTTGAAAAGAAATCTGGACGCTGGTTTTGGGCATTAAAATCTATTTCCAGAGAAGATCCTGTACCTCCAGAGTACAGAGGAAATACAGAAAAAATGACTAAAGCATGGCTCGAATGGGGAAAGCAAAGGGGCTACAATTGGTAAGTAATAACGCCTGGGTTAACTATGTAAAAACATTTATTGAACGAGATTTTCCCAACCTAGTCATCCACGGATACAAGCTTACAAGCCCAGATACAACAGATTACAATTGTGTTCCTTGGGCAGCAGAAGACGATCAAAATTGGTGGTGGCCAGATGCTCAAAATGAAGAATACTGGCCTCCAGATGTTCCTAGAGAGGAGACCATTAACGCTTTTGAGCAAGCATTTCAAACTCTTGGTTATGAAGTCTGTGAAGATGATACTTTAGAACCAGGATTTCAAAAAATAGCAATATACGTTAATTCCAATAAAACACCAACCCACGTTGCTAGACAATTACCTGATGGTAAATGGACAAGTAAGCTAGGTCAAGACGAAGATATAGAGCATAATAATTTACAAGGTTTAACTGGTAATCCTGGTTATGGTGAAGTTACCTGTATTATGAAAAGACCAATTTGAAACTAGAAGAATAGTTAAAAAAGCGATCGCTTACTTGACTTCAGATATATCATACTCGGTTAATTACTCCCTTCCCAGCACAAGATATTAACTAAAAACTGTTAATTTTAAATCCCCTTATTTTACCAAAGACTAATATGTCATTTGTTCCTTTACATATTCACAGTGATTACAGCTTGCTTGATGGTGCTAGTCAACTACCAGAATTGGTAGATCGAGCGATCGCATTAGGAATGAAAGCGATCGCCCTCACAGATCATGGTGTCATGTATGGGGCAGTTGAACTCATTAAAATCTGCCGCAGTAAGACTATAAAGCCAATAATTGGCAACGAAATGTATATCCTAAACGGTGATATTGACAAACAAGAACGCCGTCCCAAATATCATCAAGTCGTATTAGCCAAAAACACTCAAGGCTATAAAAACTTAGTTAAAATCACCACAATTTCCCATCTTCAAGGAGTACAAGGTAAAGGCATTTTTTCCCGTCCTTGTATTAACAAAGATTTACTCAAACAATATCGTAAAGGTTTAATAGTTACTAGCGCTTGTTTAGGGGGAGAAATTCCTCAAGCAATTTTGAGTAATCGGCCAGATGCAGCCAGAAAAGTTGCTAAATGGTATAAAGAAGTATTTGGGGAAGATTTTTATTTAGAAATTCAAGATCATGGTTCTCAAGAAGACCGGATTGTGAATGTAGAAATTGTTAAAATTGCCAGAGAATTAGGGATTAAATTTATTGCTACAAATGACTCCCATTTTATTTCTTGTTTTGATGTAGAATCCCATGATGCCTTGCTATGTATTCAAACCGGCAAACTCATCAGCGAAGATAAAAGAATGCGATATAGCGGCACAGAATACCTCAAATCATCAGAGGAAATGCACCAGTTATTCCGTGACCATTTACCCGATGATGTCATTGCTGAAGCGATCGCCACCACAGAAGAAATTGCTGATAAAGTTGAACCTTATCACATCATGGGTGATCCCCAAATTCCCACACCCCAAATACCTTCAGGACATACAGCAGATACCTATGCAGAAGAAGTTGCTTGGGACGGACTTTTAGAAAGATTAAAACGCAAATCTCGCAACGAAGTAGATCCAGTCTATAAAGAAAGATTGGAATATGAATTAAAAATGATTCAACAAATGGGATTTTCCACCTACTTTTTAGTAGTGTGGGACTACATCAAATTTGCGCGAGATAATAATATTCCCGTCGGTCCAGGACGGGGTTCTGCGGCAGGTTCTTTAGTAGCTTATGCCATGAAAATTACGAATATTGACCCCGTACATCATGGCTTATTATTTGAAAGATTTCTCAATCCTGAACGCAAATCAATGCCGGATATTGATACAGATTTCTGCATTGATAAACGAGATCAAGTCATTGATTATGTAACTAATAAATATGGTGTTGATAGAGTTGCCCAAATCATCACTTTTAACCGTCTGACATCAAAAGCAGTTTTAAAAGATGTCGCTAGAGTGTTAGACATTCCCTATGGGGATTCTGACAAAATGGCGAAAATGATTCCTGTAGTTCGGGGTAAACCCACAAAACTGAAAGTGATGATTTCCGATGAAACTCCCGAACCAGAATTTAAAGCCAAATATGATAATGATCCCACTGTACGGCGCTGGATTGACATGGCCATGCGAATTGAAGGAACTAACAAAACCTTCGGGGTTCATGCTGCCGGTGTCGTTATTTCCGCAGAACCATTAGATGAACTCGTTCCTCTACAACGAAATAATGATGGTTCTGTAATTACTCAATATTTCATGGAAGATTTGGAATCATTGGGATTATTAAAAATGGACTTTTTGGGTTTGCGGAACTTAACCCTAATTCAAAAAACCATTGATTTAATTGAACAAAGTAAAGGATATCGAATTGATCCTGATGAAATTACCGGACAGGAAAGAAAAGCACAAAAAATATTAGCTAAAGGTGATCATACTAACTTACCAAAAGACGTTGCTAAAGCTTATTCATTATTAGAAGCAGGTGATTTAGAAGGGATATTTCAATTAGAATCTTCAGGAATGAAACAGATAGTCCGAGATTTAAAACCTTCAAACATTGAAGATATTTCTTCCATTCTAGCACTTTATCGCCCAGGACCATTAGATGCAGGATTAATTCCTAAATTTATTAATCGTAAACATGGTAGAGAAGAAATCGAATATGATACTCAAATTTTAGAACCAATATTAAATGAAACCTACGGAATCATGGTTTATCAAGAGCAAATTATGAAAATTGCTCAAGATATGGCTGGTTATAGCTTAGGACAAGCTGATTTACTCCGTCGGGCTATGGGTAAAAAGAAAGTATCAGAAATGGAGAAACAAAAGCAAAATTTTATTGATGGTTCGGCAAAAAATGGTGTAATACCCCAAGTTTCTGAACATTTATTTGGGGATATGTTGAAGTTTGCCGAATACTGTTTAAGTTATGACACAGAAATTTTAACCGTTGAATATGGTTTTTTAGAGATTGGGGAAATTGTTGAAAAACAGATTGAATGTAAAGTTTATACTATTGATAGTAATGGAATGCTTTATACTCAATCAATTGCCCAATGGCATAATCGGGGACAGCAAGAAGTTTATGAATATTTGTTAGAAAATGGCGCAATTATTCGCGCTACAAAAGACCATAAATTCATGACTGAAGCCGGGCAAATGTTACCAATTGATGAGATTTTTGCCCAAGGTTTGGATTTATTACAGGTGGGTGTTGCTGAATGAAAGGATGAATTTTTTTTCACGCAGAGGCGCAGAGTCGCAGAGAGTAGGAGCTTGCAAAATGTAATTGTTGACTTTTATACTTCAAAAAACAAACAAACTTAACCCGACTCAACAATACTTAAGATCAGTATTCACATCTCTTCTTTATTTACCTCTGCGCCCTCTGTGCCTCTGTGGTTCGTTAAAAATTAACTACTTAACTAACCACATATAACTATATACACATACATAGCATACTGATTATACAATTACATATCAGTATATTCTCACTGGTTTAAAGCCCATTAGTAATGGTAACTTAAAATACGTAACCATTTTAGACGGGTAAAGAAAATGGCTGTTGGCATAGAAGAACAGGGTAGCAAGTTTATCACCACCGAAGCAATCAAAAATCAAGACGGAGAACAGAAGGTTTGGGACGCTTTCCGTAGTACCTTTGCTGATAGAAACTGTATTGGATATTGGCGTTATCCCATTTTTTCCAAAGCTGGAGAAATTAGAAAAGAGCCGGATATCTTAATAGTTGATAGAGAATTTGGTGTAGTTGTAATTGAAGTCAAATCTATAAATATTGACCAAATTGCCGCTATTAATGGTCAACAATGGCAATTGCAAAATACTGATACCACAGAAATAAATCCCTACCAACAAGCAGAACATCAACTGCGAGCATTAATATCATATAGTGATAGAGAAACAGCACTTTGGCGAAAAGTTAATGGTAGAGCCATAGTTGCATTACCGCAAATTACCACAGAACAATGGCAGCAAAAAGGCTTTGACCAATTACCAGATATTCCGCCAATTATATTTCAAGACCAATTAGGAAAAGTTGCTTTAATTGAACAAATTCAACAAGCTAATATTGTCATTCCTGGAGCAGATTTAGAAGCTAAAAATTGGGAATTATTATTATCAGTGATAGGCGGTACACCTGTATTGCGGAAACCTCCCCGAAATCAAGTCAATACCACTGGGAAAACCCGTTCTAATGTCATTGATAGTTTACGAGAAAAACTCTATGAGATTGATTTACAACAAGAACATATTGGTAAAGAAATTCCCCCAGGACCTCAACGGATTCGCGGTATTGCCGGCTCAGGAAAAACTGTTTTACTATGTCAAAAAGCCGCACATATGCACCTGAAACATCCAGATTGGGATATTGCTTTAGTATTTTTTACCCGTTCCTTATATGATTTAATAACTGGTTTACTCGACCAATGGATAAAGCGTTTTAGTTGTGGTGAAATGCAGTATGACCCCAAAACTAACTCGAAGTTACGAGTCTTTCATGCTTGGGGAGCAAAGGAACAACCAGGTTTATATCGCATTATTTGTGAACATCATGGTAAAAGACCAGGAACTGTACAGAACACCAATGAAAGACAGCCAAATCGAGGTTTAATAGATTTAAGTAAACGGCTATTGGAAGAAATTACTATTGAACCAATGTTTGATGCCATCTTAATTGATGAAGGTCAAGATTTAGTAGCCGAAGATGATTTAAAATATCAGGATAAACAAGCTATTTATTGGTTAGCTTATCAATCTTTACGACCTGCTGATTCTGAACACCCAGAACAAAAACGCTTGATTTGGGCTTATGACGAAGCTCAAAGTTTAGATAGTTTAAAAATTCCTACCGCGCCAGAATTATTTGGGATAGATACTAATCTTAATAAGGCGGTAACTGGTAGCTATAAAGGTGGCATTAAAAAATCAGAAATTATGCGACGTTGCTATCGTACACCAGGTCAAATTCTCACATCTGCTCACGCTATTGGTATGGGTTTGTTACGTCCAGAAGGAATGCTGACAGGACTCACAAATCAAAAAGCATGGAAGGAAATTGGTTATGAAGTTGTCGGCGATAGTAAATTTATTTCTGGTAGACAAATTACATTGCGCCGTCCGCCAGAAAACTCACCAAATCCCATATCAGAAATCTGGGGAAAACCTGTATTAGAATTTGAAACTTATGGTTCTCGTCAGGAAGAAATGAAGGCTTTGGCTGAGAAAATTATGCACAATATTGTCCATGACGGACTTAACCCCAGCCGAGATATTTTAGTAGTAATTTTAGGATCTACCTATGAAGCAATGGAATTAGAAACCCAGATAGCTGGCTTTTTAATGGAATATGACATTGATGTTTATATCCCTACAGCTTTAAAGTTAAATGATTTAGTTCCCCAATATCCCAATCATGATCCTGATAAATTTTGGCACGAAGGTGGTGTAACGGTATCACGGATTACTCGCGCTAAAGGACATGAAGCGGATATGGTTTATGTGGTGGGTTTTGATAATGTAGCACGGAATGAAAATGATGTGAATTTCCGCAACCAGTTATTTGTGGCTTTAACCAGGGCGCGAGGTTGGGCTAATTTAAGCGGTGTTGGTAGTTATCCTATGTATGAGGAAATGCGAAAGGTCATAGCTAGTGGAGAGAGTTTTACTTTTACCTACAAGCGTCCACCTAAACGTGATATTGGAGATAGTGAGTAAGCACTATCCGAAAATATCAGGTAATTAAATTCAATGCTGTATAACTCCAGCTTGCATTTGCAAACTGGAGAGTATAAAACATCTAGTAGTGTTATTTAGGGGCTGCTGAATAAACCTAGAACTGAGATATATCAAGAGTTTGAAGGTAAAAAAGGTGAATCAGGTGCAAGGAATAAGGGTTGAAATCAGCAAAAACCTATCACTTGACCAGATTCAATACTATTCTTCTCTTCTTCTAATTCTTCCTCCTGACTCCTGACTCCTAGCCCTCACAGACAACTTTTTCAGCACCCCCTATTTAATAACAAACTCAAATTGTAACTTCCTAGGTAGGATGATCAGGTTGATTCCAATCAGGGAAGAATTGCTATGATGACTACATCTCATCTCAAACTAGATTTATCTAATCGTGAAAAAACCATCACAACCATTTACATTCTTAAAAACTGGCATATTTCCTAGATCAATCGGTAGAACTTTCAAAAAAATTTTTAGTGATATATCTCCGAATACAGATCAAGAATTTATTAAAAAATATCAAATATCCAGACAGCGGACAACTATAGCTGTCAAATTCTTATTACTGCTAATTATTGTTCCCCTTCTCACTCATCAACTATCTAAGCGGATATTTATCCTTCCCTTAGTAGAGAAGATGAGAACTGAAAACTCTCACCTGATTTTTCTCAATCAGGAAATGGAGAAAGAAGCTTTTCATGAATTAAAAATATTTAGAGCAGAATTAAAGTTTAAAAGTCTTCTGGATTCAGAATGGAAAAATTCCCCAGAAAATGTAGAATCCAAGATAAAAGAAAAAGCCATAGAACTAGCAGCAAAATTTCGAGATAAAAGTGCTAACGCTATTAGTAATATATTTGCAGACATTATAGCATTAATTACCTTTGCATTAGTAATTGTTTTTAGTGCCAAAGATATTATTTCTCTTCAACACTTTGTAGATCAAATTGTTTATGGTTTAAGCGATAGTGCTAAAGCTTTTTTAATTATCTTATCTACAGATGTATTTGTAGGCTTTCACTCACCACATGGCTGGGAAATAATTCTGGAAGGATTTGCAGAACACTTAGGTTTACCCGCGAGTAGAAATTATATATTTATGTTTATTGCCACATTTCCTGTAATTTTAGACACTATAGTTAAATATTGGATATTCCGGTATCTTAGTCGTTTATCACCTTCAGCATTAGCTACCTTAAAAGAAATGAATGATTAATCATCTTAATTGGGCAGATTTCCCATTGTCAATAATTCTGAGAATGCTAAAATGGGGGGTAATCATTGTTTATGTTCATGAATTATGCGTATCATCTTTAATCAAAAATTAAAAGTCACAGTATTTATTACTAGCTTATTAGTAGTGATTTTTCTTAATAAACAGCCAATTCAACAACAACAGATTGTTAAAAATTTATCATTATCCCAAATAGTAAATTCTCCAACTAAAGGATTTACTCATGATATATCTCCGCAGAAAATATCTAATATAAAATCCAAAAGTAATGAAAGATCCACATTTTATTCAGTCATCAATGAATGGCGAAAATATCAATATAGTGTTAATTCTAATCAAGTATTAAAAATAGGGAAATTACCAAATAATCCCATAAATTTTCATCAAGCTGATTTGTTAACCGTACTCACAAATACTAGACAATATTTTCAGAAATACTCTCAAGAAGATCCCGATATTCAACGCACAGGCATCTTAGTAACTCAAGGAGTTACCGTTAAAGATATTCTGAAAACATTAGATTTTATGATTGTCGTCTTAGAAGAAGACATTTCTAATAAGCGAACAACTCGGTTACAAAATCCTAACTTTATTAACGCCAATTTTCGCGTAATTAAATGGTCTGCTCATAACCCAGAAAATCCGCAGCAGAAACAATTAAGAATTACTAAATATGCAGCTTTTATTCATCCCGGTTCTCGACAAAAAACTTCTACATATAATACGCCAATCTACGCTATTAACGAAGAAGTAAGCCAAGAAAAATTTTACACCCAATATACAAAACAAGATGTTTTATCAGGTATTTATGAACCTGGAGGTAAAGAATTTGGTAAAGTTAAACCAATTGCTTATTTAACTCGCAGTGGTTTAGAAGCAGCACTCATGCAGGGAACAGTATTAGTTAATTTTACAGATGGAACTAAAGAGTTTTTAAACGTAGATAGAAATAATGGAATGTCCTATATTCGGGGCTTAAAAGCAACTGCACAAACACGTTATTGGTATTTTAAAGAAGTTGATGCAATTAAAGGCTATGGATATAAAATAGATGCCAAAATATCCATTAAACCAGGAGTAACATTTGCTGGGGATGTTCTCAATATTGGTTTAGGAAGAATAATTGTCATTGAAGATAATCAGAGTGGACAGAAACGTTTAAAAATGGGCATAATTGCCGATACAGGTGGAGCATTTTTACCTAATCTTTATCAACTTGATTTTTTAGCAGGAACTTTCACCAGTGAAAGAGCTTTTGAGCAATATATTCAAAAATTACCTGAATATACAAATGCCTATATTTTAGTGAAAAAATAAAGTCAGTTGTCAGTAGGGGCGAAGCATTTGGAAGATAAATTATCCGTCATTGCCAAAAATAGTTCTCCAAATGCTTCGCCCGTACAGTGGTCGCATTTGGAAGATAAATTATCCGTCATTGCCAAAAATAGTTCTCCAAATGCTTCGCCCGTACAGTGGTCAGTTGTCAGTTGTCAGTTGTCAGTGGTAATTAGATAATTTTCTTTCTCCTGATTCCTGATAGCGAAGCGTGGCGTTAGCCATACTCCTGACTCCTGACTCCTGACTCCTGACTCCTGACTCCTGACTCCTGAACTCCTGACTCCTGACTCCTGACTCCTGACTCCTACTTTATTTACAATCCTGCAAACCATTCATAACCCAAATCCTCCCAATAACCTTGAGCATTTGATAATTTACTGGTGAGGGTAACTCGTGTCACCCATTTACTTTGTTTATAGCCAAGTTTAATGGGTGAAGCTAACCGCAAAGGCGCACCATTTTCCACAGGCAAAGCTGCACCATTTTTTTGATAAGCTAATAGGGTTTGTGGGTGTAAAGCTGAGGCTATATCCCAACTTTCATAATAACCATCTGCTGATTTAAAATAGGCATATTTAACCGAGGATTTAGGTTGAGAAAGGGCGATAATTTCCCGCAAACGAATGCCACCCCATTGCACAATTGCCGCCCAGCCTTCTACACAAACATGACGAATAATCATAGAAGTGAGAGGTAAAGCTTGAATATCTGCCATACTCAAACTCAGCGGATGATTTACTTCACCATCTACAATTAAACGATATTTTGCTAGATCAATAACTGGTGTAGATTTAAAACTATTAATTATTAACTTATTTGGTTCAATTTGATTAGGTAAAAATTCTGGAACTGGCTTTTGAGGCTGAAATATCAATTCTTCAAATTTCTGATTGAGAGGTTCAGAAAGTTTCCCTACTAAATCTGCAAATATAGGTGTACCACAACCACCAAGTAATAAACTCATACTCGATAAACCAGAAAGTTGTAAAAACCTTCTTCGGGTAAATTCATGATTATTCATTTTGATGCCTAAATTCTGCTATTTTTTACAAAAATATAGATTTTGTCAGGGGATTTCCCCCTACCTTCTGCCCTAACTTCCAATGAAGCCAGACAAATATTACCACTGTTGGTACAGCAGCAAAGTGGACAATTCTTAATGCTTGCCAACTGCCAAAAATATCAACTATCCAATAAAATTGAGCAGGTTTGTACATTCCTATGCCTGTAAATATTGCCAGTAATAAAATAGGAATGATTGCTGTATAAATAATTCGATGCCAAGCATAATTTAAACGTTGGTGATTTTGACTTTTTTGTAATGCCTTGATATCTTTTTCGCTAACAAATCTATTTTTCCAGCGTTGGGTAACGAAAATATAAATTCCATAGCAGAAAAGATTCAGAGAAAATAGCCACATGGCTGCAAAATGCCAATGTCTACCTCCAGCCAACCAACCACCTAAAGTAAACAGGGGGAAAATATATAATCCACCACGTCCGCCAAAAACAGGATTAGCATTATAAATTTGCAATCCACTGGTGATCATAATAAATAAGCTGATGAAATTACAATAGTGGAAAATTTTTGCCCCTATTGCTTGGGTGGGTGATTTACGTGGTGTTTCCGGAGAATTCATAGATAGAATAGGAAAAATTTAATTACGTTATCAGTATTTTGGGGATAATTGACTGAGTGAGAATGTTTGTTAACCCTAGAACGTTGAAATATTCTTAATTTTGGATTCTAGATGATTACGTATTTTACATTGTAATAGTCCCATCACATTACCTTTCTTGCAACTAAGTTTTTACGATTACTCCAAAAACATAGTTAAATTAGAAAAGAAGAGGTAAAAGATCAACTATATTCTTTCCTCTGTCCCCTGTCCCTCCTGCCAATTCCTAGCACGTTTGGAAAATTAACTGGCAATTTTTAGTTTTTGGGATAGAAAACAACGAACTACTAACAACCGTATTTTAAGATGCTGGCTCTTTTTACAAATTTCCGAGATGAATTCGCCTCTGGTGCATCAAAAGCACTCGCCAATTGGTGGTCAGAGTTTACCCTTCAGACCAAACTCCTAGCCGTCGCCACCCTCATGGTTTCCTTGGTCATGAGTGGTTTGACCTTCTGGGCTGTAAACACAATTCAGCAAGATGCACGTCTCAATGATACCCGCTTTGGTCGTGATTTAGGATTACTCCTGGCCGCAAATGTAGCCCCCCTAATTGCTGATCACAATTTAACTGAAGTTGCCCAATTTTCTCAACGTTTTTTCAGTGCCACTTCTAGCGTGCGTTATATGTTATACGCTGATGAAACTGGGCAAATGTTTTTTGGTCTTCCTTTTTGGGAACCAGAGGTAGAAAACTCCCTCACTATTAAGCGCCATATCCAACTACCAGAAGATTATTCTGACAATCAAGATCAACCAATGGTTAGGCAGCATAACACCCCCGATGGTGCAGTTACAGATGTATTTGTGCCTTTAATAGTAGATAAAAAATACTTAGGTGTATTAGCAGTTGGTATTAACCCTAACCAAATCGCAGTCATATCCACTAATTTCACCCGTGATGTTACCATTGCCGTTTTTATCACAATTTGGGTCATGGTGATTTTAGCAGGAGTAATTAATGCTTTAACTATTACTAAACCTATTAAAGAATTGCTAGTAGGTGTTAAACAAATTGCGGCTGGAAATTTTAAACAGCGCATAGATATCCCTCTCGGTGGTGAACTAGGAGAAGTAATTTTCAGCTTCAATGAAATGGCAGAACGGCTAGAACGTTATGAAGAACAAAATATTGAAGAATTAACTGCCGAAAAAGCTAAATTAGAAACCTTAGTCTCCACCATTGCTGATGGTGCAGTTTTGATTGATAATAATATGCAAGTAATATTAGTTAATCCCACTGCTAAACGGATTTTTAATTGGGAAAGTGTGGATGTTGTTGGTAGTAATATACTCCATCACTTACCCCATACTGTCCAAATGGAAATATCCCGGACTTTATATGAAATGGCAGCAGGTGAATGTGAAAGTGCTGAATTTCGTATCCTCCTCAAACAACCTACTCAACGCACAATTCGCATTGTTTTAACCACAGTTCTTAACCTCCAACGGGAAAGTATTAAAGGTATAGCTATCACTGTCCAAGACATTAGCCGGGAGGTGGAACTAAATGAAGCTAAAAGCCAGTTTATCAGCAATATTTCCCATGAATTAAGGACTCCTTTATTTAACATCAAAACCTATATTGAAACTTTACATGATTATGGCGAAGATTTAGGTATTGATGAACGCAAGGAATTTTTGCAAACAGTTAATAATGAAACTGATAGACTCACCCGCTTGGTTAATGATGTTTTAGATTTATCAAAACTTGAATCTGGTCGGAATTACACTTTTGATAAGGTAGATTTACCACAAGCAATAGAACAGACATTACGGACTTATCAGCTTAATGCTAAAGATAAAGGGATTGAACTGTGCCAGGAACTGACTCATGATTTACCTTTTGTTCTAGGAAATTATGACTTGTTACTGCAAGTTTTTGGGAATTTAATTGGTAATTCTCTTAAATTCAGTCTAGCTGGTGGTAAGGTAGTTATCCGTGCTTATCAACTAGATGCTAATTCTCATTCTCAGCATCATTCTGGTAAAGTGAGAATTGAAATTAGTGATACAGGAATTGGTATCGCACCAGAAGATCAACAGGCAATTTTTGACCGATTCTTTCGTGTAGAAAATAGAGTTCATACTCTAGAAGGAACAGGTTTAGGTTTATCAATTGTCAGAAACATTATGGACAGACATCATAGTCAAGTTAATTTGGTAAGTGAAGTTGGTATTGGTACTACTTTTTGGTTTGATTTAGAAATATTTGCGGAAGAGATTTCATCAACTGGGGAAATTATGCCAGAAAACTTAGAAGTAAAGACAGTTTAAGGGCAGTTTTCGTGATTCTGTTATATCAAGAGTTGAACAAGGTTATTAATAAACAAACTAATAACAAAGTTAGTATTAATAACAAAGTTTGATGGCGGTTTATCCAATTATTAACCCTTGTACTCAAGTTATAATTAGAATTTTGCTTTTGCGATTCTAATTCACTTTCTTCTATATTTTGATAGAGAGTACAATCTTGAGCATAGGGATATTGAGGAAAGTTACAGGTATGATCAAAGTGATAGCTACAACTGTCGCATAGATGATCATTTCCTTGAGCGCGGTGCAAAGGAATACCAGGATGTCCATAAGCTTTCAGCAATAGCCGACACTGAGGACAAGTAATTGCTTGACTATCAATAATTTGATGACAACGAGGACAAGATATAGTAGCCAAAACAGAAAAAGGATAGGTAATTAAACATCTTGATTTTATCTATTATCTGCACTAATATCAATAATTCATCCGTATTTATCTGCGTTTATCTGCGTTTATCTGCGGTCAATAATTCTTGAAATCTGATTTTGCAAAGAAATTGGGAATATAAGATTTTATTGTCACTTCCAGACGTATACTTAAATAATGACGGCGTAATTGGAGTTGATAAAGTAATGCCTAAAAAAAATCTCTCTAACTTAATACAAGAAGAAACCACAAAATTTATACCCTTACAAAATGAACCTGTAATTGAAGTTTCGGCTGAAGCAGTATTGGAAACCCAAGTACAAACGGATAATAATCAGTTAGAACTAGAAGCCAGTATTAAAGAATTACAGCAAACAGTTTCTACATTAAAACAAAAAGAATCTACTTTAATCAAGCAAATTAGTGATTTACAAACAGCTTTTTCAGAAAAAGAAGCATTGGTAGAACGTTTGACAAATGAACTTTACGAAACAAAACAAACCGCTTTACAACTAGCAGATTCCAACTCTCAGTTACTAGAAGAAATCAAGGGTTTAAAACAACCTAGTCAACAACCTCATTCACAACTTAGTCAACAAGCTAGTCAAATTTCCAAATCCATTCAATACAAAAAATCTCATAGGTCAATAGAACGACTTCAAGAAAAACCCAATCAAGACAGTGAGGATTTTTCCAAAAATACTTGGTTGTATGATTGAAGTTAAGAATTTAGATCCCCGACTTCTTGAAGAAGTCGGGGATCTTGTTGCTAAAACTCTAATATATGTTCAGCGACAATTTGTGATTGTTCCAAGTGAGGAATATGACCACAATCTTTAATCCAAATTAGCTGACTTTGGGGAATTGCTTTGGCAAATTTCGGAGCGTCCCCAGTTCCTAAAATTTTATCACTATCACCCCATAAAATTAAAGTTGGTTGTGCAATTTTGGCAAGTTGGGGAAATTTAAAAGCACCATAACCGCCACTTTTGGTAAAGGCAATTAAGGCTTGAGTCCAATTAGGCATTTGTAAGTGTAATTCTCCACAGCACAAAGCATCCTCGGAGATCAGATTTGGGTTTTTATATGCAGTTCGACAAATGCTTTTACGGACTTTGGGATTTCGCAAAAATTCCGTCGCCCAATAATCCAAAGGTGAAAATATATATTTACTTAATGGGGAATTACCTTTCAAACCCGCACTATCTATTAATACCAGTTGTTTTACCGCCTCTGGGTAAGTGAGGGTAAAATCTATAGCCGCAGCCCCACCCATAGACGCACCCACCAAAATCACAGGTTGGTTAATCAGGGTTTGCCAAAATGAGTAGAGATGGTTTTTAATCGTGACCGAACTGTAAGCAATCCCCGGTAATCTATCTGTAAAACCAAATCCCAATAAATCTACGGCCCAAACTGCATTTTTTTCAGCTAGTAAAGGCAAAAGTCGGCGGTATTCTAGCACCGAACTATCAAAACCATGAATTAATAAAATCGGTGTACCACCATAACCTTGTTGGACATAAGTGGTATTAATGGGTTCATTGGCGGCATGAGTAATAATCGCCTGACTTTGGATATTTTGAGCCAAAGCGATGGATGTTGGTTCTGTGAGTTGCCCAACTGCGGCAGGAAGAAAACTTGGAAACATAAACTCCAGTTTACATCAGTGCGGATCACCTTAGGGACTCCCAAATAAAAAAATGTCCCAAAACTGACGCAAAAATTCTCTCTCTGTGTTCTCTGTGCCTCTGTGGTTCGTTTATTGAGATAATTTATTTCTTGCAAGTCCCTTAGCTAATACCCAGTCACCAATTAAAAAAGAAAATTTCCGCAAAAATTAAAATAGGGACACAATCCACGTAAAATAGGAATCAATTATCCCGATAGTAGGAGATTTAAGCCATGCCAATGGCAGTTGGCGCAATTGAAACATTAGGTTTTCCTGCGGTTTTAGCATCAGCAGACGCAATGGTCAAAGCTGCTAGTGTCACGATTGTTTATTACGGTATCGCGGAAAGTGGTCGCATGATAGTTGCTGTCAGAGGCCACGTTGCGGAAGTGCAAACAGCCGTAGCCGCTGGAATTGTTGCTGGTGAAGAAGTTTATGGCGGTGAGGTTATTACCCACTACATTATTCCCAATCCCCCGGAAAATGTGGAAACAGTCTTACCTATCCACTTCACCTCCAAATCTGAACCTTTCCGTATTTTCTAAGTAAGTTCGCTATGAAAAATTGAAGCATTTCTTCATAAAAATTAACTTGTAGCAACCGATAACTTTATATTCAAAACAGGAGATTAAAAATGTCATCACAGGCAGTTGGATCATTAGAAACTAAGGGTTTTCCCGCCGTTCTCGCAGCAGCAGACGCAATGGTAAAAGCCGGTCGAGTTACCCTCGTTGGTTATATCAGAGTTGGGAGCGCTCGCTTTACCGTCAATATTCGTGGTGATGTTTCCGAAGTTAAAGCCGCTATGGCAGCCGGTGTGGATGCTGTAGAAAAAGTTCATGGTGGTACTCTCGAATCCTGGGTAATTATTGCTCGTCCCCATGAAAACGTAGAAGCTGTATTGCCAATTGCTTATACAGCAGACGTTCAACAGTATCGAGAATCTGTGGAAAATCCCATTATCGGTGCTGCTAGGATCTAATTTCATCTATTAGGTGGGCAATGGGTAATAGGTAATAAACCCCTATTCCCTCTTTCCCTAAATAGCAACTTGCATCAATAGTCCACAATATTATTATGTTCGTAATCCCATAACGTCTGAATCTTTACATCAAATCCATTAATTCATCCGTCTTAATCTGCGTTTATCTGCGGTTAATTATTCTTGAAATATTATTCAATGTAGCTTCATCTTAATTTGATATTACGGTCTATTGAACGAATCAATTAGGAGTTATTACCTGCTACTAAATCGCTAAATCTAATTTCAAGGAGCGCAATGTTGCTATGACACAAAATGGGGTAAATTTAGCTCAATATTGGCAACAGCGACTAATTACAGAATGTCCAGAACAAAGTCAGGCTACTAGACAAAGTATTCTGAATTGGCTTTTGGGAGTGGATTTAGCACGGTTTGATCTACTTAACCCCAAAGAACTAGAAATTGCTAAACAAGCAATGGAATATCGGTGGCGAATTCTGCACAAACGCTATTTAGGTATGAGCAGAGAAAAGGCTTATCGTCAACTCATTAGCCGCTTGAGTAGTGTAGTGGCGGTAAGAAACAAAATTCAGATGTGGATATCTCTCAGCCGCGATCGCCAACGAAGCGTTATTGATGTCCTGCAAGAAGTCCTCCAAGACCTGATGCAAAGTGACTCATATATCCAACAACAAATGACTCACATTACCGCATTAACAACGGACAAAAGATTGCGGGATACGTTACTATTTGCCAGCATAGAAGAATATTGTTTACGTCCAGTTCGGAATCAACCAATATTAATGTACCGCTTTGTTAACTACCTGCGAAAAATCCAGAGAGGAGGCTTAACACAAGTACCTACTAGCGAATTAGTGAAACTTGTTTCTGAGGAAATTCTCACAGAAAATAACGACAATCCGATTAGCTTAGTTGATAATCAAGCGATCGCTCAATATCAAGAAACCCAACACTTAGAAGAACAACAAGCTAACCGTCAACTTGTACAGCAAGAATTTGAACAATACTTATTAGAAAATATTGGACAACAAGCAGTAGATTGGTTGCGCTTATATCTGCAAGGCAAATCCCAAGAAGAAATTGCCAAACAACTCAACAAACCCATTAAAGAAGTATATCGGCTGCGAGAAAAACTCAGTTATCATGCCGTGCGAGTCTTTGCCATTAAAGGCCAACCAGAACTAATTGATCACTGGTTGTCCATTTCCCTAGAAGAACATAATTTAGGGCTAACAGAAACCCAATGGCAACAACTTTCAGAAAAAATCACTCCCATAGGACAACAAATCCTCAACCTCCGCAAAGCAGGTAACTCCATAGAAGTCATAGCCCAAGAACTACAACTGAAAACCCATCAAGTTCTAGGTGAATGGACAAAAGTTTATCTTACAGCCCAAACCCTGAGAATTCAAAATTAGCATAAATTGAGAAAATGCCAGATTCACTAAATATAGCCTCAAATCTGGTAAATATGTCATAAGTTAAAAAGAGTGTCAAAGACAAAAATGAATTGCACAGATTTCTCACCAAGCGCAAGATATATTAGACTTAGGATGTGCAGTGGTATTAAGTACCTTCGCCTTACAGGCAGTATATCCCCAAGCCAAAATTACTGGTTTAGACTTATCTCCTTACCTTCTAGCTGTAGCTAACTATCGGACTAAACAACGTCGTCTTGCCCAAATCAACTGGGTACATGATCAAGCTGAATCTACGGACATGAATCCCAAATCGGAAAATTACAAAAAAATGCCAACTTATATTTTGACGTTGCTTAAAAGTACCGAACCTTATTTAGATGAATATTTTAGTTTGGACATTGAACAAGCCCTAATTGGGGCAGGTTTACAAGCTCCTACTATTACTAGCAATAGTCCTCGTTACCGTACTATCATTGCTCAGGTGAGTGGCTAATTTATATTTAGTGCTGTGGGCAGTTATCCCCCCCCTGTTGTTTTTGTGGTTTTACTACCGCAGAACTCCTGCTGCCCCACCGTGGTTAAATTTATTGATTTTGTTCATTATTGGCGCTATCTCTGGTTTTGCTGCTCTGGGCTTGGAATGGGCTATGGAAAATGTAGCTAACCGGGTTTTAGACTGGCAACAGATCCAGCGTCATTTTTCTGGTGTCGTTTTTCGGCAAATATTAGCGATCGCTCCCATTGAAGAAGGTTGTAAATTAGTAGCAGTTATTCTGCCCATTTGCTATTTACAACGTCAGTATCATCTCCGAGCTACTACAGTTTTTTTATTTACCATAGCCGTAGCTTTAGGTTTCACAGCGGAAGAAACCTGGATTTATTTATCTCATGGCACATCTTCAATTCTAGACCGCATTATTGGTACTCCAGTTCATGGGATGTTTTCTGCTCCTTGGGGGTACGCTTTAGGGATATATATTTCTGCTAGGAGAAGGTTGAATCGAGATCGGGATTTAATTTTTATCGCTTGGTTAAATTCTGTTTTCTTTCATGCTTTAGTCAATATTTTAGGTATTTCTGTGAGGTTTTCGCAGCCCACAAATTTGCTCATCTATGGGTTATTTCCTTTACTATTATGGATGTTTTGGCGGTGGGAACAACTACTCCGAAAACTCCAGAGAAAACATCCTTTAGTGTTAATTTCTGGACATATATCCTCAGCCCGCACTTGGCAAAGGGGTTTAGTATTATTAATCCTATCACTAGGCGGAAATTCTCTATTTGGATTATTGATTCTAGCCCGAAAAATTAGTCCTTTGCGGTGGGAACTTTGGTTTGATCCGAAAATTTTCTGGTTTATAGTCCAAGAACTATTATTCAATTTTGGGTTAGGACTTTTAGCTTGGTTAATTTATCGCTATTTACGCAGTTTAGCCGGTCGTCGGTATTTGTTTATCCGATAATTAGCATTATGAAAACAACGGAGAATAAAACAATGACCATTATCACAATAGATGATGAATTAATTAATGAAATTATCGCAGTCAGTCACTATGAAAATGCACAGGAAGCAGTCATTAAAATATTATCCAATTACTTGCAGCAACAAAAAAAAGAACTGCCTTTATTTGAGCGATTACGTTTTATAGATGATGAATCTGCCGAAGATGATATTGCCTCATTGTTTGAACGTGATAAAGACACAGGCAGGAATTTTGAACTATGACTTATCTAATTGATACTTGTGTAATGTCTGAGTTTGTTAAAAAAGCTCCCAACCCCCAAGTTAGTCAATGGTTTAATCAGCAACCAATGGAACAGATATTTTTAAGTAGTTAAGATCACCTGAAAACGCTAAACGTTTATTTCGGGCTTTAGAATGGACCCAAACAGAAATGGAAACTCCTCAAACATTGGCTGAATTAAAAGAGGAGTTAGGAATATAGATCCCCGACTTCTTTGAGAAGTCGGGGATCTGGATGTGTTTAAACTATTGCCAATACTGGTTGACTTACCGCTGCATTAACAGATATGGATTCAGAATCAGCCGCATAGATTTCGCAAGCGTTATTAGGACTTTCAACCAGTTTAACTTTGTAAAGAGTTGCACCCAATTCTTGAATAGGCGATCGCAAAGTATTACTAATATAAAGAGCAATATTTTCCGCAGTCGGCACAACTTGATTAAAGAAAGCAACATCCTTATTTAAGAAAGTATGATCAAATGGCTCAATCACGTAATCTGTAATTATCTGATTTAAAGCCCCCAAATCAATAACCATCCCCGTAGAGGAGTCAATATTCCCTTTGATAGTTACTTCCAATTGATAATTATGTCCATGTCCATTTACACGAGCGCATTTACCATAAATTTCCGTGTTTTTTGCCAAACTCAAATCAGGGTGTGCCAATCTATGAGCAGAGCTAAAATGAGTGCTAATACTCAGATAGCCTGACCTATCTTTACCCGGATAATCTGCCCAAAGTTGATGACTTTCAAACAGTTTAATGTTGGCTAGTTTCACTCCCAATTCATCAATGGGTGATTCTAAAAGACCATGAATGTAACGGGAAATATTCTCTGTAGTGGGTACAATATCGGCAAAATAAGGAATATCCTCATTCACACAAGAGTGATCAAATATTCTCACCACATAATCTTCCACCACTCGATTTAAAGCAGCTACATCCACAATCATGCCCGTACGGGAGTCTATTTCCCCTTCTACAGTCACTTCTAGATGATAATTATGTCCATGAGTCTGAGTACATCTACCATATTTATCAGCACTGAGGTTAGGAGCTAGACGGTGAGCAGCGCTAAAATGAGTCCTGATAGTCAAACTAGCTTTTTCTCCCTCTCCCTGATAATCAGCCCAAAGTTGAGGATGTTCAAATAACTGGACGCGCACCAAAGGTAAATGGGGTGCTAAACGTTCCCAAATCACTCGCGCCATATTTTCCGTAGTGGGGAGAGTTTGTTGAAATTCTGTCCACACATCATTCAGATAGGAAAAATCTAGTTGACTGGTAACTTCCTCTTTGATGACGTGCTTGACATCAGACAGGTTCAGCACCATACCATACTCATCTAATTCCCCAATCATGGAAATGAACAAGACATAGTTGTGTCCGTGTCCGGGAAATTTTGAGTAAGCACCAAATTTTTCTAAATTCTCAATTTGACTCAGTTCTGGGAACCAATACCGACCAACTGCTGAAAACTGATCGCGGCGATTAACAATACATTGCATGATTATACGAGGAGGAGAACTTAATATTTCTTAAACTTTCACTATTTACAGCATAAACCAATTTGTTACTTAGAGGATGTTTTAAAAGTTTTTAATGTGGAAACAGACCCCTCTCCAAACCTCTCCCCTACCAGGGGAGAGGCTTTAAAAACCCCATTCCCTTGTAGGGAAGGGGGGAAGGGGGGTTAGGTTTTTGGAGATTATGGGTTTCATATAATACTTTTCAAACAACCTCTTAGGGTTTGCTGAAAAAGTGGCAAAAGGCAAAATCAGGACTTCTTAGTTCTTCTATCAAGATGCAATTATAAGTTTTTGTTGTTTTTATCAGACAAGGTATAAGTTTTAATAATCAGAAAAAAGATGTTCTTTTCCAAAATTGACATAAAAAACCCGAAAAAATCCGCTTTTTGGGAGGCTCTACCTCCCATGATATTTTATATTAAGGGATAGGCACAGATCGCAATAACCGTTCAACTATAGTTTTGGCATTTCTTCCCCCTCTAGGAATCAGACGATGACAAAGAACGTGCGGTGCGAGAAACTTGACATCATCAGGAAGAGCATATTCTCTACCTAAAATAAAAGCCAGTGCTTGGGAAGCTTTTTGTAACGCCACAGTACCACGAGGACTCACACCAAGAGTGATTTCTTCATCCTGTCTAGTAGTTCGCACCAATTCCAAAATGTATTGTTGCAAAGATGCTTCTACCTTGACTTGGGAACAAGCTTGGCGTAATGCTTGGACTTCTTCTAAAGTAATACAAGGCTGTAAATCAGCAACTTTTAAACCTGCTTGCAGATTTTGCAGCATTTGCATTTCTTCTGATTCCGAAGGATAGCCCAAACTCAAAGACAGCATAAACCGGTCCATTTGGGCTTCTGGGAGGGGAAACGTCCCTTGATACTCAATGGGGTTTTGGGTAGCAATCACAAAGAATGGCTGAGGAACTAGACGAGAAACACCATCAACTGTTACCTGATGTTCTTCCATCACTTCCAGCAAAGCCGACTGGGTACGGGGTGTAGCCCGGTTAATTTCGTCCGCTAGGAGGACGTTAGCAAATACAGGACCTTGTAGAAATGTAAATTCCCCAGTTTTAGGATTCCAAATATTTGTGCCGGTGATATCCGTAGGGAGTAAGTCAGGGGTACATTGTAACCGTTGAAATTTACCATCTACAGAACGAGCTAGAGATTTGGCTAAGAGGGTTTTCCCGACACCGGGAACATCTTCTAATAAAGCATGACCACCACCAAGTAAAGCTACTATGACTAAGCGGATGGCTTCATGTTTACCAACAATGGTACGAGCCAAATTTTGTGTTAAAGCGTCAATTTTTTCTCTCATGCAGTACCTGGGGGGAAATGGAGAAGGCTTACTTCTGAGTTTTGACTAAAAACTTGTTTAATAGTTTAGCCTTTTCTACAGTATTCCCACGTAACAAGCTTAATCCAGCATAAGAATTAAAGATTTCTGGAGTTGCTAAACCACCGACGCAAGGAGAGGAAAGTCAAAAAACAAATTTTTTGGAACTGGTTTTACTTTTAAATATATTATTTATTTACAAATTTTATTGTTTATTTCAAAAAGTTCAAAACCATACTCTTCTAAAAAATCTTTCGCAAATGCTATCCAGCTTGAATTAAATCTTGGGTAAAATTCAGGAGTACAAACATAAGCTTCTAAATTTAAACCTGCATAGTTTCTAACTAATTTATTATCAAATAAATCAATAGTATTAGTGAGTTGGTTAATAGCTTTGTCGCGGTTTTTATCTACTTTTCTTAAACTTGTTGCATCCAATTTGAACTCTACAAAACAAAAATCATTTTCATCAAAAAATACAAAATCGCAATGAGAATCACCAAATCCTAAAAGTCCTTTTTTTCCGTCAATAGGAATAAAACCAACTATTTTAGCATTAATTACATTAAATAATTTAGTGATATCAAAACCATTTTTAACAGTATCAACACCATTTAGTTTAATAGTAAATGTGTTGTCATCTGAATTTATATTGATAATAATAAAGGACTGTCCTTGATAGTCTATCATTGAAAATTCCGATCTCATTTCAATTTCCAGAACATCGGAAAAGTTATCAAAAGCAGTTGATAGAAGTTCTTTAATATCCTCAAATTTGCTCATTTTCTTTTGAAAGTTTTAGCGTGAATACTGTACAAAGCTTGAAAATCACCACCCAAAATTTCCGAAACTGTATCTAAATAATTTTGTTGAATAGTACCTTTTTCTTGATTAAAAATAGGTTCGCAATACCTAGTATCCTCACTAACAGATTGATTTCCCAAAGAATAAGCAGAAAAATCTTTAGCACTTAACCAAGAATCTTGGGGAATTATTTGTGCTACTTCTGATTCTGTTGACGGATTTTTTTCAACTACTCTATTCGCAAAGAGTAAATTATTAAAAACTGTGAGAACATAGGGACTATGGGTGGTGATAATTAGTTGATTATCATCATTTTGATTTATCATTAAAGCCAATAACTCAATCAATTGCTTTTGAGCAACAGGGAATAAATGAGCTTCTGGTTCTTCCAAGATTCTTAATACTTTTGTATTATCAAGAATATTCAGAAAAATATCTTGTAAAATTCTTATAGATTCTTGCTGTCCTGACGAAGTATTAGACAAGTAAATATATTCTTCTGTTTCTTTATTAAATAGAATTTTCTCTCCTAAATCATCAATACGGTATTCTCCCTTTAATATTTTATCTATCTTATTTTTGACTTGATATAATTTTTCTTTTATGTTGTTTTCTGAATAACTTTCGATTAGTCCTTCAAAATTTCTAAACTTTCTAAAAATGTCTTTTACCCTTACAAATTTTTCTATAAATTTTTCCAATAATATTTCATCTAAAGTTTTTGAGCTACGTTCATAATTGTCAATTGAAATATTTTGTTTTAAATTAATTTCAATACTTTGTGAGAAATATTTTTCAAATAAACTAGGATAGGCTACGGTTGCACTTCTACCAGCAACAATAAACAATAAATCTCTTTGTTTATTTTGAAATAAGTCATTGAGCAGGTCATAAAGTTGTTGAGCATATTTTATTTTTTCTTCTTCCTTAATTAATGGTTGAATATTTCTATTTTTGTTGATATTTAAATATTCTTGTCTAAGTCTAAATTTAATATCACTTGCAAGAATTGTAAATTTTTCATTTATAAAAGTATCTATAGGAGATATCTTCATTTTTTTATTTTCATCATTGCTTAGTTTCAAGAATTTATTTTCATTAAAACTGTAATAAAATGTTATTTCAAAATCAGGTAAATTATTTGTAGGTCCAAAAAAATTATAAAATTTTTGCTGAATGGGGGATAAAATATCAGAATTGATATCCAGAGATTGATTTTGTTTGTCTCGGTAAATTTGACTAAATAAATCCTCTTGTATGGTCTTGAAAAAATAAATTAATTTAGCAATAGTGCTTTTACCACTAGCTTGTTCACCAATCAAAACTAATATTTTCTTAACTTCAATTTCTGCATATTTAATTGGACCGAAGTTTTCGATGATAATTTTTTGCATAGGTAAATGTGACTTTTTTATGCTTACATAACAAATGTACCATAATAGAAATACTTTTTGGGAAGTTACACCTCCCATGATATTTCATATTACAGAAGTAGTTACCTAAAAATCGCTGTAATGTTTAGATTAACATTGAAAATCCCCCCATCATTAAGAATTAAAAATTTCTTGAGCTATTTTACAATCTAGTTGAATTTGGTTTTTCAGCGCTTCTAAGGAGGTAAATTTCTGTTCGGGACGCAAAAATTTTATTAGTTGTACCAGCAAATTTTTACCATACAAATCACCAGACCAATTTAAACAATGTACTTCTACGCTAGTATCTATACCATGAACTGTGGGACGATTGCCAATATTCATGACTCCAAAATGTTGAGTGGGAGAGTTGTCTGGAGTTTCGTTATCAATAATAACCTCCACAGCATAAACACCATGACGAGGTAAAAATTTATCTTTTGGTAGTTGAATATTGGCGGTAGGAAAGCCGATAGTTCTCCCTAATTTTTGACCTGTTACTACTATACCTGTAAGGCTGTAAGGTCTTCCCAAAAGACGATTTGCTTTTTGAATATCACCGACTTCCAAACTTTCCCGGATTAATGAGGTACTAATGCGAGTATCATCTGCTGCGGAAAAGTTTTCTATATCAGTTTTTATAGGAACTATGGTCACGGGTATATTATATTTTGCTGCGAGTATTTGCAAATCTTGAGCAGTACCCATGCGCTTTTTGCCAAAACAAAAGTCTTGTCCAACGCTAATCTGTTGACATTGCAGTTGTTGAACCAGGATTTTATCGACAAATTCTTCAGGGGAAAGGGCAGATAGTTCTCTATCAAAAGGTAATAATACTAATTGTTCCACCCCAAGCGATCGCAATTGTGCAACTTTTTCATCCAGTGGTGTTAACAAATCACGGGGAAGTCCTGTAAAAAACTCCTGGGGATGGGGATCAAATGTGACAACGGTTGAGTACGGGCGGACTGAATTCTCCTCACTCCGTGCTGACTGCAATACTGGCTGAATCACTCTTTGATGACCAAGATGAACACCATCAAATTTGCCAAGAGCAACAGCAGTTGGTGTCAGCAGTTCTTCTGTTGCAGAAGCAACCCATACAGAACACCCATTTTGAGACAAATTTAACACTTGGATTTTGGGATTTTAGGTTTGTTTTCGCTATCAGCGGTTAGCTACTGTTGAACCTTTGGTTCAGCCATTTATAACGATGTTGACGCTCTCGCGCTGTTAGATATCTAATCACCAATCTAATCTAAAATCGAGAAATCAGTTGATTAAATTGGTTTTTGACTGGGTATACCAACCGCACGGGGAAAACTAATTGGTGTGTTTGCTACTTTTCGTAAATAAAGACAATGACGAATACTATTACTCAAGGGAGTAGAAAATTCTTCAATTAGTTCAATTACCCCACCTAATTGGGTAACAGCCATTTCTAAACTTTCATTTTCGGCTTGAGTCCAAGTACCGCGATAAATTACCGCTAAACCGCCTTTTTTTACTAAAGGTAAAGAATATTCAGCACAAGCAGAAACATTACCCACAGCCCTAATTACAGCTAGATCATACTGTTGTCTGTGTTGAATTTGCTGACCAACTTCTTCGGCTCTCCCCAGTAAAGTTTTGGCATTATTCAGAGCAAGTGCTGATAAAATTGTCTCAATAAAACTAATTTTCTTCCCTGTAGAATCTAAAAGCGTAACTTGAGAATTAGGAAAAACTAGAGAAATTGGGATACCAGGAAAACCTGCACCCGTACCAATATCAATTATCCGCTTACCCTTTTCAATACCGGGAATAAATAATTGTTTAGGTGCAATTCCTCGCAAAGAATCCCAAAGATGTTTTTCCCAAAATTCTTCAGGTTCAGTAATGCGAGTTAAGTTAAGTTGACGATTTCCTGCCAAGATTAATTGATAAAGTTGTTGAAATTGGTTTTCTTCCCAGTTTGTTGGTTGCCAATTCAGAGTTTTTTGCCATATTTCCCCCATTTCTGGCAAAATAGTTATAGGTAAAGATTCTAAATTCATTGGTTAAAATTAATTTTTTTAAGTTATTTTGGCGTTACTGATTCAGGGTATGAATTTTAGTCTCACCCCAAGGCGCAATCACGCAAAGGAAAGAGTTTTAAAGGTTCAATTTGGGAATTTCATACCTAATTTTATGTGAAGCTACATAACATCATCAAATCCATGAATTCATCCCTCCTTATCTGTGTTCATCTGCGTTCATCTGCGTTCAATTACTCTGAAGATTAATTTAGAATTAAGCAGATTTTACCTCTTCTCCCTGACTTCTGACTCCTGACTCCTGACTCCTGACTCCTGATGTTAAGACCCCATGATCTAAAGTCCAACAATAATCAGCTATTGGTAACATATCACCAGCGTCGTGTGTTACAACTAACAATGTCCAATCTTTTTTGAGTTCGGCTAATAAATTCACCAATTGGCGACGCATTGACCAATCTAAACCCGCTGTAGGTTCATCTAATAATAATAAATTTGGTTGACGAATTAACTGCACCGCTAAAGCTAACCGTCGCTGTTGTCCACCACTTAAAGCATGAGGTGACGCAGATAAAGATAAATGATCTAATCCAACCTCTGTTAATGCTTGTTTAACCCTGTCCGCTCCCAGTTCAGGATGTCCTAAGCGCAATTCTTCTAAAATTGTCCCCCCGCAAAAATGTCTTTCTGGAAATTGAAATACTAAACCGGCTAATTGTTGTAGTTGTTCGGCTATGAGTCCCTGTTCTCTCCAGAAAACTCCACCAGCAGTGGGATCAGCCAATCCAGATAAAATTTCTAATAAGGTGCTTTTACCCGAACCGCTAGGACCAATAATTAAACCCAGTTTCTGGGGTGGTAATTCTAAATTTATAGCTTGAAGAATTGCTTTTGGGCAGGCTGTGGGGTGATAAGTTAGATTTCTGAGATAGAGCATTTGTGAAGATTACCAAGTTATGAGAAATTTTTGATGGAAATAGACGTAATTTATATTCACTATTTTTGCATTTTAGGTAATAGACACAACAATTTCAACTGTAATTATTCTGAGGGTTATCATGTTTAAACAGGTTTTAATGCCTCAATTTAGGATATTCTGGCGATTTGCTCCATTTTTCAAGGTGACTGTAACTACTTCCATCCTTTTAAATATTTTAGTAAATCCATCCTTTGCGGGTGATCCATTTCGCTCTCGTGAACCTCATAAAATTGGCGATCGCACGGAAGCTGTTTTTAATGCTATTTTTCAGCAAGGAAATTACCCAGCAGCCAAAGATGCTTTACAAAAAGCCGTCTCTAGCGAACCCAATGAACCTTTAATTTACGCCCTTCAGGCTTCTTTAGCATATCAAAATCAAGATCAAACTAATTTAGCAAAATACAGCCGAAAAACCCTGGAAACTGGACAAAATCTCATCGCTAGTGACCCATTACGTGGTAATTTATACACTGCGGTTGGTCATTTTTTAGAGGGGGCGGTAATTTTAAAGCGGGAAGGAACTGTAAATGGTGCGCCCCTCGCTTTTAGTCGGTTGCGGAAAGTCTATACATATCTTGACAGAGCCGAAGAGATTTCTGCTAATGATCCAGAGTTAAACTTAATTCGCGGCTATATGGATTTAATGTTAGCTGTGAATTTACCTTTTACTAGTCCAGATGATGCAATTAACCGATTGGAAAAAAATGCAGCACCTGGTTATTTAGTAGATAGAGGTATTGCTTTAGCATATCGAGATTTAAAACAACATTCCCAGGCTTTAGATTATGTCAACCGCGCCTTAAAAACAACTGCTGACAACCCAGAAATTTACTATCTCAAAGCCCAAATTCTCCATGAAAAAGGAAAAAAAGAAAAAAGTCAGGATTTAATCAAGGAAGCAATAATTCATTTTGATAAAGCATTAGCCAAAAAGTCTCAACTTCCTGCTAACTTAGTTAAACAAATTGAATATGAACGCAATCAGGCTGTCAGTGGTCAGTAGTCAGTGGTCAGTTGTTACAAAATTCTAGTTTTACCCATTACAAAAATGGAAATTCAATTCCGCGAGTTTAATCCTTTTGATGCTTGGATTTGGTTGAAGTTTAGCAATGTTCCCTCCCAACGGGAAAAACAATATGTAGAAGAAGTCTTTAATTCCTGGTTTTATCTAGGTAAATTGGGAGGATTTAATGCGGAAAATCTGCAAATCCAAGATACAGGACTTGATATCAGCCACATGGACTATGATGCAAGAGGCTATGATAAAAGCTTAATGGCTTTGATGCACAACATGGGTGAATTTGAATATGAAGGAGAATGGGGACGTTGTTGGTTTGATTTAGGTACAAGTGATGCGATCGCCTTAGACATTCTTATCAACGCCCTCACCCAACTAACTGAAGAATACGTCACAATTGAAGAACTATACATTGGTGGTGAAAATCCAGATTGGCCTACAGAAGATAGCGAAAGTCGTCCCTCTTCAATTTACGATAATTAATTGTCATCATGAATAAAGAAGGTCAAATCCGGGTAATTGTTTTAGCCCTAATTCGAGATGGTAATCGAATATTTGTTTCTGAAGGATTCGATCCTAAAAAACAATCAATATTCTACCGGGCGTTAGGTGGTGGCGTAGAATTTGGCGAAACTAGCCGCATAGCCTTAGCTAGAGAATTTCAAGAAGAAATTCAAGCCGAATTAACAAATATTCGCTATCTAAGTTG
Source organism: Anabaena sp. 90 (assembly GCF_000312705.1). Taxonomy (NCBI): domain Bacteria; kingdom Bacillati; phylum Cyanobacteriota; class Cyanophyceae; order Nostocales; family Nostocaceae; genus Anabaena; species Anabaena sp. 90. Next base: position 795,344 of record NC_019439.1, read on the forward strand.
TATTGAGAACTTATTTACTTTTGACGGTAGACAAGGACATGAAATCATTCAACTTTATGAATGCGACTTTGCTGATTCCCAGTTTTATCAAATTGAAAGTTTAACTTTTGCGGAAACACCAGAACGTCAACATCGCGCATTGTGGATAGATATTTCTCGATTCAAATCTGGTGAATTAAGATTAGTTCCCGAAGTCTTTTTTGATTATTTGTAAATCTAGATCCCCGACTTATTTGTTATATCTTGTTAATAAATAATCAATTGAGTTGAGAAGTCGGGGATCTGATTGCTTCTTTGTTATATCTTGTTAATAAATAATCAATTGAGTTGAGAAGTCGGGGATCTGATTGCTTCTTTGTTATATCTTGTATTATTGTTTATCGCTACCCTAGCGAAAATGGTTATAGCGACATTCAAAAACTAAGTCGAGGAGAAAAAATGTCAATTCAAGCATTCCCCGAAATTAATTTAGTTGTAGATGATATTTTGGGATCAATAGTTTCATAGCCAACCTCTAAATAACATCCAATTCACATCTTCAGATATTGGTTATTGAGATTGCAAAAATATTAATCAAAGCAATAATGTTTTTTTACGTCGCTGGTAATTTCCCATTTACAAGACATCCCAGCGGGAAAAGTTACTAAGTCTCCCTTACCCATTTTTACCGCTTGTCCTCCATTAGGAGTGACAACAACATTACCTGCTAAAAAGTAGCAAGTTTCTTGATCATCGTAAGTCCAGGAAAATTGAGATATTTCCTTTTCCCAAATTGGCCAGTTGAATACATCTAACTCATTGAGATGTGCAAGATTTGGTTGATGTACGACTTTAATTTCCATGAGTTTTATTTAACAATAAGATTGGATGTCTTCTCCACACTTATCTACTAAATAACATAATGCGCGAAAACGCAAGCCGACAAACTGATCATACAGTGGGTTTAGTTTGCACATAGGTGGAATATGAGCAATTGTTCGTCCAAAAACCACGATATCACGCTCAAAGGGACATTGGGCAGGAATTACTTTAGCAATCAATTTGGCAACTCGACGATTATCAATTTCAATGTCGTCGAACCATTGACGGATTTTTTGCAATAAATCAAACTTATTTTTAACTGAATGGTTTTCTTCGATAGGGTTGACAAAACTGGAGAGAATCATCGGTTCACTATTTGTTTTTAGCATTATTGTAAATCCTATGTAGATGAGATTGATAGAAACTGGAGAATGTGGCAATTTGGACTGAACTTGAAGAACGGTAAAGTAGTTGAACTAATTTTTATTAAAACTGGCTTTGTGTTGAATAACTGTTCAGTTGAATACAAAATAACAAAGAAAATATAAAAATGGTATAGTTTTAGCTTATGGATTCCTGATATTGAATATAGTAATTTTATATATGAAATTACTATGGGAATTGCCAAAAACACTGATGTATATAGCTTTCTCCTCCAGCTAGACTGCATAACCATTAGGAAACGATGACATTAATTTTAGGTGATAGAAGATCAATAAAAAAGCTATGCAAGTCACTTTATCGCAGGGAATAGGGAACAGGTAATTTTCTTCTGACTCGGTGACTCCTAACTGGGCCTAGTCCCTGCGTCCCTACCTCCTGCTAACGCTGGCAATTTTGCAAAATATAACTACACAACTCGCAAAAACCATCTCCTTCGGCTGCTGTAGTTATATATGTAGGTTGATGCTGTAACTGATTTGTATACTCCTGGATATTTGCCACACCTACGGACATAGGAAAATAACGCTGGTTAAATAAACTTTCATCATTGGGACTGTCACCAACAGTGATAACCTGTTCTGGCAAGTATGTGGGAAAATATTGATCTAAGACTTTTAATAAACCAGCAGCTTTATTTTGTCCTTGGGGTTTAATATGGCACTGAATATTGCTGTAAGTAAATCCCCAACCCATCTGTTTACAAAGATCACTTATATTTTTTAGTTGATCAGCCGTTAGTGAGGTAAGATCAAATGTCCAGTCTGTGACTCGAAATAAATTATCAGCAGATGCTCGGATTTGCGGAAAATAAGTTTGTAAGTTCACAAAGGTTCTAGCTAAATCTTGACGATGGTTAGCCAAATCAGGAATATGCGTGAGTGTAACTGGATCAGAATTACCTGATGGATAAAATAAACCACCATTTTCGGCAATTGCACCGACAATGGGCATTAAACTACTAATAGCACTTACCCACCCTGCCGAACGTCCAGTCACAATCAAGACCGGAATTTTGGCTGCTGATAGACTCTCTAAAGTATTTAGCAGTTGAGATGTAAATCTGCCATCTTTAGTTAGTGTCCCATCCATATCTGTTGCTAACAGGCAAATATGAGATGAATGCGTAGATGTTATATTAGACAATGGCTGTATATTGATAAAATGCTGATCCAAGTGACTAATAGGTTTGTACATATGACATGATCAAGACAATCTAAAAAATACTTATACCACAGCCAACTACTAAATAAGATTTGGGTATTATAAACATCAGGAGTTAAAAGGTTCAAATTGTGAATTATGGTTAGTACAATTTTTCTGGCTCAATCGTCTAGATTGAAAACAACAAAAACGAATACAGAAGTTTCTAGCAATGAATTACCAGCTATACCATTGCTATTGTGTGCTAGTGGAGGACTGGTTTTAGCTCTGGTTGCTGTAATTATTTATGGCAAAATTTTAGTGCAAAAGGGGGAGAAAAAACTAACTTTTGAAAAATTCCGCACACGAGAATTAGAGAGAAAGCTGAAGTTAGCTTTAGAAACTATTCGCAAAATGGAAACTAATCCAGATTTACTTCACTCACGGGACTTTAACTTAGATTATCTGCGAATGCGGATGTCAGAGGAGGTATTCTATTTTGCCCTAGTTAATCAAATTAAAATTAAGGTTAAAGATAAGATATCTCAAGTCCTACGTCCTGCTCAAGCTAACCAAGGATCTATAGGAGTTGCTAGTAATACTGGTAAGGAAATAGATGAAACTTTCGATATTGAGTATGAAACTGGTGTAGCACCCAACATTGTGAAACGGGTGCTGTTTAGAGCGCAAATTCGATTAATGAAGTTGCCAACTCAAGCTACTTCTTCTACAATTAGTGAAATTATGAATTGTATAGAAACATACCTTAGACCCAAGGAAGATGATGATACCTGGCAACCGACTATTCAAGGTAGGATTGTTTATATGCACTGGGATCAAAAGGCTAAACCTACCGCGTTGCTGATACTAGAACAATCAAATGAAGGCGTGAATGTGACATTTAGAACTAGCCGTCAAACCCCTCTGACAAAAAACAATAGGACAGCAAATTCACATCATGCAGACACTATTCAGAAATAATCACAACTTGAAATTACGAATAAATACCGAAAAATTCAAACCGGAAAAAAATTTTGGTTTGGAATACATCACTTGTATTGAAGAAGACGGATCATCAAAATTAGGAGTTGTGATTAGAAGCAACATTTTGAGCGTCACGGGTTAGAAGACCATCTTCCATTTCGACAATGCGATCAGCGATATCTAAAATCCGGTTATCATGGGTGACTAATAAGATAGCAGTTCCCTGTTCTTTAGCCAAACGCTGCATGATTTCGACTACATCACGTCCTGATTGTTTATCTAATGCGGCTGTTGGTTCATCTGCTAATACTAAAGGAGGATGATTAACTAAAGCGCGAGCGATCGCTATTCTTTGTTTTTGTCCACCAGATAAATTATCTGGATAGTAGTTAACCCGTTCTTGTAAACCTACAGATGCCAGCATATCTTCTGATTGGGAAATAGCTGTTGATTGGGAAATATTATTATTTAATTCCACAGCCATTTGCACATTTTGCCGAGCAGTTAAAAAACCCAATAAATTATGAGCTTGGAAAATATAACCAATCTTCCGTCTCATGTGTACCAGTTTGTTTTGACTAGCACCACACAATTCATCACCTAAGAATTTTAAACTTCCCTCTTGTACCGATCTTAACCCACCAATCAAACTTAATAAAGTCGTTTTCCCTGAACCAGATGGTCCAGTCATAATCACGATTTCTCCAGCATATATTTCCAAACTAATATCAAATAGGATCTGTTTTTTCAGCGATCCTTTACCGTAGTAGTGATTGATATTTTTAATAGATATTACAGGTTCTTTGTTGATCATAATAAAAGGATTCAGGAGTTCAGGAGTCAGGAGTCAGGAGTCAGGAGTCAGGAGTCAGGATAAAGAAGGAAGAAGAAAGAAGGAAGAAGGAAGAATAAATATTGTTTTTTCCAATGACCAAGAACTAAGCTAAAAAATATCGGCTGGATCAGCAGAACTTAATTTCCGAATAGCAATCATTCCCGAAATAAAGCACATTAAAATAGTTAACATGATTACCATAATGGCGCGATTATAACTCATAAATATAGGCAAAAGTGTAGCATCTCTAGCAACATTGTAAAGAACAAGAGCGCAGCCAAATCCAGGTAAATAACCAACAACAGCTAATAAAAAAGCCTCTTGAAGAATTACAGTTAGTAAATAATTTTGAGTGTAACCTATAGCTTTGAGCGTAGCATATTCAGATAAATGGTCATTGACTTCTGTATACAAAATTTGATAAACAATTACAGTTCCTACAATAAAACCCATAATTGTTCCCAAGGTAAAAATAAAGCCAATAGCTGTACTACTTGCCCAATAATTTCTTTCAAATTCAATAAATTCTTCCTTAGTTAAAACATTGATATCTGTAGGTAGATAACTTCGCAATTCTTGAGCTACTAGGATGGGATCTGCACCAGGCTTTAACTTAATAATGCCAATATCAATTAATCCCCTTTGACGGTTATTAAAAATCCGTAAAAAGTTAACATCACTGGTAATTAAATTTCCATCTGCACCAAAAGATGCCCCTAATGTAAATAATCCACCGACCTGAACTTTTCTTCTGCGTACTTCGGCTGTTACAACTTTTCCGGCATTAAAACTATCAGCAATCGGACCATATTCTACTCTGGAAGAACGGTCATATAAAACAACATCAGGAAGTTTGAGTTTATTTAAATTTTCGTCTACTCCAGGTAAATCAAAAAGATTAACTTCTGGATTTATGCCGAAAATTAAGATACTGCGAGGGCGACCTGTAACAGGATTTCTCCAGCTTGTATAGTCTAAATATATAGGATGTACTGACTGAACTGTAGGCAAGTCTAATGCCTTATATAAACGGCGTTGGGAAAAGGTTTTCATTGCTAAAACAGCATTAGATTGACTGTTAATTAAAACCACTTCTCCGGCTAAACTGCTGTGCATTCTCACGTTACTGTAATAGAGTGCATCCCGAAAACCTAGCTGCATGAACATTAAAATATCAGCAAAGGCAATACCTGACAAAGCCACTGCTAGGCGAGTTTTTTCTCTTGTCAGTTGCAGCCAAGATAAAGGTATTTTTACTGCCATTTTTTATTTTTTTTGATCTCGATACTAATTAAGTAGTTGAACATGAATATTTGGCGTAGAAATAGGAAGTTAATTCTCATTAATTTCTACGGTGACTTTAGCATTTGTTAAACCGGAAACTTGCTTGGTAAATTCTGGAGATAGGGCAATTTTCACTTCGACAACTCTGGCATCAATATCTGCCGCTGGATCATTATTGAGGACATCTTTCTTGCCAATTTTTCTACCAATTGATGTAATTCTGCCTTTTAATTGACCATTAAATGCGCCGTTGTCACTAGAGATAGTAGCACTTTGACCCAAACGGACTTTATTAATACTATCTTCAGGAACTTCTGCAACTACAAACATTTGATCTGTTTGTCCGATTTCCGCAATTCCATTTGCTCCCATGATTTCCCCTGATTTAGTGTGAATTTTTAATATTTCACCAGAACTAGGAGCTTTAACATAGCTTTGCTGAAGTTCTACTTGAGCTTTTCTCATTAAAGCAATGGCATTAGTAACTTGTGCTTGAGCAACTTGGACATTTAGCGGACTAACTACTAATATTCTGCTCAATCTTTCTCTTTCTTCGTCTATTTGTCTTTGTAAAGTGGAGACAGTTTTGTTACGGTTGGCTGTGGCTTCAATTAACTGCTGTTGTAAGGTCGCTAGGGTTTTAATTTGATTAGCTCTAGCTTCGGAAACTTGCTGTTGAATAGTATCTATTGCCCGTTTTAAACTAGCTTCACTTTCAATTAACTGTTGATTTGTAGTTAACGCACTTAAGCGACGGCGATCGCGTTCTTGCTGAGAAATAGCACCTTGTTTGTATAAAAAATCATAGCGCCCATAATCTACTTGAGCATTTCGTTGTTCGGCTCTAATCCGCTCCATATTGGCTTTTAAAGAATTTCTTTGTCCCAGTAGTTCCGCTTCCAAACGGTTAACTGTGGCTTGTTGGGCAACTTTATCACCACTTAACTGGGCAGCAATTCGGCTAATTGTTGCCTGTTGAGCCTCTTTTTCTCCAGCTAGTTGGGCTTGCAACCGAGAAATAATGAATCTTTGAGCTTGAGCATCTCTTGGTGGACCAGCACTAACTTGGGCTAAATTCGCACGGGATTCTTGCAATTTAGCTTTGGCTTCTTCTACTACTGCCATACTGGTATCGCGGCTGTCTAAAATGGCCACAATCTGTCCTTGCTGTACTCGTTGCCCTTCTCTGACTAAAAGTTGTTGTACTCGTGAACTACCTGATAAACCCGCTGGAGCAGAAAGTTTAACTACTTCTCCTCTTGGTTCTAAGCGTCCTATGGCAGTAATACTATTGGGAACTGGAGCAACAGATACAGTAGAAGTCAGTTTTTTTAATTGTTCCATTCTCGCTGTAGCTAAGAAACCGGCAGCTATAGCTACTGGTAAAGCTACGGCAATACTCAACCAAATTTTTGGCTGCTCAAGTGCCTTTTCTGGGGATTTTGATTTTTCATTCACCCTTGACATGATATTTAACCTATTTATCTGAATTGTGGTGATGAAACTAAAAAAGTAAATTAGCTGTAATTAAAATCCACAGCAAACTTTATCCAAGATTTACACCTCTTTAGGTTTTTGTTTTGGCAATTTTATAACTATTGTTGGGTATGATTAACTTTGGATAAACTACACTCTGTGATTATTCAGGTGTATTATCTTTACATGAAAATTTCTATCTCAAAGCAACCTGGGATACAATTGGTAGATTTTATAAATCATTAGTAGTTGAGATTCCACACTTCATTTTTAAGAAGATGTGCGAAACTTCAAAACTTGCAGTTTACAAGAGAAAATAAAACTTTTGAGCAAATAGGTAAGAATTTTAACAATTAATAATTACTAATTATCAGCCAAAACCAGATAACTAGGAATTTTAGTGATTAACGTTAGTTTTCCCTCCCAAAAGTATCAGTGGTGATGACTTCATATAAATTCTACATTTATCAGTTGAGGGAAAACGTAACGCATTTTACAGATAAGGTAATAGCAATTTTTAATTGCTGACACTTTTGGTAATATTTTCTCAGATTATTCTGGTAACTCTGGCAAGTCAAATAAAACTTTAGTCATATAATTTTCTGCCCAATCTACACCAAAAGCCTTTTCTAAAACTCTACGGGTTTTATCATTTTGTTGCTGTTTGGTACAATAATTATGTTGTCCAGCAATAATTTGAGCTACTTTTTCCGGTGCAACTGGACTAGATGCGATGGCTTGTGTACAATGGATATCTAAAAATGATTCTACGTGAGAAATAAACATTGTTTCTTCTTGGGGGGAACTAGGACGAATAAATAGACAAAAATCGGAAAAAATATTTCCCCATTCTGGTAAATCACGAGGTTGAGAAAAGTTGGCTGTGGTTAATTTACTAAGTTGCGAATTATAACCATCTGGTAAAATCCGCTCTAAGTTTACCGGCGAAAGATCGGCAATTGCTGCACTAATTTGACCTCTACCTCCGACTAAATCACAACCAAACATGGGAATATCATATTCTGGACGGGGAAACATCACACAGTGCAGAATATCTAACATATTCCCTACTCTTGCTAGTTCCAAGTGTATTTTGCGAAACTGGGGACTTTGATAACAGCGATTTTCGATAATTAGTTTTTCCCCTTCTAATTTACCTTCTACATATCCCAATTCCGCTGGTAAATGGTATGGTGATAAGTCTAGGTGTTTATGCCAAACTGCTTCAATACAATCAGCTAGTTGACGAATCAGAGGATGTTGTTGTTCACGAAGAGAAGGAGTAGAAGACATATTATGTAAGAGGGACAATTTATTTGTTAGTTTACAATTATTTGTACCATTTTTTCTGCCTGGAAATATAAACAAAGAGTTATAGTATGGGCTGATCATGAAAATAAATTTATGTAACAAAAAGTGCAATTGTATTCTGTAATATGATTAATTATCTGGGATACTGAATTGTAAGATATTAATATATGACTACTGACTCAAATAATAATTTCAAAAACCAAATTATGATAATTCTTTACAAATAAATAACGACCATAAAAAAATATGAGCTATGACAGTACGCTGAAATACTTAATTGAAGAATATCCCCAAGCCATTGTTCAATGGTTGTTGAATACAGAAATTACAGAAAATCCAGAATTACTAAAAACAGAATTAAACTTAGAACCAATTCGTGTTGATGGACTTTTTTTATTAAAAACCAACAACAATATCATTCATTTAGAATTTCAAACAGTTCATCAATCAAAACCCCCGCTACCATTACGAATGCTAGATTATTGGGTGAGATTATATCGCCAATATGATACTAACATTGAACAAATTATTATCTTTTTAAAACCCACCACATCAGAGGAGGTTTTTATCAATGAATTTAAAACAGCTAATACTTTTCATCGCTATCGAGTCATCAGAATTTGGGAATGTGATCCTCAGAGGATGTTTGAAAAGTTTTAGGTTGTGATTTTAGGCACTTACAGATCCCCCCTAACCCCCCTTGTTAAGGGGGGAACTAGAGTCAAAGTCCCCCTTTTTAAGGGGGATTTAGGGGGATCTAAAAATATTCGATACACCATGAGGGACTTTTCAAACACCCTCTCAACCATTATTAGCAACGACCGAACTTTTGCCCTTAGCTGTATTAGCCAAAGTTGATAATCCCAGAGCAATATTAGAACAAGTTGCAGCTAAAGTAAATATAATAGAAGATAGAAGACAGCAAATCAACGTCTCAGCCTGTGTGCAACTTCTAGCTGGAATTAGATTTGATGCGGATTTGATTAACGCTTATTTTCGGGAGGATATTATGCAAGAATCTGTCGTTTATCAAAAAATCGTTCGAGAAGGTTTAGAACAGGGAAGACGTTCTGAAATTAGATTAATTGTTCGTCAACTTCAACGTCATTTAGGAAAAATAGGGACTGAAACTCAAAATAAAATTCAAGACTTATCTTTTCTGCAATTAGAGGATTTAGGAGAAGCTTTATTAGATTTTAAAACTGAAACTGATCTAATTAACTGGTTAACTGAACATTGTGATTGAAAAAATCATAATTTTACAAATTATCCCCAAAAATCTATAACTTCATATCCCAATTCCCCGATCATCTGCCGCAATAAGGGTAAACTCAAACCAATGACATTACTGTGGCAACCCTCGATTTTCTCCACAAATAAACTCCCAAAACCTTCTAAAGCAAAAGCCCCAGCGCATTGAAGAGGTTCACCTGTAGCTACATAGGCAAGAATAGCGCGATCGCTCATTTTTGCAAAATACACCCTAGTAACTTGACATTTAACCACAGTTTGATTTTTAGTGGTATCAATCAAAACATGACCAGTGTACAAGTCACCAAAATTACCTTGCATCAATTGCCACCGAGCGATCGCTTCCTCAGCATTTTCTGGTTTACCATAAATCCCCCCACCCATAGCCAAAACAGAATCACAACCCATCACCAAAGCTGATGGAAATTGGGAAACCACAGTTTCCGCCTTACACTGAGCCAGCGTTTTCACCAATTCCCCAGGTTCAGTCAGTTGTATTTGTGACTCATCAAAATCACTCGCACAAACCATTGGTTCAATTCCCACAGTTTGCAATAACCGACGACGGGCAACAGAAGCAGAAGCAAGGACAAATTGCGGAATTTTCATAAATTGCTGTATAAGTAATTTTTTGGGTAATTGATCATAGTTAATTCTCAATTACCACCATTTCTAATTATTAATAAACAGTGAAAGAACTCACAACTTCATCAATAATTCGTTGCAGTTTCTTCCAACGTTTCTCAGGAACAGAAGCATTAAACGTAAACAGCTTACCACGACTGATAGCCACACTAGAAATATTATGTCTTTCCTGTCCATTAGGAAATTTAACTCCATATTCTAGAAAGTAGTAAATTTTCCCATTTACTTCCCTTTCAGCCGCATTGATTAACTCAGCAGTCCGATCAGAACCGACAGGAGCAAGAGCCACCTTTCCTAACTTATAACCGACTTCTGTTGGTGTTCCCAATTCCGCTAAAGTTTTACCAGAGGGAACAGGACTAATTACCACAGACACATTTTCTGATACTTCAATTAAATCATGAAACACCACATCAGGCCCATCACCAACTTTAACTTGTAACCAACCATTAGGATAATCAAATTGATAACCGTCAGCACTATCTACAAACCGATTTAGTCCAGCCGCATTAGCCACACCAACACTACTCAAGCTGAAGCTCAACACCAATAATAAGATCAACGTAATTCTTTGCCACATTTTTTCCAATTCCTTTGGTCAGTCAAGAATACAAGGTAAAGATAATTGCAAGTTCTTATTTTCTCACTAATCTGGACAATCTGGAGACTTTACTTTTGTTATCCCCTTCAGGCTTGATAAGTATGTGTGCTATAATTGGACAGTCTCGCACCTTGTGGTCAAATAAAAATCTCTTTGTGGCAACAATTAAGCCCCAAAGACTTTGAAAAATATGAAAAAAGTTGTCGTTGGTCTTTCCGGTGGCGTTGATAGTTCCGTAGCCGCCGCTATGCTGCATAATCAGGGCTATGATGTAATTGGTTTAACTCTTTGGCTGATGAAAGGCAAAGGGCAATGTTGCTCTGAAGGAATGATCGACGCGGCTGATATTTGTGAACAATTGGGTATACCCCATGAAGTTGTTGATATTCGGGATGTCTTTCAAACAGAAATTATTGATTTTTTAGTGACAGGTTATAGTGTGGGAATTACACCTTTGCCTTGTTCCCAATGTAACAAAACGGTGAAATTCGGTCCAATGGTGGAATATGCTCGGGAAAAATTGGCATCAACGAAAATCGCCACAGGTCATTATGCCCAAATCCGCTACGATGACACTACTAACCGTTACCAATTGTTACGAGCCGTAGACCGCAACAAAGATCAATCTTATTTCCTCTATGACTTATCCCAAGACTTATTAGGGGCAACAATTTTTCCTCTGGGTGAACTGAATAAAACTGATACTCGGAGAATTGCTACTGAATACAACTTAAAAACCGCCGATAAACCAGAAAGTCAAGATTTATGCTTGGTAGAAAGCAATGGTTCTATGCGGGCATTTTTAGATAAATATTTAGCCCCCAAACCCGGTGATATTGTTGATGAAACTGGTAAAGTTCTGGGACAACATGATGGTGTTCATCATTACACTATTGGTCAGCGAAAAGGCTTAGGTATCGCCGCCGCCGCCCCCTTGTATGTGATCGAATTAGATGCAGCTAATAACAGGGTAATTGTAGGCGATCGCACCAAAGGATCTCAGTCAGAATGTACAATAAATCGAGTAAATTGGGTTTCCATAGCTGAACCCGTTGCCCCCATTCGCGCCGAAGTTCAAATCCGTTATCGTTCCCAACCCGTACCCGTCACAGTCATTCCCCTACCAGATTCCCGCGTCCGGTTAGTATTTGATGAACCACAATTCAGCATCACCCCTGGACAAGCAGCGGTTTGGTACGACGAAGATACGGTATTAGGTGGCGGAATCATCGAACAATCGTAGGGGCGCAGGGCCTGCGCCCTGTCTTTCTGGGGAGAGAACCACCTCTGGCTTAAATACCGCAAGGGGTCTAAATTAAGGGACTTCCAAGAAATAAATTATCCTGATTAACGAACCACAGAGGCGCAGAGGACACAGAGGAATAAGGGTTTGAGAGATTTTTGCGTTAGGTGGTTGAGTATTTTTTTATTTGGAAGTCCCTAAGTGGACTCGTTGAACCAAGAATCTCAGTGGCTAAAGCCAGTAAGAGTGTCAAAGTCATGATAGTTTCGATCCGTATCTTTACCCCTGAGAGTGTAAAATCACTTGTATAGGCATAAAAATTGTGCAGATTCAGGAGTATCTTTGTATAAGCATTCAAAACGAACAAAATTGTGCTTTTGTGCAATTTGGTACAAAGTAGTTTGAGTTTCGGGCAAATCATAAGTAGATATATGATTTTCAATCATGGACATATCTTGAGACGAGAGTGCAGTCCAGTTTTGACGCATATTTTCTAAGTAGCGATTAACAAATTTTTCTCGGTCTTCCCCTTGTTTACAAACTATGTCAATCAAAACAAATACACCCTTGGGTTTCAAAAGATGGAATACTTGCTCAATAACTTTATCTTTTTGTGCCAAACTTAGATGATGTAAAACAAAGGAAGTCGTAACTATATCAAAGCTTTGCTTTCGGTTTTCAGCTAGTTCCTCAACAACTTTCGATATGTCGTCTTCAATAAAAGTTTGTTCACAGTTAATTTGTGCCATGTTGCCTTGGGCAATTTCCAAAGCAGCCGCAGATAAGTCAATTCCGGTATAGGAGGCAACGGTAGTATTTAATAAAGCTTGAACTGATGAACTAGCATCACCGCATCCAAGTTCAAGTAAGGAAAATGGTGTTGGCAAGTAATCAGTTAATAATTTATGCAAAACACCATAAATTTCTCGGTGTTCCATGTAATTATTGGCTAAGACTTTTTGATATGTTTCCCAATTCTTCTTAAAGTAATTATCTGATTGAGTTTTCAGAGTATTCATGGAAGCATTCCCATAACTGACAATATATTGAAAATAATAGCAGTATAAGAGGATGTTTGAAAAGTATCAGAATTAATCGATATCCCCCCAACCCCCCTTACAAAAGGGGGCTAAATTCCTCAAAGTCCCCCTTTTCAAGGGGGATTTAGGGGGATCTGCGGGTGTCAGATACCACACGGAAAAGTTTTCAAACAACCTCTTAGTTTCATTGGGTTGTTAATTAGCTGTTCCCCAGCACAAACAAAACCACCTATTAAAAATTTTATCAATGCGTAAGTCATAATTATTTTTTTGTCCATAAAAAAATAAAAACCGTGAAAAAATAAATTCACGGCTTTAATAAAAAATGTGGTGTGAGGAGACTTAACTTACTTCATCATACTTCATCTAAAAATTAGAAGTTCAACTACCGCAAATTTCTTTACAAAGTAATTCTTTGATGACATATATATATTCTTAATATTTGTCACCTTATATTATAGCACCACCACAACTAGAACCACACCCCGCAGTACAACCATAGCAATATTCAGCAGTTTGGACTTCTTGAATTATATCTAAACTACCAATTTCTAATAATTTACTTACCGTCAAATTTTCACCATTGCTAGTTTTTGCAGGTAAATTCATCATTTGGTTAAAATCACAATCATAAATATTCCCCAAATAATCAATAGAAAGTTGTTCACGACACATTAAACCATCAATTGTGTCGGGGTTAAAGTGAGACTCTAAAAACTGCAAATAGCTAAAATAAAGCTGTTTTCTTTCTAAATGAAACTTTGTTCTCCCCACAGGTATATTAGTAATCGTGAAAAGATGATTAAATCGAACATCAAACTTTTCCAACAGAAAGGTTTTATAAGCCTTTTCTAAATTTTCTTGTTCGGGAGTTAAAGAAAAATTTTCACTATTTGGTAATGGAGGATTGTACACCAAATCTAAAACTAAATTTGGGTTTTGACCATAACCTAATTTATTCAACCATTGCAAAGCTTGAATAGATTGATCAAAAACACCATTCCCCCGCATTTTATCCACATTGTCTGCTAAATAACAGGGAAGAGAAGCCACAATTTTAACTTGATGTTGAGCAAAAAAATCTGGTAAATCCTCAAATCCCTCCACAAAATAAATTGTCAAATTTGATCTGACAATGACCTGTTTACCTGCATTTTTAGCAGCTTCTACCAAAGACTTAAAACCATAATTCATTTCTGGAGCGCCACCAGTTAAATCCACCGTTTTAATTTGCGGAAACTTCTCAATTAAAGTAATTAACTGTTGACAAATTTCCGGTGTTAATTCCTCAGTTCTTTTCGGACCAGCTTCCACATGGCAATGGTTACAAGTCAAATTACAAAGTTTTCCCAAATTAACTTGTAAAACGTTAATTTCTTTTTTTGTTAAAGGAGAATTTAGCTGTTGAAAAAAAGGTGTAATCATAGAAGCATCTCTAGCACGAATTTCTATAAGAGGATATTTTAAAGGTCATTCAACCTAAGAGGATGTTTGAAAAGTTTTGAATATATAGACTGACCCCTCTCCAAACCTCTCCCCTGCAAGGGGAGAGGCTTTAAAACCCCCATTCCCTTGCAGGGAAGGGGGGTAGGGGGGTTAGGTTTTTGGAGATTACGGGGTTTGATATAATACTTTTCAAACAACCTCTAAGAGACAGGGGGAAGTGGCAGACTATTGATAATTGGAACATACCACTTGACTAAATCGAAAGTTTCCTATATCATGAAGAAACAACTCATCAATCATTACCAAAATCTAAATAAAATATTTTTGATCGCTCCACTCCGTTACGCTAGGGAAGTGAAAAGAATCAAGAGCGCAGAGCGCAAAAGAGCAAGAGTGTAGAGTGCTAATAAGTCCTCGCCGCACCACTACACACAACCCGAAAACCAATATTGAAGCTGTTGAAACCGAGGTTGTAGTCGTGGCGATAAGCAGAACGGCAAAATGCAGGAATGGCGTTCCACGAACCACCGCGCAGCAGCTTATGTTGACTGCTTAGACTTGTCCAAGCACTGCCATCGGTAGGCGCGTTTATATAGTGATCATGCCACCCATCCTTACACCATTCCCACACATTCCCACACATATCATATAAACCAAAAGGGTTGGCGGGAAAAATTCCTACCTCTGTGGTTTTTTCTCGATATTCTCCTTTTTGTCCCTGCCCGTAAGTGTAGTTACCATCATAATTAGCTAAATCTGTAGAAATTGTTTCCCCACAATAAAACGGGGTAGTAGTTCCTCCACGACAAGCATATTCCCATTCAGCTTCGCTAGGTAAACGATAGGTTTTATTTCCCATTCGGGAAAGTCTGGCACAAAATTCTTGAGCATCATTCCATGATACACACTCAACAGGCAAATTGTTGGTGAGCGAAGTCGAACCATCACCTTTAAACCGAGATGGATCAGATTTTAAATCAATCTTAACCTTTTTCAGAGCAGCTACAGCCCGCCATTGTTTCTGAGTAACTGGATATTTACCCATGAAAAATGGGGGAACAGTAACTTGATGTTGTGGACTTTGACAATAAAAATAACCTTCCTCATTTTCTGGAGAACCCATGATAAAAGTCCCCCCAGGAATAGCCACCATTTCTAAAATCACACCATTTCCCAAGTCTTGTCCAAAATAATTTGCTGCCATTTTAATAAAATTAATTATTTATTCCATCTAAATTAAACCATACTTAGTTGAGAAATAAAAGCAAAGATTAGAAATCTGAGGATTTTACCCCATTTTCTCGCTAGTTTCTCCTATTCTCTCGTTCCCATGCTCTGCGTGGGAATGTAGTTAAGAGGCTCTGCCTCTATTATACCTGGAGGTAGAACCTCTAAGATGACATTCCCAGTCAGAGACTGGGAACGAGAATTTTCTTGCTTTGCGTCTTTCTCGTTCCCATGCTCTGCGTGGGAATGTAGTTAAGAGGCTCTGCCTCTATTATACCTGGAGGTAGAACCTCAAAGATAACATTCCCAGTCAGAGACTGGGAACGAGGAAACCGTAAATCTGGAGACTGGGAACGAGGAAAATTTTCTTTCTTTGCGTCTTTGCTCCTTTGCCTCTTTGCGCGAAACCTCAGCTAGATTAGATATAAAAATTACTCAATTACCGTGAAAACCGATACAATTTTCTATAGCTTATTTCAAGCATTTCCTAGCATCTTTTTTGAATTAATTAATAATTCTCCCACAGAAGCAGATGTTTATGAATTTACCTCTCGTGAAGTTAAACAACTGGCTTTTCGTTTAGACGGTTTATTTTTACCAACCACCAAAGATCCTAAAAAACCATTTTATATTGTCGAGGTTCAATTTCAACCCGATGATAATTTATATTATCGTCTCTTTGCAGAACTTTTTCTCTACCTACGACAATACAAAACTCCTCATCCTTGGCAAGCTGTAATCATCTATCCTAGTCGTAATATAGAAAGAGAACAGAATTTACAATTTGGCGAAATCTTGCTGCTTGAAAGAGTTACACGCATTTATTTAGATGAGTTGGGAGAGAGTTCTTTAGGGGTGGGAGTTGTTAAACTAGTAATAGAAACAGAGAAGGCTGCACCAGCATTAGCAAGACGCTTAATTGCCCAAGCAAACCAACAACTAACTGATATCAAAATTAAACGGGATTTAATTAATCTGATTGAGACAATTATCGTCTACAAATTACCCAAAAAAAGCAGAGAGGAGATTGAAGCTATGTTAGGTTTAAGTGAGTTGAAACAAACCAGAGTTTATCAAGAAGCTTTAGAAGAAGGTAAGGCTGAAGGTAAAGCTGAAGGTAAAGCTGAAGGTAAAGCTGAAGCTACCAAAAAGTTTACTTTGCAATTGTTACGAATTGGCATGAATTTACAACAAATTTCTGAAGTTACGGAATTATCTCTTGCACAAATTCAGGCTTTACAAAAAGAAATTCAAGAATCATAGTTTTAATTAGAACTTGCTGATAGCGTGGCGGATGATTATTGCATCGTCACGCAAGCTATAACTATCTAAAATTAACAACATCCCCCACCATCGTAATACCATGTAGAATCAGTAATTATAATTTCTTCAGGATTTACAACTGCTAAATTTCCCGCTGTTTTATCACAAACCGCCGCAGGAATTCCTCTTTGTAAAATATGCCCATTCTTATCATCAAAAAATATTTCCTTACCTGCATAAATCGCTGTTTTCCCAGTAAAAATACAAGCACCGTCCGCGGGAATATCTACCTTAAAAGCCACAGAATCTAGACTTTCTAAAAGTAGATTTTCTTCTAATTGATAATTGTGTTTATCTAACAACCGATAAGGACGACGAGCGCGAATTTCAATTTGTCCAAAACCAGCATTAATAATTAATTGAGTATATTCTGGATATGTAATAGCGCCAGATAAACACAGAGCGCGTAAATGTTCATTTTGTTGTAAATGAGCAGGAATTGGACTTGTTGCAATCGGGTCACTCATCTGCAAGCGTCCACCTGATTTTAATACCCGATATGCTTCTTTTAAAGCACGAGTTAAATCTGCTGGTTCAAAAATATTAAACAGGCAATTTTGCGCTACTACATCTACAGAAGCATCAACAACAGGTAAATTAAACGCATCTCCCGGACGAATTTCGACAAAGCTAAGATCAAACCAAGGGTTTTCCTTTGCAGCAAGTTGTAAATTACGGGTTGCAGCTTCTCTCATAGCTTCCACAGGTTCGACAGCAATAATCGCACCAGGACGACGAGAAAAATAAGCAAATTGCAAAGCTTCTAAACCGCCACCGACACCAATATATAAGACTGTTGGTTCATTATTGAGTTCGTTGTGATGAACCGTAGTTCCACAACCATAGTTCATTTCCTGCATAGCTAGAGGAATTTTTAGCCCTGGTAATTGTAAAGGTGTACTTTGAACACAACAAAGACCTATTTCTGGTGTTTGGGCAACTTGGCTGTAAAATTGGGCTGCGGTTTCTAAATAGGTCATAATCTCAAATTAGGGTTTATGGCTTGACTTTCGTTGTCAAAAAGAGTATTATACATAACTAATAGAAGGGGAGTAGCTGCTGGCAGTAAATCAAAGTTTTCTGTTCAGTATATCTAAGTCAACATACTGGTGATGAGCCTGGTTTAGATAGCGAATAAATAAAGTATTTGAAAGCGAGACCTTCACTGACTACACATTTAACTATGTGGAGTTCAGTGAGGTTTGATTGCTCTCATTGATACTCCACACAGGTAAAAAATCCTTTAGGAGTTTGAGAGAGTGTTAACAGCTTTTACCGAAGGTTTACTACTAATTACCTTTTCCGAACTAGGTGATAAAACATTTTTTATTGCTGTGATTTTGTCCATTCACCACCCCCGACGCTTGGTATTCGCTGGTGTGGTAGCTGCTTTGGCGGCTATGACTGTCTTATCAGTTGCGCTTGGGCAGGTAGCATCTTTATTGCCAAAAGACTATATTCATTACGCCAAAATAGTTTTCTTTATTGCCTTTGGTTTGAAGTTAATTTATGATGCCAATAAAATGGCTGTATCTGCTACCGAAGAAGTCGTAGAAGAGGCACAAGAGGCGGTAGAAAAGGCAGATTTAGATAATTCCCAGCAAAAAAGTGTCTGGTCAATTTTACTAAAATCCTTCGTACTAACATTTATAGCAGAATGGGGCGATCGCACACAAATAGCCACCATCGCTTCAGCAGCCGTGAATAGGAATAACCCCATTGGTGTGACACTGGGAGCAATATTAGGACACGCGATTTGTGCAGCGATCGCCGTCATCGGTGGTAGATTAATTGCAGGTAAAATTTCTGAAAGACAAATTACCTTTTTAGGCGGCTTTCTATTTATCATCTTCGGCATAGTGGCCGCCATAGAAGGAAAATAAATTCAATACCCCTGTATGCACCTGAGTGAGATACCGTGATAAAATTACAAAACCTGTAGGTGCGTGGTTTCCCCGCCCTCAGTTGTACTTTTAAGTCTTAGTCAGATGTAAATTTTTTTATAGGGGTACATTATGGGCTTTTTACTGAGAATTGTCGGCTTTGGGTTGCTAATTTTGGGTATTTACCTTGTAGGAGAAAATATCTTTTTTACAACCAATGTTTATCCTTATTGGTGGCGAGGAATTTCTGCTGATATTTCAGTATTAGCATTAACATCAGGTGTACTCTTGCTAGTTTTTGCTCCAGGAAGTATGAAAGATTTGGGATGGACTGCTGTTGCCGTTGGTATTATGGCCATATTTATTAGCAGTCGTGCAATTCTTAACCCTACTAGTTTATGGCAGTTTTTTCTCTCACTAATTTGCATCGCCTCTGGTTATAAAATGCTTACAACAGGATACTTACCCTTTTAATTTCAGCATCCTGATCAAAAAATAATTTATTGATCAGGAGTTGAATTATTTTTTGCTCAACTCCTATTTTATTGCTAAAAAACTCAGAGACTTTTATCAGTTTACCTCTCCTCCCTACACCTTACGGAGTAGCCGTAGGTGATGCCGTAGGTGATTCTGTGGATGAAGGCGTAGGTGATGCCGTAGGAGTAGGATTAGAAGCTGCGGCTTTATTTATTTCATCCTTATACTGAGCCGGTGCTAAAGCCGTCGCACTATCAAATAAAGGTTTTGCTTTATCAAGCTTACCTTGTTCCTTAAACAGCATTGCCTTTGCTAAAACGGGGCGAAAATCTTGAGCATCTTTCTTAATTGCTTGATCATAAGCAGAGATAGCTTTATTATCATTCTTTTGAAAAGCGTATACACTACCTAAAAGCACCTGCACAGCAACCACATCCACACTACCCGGCTGAATAGTATTAGCTTGAGTCGCAGCAGCTAAACTTTCTTGTAATAAGCCAATAGCTGCTTCTGGACGCTTTTCACTTAATTGCAAATTCACCATGCCCTGCAAAGCTTTCAAATCACCAGGTTTTTTAGTTAAAATAGAGCGATAAGTTTGGGCAGCCCCCTCCTTATCACCAATTTGTTGTTTAGCTTGTGCCAGTAAAACCCCATACTCCGACTGTTGGGGATTGAGTTTAGCGAGTTTTTCTAAAGGTTCAATCACAGCTTGAATATCCGCTGGTTTCACTTCCCCTTGGCTTTTTTGACTCAACAAACCTAAACGCGCTTGCAAAAGTCCCTTGAGTGCAGTTTGATTTTCTGCATCTTTTTGTAAAACTAATTCATAACCCCGAACTTGATCTTCCAGTTTTGACTTTTGCTCCGATGAAGATATTTTAGGGTCAGCAGTGGGCTGATTTTGTGGAGATGATTGGGGTTTATTAACCGCTGTAATGATAGGCATAATAGAAACACCCAAAAAAGCAACAACAGCGAAAGCTAAAACTACTCGGACTATCCAGCGATTACGCGATTCAGACACAATATTATTCTGCTCCTAAATGGGAATGAGATAAATTGCAAAGTTAAAAATTTCCAAAACTTTGCGGAATACGGTCATTTGTCTGTGAATTTTATAACAAATAAATATCTATCCTGCTAAAGTAAGTGATGACTTTAGGAAGATCCGTCCGAATTATCGGTATGCTATGCTTCCGATAGCGTAGCTTGGCGTAAGCCATAACTGGATTAAGGACGCTAAATTACACATTTAGTGTATAAATGTGATATCTGGCGTTTTGATTTTCGTACAGAGCATCAAGGGACTGACCAGATTAAAAAGAAATATACTCTGATCAGTCACACACTTGCTCTTTTCCTTTGTTTTTATTAAATCCCACAATGGGGTATGTCTTGTGCCGTAAGGAGTTTTTATGAATTCCGACCTGATGCCGTCTTCTGAATCCGCAAATTTAACAGCCTCTAACCAAGGCATAAAAGAGATTGAATCCCCTGTTAATGCTAATACATTAGCAGACCAATCCTCTAAACTGGAAAAATCCCTGACTGACTCTAATGGGCATTTGCCTAATCGAGAACAACCAATTCCACCTCCTAGCGAACCGACTCAATACCGAGCTATTGGGTTAATTCGCGGATGTTACCATGCTAGTGATGAACAGTTCACCCAGGGGACACTAATCACAAAAGATGGGGTTGAACTTAATGCCGTCCTCTTAGGTCGGATTATGAGTTTAGTCAAAAATCACTTAGACCTAGAAACAGAACATCTATGGGTAGTTTATCCCCGCACTAGACAAGAAAATGACGCATTGCACCTGCAAATTGTTGGTGTTTGGGAACCAGAAAATCTGGCCAAATATGAACTAGATGAAGCTGGTACAGATTCGACAGCAGTTTCTAATAACGGTAGTGTAGCGTTAAGCATTCATCCAAAACCTTCATCAGCAGTTCCTGATGGTGGCTTTTCTGTGCGTGGTGAGGTAGTTTACCAGTCTTTTGACGAAAAGAGTTTGGTTGTGAAAATCAAACAAGCTCCCCGTAAACCTACTGATAAAGCTAAATATTTTAAGTTGAAACTCAAGGGCGTATTAACTACCAAAGCTGTAGGTAAGTTCTGGGACTTCAATGTTAAACGGGAAAATGACGCATTAGTAGTAGTTAATGCCGAAGCGATCGCCGATTTACCCAAAAAACGCCGACCACCGTTCAAAGGAGCGCCTCGTGGTGGTGGTGGTGGTGGTGGTGGTGATAGAAGGCCATTCCCTCCCAGACGCAATGGCAATGGAGATGCCCCACGTCCCATTAAAAAGACAGCAGGTGATCCCACCGTCATCACCAAACCCATACCAAAAGCCCCCACTCCTATGCCAGTTAAAAAGCCTAAACCAAGTCCGGATTAGGTGATTGGTCAGTTGTCAGTTGTCAGTTGTTAATTGCCAAGAAGCTTAAACTCAATGGGGATTAATTTTGAGGGAACAGGTAAAGAATTTTATTCTTTCTTATTCCCTCTTTCTCCTGACTCCTGACTCCTGACTCCTGACTCCTTCTTCTTAAAACTCCGTCCAACGGTCTTGGGGTAAAAAAGAACGTTCCATAGGAATTGGGGCTACTGGTTCAGTTAGGGTAAATATCCCTTCTTTAATCCACTGTTTCAACTCTTGGGCTACTTGTCGGGAAAGAAATAAACTGGCTAAAGAGGCTACTCGTACCGTCCTACCTTCAATAGTGATACGTCCAGATTTAAGTTGTGCGTAACTCACTAAACCGAAGGTAGGACGGACACGACGAGGAATCGAAAAATCTACAATTGGTGCTACTAAATCCTTGTCTTGCACAGCACAGCGTTCTACCACACCAGCATTTAAAACTGGCAATGGTACACCCACACCCATCATTAAAGATGGTCCATAGCTTTTAAAATAACAGCCTCGTATCCATCGCGCATCCATTTGTTTAGCATCACCAATTAACGCCAAAGTTGCCGAAGGTCCAATAGGTGTGCGATTTTCTAACCGCTTTTGCAAGGGAAAATGTTGTGTCCCTTCCCAAGCCACATAACCAACACCCCCAGCCAAAAAAATCTTTGTCCCAATTCCCACAAGTTGTAAATCGGGGTCATTCAGGAGGGGGGAAAGCGAACCGGGGTTAGAATAAACCGCATTTCCTAAGCGGGGTTGCAATGGTCCTAGATAGGTATGTAGTGGGCGATCGCCTCCATTCACACCAACAATAAAATTTTGATAAAGATTGCGCGGATTAAATAAATAAAACTGATTGATAGTGTCACGGGTAACGGTGGTTTCAAATGTGGCTCTAGGGTAGCAATCGGTAACTTGTCCCACAGCGCGAACTTGGATAGATTTACCGGCAATTAAATCCTCAATCACATGACCACCACCACGTTCCCGCAAGTCTTCCCCATCCAGAGAGTCAACTGGACAACTAGCACCTAAGTATAAATCCACAGCCCCAAAACCCGCATAAGCCGGGACTCCATCTAACCAGCAACGCCGAATTTTAATGGGTGGGTCAGTATGTCCTAAGTTAATAATTGCACCACTTGATTCCATTGGTTCAAATGTGCCAGTGGTAATTACATCTACTTCTTTGGCAGCTTTACTAACACCAATTTCCGCAACTCGCGCTTTTAACTCTTCAGCAGTCCAGACTACCGCCCGTTTTCGGGTGATTTTCTCATTAATTTCCGCAATTGTTCGCATTTTAAATTTATTTGAAGGACTATCGGTACACTGGGGGCGTTGACGATAGCCTGCTTACGGGGGAGTCATTTTTAAGACCGTATTTTCAACCTCAGAGTGTCAATCCTCTACCCTGAGTTTAACGGAATCAGCATGAGAAGGTAAACCCTCCGTAGTTGCTAAGATGTCAATGGCAGATGCCACTTTTTCCAAAGCAGTTTGTGAATATTGGATAATACTTGAGTGTTTTAAAAATGTTTCTACCCCTAAAGCTGAAGCATAACGGGCGGCACCGGAAGTAGGTAAGGTATGGTTAGGACCGGCTAAATAGTCTCCTACAGCTTCAGGTGTGGAACTACCCAAGAAAATTGCCCCAGCATGGCGAATTTGGTTCATTAAAGCCCAAGGATCAGCAACTTCTAATTCTAAGTGTTCTGGTGCAAACTCGTTGGCAAGTTCGGCGGCGGCTTCCAGGGATGCCACCACGACGATTAAACCATAATGGGCGATCGCTTTTTCCGTATCTATCCGGCGCGGGTGATCTACCAATTGTCTTTCCACCGCCATTTGTACTTTTTTTGCCAACCCAGCATCTGTTGTCAGCAAAATTGCGGCCGCCATAGGATCATGTTCTGCTTGAGCTAACAAGTCAGCCGCTACATAGGCAGGATTAGCTGTTTCATCAGCAATTACCAGCACTTCGCTAGGACCTGCTAAAGAATCAATTCCCACCGTTCCGTAAACCAACTTTTTCGCCAAGGTGACATAAATATTCCCTGGTCCTGTAATGACATTAACCTTGGGAATGGTTTCTGTGCCATAGGCTAAAGCCGCGATAGCTTGAGCGCCACCCACACGGTAAATTTCCTGAACTCCTGCTTCTTGGGCCGCTACCAAAACCGCAGGATTCACCATTTTACCGCCTCTAGCAGGTGTCACCATCACCACACGAGGGACACCAGCCACTTTTGCCGGAATGGCGTTCATTAACACTGTACTGGGGTAACAAGCCCGACCGCCTGGGATATATAAACCTGCTCGGTCTACGGGGGTATAGCGTTTGCCTAAAACTACTTGATCATCACCAAACTGTACCCAGCTTTTGGGAACTCGCTGACGGTGAAAAGCTTCTATTTTTTGGCAAGCGAGGCGAATCGCCTGGAGGAAATCCTTGGATACCTGTTGGTAAGCTGCATCCAGTTCTGAGCCTGTTACTTTGAGTTCTTCTGGTTTGAGGATTTGGTGATCAAATTCCGCTGTATAATGTAGTACAGCTTTGTCACCTTGGCGCTTCACCGCTTGCAACACTTCGCGGACTGTTGCTTCTTTATGAAGTACCTGTTCATCCTGGGTGCGATCGCAGATCCGTTGCAGTTCTGATCTAACGTCTGCCTGCTGAGTAATAATTCGCAGCATGGAGTAATGACAATGCCAAATTTTACAATATTTTGATCTTCAGAACCATTTGGGCTTTTTACTTGCTACTACAACATTGCGTCAGTAG
>NC_019428.1:0-80384 GCF_000312705.1 Anabaena sp. 90
TTTTATAACACAAATTTTAATTCTAAGTGCGACCGCTACACTTTTGCTATCTAAAGCCCAGTTTCTATCATTGAAGTGGCGTGAGTTCGTGAAACTAAATTTAAAACTTAAAATATCAAAGGCAAGAAGCAGGTATTGCAGGTACGTAATCAATGTAAATCAAAGCTACGTTGATTAATAAGCCACACACCGTATACATCTACAGATAAAATTGGAATAGAGTAAAATTTATATCAAAAAAGGTGTAAGCAAAATTGGACTGGTCTAACTTTAACCTTCATGGTGATGCTCCTGACCGTGCATTGGAGTCCCTAACAGGAATAATTTTCGAGCGATGGTGTTACCGTGAGTATCCTTATCCTTCACAGGTTAGCCAGGTAATATTTGTTAATGGGTCGGGAGGAGATGGAGGCGTTGAAGCGTATGCTCGTCTGAATAATGGAGATGTCATCGGTTTACAGGCAAAATGGTTTAGAGAACCACTTGAATCTTCCCAAATCAACCAAATTAAAAGTTCCCTGCAAACGGCTGCAACTAAAAGAGAAGGATTGACTCGATATGTAGTCGCAATTCCTCGTGACTTGAGTGATGTTAGAAGAACTGATAAAAAAGGGAAAAGGGTTGAGACTGAACGCGATCGCTGGAATGATTTTTTCAAGACTGCCAAAACGAATCATCCTGGAGTAACCGTTGATTTATGGGATGAAACCCGAATTATTGACTTACTAGCTGAACTGGGTAGTGAAGGATTACGTCGCTATTGGTTTGAAGGCTCAGTCACTGACCTAGATTACCTTCAGTTGAAATTCCATCAGGCGCAAAATGGTTGGCTCTGTAACCGATATACCCCCGATTTACACCAATCTGGGCAAATAGAGCAGGATTTAAAAATTCGTTTGAATGGACCTGGTGTTTATCCTGAGTGGCTTCAAGACGTTACGAAAATGCGTAATCTTCTAGAGGATGGACAAGTTGCCACAAATCGCCTGAGACGCTACCCAGAATTTATGGATCTGCCAGATGCAGAAAATCTGATTCAAACGGCTCAAAATTGGTTGACAGATGCGATCGCAGAACAAGTTGAGCTAGAAAAACGTCTCTCTCCACATAATTCATTCCCTGTTCCTGATGTTGAGAGCAAATTGGACACCACTGGTAATGAGGATTTACAGAATTTAATTAATGTACTGCTGCCTGAAGAGACAAATACCTCCGACAGAGAAATTATTAAAGATATTCGTGATCTTTTATCGCACGCCCCTTCGTACAAACCCACGAAAACTAAAAATATACGCAGTAAATCCACCTTAATTTTATTGGTTTTTATCCTTAAACTAAGGGGTTCGGAAATATACTTTGTTACTAAATTGCATCAATTTATATTGACGCTAGATACTATTAAAGATATTGGCAGCCAATTAGATAAGTTACCGAAAAGTTGGGGTAAGCGAGAAATTACCCCTCAAAAGCTACGAGATTGGGGGCATCCAGTTATATATATCGGTAATCCTGGTGTTGGGAAAACTGATGCTTTGGCAAACGCAGTCCAACAACATCTAGTTCAGAGAAAACCTGCTGTTTTAATTCGAGCTAGGAATGTTGATTTAACCCAAAGTATTGATTTACTACTGGCAAATGCAATTGGTCAGCCTACTTGGAATCTACGACAAGTTCTTGATGCCCTTGAATCAGCAGCAATCCAATCTCAAGTTCGTTCCGTTGCCAATACTGTTGATGTATCCGAAAGTTTACCAGTTCGAGTGCTGATTGCAGTGGATGGTTTAGATGAGACAACTAGCGCAGAAGATTGGGCAGAAAAACTTGGAGAACTGGCTGTAGTAGCTCAAGAATACCCAAGAATCTTATTTGCATTCTCAGTTCGACCAAGTTTGCTTCAGCGAATTTCTCCACTGAGAAATATTAATAGGATTCGGTTGAGAGGTTCTGACGCTCCACTAGCGGATGTACTTGAAGCACATTGTCAAATTAATGACATTCAATGTCCACCTCTACTACGTTGGGCTTTACAAACTCCTTTAGCTATTCGCCTTTTTGCTGAATTGTATCGAGGACAAAGAATCGAGCATATTTCGTTGCAAAATTTTTCCTTAATCGAATTAATTCAGAAAAAAATTGATAATGTGGAACGTTCTATCAGGGAGCGTGTAGGTGAAGACTGGCCAACAGATATAAAACCAGTTCGTAGTTCTCTCGTTGCGATCGCAAAAACCTGCTTTACAAAAGGAGCAGCATTATCAGAAGAGGAGATGCTGCAAGCTGTTGAGTCAGCGCAGACCCCAAAAGGAATTTTAAATCGTTCACAACTGTTGCACATTCTTAACCAGTGCCGTGATCAAGGGCTATTACTTCGCCGAAGTATGCCTTCAGATGATCTTTTTGCTCCAGAAATTAATACGTGGGAGCCAGCATACGAAACTTTGACAGATTTTCTGCTGGCATGGGAGGCGTATCAAAATGCTAAAAAATCACCTAACAACCCCGATATGCCTCCATATTTGGTACATCGAACAGCATCTGTCAGGCTGGCAGTATATCTCCTAGAAAAGGATGGACATAATTTCTTTGATTCAGAATTGTGGAAAAATAACCTGACAGGTCAGCGTCGAGAAGATATTCAATTTACGGTGCTGTCTATGATACCCTCCCATCAGGGAGAAGCATATCGAGAATGGGTGCTTAATCTATTTAGTCGAGATATGCCTACTTGCTCCAGAATTTTAGAACTCCTTATAGTTCCTGGGCTAAGAATTCCTGGCTATATCTATGGTGCAAAATTCGTCCATGAGGCTCTTTTACCTATGGGAGTAGCAGAGAGAGATTTATTTTGGTCTGGTCTACATCATATATCCCATAATCATGGAGCAAAATGGGAAGGTTACGCCTATGCGGTATTGGAAGAACTTGAATTATATGAAGATGAGCCTTGGGATTCAGCGCCTTTGCTTTTAGCATGGGCAACTACCACTGTTAATAACGATAACCGAAGACGAATTCGGTCTGAACTTTCAGACTGGGGTGATAATAAACCAAGTGAACTTCTAGCACTTCTAGAAACTGCCTTTCAAACTAATGACCTTCAAATGAGAGAGGATCTTTTGATGGCAGTGTATGGTGCTTCTTGTCTTGTCCGTCCTAACGAAACATGGCTACCATTATGTGAGTGGATTATTAACAGCATTTTCAGCCCTAATGCGCCATATCGCACGCATAATCTAATCATCAGGCACTGCGCTCGTAGTTTAATTGATAGGTCTCGAACTTGTGGTGTCTTAATTTCAGAGGAGCTTCTGGTACATCTACGCACAACTTATGTAGACCCAAACGAATTACTTCCACTTGATCATAGCTCTATCAGTAGTATTGATGAAGAACACGGCATTAATCCAGCTACTATGGATCTTGCTTGGTATGTTGTGCCTCAAGCAATAGAACCTTTTTTTGATAACAGCCATTTTGCAAGAATGGCTCATTCTACGTATGCCAATGCTGGTAAATCTCCACAGTATTCTACCTTGGCTCAAAAATTTCTAACACATCATGCCAAAGCTTATCATTTGTCAGAGCTAACACCTAAACGTCTTGCTTTGGCTTTCGTTCGCGCTTATGCTTTGAGCTTGGGCTGGTCTGAGAAAATTTTCATTGGAAATCCTCAAGGTGGCGATCCTGGTGAGATTTTGGGTGCAGATATTGCTATTTCACGGAAGCATGGGAAAGCAACGCATGGGGAACAAAGTTCAATGGCTTCGTTCGGTGAGAAGTATGTCTGGGCAGCCACGCATGAACTCACTGGTTTTCTATCTGATCGCGTCACAGCTTATGATTGGAAGCATAAACCTCATCAACCTCCTGTCAATTTGGGAATTCTGGCTAAAGTAAATAACCCAGCAACTGATATTGGTTATGGTGAATTCAATTCAGGTACAGTTTTAGCCTTTTCAGAGCTTATTCCAGATGTTGACTTAACTGAACCAGTTCAAATTGATAGAGTCAATGAGTGGGTACAGAAAGCTCGTCTACCAGCAGTTGAGCCATTACTTTTGCCTGAATCAAATCAGTTTCCAGAATGGGCGCAAGAGCATGAATGGTTAGTTTTAAAAGCATTTGTGAGAAGACGACATATAGATAGTCAGGCTGAATCGAATTTCTGGGCATCAAGTTTTGTATTTCCATCGTTCGCATCTTCTCTTCTAGAAAACAGTATATGTGATGTCGAAACACGGGATTTATATGATTTTAAGGCAATTGTTGATGCAATGGAAACCTACCAAGATCCATGTGAGGTAGTTTGGGCCCCCTGGATTCGAGAGGCAGAAGGAATTGTCCATCCTGTGGTTTATAATTCAGTCGGACAAACAAAAGCAATTCCTTTGCAAGCCGGAACTTGTCAAGTTTATTGGCGTAGTCCAGATGGTGAAGCAGAAGAGTGGTTGCCAGCAAAGTGGCTGAGAAGGATGTTAGGAGTTGTTGATTTCCGCGCAGGAAAATTTTTGAATGCGTCAGGAGAAATCTTAGCCTTCACAATAAAACAATCTGGTGAAAGCGGGGAAAGGCATGAGAGCGATATTCTTTTTGCTCGCCGTGATGTAGTTACTAATGCCTTAAAAATAAGGAACTTGTCCTTGGCTTGTGGAATTCGGCTATATCGTGAGCCATCATATCCACTTATTATGCTGTCAGATGAAAAAAGGATGTATCGAGACTGGTATGCAACTGTGTTTTTCTCAGATGATTCTTTAAAAACTGTCATTTGTAAGGATTTGGTTGCTCGTTGGGGAAACAATGCCTAGTAATAGCTATTTTATTGGCTTGTTCGGTTTACTTTACCTACAACTTCGGTTTTTGCACATTTCGACTGAAAGCTTATATTGCTAAAATAAGAAGTAAGTTAAATATTTAAGTCATTCGGTGTGTCACGGGTTCGAGTCCCGTAACTTCCATTACGAGGGGGTTTAGCTCAGTGGTAGAGCAACCGGCTGTTATCAGCAAAAGGTCAGGAATCGCTACATCCTGGCCTTTTGCTATTTTTATTAAATCGCTGGTGGTAATTTTGTGGAATAAGTAAGTGGGCGATATGTCTACGGCTAGGGAAGCGATCGCATTAACGCTAGAAAAGGTGCGAAGTGGGCAATATTTAAGTAGGGGAATGAGTTTTATCAAAAGTGCTATCATAAAAATTGATACAAACAAAACCCCGCCCTTCTTCATACTATCTCCTTTTAACCCTGTTCTGTCAGGAATTATTTATTGAGGGAAGTAGGGTTGAGTGTATGAGTTTATATAACTACAAAAATATTTGATTATTGATTTGGAGTGGGTTTCTAATGACATTTAGCATTCAACATTTAATTGGAAGCCAGCAAACGGTTACAAAGGTAATGCCCAATGAGTCAGTTCAGATAGCACTAGAACGGATGATTAAGTATGATTATACTCACAATACCTTAGTCAAATTACGAGGGTGAGATGATAATGCTTTAACCATGAACTCCCGTTCCTCGCTCTTGCTTGGCAAAAACAATCACCCCTAAAAATTCCTTAAAGGTTTCCGACAAGGATTTTTTAAATGTATTGACGGTAGGATAAGGGTTTTAGATTCTAAACTACCTTTTCATCGAAACGCTTATATATGATTATTTTTGCCGTTTTTGCCAAAAATTATCAAGGCTCTTATTTTGGCAATAGTATTGTACTCAATTACCAGTTGTTGATCGTGAAGATAAAGTACAAGGAATGGTCACAAGTGACTCAATTCTTCGCGCACTCAATCACTTTGGAGTCACTTTAGAATTATTACGAGTTTCTGATGCTATGGTTAAAGCTCGTGAGTTCCGTGCTGATGAAGAATTGTTTGATTTATTAGATGACTTAAGAGACACCTACGCCGTGCTTATTGTAGACAGTGAGCGTCGTATTAGCGGTATTGTGACGAGTTATGACACAACTGAATATTTTCGTAGATATGCGGAAGATATCATGCTTGTTGAAGATATTGAAAATACAATTAAGGATTATATTTTAGCTGCTTTTACAAATGAAGTTAGTGAAATTGATCAGATGGCATTAAATCAATCTATAGAAGAAATTATTCCCTCCAACAAGGAATTAAAAGGCAAATTTAAACAAGCAATTGGTGTTTATTTAAAGGATAATATCAGCAGTCAGACAATAAACAATGAATCAATAGAAAATATTTTTAATGACTATTTTCAGCCCAAAAAGCAGGAAAAAACATTTGATAAACTAACTCTTTTTGAGTATACAGAACTATTTTTACATAACAGTCGTTGGACTAAATATAGTTCCATTTTTAGTCTGCCACCAAAAGCAATTCGTAACTTACTGAATCCAGTAAGACAAACTAGAAATGATTTAGCCCACTTTCGCGGAGAAATTTCTTCTCAGCAACGGGAACAACTCAGATTCTGCAAAGACTGGTTATCCAGGCATCAATCTGCTGTGAGTGATCATTTCAAAATAGGCGCAAATGAAGTAACCCAGGAAAATGATGTTGAATGTGAACTATTGACTGCTCAGAAAACATCTACTATTTCGGAAATTTCCCCTGCTGATGAAACTGTAAGTTTAAATAGAAGTCGGTATACAGCACTAGCTATTTGGTTACAGAATCAAACCGTTGGTCAAAACAAATTACAACTAACATTTCAACAAGTTGAAGAAATTATCCGTGATGAGTTACCAGTATCTGCACGTCGTCATCGTTCCTGGTGGGCTAATGACTCTGTTAACCATCCCCAATCTCAACAGTGGTTAAATGTAGGATGGCGTGTAGCTTCAATTAATATGAATGAAGAAAGAGTTCTTTTTGCAAGAATTGAAGAACAAGAAAAAGCTTATATTAATTTTTTTAGCACCCTTTTAGCAGAGTTAGGTAACTTGTCTGATTTCCCCGTCAACGAGCTTTCTCAAGATGGTCGGCACTTAGCTACTGTTGCAGGAGTACCTATAAAAGGCTCTCAATCTGCTAACTTAACCTTTACTTTTACTCCCGACAGAAAATTTAGGGTTGAACTTTATATTGATAAAGGTACATCAAAACACAACAAGCATATATTTGATGCGCTCTATCTTCGTAAAGATGAAATAGAGAAATCACTGGAAGAAAGCTTAACCTGGGAACGTATGAATACCAGAAATACTTCTCGTATTGCCCTATATCGCAATGGTGCAATTACAGATACTAAGCAAGAACTTCAAGAATTGCAAGATTGGGCGATAACAATAATGCTTAAATTTCAAAAGGTAATGGAGCAAAATGTTAGTGAAATTGTGTTGAAATTACTAAACTAAAAAATACATAATTTTTTGGTGGTGCTAAATTCAGGTATGAAATTTTCTGTGACTTGAACTATAATTTGAGCCAAATTGTGAACCATAACATGAGCCATAAGTAACGCCAAATTAAGCTTTTCAACTAATAGCAATATAAAACTTTGCATCAAATAATGAGCCAGAGTAGATTTTTTGCACCATAAGATAAGCCTGAGTTTTAAGAACTCTGTCGAACAAAGGTAGAAGTAAATAACCCTCAAGAAACAGCACAATTATCAACTTTAATACCAAGATATGGTTCAAAGTAACCATGTTATGCTTCAGAAACATTAGTAATCATCAATCTCGTCTTATGTAGTAGCAATCCAAAACTGTTGCTAAATAAAGGAAAAGACACGCTTATCATCTTTTATTGCAATGAACTGCTCTCAAAAAACAATGGTGTTTCTATAACCCATATTGAGGGATGATTCGGCACAACAACATTCCCATGTAATACACCGTTAATTTGACGTTTTTCCCATGTAATACATGGGAAAAATTAGTTCTCTACATTGCGTCATTGCGCTATAATTAGAGGAAGTAAAAAAATAATCAACAATCATGTCACGTTTCTCAAATCCACAAAATCAAAGACACCATGAGCGTTATCACAATTCAATATCGCTTGGTTGCTGAAGAAGACAGCCTCCGTAAACTCCTACAGTGATTTTGCGCGATTCCTGCGGAGCGCTTCGCTATCGTACCTCCTCACATTCCCAAAAAGGCGATTCCTACGGACTGCTTCGCTTATTGCCTTTCATCCCTTCACAATCAACTATCCAGATCAATCCATTCCCGCCCCGCTTTTTCTGCGGCTTCTGGACTGTAATAAAGTTTGCGTTCACCAAACACCTCACCACCAGTAGTAATTAACCGGAACTGCCAACAGTCTGATTCTGTGTAAAATACCAATAAGGTAACATTATTAATAATGGTAACTGAATCAACTTTAGTAAACATTGCCGTTTTAGGATCTAAATTAATCAAAACTTCTCCGTATTTTAAAATAGGTTTTTACTTTAGTTAAAACATAGAGTATTTATGAAAGAGTAACTATTTTAGGCTAGAATATTAGGTAGATATCAACAAATTAAAGTAGAGAAACGAAGTTGTAATAACAATTTCTATTATAGCATTTTATGACCAAAAAAGAAATTACTGCAAATTACGATGAATCTTGGAAAGAAGCCTTAAACGAATATTTTGATAGTTTCTTATCCTTCTTCTTTCCTGTAGCTTATAAAGCAATTGATTGGACAAAACCACCGGAATCACTAGACAAAGAACTACAGCAAATCACCGCATCCTCAGAAACCGAAAAACGCATTGCAGATAAACTGTACAAAGTTTGGTTATTGGATAAAACACAAGTATGGATTTTAATTCATATTGAGATTCAGAGTCAATATGATGTTGACTTCCAGGAACGAATGTACATTTATAATTACCGAGCCTTTGACCTTTATCATAAATTTGTGGTGGGTTTGGCAATTTTAGGTGATACAAGTCCCACTTGGCGACCTAACAGTTATCATCAAGCAATGTTAGATTGTGAATTAAGTCTGAAGTTCCCCATTGCTAAACTCCTGGACTATGAATCACGGTGGAATGAACTAGAATCAAGTGATAATCCCTTTGCTATCATAGTAATGGCACACTTGAAAACCAAAGCTACCACAGGGAATTTAGCAAAACGGGAACAGTGGAAATGGACATTAATTAGGGGACTTTACGAGCGAGGCTTAACAAAAGAAAAAATAGTTAAACTCTTTAAAATCATTGATAAGATGATGTCATTGCCCAAAGAATTGCAACGAGGATTAGTAGCTAAAATCAAACATTTAGAGGAGGAAAATCAAATGCCTTTCATTAGTCCAACAGAAGAATTAGCAATGGAACGCGGTGAATTAAAAGGAGAACAACAACTAATTCTCCGACTATTAAATCGGCGATTTGGTGAAATTGAATCATCATTTATTGACACAATTCGGACATTGACAATTGACCAATTAGAATTACTCGGTGAAGCGCTCCTAGATTTCTCCACTGTCACTGATTTAGAACAATGGTTACAAAATAAACCAGAGTCTTAGGGTAAACAAAAACCCCACTTTCATTAACTACTGTGGGGTCAAACAAATTACCAGAAGCCGAGATTATAGAAAATTAAATCATTACTCAAAATTATAAACTCAGCGAGTTTCATAGACTTTATCATCAATGAATTACTCAATTGCTATTAAAACACTTAAACAAGATTGTATTTTATCTCAGGTGATAGAGCAAATAGGCGAATGTCGTTTAAATCAAGCACAACAAACCGGGGATTTATTATATTGTTTATCCTGTGCAATTATCTATCAGCAATTATCAGGTAAAGCAGCATCGGCTATTCACCATAGATTTTTACAATTATATGATTCTTTAACACCTATTGATATTATTAATACTCCTGATGAAGTTTTACGCTCGGTGGGTATTTCTCGTCCTAAAATCACCTATTTAAAAGACTTAGCACAACGATATGAACAATGGGGTAAAGACAAGATACGCGCAAAATGTATCACACTGTAAAGTTTTGTAACGTAGTTATGTATTTATGTCTTCCAAACATTCAAACATTCAAACATTGCCTAGTTTGGCTTATTTTAGGCAATGTTATGAGAGCAACTGAGCGGAAGAACAAGGGTTTTGTCCTTTCTTGATCAGAGTCTTCAACTTCCGTTTTCGGCAATGCTTTACAAGATGGGATAAATAAGCGCGAAGCTTTTATAAGACTGAAAGCCTTACTCAGTATACTTTTTTAGTATATAGACAAAGGCGGTTGCCTTCAGTTTGTTACAAAAAATTTACATCGTGATAAATTTTGCGCGTATCTTGTCTTTACCCCTAGTCTGCGACATTTTCACTTTGTCCGCGAACCGACAACGGAGTTTGAGAAATTCTTAGAGGAAACTTCAGACTATAATTGATATCACAACTGATATCGTCATGAATAACAAGACCCCACCCAGTGAAATGATCCGCGTGCCGACTGTACTAATTCCGGTAGTACGGCAACTAGCCAAAATCCACCGCGACGGTCACACAACGGCGTTATTGCAAGGATTACAGGAATTGATAGCGCAGTTCGATAGCAGTGTAAAACTGGAAGCAACCACCGAATTACAGCAGGTGGAGGAGAAACTTTTAGAACTGGAAACCCATCTTTGCCAACAAGATCAACAGGTGGCCACTAAATTGGAAGTCCTTGGTAAACAGTTAGAGAAGATTGAAAAAGCAATCGCTTCTGGCAAATACAGTGGTGGTAATTCTCGACCCCGGCGGTCAGGGTATCCCTACCAGTATCAACAACAAGCAGTAGAAATCAAAGAATTTGCTCCTGAGAACTTAGCGCAACGGTTGGGGGTAACACCGCATAGTCTAATCACAGAACGGGAAAGCAAGAGTGAGAAAGAATTTATCAGTTGGTCCAGGAATCGAGATCCCAGTAGTTTAGGCTGGAAATTTCAGGTTAGTGATGGGCTGTATTATCCAGTTAGGCAGTAGAATTAACGACGTTTGGGAATACTAAGAAATTGTACCGCTTGTCGTTTGGTTTCTTCACCCCGACGGTCATATCTAGCAGTTTGGTCAGTGGTGGCATGACCTACTAATTTCTGTACAGTCACAATATCAACACCAGAATCTAATAAATCAGAAATAAAAGTTCTGCGGAAATCATGTGGTGAAAATTCACTAACCCCAGCTTCTTTTCCGCGTTTTTCCAAAATCAATAATACAGCCTGAGAAGAAAGTTGTCGGAGAGTAACCACACCTGCCTTATTAATATGACAAAATAATGCCCCCGCTTCTGGTCCCCTCACTTTTAACCAAT
Source organism: Anabaena sp. 90 (assembly GCF_000312705.1). NCBI lineage: Bacteria > Bacillati > Cyanobacteriota > Cyanophyceae > Nostocales > Nostocaceae > Anabaena > Anabaena sp. 90. The sequence goes on from NC_019428.1 coordinate 11,231, forward strand.
CTTTCACCACCGTCACCGCCCCATCTGGTAAATAAACAGTGCGGTCTTTACCACCCTTACCACTGAGGATTTTGAGACTACCAGCCTTAAAATCACTCAAGTTTAAATTCACAACTTCCCCCCGACGTAAACCTGCACCTCTAAGAATTGCTATTAATGCCGCATCTCTATAACCAATGGGAGTTGGATCAGCAAAACATACTTGCATTAGGGCATCAATTTCACCCTCTGATAGACACCGACCCTTGAGTTCCCTCCCAGATTTAATACAGGGAATATCAACAGCCCTAGCGAAATCGTTGGCATCCATCAGTTCCAAACGCACAGTTTCTTTGAGTACCCGACGTAAAGCACTAAGCATTTTGTTGGCAGTTGCCGGGGCATATTTTTCCATCAAAATCACCCTCACAGCAGCGGTGTGTTTGTAGCGGAGTTTAGACCAGTCCAGAGTCAGCGCATCGCAAGTGTTAGCAGTTATGATGTTGGCGATCGCATTTAGGGCTTGTTCCATAGTCCGCCGAGAACCCGCACCCAAAGAAGCAAGGTAAACAGCGGCGGGGTGTTCAGTTAGGGGTACAGGAGCAGTCAAGGATAAAGAGACAGAATTTATTTCACCGATATCGGTAGAGTCAGACATTTACTTATGGGAAGATGCGTTCTTACTATCTATATTCTCACAACTAATTTAACAATTTTGTCAGGTTTTTCCTAGCCTACAGGTTTCCTCTAAGAAAATGTGCCAGTGTTTTCCTTATTTTCTTTTCCTCTAAGAAAATTTAGTAGTGGTTTTCCCACCAAGTTTAGCGTTGCTGTCACCAGGGGCAAGATAACCTGAAAGTATTACCAATAAAGGTTTTCAGTTGCTACCCTGCCAAAACGGGAGAATCGTCCGCTAAGGCTAAAACCTAGACACAGCAAGAGTTTCCAGACCATCTTGCAGGTTTTTACAAGGATCTCGGTCTGTTACCTTTTTGTGACTTATCAGCAGAGAATAGTTTTGAAGACCTGCTTTGAGGAGAAACTTTCATGACTATTTCCATGTATCAAGCCTTAATGCCATCAATTGTTCGCTCGCTGAATAATCTCATGGCAATTCTGGAAAAGGGTGCTGCACACGCAGAAGCTAGAAAAATAGATCCATCAATACTGATTAATAGCCGACTCTATCCTGATATGTTGCCATTAGTGCGACAAGTTCAAATTGCTTCCGATGTTGCTAGAAGAGGTGCAGCTAGACTGGCCGGACTGGAAGCTCCCCAAATGGAAGACACCGAAACTACCTTTCCTGATCTGATTGCTCGTCTTCAAAACACTATCGCTTATCTGGAAACATTAACACCTGAGCAAATTGATGGTTCAGAAGAAAAGTCAATTTCCCTACCAGTAGGCAAAGAAACCATAAATTTTGAGGGGTTGTCTTATCTGCTTTACTTTATTTTGCCTAACGTTTATTTTCATGTCACTACTGCTTATAACATTCTTAGACATTGTGGTGTAGAACTAGGTAAGCGCGATTTCCTTGGTAATCCTTAACTATCAGTAGGTTTAAAAATAAGTAGAGTTGGGATGCTTGTAAATGCAACAATACTCAATGCTGCAAGCAAACCACTCAAAATTTCCCCCAAGAAAATTTAACGATTCTCAAACCCTGACAAATCAAACAACGACAATTGCCCCACAGAAATATTACCCTTACCACCACGATGATAACTAAGATGACATTTTGGACATAAAGCTACTAAATTTTCGGGTCTATTGTCTGATGGATCACGATTCCAATGGTGAACTTGTAGATATGTACGGGATTCCTTTGGTTGATCTGGAGGTAAAAGGCGATTACATTTCTGACAACACCAATTAGTTTTTTCCTTGATGGTTTTGGCTAGTTCTTTCCAGTATTTTGGGTATCCCATGATAACTGTTGAATCTTAATATCAGCACTTTACTATTATTAAATAATAACATTTTTATTGATAAATGTACCAATAAATTACTATCCTTTCCTATTATTAGGATTTTATTAATGTTTCTGATAAATAGATATATGGGATATAATTACAATATTGCTTTAATTGACAATTATAATAATTATTTACCAATGCGAAACCTGACTCCTGCTTCAATTTTCTTCCTATTCCCTGATTCAAAATACTAAACTCCAGTATATCCCCAATGTTAATTAAACCTCAAATTAAAACTCCAGAGAAATTACCGTTTCTAGAAAAATTATGTTGGCAAAGAGAAGATATAGAAAATCTGACTCCTTTAGAAATGCTGAGAATATATGAACGCGGGTGGCATTACCGGGGAGTTTTAGGCAACTTGAGCCAAATAGAAGCCTTATTTGTGCAACAATTAGCTCAATATTATCATTCATGGTTAGGAGCGAAAATGTTTGAAAGGGAATTTCATCGAAAAATTTTAATTGTTCTTAATCAATTAAATGCTAATTTTTTATTAGAGTGTGGCGCGTATTTTGGCGGTGGGACTCTGGTTAGTTTAAATCATGGGGAATATAGATTAAGCAAGGATATAGATTTTCTCTGTTCCACTGGTACTGGCTACCGATTACTGCGCCAAAAAATAGCTGAAAATCAATATAATGCCCTTTTTAACACTCAAAATAATCTCAACCTCCCCGGAGAAATTAAAGCTGACCAGTACGGAATAAGATTTGCCATTATTGTTGATGAAACTCTGATTAAATTTGAGATAATTATGGAAGGACGGATTGAATTGGGAGAGGCAGATTATCCTAGTTGGTCGCCTGTCCCATGCTTAAATCAAATTGACAGTTTTGCGGAAAAACTTTTAGCTAATTCTGACAGATGGAATGATTCCTCGGTAGAGTCGAGAGATTTAATTGATTTGGCTATGCAAAGGCTCAATTCTCCTATTCCTCAAGCAGCTATTGAGAAGGCAGAATCAGCTTATCCTGTAATTGAACCTTTAAAAAAAGCGATATCCTTTTTCCAAAATCACCCTAATTATCGAGACAAATGTTTTACGGCTTTGAGAATTGCCGAACCTAGTAAAATTATTGATGGTATTGATTTAATGGCGGCTGATTTTAATTTAAACAAGACAACTAGAATATTTAGCGAATCTCAACGAGACGGGGAATAACAATTAATCGCATATCCTAATTGATAGGATTTTATTAAGGTTTTTGTTTAATATGATAAACTAGAACTTTATTGATTTAATAATATGAAACCCCAAAATTACTTTATTGTCTTTGGTATATAAAAATTAAAGTTCCTCCTACACAAATGTTAGCAGTAGAAAGACAAGAGTTTTTGATGGTAGCTGAGAAGATTTCGGGTGAGAAGAAATTACCACAGCTACAAAATGCAGATATCAGAGATATTGCTAATCAACTAGGTTCTTTAGCACCTACTGGGACTTTTGCAACGTTGGAAAGTTTTAGAAAGACTGAGGTATTGGGTTTACTTAATTCTGCTTTACAACAAGCTAAGTCTGATATTTTAACTATAGGTGAATACACGATTTCTAGATCCAGGGATGTAGAAGCTGGAGTGGCACAATTGCGGCTACATAAAACTAATCATCAGGGTGAACAAGAAGAAATGGTATCTTTTACTCTCTATAAAACAGCAGAAGGTATTGTTAAACAGGTAGATTATCTTAATATGAGTGATTGGGATTTAACACAGTTAAAGTTTATATCCCGCAATGCTCATTTGTTTGATTTGGAAAAGTATGGTTTAGTTGATAAAGCAAGGGATGGTAGCAAGGAGGTTAAGAATATAGCTGATATACCAGTTCCTTTACATCCTGCTCTTAAAAAGGTATAGCAGCAAGTGGAAAGGGATAATTCTCATATTAATTCTTCTCTCGTTAATGCAGACGAGGTTAAAGCGGGTATTCGAGATAAACTTGAAAAGTCTCAGGAGATGCTTTCTGTGGGTGAACAGAGGGAATTATATTTTCAACTTTTGATTTTACAGAGTTTAAAGGATGATAATCTGCAAAATAAAATGCCACCTTTGAGAGAGATAACTAATGATTTGGAACGGTGGCGGAAGGAAGTTATTGCAAATAACTATACTCCAAAAATGAGTATATTGAGAGAGGATCTTGATGCTACTAGAAAATCAAGTAAATCTAGAGATGTTGCTTCTTTTTCACTATGAACAGCAGTATAATGGAGAACAATATCTGACTACTCATAAGATATTGAAGAGAAAACCTGAAATCAGCCATAATATACCCCATCCATCTTGAAAACTTGAGTTTTCGCCATAGAAAAACTATAGGTTTCAACGTAGACGGGGTTTAACTGTGAAAAACTATATGAACAACCTATTACTTCCTCAAGATTTCCGAGTATATGTAGGTGAGGTTGGTGTAATCAATCATCCTTACTCTGGCTACCAAGAGCGGATTTTACCCACTGTAAATCTTTATCTAGGCAAAGATGGAGGTTATATTGCTATTTACTCTCGCAACGCTGTTCATGGGGTTTATAGCGTTGGCGGAGGCATTTATGTAATTGGACAAATTCGTCTACAAGGAAAGTATATAGGCAGAATTTTTCACCCTGCGGGATACGAGGGACAAGATATAAGCGCCGCAGAGGAGTTCAAGCAATTGGCAGACGAGACTTTCCCCTCTTGTCAGGGAGATTGTTGGGCTGGAGGGGATACAGGAGGATGGTTTGGTATTGCTTAGTGGGAGGTGCTACTGAATAAAAACGCTCCCCACTTGTACCTTAATCAATACTCAATACTTAGAGTGATAGAAGAAGTTTATATTAGTGCGATTCACCAATTAAGGTGAAAGCAGCCCAATTTTTGGGGTGAGAATATTGTTGCATTGTCGTTAGCATTGCTTGACGCAAAGATTCGGCTTTATCAGCGTTTTTCTGGAATTGTTTATAAAAATTAGTCATTAGCTCAACAGTCTGGGAATCAGGTATTGCCCATAAAGATACAATCACACTAGGAACACCCGCAGAAATAAAGGATCGAGATAGCCCAATCACTCCGTCTCCTGTTAATCTGCCTCGTCCTGTGTCACAGGCACTGAGAACCACTAATTCTGCATTTAGTTTGAGGTCTAAGATTTCTTCAGCCGTAAGCAGACCATTATCATTACCAGAAGGAGCTAGGGCGATCGCACTGCCCAATCCCCGAACGTTATCTAGTAATCCGTGAGTGGCTAGATGAATGATTCTTGCTTTGGGCATTTTCTCTACTATTACCTTTTTAGTACCATTGCTTCCTGTAATAGCTGGAGTCTGAAAAAGAAGTGCGATCGCTTCTGCTTCCTTTTTAGCCCCCGGTAAAGAGTTTAAAGGCTGAGGCTGTTCCCCCATTCTGTGAGGTAGACTGGGCATAGTTGGATTTCCCAATACCAATACTTCTTGAAGTGCAGCTTGGTTCACTTTTGCTTGTTGTTGGCGTGTTAACTGCAATACCTGAACTGAAGGAGCGGTGAGAATGGTGTGTTTTTCAATTAAATATTGACCAGATTCATCTTTGAGAGCAGGGAAAGGAACGAGAAACAAAGAGCCTTGAGGCATAAAGATAACTTTGGCAGTATCTTCTGTGGGCAATAGATCGGCAATTGGTTGAATTAGAATTTGATGAAGTTTTTTCAGGCGTTGTGATAAATCGCCTCCTTCAGTATCAGTTTTTTTAAGAACTACTGGCTTCCATTCTCGACCTCTTACACCCAGAGAATCACGAGTAAGGCGAACAAGGTATTCAAGAGTATTGTTTGTCTGCCACAACGGTTTTAAGTCAACATTACGAAAGGCTATTTCCCCTGTGGGTTTAATTACCCAAATATAGAGTTCTGAGTCGGCAAATCCTGGCTTACCTTGAACTTTAAATTCATCACCAATAATCGAATACTCAACTAAAGTGGCATTTTGAGCTTTAGCGATTTGTTTAATTTGCTGTAGGGTAGGTGAAGCAATAGTTGATTCAGAGTTTTCGGTGGGGGATAATCGTGAAGCTAACAACTCTACGAAGGCACGGGCGCGTCCCCGTTCAGCTACTTCGAGAGCTTCAGTAATTTTATTCTGGGCGATGAGGACTTTTTGTAATAATCGGTAAGTGCGAGCTTGCTCTTCAAAAACCGAAACTTTATAAGCATCATTATCACCCAATCTTGCCCTTATTGATTCCCAGGCTTGCATTGCAGTGCAAAGAAATTTTTCTGCTTCCCCAAAATTACCAAATTTGAAGTGAATACCACCTAAATTGTTCAGTGCATTCCCTTCAGCATCGAGGTCTTTGATTTCTCTAGCAATCTCTAAACTCTTTAGAGTATAATTAAGTGCTTGGGTATATTCTTCTTGGTAATAGTAACTAAGTCCCAGACCGCCCAAAGCAATCCCCTCTCCTTGGCGATCTTTGTATATGCGGGCGAGATCCAAATATTGTTGCTGATAGTTAATCGCTTGAGCATAGTCTCCCAAGTGCTGGGAAATATTACCTAAATTTCCTAAGCTACGCCCTTTACCTATGGGGTCTTGGATTTGTTGGGCGAGGTTTAGACTCTGCTCTTGGTAATCCTTTGCTTTGGTAAAATCTCCCTTAGCAGAATAAACTATTCCCGTATTATTTAAAGTTTTCACCTTATTACGAGGTTCTTGGAGATAGTTGGCAAACTCAAGACTATTTTCATAGTATTCAATCGCTTGATCGTATTCTCCCAAGAAATAGTAAGCTAGTCCAATACTTTCTAATGCACCGGACACACCTTGGAAGTCCCGCCATTGCTCTTTGATAGTCAAGCATTGTTGAGCGCAGTCAATTGCTTCGGCGTAGTATCCCAAGTTCCTGTAAGCAATTCCCAGCGTTCCTAGAACATCTGCTTTTCCTGTTTCTTGGTGTGGTTGCTGTGAGAAAAATTCCAATAATTGTTGTAGATATTGAATTGCTTCAGAGAATTTACCTAAGCTATTGCAAACTGCTCCCAGATTTCCTAAAACTCTTGCTTCTTGTTCTTGATCTTGCAATTCTCGATATATAGTTAGTGCATTTTTTAAAGACTGTTCTGCGGCTTCCAATTGACCAGTATTAACTTGCTCGAAAGCTTTTTCCATCAGTCGGTGTGCTTCTTGTTGCTGAGGATTATTATTAATTGCAAATCCAGCTAAAGCTTGCTGAACCAGATTCTCTAACCACTGATAATTAATTTCTCTAGCAATGGCTAAAGATTGGTTATAAAAATTAATTACTTCATCATAGTTCGCAACAGCAAAGTAAGCATTTCCTAACCAAAATAAAGTCTCTGCTTCACCTTGCCGATCTTGGATATTCTGGTAGATATTTAGGGCTTCGTTCAAATTATTTACAGCAGCTTCGTGAGTACGACTCCGTATTTGCTGCATCCCTTGTTCAAACAGTTGTCTCGCTTGCTCTTGGAGTTGTCTATAATTCATGATTGTTCAGTTACAAAATTATTTATACAATAGTTTCCAAAGATATGAGGTGCGAATTTAGTGGACAAGATACTCCCAGAGAGTTTAATTATTACCTCATTTGAATTAAACACAGCCTATTTCAGATATATGAGGTACAGATTTTAGGAACAAGGCTTTATGCAAAGAGACTTTTAACCCTGTTCTCTGTTCCCTGCTGTATGGCAAAAGTAAAACAAAAATTCCTACTTTTTCCGTTTAATTGGTTACTTTTTTTGAATGAGATATTTACTTAAATACTTGAGAGATTCTGAACTTTCAACAAAGTAAGTCAGATGGTCACAAGCCACTTCTTGGATATTGGGAGGAATCATTCTTCCTTCTGGAATACTCTGAATGCTGTCCACTTTCACAGCAATATCATTTGGTTGACCAAAGAAAGGAAATTCCACAACTTGAGTGCCTAACTTTTGTATCAGTCGCTTTAATCGGCTCGCTTTTCCCCCTTCTTCCTCCATTGCTGCCCTCTTAATAGAGGTATTACCAGCAATCACTGAATACGGAATACCAGGATCGGGACTTGCTGCTAAGGTTCTAAGAAACGGAGAACTAGGCTTCATCTGGTCTAGAGTCACATCCACTGCTTCCAGCCCACTAGCCAGTCCTCCTAGCACTTTTACTGGCCAAGCAACCGTAGACAGGCTATTAAGTCCAATTCCCAAAGCCACTGTCGCCAAATCTTGAACCGTTGGCCAAGGAGAACCTGCATTGGGCGTTCCTAACATCACTAAATGTTGGACAACCTGATTACCTCCTTCTCGCTCAATAAACCAACGGGAAACTAACCCTCCCATAGAATGAGCGACAATATGTAGAACTTTACCGTGATTGACTGTCAAATCTACATCTTCAAGTTTCTTTTTGAGAATGCGAGCAATTTCTGGAATGTCAGTGTTAATGTTCTCGTAGTCAAAAGTTAGAACTAGGTCATAAAGGTCATTGAGGGGGCTTTCTTGCCCGTCTACTGAAACTTTCGCCCTTTGAACACTCTTGACCATATCTTTGGTATCACCCAAAATCCCGTGAACGTAGAGCAAGATACGATTTGCATTTTTTACCTGGTCTTTGATATTTTCTACAGGAGTTACGGTTTGATCTTCAGCAACTTTAACCGCCCTGAGATGATAACCGTCAAACTTTCGACCCAGCTTTTCGCCGATCACCTTTACAAAACACATCCAAATAGAGCCTACTACGTCTCTATCTCCACTGTATGGGGTTGACAATCGTTCTAACTTAATTTCCGTTTGCGCGTTGCCGTTTTCATCTTCAATTGTTGTCCCATAACCTAATGGCAAGTAAAACTCACCATCATAGGCGATAGGTAAAAGGTGTTCACCTTCTCCTAGTGGAATATCAGTCAACAATCTTAAAGGGTGTGTTTTGGTGACAACTTCAGGGTTTTCCACATCAGTGAGTTCCAATACACTTAACCCCGGATCAGTGCCACGACTGATGGTAAATTGAAATGGCTGAGTTACTTGAGGGTCTTCTCGCAGAATAGGTGGTAAAATAACTTTTTCTAGACTGCGACTGGCTTGAGGTACAGTAGTTAAACGAGCCTTAGCCTTTAAGCTCGGATGGGGCTGTAACCTGACCCCTGAACCTAAATTTTGCGAGTCTGCGTTAGAAACAGATTTGGTATCCAAGAGACGTACAGTGGTAATTGTGACTTGCTTGGTAATCCAATCTTGATAGTTCTGTAGTTTGGCTTTTTTCCACTCACGATTTTGAACCTTATTCATGAGACGATTTAAGCTATTTTGATTGATTACCCCTCGATCTACTCCTCCTTTCGCGTCTTTAGGCGCATCAAGTTTGTTCTGAGTTAACAATCTGGCATCAAACTCGGCGGTACTAACAATCAACTTAATGGTGTTGTTATACTCGGTAATTTTTTCAGGCAACTCATCTGGTAAGGTTAATATTCCCTCTTCAGAGATATAAGGTTCTCCTTTTGGAGAAAGCTGAATATAACCCGCTTCCATTCCGTTAAAAGGGACTTCGACTGCGAACAGGTCTGTGAGGAGGAGCAAGCTACAGTAAAGTAGCTTATCACTTTTATTAGTGAGTTTTATTTGAACAGTAGATGGTTCTTTTGTACCGTCCTCCCTTAGTTTGTACTCCAAACGAGTCTCTTCAGGAGATAAGTCCTGATCGCCAAAGATAAGTTCCATCTCTATGTCACCCTCTTTAATTACACCATTACCAGAACCTCCGAGTTGAGCGATCGCACTCCAGCGAGCAATATGTTCTAAGCGTTGAATTGCTTTTTGGGCATTGTCTTGAGTGTAACCATCAATTTGAGCTACCAAGGGGTGGTCATCTTGAGGTCGGACAATTAAATACTGGTTCTTGCGACATAATAGACGAAAGTGGGCTTTAGCAAGTTCTTCCTCTTCACGGACATAGGCTGAGGATTGGTTGTGGTTGTTCAAACCTGCTGACTCCATTGCTTGGCGTGCCAATTTCACTCCATCTTCTTCACCCTCTAAATAAACTGCTAAAGGTGGAAGAGGCAGACTGATGATAACCGCTTTAAATGTCTTTTTCTTATCAGGATCTAGGACTTTAATGTAACTGATGGCGGGTAACACCAAAGTTACTGCTGCCTCACCAAGAGATTGAGAAGGATCATGTAGGTCTTCAACATTGCTGTTAGAAGGGAAAAGTGCGAGTAACGTTTTTTCATCTCCAGAAGGACTTTGAACGCCATGAACACCACCACCATCAATCACCCAATTATGATGTTCTTGGCTATAACTGACTGTAAAATAATGACTACGTTCTGCGATTGTACCTTTAAGGAAAATTTGGTCTTCAGCCTCTGAATAATTAACTTCAAGTTGAGGAGACTGAAGTGTAACCTGATTGTTAACTAAGGATTTTGCTTCTCTAAACAAATATTGATAGGATATGTTTCCTTTGGCTTGTTTTAACGTCTCTAATAAACAATAAGAAAAAGCTCCCCTCTGTTTACCATTCCCGTTTATTTCTTTCGCTACTTCACTATCTCGACAAGCAGCTAGTAAAACATGAGAACCTGTAAGTATTTTCCAGCCAGAAGGATGATCCTTAAGACTACTATAAGTCAATGAGTTTTTGATCTGTTGCTGCAATTCAGGGAGATAACTATTTAAAGGTCGATTTCGTTTATCTATGCTGGTAAGACGTACTCCCGTTTCTTGTAAGGGATCTCTTGTTCCAGAACCTGAATGACAGCTATCAAGAATAATGCAGATATGTGGCTTTTTTTCTGATACTTCAGCAATCAGTTGTGCCAACTCTTTATCTGCTAAACCCCAACCACCTTCAGTGCGACTATCATAACAAACCAAAGTTTCATTAAGTCGGTCTGGCTCTAAATGCCGAAACTCCTCCGGTGCTAGTTCTTGAGAACCATGTCCACTGTAGTAAAACATAACTACATCGTTGTTCCTAGCTTGACAAAGATGGTTACGGAAGCCATCAATAACTGCATGACGAGTTGCTTGCTCATTCTTAAGTGTTAGTAAATTCAACTTATATTTTTCTTTATCAGATCGTTCGTTAAGATACTCTTTCATTGCTGTTATGTCATTAACACAGCCTTGTAATTGATTCACTTGAATAACTGAATCTGGAGCGTAGTGATCAATTCCCACTAATAGGGCGTAAATACTATGAGTCATACTTTATTGAAAATTGATTTATATTTATTAAATATCATACTTTTATGCAGCAATAAACAGCATTCTAAATCAACATAGATGAATAAAATTTACTAATCACCTAAGTATATGCCTAAGTGATACTACTATTTGAGTATCTTTACGACTCATGAGGGTAGGGAATAGAAAGCGTTCAGAAATCAAATAGGAGTCCTATAGTATTACTATCTGCTAACGCAGACATAACTAGTAAATCAAAATTTGATCCCAGCTTTGGTTATTTATTTACTACTCTTTGAACAAGCAATAAATCCTGAACAACCAGCACAGTAACTTAGGTTCAGCTTCTTTCACCTATTTGCAACCCCAATCAATATTCAAACCCATGCTGAAAAAAACCACAAACCCAAAAACTGATTGACACCTTAAAACTACTCCCTCCACACTGGCCTATCATCCCCACCCAAGGGAAAAGACCATTAGGGTATCAATGGGAACAACATCCCTGGTCTCCTCAAGGATTGCTGAACCAACTCCAGCAATATGAAAAAGTACCAGTCAGAACCCGCCATCACGGTTTTTACACAGTAACCCCCACAGGTATTGGTGTACTTTGCGGTCAAAACTCCCAGGAATTTTTAATCGCCATAGACTGTGATGGATACAGCACCCATGCAGCAATTATCGCTTATCAACCACTACCCACCACAGTTGCATTTACATCAGGACAACCAGGAAGGGCGCAATATTTTCTGTAATTACTAATAACCTGACCTACAAGTTTCCTGGTTTCTATTCCAACAATTTCTCTAACTCCCCCAACAATTTCTCTAGCTTTTTGGTTTTTTTAGCATCTTCCCACACCTGAGCATTCTTCAACCGTTTACCAATCTCGGAATATTTAGCATTCAATGTTTCTTTGGCTGTGATTTTCCCTGGGGTTAATTCCTTTACTAACTGCTTAATCTCACTTAAAGATAGATTTTCATTAAGAACTTTATCCAGTAGTTCCCTACGTTCACCGTCATCTTTGAGTTTAGCGATCGCTCTGGCTTTGGTGTATTCTATTTTCCCCTGCCGCAATATTTCCAATACATCATCGGGTAAATTCAATAATGGTAAACGACTAGTCCGAAAACTTTCAGCACTGAATCTCCCCACACCTGACAACACTGATTCAATAATTTCCAGTTGACGGGAAACGTTTTCCGTCAGTTCTAATCCCCGTTTTTTGGCGTTGGCGACTTGATTGAGAATTGATATAACCTCACCAGAATTTACATCAAGTTCAATACTGAGTAGTTCTAGAATCCCCTCGGTTTCTTCAACTGGGTTTAAATCTTCCCGTTGCAGGTTTTCCAGTAAAGCGATTTGCAGGGTTTGGAGGTCAGATAATTCCTTGGTGATAATTGGTACTTCCGTCAACCCCGCTTCTTTGGCCGCCCGGAGTCGGCGTTCACCAGCGACTAACTCAAATTCACCATTAACAGCACGCACCAACAAAGGTTGTAAAATCCCGTGTTCTTTAACTGACTGCACCAATTGACTGAGTTTCTCAGGGTCAAAATACCGTCGGGGTTGTTGAGCAGGTAAACGAATTTTATCAATATTAACGGTGGCAGTTGGTGATTCTGATTCCACATCCATACTCAACAAATCTTCCACACCACGCATTTTTGGGAGTTCTAAAGGTTTCTTGACCATTACAGTTTCTCCATCCCCAATGCTATCTTTTTCAGAACTGCGATCGCTGGATGTTTGGGGTCATACACAGCCAATGGTTGACTATTCATCACCGCATCGGCAAAGGCCGTGGCACGGGGTATTTTCGGATAAACTTTGGCTAGTGGTGATAACTGCTGTTCCAAAGCCTCCAAAATTACTTTGTCTTGGTTGGCGTTTACGTACAAGGTTGGCACAAATCCGGCGATCGCTAATTTCGGATTGATATGTTTCTTCACCTGTTTGATGCTATCCAACAATAACTCCGTTCCCTTGAATGCTTTGTAATGAGTCTGAACTGGTACTAAAACATGAGTAGCAGCACAGAGTCCGAGAATACTGAGGATACCTAAAGAGGGAGGACAATCAATCAAAATGAAATCGTAGTTATTTAAAATGGGTTCTAAAGCTTGTTTGAGTCGTAGTTCCCTGGCCATAACCGCAGAGAGTTGTAATTCGACCGCACTGAGGGTAATATTAGCCGGGGCTAAATCCATACCATGTAAATTGTGGTGAATTGGTAATTTAGTCTCTGGTGTGAGTAGTGAGTCAGCAACGATTTCTTCAAGTTCATGGGGTTCAAGTCCCATAAAAGTTGTCAGGGATGCCTGGGGGTCAGTATCCACCAATAAAACTTTATGTTTGAGGGAAAGATGATAACCCAAATTCATCGTCAGACTGGTTTTCATCACCCCACCGGCTTGATTGAAAATAGCAATAATTTTAGTCACAATTTTCTTTAAATTCTTGGTTCTACAGTTTATGGTAATACTTGAGAGTAGCCCTTTCAAGGTGGTGAAATTTTGAAAGAAGATTGGTTGTTTCAACCTTCAAAAAAACCAAAATATGAGCGGAAGATTCAAGATGATAGTAATGAAATGACGTATTTCCGTTAGTCACCTTGAAAGGACTATACTTGAGAGTCAGGAAAAATCAGGGGTTATTCATTAACAAAATCCTTACTTTATTCAATACTATTGCCAAAATAAGAGCCTTGATAATTTTTGGCAAAAACGGCAAAAATAATCATATATAAGCGTTTCGATGAAAAGGTAGTTTAGAATCTAAAACCCTTATCCTACCGTCAATACATTTAAAAAATCCTTGTCGGAAACCTTTAAGGAATTTTTAGGGGTGATTGTTTTTGCCAAGCAAGAGCGAGGAACGGGAGTTCATGGTTAAAGCATTATCATCTCACCCTCGTAATTTGACTAAGGTATTGTTATTATTGCATTTTTTTGTCATAAAAACTCTACCTTTAGTTATTGTTTAACGATAAAATCATGAAAAATTTTACTCTTGTCGGCAATATAGTAGATGTTCTCCACCGCACCATTTTTCCCGGTACTATCTATATTCAGGATGGACAGATTCAAACCATAGTTCAGGACCAGGGGCAATACTCACAGTACATTCTTCCTGGTTTTATTGATGCTCATGTTCATATCGAAAGCTCGATGCTTGTACCCACTGAATTTGCCCGATTAGCGACGGTGCATGGTACGGTGGCCTCTGTCTCTGACCCCCACGAAATCGCCAATGTGTTGGGTTTAGAGGGTATCCGGTTCATGGTGAATAATGCTCTGCAAACTCCCTTTAAAATAGCTTTTGGTTTTCCTGCTTGTGTCCCTGCCACCGAGTTTGAAACTGCCGGGGCAAAACTGACGGTAAACGATTTCCGTCAACTGTTTAAACATGATGTTTCCTATTTAAGTGAGGTCATGAATGTACCGGGGGTGTTGGCAGACAATCCAGAAATGATGGACAAGATTCACCTAGCGCAAAGTCTGGGACTACCCATTGATGGCCATGCACCGGGGTTATCTGGTACAGGATTACGTAAATATGCAAATGCTGAAATTACCACTGATCATGAATGTTCCACACTGAACGAAGCTGTAGAGAAATTAACATTGGGAATGAAGATACAGATTAGGGAGGGTTCAGCAGCTAAAAACTTTGATGCCCTACACAGTTTGATTGATTCCCATGCAGCAGATTGTATGTTTTGTAGTGATGATAAACACCCTGATGATTTAGTTAATGGTCATATAAATCTACTGGTAAAACGGGCTGTGGCATTAGGTCATGATGTGATGAATGTGCTGCAAATTGCCTGTGTGAACCCCGTCAAACATTACAATTTGAATGTGGGGTTACTACAAGTTGGTGATAGTGCAGATTTGATTGTTGTTGATAATTTACAAGATTTCACGGTGTTGGCTACCTATTGTCAGGGAATATTAACAGCAAAAACAGGGTCAACTTTGTTACCATTTGTTCCTGTCAAACCTATCAATAAATTTATCACTACTTCAAAAACACCGGGGGACTTTGCAATAACTGCCAAGGGGGCAACAGTTAGAGTGATCACCGTTACCGATGGACAATTAATTACAGGGGAAAAGTGTGTACCAGCACATATTAAAAACGGTGAGGTTATAGCTGACTTAAACGCAGATATCCTAAAAATTACGGTTGTTAATCGGTATCAAGACACACAGCCGACGGTGGCATTAGTGCAGAATTTTGGATTGAAACGGGGGGCGATAGCATCGAGTGTGGCGCATGATTCCCATAACATTGTGGCAGTGGGGACAAGCGATGCGGAAATCTGTGCAGCGGTAAATGCCCTGATTCAGTGTCACGGGGGTATTGCAGTAGCAGAAAACAATGTAGTTCATGTATTACCTTTAGCTGTGGCTGGGTTGATGAGTGATGCTGATGGTTATGAGGTAGCAAAACAGTATGCAGAACTTGATGCAGGGGCAAAACGATTAGGGTCAAAACTGACTGCACCATTCATGACACTTTCATTTATGGCATTGTTGGTGATCCCAGACTTAAAACTCAGTGACCGGGGGTTATTTAGTGGTCAAGATTTCCGGTTTGTGTCGTTGTGGATTGATTAGATTTTAACTTGCAAAAATCAATATTTTCATAGGGTATAATCGCTGGTTTTGATCATATATTCAAAATCAAATTTATACCCAAATTTATGCCAATTTAAAATATTAGGAATAAAATAGAAATTAAGTTTTTAAATTAAAATTATGAATCCAGACAAAGAGGCATATCAAATTGAATTTATAGAAGCCATGCCGGGGTTTATTTCAATTGTTGACTTAAATCTGACGTATCTTACGGTTAATAACAAACTATCTGCTTTGTTTAACCTAGAGAAAGAGAATATCAAGGGAATGCTGGCGGGTGGAAGTTGCAAAAAGCAAAGTGTGCAAATGCAGCAATTACTTGACTCCCCAGTGGGAACTGAAATAACTTGGGAGTATTATTTTGAAGGTACTTGTTTAGCTGTTTCGTCTAAACGACACGAGTTTTTTATTGTCAATCAAGCTGTTGATATTACTGAAAGAAAACACCTAGAGGAAAAACTTAAAGCATCTAATGAGAGAAATGGAATATTACTCAGGGCTATTCCTGAAGCTATTAAGTCAGGGGCGGGAAGACATTCTACTGATGAGTTAGAATTTCTTGTTAAATCTTTAACTGAAAATCCCATTGTTGACCGACAATCAATTGAAACATTAATTAGATTAGAAGTTCAAGTTAGGGAAAATTCTGCCAAACTGCAACAAGTCGAAAAAATGCTTTTATGGGAAGATTCTTCATTGATGAGCAGAGTCAAAGCATTAGAAGTTTATCAACAAAACGATGATGAGAACTGGGAACAACTTGCAGAAAGCAGAAATAAAATCAATGATTTATCTAAAATTGTGGGGATTATTACTAGCATCCCTGGTGGGTTAAAATCTTGGCTAATAGTGTTTATTATCCTCCAAATGACAGGAATCTTTGTTATAGATTTGGGTGTGAGATTATTGAACTTAGAACACTTCATACCCATTGAAAGAAAACAGTAATTATAGTTTTAAGCTTTTGATTTCGTGGGGTAACATGAATTTATCCTCTTTCCAAAACCCAGACTTTAATTTATAAGCTTTTGCACAGTTTTTAATGATTCCTGTGTACAAACTTAATTCTCTTGTCGTCGGAAAACTGTAATATTGAAATGGTAAATAATAAGCACACATTCCCGCCAAACACATTTGTAATTGAATATTAGTTGATGCTGAAACTGTGCCAACATACCAATCACATAACCACCGATTATATTGATCAAGTTCGTAGGGAATAATTATCAAGGGTTTTCTAGTGATTAAACTTCCAAGAAACTCTTTAGATTTTATTGCCCATTCCCAATGTTTTAATATTTGGGGGTTATCACTATATTGTCCGGGTTTCTGCATTTCTGGGGCATCAATCCACCTGGCACGACCATGAAAATCTTGTCCTTCATAATTGAGTTTGAGGGTATCCCCATCAGCAATAAATTTCAGGGTGGGTTTGATTCTTTGATTTGGTACAATCATCATCTTTTTCTAACATTATAACATAAACAAACAACTTATTTGGGGACTCGGTTTATTGGGGGTGTTGGGCATCGTTCTCATATTAATATCTGGTAAAAATCCCCCCAATAGCGAAACTTACACAGTATTAGAGGAATTATTAGTGCAAGGACTGGCTAAACTAAAACAGGATAATTGCCCCAATCAAAGTTCCCTGGAAACTGCCAAAACCATTGCCAAACAAAATAAAATTGGGGTCTGGAAATAACCCCATAACTATTACGCATTAACTAAAACAGGTTCAATCCAAATCCGTTTTGATTGTTTCCATTTATTATCACCAGATGGTTCTAAAACCCGCCAATGTCCCCGTCGCCAGTGAGTATGGGGTGATGAATGAGTACCACCGCTACCCTCAGATTTACTTTGATAACCCTTACCTAACCATCTAGCCCGACGAATATTGGGGTTCTTAATCACACCGAAACCCTGGGATTTGGCAATAATTTCACCATCGGAAACTTCGGTATTTAGACTTGGGGAATACTCCAAAGACAACAGAATATTAAGCACAAGATTTCTTACCCTGTCTAAAAATTCCCTGTCAGCTTCGTCAATGGTATTCCTACCAAGATTATTGTCATCGTTGTAACTCAAATCACCGTTATCTGTAACCTGACAACTAGACATCCACACAGTTTCTTTGCTGCTGGTTGTGGACCAATCAAAGTGCAAGTTTCCAGTCTGAATATCTGGGATTTGAATATCTCTCCACTTCCCTGTTCCCCATTCTGGATGTTGGTTATTTGTACAGTGAACCACCAAATAATCTATATCCCCACTGGGTGATTGTAATACTTTGGGCAACGCTATCAAAAATGTCGGTAATGATGGTTTCCAGCCTGTTAATACCCCTGGTTTATGAAGAACATCGGTATTATCAAAAGCATGAAATAACTCTGGGGTAATGCAATAAAGGGGGGCATCCTGAACAAACCATAATGACATTCGATGACTATGAATAAACGCCGAAAAGTCAGCATTAGCAAATTCGACATCGCAGGTTGATAATCCCACCCCGACAATACCGCTTAATTCATCCCAGGAAATATAACCTTTGGGGGTTTGATAATTCTTTTCAGCACGGATTTGTTTAAGCAGTTTTTTATTGATTTTCTCGAATATTTTAAGACTGTGATTTCTGTTCATTTTGTTGGGGTCTAAAACAATGGTTTTCATGATTAAATATTTCAATTGATAATTCACCGCTACCAGTCAGCGATAGCATTAGAAAAAGACCCAGGAATAACCCTGAGTCTATGATGTTAAGGAAATTGACGTAACTGTAAATCTGCTGGGAACTCCGTTAAAATCCCACCCTTTTTATCACTGATTTTGTGGGGTGCATTATTTAACATGGGTTTTGCTCCGAGTTGTTTGATGAATACTGGGACTTGGGATTTTTGGCATTGGTGAGTGAGCGATCGCAGATTCTCAATATGAGTTTGTCTAGCATGAGAACCAGATTCCCCACCAATAATTACCCAACTTAATTGAGGTTTACACTGATTACAAATTGCTAATCCCGCTACGGGTGCAGCGTCAACAGCATAGAGAATATCCCGTTGTTCACCGCAGCCATCACAGATACCCGCACCAATAAACTCGCTTAAATACTCTGATAAATCAATGTCTTCCAAAACTGGTTCACAACTGAGAAAACGAATTTTGGCAGGTGTTTTTAGCAGATAATAAACATCTTCAGCGTCTTTCTGTGTGCATACTGAATACCCCAACCACAGATGATCCAATGGTAACTTGAGTTCCGTTTCCTCTAAGAATCTGCAACTTTCCTCAACCAATTTGCGTACCCGTTTTGTTAGCTTGGTTTCTAGTATTTCGGATTTAGCTTTCACCAATGCAGATTGAATCTTTTGGAGACGGTCAGGACTGGTGAAATACTGGTGCATAATTTCCGGGCGTTTGGTGAGGATTTGGTAAATGTTCCACCGGGCGATGATCATATATGCCACAGCTTCATCTATGAACTCAAAGGGAACTTTTTCATGAAATAAATCCCCCAAATTAGCGACAAATACGAGTTCGGGGTTTTCCCAATTTCCCCATTCCAAAATCCATTTTAAGCGTTGGGGTTGTAGGTTAATTTGTCCTGTCCATTGGAGTTTACCATTGGTTGATTTTCTGACTGTTCCTGCAAAAACGTCGGATATTTTGGGGTTCGGATGATGTGAATGAATCCAACTTTCCAACACTGCATAGCAATTCGCGCAGCCATCCGAATCAGGGTCACAGCCCGTTACTATTGGCCATGTATTCCCAGTCCATTCAATATTAGAATCTTTGCTCATTTTTAACCTTCCAACTTGGGATTTTTAGCTTGTTCAAGTAACTCCAACATTTTCCTCAATGTTTGTTCACTCAGGTAAAGGTAACGCTCACTATAGGTATCCGGGGCAGCATAGAAAAATCCAATTGTAATTTCGCATTTCTCACCAGTAATGTAATCAACATTTTCTTCGTCATCACTGGATGTCTTGATATCAAAATTATCTATTTGCATACTTACTCCAAACTATTCAAAAGTAACCAAAATCATTAAGTGACAACATTAAAAATAAGCCGGGATAAACCCAGCCTATTTATTATTTAATTGCCATAGGTATTACCTTCTGGGATGAATTCATCACCAACAGGGGAATTACCATTAACAGTGAAAGTCTCTACTGGTTCAGCTTTATTAATCAGTTTTCTGTATTCTTCCCTGACAGCTTCCCGACATTTATCTTGGAGAAGTTGAGTACACATATCCTCGTTTTCTCCTTCTGATATTGATGCCCAAATTGAACAACCTAATGTGGCACTATTAAAGTCACCCAAATTAAACTTTCTTTCGTAGCTGACTGCGATGGTTTTGACAAACATTTTAACCCCTATTTTTTATTCAAAAGTAACCAAATTCATTAAGCGATAGCATTAAAAAAGTCAGCAATACCCTTATGTATTGCCAACTACTTGTTAGAAATTGTCTGGATCATTCCAACCAGGAGGATTCAATACCAAAGTTGGTTCAAACATATTATTTTCCCCATAATCTCTAACAAGGTCATCACAGTTTCTGAGAGATTTAATCAAACAACTAGCAAAATCTGGAGTACAAGCGTTACCATCAAATATATAGAAATCAGGATGCGAGGAAAGACTAACTTCGGAAGCATATCGTTGGTCAATCCATGTAGGATGATTTTCATAAATTTCGATTTGGAATCCTTGATAATGAACTATCATGTTATTCATGGGTGTCTTCGCAATTAATAAAAAACCACCACCTCTGCGCGATAGCGTCCTCACAGATAACCTTCCGGTAACGTCATCTTTGTTGATTTGGTGTACAGGGTATTTAAAAAATCAGCGATCGCCTCAAAAAGAAGCGCTCGCAGTAGGCATCGCTAAACTTAAAACCCCGACATTACTGTTTATTAACTAATTGTTGAAGCAAAGATTTCATTTCTTCCATAGATTTCTCTAACTTATCTATGCGTTGATCAACAAAGTATTCTTCCTTATTCAAGGATTCCACATCATCCCATTCAATGTATGCCCTGCCACCCATAGCTTCTATAATTTCGAGAATCGTAGATAATTTACTTTTCATGGGTTCATCAATTGCTTTACCTGTGGAAGTATGATAAGTTGCGGGTTTTCCAGAACCTTTAATTTCGGCAATTCTTTTGGAGATTTGATATAAGGTTGTACCAATATCCTGCAATCTTTTAGATAATGCTTCCGTGTTTAATTCAACTTGATATGTCATGGTGTCCTCCGGTTCATAAAAAAAGCCGAGTCGGGAAATCCCAGACTCAGCATTGTTGTTTAGTTGCAATAGGAATTATTTGGATATGATTAAATGCCCAAACTTGACTTTGTACTGTTCATAAGCCCAAGCAATAACATTAGCCTTATCAAGTTTTGCAAATTCTTCCTTGGTATATTTGACAAGATTATGAATTGTTTCTTCCTCCCAACCAAACTCATCTTTGGGATTTTCCGAACAATAATCAACCTCGATAATGCTAATATTGACAGTCTTAATCCAGTAAGTAATTTGAAGTTTAAAACACCCAGATTTCTTATTTCCTAAGTGTTCAGCAACTTCAGCATTGTAAGGAACTTCCTTGTTGTCTGGGGTTTTCCATTTACCTTGTTTAAGAGTAAAACAAAGTTCTTGTCCATCCGCAGCAGTCCACCAATATCTATTGCCTTCTTTAGCCAATGTTATCATTGTTAATTACTCCAATTAATTACAAAAACAATAAATAACCCAGGGTTTCCCCTGAGTTATTGTGTTTAAACCTCCCCAATCATCCAAGCCTGAAAAGCAACACTAGACCAATCGGGTCTTAACTTTTCAAAGAGTTCATTAGCTTTAGTTGCCAACTCATTTTGTTGATGAATGATATTAATTAACTGAGAACACACGGAGTCTAATTCATCAAAAGTACCAATACCATCATTGATTTTGGTTTCCAATTCGTTCAGGATATTTGGGTTCATAATCATTACAAAAAACACCAAAATCCTGAAGCGATAGCGCCCAAAGCAAAGAATACTCTGGGCATTTCTATTTAGATAATCTCAACTCCAAATGCCAGGGTTTTCACAAACTCATTAAACCGACATTCCCGGATTTTCTTAGTCCATAGTTTCCTGTCGCCATCCCAATGAAACCTAGCATTACTAGCCAAACTACGAGTTTCATATTCAACCAATGCCTTCAACTCAATCATCGGTGAATTGGAGACAAATATCGCTTGTTCAACTATTTCTGGTAATTGTTGTTTACGCCGATTAAAGCATTCCACCAATAACCGGACATCATCACCTGCCCTGTGAACAGTGCTGATACCAATACCCATGAATAAAGCTAAATCAGTAAGTTTGTAGCTGTCATTTTTAGCAGGATAACCCCAATCAAAATCCTTCATGGCACATAACCAATCAGGAGTAAAATTAGTCCATGAAAAATCATCATCAATCAATAGTTTATCTACTAATGGTGCATCAAATTCAGCATTAAAAGCAACTGTATAATCAGTACAAGCAGCCATTCTTTTTAATAAGCTCATAGACTCGTCAACAAATGGATTTTTAGTTGTCAACTCCCAAGCAATGCCATTAACGAACTCTGCGGGGTTTTCTGTCACTGGTAATAATGCTGAAACACTACAAATCGCACCGGTTTCTCGGACATTATCACTAACTTGATACAAAGTTGCTGCAATTTCACAAACCTGTGGTTCAATAATGTTGGTGGTTTCGGTGTCAATAATTAATAGTTTCATTTGGTTCTCTATTTAATTTAATACCAACGCATTTAAACGATAGTAATAAAAAAAAGACCCAAGGTTTCCCCTGAGTCCTTACTTGTCCGTGAATCCTTAATGACTACTGTTGACTTTCTGGTAATGCCAACTTAGTAGGTGCTGGTAACAAAGCCTTGACGGTTTCATCAAAGCCTAAGCTAGTATCATACTTTTCCAACACCGCAGACATTTTAGTTCTTGTTCCCATAAACAAAGCTGGGAAGTTTTCTTCATCGGGGTGAATGTAAGTCCCTACTTTGCAGCAGAATGACCGATTTTTACCTTCACCTTCCTTAACACCTTTGAACTCCACATCAACAACACACAATGACCGCCATCTATCATCTTTCAATACCTTAGTCAAATTACGAGGGTGAGATGATAATGCTTTAACCATGAACTCCCGTTCCTCGCTCTTGCTTGGCAAAAACAATCACCCCTAAAAATTCCTTAAAGGTTTCCGACAAGGATTTTTTAAATGTATTGACGGTAGGATAAGGGTTTTAGATTCTAAACTACCTTTTCATCGAAACGCTTATATATGATTATTTTTGCCGTTTTTGCCAAAAATTATCAAGGCTCTTATTTTGGCAATAGTATTGATCTTTACCACTGGGTTTCTTGTTGAGCATTCTGGCAAATGTCAATTCAGCTTGAGAGTAATACTGTTCCAAAGCTTCTCGTAAACTCCACAGCGATACATTCTTGAATCTGATTCTAATTGGGGTTTCATGGAGAAAATTGTTGGCATTATCTAGAAACATTATTAAATGCTCTGAAACTGCACTCATCATTTTCTTGTCAATTTCTTCAGAATATTCGTCGTACCAACCAATCATTATTCCTTCTAATTCTCGGTTATCTTTCAAATCAGTTTTATATCTCAAATAGGGACGCACATTACCCAAGATTATCATTCTAGCATTGGTAATAAATAATCCTTTCTCAACACCACCTGATAAATCCTTTTCAACTATTTCGGGAGTTCCAAACCATCCAGCTTTTGCTAAACTCTTTTCAGGAATGAATAACCCGGCTGTTTCCTCATTGATGACAATTCCATAAGGAAATCGCTTGGGTCTTACATAATTAAACTCTTCTCCCATTACCGCAGGGTCAATCTCAAATTCTGCACTAACATCTACTTCTTGATTATCAAGATTCTCAGTAACTTCATCAACTGTGTTTTCAACATTATCAGTCATTTCATTAACTCCATTTTGAACATTATCAACAGTCATTTCATTAACTCCATTTTCAACATTGTTAGCGGTTCTTTTTCTAGTCATAATCAAAATTGAAAGACATTAACATCATTTAGTTTCATAGAAACCAACATCAAAAAGCGATAGCATTAGAGACAAGGTTTCCCCTATCTCCCAACTATTACGTCAATAAATTTACCGATGTATCCACCAAAGCATGACCACT
The DNA here is from genome assembly GCF_000312705.1 of Anabaena sp. 90. NCBI lineage: Bacteria > Bacillati > Cyanobacteriota > Cyanophyceae > Nostocales > Nostocaceae > Anabaena > Anabaena sp. 90. Next base: position 35,244 of record NC_019428.1, read on the forward strand.
ATTATCAATCAGTGTTTTCATCCGTTCTTCGAGTCCTGGTTTTCCCCGAACTCCCGAAAATGAATAATCAAAGAATTCACTTTGCTCCTCAAATTTCACTAAACTAATGGTGGTGATTACTCCGCATAATTCCAGTTCTGATTCAACTTGTTTTCTGTATTGTAACCAAGGATTCAAAGCATCAGTAATCCCATTATTCAGCAGTGCATAACACCAATTTCCTTGCATATCAAGAAACGTTATTTGCACCCAATTCTGTGCAGATAAATGGGCAAATGGTTTACCAAATACTGGTGCAGATGCCCATAATATAATCATCTTCAAAGTTGCACCAATTTCACTCAGTTGATTACCAACTTCTAAGTAAACTTTACCTACTTTGCGATTAAACCGATATCGTCTTAATTCCATTATGTTGCCTTGAAATTATCAACACTAGAAAGCGATAGCATTAATTGAGAAACACTGATAAATTAGGGTCTAAAGACAATGTTGATTCCCGGTGTTCATGGTACTGTTTCTTGAGTGTGCTAATGCGGCGATCGCTCAATAATTTATCCCGTTGTTTCTCCAGGTTTTCAATTTGTTCACGAAGTTCCACAATTTGAGATTCCAGTTCTGCAATTTGTTCAGAATGTTTATTAGCCAATTCCCCAGTAATGCGTTGAATATCCTCGTCTAATCTGGCAAGTGTGGTATCCTCTTTATTAGTAGAAAACCGCTTCTTGAGGACTAAAACAATTCTGCCATCCTTATTATGATAGACAACCTTATTTTTGAAAGTTTCCGCAAGTTTCAAGGCTTCAGCAATAGCATCGGGCATAATAACCTCAATTTCACGCTGAACTTCAATGGCAGTATTTCGTAGACTTAATAACAGGTCAAGTGATTTATGTTGAGTCATGATAAAATAGTTGCAAATACTAGCTGAGACTGGTGCTATCATCCACACCAGTCCCTTCATTTACTATTTAGTTACAGTTTCCTGTGCTAAAATTGATGCTAAGGTGTCGGGGTCAAAATCTAACAAACCCTTGGCACTTTGTTGAAACAGTTTAAACTTTTGCAGGGCATAATCTGATTCAACAAATCCAGTTCTTTGCAGAAACTGTGAATAGTCCATTTTCCAGTAAGCACGGGATAAACTTTCTAGAAATTCATTCATTTCCTGAATACCAAAAACAACAACATCAAAAAGCGATAGCATTAGGTCATTTGATTTTCACTGGTACACCCCGACATAGTTTGTTGTAAACAATCACCGCAGCGCGTTCTTTCTCAAACTTCTGTTCCCCAAATAAATGCCAACCCCCATCCGTTGATTCTTGTTTGGGAATATTCGCTAAAGTTCCTGTAGAGTAAATACCATCATTATTCCGTAACATTACAAAATGGACATTTTCCCTAATTTGTTGATAACGTAATATCAGAAAGTTTACATTAGTAGGTAATTTTGACATTGATTCCCCCGTTATATTGCATTGAATGTTGTTGAGATAATTCATTAAAAATCCGGCGAATATCTGTGATTCTCAGACTTTGATAGTTAGTAGCCCCAATTGCGTATTTTCTCCACACACCAATTTGCTGGAAATAAACGCAGAGATAATATCCATATTCAGGTAATATCAATACCGGACATTTAAGACCTGTATAATATGGTTGGAATTGTTTGACGGGGTTTCCTAAATCTTTTAAACTACCCTTATTAACCAGCCAAAAATCGGCATCATCAAAATTGTTTCTGACAATCCAATGAAAACAAGACTTATTTTCCAAAATGCTTCCCAAAACACAACGGAATCGGGAAGCGATAGCATTAAAATAAACTTAGTTGTTTGGGTTCAATTACTGCGGTTTCCAAAGTTTTAGGATTAAATTGAATGATTGGGAGATGGTGAGCGATCGCCAAATTCACAGTCAGCGCAGCACCCCCAGTCAACCGACCATCATAAACAGCCAAGCAAATATCAGAATGTTTGACCATCCACTGATTACGAGCTTGCATGACACCCGGTGTATATTCTGGATAAAGCACGATTTTATTTGATGCAGACTTGAGGAGTTCTTTGTATTTAAGTTTCTGTTGAAGAGTCCATAATCTGTCTTGGTTTTGACAGGGGATTACAGCAGTCCAATGAAGTTGTCGTTCAATTAAAACCTCAGCAGCTAATTGGTCAATACCCAAAGCCATCCCATTGAAAAACTCTGTTACTCCACGATCTAAAGCCATATCAATCAATTGATTAATTCCATCTTTGATGTTAATGATATCTCGGTGTCCAGTGAAAAATGCTTTCATAATACTGATGTAAAGAACACCAATAACAAGCGATAGCATTAGCGTGACGCAAGCCATTAGCAATAGAAAAGTCCCTAGATAAACTAGAGACTCGTGGGTTTATTCAATGTCAGTTAATTGTTGGTTTCAATCCTCAATCCTCGTTTCAATTCTCAACGAGAATTGTCACAAACATCAAACAAAAATCTTCCTAATCATTCTATATCATGTAATCCTTGAACTTCCTGAATAGATTTGATAGTATTGTTAAGAAATCTACTAATCAATTCAATCCTTACTTCATACGATATAGCAGGATTATTCAGGTTCTCAACTTGGAACTTTGCCGATAACATATTATTGAGAGCTATTGCTAAATTTGTCTTCATTTCACTATCTCGTTGTTCGTATTCCTGAACCTCTAACTCCCAATCTTCCGGTTCATATTTTGTCACAGAAACAGGCATTCCATGAGCTTCATGATATTCAGTATATTCTGACATAATGATATTACAAAAACACCATGAACCCCAAACGATAGTATTAAAAAAAAGCCTAATACTTATACACAATGTATAAATATTAGGCTACAATGTTAGTATCCTATTTCACGACGAATCCTTTTAAATTCCTCAACATCATTGGCATTTCTGATCTCAATTTCTCGTAGTTTAGCCAATGCTTCATCAAGGTTTTGGGTACTATATACAGAATATGGTTTGCCTTTAACAAAGATACTATAATACCCGGTGATACCTTGAGCTTTACCTGCTCTGGTGATATCTGTACACCACTTAACATACAAGTTATTACCAACCGTGGCTAATTCTCGTTTAACTAACTCTTTTTGCTTGAGTTGTTCGCCGATTTCTTTAACTGCTGCGATAACTTCTGCACGGGTATTAGACCACCAATGACAGTCTTCACTCTTCACCAAAACGTCATCAATATATATTTCATAACTCCATACATTCTGACGCATAGATTCACGATAATCTTGACGAAGATTGCGGATACTGCCTTGGATTTCAGGGGCTTGATAAAACATGATAAATACCAAAAAACAACGCCCCCTTTCCGCGATAGCGCCCCCACAGATTAATAAACAATAACTCCAATCTTGTTAAACTGGAGTTATTTATTTTTGTAACTAAACTATTGGAAAATAACCTTTTTCTTGATTCAACTGCCAAAGATTGATACTAAATCTTTCTGCACTCAAGATTTTAGTAACACCATGAAGTTTCTTACAATTAAACTCAATAATATCTCCATCATTAAGTTGATAATCTTTGCCATCATAATTAAATATACAACTACCAAGATTCACAGTTCTAGCGATCGCTCTAGAATAACTATGATCCCGATGTGGTATAATCAATCCGGTACTTTGAATATTACCAATCTTGCCACCAAAAGTTAACAAGCCGATATTAGTTCCGGGATAAACTCGCTGACAAAAATTCCCAAGTCTATCATTATGATAAGCTTTAGTAATTGTTCCAGGAGTTCTCAAATCACACTCATGAAATAACCAAAGTCTATATCTGCCTTGAGCGTAACTACTAACATCGCTAGTCATTAAATTCACGCTTTCTCTACAAAAGCTTCTTAAATCAGCTAAAGTTTCGGATTTAACTTTACTAATTAATTTCAAATCACTGGGGTTAGGATTCATGAAATTCTCCAAATTACTCAACTCCCCTCAGCGATAGCGCCCCCACAGATAACCTATCAACAACATTGAGCGCCAGCGATTCTAAATCAAGTTTGCAAAGAATAGCCCTGGACTGCTTGCAGGACACGGCGGTATTGGCTCAACGAGTCGGTTGATGTGATTACCCGTGATAGAAAAATCCTAACTCTCATGATGAAAGCTAGGATTAATTATTAAACTCGTTTGATAAATTCACCTATTTTGAGGTCGTGAACTTCTTCGCCATATTCATCAATAGCTACAAAATAATGAAATGTTGTGGAACGAGTGATTTTGGTAACTTCGACAACACCATAAATAGGAATCCGGTATTTACCTCCTACTTCAATGTAATCGCCATTTTCACAAACTGGTAAATCACAATAGAAGGGATCATAACCATCAGAACCATAATGATAAGGCATCCCATCAAATAATATAACTTGCTGATACTTAGGTAAATCAAAAGTTTGGGCAATTGCTGGAAATTCTTTTTCTCTAAAGATTTCAATGTTTCGGCGTTGATTATCAATTTCTTGGAAATACATTTTCTTCCAAAGATTATGTTTTTTCACATTTCCCAGCTTAATTGCAGCTTCAATTACTTGCTCTCTTGTTCCTACTGCATAATCTTCATGCCAGACAAGAGTATCATTGATATAAATATCATAAGACCAATATTCCCGTTTAGAACCTTGATTATGACATTTGAGATTACTAATTCTACCTTTGAGTTCGGGGTATTGATACATAACAAATACCGAAAAAACAACGCCCCCTTTCCGCGATAGCGCCTCCAATGACTAAAGTTAAAAAAAGTCCTGACCTGGGGAGTCAAGACTACTAAACTAAATTTGAGCTAAAATCTTACCAATTTCATCATATTCAGCATCACGATTTACAGGGTATTCTTCACTTTCATTGCTGGTGAAGTTCACATTCAAGAAATGATTTTTACCGTGATAGTAATTACCAACAAATAAATCACAACAATGATGATATAATACAAGTTGATGATTAGTTAAATAGGGTTGAATATTATCACGTTCAAAGCGAAGTTTTTCAGTAAGTTTATCAAAGTCAATACCCTTTTTCTTATTGGGTTCAGGTAAACCACTACCAAATTTACTGGGGATGTTAATAGCCATAAATTCCTCATGTTAGATAATCAAAAACGCCAAGTGATAACATTAAAAAAAAGCCCTAATCCCCAAAGGAGACTAGGACTGTAAACTAATTAGTATGGAATGTTATCTGGTTGATTACCTTCAACATAATCAACACTGGCAGGTTTGTTATCAAAACTAGCGGGTTCATTACCAATACCAGTAGCTCGATTACGTTTCTGATAATATCTATTCCTTTCAGCAAGTAAGTCATCTACGGTATAACCTAAACCTGCAATAAACTTATCAAACTTGGCTTGATCCATCTTATGAATGTCATGAGTTAACCATTCTGCTTCAAAGATTTTATAACCTTCCTGACCTTTGATACGATTATCAATCTTGTACTGTTCCCAAGCCAAAACTCGAATTCCATCCTTGAGTTGAGAAAGTTTCTTGTCAGCTTTGGAAAGAATGTTGATAGCCATAACAAAACCTCGAAAACAACGCCCCCTCTGCGCGATAGCGCCCCTACCGATAACTTCCGGGTAACTCAAGACTATGGCTTATGCCACGCTGCGCTATCAATGCCAATAGGGGGCTGATTACCTATGTTTACAATGCTGATAATATTGATAATGCTTCGGGGTTCTCAAGTGAATGAGCGATCGCCAGGAGCATTATTAATTATACTAAATTTTGTAGTATATAAATCTCAGACAATATCATACTATTGACAACAAAATTAATGGTATCATAAAGAAGTTGGGGATTTATTATAAATCCCAAAAACCAGGGGCAAATATGACAGAAGCAACAGCGAACTATGATCAAACATGGAAAGAAGCTATAGGGGAATATTTGGAATTATTCTTACAATTCTTCTACCCAGACATTCATCAAGAAATTGACTGGAGTAAACCCCCTATTTCTTTAGATAAGGAACTAGAACAAATTACCGCATCTAGTCAAACTAAAAAACGCTATGCTGATAAATTGTTTCAAGTGTGGTTATTAAATAATGAAGTAATTTGGATTTTAATACATATAGAAGTCCAAAGTCAGCATGATAAAGAATTTCCACAAAGAATGTTTATCTATAATTATCGTTCTTATGATTTATTTAATCAACCAGTAATAAGTTTAGCAATATTAGGAGATGAAAACAAAAATTGGCGACCAAATAGCTATAAATATGGGATAGGCGATAGTGAAGTAAGCATGAAATTTAGTATTGCCAAACTACTAGACTATCAATGGTCAGACCTAGAAGCAAGTAATAATTTATTTGCTATAATAGTAATGGCACATTTAAAAACTAAAGCCACTACTAAGGACTTAACTCAAAGAGAACAATGGAAATGGCAATTAGTTAGACCATTATATCACAAGGGCTTAACTAAAGTTGATATTATTAATTTAGTTAAGTTTATTGATAGAATGATGACTTTGCCACCACCATTACAAACAGAATTTCAAACCAAATTAAATGATTACGAAAAGGAGTTAAATATGCCATTCCTCAGCACTATTGAAGAAAATGCCCAAGAAAAAGGAGCTAAAATAACTCGTCAAGATGACATTATCAAAATCCTCTCTACTAGATTTGATAATCTTCCAGAAAAGATAATCTATAATATCAAGCAAATTGATAATATGTCGATCCTAGAAAATTTACTTTTACCAAGTATTAATGTTAATTCTTTGGAGGAATTTCAAACATTAATTGATGCAGAATTACAGCAAAAATAATACTGTTATATCCCTGATTTATGATATTATCAAGACATCAGGGATATTCATAAAATTATCTGCCAAGAAAAAACCACTAGATTTAACCAGCAAATCAAACACTTATTCAGGTAAACAAGACACAACTTCTAAATCGAGTTCTTGGGCTACCCCTTCAATTTGTTTCCATACCTCAGTTTTATCAACAAACAATCGTTTAACATAGAGTTTGAATTTAGTATTAGGCAATGACAATATTCTAATTCCCAAATTCTGGGCATCCTGTTTAACTGTTTTCACAGACTCCAATAAATTATCACCATATTTAGTTGCTAAAGTCCCCTTTACACCACCTAATTGGGCATGACTTTCATCCTCAAAATCAACTTGGGCAATCCATTTATTTTCAGTGCCAGGATACATTTGATAAATACCAATGCCAGTGGTAAATAATTGTCCAATCATCTTTAAATCCTCTATAATATAACCATCTTCAGAAAACAACAGCAATAGCATTACCGATAATCAATAACGCTATTGTGTTTGCTATTTGTTATTGCTGGTTTCAATCCTCAATCACCTTAATAGGTAATTGTCACCTGTATTTTCCAGCATTATCCAATTTCCCCATGAATCAACTCAACAACAGATTCAGCGAGTAACCCCCTCACCTTAATCTCCAGTGGAAATCTGCGGACTCGTTTTGATTGTCGGGGTGTACCGTCGTCTCCCTCGAAATAACCATTGTTGACAATTACCCAATCTCTAAATCTGGAGAACTCTTGTTGTTTCAAACCAATGTAAGTGATAAAACTGGTGAATCCAGAACTTTCATCGGTGGATTCTGGCCAATGAAACTTGTTTGAATAAGTACCCACAATGGTAATGCGATTCCTGCGGAGCGCTTCGCTATCGCTCAGTTCCACCACCTGATAATTCCCATGTGGACTAACTTGTAAAACCTTACCTTCAATACCCGCAAAATTGATTTTATTCATCATTAAATCTCAAAAATACCAAGACTAAAAAGCGATAGCATCAATGATTTTTGTAATCTTCATTGAACTATACAAAAGTTGATTTTATTAGTGATTGTGCTAAAATTAAACAATGGCTAGATTTCAGTTAATAGATGATGAAGTGCTGGGAATAGATTGACTCATGCCTATTCCCTTTTTCATTAATCCTGTTCTGAATAACTGTCAAACCAAATTATTTCATTATCAGAAAACCCAATCATCCTAGCCAAGCCGTCTTCACAGCTAACAATTAACTTACCTGAATCTGAAATATCAACAACTCCAATAATTCGGGGTTCATTCAATAGTATATTTAATTGCTCAACAGTGAGTTCAATTGATTTTAAAGGGTTGATTCCTGTACGTTTAACGAATGCAGTGGTCATGATATTAACTAACAACAACACAACCCCAAAGCGATAGCATTAGCATCCTTAACATATTTTTATTTACTAAATTAAATTGATAGACCATGACACCAGAAGAAGTTTTAAGTCAAATAACCGATGGAATTTGGGTAAACAAGGGTGGGTTAAGAGTCCCCACAGAAGTTGTGCAAGCTTTGTCAAATAAAGAGGATTGGTTTGATTCAATTCAACCAGTAGTTTACTCGCAAGATAATTTACCTTCACTAAAAGCGATTATTAATTACTTTTCTAAATCAGAATTAGACGATGAAGTTGGCTATGCTTCTGCGGAAATCCTACAATCTTGTTATGGTGTCAACAAAGTTTTCAACTCTAAAGTACACGGTAATCCAAGTGCTGTTGGACAACAAAAACTGGATGCCATTGGACAACGCCTAGCGAATATCGAAACTTATAAAGCAGCCGTAGAAGTTAATAATATATTGATTAATTGGAAGAATATTAATAGTAGTGGTTATGATAACGATGATTCAGTTTATGACAGAATTAAATCTGTAGAACAAGTAAATAAAAGTTGGTTTTCTCAACAAATTGAGGATTTAAAAACATTAATGCTCAATGCTTATGATAGTTTATTATCCCAATTTGATGAACAAGAAGACCCTGTACCACAGGAAGTAAGGAATCACTTTGTGGCAATTAGGGAGAAAACAGAGCAGGAATTTCCATCGGCGATAGCGAAGCGCTGCTGCAAGCAGTTCGCTGATTTTCCCCAGGACAACCTCAACATTGTCAATATATTTCAAGGACTCCTAGATAAAGTCAAAGAAGAACTTGCGGATGCTTTACAAAAAATCAAAGAATTGGTTTTAGGTAAAGATGAATCCAAAGCAGCGAGGGCAGAAGCGAGACAAGAACACAAGGATAAATCAGGACTGTTGAAGTTTCTGAAAAGCAAGATTGTTAATCCAACAATTAACGGTGTCAAAAAACTATTTAGAAAAGCCGGGAAATTGTTATCTAATAAAGAAGAAAATAATTATAAAGAAGACACAATTAAATCCCAATTTGGGAATATTTCTAGTGCTTATGGTGCAATCGTTCCTGTGGATATACCGACAACAATCAACGCCATTGAAGTATTGAAAAAGATTACCGAAAGTATTCTGACAACATTTATTTTAAAGGGAGTGCAATTACCGGGAGTTTTCGTTGAAGCCTTAAAAAATACTACGATTTCTTAATAGTTCAATTCATTTAAAGCAAAATAATCAAATTTTAGATGAAAAATAATTTTGCAATTAGTTTATTTTAATATTAAAATTACAGAATTTTAATAAAATAGTGTATACTAAAAATAGTAACTGCGCCTTGAAAGAGTGAGCCAACACTCAGTCAAGACGACTACTCCATTAGTTGTTTGTCCAACATAGGAGCAAAATTATTATGCCACAAAAAACGCAATATGAGCAAGAGAGTCTATTTTCTTACAAGAATGAAAGCTACCGCGAATTTGTAAAAAAGTTTGGTCATCATCGCCAAAGATATCCCCACAGTGATGTGCTTTTGACAAATTGCATTAAACAGGAAATGGATTTAATTCAAGGTCACTTGCTAGGTGATGGAAGTATTTTTGTAACAGGAAAAGACTGTAATCGAGATGCTACTTTCAACTTTGTTACGAAACATGAAGACTACGCTCAATGGATTATAAATAACACAGAGTCATTTGCTGCTTGCAAGCTACAAGTAGGTGATAGTTATGACAAAAGAACAGATAAATCATACCATCGTGTTTCTTTTAGAAGTCCATCTAATAATCTATTTACAGAGTTAAGAAATAAATGGTATCCAGATGGTAAAAAGATTGTTCCACAAGATTTAGTTTTGACAAAAGATTTAATTTTGAGATGGTATGTAGACGATGGAAATTGGCATGATAAAGGAATTTACTTTAACACCCAAGGTTTTGATCCAGAAAGTACAGATTTTTTGCGATCTGAATTATCAAAATTTTTAGGAATGAAAGTAACAATTCAAAAACACAGTGGCGATCTTTACAGACTTTTTATTCCCTTACGAGGAACTGGATCTGGAGTTAGTAGCACTAATAACAACACAGAGAAATTTTTTGAAGTAATCGGAAAATGTCCTGTTAGTTGCTTTAGTCACAAATGGGGAAAGATTTAGTAGATTAACAAAGTTATAAAGGAAGGGATTTATTCTCTTTCTTTATGATTTCCAGTGATTTTATACAACTAATAAAGTCTTCTTCGTTTATATCTGGCTAGACTGTGCCAAAACTGGAAAATATACGCTAAGGAATCAAAATAAGTGCTGAAAGCATTGTGATACTTAGCTTTCAGCCATTACTTAAATGTATTTCCTATTTAGCTGCTGTTTCAGGGGAATTGCTACAAGGCTCTTTTCTAATTTGAAATTCCAAAAAGGATGATGGAGAAGATTTGAAGTTTACCGATGCTCCGCAGTTAGATGATTCAACTACAGAAAGAATATGCTTTGCTACTACTACACCAACAGATCCGCTGACAAAAATACCAGCTATACCAACAACAAGAGTAATGTTTGTTTTTTTGTATCTTTTCATATTTTTCTTCGATAAAAAAAACGCTAATTCGAGAATTAGCGTTGTTCGTGTGTATTCTGTGTTTTCTTTTGCCTCATATCTCAAGCGGCAATTGCCGCTGCATTTAGAAATCCGTCTCCCTGGTGATTAGAGTTTTTACAGATATTCTCGGACTTCTGAATCAAATGCAAATACTCTCACAAAAGAAGGAGGGAGTTAAAGGATACAAGATAATACTTAACTAAAGGGTTGTTTTGATGATTAATAAGCTACCTCTTAAACAGTTAAGGTACTGTTGACTTTTGAATTTTTTCATGGTATAATTAAAGGGCTAACGCCCTAGTATATGTGATGGGTAAATATGAAAGTCAAGAATTAGTTAACTAGGATTCACAAATCATCATTGCTCCAATCACTTTAGTTTTATAAAATTCCATCTTGCCGGAATTATATGTATCTTGGCTCTATTTTTAAGATTACTCCTAATTACCTCTCACCATAACCGGGGCGTTAGCCCCTGTTAATTCCCAGGTGTAGAACAGACAAACTCTTGAATCATTGCCCCAGCACTTCTTTTTGGAATAGGAAGTCTTATAGAATTCCATCTTGCCGGAATTATATGTATCTTGGCTCTATATTTTTAAGATTACTCCTAATTTCCATCACCACTCATGAGGCGTTAGCCGTTCTTAATTCCCAAGTGTTGAACAGACAAACTCTTGAATTGCTGCACCAACACTTGTTCTTTTAAAAAAAAACCATCTTGGAGCAGGAGTATCTTCCCACATTTGAGTATCAAGATTATACAATCTAATAGTCATCATTCTTGGACGACGACAATCGACTAACACAGCACCAAGAGATTCTGCCTGAGAATCCTTCATATATCTACTAACAAATCTTGCAGTCCCATTGTTAAGGTGTTGAATAGAATCTGTATCAACTTCCCACCAACCATCTTTAGTAACTGCTGCTGTAAAGAAATCTGCTTTTGCAGGAAGGCAAGGTAATAATGCTAATGCAATGGCAGACAAGGTTAATTTAATCTTCATAAGGAATCCTCATCCTATTTGTAAGCGCTTTAATAACTAATACATTATCGTTTAAGTAGCCATCATGAACTGCGTACAGCAGGACACATGAAAAACTTCTTATTCCCTTCCGCACTCTTCAATGGCGATCGCACTGGTGAAAGATCGAGGTTTACGCGACTAAAATCTGTTCATGAAGTCAACATAACAGGCGCGTGAATCCATAGACCTACATTGTTCTTCAATTTGTCTCGCTTTTTCATGAGCGTATCTAATTCTATCCCCTACATAGCAAGCCGGATTACGCCCATCAGGTCTAATATACGCGGAAGTCTGTCCACAGGTATATATTTTGTCTTCATCAGCAAATGCCAATGTCATACCTTCCGTAACTACTTGATCGTAAGGGCATAGGCAACCATCACTACCCGCCCAAGTTCTTATTGGCGCACGTAACTTCATGGGAACTGAATAGGGATTAAAAATTTGTGCGAAAGCACCCTGCTGAATAATAAATGCAAGTGGAATAGCAAGAAAAGCTAGAGGAAACTTCATGATTACACTACAGAAAAAGTTTGATATATGGAGAATGCGTAAAATTGATTGCAATCTCGCTATCTATTATACAGAATTTTTATGGTGTTTTTACGTTGGACTGAATTTTAGCGATCGCACTCAGAAGTATTTAAAATCGAGAAAAGTGCTGGATCTAGGGCTTGCTGGATAAACATGAAAAGATTACAGGTAAAGGGTCTGAGCCGTTTTTAGGTAAAAAAAGTGCAAGCTTTTACGAGAATGTTAAATTTAATGTTTATTCATTCATAAGCTTAATAAATAAATTACCTATATCGGAAATATGAACTCCTATATGAATTACATTACCTCCAAAAGCCATAGCAGGTACTCCAGTTGAGGATACTACTGACAATCCAGAGCGAACTAAATTAATTAAACATTGATTATCACTAGAATTCATAATTAAAGCTTTTATATCTTCTATAAAAGCAATATCTATAGCAGATGCCAACCTTCTAAAAGTCTCTAAATCTATATTGTTTTTGACATATTTTATAAATAATTCTGCCAGTATATCTGTTTTATCCATATCATCAAGCCTATCAATTATTAAAACTAAGTATTCACCAACTTTTGATTTTAGCTCAGGTTTAGAATCTAAATCTTGAATAAAATTTTCTTTGTCTTCTTGTGATATTTTGTCTATTTTTTGTAAAAATCTTTTCATCTTTGATAAAAATAGTTGATTGGGAATATTTTTTGTTATGGTAGCAATTTTTATAGCACTACCAATAACAGGTATATCTTTCAACAATCCTTCTTCCAAAGTTACATCTAAAGCAACTTCACCGAAATCAGCTAAAAGCTCTAATAATTTTGACATAATTTCTGAATCTTTCATTTACTATCACCTGATATATAAGTAAGTGGACAAAAATAAATATGATTTCTTATCTGATGGTTTGAATTACCCTCAGTTTGCTCCGTTAGTTTTTAGCAAGATAGATGTTGGGATGAACTAGAATCTAGTAATAATCCCTTTGCTATCATCACAATAGCACACTTAAAGACTAAAGCCACAACCAGTAATCTTAGTGAATGGTAAGCATGGAAATGGAAGTTAATTCGAGAACTTTACGAGCAAGGGTTAACAAAAGAACAAATCGTTAAGCTATTGAAAATCATTGATACAATGATGACTAATCATTACAATTAACTACCAGTTTTTAAAACTCTATTTCATTAACAAATTCAAAGTCTATCTGGCATTTCCAAAAAGCCCTTTGGCTTTGGTGAAGACAGGTTTACAACCTTACTCCCGGAAACAGTTGTTGTTTTAACAATTCATTCTCAGTAGTCAAATATTTAACCTTGTCACCGGAAATAGAGGAATCGGCATTTTGGTAAGCGAGTTTGTAAATGGCGATAGCGAAGCGCTGCTGCAAGCAGTTCGCCCATTGGTTCATAGCAGTCAAATAATCCCCTGGAATATCGGACACATCGAGAACCCCGTCATCAACAGATTCAAGAATTGCGGTGATTAGGCTTTTTTCATTTCTTTTAAGTGCCATGTTCTCAGTCCGCCACTGACGTAATAAATCGCAAACCGTGTCAGAACTACCACCAATACCGTAAATATATTTTAAAGCCGATTGTACGCTACGGATAACAATACCCACCTGATTCTTTTTCAACACGGCACAAGCAATATCAACCATTGATTTAGTAATACTATTGTACTGCTTAATTTCAATATCAAATCCGGTGAGGTCGAGTTCCTGAAATGTTGTTGGTAGTTTCATAGCGCACCTGCTTACATCTATATAAAGTATGTAAGGTTAACCTTACATTGTCAAGATTAAGAATCATCCTCATGAGGAAAAGCAAGTGCAAGTTCAGTCAGGGTACATTCAAGGATTTCGATGATTGCTAGGGTTTCTGTGGGGGATAGTTTGGGAACTGCATGACCATTTACCCAACTGCTGACAGCCTGACGAGATAATGAACGCCCAGAAATGGTACTCCAGGCATCCTGTACAAGTTCCACAAACTTTTCTTGAGTTAAACTTCGTCGCTCTAAAAGTTTTATAAACTTGGTTCTTTTTGCCATGCTATTGCAGTAAAGCCAGCCTTGAAAGTAAAGTTGACTTTACGTAATTATATTCATATACTTACAATATCAAAAAATCTATAGTTTAAATATAAAATATCTATACAGGAAAACTAAGACTCAGTATTTTTACCAAGAAATATAGTCAATAAATTATTGAATGTGGCACAAAGTAGAATGGTAATACCCTGGTATAGGTAAAAACTATAGGTAAAAACTAAGACTTTCTGATGATATCGGCAATGGCTAAGACAATATCTGATAACTGTTCTGTAGAAGCAGACTGAATGTTATAGAAATTGGTAGCGTTTACGTGGGATTGTCCAAATATTATTTGTAATCCAGTGTCGCCTAATAACCGCTTAACCAGTCTTGCTTTAGTATCTAGACTTACATCAGAAGCAAGCTGTTCCAACAGGGCAGATTTTTCCTGATACTCCAGTTTATCAACTAAATTTTTGATGATATTGCTAATGGCTGTGTCATCTAGTTGATGGCATTGATTAAGTATTTGCTTCAAAATATCTTCAGTCACCCTGACACTCTCTACTTTTCTGTTGTTGACCTGTATAGATTTGTTGATACTTGAATATTCTAGCCTTTTCTTCTAGGAATATCCTATCAACACTATCGCTTAATCAATGTTTACAGTTTTAAATTAGCAAATATTGGTAATATTATGCACTTTAGTTATCATAGAAATTTTTGAGTGAATCCTTAGACTTAACATTATTGATAGTATTTGCACTTAGTTATTGACAAGTCTTAGCAGATGTGAAATCTACGGTCTATAGAGATTAAGGTTCTAGTATTTTGATGCGGAAAATAATACAAGAATACTACAAATTATTGAATTTTAGGACTATCCACGACAAAGGACTGGATAATTGTGTTTATGTTCGGTTTTAAGCGCAAACCTTTTGGTCAGATGAGCGCAATGATAATGCCAGGGCTTGCATTATATCTGCTCTATCTTCTTTACCTAAAAACGGAATCAATTGCGCTATTTCCTGACCGTTCAAATATTTCACCATTTCTTCTGGCTGGACTTTGGTTTTTATCCCCAGTTTTGTCAGTGCTTCTTTCCGAATATCATCGTCTAAGCAATCCAAAATGCTGAAATAAAAGCCAGCATATAAATCTTCTTGAAGACCCTTCATTAACCGACTTAAAGAACTACCGCTGACTCCAGACATTTTAGATATATTGACTGCGGTTTGTCCCCGTGCGATCGCTTTGTTTAATGCGTCAATTAAAATTTCTCTGTGATTCATATTGCGTTATAGGTATTTTAAGATTATATTTAGTTTATAGCAAATTAGATAGTTACTGCCAATAGTACCACAACAGTATCAAACTCTTTTCGCTCTAGCGTCTAACTTAGGAATTTCCATAAGTTACACACCAATGATTTTAATCTAATTACCTTTAGTTTGCAATGGGGGGCTGAAAATTAATTCCAAGAAAACACCTTAACCAATGTAATGGCTAAGGCAAAAATTCAAAAAATTTCTTTATTAACTAAATTATGACTTATAACCAGGGATTTTTCCACTGTCTCCAGTCTGAACTAGGAGATTGTTGGACTTCAGCATCAATAAAACCGGATTTACTGCGCTTAATTACCAGTGTTTTTCTACAGTCCACCGTATTGAAAGTATGGTCAGCAGGGATTTACAAGCGTTTAGTTCTAGGCTGTGGTGATAGCTTGCGTGGCGTAGCCATACTCACAAAGATTTTTCTAGCACAATTAATTTTCGGGGCTGAGGAGTTGTAGTCATGACAATTACACCAAAGCCCAATCAGCATTACCGATTATCTCTGGATAAAGCCATTCAGGATTATAAAGACGGCATTATCACCGCCACTGGTCTTGTTTACTATGCGGTCGGTATTTTCCGTGCGCCGGGGCAAAAACTGCGGGTCAAAGATATTGAAGCATTCTGTGAAGAACTTTGCATATCAGTTAGCACTTTTTATAAAGCTATCAGCAAATTAAAGGAGCAAGGACGACTAGACTGGCTGGAAATAAATAATAAGGACAACATGGAGTTTATTGTCCGCGATAACCTCAAGTCTCAACTGGGCGGACTGACAGAAGTAACAACTCCTGCTGGTCGAATTGACCTACTAACCGACACTGAAATCATTGAAGTCAAACGGGTCAAGGACTGGAAAGCTGGATTGGGACAAGTCCTTGTGTACTCAGGATTCTACCCAGAACATCAAAAACGTCTGCATTTGTTTGGCAGTGCCGAATATGAAAAACAAATAGCTGATATTGCTGCGTCTTGTCTTGTTTTTGATGTGTTAGTTAGTTTTGACCAAGTAACATCTACGGAGTTGGGGTCATGACAAAGCGGAGAATGGGTAATCGCAAATTTTGTCCTCTGACAGCCCAAAAAGCTAAAGACTGGTATCAGAAAAAATACCTTACTACTCCTGGTTACTTGCTGGTAATCAAGGAGATTTTAAGACCTCCGGGCATAGACCTCAAAATTGACAATATCTCAGAATTTTGTGCCGAATGGGGAATCAGCCGATCCGCTTTCTATCGAGGAATTAGTATTATCTCCTCTAACAACGACGGAAGTTGGGAAACTACAGGCTCAATTATCATCAAAACCGACTCAATCACTGATGACTTTGATTATGTGGATTCGCCACGTCAGCCATCAGATCCTATTCCAGAACCCAGTTCTAACAATGATTCTCAGTCTGTCCCACCACCGGAACAACTGTCCCACGCGCGGGACACAGAATCCCACACACGGGACACAGAATCCCACACACGGGACACAGAATCCCACACACGGGACACAGAATCCCACACACGGGACGAAAAAACCTCAGAACCTTTAACACAAAAAAGCTGTGGCTCTCTACAGACTTTACAGACATTACAAACTTATAAAGACTCTCTCTCATTCTTAGAGCGAGAAAGTTTTGAAAAGTTTGCTTTAGATAAAGTCAATAAGTTACCCAATCCCCCAACGTTGCCCCATAAATGGATAGAAAAACACTGGGAAGAATTGCGATCGCAGTGGGAAAAATCCCAAGGTAAAGTTTCCGCCACACAGGCCAGTAAATGGGAGAACTACCCAGAACGAGAAGAATGGCTGGAGAAAATTCGGAACTTAGGACAGTTCGGTTTCTTTGCTGAGAGTGAAGCAGAGGAAAAAGAACGCAAGGAATTTTATAAGTGGGCAGATAGTAAAAATCTAGTATGGGGCGAAATACCCAAAGTAAACCATGATCAACGATTTACCGGAGTTTGAGCGTAATCCTATTAATCCTGAAGAACCCCAGGACAAGGAATTTTTCTACCCTAAGTGGCATTGTTTCTGTTGCCAAGATTCTGGCTTGGTTTCACAAAATTTAGTTCGCTTAATCATACCCAACTATGATAACAACCAAGATAAATGGGTATTATGCCAAAACATAGGCTGTAAAGCATCTAAGCATTGGGAAAATATACCAAGTAAAAACTTTGATACTCGATTTACACCCGTAATTTGTCAGAAGTTGGATTTAAAAAACCGAGGAAACTGGCATAACACAGTACAACGTCAGATTGATATTCGCGCCTTAACTAAAACAATGGCAATGCCCGGAGTCCCAGACCGCACAGAAAATGACAACCGGGAAGTACAGCAGCGCAAACAAGAAGCTGAAAACTTTGACTGGGCAGCAGCTTCAACAGCATATTTAGGGAGTGAGTAAAATGACAACTCATGTACTAACTACACCTTGGAATTACCCCCAACAATGGCATGACGGTTTCTATGATGGTCACAAGATTATCTGGAAAGACTGGACCATTCCCGTTACTGACTACATCAAACAACGGTATCTAAGTCCTGTTTGGTATTTAAACCAACTCATTGAACATTGGGAATTGTTGGGAGGAATAACTTTATTCCTAAGTGATGGATCAGCAGCTTCCACAGCAGAACTCAGTCAAGCCCTCACCACTGAAATATCAGTTGTCAATCAAGCAGTGGAATTAGGCTTTTCAATGGGGTGGTTTGATGTCAGTGACAAAATTAGTTTGATTTTCTTAGAGGAAAAATGCGACAACTCGATTTATGCTCCGGCGTTGGTGCAGGTTTTGGAATTGCCGGACTCCGCGCAGGTTGGGAACTTGTGGGAATCTGCGAGAACGATAACTACTGTACAGACATCCTCAGTAAACGATTCCCCGGTGTCCACAACTACGGAGACGTGCGAGGTTTACCAGTTCAAGACATCAGAGGAATTGACGTTATTACAGCTTCAGCACCCTGTCAGCCATTTTCCATCAACGGTAAACGACTCGGAGCAACCGACGAACGAGACTGTTTCCCCGCAGTGCTGGAAAGTATTGCCAGAATCCAGCCCAAATTCTTTTGTATCGAAAACGTTACCGGATTACTCACCTGTCCCAATTACCCAGGACAACCAACAGGGTCATATTTTAGGGGACTGGTCAGAACCATTGACAGCAGCGGGTATGATGCGGAATGGGTTTGTGTATGTTCAGGACACTTTGCAGCCCCCTTTCTTAGACAACGATTACTTTTGGTTGGAATCTCCCGGTGCATTAAGCTCAACTGGGAACGGACGACCCCCTGGACAAACCAAGCTAGAAACACAATTGAAAAAGCTGGGACTGTTGCACAAAGGCGAAGTGCTAAACCCGGTTATCCTGAGCGAGTGGTACGATATCCCGCCGAGTTGGCTAGACCCTTGGGAGTCCCGTCCGGCAACGGCACTATTAGAAAACAAAGACAGGCAGCAGGAAATCTTCTCGATCCCAGAGTTGCCGTCGTCGGAGTTAACAGAGTTCAATACCTTGCCACAATTGCCGGGGTCAATAACTACTGAGAAATTCTTAGAGGAAAACGTAGATACTGAGGAATTAAATCAAGAAACTTCACTTACTGAGAAATTCTTAGAGGAAAGTTCAAGTACGGATAAATCTAATGCCTGTGGTTGTTTATATCAGTATATAGAAAATAAGAAATTAAAGAATGGAACAATAGTTAGCTATCCCCGTGTTGAAGGTGAACGAGATAAGCATAATTATTTACATTGGCGTTGGGGGTATAGTTGGGAGGAAAAGATTGATGGCCAGTGGAAAAACCGTTCTCTGGGAGTTTCCACGAAAATAGTTACCCAAGTTGCCAACATGATATACAACGGTAATTCTGTACAAAATATCAGGGAGTTTATAGCACTCAGTAAAAACTACAGGAAATCTGATAAATAATCATTTTCCTTTAAGAATTTTTATCCGCTAATTCCACAGCGGGAACTTAGTAAATTTAGTAACTGGGATTCCTTGACTTTGTGATGCGTGTGAAAGAATGTATATTAAAACAAAAAATAAGTTTGGATAAAAGTAAGATATCCAAACAGAAAATATCAGGGGGTGGGATTTTAAAATCCTTGCCCCAAAAACTCATTGACTTTTATTGTTAGTATCACGAATTTTAACTATGATAGCTTCTAACAAGTTTGCTGTTTCATCTTTACTGTTAAGATTAAATTGATAAACAGTATTAGCATGGACTTGAGAATTTCCCATTGTTACAGAGCAACTATTATCGTCTTTGATAGGAAATAATTTCTTTACCAACTTAGCTTTTTCATCTATCGTCAAATGTTCAGTAGCCATTTCCAAAAATTCTAACTTTTCTTCAGCACTTAACTTATCGTAATGATTTCTGTCCATTGGGATTCCCTGGTAATAACTGCTATAATTATCCTATATTTTATTTAAAATATCAATAAATTTAAAAGTAGTTATGTAAAGAAGTGGATTTAATTGATAGAGATTATTTATGGTCGTGCTACACCATAACAAATAGAGCAAATTTTACAGGAATTAAAGTTTTATAGAGGTTTTTGGATGACTAACTTAATTACTTTACAAACAATATTTATTAAAGATGATGTTTCTATCAGGTTAAATAAGTTAGACAATCACTTAAAACAAATTCAGTGTTTATTACTGGATTCTAATAATAATGATGTTGTCAAAAGTTTAATTAGAGAAACTATGTATTTTATTGAATGGATAGCCCCTGATATAGAATTTAACTATGCTTTTGAGTTAGCGAACTTAGGACTGTTTTTGACCCGTTGATTGTTTAAATGGGAGCAAATCTGGAACGACACAGAAGCCAGACATCAGGTAAATCAAGAACTTGGTAATTGGAATGACCGTGTTTTGCAAATGTCACAATTAACTGTACAAAAACTATGACTCAACCACCTTTACCACAACCACAATTAGAACCCAGTGGCATTACTTTTGACCAATATGAGGAATTTACCCCAGCAAAACTAGAACTGAGTAATGGATATCTGGGTTACGGTGGACAAGATAATTTAGGGTTTCATTTATCTGTGCTTACGAATATGGGGTTATTAGCAGCAGTACAAAATACTAATTTATCACTGTGGATAGAAGCTCTGGACTGTGTATTTAGAGAAAAACTAGCAAAAGTTAATGCTGAACCAGAAGTAGCAGAAGCAATGTTAAATAGATTTAATCAGGCAATGTTAGATTTGGAAGCAGTGATAGATTATTTAGGGGAATAACGTACCTTTGGGATTTTCCTCTAAGAATTTTCTAGTTAGTATGTACTACAAAAATTTCCTGTAAGAATTACGAGGCAGCCATCACAACTGCCCCAATAGTCAATTAGAACCATCAAGTCTGCGGACATCCCAAGGCAAAGACCGTCTACCCTGTTTAAGAATTGATTGATAACCTTCAGGAGAAAGCCAAGAACCATCTTCTAACTGGACATAATCTGGTGGCACTTCTTCCGGTGGTGTGGAAGCTGGCAAGGTCCAAGAACGTTTGGGTTTGACACCGGGGACTAATTGGATCTGCTCTTGAATCTCATTAAGTTGTTGGGTGATGGGAGTTAGGGATTTTTCGAGGGCTGCGGTGATCATGGCAGATAATTCTTCTTTGCTGATTATTCCCTGAGAGCTTGGATTAATTGGGGAGTATCCAGTTTGCGACCAGATAAATACTCTTAACCCAGCTTTAGCAATCATCCGATAATTTTCAATTGCTATTTGTTTACCTTTATACTTTCTTGCCTCCAGTGCATAATATTCCAGGACTGCATGACAAACTTCGTCAATAATGAAAACTCTGCCGGAGGGATCATTCGTTAACAGCCTATATTCATTACCAGCAAATGGTTTTAGACTATTTTGAATCTCATTCGTCAACGGGTTAGAATCGCTTATTTGGTTGAGCAATTTGGTAATGGCAGATTTATCTACCCCACAAAATTGAGCTAAAGCTGTTACACTCATCCCACTGACACCATCGCTAAAACGGGTGCAGTAACTTTGGTCTTCGTTGGTTTTCTCTATTTGTGTCATGATGAGATTAGCCTTGATAAATGGTTTGGGCGATTGCAACTTCTTGGCGGGAGGGCGATCGCCTTTGTTATACTTTTATTATAACATTGATGTGTTGACGTATCAACGTTATGGTAAATTGATGTAACTTTAACAGAAGAAAATCCTTGAGCGTCGCTGTGTTAATGTATTGACGTACCTAAAATTTATTCTGGTGCGTAATTTAAGTTAGTTACAGGAACTAAGTATTTTTATGACCAAGTATGTTGACCTTTCTAGTTATTGGACGGAAGACAAAAACATATCTATTCAAAAAGCTAAGGAAATGACTGGTTTAGATAAGAGAACCCTGTCATCTGCCAAAAAAGGACAATTGGATCGTGGACATTTTGAAACTTTGTTTAAACTCAGAGATTTAGCTTCTGAACTTGCGGGTAAACCCCTAACCCTAGAGGAGATTTTTAGTAAAGAATGATGTAATATATTTAATTTATTTTCTGGAGCATAAAATCATGGAATTTACTGGAACTTGGCATATTTATGAAATGTCGAATTGGGATGATGAATATTTTAATATGGAAGTACAGGCTTATATCGAAATTGATGAACAAGGAAATGGGGAGTTTCAGTTTGGATTGGTTACTGGATATATTGATGGGGATATTGTTAAAGATGGCAATGCTAACAAATTAGAATTTACTTGGGAGGGCAATGATGAAAATGATGAGGCTTCTGGTAGTGGTTGGTTGAAATTGGAAGACGAAAATGAACTGGAAGGAAAAATCAAATTTCATCAAGGTGATAGTTCTACATTGTTAGCAAAACGGGCTTAATTATCTAAATCACAATAGACTATGAGTGACTTTGACAAAGAAGTAGCCAAAATAGAAAAGTATAATCAACCAATATTGGATGGGTTTAAAATATGGCTACAGAAAGCTAATCTTTCAGCTAAAACGATAAAAAACCACATCTTAAATATTGAGTTTTTTGCTGAATATCTTGTTAGCTATGAACCATTGCAAAAACTTGATGAAGCAGATGATCAAGATGTTTATGATTTTCTGATGGATTATTTCCCACACAAAGCACTGTGGGCATCTGAAAGTAGCACTAAATCTTACATGGGTTCTTTCAAAAAGTTTTTCTCTTATATGGTGGAAACCCAGAAAATTAGTCCTGAGATAGAAGCTGAAGTTAAAGAAACTATCAAAGAAGGTAAACAGGACTTTCTTGATGCTGTGAGTGAGTAATTACCAAAATGCCAAAATCCAACAGTTTTGAACAACAATATCCCCATCTATCTCGTTTTGTAGAAGAACGGGGTTGGATAGAAATCGGGGACAGTGAATATATTGATTCTTTTGTCAGAGCTTATGATTTAGGTGGAACTGTCTATCATGGTAAAAGCAGTTATCCCACTATGGAACTTGCATTACAGGATTTAGATAAAAATATCAAAGCATATTTTGAAGACTTGGGAATCTAAATGATAGCATTATTCAGCAACATTCCTTGAAGAAAACCTTATTAAGTGGGCAATTCTCGTTGATATTCAATTCTAATGTAAGGTCTATTCGGTGTTACAAATGGCAGACGAGAAATTTCTGTTAATCCCCATTTTTTAAACTGACTCAGTTCTAATTCAGATAATAACCAAGGTGGTCCATCTGGTTCAGCTTCTGTTTCTCGAAAACCTGTAATTACTAACAGAGTTCCCCCGATTGCGACCATAGAAGCAACTGACTCAATAGCTAGAGAACGGACGTTTAATGGTAGCGCTTGAATGTTTCTACATTCATAAACTAAATCAAAAGCTTGATGCCATTGACTAGGAATTGCTAATAGGTCGGCAACTGTATAATTAACAGATGAGTTAGGGAATCTTTCCTGACACCAACTAACAGCAGTGGGTGAGATATCAAAAGCTGTGACGTGATATTGTTTTTGTGCTAAAGCTTCTGCATCGTCTCCTAAACCACAACCAATGACTAAGGCTTTATATTTTTCTGGACTGGGGTGATGGATATCTAACCACTCTTGTAAATATTCATGCGGGGTCAATTTTGCCCAAGGAACTTGATTTACATCACCAAGAGATTCTGAATAGACAATTTCAAACCAAGATGATGGGTTTCCTTCGGCGATCGCTTGGTTAGCTAATTCTTGAATTTTCTGTTGTATGGGTTGTTGTTCGGTCATTTTAGAAGGGCGGTTTGATAAAGTCGGTGTGGAAACATAACTAAAAACTTCTGGTACAGTAAGTGACTTGATAAGAGTGAATTATCGAAAAAGTTTACATCTACTATCCAATTTAACAGAATTGCTATATCTAGTTTTCATATAAAATATGTTACAACAAACATTTGCTATTCCGGCACTGCTAATCTTTTTGCTATCCATTCCATTGATTACTGAAATTATACCACCCAATTACGGCTATGGAATTCGTACTCCTAAAACTTTGTCAGATTCACGAATCTGGTATCGTGCTAATAAATTTGCTGGTCGGGTTTTGATGTTTGCCAGTGGATTTTATCTAACAGTAGTTGTACTGACAATTTATCTTCCTTCAATAAATCAGAACTTTGGAATTTGGTTATTGCATTTTTGTAGTTTCATGATTCCTTTATCGTTAGGTTTTTTATTAATCCGAAGATACATTAATAGTTTATGATCAGGATTCAGGGTTGAAAATTCTTGATTTCAAAGTGCCATGAAAAAATTTGATACTTCTATTTCATCACCTCAAATTATGAAATTACTCCCAAAGTGTTTGTTAGGTTTAATACTGATTCCCTCTGGAATATTATTTAATCCTAGTACCATTAATGCCTCACAGGTAGCGAATCAGTGATATTTTGGCTCATGGAATTGTAATATTGATGGTCGTAACTCCAAAATGGACTGGCTTGTAGTTGATGACCCTCAAACTAAATGTGATGGTGATGTCTGTAGCACTACGTCAGGTGTTAAGGTTGTGGGACGGTTCAGTGATAATGGTAGTGCATGGGTGTCACTGGCAAAACGTTCTGCAAATTCAACATCTCTCTCAATTCGTTATTTAGGTCAAGAACAAGACAACTGGTTTTTAAAATATAATGCTAAATCGGGTCAGGCTATCGGTTGGACAACTTGGAGAGGCAAACGTTATCCTTTATCTTGTATAAAGAAACAACGTTAAAATTGTGTATACCTAATTTAGTAGCACAATTACAGCCTTTTATTTTCACTTTGGGCAAAGCTATGATAATTTTCTTGAACGAAATTATTTGTTGATATCTGTAGCCTTGGTTTCTGCCATTAGCCAATTCAGGTAATCCTCATTTCCTGTTTCAATTGGTAAAGCCACCACACAAGGTATTTCATAAGAGTGTTTTGATTTCACCTTTTCCGTTAGTTCTGCAAATAAATCACGGCGGGATTTCATAATTAAAATAGCTTCTTTTTCTACTTGTAATTCACCTTGCCACCAATAAATACTGTCCATACCATCAATTATGTTGGCACAGGCCGCAAGACGGGCTTCTACCACAGCTTTACCTACGTTAAGAGCTTCAGCACGGTCTTTACAAGTGACGTAAACAAAAAGAAATTCCATATTTTGACTTTATTATATCTGTTTGGGATAGTAATTGATAATTTTCTTAGGGGAGATATTGGTAGAGCGATACCTGCGGTCAGCGAAGCTATCGCTACGGTGAACTTTATTGAGTTAGGTTGAGGGGGTTGAGGGGAAGTGCTGTATCTCCCCCGAAAAAATCGCTCTCCGGCTAGAAATAGAGATATTCTTTTGCCTTCTGAAGACGATAGAGAATGCGCTCATAGGAACTTGCTAAAACTTTAGCAGCAGTAATTGATATGTGATCGCTACCAAAATCATCATGCGCTTTTTTCCGCCAATAGTGCATTCTGGCTTTCGCTACAGGCATCATTTCGTTGATAGTCGCAAGTTTACCTAATCCCAACCTTTCGCTGCAAGAAGTACCACTTTCTCCTGTCACTTCTAACATTTGCGTTACCTCATTTTCGTCAAAGTCTAATTTTTTATCATAATAATTTCGTAGAACTCGCAATTCAGCAAAGCCATGCTCTTGAGCTTCTAATTTTTCAAATAAACCAACAACATTGTTAACTACTTGTTGTTGTGTAACTTGGAGATTTTGTTGGTATCGGAAACTAGTAACTTTGATTTCCTGCAAAACTTTACTGAGTTTGATTAAGTAGGATCTATGACCAAAATGGGAGAGTATAAGGTTACGCAATTGGGGAATACCACTGTGTTCGAGCAGTTCAGCAGTGAGTTGTGTTTGATTATTGACCCCAGAACGAATCAGAGTATAGGCAAGCCAAATGCCGTATTGCCCCAAACGCTTGAATAATTCCTGACGTTGGCTAGGTGGGATTGGTACATCTGGATATTCGCGATCGCAAAAGCGTCGGACATCTTTAATTAGCTTATGCATCCGTTCTTCTGGAAGCAATTGAGCTAACCGAGTCAGAATTTCCCACTCCTCCTTGGTAAGGGTTTGCGCCCCAAAAGCTAAAAACCCACAGGTAGGATAAATCGTATAAAGTATGTTTCGTATTTGCGGATGTGATGATAGCCGTTGACAAATCCGATTTCCCGCCTCCATCGGTTCAGAAGCATTGGGATCAGACCAGGAGCTATCAACTTTGGTGAGTACACCAATGGCATTAATAGGTGTTACATGACCGACTGTTGGACCCTGAAACATCTCTACAGTTTGCTTATCTTCGGTAGCTAGACTATGACTAAATAAGTACAGTACCGCATCAGCACCTTGAGCTTCTGACTGGGTAATATCAGTGAGTTCCTGACCGTGTAATTGCAAGAACTGAAGGGTATTTTCTGAGTCATCCTTGTAATAGGACAACAAACCAGGAGTATCAATCAAATTGAAACTTTCTAGGATTGGACTTGGGTATATAACCTCTATATACTTGATGCTCAAGAGATAATCGCGGTGAGTGTCAGCACGGAGAGTTAAATCTGCTAGTTCTGTAAATGGTTTAGGTTCAGGTGAGCGACCATTTTTAAAGTGTACTAGCAGAGATGGGCGATCGCCATACCGCAAAAAGTTGACATTAAAAGTAGCTTCTACATTACCTGTTGCAACTACTTCCTCACCCAATAAGGCATTCATCATTGTAGATTTACCTGCCTTAATTAGACCAACTATCGCCACCCGCATTGGTTGATGTAATTGCTGCTGACATCGTTGTAGTAAATGGTGAAAATCCTCTAATCCTGGTTGATTATTAGTGTCAGAAAGGGCAGATTTAAATAATTCATCTACCCTTTGTTGCATAGTTCCCTCAATCATCTGCCCAACTTCCCTTTTCCCCACCTACCGTAGTTACTGGTTGTGCTACCTCAGTTTTTTGTTTAGTATCTGACACTGCACCCATCGTTACTGTAACTTGAGCTAATTGCTGAATATTTTTTTGCAGTTGATTAATTTGGGGCAATATAACTTGCAGTTCCTGAGTACGTTGTTGAACTTGGGCTTGAGAACGTTGACGCGCTTCTTGTAGTGAGCGCAGAGTGCGATCGCAATTATTTTTTTCTCGCTTAATCTGGTTACGTAACTCTTCCCGCATCGACTGCTCTAAATCTGTGATCGCATCATCTAGCACTTTTCTACAAAGCATTTGACTCTGTTTAAGATAAGGAAAGATAAATTTAGAAACCTCACGTTTATCTTTATCTTTAATTTGCGATACAGACTGATCAAAGCCTAATTTTGCCCCTGCCAAACCTGCTAAAGAAACTCCAAGAGTTTGACCTATAACCATTCCAGGACCAGTCCCAATACCGCCAAATAAAGCCCCAATAGCTGCACCGGCAATCCCTCCAACCCAATAACCAATCGTTGTTCCAGGAGTCGCTGTAAACCCAATATTGCGAAATATAACTACAGATTTTTCAAACAAACCAGTTCGTTTGTTTTTCCCATTGGGGAGACTAATAGCTGCTTTCTCCCACTCTAAATCATCTATCTGCAATGGGTTAAGATTAAGTCTACTAGCAGATTCGATATTTGTGTATAGTTCTGCGGTTTCTTGAGTCAGCAATTTTCCTAAATTAGACATTAACCCATTAATATCTCCCTCAAGCAAACTCGCAATTTCTGTGGGATTCTTTAAAAGTTTATTATTCTCTAAGTATTCATTAGCTTTATTATGCACTTTATCAAAGCCGACATCAAACTGATGAATCATTTGTTTGCGGATATCTTGCAGTCCATAACTCAGTTGAGTCAACCAATCAGCGTTGTTTTCTTGTATTGCTGCGAGTTTTTCCTTAGTAGCTTGCAGTTGGCGTTCTGATTTTTCTAATTCCTGTTTACTTTGTTGTTGATATGTTTCCCACTCAACTTGAATTGGTGCTTTTATCTCATTTACCGCCCGTCCCAATTCAGTTAATGCCTTAATCAGCAATATTTTTCCCCGTTGTTGACTGATTAAGCCCCACAGTTCATTTTCTAGATGTTGAAAGTTACTATCTTCCAAATCTTCTGTTTCTTGAGATTTGAGGTAATCTAATTTCAGACTACTGGAAACAGGAATAATCGAAATTTCGCTATCAGGACGTTTGAGTAATTGAGCCAGTTTTTCTTGATTGCTGGCGATAATATTTTCATAGTTTCCTACTGCATCAATTTTTGTGACTACAAAAATCAAATTCTGACAATAAGGAACGATTCTTTCGGTGATAAAATCTAATTCTTTAGCAGATAAAGGTGCTAGTGCATCACTAACAAAAATAATGGCATCTGCATTAGGAATAAACGCATAAGTAACAGCCGTATGTTCTACATTGAGACTCCCCACACCAGGAGTATCCACCAACACTAAACCTTCTTTTAGTTGGGGATTGGGAGATTGCAGAATCAACATTTTAGCTTGGTGGACATTACCTTTGTTATGCTGTTCAGTTACATAATTAGGAATTTCTGCCCGTTGAATTTCCTGAGATTGTTCTTTTCCTGATTCCCCTAAAACTACAGTGATTTTTTCGGTTTCACCATAGGTAATGCTTGAGACTAGGTTAGTTGTAATATCAACATCTACTGGAAACAGTTCTGGTTCGTTTAGCAAGGCATTCATGAGGCTGGATTTGCCTTGTTTGAATTCACCACAAACAACTACAAACAGTTTCTCCTCAATCAGACGCTTTTCTACTTCTTCTAGGATTTGCTTGATCTCAATATTTTTTTGACCTTCGGCTAAGGTTTTAGCTGGTTTAAAAAGCTGTAGAACCTTCTGTTTTTGTTGTTGATAGTTAGCCATAAACTATGATGTATTTTGTGAATAATTAAGGACTGCTTAAAAGGATGTTTGTCAAGTCTTAAAGTAGACTATAAACCCCTCTCTAAATCTCTCCCCGTTTTTGGGGAGAGGCTTTGAAACTACTACTTGTAAGCAAGGAAAGAGAGTTAGGTTTCTCTTGCTTTGATGTTAATAAAAATACTGTTCAAACAACCTCTAAGAAGCGATCGCAGAATTTTGTACCCAGGACGCGATAATATGGCTCTAGTGGCGGTTCCATCAATGTACGTAAAAGTACACTAAACCGAGTTGTCCACTCATCTGAAAAGTTTGCATCAGACGCTAGGGTTTTAAACATTTCATCATACATAGCCAGTAATTCGCTACGTTTTTCTTTGTATTCACCCAATGTCATTTGTGCCACGGCTGGATGGGGAAAAATACCAATTTGACCTTGCCATTGTAGTTCTGGTGCAGGATTGCGAAAGCGCAAATTGACATATTCCACAGGCACTTGGTTAGCCCAATTCACGGTAATTGTGGCAAAAGGAGGAAAGACGGTAGTTTGACCTTTTGTAGCTGTAGGAGCAAAGCCAAAACAGGGTAAAATTGCATAAACTTTGCCTTCTTTCCGCAGGGGAATTGGTAAGCCGATACCTGCTTCTAGAGGTATGACTTGACGAAATAAAGGAGTTTGGCGAATAGATTGCAATAATTGTTCAGTTTTACTAAGAGTTTCTCTTGATTTCTGAGCTAGTGGTGTTTTCATAAATTACCTTAAATGTGTCAATTTTCTGCATCAGATGTTGATATTGTTGTTGTAAATCTACAAGTTTTTTATGCAGTCACAACATTACCAGTAGTAGAAACCATGTAGGAATTACTATCAGCCCAAGCATCTAAAAATTGGTCTGCTGGTATTCTTGATCCTTGACCATCAGGTGTGCCTGGATCATTGAGAATTACGGTAGGATTATTTGGATCGCTGTTATCAATGCCAATTACTTGAACAGCATGATTGACACCTTGACCTGGCATTCCATTCAATTCCGATAAATAATCATCCTCATCAACCCCTTGATTCCAGATTTCATCAGCGTCTATTGCGACTATGACTTTCTGACCTTCTTGCAGTTTGTTGCTTAAATCTTCTAGTGTGCATCCATATTCTTTATCTACATCTACGCCGTTTGCTTCTAGCAAATTGCCCATACAATCTAGGGGAGTACCACCACCAGGAGTGTACCAACCATTATCAATAGCTTGTTGACGTAGTTCATCCTCTGAGAAATCTACTCCTGTAACTGAGTCTAAAATAAATTCTTGGGAAGCGATCGCGCAAGTATCAGGATAAGCTTGTTGATGCCAGTGTTCCATATCATCATCTGGAACACCGCACATTTCGGAATTTATATCACTTGGGAATTCGCAAAAATCATCATCTTTATTAATATCTTCAACTGGCAATATTTCATCAGGTATACCATCACCATCAAGGTCAGATGAAATTATCCAATTGTCAGGTTGTCCGTCACCGTCGGTGTCAATACCTTGAGTATCAATATCAACCAAATTTGCATCAAATTGCTGGGAATAATCAATATCCTCAGCGTTTAAACCAAAGCTACTTGAATCTAAGGGAAAATCTCCAGCTTGCATCTATGTTCTCCTTATATATAAATTGCTTAGTTTTTTCTTTGACATTAGACTGAACATTCGCGCTAAATTCATTAGCAACAATCTTTAAAACCATTCAGGTGTTTGTTTTTGATTATCTTCTCCCATAGATTTTGATTGATTTTCATTATTATTTAAAGTTCCATTATCTTTGGTGTCAATTGCTTTTAATTCAAAACCTTCTAATTTCCGAGAGATGTATTGCTGTTGTTTCTTTATGCCAATTTCACTTGTAGAAGTAGATACTAAATTCAACATCTCATCCACAATATTTTGCAAATCATTACATGATATATTATTGCTAATGGCTGTTTCTAGACATTCTCTAAGCGTTGTTGAATCGGTTGATGCGATATCTGCTAATTCATTGATATCTTGATTAAAATTCAATTCCTTATAAGATATTTCTTTAGATTCACTTTCCAAAAAATTCTTAAATGGAGCTAGAGATATTGAACTTAAACTATTCCGAAAAATTTCAATTCCATGTTGTAACTTAGACGTTCGTACTTGAATAGCTTCTGCGCTATAATGTCCGTATTTTTCTAAAAAAGCATATGTTGCTATCCTCCTAACAATTAGTTCTGTATACTCATCATCTCTCTGCCTATCATCTACCGATGGAATGCCTTTTTCTCTAGTAAAAGTTGAATTAGATCGCTGTGGTATATTGTTCGTACTTTGAGTAGATTCAGAGTATTGTGGAACTTCTTTCGGTAGAGATTTTGGTGAATTTATTGTTTCTTTTGTTTGCTGATGTGGTTTATCAATACGTCTTTCTAAATCAAGTCCATCTCTACTAGTATCTAGTCTTAGCACAGTGGCATTTAAAAATGGACTGTTTTCTGCATCTCTTGGTGTTGATAAACTAAGACATACAGATATAGGTTGGTCAAAAATCTCAATCTCTTGGATAACGGTATTCCATACATCTGATTTATATTCTTCTGACCAAACTCTAATTCTTTTCAGGTTTAGATTTAGCTCGAATTCAGCCTCAGTGATTTGTGCCGAGTTAAAACTTACATCTTCTTCATTAGTAGGAATGGGCTGTCTACTTTCTGGTTGATATGGTTTGAAATCCCAACATTTTCTAACATATTCTTGGTATAAAAGTTGAAATTTTTCCAGATTCAGGTCACTATAAGCTGGTAGATCTGGAAATTTTCCGCTTTCATCTCTTTTGGCTACATAACCAATAAAGGCATATAAAGATCGTCCACGAAAATCTCTAGTAATATCTTGTCTTCCTTCAGAAAAACCATCAGGAAACAGTTCTCTGACCATGCAAGTATTTCCAATTACACAGTATTTCTCATTAGTAAATAAGGACCAGCGTGGATTACCTGAGAGCTTTTCTGGTATTTGCGTGGTAGCGAGAATATAGTTTTCTGCCCATGTACGAGCTTGTACATTGAAGTATTTAGGCATTGCAATTAAGCGGAAATCTACTTCGTAGGTACGACCGTAGACAAGTGCTGACCATTTTAGGGAAGAATTAGACACTTACTTTCATCTCCTGATTTCCTAAAAACATCGAAACATTATCTAGTTCTTTAGCAACTAGTTGCATCTTTTTAGATATATCCTGTATTTCGGCTTCTTTTTTCGCTAACTCAGTTTCTTTATTGTTTAAAGAACTCTGTTTACTATTAATCTCCCCCTGTTTGAAGAAACTATTCCATTTACCTTGTTGTGTTTTAAGGTCATCTGCAACCCTAGTTTTTTGCTCTTGGATGTTATTATAACTAGATTTGACTGTGCTAACATCCTTTGTTAACTGTGAGTAAATGGCAAATACTAGTGGTAAATGCACATTAACTGGATCTATTTCTCCAAGAATTTTCTTATCTTCTATGCGTATATCTTTGCCTAAACTCACTGGGCAAATCATTGTCAACCAACCAGAATTTTCTATAAATAGAGGGTTAAACAATTCCTGAATATCTCTAGTAATTGCTTCTTTATTACGTTTACCGAAGATTAAATCAAACTTAGTAATAACAATAGCTATAGGTACTGGTTGCCCATCATTTTTTTCTTCATTGATAGCTTGTTTGATTTCTGTGAGAATTAAGTTTATTCTATTTATTGCTAATTTGTTACTGCCTGCAACTTTTAATTTAACTCTATTATTAACATCGCCGTTTGCATTAACAATCTCTTCTTGTAAATATTCAGCAGGAACGCATAAAAATAAACAATCGGATTGCCTAGATTTTTGCCTTAAAAACGTAGCGTCGGCTTGTGAGCTATCACCTGCTAATGCACCACCACGATAGTCAATCCATTCAAAATCTATGAGAGGTTTAGCTCCATGGTTAAAGCTAAAACCATAGGTATAAATAGGTGAATCCTGTGATTGTGGTTGTGTTGGTGGGGGGAGAATGTTGTCTCCAATTAATGCTTCCCACTGATCCATTAATCTGAGATCCTGATCTGGATCTGTAGCAGTGAGAGTAAATCCCTTTAGCCCCATACTCATAAATGCATACATCCCTAGCATATAGCAA
This sequence comes from Anabaena sp. 90, assembly GCF_000312705.1. Taxonomy (NCBI): domain Bacteria; kingdom Bacillati; phylum Cyanobacteriota; class Cyanophyceae; order Nostocales; family Nostocaceae; genus Anabaena; species Anabaena sp. 90. The sequence goes on from NC_019428.1 coordinate 68,546, forward strand.
GTTTTTCCAGAGTATTGATTGCCAAGCATAGTAATTTTCATTCTTTTTTCTCCTTTGGATAATTTAAACAAATGGTAATCTGAAGCTAGTAACTAAAACCAATTGAAAGTTTCCTGTCGTTGTTGATTCTGTCCAATAAAATTGGGCAAATGGTATTTTATCTTAGTATTTTCACATACTGATGCATAGTCCTTCAAAGTGAGCTTTTCTTCAATCATAGGAAGATTTTCTAGATATTTAGCTAAAGCAATCACTGGTTCTTTGATATGTTCAAATACTTGGTAAATTTCCACTGCTTTAGCAAGCTCTGCTTCCGCATTTTTGTCATCAGTAGTATTTCCATTCCATGAATCTACGAGCCATTTAATACCTCCGCTTACTCCTTCATTCTTTTTCTTGAATTCTTCGTATCTATCGTAGTGATATTTAAGCAGATGTTCTGCTAACATTGCTTGATAAATTACTGAGGAACGCAGGGCAAAAAGCAGTGGCAATGGAACATTAATAAATTGATGACTACAGGCAACGGGAATAAATGAAGCTGAAATCCATTGACTGGCATTTATCACACTGATTAAGCCTTGAAAAGGATTAAATATATCTTGTTGAAATTCGACTAATTTATCTATTTTTGTGAGGACAATTGCTAAAGAAATTGGACGTTCAATATTTTTCACTGCCTCAGTAACTAAATAGGTCATTCGGCGAATTTCATTCATAGCTTTTAACTTGTTTTTAGCCATCAATGCATCGCAATCACAAAACATCATAATCCCATCGGCTTTTTTGAGTTCATCAACTAATATTTCTGACTGTTTATCATCACTCATGCTACGAATAGCTGAACCTCGATAATCTGACCAAGAGAAAGGAAATATCTCTTTATCTTGATAATGAAGATAAAAATCATATTCATTTCGGTTAGATGTTGCATCAGGATACCGACCAGATGAAATCTGATTAGCTAATTCTAAAAGTCGATTACCATCTGCTGTATCATTAGCCTTCAAGGAGAAACCATCTATTTTCTGTTGCATAATCCCATATAGGGATGCCATATAGGTTGTCTTTCCTACACCACTATTGCCAAGCATTACAACTTTCATTATTTTCTCCTAAGAGGATGTTTTAAAACCAGTTGTCTGGCTTTTTTTGACTATCTTGATTTTCATCATCTAACTCATCATTGGAATTATCCGTAGGTTTAAAACCAATATTTTGATTTTGCGTTTGATTATTGCGCTGTGAATTACTACTTGGATATTGTGTTTGATTGTTGTCTATATCTGTATTTGTAGAACTAGTTAAACTCTCCAATAATTCCCCAGATTTACTAACAATTACTCCACCTACTCCTTTATTGGTCAGCATTCCTACTGCTATATATCCAATTCCACCACATAAAATTATTCCTGGTATACCACCAGCAATCACAACACCAGGTATCGGAATAAATCTACCTACAATTCCGCCTACCAAACTACCTATAAACTCCTCTATAGATACGATTGATTTATCAGAATTATCATTTGATGATTCATCAACTACATAAGTGTTTGGTGTAGTTGGTGGTAATGGTTCGTTTAACGGAGAACGAGTAGATTCTGTTGGCTTTGCAACTGTTTTTACTGGTACAGGAATTCGTGTCACTGTCGCTACGTTGTTAGCAGTAGCATTTAAAAATGGACTATTTACTGCCTCTCTTTGGGATGACAAACCAAGACATACTGATATACTATGCTGGGGAGATTGCACAATACTATTTATCACTGTTGTCCACAGCGTTTCTTTTTCTGTCTCTGGAAAAAGTAGACGGTAATCTTGACTTGAATTTATGTTAAAACTACTATCTATACTGTCACTAGTATTACTTGAAAGTAAAGACCCAGTGTTTATACTTTCATCTTCACTAGTAAAAATGGGCTGTCTACTTTCTGGTTGATAGGGTTTTACATCCCAACGTTGTTCAACATATTTTTGGTATAAAAGTTGAAATTGTTCCAGATTCAGGTCACTATAAGCTGGTAATGTTGGAAATTGTCCACTTTCATCTCTTTCGGCTACATAACCAATAAAGGCATATAGAGGTCTGCCGCGAAAATCTGTCGTGATATCTTTCGTTTCATGTGAAGTACCATTAGGGAATAGTTCTCCCACCATACAAGTAGTCGCAATTACACAGTATTTATCATCAGTAAATAACGACCAGCGTGGATTACCTGAGAGCTTTTCTGGTATTTGCGTGGTAGCGAGAATATAGTTTTCTGCCCATGTACGAGCTTGTACATCGAAGTATTCAGGCATTGCAATTAAGCGAAAATCTACTTCGTATGTGCGACCGTAGACAAGTGCTGACCACTTAGACATAAATTTTGACTCCTCTGCAAAATAATAAATTAAGACAGTTACTAAAACCAATCATTCGTGTTTTTGTTTTTGCTATCGTTTTTTGTTGAGAACCAACCAAAAGTGTCTTCAGAAGAATTGCATGGATAATTAGGGGATGTTTCTACATTAGGTTTTACTTCTGGTTGTTTTTTTTCCTCTTCTTTAATTGACTCTGACTTTGTATTTAAATTGTTTCCATAAATTGCTGCTCCCTGGCAAACAGCTAACTCTGGTTCATCTATCAACAAAGGTGGATATCTTAACCTTTTTTCTATCGCATCTTGCACATAGGTAATACGACAACTACCACCTACCAACAACACTTGACTGATATCCTGCCAATCTATGCCAATGCTTTTTATTAACTTGTCACAAACTTCTATAGTTTGGTCAATTGCTGGAGCAATCATTTGATTAAAAGCTGTGCGAGTGAGTTGATAATTTTCTCCCCCTATGGGAATGTAAATAGTTGCCTCTTGCGCCTCGCTCAACTGATGCTTGATATCAATACACAACTTAGATATAGTTGCCCTTGTCTGCCATGCGTCTTTATTATTTAATTGTTGACGTAAACTTTCACTACAACGATTTTTAATATCTTGATAAATCAGCCTATCAAAGTTTGTCCCACCAGAATCCTCTAGTCCCATTGGTGTGGAAAGGATTCGATACCCCTCTGCTGTATATTTAATTAAGACGGCATCAAAAGTTCCTCCACCGAGGTCATAAACGAGTATATTTTCTCCATCTTGCAGTTTATTTTGATTATGATGGCTGTAGTAAATGGCTGCTGCTATAGGTTCTTCTAAAAGCCTTACAGAACTAAATCCTGCGACTTCTGCTGCTTTCTCCATTAAACTGCGTTTGTACTGTTGATATGTAGCAGGGACAGTAATAACAACATTTTCAATTGCTCCTTTTCCCAATGCCGCCACAATTTTCTCAGCTTCGATTTTCAGCTTTTGCAGCACAGCGGAGATCAAATCCTGGGGGAATAAGGAATTCTCCCCTATCTGGTATGGTTCATTCATTCCCAGATCACGTTTAAATTCCCGTTGATACCGACGGATATCTAGCATACGATTGTTTTCAGCCGCTTGACCTACAAGTACCTCTCCCCCTTCTGTTAAATAGATACTAGAGGGAAAAGAGTAGCCATGTTTCAAGGGTTCTTTTATCAATCTTGTTGTACCATCTAGCATGAGTGCCGCACTTGTATTACAAGTGCCAAAATCAATACCTAAAATCATACAGTTTTCTCAGGACTAGGAATATTTAATAAATCATCTAATTACAATAAACGCGCTGCCATTTTTTAATTCCTTAAATACTTCTGTAATAATTCCTGACCTTGTTCCCCCACTTCCTCAATCTTCTGCTGAATAAGTTGCATGGCAATTGGTGAAGGCTGCGATCTCCCATTTTCCCAACGGTTAACAGTGCCATAAGTCACACCTAGATAAGCACCAAACTGTTCTTGGGTAAGTCCAGTCAACAGGCGAAATTCCCGAATTAGCCCCCCCATTTCGGTTTTTTTGACCAGCAATGGTCTTTTTAACATCTGGTTCATGCCTGATGTAACGAGTAATATGTCTTTTCACATAATAAGCACATTTAAAAATAAAAGCAATAGCAAAAACAGCTAAATTCAGGAAAATTTGCTGATTTTTTATTTTTCCTCATTTTTGAATTGTATAAAGTTGAAATATGCACTAAGTAAATACATTGTCATCTACCAAAAGATAGATATTGAAACAGAGATATTGAAAAACAAGTGATTATTGGAGGAAATTTAGCTATGTAATGCCTAAAGTAATTAATTAGTTTTAGTAGCTCTGGCTTTGTCGTCTGTGGTGGGAGTTAATGTGGATAGATTAATGGAAATGCTCCCGTCTCAGGGAATGACGATGAAACCTAGACCAATTCGATTATGTGCTGCTTGCTATGCAGAATCTCCTTGTCATCGGATTGAGTGGCAGTTAAAGGATAAAATCAGGTGCGATGGCTACGCCGGACGAAGACATCCCCACAATGTACGATTATTAATAAAATGTACTAACTGTGAAACTCCTTTCCCTATTCCCGCAGATTGGGTGAAAGGTGAATGTCCTCATTGTTCCTTGCCTTTTGCAAAGATGGTGAAAAAGCAAAGGCGTGATTAGATAGTGACAGTAAAGAAATTGCTATCAGTGCCTTGCGATAATCGCAATTCATTCACGAACAAAAAAGAGATACGGTTTATAATTTTAATCATGTCTCTTTCTTTGATTGAAGATAAGAAAATAGCGAGTATTAAGTCGTTTAAGCTATATCTAATAATCAACTTAGTTTTATGTTTTTTTGCTTTGAGATTTAAGTATAACTTTTTGAACGTTTGTTTTTTGTGTATTTGATGAAAGTTGATTGTATAGTTCTAACAGATATTGGTTCTTTGGACTGACAACCATAGCCCTTTCATAATAATTAATTGCTTCTGCAAGTCTTCCTACTCTTTTTAATGCTTGGGTCAATTTTTTAGTCACTATTTCTAACCCGCGAATATTCTTCAAGCGTTCATCAATTTCAAACCCTTGAATCAGATATTTAATGGCTTCTTCTGTTTCTCTATTTGTTAATAACGCTTGTCCTATAGCTGTATAAACTTTTGCTAAATGTTCTTGATCATCAATTTGGATGCCAATTTCAATACTTTTGCGAAAATACATTAATGCTAGATTAAATTCTTCCTTTTGTCTCTGTTGATGTATAACTTGACCCAAATCATTGAGTATAATTGCTTGTCCTTGCTGGTCGTTTCGCTCAACAGAAAGATCATAGCTATGCCGGAGAACTCTTTCTGCTTCATCCAATTTTTGCTGTTGTTTTAATATCCGACCTAAACTATTTAAAGCTATTCCTAAACTTTGTTTATCTTTCAAATTTTCAGAAATAAATTGACTACGACGGAAAACCTCTTCAGCTTCATTAATTTTTCCTAATTTTTGCAATAACCATCCCAAATTATTTAACAAGATAGATTGACCTGGTTTACTGTCTAATTCTTCAGATTGTTGTAACCAAGATTGTATTAAAGTAATAGCTTGTTCCTGTTGGTGCTTAGTTGCTTGATTCTTAATCAGTTCTAGGTATTGACTACGAATTGTGATATTAGCTGAATCATGGGGATGTGTTTCTAACCATAATGCGATTTGTGTAATGGTATCCTGTTGCTGTTGTTTTGTTCCATGCTTTTTGAGCAAATCCACATAGGGAGTGCGAATATAGGAATCATCCCAATTATCAGGATTATTTTGTAACCAAGATAGTGATTGAGATATCGCTTCTTGTTGTTGTTTAAAAGTTCCTTGTTGTAAGACTAATTCCAGGTATTTACTGCGAACATGGCGATCGCTATCATGTTTTTGTAACCAAGAAACTGTTTTTTCAATTTCTTGTTGTTTTTGTTGGGGAGTTCCTTGCTTGAGAACAAGGACAAGATACTGATCAAGAATATAAGAATCATCTTGATCTTCTCGATGGTTTTCTAACCAGGTAACAGTTAGAGCGATCGCTTGTTTTTGTTGTTCAGGAGTGCCTTGTTTGTGAATTAAGGATAGATATTGACTGACAATGTATGGATCATCCAACTGTTCTGGATGACTTTCTACCCAATTATTGGTATATTGAATTGCCTTTTCGTACTGTTCTAATGTTCCTATATCCTTAACTAAGGATTGAGATTGAAGCAAAACTTGCCAATCATCACAACTTTCTAACCAATCCAAAATAACTATTGTAGCTTCTTGTTGCTGTTCTACTGTTCCTTGATACTTAATTAGTCCTAAGTAAGCATTACGCAAATATTGATTATCTAAACCTTTTGGATTGTCTTTCAGCCAAAGGGTAGTTTGTTGAATTGCAGCTTGCTGCTGATAAATATTTCCTAATGTTTCAATAAGTGTTAAGTAACGAGCGCGAACTCGCCAGTCATTTGGATTTTGTTCTAACCAAATAGCTATTTTTTCAATTACTTCTTGTTGTTGTTCAGGAGTACCTTGTTTTCTGATTAAATCAATATATTGAGTACGTACAAACGTATCATCTGGATGTTCTTCTAACCAAAGAGTTGTTTCTTTAATTGCCTCTTGTTGTTGTTGGGGTGTACCTTGTTTATTCAACAATAAAAGATACTGTGTGCGAACAGACCAATCATCATTATTTTCCAACCAACTAGCTGTTTGATGAATGGCTTCTTGTTGTTCCTGTGGAGTGCCAAATTGTGCAATTAGCTTTAGATAATGAGTGCGAATAAATAAATTATTATAATTCTCTTTCATACAAGAATTTATTTTCTGAATAGCTATTTGTTTTTGTTCAGTAGTCCCTTGTTTCTGAACTAAAATCAAGTAAATATTAAAAGTTTGCCAATTACAGCTATTATTTTTTAACAAACTATCTATTTTTTTAAGTGCATTTTTTTGTTGATCAGATGCACGTATTTTCTTAATAAATTGGATTAAACTAAAGTAGTAATGTTGTTCAATATTAGGATTAACATTTAAGCAATCAATAATTAGATTAATACTTTCTTCATTTTCTTCATTAGTACCTATATCTTTAACAATTTTAAGGTACTGAATTAAGGATTCAATGTGGAAACCATATTTGTTATAATACTCTTTTAGCTGACCAAGAGTTAATTTAATTAGATTTGATATATCAATTCCTGTTTCTTTAATGAATTTAAGGTATTGTATAATAAATACACAATCATTTACAGGGTAATGCAGCCAAATCACAGACTCTGATATTGCTTCTTGTAATTTTTCTAAAGTTCCTAATTTTTTAATTAATTTCAAATATTCAAAACCAACTTGACCATTACCATATTTTTCTAACCAAATAGATATTTTATGAATAGTTTCTTTCTGAGGTTCTGCTTTACCCAAAGTCCACATTAATCTCAAGTATTGGAAATAAACTTTCCAATTATCAGGATTCTTCTCTATCCATTTAGCAGTACAATCAATAGCTTCTTCTTGTTGTTCTAGTGTGCCTAATCTTTCAACCAATTGTAGATACTGAATACGGTTATACTGACTATTAGAGTGTTCCTGTAACCAAATAGCTGTTAATTTAATAGCATCTTGCTGTTGTTTAGGTGTGCCTATTTTTTCAATTAATCGAAGATATTGCAATCGAAAAGCTCGATTATCTGTATGTATCTGTAACCAAGATACTGTTTGCTCTATAGCGTTTTCAATTTGTTCTTTTTCACCTATTTTTGAAATTAGTTTTAAATAACCGGATCTATACCAAGAATATTCTGGTAATAATTTCAGCCAATTTATTAAGTAATAAACTACCTCTTTTTTTTGTTCTAATGTGCCTGATTTTTTAATAAGTGATAAATATTTATTACGGATTTTCCAATCATCTTCTTGATCTAGTATTGTGGCGGGATGTGATTTTAGCCAATCAGAATATTTATTAATTGCTTCAGTTTTTTGGGTTTCATTTCCCAGCTTTTGTAGTAAGGATAGCCATTTTAACCATTCTGTTGAAGTGCCAGGTTGAATCAATAAAATTGAATTTATGCAGCGATTTTGGTCTTCTATTAACCCTAGTAAGCTATAGATATTTGACCAAATTAACAATGCTGTAATTGTTCCTTGATTTTGTAAAAATTGAATTTTATTTTTGTGGTCATTTACAACTTTAAGAACAAGTTTTGTTTCACCAACAACTGCCAAACGATTTAAACTATAATTTGCCCAATGTATTTGTGTATCTTGATTAATATCTAAGCATTGAATGGCTTTAAGTAAATAGCGTTCTAATGCACGACTGGAGTATGGATTATTATCTTGTTTGCGTGGTCTGTAATCAATATCAATAGCAGTTTTAGCTATCAGTTCATGAATTGTCGTCAACCCTTCATAGCCGTCTTGAGAAACCGTATTAATCAGTCCTGCCAATTCGTGACGTTCAGCCAAATCAAGTACATCTTGAACAATCTCTAAAGAAAAATCAGATGATAAACATAAATTAACTATTTCTGGTGGAACAGCAATTCCATATTGAAAAAAGCTACAAATTACACAAAATACATGATAAATAGGAGAATTATCTGTATTTGGTAACTTTTTAATAATATCTGCTAAAGTTTGCGAAAAAGTTTTTCCCTCCGATAGCTGCAACATCAAAACTAACATTGTAGGAGCAGCCATTAAGCATTTTTTATCTTTCTCTGTCAAATCTTCCAATCTGGCTTCGGCTGCTGAATCTTCACAAACTTTATCTATAATTCTTGTCTTTTCTGTATCACTTGGTCGGTTAGCATCCAAAATTTCAATTACATATCCCAAACCGTTTAAAGTTTCATGATGATCTTCATTTAAACGGGTAGTTCCGATGAGCGTAAATGGCAACTGAATTTGATTTTCTTCTAATTCATCAAGAATCAATTCATCCCGAAATATGTCATCGGAAATTACATAAAAATGTTGTTCACCAATTTGCTCGGAAAACTCTTGCAATGCCTCTAACCAATTGAGGTCTTCCTTATGAGCCTTTTTCTGTAATATCAGATGTCCTTGACGAAATAGCTGATAAACTAACCAACGCATCAACGCTGTTTTCCCTGCACCTGGTTCTCCCCGAATCAGTAGTAAAGAAATTCCTTCGCATTCAGCTAATTCTTCAGCAATATTTAACAATTCTTCTTGCTGATCTCGATCAATATAATTCCCTTGAATAATTAATGACCAAGTAGCCTCACGAAGTTTTAAAAGCCGTGATTCTCCTCGTTGTCCTTGAGTTTGAAAAAACCTCTCATCTAGTAAATCAAAACCAGAAGGAACAAATTCTGCCAAAGTTTTACTATAGCTTTGATCTTGGAAGTTATCAACAGATTTTAATTCTGGTTGAATACCTTGTAATTGTTGCCATGTTATTGGTAGTTCTGCTGGATGTTGACAAATTACTGGCAACCAAGTAGCACAAGGAAATTGATCTTCTAATCCGTGTAATCTTTCCCTAGCTTCCCGTGCTGCTAAATAGAGAGACTTACCACTAGAAAAAGAACTCAGAAAATACTTTAAAAATTCCTGTGCTACACCATCTGGTACAGGTTCACGCATGACAATAATTTGGGGAATATGTAATTCTGCTAATTCCCGCGCCAAACCCAAACCATCACAAGAGTTAAAAATTGCCAGTGTTAAACCTTTTTCAATAGCTGTAACTAAGGCATACTTTAACTGGTTCAGGGATAAGCTATCACTTTGATTAATATAAATACGACCTGTTTCTCCATCTTTTTGACTAGAACTATGTCCAGCAAAAAAGAGAATATCCCAGCCTTTTTCATCCCAGAGTTGATCATTAATTTCCCGCAGCTGTGGTTCTGCTAGAAAAACAGTCTCGGCATCAGGTAATTTTTCTAATAATTGGCGATCTGTCTCAATGTTAATTCCTGTACTATTACCCAAAACAGCTAAAATTCTAACTTTTTTTCTAATTGCGTCCTGTGATGTTTTTTCAGGACGTTCATACTCTGGAGGACTCAAAGCTACTTCAGCTTTACGGTAATTTTCCAAAAAACGCTCAAAAAACAAATGCCAAGGTAGTCGTCTTAATTGACTATCATTAGTTTGAATAATTAGACGAATTTCATCAAGTTCATTTAATTTATTAAGTAGAGTTTCTCGAATACGAGTAAATTCTTGGCAGTCATACCAAGCCTTCATCTTTTCTTGAAATATCTCGGCTGATTTACGACAATTCTGTATAGTTTCTTGAGGATCTTTCCTAACTTTAATTTCCAGGCGTTTACGTAAATCTAAATTGCGATAAGCTAATTGCCAATTTGTATATTGTGTAGAAATTTCTGGCAGTGGAGGTAATGTACCTGTGATTCGAGTCGAGGGACGTTCTCCATCCTCCCCAATTTCCAGTATAACTTCAAAATTGTGGTCAGATTCACTCTTTCTCAATTCTAAAACAACTAATTTACCCAATTCTGCACTCCTGCTAATATGGCTATAATTAAATTACAAAATTTTCAGTTTTAATAACATCTTCTAAAGCTACTTGTACTTGGAAAATTTCTCCTGCTTTACCGCTTAGTTCCACTTCCAATAAGTTAGTAGTATGAACAGCTTGTTCTTGATGGAGAAATTCGCCTGTTGCAGAAAGTAATATTAATTGCAGTCCATCTGGCAAACAACCTACATTATCAGGAGTCTGTATTTGTAAAAGAATATTGATTTTATTCTCCTGTTGTTCCTCTATATTGACTATCAATACCAAAGAATAAGTTAGAGAATGAGTATTAAAATGAATTACTTTGGCACGTTGAATTTTAGCACTACGAAAACTAGAAAGAGCTAATTCCGGTGTTTGTATACCCAAATTTTTTTCAACAGCTTGCCAACCTGTTTCAAATATATGTTCAAACCATTGTCCTAATTGAACAACAGTTTGTCTATGTTTATTTGTGGGGATAGATTCACCTTCTACTAAGACATTTTCTTCGTCATTCCCCCAATTTTCTAACCAATCTCCCTCTACATTTTCTACGTAAAGGTTGACATGATCTAAACCAAATTTAATTCGGTCATCTTGTAGTTTCTGGGCTTTTTCTACAGCCTGAAGCACCTTTGATAATCTATTGCGATTAACATTTTGTTTTTCAGTAACCATGATAGTTTATGGAAAAAATATTTTACTGCAAGGAACTTACTGGAAATAATTTAGGAGGGTACACTAAACTTTAAATAACTTCCTATTTTCAAATTATTACTATTATATAAAGCAATATTCACTAACTGTTTAATAAATTCGGGGTAACTTGGGTCGAAACTCAAAAACAATCCCCGATCTATACTCCATTTGAATAAGGTAGTTTTCCACTCCTGATACTTACTATCAGAAAATTCTTCAGATATGCTGGTAAATTGAATACAAAGGGCTTGTTCTTGACTACCACTTACAATTAAATCTGTAGCCATTGAAAGATCGGCTACATAACGCTGCAAAACACTTCCTTGACGGCTTGTAATTTCGTTAGTGATAGCAGTGAGTAGTTTGGCATCTTCCTGAGTAAACTGACCACCCATCATTTTGGGTTTCCATTTATACAATTTTGGATCTAGTTCATTTAGCCATTTGGGAAATAAGTAACTGTACCAATACCTGACTGGCGGAGTAAATAAGTTTAAAGCGGCTTGCTGCTCCTCCTTTGTGAGAAGTTGAAGCTCTAACCAAACTTCAGCATCATTAATTAACTCTAACAGAAAAGCCATAAGTGGCTTCTTAGTATTTAACAAACCATTTTTTTTGTCCTTAATCCAACGATAAACTTCATCTAGTCTCTTCTCTAAACTAGGATCTATTGACGATGCCTCGCTGATCAGGAATTTTAATTGATCCTTGACTTCTTTTGCTTGCAAGCTAATCTCCCTGTTAA
>NC_019429.1:0-56037 GCF_000312705.1 Anabaena sp. 90
AAAATTAAAAACTGTCCGTAACTCGTTGTTAAAATCTATAATGACACTCAAAATAGAAGTTGACAAGATAAAGTAAGTATAAAGTACACGGACACTTATAATGAGTCGAAAAGGTCAGTCTATCACTTTGTCGGTATCAGAACGTGACAAAGCCGAACTAGAAGCGATTCCTACGGAGCGCTTCGCTATCGCTCTCGAATTCGGGATGATGTGGGGAGAAGATCCCAATATCTCCAAACTTATCAAAGCGATCGCTCAACATGAGTTAATCATTGGCAAAAATCATGACTGGCAGGAATCACGTATCCGCGCCTTACACCGTTGCATAGGTGCATTAACAGACATCGGACAAGTGGAACAAGCGCAGATTATCGCTAATTTGCTACTCGAACGCAGTGAATTGTCCATACCAATGCGAAAAGAAATTGAAGGGGTTTTAAATAATTCACTCCCATCTTGGCGGTTACAAATTGACCACTATATCTTGCGTCAACAACCGTTTCAACTTTCTTATCAAGATGCAACAGAAAGAATATTAAATTATACGGTTCACTATGCTAAGATTAGCCCCCATGAAAAACGCCTCTATCTTGATTGCTGGTGTGAGGAAACATTAAATAATCATGACATAGAAGAACTACAGCATAACTGGTGCTTTCGTTTAGACAGAATTAACGAAGCTGCTATTACGGAAATTGCTGGTAAATGGCGGTCGCAGTTAGATCAAATAGATGTAGAAATGCACCTACTAAACAACTTAGCTTTTGCCTATCAAACTAAACCAGAGGATAAAAGAGTTGAATGGATACCAGAAAAATCAAAGGTGAAGCGAGTGATTAGAGGAATATCTAATACGTTCTGGTTTATCCGGGAAATCATGCAGTATTCCTCTGATTGTATTGTAGTTTCACCGGAGGATGTGCGATCGCGCATTAAAGGAAAACTCATCAATCTATGTCAAAATTATGACTTGACTGCATCACTCACCAGTTAATATCATTACAGGTAATAGCTCAAAATTTAGAAATACCTTAGACCACAGCGAAAACCTATGTTAAATTAGCTCGTCGGATGATCAAGGACACCCATTCAAATGTTTGAAATGACGATGCCTTCAACTAATAAAGCGATTCCAGGGCGAGCGCTTCGCTATCGCCTTCCATCCCTTCAGAATCAACTATCCAGATCAATCCATTCCCGCCCCGCTTTTTCTGCGGCTTCTGGGGTGTAGTAAAGCTTGCGTTCACCAAACACCTCACCACCAGCAGTAATTAACCGGAACTGCCAACAATGGGCTTCTGTGTAAAATACCAACAAGGTAACATTATTAATAATGGTAACTGAATCAATTTTCGTAAACATTGCCGTTTTAGGATCTAAATCAATTAAAACTTCTCCGTATTTAAAAATAGGTTTTTACTTTATGTAAAACAATACTATTGCCAAAATAAGAGCCTTGATAATTTTTGGCAAAAACGGCAAAAATAATCATATATAAGCGTTTCGATGAAAAGGTAGTTTAGAATCTAAAACCCTTATCCTACCGTCAATACATTTAAAAAATCCTTGTCGGAAACCTTTAAGGAATTTTTAGGGGTGATTGTTTTTGCCAAGCAAGAGCGAGGAACGGGAGTTCATGGTTAAAGCATTATCATCTCACCCTCGTAATTTGACTAAGGTATTGATCCGGTCAAACAGTAGAATTAACGACGTTTGGGAACAGTAATTGCCTGTACAGCCCGTTGTTGAACTTCCTCACCCCGACGGTCATATCTAGAAGTGAGTTCAGGTGAAGCATGACCGGCTAATTTTTGGACAGTAACAATATCAGTGGAATCTAACAACTCAGAAATAAAAGTCCTGCGAAAATCATGGGCAGAAAAGTTTGTTACCCCAGCTTCTACACCCCGTTTTTCTAAAATGAATAATACCGCTTGAGGTGTCAGTTGTCGTAAAGTCACCGCCCCGGATTTATTAATGTGACAGATTAAAGCCCCTGGTTCTCTTCCTCTAATTTCTAACCAATCTTCGATAATTGGCAACACCCCATCTGGTAAATAAACAGTTCTATCTTTGCCACCCTTACCACTGCGGACTTTAACACTGCCAGAATGGAAGTCACTCAACATTAAATTTACCGATTCCCCCCGGCGCAATCCTGCACCCCGCAAAATTGCTATCAACGCCGCATCTCTATAACCAATGGGAGTAGGGTCATCAAAACAAGTTTGCATCAGGGCATTAATTTCAGCTTCAGATAAAAAACGCCCCTTGAGTTCCTTAGACAGCTTAATATTAGCGATGTCTACAGCCCTAGCAAAATCTCTAGCATCCATTAATTCAAGTCGTAATGCTTCTTTCAAGACTCTCCTTAATGCACTCAGCATTTTATTAGCTGTGGCTGGTGCATATCTTTCCATCAGTATACACCGTAATAAGGCTGTATGTTTATAACGCAGTTCAGCCCAATCAAGAGTAAGAGCATCACATTGATTACTGGTTAATATGCCAGCGATCGCATCCAGCGCCTGTTTCATAGCCGGACGAGAACCAAGGGACAAATTGGAAAGATAGACAGCAGCGGGGTGTTGAGTTAAGGGTGTGGGTGCAGTCAAAGCTAGGGAATTAACAGCACCTATTTCACCAATTTCCGGGGATTCATTCATTTACTTATCCGAAGATCAGTTCTAGTTAGTTATATTCTGATAAGTAATAATTGTAGTTTACCCTTTTCCCCTAAGAAAATTTATTTGGTGTTGATGGGGCGATTTCTGTGGAGGACTGCACGGCGATTCCCAGGAGCTATAGAGCGATCTGCTTGCAGCAGCGCTTCGCTATCGCCCTCTATAAAAATTTCCCCTAAGAAAATTCTGCACGGTGTTCTCAATTCCGGTTTTCCCCAATCAAGTCGTTTTCCCTCAAGAAAATTTGGTGTTGAAGGGTGTGGTGTTTGTGTCAGTGCAAAGCAATGATAGTAACTTTCGGATTAATGCTAAGATTTTTATCATTTTGATACTGATATGATTACATAATCCTTTATGCTAGTTAAGGTTTTTTTAAGCACGTAACCTAAAATGACTAACGATAAGACTACGGAATTACCTCTTTGGGTGCAAGATAGAGAAAAAGTCCTTACTCATGATCAAGGGGTAGCATGGAGAGAAGGGAATAAGCCAGATTATTCCTACACCAATGAATTTCTGCACAAAGAAAGTAAATTCAATCATCCAGAAGGCTCATTAGAAGCGATCGCTCAAAATCTAGTGCGGACATTTGAGATGGAAGCTTCTTATAAACTAAATCCTCAACAGTGGGTTTCTATTGTTGTTGATAAGTTTAGAATGAGTAGTAATGGAGGACAAAAATATACTGCTGAAGAAGTTGTTAAACAAGGAACTTATAACTTGTTTATAGTTGAAAATGAGCATTATTGTCCAGCCGCAGAAACTTTTGAATCTTCCTATGAACTATTTCATAATGCTTTTTCCAAGGGTTTTTTATGGGAATTAACAGAAGTGCTTTCTGGTCCCCCTAATGTTAGCTTCAAATGGCGACATTGGGGAACATTTACGGGTACTTACAAAGAATATGTACCCACAGGAGAAATAATAGAAATCACGGGTATGAGTATTGCTCGTGTAACTGAAGATTTAAAGATTGAATCTTTAGAGCATTATTTTGATAATAATGCCTTTTTGCAAAAGTTAACTGCTGGTGGTTGTCCCTTTCATTCTTAAATAGAGTCCAGTTTTATAGGGTGTATTAGTAAGTTAATACACCCGCGCTTGCTTTTCTGGAGGGGTACACCATAGGCATTGCTACGGAAAAGTCGCTTATTTGAGATTTCCCCTAAGAAAATTTGGCACGGTGTTCTCAATTCCGGTTTTCCCCAGCCCGATTATTTTCCCTCAAGAAAATTTAGTAGTGGTTTTCCCATAAATCCACCGAGTCTAGCGTTGCTGTCACCAGGGGCAAAATAGGCTGAAAGTATTACCAATAAAGGTTTTCAGTTACCACCCTGCCAAACCGGGAGAATCGTACGAATCGGCTGAAACCTAGACACAGCAATAGTTTCCAGACCATGTTGCAGGTTTTTACAAGGATCTCGGTTTACTACCTAATAGCTAGTAATCATACTTATGAGCGATAATATGAATGATTAAAACCAGTATTTAGGAGGTTACGATGTTTATCTTCAATAGAAAAATTATTGCTAATACCGCGACAGCATCTTTGATAGCAATGATTGGCGTTCTTTTAACTAATGCAGCAGCCAAAGCTCAAGAAACAACTAAGATAGAGTGCGTTAAAGAATATATTAAAATAGGTGTGTCACCTGATGCTGCACTAGGAGAGTGTAACAAAAACAACTTAGGCGATTGTGTGAAAAAATTAACTGCTTCAAAAGTGGTTATTACGGGAGTATCAGAATCTCAAGGACGTTACTTAGTTGATATTGGTGATCAGGAATCAAGATGGTTAGAAGGTAAAAAATGGCAAGAAAAAGGATGTCTTGCCAATACACAAGGGCAATATAAAAGACAAAGTGATAATATTAAAACCTTTTGGGGTACTCAACGCTCCTATGAATGGTTCAGACAAGGTTTTTGCTCAACACCAACGATTCAGCTAGAGCAAAATTACACAATTGGTGAAGCGAAAACACTTTGTGAATTAGGTATTAAACCAAAAGACTGATATCTAATTGCTTACTCCAGTTCCTACCAGTGGACTTGGTAAAACTGGTTTTATTCACATAAATTTCCCTCAAGAAAATTTAACGATTCTCAAACCCCGACAGTTAAACCGCGACAATGATATAATAGATGTCGTGGTTTAAATCCGACCAGGGCATCATGAACAAAAAAGAAGCCGCAGCATATTTGGGCTGTAGCGAAAGAGCCATAGAAAGATACGTACAAAGCGGTAAAATATCTTGTAGCTATGAAAAAGGTAAAACCCGCACTGTAGCAGTATTTACGCAATCAGAACTAGATAAAATTAAATATCAATCGGAGTCCGTAACACCAGCTTATGAAACAATACCAGAACCACGACAAACCGCGACATTAGACGAGAATGAGCTGACAATATACCATGATGAACCTGTCGGGGTTGTCGAGGTTGGCGATATTTCCAAGCTATCGGCAATGGTGGAATTGCTTCTAGTTGGCCAACAACTAAAGGCCAGCGACAAACTGGTACTAACTGTTGATGAGTGCCATCAACTAACGGGATTCCCCAGGGAAATGCTTAAAGAAGCGATCGCTAATGGTCAATTACCAGCTAAGAAAATTGGTAGATCATGGCGGGTAAAAAGAAGCTGCTTAGATGCTTATATAGATGACGTATTATGATCCTATATCAATGATGTTAGTTATACCCCGACAAACCACGACAATAGCAAAGTAAAAGCTGGCGATATTCGATGACTACAGCAGACGAAGCCATCATCAAGCTGTCGGGGTTGTCGTAATTATTGTGAGAGAATCAATAAATTAGTGAAAAGTTAAGGAAATATTATGGATAGGATGTTAAAAGTTTGTAGTCAATGTCAGCATGAACACTACTTTGAGGACTTTTGCCCTAGCAATTGTGACAACTGCAATTCTCCGTTAGTTGGTAATGCTTACCCAGTTAAATTATTAGATCAAGTTACTCAAGCAATAGAGATTATTAGCAATCGGCTTGATTATAATTTTGATGAAGCATTAAATTATCTTTTTAAAGTATTGGCAGCACCTCAAGTTAGTGAAAACTTATTAAACGATCCAAGTATTTGGGAAATCTTGCAACCTCCAAAATAGTACACTAATTATAATTTTCATTGATTCTAATTGATGTATAAAAATTTCCCGTACAATCAATGGCGGCGTGTACAGCGTCGCTTTTTTTATATAATTTTATTGTACAATCACTGATACACAAATTAACACTTGTATAGTAAAATAGTACAAATTATTCTTTACAAAACTATGACTAGTACACCTTTAGAGCCAAGTTTGAAGGATAAAGTCTTTGAAATTTGTGAAAACTTACATAGTAAAAATCAAAAAATAAACAGAGATATTGTACGACAGCAATTAGGCGGCGGAAGTTTTACAGATATTAGTCCTCTGGTTGCGGAATGGAGAAAGCTTAAAAAATTGGAATCCGTACAATCTGATAGCCTAGGTGGCGTAGTCATCGAGAATGAAAGTACAGAAATAAGTCCCAAAATTTGTACAGAACCAAGTACAAAATCTGATGGCTTAGATGATGCAAACAATCTTGTGTTGAGTCAAGAATCAGAAATTACCGATGCAGCACAAGAGTTAAACGCTACATCATTAAATCCGGCTTTTATCCCTGATAGTGATATCAATAGTATGGTTCGGGCTGGCGCTGAAAAAGCCGCAGGAACGTTAATTGCTCAGGAAGCGATAGCGAAGCGCTCCGTAGGAATCGCCACTCATTTTTACCAAAATCCAGATCAACTGCCATCAGATTTAAAAGCGCAATTGGAGGGTGCGAGGGGAAATTTTACGCAATCACGCAGCAATACCAACAAAGCCGCGTACAATCCCCAGAACCTGATCAATTTAGCAATGCAGAAAATCCAGGAAACCCAAAGAAAAGACGGACTAGAACTAATTGGTTGAAATTAGTTGTCAGTGGCTTTTTGCTGACCGTGAGTTCATTCAATCCCCTGTCAATTATCTTGGCTGTAATTTCTGTATTTCCACAGCTTTCTAAACCATCCCCTAATGAGGGAGTGGGGGGAGTTGGGGGAGTTGGGGGAGTTGAGGGAGTTGGGGGAGTTGGGGGAGTTGGGGAGGAATGTTTTGAGGTTGAGGAATTTCAAATTTATAGACAAGCGGAATTAAACCGCACTACAGCGTCATTACTCGCTAATGGGGCAATTTTGATTGTCGGTGAAGAGGGGAGTGGTAAGTCTGTACTGGGTAATGCCGTTGTTGAAAGATTAACTGACGATGGGTTTTTGGTGGCCTTCGTTGAACCAACTACTCCCAAACAAATGCTTTTAGAGATTACCCAGCAGTTTGAACTTCCCACAGAAGATATAGAGGGAAAAAATCTGACTATGGATAAACTCAAAAGAGCGATCGCTGAATTCTTAGGGGAAAACACAGCATTTATCGTCCTCGATGATGCTCAAAGTTGCGACATGAAATTTAGGATCTGGCTGAAACAGTTACGCCGTAAGGGTGTACCGATGTTGGTACTTGCTACAGACCCGCCCCGTTCTGATATTTTCATTAATATTCCGAGAATTGAACTGAAACCCTTACCAGAGAAGGCAATCAGACAAATCATGAAAGCAGCAGCGCAAGAAAGAGCGATCGCCTTAACGTCTGCCGATTTATCTAAACTTCAGGAACGCGCCGGGGGAAATCCCATGTTAGCTATTCGTGCTATCGAGGAGGAATATTTAGGTTTAGATATTGAAGGGGCTGATCACAGAAGGTACTTTGACATCACCCCATTAATTTTAGTAGTGGGGGTAATCTTTGTAATTATGAGGTTCATCGGTTTGGGAACTAATGATCAAGCTCTCTATATATTTGGTGGCATCGCTGCGGCTATATTCTTGGGACTCTCCCGACTGCTTTACAGTTTACCAAGTGAGGAAAGGAGAATTAGATAATGTTGGGAATTTCACATTTACTAATTAGTGGGACTGCATCCAGTTTATTACTGCAAACCGCTGACCCGGTTTTAATTGCTGTGGGGGCGATCGCTGGTCTACTTCCTGATGTTGATGTTTCTACTTCTCCAGCAGGTAAGGTTTTCCCTTGGATAAGTGGCTATTTCCAAGAAACAATGCCCCATAGAAGTATGACTCATTCTATCGTTGCATCGGCTGTTGTGGCGATCGCCTCCTATGGAACAGCAATATTTATTCCCCAATTTATTCCTATAGCATCAGCCCTGACAATTGGTTATACCTTTGGCTGGTTTGCAGATTGCTTTACTCGCGGTGGTGTAGAAATGTTCTGGCCTTCACCTGTTAGGTGTGTTTGTCCTGGGAATAGAAATCTAAGGTTAAAGACTGGGAGTAATGCTGAATATTTTATACTTTGTATTTTGATTGCGATCGCTCTATCAGCATTTAGCATTAATAGTAAGGGGGGAATTTTAACCCAGTTTAATCGTCTAATTGCCTCTACATCAGGGGTACAGGGTGTGTACAATAGTTCGGGAAGCACTCATAAAATTGTTGCTAATATTAAGGGAGTCAGGGCGGGCGATCGGTCAAAAGTTGATGGACAATTTCAGATTATTCAACCTAACGGGACTGGATTTATAGTTCTTGAACCTAAGACAAATAAACTATATAAAGCCGCAACTGACCCTGATAGTCAGATTGTTATTGAACAAATTACAGCAGATGTTTCTACACCTGCTATTACTACTATTGAATCGGTATTTGTGGAAGATCAGGTGATTGGGGAGGCGATCGGTAAATTCAACCGCACTAATACAAATGTATTCATTAGTGGTGATTTGTCGGTTGAGGATTTTGATACCTCAGTTTTACCGCGTGACCCTTACCAATTTAAGTTTATAGACGCATCACCTAGTAGTATTAAACTGGAAGCTGCACCACTAAAAGTTGTGATGAAATTCTTGGGAGATGAATTCGCCAGTGGTAGTTTACAAATCCGGTCAATTGTTAGTGGTCAATTATAAATGAATTATCACGGCATTGCACCGAGATAGCCGTAAAAACCCCGTGCATAAGAATTGGGCAAGTCTTCGGCTTTGACACCTACCAAGCTACCCAATCCAGTTTGATTTTCGGATGCCGTTACCGACATCACAGGAACAGGTCTGGACTCTTCTTTGACACGCCCGACGAATTCCCACCCGCCAGTTCTGGTACAGAAGAATGCTCGCCGCACCACTACATACAACCCGAAAACCAATATTGTTGTTGTTGTTGTCGAGATTGTTGTTGTTGCGATAAGCAGAACGGCAATTTTCAGGATTGTTGTTCCACGAACCACCGCGCAGCAGTTAAGATAGCCCACCCCTTCTCTACTCTCTTGTCCAGGCAAGAGTAGTAAATATCTGTTGGCGTAATTGCCAAGTATCACCATGTTCCAAATGAGCGAACCAACTTTGAATTGATTGGGATACTTTCTCTAATTCAATCTTACCTTGAATATAATTACTTTGCATATTTTTTATTCTCCGTCTTGCCCTACGCAAGTTTTCTGCACGGACTCGAATACAGTCTGGTAAGATGCGAAACCCTAAAAAATTAGTACCATACTTTGTTTCAAACAATTGACTCTTGATAGGATGGATTTTTAGTCTTAATTCTGTTAGGTATTCTTCTATAGCATATCTAGCATCTGTCAAAAATTCTCTATCATTTGAAAATAAGGCGAAATCATCAACATAACGCAGATATTTCCGCACCTTTAGTTTGTCTTTAATAAAATGATCTAAATAGTTGAGATAGACATTAGCAAAAAACTGGCTGGTAAGATTCCCAATTGGTAAACCCCGTTGTCTTTCTAGTGGCGTTAATAATTCGTCTCCTGGAAAATATTCAACTACTGGAAACTGTTCATTACTGTTATCAATTAAACTATCTATTAACCAAAGTGTATCCGGGCATTTTAATTTATTATGTAGCAAAGTTTTGAGAATTTCATGGTCAATACTAGGAAAATACTTTTGGATATCGCACTGAAGAATATAGCGATTAGAACGCGCAAATTTAGTAAAACGACGTAAAGCCCGATGACTTCCAAATCCTACCCTATTTGCATAGGAATCACCGATAAATGTTGGTTCAATTAAGGGAACAATAATATTACATAAGGCATGATGTACCACTCTATCTCGATATGGTGCGGCGGAAATCATTCTCGTTTTTGGTTCTTTAATATAAAATGTTCTATATTCACCTGGTTGATAAGTTTTATTGATTAGCTCTTGTTGTAATTTACTTAATTCACTTTCTAAGTTATAATTAAACTCTAAAACATTATATCGAAATCTTTTACCTCTTTGGGCTTTTTTGGCTGATGCTAATATATTTTCAAACTCAACTATTTGAGGATAAAGATTACCATAGCGTTTCATAGGATTTTTGGTAATTGGTAATTGGTGATAAAATCTTCATCCTGTTCATCCTTTAATCCTGGACATCCTGATTCAGACAAGTTACTAATTTTTAATCACTGGACGTTTATTTTGTTGTTTAATCCAACCACCCAATTCCATACCAATCTCGTTGATTGCTTTACCAGCATATTCATATCTATGAATAGGAATTAGCTGAAAATCTAGTAATAGTCTGGTTTGATAGCGAATAATGTCTAATTGACTATTTAGGGACTCTAACTGAATTGATTTCTGTTTGGCATAACGAACAATAATTAAACCTTCAAGTAGTTCATATAATTCTTTTATCATTCTGTCTCCTAATATAAATTTATGGTCTTTGGGAAGACGGTTAAGAATGGGAACATACCATTTAATTAAATCGTATGTTTTTTGGATAATCGGTAATTCTTCCATTTAACTGCTAATTAATTTTTTAAAATTATCAAGGTTCAACATTAAGTTAATTTATTTGATATACGCAAAGCCTTTACTAAGCAATAATTGTTTTTTAGTAAATTAATTTTCTTTGGTCATACTGTTTATAGTATAGCTGATAAAAAATAGAAATAAAAAATTATTTTCTACCCATGAAATCCCGATTTTCTGATATTAGTTGATGATTTTTTGACAAAATAAACCAAGAAGTTAGTATCAACAACGCCAGAGAATGGAAGTTAGTATCGTTAGTATCAACAACGCCAGAGAATAAATTCTCTGTCTCATAGCTGAAGTCGGTTGAAACCGACTAAAATTCCGGTTGTTAGTTATACGTCGCAAGCTGACAATATAAAATCCCTGGTTTCATCCTGTTCATCCTTTAATCGGTGGATATCCTGATTCTGACAAAAAAATTTTTCTCGCTATGCGAGAGGGATAAGACAAGAAAAGAGCAAGAGGGCAAAAGCGCATAGTGCTATCAAGTCCTCGCCGCACCACTACATACAACCCGAAAACCAATATCGCTGTGGTCGTAGCCGAGAGAGTCGTAGTAGCGAAAAGCAGAACGGCAATCCCCAGGATTGTAGTACCACGAACCACCGCGCAGCAGCTTTCTATCACTACTCTCTTCGCTGCTTAACCATGCGCTTCCATCTGTAGGCGCACCTTCATAGTCACTATGCCAATCATCTTGACACCATTCCCAGACGTTGCCGTGCATATCGTATAATCCAAAGTTATTAGCTACTCCAAAACTCCCTACTGCTGTTGTTTCTTCTCTGTAAACTCCTTTAGGTCCTGAACCATAAGAACCTGACCATTTATATTCTTCATTATCCGTACCCTGATAATTTGCTAAATTCGTTGTTATCGTCTCTCCAAAGTGAAATGGTGTGGTAGTCCCCGCTCGACAGGCATATTCCCATTCTGCTTCACTGGGTAAACGATATTGTCTTTTAGTATGCCTTGAAAGGCGATCGCAAAACTCAACCGCATCTTTCCAAGAAACACACTCTACAGGTCTATTCCAGCGGTTTCCTGCCTTCTCTCCCTTTTCTGAAGCAGGATCTTTTTTAAAATGAGATGGGTCAGATTCTAAATCAATTTTAACTTTAAGATCCGTTCGTTCTGCTATGGCTTTCCATTGTGCTTGAGTGACTAGATATTTACCCATAAAGAAGGGTTGCACTGTGACAGAATGCCGGGGACTTTCTCTTCTAAAATAATTAACATCATATTCTTTACAAAGTCTCTCTATTTCTTTATCATCTGTTCCCATCTGGAATGTTCCATCTGGGATAGATACCATGTCTAAGGTGACATTATTACCTAAATCTTCAATAAAATACTGTGCGGTTCTTTCATATTCATGAATAATAATTTTTGGCATTTTTTATCACCAGTTTGTTGATATTTTTTATTGAATGTCCCATTAGTCATTTTTTCAAAAAAAATTCTCGCTACGCGAGAGGGATAAGACAAGAAAAGAGCAAGAGGGCAAAAGCGCATAGTGCTATTAAGTCCTCGCCGCACCACTACATACAACCCGAAAACCAATATAGTTGTAGTCGTGGTGAGAGTGCTGTCGTAGCGACAAGCAGAACGGCAATTCCCAGGATAGTTGTACCACGAACCACCGCGCAGCAGCTTTCTATTACTACTCTCTTCATTATCTAGCCATGCGCTACCATCTGTTGGCGCACCTTTATAGTTACTATGCCAACTATCTTGACACCACTCCCATACATTGCCGTGCATATCGTATAATCCAAAATTATTGGCTACTCCAAAGCTGCCTACTTCTGTTGTTTCTCCTCTATTAATTTCTTCAACTCCATCGCCATACGTGGATTTACCATTATAATTAGCCAAATCCGTTGTTATCGTCTCTCCAAAGTGAAACGGTGTAGTAGTCCCCGCTCGACAGGCATATTCCCATTCAGCTTCACTGGGTAAACGATATTGTCTTTTAGTATGCCTTGAAAGGCGATCGCAAAACTCAACCGCATTTTCCCAAGAAACTTGCTCAACGGGACGATGGTTGGTGAGCGAAGTCGAACCATCACCTTTAAAATTAGATGGGTCTGGGTTTAGTTCTTTGTTCACTTGGGGTAAATGAGCAACAAATCGCCATTGTGCTTGGGTGACTTGATATTTACCCATAAAGAAGGGTTGGACTGTGACAGAATGTCAGGGGAAACGCATCTAATTTTTTTTGACAAAATGTAACTTCTATGAATAGATAAAAAGGGCAGTATTACCATGTTAATATCAAGCCAATAAATGAGTATGAAGAAAATTTGATGGTAAATTCGTTTCTATAAGAATCAATAAAATGAGTTGAAGTGGTATTCTCAATAAAACTAAAGAGACAAAATTCACAAAATGAAGCTACCACCAAAAATCACAATAGTAGATCACTTTAAAGATTTAGAAGATAAAAGAGTTGAGAGAACAAAAAGGCATAAATTAATAGATATAGTAACCATTGCGATTTGTGCAGTGATCTGTGGAGTAGATAGTTGGGTATTGATGGAGGCTTATGGAAAAAAGAAAGAAAAATGGCTAAAACAATTTTTAGAACTTCCAAACGGGATTCCATCTCATGATACATTCGCAAGAGTATTTGCGAGAATAGATCCGCAACAATTTCAGAATTGTTTTTTGAGTTGGATAAAATCTATCAATAAAATTACAGAAGGAGAAGTCATAGCAATAGATGGGAAAACATTAAGGCATTCATATGATAAAGGAAAGGATAAAGGTGCGATTCAGATGGTAAGTGCATGGGCAACTAGTAATAAATTAGTATTAGGACAATGTAAAGTAGAAGAAAAGTCAAATGAAATAACAGCCATACCGGAATTAATTAAAGTATTAGATATAGCCGGATGTTTAGTAACGATTGATGCGATGGGGTGTCAAAAAGAGATAGTAAAATCAATTGCAGAAAAATCAGGCGAATATATTATCGCACTCAAAAAGAATCAAGGTAATTTATATAAGAATGTAGAAGAAATCTTCAAAGAAGCTATATCTAAAGGGTTTGAGGGATTCAAATATAGTGAATTTCATACAAAAGAAGACAAACATGGAAGAGAAGAGATTCGTCATTATCTCATGTTATCAGACATAGAAGAAAGAATAGATACTGATAAGAAATGGGTAAATCTTCAAAGTGTAGGAATGGTAGAATATATACGAAAAGTTAATGGAAAAACGAAGGTTGAGACAGGCTATTATATAAGTAGTTTGACAAATAATGCGAAATTACTAGGAGAATCAGTCCGCACTCATTGGGGTATAGAGAATTCATTACACTGGGTTTTAGATGTAGCTTTTAGAGAAGATGATTGTCGGATAAGAAAGGATAATGCACCACAAAACTTTGCAGTTATTCGTCATATAGCAGTTAATCTTTTAGGAAAAGAAAAAAGCCAAAAACTAGGAACTAAAAGTAAGCAGTTTTGTGCAGGATGGGATGATGAATATTTAGAGAAGATTTTAGAATGTATCTGATAAAAATCAGAAAATATAGACAAATATAAATATAACCAATTTATTTTTCTGTTGATTCTACAATAGAATCTATATTTTTGATGCCAAAAAATATAGATATTAATATATAGAACTGAACAAAATAAATCCATCATTAAAAATAAATAATTACTCTAAATTTATGAAATTTTTATAATTTTAATAAAGGAATTTATCAGATTTTGAATGAAGTTAGATATTTTCCCATATTGATGCACTAATATAGTATTCTGTCAAGATAATTTAGATGCGTTTCCCCTGCTCCCTATTAGGGATTGAAACACTGGAATTGTCTGGCGGTGATTCGACAATGGAAGCAATTGCAATTTCACTTACTCCCTATTAGGGATTGAAACTCTGATCGTAGACAGCAGTCTCTGATCGTAGAAAATTGCAATTTCACTTACTCCCTATTAGGGATTGAAACATTTTATAAAATTGTGCCATTATCCCAACCTTCATATTGCAATTTCACTTACTCCCTATTAGGGATTGAAACTAAAAAAGTCAAAAACTAATGGTGAAAATTACCTGAATTGCAATTTCACTTACTCCCTATTAGGGATTGAAACCACCAAAAGTGGCATTAATATTAGAAAGGTCAAAATTGCAATTTCACTTCAATACTGTAGCCAAAAAAAGAGGATGAAGAGAGAGGGCTGATGTAGTAGAGTTATAGTCTTCCAAAACAAAAACTCGAAAACCACATACAGCCCATGTTTGATATCCTAACACTCCTGCAATGCCTGCTACCAGAAATAAAAGTGACGACTATGCGGCAATTGAGTCAGATCATCATGGCCATGTTAGCAATGAGCGGACGAGTAACGATGTTGGGAATTTCGCGTTGGACGCTTAGTGGTGGTAGTTATCGGACGGTAATCAGATTCTTTCGGACAGTCATACCGTGGGCAACGGTGTTCTGGGTGTTTTTTCGGCGGCATTTGTTTTGCCCAAATGATGTTTATTTGTTGGCAGGAGATGAAGTAGTAATAAGCAAAGCCGGGAAAAAAACCTATGGATTAGATAGGTTCTTCTCAAGTCTAACAAGCAAACCAATATCGGGGCTATCTTTCTTTACCTTATCATTAGTAAGTGTTCAACAAAGACACTCATTTCCGATTCAGATAGAACAGGTAATCAAGAGCGATGTAGAAAAAAGTATTGTCTCACCAATTCCAGAAGTAAAACCTCAAGAAAAACCTGGACGGGGACGACCAAAAGGGAGTAAGAACAAAAATAAACAGGAGGTGATTTTTACATCTGAACTACTAAGAATTCAGAAAATGATTAATGAGCTATTTAAGTTAATAGCTAACTTTATCCCCCTCACTTACTTGGTTGTAGATGGTCACTTTGGGAACAATAATGCTTTGCAAATGGCTAGACAGGTAAAGTTACACATAATTTCCAAATTACGCCACGATTCGGCGTTATACATACCTTACCAACATCCTGACCCTAATCATCGTTCTCGTCGTAAATACGGAGATAAGCTGGACTGGCGTAATATTGCTGGGGAATATTTACGTCAAAGCAGTATTGACGAAGATATCAAAACTGATATTTATCAAATGACTCTACTGCACAAAGAATTTGCTCAATCCTTGAATGTAGTGATTTTGGTAAAAACAAATATCAAGACGAATGCTGTTAGTCATGTGATTTTATTTTCCAGTGACTTAGATTTGTCTTATGAGAAAATAATCGACTACTATAGACTCCGCTTTCAAATCGAATTTAATTTTCGTGATGCCAAGCAGTTCTGGGGATTGGAAGATTTTATGAATCGGGGTCAAACTGCGGTGACTAATGCGGCCAATCTTTCTTTTTTTATGGTCAACTTATCTCATTATCTTTTAGCTCAATTCCGTCAAGATAATCCTGGTGCTGGAATTATTGATCTTAAGGCTTACTGTCGTGGTTTTCGATATGTTCGTGAAATGTTAAAAATGCTTCCGGAACAACCAGAGCCTATTTTATTAGCCCAGATTTTTGCCAAGCTTACCTCTCTTGGTCGTGTTCACAATGCTCCTACAGCCGTTGAACCCTCGTAATTTGGCTACAGTATTGACTTCTAAAATGACAATACTATTGTCTACGTGAGTATTTTAGTGATTGATGCCGAAGGAGAAATGACGGTTATTTTTCCTAATGATTGGTCAGCTTCAGAAACAGCAGCACTGATCAAGCCAAAACAGAAATTAGTAGTTCCTCAAGCTGGTCGTGATGGCTTTAAACTTACCATTGGTGAACCCTTGGGCATCGCCGAAGCACTTGTTATTGCTAGTACAACACCTTTGCGAACTTCCCTGAAAGCATTACAAACAATTGCCAAAAGCAAAGGTCTGGGAAATCGTAGAAGTCCTATGGCTGTTAATGATGATCTATTAGAGGTGACAGATAATTTGCTCAATGATTTAGATGCAGGTACTCGTAACGGTGATAATGTAGCAACAACCGAACTCCCAGATAATGTTCGTGGTATTGATACGAGAAAGCTGGCAGCAATGGCGATCGCTTTTGAAGTTTTGAGGAGTTGAAAAACGTCATTGATGCCTACGTATTGCGGCTCACAAACATAAACGCTCCGGCTTGCAAACAAGACAATTTTTGGCTCAAATTAATTGCATAGTTGGGGTTCAGACGGGATATCTGCAAAATGGGACACATTGTAAAGTTTTGTGTGCTTAATTCTCAAAACTCTTAATTTACCGTTGTTTCAGCTTCCATCTGAACTTGATTGTTCAAAATGAAAACATCCCAAAAAAGGGTTATTTATGAGCAAGTTTGAGAAGCTGAACCGCGTAAAAAGTTGATTTTAGTGTGCAAAAGTTGAATGTTTCTTTACCATTTTCGGGCAAGTTAGTAAATCACTAAATTGGTTTCTGCAACATTTATTTACAACGTGTCCCATTTTACCCTTATCCCGGCTTGACCCCTTACCTCCAAAATGTTTATAACTGACCCAGAGATGTGGGTGAAAACCCCACCACTGAAGAGACAGTTGACTCCTAACCTGTCCACACCGAGTAGGCTCGGAATCCTACAGAGTGAAGCTGGAAACAGGGCGCAATCAGAGGAAAAACAAAGCAGGTAGCCACACTGGCGCTAATAGGGGGATGTCATGGATAAACTAGACCTAGAAAAACGTCTTAATACGAAGCGGCAACCTGAATAAAATATGCCGACTTTATACCCGCAACTCTCGCATCAGTTAGCCGACCTAGATGCAATCTCCGAGAAGGGTATAGGCGAAATGGTCTGTCCTAAAACATCATCACAATCTACGGGTCGGAACGAAGAAAAACGATGGTTAGGTCAGGGGATAGGTCGAAACCCCTGTAGGCGAGACGAGACGCGGAACCCCTGCCATCGGGTAAGACGAAGCGTAATTGCTTCGAGGTAGTCAGAACACATATTACAAAGGTGAGTATGGTTGGACACATGACTAGTAATAGTGATAGTGAACTTTGGAAGAGTCTACCGTGGAAGAAATTCCGCAAGAACCTCTTTCGCCTCCAATGTCGTTTGTGGAAAGCTGTTCGAGTTGGCGATAGGAAACGAATCAACAATCTTCAAAAGCTGATACTGAAATCCCGAAGCGCAAGATTACTAGCAATTCGTCAAGTGACGCAGCTTAATCTGGGCAAGAAAACTGCTGGGGTAGATGGTAAAGCATCTCTAACCTACAAGGAACGGGTGGAACTCGATAAACTACTCATGGAACAGGTTAATACCTGGACTCACAGTAAGTTAAGAGAAATACCTATTCCCAAAAAGGACGGAACTAAAAGAATACTCAAGGTTCCCACTATTAAGGATAGAGCATGGCAGTGTATTATCAAATACACCATCGAACCTGCACATGAAGCAATTTTCCATGAACGTTCCTATGGCTTCCGTCCCGGTCGCTCGACTCATGACGCTCAGAAATATCTATTTGATAATTTGAGGTCACAGTCTCACGGTAAGGACAAAATCATCCTAGAAATGGATATTGAAAAATGTTTCGACCGCATCAGCCATAACCACCTCATGTCGCAAATAATAGCACCTCAGAGTGTAAAATTGGGGGTATGGAAATGTCTGAAAGCAGGAGTCAACCCTGAATTCCCTGAACAAGGTACACCTCAAGGTGGCGTGTGCAGCCCATTACTTGCCAACATTGCCCTACATGGAATAGAAGCCATACATAAATCTGTGAGATACGCAGATGACATGGTTTTTATTTTTAAGAAAGGCGATGACCAAGCAAAAGTCTTTGATGAAATTACAGAATTCTTGCGTATTAGGGGTCTAAATATTAAGACAGCTAAGACTCGATTTGTTCCCGCGACTACTGGATTCAATTTTCTAGGTTGGAAATTTTTTGTCCAACAAAACGGAAAGTTTAGAAGTACGCCCTCAGAGGATAACTACAAATCATTCCGTAAGAAAGTTAAAGCCATAGTCAATAACTCAAATTATGGTGCTGTAGTTAAAGCCATAAAACTTGCATCCATAGTTAGAGGATGGAGAAACTACCACCGTTACTGTAAGATGGATGGTTCAAGATTCTCATTGTGGTTCACCCGCTTGAGAACATGGAAAGTCTTTAATAAAGAACCAAAACTTAACCGCTATCAAACGGATGTTTTAATTGATAAAGCATTCCCCGCAGTACCGTATTCAGAACACAAGCACATCATGGTTAAAGGGGATGCCTCTCCATTTAATGGTGATATTGTCTACTGGAGCAAAAGAAAATCCAAATACTACGACGGGATGACAGCCAAAGCTTTAACCAAGCAAGAACATAAATGTGGGTATTGTGGTCTGCGGTTTATAGATAACGAAGATATACACCTTCACCACATTGATGGCAATCACAATAACTGGAAACCCAACAATTTGATGGCAGTACATCAATCCTGTCACCAATATATCCACACCAGCAAAAGGGAAGCCTGAGACTGTCGGGAGCCGGATACACGGAAACGGGTATGTCCGGTTCTAATTGGGAGGGGCGGGAGATAATACTCCCCCTCGACCTAACTCAATGCCTAGTTGGCTTCAATATTGAGATGAAGCAATCCATTAATATTGGTTCTCGCAATAATCAGAATTTCGTGCAGATTCCCCACAGCAGCTTTAGATTTCAACTGAAAGCTCTCTGTGAGCGATACGGAATCAAATACGTGGAGCAGGAAGAATCTTATACTAGTAAAGCTAGTTTTTTAGACAATGATACTATTCCTGTTTTTAATGCCGACAATCCCAATAAGCACGAGTTCTCTGGCAAGCGAATTAAGCGGGGTCTGTATCGTACTCAGCATGGTGTTTTGGTGAATGCAGACTGCAATGGTGCAGCTAATATTCTTGTGAAAAAGTAAGCACAATGCTTTAAGCGGAGTGTCTAGTGGCTGTTTGGCACAGCCTTTACGACTGAAAATCTCCTAAGAATCTCAGCGGCTTGGCTCCCTGAGAGTGTCAATCATGGTTTTCTTGCTTGATTTCCCAGTAATTACACTAACACAATAATTACTTTGGCATTTCCTCTAAGAATTTCTCAGTACCCCCGGCGATTCTTAGAGGAAACTTGTTATTATACGTATCATCAATTTATATTTGTAGTTCAAGCTACCCATACATAAATACCAATAAATTCTTAGAGGAAAAGTTTAAGGATGATAATATTGCCCCAGAAGGTTATATTGGTTTGGTTTTAATTCCCACAATATTACAGTTTTGCGGTTTCCTCTAAGAAAATCTCTCAGTGATTATACTTACTCTACAAATTACTTTTGGGTTTCTCTAAGAATGTTGGAAAGGTTGCCCCTACATTTCCTTTGTTCCATGCTACTGTCAAAATTTTCTTAGAGGAAAATCCCAAAGGTACGTTATTCCGCCAAATCATCTATCACTGCTTCCAAATCTAACATTGCCTGATTAAATCTATTTAACATTGCTTCTGCTACTTCTGGTTCAGCATTAACTTTTGCTAGTTTTTCTATAAACACACAGTCCAGAGCTTCTATCCACAGTGATAAATTGGTATTTCGTACTGCTGTTAATAACCCCATATTCGTAAGCACAGATAAATGAAACCCTAAATTATCTTGTCCACCGTAACCCAGATATCCATTACTCAGTTCTAGTTTTGCTGGGGTAAATTCCTCATATTGGTCAGAAGTAATACCACTGGGTTCTAATTGTGGCTGAGGTAAAGGTGGTTGATTCATAATATTATAGAGTAAGTAATTGTGACATTTGTAAAACCCGGTCATTCCAAGTACCAAGTTCATCAATAATTTGATTTCGTGCTTCTATGTTATTCCAAACTTCTGAATTAGCTAACTCAAAAGCATAGTTAAATTCTATATCAGGGGCTATCCATTCAATAAAATACATAGTTTCTCTAATTAAACTTTTGACAACATCATTATTATTAGAATCCAGTAATAAACACTGAATTTGTTTTAAGTGATTGTCTAACTTATTTAACCTGATAGAAACATCATCTTTAATAAATATTGTTTGTAAAGTAATTAAGTTAGTCATCCCAAAACCTCTATAAAACTTTAATTCCTGTAAAATTTGCTCTATTTGTTATGATGTAGCACGACCATAAATAATCTCTATCAATTAAATCCACTCTTTACATAACTACTTTTAAATTTATTGATATTTTAAATAAAATATAGGATAATTATAGCAGTTATTACCAGGGAATCCCAATGGACAGAGATCATTACGATAAGTTAAGCGCTGAAGAAAAGTTAGAATTTTTGGAAATTGCTACTGAACATTTGACGATAGATGAAAAAGCTAAGTTAGTAAAGAAATTATTTCCTATCAAAGACGATAATAGTTGCTCTGTAACAATGGGAAATTCTCAAGTCCACGCCAACACTGTCTATCAATTTAATCTCAATAGTAAAGATGAAATCAAAGATATATGGGAGGCGATCGCTGAAACAATCAAAAATAATCCTAACAAGAAAGTTGAATAAAAGAGAATATGCCAAAACCCCAGGAGCAAAATAAATCACGTCATGCCGCAGCCGATGAGGAATGTTGTGATGATGCGTAGATGGATTGTGTTTCGTGCTGATAAACGTCAACCAGGTTGGCAAGACAGAAAATATGCTCACACGGGTTCTTTAACCAAAACTCTAGGTGAACACTATGATTGTTCAGATACACCACTACCCGAAGTTGGTTATCGTCCCCCGGAATTTATTAAAGTTGAGCAGTTTATTGATGCCGAATACCCAGAAGCCAAAACCCATCATCATTTAAGTGATTGGGAAGTAACCAGTGTTGAAACCTATACTCCTGATATTTCCGGTATGGGATTTGATATGATTGTGATTTGTTATTGTAAGTATGTACCTATTAATGCAGCACTTCAACCAATGCCAGAACGACAGATGCCAGTAAAGCAAACAGTAAATGTTTAAGATTCAGAACTTCCAGATATTTGCTTGGAAGTTTTTTTTATGGGCAACAACAATAGACAGGGATTTTCTCAGTATTTAAGTTTTTCTCTAAGAATTTCTCAGTAGTTTAGTTGAGGATAATTAATCCCACATCTAAAAATTATTTGCTTTAATCATTTTATATTATTTAATACGCATCACAAAATTAAGAACTCTTAGTTACTAAATTTACTAGGTTCTTGTTGTAGAATTACCCAAGAAAATTCTTAGAGAAAATTTATTATTTATGAGTTTTCTTAGAGTTTTTACTGAGTGTTATAAACTCCCTGATATTTTGTACACTATTACCGTTGTGGATCATATTTGCAACTGCGGTAACTATTTTTGTGGCAACTCCCAAAGAGCGGTTTTTCCATTGACCATCAATTTTCTCCTTCCAATTGTATCCCCAACGCCAATGTAGATAATTGTGCTTATCGCGTTCACCTTCTACACGAGGGTAACTAACTATTGAACCATTCTTTAATTTCTTATTTTCAAGATACTGGTACAAACAACCACAGGCATGGGTTATTTCAGTATCTAAGTTTTTCTCTAAGAATTTCTCAGTAGTTATTGACCCCGGCGATAGTTGCAAGGTATTGAACTCTGTTAACTCCGATGGCGGCAACTCTGGGATCAAGAAGATTTCCTGCTGTCTATCTTTGTTTTCTAATAGTGCCGTTGCCGGACGGGACTCCAAGGGGTCTAGCCAACTCGGCGGGATATCGTACCACTCGCTCAGGATAACCGGGGAATCGTTTACTGAGGATGTCTGTACAGTAGTTATCGTTCTCGCAGATTCCCACAAGTTCCCAACCTGCACGGAGTCCGGCAATTCCAAAACCTGCTCCGACTCCTGAACATAAATCGAGTTGTCGCATTTTTCCTCTAAGAAAATCAAACTGACTTTTTCGTTGACTTCAAACCACCCAATTGAAAACCCCAATTCCACTGCATTATCGACAACTGACAAATTCAGCTTCAGGGCTTGACTGAGTTCTTGTGTGGAAGCTGTTGTTCCATCACTCAAAAACAAAGCTATAAACCCTATCAGTTCCCAGTGTTCAGTAAGTTTTTTAAAATACCAATCTGGACTTAGATACTTTTGCTTAATGTAGTTAGTAACAATTATGGTTTGGTGTTTCCAAGTAATTGTGTGGCCGTCGTAAGAGCATGAACCGTCTTCCCAGGACTGACAATAATCCCAAGGCGTAGTTAATTGAGTGTTAACCATTGTCAGTAACTCCCTGAATCACTGTTGATGCTGCTTTCTAGTTGTGAGTCTGCACTGATTATTTTTGTTGATGTGGTTTCTGATTGGAGCTTTGGAATCGGAACTTCAGCAATAGTATGAGAATCATCAGTGCTTATATTTTCTGTTTCTATTCTCAATAAGGAATTTTCCCTAGCAATAAGATCATCTGCCACATCACCTATCACACCACTTTGCACACCAGAAATACTTGCTGTACAAGACTTATGTTGATCGCACACCAATTTCTCTTCTTTTTTCTTTTCTTCATTAAATTCTGTTTCACATTGTTGGGAAAAAGTTAAATCATTTTCTTGATTTTCTGTTTCCACAAAATTATTAAAACTGGTGTGATTGGTGTGGAAGTCTTGATTTACAAGGCTTTCTTGGTGTGGCAACTGCTGTGTATCTGGTTTGGAATTTTCATTTATTGCTATGTAGTTTTGCTTATTGACAATAGAACCAAAACTTACACCTTGTAACACTTGCATATTACGTTTACCAGATGGATGAGGTACAGTTACTAATTTGGCTTTGGGGAACAGTTGTTTAAACCTTGCTATCACCTGATTTACAGCCTTCACATTCTTATCTGATGCTTTTACCTGCTCTTGCCAAATAGCTTTTTGCTTCCCATTTTTAGTTTCTTCATAGGTAAGAGTTCCGTTATCTAAATACCACTGCTCTAACCTGGTCCAAATATCTGAGGCTGATAGATAGTCATTAGGGTCATAATTTAATTCTGTATCCTGGATAAACTGGAATAGGTGAGAGTTTTCTACTTGGATATCTTCTAGTGTTTGTTGGGTGCAACTGTAATCTATACCGTTAATCATCAAATCTTTAAGGGCATCAAGTAGGCGATTCAACAAAGCAGGGCATACCATCAGCCGTAAAAACATGGGGTCATAAGCAAAACGTGGATCTGCTTCTAATTCCCCCTTGCTTGGATCTGCACCTATCTTGAATGTCTTATTAAAATCTATGACTGCATTACGAGATAGTATGGCCTCAAGACTACCTTGTATATTTGGGACATCGTTGATATTGAATAAACAGATTGCATTGGGTGTGAACTCCTCATCATCTTTGCCTTTGCCCTCAGAATCAAGTGGATTACCAGTAACAAATGCTTTGAGGCTCTGGATCTTATCTAGCTTTGTGCTATTGGTATTTTCCGATGCCCAGTTTATCCGCGAATAGATTAATTTACGCAGTGGGAATTTGCGCCCAGCATCATATTGAGCAAAGTCAGTAAGGGTAGCTGATGTTATACCTTGTTTACCATAAATTGTGGCGATCGCTTCTCTGAGAGCATCTTTACCATTGCTACCTGTACCTTTGAGGAGTAAAGCCCGAATTAATCTACCCTTCAAACGTCTGAC
Source organism: Anabaena sp. 90 (assembly GCF_000312705.1). NCBI lineage: Bacteria > Bacillati > Cyanobacteriota > Cyanophyceae > Nostocales > Nostocaceae > Anabaena > Anabaena sp. 90. The sequence goes on from NC_019429.1 coordinate 24,204, forward strand.
ATTGGGTAAGTCTAAGCTGGCAGCTATGACTTTTAAGAAAATTTCCCGTTGAGGTGCATCCAATACATTAAGTAAGCGATCGCAATCTCCGGGATCTGCATTAGGATTATATTCAATCAGTGGAGCATATGTGTAATAGTAGCTGGGGTGATGGGCGACTAACTGCCATGATGGTTTATTACCATCCCACGTAATTTGCAGAATACCGTTGAGACAGTTTAATCCAGATGGGTTGAGACTATCTAACTTCACGGAAAGCTTTGATTTTGCCCATTTTATTGCTTCATCAATTCTGGAGGGTTTGGCATAAGGATAGGTTGCAACCAGTGTGTTATTTTCCTCACGTTTCCAAACTACATAGCTGTCGCAAAAATCGGCTATCCGCCTTCTCTCTATACATTCCGGTACTAGCTGGTAATGATTGCCTACCCATTTATAAAGCTTATCACCAGCGCAAATCCAAGGGGTATCCATGTAGAGTGCTTCTAATGCCAATTGCGAAAATCCTAATTTTTTTCTTTCTTTACCAGGGGGAATATCATCAAATTCTTCTTGCGCTTGTTCCGTTTGTTGTTGTGCTGCTTCCCTGATTTGGTTTTGTAGTAGGCTGGCTAATTCATCTCCATTCATGGCTACTATATTTGCAAAATCAGCTATATCGCCCTTTTCTGGACATTCTGGGAAGATGGTTAGAGGATCAATTACTACAAATGGTAATCCGACTTTAGCAGCAGCTTCACCGCATTTTTTAGCTTTGCTGTATCCGGTATCATCATGATCTGGCCAATAAATTATCCCAGCTACCCCAGCATCCTTGAGAGATTGAAAATACTGAAATAAAACCTTTTCACCCCAACTACCACCTTGAAAAGTGAATGTTAGTAGTTGATAAACGAACCGTGCAATGTCGGTACATTTCTCACCCTCAACTCCTAACACCCATTTACCTGCACCGTATTGGCATATTTCATCAAATCGGTATGGTTGCCAGTCATCACTACTCTTGCCTTTGCCTTTGACTGTCTCACCTTTATTGTTGATGTGGTAGGGAATGGTTATTTTATCCTCATTTGGTTTATCAGTTCGGTTTACCCACTGGGTAGAAGAATAGGGGTATTTAGTAATCAGGTTTTCCCCCACCATTATTGTTTCCAGTGCTGTTACTGGGTTAGGCAAAATGCCTATGCTGATGTTATCTGTGGAGATTGGGGCTGGTTGTAGGTTTTTCGCTTTACGTCGGATAGGGGTAACTTTGGGGTGTGAAGTGTATTTACTGTGCTTGCGTTCCTCTAACACTTCAGACCAGGGTTTGATTGCTTCCCGAATATTTCTGCATTCGCACCCATTCCAGCACTGATATTCACCTGTATTAATGTCAATGCTGAGGTTATGCCCTTCACACACTGGACAAATGTATTTATTTTTTTCCTTAGCTGGTGTCAGATTGTCTAGAAAATTCCTAATGTCAAATGTCTCAAGAGGTTGATAAACGTTGATGTCAGTGTTTGTTAGTACATGAGTTTTACCCGTTGCGGTGATAATGCTGTCTTTATAATCCTGAATGGGCTTTGGTGTGAGTTTCATGACTGCACCTCCTTAGCCGCGAAAATTAATTGTGCTAGAAATATCTTTGTGAGTATGGCTACGCCACGCAAGCTATCACCAGAGTCTGGAACTTGTTTGTAAATCCTTGCAGGAAATAGCAGTAAACTATTGGAGGTTAGGAAAAACCTGCTAAAAAAGCATAAAAAATCTCTCAATTCGTACTGGAGACAGTAGCACAATCCTGGTTTATGAGTCATAATGTAAGTTAATGAATTAAATTTTTTTTCAATTTTGCCTTAGCCACTGTTTATGGTTAAGGTATTTCTTTACAAGTGAATTTAAGTTCCCCCCATTGTCGAAAAATTACTTTTTACTGTATAACAATAATATACACTATACTTCTACTAATTAACAATGATAGAACCTAAAGAAATATTAATTCAAGCTATAGAACAGGCAATGAGTGAAGGAACGACAAATGCTAAACTTTCTCGTGCTGCTGGTGTGAACAATAGTATGATTTCACGGTTGCTAAGTAGAGAAAGGGAAGATATAAGGTCTGGGGACTTCTTTAAGCTAGTTCATGCACTGCCTGAACACATTCGAGCAGCAACTATGGCTAAATTAGGAATGGTGAGCTTTGACTTAGCGGCAATTGTAGCAAGCTCGCCTCCAGAAGAAAAAGCTAGGGTATTGGAAGCGATCGCTCATTCTTTGAACGTCAAAAATCGGGTTAAAGAACGAGTAGTTGCGTGAATAAATGCTACCAATAGGTTATATACTATTTGATAAATGAATACTATAAGTTTTAATGATAGGTTCTTAGTGAGTGTAGTGTATTAAACCGTCAATTATTGCTACATTTAGATTGTAAACATTGACTGAACAGTGATATTGATAGGTTATTCTTGCAAGAAAAAGCTAGGATATCCCTACATTATGAAGTTCATACAAGTCAAGAATAAAGAAAAATAGAGAGTAGTAGGGTGAGTCAAGATAGTTTGAAACAAATTCTCAATGAATGTAATAAACTTGACGGTGCAATAATTACCGATGTGATTAAAAATTTAACTCATAAATTAAAAGATCAGGAAAAATCTACTCTCTTAGAGCAGCTTGTTTCTGATGTGAGTCCAGAGGTCAAAGCAACTTTGGTAAAGCGGTTGCTAGGTGATGGTGGATTACAAGTAACATTTGGACAATCCCACGTAAACGCCACCAATTTCTATAACATTCAGTCTGCTTCTACAGAACAGTTATCAGAAATTATCTTAGCTATCTCTGATATCATCAAAAAGTCTTAGTCTTTACCTATAGTTTTTACCTATACCAGGGTATTACCATTCTACTTTGTGCCACATTCAATAATTTATTGACTATATTTATTAGTAAAATACTGAGTCTTAGTTTTCCTGTATAGATATTTTATATTTAACAATACTATTGCCAAAATAAGAGCCTTGATAATTTTTGGCAAAAACGGCAAAAATAATCATATATAAGCGTTTCGATGAAAAGGTAGTTTAGAATCTAAAACCCTTATCCTACCGTCAATACATTTAAAAAATCCTTGTCGGAAACCTTTAAGGAATTTTTAGGGGTGATTGTTTTTGCCAAGCAAGAGCGAGGAACGGGAGTTCATGGTTAAAGCATTATCATCTCACCCTCGTAATTTGACTAAGGTATTGTTTTTGATTACAATTTTTATTTCCTCGTAGGGACTGGGGGATTAGGGGATTAGGTTTTGGGGGATAACTCTAGGCAGTCGAAAGGGCTAGTAGGCTTGTAACCAGGCCAGCATTACGAGTAGTAGCCGGGTTGCCCCAGCTTCTTCTTGATTTGCTGTGTCTGGTTGCAAGGGCTGGCTCAGGGAAACTAGCTCTTTCGATTGCCTTTGGGTGGTGGGTGGGCTTGGTCTTTATTTCTTTATTTATTTATATTTTGTACACAGTAATTACAACAATACTTTTCTAATACTGGTTGAGTCGAGGGGGAATATTATTTCCCGCCCCTCTCAGTTAGATCCGTGCGTACCCGTTTCCGTGTACACGGCTCCCGATGTTCTTAGCTTTCGCTTTTGCTCTTATGAATATAATCGTGGCAACTTTCGTGAATAGCTAGAAGGTTTTTAGTTTTCCAGTTTTGGTGGTTTCCATCTATATGATGTAAATGTACCTTCTCGTCACTGAGCATTTTTAACCCACAATGACCACATTTATGGTTTTGCCGTTTGAGGGCTTTAGAGGTATGATTGTTATAGAGCTTGCTGTTACGCTCGCTCCAGTAGCTCAAATCTCCGTCGTAGGGTGATTTCTCTCCTTTGACATTGATGTGTTTATGTTCGGAATAAGGAACTGATGGAAACGCCTTATCTAGTAATTTCTTGCTAGTGTAGCGGTTTTGCTTGGTTTCCTTATTGAATACCTTGAATGCTCTTGTTTCGATGTGGTATAGCGAGTTACGCGACCCGTCCATCTTGCAGAAGCGGTGGTAATTCCTCCAGCCTCTAACTACAGGGGCTAATTTCTCAGCCTTTGTGGTAGCACCATAATTCGAGTTGTTGACGATGAATTTTACTTTCTTGCGAAAAGTTTTATAATTGTCCACTGATGGGACGCATCTGAACTTTCCGTTTTTCTGGACTTTAAAGTGCCAGCCGAGGAAATCGAACCCATCTGTCGCGGCGGTTAGCTTTGTCTTTTTCTCACTGACTTTCATTCCCCGTTCTGCTAGGAACTGACTGATTTTGTCAAGTATTTCTGTGGCATCGTCTTGGGGTCTGAGTATTATCACCATGTCATCCGCATAACGGATTGTTGGTTCAACAATACTCTCCTTTGAGGTTTTGTCTGTAATTCTGTAGTTAGACATCGCATGATATCTATGAATACTTTCAATCCCATTCAAAGCGATGTTAGCTAAAAGTGGACTTACCACACCCCCTTGAGGTGTTCCTTGTTCGGGAAATTCTGGATTAACTCCGGCTTTGAGACAGCGGAATATTCCCTGTTTTATGCTATAAGGAGCTATGAGTTTATCCATGATGGCGGTGTGATTTATCCGGTCGAAACATTTTTCGATATCGAGTTCTATAACCCTTTTATCTATTCCGTTGGCTTTTGAGTTTAGATTATTGAACAAGACTTTCTGTGCGTCATGGGCTGAACGTCCTGTCCTAAAACCGTAGCTCCTGGCGTGGAAAGTTGCCTCGTGGGCTGGTTCTAATGCGTATTTAACAAGGCATTGATACGCCCTATCTGCAATAGTGGGGACTTTGAGAATCCGGGTTTTGCCGTCCTTTTTAGGGATGGGTATTTCACGTAATCCCTGGTGTTTCCAGTCGTTACATTCGGTTTTGAGCTTTTCACTCAATTGAAACCTTTGTTCAAATGTGAGCGCGGTTTTCCCGTCTATTCCTGCGGTCTTTTTCCCAGTATTTAGCTGTGTTACTTGACGGATAGCCAGTAATCTCGCTGCGGTTGATTTCAGAATCAGCTTTTGTAGGGACTTTGCTTTACGCTTGTCTCCAACTTGAACCGCTTTATACACGCGCTTTTGTAGGCGGAATAAGTTACGGCGGAATTTCTTCCAGGGTAACGTCTTCCAAGATTCACTAGAGTTGTCTCTGTGTCTAATCATGCTCTGCTCCAGTCTGTGTATTCTGAACACCTCAGACCAATTACGGTCTGTCCTACCCGAATTGAGGGAGTTCCGCTGCTCGTCCAGCCTACTTAGGGAACGAATCCGCCCTTAGACCCTCAACCCGTTTTTATTCGTTCCCTCGGTTGATTGTTCGTTCCGTTAGGTGTAGCCAATTCAACTGCTGGATTCCCTAGACTCTTGCCGATACTAGCTTAAACGTTCGGCGGGAATTAACTCCAATGAAGTCAGGTGTTGTTGTTGTGTCCTGCTTAGATGTAAGTTGCTTTTTTTAGGCTCTGTTTCACCATGGGAACTCCCCGTTAGCACCAGTGTCACCCCACAACGGATGTCTGATTGCGCCCAGTTAAGAGCTTCGACCTCCCGAAACCGAGTCGGGTCATCGTGGGCAGGTAGGGATTCATACCTGAGTCTGGTAGATGGGACTTTCACCCATATCAGACCGAGAGTTCAACCTTTTTCCATGATTGGATTGGGTTGGTTAGCTTATGTACGGGCTGGATACCGTGATTCAACTAACAACGAATCGCACTAAACTCCATCTTTCTGTAGTAACTTTTTTGACACCATGAGAAATTTTATTATTAAATTCTATAATTTCACCATTACTTAATATTTCAATATTTCCACCATAATAAAATTCTATATTTCCACCTAACAAATTATTTTCACTAATATTAATTACAATTACTTTATTATCAAAAATTTCCCTATCAACATGATTTTTTAACTCACACCCAATATCATACTTATACAATAAAATACTATTCCAATCTTCACCACCCCACAAATCATTACATTTATTTCTTAATCCATTATTAATTTTTTCACCATCAAAAATACTACATTTAAAACCTAATTCCACACCCACACCAAACCACAAACACTTTCTCCCACTACTATTTATTTTATTATTCCATTTTTCACCTACTAAGCTACTTTCATAATTTCTAACAAAATTCCAAATCTTTATTTGATCCACAAAACCTTTTCTAATAAACATAACAACCAATTGAATAATTATAACTCTATTATAACATGATACCATGCTATATGTCCATTTTCCATATTTTCCATATTTTCCATATTTTCGATAACTTCCTGGATGATGCAAAATCCCCAAGAACTCTTTACTTAATCACTCTTTCTCCATATTTCCATATTTCCATATTTCCATATTTCCATATTTCCATATTTCCATATTTTTCATCTCTCAAGACCAACGTTTATTCCAGTAGATAAAGCATGATGATTTCTTCGGAGTGTTTTGATATCAAAGATATTAATTAGAACATTTGTATAGTCGAAAACCCCCATAATCGCATACTTGCATATTTATTAAGTTATTTATTCTTTTTTGACTTTCTATAATCCCAAGGCTTTTCATAGTTCCCACTCGCACTCCACACACCAAGCTTTTTAGACTTCGCGATCGCTTCCCCATTACCCATTGCCACCTGATTAGGACAATTTTTGTACCTATCGTAGTTGTACGCCATACCGGATTTAGTCATCTCTTCGTTAATAAATTTCTCTGTACCATTTGCAATTACAAAGATTTCGCCAATTTTGCGACTATACTTATCTGTACCCACTATTGATATTTGTACTTTATTAGTAGGGGAAACTAAGGATCGCAAATAATCTCTGGATTCTTTTCCTTATGGTTGAGAAATTTCCGGTGCATCAATTCCACAAAATCTAATTCGTTCCACAACACCATCTTTTTGAACTTTGACAGTATCCCCATCATGAATGCTTAATACTTGCCATTGTTCAGATATTGGCATGGCTGAAATGCTTTGTAGGGATACATTAGAGGAAACTGGAGAATAGTTTTTAGCAAGTACAAAAAAGCCTGTACCCAGTACAAAAAATCCCAGAATTGATATGATTTTTCTTAACGTCATAATTCATTTACAAATTCAAGTATATAGAATACTATACTATTTGTTTAATACAATTATGGGATTTTATGAAATTAGTTAAAAAGATTTTTAGTTTAGGTTTGTTGGCTGCGATACCTGCCGTAAGCTTCGTTATCACAGAGACAGGAGTTACCAGCAAAGCTAATGCAGTTCCCTTTGGAGCAGCAACCGTTTATAAAGTTACTCAAAGTGGGATAAGTTCTGTTTACTTGTCTGGAACAGCCAACAGTAAAATAGAAGTTGACTTAGGATCAACACCAAAAACTACTGCTAGAGTTGTTGGTTCATGTGGCGAGGTCAAAATAGCTGTTCCCACCAGTGGATCTTTTGCAGGGTTAAAAGTAGATGGAACTTCTATTGATACTGCTTCTTTGCCGATTCAAACTTTGCCAACTTGCATTTCAGGAGCTTTTTCAGAAGCAAGACCTGCAAATTTTAAAACTCCAAACGGTCAGGTGGTAATAGTGGGTAAAACTGCTGGAAGTGCGGCAACGATTGCGCTTCCTAGTGATGTAACAAAAAATATTAACGTGAATTCCTGCGGATTTGGAAAAATTACCGCTACGGAAACATTACCACTAACTTCTTTTTCTATTGCCGGAACATCATATACTCTTGCTTCTTTACCAAATGCAGGACAGCCTCCTGTTTGCAAAGTTGCAGATGGAGTTTCAACAACTTATACTCCATCCTCCTGGCCTTAATTTTCAGTTTTCCGAGGGCTTATTTTAGCCCTCTTTAAATTTCTGCATTTTTAACACCTAATACCAATAATTTTATTTCAAAGAGCGATAGCGAAGCGCTCCGTAGGAATCGCCGCATTTTCCCCCAAGAACCATAAGTATTAGCCTTGACTTTATCAAGTTCCGATTGCTTTGCTAAATATCCCTCAGTATCGTTGTTCCCCCTAATGTAACGTAGCTCAAATACTTTAAATTGATCAATAGCCCTTGCTCCCACAACTTGGGCAATTTGAAAGTCAGTTCTCCCCTCATCGAATTTCACCAAGGCTACTGCCACTTTCTCTCTGATAGTATCTGCTAATTGAGCGCGGGCGCGTTGTAATTCGGCTACTTTAATTTGGAGATCAGAAATAGCGATAGCGAAGCGCTCCGTAGGAATCGCATTGCGATTAGCTTCTGTATTTGTCCCTTGAGAAGCTGTAAATAAGGGTACACCAATAACATTAATTAATCCGTTAATTAGTCCAGTTTTACCATTAAATATTCCCAATAAATTATCAATTAATCCGTTCCCCTCTTGAGGTTTACCAGCGGTGGGAGTCGGTCCGAGTAAATATTGTAAAGCTGGAGTTAATATAGAGAGTTTTACAGTTTTGGCATTTTTAGCCCTAGCCTCATCTATTTTGCTAGTTGCTTCTTGGATTCTGGTATCCAATTCTTTTAGCAATGGTGAATCTGCAACTGATTTATTCTGTAATTGTTCTAGACAGCTTGATGTAGTTTCCAAGCATGGTAAACCACCCCGCATGATCCGCCACATATCATCATTAAATTGCTGAGTCAATAGCTTATCAATATCAGGTTTTGAGAAAGGGTTTTGATTCTTAGGGGAAATTTTATTATCTAAATCATTAGCTTTTTGTTCAGCTTCTTCAGGATCTAATGGTTCTGCCGATTCTTCTGTGGTTTCCTCTGTCGAAGTCTCAACGTTATTATTTACAGGTGTTACAGATTTTGGTATCGGAGTTGCACTTCGACTTCGCTCAGTGACCGTCGGAGTTTTATTGACGGGTTTTGTCGGGGTTACTGTCGGTGTTTGTCGGGGTTGGGTATTTTGCGCTAATGTGGCTTCAATTTTTAGTAGGGGAAATGTTAGAAACAATAGTAATAGTAGTTGTGTATTTACCATTTTTACCCACCCAAGGCTTAATCTTTTTAATATACCATCACCACTATTCCGTTACGTTTGTTTCCATTCAATTAATATCCCCAGCGAGTGGGGACCATAACTCAACAAGCGATAGCGAAGCGCTCCGTAGGAATCGCTGATCAACTAGCTGAGTTTCCATTCAATTAATATCCCCAGCGAGTAGGGACCATAACTCAACAAGCGATAGCGAAGCGCTCCGTAGGAATCGCTGATCAACTAGCTGAGTTTCCATTCAATTAATATCCCCAGTGAGTGGAAACTTGCTTTATTTGGGATGATTTAACTAATCGTAGGCATCCCTCCCATCTTTCACGATAGCTATCTCTACTATTGCTCCAATGAATGCCCCTAGAATATCCGGCGCTAATTCCCTAGTAATCCTGCTAAATGCCTGATAACCAATAGCTTTAGCCACTTCTAGCAGTTCCTGGACAACTTCTGGAGGTGGGTTATCTTTGATTAGAGGTAAATAGTCATTGACTAAGAATTTTTCATCGTCTGAAAGTCCAGAAAAATTATTACTACCCCTATATAGAGCTTTTATTAGGACTAGTAATATTTTTTTGAGGGCAATGAACCCACCAAATTTACTAGCTATTTTAGAAATATAGGGCTGTGATAATTTGCTTATTTTAGCAACAGCTTTTTGTGTACATTTAATTCCTGTGTCTATACATTGCTTAAACGCTTCTAATAGATAATATCTGCTTACCTGTTCTCTATCACCTGCTGTTGGTGTAATCTCAAAAGCAGTGGTTTTGGTTAAGGTTGCACCGGGGTAATAATCTAGTAGGTAACTAAGATCGTCATTACTGGTGAGATAAATTGTTAGTGCTTCATCAGGGCGGCGGTTTGCTCGGAGTCTGCCTCCCATCTGAATAATCTCTGCTTTCACTAAATGCTCTATATACTCCTGAAATTGGGGATTATCTTTACTAGTATTGTAATCCCCTGTTAAAGTTGCGTATTTAGCCGCTACAGCCCCTATATCCTGATAAGGTGAACCGATAGCAAATAAAGCATCGTGATTCATGTATTTATTAGTACCGCGATTATCCTTAAACCAGTAACCTTCACCATCTTGTTTGTGTTTGAGGTGGTCAATCACTCCCAAATTTTGATGATTAGATGCTAAGTCTATTCTTAGAGCATCTAATTGTTTAACTTTTGATTTACTTCTGTCTTTACCACATAATCCTAAATCAGTAATTTGTACCACTTTTAGATTTGAGTAGTTAGATAATTTTTCACAGATGACTAAGATTTCACTGGCATCTATTCCTAATTCAAAGGCTACTGTTTTCCGGGTAGCAGTTGCATCTAGTAAAAATACATTTTGAAATTTACTTAGTACCTCTAGTTGTCTGGTGTTTTTTGTGGTAATGATTAACTTGTGATGTTTAATCCTCAATGCCCCAGGACTAATATTAGCAATAATTTCTAATAATGGTGTTAACCAATTCACTATTAGATTATCTAATAATTCATGGGATTCTTGACTTGCTTCTTTACCGAATGTATAACGAATATATTTTAAGGTTTTGGGGTTTATTCCCTTTCTTTCACTTGTATCAATTCCATCTAAAGATACGCTATCAGCAGCTTGAAAAATACCTTCTAAATCAGGTGATAACACTTTTAAAGCCTCAATGATATTGGGGATAATGTTATGGTCAATGTCTCCCAATATATCCATTACTTGATTGTGATTATAACCATAGTAATTTTCTTTATGCTTGGAAGATAAATATTTCTCCAATGGTGAGATAAAATCTTTGATTTGTTTCCAAACTTCTGGTAAATGTCTAGCAATTTCTCCTAAAGTCTTTTGGTACTCTATTAATGATAATTCTGTAGTTTCCACTAGATTAATTTGACGACTAGATTCATCTACAAAAGCTAGGGATTTTTCCGGTATTTCTGATGGTAATGAATCAATATGGCATCTGATTCTATCTTTCATCAGTGCTTCACGCCGATCTCTCCTGAAAGTTGCACCAGCTATTTTATCTAATAGATTACCTTCAAAATCTACACCTTGACAATTGGCTTTGAATTTACAAGTATGACAAATGGGATTTAATGATGATTCACTATTTGATTCTTGATGATAGCCTTTAGATGCTAATTTATGAAATAAAGGTGTTTTGTGACAATTCCCGGAAATATTGGCTTCTTGATTTTGAGGCCAGTTAATGGTGGGATTACCCAAGGGGGTTAAGTTGTTCTCATCTGCATACATTCCATTATTTCTAACTGGTAAATCGGTGTAGTTTTCTTCTATTGATTTAGTGGTGGGATTGCGGTGTTCATTGGATATGTACCACAATTTATTGACTTGTAACCATTCTGGTATAATTTCTCCTACAAAGTTGGATTTACCAGCCCCGGTACTGGACATATCTAATATATATTTTTTGCCACTTTGAATAGCTTGATTGTAGGTTTCTAATCTATTAGCAGAATCAAACCATATATCAACATCTAAATTACTCCTAGATGATTGTTTAAGTGGGATAGATGCTGGTATGGATTGTGGGATATATGCTTGCTTGAGCAGGGTTTCGATAAATAGTTTACATTCCCAATCTTCCCTAGATATTTCCTGATTAACAGGTTGTTTTGCTACTGCTAATATGGCATCTATGTATGTATTCAGATGTTCTTTATAAGCTGTCTGAATTTCATTCTCTAGTAGTTGTCTACTGTATAATCCATCCGCTATTAAATCTGCAATATCATAGCCATCTGTACTGTCTGGATTTAATCTCTGGGGACTTAATTCAATGTATGCTAATTGTGCTTTGTTAGCCGCGATTCTTAGTTTGTTGGCTTTGTTGTAACCTGCTTTGTCATTGTCGGGATAATATACAATACCAGCAATATCATGAGATTTTAAGCATTGGCAATATTGTTCTAGTTTGGCATCAGTCCACTGTGAACCTTGAAAGGTAGTGGTAAGTAAATTTTGTTGTCTAGCAGCATCAGTACATTTTTCTCCTTCAACTACTAAAACAAATTGGTTTTTACCATGTTTGATGATTTCTTCTTGATGGTAAACAGGCCAGGGTTTGTCACCAATTCCTTTAACACTGTTACCAAGAATATCCAGATGGTAAGGAATGGTGAGTTTTTTCTGTTCACCATCTTCTATAAATTCGTATCTAACTACATACTGTGTATCTGAGTATGTATAGATGATTTGTGATCCTCTACTGTTATGTTTCTTTTGCGGAATAACACCAGGAGCAGGTAATTTGGCTAATTCAATGTTTTGGGGTAATGGTGCTGGTAATGGTGTTGGTAACGGATCTGGTTTTTTGGCAGGGGTGATCTGTTGGTAGTTGATTCTGCCGTTGTCAATACCTGCTTGTTTTAAAGCATCTTCTAAGGGATTAACAGCTTCTCGGATATCTTTTAAATGCTGTTTGTTGCCAGGTTCTCCCCAACATTGGTACTTACCAGTTTTAATATCTACTGTTAATGAACCTTCACAGACTGGACAAATATATCTATTTTTGCCTTTTTTGGGAGTGAGTCTCTCTAGGAAGTTCCTAATATCAAAGGTTTCTAGTATTTTATTCATGCCACACCCCCACTAATTGCAATGGGTTGGCAAGAATTAGAAGAAAAATGTTTACACTTTTGTACTTTGCAGTCTATAATCAGAGGATAAGACTGCCATGAATTAGTTCTCATGGTTTCTGGTTTGTTGATCCAGATGTTTTACTTAGAAGAGTTTTCTCAGGACATAGACTAAGTAAAGAACTGGGTTTGCTAATTTTTAGATTTTCTAAGCTCTCAAATTGTTGCCAAGACAGTTTGGGAGTTTTGATTTATACTGGTAATCAAGGGTTATCATTCTTCAAAGAGCTATGAAGCATGATTGAAAAATTGACTACTGATTACAATCATACTATATCAAAGAAAACCAATTTCAGGAAAATTTATTTTTACTATTAAGATTTCTTAATCTGTATTGTACGTGTCTAAAAGCTTATTTACATGAGAGTTTTTACTATCCTTTGGTGATGTCTGCGGTGATTCCTACGGAGCTTTATTTCACAGAGCGATCGCCCCGCATTTCCCCCACATTCTATATTTCCGCATCTTTTACACCTAATACCAATAATTTTATTTCAAAGAGCGATAGCGAAGCGCTCCGTAGGAATCGCCGCATTTTCCCCCAAGAACCATAAGTATTAGCCTTGACTTTATCAAGTTCCGATTGCTTTGCTAAATATCCCTCAGTATCGTTGTTCCCCCTAATGTAACGTAGCTCAAATACTTTAAATTGATCAATAGCCCTTGCTCCCACAACTTGGGCAATTTGAAAGTCAGTTCTCCCCTCATCGAATTTCACCAAGGCTACTGCCACTTTCTCTCTGATAGTATCTGCTAATTGAGCGCGGGCGCGTTGTAATTCGGCTACTTTAATTTGGAGATCAGAAATAGCGATAGCGAAGCGCTCCGTAGGAATCGCATTGCGATTAGCTTCTGTATTTGTCCCTTGAGAAGCTGTAAATAAGGGTACACCAATAACATTAATTAATCCGTTAATTAGTCCAGTTTTACCATTAAATATTCCCAATAAATTATCAATTAATCCGTTCCCCTCTTGAGGTTTACCAGCGGTGGGAGTCGGTCCGAGTAAATATTGTAAAGCTGGAGTTAATATAGAGAGTTTTACAGTTTTGGCATTTTTAGCCCTAGCCTCATCTATTTTGCTAGTTGCTTCTTGGATTCTGGTATCCAATTCTTTTAGCAATGGTGAATCTGCAACTGATTTATTCTGTAATTGTTCTAGACAGCTTGATGTAGTTTCCAAGCATGGTAAACCACCCCGCATGATCCGCCACATATCATCATTAAATTGCTGAGTCAATAGCTTATCAATATCAGGTTTTGAGAAAGGGTTTTGATTCTTAGGGGAAATTTTATTATCTAAATCATTAGCTTTTTGTTCAGCTTCTTCAGGATCTAATGGTTCTGCCGATTCTTCTGTGGTTTCCTCTGTCGAAGTCTCAACGTTATTATTTACAGGCGTTACAGGCTTTAGTGTCGGACTTGTCGGAGTTTTATTGACGGGCTTTGTCGTGGTTTGTGTCGGGGTTTGTCGGGGTTGGGTCGTTTGCGCTAATGTAGCTTCAATTCTTAGGGGAAATATTAGAAACAATAGTAATAGTCAATACTGTAGCCAAATTACGAGGGTTCAACGGCTGTAGGAGCATTGTGAACACGACCAAGAGAGGTAAGCTTGGCAAAAATCTGGGCTAATAAAATAGGCTCTGGTTGTTCCGGAAGCATTTTTAACATTTCACGAACATATCGAAAACCACGACAGTAAGCCTTAAGATCAATAATTCCAGCACCAGGATTATCTTGACGGAATTGAGCTAAAAGATAATGAGATAAGTTGACCATAAAAAAAGAAAGATTGGCCGCATTAGTCACCGCAGTTTGACCCCGATTCATAAAATCTTCCAATCCCCAGAACTGCTTGGCATCACGAAAATTAAATTCGATTTGAAAGCGGAGTCTATAGTAGTCGATTATTTTCTCATAAGACAAATCTAAGTCACTGGAAAATAAAATCACATGACTAACAGCATTCGTCTTGATATTTGTTTTTACCAAAATCACTACATTCAAGGATTGAGCAAATTCTTTGTGCAGTAGAGTCATTTGATAAATATCAGTTTTGATATCTTCGTCAATACTGCTTTGACGTAAATATTCCCCAGCAATATTACGCCAGTCCAGCTTATCTCCGTATTTACGACGAGAACGATGATTAGGGTCAGGATGTTGGTAAGGTATGTATAACGCCGAATCGTGGCGTAATTTGGAAATTATGTGTAACTTTACCTGTCTAGCCATTTGCAAAGCATTATTGTTCCCAAAGTGACCATCTACAACCAAGTAAGTGAGGGGGATAAAGTTAGCTATTAACTTAAATAGCTCATTAATCATTTTCTGAATTCTTAGTAGTTCAGATGTAAAAATCACCTCCTGTTTATTTTTGTTCTTACTCCCTTTTGGTCGTCCCCGTCCAGGTTTTTCTTGAGGTTTTACTTCTGGAATTGGTGAGACAATACTTTTTTCTACATCGCTCTTGATTACCTGTTCTATCTGAATCGGAAATGAGTGTCTTTGTTGAACACTTACTAATGATAAGGTAAAGAAAGATAGCCCCGATATTGGTTTGCTTGTTAGACTTGAGAAGAACCTATCTAATCCATAGGTTTTTTTCCCGGCTTTGCTTATTACTACTTCATCTCCTGCCAACAAATAAACATCATTTGGGCAAAACAAATGCCGCCGAAAAAACACCCAGAACACCGTTGCCCACGGTATGACTGTCCGAAAGAATCTGATTACCGTCCGATAACTACCACCACTAAGCGTCCAACGCGAAATTCCCAACATCGTTACTCGTCCGCTCATTGCTAACATGGCCATGATGATCTGACTCAATTGCCGCATAGTCGTCACTTTTATTTCTGGTAGCAGGCATTGCAGGAGTGTTAGGATATCAAACATGGGCTGTATGTGGTTTTCGAGTTTTTGTTTTGGAAGACTATAACTCTACTACATCAGCCCTCTCTCTTCATCCTCTTTTTTTGGCTACAGTATTGAAGTGAAATTGCAATTTTGACCTTTCTAATATTAATGCCACTTTTGGTGGTTTCAATCCCTAATAGGGAGTAAGTGAAATTGCAATTCAGGTAATTTTCACCATTAGTTTTTGACTTTTTTAGTTTCAATCCCTAATAGGGAGTAAGTGAAATTGCAATATGAAGGTTGGGATAATGGCACAATTTTATAAAATGTTTCAATCCCTAATAGGGAGTAAGTGAAATTGCAATTTTCTACGATCAGAGACTGCTGTCTACGATCAGAGTTTCAATCCCTAATAGGGAGTAAGTGAAATTGCAATTGCTTCCATTGTCGAATCACCGCCAGACAATTCCAGTGTTTCAATCCCTAATAGGGAGCAGGGGAAACGCATCTAAATTATCTTGACAGAATACTATATTAGTGCATCAATATGGGAAAATATCTAACTTCATTCAAAATCTGATAAATTCCTTTATTAAAATTATAAAAATTTCATAAATTTAGAGTAATTATTTATTTTTAATGATGGATTTATTTTGTTCAGTTCTATATATTAATATCTATATTTTTTGGCATCAAAAATATAGATTCTATTGTAGAATCAACAGAAAAATAAATTGGTTATATTTATATTTGTCTATATTTTCTGATTTTTATCAGATACATTCTAAAATCTTCTCTAAATATTCATCATCCCATCCTGCACAAAACTGCTTACTTTTAGTTCCTAGTTTTTGGCTTTTTTCTTTTCCTAAAAGATTAACTGCTATATGACGAATAACTGCAAAGTTTTGTGGTGCATTATCCTTTCTTATCCGACAATCATCTTCTCTAAAAGCTACATCTAAAACCCAGTGTAATGAATTCTCTATACCCCAATGAGTGCGGACTGATTCTCCTAGTAATTTCGCATTATTTGTCAAACTACTTATATAATAGCCTGTCTCAACCTTCGTTTTTCCATTAACTTTTCGTATATATTCTACCATTCCTACACTTTGAAGATTTACCCATTTCTTATCAGTATCTATTCTTTCTTCTATGTCTGATAACATGAGATAATGACGAATCTCTTCTCTTCCATGTTTGTCTTCTTTTGTATGAAATTCACTATATTTGAATCCCTCAAACCCTTTAGATATAGCTTCTTTGAAGATTTCTTCTACATTCTTATATAAATTACCTTGATTCTTTTTGAGTGCGATAATATATTCGCCTGATTTTTCTGCAATTGATTTTACTATCTCTTTTTGACACCCCATCGCATCAATCGTTACTAAACATCCGGCTATATCTAATACTTTAATTAATTCCGGTATGGCTGTTATTTCATTTGACTTTTCTTCTACTTTACATTGTCCTAATACTAATTTATTACTAGTTGCCCATGCACTTACCATCTGAATCGCACCTTTATCCTTTCCTTTATCATATGAATGCCTTAATGTTTTCCCATCTATTGCTATGACTTCTCCTTCTGTAATTTTATTGATAGATTTTATCCAACTCAAAAAACAATTCTGAAATTGTTGCGGATCTATTCTCGCAAATACTCTTGCGAATGTATCATGAGATGGAATCCCGTTTGGAAGTTCTAAAAATTGTTTTAGCCATTTTTCTTTCTTTTTTCCATAAGCCTCCATCAATACCCAACTATCTACTCCACAGATCACTGCACAAATCGCAATGGTTACTATATCTATTAATTTATGCCTTTTTGTTCTCTCAACTCTTTTATCTTCTAAATCTTTAAAGTGATCTACTATTGTGATTTTTGGTGGTAGCTTCATTTTGTGAATTTTGTCTCTTTAGTTTTATTGAGAATACCACTTCAACTCATTTTATTGATTCTTATAGAAACGAATTTACCATCAAATTTTCTTCATACTCATTTATTGGCTTGATATTAACATGGTAATACTGCCCTTTTTATCTATTCATAGAAGTTACATTTTGTCAAAAAAAATTAGATGCGTTTCCCCTGTAATAGGGAGTAAGTGAAATTGCAATTTTATATTATGGCTCTGACCGATGGTTGCAATTGTTTCAATCCCTAATAGGGAGTAAGTGAAATTGCAATAGCGGACGGCTGAAAGCCTATATATATGTAGTTTTCAAGGTTCAGTTGCGCGGATAGTCTTATAATAATCCATTTCAGAAAAAGTGTCAAGGAGTAAAATAGCTGAAACCCTTGCTGTGCAAGGTGCGCGGATGGATGAACTCCATGAACTCCATGAAAACGTTGTGTGGACATGATTTCAGGCATTTTTTGAGAAATTGAATTTTTTACACCCACCCATCCGCGCATTAAGCGAAGAAAATCGTCTGATCACGGGGTTCTTTACCACCAATTCTTTCTATTTTACCAAAACAGCAAGCACAAAGGAAGTAAAAGCGAATGCTGTCGGTTTCAGGTTTAATGAGTTTATTAAGACGCGATCTTAACTTAGCATATTGAGTATCAGTTAACTCACATTCAAAAATACTATACTGTACCCATTGGCCATAGGATTTGAGAATACTATGGATTTTAGTCCGGCGTTTATCCTCAGAAATATCGTAAGAAATAACAACATTCATAAATTCTCTGCGAAGTTATACCTTGTTGATGTAGAGAAGTTTTATTTCAGTACCAAAGGGGGATATTTATCAGTTGTTCCCATTAAATACTTGGACAGTAATCTTGCTTGTAATTCAAAAGCTTCTCGATAAGTACATTTACGTCCCATTACCGGGTGTTTAAACTCCGATAGTTTTTTCTTTTCGTACAAAGTCAAAAAAGTTTTGCGTCCTTCTGGAATGAGAGAAACAGCACCGCTTAATGGTTCAGTCACAAAATCTGCTGGGGTTAATAATTGCTTATTCAAAATAGATAAAACTACCGCATCTACCACTAAAGGGCGAAACTCTTCCATTAAGTCTAAAGCTAAAGAAGGGCGATTATAGCGATCAAAATGTAGATATCCTAAATATGGATCAAAACCGACAATATTCACAGCACTTTGTACATCATGACGCAATAAAGAATAACCAAAACTTAACAATGAATTTACTGGATCTGTAGGTGGACGACGGACACGCTTAGTAAAAGAAAATTTAGAATTACGAATCAGACTATCAAAACAACCAAAATAAGCAGCACTACCAGAACCTTCTAAACCACGCAAAGAATTGATATTTTCAGTTGAACTAATTGCAGCAATTACCTGTTCAATGCGAGCAATACTTTTAGATAGATCAAGATCATTAAATTCACGCTGATAACGCATTAAAGTTTGACGGTAATTTTTTAATTTTCCTCTAACAAAGCCTTGAACAGCATGAATAGATTGGGGGGTTTCTCCTGCTGCTTGCCATTGTGCCTTGCGAATGAAAATATTACCAGTCATTTCTGGCTCTAACCGTCCTAAATAGTGACCAATTTTATTGATAAAAGATAGAGGAATATGACGAGTCATTAACTCATCTACAACAGCCGGCGAAATAGTTGCTCGTCCTAAAACAACTACACCTTCAAGATGAATAAATGGAATATCTTGAAGAATTTTCTTTTCAAATTTCACATTAATCCGTTCATCAACCTTACCAATAAAAGCATCATCTTGTGTGATGTAAAGAGTACCCATAATTAAATCCTCAAAATAGGTGACAGTAGACAGGTGACAGGTAACAGTAAAAAGAGTTTTAGAAAGGTTTTTGTATCAAGTATAAATTTCTCAATTTGCTTCTTGATAACGTCCAACTTTATCAGCAACTTGGGGCAAACATCGAGAATAAAGACTACAACCATCACAGCGTTTTGTTTTGACAGCTTTTGGCATAGCACCTGTAAACAGTAACGTTTGGATAGCTTCAATAGTAGCAATCGTACTACTTCGTAATTCTGGGGTAATTTCTACTAACTTCCGTTGATGAGTTTGAGCATAATAGATATAGCCAGTATTGATATTTTTTCCTGTCATTTCCTCCAAACACAAAGCTTGAGCGCAAACTTGTAATTCATCATTATCCCATTCTCCTTTACGTCCTCTTTTATATTCAATAGGGTAAAATTCGCCATTTTCAAACTCAATTAAGTCAGATTTACCGATAAGTTTATATTGATCTGATTTGAGATAAATCGCCCGTATTTGGTAAGTTTCCTCACGGTTTTGTTCTCCAACTGTGTGAACTCGTTCATGTAAACTTGTACCCTCAATAGTATATTGATTATCAATGAATTCACCTGCACAATGAATCAACCAACAACGATGAGGGCAATAGGAATATTGGTTTAAAGAAGCGATACTAACGTAATCATCATCAGAGGTGACAGGTGACAGGTGACAGGTGACAGTAGGAAGAGAGTTAGTTAGTTCGTTTTGAAACATAATTAATTAAAAGTGGTAAAAATTGATAGGGGGAAGAAAGTTATTTATGGTGTATTTAAGATTTTCAAACGAAGAGAAGTGAGCATTTTACTAATTTCTATAATCAGCGATAATGTAGGATTTGCTTGTTCTGAAGTTAGATAATTTAATCTAACAGCAAGCATTAAAAAAGTTTCTGTTTCCATTAATGAACCCTTAGCTATAGATAAAAAATGTGCAAAATCGTTTTTAGTTGTTCCTCGTGCATGACCTTCGGCAATATTAGCTGGAACAGATGCAGCAGCGCGAGTAATTTGTGAAGTAAGACGATAAATTTCTGTATTTGGAAATCTAGCAGCTAATTGATAGATATTCACTACCATATCCATTGATTTTTGCCACACAATTAAATCTCGATGTGATTCAATCTTCATAAATAACTCCTCTTCCCTTATTTACTTTTGCCTCTAACCTATTAACTCTCCCTCTTACCTTCTTTCCTCTTCCCTGTCACCTTATTACTATCACCTGTCACCTGTTCCCTGTCACCTGTTCCCTGTCACCTGTCACCTGTCACCTGTTCCCTGTCACCTGTTCCCTGTCACCTGTCACCTCTTCCCTGTCACCTGTTCCCTGTCACCTGTCACCTGTTCCCTGTCACCTGTCACCTGTTCCCTGTCACCTGTTCCCTGTCACCTCTTCCCTGTCACCTGTCACCTGTTCCCTGTCACCTGTTCCCTGTCACCTGTCACCTGTTCCCTGTCACCTGTCACCTGTTCCCTGTCACCTCTTCCCTGTCAGCTTCTCCTCACCATTCCCATTCCCATAGTTGTTTTTCTACCAACACCAGCATATAAAGCAAAATCAGCTAAGGCGTTAATTTGCTTAATTGCCGTTGTTTCTACATTGCCAAGAATGCGATAACTAATTTCACCTAAACAACCAATAAATTTGTTGTCATAGTTGCTAATAACTTCAGTATTGATATTAAAAGCACTAGCATAAATTGATTCAAAAGAAATATTGGTTAATTCAATACCGCTATATTTATGCCACCGATTTAGTAGACTATTGAAAACAGACTCCCTTGTTGGTAAAACATTATCAAATTCACCTTGACGAAAAGCTACAGGTGTAGAAAAGATGAAATTAAGATTGCGTTCTTTCTCACTTGCTTGTTGATAAAGTTGATGATAATTACAAGCATTTGCCCAAGGTTGATTAGATTGGGGTGTACCTTGAATGCTGGTAATATATAAGTTGGCTGAACCTAAGTGCCAAGGTTGTTTGGGGTTTATATTTAACCATAAAGGTGTGAGTTGACTAAATAAATTGTCATTTAATAAAGAAATACGCCACCAACAAGAAGTACCAGCAGGAATAGAGTTTTGATAGGCATATTGTAAGGTATAAGATTGGGTTTTATGTTTGTTTTCTACCTGCAATGGGGAGAGAGTAAAGGCTTTATCGGCGTTTGATTCGTGTAAATAGTCTCCTAATTTTCTATCAACAGAACTCACTAGGTTAAGAAATAAGGCGTGGTAATGTCTACCTGTGAGAAAATTGGGGTAAATTGGAGATTGGGGGACGATGTTAAGGATGAGACTATGGGGCATAATTTTTGCAGTGTGGCACAATTTGTAAATAGATAATGAAAACTAAGAAAGATTCAGACTATAGAACGTATAAAGTAATTAACATTGAATAAAGAGTAAGACAAATGACAGTTGATAATTATCTTGAAGCAACAGCACTTAGTAAAAAGTTAGAAACCAGTTTACCAATTAAAGTTAAGGTGGCAAAAGAATTATTGAAAATGCTGAAGACAAGAGGAGACATAATAAATCCAGAGAAAGAATTTGAAGTTGATTGGGTAGCTTATTCTGGGGATGAAGGCGGGATTATGTGCAGATTGGTCAGCAAAAACGATAATCCCGAAGATGAAGATAAAGCACTATATATAGTGTCTATTACCCATCTCAAAATAGATCCAGATCATCCTCATGCTGAAGAAATAGCAACTTATCAACGTGATCGAAATCGCAAGTTAATGTTACAAAATCGTGGTAGTTTGATGACTGAATTAATGCCTTTACGCTCTCCTAAAACAAAGAAGAGCGGTAAAGGTTTTGGAAAATAATTAACTCCGAAAACGGTATTGCATTAACTTGGGAAGTTTTACTTTTTTGATATCATCAAAATAGTAATATTCCCCTTGTATTTGCACATTTTGAATCAGACTTACTGGTGGCATATTTACCACATCATAGCTAATAACTTGATTAGTAAACATGACATCCAAAGGATTTAAAGGATGAGTGCAGGTAAATAAATCAGTTTTGATTTTTGGTTGTGGTAATTTCTCAACCGTAATTTCTGCTTTACTCATCCATTTACCTAAACGAATCCATTTAGGTAATTTGATCTCTTTTTGAGAAATTAGAAAGAACTCAAATTGACTTTCTGGTGCAATTTCCTTTGCTCTACCAAAACTGGGAATATTCTTTTGGGTTTTTTCCATTTCTACATGGTAGTTATTATTTGCATATTTCCATGTATTGAGAATAGATGAATGCCTCAGAGATCGAGCCGGAGTTATATAGATTCCTTGTTCATTTAAAGGAGTTAAATGTGCTTCATATTTTGGTACTTGTTCGGGGCAGAAATAGCGATAGGAATCTTCTTCAGCAACGGTAGTTGAGTAGATTTGACTATCAACTAAACCAAGGGCATAACAGAGGGCGTAGTTATGAATTATTGCCTCTGTTTCGTATAGTCTGCCGATTTCACGGGTGGCAAAATAGAGGCTGTCATGTAGTTCTAATTGACAACGGTAGATAAACACCATTTTTGTTACTCCGCTTTAGCATTTTTACCTGCTTTTGGTTTTGCGGTTTTTGCTTCTTCAGACTTACCTTTAATATGCTTTTTAGCATAAGCCTTAGCTTCATCATTAGCTTGTTGTAAAAGTGATTTAATTCCTGCTTCGTTATTTGTGAGGTTTTTAACTTCATTGACTAGAGGTATAAAAGCATCACCAATTAAATCTGTATGCACAATAAATTCATCATTCATTAAATTCTCAATTGCACTTTTAGCCGATGTAATTACATCATCTTCATCTAAAGGATCTGGGGATTTGAGAGTATTATTAGCCTTCATTTGATCGTATATGGCTTGAGTCCACCGCAGGTTACTGGTAATTTCTCCATCAGCAAAAATCACACCGACTAATTCATTCCTAACGCGACCTGTGCGGGTTGTTTGTGCGCCATAATGACGAGTTCTGAGAATGTTATTAAAAACATAAAGAAAACTAGCTTCTGTGGGGTCTTTCAGTGTTACAATACTAGGAAAGAAAACTTGTGGTCTAATGTGATCTTGTTGATTAATTCTGCTAGTAACTTCACCAGCTTTAGAACCACTTTCTCCTTTAGAAGCCATTGTACCATTTTCAAAAGGAGCATTCAGAGTAAAGGTTTCATGAGATTCATCAAAAGCTGTAATTGAAAATGCCGTATCTACCACTACTTTTGATTTTTCTGAACCAGAATCACCAATAGCAAAACCGTAAATTATACAATCAGGATTATCCATTGCAAAAGATACGTTATATTCACATTCTTCTGCTGTCATGAATTCATATTTACGGAGTAATTCTCTACCTACTAATCTTTCTGGTGTTGACTGTTTACGTTTGAACATTGAAAGACGGCTAATGGTATTTTTATCTTTGACTCCAGCCCTTACCCGTGCTTTATTAAGTTCGCTATCTGTTTGAAATAAAGGATAAGATTCAGTAATGCGAACGGTGAGAAAGTGGGCATATTTTCCCATTGGTTTATAGGGAATTTCTGATTGAAATAATTTAGCGTCAACGGTTTTTAAAAGTGCCATGTTTTTCTCCAAAATGAAGTGCGGAATGTGGGTTGATAAAATTGTTGGTAATTGTTCGTTGGGGTAGGGGTTTAGCAATGCTAAACCCCTACGATTCATTGTCAGTATTTGCAGAGTTTTGAGAGTTTTCCTTATCATCTTCTAAACGGTAAAGAAATTCACAGGTATCTCGAATTAGATTCAATTGACGGCCTGCTAACCGGGCGCGATCGCTCTTAAAACACCCCTCAAAAACATCCTCTACAAAATACCTTGCAAACTCTAAAACAGCTTGTCTTTCTTCCTCCCTTTTACTCATAATCCAACGTCCTTCAGCAGTAGAAGAATGTACCCGATCCATGAGTTTAAAAACCTCTGCCGCTACAGTTGAAGTTAAAACTTCTCCACCAAACATACATAAATCTGCTTTGAGAATAATATCCGCAGCAATATCAATGGGTTTTAAAACAGCATTAGCTTTAGGATTAAACCTTTTATTAGCTCGATAAAAACGGCGATAAAGTTCCGTTAAATTTTTAGGATGATTCAAAGTTGATTTTTCTTCCACAATTAATTTCTCCTGAGTAGAATCAAATTTTGCATAAGGGTCAAAACAAGGGTAAAAATGATAGGTGTAAAGTTTGATTTTCTCAATTCTTGCTGTCTCAAGTTTTTGATTACGCACCCATTTATTCAGATAAGAAAAGACATGAAGAGGACTGGTTTCAAAATCCTTGGATAATTCTGTAAATTTACCCCAATTAGCATCATAGCCAGTCTTACCTTGCTTTGCATTAACATCTAAATGGATAGCGTAAGCAGCAGTTAGAACATTTAAAGGTGCAGGATATTCAATACCGGACTCTTCCCAACCTTCAAGAATATAATCAAGTCTGAATCTATCTCTTTTTACCAAAGTTCTAAAAGCATGAGGCGCACTATCCAGAAATACCGTTTCTTCAAATTCTGCACCATCATTAAATGGGGGAATAGGAGACTCAGAAACCACAGTTTTCACATCTAAAATCATCGGAAAAGCGAACGCTAACCAACTCGGCATTACCCAAGATTCTGTATCAGTGCTATCCCTTCCAGGAGGTAAAGCCATGAAATAAAAAGTTAAAGGTTGATCTTCTGGATAAGAAAGTTTAAAAGTGCGATCTTTTTCACTATCTAAATTCTCATCAATTAAGAAACTATCCACACATTGATAATTTTCTTTGGTTAAATCAACCTGTAAATCTTTACTAATGAAATGATTACGGATGCTAGTATCAAAACGAGTTTGAGCAATGTTCATGTAAGCTTTTTGTAAAAACTTATTAGTTTCTGGGGTAAAGTAATAAGTTGGATAAAAATAGAGATAGCGATATTTACCATCTTCAAATCTTTTACCGACTGCTTGAGTTTGATTCATGAGAATCTGTCTCAGCATCATTTCTACACCTGCAATACTAGAAATATTGCGTTTAGCGTTAGAACCTCCTAACATTTGTTTATTTGTATAAACTTGAGGTGTAAATAAAACTGCTGACTCCATCTGTTCAGTGACAGTATATGCAGAATGAGAAATTGAGCAAATTAATTGTTTACCTCTCCCTGATTTTTTCGCAGCATTATAATTAGTCAACTCATTGATAAAATTATCAATTTCCGTGGTGACAGATGTTAGTTTATTGGTATGAGGTAACATGACAACTCTTGATACCCACAACCTTAAATCATCCCAACCATCAGGTAATTGATACTGTGCCAGAATTGGGGAAATTAAATCTGTTAAGTAATAAATTACCTGTTGACAATTTTCGCGGACATCTTCAATACCTGGGTGTTTTTCTAAATATTTAGCCGCTAGATAATACCATTCATAAGGTACACCTCCTGTATTACCTTTGAGTTTTTGTTCTTTCAAACTTTCATTAATGCGTTGAATTTCTCGAACCTGCGGTAAATATTCTGTTAAATTCCAAAATTCCGCGACTTTGTGAGTTAAATCAAAATTTGGAACTTCTGGTAATTTTTTATCTTTCTTCCTTTCAGTTTCAATTTTATTAACTATTTCATCCCAAATTTTGCGAGTAATTAAATCACCAAATTCGGCAATTTGATCAATACGGATACTATCATCAAACTTAAAATCATAATCAGAAGATAAAACATTCTGTTTTTGGAACTTCACTAAATTCTCACTACGACTTTTAGCAATAGAAGGTTTATTAGTATTGAGAATGCGTAAAGTCGCATCTAAAGCCACTTGCATTAAAGCAGGAGATTCAAAAAATAGGTTGTAATATTCGGCATATTTCATCCCTTTTCCATCTCTACCAAATCCCGTTTGTCTGAGTTTTAATTGACCAGAACAAAGGGATTTAATCTTATTAACTACCATATCTGGTAATATTTCTAGTGAGATAGGAGGAGCATCACGCAACGCTAGATAAATTACCCCTGTTGGTAGATATAACAAAGGTTGATAATATGTATTTTCAGCAGTATTTAAGTTAGTGTGAGCTTCAATTACTGCATTATTAACAACGTTGGTTAAAACGCCTCTATTTTCGGCAATGTGATGATAGGTAAATTTCAATTTACCATCACTGAGACTGTGGAGAATTTCATTAAGTCTCGTATTTTCTGCATCTTGGGGATGTTTGATAATTGAAGCGAGAGAATCAGCTAAACAGGTTAAATCACATAAACTGCGAATAGTTCGGTCTTTAAGAACAGGATTTAACCCAAATTCTGAAAAGTTCCAGTTAGTATCCCAGCGTCGTTGTGCATTATAAGCCATACACAACAAATCATCAATATATTCTTGATAAAGTTCGGGATTATCTGGATTGATAAATTTATCAAGTCCTAATTGTTTGACTTTTTCATCAATAATTTTGCGATGTTCATCTAAAGGTAACTTGCGACATTCTTCAGGTGCATCTGGGAATTTTTCAAAATCATGTAAAATAAAGCCAGCAATTACTAAACGTCGTTCTTTATCTTTGACTACTCTTTTAACTGTGGTATCCAGTTGTTCTAATCTTTGCTCAATTAAATTTGCTGGAAATAAGCCATTAAGTAAGTGTGTATTTAAAGATTGGTCAGCAGCATTATCACGTCTAACTTTTGTTTTACCTTCTGCTTCTCGTTTTTCGTCTATTTCATCAAAGAATTTACCACCTTTAGCAGTGACACCAATAGCTATTTTTAGCAAATTGGGTAATACATATTCGCTAAAATCTGCCATGACTTGATCATGAGGATTTTGCGATTGTATTGCTTCTTTTAATAACTTGAGTGTGAGTAATTGTCCTTTGGTTTCAATAGTTCTATCACTATCACTATCAAAACCAAAATCACTTGATGAGAAAACATCATCTGAGATTTCATCATTTGAATAGATTTCCGTTTCTAAAAGTGATAATTGTTGATGTTCATTTGCATCTTTACTTTTTTTAGGCATTGTGTTCTTCCAATGAAATTAAATAGGAGTTTATTTGTCTGACGTAAAGGGGATATTGCTTTAAAGCAAAATTAATTGCTTTAAAAACTTGATTTGGATCTATATCATCATATTGATAAATTAGGTGTTTTATGAATTCTGTTGATGATGCTAAATTTTGGGCTAATTCTGGTGTAATTGCTTGATATTTAGCAACTTCAATAAAAGATTCAAAATTAGTAGTAGAATTTCCATGATTTAATCTTGACAAAATATGGTGATTAATATCTATTGCGGTTTGAGTTATTAAATGTAAGAGTCTTTCTGCCAGAAGTTGTTGAGAATAATCAGCTAAAAAATTATCAAGGCTTAGAGAACGAAAATTTTCTAATGTCTTGTAATATTTTGTGATTAAGTTTGTTTTAGTCACAATTAGATAATTAATTTTCATGTTTTTATCCCAAATAGTGTTTATTCAAAGCCTTCTAGTAATTTAGCAATCTGTTCAGGATCAGGAAGTTGATTTTTTAGTTCTTGAGGTAATTGAGAAACTATCTGATAAGTGGCTACACCAATGGGTTTATTAGAATCTTTGAGTGCATATTCCACAATAGTTCTCTGTTTAGATTTACAAAGAATAATGCCAATAGAAGGATTTTCATCTGGTAACTTTACCGTGTTATCTAAAACAGATAGATAAAATTGCATTTTGCCAACATATTCAGGTAAAAATTTACCAATTTTTAATTCTATTGCCACCAAACACTTTAAACGGCGATGATATAATAGAATATCTATAAAATATTCTTCATCATCAACTTCTAAGCGATATTGACTACCAATAAAAGCAAATAAACCACCCATTTCTTGTAAGAATGGTTCAACTCTTGTCAAAATTGCTTGTTCTAGCTGTCTTTCGCTGTGTTCATCTGCTAATTCCAGAAAATCAAAAGTATATTCATCTTTAACAGCTAGTTTTAATTGGTTACGTATCTCTGTTGGAACTGTTTTATTAAAGTTAGTTTGATTGAGCAGAGTTTTTTGATATGTTTGATTTTCAATTTGGTGAATTAAAACATTTTTTGTCCAACCAAATTTACGAGTCATCTTAATATAAAATTCTCGTTCTAAATCATCTTTACATTTTTCTAAAATGACTACATTGTGAGTCCATCCAATTTCTGCCACCAATGGTGGCAGAATTTTCTGAGAGTGGTAAGTTAGGTAAAAATCTCGCATTCTCCAAATATTGCGAGTAGAAAAACCACTAATACCTGGAAACTCTGCTTGTAAGTCTTTTGCTAACTGTTCTACGACTGATTTACCCCAATTAACATTCTGTTGTCGGGTAACAATCATCTTGCCAATATCCCAGTAAAGGTTAATCATTTCTCGATTAACTGCTTTGAGAGCATCGTATTGGGCTGCACGAATTCGTTGTTGTACTTCCATAAGTAGATGTCTGTAATTATCAGAAATTGAATTATTCATGATGGAAATATTTCAACGATGTGATTCTTTCTAGTAATGTTTATGGTTTAGTTATTTAGTATTTATTTTGGTGCGTTACGCTATGGCTAACGCACCCTACTAGCTAGTTGAAATTAAGGAGTTTGGTAAACCAAGAAGTTTATATTTCCAAACTCTTTAACACATTACGCAGCTAATTCCATCAACTCTAAATGAGTCAAGTAGATTGTCTGCGGAAATAAATTTAGTTCAAGTTGCTTATAGAGACTTGGTTGTGGTTGTTGAATTTCTTCTACCAATTCCAGTACATCCTCAGTTACAGTAGATTGTTCTGAGGTATAAGCTTGCAAGTCAAAGAGTTCCATCTGTTGATGGTTGTCCATATAACTCTCCAATTAAATTGTTTACTTGGAGGCTTCTGACTAGAAATAAGAAAACACTGCGGGTCAGAGGAATAAAATATTGTCCAACCAGTCTCCGTTCCTGCACTCAAGCGTTGAAGCCACACTAGCTGATGATAGCATAGTTTTTTGGAGAACAGTATCAGAAGACCATTTAAATTTCTTGCATCTGATTTTATTCCCTGAGAAATTAATGTACAATCTGAATTGAAAGATTTTATGGGCAATGAGTAACCCCTATTAGGGATTGAAACTTCCGCTACTGTTCTCAAGCGTTTATGCCTTACTGCCCATATCAGCAAGCTGGAGAATAAATCAACAAAAGCTTGCTTGACTCTATAACCCCTATTAGGGATTGAAACTGTATTTACTATTGAATGTTTCCCTGTTAAATTTCCTAAAATTGACGGTAGAAGCGAAAACCTCAAGCAATCCATATCTCATCTCCTTTGCTTTTGAAAGTATAAGCAAGCGTATCTAGTAGCAGCGCAGATTGACCAAAAGCTATAGAATAGGGCTGAGTTGATTCATGAATACTGTATTGATCACTGATGGGATAAAGTTGAAAGTGCATAGGTAGCCTTAACCGCATCCGCACTTCAGCAACTGGACGACGAATTACATAACAAACTAACCCCTCTTTTTTCAGCTTTTTATCAATTTGACCTATCCAAGCATTATCCGGTTGCCATACTCCCACCCCTGTTAAAACCTGTACTTTCCAAGCGTCAGCTATGGGTTGCAAGTCTCCAAAATAGGTAAATTTCCAGTTCAACCGTTCCTCACGGTAGGAACGTAACTTGATAAATGCGAGACAATGAGCAAATCTACCTTTAGCTATGGGTTGTCCGGTTTGTTGGGCAGTTTCTTTTAATGTCCGTATGAATTCTGCTTCCGTCCACATTTCTATTTCTAAGTTGCTTAAAATTCCCGGTAAATCATAAGTTTTAAATCTTTCTGCTTCGTTAATTTCTGTCAAATCATATAAACCACATTGCAAAGGACTAGAACCACGAAAACTCGCTGCATCTTCAGCAATGGGATTTCCTGATTTACCTGACATTTCTTTCCAGTTTTTAGCCCATCCTGTAATATGTCCAGCTTGTGATTTTAAACTTGTATTAAATACTTGTTCACAGGCTGTTTGGAACTTTTCTCGACTTTTAGCATACTGTTGTTTAATAGTGCGATCGCTCAATTTACAACATAACCAAAATGACTGCACAGCACCCCATCGGCGATAATAACCATGAAAATCATTGATTTTACGATATTGCTCTTTTATAGTTTGTTGCAAAAATGGACGATCATAAATATTATCAGTTTCTAATGGTGGTGAATCTGTTTGAAATAAACGCTCAACTAAAAAATTAGGAACTAAAGCATAAGCTATGAAATTATCAAACTTAATTTCTTGACCATTTTTCTCATATCCATCATGTCTTCCTAATCTTCCCAATCGTTGAATAAAGTTACCAGAATCTGATGATTCAAAAATCAGGAAGTTAATTTTAAAATCAACTCCCACATCTATTGTACTTGTACCCAGAACCAAATCAGCCACAAAACTTAACTCTTTTTCTCCTTTACTTGATAAACCTGTATTTTCTCCCACTATTAAATTATCAGATTTTAAAAGTTCCTGAAAAAACGGAGTTAGTCGCTTAACTGCTGCAATTGAATTGAGAATAATCGCACCTTTACTACCTGGGTATTGCTGAAATTGAGATATAATTAAATTACTATTTTCTTTTAGCCAAGTTTCAGAAGCTTTAAAACTCGGTTCTAAAGGCATAAAATTGAGTGCAATTCCTCGCGTTACCTGTCGCCATTCTTTGGACTTAAGTTGCACTTCTTGTTCTGGATCATCAGGAAATTGATATTTATTTTCTTCTAAAGGATTAATTTCTTGACAACGAAATCCGGCTACTTCTAATCTGCTGATTAAATCTCTATCGGGTGTAGCTGAAAGAAAGAGAAACTTTTTCCGGCGGTTTGTACAATGAATCAACAGCATGGTGTTAATTACGCTGGCAATTTGGGGAGCAGCAAAAACATGAAATTCATCAAAAATAAATAAATCAAAGTTTTTATTAACTCGCCCCCAAAGTTTATCAGGACTATCATCATGGCTTAGATATGCTCCATGATGTAAGTAGTGGAAAATATCAGGATTGGTTAAAAGTATTTCAGATTGTACTACACGAGTTAAAAGTGCAGCACCTTTTTTTAATTCTTCGTTTTCCGCATAAATTTCTAAATCAGCCCCATTCAATCTAACTACACGAGGTTGATTTCCTGGTTTAAATATATCAATATATCCTTTAATTTGTGCTTCTTGATCACGTGCTAATTCATTAGTTGGGTAAAGTCCAATCGCGGAAAATTCACCTTGAAGAACTTCTAAATAAGCAGCTAAACTTTTACCATCTCCCGTCATAGCAGTGTTGAAAACTACATCAATATTTGGATCGCGCAAGGCTTTTAAAGTTTCTAATTGATGCCAAGATAAACACCAACCATCTGGTAATTTAACCCCATCAGGTGTGGGGACGGTTTGAGAATAAACAGGTTTGAGATGAATACTGTAATTTTCTGACATACCCTTAATAACTTATTTCAATTTCTGCAATCATTAGTTGCAATTTCTAAGTG
>NC_019440.1:0-20025 GCF_000312705.1 Anabaena sp. 90
TTTACTCACAGGATTTACAAGGTTGTAGGGCATTTACAACTTTTAGGTTATAGTGCTATCATAACTCACAACAGCAAAAGTGAACAAGTGCATAAAATTATTTTCACGATTAAGGGGGATAAGCAATAAAATGAACCAATAAACTAATGAACAATATTTTTAGATGGAAAAATCTGTATTTGTAAGAGGTCGAGTAACTGAAACAGTGCGGGCAAGGTTTAAATCTGCCTGTGCCTTACAAAATAGAACTATGGATAGCGTGATGGAGGAATTGATACTCAATTGGCTAGAACAGCAAAATCCCAATTCAACAACACAAAATCCACAAGTGCAAAATCCAAAGGCAAGTTAGAGCGATAGCGAAGCGCTGCTGCAAGCAGTTCGCTACCCCAAACTCCGAACCTTGAAAACTGAATAAAGAACTAAGTAAAAATCAGCATGGCAGATGACATCAAACGTTCTAAGGGAAAATTTGACCCCGTTACAGAACCTAGAGATTGGAAGATGGCCGCAACTGAGGATCATTGCAAACGAATTGCTAGAAACACAGGTAAACGGCTAATAGAAGTTATCTATACAGAAGATGACCTTCTACCGATAGTTTGTATTTTTGAGGATTACGACAATGAGTGAAACAGCTACATTACTACCGCTAAGTACATTTATTCCGGTGTTTGGTGCTATCAGCGATCGCAACTGGTTACACTTTAAAGAACTTGAAAGAGCATTTGCTAATAGTCACGGAGTAGAGACTTGGGCAGACGTTTTAAACTTCCGTATCATGCCAGCCCTCGAACCTGAAGCTAAAAGATGGTTGTTGGTTCAAAGGTGTAGTCAGGGGATTATTTCAGTCAAAGCTGTAGCTTAAATAATTTATTTTTTTTGCGATAGCGAAGCACTCCGTAGGAATCGCTCCCTACCCCAGTAAAAAAATATCACCCTACTCAGAATGTATCCTGAGAGGGGGTATACATAGGGGTTTAGGGGCGATCGCTTAAACTACCTCAAAAAAATGTATATTGATTTTTTGAATTTTTGTCAACTCAATAATTTATTGAAAACAGGTAGCAGGAAAATAATAAATTATTAGACTGTGCCAAATTTCGCCAAAAGCCTTGCTATTTAAGATTTTGAGTGATCAACCGTCTGGGAATGCAAGGTATTACCATTGTCATTGTTTGTGAAGATATGAACGAAACATGAAAAATTTTACATAATTAGTTGGTTTCGCTAGTAGAAAAATCCTATTGTTTGACAATAATGTTTCATGTACTCCCGTAAATCATTGGATCTAAAGTCAAACAAACTGACTATCTCAACGTTCAAACTATATTGACAAAAAAGTCAATCTTTCTAATTAGGACTTTTTGTGATAAAGTAATGTGTTTTGCGACAAATGATTTGAATAGTCAAACCATGTGTCGTAATTTTGGGGAACTCCATTTGTCATCCCAGCTAGTCCCGTCTAATCCCACTAAGTCCCGAATAGCGGGTATACCTGCTATTCTCATTCTGTATGTACAAATTGAATAAATTTATTAGTGCCAATTGTCATACAATTGCCATATTTTGAATATCTACTTTCTTTATATGGCAATATCTACAGCCGTTTTTTGCTATACAAAGAATATTAGAATAAAGTGCTTGACAAGTGCTTTCAAGTAGTTGGCAAACAGATTGCACACCTTCGTTTACATTCTGGTGTATGTCAGACAGATTTACTCCAGATTTACTCCATGACATCTTGATGCTTGCTGTGGAAATTGTGGAAAACAAAAATCTTTAGTAAAAATGTACTTTTTTTTAAAACAAGTGATCGCAACCATGATTATTTTGTTATCATAGGATCACTTTACAGGAAATAAGTATGACAGAAAAACCTAAAATTCTAGTAAGAACTCGGTTAACCCCAACTGATGAGAAAAAATTCAGGGAACTTGCACAAGCTAATGGCACAACTACGTACCAATTGATACGTAAGTTCATACATAACTATCTACAGCAAAACTCCCAAACCGCAGCATAATAAGCAGGTCTGGGAGTTTTAGTGTTTTCATAGTACAACCAGTTGTCTGGACTTGGCGGAAAAGACAACTGGATACATCAATAAAAAAAATGCGTATGTCATGTGCATCGTGTGATCTCATCTTAGATCACAAATTGGAATTTATCTTAGATAAATTGATGGAATTTATCTTAGAGAATTTATATACTACTACATTACCACATCGTAGTACATTCAATCAAATTTTTTTGATATGTTCCAAACTCTTGAAAAATAAGGGGTTTGGGGCATGAGTCAGCAAGAAAGATTTAACTATCTTCAATCATTGGTGAGCGATCGTCAATTAACTGAAAGTCTGGAAATGCTAGAAAAATCAGGCATTTCCGGCGATTTTGCCCTGTTCATTATTCAAAATATACAAACTTTGGAGGTTGCTTAAAATGGTTGCACAATTCGTTCCTAACAACCTCCAAATAGATAAGGCCGCAGCTACTCTCCATCTGGAGACTTTGGGATATAGCAGGGGGGATAAAGTTGGCATTAGATATATCAATCCATCTACCAGCAAGGCCACAAAAGCAGATGGACTTGAGTTTAAACAGATGGAACAGCTACAAAGTCAGGGGTTTAATGCTTATGTAGTTGTGAACCCCGGTGGACACTCTGACAACGATATAACAGCAGGACGGGTCATTTTTTATGAACATGACAATATTGATAAGTCCGTTCAGGCTGATTTGTGGCGATCGCTAGAACTTCCTGAACCAACTTTACAAGTGGACACCGGGGGAAAATCAGTTCATAGTTACTGGGTTCTATCTGAATCGGTTGATGTACCAACATGGACAAAACTGCAATCTGATTTATTAGATTTTTCCGATGCTGACAGAAGTATCAAAAACCCGTCAAGGGTAATGAGATTGGCTGGTAGTCTTTACGTCAACAAATCAGGTGAAGCTGTCGGAGTTGCCCAAATAATCCGTAATTCTGGAAAAAAATACACACTAGAGGAATTACGGCGGATCATTCCTGAAAAGTCAGCAGTTACCAATTACCAACTACCAATTACCAATTACCAATCATCTGATATTCCTCTATACCAATGCTTGTCAAAAACAGATAGAGATTTAATAGATCATGGCAGTGGTAAAGGTAGTAGGAATGATTCAGGAGCAAAATTAGCACGAAATTTAATAGGAACTGCTAACCGATTGCAACATCTTGGGCATAGATGTGAAGGAGATCCACGTCAACTATTTGATGACTATTGCTCCCACTGTTCCCCCCCATTGGATACTAAGGAAGCTGATATTATTTGGAAGTCAGCAAGCAATGATAACCCCACTGCTACATTGACGGATGATGCAATAGAAAATTGTATTAAGGCGTGGCAGAAAAATCAAGGGGTTAAAGAGCGATCGCAACAATCACCAAAACAAAATAACGTAATTCCTCACCCTACCTTAACTAAACTATCTGCTAAGGAATTAAAAGCCAAAATAGCAGACATAATTGATAAGGACTTAAGCAAGGTTGAAACAGAATTAGAACTGCATGATTTAGCTGGAACTGCTAACAAACCAATCAGGGAACTGAGAGATTTATACAACCTCATCAAAGCAGATAAGGAACAGGAACAGGATAAAAAAGACCTTGAAAAAATTCAAATCCCCAAGCTATTTGATGCCAAAAAAAGTAGGTTAGATGGTTTTGATTTTTTATATGGTGACGGAGGACATCTAGCAGCTATGCTCCATGAACAAGCTGATAGTATGCCGACTGCTTTTGAACACCTATTTTCCACTTTGTTACCCGCAGTTGGGTCAGTAATTGGTACATCGTCAACAATTGTCATTAACACCTCTGAGAGCTATACGCAGCCTTGTATCTTTCAAACTTTAATATTGGGTAAGTCGGGGGATCTGAAATCACCTACCCAACGTTTAATTGTGAAGCCATTGGAGGAATTGGAAAACATTGAAAGAGAGAAGTACCAAAAGGAATTAGAACAGTATAAAGAGGAATTAATAGCATTTAAAAAAGACCCGGAAAACAACAGAGAACCGGATAAACCAAGCCTTAAACGCTATATCATTGGGGCATTATCTCAAGAGGCCAAGATAAAATTACACTGTGAAAATCCGAGGGGATTGCTACAGCTTAGGGACGAATGGAGCGGGTTTATTTCTGGCAGGAATAAGTTCCGTAATGGTCAAGGGGATGATCTAGAACTGGAACTATCCGAGTTTGACGGAGGATCATTAAGGCGTGATTTAGTCAACTCGGATAATTCTGCTTATGTTGCTAAGTCTGCATTTAATAAGACCGGAAACACTCAAATAGAAACATTAAGATCAATTCTTCAAAAGCAAGGATTTGATGACCATAAAGGTGAATTTTCTCGGTGGTTGCCTTCCCTGGTTACAGTTCCGTTTAAGGAATTAGATTTGTTTGCAGGGGATAGCGGGTTAAGCACTCGCATCTCAACATCCTTGAAAGATTTATATATAGGATGTTCCCAACTACCGGAAAAGCAATATTTTCTATCCATTTCAGCAAAAAAACTTTGTCAAGAATTGATCAGCCGGTTGAGACGACTAAATAATGAAACTGACGATGCAGGATGGAACACGATATACCCCAAGATTCAGGGTTATTTGTGTCGTTTCATTCTATGGATTCATTTGACAAACTCGGTTTTAGCTGGGAACTTAAACCCGGAGCAGATGATTGATCGGCAATGTGTAACAAGTGCTGGAAAACTGGTTAAATTTTACCTTGACCAACATCTGCTACTAAGAGCATTGTTTACCCCTGAACAAAAAATCGAGGGGGACTACCTGAAAATCAAGGACTACTTAGATAGAAAAGCGTGCAAGAAGTCCGTTAGAGAAATAAAAGCAGGGGTGAAGGGATTAAGAAGCTTAACCACTGCTGAAATTAAGAAGATGTGCGACCAGATGGTTAACTGGGGCGTTTTAGGAATGGAGGAAAAAACTTACTATTCTGTTGACTTTGTTGACCAAAATCAGCAAAATGTTGACCTTTTGGAAAAAAAATTAAACACACCTCAAACCAATACACAGCAAAATGTTCAGGACTTTGAAAAAAATCAAAATGTTGACTTTGTTGACCTTTTGTTGACCAATGATCAAAAAGCTGAAAACCATATACAGCAAGGGTTAAAGGCAATAGAAAATGGTCAAAATATTGATTTTGTTGACCCGACCCCAAAAATTTTTCAATCACCCCTCGTTGACCATGCTGATCTGACTCCAGATAATTCTATATTTTGGGGTCGGTCAACAAATGACGATCAAAATGTGCCTCAAAACCATACACAGCAAGGTGTTGACCCTGATACAAAAAGGTCAACAAAGTCAACATTTGAAAATTATCAAAACCCTGAAACCTTTGATGGTCAAGGTTTTGTGGCTAATCAAGATTTTTTGGAAAAGGTCAACAAAGGTCAACAAAGGTCAACAAATGAAGGTCAAAAATACCAAATTGGCGATCGCATTAACTGTTACCCAACAATGGAACATGAGTCTAATAAATGGAAAGTTAAGGCCACAATCATAAGCATTGAGTACGAGCAGGGCTATATTCTCACCTGCACAGTCAGCTATAAAAATCGAAAAAAAGAGGATAGAACTGCTGTAATTGCGGGGGGAAAATCTGATGATTGGTTGTTAGGGAAGGTGTGATTATGACTTTTGATTACCAGTTCACCCAACTTCTAAGATCGGGGGATATACCATCTGCAAAAACGTTGCTGCTCAGGAAATATCCCCATAACATAGCCAATTTGAATATTGGTTAACCATGTATGCAACCTTACAATTACAGTAAGTATCAAACTTTAAACATTTATGGGATTAACAGATTCGCTTGAAAAACTTATGGCAGAGGAACAAAAACGTGATTCAGTCACCAAACTAAAAAAATCAGGTATCAATGTCAGCGAGGATAAATCTCATTTACAACACTTTGCTACACCAGGATTTGCTCAAGCTCAAGTCATGGCTAAAATTGGCAAAAGTCAACTGGATGCCTCAAGCATCAAAGAGATCGCTGATTCAGTGTTGGAACAAGCCCAAAAAACCAAGGATGGGGACTTTAGCAGCATTGAAGTTATCCTTCACAGTCAGATAGCTATGCTCAACTCCCTATCAACCCACTTCATGAATAAGGCGATAGCGAAGCGCTGCTGCAAGCAGTTCGCTGGGTACGATTCTGGGGAAGTGCTGACAGCATTACCTCATATTCCTAATGAATTCGCAGAATTAAGCCTCAAGTGTCAAGCTGAGATGCGTAAATGTATCGCGTTGCTGCACGAACTGAAAAACCCCAAAAAACCCAGTCAATTCATTAAAACCTACGTAAATCAACAGCTAAACCAGCTACAAGTAGAACAGGAACAACTTAAACAACGATTGGAGGAAGGGAACGATGCCCCGGTGGAGTTTAGAAGCGAGAGAACGTCAACGACAGCAGATCCAGAAATGGAAACCTTGGGAACACAGTACCGGAGCAAAAACTCCAGAGGGAAAGGAAAGGTCAAAAATGAATGCTCTTAAGCATGGGTTACGCAGTCAGGAGATGATTGATTTAATGCGTGGGTTGAGTTTGAAAAATTTTCTCAAAAATTTTGACTTTGATTAAAGCAAACGAACTATACAAAATCGTCCCTAGTAAAACCTAGTATTGCAACGTTGCAATTGTTAGAGAGTGCCAATGCCCAAGGGTGATGGTTTTACACCTGCATTTTCTATGAGACTGTGTAGCTTGCTTGTTCAGTAGCAGTACAGCGATATCGCTATACACTACAAAAGTAGTGGGTAAAATACAAAATGCTAGGTGTAATTGCTCGTTTTTCAGATGTAGCCATTCCTAGACAATCCTAGACAATCCTAGTCAAATCTGTCCTTCTACAAAAGTAGTTTTCAAAATAAACTTAATAAGTATAATTGCTTATTTAAAAAATCATGTCAAAATGTGGGCAAACCTGGGCAAGTGTGGACTTACATAGCTGAACTGGTTTGAAACAATGAATATTAACTGATTTAACGGAGTACATATCAGTTCAATATTTTTAACTTAAAAATACTGACTCCAAAACTCGGTTTTTGGCTTCAGTTTGGTGATTTTATTGAGCCATACAATCACTTCCTGAAGCTCTTTGTTAAGTTCAGCCTCATTAATATCACCATCTCGCCATGAATTCCATAAGTGTTCAATAAGATCCTGAAAACTTACAGGAGGATGTACCAAGTTGTTTCTAAGAATACCCTCCAAAGAATCACCTGACCAAACAGGGTCTCTACCAGGAATATAAGTACAAACTGCTTTTGGACCAATCATGCTTACACTCATGGATTGTTCACCAAATTCAAAAGTGTAAGTGTCGTTGTTACCCCAACGGGGAGTATAGATTTCAGCAGTAATCGTGATCATAGCAATTTTAATTGTTTAAGTGGGTATCTGATAATACCTTCATATATAGCACGATAATAACCCCCAAGGGTAAAGTTACGAAGGGTGTTATAGGGGTAAAGTAACCTGTAATCACTACAATACAAATGTTTGGCTTAGACACTAATTTCTATCATGGCAATAATACCACGATAGAAATTAGCTTATGTTCTTGAAAAACACCACAATATCCCAATCAGCAAAAATTTCACTATTGGGGATGCTCTGTTACTCTGATTTCTTGCGGTCTTGTTGTGCCAATGTTACTAAAGCTGGAATGCTGACTTTAGCGATACTACCAAACTCATCTCGAAAGTTTGGATCTGCTAATGCAAGACCAAAAGTGGAGAATAATAGAACAGTAATAATCATTGATGGATTTTTGAGCATATTTCACCTAATTAACTTGACGTTAAAGTTCCTAGCTAAATAACGTCACGTCCAGCGTCCATCAACGATAAATATAGGGTTTCAAGCTTTCCAAAGAAAATTAACTAAGAATTGATACGGTTAACACTAATAAATGTTCGGTAATTACATATCCAATACCTTGCTAACTTGCCACCGGGGTTAGTTCATCCACTGACAAAAGCACATCTAACCTATTAACCAAGTTTCAGCATAACGCTTGTCCATCAGAAGTCAGTCGTTGTACTAGGAATCGTGGTACTAACCCCAACGCCACAACCACCCGACCTATCAAGGTTTGGGAATTTAATCTTTTAACGTCCGTCAATTTGTCCGTCCGTCCACAGATTCCTTACAGAACTTTACATCATGATAAGTTTTGCGCGTATCTTGTCTTTACCCTATCAGGATAAACTTGAAGAAGTAGCTGATGAGATAATAGTTTTATATAATGGATAGCAGTTCACAGATTGATACTGTTCAAAAGTTTGCAGAGGTTATTGGTGATCATGATAACCTCTGGAAGATTCTAATAGGAAAAGAAGTTAGTCGGTTTGAGGAAACGGTTATATATTATATTCGATATAAAAATGCAGCTAAGTCATTAAAAAATAATATTCATCAAGAAGATAAAAAATTAGTTCAATATTATGCCCAAGGGAAAGTTGTAGCAATACACAATATAAAAAAAGAAACAAAAATATTAATCGAAATAAATTATGATACAGAATTTAGTGTCAAATATAAAAAATGGATGTTTGTTAAACAATTTAATATTATATCACCACCACTTTTTCTGGAAGATATACTTCCATTAATAGAAATTGAGGAAGACAAAAAAAGGCTAGATGCTGAAAGACTGGAAGCAGAAAAGCGAGAAATTGAAAGACAAGAGGCTCAAAGACTGGAAGCAGAGAAACGAGAAGCAGAAAGACGGGAGGCTCAAAGACTGGAAGCAGAGAAACGAGAAGCAGAAAGACGGGAGGCTCAAAGATTAGAAACTGAAAGAAGGAAGATCAAAAAACTATCTTTACTAGAAAACATAAAAGACGAATTTGAAAACAACTTTTTTAATGCCGACAACTTTTATCAACTTCATTGTACTGAATACATATCATTTCAAGAATATAAATCTGAAAAATCAAAGTACATACAAAATTGGGTAAAAACAAATTTAAACTTCTCTCATGACCTTGAACAAGCAGCAGCAATTGGCACTATTGAAAATCATGTACAAGTAATAGCTAGGGCTGGTAGTGGTAAAACATCAACCTTAGTCAATCGAGCAATATTTTTACAGAAACATTGTGGTATTGCACCAGGGGAAATGTTACTTTTAGCCTTCAATCGCAAAGCAGCAGACGAAATGCGAGAACGTCTAAAGTTACAATTACAAAATTCTGTTCCCCATGCAATGACTTTCCATGCCTTAGCTTATGCCTTAGTTCATCCCGAAAATATTCTTTTTGATGAACCAGATGGAGAACAGAACCAAAGCCGCGCTTTACAGATTGTAATTGATGATTACTTACGCGACACAATATTTTATGCAAAAATACGCGATTTGATGATGGCAGCATTTCATGAAGACTGGGAGCGCATAATTTCAGGTGGGTATGATAAAACTCCAGAAGAAATGCTTCGTTATCGTCGCTCATTACCAAGAGAAGGAATTGATGGTAACTACTATAAATCTTTTGGTGAAAAACTAATTGCTAACTTTTTATTTGAACATAATATTAAATACAAATATGAGCGTAACTTTTGGTGGAATGGCATAAATTACCGTCCTGATTTTACAATATTGACTGGAGAAAAACAGGGAATAGTTATTGAATATTTTGGACTAGAAGGAGATCCAGATTATGATGATATGTCCCATGAAAAGCGAGAGTATTGGGCAAATCGTCCCAACTGGCAGTTAATAGCATTATCACCAAGACCTCTTAAAGATCAAGGAGCAGAAGTTTTTTGTGAATTACTCAAGGATAAGTTAGAAAATTTAGGTATTCAATGTAACCGACTGAGTGAAGAAACAATTTGGTCAAGGATAAAAGATAGATCAATAGATAGATTTACGACAGTAGTAAAAGGATTTATTCAACGATGCCGTAAACTTTCTTTAACTTCAGAAGAGTTAAGAAAAATTATTTCTAAACACGAATGTGTGAGTAAGATTGAAGAACAATTTTTGAATTTAGCATATAGATTTTATAAATCCTATTTAAGATGTCTTGAGGATAGAGGTGAAGAAGATTTTGATGGACTAATGCAAAAAGCTGTAGAGGTAATTGCATCAGGACAAACTATATTTCGCCGTAGATTAGGAACTGGTGATTTAAAAAGTCTCAGATACATCATGATTGATGAATATCAAGACTTTTCGGAACTATTCTATAATCTAATAGAAGCCATCAGAAAGCAAAATCCTCAAGCACTATTTTTCTGCGTTGGTGATGACTGGCAATCTATTAATGGTTTCGCTGGTTCTGACCTCCGATTTTATCAGGATTTTCACCAATTCTTCCAGCCATCACATAAATTAAATATAGCTACAAATTACCGTTCAGCTACTTCTATTGTTGATATTGGTAATAAGTTAATGCAAGGTTTGGGTACTCCTGCTCGCGCTGATAAAAAGATTCCTGGAATAGTTAATATTGCTGATATGTCTAGCTTTGAACCAACTCCCACAGAGCAAGAAAATTATTCTGGGGACAATATAACACCTGCTATCTTACGTCTAATTAACAAGACTATTAAACAAGGTAAAAAAGTAGTATTACTCAGTCGAAAAAATAGTTTACCTTGGTATGTGAATTATCAAAATAAAAGGAGTAAATATAAAAATGGTACACTTGATAGTTTTTTAGAATTAGTGCGCTCATACCTTCCTGAAGAATCAAAAAAATCAGTAACTATATCAACTGCACACAAATATAAAGGTCTTCAAAAAGATGTAGTTATAATACTTGATGCTATTCCTCGTTGTTATCCCTTGATACATCCTGATTTAATGTTTACCCGTGTCTTTGGTGATAGCATTGAGTCTGTAGTAAATGAAGAAAGACGTTTATTTTATGTGGCTTTAACTCGTGCAGTTGAAACTTTATTTATTATCACAGAAAGTAAAAATTCATCACCTTTTCTTGACGAATTAAACAGCAGAACAAAAATTTCTGTATTAAATTGGTCAGATTATCAAACTTTTATTGGTGTGGGGACTATACGGTACATTACTGTTAAAATTGGTAATCAGGATGGTAAAGGTAGCAACGGTACTATTGCAATTAAAGACTTGCTCAAAGCCGAAGGCTATATTTGGAAACCAGAGGTTTGGCCTGCTTGGTGTCGCACCTATCCAGCAGAAGGTTTTTCAGTTCAACAATATTTCAATAACGCAAATTGGATTTCTCAAGCTGTAGGAATTGAAGTGAGGTTTTGTGACGATGAGGAAAATGAATTAGCGGTTTATCGTGTTACTCAAGGTTTATGTACTCCGGTAATTGATAATTTTTCTGCCTTATAAACTCTATTTAGCTAAACTGTGCCAATTTGGGAGTTTTGTACGCTAAGAAATTAGAGTAATCGCCCAAAGCCTTGTCTTTACCCGATAAAAGCCGTCAAAAATTCCCAAACTTTAGAATTAAAACATCCCATCAAGTAAATCAGTAATTTGCCCCTGGTCTTTGTGACGGTTATCATCATAAATCATTAGGGTATCCAATTTCCGGTGACGACTGAGTTTTTGTACCTTCCTAACATTACCATCAGTAGCATCTAAAGCCGCAGTAATAGCACTATGTCTGACCCTGTGTGGTGACATTTGCTTTTTAATCCCAGCCCGTTCAGACAACTTCACCAACATTTTTCTCAGTCCATCCCCAGTCAGACGACCTCCAGCATTAGCAAAATCCACAGACACAAACAAAGCTGAATTATCCTTCACCCCTGGTCTAGTTTCCAACCATTGAGAAATAGCTGCTACCGTCCCCACACCCAAATCAATCACCTCAGATTGCGTCCCCCGTCCCTTCCCTAAAATCCTGAGAGTCTTAGTTTCCGGGTCAAAATCCCCCACATTTAATTGACAAACCTCATTCCGTCTGAGGGCATTACCCCAAAGCAGACGCAGAATAGCATAATCACGTTTACCCTTGGGGGTGGTCAAATCACACTGATTCAGAATTAACTCAAAAGTATGACGGTCAATCCCAGAAGTATCGCGGTATTTTTGCACCCGTTCAGATTGAACATCTTGCAAACTGTAGTGACAAACCCCCAACTTGCGGCCAGTCACCACCAAACTTTTGATAGCAGCAAGACGACGGTTAACAGTGGCTTCCTTTAGACCCTTGCGGATTAGGTGTGCCTTGTACTTGAGAACCACAGCCATAGCTTGACCTTGTTCTAGGTGGAGGAACTCTAAAACAACATCAGGAGTAGGAACTTTACCCGTCATCACCTTAAAGAAATCATTGATATCTTTCTCGTAGGCTTTTTGGGTATTAACGGAACGTTTATCAGCGAGTAACTGAGATAGCACGTCTGGGTCAGTGTTAAGAGTGTGAGAAAAGCTTGTGCCAACTTTGGCATCAAGAGAAGCATTTAAGACTTCTATAGATAGTATATCAGTTTCCATTTTGCGGTATCTATAATGGTTATTTTCGAGAACTCTTGCTTTTAATTAAACCCTCTTAGATGTACAGAGGGTTAATATACTACATGAATTATTTGTAGTGAGTAGTGGGGTTAAGCGTGTTTTCTAGCTTCTATGAACATCCAAACTAATTGCTCGAAACCCTCTTAGATGTACAGAGGGTTAATATACTACATTGAATTATTTGTAGTGAGTAGTGGGTTAAGCGTGTTTTCTAGCTTCTATGAACATCCAAACTAATTGCTCTATCC
The DNA here is from genome assembly GCF_000312705.1 of Anabaena sp. 90. Taxonomy (NCBI): domain Bacteria; kingdom Bacillati; phylum Cyanobacteriota; class Cyanophyceae; order Nostocales; family Nostocaceae; genus Anabaena; species Anabaena sp. 90. The sequence goes on from NC_019440.1 coordinate 12,800, forward strand.
GTTCCCACCAGTCACCCCCGGTTATGTTTATGGCAAATGGTTCTAATAAGGTGTGAGGGACGTTGTTAGCTAGGAACTGTCTGATTAATGCTGGTGTAAGTTCGCGGTCGCTGCAATCATCTAATTGCCAGAATACTTGACGGAGTAAGGTTTTAACTCGGTTTTTGTGTTGTGATGTCATGATTTTAGTTCCTTCTAGTGTGGTGTACGAGGGTGTGGAGTTCCCCCCTGCGGGGGAATTGGGGGATTAGAAGGGGACTAAATCATGTTCTAAGGATGCTGCTAAATAGCCTTGGTAGTAAGGGCTGTCTAGTTCTGTGACTTGTGGCAAAAGTCCGATTAGAGCATCAAATTCTCCATCAAAGTAGGTCAGGGTGAAGGTTTTGGGCTTGGGCTGTGTTAAAGTTGTCATATAGATTCCTTCATTGGTTTTGAATGAAAGGCGATCGCTGTACTTTTCTCAGGAGTGGCGGTCGTCTTTTGTTTTGTCTATATTCAATATAGATTAAATATAGATGTTTGTCTAGATGTAATCTATATGAATAATCTAGATAATTGTCTAGATGATATAAGATAATTATATAGATGCTATCTAGATAATATGTTAGATTATAGATGTTGTATAGATGCAATATAGATTATGACTAAACCACAAGGATTTTTAGCTACATTTAGGATAGATGAGGAACTGTGGGGAAAATTTAAGGATATAGCTAAAAATAAACAAACTAACGCTAGTGCCTTGATTATCCAATATATTCAAGGTGTAGTAAGTTCCGGTGGCGTTGATAATGTCCCCCAATCTACACCCCAAAATATAGACAATCTTCCTAAGCTGTCTATACAAGATATAGAAAAAATTATAGATGAGAAAATCAATTCATCTATACAAGCAATGGACAATAACCAATCTATACAGAATCATCTTGATCTCAATACGATATCTATACAAGATATTGACAACCGTATAGATGAAAAGATTAACCAATCTATACAGAATCATCTTGATCTCAATACGATATCTATACAAGATATTGACAACCGTATAGATGATTCATTAACAGATGGGAAGATTAGTGAGGCGATAGCGAAGCTGACCGAAGGTATCTCTACTTCCTACGAAGCTATGATGGGTCAATTCAACGGGCTGCTAGAGGAACTACAGGATCTAAAATCCCAGCTACAGGAATTAAAATTAGTCCCCCCGGCTGCTGTTCCTAGTTCCCAATCACCAATTAATGACCCGTCTTCAGCCCCCATTAATTACCAATTACCAGTAGAGGAAACTGGAGAAGATAGCGATCTCATTGACTCTATAAGCACCAATGATCTATTACCAATGACGACGGGGGAAGACAAACCCACAATCATGCTGCACGACGGATCTATTTTGGTAGTGTCAGAAAAACAAGAAAAGATTTTAATTTTACTGGGACTAATCCCCCAAACTCATAACATCTTGACTTCTCAGTTTTTGGGTGCAGTCTGCAAGAGCAATTTAGCTAACAACAAAGGGGAATTAGAGTCTTTGATTAAACAGGAAATTGACAGCAAGGGCAGCACAATTAGAAAGACGGCCGCAATATTAAGAAGTGCAGGTTTTATGTTGTCAGGCAGTGAGGGTAAAGGTTTTTTAATCACAGGAATAAAATAGCGTTTTGTATCTCAGTTCATAGCCCCAAATAAAACACCCCTAACCAATCAGCTAGGGGTGTTTTTTATCCTTATCAATAGGTTACAGTCAAGCTAATTAACGGGGTGTGATAGCTTGTAATAACTACTAATAAAGGGTGCTAATTGCCGCGAGGATCATTGTCAGAGTGATTATCGGTACTAGACTTTTTTGTTTCCGGTGCTTGAATAAGTACATTAACCAACGGAATTAGCCGAACTACTTCAACATTGTGCTGAAAAAAGACGTTGAAGGCAATTAATATGCCAAGAACCCATCCACTCCACTTCGTGACAAGTGGGAAGAGGGGTTTTGGCTTTCGTTTACTAATGCTAGAATTAATGGTGTTCTGGCACTTTGGCTGGGATTTAATAAATTTCACAAACGACTCCAGGTTTTGTAATTTACTCTGATTCGTACTCAGATTAAAGAAAGTAACTAGGCTCAGAAGGGCGCACATAATCGGTGGCGGAAGTACCAATGACTTATGCTGCGTTCGATTCATAACCTTTTAAAATGATTCGTACTCATTTTAAAAGGTTATTTTTGTTAATTCTCCTGATATTCACGATTACTCCATGTATTTTATCTCGAAGAATTGGGAGTTACAACGATTTAAACCAAGTTTATCTAAGTTTTTTCGTAACAAATGCTTTTTTTTAGCTGTATTATCAACAAAATTTACTAAAAATATTCCCTAAGATATATGCAGAACAAATGCTTTTTTTAGCTGTATTATCAACAAAATTTACTAAAAATATTCCCTAAGATATATATATGCAGAAAGAATTATACCCTTGAGGGAAAATGCTGGGAGCAGGGGAAGAAAAGTCAGAAGTTTAAACAGCTTGACGGTGGCTTATTAATGTACTTATCCCATAACCCGTCATTGCAAAAAAATAAACCATCTCTCATAAATTGATCCGCGTCGTCTTCATTGGTAAAATACCTGTATAATTGCATACCATCTGCTAAATTACCATAGAGATAAAAACCATGTTCATTCTCTCTATAAAGCAGTCCCCAATCTTGTATTTTAAGTTTGAACTGTTCTGATAGTTTCATAGTTATTCCTCAAAAATCATAGGTTTACCATGAAAATGCTGATAGATTTTATTAGCTTCAAACCATTTAGGTAATGTATACTCAACGTCCTTGAGTTTATTGCCTTGTGCATCAACTAAACCGTGTTTAATAACTACTCTAGATAATGGCTTATCCCCATCTGCTGTAAATTTCTCAATCAATATACTACCAGCTTTTCTCATTGCATCTGTACCTTCCCCAAAGGCTTCATTAGTCCCCAAGTGGGTAACACCAATAAACCGTTCTTTAGCTTTGCGAGTATCTGAGAATGTAGATTTAATAAACCGTTGTACAGTTTCTTTATCAATATCCTTGAGGTGAGTAAATTCATCAAGTAGGAATTGTTCAGCTTGCTTATCATCCAAATCTTGACCTATCCGTTCTAAACGGCGTTCGTAGGTATCCTGTAAAGCTTCAATGATAGCTGAATCATTATCAGCTTTTAGCTGTGCCTCTAGCAACTTCCAAACCTTGCTATTAGCACCGTTCAAATGTCTATCAGCTATCCGATAAACTGGGATATTTAAGCAATATTTTCTGATTAGTGCGATCGCTACAGATGTATTAGTTTTCCCTGTTCCCTGTTCTCCAATTATCCACAGTGGTTTAGCTGCTTTGATTACAGTCCATAACCAGCCGTCCTCGTGACCCTTCAAAACTTCAACCAAACTATTCTTTAATTCTTCATTGGGAGTAGGTTGTTTAGCGTCCTGGACTGGTTTATTTAACTTGTCAATCTTCCTGTTAGTCTCTAAAGTCTCAAGGTTGTTTTTAGCAGTTTCCTTATCAAGTTCTGACAACTGGAGTTGATGACCTTTTAGGGATAATTGACCTTGCAATTGTCCATTAAGATGATCTAACTGTAGTTCCCCTTCTGACTTTAGCTGCTGTATAGTTTCCTGAGTTTGACGGGCTATGACTTGTTTAGTTATTTCCGCCTGATTACTTTTGGAGAACCCAAATAAATCAATGTGATTTTGTTCTATGATATCCGTCTCCAGTGCTTTGATTTTAAGCAACTTAAACTGAGAATGTATTGATTTTTCTTGACTATCAGTTAATGCTTTGCTCACACCATAAGCAGATAACAGAAACAAACTAGCACATAACCCAAAATTAACCGCTTTAGGGTCTTCAGGTGGTAAAAGTTTAACTACCTTAATATTCTCATCAAATAATTGGTTTCTGCGTTCTCTATCAACTAAAAAGCTGATACCGCGTTTAATATTGTAGCCTCTACAATTATCTTTCACATAGCAATACAGGGTTTCGTTGTGCTTGATGCTATCTGAGAACATCGGCACTGAAGCAATGAAACCAGATGCTAGTAAAATACCTACCAAGATACTAGAACTGCGTCTTTGCTTAACTATTTGTTGGTTAAATTCCTGTATTTCTTGCATTATCTACCTCCAAATAATTTACTGATGTATGCACCCATACCGGACTTATGAAACCATATCAAGACTGAATTAATGTTGTATACAATGTCTACAAATCCCGTGATTAGGTAGTTTAAAAATATAGCTGTAACTAAACCACTGATAAATAATTTAATAAGTGACTTAATGAACCTAATCATTACTATTGTTCTCCTGATTATTATTAGTGTTAGAAAACTTTTTAACTATTCCTAGTAATGCAACTCCAGATAACGCTATCAATAAACTCATCCCCATATCTGGTAATTGAAAACTTAACCCCTCACTACTTCTAATTTCTTGATAAGTTTGAGCGATCGCTTGTTTAGTCTGGATAATTTCAGATGTGATTTTAGATGTACCACTAAAACTTACAGCACCACCAATGGCGAGTTTAACTATCCCTATCAGTGGTTTTTGACCTAAGTTAAATTCCCATGAGTCAGAACTGATTGAAAAATTAAAAGAGTCTCCTACGTCAATCAGTCCGGGTAACAAACTTACTACTGCTGAAGAAACTTGAATAATTGTTAGCGTCACCTGTAGGTTAAATAACAACCAACTGAGAGAACATGATGATATTTGACAAGCCAAAAATAATAAACCGCTATCTATTCGTTTTCTCGCTTGAATATCTGCATACAGCTTATTTTCAATGTGAGTTAAATAACGGACTGTTTCACCCTGTAGCGGTGTTTCTTCACTATCAAGAATATTGTCTAAATCATTGGGTGATTGTGTTAGCATAGGAGTAGTAAAAATAATGACCTGATTACCCCTATCAATTAGCCGTTGGTAGGGGTATTTTAATTACGGTTTAAAATCCGAGTGCTGCTTTAAATTGCATAAATCTTTCTTTGAATCCTGGTGTGTGGTATTGTTTCTCAGGAATCAAGTCATAACGGGCATTTTCACCCTTTTCTAGGGCTTCACTAATCTGCTTAGATTGCAACTGTTCATCAGCAGCTATTTGTTTATTTTCGGGACGGTTTGACTGTTCCAAAATTGCAACTTGTTGATCTACTCCTACCAAGTGAGCATCTACATATCCCTTAATTTGGGTGTAGTTCATCTGGTAGTTATGACGAGTATTTTCGGTATTTTTGGATAGTACAAATTCCTGTGCTAATTCTTGCCTTTGGTGAACATACTTTTGTTGTCCTAACATTACTTGACTAGCAGCTTTGTCAATGGCGATCGCTGACTTCCCAGCCTGTAATAATATGTCAGCAGTTGCCTTGTTATAAGCTTCTGAACCGTTGATAATTTCTAGATAAGCTTGTGCTAACTTTGGTGCTAAATCACTGGATAATCTGCCTTGACGGGCTAATTCTCCTATCTTTTGGGCTGCTGCTATGTCTCCACCCATAGCTTTATCAAAATCAGCAAGGGTAACACCAAACTTTTTTCCTAAAACTTGGGTGAGTAGTTTACCTTTGGGTAGAATGTGGTTTCTAAGCTTGGGAACTTTGGCAGGTGGTAACTGTTTCATGGTTTCAACTCCAGATAGTTGTTAGGGTCAGTAAAATAACGGTGATCTGGTTTCTGGATACTGCTATTAAAACGGAAGCTATCAATAGCAGTTAACCCAGCAATTACGGTAATTAGTCCTATTATCCAAATAGGATTAATCTTGACTTTAAAGTTAGGACGCTGCGGGTAGTTGGAATACTGAGAGGGTAGCTTTGACCTTACTTTTAAAGTCGGTTCTTTGCTGCTGTAGCTGTTTGTTTATGTTCTGTAGTCCGTCGGTTAATTGTTGGGAGTTTTGGTTAAAACCATCGGTAGCTACTTGGGTTATTTCCTCTAAAGTTTCACCAATCTTTTGGGAGTTTAACGCTATCTTGTGACGGACAAAAGCAATAATCGCGCTCTTTATTTCTTCTAGTGATTCCTGTAAATCATCAGATGAGTAATTGACGTTTTGGGCTATCAGTTCAATTTCTCCAGTGTTGAGAACTATCCCCAATTCCCCCGCAGTAGAAGCAACTAATTCTGATTTGGTGGCAGTGGCTAAAGCTGTTTGGTTCTCAGTATCTAAAGCAGCTTCATTTGTGTGTAAATCAATGCTATCTATATCCTGTATAGATGCTGTATTGATAGCATTGTCTACACTGTTTACTATGTCTACATCTTCACTGGTTAATGTTTCCAGTTCCATCTGTGTAGGTTCTGCAATGTTTCCAAGTTCACCACCTGCGCTGCTGAATGTTTCCTCTACTTCTGTTTGTTCTGTGGGTACGTCGTCACTAACTACGGTTAATTTGGTGGCAGTAGATAGGAAGTATTTAGTAGCGTTATTTTCCTCTTCTTTGGTGATGTTTTCAATATTCCCTACATTAGCTCTCAGGTAATCTTTAATGTCTCCTGACGTAGCTACTACCCCTTTACGTTTTAGGCTTGTTTGAATACGTTTTGCAACTGTGGTTAACATGATTTACGCTACCTTTGATAATTTAGAATCCTGGACTTTTGCTTTATAGATAAGTGCTACTGCACAGATGGGAATTAAAACCTGTTTAGCGTAAAATGCCTTTGCTTTATATCCCCCTGCTGTTTTGAACCATCTGCTGATAGTTCCTTTATTTGGTACAATCTCTAATTTTTCCAGTAGGTTTATGAACTGTTCCCCCGTACAACCTTCACCAATACTTGATTCAACTTTTGATACTTGACCTTTGATTTTGTGATACTGGGAAAAGTAGCGGGGGGATGTTTTACGAAGTGCAATAAACAATTCAAACCCTGACTTTGTTAGGGGTAATTCTGCGGTTCTCATGGTGTTTTTGGTTCTCCACCAATGAACATCATTAACCCTACTTCCCATCACAGTTTCATAGATAGTCCGTTCATTCTCCATAGTTTTAATAGTTGCGTTATCCGTTATCTGTAATCTGCAAAATTGCAGTGCAAGCAATACACATCCTACGTTCTTGTATTACGCATATAGCGTATAAGCAAGGGTGTTAGGAGTGCATTTAGTCGCACTATAGGTATTTTTGCGTTAGCTGTATTACCTGGTTAGCTGTAAAAATGCTTCACTATCC